>NZ_JBKINJ010000001.1:0-2175000 GCF_046602855.1 Gracilimonas qinghaiensis
GTTTTGAAAACGAAGCAATCAGCCAAATATAACCTCCCAAGCACATCAAGGAGATTGCCACAGTCTGTGTTCACTCCGTTCACGGCAGCCTTCGCAATGACCGGGCTAAAATGGGAAGATTAAATACGGCATCCTTCATCAGCGAAGGGTCAATAAAGTGTATCACATTGCAGATTGTATTATTTGTAAACCCTCGCTTGTGAACCGGAAGACTTCACCGGTTATAGTAAATGTGATGCTTATCATTAAACAACTTCAATATTCGATATTCATCGCCCCCTTCGGTCCACCGTCCTCCGTCTCCGGTCGTAAATAACTAAACACTAAAACATTAAACATTTAAAATTACCGTTGGCCCTCAGGTGAATTCTAATATAAAAACTGTTAAAAAAATTTTTAAAAGCGGTTGTCCATAGTTACTTTCCCAATAGTTGCATAGGCAACAATAAACGGACTTAAAAAAATAGCCCGCCCGGTGGTAGCCGAACGGGCTTAGAACTCGAAGAGCTTGTAAAGTAAAATTTACAAGCTTTTCTTTTTAGGGGTGGTAGCCCCTTTATCGTCCGCTGCAGTATCATCAAAACCATTCGGTTCATACGTGATAGCACGGATATTTCGGATGTCGCTCTTGCGCGTTCCTCCCATCATCTCGTACTCATCTGAGTCGCGCCCAAATTGAGTAATGATGCCGGCGAAAATACGCTCATTTGCGTCATCCAGTTGTTTTTCTAATCTGCGAAGGTAACTTCTCTTCTTATCCGCATTAGAAAGCAGCGCATTATAGCGATGCAGTTCATCTTGAGCTTCTTCAACTAAATTTTGATAGCTGTCAGAAGTCAATCCTCTGCCAAAATCGATATCTTCATCGATATTGCGGAGTGCGTTCGATCTAAACGAAGCGGTCTCGATACTGCGGGAGCGCCGCTTTTTGAGTCTAGCCATGAGGCTTTCCTCCTTGTCTTTAGGGTTTAATAATACTCCATTTTATATACCGACGGAGATTTAGCCGGATATTCGTATCAAAAACGGGTTCTATAAAGCCTAAAAAGACAAAAATAGGCCTGTTCAAATGGCTATTGTTCAGATAAATCAATTAGTGAAATTTACGCTAAGTCATAAAAATGAGGGACTTGCGAGGTACCGTGCAAGAGATGCGAGGATCACTACAAGACTCGTAAGGAACTTCACAAGGCTTATACAGATCCTCTCATGGGATGAGACGTTCTGCACAAGAGATAAAAGGCGGGTTGCATCAGATACAAAGTTCTGTGCAAATGCCTTGAGGTTCTGCCCATAAGACGAACAGATCTCCACGGATGATTACGCCTTTCCTCTATGAGATGAACGGTCTTTATCAAAAGATCAGAGGTTTTGAATTGCTTCCGCTTTTCTCACGGTACGTCAGTTAAAACTAAACGCGCCTCATGATACTCTTTTGATTTTTTGGCGGTCGAAATAAATGCGCTCAATACGTCAATGTACGGTCTAACTGCATAGTGTAGTAGTACTTACAGTTATCACGATATATAATGAGGAATATTGAATCACACTGCAAGATAAAATCCGATTATTTTTCCACAAAAAAAGGGACTTATCCACATTGTAAATTATTAGCAGATGGTTGATGTATGGACTTCTTATAAACGCTTGAAAATATATAGCTTAAAATTCTATGTTATTTTCAATATGTATTGAAAAGTAGATGATTGTTAATAATATGGCGTATAAAATAAGTGCGTTTATATAATATGTTTATAAAATCGTTTGCGCTTACAGTGACAGTTTTATGACATCTGTGCAGGATATGTGCGTGTGAAGGTGATGGAGTGTAAAAGCAATAATACACCATTTGGTCGAATACCCTGGTAATGCATGAAAGAAAATTCAGTCTACCATCCGTTCGTCCGACGACTGAAACATGGGCAGGCAACCTAATCCTGCAAAAAATCGTCTGCCGATTTGTTTTATCAGACCCGGTTGCGCCTGTATTCTCCACCTCATCTGTCTTCTCATTAACAAGGAGAAGGCCGCCTGTTATACTTGAAAAATAGTTCATGCAGTTTAGGCGTTAGTGAGTACCTCATTTTGAACCGAGATTTACAGGATTGGGAAGAAGATTTACAGGAACCACTTCAACATTGGATGTTCCTTGTTGGATATTGGATATTCAATTTCCCCTCTTTAATTCTTCCCTTACACAGGGGAGAAGACGCTTTAGTTACTCGCTTTTTATGATTCTGCTACAGAAGCTTTTGTGCCTACCTCATCTTGAACCGAGATTTACAGGATTGGAAAATAGATTTACAGCATCCACATCAACATTCGATATTC
The DNA here is from genome assembly GCF_046602855.1 of Gracilimonas qinghaiensis. Taxonomy (NCBI): domain Bacteria; kingdom Pseudomonadati; phylum Balneolota; class Balneolia; order Balneolales; family Balneolaceae; genus Gracilimonas; species Gracilimonas qinghaiensis. The sequence continues at coordinate 2,332 of NZ_JBKINJ010000001.1, forward strand.
AAACCGCCTCCCCGCCTTAGACAAGGAGGGGATTGAGGGGTGGTTGGATGGTGCCAAGGGCTGGAAAACTTACTGCGGCATCAAAAATAATTGGAATCGCGGATTGATCGGACTAACGGATGATCACGGATTTAAATTCCATCTGACATCTGATAGAGGGGCAGGTCGTTAAATTCTACAAAGATCCTCCTTTGAAGGAGGTGCCGGGCTGAGCGAATGCGAAGCCTGGCGGAGGATGTGGGAGGTCCAACAACGAAGCAATCTCCCTAATACAAACTCCCAAGCAGACCAGGAAGATTGCCACAGGCTGTGCTCACTCCGTTCACAGCAGCCTTCGCAATGACCGGGTCAAAAAAGACAAGGATCTTGGCAATTGATAGTCGGTTGCCCGTTCCAAAACTTCGTCCGACGACTGAAACATGGGCAGGCAACCTAATCCTGCAAAGAGTCGTCTGACGAATGAAGGGAAAAAAAGACAGGTAGCCCACATCAACGAAGGGTTAATAAAATGTATCACATTGCAGATTGTATTATTTGTAAACCCTTCGCTTGTGAACCGGAAGACTTTACAGGTTATAGTAAATGTGATGCTTATCATTAAACCACTTCAACATTGGATGGTCCTTGTTGGATATTCGATATTCATCGCCCCCTTCGGTCCACGGTCCTCCGTCTCCGGTCGTAAATAACTAAACACTAAAAACCACCCTGTACTTCTCCCATATCTTTCTTATTTTTGGGTCTTCAAAAATAGATCATGCAGATAGAAAGAGTTTTGATAAACGGGGAACATGTACTTACAAAAACCACTCAAAACTCACAACTAAACAATCAAAACTGTAGTCCTTGTCTCAGGTAAACGATTTACTTAGAAATATTGAAGATAGATCCTTCACCGTAGGGGTGATCGGGTTAGGCTATGTAGGTCTGCCATTGCTATGGACCTTCCATCAGGCCGGGCTACCGGTGATAGGGTATGATATTGATATTAAGAAAATTGATGATCTCAAAAATGGCATCCCGTACATCAAGCACCTCGGGACCGAGATGATGGAAGCCCTTGCCAACTCCGATAAAGCCGATGCCACCATAGATTTCTCCCGACTTGGTGAAGCCGATGCTATTTTGCTCTGCGTACCCACACCCCTCGACCACCACCGCGAGCCGGATATGAGCTATGTGGAGCAAACCACCGAAACCGTCTCCCAATACCTGCGCAAGGGGCAGCTCGTGATCCTGGAATCCACCACCTGGCCGGGGACGACCGAGGAGCTAATGATCCCCATCCTGGAGAAGAACTCCGGACTGAAAGCCGGAACCGATTTTTATGTGGCCTACAGCCCTGAAAGAGAAGACCCGGGCAACCCGAATTTCAATACCGCAAAGATCCCCAAAGTGGTGGGCGGACATGGAGACGAGGCCCTGAAGCTGGCCACCGCCATGTACGATACGGCCATTGTGCAAACCGTGCCGGTCTCTGACTGCAAGACCGCCGAGGCCGTGAAGCTGACCGAAAACATCTTCCGCTCGGTGAATATTGCCCTGGTGAATGAGCTGAAGGTGGTGTACGAAGCCATGGATATTGACGTACACGAAGTACTGGATGCCGCAGATACCAAGCCATTTGGATTTATGAAATTTACGCCCGGACCCGGACTGGGCGGGCACTGTATTCCCATTGACCCGTTCTACCTCACCTGGAAAGCCCGCGAGTTTGAAAGGCACACCCGCTTCATTGAGCTGGCCGGAGAGGTAAACACGAATATGCCCACCTACGTGGTGGACCGAACCATGCACGCCCTCAACACCCACAAAAAAGCCATGAACGGCAGTAAGGTGCTGGTGATCGGCCTCGCCTACAAACCGGATGTGGACGACATGCGCGAATCCCCGACCTTCAAGATCTTTGATCTGCTGAAAGCCAAGGGAGCCGAGATCGCCTATTACGATCCGTTCATCCCCAAGATATGGGAAACCCGCGAACATGCCGAATATACCGGAATGAAAACCGTAGGCTGGAACAAAGAAACGGTCTCAGGCTTTGATGCAGTGTTGATCTCCACCAACCATTCAACGATTGATTATGCAGAACTGGCTGAGTGGAGTGAGTGTATTATAGATACGAGAAATGCGATGGGCGGGGTGGATGCCAAACATGATAACCATATTTTTAAATCTTAAAATTTAACATATGCATAAGAAAATCATAGTAACAGGCGGTGCAGGCTTTATAGGTTCGGCTTTAGTCCGAATGATCATCAATGGAACGAATTATGAGGTTCTAAATATCGATAAACTTACTTATGCCGGACATTTAGAATCTTTGGAATCCATTTCAGATTCAGATCGCTATCAATTTGAAAAAGTAGATATTTGCGATGCAGAAGCGATCAACCAGATCTTTAATGAATTTGAGCCCAATGCGATAATGCACCTCGCAGCTGAATCTCACGTGGATCGCTCCATTGACGGTTCCGCAGAGTTTATTAAAACGAATGTGAATGGTACGCATACCTTATTGGAAGAAGCCAAGCAATACTGGCAAGGTTTGGATGATGAGCAAAAAGAAAACTTCCGTTTTTTGCATGTCTCTACGGATGAGGTTTATGGTGAATTAGGTGATGAAGGCTTTTTTACTGAAGAGACTCCCTATGACCCTCGCTCGCCTTATTCATCCAGTAAAGCTTCTTCCGATCATCTAGTAAGAGCCTGGCATCATACGTATGGATTACCAACCATGATCACCAACTGTTCGAACAACTACGGACCGTACCAATTCCCTGAGAAATTGATTCCGGTAGTGATTTTGAAAGCCCTGCAAGGAAAAGATATTCCGGTATATGGAACCGGTGAAAATGTTCGGGACTGGCTGTATGTAGATGATCACGCACGTGCATTACTCAAAGTTGTACAAGAAGGACTTCCAGGCGAAACCTATAACATTGGCGGACACAACGAAAAACAAAATATTGAAGTGGTACATACTATTTGCGATACTCTGAACGAGTTGGTGCCTAAAGAAACAGAAGAAAATTACAGAGATCAAATCAGTTTTGTTACAGATAGACCAGGACACGATTTTCGCTATGCCATTGACGCATCCAAAATTGAGCGCGAATTAGGCTGGACGCCTGAGGAAACATTCGAAAGTGGTATGAAAAAAACTATCAAGTGGTATCTCGAAAATATCGATTGGTGCGAAGCAGTAACTGAAAACAACTACGATCTCGAAAGATTAGGTACAGGAGGTTGAGGCTAAGGTTTAGGTTGAGAAACCCTCAAACTCAACCTTAACCTGAAAACCAAGTAGAAACTCGCAATGACAAAGAATCTTTAAAACCAATTTGAAACTTAATTAATAATGATCCACTCCTTCACCGATATGGAAGTATGGCAAAAGGCCAATGAGTTAGCAATAGAGGTATTTAAGCTAACCATATCACTTCCGCATTCTGAGGATTATGCATTGACATCACAGGTTAGAAGATCATCTAATAGTGTATCAGGAAATATTGCAGAAGGATTTGGACGCAGGACCAATAAAGACAAAGGTTATTTTTATACCATCGCACGTGGATCAGCATTTGAAACTCAAAGTCACTTGAAATATGGAAACGGAGTTGGATACTTTAATGAAGAAGCTACAAACCGACTTTTTACCGAATACAAAGAACTAATTCACCAACTAAACAAAATTATGAAGAGTTTAGGTTGAGGCTGAGGTTAAGGTTAAGATAGAGGAGAAGTGAAAACTAAACCTCAACCTTTACCTCAACCTCAAAAACCCCTCAACCTCTACCTTAACCTAAACCTCAAAAAACACAATGAAAGGAATAATACTCGCCGGCGGAGCAGGTACTAGACTTCATCCAAATACGCTGGTAGTCAGTAAACAGTTACTACCGGTGTATGATAAACCTATGATCTATTACCCGCTATCTACATTAATGCTTTCCGGTATTAAAGAGATCTTAGTGATCTCCACTCCAGAAGATCTGCCTCGTTTTGAAGATCTATTAGGCGATGGCTCTCAATGGGGTATTGAGTTAAGTTATGCCGAACAGCCCAAACCCGAAGGATTGGCTCAGGCATTTATTATTGGGGAAGAATTTATTGGGGATGACAATGTTGCTCTAATTTTAGGAGATAATATTTTTTATGGGCATGGCCTTTCTCAAAAACTTCAAAAGGCAGCTCAGCTAGAATCCGGTGCAACGGTATTTGGATACAACGTCCATGACCCCGAACGGTATGGAGTGGTGGAATTTGATGAGAATGGAAAAGTGTTAAGTCTCGAGGAAAAACCGAAACAGCCCAAATCAAATTATGCGGTGGTTGGTCTATATTATTATGATAACCAAGTTGTAGAGTGGGCAAAGAATTTAAAGCCATCTGCCAGAGGAGAATTGGAGATCACGGATCTGAATAGGATCTATTTAGATCATGAAGAGCTTAACGTAGAATTAATGGGGCGGGGAACAGCTTGGTTGGATACCGGAACCCATGATTCCATGCTACAAGCCTCGAACTTTGTACAAACGGTAGAACAACGACAGGGTTTAAAAATTGCCAGCCCGGAAGAAGTTGCCTGGCGAATGGGTTATATAGATAGTTCTCAACTCAAGGAATTGGCTAATCCATTGGTGAAAAGTGGTTATGGTGAATATTTACTTAGTTTAGTTGATAAATAAATATGCTTGAAGTAGTCAAAGAACCATTGCCGGGATTGTTAGTGATAAAACCAAGAGTATTTAAAGATGAACGTGGATTCTTTTTAGAGACCTGGCAAAAGGAACGGTATAAAGAGATAGGAATAAAAGAAGATTTTGTGCAGGACAACTGGTCCCGTTCAACCAAAGGTGTATTAAGGGGACTGCATTTTCAAAAAGAACATCCTCAAGGGAAGTTAGTTAGTGTACGTACTGGAAAAGTGTTTGATGTGGCGGTTGATATTCGAAAAGATTCACGAACTTTTGGTCAATGGTATGGACAAGAATTAAGTGATGAAAATAATTTACAAATGTATGTTCCTCCGGGCTTTGCCCATGGATTTTGTGTTCTTTCAGATATTGCTGATTTTGTTTATAAATGTTCGGATTATTATTACCCTAAAGATGAAGATGGTATAAGATTTGACGACCCGAGTTTAAATATTAACTGGTTAATAGAAAGACCTATAGTTTCAAAAAAAGATAAAACATTACCATACTTAAACGATAATAGATAGAATGCTAAACGGAAAATCGATACTTATTACAGGTGGTACAGGTTCCTTAGGGAAGGCTCTCACCGAACACATATTTAAGAAATACCCTGAGGTAAAACGACTTGTGATTTATTCTAGGGATGAACAAAAGCAATTTCAAATGGGGCAGGAATACCCAGATGATAAATATCCCCAAATTCGTTTTTTTATTGGGGATATAAGAGATGAACAACGTATTAAACGTGCTTTAAAAGGAGTCGACTATGTAATCCATGCTGCGGCGATGAAACACGTGCCCATTGCAGAATATAATCCCATGGAGTGTATTAAAACTAACGTATTAGGGGCTGAGAATTTGATCAATGCATGCCTTGAAACAGAAGTTGAAAGAGTAGTTGCTCTCTCTACGGATAAAGCAGCGGCTCCTATCAATCTTTATGGAGCAACGAAGCTTACTTCCGATAAGCTTTTCATAGCCGCAAACAATATAAGAGGCTGGAATCCGATCAAGTTTTCTGTAGTTCGTTATGGAAATGTAATGGGTTCCAATGGGTCGGTAATTCCTTTTTTCCTGAATAAAAGAAAGGAAGGAGTATTGCCTATTACTGATCCGAATATGACACGATTTAATATTTCCCTGCAGGGAGGTGTGAATATGGTAATGCATGCTTTAGAACATGCATGGGGAGGTGAGCTGTTTGTTCCTAAGATCCCTTCTTATCGCATAATGGATGTCGCTGAAGCAATAGGTCCGGATTGTGAAAAACCAATAATAGGTATCAGACCTGGGGAAAAAGTTCATGAGGAAATGATCACAGCTTCCGACTCATTTAATACTTATGATCTAGGAAAATATTATGCCATTCTGCCTCAAGTTCCACGCTTTAAGCTTGAAGATTTTATTGAGCAAAATAACGCCAAACCCGTTGAGCAAGGTTTTCGCTATAATTCCGGAGAAAATGACGATTGGGAAACCGTGGAAAGCTTAAGAAAGCTCATCAAAGAACATGTGGATCCAACTTTTACAGTAAACGGTTAACTGTTAGCGGTGAACTGTGAGAAGTCCTAATGAATAATAAATCACCACATAAAAATCTTGATGCCTGGAAAGTTTCAATGAAGCTGGTTGAAATAACTTACAAATTGACTTCTGGATTTCCATCAGAAGAAAAATTTGGGCTTTGTTCACAGATGAGAAGGGCTGCGATTTCAGTACCATCAAACATTGCGGAAGGAGCCGCCGATAGAACGAAAGATCAATTTATTAATTACCTTTCTAATGCGGTTGGTTCGCTTTCTGAATTAGACACACAATTGGAATTAAGTTTCAGATTGGGATACATCAATGAGAATGAGTATCAAAATGTATTTCAACAACTTGACAAGACAAAAGCATTAGTTTTTGGTCTAAAGAAATCTTTGCAACGAAATGAATAAAAAAGAAACGGTTCACAGTTCACAGCTCACTGTTGACGGTCCCATACCTTACGGTCGGCAACATATTACAGACGAAGATATTCAGGCTGTAACTGAAGCACTAAAATCCGACTATCTTACCCAAGGGCCCCGCATAGCCGAATTTGAAGAATCTTTTGCAAATTACGTTGGTTCTAAATATGCGGTGGCTATTTCCAACGGTACGGCAGCACTTCATTTATGCGCTTTGGCATTAAATGTAAAGGAGGGAGATAAGGTTATTACGACACCCATTACCTTTGCAGCTTCTGCAAATTGTGTGCGTTACTGTGGGGGTGAAGTGGTTTTTGCTGATATTGATCCTGATACGTATTTGCTTGATATCAATAAGGTAAGAGAACTACTGGAGTCTTTACCAAAGGGCACCTATCAAGGAATCATACCGGTAGATTTTGCAGGCCGAGCCGTTGACCTTGAAGCTTTTCGAAAACTGGCAGATAAATATGATCTCTGGATCATTGAAGATGCGTGTCATGCTCCAGGCGGATACTTTATTGACAGTAAGGGAACTAAACAATTTTGTGGAAATGGAAATTTTGCTGACTTAGCGATCTTTTCCTTCCACCCGGTAAAACATATCGCCTCCGGAGAAGGTGGCATGATCACTACAAATGACAAAGAGCTATACGAAAAACTCCTCAAACTCCGTACCCACGGAATTTCCAAGAACGAATCTGAGTATAAAAACTCCTTAGAGTTCGCAGTTGGGGCAACTCAAAACTCAAAACTAAACACTCAAAATTATCCCAACTGGTACATGGAAATGCAGGAGCTCGGATATAACTACCGTATTACCGATTTCCAGTGCGCATTGGGAAGTAGTCAGCTAAAGAGAGCGGATGAGGGGATTGAGCGAAGAAGAGAAATTGCTAAAAACTATAACGAGGTTTTTGAAAGCAAAGAGTTTGTAAAGGGACAATCAGGAGTTGTAGATGGGCATGCCTATCACCTATACGTCATTGAAGTAGAAGACCGCTTGGGGCTATATAATTATCTGAGAGAGCATAGCATTTATGCTCAGATACATTACATCCCTTGTCATCTCATGCCTTACTATCGGCAGTTTGGTTGGAAGGAAGGAGATATGTCAAATGCTGAAAACTATTATAAGCATTGTATTAGCCTGCCTATGTATCCTACGTTGACAGATGAACAACAAGACTTCGTAGTGAACAAAATCAATGATTATTACGAATGAGTAACGTTGCCATCATACCGGCCCGTGGGGGAAGCAAGCGAATTCCAAGAAAGAATATCAGGGATTTTTTGGGTAAACCTATTATTGCTTACTCCATTGAGACTGCACTGGAAAGCGGTTTATTTGATGAAGTGATGGTTTCTACCGATAATAACGAGATCGCTGATATTGCAAGAAAATATGGAGCTAAGATTCCATTTATGAGATCAAATGAAAATGCGGATGATCATGCAACTACCATAGATGTTCTTGTAGAGGTGTTACATACTTATCAGCAACAAGAAACGGATTTTAAAAATGGTTGTTGCATCTATCCAACAGCGCCATTGTTGAAGCCTTTTTTTATAAAAAGCGGGTATGAAAAATTAATTAATGAAAGTTTCAGTACCGTATTTCCTGTGGTTGAGTTTTCATATCCGATACAACGTTCTCTTAAGCTAAGAGGGAAAGATAAAGTAGAAATGAATTGGCCGGAATATTTAGATTCTCGTTCTCAAGACCTCACCAAAGCGTACCATGATGCAGGGCAATTTTATTGGTTCAATGTGGAGGAGATTCTTAAAGAAAAAAAACTCTTTGGAAATAATAGTGGTGCAATTGTATTACCTAACATCAGCGTTCAGGATATTGACACTGAGGAAGATTGGAAGATGGCAGAAATGAAAGCAAAGCTTATAAGATGAAACAAGAGGTCTGCATACGGGCTGATGGAAGTCTTGATATTGGTTTAGGCCACATTGTGCGGTGTATGTCACTAGCACACATGCTAAAGAATGACTTTTCTATCCATTTCTTTTCTTTAAAAATCCCGGAATCTCTCAAAAATGAGATCATTCAAAATGAATGGAGTTTTACAGAAATCGAGAAAGAATCAGATTATGTAAATGAGCTCACCGGAAATGAAATCGTGGTATTGGATGGGTATCAATTTGATTCCGATTACCAAAAGCTCATAAAGAATAAAGGATGCAAATTAGTATGCATTGATGATTTTCACGATCAGTATTTCTATGCGGATCTGGTAATCAATCACGCGCCCGGAGTAATTAAAGATGACTATGAGGGCGAGTCGCACACAAAATATTTATTGGGTCCTGATTATGCATTGCTTCGCCCTGAGTTTCTTGATAGTAAATCACAAGAAATAAAGTCATCGAAAGGCATAAAGAATTTATTCATCTGTTTTGGTGGTTCCGATTCGAAGAACCTTACAGCTAAAATTTTATCTTGGATTCCCTCAAAAAATTATTCTGTCACAGTTGTGCTTGGTAATGCTTATTACTATCGAGATAAATTAGTTGAGACAATAAAGAAAAGACTAGATTTAGAAATCAATGTAAAAAGCTCTTTAAGCGCTGAAGAGATGAGGCAGGAACTTGAAAAGGCAGATTTAGCTATAGTGCCTGCAAGTGGTATCTTATTTGAGGTGATATCAACCAGACTTCCGGCTATTTCAGGATATTCCGTTGATAATCAGCAAGGAATTTATAACGGTTTTAAGAATCTGGGCTGTATTATAGACGCTAAAAATTTTGACAGAAAAAATTTTCACGAGGCCATTCAAACTATAGATACTAAGAGTCTTTTTTTAATTAGAAAAAACCAGGCTCAAGCTATAGATGGTTTGTCAATAAATCGAATCCAAAAGGAATTTAAAAACCTAACAAGTGTATGCGTATAGGTATTTTAGCATCGGGTGGTTTAGGCTACAAGGTTTTGTCTGATTTAATAAAACAGATTGAAAAACCTGTATTTATTGCCTCAGATAGTAACTCTGAATATATCATTGAGTTCGCTAAGCAAAACTCCGTTCAGTTATTTACTGGTAATCCAAGGGACGGAAAATTAGTTGAGTTTTTGAAAAAGTATCAAATTGAAGCAGATTTAATTCTATCTATCAATTACCTGTTTCTTTTGGATGAAGAGTTGATTGATTCCTTGGCTTTGGCAATAAACGTCCATGGAAGTATTCTTCCAAAATACAGGGGGCGAACACCGCATGTTTGGTCAATTATTAATGGCGAAGCCCAAACCGGTGTTACAGCACATATAATAGATACTGATTGTGATACAGGTGATATCGTTGAGCAGTTAGTAATTCCAATCGAGAAGGATGATACAGGGGCAACCATTCTAAAAAAATACGAGAAGATATATCCTGAATTATTGCTTTCAGTTCTAGAGGAGATTCAATCAGAACAGCTTAAAAGAGTTAAACAAGATGACAGTAAAGCCACTTATTTTGGAAAGAGAACTCCGGATGACGGATTAATCAACTGGAATTGGCACAAAGAACGAATTCGTAATTGGGTCAGAGCCCAGGCACATCCTTATCCCGGTGCGTTTAGCCTGTTGAATGGAGAAAAAGTTATTATAGACGAAGTAAATTATTCTGATGTAGGATTTAGTGACACCATTAAAAATGGGACTATATTAGAGATAAAAGAAAATCCCATCATAAAATGTCCCAACGGAGCAATTGAACTTACACAAGTTAGGAACCAAGATATTTTGGAAAAATTTAAATCAAAGATGGTGCTAAATCAATGAAGATTAGAGATTTTGATATTTCAGAAAAAAGTAAAACGTTCATTATAGCTGAGCTTTCAGCGAACCACAATGGTGATAAGGAAGTTGCCATAGATACTATCCGTGCAGCAAAAAAAGCCGGAGCGGATGCCATAAAACTGCAAACCTATACTCCGGATACTATTACCATCGATTGCGATAATGAATATTTTCAAATAAAAGAAGGACTCTGGGAGGGTAAAACACTTTATGAGCTATACGCTGAAGCGTATACCCCTTGGGAATGGCATGAAGAGTTGTTTGGTGTGGCCAAGGAGGAGGGATTAATATGTTTTTCTTCTCCTTTCGATATAACAGCTGTTGATTTTCTTGAAGGGCTTAACACTCCGGCTTATAAGATCGCCTCTTTTGAAATACAGGATATTCCGTTAATAGAATATGCTGCATCCAAGGGAAAGCCTATAATTTTGAGTACCGGAATTGCCACAGAAGAGGATATTAAACTCGCTGTAGATACCTGCAGGAATGCTGGTAATGAGCAAATCATTCTACTAAAATGTACATCTTCCTACCCTGCTCCAATTGAACTTGCCAATTTGCGAACGATGGTGGATATGAAAAAACGTTTTGGTGTTGAAGTTGGACTTTCAGATCATACGCTTGGAAATATCGTTCCCATTGTAGCAACCAGCCTAGGATCTAAGGTCATTGAGAAACATTTTATTCTGGATAAATCAATTGGTGGCCCCGATGCAGACTTCTCTTTAGATATAGAAGAATTCAGCTCCATGGTCAAAGCTGTAAGGGAAGCAGAGAAAGCGTTAGGAGAAGTAACGTATGAACTTTCTGAAAAAGTAGAGAAAAATAAAAAATTTGCACGCTCACTCTTTGCAATTAAAAACATAAAAGAAGGAGAAGAAATCACTGAAAAAAATGTTAGATCCATTAGACCAGGTTATGGCCTTCATCCTGCATATTTGAAAAAAATTATTGGGGGTATAGCCATAGAAAATATTCCCTTAGGTACACCGATGAAAATGGAAAACATCAAAGTTGATCAATAATGATAAGACTGATATACAATATATTAAAGTCATTCATTTACTATCCTTTCACTACATATAAACAGGGTGATTCTGGCAAAGTTGTGATAATTATAAATCATTATTTTGATCAAGATATAAAAGCAATTTTAGAAGCAAACAAATTACTAGCTAAGTTTAAATTAGTTGTACTTGATCCAAGTATTTTTCAACCAATAAGAATTATTTATCCTTCCAGTGTAAGAAAGGGTGAAATTCCATATATGCATAAAAGCTTCGACAAAGAAAGAAGATGGTCTAGAAAATTTTCGAGTTATTTATTTAGATGGTTAAAGTTCATCTATGATATTGAAATCATTATTTCGCCGTCCGATATATTCTATTGGTATAGAGAATTTGTACTTATTGCAAATAAAGAAGACATAGTTACTATTGTAATTGATAAAGAGGGTATAATAACACCACTATATTTTGAGGATCATTCAAAAAAAATAAAAAATAGATACCCATTAATTTCGAACAAAATAATTGTATGGAGTGATAGGCAAAAACAATTTTGGATTAAAGCAGGAACAAAGGAAGATAAGATTCAGGTAATTGGCCAACCAAGATCAGATATACTTTTAAATAGAAAGGAAAGCCATAGTAAATATGAGAAAAGTATACTTTTCTTCACCTACTTTGAAGATGCATATATTCCAGATAAATTTAAAGATATCATAAGCTGGAAAAAAATCAGAGAGGAAACACACCAAGCTATTAAAGAGATAGCGGATAAATATACAGAGAAGACTTTTATCATTAAGTGCCATCCCCAACAACAAGATATTGATGTTATAGAGAATTATTTTAGCAATAATAAAAATATTCTTGTTGAGAAGGGGGCTAAAAATGTAGACAAAATTTTAATGAAAGCGGAGTTAGTTATTGGTTTTCAGACAACTGCTCTTATAGAAGCTGTATTATTAGATAAACCAGTGGTATATACTTGTTGGTCTGAGGATTATGAAAAATTTAAAGAATCATTATTACCATTCCATGAATTTGATGTTTTTGTGAAGGCACAGTCAAAAAATAAATTGAAGTCTATTGTTGAAAGCTTTATAGATAATGATTATGAACATGTTGTTAATTCAGATAGTAAACATAAATTATTAGATTACTATCTAAATAATCCATCAGGTGATACATCTGAGAGAATTATTAATTATATAGCTGATTTAACCCAGGAAAAAACCTTTTGAAATCCAGCTATTCTAAAAGAATTACCAATAATACATTGATAAATGGTAGTGCTATTGTACTGTCAATGGTTATTGGTTTTATAATATTACCCTTGATGATAAATAGGGTGGGAATAGATTATTATGGGGTATATGCTATACTACTAATATTTTCTGCTCAAGGCATGCTATCTTTCTTTGACTTGGGGCTAGAAGGATCATTGATTAAATTTATTTCAGAAAGTTTAGGGGCTGATCTATATGAAGACGCAAAGGAGTTTCTGATTAATGGGATATTTATATATACAGCTATTGGCGTTGTATTGTCTGTGTCATTTTATTTGTTGTCAAACATGTTTGTTGGTGAGATATTAAACATTGAAGTAGATAAGAAAGAATTGGCCATAAATATATTTGAAGCTTATTCGATACAAATCCTCTTCCAATTTATTTCTTTAACAATGATAGCTGCATTGAAAGCGAGAGAAAATTTTAAAGCTAATGCAATCATAGATTCAGGCTTTGTTGTTTTTAACTTTATATTAATATATACAGTCTTAAAAAATGAAACTTATTTAGTTGACTTTATTATATGGCAAAATATACTTTTTTTAATTAAGGCAATTGCTGAATCGGTGATAGTAATTAAAAATTATAAGTTAAAATTTTATGATTTAACTTATAGTTCTTTAAAAGTTATAGAACTAGTATCGTATGCAAAGTATCTTTTTATATCAAAAATTGTCGGTTTCGTTTACAACTATATTGATAAAATTCTAATTACTTTATTATTACCTGTAAGCTATATGACAAGCTATGCAGCATTGTCCAAGGTTCCAATTATTATCAAGAGAATTCAATCAATTTTTAATTCTACTATAATACCTGTTTCAGCTTCTCTCAAAGGAGCTGGTAAAGAAAAAGAATTGAACACTTTATTGTTAATTGGGACGAAGTTTAATATAGTTATCTTATTGCCTATTATTTTGATAAGTATTACGCTTGTAGAATCTTTTCTAGTCTTATGGGTAGGAGAAGAGTTCAGAGAGTTTCATTTGGCAGCACAAATACTACTTGCACAATTTCTTTTTTCAACTTTCTTTTCGTTCGCATCAACTATAGTGGTTGGTACTACTCAACTTAAAAAATTTATTCCTATATCTATACTAGGTATGATGGTGAATTTGATACTTAGTCTTTTATTAATTTCAAAATATGAACTTAATGGAATCGTTCTAGCTACAAGCGTATCTTTTTTATGTATGTTGATACCATATGGTTATAAATTAATAAAGATATTTAATCTTAAACCTGGTTCGGTATTTAAGAACATATTAGTACCGTATGGGAAGACAATCGTGATTGGACTATTCATTTCATATTTAAACATATATATAGATATAGACAGTTGGGGGGACTTTATATTAACAGGTGCATTATATACACTTTTAAGTTATACCATCGTCTACTCAGTTATATTTACTAAAAAAGACAGAGAATTGGTTAAAAATTTAGTTAAGAGATAATGATATATATCAATGTGATATTGATAATTACTTTTATACTTATTGTTAAGCATTTTAGCAAATTACGAAAGCCATTTCACCCAATAATATTTTATTTTATCTTCCTACAATTTTGGTATTTGATATCAACTTCTTATCTGAATACTGGTTTTAAAAGTAATACACTACAACTTCATACATATGAAAATTATTCTACTTTAGCCCTTTTTGTATTTTATGTAGTTTTCAATATTACTTTATATAAATTCTTATATCGAAAGGATAATAAGGCAATTAATATTAGGCATACTATATCACCTGTCTTGAAAAATATACTTGTTTTTTTTCTTGTCTTTTATGTTATGTATTTATACTTGGTAATAATTAGAGACGGTATTCCTGTATTTAACCAGTTAGAGAGGTCAAAGTTCGCATTAAATTACAGTGGTACACTAGCTGGACTCTTATATAAATATAAAACGTTTATCGCCTTACTTTTAGGTATTAGCTATAAGATCAATAACAGCTCAAAAAGAACAATAAGTCTTGGGCTTATTGTCGCATATCTCATTTACTTATTCTTAACTGGAAATAAGTTTTCAAGTATATTTTATAGCACAATATTGATTTTAATACCCAATGTTCATTTAATAATATTTTTATATAAAAATTATAAAGTAAAGGATAATATAAATCAAATTATAATTATATTACTAATATTATTAATAACAATATATATATTTTTTAACCATATATTTACCTACTATTCATTTCTAGGAAGCAATTTAGATATATTAAATGAATACTTAATACCTAGATTTTTTGCATCTCAAAGTGAAGTTTGGTGGTCATCATGGAATGACTTTTATACTGGAAGAATTGATAGCTACAATCAATTACTAGTTGAAATAAAGAATTTTTTATTTGGTGGAGATCCAAATCAGATTGGTATGTCATTTTTAATGTTAGAGCATGGTCATAATGCTTTAGAGTATATCAACTCAGGAAGGGTTTACACAGGTGGGTATCCTGCAATTTTACTATACATGATGCCACTGATATTAGGTTTTTTATTGCAAATACCACTCGCTTTAATATTTGGAGTTATAATCCGCTATTTTATCAAATGCATATATAAAGTTTATTTATTTCGTTTATGGCTAATATTCGATTTATTAAGTGGGTTTCAAAGTATGTATTTAATGGGTGATATAAGTAGTTTACTTTCAAAAAGGAAATTGGCTATTCTTATCTTGTTGATTATAATTGAATTTTATTTTGTAAAAAGATATGGAAAAAAAGATAACTAATATTTGTTTTATTGATAATGGATTTAAGACGTCATTTTATCAAGAAGTTGCTCGAGAAATAAATAGTATTACAAATATATTTTGGATTGTAGTAACATTAGAAAAATATAATGAATTAGTAAGTATTTATTCTAAAGAAAATGTGCTTCTGATTAATAATGAAATAAATGAAAGCAAAGAATTAGTTGAACTTAAGTATTTTGAAATAATTAGAAATGATAGGCATTTTAAGTTTAATGAAAATGATTCATTGATATACCTCAAAAGCATACAAGAGCCCGTATTTAATTTTATTAAAAAAAATAGTATAAGTCATGTATTCGGTGAGCTTACCCATGGTTATGAATTAGTAATATATCTTCTGATCAAAATTAAATTTAGAGGTCATTGCAGATATTTGAATCCTCATACAATAAGAATACCTGACAACCGATTTGCTTTTTTTAGTGATTTAAAACAAAGTAAATTCTATTCTAATAAACATAATAAAAAGTATGACGAAGTTTTTATTAAGAGTTTATTTTCAATAAAGAAACCAGATTATTTCTATAGAAATAATCTAAAAATTAAAGAGCAAAAAAGAATCTTAACAAGATTAGCCAGGATTAAAAGATTTTTCACCTCGGAAAACATCCAAAAAGACAATCCTCGAATGATCAAAATTAAGAATATAGTAGATAGAATCAGAAGACCAATTACTGAAGAAATTAATAGATTTGCTTATAATTTTATAAAAACTAACTCTATGAATGATCTGAAGGGAAAAGAATATTTTTATTATCCACTTCATAAGCAACCCGAGGCTTCCATTGATGTTTTAGGCGTTTATTATAATAATCAATTAGAGTTAGTTAAAAGTATTGTTCAACTTCTTCCTATTAATCACTTCTTAGTAGTAAAAGAGCATCCAAATGCAATAGGAGATAGGGGATTTCGCTTTTATAGGAATTTAAAAAATGATCCCCGTATTATTTTTGTAAATGAGAAATGTGATTCACATGAAATTATTAAATATTCCGATGTTGTCTTTACTGTGTCAGGCACAGTAGCATATGAAGCTGCTTTGATGGGTGTAGAATCATTTACTTTCTCAGAAACTTTTTTTAATAAATTAAAGCATTGCCATAAGGTTTCGTACGAAGATTTTAGAAATCATTATAATTTCAATCATTTTTTAAAAAAGTTTAAAAAAATGAATGAAAATAAAATGAATATTTATGAATTTGGAAATTATATTTTGAATAATTCATTTAATGGAAATATAAGCGATCCAGTTACGAATTATGATTCTATCTCGAAAGATAATATTGAAAACGTAAGCAAAGCCTTTTTGGAAATTATCCATGATTGAAGAAAAGAAACCAAACTTATTTATCGTTGGTGCTCCTAAGGCAGGTACAACTTCATTATACAATTACTTGGAGGAACATCCAGAAGTGTTCATGTGTGATCTAAAAGAGACTAATTATTTTTCATATAAAGAGATAAAGAATCAAGATCTTTTTTATAATGAAGAAAAAGTAAACAACATTGATGATTATTTGGCCTTGTTTAAATCTATAAAACAAGAAAAAATCATAGGTGAAGCGAGTGTTTCCTATCTCTTTTATGAAGATGTTCCAGGTAGATTATTTGATTTTAATTCTCAGTCTAAGATAATTATTGTGTTACGAAATCCCATTGACCGAGGTTTTTCACATTATTTAATGGATTCGAGACTGGGATTAGTAGATCATAGCTATGATGATATTGTTGATAAGAATATAGAAGACAAAAGAGGTGAATTATATTATCAACAATATGTTGAACTCGGGCTATATCATAATCAAGTTAAACGGTACCTTGATATTTTTGGTCATGAACAAGTAAAAATAATTTTATTTGAGGAGTTGGTTGATGACATAGCAATAGTTGTGAAGGATTTATTTCGATTTCTTGAGGTAGATTCTAATTTCGAACCACAGTTAAGTAAAAAATACAATACGTTTAAAGAACCAAAGAATAAATTGATAGATACCTTATATAAAATTAAAAGTATTCGAAAATCATTGAGTTCTTTCTTGCCAGAAACAATGAAAAGTTTATTGTTAAGTTCTGTATTTGAAAAAGGACAGAAACCTCGATTACAGGTAAACACAAAAGATAAACTAATCTCTATTTATAGAGATGATGTAATAAGTTTGGAAAAACTACTTAATAAAGACTTAAAAGATTGGTACGAATAGTTTTATGAAGGTCGCAATAATCGAACCAGTTGGTGGTCACGGGGGTATGGATTATTATGATTATGGTCTTAGTTATGGTTTAGGTCAAAATGATTGTGATGTTGACTATTATACCTGTTCAAAGACCAAGAAAAGACATTATAAGAATGTTACAACTAAATTATCTTTCGGAGAAATTTGGACTAAAGGAAAACTTGGTAAAGGCTTTAAGTTCTTCTACGGTTATATTTTATCATTCTTAAGTGCAAAATTAAGGAAGAAGGATCTAGTACATTTGCATTTTTTTGATCTAAGTTTCTTGAATGTATCTGTATTATTTCTTGCAAAGATTATTTTTCAACACACTGTTGTTATTACCTTTCACGATGTGAATTCATTTAAAAGTTCTGCTACGGGTTTAAACTTAAAAAAAGTTTTTGCATGGATGGACAAAATTATTGTCCACAATGAGTTCAGCAAAAAGGAACTTTTAAGTAAAGGAGTAGAAGTACATAAAGTTGAAATTATTCCTCATGGAAACTATTTGCTTTTTGTTAATGAGCTCGACTACACAAATATAGAAGATGACAATAACCTTGAACTTCTTTTTTTTGGGCAAATCAAAGAAGTAAAAGGATTGGACTTATTACTAGAAGCTATGGTTAAGGTCACTCAAAAAACTCATCAAGTACATCTTACGATAGCAGGACGTCCCTGGCACGATGATCCTTCAGTTTATAATACTATTATTGAAAAACACAAGTTGGAAAACTTTGTTACTACAGAATATCGCTTCATACCAGATGAAGAGGTAGAAGATTATTTTAAGAAAGCAGACTTAGTTGTCCTTCCTTACAAAAGGATCTACCAAAGTGGTGTACTATTGCTATCTATGAGTTATGGCAGGCCTGTTCTATCTTCAAATTTACCGGCTTTTACTGAAATAATCGAGGAGGGTGAAACGGGCTTCATTTTTGAAAGTGAAAATACTCAAAGTTTAATAGATAAAATTTTAAAATTGGAGAAGAGAAAAGAAGACCTTATAAAGGTTAGAAACAAAGCAAGCAAAAAAATAAAAACCGATTTTGATTGGGTAGAAATCGGAAGAAAAACAAAGAAACTTTATTCAAGCATTAATTATTAGAATGAAAATTGCATTTATAGGATCAAGAGGTATACCTGCTCAATATGGTGGTTTCGAAACATTTGTTGAAGAAGTTGCTGATGGTCTTGCTAAATACCCGGAAGTTGAAGTAACAGTTGTTTGTGATAAGTTTCAGAGGGAAAATTTTTCCAAGAGTGATTACAAGGGGATTAAACTTTTGTATTCAAAGTACTCTAAGGCTGAAACTCCAAATTTATATTATTGGGATTCGATTAAAAAAGTAATGAATGATGTTGATATTATCTATTCATGTGGTGTTGGAGGGGCTTTTACTTCATGGATACCTAGAGTTAAAGGAGTAAAGTTTGTAACAAATCCTGATGGTATGGGGTGGTGGAGAAGTAAATGGTCTTTTACCACTAAAATTGCTTTGTATACTATGTTCTGGCTGTCAACAAAGACAAGCGAGTATTTTGTAAATGATTCTAGAGAGATCATGAATGAAATGAAGCAAAATTTTAATCGTAAGAAAAGAAGTACATTTATTGAGTATGGGGCTCATGAAAATATTTTTCTCGAAAATGATAATAATGTTTTAAGTGAACATTTAGAGAAATACAATATAAAATCAAATCAATATCATTTAGTTGTAAGCCGCCTTGAGCCGGAGAATAATGTACATATAATAGTTGAGGGTTATCTTAAAACCAATCATAGATACCCGTTAATAATTGTCGGAAATTTGCAGGATACTGAGTATGTAAAAAGCTTACAAGCTATGGCAATTAATAATAGCAAGATAAAATTTGTTGGAGGTATTTATGATAGAGAAACACTTCAAGCAATTCGGTATGCTTCGTTAACTTATTTGCATGGGCATTCGGTTGGGGGCACCAATCCCTCTCTTTTGGAGGCTTTGGCATCTAAGAATCTCTGTATATGTCATGACAATCCATTTAATCGTGAAGTGACTGATAACAATTCACTTTATTTTTCTGACTCTTATGACGTTTCAAATCATTTGAAAGAGGTTGAGGGAACTGCCAACGATGATAAATGGAGAATGATTAGACAAAAAGGTTATGAACGTATTCAGGATTATTATAATTGGCCTTCAATCATAAAAAGATACTATAAATATTTTAAGGAACTTCATGAAAGCTAATACAGAAAATGTATTACCTAATTTCTTAATTGTCGGAGCCTCAAAGTGTGGTACAACGGCTCTATACTATTATTTAAAACAGCACCCAGAGATAGGCTTTCCAGATCTAAAAGAACCAAAGTATTTTAGTTCTAAGTTTTTGACATTTCCTCATAATGGTCCGGGAGATACCACTGTTGACAAATACGCAGTTCGAGATTTTGAAACATATACAGATTTATTCTCTGATTTAGATAATTATAAAAAAATTGGTGAAGCCAGTCCGGACTACATTTACTACCATCAAAAAACAGTAGATGAAATAAAAAGGAAGTTAGGTGATATTCCTATAATTATTATCCTTAGAAATCCTGTTCATAGAGCATTTTCAGCCTATAAATATTTAGTGAGGGATAGTCGAGAAAAGCGATCATTTAGGGAGGCACTGAATTTAGAGGAAGAAAGGCTTCAGGATAATTGGGATTTTATTTGGGCCTATAAAAAAGCTGGAGAGTACTACAGTCAGGTGAAATCTTTTAGAGATAATTTCACAAATGTAAAAATCATCATACAGGAAAAGATGATTAAAGATACCGACAAGAATGTTAGGGAAACGTTGAAGTTTTTGGATCTGGATGAGAATGTACAGTTAAATACGGGCATTAAGTATAATGAATCAGGACGGCCAAATAATATACTGGCTAAATTTTTATTGAGTAGAAACAATAAAGTGTCTGCAAGAATACGAGAAATAATGAAGAGTATAATACCAAGAACAATTTTGGAAAAAGTAGCAAGTAAGAGTTTGTCTTCTATGAAAATAAACTTTAAAGATGAAAAATATCTTCAAACATATTTCAAAGAGGAAAATGAAAAATTGTTTGACTTATTAGGCTATCGAATTGAGGAATGGGATTAAAGAAATGAACTTAAAGCGAGTAGAATCAAAAAGTGATTATGAGAATTGGAATAATTTTATTAGCTCTAATGCAGAGTTCGCCACTATAGCTAATAATCCGAGTTTAGTAGATATATTAAAAAGAATTTATGGGTGGGAAGGAGTTAATTATTTCATTCAAAATGATGGAAACAATATTGGTTCAATAAACCTTGTTGAAATATCTAATAAATTGGTCTCAATGCCGCACTTTTCATATGGCGGCTTTACAATTGCAAATAATCAAGAAACCAATAAGCGTGAAATATTCAAAGAATTAGAAAATACGTTAGATAGAAAAATAGAAATTAGGGATTTTATTAGGCTTTCAGAGCATGCTAATGTTGATAAGATAACATCCTATAAATCTTTGATACCGGATGTTGATAAACAACTCATGGAGTTAAGTTCCAACCAAAGAAGAAAAGTAAGAAAGAGTTATAAAAATGGATTGAAGATTAAAATAGGAAAAGAATATTTTGATGGCTTTTATGATATCTATTGTAGCAATATGCATGATCTAGGTTCTCCTCCACTTTCAAAGAATTTTTTTAATACCATTCTGGAAAATTATAAATACGGTAATGCAGAAATTTTTTGCTCTGAATATCAGGGTAAAATTGTTGGTGGAGGATTTCTACTTGGATATCAAAAATTTTTTGAGAATTGTTGGTTCTCAACTTTGGGGGAGTATAATAATCTTTATACAAGTTTATTTATATACTGGGAAATGATAAAATATTCAATTGAAAACGAGGCTGAAATATTTTCATTCGGAAGAAGTACCAAAAATAGTCCTTTGCACAAATTTAAAAGTCATTGGGGTACGGAAGACAAACAGCTCTATTTTAACTATAGTTACGATAAAAATTTAAACGTAAAAAATTTTGAAATCTTAGGTAAGGTTTGGTCTAAATTACCAAGAAGTTTTGTTGATAAAGTAGGTCCTTATTTTGCTGGAAAAATATATTAAGAAAAGATGAAAAGAGCGGAGGGCAGGATTCGCACCTGCAACTTTCAATCTGGAAGATTGACGCTCTACATTGAGCTACCCCCGCTTTTGAAAGCTCAAAACTAATACTTAATGCTTAACAATTCAAACTATATAACAGATAAAATTTGAAGCACTATCATACGACATCAAAGTATGGTTGTGGGTATCCCTGTGTTAATTTGAAATGTAGAGTAACTAATTGTTGGTGAGTTAACAGAGCCGTAAAATCTAGGGAACATTTTAAGGTATTTGATGTTTAATTCAGCCTCGTTGGATTTTAACACTCCCCCTATTCGCCTTTAGTTGCTTATTCGTTCCAGACGGAATTATAATTCAGGTGCATTGTATCGAAACAAGTAATCCAACGATAATATTTGTATAATCTAACCGAATCAAGCTCGGCTAATCTCTCACAATCAAAAGGTATTAAGTGAAACACGCCCTATCCTTCGACATAGAAGACTGGTTCCACATCGTTGATATTCCTGTTTTGGAGGATATATCAACATGGGATATGCGCCCGACCATTGTGGAAGAAAAAACAGACATGATTCTGGCTATGTTGGATGAGTTTGAGACCAAAGCGACTTTTTTTGTTTTGGGCTGGGTGGCCAATAAATACCCAAATATCGCAAAGAAGGTAGTAGCAGCCGGCCATGAGTTGGGTACTCATTCTTATTGGCATCGAAAGGTGTATGAGTTAAGTCCAGATGAATTCCATAAAGATCTAAAACAGTCTATGGATGTTTTACAGGATCAGACCGGAGTAAAAGTAAAAGGCTTTCGGGCCCCCTCCTTTTCCATTACTCCCGGTGCCGAGTGGGCCTTTGATGTCATAAAAGATCTGGGTCTGGAGTATGATGCAAGTCTGTTTCCCGCAAGGCGAGGGCATGGTGGGTATCCTTGTCAGCAACCGGCTCATGAGATCAAAACCACTAACGGCTATTTACCTGAGTTGCCAATGAGCATCAGCTCGTTTGGGCCTGCAAAGATACCCTTCAGTGGTGGCGGTTACATGCGAGCTCTCCCATTGTGGGCAATCAAAAGAGGATTCCGATCATTCGAGAAAAAGGGCATACCCGTTGTTGTCTATCTTCATCCAAGAGACTTCGCTTCCGATCAGCCGGTCGTAAAAATGCCTTTACACCGAAAATTCAAATCTTACACAGGCTTGTCCACCACTGAAGGCAAACTCAGAGCGCTGTTACAGGCGTTTGATTTCACTACTTGTGAAGAGATTATTGGTTTATAATTACATAGAATACATTACTATTACTTTTATTTAAATAAAAAGCCTATATTTTCATATCAAAGAAAAGAGCAGACTTGTAGGGTTTACATGGATACAGTATTGATACAGATATTGGCGGGTACAGTAATAACCTTTTTTATAGCATATCTAACGATCCCCATTTTGAGGAAGGTTGCCTATAAAACAGATCTTTATGATAAGCCTGATAACGACCGAAAACTGCATACCCGCTATGTGCCTTCGTTAGGAGGCGTAGCTATCTTTTTAGCTTTTTTTGTGGGTCTTTCAGTCAGCGGCATGGCTGATCACATTACAGGATATCCCTATCTTGCTGCCGGGTTGCTGCTGCTTTTCTTCACCGGCCTAAAAGATGATATTGTCGATCTCTCCGCCAAAACAAAATTAGGCGTTGAGCTGTTGGTAGCGGCTTTTCTGATATTTGGCTGCGGGGTTTATATCGATAATTTCTATGGGGTATTCGGAATATATGAGATCCCATTCTGGCTGTCTATCGCTGTTTCTACATTTACCATGATCGTTGTTATGAATTCTTATAACCTGATCGACGGTATCGACGGTCTTGCAGGCGGAGTCGGCCTCATTGCTTCTGTATTTTTTGGCTGGGGATTTTTGATAGCAGGTGAGCTTGCCATGGCAACGCTGTCATTGATGCTGTGTTCTGCTCTGGCGGCCTTTATGATCTATAACTTCAATCCTGCTTCCATTTTTATGGGAGATACAGGCTCTCTGGTTGTGGGACTTCTGCTTTCTGTGTTAGCCATCAATTTTGTAGGCCTGAATGGAAATGAATCTTTTATTGCCACATTTGGGAGCATTTCACCGATCTTGCCGGTAGCTATCTTATCCATTCCACTTTTTGACACCCTGACGGTATTCTATAAACGCGTTAGCCGCGGCAACTCCCCTTTTGACCCCGGTCAGGATCATATTCATCACAGCATACTCAAAGCCGGTTTTGGTCATAAAAGCACTGCTTTCATGCTATATGGCGCAAATATCGGCATTGTCCTATTCACACTGACTCTGGGTTATTTTGCCATCGATATTAACCTGATATTTGCTTCCACGGTTATAATCATGTTTGTACTGCTTCCCACAAACGGCTTTAAGAGAAAATATTTAAGAAAGATCGGGTTAATTCCCGAACGTTTAGATATTGAGTCCCTTCAGTACTCTGCTCCCACAAAAACAGATAACAAAAGTTCAGAAGGCCAAACCAATAGCAAGGCAAAGGCAGGCGTCTGAGCAACGAATGCTTGACATCTTGTATTCACGGTTTATTAGGTATTGCTTTATAAAGCCGGGGAATTGAATATCGAATATCCAACAAGGAACATCCAATATTGAAGTGGTTTAATGATAAGCATCATAATTACCTGAACCGGTGAAGTCTTCCGGTTCACAATCGAAGGGTTTACAAATAATGCAATCTGCAATGTGATACACTTTATTAACCCTTCACTGATGTGGGCATCCAAGCCTGAAGAGAATGTCAGCGCTTATGATGTAAGATCAGAACCTATATTTTTATTACAAACCCTTCGAAATTCATTATTCCTTGTTCAATATTCCATCGGATGTCTCCCTTTGAAGGGAGAGACTAAAATCAGTTCACTGATTTTACCGTGGGATGTCAGTGGCTTGCGTCGCGAACCGATCCTGTTCCACCACCGCACAAGCGAGGCGCTTGCGCTAGTTGCGAGGGATGTGAGTGCCAATATAAAGCAACCAAGCCAAATCCAACCCCGTACATCCACCGCCCGGCTTCGCATTCGCTCAGCCCGACACCTCCTTCGAAGGAGGAATTCCCGGGGTTGTATTGTATTCCTGAGCCTTTTGCTGTAGTTGTTGAATTAGAAGCTGAGGCTTTCGGAACGGCATTGCAAAGTAAAGACCTTGGTAAGGAGCCCCCGTCTACGGTCCTCCGTCATCGGTCCTCAATAAACAACGAAGCAATCTCTCTGTAACCACCACCCAAGTCATCCCGGTCAAGCCGAAGCGAATGCGGAGGCCCAGAACCGGGATCTCCCTGAATTGATTTCCCAAATCCAATAAGACTTGCCTATTCATACCCGGTTGCTCGTATTAGCTACCCCTCTTTGTTTCTCCCCTTACACAGGGGAGAAGACGTAGGAGCCAGTAATGGTTGGGATATAATAACAGTGGCATGAGTGGCAACCTTTTTTGAGCCAAATAAAGCCACGAATTCAGACCAAGGCAGGGGAAAATCTCCCTTTGAAGGGAGAGGCTAAAATCAGTTCACTGATTTTACCGTGGGATGTGAGTGGCTTGCGTCGCGAACCGATCCTGTTCCACCACCGCACAAGCGAGACGCTTGCGCTAGTTGCGAGGGGTGTTAGTGCCAATATAAGGCAACCAAGCCAAATCCGACCCCATACATCCACCGCCAGGCTTCGCATTCGCTCAGCCCGACACCTCCTTCAAAGGAGAAATTTCCGGTGCTCTATTATACGGCTAAGTCATGCATTGAGTTCAATATTGAATGTTCTATCCCCCTTGAACCTTGCACCTAAAACCTTGAACCTAATTCAAACCCCGTACATCCACCGCCAAGCTTCGCATTCGCTCAGCCCGGCACCTCCTTCGAAGGAGGAATTTCCGGTGCTCTATTATGCGATTAAGTCATGCATTGAGTTAAATATTGAATGTTGAATGTTCTATCCCCCTTGAACCTTGCGCCTAAAATCTTGAACCTAATTCAAACTCAAAACTATTAATTCCTTATCTTTAAAATCCTTCAAAATCAAAAAATATAGCAAGACAGTAATATGAAAATAGCCGTAGCCGGAACAGGATATGTCGGACTTTCACTTTCCGTTCTTTTAGCGCAACACCATGAGGTGGTTGCCCTCGATATTGTGGAAGAAAAAGTGAATATGATCAATGAGAGAACGTCGCCTATTGCCGATCCTGAGATCGAGGACTTTATGAAGAACAGGGATGATCTGAACCTGAAGGCTACCCTTGACAAGCGTGAGGCTTATGAAGGAGCCGAGTTTGTGATCATAGGCACGCCCACGAACTATGATTCTGAGACCAATGAATTTGACACGCGATCGGTGGAGTCGGTTATCAGGGATGTGATGGAGATCAATGCGGATGCTGTGATGGTTATCAAATCAACCGTTCCGGTGGGATATGTAAACAGTGCCAAAGAGAAATTCGGAACCGAAAACCTGATATTTTCGCCTGAATTCCTGAGGGAAGGCAAGGCCCTGCATGATAATTTATACCCATCCCGCATTGTAGTGGGTGAACGATCCGAGCGTGCCAAGACCTTTGCTGCTCTATTGGAAGAGGGAGCCGCTGACGATGCCGGTGACATTCAGATCCTATTTACTGACAGTACGGAGGCCGAGGCCATTAAGTTGTTTTCAAACACTTATCTGGCTATGCGGGTCGCCTATTTCAACGAGTTGGATACCTACTGCGAGACACATGGTCTGAGTACAGAACAGGTTGTGAGGGGCGTGGGGCTCGATCCCAGGATCGGAGATCATTATAACAATCCATCGTTCGGCTATGGTGGTTACTGTCTGCCGAAAGATACCAAACAGCTGCTGGCTAACTTCGAGGATGTGCCCAATAACCTTATCAAAGCCATTGTGGATGCCAACACTACCCGAAAAGATTTTGTGGCACGGCAGGTTTGGAAGAACGATCCAAAGGTGGTTGGTATATACAGATTGGTGATGAAACAGGGTTCGGATAATTTCCGTGAAAGTGCCATTCAGGGCATCATGAAGCGTATCAAAGCCAAGGGGATCGAGGTGGTGGTGTATGAACCTTATCTGAAGCAGGACGAATTCTACCACTCCCGTGTGATCCGTGACCTGGATGAATTCAAGGATATCTCCGAAGTGATCGTAGCCAACCGCATGGTGGATGAGATCCGGGATGTGAAGGATAAGGTGTATACCCGGGATCTGTTTGGGAATAATTGATCTTTTGGACCGAAGACGGTGGACCGAGGACCGGGGAATTGAACATCGAACATTCAACATTGAATGTTGAAGTTCACCCTTCGGATAATTTGATAATTTGAGCACCGCTCAAAACCCGGTCTACGGTCTTCGGTCCTCCGTCAACTACGGATAATCTCCCTTTGAAGGGAGAGGCTAAAATCAGTTCACTGATTTTACCGAGGGATGTTAGTGGTTGATTAATGGTAACAGTGCCAAATCAAACCCCCTACATCCACCGCCCGGCTTCACATGCGTTCAGCTAGGCACCTCCTTCAAAGGAGGAATTCCCGGGGTCGTTTTATATTTCTTACACTTTCGTTGTTTTAGTTCTTGAAAAAGGAATAGTCAACCAAACCTGAATCAAGCACTATCCATCACCCGGGCATTCGCCCAAATGATGGATTATTGCCACATAACTCACCAAAGAGTTCCCTTACCCTGCGGCGGTGGATTTTGTTTACATAGCTATTTCGATGTGCCGGAGGGCAAGGGACAGGGATTGGGTTATGAATACCGGCAACCAAACCTGATCGAGCCCCGCACATCCACCGCCAGGCTTCACATTCGCTCAGCCCGGCACCTCCTTCAAAGGAGGAATTTCCGGTGTTGTTTCATACTTCTGAGTTCTTTGCTGTTAATGTTACTCTTCCTATCTAAGTACTTAGATAGTGTATGTGTCTTCGATAATATTCCTTAAATAAGCAGTCAAAATTTGTAGAACATATGCCAATTGGATATTTCATTAAATGAATAATGATCAATGAAGAGGTTTTAATTGTCATGAAAGGAAAAGAGTTAAAAGACAAATTTTCGGAGAACCGTTTTACATCTTCAGATACCTTGTCGGAAAGTGAATTCAGGAAGGGAATCAAAAAGGCAGAAAAAGGTCCTTTTTATACGGTTCAGGAATCAATGACAGAATTTGAATCGTGGTTAAAAAAGAGAAAAGAGAAGTAACTGTTTCAGAACAGTTTACTGAAGATCTAAAGTCGGTGTATGAGTACGGAGAAGAGATTTTCGGTGCAGCCTCTGCTAAAAGTTTTGTGTCGGAAATTTACAGTAAAATTTGGAGCCTGGATCAAACCTGGGCTCACCATCCGGAATGCCGGCATCTGCCAACCAAGCCAATACTAACCCCGTACATCCTCCGTCAGGCTTCCCATTCGGTCAGCCCGACACCTCCTTCAAAGGAGGAATTCTCCATATCGGTTTTATTCATGACCCATAGTTAGCTAAATAATCACAAATCAAATATATTACATGAGCATATTTTGACTAACACATACGTCATGGAAAACTTTGACCGGATAAAATTTGATCCCAACGTGATGGGTGGAAAGCCAACCATAAGGGGAATTCGGGTTACTGTTGGGGCAATTGTAGGTTTGGTGGCCTCAGGTTATACAACCCAAAAAATATTGAAAATGTACCCATATCTCGAAAAAGAGGATGTAAAACAGGCACTTCAATACGCAGCATGGCGGGCAGATGAACTTGAGCAGCCTTTAGACACGGTATGAAAATACTGATCGATATGAAGTTAACCCCAATATGGGTGGTTACTTTTCAGGATAATGGCTATGAGGCAGTGCATTGGACATCAATAGGAAAGCCTACAGCTTCAGATCGTGAAATTATGGAATATGCACTTCAGAATGAATTCGTAGTGTTTACTCATGATTTGGATTTCGGGGATATTTTGGCTGCAACAGGAGCCAACGGACCAAGTGTTATCCAGATAAGAACTGATGACACTACTCCTGACGCTATAGGAAGTATATTATTAAAGGCTCTGAGTCAATTTGAAGCACGTTTGGAAAATGGAGCGTTGATTACACTTACACCTGCCAAGATGAGAGCCCGGATTTTACCTCTGAGAAGGTAAAAGAAAGATTTCCTTGCAAAGAGGAAATCTCGTATCAGCACAGAGGCTCCAGTCTGAAAGAAGAACCTCCCTAAATCTAATCCCCAAGTAGAATCCAAATCATCCATCACCCCGTTCTCATTTTGTAAAGCCAGTAAACAGATGCCGGCTGAACGGAATGATGGATTAGGGACTTTAAAAGCACCTCCATCATTCGGCTCACTTTAATTTGGTTCCGAGGTTTATTTCTAAAAGAGCCGGGTGATGGAAATCTGGATTGCCGATCATTCCTTTTAACCTCGGAATATACACATCGCTACAAGCGAGACGTTTGCGCTAGTTGCGAGGGATGTGAGTGCCAGTATAAGGCAACCAAGCCTAATCCACCCCGCACATCCACCGCCCGGCTTCACATGCGTTCAGCCCGGCACCTCCTTCGAAGGAGGAATTTCCGGTGTTTTATTATATTCCTGAGCCTTCTGCTGTAGTAGTTGTTGAATTAAAAATTGAGGCCTCCGGAACAAAGACCCCGGTCTACGGTCCTCCTCCTCGGTCAAAACTCACAAACTTGCACCTTGCACCTAACACCTAAAACCTAAAACCTAAAACCTTGCACCTAACGCCTATCTGCCACTCAAAACTATCCCAACTCTTTTGTAACTTTAGGCAACCATAAAAAAACGGAGAGTTCCTATGAAGAAAATATTACCCCTGATCGTTATCATCACAGCCTTGTTTTCAGCAAGTACCTTTGCACAATTTGAGATCGGAGCCTCGTATGAGTTACGTGAGGAAGATCCCAAGAACGGATTTGGCATCCGCATTCAAAAAGGTATTCTGCAGCAGCTGCCTATCGTGAATCTTGGAATACGAGTACACGGCAGTTATTTCAGTGATGAAAACGATGTTTCGCGCGATGGTATCACCTATTCTGAAGACCTGACCAACTATGAATTGGGAGTGTCTGCTATAGGTGGCGTTTCACTCGGACTTTTAGAGCCCTACGTAGGCCTTGGTTTGGGAACCAATAATTATGATCAGGTTGTAACGGACGTTCAAAATGATCCTAATAATTTGAGTCCTGAAACCGGTGATGAAAGCAGTTTGTTCTGGAATATGATGGCCGGTGCCAAAGTATCCATCCTGCCAATGATAAAACCATTTGTTGAATACCGCTACACTTCCTATGATCTGGAAAATCCGAACCTGGAGGATGTAAAAGAAAGCAGTGGCATTATTGCTTTCGGTGTGTCTATCAGTTTCTAATTGACGGAATACGTGATCATTAAGCGGATGTGAATGTCACGTCCGCTTTTTTTGTATGGAATTACATAATTTAGTGATACGCAAAAGGTGGACTAAAAAGGGTTGCCAACCAAATAGAGTTGTCATCCTGATCCGCCGGCTGGTGGAGAAGGGTCTTCAAAGCTAGTATTATTTTTGATGCTGATAATCAACTGAGACTCTTCGCGTTAACATGAAGTGATCGTTATTATAGAGTAGGCGCTCAGAGTGACAACGGTTATTCTGGCTGCCATCCTGAGCGCGTATAAAGTTTTATGAGGCTTTAGGTAGATCGCGAGGGACTGTGTCCGACTACCGGCGTGATCTCAAAGCTTAAGTCAATTTTGTAGTTTATCATCAAGTGAGATTCTTTGCCTTCAGTTTTATAAAACAGTCAGAAATAAAAGCGCGAAGGATAAAAAGTTCAGCTTATTTCATTGACTTCACTTCACATAATGATTTAAACCAACTTAATACCTACTTTTAACGGTAGAAAAATAGTATATGAGCCGAGTTGCTTCCATAGATAAATATGATCTTGAGGGTTATACCCTCGATAACGTTCAGGCTGATGACCTTCAGAACCTGATCGAGGTGTGTCAGGAGCACATTCAGGATGTGGATGCGGAGGCTATCACCAAAGCGTTTAAACTCTGTTATCTTTCTCACAAGGAAACGACCCGCGCTTCCGGTGAACCGTATTATTATCACCCGGTGGAAGTAGCCAAGATCGTGGCAAGTGAGATCAATATTGATGATGTTTCTGTCATCGCTTCGTTGCTGCACGATACGGTTGAAGATACCGATGTGAACCTGGACGACATCCGTTACTGGTTCGGGGAAGAAGTGGCGGTCATCATTGACGGGGTGACCAAGATCACGGGCGTTTTTAAGAGTCGCGACAGCAAGCAGGCCGAGGCTTTTATGAAGCTGCTGCTGACCATGGCGGAGGATATACGCGTGGTGCTTATCAAATTTGCGGATCGCCTGCATAATATGCGGACGATTCAGCATCTGAAGCGCGATAAGCAGGTTAAGATCGCGTCTGAAACCATGGACCTATACGCCCCGCTGGCTCACCGCTTCGGCTTATTCCGGATCAAGAATGAACTGGAGGATCTCTGTTTCAAGACCATCGATCCGACTTCCTACAAATTCGTGGCACGCAAGCTTCGGGAGAAAAAAGAGGACAGGGAAGAGTTCATCAATGAATTCATGGAGCCGATCAAGAATGAGCTCGGCAAGATGAAGCTGAATTTTGAGATCAAGGGCCGGCCGAAGCATATCTTTTCCATCTACCGAAAGATGCAGCGGCAGCAAAAGCCGTTCGAGGAGATCTATGACCTGTTTGCCATTCGTATCATCCTGGAGGATCCGCACACCAAAGAAGATTGCTGGAGGGTATATTCCATTATCACGGACTGGTACACCCCGATCCCTGAACGCTTCCGGGATTTCATTTCGGTTCCCAAAGCCAACGGATATCAGTCGCTGCATACCACGGTGATCACCAACAGAGGCCGTAAGGTGGAGGTGCAGATCCGTACCCGCCGCATGGATGACATTGCCGAAAAAGGCCTGGCGGCCCACTGGAAATATAAGGAAGGTGCTCAGCAGGGGTCAGATACCCTCGATAAATTTGTGAGCTGGGTCCGGGATGTCCTGGATAACCCACGTCCTGATGCCGCAACCGATTTCGTGAAAGATTTTCAGCTGAACCTGTATAAGGATGAGATCTATGTGTTTACTCCGAATGGGGAGTTGAAGACCCTGCCCAGAAATGCTACACCTATCGATTTTGCCTTTGAGATCCACAGTGAGATCGGTGAGCGCGCCATGGCGGCTAAGGTGAACGGCAAGATGGTCCCGCTGCGGCAAAAACTTCACAATGGGGATCAGGTGGAGATCATTACCGGGAACAAGATCAACCTGAATCCGGATTGGATAGATGATGTGGTAACGCATAAGGCGAAGTCGCGCATCCGGCAGTTCATCAAGCAGAAGCAGCGGAAAGTGGCTGAAGAAGGCCGCGAGATCTGGGATAAGCGGGCCAAAAAAGGAAGCATTGAGATCTCTGAACAAGAGCTGAATAAATTTGCCAAGCGATTCAATTTTGAATCCACACAGGAGCTTTTCTTTGATATTGGATCCGGTGTTTTTGAGGTCAAGGATCTGTATAAAGCCGTCAAGAACTATAAAAGCACCGGTCGGCATGACGATTCTGAGTCTGATGAGTCAGAGAGCAAACAGGTTACAGAAGAGGAGATACAGGATAAATACTTGAGTGAGGCGCGGTCCTATGGAGATGGTAAATCACTGTATATCAATGGTGAGCTGAGTAATATCAAGTACTCCTATGCCAATTGCTGTAACCCCATTCCCGGTGATGATGTGATCGGCTTTATCAGCCGAACCGGCGATATCAAGATCCATCGTGCTATGTGTAATAATGCACAGCATTTGCTGAAGACAGAGGCCGAACGCATCGTGGATGTCAGCTGGGCTAAGAATCTGGATACCAAATTCCTGGGTGCCATCAAGGTCATCGGTGGTGATCGGGTGGGTATGATCAATGATATCACGGACGTGTTGTCGAAAGCACTGGAAACGAATATGAAAAGTATCAACGTAAGCAGTGACAGCGGCATGTTCGAGGGCATCATCACCTTGTATGTGGATGGTATCGATCATCTGGAACGCATCATGAAGCGCCTGGAGAAGATCGAAGGCGTGAAGAACGTGCTGCGGTATGAGTAGTATTGATTGACCGAAGACCGAAGACGGTGGACGGGAATATCGAACATTCAGCATTCAACATTGAGTTTTGAAGTTCACCTTAGGTTGATTTGATAATTTGAGCATCGCTCAAAACCCGGTCTCCGGTCTTCCGTCCTCGGTCCTTAATAAAAAAAACGAAGCAATCTGCCTAAATTGACCACCCAAGTCATCCCGGACAAGACGAAAAGAAGTGGAGTCGCCGATCCGGGATCTCCCTGAATTGAGCTCCCAAGCAGTTCAGGGAGATTGCCACGGCTCTTGCTTCGCAGAGAGCCTCGCAATGACCTGCCTTTGGTGTATGATGCAGCAAATCCTGTAAACTCCGGTTCAAAATTACATCGAATAAAGCTGAGGATGTGTCCGGTCTTCGGTCCTCCTTCGAAGGAGGATTTTTTGAATATCGAATATCCAACAAGGAACATCCAATATTGAAGTTGTTTAATGATAAGCATCATAATTACCTGAACCGGTGAAGTCTTCCGGTTCACAAGCGAAGGGTTTACAAATAATGTAATCTGCAATGAGATACACTTTATTAACCCTTCGCGGATACGGGCAACTAAGCGTGAAGAGATTGTCAGCTGACACCCCGGTCCACGGTCCTCCGTCATCGGTCTGATCTGCATAACACTGTTAAGTTAAGACTATAGTTTATAATGCAGTTAGGGTAGATTTTTAATCAACTTATCTTTACAATGATCAATATTTATTCGTGTTAGCTAAAAAGTACTAACAAAAGTACGTATGCGAATAGTAGGAAGGACAAAAAATACATTGCGATCGTAAAGGTTAGCAGAAAAACTAAATAATAATACTATGATGACATACACAAAACGAGATGTAGTACGTCGGGTGGCAGAATCTATGGATGAACCCATGATTCAGGCAGAGCCATGGGTCGATGCCGTAATTGTAGCTTTAAGAGAGATCATGATGTCGGCAGATACGGAATGTCGTATCGAGATACGTGATTTTGGCGTGTTTGAAGTGAAGGAGACCAAGGCAAAACCAAAAGCGCGTAATCCAAAGACAAACGAGGTGATCTACGTACCGGCTCACCGAAAAACACATTTCAAGCCCAGTAAACTGATGAAGAAGTTTTTGCGTCAGCCTCTTGAAGATGTTAAAGACAAGAAATAAGACTTATTGATTCTTTGCAGGATTATGCCCGCCTTATTGGAATTGACGTTGGTAAAAAGCGCATCGGAATTGCTCAAACCGATCTGCTGCAAACCATTGCAAGTCCGGTTGGAACATTTTCTCCGGAAAATGTATTTACAGAGATCGGGAATATTGTTAAACAAGCACCTGTAAAAAAGTTTGTGATCGGCTGGCCTTTGTCTCTCAGCGGAGATGAAGGCTCGGCTACGCAAATGGTTGAAAAGTTTATCAGGAAGCTGGAAAAAAAATTTCCTGATATTGAAATTATTAAAATTGATGAACGTTACACCTCATCCCGTGCCCGAGATATCATGTTAGAGGTCGGAGTGCCAAAAAAGAAAAGGCAAGAAAAGGGACGCGTTGACCGTATTGCTGCGGCTATCATCTTACAAAATTATCTAGATACGAATTCATAATACATCATGCCCATACTACCTATTGTAACCTACAATGACCCTGTTTTACTGAAAAAAGCTGAGGAAATTGAAGAAGACAGTCCTGAACTACAAACACTGATCGATAACATGCTTGAGACCATGTACAATGCCGATGGCGTTGGGTTGGCGGCTCCGCAGATCGGTCGCTCTTTAAAATTATTTGTGATGGATACCGACGCTATGATCGAGGAAGGAGAAGTTCCTTACGGTCCCATGGTATTCATCAATCCGCTTATCCTTGAAAAACGCGGAAATAAAGTACCTCTGGAAGAGGGGTGCCTGAGTATTCCGGATGTGAATGATAAGGTCTTTCGTCCGGAAACCGTTGTGATTGAGTTCTTTGACCGTGATTTCAATAAGCACCGCTTGGAAGCGGGTGGGTGGACCTCACGCGTGATCCAGCACGAATACGATCACCTTGAAGGAACCCTTTTCATAGACTATCTAAGTACGTTCAAGAAACGGCTTCACAAAAAAGAACTGGAAGAGATCGATTCAGGGAATAAGAAAATCAAATATCCTGTAGTCCCGAAAAAGGAAGATTAGAGCAATGGATATCGTTTTTATGGGTTCGCCGGAGTTTGCGGTTCCCAGTTTAGAGAAGATTCATCAGTCTGAAGAGCATACCATAAAAGCTGTGGTGAGCAACGTCGATAAGCGACGAGGCCGCGGTTCAAAGACCTCACCCACCCCCGTAAAAGCCAAAGCCCTGGAATTGCGTCTCCCGGTCATAGAAGTGGAAGACCTAAGTTCACCTGAATTTGCAGAGGAGCTGAAGGCATTGAAGGCCGATCTTTTTGTGGTTGTGGCTTTCAGGATCCTTCCAGATCATATACTTGAGATCCCTGAGATAGGTTCGGTGAATCTTCATGCTTCTTTGCTTCCGAAATACAGGGGCGCGGCTCCTATTCACTGGGCCATCATGAACGGTGAAAAAGAAACCGGCTGCACGATCTTCTTTCTGGATGAAAAGGTGGATACCGGTAATATCCTTCTTCAGAAAAGCACAGAGATCGGACAGAACGAGACAACCGGAGAATTGTATGGCAGATTGCGGGATATGGGCAGCGAGCTGATCCTCGAGGCCCTCGATCTGATCGATTCCGGGGAGTACGAATTGAAGCCTCAGGATCATCAAAAAGCGACGCCGGCTCCCAAATTATTCAAAGAGGATTGTCATGTCGATTTTAACCGGCCTGCTATCGAAGTTCATAATAAGATCAGGGGATTAAGTCCTTTCCCAACAGCATGGGCCTCATTGAACGGCGATAAATTCAATATGTACGCCTCTGAGGTCGGTCCGGATCTGGATCTGAAGCCCGGAGAACTTACCGAACACGATGAGAAGCTGTTGGCAGGGTGTGAAACCGGGACGGTAGTCCTTAAAGAAGTGCAACTCCCCGGCACTAAGAGAAAGACGGGGCAGGAGTTTATTCATGGGCATTTAGCTGAGGGGATGCTTAGGTAATGTTTAGTTTTGAGTGATTAGTTTTGAGTTTTGAGTGGGATAGAATTGAAGACCGGGAGGCGAATTAAATATCGAATATCCAACAAGGAACATCCAATATTGAAGTTGTTTAATGATAAGCATCATAATTACCTGAACCGGTGAAGTCTTCCGGTTCACAAGCGAAGGGTTTACAAATAATGTAATCTGCAATGTGATACACTTTATTAACCCTTCGCTGATGCGGGCAACCAAGCGTGAAGAGAATGTCAGCGCTTATGTTGTAAGATCAGAACCTATATTTTTATTACAAACCCTTCGAAATTCATTATTCGTTATTCCTTGTTCAATATTCCATCGGATGTCTCCCTTTGAAGGGAGAGGCTAAAATCAGTGAACTGATTTTACCGAGGGATGTCAGTGTATGAATAAGGGCAACTAAGCCAACGAACCCCCGTACATCCACCGCCAGACTTCGCATTCGCTCAGCCCGGCACCTCCTTCGAAGGAGGAATTCCCGGTGTTGTATTGAATTCCTAAGTCTTTTGCTGTAGTAGTAGTGGAACTAGAAGCTGAGGCCTCCGGAACAGTATTTCCAAGCATGACATTGGTAAGGACCCCCGGTCTACGGTCGTCCGTCCCCGGTCTTCCGTCAAAACCCAAATCTTATAACCTTCTGAAAATTTATTAAAGAATAAGTTTGAGATATACGTTCCGTTTTTTATCATCACGCCAACTAGAACGGTAAAAATAGGTATAGCATTATGGAGCAACCAGCAATAATAGAAGCTGCAAAAGCAGGAGATCTTGAGGAGTTAAAAAAGCTTCTTAAGGGTAAGGCGGATATCAATGAAACGAATAAAAGCGGAGCTTCTGCCCTGATCGTTGCTTCTGAAAAAGATCATACGGATGTCGTTAAATACTTGGTTTCGGAAGGAGCCGACCTTAATATCACTACAAAAATGGGTGGTACGGCCATGAACAGAGCTGCAGAAAATGCCAATGTTGAATTGATCAAGCTCTTCATTGATAAGGGAGCTGAGATCGGAGACCTTGCTTTGATAGCTGCCGCCCGTGCCGGAGACCTTGAGGCAGTAAAATTATTGGTTGATGCCGGTGCAGACGTAGATGCGCAGCAGCGATGGGGGCACACTGCATTGATGGTTGCAGCAAAGGCCGGAAATACGGACGTCGTAAAATACCTTATCGAGCAGGGTGCAAATGTCAAACTTCGCGATAAGAACGGAGATACAGCGATGATCATCGCTATGGATAATGATCAGGAAGATATTGCCCATATCCTGAAACGGGCAGGGGCCAAACCTGAGGTCAAGCCAAAAAAGGACGTGGTGCCAATCCCTGAAGACGATGAAGATGACGAAGATCTTGAAGACACTCCCGATGTGGACGACCTCGTTGATGAAGACGACGCCCCCGATGATGTAGACCTGGATGATTAAGACAGTGTAGGGGGTTCCCGGTCATTGCGAGGAGTCAATAATGCGTAACTTTGAGCTATAACGTCTTTCGACGAAGCAATCTCCCTAAATCGAGCTCCCAAGTAGATCAGGCAGATTGCCACGGCCTTTGCTTCGCTGAAGGCCTCGCAATGACGTTGCCTATATTACCGGTCATTGCGAGGAGTCAATAATGCTTAACTTCGAGCTATAACGCCTTTCGACGAAGGAATCTCCCTAAATCGAGCTCCCAAATAGATCAAGGAGATTGCCGCGGGTTGTGTTCACTCCGTTCACTGCAACCCTCGCAATGACTTCATTTCTTACGTTCAGACTCATTAAAACTCCTATAATTATCGGGAATAAGCTCTTCATAAAGATCCCGCCATTCAGGATTTAATGTATCTATCAGTTCTATTTTCTTTTGTCTAGATCCGGCTTTTATCTTTTTCTCTCGTTCTATAGCATAAATTGGGTCACCGGGACCTTCGTAATAGACCAATTTATTAACATTATACTTTTTAGTGAAGCCCTTTGTTACTTTATTTTTATGCTTCCAAACTCGATTTATAAGATCACTCGTAATGCCTGTATACAATACAGTGTGATTCTTATTGGTAAGAATGTAAACGTAAAGTTGCTTTCTTTGAGGCATAGTTTAATTTAAAAAAGTCAACGTGAACAGCAACCGGTCTTTGCGAGGAGGCCGGGTGTATAATGTTGGGGCAGTAAGTTAAACGACGAAGCAATCTCCTGATAGCGAGCTCCCAAGTAGATCAGGCAGATTGCCACGGCCTTTGCTTCGCTGAAGGCCTCGCAATGACGTTGCCTATATTACCGGTCATTGCGAGGAATCAATAATGCTAAATTTCGAGCTATAACGCCTTTCGACGAAGCAATCTCCCTAAATCGAGCTCCCAAATAGATCAAGGAGATTGCCGCGGGTTGTGTTCACTTTGTTCACTGCAACCCTTGCAATGACTCTCTTACTTTATATATACATAAAAAGCCCTGCACACTTTCGCATGCAGGGCTTTAATAAGCTTTAAAAACGATTCTCGTAATTACTTATTGGAGAATTCGAATTTTTGCAGGTCGTAATCTACCTCATCCTTGGGACGCAGTGTTGCGGATTTAGGCTCAAGGAAATACTTGAGGTAATCACGTCCACCGGCCTTGGCATCGGTACCACTCAATTTGAAGCCACCGAACGGCTGTGCTCCAACTAGGGCTCCGGTACATTTTCTATTGATATACAGGTTACCGACTCTGAATTCTCTGAGTGCACGATCCACTTTCTTTTCATCATTTGAGAAATAGGCACCGGTCAACGCATAGTCAACACCGTTGGCAATGCGCAACGCATCGTCAGTGTCTTTAGCTTTGATGAATGCAGTCACAGGTCCAAAGATCTCTTCCTGTGCAATGCGGGCATTCTCATCGATATCAGCGAAAACGGTAGGTTCAATGTAGTATCCTTCCTCTTCCGTTTCAGCCATTTTACCGCCGGCCATAAGTTTGCCTTCTTCTTTCCCGATCTCAATATAGCCCATGATCTTGTCCACGGCTTTTTGATTGATCACCGGACCGGAGATGTTATTTTCTTTTGGATTACCGATGTTCAGGGCTTTTGTTTTTTCGGTTACTTTTTCGAGCAGTTCATCATAAATAGCTTCATGAGCAACAACTCTAGAACTGGCTGAACATTTTTGTCCCTGGAATCCGAAAGCACCTTTAACGATCTCATCAGCTGCTGCATCAATATCAGCATCCTCATCAACCACTGTTGCATTCTTGCCGCCAAGCTCGCAAACCATGCGCTTCAGGAATTTCTGTCCTTCCGGAACTTCGGCTGCTATTTTGTTAAGGTGGAGTCCGACTCCTTTAGATCCTGTAAATGTGATAAAACGTGTTTTCGGATTTTTGGCAAGATTCTCACCTACTTCAATATCACCACCGGTCACGTAGTTGAATACACCGTCAGGCAGTCCTACTTCATCTAGGATCTCAGCAAGGAGGTGTCCCATTTTTGGAGTGTCAGGAGCCGGTTTGGCAACAACCGTGTTACCAACGGCAATAGGGGCAATAGACATACCCACAAAGATCGCGAACGGGAAGTTCCATGGTGAAATGGAGACACCGGCACCGATCGGCATGTAGATGGTTCGGTTATGGTCGCCCCAGGTTTCTTCGAGTACATCCATTCCGTCATCAATGCGGAGGGCCTCGTGAGCGTAGTATTCGATAAAGTCAATGGCTTCGCAGGTGTCGGCATCAGCCTCCAGGTAGTTCTTTCCGGCTTCGCTGATCATCCATGCGTTGATCTCAAGTCTGCGGCGACGTACAACATCAGCTGCTTTAAACAGGTAATCTGCTCGTTTTTCAGCAGAAACGTATTGCCAGCTTTCAAAAGCGTCCCATGCTTTGTCGAGGGCATCAAAGGCTTGATCCTTGCTCGCCATCTGAAAGGTTCCAATGGTTTCAGAAAGGTTTCCGGGGTTTATACTATCAAATGTACCGGCATCGCCTTTTATAAATTCTCCGTTCACATATAAATCATGTACTTTACCGAAGTTTGAACGAACTTCTTCAAGTGCGTCTTTCTGGGCTTTGTCGTTTGTAGGATCTGAAAAATCCAGGTAGGTCTCGTTTCTATATTTCTCCAGCGTTTGGTCAGGCATAGCAGTGTAATTTTTAACTAGTTTTATAATTATTTGCCTTAAGATACACAGAAAAGCGCTCCCATTTCAAAGAGCATATTATATCTGGGGCTGTAATGGGTAAAACATTGAAAATAGGGCGTTATAATGGTACTTTTAGAAGGATTCATAAGAACTTTATAAGTGCTTTTTACATTGTGTTAATTGAATGAAGAGCATTAATATTTAATCATAAATAAGGATTAGAAATGTCAAAAATAAAAGTAGGAATTAACGGGTTCGGAAGGATCGGAAGAATGGTGACCCGTTCAATCCTCGCAGATCATAAAGATAACATTGAAATTGTTGGTGTCAACGATTTGACCGACACTAAAACACTGGCTCACCTGTTCAAATATGACTCAGCTCAGGGAACTTATCCCGGAGATGTTTCTGTGGACGGTGATAAAATTACCATAGACGGACACAGCTTTAAGGTTTCTGCTGAAAGAGATCCCGCTAACCTGAAATGGGGTGACCTTGGTGCAGAAGTAGTAATTGAATCCACTGGATTATTCCGTGATGCGAAAAGTGCCGGAAAGCATCTTGAAGCCGGTGCCAAAAAAGTGATCATTTCTGCTCCGGCTTCCGGTGATGATGTACAGACCATTGTGTTGGGTGTTAATGATGAGAAGATCGACAAAGATGTTGAGGTCTACTCCAATGCAAGTTGTACAACCAACTGCCTTGCCCCGATGGCGAAAGTACTGGATGACAAGTTTGGGCTCGTTAAAGGTTTTATGACCACAATTCACTCTTATACAGGTGACCAAGCTTTGGTTGACGGTCCACATAAAGATCTTCGCAGAGCTCGTGCAGCAGCTGTGAACATCGTGCCTACCACAACAGGTGCCGCAAAAGCTGTGGGACTGGTACTGCCACACCTTGATGGCAAGCTGGATGGTGGAGCCGTACGTGTACCTACCGTAACCGGCTCTTTAACTGACTTTACTGTGGTTCTCGAAAAAGAAACAACAGAAGAAGAAGTAAATGCCGCTTTCAAGGCAGCTGCTGAAGGACCTATGAAAGGTGTTCTGGAATACTCTGAAGTGGATCTTGTTTCCAGTGATATCATTGGTAACCCACACTCAAATATCTTTGACAGTCTGAGTACCAAAGTAGATGGTAATCTTGTCAAAATAATTGGTTGGTATGACAACGAAGCAGGTTATTCTGCACGTACTGCTGACCTTATCTCTAAAATCGTTTAATGCGATCCTGAGTTTATAATAGTTATCTGAACTCCTGCTTTCGAAAGAGGGCAGGAGTTTTTT
The DNA here is from genome assembly GCF_046602855.1 of Gracilimonas qinghaiensis. NCBI lineage: Bacteria > Pseudomonadati > Balneolota > Balneolia > Balneolales > Balneolaceae > Gracilimonas > Gracilimonas qinghaiensis. The sequence goes on from NZ_JBKINJ010000001.1 coordinate 43,866, forward strand.
TATATCTGTTTACTTGTATAACTGATCGTATCTCCTCACATTTCCACTGGAGTAACATCTCTCTGTATATGATCAGAAGATCATTTACGGTCCGTCTTTAAAGAGGAATTTTCTTTTTAAAGATTTTCTAAACGTGTTTAGAATTTTGATGTTTAAGCAAACTCATGAACTGACCAAAGAGCATTCTCCCTTAGAAGGGAGAGGCTAAAATCAGTTCACTGATTTTACCGAGGGATGTGAGTGGGTTAATCAGGCCAGGAAAATACATGGGGTACACAATGCCGAATAAGATCCTTCCATATAACCGAAAACTGAAATACTTAGCACGGGAATTACGAAAGAACAGTACACTGAGTGAGGTACTTCTTTGGGAACAAATAAAAGGTAAATCATTGGGTGTTGAGTTTCACAGGCAAGTGCCAATATTGAATTACATAGTAGATTTTTATTGTCACGAGATCATGGTGGCGATAGAGATAGATGGGATTAGTCATGATTATCCGGAAAAATTTACAGACGATAAAGTTCGTCAGGAAAGAATAGAAGAATTAGGGGTGAGGTTTGTCAGAATTAACGATGTGGAAGTGAAGAAAAACCTACCGAATGTTATTCTTTACCTGGATGATTTTGTTAGCCGGCTATTGGCTGGAGGAGTATAGCAGACTGACTCACATCCCCCTGTAAATGATCTTGCGATCATTTACTGTCCCTCTTCAAAGAGGGAATTCTCTTTAGAGAGATGTTGAAGGTATTTTAAGCTTTGCAGTTTTATATTAACTTTCAAAGTTGTGTTAAAAGAATTCTCCCTTTGAAGGGAGACCGGTTGAGAGCCTCGGCTCGAAACCAGAGGGATGTGAGTGGTAAGAATAAGCAGTGTTGTAATTAATAAATTTAATAAGGAGATACTATGATACGGTCGATATTATTACTGATAGTTATAACGGGATTAACTACTGCCGGGTGCATAACACAGACTGAGAAACCTATAACAAAAGAAATTGAATACGATTATGAGTTAACTGATGCTCAGACGCATGCACGCTGGAGCCGAGCTATTGAACCGGTTCTCACTGTACCATCTGGATCTGTGGTAAAAGTGGCTACTCAAGAAGCCTCGGCCAAACAGCTTACAATAAACTCCACGGTTGAAGATCTTGGTAACTTGAGTTTCGATCCTATCCATCCACTTACGGGACCGGTTTATGTGGAAGGAGCAGAACCCGGTGATGTTCTTAAGGTCACTCTCCATAAAGTTGAGATGGGTGACTGGGGCTGGACGGCCATTATACCCGGTTTTGGATTTCTTGCTGATGAGTTTGACGAACCATACTTGAAAACCTTTGAGCTTGGTAAAGACCGAAAAACCGCAAAATTTTCTGAGGACATTGAGATTCCGTTAAAACCCTTTCCCGGCGTGATGGGCGTGGCTCCCGATACTGATGAGATGCTTTCTACCATCCCCCCAAGAGCTAATGGCGGTAATATGGACGATCCTAACATGACGGAAGGTTCTACCATCTATTTTCCTGTATTTGTAGAAGGTGCCTTATTTTCGATAGGTGATGCACACGCAGCTCAGGGTCATGGTGAAGTGTGCGGAACGGCTATAGAGGCCCCCATGAATATTATATACGAGGTTGAGGTTATCAAAGATGGAAGAATTATCACTGAGCCTCAGTATGAAACGGATGAGTATTATGCTGTAACGGCTTTTGCTGAAACGATCGATGAGGCATCAAAAAAAGCCACACGATTTATGATCGACTACCTTGAGGAAGAAAAAGGGATGAGCCGGAATGATGCATATGCATTGCTTTCGCTGGCTGGCGATCTGAAGATAGCTGAAGTCGTGGACGTTCCTCATATGCTTGTTTCCATGCATCTTCGCAAAGATATTTTTAAATAGATCCCTTTTTCATTTTATAAGCTATCAATCTATAAACTTAATCGATCAATGAATTACTTAAACCAAACACTGCTTCTATCGTTATTTGTACTTCTTTTTGTTTCATGTTCTGTTGAACAAAGTGAAACTGAACAGGAGTATTCAGTTAATACAGATCAGCTTATTGAAGACCTGCGGGTGATATCTTCCGATTCTACTGAAGGCCGCCGTACCGGAACAAAAGGCAACAGAATTGCCCGTGAATATCTGATTCAACGATTTGAGGAAGAAGGAGCAGAGCCGTTTCACGGGTCATACACTCATGAATTCACATTTAACAGCCGTCAGGATGAGGCAATGACCGGAGTGAACGTGATCGGTCAGGTATCCGGTAGTTCGGATTCGGTGATCGTGATCACGGCTCATTATGACCATATTGGAATGAGGGACTCGTTGATCTTTAATGGAGCAGATGATGATGCTTCAGGTACAGCGGCTTTAATGGCTTACATCGATTATTTCAATAATGTAAAACCAAATCACACCCTGGTGTTTGCTGCTTTTGATGCTGAGGAAATGGGGCTGCAGGGGGCCAGAGCTCTGGTTCAGGATTCTGTATTTCTGGATAAGGTAAAAATGAACATCAATCTGGATATGATAGCCCAAAATAATGAGAATGAGATCTACGCAGTTGGAACTTATCACTATCCTGAATTAAAACCCGTACTGGAAGATATCGACAAAGCCGGAGTCAATGTGCTTTACGGTCATGATGATCCAGACAGCGGCCTTGATGACTGGACCTATGCTTCAGACCATGGCCCGTTTCATCAGGAAGGGGTTTCCTTTATTTACTTCGGTGTTGCTGATCATGAACATTACCATCAGCATACAGATGATTTTGAGACTATTCCGCAGGAATTCTACAAGAAATCCGTTCAAATGATACTGAATGCGATCAAGGCTTTTGATAATAGCTTGTGATCTTTGAACGACCACATACATCCCCCTGTAAATGATCTGGCGATCATTTACGATCCCTTCGAAGAGGGAATTTCTCCTTATGGATATATAGAAGGTATTTTAAGCTTTGCAGTTTTAGATTAACTTTCAAATGTGCATTAAGAGAATTCTCCCTAGAAGGGAGACCGGTTGAGAGCTTCAGCTCACAACCAGAGGGATGTGAGTCAGTGATACTATTCCCCAAAACTAACAAAGCCTCTCCAAATGGAGAGGCTTTGATAATAAAATGGTCAGACTCAGTTAAAACTTTCGCAGATAGCTGGTGCACTCTTTACACTCTTTTCCGTCTTTTCGTGCATCTTCTTCTTTCTCAAAACTTTGACTGGAAAAGGCCTCAATATCACCATTCTTGGAAACGCGTCTCCATCTCCATTCACCTTTAACGTCTTGGTATAACTCACATTTAGCCATAGAAAATTAATTAATTTATTGAATTTTTATCATTATAAAATACCTAAAATGTGCTTCAGAAGCAATTTTGAGCGGTTTTCGTTATATGATCTTGTAATCATAGGTGATGTCTGACCCTTTCTCCAATGCTTTGGACGCTGAGCAATATTTTGTGATGGATAACTTGAGGGCCCGTTCCACTTTTTTGGCATTCAGTTTGCCGGAGAGTATAAAATGAAGATGAATGCTTCGGTATTCTGTATGAGATGCTCCCTCAACTTCCTGCCGGTCTCCGTCAACTTCTACTTTCAGCGAATCAACCTCTTGTTGTTGTTTTTCCAATATGTGTAAGACATCGATGGCACTGCAGCCTCCAACACCGGCAAGTAATAACTGCATGGGGGCAAGTCCGCCTTCTAGTCCACCAATCTCATTATTCCCATCAATACGGATCTTGCCTTTAGTATCATTCTCGGCTTCAAAGTGAAAGTTTTTACCCAGCCAGTTAATGTCTATTTTCATCTGCGAATTATGTTGTTTTATTATTTGATGCTGCAAAGGTAAGAAATTAGCTATGCCTTAACCATCTCCTTTCATTTCTAACCGGCGCATTGGCATTGCGTCTATGACTTCGAATAACTTGGTTTTAGTTATGGCTTCTTCTGACCGTAATTTTTCAGTACCATCCTTTCCTATTAATATGATCTTAAATTCAGATGGAGCTACATCAAATTGTTCTCTCAGATTTTTTGCATCATTGTTATTCAGCACTTCATCGCCTGAAGAGGTACCAATGTTCCCTAACACCTGAAAAACTTTTAAGTCTCTTTCTGTGAAACCTTTCCGGTTATTTTCGACCATTTCCATGGTTGCCGTAAGGTCAGTATGTATACTATTGGGTGAAAAGACAAGCAATACTCTGTTATTCCAACGATGATCCTGAAGGTCAAAATCCTCTTCCATCTGTGCTGATAAGTTTGTAGTCATTAAAGATCCTGTTATTAGTATTAGCAGAAGTGATCTCATGAATTTTATCTCTTTATTAATTCAATGAAATAACATAGCAAAAGGCCAAAAAGTTTAGTTCAGAGTGAAACGTTTTCCGGCAAAAGATTCGTTAAAAGTGTGTTAACAGGTTGTACACAAATCAAACAATCCCTATTTTTAGCACGTGAAAAAGAATTACTTACATACACGTATATCTCATCTGGTACATCATGGTGTCCATCATGCCCTTCAGGGACATCATTATATTCATGTGCATTAAAGACGCACGCTTTTTTCACGACCGTTTAAACCTGTTTCCAATTTTTAAACCAACCAATTACTTACTGATATTATGAACCGAACGAAGGACTCTTCAACTTCACTGCGTATTGCTATTCAAAAAAGTGGTCGTTTGACAGATAAGACCATTGCATTGCTTGAAGGCATTGGAATAGAATTTGATAACTATAAACGTAACCTTATCGTCAAGACCAGGAATTTTGATGTTGAGTTACTGCTGCTCCGTGACGATGATATCCCGGAATATGTTCAGGATGGCGTTTGTGACCTCGGGTTTGTAGGGGCTAACGAAACTCAGGAAACCGGGGCGGATGTAACACCTATTCGTGATCTGGGATATGGAAAATGCCGGTTATCCCTGGCTGCTCCTAAAAACGGAGACATCAAAAAACCGGAAGATTTTGACGGAAAGAAGGTTGCTACAAGCTACCCAAATCTAACGCGAACGTTTTTTAAAGAGAGAGACATTGATATTCAGGTGATAGAGATCTCGGGAGCCGTTGAGATCGCACCTCAGCTTGAAGTCGCTGATGCTATTGTTGACCTTGTGTCTTCAGGGGGAACATTACGTGCCAATGGGTTAGTGGAATTGGATACCATCCTGGAATCACAGACCCAACTTATCAGAACCAATAAAGAGTTATCACCGGGAAAGAAGGAACTGATCGATCGCTTTTTGGTGAGAATGGATGGTTATCAGCAGGCAGCCCAGAGTCGGTACATCATGATGAATGCATCAACTTCCGCTGTGGAGAATATCAAAAGAATCATACCATCTATGAAAAGCCCGACTGTAATGCCCCTTGCTGAAGACAATATGGTGGCAATTCACACCGTGATCCCACTGCAGAAATTCTGGACGGTGATGGAGGAATTGAAGGAAGCAGGCGCATCAGATATTGTGATGCTGCCTATTGAAAGTATGATCTTGTAGAACACGCAAAAAGGAACAACGAATATACAATATTGAAGTAAAAGCAAACCAAAGCTCATTCCGCTGCTCTGCTGCGGAATGGCTAATTGAGGCTCTGCCTCTGACTATAAAGGCAATGAAATGAGAACATATACCTACGCAGATCTAAAACCGGATGAAATAGAAAAACTGCTGCAAAGACCGAAGATCGATTTTACGTCCATCTTTAATACGGTTCAACCCATCATTGATGCAGTGGAGAAAGAGGGAGATGATGCTATAATACGATATACGGAAAAGTTCGATGGTGTGAAGTTAAAAACAGTATCACTGGATCCAATGGGGGTTAAAGCTGAGATCGAAGATTCCGTTAAGGAAGCAATAGACACAGCTTTCAATAATATCTCACAATTTCATGAAGCACAGCAGCTACCGGATCTTGAAGTAGAGACCATGCCTGGTGTAAAGTGTATGAAGGTCAGTCGCCCTATTGAAAGAGTTGGTTTATACGTTCCCGGTGGTACAGCCATACTCCCATCTACGGCAATGATGCTTGCCATACCTGCAAAGATTGCCGGTTGCACTACTAAAGTATTATCTACACCGCCTCGCAGAGATGGAACTGTAGCACCTGAGATCATCTACATTGCCCAGAAGGCCGGAATAGACAAGATACTGCTGGCGGGTGGAGCACAGGCTGTAGCTGCTATGGCAATCGGAACAGGATCCGTACCTAAAGTAGATAAGATATTCGGGCCTGGTAATCAGTATGTAACGGCTGCAAAGATGATCCTGCAAAATGCTGAGGCACAGATCAGTATCGATATGCCGGCTGGTCCGTCTGAGGTACTGGTAATAGCTGATGAGCAAGCGATTCCTGAGTATGTGGCGGCCGACCTGCTTTCGCAGGCAGAACATGGCAGCGACAGTCAGGTAGTTTTGGTAGCTGTAAAAGACTTTGATCTGAAAACACTGGAAGAAGTACTTGAGAGTCAGCTGAATGAGCTGCCTCGCAAAGAAATGGCGTCAGGCGCATTGAAAAACAGTTTTATAATTACCACTGATTCCTTGAAAGAAGCATTCGAATTCTCGAATCAGTATGCACCTGAACATTTGATCATAAATATTAAGAATGCAAATTCTTATGTGGATGAGGTCATGAATGCGGGATCCGTTTTTCTGGGTCAGCTTACACCTGAAAGTGTTGGGGATTATGCCTCGGGAACCAACCATACCCTGCCAACCTATGGCTATGCACGAATGTACAGTGGCGTGAATTTAGCCGCGTTTCAAAAATCAGTTACCATGCAATCACTCACAGAAGAGGGATTAAAGAATGTTGGTCCCGCAGTAGAAAAGCTGGCTGAATTGGAAGGGCTTCAGGCTCATAAAAATGCTGTATCTTTGCGACTGAAAGATTTAAAATAGAGTGAGGCAGCAGCGCTCTATAGCAATAAGCCGCCGCTGGATCACAACAGAACTAAATGTTAGACATACCATAAATGAAGAAAATTGATATCAAAACCCTGGTGAGGGAAAACATAAAAAACCTGAAGCCTTATCGCAGTGCCAGAGATGATTTTGATTCCGGGATCTTGCTGGATGCCAACGAAAACAGTTTTGGGGCACCTTTTGCAGATGATCTGGAATTGAACCGATATCCAATGCCTTATCAAGATGATCTGAGGGAGAAGATAGCTGCCTTCAGAGGAGTAAATACTGAAAATGTATTTGTGGGTGTGGGCAGTGATGAAGCAATCGATCTGCTGTTCAGAATATTTTGCACCCCGGGTAAAGATCGCGTGATCATCAATCCACCGACGTACGGCATGTATAAGGTATCGGCTGCCATTAATGATGTAGCTGTGGACGAAGTGCTGTTAACTGAAAATTTTCAGTTACAGCCTGAAAAGATACTGACGGCGGTTCGGCCCGAAACAAAAATGATCTTTCTTTGCTCCCCCAATAATCCAACCGCAAATAGCCTGAATATTGACGATATCATGCAGGTGATGAATAACTTTAGCGGTATTGTTGTTATAGACGAAGCTTACATTGATTTCAGCAGTCAGGCCAGTCTGACCGGGAATCTCACGGATTATAATAATCTTGTAGTACTTCAGACCATGTCAAAATCATTCGGTCTGGCAGGCATCAGACTAGGTGTAGCCCTGGCTGATGCAGAGATCATATCATATATGCTGAAGGTGAAGGCTCCGTACAACGTTAATAAGCTGACGGCCCAAAAAGCAAGTCAGGCATTTTCCAGTATCGATAATGTGAAAAAAAATATTGATGCGATATTGGAAGAAAGGGAGCGTGTGCTCGGAAAGCTCGTCACGTTTCCACAGGTCAAACGCGTTTATCCTACGGATGCAAATTTTGTTATGTTCAGGATCGAAAATGCTCTGGAGGTATACAAAAATCTGGCCGATGAAGGCGTGATCATAAGATATCGCGGAAATGAACCTCATTGTGAAGATTGCCTAAGATTGACGGTAGGAACGACTGTTGAAAATGACAGGTTCTTTGAGGCTCTTAAGAATATTGAACATTGATCAAAGAATATTGAATATCGAAGTGAGCTGAAGGTATTCGTTGTCTCGCTATTCAGATGCGAGACTTTTCATATTCGCTCCGATTCAAACTAAATAAATAGTCATGCTGATATCCATCACCAAAAGTGCACTGAACGATCCATCCGGAAAATACCTGTTTCGTGAGAACACGATCCGTGCTTTAAAGACAATCACCGATGGGGGACGTGATATTCTCATCAGTGAAGGAGAGATCGATTCTGATCAAATGAAGATCCTGCAGCAGGAGGGTATCCCGGTTTTTAAAAAGGGGCATGCTGATCTAACCATCGACGCTAAAGATGAAGAACTAATCCTGATTGGAAATGAGGAGGAAAAAATTTCAGGTGCTGACTGGGATAACTTGGTAAAATATATCATTGTGCAATCCCGAAAAGCCTCAGTGACAAGAAAAACCAATGAAACTGATATCTCTATTGATGTCAATCTTGATGGAACCGGAAAATCGGATATTTCCACCGGCTTAAACTTTTTTGATCACATGCTTGACCAGATTGCCCGCCATGGGCTCATTGATATAACCCTGACGTGTGAGGGAGATCTGGAAGTAGATGAACACCATACGATCGAGGATGTAGCCATTGCTTTAGGGGAGGTGATTACTAAGGCGCTTGGTAATAAAATGGGAATTGAGCGTTATGGTTTCGTGTTACCCATGGACGAAACGCAAGCTACCGTTGCCATCGATCTGTCAGGAAGGCCTTACTTGGTCTTCGAAGGGGATTTCAACAGAGAGTATGTTGGAGACTTTCCCACCGAGATGGTTGAACATTTTTTTTATAGCCTGGCCATGAACTTGAAGGCAACATTACATGTTAGTTTCTCAGGAAAAAACGATCACCATAAAATTGAAGCCTGCTTTAAAGGACTCGCCCGGTCTTTAAAGATGGCTATTGAACAGAACGGGCGCATTAAAAATTTAGTCCCCAGTTCGAAAGGGACGTTGTAGATCACATATGATCGCTATCATCAAGTACAAAGCCGGTAACACCGCCTCTGTGGCAAATGCCCTGGAGCGCCTTGAAGCCAAATATTTTTTCGCTGAAACCCCAGAAGAACTTGAAAGTGCTAAGGCAGTAATTTTTCCTGGTGTGGGTCATGCCGGAGCAGCCATGGAATCACTCAAGGAAAAAGAAGTTGATAAGTGGCTGAAACAAACCCCAAAACCGGTTCTTGGTATTTGCGTCGGAATGCAGCTTTTTTATGAAACCTCGTCTGAAGGAAACACAGTTGGCCTTGGTATTATACCGGGCTCCTTGAAAAAATTTGATGATACAAAAGCTAAGGTTCCTCACATGGGCTGGAACAAGCTTAAGGCTACAAATGAACACCCCATTCTGAAAAACCTGATCGACAAAAATTACCTGTATTTTGTGCACAGTTATTATGCTCCTGTCAGTGAGTACACGCTTGCAACCTGTAATTACATCAACGATTTTTCTGCCATTGTTGCAAAAGAGAACTTCATAGGCGTGCAATTTCATCCTGAGAAATCAGGCAGTGTAGGATCTATGATCCTGCAGAATTTTCTCGACATGGTTTATTCTCCCGAGAAAAACAATACGGTTCAGAAATAACCTTATAAACCTGCTCTTCACGTTAACTTAACTTGTTTTGGCTATTTTTACTTGATATTATTTTTGGTTAACTAACCGAAAAGGTAAAAATGATGCTTATCAGAATATCTTCATACTCAACAATGGCAATAATGCTGTTCATAATAGGAACAGCACAGGCTCAGAATGCAACTGAGATCGTCCAAAAAATGGACGATAAAATGCGGGGGGAATCACTCGAGGCTGAGGTTACGATGACCATCATTCGGCCGAATTGGAGTCGGGAGGTGTCTATGAAAACCTGGAGCCGCGGCACAGAATACTCGATGATCCTGATCACTGCTCCCGCACGAGACCAGGGAACAGCATATCTGAAACGGGGTAATGAGATATGGAATTGGGTTCCAAGTGTAGGAAGAACCATCAAAATGCCTCCGTCAATGATGATGCAGTCATGGATGGGCTCGGATTTTACAAATGACGACCTGGTTAGGGAGTCCTCAGTCGTTACGGATTATAATCATGAATTGGTCGGTGAAGAAACTATACAGGGTTATGAATGTTACAAGATCGAAATGACCCCTAAGCCGGATGCTCCCGTAGTTTGGACAAGAGTTGATGCCTGGATCTCAAAGGAAGAATATATTGAGCTAAAGGCGGAGTTCTACGATGAATTCGGAGATCTGATCAATGTGATGAATGGAATGGAAGTGAAAGAATTTGACGGCCGGCGGATACCCTCAAAAGTGGAAATGATCCCAATGGATAAAGAAGGTCATAAGACGGTTTTGGAGTACAGATCCATGGAATTTAACGAAGGCATCCCGGAAAGTTTTTTCAGTGTTCAAAATATGAGACGTATTCAGTGATCAGTAAGCAATTAACAGTAAACAGTGTTTTGTTGGGCTTTGTAATTAATTTTGTAAGGAATGGTTCTTTTAGAGCTCTTACTAAGGAATTGCAATTTCATTGAAAACACATGGGAAAGAATAATCTATATGACAAATCATACGCTTTTGCGATACGTGTAGTAAAAGGGTATCAGTTTTTGAGTAAAGAGAAGCGGGAATTTGTTATTTCAAAACAATTACTGCGAAGCGGAACCAGTATTGGAGCAAATGTTGCTGAAGCTAACGGGGCTATATCTAAATCAGATTTTTCCTCTAAAATGTCTATAGCATATAAAGAAGCACTTGAATCAAAGTATTGGCTAAATCTCCTAAAAGACACCGATTTTATCAATAAAAAGACGTTTGAAAGCATGCACGACGACGCAGACGAATTATGTAGAATCTTATTTTCTATTTTAAAAACTACGAGGATCAACATTAAGTAGTAATCTGTAATCAATTTTATTATTAACTGCTAACTGCTAACTGAAACATGTTGTATTTAAAACTCGCGTGGCGCAATATCTGGCGGAATAAAAGACGCACGTTCATCACAATGCTTTCAGTTATTGTTGCGGTCATGCTTTCATCAGTAATGCGGACGATGAATGAAGGATCATATGACCAAATGATAGAGAATACAGTGGGGATATTTACAGGTTATGCACAGATCCACCAAAAGGGGTATTGGGAGGAAAAAACACTTGAAAACACCTTAGTTTCCGAGGATTCACTTTTTAATATCATAGAGCAGTCGCCCGAGGTAACAGAAGCTGTTCCGAGGTTAGAATCGTATGCATTGGTTGCAGGAGAACAGCAAAGTCGGGCGGCTATGGTCATTGGTATCGATCCTGAGAAAGAAAGTGCATTAAGCGATCCAAAAAGCAGGATCATTTCCGGTACCTATCTTGCAAGTTTAAATGAGCAATCTGTTCTGCTTGGAGCCGACCTTATGAAGCGGCTTGAAATACAGGTTGTCGACAGCCTTGTAATGATCGGGCAGGGATACAGAGGGCAAAGTGCGGCTGGGCTGTATGAGGTTAAAGGCACTCTTCAATTTCCGAATCCTGAGCTGAATAAGAGTTTGGTTATGATGCCCCTGGGAACAGCACAGTATTTTTTGGCAGCTCAGAATAGGCTCACGGGCATCTCTCTCATTCTCGAAGACTCAGATGCTGCTGCTGATGTCGTCAGAGACCTTTCCGGAAAGTTATCGAACGAGGAGTACGAGGTCATGGATTGGAAAGAACTTATGCCGGAACTGGTTCAGGCGATTGAATCTGATCGTGGAAGTGGATTCATAATAATTATGATCCTGTATGTTGTGGTGGGATTTGGGATACTAGGAACGGTATTAATGATGATCACTGAAAGAACCTACGAGTTCGGTGTTATGATCTCAGTGGGCACACCAAGGATCGCCATTGCGATCATTCTGGCTTTCGAGGTGCTGCTGGTTGCAATGGCAGGCTCACTGGTCGGAATAGCAGTGTCATTTCCCATATCCTATTATTTCCATGTAAATCCTATCAGGCTTTCAAGCAGTGGCGATATGGCGGAAGTTATCGAAACCTTCGGTATGGAGCCTGTTCTGAAATTTTCTTTGGAGCCGTCTTTATTCTATTCTCAGGCTATTATAATTTTTTCGATCACACTGGTATTCTGCCTTTACCCGATACTGAAGGCCAGCCGCTTGAATCCTGTAAAAGCCTTGAGGTCCTGATATGCTGAAGTATATTCTGAAGCTTGGTTGGAAGAATGTTTGGAGAAATCCAACCAGAAGTGGAGTAGTGATCATAACGGTACTTTTGGGAACCTGGGCAGGCATTTTTGCTGCTGGATTTTTTAATGGGATGCTGGATGATTACCTGAACGGGCAGATAAATTTAACTGTGGGGCATGTTCAGATTATGTATCCCGAGTTTGAAGATCTTTATAATCCGGACTATTCGATACCGAATGCTGATGACATAGTGAAGTCCTTAAAAGCAAATTCATTAGTTAAGGAAGTTTCGGCGAAAAGTGTGACTACGGGTCTGGCTCAAAGTGCCAGAAACAGTTTTGGTATTACCATCTGGGGAATGGATATCGAAAATGATACCTCAATTTCTCTTCAGTCAATAAAAGGTTATTTGGATGAAGGTAATTTACCTGATCCGCAGGGGCGAAATCAGATACTCATAGGAGATGATCTTTCGGAAAGGCTGGGGCTTGAGCTAAGATCACGTATGGTATTGAGTTTTCAGGATGTAAATGGGGATATTACAGCCGGTGCTTTCAGGGTTTCAGGAATATTTGACAGTTTCGACAGTCGTTTTGATGAAAATTATGTGGTAGTAAATAAAGCCGATCTGAATGAACTGTTGGGTGATGAGAATTTAACTCATAACATCAGGATCGATACACATGAACTTGTGATGGCAGATGCCTTTGCCAGAGAGTTACAGCAAGAGTATCCGGAACTTGATGTGAAAAGCTGGAGACAGATCGCACCTGATCTCCGTTATGTTTATGATATGCAGGATCTCTCACTGTATATGGTGATGATCATCATTATCATCGGACTGATCTTTAGCATCATCAATACCATGCTGATGGCCGTTATGGAGAGAACACGTGAACTTGGAATGCTTCGTGCTATTGGAATGAATAAAAGCCGCACCTTTAGTATGGTCATGCTTGAGACCATTTTCTTAACCATGGTGGGTTCACCGGCGGGTTTGCTGCTTGGCTGGCTAACTATTACCTATTTTGGCGTAAATGGAATTGATCTAAGTGCGTTTTCGAAAGGCCTAGAGGGATGGGGGTTTACTACGATGATCTATCCTTCTTTGGGTCTTAAATATTATCTCAATATTGTGTTATTAGTGGCGATCGCGGCTTTGATCTCAGCATTATACCCGGCTTGGCGGGCACTTAAACTCAGGCCTGTTGAAGCCATAAGAAAATTTAACTGAGAAACGTAAATGGATAGAATGGAACTATTGAGTTTTAACCTGAAAGCGGAATAATAATAAAATGGATGTGATAAGAACAGAAGGATTGACCAAGGTTTACAATCCGGATCAGGTACCGGTTCAAGCCCTCAATGGTGTCGATCTGACCATAGAGAAAGGAGAGTTTACTGCTATTGTCGGTCCATCCGGTTCAGGCAAAACCACACTGCTTAATATCATAGGCGGGCTGGATGACCCCACTGAAGGAAAAGCATATATCAAAGATACGGATATAAGTACTCTTTCTGATAAGGAGCTTATCAACTTCAGGCTGAATCACATTGGATTTGTTTTTCAATCTTACAATCTGATCCCGGTACTTACTGCCCTTGAAAATGTGTCATTTATCATGCAGATGCAGGGCAGGCCGACAAAGGAATGCCGGGAAAAAAGTATTGAACTGTTGGAAGAGGTAGGGCTGGAGGAAAAGATCAATAAACGACCCTCAGAATTATCAGGAGGCCAGCAACAAAGGGTGGCGGTGGCAAGGGCTCTGGCATCGAAGCCGGATTTTGTGCTTGCTGATGAACCGACAGCCAACCTGGATTCAGTTTCAACGTCTGATCTGTTGGATATGATGGCTGAATTGAACGAAGTAGAGAACATGACCTTTATTTTTTCAACGCATGATCAGCGGGTTATTGATCGGGCACGTCGTGTGGTCACTTTAGTGGATGGAAAAATTTCATCAGATGAAGTTAGGGAAAAGGGAGACAGTGAACAGTAAGCGGTTAACAGTGATCAGTCAAATGCGTACATGTCGATTTATTTATGTAGGGCTTTTATTTGTGTTAAGCCCAATGTTTGTTATTGCTCAGTCTGAGTTTGAGGCTGATTTTCGAGGCTATGTAAAGGAATTGGGTGGGTTTAGCTTGAGTAATGATCTGGGTACAATCAGATTTGATAATACGTTGCATCACCGGATCGAGAGTCGCTTTGATCTGGGGGAGAAGCTTGAGGTCAGAGCAGATGCAAGAACCCGCCTTTTTAATGGCTGGACAGTCAGAAATACGCCCGGTTATGGTGATTTTCTGTCCAACGATCCCGGATATGTTGATCTGAGCCACACCTGGATCGATTCTGAAAATTCTGTTCTGAATACAACTATCGATCGACTTCACCTCTCATATATTAGTGGTCCCTGGGAGGTGCATGCCGGCCGACAGCGGATCAACTGGGGAAAGACTATGGTGTGGAATCCCAATGATCTATTCAACACGTACGCTTACCTTGATTTTGATTATGAAGAACGTCCGGGGACGGATGCTTTGTATGTATCCTACTCCTGGAGTTATGCCTCAAGTGCACAGGTGGGTTACCGAATGGGTGATACTATTGATGAGTCGGTGATAGCCGGAATGGTTCGTGGAAATTTAGGCGAGTATGATCTTCAGTTCATTGCCGGAAACTACTTTGAAGAGTTGGCTGTGGGAGCGGGGTGGAGCGGGTATCTTAAAAGTGCCGGACTCAAAGGAGAGTTTACTTACTTTCATCCCAGAAATAATTTTCTGGATGGAACAGGACATATTACGGCAACCGTTGGATCCAATTATGTGTTTCAAAATGGTGTATATGGTTCTGCGGAACTACTTTACAATGGAGGCTGGAATCGATCGCTAAACCCTTTTGCTCAACTTACAAGGCCACCCAGTGCGTCTGACCTTTTTATTGCTGAAACAGGATATTTCCTGAACGGAGCCTTTCAGATAAACCCATTAACAAGTATATCCGGAGGGATGATGGGAAGCTTTGATCGAAAAATGATCATATTGATACCACAGATAACCCGCTCACTTACAGAAAATATCGACCTGCTGGTGCTTGCTCAGCTTCTTAAAGGTTCTGTGTTTACGGATCTTACTGAGACCTCTAATTTGGTTTTCCTTAGATTGAAATATTCTTATTGATCGTTAAAATACGAGCTGGTTTGAACTTCCGGCAGATATTTGAAGAATTTGATAATGAAGTGGTGGAGAGTAAATGATAATAGTCTGCTAAATGCGATAGATAAGAAATTTAAAGAAAAAGGAAGGCATATAAATTTAACAGCCTTCCTGCCAAGCTTCAAAACATTGAAAAAATGAAAGAAGCGCGTTAATCTATTTTTTAGATACGTTAGTCAGTATAATCACGTCTTTTTCGTATTTCCCATTTTTGTCCATAACCAATCAAATACATCTTTTTCGGTATTAAGATCTTTGGGAAGGTCACTACTGATCAGATCTTCAGCTTTTAGCACTTCCTGCTTATCATCGCTTTCTTTTTTTTCTGCGTATTTATTTAACAATGAAAGCACATCGTCTCCGCTTTCGCTATTGAATAAGGTGCTATCCACTTCGTCTTTTTTAATAGGTCCGTCTCCGGGTTGTGTGCTCCAATCGTAGTCGAGTTTTAGATCTTTCTTTTCTATAAGTCCCATTATAGTCGTTGTTTTATTTGAGTTTAACTTTTAAACAATTTTATAAGGCTGAATGTTCAAAAACAGAAGATCAATAATTTGGGAAAGAGGCTTGATTATTTTTGTATCCAATCTGCAACAAATACATTTGTTGATCGATCGCCACCGTTAAATCTGTTTGATGAAAAAACGATCTTCTTGCCGTCAGGTGAGAACATTGGAAAGGAGTCAAACTGCTTGTCAAAAGTGATCTGCTTAAGTCCTGTCCCATCCACATTGATCATGAATATATTGAAAGGAAAGCCACGCTGTGATTGATGGTTGGATGAAAAGACTATTTTTTCACCGGAGGGATGGAAATAAGGTGCCCAGTTGGCATTGCCAAGATCAGTGATCTGTCGGAGTCCGCTTCCATCCACATTCACAATGAATAATTCCATGTTAGTTGGTTCAACCAAACCATCTTTCAGCAGAGATTTATACTTGGTGATCTCTTCTTCGGTTTTGGGTCGTGATGCCCTGAATATCAGTTGAGTCCCATCGGGTGAAAAGAACGCTCCGCCATCATAACCAAGCTTGTCTGTGATCTGAATGATGTTAGAGCCATCAGTATCCATGATGTACAGTTCCAGATCACCGGAACGGTCGGATGTAAACACAATTTTATCACCTCGTGGAGATACAGTAGGTTCAGCATCGTAACCCGGTTCATCCGTCAGTTTGGCTATAACATTTCCATTCGTGTCTGCTTTGTAGATATCATAGGTATCATAAATGGGCCACACATAAGCTCCGGTTTCACCACGTTCAGGTGGTTGTGGGCATTCCATGGAAGCCTCGTGGGTGGATGAGTAAACAAAGGTCGAATCTCCCGGAAGGAAGTATGCACATGTTGTACGGCCATTGCCGGTGCTAACCATAGTCGGTTCAAAGCCGGCCTGCTTTTCAGAAATATCCATTGTAAAGATCTGATCGCATTCCACATCCCAATCAGAATAGTTAGATTGAAAGATTAGTTTTTCACTGTCGTAGCTCCAATAAGCTTCTGCGTTATCTCCACCAAAAGTAAGCTGGCGTACATTCTGTAGATGAACTTCCTGATCGTATTTCAAGGTGTCGGCTTCAGGGTTGTAAGAGTCTTTATTAGAATTGGGATCACAGGAAATGGTAATCAAAAAGATCAGTGGAATAGCCAGATATTTCATAAAAGAAGGAGGTGATGAATGGTGGTGTTTATTTGACCGAGAAGATAAGAAAAATTATTTGTAAGGAGTGGATTTGAAATCGCTCTTACCATTGAAGAATGAAATATAAAGAGCGTATGGAATATTGGAGGTAGTCAATTCGATTGGATGGTTGGGATTATCGATTTCCATCATTTTAATTTATCACGATCTGTACAAAAGACCGGAGGTTTTATTTTGGGAATATTAAGAATGGAGTGAAGGGGATTAACCGAGCAAGGCTGGGCGAGATGGTATTTCTGGGATCAGGTCCCCGATCATTTTGACAATATAAAATTGGATGCGTTTGTTGTGATGCTCAATCATGTTCATGGTATAATTCAAATTTTGACAAATGGAAATAGTAAATATTCTGTAGGGCCACGCCACGACGTATCTCTACAAAAAAACCGGAAATTCGGTAAACCAATTTCTAAATCGTTATCGACTATCTGTAATCATTGCAAGGGAGCCCTAACCCGATGGTGCAATCGTAAAAATTATGAATTTGAATGGCAGCCCCGATTTTATGATCACATTATCCGTAATCAAAAATCCTAAAATAACATCTTGAATACATTGAAATGAATCCGGTGAATTGGGAATCAGATCAGGAATATTAGGTCAGCTCCCGATCTTCAATTCCAGGGTTAGATAAAATGTACGGGGTGGAGATGGAATTATACCCGGACCAGGATATCCTGTGGCGCGTCTTGTGAAGTACCATGCATTCAGCAAATTATTGACCCCCGATTCCAGTGTGAGATTCTTCCAGGAATAGGAAGCTGATAGGTCTATGACATCATAAGATGGAATTTCGCCTCGAATCCCACTTTGATTATCGAAAGGGTTTTGTTCGGCATTGGAGGCATCGGTAAACTGATCGGAAACGTATGTGTACTGTAAGCTCCCCAAGAGATTTTTGTACCCAAAATTGAAGCCTGCTTTTAAATTTAAAAAAGGAACAAATTCGACATTATTTCCCTCCACACCTGGAATATCAGAATCGAGATATTCGGATTGCGTGATGGCCGTATTGGCAAATAGACTGAATTTAAGGTGCCGGGAATCCTTGCCGATTGTGGGCAATACATTGAGTTCAACCAAGCTTTCCATACCATACATAAAAGCCTGACCTATATTTCCCCTAAATCGAACCACACGGCCTGTTTCCTCTCTCTCTCCATCTGCGTTAGTGCGGGTCTCAGCTCTGAGTACCTCGCCGAGGCGGTTATCATACATCAGGCCAAAACCACCGATATCATAAGAAAATGATTCCCCTATGCGACCTCGAATGCCAAAATCTGTGGTAAAGCCACTTTCGTCAGTAATGTCTGGATCTACTTGAAATGTGGGATTAACTATACGGATATCATTAAAAGTGACAGAGCGATAATTCTGAGAGAGATTTCCATATAACTCCGTTCGTGTATTGGGGAGATAACTGATTCCTGCTCCAAGCAACACAAAGCTGCGTTGAAATTTACGGTTATCTTCAAAAGTCTCATTCTGAATTGGATTTCCGGCCAGATCAAAATTGATGCGCTTGAAGGATCCCTCACTTCGGGTGTTGATATATTCAAATCGAAAGCCCGGGGTAATGGAGAAGTTGTCTCTCAGGTAAAAAATATTCTCCCCAAAAACAGCAACATTACGATTAGGAAAAACGAAATCAGACTGGTTTGGATAATTAGGGAATTGTCGGTCAGCCAAGATAAAATCGGCTTCTGTGCTTGCTGAACCGGGACCCTGAATCGATTCATTGTTAGATTGGTAATATTTTGAACCGATCAAAAAAACTGAATTCATATCAGCGATCTTATAGCGATTTAAAAAGCGAATTTCAGTTCCAAAATTGTTGAAGTTACCAAGTATCAGATCTCGAGGTGCATTCAGATCATCTTCCTGTGACACGCGGTTAGTTCGAAACCCTACTGATTTTCGCGAGGCATCTAGTCCATAAGCCAATAGGCTCAGTCTAGTTCTGTATGAAAACCGGTGTTCGAGTTTTAGTGAAGCCAATTTCCAATCCACTTCAAACCAATTGCGGTTTCGGTTGCTCACGGTTGGATCACTATAAAATTGGGCATCTGTGAGACCGCCGGGCTGTTGGGCGAGATAGTACAAATAAGTAAAATCGGTACTCAATGTTGTGTTTTCCCCAAGCTTGTAATCGGTGTAGAGATAAACGTTCTGAGAATTAAAATTGGAGTTGGGACGGAAACCATCCCCTTCTTTATAGTTAAAATAGCCATAATAGCCAAGATCTCCGGTGGCACCGCTTAGACTGTTGAAAGAGGTAATAAGTCCATTAGATCCCGCTGATTGCCGGCTTGTGAATTCTATGTTACGATCTCTGACCGGTTTCTTCATCTTGAAATTTACTAGGCCGCCAAATTGTGTCCCATACTGCAGGGATGCAGCACCGCGAACAACCTGAATTTCCTCGATACCCTCTGCGGGAGGTGTGTAATAACTTTCGGGATAACCGAGGACATCTGCACTGATGTCATAATTATTCTGCCGCATGTTAAAGTTGGAGGAACGGTTCGGATCAAGTCCACGTCCGCCAATATTAAGCTGCAAACCGGCATCATTTGATTCAAAAATATTTAATCCGGAGATCTGGCTGTATATCTGCCGTGCATTATTGGAAGAAGTATTGACCACCATTTGCTCTAGATTGATGACTTCATTTTTCTTACCCGCAAATATAGAAGTTCCTTCCACTTCCCGAAGACGCTGCATGGCAAACACTTTTTCTCTTTGCTCCACGATTGCCACCTCAGACATTTCTCGCGACAATTTCTTCAACTCGATGTAGATATTGGCATTTTTTGTGTCTAGCACAATGGGACGCTGTTCTACCTCATAGCCCAATTTATAGAAATACAAAAAATAGGTGCCATAGGGGAGGTTATTGATCTCAAAATAACCTTCTTCATTGGTTTGAAATGATTTTCCGGCGTTATTATCATAGATCTCCACCATCTCGATGGGCTCTTTGGTTTCTGCATTAATAACATAACCAGAGATCTGGTGCTGAGCCTCAATCGACATCGAGCACCAACTAAATAGAAATAAAAAACTAAAGGCCTTTAATTTTATCATTAAAAGGGAGTATCCAAGTACGGTATTTAAGTGAGGGTTCTATTTCTGTGAGATCGACTTCTGGATCCACATAAGGCTGACTTCGACGGCCATTCAGAGCAACGTAGCTTTCCACAAAGATCTTGGGATCTTCAATACCTTGCTGTTGATAATGGTCTTCCAAAAAGTGTGCGTATTCCAGAATGAAATCCGGCTGACTGGACATCTGTTTTTCCTGAAAGCGAGTCAGGAATTGGGTGTTATCCACATAGAAACGCTGTTCGTTTTCGGAATCTACCACTTTGAAATTGGCATATCCGGCTTTTTCCATCAACATTACCCGCCACGAGAATCGGTAACCTTCTTCAGTCCAGAACAATTCACCTGGATAGAGCAGGTAACGAAAGGGGATAAGAAGTTGCAGAATGAAGAATATTATAACTACCCCAAGTGAGGCTTTTCGCAACCAGTCTTTCGAAAATTGGTAAGTTTTTCCGTTATCGAACAGTGATTTACTGATCTTGAGCCATTCAGAGACTTTGGTCAAGATCTTGTTGTGAAGCCCGGCATCAAAAAATATGAGAGCACTGGCGATCATGATATAAGGGAACATACCTATGGGAAATAAAACACGGGTCAGTACATGAAAAATGACCACCATTGTAAAAGCGAAAATCCTTGTTCGTCGATAAAGAAGCAGAAAAGGAATAGTTAGATCGTAAATTGCACCGCTCCATGCAAACGCATAATGGGTCCAGGTTTGCTGCAAAATATCTCCTAAAAGTGGAATGGAATATTTGGCCGGTAACCAGATCTGCAAAGGCATGGCTTCAAATAACCAGTCAGAATTAAGTTTTGCCAGTCCGGCGTAGAAATAAACAATTCCCAGTAAAAGCTTGATTGAATCTATGGTCCATGCAGGTACTTCCTGTGAGCGAATCCCTTCATCACGCCAGGCATCCAGGGAGTAATAAGCGTGAGCCGGCAGAAAGATCATCAAAAAACTAAGAATACTGATGAAGTAATAATGATTCAGGTAGGTGGTTTTGTCCATCAGCTCTATATAGGTGAAGCTGATAAAAAATATGATGATCGAGATGCGGTACTTAAAGCCCAAGGCAATAAAAAGCGAAGAAATTCCGCATATAAGAAAGATCAGATACGTCCATTCCCCTAAAGGTTGCACCCATTCAAATCCGTAGTACGAGAAAAAGAATTGTGGTTCAATATACAACTTGGATATCCAGCCATTAGCAACAAAACGAATGATGCTCCCTAGCATCAGCATCCCGAATAAGATACGGAACACAGCTAATGGAGCAGCATTCTTGGTGCCAGAAAAATATGCGCGTACGGAGGATGTATTCACAACTTAATCACCGTCGGCATCCACATAATCTACATTGATATTCAATGCCTGAAGCATATCTACCTTCAGGTTAACAACATTCCTTTGAAGCTCATCGTAGGTGGCAAGCATAAGGCCGTTATCAGTTTCAACCTGAACAGCAAGATCGTTATTTAAAGCCTCTGACTCGACTTTGGCGTCTTCAAATTGATCGTTAATGATAGATGTAAGATCTGCACCGTTTTTCATTGTATTTAGGTAATCCAGGTAATCATCCAGGCTTTGTCCCTCAATCTGTCCATCAAAATGAATCCCATTGAAGAATTTGATACTGGCTGTCAGGGCTTCATTGAATAAAGCTTTAGAGAATCCTTTACTGTAATAAGCTTCAACATGGCTGCTCAGTGGAGAACCGGAAAAGACCCCGGCAGGAATTCCGATCTTGCCTGCACGAAGATGTTTTTCGTAATAATAAATGTAATCATTCACCATCATGTCGAGGGAAGAATTTGCCCCGTTTCCAGAGTTAGAAACAAATTCATCCCGAAACCCGGAAGTCCAGTTACTCATTACCTGATTTGTCAGGACATCAATTCGTTGTGTTAGATCTGTCAGATAGACTCGGTAGTTTTGGGCATTGGTATTGATTGTATAGTAAGAAAGTATTTCTGCATCATCTTCACCCAAACCATGAAGCAGGTAATCCAGGGCCGGTAACCCCTGACTATTATTCAAGGATGGAAGTTCAAGATCATAAGCTCCCTCGCTGATATTTTGTATGATCTCAGTAGTGTCAGTTGGATATACATTCAGATTATCCCGAAAACGAAGTTGCATAGCTTCTCCCATCTCGAACATGGATACATTCTGAAATGCGAGATAGGCTGTTTCCCATTTTGCACGAAGATTCTCAAGATTTTGTTGGGTGGGCTCTGCAGAAAAGCTTTCAGCAGAGGCATGAAGCTGAGAGGTTGACTCTGTAAAGTTGGCAAATGCGGGGATAATGATGTTATCTGCCCAGTTTATAAGGATAGCTTCACGATCAAAATCGTCAGGAGTAGGACCGGAAGGTCCGTTATCGCTACAGCTCCATAATATGAAGACGGTTAGTAATAAAATGAAATATTTCTTCATGACAAATAGATTTTAAAACAAAAAAGCCGGCAACGATCTAGAATGCCAGCTTAATTATAAAAGATTATTTTAACTAGCGGCTTGTTCTACAGTGAAATCAAATTGAGCCGCAATCGTTTCAGACATATCGTCCAATACACTTGGTTCAATATCCCACAGCCCCTCTCCGTCTTCTAATTGATCCAACATAACATCAATTTCCTGTGAAGAAAGGTAAGGACTATCAGAATTTGGAACCCGACTAAATTTCAGGCTAAACATGAAACCATAGGCTTCAGAGAGATCGTGAAATGCTGCTCCGTAATCAGGGGTGGATTGCTCTAGGGCGCTTTTCCCGGACTGCAGGTAATAGATAGCACGAACAGCTATTACTGTAGAAATATTTTCACGAATAGTTTGTGCTTGTTGATCGCGTATGTCGTAAGCACCGGCTTCAATTGCAGCACGACCAAGTATAAAGGCTTCAAAGGTCTCCTGTGCAATTCCGGTGAAATCATCGTCATTGTCAACACGACCCAGGTAGGTATTCAAAAAGCCGCTACCTTGACCCACAGTTGGATTGGAAGGATTATCAGCGTTTCCGAATAAATATCCATATGCTTCATCCCATTTGTGCTCCATGTTAGTGTAGTTAGCGTTTTCTGCAAGAGTACCATTGTTATTGTCTTCTCGGTTGGTACCGGCGTCTAATACAGAGGTGCTTAGATAGTTGTTCAGCATTTGATCGGTCATTAAGGCACCGATCAAACTCTTACCTACTAGTTGATTGTATTCAAAGCCTTTGCTATTTACATAGCGTGTTGATGACCCATCGGCAATTTGGCCTGGTTGTCCGGATGCTGCAAGTGAATTTTCATTAGGAAACACTTCATTTACTTGAGCACTCAACCAAAATTCGAATTGGTTTTTGATGTCAGCACTGAGCTGAGTATTAGAAGCGAAATAATCAGTGGAAGCTGCAACTTTACCTTTAATATTCTTGGTAGCTTCATTTAGCTCAGGGTTTTGAAATGGATCAGCATCGCCGCCCGTAGCAGTTTCATTCCGATACATTTCGAGAAGGAGTTCTTCGGTAGTATTATTAAAATCCATCATCGCAGAAATTAATTCTGTAGACATTTGTATTCGAGTCGTTTGTCCTGAAAATGACACAGAAGATTCACCATTTCGGGTAAATTCATAAGTGTCGGGCGCCGCGATAGATGGATCATTGTTAGAGTCGCAGGCAACAAATGCGACAGCAGATAAGATCGTGACAGATAATATTTTTGAAAGCTTCATTAGTGTTACTGTTAATTAGTTGTATTATTATTTAGACTGATTCTAAGTTAAGGAGTCAAATAAAATGATGCAATTCTTATGTAGAATAAATCTAAATTAGGTAAAAATGTAGGGAGGGAATACCAAATAAGGCGGGTTAGATCAATCGTGGCGACGAGGAGAGACGATCTCCATGACCTGGCTGAGTATATTTTTACTTACGCTGAAGATCTTTTCCTGATTATTCATGGCAAGCATTCGAAGAACCATGCGTAACTCAGCGAGAAGGATAGGTGGATTGTTGATGAGGGTATCTTCGGCTACAACTTCATTCCAGTCAATACCTTTTTCAAATTTAACTCCGGCGCGTGCCATGGTTCTAATATAAACATTGGCCATCAGGCCATAACCAATGGTGGTTGGGTGCAATCCATCGAGGCTGAAAATACCGCCTTTATAGATCTTGCCCTCATCATTTAGTCTGATGAAGTCTGTGGTCAGTTTTATGTCACCTGATTCATCAACCAGATGTTTTGTGGATTCTCTGTTAAGAAGAGCCTCTCCGAGTCCATGAGGAAGGTCACGAACCATCTCTCCACCTAATCGACGCCTTGCAAGTCCGGCTACATTTCTTGCTATCGGGACTGCCGTCCACCCATAATCATCAGCAACCTGTCTTATGATCTCGTTATAGGCGTCAATGGTAAAGTCGAGCTGAATGGCCTGATCTTTGGTTAGATGCGGATGTTTGTCAGGGTGGAAGTCTTCATCCCAAATCCAGAAACGGGTGTAATAATCAAAATAACCTAATCTTTTACTTGAAAGATTTGAATTTACACCACGGATAACGGGAGGAATTGTCACGTATGGTATGGTGGGTACAAAAACTCTTTTGGCATCAAGAGTTGAGACCTTTTCAGCCAGTTTTCGATATTGCTGTTCAAAGTGTTCCGGACGGTAAACCGTGTAATTACGGTCACCCGGAAAAGCTTCCAGGTCGTCATCATCTTCGGTCCATATAAGCTTTAGGTCGGTTACGGCAGCAAGAATATTATTATGGCCATGGCAGACGATCAGGTTTTCTATTCCACCGTTTTCAGACAGTATTTGGGCATTGTCGATCTGAGACCGGCTTTCGTGTTCTTCTTTGAGAGTAGGATTCAAAACCAAGCGCGCTGTGGTGAATTTGGCATGCTCAGGCAGCATGTTGAATACTGTAAACGATTCTGGATTGTTTTGAATGTATTCGCGACTGTTCTTTTCAGTTACCATCCAGGAATCGCTGATGTTGAAACCCCAGACCGATTGATTGTGGTAAGGTGTGGTACGTTCCACCGAAAGCTCTTTCATTCCACCTTTCCAATATTTTTTTATCCTTTTAAAGGTCGTGAACATATATTTGGATGCGGAGAGAAATTCTAACAGTTCGATCTCATCTCCATATTTTTCGGATAGCCCTCTCACTAAAACCTCAATATTCAGTGGGATACCGGCCTGTGCTGTAAAACTGGGCTGATCGAAATCAGGCATTGGTTCAAAACATCTTCGGATGAAAGATGGAAAGTTAATATCGGTTCTGTAAATACCGCCGTTGTTGAAGCCCTGTGTAAGGCTGTCACCGATAACTACCAGTTTGTGTTTAGCTTCTTTCTTTTTACGGAACATTATTTTGTATGACTAAAGCATGCACGCTAAGGAAGATACTTAAGTGACAGACTATTCAAAATCCAATAAATGTATAGTAGGTTTTCAAAGGGAATACTAACTATTTTCAGTTCAGAAATTTAAAGTAAAAAAAACACACCATGTCAGACAAGAACCGTTTAGAACAATTCAGAGAAGAGCGTGAGATCATGAATGAGAAAGTGATGGACCTGGATCATCTGGGTATCAAGCGTTTCTTCAACATGGACACAAACACCTATAGGGATGGGGCTCTATCTTCGCAAACCAAAGAACTCCTTGGCCTTGTTGCCTCCGCTGTACTTCGCTGCAATGATTGCATTGATTACCACCTCGAGCAATGTGCAAAAACCGGTTCTACCAAAGCCGAAGTCATAGATGCCCTGAATGTAGCTTTGATCGTGGGGGGAAGTATAGTCATACCGCATTTACGTCATGCTACGGTTACCCTGGAATTACTTGAAGAAGAGGGGACTCTTAAAACTGATTAGTTCCGATAATCCAATGGATCGGGGTGCATAAACAGGAAGTCATAATTATCGACCAATTTGTCAGGAGAAATTTGTTTGTTATCATTTCCACCCGGTAAAAATTCGGGTTTATCCATTTCAAGCCTTTTGGCAATAGTAGTATAAATTCTGCTTTTAGAGGGATGAACCGGACTACAAATATTGTAGATCTGGGAACGCACTCTTTCTTCTATCATGAGTTCTGTAGCGCGAATCACGTCTTTTCTGTGAACCAGATTGACGGGGGCATCACCATCAGAAATATTTTTTCGGCCGGCCAGATATTTTACTGGATGTCTATCTTCACCGTAAAGTCCCGCCAAACGAAGGATTACTGATTCTTTCAGGATCTTTCTTAATTCTCCTTCTGCCTTGCATAAGGCATTATCGCTATCCTCGTTTGGAACAGTATGTTCTTCAGTTATTGTTCCTTTGGATTTTCCATACACACCTGTGGAACTATACATGATTACCTGTGTGTTAGAATCCTCCCAAAGCTTGGCAAGCTGTCGGATGTATAACGGGTATTCGTCTCTGTTTTCTCCCCGGCCGGGTGATATTGAAATAATAACAGAGTCTACTTTAGGTAGCTCAATATTTTGTATTTTATCCACCGGAAGTTGAAGCTTAATTGGCGTGATACTATGATCCTCGATCTCAGAAAAATTTTGTTTAGATCTGGTGGTGCCATAGACTTCATAGCCCTGACCGCTAAGGTAATGTCCAAGTTTTTTACCGACCCATCCGCAGCCAACAATAAGCACGGATCCAATATCATCTGACTTCATAAAATATTTATCTTAAACAGAGTTATTACGTAACTGTAGACTAAACTTATATTAAAATCTGGCATGGAACAATCTAAAACAGGCATATTATTAGTGAATCTCGGATCTCCGGATAGTTATGAGCCGGCTGATCTTAAAGTTTATCTGAGAGAATTTTTAACAGATAAGAGAGTCATTGATTTTCCAACTCCATTAAGAAAAGCATTGGTGGAAGGTATTATTTTGCCGATTCGCCCTAAGGAATCGGCCGAAGCTTATGAACTGATCTGGTGGGACGAAGGCTCACCGTTGATCGTCATCACGCAGAGAGTGATTGATAAACTTCAGAAAAGATTAGGAGACGAAGTACCTGTTGCCATGGGAATGCGCTATGGCAATCCATCCATAGAAGCAGGATTTGATGAGTTGATGGAAAAAAATCCTGACCTGGAAAGAGTGTTTATGATACCGCTCTACCCTCAATATGCCATGGCTACTACAGAGACCGTGATCGAAAAAGCCAAAGAAGTGTGGTTGAACAAATATCCACACCTGGAGATGATCACCAAGGATGCATTTTACGATGATCCTCAGTATGTAAAAGCTCTTGGGGAAAGTATTCGTCCATACATTGAAGATCATGATATTGATCACCTAATGTTTTCTTATCACGGCGTGCCTGAACGGCATATCAAGAAGAGGGATATCACCGGTGATCATTGTCTTAAGTGCGTGGATTGCTGCAATGTCAACTCACCTGCACATACATTTTGCTATCGACATCAGGATGTCAAAACCACACAAAATGTAGCCGAATATCTGGACCTCGATAACAAAGACTTCAATTACAGCTTTGCATTTCAGTCTAAGCTTGGGATCGATCCATGGCTGAGTCCGGCTACCGATAATGAGCTCGTTAGATTAGCTGAAGAAGAAGGAGTTAAAAAAGTAGCGGTCTGCTGCCCGGCTTTTATATCTGATTGTATTGAGACACTCGAAGAAATTGGCATTAGGGGCAAGGAAGATTTTGTAGAAGCTGGCGGAGATGATCTGGTGTTGATCCCATGTGTAAATGACAATGATCTTTGGATCGATGCTCTTGAAACGTGGTGCACAGATATGCTGAAGCCGGTTGAAAAAACAGTATGATTCAGTAAAACCCGGATCATGGCTGTTTCATTGCTGGTTAGTCAATTCTAGTTAAGAGAGGTATTTGATGAAAGATGCAGGCGATAAAAAAAGAGTATTAGTTTTAGGTGGTGGAATATCAGGATTGTCTGCCGCGTGGTATCTTTACAAAAAAGGCATTCCCTTTACTCTCATCGAAAAAGAAAAGAAGACAGGCGGAGTGATAACCTCTTCTGAAATTGATGGCACCGTCGTAGATTTTGGTCCTAATTCACTGCGCGACCGGGATGGGACTCTTCGTGATCTTGCTAAAGAAATTGGTTTGGAAGAAGATATTATTGAGATATCTGAAGCTTTTAAAACACGATATATAGTCAGAGACAGGGAATTGCAGGAGCTTGTTCCTTCTCCAAAGACCCTATTTACAACCAAAGTTTTGTCTGCAAAAGGGAAATGGCGCATTTTGGCAGAACCTTTTATTTCGAAGGGGACGGAAGAAGATGAAAGCGTCGGATCTTTTCTGGAGCGCAGAATCGGAAAGGAAGCGGTGGAATATCTTGTTGACCCTGTGTTTTCTGGCATCTATGCCGGTGATATTTACAGCATCAGCAAGAAAGAAATTCTGCCAAAACTAGCCGAAAATGAGCAAAAATTTGGTTCTCTTGTGATGGGCTCGTTTCGCACTAAAAAAGAAAAATCGGATGTTAAACCGGTTGTCCTCTCTTTTGAAAAAGGTGTGCAGCAGTTGGCAGAAGCTCTGGAATCAAAACTTTCCGATGATATAAAACATGAAGAGATCTTAGAGATCCATAATGCTGATTCCGGCTTTCAGGTAACAACAGATAATGGGATTTACCGGTCAGATCAGGTTATTTGTTGTCTTCCGGCACATGAAATGATTTCATTACTTGTAAATTTCGAATCGGATATAAGAGATACACTTGCTCAGATCAAATATTCACCGATGCTTTCCACACAGCTCATTTTCAAGAGAGAGCACATTAATTTTAACAAAGATGGATTTGGGTTCCTGATTCCGAGAAAAGAGAATATTCGGTTGCTTGGAGCAATATGGAAATCCAGCATTTTCCCTGATTTAAGCAATGATGATCATTTTCATTTTACGTTGATGACAGGTGGTGCACATGATTTGGAAATATTGAATGAGCCATTAACAGACATCGAAAATGAGATCCTGAAAGAATTTTCTGAACTAACGGGAATAGATCAGGGCCCGATGTATATCAGATCAATACTTTGGGAAAATGCGATCCCACAGTTTCATGTCGGTTATGGAGAGATTCGGCAAAAATTGGTCGATGCGGAAAAGAAGGACCAAGGAATTCATTTTGGCGGAAATTATCGTTGGGGCGTTTCAGTGCCGGATTGTATAAAGGGTGCAAAAAAACTCGTTAGCCGAATCAGCTAAGACTTATCTTATATTTTGCTTTTCGCTTCTCAGAGGCGATATTCGGTCTCATCTTTCATAACACCGTAAAATGACCAAACCGAATTCTTCAAAAGGCCTCTTTGCATGGGCTATGTATGATTGGGCTAATTCCGCCTATTTTGTGATGATACAAACCTTTGTATTTGCGGCCTATTTTGCCCAATCCATTGCAGAAAACGAGACTTCAGGAACCGCACTTTGGGGTAATATGATCGGCATTGCAGGTTTAGTCATTGCTCTGTCTGCACCGGTTCTTGGCGCAATTGCAGATGAAGGTGGCCGGCGCAAGCCCTGGATCGGCTTCTTTACCCTGATGTGTGTATTCGGCTGCAGTATGCTCTGGTTTGCGGAACCTAGCTCTGATTTCATCTGGTTTGCCCTGATCATGGCGTTTATAGCTACACTAGGGGCAGAACTTTCCTTTATCTTTTACAACGCCATGCTGCCGGATCTGACGACCAGTCTGAATATCGGGAAATGGTCGGGGTGGGGTTGGGCTATGGGGTATGCCGGAGGATTATTTTGCCTCATCATCGGATATTTTGGGTTTGTAGAACACGGAGCTTCCTTGTTTGGATTAAATGAGGCATCACTTCAAAATGTAAGGATCACCTTTCTGTTCACCGGAATATGGTACGCAGTATTCAGTCTCCCAATGTTCTTTAAAACGCCGGATACACCATCCAAGAATAAAACCATCAGGAAGGCTTTATATGATGGTAAAAGAGAATTGAGGAATGGCTTGGCCTTACTTAAAGATGAACCGAATATCGGGAAGTTTTTGCTGGCCCGCATTTTCTATAACGATGGACTCGCCACAATCTTTGCTATGGGAGGAGTTTACGCTGCGGGAACGTTTAAATTCGATACAGGTCAGATCTTTATGTTCGGAATCGCGCTCAATGTCACAGCAGGCATAGGTGCATTCGGTTTTGCGTGGCTTGATGATATAAGCGGTAGTAAGAAGACCATAATAGGTGCTTTAATTGGATTGATCATACCCGTAGTGGCAGTACTTTTTGTGGAATCTGAAACCTGGTTCTGGGTATGGGGATTGTTACTTGGTATATTTGTAGGGCCGATCCAGGCATCAAGCCGAACTTTTATGGGCAGGTTGGCGCCACAAGATAAACGAAATCAAATGTATGGGCTGTTTGCTCTGTCCGGAAAAGTAACCACTTTTGCCGGTCCTATTATGGTAGGTTGGATCACCTTACTGATGAATAGTCAGCGTTGGGGGATGAGTGCCATTCTACTGCTTTTGGTAATAGGTCTGATACTTATGTTTAGTGTTGAAGAAATTCAGGGAACAAAACATGAGAAAATCCCTCAAATATTATAACAAAGAAAAAAATGTATTTATCTACTTATTTATTAAATTAACGCAGAATTTAATACTGTTTAAGTACAGTACATTTTAGTAGCGGGTGTTTTTCGTTGAGAAAAATGCTCTTAACCGAAATATAATCTTAGGAGTACAACATATGAGTAGAATGGACGATATCAACAACGTAGTGGAAGAATTACAAGTTGACATGGAGAAGTTTTATGAGAAAGATAACAAAGCAGCCGGAACACGGGCTCGTAAGCATCTGATGACCCTTAAAAATATGGCTCACGAAATTCGTCAGGAAATTCAGGCTAAGAAAAACGAAATGTAATTTCTACTTCAGCGTAGAATAAAAAGGCCACCATTGTGTGGCTTTTTTTATGCAATTGATTTTTTTAGTAGCAACTTGTTCCTACCTTATCAGCTAATCTGAAATATTGATCTATGCACAGTGAACCTGAAAAACGAATTCATAAGAACGCTATCAAAGCTTGGACTGTCAACGCATTGATAATGGGGTTGATATGGTTCATTCCGTTAGGATTTTATGTAACGATATCGATTGGTGATACATTTGGAACTGACCTCTACTGGTATCAGGGCATTGACTGGTTTTTATTCACAGTGCTGTTGATCGTAGCTTTATTTTTATATCTCCTGATCGGTTTACTGTATCCCAAATTACGCTGGCAAAGATGGAAGTATGATGTATCAGAAAAGGAAATTGATCTATTGAGGGGCATTATCATAAAAAAACGTACGCTTGTGCCAATCAATAGGGTTCAGCATGTAGACACGCGTCAGGGACCTGTTTACAGGAAATTCGGGCTTTCATCTGTCACCATATCTACGGCCGCTACAACCCACGAGATACCTGCTTTGGATGATGAGACTGCTAATGAATTACGTAACACAATATCTTCTCTGGTGAGAAAAGTTAAGGGTGATGTCTGATTTCAAGAAACAACATCCTGTTGCAGCTGTTTCACAGGTTTTTGAAACCATAAAACAGAATTTTATAACACTCATTATTCTGTTTTTTATTGGTACATCAAATACGGAGGGGTATTTTCTGTATTTCCTGGCAGCTGGTCTTGGTCTTTCACTTATTGCCGGAGTTTTTGGTTGGTGGGTATTTCGATACCGCGTTAAAGACGATGAGCTTCAGATCAAGAAAGGCGTGTTCGTCAAGAACAACATCTACATGTCGAAAGATAGAATTCAGGTGATCGATATCACAGAAGGGCTGATACAACGAATGTTTGGTTTGGTGAAGGTCGAGATCAAAACAGCAGGTGGTGGGACTGAATCTGCGACCATCAGTGCAATAACCCGTGAAGCAGCTGAGGCACTTCGAACCGAGTTGCGTAAGAAAAATGCCGAGGCTGAGATTCCAACAGATGATGCAGGTGATCAGCTTCAGGATGACGAGGAAGAGATACTTGATAGCTGGAAACTTCCCAACAAGGATCTTGTGTATGCAGCATTTACTTCAGGCAACTTCGGTCTGATCGCTTCTATTCTTGGTGCAATTTCCGGTCAGTTAAATGAGGTTATTAATGAAGAGACTATTGAATACCTCTATGAAGTATTGCCGGGTTTTAATAATGTAACCATGATCATAACAATCGTAATTGCCATTATAGTGGTCTCATGGACATTGTCCTTCCTTGGAGTCATCTTCAATTACTCCGATTTTCAGTTGCAAAAAACATCGAAGGAATTGATAGTAACCAGTGGGCTTATTGAGCGGAAACACATTACGATTCCTTTCGATCGAATTCAGGCTGTACGCTTTGTGGAAGGAGTGATACGTCAACCTTTTGGATATGGCATGGTTTATATTGAGAGTGCGGGATTCAATCAAACGCAGAAAGAAAGGTCTATAGTGATAGCCCCCTATTTGGCCGGCGGTAAATTCAGTGAATTCCTGAATACCTTTCTAACAGATTACAGAGAGCCGGAATATGAGATAACGCCAAAGTCCAAGGTTAAATTTCGATATATCAGAAGGCCGATGTATTTGATACTTGTTTTGCTGCCAATCGTTTGGTCTATTTTGGAATACGGCTGGCTGATGGTGTTCTTACTGCCTCTGATGGGCGTTCTAGGGTGGTTGCGCTACAGAGATGCTGCGATCGGAAGTGATGAGAATTTTATTAGATCGAGATTCAGAATGATATCCAGAACCACATCCATAGCAAAACGTATACGGGTTCAAAATGTAGAGTTGTCCCAAAATCCATTTCAGAAAAGAAAAGACGTATACAATCTAAGCACTACAGTTGCTTCAGGGGCAGGCGGGATGAGTTTTGAAGTTGAAGATCTGAATGGTGAAGACTGTCAAAGGATATATGATTGGGTTGTAAAGAAATCAAGCCAAACAGGTTCTAAGGACAATGACATTTCAGAAACATCCTTTCCACCTGAAGATATTCAGGAATAATCCACACATTGGCAGATGACCCCTGATCTATCAACTGTAATTTTTAACGCATCAGTTTTTTGTACTTAATGCGGTGTGGCTGATCATCGGTAATACCAAGCCGTTGTTTTTTGTTTTCTTCGTATTCCTCGAAATTACCTTCGAACCAGTAAACCTGTGAATCCCCTTCAAAAGCCAGAATGTGAGTTGCGATACGGTCAAGGAACCATCTATCGTGTGATATCACTACCGCACAGCCTGCAAATTCAAGAAGAGCTTCCTCCAGAGCCCGCAGAGTGTTTACATCAAGGTCGTTGGTAGGCTCATCCAACAATAGTACATTGGCGCCTTCTTTAAGCATTTTAGCAAGATGAACACGGTTTCTTTCTCCACCGGAAAGTTCTGTTACTTTCTTCTGCTGATCACTTCCACTGAAGTTGAATCTTGCAACGTAGGCTCGAGAGTTTACTTCCCTGTTTCCAAGTTTGATAGTATCATGTCCGCCTGATATCTCTTCCCAAATGGTCTTGTTTGGATCCAGGGGCCTTTTTTGATTGACATAACCCAACTCCACGGTTTCTCCTGTGACCAAGGTTCCTTTGTCAGGTTCTTCCTCTCCGGTAATCATTCTAAATAAGGTGGTTTTACCGGCGCCGTTTGGCCCGATCACACCGACAATACCGCCGGGCGGGAGGCGAAAATTCATATCTTCAATAAGAAGTCGGTCCTCAAAACCCTTTGATACATGATCCGCAACAATAACCTTATCCCCAAGTCGCGGTCCGGCAGGAATGAAGATCTCCATATCGTCACGGCGTTTATCATGTTCCTCTGAAAGCATTTCCTCATATTTGTTGATACGAGCTTTACTTTTAGCACGGCGTCCTTTCGGATTCTGCTGGATCCATTCAAGCTCTTGTTTGAGCGTTTTCTGGCGCTTGGATTCCTCTTTTTCTTCCTGTGCCAGTCTGTTTGATTTCTGTTCCAGCCAAGAGCTGTAGTTGCCTTCAAACGGAATGCCTTCACCGCGATCCAGTTCCAGGATCCAGCCGGCAACATTATCGAGGAAGTACCGGTCGTGGGTTACAGCAATAACGGTTCCTTCATATCGGGCCAGATGTTGTTCCAGCCAAAGCACGGACTCGGCATCCAGGTGGTTTGTAGGCTCATCCAATAAGAGGACATCAGGTTTTTTGAGTAGTAGGCGACAAAGGGCTACACGGCGTGCTTCTCCTCCAGATAGTACTTCCACAGAAGCCTCACCGGGCGGGCAGCGTAAGGCGTCCATGGCTTGTTCCAGCTTACTGTCAATATCCCAGGCATCGATCTGATCTATCTTTTCCTGCAGCTTGGCCTGCTTCTCGATCAGCTTTTCAAAATCCGCATCCGGATCACTGAATTGTGCGTTGATGGATTCATATTCTTTAAGCAAATCCATGGTATCCTGCACTCCCTCTTCTACGATCTCCTTCACCGTCTTTGATGGGTCCAGTTTTGGCTCCTGAGATAAATAACCGAATGTGATGCCTTTCTGAAAACTGATATCACCCTGATAATCTTGATCCTCACCAGCTATAATTCGTAGCAGCGTGGATTTACCGGCCCCGTTCAGGCCAAGTACACCTATTTTGGCACCGTAAAAAAATGAAAGATAGATGTCCTTTAATACTGTCTTATTTGGTTTATAGGTCTTTGAGACCCCAACCATAGAAAAAATGATCTTGTTATCGCTCAAGGGAGTATGCTTTTATTGTGAATATGAAAGGTAATAAAGGTACGAAATACCCACCGATATTTAGAAAGCATTTTCAGTTTTTGATATCAATGATCTTAGAGCGATCTGTTTATTTATTCGATATTGTGGAATAAACAGCATTACAATAAAAGTTGTTTAACCAAGTGCTACGTCGAGCACCATCATCACAACAAAACCGACCATGAGACCAAGTGTAGCAAGGTCTGTATTACCATGTTGGTGACTTTCCGGTATCAACTCCTCCACTACAACATAGATCATGGCACCTGCCGCAAATGATAGGGCATATGGAAGAGCCGGAGTGATATAGATAACAGCTGCTGCTCCAATTACTGCAGCAACGGGTTCCACAATAGCGGAAAGCTGCCCATAGTTAAAGCTCTTTAGTCGGCTTACACCATCCCTGCGCAAGGGCATAGAGATAGCTACACCTTCAGGGAAATTTTGAATGCCAATACCTATTGACAGGGCAATGGCACCAACAACCGTTGCACCGCCATCAAGTTCCATTCCTATGCTTGCGGCTCCAAAAAGGACTCCAATGGCAAGTCCTTCCGGAATATTATGCAATGTTATGGCAAGTACGAGAAGAGTAGCACGCTTCCATTTGGTATCAACACCTTCTGCTGCATCACGTGGAAGACCGATGTGAAGGTGGGGGATATATGCATCACAAATACGTAAGAATAGCCCGCCCAAAAGAAAACCAATGGCAGCGGGGATCCATCCGATCATGCCCTGAGCTTCAGCCAGATCAATACCGGGGATAATGAGAGACCATACGCTGGCTGCTATCATCACGCCGGCTGCAAATCCCATCATACCATCAAGTACTTTGTAGTTGATGGTTTTGGTCAGAAAGACGAGTGCTGCACCAAGTGATGTGACACCCCAGGTAAACAAACCACCTATAAGGGCTTGTGTGATCGGATTGAGGTTGAGAAACCAATCGGGAATGAATTCCATAAAACTGATTTAGTTTAAAGTTATTTGCTTAAACATATTATAAAATTAGCTATGGCTAAATATATAAATTTTGTGTGATACTATGCAGAAAATAAATTTACTACCTTTAGATAAATTGTATTGAAAAATTTTGGTAATGAACAAAGCTCTAAAAGCATTCGAAGTTCCAATTAAAAACGGTCTGATCCGTATCTTTTTAAGGATTAGCAGTGTGACCTGCACATTTGAAAATGATGCTCCTGATTTTATTGATGTTGAAGATGATCATCCCAAACTTAGAGTGATACCTGAAGCCGGTATTACTGAACTGACAGACGCCTTCAATACCATGCTTGAACTTAATATCAACAATCGGCAGAGTTCAGGCGATAGGCTGGTCTGGGAAGTTGAAGCAGGGGGTATATGGTTTGATATTCCGATGGAAGAAGTAAAGCAAATATGGGTTTCGGAATTCAGTTTTCACATTGAAAGTGAAAAGCCAAGATATCTTGCTTATTACATCAAAGATGTGGATCACAAGATCGAGTGGCTGCAAAAAGACGAAAAATCAGGTGAGATAAGATCGCTTAGTGTACATAGGAAATCGTTTAAACCGAACCCGCTAACGGATAGGGAAAGCTATAGTGGCGCAGAGATTATTCGTTGTGCGGATATGATAGGCCGTGCGGCTAAAAAGATCGATATCAGGACAGGTTCAGCCTTGGTGAAATTTAATACGGATAAGGGTCGGTTGGAGTCTTTGATCATTGGTATAGCTGAAAAGCTTGGGTATGAGGTTTCCCCGCTTGATAAGGATACCATTGCCAAACAGAATGAAAGAGATCATAGTGTCAGTCACATGATCTCTTTAAAATAAAAACCCGGAATGGATACCATCCCGGGTTTTAGGGTTTGGATATTCTAGCTTAGATCAGCTGTCCATTTTCCAGAATATAATACCTCCGGCTTGTTTCCCGGTTTCAACTACATCAACGCGTTTCAGTGTTTGGAGGTTAATGATGTCAACAGACCCCGGCTCACCGCCTATACCCTCTACAGAAATAAAGGCAAATTTATTGTCAGGTGAGATCGTGACGCCATGACTCACCTTTCGGCTGTTAGGGATCTTGGCCAGTTCTTCTCCTTTCTTGAGATCCCAAACACCGGTTGCTCCTTCTCCTTTATAAGTGGCAACGAGAAGTTTTCCATCGTGGCTAATTTCAAGATTGTATGGAGCTTTGCCCGTATCCCAGCGTTTAGTGACTTCCCATTTCTTTGTATCCACTTCAAGTATCTCATCCGAACCGTTACCGGCAACGTAAACTAAAGGCTTGGTTGGATGCGGATCAGCCCAGGTTGGTTTTTCAACCGGATTGTGAACCATTTTTCCATGATCAGAGTGATTCATATGGGAGCTTGCAGTCATTGTTTGATGACTGTTGTCAGTATCTTTACCCAATTTGAGTCGCCGGGATACTTCAAGTGTTTTTGTATCGATCTCGATAAGCTCATCTGTCATCATAGATACGTGGTACTGCCGGGTACCATCATCGGTGACCCGTGAACCGTGAGGCATGATCCCTGTTTCGATGTCATCAAGTCGCATCATAGTTTCAGGTTCAACAACTGAAACCGTGCTCGGCTCCATATCGCCGTGAAGGTTGAAGTTCACCACATATAACAGTCCGGTGCTTGAGGATATGTCCATGGTAGCAGGGAAAAGCCCTAGTTCTACTTC
This sequence comes from Gracilimonas qinghaiensis, assembly GCF_046602855.1. Lineage (NCBI taxonomy): Bacteria > Pseudomonadati > Balneolota > Balneolia > Balneolales > Balneolaceae > Gracilimonas > Gracilimonas qinghaiensis. Next base: position 81,587 of record NZ_JBKINJ010000001.1, read on the forward strand.
ATCGACATACTCGTTGGTACCGGTCTTATATTTCCAAAGCGACCCATAAGGCATACCGTGTGCAATACTTACGAACCAATGTTCACCATCCGGGGAAATATTTAGTCCGTGAGGCCCTTCGTTCTCCTGTGGCCAGGTTCCAACATCGATGGTCTCGGTGATCTTACCCTGCTGTGATTCACCATCAAAATGGATCAGGTGAACCTGATCATCAGATTCAGCTGCCACGTACAGGTAATAATCCTGAGCAAAAAGACCAAAGGTTCCCAATACGAGAAACCCACCGATCAAAATTGTCTGCAATACTCTCTTAAAATGCATAGTTCAAATATTCTTGATTTGATTTAGTTAGTGCCTTGTTGTGGTTTATCAACCAGTTTGATAGCCCATAAGCCGGAATTCCAATCAGACATAAAGATGTTTCCTTTGTAAGGCTGTGGTCCCCATGTAAACGGAGCATTTGGAACGATAGCATCAGGATGGGTTGGCTCAAATTTAGCGATCTCTCGGCCTTGATCGTACAGGTTACCCATCAGTTCTCCGGAAATATCCACAATGCGAAGTCCGCCATTGTAGTAGGCCACATAAAGTACATCACCGACAACCCAGAAGTTGTGAGTTCCAGCCTCAGGAACCTGATAACGGGCTACTTCGTCAGGATTACCCCATCCGTCGAATTTAATGAAGTGTATCCATCCGGCCGCAGCTACAGGATTGCTGCGGGATGGTAATCCATATGGGAATGACTCATCGCCGGCAATAACATAGAAATCACCTGTTGATTCACTTTTAAATGGGAAGGCAGCATGATTTCGACCACTTGGGTAGGTATAACTGCCAAGCATCACTGGGTTTTCAGGAGATCCGCCTGCGTCAGCCAGTTCACTGTTTCGGCTTCCGATATCAACAGCCACCACACCGTCTCTCCAGTTACTGGAGTAGGCAATTCCATCTTCGATCCAAACATCATGGATAGAATGTCCCGGAGTATCTAATTCGAATCGGCCAACAGTATATGGGTTGGCAGGATCTTCAATATTGATAATGTCATAACGGCGTCCATTATTAACAGCATACACATGATCTTCATAGATGAAAGCATTGTGAACTCCACCGGTAAGACCTTCGGTATATTCTGAGATCACGCTTACGTTTCGCGGATCGGATACATCCAAGATCACGATACCGTTTCTGCGGTTCGAGGCACCTTCTCGGGTAAGCACGCCAATAGTTCCGTCTTCAGAGATCTTAACATCATTTACGGTTCTGGCATCTACACGGACAGTGTCTACAGCTACCATGTTTGAAGGGTCGGTTACGTCCCAGAAATAAGTATCGCCATTTGCGCCCCAAGTGCCTGTGATGGCATAGTCACGTCCATCTACACCTTCCCAAACCCATAGATCGGAAGTGTGTACGTCAAGAACTTCAGCATGACCTATGAGTTCAACATCCTTGGCAACATTTCTTTCACGAACCCTGATGACTTGATCAGTAACAGCATCACCGGAACGTGCACTCAGAATAAAGGTGCCCGGTACGTTGGCTACAAATTTTCCTTTTTGATTGATCTGTCCTTCAGCACCCTGCCCTAAATTGTCATCAGGTTGTGCTACAAAAGAGTAAGTGATGGGTGCATCTACATTACGGCCGTTAGCAGCTTTTGCTGTGGCATTGAGTGTTATCACATCACCGGTTCTGATATTTGTCTCAGTATTGGCTATCTCTATAACCTCAGCTGGATTGTTTTTAACATTGAGGTTAAGAGTTGCAGATTTTCCTCCTGAGGAGGCTGTAATGCGAGCATTTCCAGGTTTAAGAGCCAATAACTTGCCATGGCTTACCATAGCAACAGATTCGCTACTGCTTTGGAAAGTGACATCCGGATTTTCTCTTATGAGATCCATTTCGTCGGTCACATCCACGTGAAGGTCGATCGTTGTTTTGGCATAAATATTGTCGGGTACATTCTTAAAAGACACTTCAGCGATCGGAGGATAGGGTACCTCGATCTCAAAGTTTCTGGTAACGCGATCCTCACGAGGACCGGATCTCATGGCAATAACCGAGTAGGTTCCGGGCTTATTGGCTTTTACATACCCTTCACGGGATACTTCCAGATCGGCTCCGTTTCTGGAAAAGAATAAAACAGTGTCAGGTAAAGTTTGGCCCTGAGCGTTTATCAGTTTTGCCTGTAACTGAAGTTCGTTGCCAACTTCTACGACAACAGGTTCAGGTTCAATTACAATTTTTAATGTATTTGCATCCTGTGCAAAAGTAGTGCCGGTACTCAAAAGCAAAACGGCGACTAAAAGTTTTAGTGCTTTTCCCATGATTTGATAAAATTAATTAGCGGAAATACTGATTTTGATTAGAGCTGTAATAAATCAAAAAAAAATGACAAACAGAATTATTGAATAGGTAAATGATGCCTTTTTGAACCCGTTTTTCCTTATTTTACAGAATCCGAATTTAAAGCTGTTTTTTGGAAATGTAAGACGGCAATTCAGTGTTTCATTTTTAAATATTTAACCACACGTTTTAAGCATAAATGAACATCAATTTCGATCGAGAAGTATTTGCTCACCGACACAACGGACCCAATCAGGAATCAACAAATAAAATGCTGGAGGTTATCCAAGCTGAATCGCTAGATGAGCTTATTGATGAGACCATCCCCGAAGGTATCCGCTTACAACAGCCTTTAGACCTGCCTGACTCACTGAGTGAAACTGATTTTCTGGCTGAGTTCAAAAAATTGGCAGACAAGAATAAGATCTACAAGTCTTTTATCGGGATGGGATATTATGATACTTATATGCCGAACGTGATAAAGCGTAATATTCTTGAAAATCCCGGTTGGTACACTGCTTATACTCCATATCAGGCTGAGATCGCGCAGGGCAGACTTGAGGCACTGATCAACTTCCAGACGGTTGTTACTGACCTTACAGGCATGGAGCTGGCAAATGCTTCTTTGCTGGATGAGGGTACTGCTGCAGCTGAAGCCATGAGTATGTTGTATGGACAGCGCAAAGGTAATAAACGCAAGGAAGCGGATGTCTTCTTTGTATCAGAACAATGTCATCCCCAAACGATAGAAGTACTTCAAACACGGGCAGAACCGATCGACGTGAAGATACTGGTTGGTGATCATAAAGAACTGGATGTGACCGATCCAAGCCTATTCGGCGTGTTATTGCAATACCCGGCCACAGATGGTTCGGTAGAGGATTACACAGATATTATTTCAGGAGCTCATGAAAATAACGTATTTGCTGTAGTAGCTGCAGATCTATTGAGCCTTACTTTATTAAAAGCCCCGGGTGAGATGGGAGCGGATGTAGTGGTTGGTTCATCACAGCGATTTGGTGTCCCGATGGGATATGGAGGTCCACATGCCGCTTACTTTGCAACCCTGGAAAAATTTCAGCGCAAGATACCCGGTCGTATTATCGGAGTTACCCAGGATGCTGAGGGTAAACCGGCTTACCGAATGGCACTCCAAACGCGTGAGCAACATATCCGACGTGAAAAAGCTACTTCCAATATTTGTACCGCTCAGGTACTGCTTGCTGTGATCGCGGGCATGTATGCCGTTTATCACGGGCCTGAAGGTTTGAAGAAAATTGCTTCAAAGGTCCATGGATTAACCAAACTTACTAAAAAAGGACTTGAAGCAATGGGTGTTGAGGTTGTAACTGAAACATTCTTTGATACCATCACCGTCAAAGCTGACTCATCTAAAATTCGGGAAATCGCAGAAGATCACGACGTGAATTTTCGATATGTAGATGAAAATACCATCGGCCTTTCTTTTGATGAAGCAAAACATCTCGAAGATGTTGAACTTGTTTTGAATATCTTTGCTGAGGCCCTGGGGAAGAAGAAGTCATTTGATGTATATGCCGAGGCTGAAAATGCCAAAGTTGATTACCCGGAAGCCTTACAACGTAATACAGATTTTATGGATCACCCGGTGTTCCACTTGTACCATTCCGAGCATGAAATGCTGCGGTACATGAAGCGATTGGAGAACAAAGACTTGTCTTTGGTTCACTCCATGATCTCTCTCGGTTCCTGCACTATGAAGTTGAACGCCACCGCAGAGATGATCCCTGTGACCTGGCCGGAATTTGGTCAGATCCACCCGTTTGCACCACGGAAACAAGCCGAAGGGTACACCCAACTGTTCGATGAACTTAGTGACTGGTTGTGTGAGATAACCGGATTTGCCGGAATGTCTCTTCAGCCAAACTCCGGAGCTCAGGGTGAGTACGCCGGGTTGATGACCATACGTGCTTATCATCACGCTAATGGCGATGATCACCGTGATGTGGCTCTGATACCATCGTCGGCTCATGGAACCAATCCGGCCAGTGCGGTTATGGCCGGTATGGATGTGGTAGTGGTGGATACGGATGATCATGGCAATATTTCCTACGATGACTTGAAGGCAAAAGCGGAAAAATACAGCGACCGGCTGGCAGCACTTATGATCACCTATCCTTCCACACATGGAGTGTTTGAGCATAAAGTGAAGGATTTCTGTGATATCATTCACCAGCATGGCGGACAGGTTTATATGGATGGTGCCAATATGAATGCACAGGTTGGTTTAACCAGTCCGGGTGAGATCGGCGCTGATGTCTGTCACCTGAACTTACACAAGACCTTTTGTATTCCACACGGTGGCGGTGGACCCGGTATGGGACCGATCGGTGTGGCCAAACATCTCGTGCCATTCCTGCCATCACACTCTGTAGTTGAAACCGGAGGTGAAAAAGGCGTCACAGCTATATCTGCAGCTCCGTGGGGCAGTGCCAGTATCCTGACGATCTCCTATGCCTACATCAGAATGATGGGGGGAGATGGACTGACCGATGCCACACGATTTGCGATCCTGAACGCGAACTATCTGAAGGATCGCCTCAAAGATCATTATGAGATCCTGTACACCGGCATGACCGGTCGTTCAGCCCATGAGTTTATTGTAGACCTCCGTCCATTCAAACAGTCGGCGGGTATTGAATCTGTGGATCTGGCCAAACGATTGATGGATTATGGTTTCCACGCACCAACCATGAGTTTTCCTGTACCGGGCACACTTATGATCGAACCAACTGAAAGTGAATCTGTTGAAGAACTGGATCGGTTCTGTGATGCAATGATCTCTATCCGAAAAGAAATTCAGGAGGTCGAGGATGGAATTGCAGATAAAGACGACAACGTGCTTAAGCATGCACCTCACACTCAGCGTGTAATGGTTTCAGATGAATGGACCCGTAGCTATCCCCGTGAAAAAGGAGCTTTCCCGCTTGAAGATCTGAAATATGATAAATTCTGGCCTTCAGTTTCCAGGGTGGACGATGCCTACGGTGATCGAAATCTCGTTTGTGCATGTATTCCAACTGAGGCATATCAGGAAGGAATTGAAGTAGTTGAAGAAGAGATGTAGACAAAAAAAGAGGGAGTTTGATACTCCCTCTTTAAATTTAGTTTTTGATAAGAAGTAACGAATCAGCAGATCTGATTTAATCTTCTGCTTCTTCGGCTTTTAGTCTACGATCGGTATCTTGAAAATTCTCCATCCAGAATGGATAGCGGTCGGGTGTAGCTGATATCTCATCCAGTTTTTCCAACTCTTCTTCTGTAAATGCAATATCTATGGAGCTAAGATTAGATTCAAGCTGTTCTATATTCTTGGCTCCAATAATAGTACTGGTGATACCCGATTGAACGCGGACCCACGCCAATGCTACTTCAGCCACCGTTGCACCATGACTGTCGGCGATGAATTCCATCACTTCAACAATGTCGTAAGCCTGTTCTTTGTCAATAGGTGGAAAATCAAATTCATCCCGGCGTGAGCCATCACCGGCCTTTTCATTATCCCGGGTATATTTCCCGGATAGGAATCCTCCGGCTAAGGGACTCCAAGGCATAAATCCTAATTCTTCGGATTCAGCCAGCGGTATCAGGGCGTCTTCAGCGTCACGGCCGGACAGAGAGTAAAAGTATTGCATCGCTTTAAATTCATGCCAGCCTTCTTGCCGGGCAATTCCCTGAGCTTTCATAACCATCCATGCAGGCCAGTTACATACTCCAATGTATCTCACTTTTCCGGAATTCACAACATCATTCAGGCTTCTCATGATCTCACGAACAGGAGTACCAGAGTCAACACCATGAACATATAAAATGTCAATATGATCGATCTGCAGGCGTTTCAGGCTTTTATTCACAGAATTAAAAATATGGAAGCGTGATAACCCTTCATTATTATGATCGTCTCCCATGGAACCGCGAGCTTTTGTAGCAATGACCAACTCATTCCGGTTCAAGTCCAGATTCTTTATACTATTTCCGAGTATGGTTTCAGACTGTCCAAAGGAATAGACATTTGCGGTATCGATAAAATTAATACCGGCATCAATCGATGTTTTGATGAGTTTGTCAGCTTCCTCTTGCTGTTGCTCCCCGATGGCTGTCCACATTCCTTCACCACCAAAAGTCATAGTGCCAAAGCATAGTTCAGAGACGACAAGTCCCGTATTACCTAAATAATTGTACTGCATGTAAGTCCCATTCTTATAGTTATTTATTCCTTTTTATTGAACATGATGCAGAGAAGTACAATTCCAGAAGCTATGGCTATAAACACTTCTTCACGATATGATCAATTATTAAATCGCTATTAAATGATTTTTGCGATATCCTTTCTTAACAAAAATTTTGAGGTAGCCTTATGAAGTTTTCAATTTTTACTGTGATTATGATTTTGCCTTTGATTGTATCAGCACAACAATTGCCTTCAGATATATTCTGGAATAATCTGAGTGAGCAATGTGGCAAGGCATTTATTGGGGAGGTTCTTGAGGCACCGGCTGATGATGATTTTCGAAATCAAGAGTTAGTAATGCATGTATTTTCTTGTGATGAAGAGATAATAAATATCCCGTTCTCTGTAGGAGAAGATCGCTCCAGGACTTGGATCTTGACCAAGATCGGAGATCGAATTCAGCTAAAACATGATCACCGAAATGAGGATGGGAGTGAAGATGAGGTGACCATGTACGGCGGAACATCAAGCAATACAGGATTATCCAATCTACAGACCTTCCCTGCTGATCAGGGTACAGCTGACCTTATTCCTGCAGCAGCCAGTAATATTTGGTGGATAGAAGTAGAGCCTGACGAGTACTTCACTTATAATCTCCGCAGAATTGGAACTGATCGCTATTTTAGCATTCGTTTTAGTTTTGATAATGAAACTGAAACACCCTTACCTGCCTGGGGATGGGAGTAGGGTTTAAAGAATATCGAATATTCAATATTGTTCAAGGAATAATGTAGTCTTGACAGGATAATTCGAAATTTGTATGAGGCCTATTTAAAATTCTATGGTCTTTCCTTGCTGAGAGTACTATCAATAGTGATGTCACCTAATAACGTCCGGTGAACAGGGCATTTCTTCGAGATCTCCAGTAGCTTATCTAATTGCTCCTGAGTAAAATCTCCCTTTATGATCAGCTCTTTTTCGATGTGGTCGATCTTGCTTTTTGGGTCATCACAGTCCCTGCAATCATCAGCGTGGCGTTGGTTATGGCGCAGTTCAAGGTACATATCATCCAGTTGCCAGCCTTTTCGCTCAGCATACATTTTAACCGTCATAAGAGTACAGGAGCCGAGTCCCATAAGTAAATAGTCATAAGGATCCGGACCGGCATCGGTTCCACCTTTTACGCTTTCCGGCTCATCGGCAATAAGCTCGTGCTTGCCCGCTGTTAAGGTGGTTTTGTAGGTTTCTTCTTTAGGCAGGTGGACATGGATTATTTTTTGTTCGCTCATAAGTAACTAAAAGTAATGATTTATGGTTGGTGAGTTAAAGACCGATGAACTATATTGATAAATGAAGTTTTTTTAAACAAAGAACTTAAGTGTATAAATATATTTACACATTTAATACTAATTAACTAAAGAGAAAATGAAAAAACTTATATTTACTTTTATGATTGTGGGTCTCTTGGGATCGTTGACATCAGTTAATGCTCAGATAAATGATGGTCATCAGTTCCTTAAAAAGCACATCAATTCAGTAGTGGAAGAAGTAGAAGAAGTTAAATCTCCTGATAAAAAGCGAGAGATATTGGATGAATCACTTGGTAATATCATAAAAGCCATTGAGAGGGTGAGTGAAAAGAAATCTGTGTCAGTATCAGAAAAAGAAAATCTGGCTGAATTCAAAGATCAACTGATTGAAAGAAGAGATGAGTTAAATGGAGAAAATGGTTATGGCACCATTCCCAACAGTCAGTTGAATAACTTTGCAAACTTTATACAGCAAGATATAGAACAGGCCGACAGACTGGTAACGTTAAGTCTGACAACGGTCTTGTTGATCGTACTTATATTATTGTTGATCTGATAAGAATAACTTAAAAACTCAAGCGTGGGATTACTCACGCTTTTTTTATGTTGAAACATTTACTTGTCTTACTATTTCTTCCAATTATTTTTGTGACCGGGTGTTCTGTTTCTCAAAAGGCGCTTGAGGAAAATTCCATACTCCCAAATTACTCGCTTTTGTATATCATTCATGGTGATGCCAACTATACCTATCACATGGATTCAATGCGGCTAAATGCTGATAAAGAAGCTCTTGAAGAGGCGATAAAAGTCGCTGAAAAATCTTTAAATGGTGAAGTTTTTATTTTTCATCAAAAAGAAGAAAAGAGGAGATTCTTTTTCTTTCCTAAAAAAGATCGAGTGTTATACCATTATAAGGGCGGAAAGCTGATTGGGAAAGAGAGGTACTCACCCTATGGAGGTGGATTGGTAAAAGAGGCAGAGCTTTTTGAAGAGAAAAGCACCGAAGGTGTGAAAAAAAAGTTCATGTTTTATTATGGTCATGAAATACCTTCTGACCCTTCCTTAGTCTATCATCAATCGTTCCCGGATCACATATTTAACACAGAGGTATTTACAAGTGATATTTCTTTATTCGGAAAGTCGTTTGATTTATTGGTGTTGTCGACCTGTAATAATGGAAATCCCCTTATGGCCAATAAATTATTGGGTAAAACCAGTTTTATGATAGCTTCGCCTCGGAATCTTCATTTATCTTACATAAGATCTGATAAAGTGAATTTGATTGAAGAAGACCCTGAAATTTCAACTGAGGCCATTGCAGATTCTATTGCAAAGAGTTCTTTTAACCGGCTTTCAGGGCGGTTGCAAACCATGGTGACAATTGGGGTTTACAACCTGGAAAAAATAGGCTCCTATATTTCAGACCATTCAAATAGATATGAAGGTCACCTAAAAGACATAGAGCAAAAAACTCTCTTCAGAGATAATGTGGATTGCAATATACTTGATGTATTCACAGAGGACAGGCTCAGTGAACAAGGGGCGTATTTGTATTATAGATCACCTGCTTTTGGAAGAGAGTCAGGCAAAAAATCTCATTCCGTTTGGGGCTGTAAAAATTAATTTTGAACGGAGCTTTAACTTAAGAGAGATGAATACAGTATAGAAATTATTTATGATAGGACGATCTCTCTATTTAAAAAGTGTCATTAATAATTCTCTAACACTATGGTAACCAATATTTAATGCTGCCGATAATCCGGGTTAACATAGCTGTACGATATTTGCTGTAAATCATCTATTAAAAAAGCTATGAAACGCCCTCTCGATACCGTCGTTCTTTCTGATATCCATCTCGGCACCGTCGGTTGCCACGCTGTCGAACTCGTACAATATCTAAATTCCATTGATCCAAAGAGAGTCGTTTTAAATGGAGATTTTATCGACATGTGGAATTTCAGGAAGTACTACTGGCCTGATGCCCATATGCATGTGATCAGAACCCTCATCACTATGATGACAAACGGAGTGGACATCTACTATCTGACGGGCAACCATGATGAAACCCTCCGTAAGATCTCTAGTTTACAACTGGGTCCTCTATTTATCAGGGATAAACTGGTTCTGGATATGAATGGCGAGAGTGTTTGGATCTTCCATGGTGATATATTTGATATCACCATGAAACACAGCAAGTGGGTGGCCAAATTGGGTGGTAAGGGGTATGAATTACTTATTTTGCTTAATCGGTGGATGAATAACCTGTCAGAAAAGCTTGGTTATGGAAAATTTTCTCTTTCCAAAAAGATCAAAGACAGTGTTAAGCAAGCTGTAAATTTTATCGATGATTTTGAAGTGACAGCTATGGAGTTGGCCATAGAAGAAGGTTATGATTATGTGGTGTGTGGACATATTCATCAGCCCAAGATTCGCGGATACGAAAATGAGAAAGGCTCGGTGATCTATCTCAATTCCGGAGATTGGGTCGAAAATCTGACCTGTTTGGAATTTGATGGAGCAGAATGGAACCTTTACCGGTACAGTGAGGATAAGTTTCTGCAGCAAAACCCGAGAATGAACCTGCTTATGAAAAGCCATACGTTCGATCATAAGGTTATGATCGGATGAAAATATTATACGGCGTTCAGGGTACCGGACATGGTCATATCAGTCGTGCCAGGGTGGTATTGCCAAAACTTCGGGAATACGCAGAAGTGGATGTGCTGATCAGTGGCTATAATTTCAAAATGTCCATTGATGGCCCGGTTGATTTCAAAGCACGGGGATTAAGTCTGGCATATGATAACAGAGGGAGTATTGATCTTTTTGAAACAGTATTAGGCTTGAACTTTGTCAGGTTCGTTCGCGATATTCAAAAAGTATCGATCCAGAATTATGATTTTATAGTAAATGATTTTGAACCTGTCACAGCCTGGGCAGCGAAAAGAGCAGGAATGCCTTGCGTAGCTATCAGTCATCAGGCTTCGTTCTTATCAGATAGGGTGCCACGACCGGAAAAGCGATCACCGTTTGCAGAAAACCTGATGAGACATTTTGCTCCAAGTACTTCTTCAGTTGGGTCTCACTATCTCAGGTATGATGACTTCATCGAGCCACCCATCATTAGAAGGCATATCCGTGAACTGAGTCCTGCTCGGGAGGATCATGTTACCGTTTATCTGCCGGCATTTGACCATGAGACGCTTGTTTCCATATTCAGGCAAATCAAAAAGGTCAGGTGGCATATCTTTTCACCAAATTGTGACGCTGCCTATCAAAAAGGAAATGTTGAAGTCAATCCGGTTGGCAAAGAAACTTTCCTTGAAAGTATTGAAAGTTGCTTGGGTATTGTTTCGGCAACGGGATTTGAAACCAGTTCTGAAGCGATGTATCTGGGCAAAAAGTTTCTCACTATCCCCATAAAAAATCAGTATGAACAATTGTGCAATGCGGCTGCTTTGAAAAAACTGGGAGGGAAGGTCGTCTATCAGATCGATCAACATTTTGCACAAGAGTTATCAGCATGGATCGATGAAGGCAAAGAATTAAGCTTACCTGAAATTTCTGATGAAGAAGAACTGGTGCAGAAAATTATAAAAGCGGGGGTGGGGCAGGGTAAGGAGCTTCAGGAAGCGGAATTGGTTTCGTAGCCCCACTCACATCCCTCTGGTTTTGAGCTGAAGCTCTAAACCGGTCTCCCTTCCAAGAGAGAATTTTCTTAATTCAGTTCTGAAGGTTGCTAAAACCACGAAACTCTGTTCACTTATAAAGAATCTCCAAAGAGAAATTCCCTCTTTGAAGAGGGACAGAAAATGATCTTCCGATCATTTACAGGGTGATGTCAGTTGATAAATGAAAGGGAGATCACAAATACTTTTCTTTGATCATTTCAACATGGTGCAGTTCATGCCCGGCAATGATGAAGGGAAAAGAGCGAACCGTAAATTCTACACCATTGGCCATGCCTTTCAGGCCTATCATTTCTTTGGTCATGTTTTGAAATAAATGAATGGATGCGATACGAACGGCTAAATATTCATTAGCCAGGTTGCTGATTGTGCGGCTGTTGTAGTTAGAGTATTTCACATAATTATCCTGATCCATTGGTGGCTGAGGGTTGGGATCGCGTCTCGAAAATGCCTGTGCCCTGTAACTGAACATGCGCTCGGTTTCAATAAGATGACCGATGATCTGCTTAATCGTCCACTTGCCTTCAGCATAGGAATGAAAAGCCTTGTCGCCGGGTATGGCATTGATGAAGGTGTAGAACTCATGCATTTGTGCTTTCAATGTCTCTACGATATTTGTTTTAGGGACATGGGCCACATAATCGGCATAGTAGTGAGCATATTCTGAACCGGACGGATATTCTTTATCCCAAACTGACATAATGTTAACCTCTGTAATTGATTTACTTGAATATAGAGGACAGATAGATAAAATTGAATAAAAAAATCCCGCACCTCAATAAAGAGATGCGGGATCGTAAATTATAAACCGGAAGTTTTCTTAGTTATTTACTTCAAGGCTGTCAGTTTTACTTGAGCTTGCTTTTTCATCATTAGCATAAGATGTTGTTACGAATGCATAGGTCACGCCATCAACGGTATTCCAGTCAGAGTATTCAGTTCTAACCGTTTGATTTTCTCCGGATTGTGGATTGAATTGTGAGAACGTACTCATCATAGGCAGTGAGGTTGCAGAATCGAGATAGTATGTGACAGGAGACTCAAAATTGATCTTCAGTTTCACATACTCGGTATCACCAATGGTCTCAGTACCCATGTATTCAGCATCCAGAGTACTTCTGTCGAGAGCAATACTCATGTAGCTTCGTTTGATCTCATTTTGGACCTGTTGAACCTGAGCCGGAGGCATTGGGAATTCCTGAGAACCAAGCTTCTGACTGCCTTTTCCGTCAGCAACGTTGATCTCAATTTGACCTTGAGGTGTACTGAGAACCGCGTTCTGAGAATTCTCAAGAAAGTTGATGGTCACTGTTCCGGATACAGCGATCTCACCCATCGGAGAGTTGATGGTTTGCTCACCAACGGTGGTGATCGATTCAACTTCAGTTCCGGGTTCAACAATGGCTTCAGCCATATTCTTCAACCACTCTTGGCCCTGAGCAGAATCACCTGCTTCCTGAGGTTCATCTGATGCCGGTTGTGGAATGGTGATGTCAAGTTCATTTACATTACCATACTTTTCAAGCTGATCACCGATCTCAGCTTTATTGCCAACTACGAGGATCTGAACCTGATCCGGATTCATGTACTCCTGGGCCACACGCTGCACGTCTTCAATAGTGGTGGCACGAATGCCTTTTACAAGTTCATCAAAGGCGTCCTCCGAGAGTCCATTATATTCATTACTGATCCGTTCGTTCAGGATCTGAGATTTGCTGTCATATCGGAAAACAAGTGAATTCAGAAACCGATCTTTGGTATCCTGTAATTCCTTAGCTGAAATGGGTTCATCCTGAAGTTTTTTAACCTCAGCCAGGATAGCGTCGATAGCTTCAGCTGTAGTGGCACTGCTGGTCATGGTCGTCAGCCTGAAAGTACCGGGATAATTAATGTTGGATCCGTAGCTTCCGCCTACTGAATAAGCGAGTCCCAGATTGGTGCGAACTTCCTGAAAGAGTCGGCTGGAAAAGCCACCGCCAAGAATCTGATTCATTACTTGGATAGCAGGATAATCCGGATTTTCTCGCAATCCACCAATGTGCCCCATGGTTACGTAACTCTGATTTACGTCCGGTTTGTCCACAAGATTAATAGTGGAAGGATAATCGTATTCGATATCAGGGTAGATCAGGTTGGTTGGGCTGCCGGTTGGCAAGCTGCCAAAAGCCTCGCGCAGCTTTTGTTTCATGTCTTCTGTATCAAAATCACCGACAATACCAACGGTCATATTGGACCCTACAAAGTGGTTTTTGTGGAATTCGATCATGTCTTCTCGGGTGATGTTATCAACCGTCTCGTATTCGGTCTGGCGGGTATAAACAGAATTCTCTCCGTAGATCAGCTCTTGAAATTCACGCCCGGCGATCTGTTGTTGCTCATCATTTCGCCTGGAAATACCGCTCTTGGTCTGTGTTTTTGCCAGATCGATCTTGTCCTGAGGGAATGCCGGATTCAGCAACAGATCCACGAAAGCAGGAAGAAGCGTTTCGAAGTCCTCTTTTAATACATTCATGGTGCCTCCACCGGAACCAAAGCCAATAAAGGTGGACATAAAGGCTGCATTATCTTCTAGTAAGGTATTCAGTTGATCAGCCGGGTAGTTCTCGGACCCCCCTTCCCGCATCACCTGTCCGGTCATGCCTGCCAAACCTGTTTTACTTGCAGGAACCAGAAGTCCCCCGGTCTTTACCGTTACCCGCACATTGATAAGGGGCAATTCCTTGTCTTCAACCAGATAGAATTTAATGCCGTTATCAAGGTTGAATTCCTCAATTTCGGGCATGTTTATTGGATTCAACTCCGGATATTCGATCTCGTCATACCTTTTCTGTGCCATCAAAGGCAACGCGAAAAGTGCGATGAATAAAAATATGGTTAATCGTTTCATAATTGGATCAATTTGATTTAAAACTCTGGGGTTAGGATTCAGCTCGTACAGTTGCGCCAACGGTGCGATTGTCTTTGGTCAGGTACTCTTGTGCTACCCGTTGCAAGTCTTCGAGAGTTACCTCGTTGATCCTGTCAAGGCGTAGAAATACCTCTCTCCAATCACCTTTATTTGCATAGGTACTGGCAAAGTTACTGGCCAATCCTGTGTTGTTATTCAATCCACGGATAATACCGGCACGTATGTTGGTCCTGGCACGATCCAATTCTTCCTGAGTGAGAATCCCCTCTTTTACAGACTCGATCTCTGTATATATTGATTGTTCAAGTGTATCCAATTCCACATTCATGTTTGGAACCGCCAGGGTTAAGAACATGGAAGAGTACTTACTTCCCGGAAAACCGTTAAAGGCTCCAACCTGAAGGGCTAGCTGATCTTCGTCTACGAGTTTCTTGTAAAGAAGTGATGTTCGCCCACTGGAAATGATATTACCTAAGAGATTCAAAGCTTCAAAATCTTCATGCGATTCCGAAACACCGTGGTAACCAATTAACATGATCGGCTGGGAGTTTCCTTCAATGGTAAAACGTCTCTCACCGCGTTGGGTCGGCTCTTTGGTCGTTACGATAGGAGCAGGTTTGCTTTTACGAAGGTCACCAAAATACATTTCCGCAAATTCTTTCATTTTATCCGGTTCCACATCACCCGCAATTGCAATGGTAATATTGCTGGGCACATAATATTTATCGTAGAAATCCTTGGCGTCTGCAATGGTGGTGGCAGTGATATCAGAGTTCCAACCCACTACAGGCCTGCCGTATGGGTGAGCGGTGTAGGCCACGGCAAGAAATTCCTCGACCAATCGACCTATAGGACTCGATTCGGTTCTCATATTACGCTCTTCACGCACTACCTCCTTTTCAACGTAAAATTCGCGGAAAGTTGGGTTCTTGAAGCGATCGGCTTCCAGGTTGAACCAAAGTTCGGCGCGGTTGGATGGCAAACTGTAAAAGTAGTTGGTGAAATCAGCTCCGGTGGAGGCATTTAATCCTGTTCCGCCATTCTGCTGTATGATCTGGGAGAACTCGTTGTTCACAACATACTGCTTCGACTCTTCCTGATATTTCTGGAAATTAGACCAATATTGATCCATAAGTGAACTGTCAGGATTGGTCTTATAGCTTTCGCGAAGCCAGTTTTGATAAGCCTCATCCATTTTGTTGATGGCAACCTTTTCTTTTTCCCAATCGGTGGTGCCGATGTAGTGGGTGCCTTTGAAAGCCATGTGCTCAAAAATGTGAGCTATACCGGTGTTGCCAACGGGTTCGTTTGCCCCACCTACATTGATATGTGTGTAAAAGCTTGCCACGGGTGCATCATGCCTTTCAATAATGATGAAGTGCAAGCCGTTGTCGAGCGTAAACTCAGTTACTTTTTCTTCAAATTCCTCCAGATACTGAGCCTGAATCCCCGAAAAGGAAAATAGTAAAGCAAGCATCAGCAAAGATATTGCTGTCTTCTTGGTGTTGTTTTTCATTTGTACAGAAGTTTATGAATAGTAATAAATTGTAAAGGAGAAAATGCTTGGATAACAATTATTTTGCAAACTTTGGTGAAAATTCTTTTAACGGAAGTCCGGCCTTAGAGGAGGTTTCGTTTTCCTCATCTGTACGTGATAATTCCATCACGTAAGAGACATGCATTGTATTGTAGTATCTTTTTTGGAAGTATACTTTTTTATTACCGGTAGTTCGTGAGCAGCGATCGATCTCAAGCAGCGCATCATTCTTTTTTACTTGTAAATGACTAGCCATATACTCATCCGCATTAGTCGCGGTGATCTTATAGCTGCCTGCCTGTATAGGGATCTCATATTTCTCTTCAATAATGTTATAGATGGTTTGAGTGGTCAGGTCCTCATCAAATAAAAGCTGACCATACCCGGGAGGAAGCCATGTGATATCAAAAGCAATTGGATTACCACTGCCGAGTCGGACCCGATCTACACGGATAAGTTTCATGTCCGGGCGAATATCCAGGATTTCATTAATCTCTTTGATAGGATTTACTTTTTTGAGATCAATAAGCCGGGAACTGCTCTCAAGGCCGGCTTGTCTCATATCTTCAGCAAAATCCGTTAACCGTACAAGATTGCTTTTCATATTTTTATCACTGACAAATGCACCCACTCCTTGTTTACGATAGATTAGTCCATCGTTTTCCAGATTTTGTAAGGCATGGCGCACGGTTACCCGGCTCACCCTGAAATAATCACACAACCTCTTTTCAGAAGGTAACTTCTCTCCGGACTCATAATTTCCTTCTGTGATCTCTTTTTTTAGGTGCTGTTTGACTCGCTCATGTTTAGAAGCTTGTTGTTCCATGTTATTAAGTTCTCAAAATGTTCATATAGAGTCTTTAAGTTCACCCCAAAGCTCACTATAAAATAGGGAACCAATGTACTTGTTATAACATGTTGTTACAAATACAAAAACCGTGGTATTATTGGTTCAAAGAGTAAAACAAATGATCAAAATTAAACAAACTACAATCTGATGGATATATTAACACAACCCATGCCCTGGTACATTGCCGGCCCGATTATCGGGTTAACCGTTCCGCTTCTTCTCATTCTGGGAGGAAAAATGTTCGGTGTTTCGGCAAACCTGCGACATGCTTGCGCCGCTTGCAACTTTGGTAACGTAGAATTTTTTAATTATGACTGGAAAGAAGCCGGATGGTGGAATATTACCTTTTTGGTAGGATCTGTTTTAGGTGGCTTTCTTGGTGGATACGTATTTGAAAATCCGGAACCGATAGACCTGGCTGTTTCAACTATTACAGATCTTCAGGCTTTAGGAATCAACGACTTTAGCGGACTGGTACCTGCCGATCTGATTTCGTGGGAGGCACTGGGTACACCTACAGGTCTTATAGTTTTGGTGCTTGGTGGTTTTCTGGTAGGATTTGGAGCTCGGTATGCAGGGGGGTGCACATCCGGACATGCTATTTCAGGGTTATCTGACCTACAACTTGCCTCACTGATGGCCGTGATCGGCTTCTTTATCGGTGGCTTATTAATGACCTACCTAATTTATCCAATAATACTTTAAAAATATTAAGAGCAGAACAATGAAAATTTTAGAATATCTCAAATACTTATTGATAGGAACAGCTTTTGGATTCATTCTGGTGAAGTCTGAAGTGGTTTCCTGGTTCAGAATTCAGGAAATGTTTCGGTTTGATTCCATTCACATGTATGGAATTATTGGTCTGGCAGTTGTGGTGGGTATCATCTCAGTTCAGATCATTAAGAAAAACAACATTAAGGATACCAAAGGTAATCCCATCACTATTCCTCCAAAAGATGCTTCCCAATGGAAGCGATATATTATCGGCGGTAGTATGTTTGGTTTAGGCTGGGCATTACTAGGTGCCTGCCCGGGTCCAATGTTTGCATTACTCGGTAGCGGAATTACCGTAATGGTTATTCCAATTTTATCAGCAATAGTGGGGACCTACGTCTATGGTATGCTTCGAGATTCTTTACCTCATTAATGACAACGAAAACCTCAGAATACAGGAATCAGAAGTTTTAATCATTGAGTCCTGATTTCTGAAACCCAAGATTATTTAATAAAACAACACAGGAGACAAATTATGTATTTCAAACAATTCTTTGACGAAAAATTAGCACAGTACGCTTATATGGTTGGTTGTCAGGCAGAAGGTACAGCCATCGTGATCGACCCAATGCGAGACATTGATCAATATATAGAAGCTGCAGCAAAAGAAAACCTGACCATTGTCGGGGCGGCTGACACTCATATTCATGCCGATTACATTTCAGGCCTGAGGGAATTTGCCGAAAGAGGCGTGAAAGTTTATGCCTCTGATGAAGGCGACAAAGACTGGAAATATGAGTGGCTGAAAGGTAGCGACTATGAATACCAACTGCTTAATGACGGTGACGAATTCAGCATTGGAAACATCACCTTCAAAGCATGGCACACGCCAGGTCACACGCCGGAACACTTAAGTTATTTCATTACTGACGGTGCAGCAGCAGATCAACCAATTGGTATTGCAACCGGTGATTTTATTTTTGTAGGTGACGTTGGACGTCCTGATCTGCTTGAATCGGCAGCCGGACAAGAAAACGTGATGGAGCCATCAGCACGTACACTGTTTAAGTCTGTTGAAGACTTTAAGAGCGTACCTGAATTCATGCAGATCTGGCCGGGACACGGTGCAGGCAGTGCATGTGGAAAAGCACTTGGTGCTATCCCTGAAACTACCGTTGGTTACGAGCTGCGTTATAATGCATCTATTAAATCAGCGACTTCAGAGGATGACTTTGTGAAGTTCATTCTGGAAGGCCAACCTGAACCGCCTCTGTACTTTGCTCGCATGAAGCGTGACAATAAAATTGGGCCTAAAGTGATCAAGGGACTACCGCAACCTAAACATCTGACATTGAAAGAGCTGGGTAAATTGGCCGGCAATAAGGATGTTGCCGTACTGGATACCCGTGAAAGAGACGAGTACTCTCAGGGTCACCTTCCGGGTTCACTCCTATCACCTTTGAACAAGCAATATAACACAGTGGCCGGATCCTATATCACAGAAGATGAAGAGATCTACCTGATCGTTGAGGAGCATCAGTTAACCGAAGCTGTTCGTGATCTATACAGAATAGGTCTTGACAACGTCATAGGTTATGTAACTCCGGTTGATCTGGATCATTATGCTGAGCAAGGTGGAGAACTGGAGACACTGGCGGTCGAAACCTTCGATACAATTGACAAATACATAGGTGACGATAACTATCAGATCCTTGATGCCAGAAAAGCTTCAGAATACAGTGAAGGAAATGTCAAAGGAGCACAAAATATTGCTCATACCCGATTACTTCCAAGAATTGATGAAGTGCCAAGCGAACGGAAAATAGTTGTTTATTGTCAGGCAGGCGGCCGTTCTGCAGTAGCAGCCGCCCTGTTACAACGCAATGGTTACGACGTTACCCTTATCGATGATGAGTGGGAAAATTATACCAAAGCAACAGCGACTGCCTAATTATTAAATAGAGAGCGTAGGGACGAATCATATTCGTCCACTACGTGATCTACTTATAAATTTCGGACAGGGTTGCCTATCCATCAAACATTAAAAGATTAGTTAGAAGAGAGTTAAGTTTTTGTACCCCGAAAACCCATCCCAGGGGGAGTTGAGATGCCTTTTGGGTTCTATTAAACAGGAAAATAATAATATTCAGCCATCGGTTTTATACAGGAGTTCTGAGTAATTGACCTGCAATAACCGATTCATAAACGAATTGACACTATGAAATCTAAATCATCCATAACAAAATTCATTCCGATCCTGGATTGGATAAAATCCTATAACTCTGAGGATGCTAAGGGTGACCTGAATGCAGGTATAACCGTGGGCATTATGCTTATCCCACAGGGAATGGCTTACGCAATGCTCGCCGGCTTGCCACCTATCTATGGGCTATATGCCTCAATAGTGCCTCTTATTTTATATGCGCTTTTTGGAACTTCACGACAACTCGCAGTTGGACCTGTGGCCATGGTCTCATTACTTGTTCTGGCTGGTGTGGGTGAAATTGCAGAAGTAGGAAGTGATCGTTTCATTCAGCTGGCTATTATGACGGCTATGGGGGTTGGATTATTCCAGTTCTTTATGGGTGTTTTCAGGATGGGATTTCTGGTGAATTTTCTTTCACATCCCGTTTTGAGTGGCTTTACTTCTGCTGCTGCCCTCATTATTGGCGGCAGCCAGGTTAAGAGTCTTTTGGGTATTGATATTCCACGTACCAATTACGTGCATGAGATCGTGATCAACACCATTAATAAGATTAGTGAGATCGAGCCATTTACTGCTCTGATAGGAATTGGATCCATAGCAATCATCATTCTTTTAAGAAAATGGAAACGCACTTTCCCATCGGCTTTAGTAGTTGTTGGAGTTGGTACCCTTGTGACCTATTTCTTTGGATTAAATGAAATGGGAGTGGCAATAGTGGGGCAAGTGCCGGAAGGTCTTCCAAGTTTTCAAATGACTTCTTTCAACTGGACTGACTTGGAAGCTATTTTCCCAACTGTATTAGTGATCTCATTGGTAGGTTATATGGAATCCATAGCCGTAGCAAAAGCAATCGCAAACAAGCATGGCTATAAGGTAGATCCTAATCAGGAATTGATCGGACTAGGTGCAGCAAATATAGGTGGAGCTTTATTTCAAGCCTATCCAACCACCGGCGGGTTTTCCAGAACGGCTGTTAATGATCAGGCTGGTTCACGTACAGGAATGGCGTCCATAATCAGTGCACTTATAATTGCATTAACCGTACTTTTCCTTACACCGCTTTTCTACTATCTGCCAAATGCAGTTTTAGGCGCCATCATTATTGTAGCTGTGGCCGGATTATTTGATTCATATGAAATGAAGCATCTATGGAAAACAGACAAAAAAGATTTTGCCATGTTGCTGGCAACTTTTATAGCTACACTTGCCCTAGGCATTGAAGAAGGTATTGCGATAGGTGTTATTTTATCTCTGATTATGGTGATCTATAATAGTACTAAACCGCACAGTACAGAATTGGGACGCCTGGGTGAAACCAAGAATTTTAGGAACATTAACAGATATAAAGAGGCTAAGACAGAAGAAGAGATCCTTGTTTATAGGTTCGATTCAGAGTTGTACTTCGCCAATGTAGAACATTTCCGTTCTGCTATAGACAGCTTGATAGACGAAAAAGGTGACAAACTGGAGCTGGTTGTTCTGGATGCCTCTGCTATCAACAGTGTAGATTCAACCGGTGTGCATGCCCTGGAAGAACTGATCGAAGATCTTGCTGAGAAAAATATTGAATTGTATTTCGCCGGTGCCATTGGTCCGGTTCGGGATAAACTTAAGATCAGCGGTATAACCGATGGGTTGAGCATAACTAACTTTTACTTCGACGTGTCTGATGCAATTGAAGCATTCAAAAGAGGACATCAAAAAGATCATGCGTATTCACCGGTTCAAACGAATCTTTAAATAAGTAGTCTGAATAGAATGGAGTTTTTTCGTTGCTGGTGGTATATCTGAAATTTTAACAGGTGTATTTGACTGAAGTTTTGCCAATACCATCACTGTAATTATTGTAATCATATCCGGTATTACTTTGTTGTTAAGTATGAATAAACTTTTAAAGTCAATTGCCATAACAGCCTGATAACATTATGTGGAAAACGATTATAACAATAGCGTCAATTTTAATAATAGGTATTATCATGTTTAACATGTTTACAAAACAATCAAATGGAATCGATATCAGTATCGATGAATTCAAAGAGAAATATACAGAAGAGCAGGGTGTGGTTATAGATGTCCGCACTCAGGAAGAATATGAGGAAGGTCACTTGGTTAAAACCGATAAGCAGCTCGACCTTACAAATGGAGAATTCGAAGAGTCACTTAATAAACTGGATAAAGACAAGACTTACTATCTGTATTGCAGAACCGGCAATCGAAGTGGGCAGGCTGCCAGGATTATGAAGAACGAAGGATTCAAGAAAGTATATAATATTGGCGGATTTGAGGATCTGGCACAGGCCGGTTTTGATGCTGAATAAACTAAAATAGTTCGAAGCTGATGTGTTTAGCCAATCATGGTTTGATTGGTCGTGAAGGGCGTATTTGGTGCGTCCTTTTTCAATGTGGATATTTTAAGGTGCACGTACGCCTATTTTCGTAAGAAGCTTTCTTTAACATATCTTCATAAATAAAAGGTAAATTATTATATCGGATTAAAACCAGGCTTGTTACTACAAGTCGGAAACCGGTCAGATAATTATTTTATTAATAAAAACAAACTATGAGGAGTATTATGGATACAATTTTTGATGTTCTTATTATTGGTGGCGGAACGGGTGGGATAATGACCTCATCTCAGATCTTAAAAAAAGACCCATCGCTAAAAGTTGGGGTAATTGAACCCGGGGATACCCACTATTATCAACCTGCATGGACTTTGGTGGGAGCAGGTACATACGATATGGAAAAAACGGCCAAGCCCATGAAAGAGGTGATGCCGGATAAAGTAACATGGATCAAGGATAAAGCCGTCGGCTTCAAACCAAAAGAAAATAAAGTTACTACTGAGAAAAACGGTGATCTTGAATATAAATATCTGATCGTTTCCCCGGGTTTGGTTATGGCACCGGAGAAGATCGAAGGCTTACCCGAGGCTATGGAGAAAGGTGTTGTGTGCAGTAACTATACCGATCCTGAATATGTTTGGGAAACCCTTAAAAATTTTAAGGGTGGAAACGCTATCTTCACTCAGCCAAATACTCCTTTCAAATGTGGTGGTGCTCCTCAAAAGATTGCTTATTTATCTGCTGATTATATTAGAAATAAGATCAATGACAAGGAATCAAATATTCTTTTTGCAACACCGGGAACGGTGATTTTTGGTGTAACTGAAGTAGCAGAAACACTTCACAAGGTTTTAGATCGATACGATATGGATCTAAAAACCTATCACGCACCTGTCAAAATTGATCCTGAGAATAAAAAAGTATACTACAATTATATCGGAGAAGAGGAGCAAATACCGGGTATCGAAGAAGGCAATAAGTACGGTGCAAAACTGACAGATGATAATCTGGTTGAGATACCTTTTGAAATGCTCCATCTTGCACCTCCTCAAAAAGCTCCGGATTTTGTAGAGGAGTCAGACCTTGTAAATGAAGAGGGTTGGCTGGATGTTGATCATCATTCATTGCAGCACAACAAGTACTCAAATATTTTTGGAGTAGGGGATGTTTGTGCTTTGCCAACAGCCAAGACAGGAGCGGCAATTCGTAAGCAAGCTCCGATCGTGATCGATAATATCTTTAAGCTGATGGCTGATAAAGAAGCCGATAATGCATCTTATAATGGATATTCATCCTGCCCACTTGTAACCGGATATGGGAAAATGGTACTGGCTGAATTCGATTATGATAATAACTTTACGCCAGATCCAAAACTTAAACAGATGCTGATTTTTGACAGTTCCAAGGAACACTATCGGCTTTGGTTACTTAAAAAGTACGTGCTTCCCTATCTGTACTGGCATAAAATGCTGAAAGGTAAGAAGGTTTAAGGGAGTTATTATCCATTCACTAATTCACAAAATGAGTTAGTCAGAAACCTCTTGTTATTCATAGTGACGAGAGGTTTTTTATATTGGTTAATTTTTATCAAAAATTACATTTGGAAAATTTTTCATGATCAATGAATGGCTGATCGGCGGTCTGTTATTTGGGTTTTTAGGCAGTGCACACTGTGTAGGCATGTGCGGGCCTATAGCATTGGCTCTTCCTGTAAATACCATGCAAGGGATAAAAAAATATGCCGGTATATTTCTTTACAACGTGGGTCGAACTATCGTCTATGTTCTTTTAGGATCAATAGTCGGCTTTTTTGGAAAACTGGCCGGTTTAGTTGGCTTTCAAAAATGGTTATCTGTTATTACAGGAATATTGATCATTGCCGCAGTACTGATCCCTAAGGTCAGGAATAAATTGAACAGCTGGCAGGCATTTCCATCAAACCGCATGGGAGTCATCGTCAAGCCTTTCAAAAAGTTAATGAGAAAGGATTCAGTTTCAGCTTTGTTTGCCATAGGATTATTGAATGGACTTCTGCCATGCGGATTTGTCTATATGGCTATAGCAGCAGCTTTAAATACCGGAAGTACCATTTCAAGCATGGTATTTATGACCGGTTTTGGATTTGGGACTATGCCCGCCATGATCGCAGTCGCCTTAAGTCCCGGCTTTCTGAGTCTGGAGATGCGTAGAAAAATACAGAAATTCCTTCCGTGGGCTACTATAGCACTCGGACTGATCCTAATCTATCGAGGGCTGTTTATGATGGGTGGCCATTAGTTTTACTCATGATTTCCGGATAGGTACAAGAGCTATTGCTACTATCCGATATCATTGATTCAGATAAAGATACAAGTTCGAGGGTATATTTATCTTAAAAGGGTGATTACACTGCAGTGGCAACAGCCCGGATCACCATCGCTTTACCCACATGGTGTCTGCCTTCACTCAGGTCGATTTCCATTTCTTCCATGCGTTCAATATCTGTTCCTGCCAGCAGGCCTCTCAGCTTTTCTTTTGTGTAAAGAACACGTTCATCTTTTGGCCCACCCGAATCCCGCCCAAGCTGGTCTACTGAGTAGACTTCAATAATGATAGTAGCTCCCGGTTTCAGGCTCTTGATGATATTTGAGTAAACTTCTTTAATGATCGATCGGGGAAGATGAACATATATGAATGCTGCCGCATCAAATCGATTGTTTCCAAAATCATACTCAGACAGATCGCTTAAGTCATAAGTGATCTTAACGTCCTTTTTTTCAGCCAGTTTCAGGGCCTTTTCTTTAGCTGTGTGACTGTAGTCAACGGCAACTACATCCCATCCTTTCTCTGCGGCATATACTGAATTACGACCTTCACCGTCAGCCGGCAACAGGATCTTTCCAGGCTTGAGATCATCTATCTGCTTTTTAAAAAAAGCATTCGGTTTGGTTCCATATACAAATTCTTCATCAGCGTAACGTTCATTCCAAAAATCTTTCATTTCAGTTTTTGATGGGTGTTTAATGTAGTATTTTCGTACAGTTTAACTAACGGAAATTAACACTATCTCATTCATGTTTTTTCAGCAAATTTTTGAAGAGAAACTGGCTCAATATGCCTACTTGGTTGGGTGTCAGGCCACAGGAGAAGCGATCATCGTAGATCCTATGCGTGATATTCAGCGATACATAGATATTGCAGAAAAAGAAGACCTGAAGATCGTTGCAGTGGCAGAGACGCATATTCATGCGGATTATCTAACCGGTATGCGTGAATTTGCAGAGCAGGGGGTAAAGATGTATTTGTCTGATGAAGGGAATGCCGACTGGAAATATGAATGGGTGATCGGGAGTAATTACGACTATCAATTGTTGAAGGATGGTGATGAATTTGCAATTGGGAACATAAAATTTACCGTAAAACATACCCCGGGCCACACCCCGGAACATATCAGCTATCTGTTAGCAGACGGCGCAACTACGGATGAGCCGATGGGCATTCTATCCGGTGATTTTGTATTTGTAGGTGATGTAGGTCGGCCTGATCTGTTGGAAACAGCAGCAGGAATGCAGGGAGTTATGGAAGGTTCAGCCCGTGTAATGTATCAGTCAATACAAAAGTTTATGGATATGCCGGAGTATTGGCAGGTCTGGCCGGGGCACGGTGCCGGAAGCTCGTGCGGAAAAGCATTGGGAGCTATTCCGGAATCAACGATTGGATATGAGCAGCGGTTCAATGATTCGCTGAAAGCAGCAACTTCAGAACAAGCTTTTGTGGATTACATTCTGGAGGGACAGCCTGAACCGCCATTATATTTTGCACGAATGAAAAGGGATAATAAAAAAGGGCCAAAGATACTTGGAAAGCTTCCTCAGCCGAAAAATATGGCGGTAGCTCAGATAATAGGGGAAGTCCGAATGTCACAGGCTGTAATTCTGGATACCCGTGAGCGAACTGAATTTATGAATGGCCACATTCAAGGCTCTCTGCTATCACCGCTAAATAAAGCCTTTAATACCGTAGCAGGATCATATATTCGTGAAACTGAAAAGATCTTTCTTATCATAGAAGAAAAGAATGTTGAAGAGGCGGTAAAAGATCTGATACGTATCGGCTTGGATAAGATAGCGGGTTACGTGACTCCGGATCAACTGAAGAAGTTTGAAAATGAAGGCGGAGAATTATTTACCACCGAAACCATCGACTTTAAAAAGGCTGAGGAATATCTTGGGGAAGAGAAAGCCTACCTGCTGGATGTAAGAACATCTTCTGAATTTAAGGAAGGGCATATTCCGGGATCTTTGAACATAGCTCATACGCGATTGCTTGATAGAATGGCGGATGTCCCTGATGATAAGCCGGTAATGATATCATGTCAGTCAGGGGCTCGTGCAGCTGCAGCATCTGCGCTGCTAGAAAGCAAAGATTTCGTGGTAAAATACGTGGACGACCTGATCGAGGAATGGATGGAGGCAGATAGCGAACACTGAATTTCTAAGTGACTCGCTTCTAATTCTCTGCATCATAGAAATTTGACATTCGTTATTCTTTGATCACTATTCAATATTTGCGAGCTCCGCAAAGCGAAAACAATCCATAGTGTGATCCATTACCAACCCGCAGGCTTGCATGTAAGCGTACATGATGGTACTGCCGACGAACTTGAATCCGCGTTTTTTTAGATCTTTACTTAGTGCATCAGATTCCGTTGTATTGGACGGTATTTGTTCAATAGTTTCGCGGTTATTTACGATCCGTTCACCCCCAACAAAATGCCATACGTACTTATTAAAGCTTCCGAATTCCTTCTGTATCTCAATGAAATGCCGTGCGTTGGAAATGGCAGACCTGATCTTAAGTTCGTGTCGAACTATGTCTTGGTTTTCCATTAATTTCTGTACATGGTTTTCATCAAACTGTGCGACTTTAGTCGGGTCGAAACCAGCAAATGCATTTCGGTATCCTTCCCTTCGTTTTAATATGGTGGACCAACTTAAGCCAGCTTGAGCACTTTCCAGGATGAGGAATTCGAAATGAATGCGGTCGTCATAAACCGGAACACCCCATTCCTGATCGTGGTATTCAATGTATTCCGGAAACTGACCATCTGCCCATTTGCAACGTTTTGTGCTCATTTTATGTAATTAAAGTGAAAAAAAGACCTTGCCGTAAATATATAAGAGTTTAATTATTTCTACCTTATTAAACTCTCTCACATTCACTTTTAAACAAGTAATTTATGAACTGGAAAGAAACTGTAAAAGATCTGGCTGAAAAAAGTGGAATCAGCGAAAGTCTCTCAAAAAGAGTCATAAAACTTACCGAGATCCTTGAAGAATTGACGATTGAAAAACACGGTGAAGATCTCGTTGATACGCTCGGTCGATTGCCGATCGAGAGTGCCGAAGCCCTGGATCAGGGGAATGAAGAGCTTATTGAAAAGCTGCAAACAGAAATGGAAGGCCTCTCGATCAAGGAGATCAAAGAGATCCTGCAGATGTATACCACTTTTTTTCACCTTGTAAATTCATTGGAGCAACATGAGATCAGCCGGGTAAACCGAAGACGTGAATTTGAAGAAACACCGGAATCGCCGAGAAAGGAAAGTATTGCCGAATCGGTTCATGATATGAAGAAAAACGGTTATAGTTATGTGAAAGCCCTTAATGTATTTCAGCAGATGGATATTCAACCCACTATTACGGCTCACCCCACTGAAGCCCGCCGGCGCAGTGTTTTACTGAAACAGCAGGAACTGGCATCTATGATATCAAGGCTTGGTGATACAGACATCACGCCGGATGAAAAAATAGATCTGCACCGGGAGATCCTGAATCAATTAAACCTTTTACTACTGACAGATGAAGTTCGATCTGAACGACTTACAGTTGAAGACGAGGTGGAGAATGGCCTGTTCTATTTTACTCATTCAATATGGGATTCTATTCCTGTGCTCTATCGTGATATCCGTCAGGCTTTCGATACTTATTATAACAAAAGGCCGGAAGTACCAATCGTATTGAGATATCGATCTTGGATAGGCAGTGACCGTGACGGTAATCCAAACGTGACTTCCAATGTGACCTGGCAAACGGTCATCGAACAGCGCAAAACGGTACTGAATCTGTACCTGGATGAATTGAATGAGCTGCGTCGATATTTGAGTGTATCTGACAAACAAGCTGAAGTTTCCAGAGAACTGGAGGAATCAGTTAATAAAGATGAAAAAGAATTTCCGTTATCTGAACGTTTTGAACGCCGTTATAAGCATGAAATGTATCGGCGGAAGGTGACACACATGATGCATAAGATCCGTTTTCTGATCGAAAAGCTATCTAAAGATAAACAGGATATCGTGCAATCGGCTCAAATCTATACAAATATTGACTTTATAGATGATCTGGAGATTATTAAGGAAAGCTTGGTTGAAAATGGGTTATCCGGACTTTCTGAGCAGGGGCGACTGCAGGATCTGATAATTCGGGCCAGAACATTTGGGTTTCATTTAAGCTCGCTGGATATTCGTCAGCATAGCAGCCTGCATGAAGAGACTGTAGAGGAATTATTAGCTCAGGCAAACGTACTCACTAATTATAGTGAATTGAGTGAAGACGAAAAGATCGATACGCTGGTGAAGGAGCTTAGTAATCCCCGGCCGCTAAGTCCGGTCAAAAGTGACAGGTCCGAAGTTTCAGATAAAGTGATGACCGTTTTTGAGGAGATCAGCGATATGCTGGCGCTTAACCCCGATATCTTCGGAAGTTATATAATCAGTATGACTCACGGCATCAGTGATATGCTGGAAGTAATGCTGATCGCAAAAGAAGCGGGTCTTTGGAGTTATAGAAAAGGCGAGGTTGACAGTCAGATCGATGTAGTACCATTGTTTGAGACTATTGAAGATCTCGAAGAAAGTGCCGGCTTGATGGAACAAATGTTTGAACATGAACTTTTTTCGAAATACTTAAAATCCCGCGATAATTTTCAAGAGATCATGTTGGGGTATTCCGATAGTAACAAAGATGGTGGTTACTGGATGGCCAACTGGGCACTCGATAAGGCACAATACGAACTCGGTTCTGTGTGCCGAAAGCATGAGGTTGACTTCAGGCTGTTTCATGGTCGGGGTGGAACCGTGGGGCGTGGGGGCGGACAATCAAATCAGGCCATTGTTGCTATGCCGGCTGTCGCAAATAACGGCCGCATCCGGTTCACTGAACAGGGTGAGGTGATCTCGTTCCGATACATGTTGCCATCAATCACTCATAGACATTTAGAGCAGATCGTAAATGCCATGGCTACGGTCACGATGGCTCAGCATGATGAAGTGACTGGATATCTTTCAGGTAAGGAAAATGAAAGAGATGTCATCGAAACAATAGCCGAAACCTCTATGAAGGTATATCGTGAATTGATTGACGCCCCTGATTTTTGGGATTGGTATTCCGGAATCACTCCGATCGAACATATTGGTAAACTGCCGATCGCCTCAAGGCCGGTTTCGAGAGGTTCCTCAGATGATATGACGTTTGATACCCTTCGTGCCATACCCTGGGTATTTGCATGGACACAGGTTCGTTATAACACACCCGGATGGTATGGTATTGCCGAGGGTATTGAAGCGGCCATCGAGAAGAATGATAAAGGTATGAGTATATTACAAAAATGGCATAAGGAATGGACCTTTTTTCGCACGGTACTGAATAATTCTCAGCGTGAAATGGCGAGAACCCATTTACCGACCTCAGATCTGTATAATTTCGAACCATCGAAATTTCATGATCAACTCATTCGTAAGTTCGGCGAAGCTGAAAGCAGGGTCACAGAAGTAACCGGTAACGATCATATTCTGGATCATAACAAAGTGATACAAAATTCGATATTATTCCGGAATCCATTTACCTATCCAATGAATTTTATACAGGCAGAGTTACTAAAAAGGTGGAGAAAAGCAGAAAATCAGGCCCAGAAAAAAGAATTGACTGAGGTACTGTTTCTTAATATCAATGGTATAGCTGCGGCAATGCAGAGCACGGGTTAATGCATGGATAAACATTAATTAACAGACACAAAACTGTAATTTATTCAGAAAGATGTTATTTTAATACTATGATGAATGAGACAATAGCCAATACCAATATTACCGTAAAACCAGTTACCGACAGCCGTATTAACGAAGTTGATTTCGATAACCTCGTTTTTGGCCGAAAATTCTCAGACCATATGTTTGAGATGGTATATGAAGATGGAAAGTGGGGTGAGCCACTCATAAAACCATATGGATCTTTCCAGATCACCCCTGCAACAAATGTCCTGCATTATGGACAGGCTGTTTTTGAAGGTATGAAAGCGTTCTATGTAGACGAAAATACCGTTCATATCTTTAGGCCGGATGTTCACCATCAAAGGTTTAATAATTCCTGCAGAAGGATGTGCATCCCTGAAACGGACTATGAGACATTTATAGAAGCTCTTGAGACGCTAATTAAATTGGATCGCCAGTGGATCCCCAAAAAAGCGGGGACCGCACTATATATTAGGCCGTTTATTTTTGCTTCTGACGATCTTTTGGCTGCTCGTTCATCAGATACATTCACCTATCAGATCATAACCTCACCGGTAGGTGCATATTATGCGGAGGGATTTAATCCTGTGTCGCTTACCACAACTGATGAGTATGTCCGCGCGGTTGAAGGTGGAACCGGAGAAGCTAAAGCTGCTGGCAACTACGCAGGAAGTTTTCTTCCGGCACAAAAGGCTAAAGCCAAAGGATATACACAAGTTCTCTGGCTGGATGCAAAAGAGCATAAGTATGTTGAAGAAGTTGGAACCATGAACATCCATTTCCTTATCGGGGAAACTTTAGTTTCACCGGCACTGACCGGATCTATCCTTCCAGGGGTAACACGCCGGTCCGTTTTGGCCTTAGCTGAGGAGTGGGGGCTGAAGGTTGAAGAAAGACGTATTACTATTGATGAAGTTTTTAAAGCTCACGAAAATGGAGAGTTAAAAGAAGTCTTCGGCTCCGGTACAGCAGCTGTTGTTTCTCCGGTAGGACTTATTCATCATCAGGGCAAAAACATCGAATTGGATCGTGAAAAACCCGGCGACTTTGCTCAGAAATGCTTTGATGAGATCACGGGCATTCAATACGGGAGAAAGGAAGATAAACATGACTGGATCCATAAGATCGATATCTAAATCGAATGATGAATGTTGATCTGATCAAAATTCTGGTAGTCGGTTCCGGTGGTTTTATAGGAGCTGTTTCACGTTACCTGATCTCCGTATTTGCCATATCACAGGTTCCGCATTCCAAACTTCCATACGGGACTGTTGCCGTCAATCTTATTGGATGTTTGCTAATAGGTTTTTTAGCCGGATTGTTTGAGATAAAATCGTGGGCAAACCCCGAATTTCGTCTCTTTATTTTTGTCGGTATCCTGGGTGGTTTCACAACCTTCTCAACCTTCTCCCACGAAACGTTTCTACTCTTCGAAAATGGCAAACTGTTGATGAGCATAGCAAACCTTAGCTTTCAGGTAATATTCGGACTGGTCTTTGTGTGGTTGGGTTACCAGTTGGTCCGTTTGTTTAGTTGAGGAGAGCTGTATTAATACCCCTTCTCTCTATCCACTTCGTACATCAATTCCATTCCAGACATTGCTCGCTTATAATTTTCTACGATAACTTTGGCAGCTTCTTCAGTAGGAGTTATAGCCGCGATATGCGGTGTTATCATGATCTGTTTTCGATTCCAGAAAGTATGGTTATTTGGAAGGGGTTCTTCCTCAAATACATCGAGGCAGGCTCCTTCAAGGTAATTCATATCAAAAGCATAGATGAGGTCTTCCTCAACAAGATGGCTGCCTCTGCCTACATTGATCAGATATCCGGGCTTTTTTAGTTTTTTAAAGAGGTTTAGGTCAAGGATTCCATCAGTTTCATCGGTCAACGGAAGCAAGTTTACCAACATTTTCACTTCTCCAAGAAAGGTATTGAGCTCATCGTTTCCTGCAAATGATTCTACGCCGTCAATATCTTTTTTATTTCGTGACCAACCAAAAACCTTATATCCTTGTTCCACCAATAATGTTGCAACAGACAGACCCATTTCGCCTAAACCCATGACTCCAACAGGGGTATTTGCTTTAGAAATATTATTGAATTGCTTCCAGATACCGGTCTTCTTCTGCTCAAAATAGCGGTTAATATGAAGCCTGTAGTTTGTGATGGCGTTTAAAACATAGTCTGACATTTGTGTTTGCAGCGATTCAGTGATCAATCTCGCGATAGGAATTTCGTCAGCAAGACTTTCATCATCCAACAAGTGATTGACACCGGCGCCAAGGGAGGATACTGCTCTTAGGTTTGGGTAGTTACCCAACACCTTATCCGGATGATTCCAACAGACAGCAAAATTTACTCTTTCTTTTTTGCTAACCCTTGGCCAAACCTCAACATCTATATTTGGATCCCGATCTAGGATCGCCTGCTTTAATGATGAGAAATCCCGGTTTTTAGCAATTAATAATAATGACATGTATTCTCTGATTGATGAGCCTGAAGATAATGATTCAAAAAGACAGGTATTAGATTCCCGTTATAAAAATGTTTACTTCCGTTGGTCTTGAAGAAAATCTTGATATAGTTCGATTAACTCACTCATCATCATGGCTGTTGCTCCCCATAGCGGTACTCGGTGAATATTCCAGAATGGTACTCTATAGGGAGTTCCTCTGAGGTTCCATTCTTCATAAACCAGATTTTTTTCTTCAATCAATTCATCCAAAGAAACGGAGATGATCTCGTCTACTTCATTTGGATTAGGAGTGAAAAGCTGCTCCCGCTCAAGAAAGGCAACCACAGGTGTAACCATATTGTCGGAGTGTCCGACATATAGTGAGGTGAGAGTGCCGGTTATTTTTACGCCATCATTGTGTAAACCTATCTCTTCCTGTGCCTCGCGAAGAGCCGTTTCAAATATAGTTTCATCACCTTCTTTGCCGCCACCGGGGAAACTTAACTGACCACCATGATTGATGTCCTGTGTTCTCAAAGTCAGTAAAACCTCGAGTTCATTTTTCCAGGCGATCAAAGGAACGAGCACGCTGCTGTTACGAAAATCATCGTTGGCAGGTTCGTAATGTCGAATCGCATATTCCTTGTTCAAAGGGTTTGGAGCCATTTTTTTTTGGGAATCTCGCCCCGGAAGACTGTTACTCAAACGCTCTTGTAAATACTTGTGAAATTTAATTTGTAACAAAGTGGAAAATTAAAACTGTTTAATGTATGATATCGGATGTGCAGGCAGTACAACCTGAATTGTTTCTTTTGGGCAAGACAGGTCAAGTCATAATGTACTGCATATTCAACATTAAATATAACTACTCATTTATTGGGTATAAGTAAAACAATAACCAAAAAAGGTTAATCAAATATGCAGAATAGAATACTTAGAAAAATAACTGCAGCGGCATTGGTACTAATGTTTGCAGTTGTAGGATGTCAAAATGTAACTGAAGTTGCAGAAACCAATGATCAATCAATAGATCAGGTCATAGATGGTCAATATATTGTGGTCATGAAAGGTTCTGATTCAGGTAAATTTAAGCTGGGTGATGTGCGACAGGTTGAAGAAGTTCGCAGCAAACTCGTAGCAGAAGCGAAGATCGCACCTGAAAAGATCGTTCATAAGTACAATAATGTGATCGCCGGTTTTACAGCTCAGTTAAGTGATGCTCAACTTGATAAACTAAAAAATAGCGACAACGTTGATTACATTGAAGAAGATAGAATTTATACGTTTGCTCCTCCATGTGGTACACCTAACGGCGGGCCATGTGATGATCCCAATGATGGTGGAGGAAGCTCTTCTCAAGTCACGCCATATGGTATTACTCGAGTTAATGGAGGTACAACCTATACAGGCAGTAACGTAGCCTGGGTTATTGATTCAGGGATCGATCTTGATCATCCTGATCTGAATGTTGATGCCTCAAGAGGTTATAATGCGTTCACTTCCGGTCGTGATGGCAAAAGCTTAGATGATGGAAACGGACACGGAACTCATGTTGCCGGTACTATTGCTGCCCTTGATAATACTGAAGGTGTGATCGGTGTTGCAGCCGGTGCTACTGTTATTCCGGTTAAAGTTCTGGACAGTCGCGGAAGTGGGTCTTATTCCGGTGTAATTGCCGGCGTTGACCATGTGGGTGCTAATGCTTCAGCCGGTGATGTAGCTAATATGAGCCTTGGTGGTCCAACTTCCGATGCATTGGATGATGCTGTACTAACTGCTTCTTCAAATGGTATTTGGTTTTCATTGGCTGCAGGAAATAGCAGCGAAGATGCAAATAACTCTTCACCTGCAAGGGTAAATGGAAGTTATATTGTTACCATTTCTGCAATGGACAGTAATGATGATTGGGCTAGTTTTTCCAATTATGGAAACCCTCCGGTTGATTATGCGGCACCCGGTGTGAGTGTTAATTCAACTTGGAAAGACGGTGGCTATAACACCATTAGTGGTACTTCAATGGCTGCTCCACATGCTGCCGGTGTTTTACTTCTGGGTAATGCCGGGACAGATGGAAATGTTAATGGAGACCCTGACGGAACTCCTGACCCAATTATAGTTAACTGATAAGTCGATCAAGTATATTTACTTAAAAAGCTTTCCCGGTAATTCGGGAAGGCTTTTTTTATTAGCTACAGGTTTTTAAAGCTGACATCATGTACGTATTTTTACAGTCTTAAAAATTTACGAACCCATCCGGAAATACTGATAAATTATATATGAAGAAAAAGTACAATGTGTACGGAATTGGAAATGCTTTGGTAGATCTTGAATTTAAGGTGACACCAAAGTTTTTAAAAGAACACAAAGTTCAGAAGGGACTGATGACCCTGGTTGATGAAGATACTCAACACAGACTCATCAAAGCTATTGATCATAATGACACGATTAAAAAATCCGGCGGTTCAGCGGCCAATACGATGATCGCTGTCAATCAGTTTGGAGGCAAGTCTTTTTACTCCTGTAAAGTAGCGGAAGATGAGTTTGGTGATTTTTATTTGAAGGATATGGAAGATGCAGGAATTCCAACAAACTTCGACCGGCAGGATAGAGAAGAAGGCATTACAGGTAAATGTCTGGTCATGATCACAGAAGATGCTGACAGAACCATGAATACCTTTCTGGGAATATCATCAGGTCTTTCTGTCAATGAAGTGGATGATCGGGCAATCAAAGATTCAGAATATGTATACTTAGAGGGATACCTGGTTGCTTCAGAGCATGGCCTTGAGGCTATGAAATACACCAAACGAGTGGCCGAAGAGAATGGTATTAAAACAGCTATCACCTTGTCTGACCCATCCATTGCTCATGCTTTTAAATCGCGGTTCCGCGATGTTATCGGCGCCTCAGTTGATCTATTGTTCTGCAATGAACAGGAAGCTAAAACATTTACCGGGAAAGAGGACCTCTTGGGAGCTCGTGAAGCATTAAAGCAGGAGGCCAAACGGTTTGTTATCACCCAAGGAAAGAATGGGGCTATGATCTATGATGGAGATACCTTCATCGATATCGAACCATATGATGTGAAAGCAGTTGATACAAACGGAGCAGGAGATATGTATGCCGGAGCTTTCCTTTACGGTATCACAAATGATCTTGGTTTTGCTAATTCTGGAAAACTCGCCAGTCTGGCCGGTTCTAAGATCGTATCCCAATACGGGCCAAGACTGAAATGGCATGAAGCACAGGAAATACTTCACGAATTAAAATAAAAGAAGAATGACAGGAATTGAATTAATGGGCTGGGCAGGTTTTGGAATATTGGTTGCTGCCTGGATACCACAAACTATAGATACGGTTAGAAGAGGCAGTACTCAGATCAACCTCGCCTTCGTGATCATGTACTTTACATCCAGTTTATTGCTAACTATCTATTCTATTTTAATAAGTGATCCTGTTTTTACAGCCTTAAACGCACTTCTTACACTCGGCAGCGGAATCAATATGTATTACAAATTCTTCCCAAGAAAAGAAGGATGAAAATGGATAAACTGGTAATCGCTTCAAGAAATAAGCATAAGATCGTGGAGATGCAGCAGATGCTCAGTCCACTAGGTATCGAGGTGCTGTCAACTCAGGACTTCCCTGATTTGGAAGAAGTTGTCGAAGATCGGCCAACACTTAAAGGTAACGCACTTAAAAAAGCAAGGTATGTCTCTGCTGAAACGGGCCTTCCGGCGCTATCCGATGATACAGGGTTGGAAGTGGAAGCTCTGAACGGTGACCCGGGTGTATATTCTGCCAGATATGCCGGGCCGTCTGCAACTTACGAGGACAATATACTCAAACTAATGGATAAACTTGAAGGAAAGGAAGACCGAAATGCAAGGTTCAGGACCATTGTAGCACTCGTTGATAAGGAGAGAGAGTTTACATTTGAGGGTATTTGCACAGGAAAGATCATTGGAGAACAAAGAGGAAGTGAAGGCTTTGGTTATGACCCTGTCTTTCTTCCTGAAGGATACGAAAAGACTTTTGCAGAGTTGGACGGCTTAACCAAAAACAAGATATCCCATCGGGGTAAAGCTGTTGAAAATTTTGTGAAATTCCTGAAAGAGATGTGAATCTGATCGCTGAATAACTTATCTACCTGCTGCTGAACTAAATAAAGGAATTACTCATGTTCGATCGTAAACAGTTTCTGAAAACCTCGATTGCAGGCTTGCTGCCACTTGGATTTACCGGTTTCACTTCACCCAAAATATACTCCGGTAAAAAGCCGGTGGTGATCTCAACATGGAGGACGGCTGTAAATGCAAACAAATCCGCATGGTCAGTTTTAACCAAAGGTGGTTATGCTTTGGATGCAGTAGAAGAAGGTGTAAAAGTTGAAGAAGCCAATCCCGATAACAGCACTGTTGGATATGGCGGAAGACCCGATCGTGATGGAAGAGTGACCCTGGATGCCTGCGTGATGGATGAGACCGGTAATTGCGGTTCAGTGGCCTGCCTTGAAAATATCATGCACCCGGTTTCTGTTGCCCGAAAGATCATGACAGATAGTCCGCACGCCATGTTGGTCGGACCAGGTGCAAAGCAGTTTGCCCTATCGCAGGGATTTAAAGAACAGGATCTGCTAACACCTGAATCTAAAGCAGCGTGGGAAAAATGGCTGGAAAGTGGGAATTATTCACCACCCACTATCAACATTGAAAATCACGATACCATAGGAATGCTGGCTTTAGACAGCCAGGGAAGGATTTCAGGGGCCTGTACCACGAGCGGTGCGGCCTGGAAGATGCATGGAAGGGTGGGAGATTCGCCGATCATCGGCTCAGGACTCTTCATCGACCCAATGATTGGAGGAGCCGTGGCAACCGGGTTGGGAGAGGAAGTTATCAAGACAGCCGGTAGCCATTTGGTGGTAGAAATGATGCGGGCAGGGCACTCGCCCAATGAAGCCTGCAAGATCGCCGTTGAGCGGATCATTGAAAGAGATCCCAAAAATAAGGAGGGTGTTCAGGTTGCTTACATTGCATTGAACACGGACGGAGCCTATGGCGGTTACAGTATCCGAAAAGGCTTTGATTCAGTAGTTACGGATCCTGATGGAATGCGTACTGAACAAGTAGGATACCTGTACTAAGTATGGCATTTTCGTTCATTGATTACATCGTTATCATTGTTTATCTGGTAGGCGTGGCTTTTCTTGGGTTAAGAACTTCCGGTAAGCAAACCTCAAATAAAGATTATTTTCTTGGTGGGGAAGGCATGCCATGGTGGGCCGTCCTATTTTCTATCGTTGCAACTGAAACAAGTACGCTTACTTTTATCAGTATACCTGCCGTTGCTTATGCGGGTAATTTGACCTTTTTACAGATCACAGTTGGATATGTGGTAGGCCGGGTTGGTGTAGCACTCTTCTTTCTGCCAAAATATTTTGAAGGTGAGCTTCTGACTGCATACACATTTTTGGAACGCCGTTTTGGGGCCGGTATGAGAAATGCGGCAAGCACCACATTCATGATCACACGTCTGTTGGCGGATGGGGTTCGATTATTTGCCACGGCTATTCCTCTGGCTATTATACTTCGATTAGGCGGTGCCTTTACCGGCATGGATGATCTTCAGCTATACATCATTTCCATTGCTGTAATAACTGGAATCACATTGATCTATACCTTCTTCGGCGGAATCAAAGCGGTAGTTTGGATGGATTTCGTGCAAATGATTGTGTATATAGGAGGCGCAGTCATTGCCATATTTGTGCTCTGGAATAATTTGCCTGAAAATTTTTCACTTCCCGATCAGAAACTACAGGTCATTAATCTCGGGTTTGATCTTAGTTTTGAAGAGTTCATTAAACAGCCATATACACTGATCACCGCTATTATTGGAGGAGCTGTATTCTCTTTAGCTTCCCATGGAACCGATCATTTGCTGGTGCAGAGAGTGCTGGCAACCGGAAGTTTAAGATCCGGACAAAAAGCCATGATATGGAGTGGGATAGTGGTCATGCTACAGTTTGGATTGTTCCTTGGGATCGGATTATTGTTGTTTATGTTCTATGAAGGAGTCTCGGCTAATACGCTTGGTTTGGCTACCACGGATGAAATATTTGCCAAATTTATTGTTGAACAGCTACCAGTTGGAATTTCCGGACTGATAGTAGCGGCTCTTTTTGCAGCTGCTATGAGCAGTCTCAGTTCCTCTTTGAACTCACTGGCATCCTCAACTACCTATGATCTATACAAACCTTATTTCGGGAAAGGTAATACCGACACTGAAGACTTGGCGATATCCAGAAAGATCACTCTCGGTTGGGGGATGATATTGTCTGTTTCTGCGATATTCTTTGCTTTCCTCCAATTACAGGGAGGCGAAAGGCCTGCAATTGTAGAATTGGGTCTGGGTATTGCCTCCTATACTTATGGAGGATTATTGGGTGCATTTCTACTGGGAATGCTTTTTGAAAAACCTGACAAAAAAGATGCCATGATTGGTTTTTTTACGGGACTGATAGCATTGTTATTTATGGTTCAGGGTCCGGTTCAAAACATGTTACCGGGAAATGGATTGGCTATTGCCTGGCCACTTTATACTTTATTGGGATCTTTGGTTGTGGTAATTACAGGATTAGTTTCAAGTAAGCTGAGGTATTTTAAACATGAATAAAAATGAAGAGGTAATTCGAAAATTATACTCAGCTTTACAAAGAGTGGATCATGAAGATATGATACGGTGCTACCATCCAGAAGCAATATTTAAAGATCCGGTTTTTGACCTGAGGTCTAAAAAGGAAATTACAGGTATGTGGACCATGCTCTGCAAAAAGGCAAAGGAATTTGAGTTTCATTATGATCAGGTTCAGGCCAATGAAGAGGAAGGGAAAGCACAGATAAAAGCTAAGTATTTATTTACTCAAACGAATAGGATGGTTGTAAACAAAATTGATGCCCGTTTTAAATTTAAGAATGGGTTGATCATTGAACACATTGACTCCTTTGACTTCTGGATATGGAGTTGGCAGGCATTAGGATTTTTCGGGCTTATTTTGGGATGGTCTTCTTTTCTTCAGAAGAAAGTGCAGCAGAAAGCCTACAATAATATGAAGACTTTTATACCACGATTCTAAGAACGCGAACTGAATGTTTTAGAAGTCATAATTGTATCTATTTATGAATACCAAAAGAATTAAAGAATTATGGCTTATACACAGAGAATTATAAACATTGAAGACGTAACACACGATGTAAAGCAGTTTACTTTGGAAAAGCCAGAGGGTTATGAATTTGAACCGGGACAAGCCACCGAAGTAGCTGTTGATAAGAAAGGATGGAGGGATAAAAAACGTCCTTTTACTTTTACTTCCCTTAATGATGACGAATTTCTGCAGTTCACTATAAAAATTTATCCTGACCACAATGGGGTAACCGAAGAAATTGGAAGGCTGAAAGTAGGAGATTCTTTCATTATCGGAGACCCGTGGGGAACCATTCAATATAAAGGTGAAGGCGTATTTTTAGCCGGAGGTGCCGGAGTAACACCTTTTATCGCTATCCTCAGAGATAAGAATAAAAAGAGAGAGTTGGGTGACAACAAATTGATCTTTTCAAATTCTACAGATAAAGATGTGATCTTGAATGCAGAATTTGAGGCTATGTTGGGTGATCAGTTTGTGAGTGTGATCACTGATGAGCCTACCGATGATCATATCTTTTTGGACGGATTTATTGACAAGGAGTTTCTTAAATCACAGATCGACGATTTCGATCAGCCATTCTATGTTTGCGGGCCGGAGGAATTCAACAAATCGATGATGAAATATCTCAAGGAATTGGGTGCTAACCCGAACGCATTGGTCTTTGAAGAGTAAGGTCCACAAATAGTCCGCTTTGTAGGGCTAGCTTATATAGCTTTAATGGCAAAAAGGTATCCGGTTCAGAACCGGTTCATTTAATGAGTGCCTTCTGAGATGGTTTTAAAGTTGATTAGTAATACTTTAGGGTTGAACAAAATCGGTAACCCGGGTTTGTTCATCTTGTTAACCTTCCGGTTTTTCGGGGTGTGTTTATCACACAAATCAAAAGATCTCTTCAGCACGGCTGGAGAGATCTTTTTTTACATAAGAACAATTGAGAAGTCCCGAACAGAATTTTTCAATGCCTTTCTTTGCATGTGTAATTATTACAGTTGCTTACTTATAAATGAGAATAGGTGAGTTATTCTTCTGTTTTATGTATGTTCATTCTAAAAATTAAATGGCACACGGCACCCATAACGCAGTAGATGATCCGAGGAATGAAGAAGTCCTCATTTACATAAATGGCGAGTTAAAACCTCGTTTGGAAGCTAAGGTCTCAGTTTTCGACAGTGGCTATCTGGTTGGTGATGGAGTGTGGGAAGGATTCAGGCTTCATAACGGTGTTCTCGTTTTTCTGGAAGAGCATCTAGATCGATTATATCAGGGAGCCAAGACCATTGGTATGGATCTAAAGATGGATCGAGATCAAATAAGAAAGGCCATATGGGAAACCCTCGAGGCCAACAATATGGAACATGGAGTTCATGTTCGTCTCATGTTTACAAGAGGTATTAAAAAAACGCCATCACAGGATCCCCGGCTTACCATAACCGGACCAAACTTGGTGATCATTGCTGAGCACAAGAAAGCGGATCCTGAAAGCAGTAATAAAGGGGTGACCTTGTTTACGAGCACGATTCGTAGAGGATCACCTGATTACCTGGATCCTCGTTTGAACTGTCACAGTAAGCAACATGAGGTACAGGCACTTATTCAGGCTATAGAGGCCGGAGCGGATGAAGCGTTAATGCTAGATGTGAATGGTTTTGTTTCGACTTGTAACGCCACGAATTTCTTTTTGGTTAAGGGAAATGAAGTGTGGACATCTACAGGTCAGTACTGTATGAATGGTATCACCCGTGGTAAAGTGATCGAAGTCTGCCACAAAGCCGGCATTGTTTGCAAGGAAAAGAATTTTTCACTGTTTGAAGTGTATGGAGCTGATGAGGCATTTGTAACCGGAAGCTTTGGAGGGTTAACACCTGTTACAAAAATTGATGGCCGGTTGATCACAAGATTGGTTCCCGGAAAGATGGTTTCCAAACTTCAG
This sequence comes from Gracilimonas qinghaiensis, assembly GCF_046602855.1. Lineage (NCBI taxonomy): Bacteria > Pseudomonadati > Balneolota > Balneolia > Balneolales > Balneolaceae > Gracilimonas > Gracilimonas qinghaiensis. The sequence continues at coordinate 123,346 of NZ_JBKINJ010000001.1, forward strand.
CAATTGTATGAACAGGAAATTGAGGAAGCTACGGGCAGTCAATTTGCTTAAAGAGTCAGAATAATTTAAATCTGAAGCTGTTTTGCTTCAGGTCACAATCAAAAAGTAAAGATAAAATACATGCTAAAGACAAAAAGAATTTGTTTGTGGAGCGGTCCACGTAATATCTCTACCGCATTAATGTATTCTTTTGCTCAACGTGAAGATACTACAGTAGTTGATGAGCCTTTATACGCACATTACCTGGTTAACACTGATGCCAAAAACTACCACCCCGGCGCTGAGGAAGTGATAGAAAGTCAGGAGAGTGATGGCCAGAAGGTTATTGATGATGTTATTCTGGGTGATTATGATACACCGATCGCATTCTTTAAGAATATGACACATCATCTGGTGAATCTGGACTGGGACTTCCTGGAAAAGACTATTAATGTGATACTCACCAGACCACCTAAGGAAATGCTACTATCATACTCGAAACAGGTCAAGAATCCAACCATGCAGGATGTGGGTTATGAAAAGCATCTTGAGTTGGTGAAATACCTGAAATCTATAGGAAAAAAACCTGTGATCGTTGATTCAAAAGACATCCTGCAGTATCCGCAATCACGATTAAGGGAGCTTTGTGGTACATTGGGAATTCCATTTGATGAAGCTATGCTGAAATGGCCAGCCGGTCCTCGTAAGGAAGACGGAGTGTGGGCGAAGCACTGGTATCATAACGTACACCGGTCAACCGGATTCAGGGCATATAAAGCTTCAGCAGATCCGATTCCGGAACACTTGGAAGATCTGCTCGAACGATCTGAAGAAGCCTATGAAGAGCTTTTGACCTATGCCGGTGATTAATAAAAAAAGCTCACAGTCTGCAATTGAGTCCGTGAGCTTTTTAAGTTTCAGGTATCAGATTTTTTAAACCGTGATCGATTTAGAGTCTAATTGTTTCGTTTCTCTTAGGGCCTGTGGAGATAATGGTGAATTTAACATTAAGATAATCCTCTACGAATCTGATGTAAGATTGTGCCGTTGATGGCAATTTATTCCAGTCGGTAACACCTTCGATAGAATTCTTCCAGCCCGGGAGTGTAGTGTAAACAGGCTCTATTTTTTCGACTTCATCAAGTGATAGTGGAAATACCTTGGTCTCTTTTCCATTGATCTTGTAGGAGGTACATACCTTTATCTCTTCGAAACCATCCATCACATCCATTTTTGTAAGCGTGAGCTCATTCATTCCGTTGATCTGAACAACATATTTAAGAGCAACAAGATCTAACCACCCACAGCGACGGGGGCGACCGGTTGTAGCACCGAATTCAGCTCCCTTTTTACGAAGTTCATCACCGGTTTCACCGAGTAATTCGGTAGGGAATGGACCGTTTCCAACACGGGTGCAATAAGCTTTGGTGATGCCCATCACTTTATCGAGGGCTGTTGGAGGAATGCCGGAGCCGATGCAAGCACCGCCTGAAGTTGGTGAGGAGGATGTAACGTACGGATAGGTTCCATGGTCTACGTCTAACATCGTTCCCTGTGCCCCTTCCAGAAGGATAGAACGGTCATCCCGAATGCCTTCATGAAGAAGGTTAGTTGTGTTGCAGATAAATGGTTCGAGCGTTTGAATAGCATTGTCGAGTTCCGCCATCAGGTCATCGGTGCTGAGCTGTGGTTCCTCATAAAGATTCTCCAGTGCAAAGTTGATGTCCTTCAGGTTCTGGTCGATCTTCGTACGCAGACTTTCACGATCCAAAAGATCGATCATCCGGATCCCAATTCTGGATACTTTGCTTACGTAAGCCGGACCAATTCCCCGGCCGGTTGTTCCGATGGCATCGCCACCGCGGCGTTTTTCCTTTAGCTGATCCAATAATTTATGATAGGGAAGGATAACATGCGCAGTCTGACTGATGAAAAAACGTCCTTCCAGGCTGAATCCCATCTCCTTAACGCCCTTGATCTCTTCTACCAGGGCAACCGGGTCAATGACCACACCATTTCCGATCACACAATCAGCGTCACCGTTAAATATTCCCGATGGAATAAGGTGAAGGACCACTTTTTTGTCGTCAAATTTGAGAGTGTGGCCTGCGTTAGCTCCTCCCTGAAAGCGAACCACAAAGTCGGCTTCAGCACTTAAAAGGTCCACGATCTTTCCTTTGCCTTCATCACCCCATTGGGCACCAATAACTACTCTTGTACTCATAAGTAAATCAATAAAAAAGGGGTGCAAAACACCCCTTATCAGTTAAACAATTATATCAAATATTAATCGTCAAAAGATTCGGCGGCTTCTTCCACTGACTTGTAGTGTTTGAAGACCGTGATCAATTTTGTGACAACCAACAGGCTTTCGATCTTGTCGGTAGCATTTGCGATCCGAAGATCACCACCGGCTTTACGCATGGTTGTAAGACCACCGATAAGCATTCCGAGACCGGAAGAATTCATGAATTTAACTTTACCAAGATCAACTACAACATTAGTCTTACCGGCGTCGATGAGTTCGTGCAGTTTTTCGTTAAGACTAACCGCATCAGGGCCACCCATAACGTTTCCCTTAAATTCGATAACAACGCTGTTGTAGCGTTCTGATGTATTAAAGCTCATAGAATTACCTGTTGTTTAAAATTTTAAGATTTTTTTGTGCGTTGTTCTAGTTCAACTACTAAAGAACTGGCTACAAACAGAGAACTGTATGTACCCAATACGATACCAATTAACAGTGCAAAAGAGAATCCTTTTAACACCTCTCCGCCGAAAATAAACAGCACGAGTACCACAAACAAGGTGGTAATGGAAGTTATTACAGTACGGCTAAGGGTATCATTCAGACTCTTGTTTACCATAGGCATGAAATCCATTCCCTTGTGGACGTTGGAATTCTCTCTGATACGGTCAAATACAACCACGGTATCATTAAGGGAGTAACCCACAATGGTCAGGAATGCAGCTATCAATGCCTGATCGATCTGCAAGCTGAAAGGCACCCAATCACCTAAGATCGTGAATACACCTAAAACGATCACCACATCGTGGACAAGTGCCGCAACCGCCCCGGCCGAAAAGGTCCAGTTTCGGAAACGGATCAGGATATAGATGAAGATGATCACAATGGCATAGATCACGGCTTGCAATGCACCCCATTTCAAGTCTTCTGCAAAACGTGGACTGATCACATCTGTTCTTAAGACGCTGAAGGGGTTGTCAGGGTGTAATTCTTTAATTGTTGAACTGATGATCTGCTGAACCTCAGCTATATCCCGTTCATTATCAGTTCTGATAAGTATCTCACTTTCTGAACCAAATAGCTTAAGCTCAGGGGTACTTCCCAGCGGTTCAGACAAATTTGAACGCAGTTCTACCACGCTGATGGGGTCCTCAAAATCGAGAACGAATTCCTTACCTCCGCGGAAGTCAATCCCGTATTGGAGCCCTTTAGTTAAAATAGCCCCTAAAGAGGCGATGAAAAGCACGGCAGACAGGATATATGCTATCTTATGCTTTGAAATAAAATCAATACTTGGTGTTTCAAACCATCTCATAATATTTTTCTTTTAGTCGTTTTAAATTTCTTTTTTATGCTTAACCGAAGCTTACTGCGCTCTTCCTGGTTCGTGTCAGATAGTCAACCACAACGCGGGTGATCACAATGGCACTGAAGAGAGAAGCTACAATTCCTGCCATCAGCGTAACGGCGAAACCTTTAATAGGTCCCACTCCAAAGCTGAACAGGATGATTGCTACGAAAAAGGTGGTTACGTTGGCATCTACAATGGCACTCATTGCGTTTGAATAACCTGCTTCGATGGATGCTTTGATGGTTTTTCCGGTGCGCTGTTCTTCACGAATACGGTCAAAGATCAGCACGTTGGCATCTACCGCCATACCAATGGTCAGTACAATACCTGCAATACCCGGCAGAGTTAGCGTGGCATTGAAAGCAGCCAGAATACCGAGAATAAATATGATATTGAGTAACAGGGCCAAATCAGCAATACCACCACCGGTTCTGTAATACACGATCATGAAAATGGCTACGATACCCAATCCAACAAGGATGGAATTCAAACCGGCTTGAATGGATTCAGCACCTAGGGTTGCACCAACAGTACGCTCTTCTAAAATTTCCAGCGGCGCAGGTAGGGCACCGGATAGCAAAATATTAACCAGATCCTCTGCTTCTCCGATTCCGTCAAGTCCGGTGATAGATGAACGACCATTGGAGATCTTGGTCTGAACATTCGGATAAGAGAAAACAAATCCATCCAATACAATAGCAACCGGCTTGCCGATGTTAGCACCGGTAATTCGGCCCCATTTGCGGGCACCCTCACTGTTCATACTCATAGATACTTCAGGAACATTAGTTGCGGGATCGAATTGAACACTGGCGGCTTCAATAACATCACCGGTCAGTTCAACCTGAGACCTTACACCGATTAATTGATAAAGTTCTTCACCTGCTTGTCCCGGCAGTGGATTTGCACTCCACATAACAGTGGTGTTACGAGGCATCATGCGCTGAACTTCCTCATTCCTGATAAGATCCATAACGCGGGATGTATCATCGGGAGTGGCATAACCGAATAGATACGGGCTTTGAGCCGGTACCAATACTTCATCCAGTGGATTGAATTGGTTATTAGCTACGCTATCTGAGGTATCAGTTACCTGTTCAAATGAATCATAATATTCATAGGTTTGATTGACAAATGAACGAAATTCTTCAGCGTCGGCTGCGAGTCGGAATTCGAGTCGTGCGGTTCCCTTCAATAGATTACGTACACGTTCCTTGTCCTCAACACCGGGAAGCTCAACCACAATACGATTTTGACCCTGCTTAATGATAGAAGGCTCGGTCACACCGTATCGGTCAACACGAGTTCTGATGATCTCAATAGCACGATCCAATGCAGACTGTCGCTGAGTTTTCAGGAACGTTGCGATCTCTTCGTTGGTAGAACGACGGGTAATGTCCATGGCGTCGTTTCTGTAGTAACGACTCAGACGGGCATCCGGATCTCTTGATTCGAATTCAGCAACCATTTCATCAATGAAATCGCTGTTGTTTTCAAGAGAACGCTGCTGTGCAACATCGATCACGTCATTCAAAAGTTGATCGGCATTTTCACCGGCCAGCTCTCTGATCAGCTGGGGAACACCTACTTCAAGCGTTACGTGCATTCCGCCCTGGAGGTCAAGCCCCAGAGATAAAACATTTGAACGCAAGCGTTCGAGTTTTTCTTCGTTCTCTTCAGTGTATTGAGCTGCTTCAGAAGGACTGAGATCTTCAATGTAACTTTGTTCAAGTTGGTATTGTACCGTTGGGTACAGGTAATAGATGGTAAGGGCCAAAAAAGCCACTATCGTACCAATTTTAAATCCGTTTCCTTGCATGGTAATATGATTAATTAAGTAATTTGTTTGAGTTAGACGTATTGAAAAATGATCGGACCTGTCATAAAACAGATCAAAAATAGCAATAAGATCACATCTCATGATCCTATTTTGTAAAAGTGAGAGAAAAGCTTGAACAGTCTAGGGGGCGTTGATCGCGGTACCACTCATAAACGGAGAAAGATGGTAGCTGAATAAGGGCTTACGCTCCGGAAAGTTCTCGGAAGCCCCGTCAGTTTGTTCGCTTATAAGGCGAGAAGGTAAGGTTTTACCGTTTGGAGAAAAACCGTCAGCCGGTATGAGGGAATGGGGTTGAGCTTGTTTTACAAACACCGCCTTCGCCATTCCGGATGAGGAGTTTTGATAGGAATTCCACTCCTGTATCAGAAGCTGATAAACTTCATTTTCATCCTTGGAATCATTACTGAGCGGTAATTCAAAATCTTCGGCATGAGCTTTCACAAGGGCAGAAGCCTGACGAACAACCGTATCAAAACCTTCTTGTGAGGATGAAAGTCCCCTTATCTGATCAACAACTCCGGAGTTGCTGTTATTTTTCAGGTTTGACTGCAGCCACAGTGCAAAGGCATCGTGTGTTTCGGTTACTCCGGCAGGTTTCAGGAAATAGACTATTATCCCTGCCAATAGCAGCGCTGCACCATATGATTGGATGATATGTTTCCGGAAGAATTTCATTCAGACCCAAAATATAAACAACTATGTATCCATTATGAACAGGAAATCAGAAAAATACTCAGCCTGTTACCTGAAGCAGCCTATCAAACTCTTCTTTGAGGAAACGGCCGGTGTGCGAGGTCTCAATTTCTGAAACGTCTTCGGGTGTACCTGTGGCTATGATCTCTCCACCACCCCGGCCACCTTCAGGCCCCATATCTATAATCCAGTCTGCCGCTTTGATGAGATCAAGGTTGTGCTCGATCACCATGACAGTATTACCTTTATTGACCAGGCGCTGGATCACATCAACCAGCATGCGCACATCCTGAAAATGAAGGCCCGTTGTAGGTTCATCCATCACGTATAAGGTATCTCCGGTTCCAACCTTTGAGAGTTCCCGGGCGAGTTTAATGCGTTGTGCTTCACCTCCGGAGAGAGTGGTAGAGGATTGACCGAGCGTCAGATACCCAAGTCCGACATCCACCATCGTACCTAAAATTCGGCTGATAGCGGGCTGCGCGTCAAAGAATTCGGCTGCCTCGCTAATCGGCATTTTTAGCACATCCGAGATATTCTTGCCTTTATAATAGATCTCCAGTGTTTCGCGGTTATAGCGCTTGCCGTTACAGGTTTCGCAGGTTACATAGACATCGGGTAAGAAATTCATCTCGATCTTACGAACACCGTCACCGTTGCACTCTTCGCAACGTCCGCCTTTTACGTTAAATGAAAATCGTCCCTGATCGTATCCACGGATCTTGGATTCCGGCAGTTCCGCAAACAAGCGACGGATGTGGTCGAACACTTTGGTGTAGGTTCCAGGATTTGAGCGGGGTGTTCTTCCAATCGGACTTTGGTCGATTGAAATGATTTTATCTACATTATCCATGCCTTCAATAGAATCGTATGGAAGTGGGACTGTCTTTGATTTATAAAAATAGTTTGACAGGATAGGAACCAGCGTTTGATTGATAATAGAACTCTTGCCGCTACCGCTTACTCCGGTCACGCTGATAAACTTACCTAGTGGAACTTCCAGGTCCTGATTTTGCAGATTATGTCCCCGTGCATTTACGACCTTGATCATTTTCTCATTTCCCTCACGCCTTTGTTCGGGAATGGCAATGACTTCTTCGTCTTTGAGGAATTTGGCTGTATCAGAATCAGGGTCTAATTCATCAGGGGTTCCGGATGTGACAATATGCCCACCGTTCACACCGGCACCCGGTCCGAGATCAACCACAAAATCAGCGTGCTCAATGGTTTCGCGGTCATGTTCAACAACAATAACTGAATTACCGAGATCTCTTAGAGTTTCAAGTGACCGGATGAGCTTGATATTGTCTCGCTGATGGAGACCGATACTCGGTTCATCCAAAATGTATAGAACTCCCACGAGTTGTGTACCGATCTGCGTGGCCAATCGAATTCGCTGCGCCTCACCACCACTCAAAGTTTGAGCCTCGCGGTCTAGGCTTAAGTAGGTCAGGCCAACATTAAGTAGAAAATCGAGTCTGTCGCGGATCTCTTTCAAAACCTGATTACCTATGATCTGCTGTCGTTCTGTAAGACTTATTTCATAAAGAGTATCCCGCAGTCCCTGAATATCTTTCTGAACCAGTTCGTGGATATTATAACCGTCTATTTTATACGAAAGGGCTTCTTTGTTAAGTCGGCCTCCTTCACATGCGGGGCAGGTGACCTTATCCATGAAAGCCTTTGCTTTATCCCGCTGCTTATTGGACTTACTGTTGTGATATTGATCAGTGATGGTGCTTCTCAAGCCTTCAAACTTATGTTTGTAAGTCACTGAGTTGTCCTTGAAATCGTAACTGACTGAAAACTTCTTATCTCCGCTTCCATTTAGTAATAGATCCTTAAGTTCTTCCGGATAGTCCTTGATCGGGGTTTCAAAATCCAGGTCGAAAGTTTTTAAAATAGCTTTGAGCTGCTTGAATACAAATATATCGCGTGGATGCCCTAGAAAGCGGATCCCACCTTCAGCCATACTTTGCTCTTCATTTGGAACCAAAAGCTCCCAGCTTACATCATAAGTATATCCCAGGCCTTCACAGGTTTTGCAGTACCCATAGGGTGAGTTGAATGAAAAGAGATTTGGAGCAGGGTCTTCGTATGCCAGGCCACTTTCCGGGTCGAAGAGATTCTGAGAATACAGTTTGTCAGTAAATTCATCTCCCTCTTTAATGGCCAGGATCACATTGCCATCAGCCATTTCAAGTGCAAGTCTGATACTGTCAGCAATCCGTTTTTCGCTTTTCTGAGAAATGACAAATCTATCCACCACGATCTCAATATTGTGAGTTTTGTAGCGGTCCGCTTTCATATCCTTTTCAAGATCGTGGAATTCACCGTCTATGCGTGCACTTACAAATCCTTGTTTGATCATTTGCTCAAATAGCTCCCGGTAGTGCCCTTTACGGCCGCGAACAACAGGAGCGAGGCAGTAAGCTTTTGTTCCTTCGGGCATATCCATGACGTTTGCAACAACCTGATCAGCTGACTGCTTTTCCATTTTGTTGCCGGTCTTATAAGAATAAGGAATCCCAACACGTGCGTATAGAAGACGTAAAAAATCATAGATCTCAGTGACCGTACCTACCGTAGACCGTGGATTTCGGTTAGTGGTCTTTTGGTCAATGGAAATAACAGGTGAAAGACCGTCAATGAAATCCACGGCAGGTCGCTCCATCATCCCTAAAAACTGCCGTGCATAGGCTGAAAGGGATTCAAGAAACCGGCGCTGGCCTTCTGCATAGATGGTATCAAAGGCGAGGGAGGATTTCCCCGACCCTGAGAGTCCGGTTATCACAACCAGTTGGTCGCGGGGAATATCAATGTCTATGTTTTTGAGATTATGTTCGCGTGCTCCGCGTACTACAATATTATGCTGCAATGGAATAGTTATTTTTGAAATTCAGAACTACACAAAATACAAAAACAGCTGACCGAATACCTTCATTCCTTTAAAGAAAAGTCCGGATCACATATAATATATGGCATTAACCTCAGTTCGAGAGTAGAAAATAGGTTAAGAGGATAGTTATTGGTTTTTAGGGGCATTCCCGTGCAGATGGAAATCTAATTATTGCATACAGCCACGGTTGATTTTTTAAGTAAAACAAATTGATTTTAGGTCAGCCTGTTACCCATTGTTTTGTTGTTGATGCTGCCGTGAAATACTGTTGTATTCTCTTACAAAAAGACGATTAGGAAACATACCCTCATCATCCTCGGAAAAGTCCGGTTTGATACGTTTCACAAAATACATAGGAACTTTACCGGTGTATTTAGTTTCGATCTCACCTCTTGGTTCACATTCAAAGAAGTCCTTAACACGTTGGTAGGTGGTTTCAGAAATATTGATCTGGTTTTGGCCGGAGTGTTGTTCCAGACGGGCAGCCAGATTAACTGTCTCTCCCCACATGTCGTAGGCAAATCGCTTTTTTCCGATCACACCAACCACAGCTTTTCCTGTGTGAATGCCAATTCTGATAGGTAAATAAGGCGTTTCGGAGAGATTCTTCTCTCCGAAATTACGAACAAAGTCCACGATCTTAAGGGCAGTTAGGATGGCATCGACCGGATGTGTGGCATTGCGGTCGGGTAAACCACCGGCAGCCATATAGCTGTCGCCAATGGTCTTGATCTTGATCATATTATGCTGAGCCGTGAAATCATCGAACTTGTCGAAATAGAAAGAGAGGCTTTCGATCAGCTGTTCTGCTGAAAGATCAGGCACCACTTTAGTAAAACCTGCAAAATCTGTGAACATTATGGTGGAATCCTCATAACGTTCCGGATTAACAGTTCCATACGCCAGCAGGTTTTCAGCGATCTTCTCAGGGAAGATGTTATGGATCAGTTCTTCGTGTTCCTGCTTAGTGATCTCAAGTTCTTTGTTTGCAGCATTCAGTCCGCTTTGCATCTCACTGAGTTGATTATTTTGGGCCAGTGTATTTTTATAGGTTGAGATAAGCAGGTTCACCAGGTGGGAGTAATCGGCAAGTACATTATAGGTCTTGCCTTCAATATTCACTTCAACTGTGCTAACCTCACTGATCGGTGGCGGTGGGTTTTGAAGAAGTTCTTCGATCTTGGAGTAAAGCGTTTCATCATCATACGGTTTGGTAAGATAATTGTCTGCCCCCGCCTCTATACCACGCATGATGTAATCAGTGGTTACCATAGATGTAACAAGGATCAGCGGGATCTTATTAAGCCGGGAATCTTTTTTGATGCGTTCACAAAGTTCGAATCCATCCATGACGGGCATTTCAACATCACTGAGAATGAGATCCGGATATTCAGTTCTTGCCAGTTCTAAAGCATCTTCACCGTTTTGTGCGGTCAGTACTTCGTATCCTTTTTGAATTAATTTATGCCTCGTAAGTGTTACAAGTGCAGGATGATCATCAACAACCAGTATGCGTGGCTTTGTCTCTAACATAGCGTGTTTAGTCTAATTCCCTCGAATATAAGTTTGAATTCTTTAAGGTATAAGAAAATTGAGCATTAAGCAGTAAAAACCGATAGTTTTAGAACCAATTAAAAAATTATAAGATTTATGCCAGAAGTAATACCCAAAAATTGGTCTCCAACCTCTTGGAAAGACAAACCTGTAAAGCAGTTGCCGGACTATCCGGATCAGAGAGAGCTTGAGCAAAGTTACGAAAGGCTGAAAGACCTTCCGCCATTGGTAACCTCGTGGGAGATCGATGCATTAAAAAACAAACTTGCTCAAATTTCAGATGGTAACGGGTTTTTGCTTCAGGGCGGGGACTGTGCCGAAAGTTTTGATGCCACCAAAGCTCCTAAGATCGTAAATATGGTTAAGGTGTTGCTTCAGATGAGCTTCATTCTTATCCACGAAATGGGAATCCCGGTTCTGAGAGTTGGGCGCATTGCCGGTCAATATGCCAAACCGCGTTCCAATGATTTTGAAACGGTGAATGGTGAGGAGATCCACAATTATCGTGGGGATCTTATCAATGGCTTTGAATCCGAGTCAGGGATCAGAATGCCGGATCCTCAGAGACTCATTGAAGGATACCACAAGGCCGGCCTGACGCTGAATTTTCTACGGGCCCTGTCTGATGAGGGTTTCGCCGATCTCCATCATCCGGAGCAATGGGAGCTTGATTTCATGCGTAATAACGAATACTACGCTGAATACGAGGATATGGTGTCTTCCATTACCAAAGCAGTTAAGTTTGTGGAAGCTATTGCACCTGACACATTTACAACACTGCAAAAAGTGGATTTCTATACGTCCCATGAAGCTCTGAATCTGTATTACGATTCAGCTCAAACCCGACCGGTTCCAAGAAAACCCGGACATTTCAACTTGAGTGCCCACATGGTATGGATCGGAAACAGAACCCGTGAATTGGATGGCGCACATGTGGAATATTTTAAAGGGATCAATAACCCTGTAGGTATTAAGATCGGCCCACCTTTTGAGATCGATGAGACGCTGAAATTGATCGAAACTCTAAACCCAACTCATGAAAAGGGAAAGATCGTGATGATCACCCGATTTGGTAAAGATACCATTGAGAAAGAACTGCCGGGTTTGATTCAAGCTGTTCGCAGGGAGGGCTTTCCGGTTGTTTGGAGTTCTGACCCTATGCATGGTAATACCTTCAGCACCGATGGTGGAATCAAAACCAGAAACTTTGATGATATAATAAGTGAGCTTCGTTCAGCTTTTGCTATTCACCGTTCTGAGGGAAGTTACCTGGGGGGTGTCCATCTCGAACTTACCGGTGATAACGTCACGGAATGTGTAGGTGGAGCTAATGGCCTTGAGGAAAATGAGCTGAACAGAAACTATGAGACCTTCTGTGACCCGCGCCTTAATTATGAGCAGAGCCTTGAAATGGCATTCCTCGTAGCGCGTGAGTGGAAGAACAGTCGCGGTTGATAGGTTCTTACCCCCCGTTAAGTCAAATATCTGCCAAAACTGACATGTTACTGTCATACCAGAAGTCATTGGTATGACATCTTATCCCAAAATATTGGCGGGCATGAAATTTCATCATACCCATATTGTCCGTCTGTCAGTTTAAAATCTCTTTTCCTGTTGTTGGCATATGCCTTGCATTCAATTAAGTGAACAACAAACTAAAAAGAGAGGCAATCATGGCACTTATCAAATATTCACGACCAAATCTTGATGTTCACTCAAGAAATTTCAGCGATGTTTTAGATGAATTTTTTAATGATTCATTGAACTATCGCAAAGACAGTTTTATGCCAACGGTAGATATATCTGAATCTGAGAATGATTTTCAGGTAGAAGTCTCACTTCCTGGCATGAAGAAAGAGGATATCAACATAGACCTCGAGAACGGACGTTTAACAATAAGTGGTGAACGTAAGTTTGAGAATGAAGAGACAGCTAAAAATTATCACAGGGTAGAATCAAGTTACGGTTCATTTAGCCGTTCTTTCCAACTGCCCGACAGCATCGATGAAGAAAGTATTGATGCGAAATACGAAAATGGTGTCTTGAACATCAACATTAATAAGAGCGAAGAAAAGGTTAAGAAGCAGATCAAGATATCATAAGCTTGATCTGAATTGGTTAAGAGGACCGGAGTTCTGTGAAAAGAGCTCCGGTTTTTTAGTAATAGTTGCAATGGGTTTGAAGGCATACACAATTTTAAAGCTTTCATGCGTTGTAATACCGTAAATCAAAACAGAATAACTTTTTAATTACAAATCATGAATACGACTGTAAAGAATATATTTGGAGTGGCGGCAGCCATTTTAGTTCTACTTGGATTCAATCTTGCCACCGATTCCAATTCTGTATCGTTCCCAACTGCTGAGAATGACAAGATAGAATCAGCTGAAAATAGATCTGTAAACACCCTTCAGGATTTCAACGATGCGATCGTTGATATAGCTGAAAGGACTAATCCATCTGTAGTTACCATCACCACAAAAAGAACTCAGGAAGTTCAGGTAAGGAATCCGTTCTCTCAGTTTTTTGGTAATCCGAGAGGTCAGGGAGAAACCCGCGAAAGAACTCAACGAGGACTTGGCTCCGGTGTGATCGTGTCGGAGGAAGGATATATACTGACCAACAATCACGTGATCGCTAATACGGATGAGATCAAGATCAGAATGTTCAACGGAAATGAGATGGACGCTGAATTGGTTGGAACAGATCCGCAGACTGATATTGCTGTCTTAAAGGTAGATGTAGACAATTTGCCGGCTATAGTTATGGGTAACAGTGATAATTTAAATGTAGGATCACTTGTCCTTGCGATTGGAAGTCCGCTTAGTGAAGACCTGGCGCATACTGTATCATTTGGAATAGTAAGTGCCCGTGGCCGTTCATTAAATAATCTGACTGCTTACGGAGATTATATTCAAACCGATGCAGCTATTAATCCCGGAAATTCTGGTGGGGCTTTGATAGATGTGAACGGAAATCTGGTTGGAATTAACTCAGCTATTGCTTCCCGTTCCGGTGGTAACGAAGGTATTGGATTTGCCATACCGGCCAATCTTGCCAAAAGAATCATGGAAGACCTGATCGAAGATGGTGAAGTAAGTCGCGGTTACCTTGGGATGTTTATCGGCGGCGAAGTAGATCAAACTATGGCCCGTGCTTTAGGACTTGATAACGTCCGGGGTGTTATTGTAGGACGTGTTGAAAATGGAGGACCAGCGGACAAAGCCGGCTTAGAGCAACAAGATGTTATCGTGTCACTGAATGGAGAGCAGGTAAGAAACTGGGATGCCTTTAGAACGGAGATCGCATCTAAGAAACCCGGAGAGAAGATTGATCTTGGAATTATCCGGAATAAAGAAGAAATGGAATTGACTGTTACACTAGGGGAACGACCAACCAACGAGGTGGCAACCACGGATCCTGTACAAATGGAAAGCATGGAAGAACGTCTGGGTTTCACTGTGACCGGTTTAGACGATTCTATTAGAGAGCAGTTACAGCTGGATTCTGATACAGAAGGCGTAGTTGTGAGAAACATCAGTGAAGGAAGTGCAGCTTATGACAGAGGGCTTCGCAGGGGAGATGTGATCACACGCGTCAAACGTAATGTTGTTACAAGTTCTCCTGAATTCTATGAAGAAGTTGAAGCTGCTATAGAAACAGGAGACGAAGTACTGCTGCTTACAGTTCTAAGGAACGATATAGAGCAGTTTGTTGCTTTTGAGATATAAAAGATTTTGTACCCCGAAAACCAAAACCATGGTCCCTGATACGGATCATGGTTTCTATTTGAATGATTGGTAAACTCTATTGAACATCAGATCATTTACGAATAATTACACGGCATCTTTCTTTTAATATTTTTATCTTGGCGGCGAAGAAATTTTTTAAGATTTTGTACCCCGAAAAACCCAAACCCTGAGTTCTGATACAGCTCAGGGTTTTTTTATGCCTTGTATGTTCAATTCTATGCCAGCCAACAGGTTAGATCTTTTTAAATAATTAGACGAATCTCCTTCCTTCATAAGTCAAAAAGCAACTTTAAGAGCAGGTACTGAAATTATGTCAATATCTTGCCATAGGCACGATTTTGGTCATATTAATATCGAAACAAATAAAAAAGGAGATTTTAATATGAATTTGAACAAATTTACGCTAAAAGCGCAGGAAGCAGTTCAGAAAGCATTGGAACTCGCACAAAGCGGGAACAATCAGGCTGTTGAACCTGCCCACATCATGAAGGCTTTTCTGAGCGATCAGGACAGCATTGTAAATACAATCCTGGGTAAACTTGGGGCCAATCCATCTGCGATTAAAAATGTGGTGGATTCTATTTTGGAACGCCTGCCTAAAGTACAAGGGGCTTCAGTTTCAGGGCAATACCTTTCAAATAAAAGTAATGAGTTGTTTGATATAGCCCAAAAGGAGGGAACGAAGCTTGGGGATGAATACATCAGCTCAGAGCATGTGCTGATAGGAATGGCAAGTATCAAAGGAGAGATCGCCAGCTTACTGAACGATCAAAATGTAACCAAAGAAAATATTCTAAAAGTACTTCAGGATGTTCGCGGCAATCAGACTGTGGACGATCCTAATGCAGAAAGCAGATACGGTGCACTGAAGAAGTATGGCCGCGATCTGAATGAACTGGCCGAAAAGAATAAACTCGATCCCGTTATTGGGCGCGATCAGGAGATAAGGCGAGTGATGCAGATCCTCAGCCGGCGGACCAAGAACAACCCTGTTCTTATCGGTGAACCGGGAGTCGGTAAAACGGCCATAGCAGAAGGTATGGCACTGCGTATAGTACGTGGAGATGTACCAGAGGGACTTAAATCGAAGCGCATTGTGGCACTTGATATGGGTTCGTTAGTGGCCGGAACCAAATTCCGAGGTGAGTTTGAAGAACGCCTCAAGGCGGTAGTCAAAGATGTTAATGATTCTGACGGTGAAGTTATCCTCTTTATTGATGAGATCCATACACTGGTTGGAGCCGGAGCCACTGAAGGAGCCATGGATGCAGCCAATATCCTAAAGCCTGCATTGGCTAGGGGCGAGTTGCATGCTATTGGCGCCACTACATTGGATGAGTACCGCAAATATATTGAAAAAGACAAAGCACTTGAACGACGGTTACAAACGGTACTGATCGGCGAGCCAAGTGTGGAAGATACAGTCTCTATCCTAAGAGGATTACAGGAGCGCTATGAAGTTCACCACGGTGTTCGCATTACCGATTCTGCCGTAGTGGCCGCTGCGGAACTTTCACACCGTTACATCGCCGATAGGTTCCTTCCTGATAAAGCGATTGATCTGATTGATGAAGCTGCATCACGCCTTCGCTTGCAGATCGATTCCCTGCCTGAAGAGCTGGATGCCATAGAACGACAGATCCGTCAGCTTGAGATCGAACGTGAGGCTCTGAAGCGTGAGAAAGATCAGTCTAAGATGAAAGGCATCGAAAAGGAATTGGCTGACCTGGGAGAACAGCGCAAAACCATGCGTGTTCAATGGGAGCAGGAACGAGAACTCATTCAAAAAGTACGTGATACTAAAGAGGCTATCGATAATGCCCGAAACGAAGCAGATAAAGCTGAGCGGCAGGGTAATTATGAAAAAGTAGCTGAACTGAGATATGGTACTATCGCCAAGCTGGAGGATGAGCTGAAAGCGGCCCAAACCAAGCTGGATGAGATGCAGGAAGATCAGTCACTTCTTAAAGAAGAAGTGGATGCTGAGGACATCGCTGATATCGTAGCACGGTGGACCGGAATTCCGGTACGCAAGATGCTTCAGAGCGAGCGCAAGAAGTTGCTTCACCTGGAGGATGTACTTCACAAACGAGTCATAGGTCAGGATAATGCTATTGAAGCTGTTTCCGACGCTGTAAGAAGGTCAAGAGCGGGATTGCAGGATGAGCAGAAGCCCATTGGCTCCTTCTTTTTCCTCGGTTCAACCGGTGTCGGTAAGACCGAACTGGCTCGTTCGCTTGCTGATTTCCTGTTCAATGATGAGCAGGCTATGATCAGAATTGATATGAGTGAGTACATGGAGAAACATAGTGTCAGTCGTTTGGTTGGTGCTCCTCCGGGCTATGTGGGATATGATGAAGGCGGTCAGCTTACTGAAGCAGCACGGCGGCATCCATACTCAGTTATCCTGTTGGATGAGATCGAGAAAGCTCATCCGGATGTATTCAATATACTTCTGCAGGTATTGGATGAAGGCCGTCTAACCGACAATAAAGGTGTGACGGTGGATTTCAAAAATACCATAATCATTATGACCTCCAATATCGGTTCACATCTCATCTCCAATGAGATCGAGAAATCCGGTGGGAATATGACTGATGAAAAGTATGAGGAACTTCAGAATAAGTTGATCGAACAGCTGAAGCAGACCATACGACCTGAGTTCCTGAACCGTGTAGATGACACGATCGTGTTCCATCCGCTGGGACAAGAGCATATTCGGTCTATTGTGGATATTCAGCTTCGCCGTGTTCACGAGATGCTTGCCAAGAACAAAGTTAAGTTGGAAGTGCCTGAAAACGTCAAAGATTGGCTGGCTGTTCGTGGATATGATCCGGTATATGGAGCCAGACCGCTGAAGCGGGTGATACAGCAAAACATCACCAACAAACTGGCCTCACTGCTGATTAGTCGAGATGAGGAAGGTCCGGTACATTTTGAAGCAACTATGAGTAAAAATGGGGAATCCATTGAATTCGCTGAAGTTGTGGAAGATGCAGAAGCCTGGGCTGAGAGTGAGTAGTAGATAGATATGAGACGTTAGATTAAGACGTAAGACGTATTAGGTGGGTTGGAGTTAGAGCTTCAGCCCATTTTTATTCTATAGATTCTTTCTCGTTCGGAACGTCTAGTTTGGAATGCTGTAGAAAACTCCGGTTCCAAGCGATAAGTATTAAGCAGAGAATAAAAGAAACATTGGCATCCGCTCCAGCACAGAGCGTGTGGGGTGAGTAGTGAATTCAACATTCGAAATCTTCAATTACTTAGGTTAAAACCATTATAATCCCCAAATCAGTGATCAAAACCTTTGATTCTATTTCAACTCTACGATCGTAACCCCGGCGCCACCTCTCTCAATTGGTGCCGTTTCCACTCTTTTCACATCTTTACGGGTGTTAAGGTATGATTGAATCTGACTCCGTAAGATACCATCACCTTTACCGTGGATGATCTCTACCTGATTCATATTGCGAAACACTGCGCGATCAATGTACTGGGTAACCTCATGCAGGGCATCTTCGGTTCTCATTCCACGAACTTCTATGGATGGTTTTACAAGACCTTTGGCAAGATCACTATCTCCTACTATGACAGATGAACGGGCTTTGGATTTCTTTTTCGTTTTTGGCTGTTCAACCTTCACAAGGTTTTTGTACTTGGTCTTAAGTCTTAGTCCACCGGCCTGAACAACAGCGTTTTTACCATTGACCTCCACTAATTCTCCGCTAGTATGTCCATCCTTGAAACGTACATGGTCTCCCTCTTTGGGCGGGTCATCCGTAACCTGTTCACGCTCTTCTTTATTCTCTTCAATTTCCTGTAGTGAGCGGTCAATGGATTTCTTCTCCTCATCTACTTCCTTACGGATCTCCTTGATCTCATCCTTATCCGCCTTATTCTGCTCTACTATACGCTGTACAGCTTGCTCGACGCGCTGATTGGCTGAATCCATGATCGACTTGGCTTCCTTGAGGGCCTTCTCGCGGATCTTCTCTTTGTCCTTCTCAATAGCCTGTATCTTATTTTCGAATTTTTTCCGTTCCGATTCTGCCTTAGCCTGAAGTGAGGTGTATTTATCTTTTAGCTCTGCGGCCTGTTGCGACTTCGTTTCCAGTTCAGTAATAAGCGATTCCATCCTATTCTTGGCCTCACCCAGCAATACCCCGGCGCGTTTCAATACATTATCATCAAGCTTCATGCGCTGAGCAATTTCAAAGGCGTAACTGCTTCCAGGTATCCCTTTCTTGAACCGATAAGTGGGGGAGAGCGTTGCCTGATCGAACTCCATGGATCCGTTTACAGCCATCGGGTGCTCGTGTGCAAATACTTTCAGTGATCCATGGTGCGTGGTCACAATAACCTTGCAATCCTGTTCCAACATTCTTTCTATAAAGGACTGAAAAAGAGCACCTCCTTCTTCGGGATCGGTACCTGCCGCAGCTTCATCGATCAGGACCAGGCTTCCGGCCTCAAATTTCTTTATGGTCTCCCGCATCCATTGAAGTCGGGATGAAAAGGTACTCAGATCGTCCTCAATAGACTGATCGTCTCCCATATCCACGAAGACACCTGTAAAGATAGGCAGTTCAGAAGTTGGGTCGGCCGGAACGCCAAAGCCGGATTGCATCATCAGAGAAAGTAATCCAACCGTCTTCATGGCCACAGATTTACCTCCGGCATTGGGACCGGTTATCATCAGGCAGCGCTCATCCTCTTCCATCTTCAAAAATAAAGGGATGATGACCTCGCGGTCTTCCTCTTTTCGGATGTTGAGATTTTTGAGCCGTAAGATCGGGTTATATGCTTCTTTAACACTCAAATAATTTTTTTTGGCAAGGATAGGTATCTGTGCCTCCAGCTTTTTGGTAAGCTTGGCCTTGGCAGCTATCACATCTATTTTAGCAAGAAAGAGGGTATTTTGATCAATGTATTTCCTGTTATCACGAACGTGATTTGTCAACTCCCGTAGAATTCGTTCTATTTCCCGTTGTTCTTCAGCCTCAAACTGACGGATCTCGTTGTTCATATTCAGCGCTTCCACCGGTTCTATGTACACTGTTTGACCACTTGATGAAACATCGTGAACGAATCCCTGTACCTTTCGCTTGAATTCAGCCTGTACAGGAATTACCATTCGACCATTGCGAATTGTGGCACCCTCATCAGAAGCCATGCCATCTTTGGATGCCTTGGCCATAGCCCGGTTTATGGTGCCGCGGAGATCACTTTTTCGTTTATTAAGTTTTCTCCGGATAGACTGAAGCTCTGTACTTGCATCATCCCTGAGTTCTCCATGGTCCGTAACCTTTTCCTTAATACTTTTCTCAAGATCCTTCATAGGAATAAGTCCTTTCGAAACCTTGGCAAGTTCCGGGTGATCTTTATCCCTTTGTCTTAAAAAATTCTTAACTCTTCGGGTGACAGAGCAGATCTTAAGGATATCAACAAAAGCGGGGAGAGGGATCAGACTTCCTTCTGCTTTAGAGGCTGATAGATAGTCCCTGATCTCGGGTACCTCACCCAATGGGAATGGATCGGGGTCTGCTATGACCTCTAGCATTTCGGCCGTTTGACCAGTTAATAATTCAACGCGCTTGGGATCGGATGTAGGACGCAGGGTTTCGAGGAGTTCTTCAGAACGGACAGACTGGGTGAGTTCCAATGCTGCAATGCGAATTTGCTCGAAGCCAAGTTTATCTAAAAGTGAATCGGGGTAGATTTTCATTAATGAATTTTGAACTGAATATGCTAATTCTTAAAGATAAAGGTAGCAGCACTCGTTCCCAAGCTGGAGAAGCACCTGTCTGGTTATTAGTAAGGGATACAAAATTTTGTGTCCCTTACTCGTTACCAAGCTCCGGCTTGGTAACGCTATTCTGAAGCTCCTGCTTCAAATTCTAATGTAAGGAGTATAAAAGAAATCGCTCTTACTAAGAAAAAATCATGGGAAGAAGCAGGTACAAAATACACAAAGAACACTATCCATACTTCCTAACAAGCAGTATAGTAGATGGTATACCATTGTTCAAAAATCCAATAATAGTCCAATTTATTTTGGACGCGTTAATTTTCTTACAAACAAAACGAGAGGTTGAATTAAATGCATATGTAGTAATGGAAAATCACATGCACTTAATTGCAAAAGGCGAGGAATTAGCAAAACATGTCAAAAACTTTAAGGCCTTTACGGCTCACCAGGTCATTGCCTCCCTGAATGAAAATAACAGTGTCAGAACTTTACGGTCGTTGCAGAGAGCTAAGCTGGAACACAAAACTGAAAGTAAATATCAGGTTTGGCAGGAGGGTTTTCATCCAAAGCAATTATTTACATATGAAATATTGGCACAAAAACTGGAATATGTTCATTTCAATCCGGTTAAAAGAGGATATGTAGATGATCCGGCTCATTGGAGATATTCATTTGCAAGGAATTATATGGGTAAAGAAGGATTGATACCAGTTACGGTTTTCGGTGGTTGAAATGATCTGAGTTTGAAGCAGGAGCTTCTCCTCTTGCGTTCCCAAGCCGGAGCTTGGGAACGAGTCAAAAGGTACCAGCACTCGTTCCCAAGCTGTAGCCTGGAAACGAGTCTTAATCCTGTGTCTCTACATTATTGGCTGGAATATTTAGATCCGGGTTATCACAAACTGTACTTAATGCCACCCAAGATCCAACGGCCGGGAAGCGGGGCGCCAAGGATCTCCTGATACTGTGTGTCAGTCAGATTAATAACCTGGGTATAAAGCTGAACTCGTCCGCCAAGTGGTTTATAGGCTACTTTCAGATCGGTTACAAAATATTCTTCAGGGACCTCAGCGTTGATCAGTGCCTCCGATTGTTCAGACCTTACGTTGTATTTTGAAAGGGTCTGAATGGAGATATCACCCGTATTTAAGGCCAATTTCAAACTCAACTGATGGGATGGATGATTGGCAATATACCGGGATATGCTATTACCATCACTTTCCGTTTTAATGTAGGTGTAGCCTGCTTCTGTTCTTAGGTTGCTCTTGGAAGTCAGTTTGCTGGAAAGCGCGGAAATAAATTCCAGTCCCATCACATCACTTTCTGAGATATTGGAGGCATAGAAGTAATTCTCACCGGCTACGAGGTTATCTGCGTTAGTAATGGCAGATGAGTTTGTCAATGTATAATCGATCAGGTTACTAGAGGATCTGTAGAAGAAGGTGGGAGAGATCAGTAGGTTGTTGGTCGGGGTGATATCAAGGCCAACATCAAAAGTGGTTGATTCTTCAGGCAGAAGATCGGGGTTTCCGATATTACGACCCGGTGTAAGATTCGGAATTTCTGATGAGATATACCGTTCTGTGAAATCCCCCTCTCTGATTGCACGTCCTATGGAGGTTCTTACAACAACCGGTCCGGCATCATATGCCGCACTGACCTGTGGCAGAAAAGAGAGGTCACTGACCGGATTGGACTGCAGCCGAAGGCTGGAAGTGACACTCAGTCCAAAATCATATTTCATGGTATGGATACCATACAATCCCCAAGAGTTATTTTTATGATCACCACGGTCGGTACTTACGATCTGTTTGTTCAATACCTGCCCGCCTAACATTAACCGCATAAAATTCAGCGATCCCGAAATGGATGATAGCTGATCATTATCAAGCTCATATTGATGAGAGGCATTCAAAAAAACAAGATCAGTTTCATGAACATTAGCTGAAGCTATGGCAGTGTTGAAATCGAAGACATCCTCAACTTGGCGGTACGATGCATTTACCTCAGAACGATGGTTACCTTTATCAAAGGTCAAGGTTGAAAGAGCCCAGCGACTGTCAATACTTTCAACTGATTCGTCATAAATGCTGCGAGTATAAAAATAGCGGGCGTTGAAATCACGATTTTCGAGGCCTGAGCGTACGTACCAGTTCCAATTATCTGCAAAATTGATAGACAAGGCAGCCGACAGGTTCATCATATCGAAATATGAATTATAGTTTTCATTGGATGAGACTCCCTTATCAAATCCCGGATTACGAAATTGCTCTCCGTCTGAATCTGCACTACGAAAGGAAGTGCTGAACCGAATATTCTTTTTAGCGATCCATGCAGAGGCATCAATAATGCGCAGTGCATTTTCACCAGCAGAGATATCGAAATTGGTACGGGTTTGAAGCTTTTCGGCAGCTTCGATCTCCTTTCTCATATAAGTCTTTGTTTTGATGTGAATGACACCACCAACGGCATCGGCTCCATAAGAAGTACTTGCTGGTCCACGGATCAATTCAATTTGTGCGATCTCGGACAAAGCTACAGGAATATTTGTATTGAAATGAGCGGTCAGCGGATCGTTAAGCGGAGTGTTGTCAAGAAGGAACATGACCTGAGAAAAGGTGCTTCCGCGAACGCCCACATCAGCTTGCACACCGAAGCCTGCACGGCCATTTATATTTACTCCCGGGAGGCTTCGAAGCAGGTCATCAACTGATTGGACAGGCATTTCCTGAATATCGGTCTGGGTAATGACGGACACATTCTTTCCGCTTTCTGAGATGGTAGTGGTAATCCGTGACGCGGTAACGTCAATAGAGTCCAGCTCTGCTTTGATCTGACCAAAAGTAGAGGCCGTTGAAAAGTAGAGCAGACCAACGATAATTAGAATTCTCATAGGTTTTTATTTGATGAATAGGTCTGGATCGCCGCAAAGATACACATCCATAAACCGAAAATTCCAATCTAATTGAACAAAGACAGGAGGTGAAAATCTTGTTTGAAGTCATAAAGATTTACAAAACATAGTTTTTACATCTTAAAAAAATGACTGTACTTTAAATAATTGATACAACATTAAAAGAAAGACCAAGTTCATGAAGCTTTCCATATATCAGGTTGACGCGTTTACTGACACGTTATTTGCGGGAAATCCGGCGGCTATTGTTCCTTTAAGTGAGTGGCTGAGAGATGAACAAATGCAGAAAATCGCAGCTGAGAATAATCTTTCCGAGACAGCTTTTTTTGTTAAAGAAGGAGATAGTTACCGGCTGAGATGGTTTACTCCAACAACAGAAGTAGATCTCTGCGGCCATGCCACATTGGCTACTGCGCATGTACTGTTTGAGGAGCTTGGATTTGAGGGTGAAGAGATAGTTTTTAAAAGCAAAAGCGGGATCTTAACGGTTGGCCGGGAAGGAGGAATGCTCCGGATGAATTTTCCGGCTGTTGAAATGCCGAGAGTTAAGCCTCCGGAAGTTCTTTTCAAATCACTTGGATTGAAGAAGACCTCAGATGTTTATAAGACCGATGATTACATGATCATAGTGGATTCTGAAAGTGAAGTGGCCGCCGTTAAACCTGACATGAAAATGCTGAAAGAAATTCCGGCTCGGGGTGTGATAGTGACAGCTAAAGGTGACGAAGTTGATTTTGTATCAAGATTTTTTGCTCCGCAATCGGGGGTGGATGAAGATCCGGTTACGGGGTCGGCACATACCAAAAGTGCACCGTTTTGGAGTAAAAAACTGGGCAAAAAAGAACTTAACGCTCGTCAGATCTCTAAAAGAGGTGGAGACCTGACCTGCCGCATGAAGGGCGACAGGGTTGAAATACTTGGTCATGCGGTGACGTATCTAACAGGGGAGATCAACCTTGGGTGAGATCATTATTTTACTCATCATAGGTTTGGGAGCCGGTGTTTTAGCCGGCCTGCTTGGTATTGGTGGTGGGATCATATTCACACCGGTTTTATTTTTTCTGTTTAGCGGAGCCGGCGTAGAAGATCCTGTAATTTGGACCATAGCATCAGCTTTGTTCTGTACATTCATTGCGGCTTCCGGGAGTCTGGTGAGGCAGTACATCCAAAAGAATGTGTTCTTGAAAGAGGGACTGTTGTTAGGTTTAATGGGAGCGATCGGAATATTTGCAGGTAAACAAGTTTTGACCTCACCTTATTACAAAGAAACTGAGTTCGTGATCTTTTTTTCATTGATGCTTATTTATGTATCCTGGATGATGTTTAGTAGAGGGAAAGACACTTCTAATGAATTTGACAGAACCTATGTGGATATGACGGTGGGCAGATCCTTTGTGACTGGCGGGATTGGTGGTTTTGTTGCCTCATTGGCCGGTGTGGGCGGCGGCGGTGTAATGGTGCCGATCATGAATTTGTTCTATAAACAACCCTTTCGTAAGGCTGTGAGTGTATCGCACCTGGGGATGATCATCATGGTTACCACGGGCTGGCTTCAGCTTGCCTTTGAAACGGGTGCAGTCTCAGGTATTACGGAGTTCAATGTTGGGTATGTGGACTTTGGAGCGGCTTTGCCACTTTCTATCGGTGGATTGGTTGGTGGATTTGGGGGGGCTTACCTGAACCATAAGATCAACCGAAAGTGGTTACAATGGGGGTTTGGAGTTCTTGCAATTGCCATGGCTATCCGACTGATCTGGTCTATTTTGTGAGGTGCGAAAGTTATAATATGGAAAAGATGACCCAAAAATCAGTAATAAAAAGAAAAGGCTCCCTATCAAGGAGCCTTTCCTGTTGTTAGCAATCTATAGCTTGAATTAAGCTATATCCAGTAAAAAGATGATTCTCAGGGATACCACACCCGTGGTACCGTCATTGAACCGGTATAATCATCAACTCAATCAATCCATTATTTTTCGAAGGAAAGCGGGTTGGTCGGTGTCATCCTTTCGAATGCGTTCAGTTCTGCTCTGAAATGGTGCTATGTTATCCTGAGCGTCAGAGTTTTGTTTTTCATCCTGTTCAGGCGTCTCTGCATTTTCCTCTTCCTGACGTCGAACGTTAATATCGCGTCGAAGGTAAGAGGGAGTGTCCAGTTTCTTCAGGTTATTTTCACCTTTGTAATAATCACCGGTTCCTCTTTGGAACCGCTTAGGAACATCCGATTCTTCTGAACGCTTTTGAATATTAGTTTGTGCATTTTGAGCTGCTTTATTTAGCATGCTGTCTTTGGAATTGTTAGCGACTTTCGCTGTTGAACGATCCTCTGAAAGCTCAAATCCTGTTGAAATAACGGTTACTCTGATCTCATCCCCGAAATTCTCATCAAGTACGGTACCGAGAATGATCTCAGCATTTTCACCGGCTTCATCATGGATGATATTGGTGGCTGTTGTAGTCTCACGCATACCCAGATTTGCACCGGCTGAAATATTAACCAATACATTGCGGGCCCCTCGGATACTTACACCGTCTAACAGAGGTGAGTTGATAGCAGCACGCGCAGCTTTCTCAGCTCTATCAGGACCTTCAGCTGTAGCTGATCCCATTATGGCGGCTCCACCATCGCTCATGGTTGTGCGAACATCAGCAAAGTCAAGGTTAATAAGGCCCGGCATGAGGATAAGGTCGCTGATACCACGGGTTGCATTATAAAGTACTTCATTTGCCATAGCGAATGCTTCCATCAGGGATGTATTTTCATCCGCGATATCAAGAAGTCGCTCGTTGGGGATCACGATAACCGTATCACAGTTTTTCTTCAGCTCGGTTATACCTTCAAGGGCATATTTCTTGCGAACCTTCCCTTCACATTCGAATGGGGTGGTAATGATACCCACAGTTAAAATACCTCTGCGTTTGGCAATACCAGCTACCACAGGAGCTCCTCCGGTTCCGGTTCCACCGCCCATGCCGGCAGTAACAAAGACCATATCGGCATTTTCTATGGATTCCTCGATCTCGTGACGGTTTTCCTCAACTGCCTCGCGACCTATTTCAGGTCTGGCACCCGCACCAAGTCCATTGGTCAGGGCTGAGCCTACCTGGATCTTAATATCTGCCATGCTGTTTTTAAGAGCCTGAGCATCTGTATTAAGGGCGATGTACTCCACACTTTCAAGCCCCATGTTTATCATATTGTTAATGGCGTTACCGCCACCGCCGCCGACGCCGATCACCTTGATCTTGGCGTTTTCCTGGCTCTGCTCGTCGAAAAAGAAACGTGTATTGTTAGCCATGATGTTAACTCCTTTTGAGTTGTTATTTTTTACTGGATTGTTATTGTTGTAGATGATTGCGTTTGGAATTCCATCCGTCATACGAAAGAATAGGTATCCATCTGACCGCTCTTAGTCGGTATGATGGATGATTCAAGCAAAATAGCTTGTAACATTCGTCAGACGGTTTCATTCCTTTGTATTATTGATTGCTTATTTGTACTTCTAAAGCTCTTTGAACCAACTCTTCATACGTTCGGTGATCTTCTGCATCACCTGTTCTACGTTGGTTCCTTTGGTCGAATCGGGTATCATAGCCTGATTGTTGGCTGTTCCCGATCTTAGAGCGTGCATAACCAGACCTACACCGGTAGCATAGATCGGACTGTTTACCTCTTCTTTAAGTCCGCCTGTTATACCTAGTGGTATACCAACTTTGGCATCCAGGCCTAAAATTTCGTTTGCAAGCGGGCAGATATTTTTGATCAGTGAACCGCCACCTGTAATAACCACACCGGCGCTCATTGCATCAGCGTAACCGCTTCGTTTGATCTCAATGCCAACGATCTCAAGAATCTCTTCCATACGGGCCTGAATGATCTTGGCAAGTATACTTTTGGTGATCTCCTTTGGAGGGCGACCGGCAATTCCCGGAACTGTGATTACCTCATCCTCTTCGATCAGATCGGCATAGCATTCACCATGCTTTCGTTTTAAAGTTTCTGCCTGATCATCAAGTACGCTGAGTCCAAGGCGAATGTCATCGGTAACTTTCTGTCCGGCTATAGCCACAACAGCGGTGTGACGGATAGTATTGTCCTGGAAAATGGCGAGGTCAGTTGTTCCACCACCAATATCAACTAGAACGACACCGGCTTCTTTTTCCTCTTCATCCAATACAGAATAGGAGGAGGCCAGCGGTTCGAGGATCAGATCAGCTACCTGATAGCCGGCTCTTTCTACACAGCGATACATATTCTTTGCAGCGGAAACCAGACCGGTGATGATATGGACCTCAGCTTCCATGCGCATTCCGCTCATTCCAACGGGGTCACTGATGCCGTCCTGACCGTCAACTACGAATTCCTGCGGGATCACATGCAGGATTTGTTGATCGGTTGGGAGCATGATACGCTGACAATCTTCTAACAGGCGTTCCACATCCTTAGTTGTGATCTCATTGTCTTTATTATTAATGGTGATCACACCCTTACTTCGCATACTTCTGATGTGGTCTCCGGCAATACCAACATTTACGGATTGAACCTGAATGCCTGAGGCTAGTTCGGCCTGTGCAATGGCATCCTTAATCGCATTCACGGTTTTGTCTATGTTAACGACCACGCCACGGTTCAGGCCATCGCTTTGGGCTTTACCAACGCCAAGTATGTTGATCCGTTCCTGTTCATCAATAGATGCTACGATTGCGCAAATTTTTGTGGTCCCTATATCGAGACCTACCATTATGTTTTCTTGTTCTTCCATGATGATCCGCTGTATTTGTTGATTGCTAATGTTCTTTATTTATTGCTGGATGTAATTCTGTCGAACCACTCTGATGCTGATTCAACTCCCTGTTCGTTTTGCTGTCTTACTTCTGAATAAAATTCTGAAATTTCATCATTCTCAGCTGGGTGGGGTGATCTCAATAAGGCCTCGATTAAATGCAAAGCCTCATCTTCCATTTCAATGTTGGCATGCGTCTTTGAAATCGACGGAACCGGTTTTGGTTTGAGTATTCTTCGTTTTTCAGTAAACAAAAAGTTTTTAAAACTATATTTCACGGGTTACCACCTGATTTGAGAATCGCAGATCAACTTGTTGCATCGATTGTATTCCTTTGGTTCGAATTACCAGCTTGTAAAATGCCTTCCAGTTTTCAAGTTTCAATTCAAAATCATTGCGACCGAATATCAGCTTCACTCCGTTTTCCTGGCTTAAAGCCACAACACCGTCTGTGTGATCATAGACCACTTCACTGATGGTCGTCCATCCAAATCCATCGATCTTGGCCTTCATTAAAAAATCCCTAACCTGTAAAAAAGCCTCATCTTTTAAGGTATCATTCGTATTCACTGCGTATCCATAGAGAAGCGGAACATCAGGTGTTTTGGCTTCCAAAATCGGAAGAATAATTCCCTCAGCATCTACGTATGATCTGTTTGCACCGTCGATCAGCATAGCAATGGGCTCACGCTCCGCGATCGTCAGCCTGAGGTCACCGTTTGGTTCAATATATGGACTGACGGATCGAACGTAGTTTAGTTTTTCCACTCGGTCGGCAACTGCTTGAATATCGAGACTATCGGGCTGTATACCGAATGGAACAGCAGCGGCAGCTTCAATCTCCTCGATTTCAGTGAAAGTCAGTTTATTGATTTCCAGCTCCTGCACCGTCACATTCCGGTTCCAATACACAGCTGCAAGCACTGCTACGGCGATCACCATCATAATTCCGGTAATCCATGGTAAAAGGGTTTTATTTGATTCCTTATTACTCAACTATTTTGCTTTTGGTTTGAATGATCCTGATTCCAATGCTTCGATAAAATCTTCACCGAATCTGTAAATGTCTCCGGCACCCATCGTGATAATGATGTCACCTTCACGAGCGACTTCTTTAAGAGTCTTTGTGATGTCCTCTTTATTCTTCACGTAAGTCACATTTTTATGCCCGTATCGCTCGGCTGTGTCAGATATTAATTTACCGGTCACACCTTCGATAGGTTTCTCCCGGGATGGATATACATCTGTTACTATGAGCATCTCGGCATCAAAGAATGAAAGCCCGAATTCCTTATACAATTCCTGTGTTCTGGAGTACAGGTGTGGCTGAAAGACAGCTACAACACGTCTGTCTGGCCAGCCCTGGTGGGCTGCCTGTAAGCTAGCCTGCACCTCAGTAGGGTGATGAGCATAGTCATCGATCACCATGCATCCATTATCGTATTTCAATTGGAACCTTCTAAAAACCCCTTCAAAATGTTCTATGCCTTTCTTTATAAGTTTGAAATCAATATTCAATTCCAAACCGGTGGCAATAGCTGCCAATGCATTTAAAACGTTGTGCTCACCGGGAGCTTTCAGTGTCACGACTCCAAGTTTCTCGCCTTCCCACAACACGGCTAAGGTGCTTGTAAATGCATCAGTACGAATATCAACCGCCCGTAGTTGTGCCTGTGGATTCAATCCATAAGTGATCACACGTTTTTCAAGTTGTGGCAGAATACTGCGCACATTTGGATCATCCAGACAAACGATAACCGCACCGTAGAAGGGTACTTTATTGGCATAATCGATGAAAGCCTGTTTTACATCATCCAGATCATTGTAGATATCGAGGTGTTCAGCTTCAATATTCGTAATGATGGCAAGTGAAGGATTGAGCCGGAGAAAAGTTCGGTCAAATTCGTCGGCCTCTACTACTATCAGATCACCTTTTCCGACTACGGCATTGGTTTTATCAAAACTGTGTACTTTTCCACCTACAATGATAGTTGGATCATAATTGCCATCCTGTGTTACGTGGCCGATCATTGTTGTGGTGGTTGTTTTACCGTGAGTTCCTGCCACTCCGATCCCATATTTCATCTTCATCAGTTCGGCAAGCATCTCTGCTCGCTTGATGGTTGGGATCCTTTTTTCCATGGCAGCAATGGTCTCAACATTTTCATCAGCTTTCACCGCACTGGTGTAAACCACGACGTCAGCGCCTTCAATGTATTGCGCTTTATGTCCTTTGTGAACTGTGGCACCAAGTTCTTTTAATCTTTCCGTAGTTTCTGTGACAGCACCATCCGAACCGGTAACTTTGTAACCCCGCTGCAGCAAGATCTCAGCGATGCCACTCATGCCAATGCCGCCAATACCCACCATGTGGATATGTTTGGTTTTGCCAAATACAGGTTGTGTTTCGATTCGTTTTTCCACTATGATTATAGTTTTTCAGTTGCTATTTCTAAAATTTCCTTGGCGATCAATTTTGCCGCATCCGGTTTTGCCAGATTTAGTGCAGCCTGATTCATACGCATTAAGTTTTGTTGATCACGGATCAATTGTTCTACCAGTTCTGTTACGGTTTCTTTCATTTTGTGGTCCTCCAATAGTAGTGATGCACCTGCATCTGCCATGGCTTTGGCATTCTGGGTTTGGTGATCTCCTGCAACATTAGGAGAGGGTATAAGAATACTCGGTTTACCGGTCAGCATAAGTTCAGAACAGGAACTGGCTCCGGCTCTGCTGATCACAAGATCTGCGGCGGCATAGGCTTCGGTCATGTTATCGAGGTATGCTGTCAGTCGTAAATTTTTTAAATTTTCAGTATCCACATCAGTTGAAAGAGTATCGTAATATCTTGATCCGCATTGCCAGATGATCTGTAATCCAATTTCATCATGCAGAGATTCAATGTTTGCTTTCATGGCATCGTTGATCGTTTTTGCGCCACCGCTGCCACCCATCACCAATAGAACCGGTTTTTTTTCGTCAAAACCGAATGATCTTAATGCCGCATCTCTGTCAGCATCATTTAATGAAGCTCGGGTTGGGTTACCGCTCACATAGGTTTTATCAGCAGGTAAAAACTTGTCTGCTTCCCTGAACGCTGTAAATATCTTTGAGGCAAATTTTGCCAATAAACGGTTCGTGACACCAGGAAAACTATTCTGTTCCTGGATCACTAACGGTATTCCCATTTTACCGGCTACCCACCCAATAGGTCCGGCTACATATCCGCCACAGGAAACAACCACCTGAGGTTTGTATGCTGAAAGTATTCGTAAACTTTGGAACAAGCTGACGACAAGTTTTAAAGGGAATACCAGGTTCTTGATCGTAAATCGTCGGTGAAATCCGCTGATCCATACATTTCGAATATCATAACCTGCATTTGGCACTGCTTTCCACTCCATATGATCTCTGGTTCCAACAAACAGGATCTCAGTATCTGGATCTTCTTCCTTTAATGCATCTGCAATTGCAATGGCCGGGTACACATGACCACCGGTTCCTCCTGCAGCTAATAAAATCCTAATCTTATCCATAGTACAGGGTCCTCCGGTCTCGGTCATGTTTCGAGATATTCAATAAAATTCCAACCATTATTCCGGCAAATACCATACTGGTACCACCGTAACTCACAAATGGCATGGGTAAACCTGTTACAGGCAGAATGCCGCTGGCAACTCCTGCATTTACAAAACCATAGAGTACGATCATCATGGTGCAGGCAACAGCCAGCAGGGACCCAAGATGGTCTTCGGCGTTTCGTGCAATGAATACAACACCCCGTATTAAGATAAGTGTGAATAGGAGTATTAGGGACATTGCTCCGAATAAGCCATATTCTTCAGCAATAATGGCAAATATGAAATCATTATAAGGAGCGGGCAGGAAGTCGCGCTGTGAACTTTTACCGATACCAACACCTAGGAGTTCGCCTTTGGCAATGGCAATATGCGCCTGCTGAGCCTGATATCCACTTCCCTGTAGGATCTTTTCACTTGGAATATCTTTGATTTGAGTGATGTATTGTTCAATACGATCCTGGCGATTGGTTGATTGACTTAACAGTAGAATTCCCCCCAGTATGCCAACTGCAACAAGGGTGCCGATCTGTATCACGCTGATTCGGCCAACAAACATCACAAGTAAACAGATAGTCATCAGTATGGCTGCACTGCTGAAATCTTCCAAACCGATAAGCCCACAGGTTAGAACGATCCAAAAGAGGATCGGTAAAAAGGCTTTTTGAAAATCTTTGATGTATTCTTGTTTCTCATTCAGGAGTACAGATATATGGATAAGCAGAGCTACTGAAGCTACCATAGAGGGCTGGAAAGAGAATCCACCCAGATTCAGCCATCGTTTGGCTCCAAATTGTTCAGTACCGAAGGCGATTACAGCTACCAGAAGGAATAAGCTGATAACCATTCCAATTCGGCTGAACTTGGCAATAGTATGATAATTGATCTTGGAAAATATCAGCAGTACAAAAAAGGCGATGCCCAATTTAACTATATGACTCAGGATCAGTTGTCCAGCAGTGGTTGATTTGGTCTCTGCAAAGAAAGCAATGGAAGAATACACCGCCAGCATTCCGAAGGTCATCAGTATGACCACGGCCATAAGAAGGTAGCGATCGCTGCCTTGTTTTGGCGTATCAATATCCTCAGCATTAGTGCCTATGATATTGGAAATGTTGCTATGTGGTGATGTGTATATCAATATTCTGTTTTACAGTTTGTTTACTTCTTCTTTAAAGATCTTTCCGCGATGTTCGTAACTGTCAAACATGTCGAATGAAGCACATGCCGGGCTCAGTAATACCACTTCACCTTTTTTAGCGCCTTTATTGGCTGCTCTGACTGCTCCACCCATGGTTTCAACCCGCACAAAATTCGGGACTACTTTTCCAAGTTGTTCTTCAATTCGATCTTTTGATTCACCTATGGCAATAATAGTGTGGACTTTCTCCTTGATCTGTGGAACCAGTTCAGAATAATCATTGCCTTTGTCGCGACCACCTAAGATCAAAGTCAGGGGAACATGAAAGCTATCCAGGGCAAACCAGACGGCATTTACGTTGGTAGCTTTGCTATCATTGATGTATTTAACACCATCCACTTTTCGAGCCAGCTCAAGTCTGTGCTCAACACCGGTGAATGAGCGAAGGCTTTCTCTGATAGCGTCGTTTTTGATCTCAGCTGCTCGTGCAGCGAGTGCGGTAGCTAGACCATTACTGAGGTTATGTTGACCTCTTAGTCCGATTTCTTCTACTGGCATAAGTGACTCTTCTTTATTATTAAATTTGAAGATGATATGATCGTTGCGAACAAAGGCTCCTTCAGGTACCTCATTCTTATATGAAAAAGCCCATAATTCAGGCGTGGCTTGTTTTTTCTTTAGGGTTTCAACATGTTTTTGAATGATCGCGTCATCATAGTTAAAGATGAACCGGTCGTTTTCCGTCTGATTTTCGGTGATCCTGAACTTTGAGGCTGCGTAGGCATCAAGGTCGTTGTTATAGCGGTTTAGGTGATCAGGAGTGATGTTTAGGATCAGGCTTACATCCGGTTTGAAAGTGGATATGTGATCCAGCTGAAAACTGCTGACCTCCAACAATTGATCGCCCGATGCAGACTCAGCAACATCAGAAAATGCTATTCCAATATTACCGGATAAATGATGATCTCGCTTGGCTAAATTCCATAAATGATCTAGCCAGTTAGCCACCGTAGTCTTTCCATTGCTTCCGGTCACAGCCACAATTCTGGCATCAGTGAACCAGCTTGCTACTTCAATCTCAGAATAGACGTCTTTATCACTGTTAAGATAGTGCTGGACGATAGGGGATTCAGTCGGTACTCCTGGACTGACGACTGCAAAGTCAGCCTGTTTGGCTTTTTCAGTGTGTCCATTCTCTTCAAAGGGAATTTCGGCTGATTGAAGTTTTGACTTGAACTCCTTGTTGATCAAACCATAGTCTGATACAAAGACATCCGCAGCTTTCCTCTTCAAAAGAAGAGCCACAGCAATACCGCTTTTTGCGGCACCGATCACGATGATATGTTTGTTCTTAACGTCTCTCATCGGATCTTGAGGGTTAACAGACTTAGAATTCCCAATAAAATGGTGATGATCCAAAAACGAACTACGATCTTTTGCTCCGGCCATCCTTTTTTTTCATAATGATGGTGGATCGGCGTCATCAAAAAGACCCTCTTACCTTCACCGTATTTTCGTTTCGTATATTTGAAATAGGTGGTTTGAATGATCACAGAAAGTGTTTCAAAAAAGAAGATCCCGCATATGAATGGCAGCAATAATTCTTTGTGAAGCATCAAACCTAGTGCCCCGAATGCCCCACCAAGTGCCAGAGATCCGGTATCCCCCATAAAAACAGAGGCTGGGTTGGTATTATACCACAGGAACCCAATGCAGGCTCCGATCAATGATGCAGTAAAAATAGTTAGCTCACCGGCACCCGGTAAATACATGATGTCTAGAAAACCGGAGAAATCAACGCGACCGGATACATAGGCAAAAATAGCAAATACAATACCGCAGATAGCAGAGGTTCCGGCAGCGAGTCCGTCAAGTCCGTCAGTTAGATTCGTAGCATTGCTTACTGCGGCAATTATAAATACAGCCACCGTTAGATAAATGATCCACCCAATGGTATCACCGAAAAAGGCGTAATCAATGTTAACGTTTTTCAGGAATGGAACCGTGGTTAGTGAATTGAATGACTCAAAATCCGGGTGGAAATAGAGGGTGGCACCGACGATCAGTCCTACAAAAACCTGTCCGGCGATCTTGAACCATCCTGCCAGACCACTTTTATCTTTTTTGACCACTTTGATGTAATCATCAATGAATCCTACACCGCCCAATGTCAAAGTCACAAAAACGATCAGCCAGCTGTAAATACTGTCTAGTCGTGCCCAAAGAATGGTTGGTATCACAATAGCAAGAATAATGATAACTCCACCCATAGTGGGCGTTGACCCTTTGGCCAGGTGATGGTCAAGCCCGATATCGTCACGTATGACTTCTTTAAGCTGAAGTTTACTCAGCCAGCTAATGATCTTTTTACCTATGAAAAGACTAATAAGCAATGAAGTGATAGCTGCCAGGGCAGTCCGGGTTGAGATAAAGGCAATAGCACCGGTTCCGGGAACGTCATAAGTACTATCAAGCCATGTAAATAGTTCGTACAGCATTATCCGCCTCCCTCAACTTTAAGTTTTAGAAGTTCAGCTGCTATCTCTCGATCATCAAAATGATGGCGTTCACCGTTTATTTCTTGATAATCCTCGTGTCCTTTTCCTGCAATGAGAATGATCTCGTTACTTTCGGCTTCCTGAATGGCTCTTTTAATGGCATCTTTGCGGTTAGTCACGCTTGAAACCTTATCAAGTTTTTCAAATCCTGCGATAATATCCGCAATGATCACATCCGGATTTTCAGTTCTTGGATTATCACTTGTAACGAACACCTTATCGGCAAATAGTTCGGATATCTTGGCCATCTCTGGACGTTTGGAAGAATCTCTGTCGCCACCGGCGCCAAATACTACTGTAAGGTTTTGTGAAGCGTCTTTAACAGCAGAAAGCGTGGATAGAACATTTTGTAATGCATCAGGTGTATGAGCATAATCCACAATAACGAGTGGGTTTTGATCTCCGGAACCGCTAACGGTTTCCATTCTTCCGGGTGCACCTTTAGCTTTTGACAGGGCCTTGACGATCTCTTTAGGATCAAGACCCAAAGCTTTGCATATATAATAAACTTCACCAAGATTGTAGGCGTTAAATTTGCCTACCAGTGGACTTTCAATTTTCTCGCCATCAATGATGATCGAAATACCATTGGCAGTATTTTCAAGTATGTAAGCCTTATCGTTATTGAAACTCAGTTCGATCTTTTCGGCTTTACATCTGTCGAGCATGTAAGCTCCATATTTGTCATCCGCGTTTACTACAGCATAAGATTCCTCACTCAGCGTATCGAAGAGCCTGCGTTTGGCCTTAGCATATTCATTAAGTGTTTCGTGATAGTCTAAGTGATCGTGACTCAAATTCGTGAAAGCAGCAACTTTGAAGGCTACTCCGGCAACCCGATATTGATCAAGTGCATGAGATGAGACTTCCATAACTAGGTATTCAGACCCTGCTTCAACCATTTTCAGCATGTCGTTTGCAAGCTCTATAGGATCTGAAGTCGTCAGTTTACTATCAAACTCGTCATCTAATATTCGTTTACTGACTGTACCGAGCAAGGAGGCATTTCTGTTACAGTGCCTAAGCACCTGATAAACCAAAGTCGCAGTTGTTGTTTTACCATTGGTACCGGTTATACCGATTACCTGCAGCTTCTCGGCCGGATTGCCAGCAAATTCCTGGGCAATTACTCCGGTTAATTTTTTGGTGTTTTCTACTTCTATCACACAAACATCTTCATTTGTATAAAATGAATCTTCACAGATCACAACCGTTGCGCCTCGCTCAATAGCATCTTCAATGAACATGTGCCCATCGACCCTTGTACCTCTTACGGCAACAAAGACGGAATTGTCTTTAGCATCCCGTGAATCCAGCACAAGTGGTCCTAACTCAATACCATAGTTGGCATTGGTTACATGCAGTGGGTCACAAATTTCTATGAGTCGTTTTAAGGTCAACTATCTTTTGCTTACTTCAGTTAATGTTTCGAGTGATTTTGCTTTTCCGCGTATAGTTACGGTATATCCTTTTCTGAGCCATTCACCTGTTCGCGGATATTGTGCAAATATGGTTCCTGAACCGATGATTTCAGTTTTTAAGCCCAGGTCGGCAAGAAGATTCGTAGCTTTTCTCATGTTCATACCTCTAAGATCCGGTATCTCGGAAAAGCCTTCTTTTATAGTCTCACTTTCAGCTTCAGTAAATGTTTCTGACAATGTGAGGGAGATCTTATCACCGGCATTAAGCTCTGTTCCTGCTTCCGGCAATTGCTCAGTCACATATCCGGTTTTACCTTTAAATTCGTATTGGATATTCAGTTCCTTCAGAAGAACTTTAGCCTCGTTGTTAGATAGTCCCTTTAAATAAGGTGCGCGTACTGCAAGAGGATTTTCTTGTTCACCTTTATTCATGGTTCGCTGTATGTTGTTATCCAAACCGGCAATGCGAAGAGCTATATTCTTAAAAATTGGTGCAGCTGTAAATCCGCCGTATCCACTGGTTCTTGGCTCATCTAAAAGGATAAAAGCCACATATTGAGGGTCATCGGCCGGGAAAAAGCCTACAAACGAACCCCGGTAGTTATTTGTGTATCGGCCATTTACCACTTTTTTGGCAGTTCCGGTTTTGCCGGCAATTCTGAGTCCATCAACTTGAGCAAGATCTCCGGTTCCTGAGTCTGCAACCACACTTTCAAATATTGGCATGAGTTTTTCTAGAGTTGATCTCTTAGCAATTCTTCTAATTTCGGTAGGTTTATGATCCATAACAGCCTTGCCGTTTTTATCTTCAATTCTTTCTACCAGATAAGGTCTCATCATCATGCCATTGTTAGCGAAAGCTGCATAAGCCTGAGCAATCTGAAGAGGGGTGGTCTGGATCTCATAACCATGCGACATCCACGGCAGGGTAACTAAACTCCAATCATAGGGTTTTGCCAGACTGCCTTGAACTTCACCGATCAGGTCGATATTGGTTTCTGTTCCAAAACCCATATTCCTGGCATATTGATAAAATACTTCTGGCTTCATGCGCATAGCGATTTCGGCGGTCGCGACATTAGAAGACTTTTGGATGACTTCCTCAAAGGTCAGATCACCTAACGGGTCGTGATCCCTTAATATGAGGTCGTGAATGATGATTTCACCATTTTCCGGTGTTTCAAAAATTTCATTAAAATCAACAACACCTTGTTCAACGGCTGCAACAGCGGTGACCAGCTTAAAGGTTGAACCCGGTTCGATCATATCACTGATGGCAAAATTACGGCGGTTCTCGTCATCAGAACTGGCCGGATAGTTTGGGTCATAGGTTGGATAATTCGCCATGGCCTTGATGGCACCGGTTTTAGGGTCAATAATAATTCCGGTACCGTAGTTTGCCAGGTGCTTTTTAACACCGGCCTTCAGCTCATCTTCCAGAATAGCCTGAATATAGGCGTCAATAGTTGTGTGGAGTGAATAACCGTCTTTCGGTAATTTCTTGGGAGCACCCACATATTCAAAGATTCGGTTGAAAGGATCACGGCGAACCTGCCGAAGGCCGTCTTCACCCTTCAATTCCTCATTGTAGAAAGCTTCCAAGCCAATACGCCCGTTAGTTTCATGGTTTACAAAACCTAGTATGTGAGAAGCAAGGGGCCCAAATGTATATTTTCTTCGATAATTCTCTTCCAGGATCACACCTTTAATGTCTAGAGACTTTATCTCATCCTTTATAATGACCGATAGGTTGTCTTCAAGAACAATATATCGTGACTGCGGTGGAGCACTATTGATCTTATTTCTATAGTGAGCGGAACTTTTGCCCGTTAAGGAGGCTAGTTTGTTTATCAGAATGTTTTCAAGTTTCTTTGGTACGCCAATTCCTCCATCAAAAGGTACTTTGGGGTCATAAGCGAGCCGGTAATCCACGGCATTTGTGGCAAGTAGTGTTCCGTTCACATCGTAGATATTTCCTCGCTGAGCGGGAATGGGGATCTGATCAATGGCCTGTTTGCTCCAAAGAGCACGCAACTCTTCTCCCTCTAAATAATTGACGCGAATAAGCTGAAAGCCCAAAGCACAGGGTATAAGGAGAACAAACCCTAAAATGATAAACATTCGGCTCAGTATGGCGGTGCGCTCGTCCATTGTATCCCTACTCCTTTATGACAATGACTTTATTTGCCGGCCCGCCATTGATAAATCCCTGAGCTTCGGCCTTTTCGTAGATATCTGCAGGGCCAACCATGCGATCATATTGTAATTTAAGCTCATCAAATTGAGCTCGTGATCGGTTATACTCTGCTTCCAAAAACTGAACTTCCTCGAGTAGCCTTTGAGTGGCAAAAACATGGGTCAGGTAAGCAAAACCTATAACACCAATGACGATACTACCCAGAATGATCTTCCAGGGTTTTAATTTTGGGATACTGACTTTACTTTTAACCTTGTTGTAACCGGATCGTTTATTACTTGGCGTTGGTCCCGATTTTCCATTACCTGAAGGCCTTTCTACCTTACGCAGGTTTGGCCTCACATCATGTTTCTTAAGTGGTGATTGTACCATCATAATGCTTACCTCTCAACCTTTTCTGCTACCCTGAGTTTAGCACTCCGGGATGCTGAATTTTGTTCAATTTCTTTTTTGGATGGAGTGATAATCTCATTATTTACAGGTTTGATGGGAGATATGGGATTACCATAGAAATCTTTTTCAACCTTCCCTTTAAAATTACCTGCTTTAAAGAAACGTTTTACAATACGGTCTTCCAGTGAGTGATAGGAGATCGCCACAATGCGTCCGCCGGGTTTTAAAACCTCAAGAGATTGCTCCAATACATTTTCAAGCATCTCCAGTTCACGGTTAACTTCAATCCGTATTCCCTGAAACACCCGAGCCAGTGATTTTACTTCATATCTTTTGTTTACTACAGAAGAAACTACCTTTTGTAATTCTCCGGTCGTCTCAATGGGGCGGGCTTCAATTATTGCTCGTGCAATCTTTCTGCTTTGCTTTTCTTCACCGTAATGGAAAATGATATCGCGCAGCTTTTCATAATCGTATTCATTGACCACCTGATAAGCAGAAACTCCGGATAGGTTGCCCATACGCATATCAAGTGGACCGTCTTTCTGAAAGCTGAAGCCACGTTCGGGTTCTTTTATCTGGTGAGTGGAAACGCCTAGATCTAAAAGGATTCCGGCTATCTGACTGTGGGTATGGGGAGGTAGGATAGTTGTCAGATAGCCAAAATTGCCTTTTATGGGGATAAAACGGTGGTCGTCGCCAATATTTTTTGATGCAGCTTCAAGAGCTTCATCGTCCTGGTCGATGCCGTATAGCCGTCCGTTTTCACCAAGCTTGTTGAGTATTTCTTTTGCATGACCGCCACCGCCTAAGGTGCCGTCTATATATATGCCATCAGTGTCAGTGACAAGTGCCTCTACTGATTCATGAAGCAGGACCGGAATATGTTCTATATATGAGGTCATATCATACACCATCACTTTCCGGTTCATTTCCCATTACTTGTTCAAAAATTTCTTCAAAGGCATCATCATCCAAAGCTGAATCAATTTCTTCCAGTTTCTCAGGATCCCATACCTCTATATATTCGCCCATTCCCAGAAATACGGCTTTGCCATTAATGGCTGCATATTCCATCAGATCAGAAGGTAGGGCAACGCGATTTTGTTTGTCTAAGGAAACATCCTCAGCATATCGCAGAAAGTTTCTTTTAGCTAAACGACCCTTTTTTGTGAAGTTATTGATGCGGGATAGTTTAGCTTCGACATTTTCCCATTCGTCTTCGGGATATAAATAAAGACAGGGTTCTTGTCCACGTACCACGGTGAAGCGTTCTTGTGCAGCAGGATTGAGAGATTTGCGTAACTTTGCAGGAAAGGCTACTCGGCCCTTGGCATCTATACTATGCTCGTATTGTCCTTTGAAACTTGGCACGATATCCCGCGTGTTTTAGATTGCTATATAACTGTACAGAGATAAGTCCCCACTATCTCCCACTTCACCCCACAATGTACCCTAAAGAGCCACAATGTGTCAAGACCTTTTCTATAATTCTTTTAAATAGGTTTAAAATTGATAAAACAGAGGGCGAAAATTAATTTGAGGAAAGAATAAAGAGCCTTTCTCTATATAAAGAAGGCTGATTTTAAGGCTGAAGTCGGGTTACTTGGCAGGTGAGAATGAATAGTGGGAGAGAGTGGTAGAATTTTTGATTCACACATACAGTTTCACGGATAAAGTTAAACTTGTGCTAAAATTTTGATCAAATTCTATGCGTTTTTACTGCTTAATTTTGAAGTAATTTGTACTTCTTCATGATTTGGAGAACATCCTCGACAGGCAGTGCTTTTTGGGTATGTCCGCGATCACCGGTTACAGTGGTGGCCATGAACAAAGAATTGAGAATAGCTTCCTCTGTAGCTTCAACGGCAGCAAGGAATAATGGGGTTGTAGCAGAGTTGTTTAACTCGGTGTAATTTTGGGTTGAACCGGATGTTCCTGTATTGACTCTGACGTCCTCACTTGTTGAAAAAGCGATCACATAATCACCGCTTCCGTTACTGGCAGAACCACCTACTCTGGAAATACCCAAAAGTGCACGTTTTGCCAATCGTTTTAAATTGCGGGATAGAAGGGGAGCATCGGTGGCCACAATGATCATGACTGAGCCATCCACGTCATAGGGAACATCACTCGCCATGTAGTGATTTTCAAGTTCTTCACCTACAGGTGCCCCATCAATAGTAAGGACTCCACCAAAATTTGACTGAACCAAAACACCTACAGTATAACCTCCGAATTTTTCAGGCAGGGTGCGAGAAGATGTTCCCATTCCACCTTTGTATCCAAGTGCTGAGGTTCCGGTTCCGGCACCCACGCTGCCTTCTTCCACAGGTCCGCCTTTTGCATCTTCAATGGCATCGAACACATGCTGATTGTTTATGTTTCTACCCCTGATGTCATTTAGCCAGCCGTCATTGGTTTCACCTACTACAGGATTTACAGATCGGACATTTTCATTTCCGGGTTGCTGAAGCATATAATCCGTGATTCCATTGGCTACCGTGTGAATGCTAAGTGTGTTGGTCAATCCGATTGGTGTTTCGAGTTCCCCCAGTTCCTCAACCTGTGTGAAACCCAATGCCTTTCCAAAGCCATTCCCAACATACCCGGCTGCCGGCACACGAGATGTGAACAGGTCTCCATCATGAGGTAAGACCATGGTTACTCCGGTTCGAATATTATCATCTTCAATAATAGTCCGGTGACCAACCATAACACCCTCAACATCTGTTATGGCATTCAATGGACCCGGCGTCAATATTCCCGGATTGATACCAAGGTCTCGAGCCCGCTGACGTTCCTGAGAATTAGCGGTTTGAGAGATCAGGAGTGAAATTAAAACGATTGAAAAAAGTCGGGTAAAATTGCGCATAAGATCTTTTCTGTTATTTTAAAAGAAGGTCGTTTCAAAAAAAGAGATATGCAAAATAAGGGGTTCAGAAAATACAGGTCAGAGACTGTTCGGTTAAAATCCTGGGATTATGGATGGAATGGCGTCTATTTTGTCACGATCTGCACCCACAACAGGAAATGTTATTTTGGTGAGGTGGTTAGAAATTTACCTGATAATGTTGACAGTGACAATAACATAGAGACGCAAAACCTTAAGTCTTTACGTTCAAATCCGGGTGCAACAAACGGTTCAAACCAAAATGCCAAAATGGATTTATCAAATATTGGTTTGATTGCCGAAACCTGTTGGTTAAATATTCCGGAACATTTCCCATTTGTTAAATTGGGCGAATTTGTGATCATGCCAAACCACGTACATGGTATTATAATAATTGATAAGGTTGATGATGGTAGAAGAAACACCGATATCAACCAGGCCGTAGAGACGCAAAATCTTGCGGCTCTACGGCCTGGTAAACGAAAATCGTTGAATAAATTTGGTCCCCAATCCAGAAATTTAGCATCTATTATTCGTGGTTTTAAAATTGGGGTTACCAAAAATGCCCGTAAAATTAAGCCCGATTTCAAATGGCAACCGAAGTATCACGATCACATTGTCAGGGGTAGAAAAGACTATAACCAAATATCAGAATACATTCGAAATAATCCATCTAAATGGGCAAATGACAAATACCATAATCAAGAATGAATTTAAAATTTTGAATTTTTCATTTTAAATTATGCCTAAACTAACCCGCCTATATCAATAATATCCCCCAAAACACCTGCAGCGGTAACCTCTTTGCCGGCACCTGGACCTTGGATCACAATGGGAGAATCTGCATATCTTTTGGTGTAGATTTGTATCAGGTTATCCGTGCCTTTTAAATTCGACAACGGAGACTCTGTTTTCACTTCTTTTACGCCCACCGAAATTCCTTTAGGGGTGAATTCACCGACATAACGCAATTTGCGATTGTTGACCATAGCCTGAGCATTTCTGCTTTTCCAGTGTGAATCATAATCGGGAAGCTCTTGCAGAAATTTTTCAGTTGTGAGTGAAGCTAGATTTTCAGGAACCAAAGTATCGACCTGTATCTGGTCACGCTCGAAATTAAGGCCACTAACTCGTGCTAGTATCAAAAACTTTCGTGCAACGTCCTCCCCGGAAAGGTCATCCCGTGGATCGGGTTCTGAGTAGCCATTTATTTTTGCGTTTTGAACTGCCTGACTGAATGGAACACCGGCCTCAAGCTGATTAAATAAGAAGGTCATGGTTCCTGAAAGCACTCCGGATATTCGATTAATATCATCACCACTGTTTAGCAAGGTTTTGATGGTACTCACAACAGGCAAACCGGCACCAACTGCAGTCTCAAATCGATAAAATGATTTTCCGTTTGAAGATACCCGGTTGAGTTCATCATAATAGGGCTGCTCAAAAGTATTAGCTAATTTACTTGGAGTGGCTATATGCACACCATGGTGCAAGAGGTCAGTATAAACCTTTGCAGCTTTCTCACTTCCGGTAGCATCCACAAAGATCAGATCATTTTCAGGCCTTTCCTTTAATATGTCCGGAATAAAGTTCCAGTCCGTTTTTGCTCCGCAGCAAAGAGCAGTGGGATCTTCAAGCTGCTCAGCAACAGGATCCCAACAGGTGTATCGACTGTTGCAAAATCCAATGATCTCAAGTTCAAAATGAGGGTGATCCAATTCTCTGATCTGCTCAAGAAGGGTTCCGCCTACGGCTCCTATACCTGCCAGAAAAACGAAAAGCTTTTTCTTTTCTGGTTTGGTTTCCGGATTCATTTTTTTAAGTGCAAGTGTCATGATGAATGTGAAGTTTTGAGTGAGTGATAAAATGGTTTGAGTTGTGCGTTAAGCTGATCGAACTCGATCAGGAAGGCATCATGCCCAAAAGGTGAACTGAGTTCTGCAAGGGTGCTGTTTGGAATCAGATCAGCCAG
The DNA here is from genome assembly GCF_046602855.1 of Gracilimonas qinghaiensis. Lineage (NCBI taxonomy): Bacteria > Pseudomonadati > Balneolota > Balneolia > Balneolales > Balneolaceae > Gracilimonas > Gracilimonas qinghaiensis. Next base: position 167,256 of record NZ_JBKINJ010000001.1, read on the forward strand.
TTCCCGTTGTTCATGAATAGGGTAGAGCCGGTCACTGTCAAACCCGACAATTAGTACAGGTTTTTTCAGATTCCCAAGCACCTCTTTATGACTGCCCCGGCCCCTAGATACATCGTGAGTATCCATTGCTTTGGATAGTGTGATGTATGTATTTGCATCGAAACGATCTCCCAGTTTCTTTCCCTGATAATGCAGATAGGATTCTACCTGAAAAATGTGCTTATCGGGGTGAATCTTACGGGAGAATTTTTCCTCGTAATTTTTTGCAGTGCGATAGGTGATCATCGCCATAGCTCGTGCGGCTGCCAAGCCTTTGAGTGGTGGTTCTTCAGGGTTATAAAATCCATTTTCCCAGTTTTGGTCAGCCTGAATGGCAAGTCGCTGTGCCTCGCTGATACCTATGGCCCATGGAGAGTGAGCTTTTCCCATCACAAATAAGGCGGCCGATTGAACTCTGTCATCCATAATAGCAAACTCAAGAGCCGTCATTCCCCCCATTGAACCACCTAAAACAAGTTCTATGCCCTGAATATCCCATTCATCAAGTAATAGTTGATGGAATGTGACTATGTCGCGGATTGTGATAGCCGGGAAATCACCCTGCCAGACTTTGTCCGTTTTTGGATTGATTGAAGTTGGTCCTGTTGATCCGTAGCAGCTTCCCGGTGAGTTCACACACAGGATGAATTGGTGGTCAGGATCAAGAATACCTGCTTCGTCAAACAATCCACTGAACCATTCATCGGCAGCTGCGTGTCCGGTTAAGGCATGACAGATCAGGATCACATTATCTTTGTTCTCGTTAAGCTTCCCCCAGCTTTTCCAGGCAATGTCAACTTCATCAAAGGTGTAGCCCGATTCTGTGGTCCAGCTTTTCTTAAGATTAGTGATGGTTATTCCTTCGTTCATATTTGCATAGTTTTGATAAAAAGCAGGCATGTATTTCCACCATGCCCACAATGAAGTACATGGTTTTGTTTTATGCCGGCACTTTAAGTTTGGCGAATGCTTTTTCAAAGTCCTCGATAATGTCATCGATATGTTCGATCCCAACCGATACCCGGATTAGGTCACCTTTCACTCCACTGGCTGTTTGTTCAGCCTCATTAAGCTGCTGATGAGTGGTAGAGGCCGGATGGATCACAAGTGTTTTGGCATCCCCGATATTGGCTACATGACTGGAAAGTTCTGTATTCTCTATAAACTCCCGGGCAGTATCGTATCCGCCTTTTACGCCAAAAGTGAAAACAGAACCAAACTGGTTATTTCTTAGATATTTTTTGGCCCGCTCATGGTAATCATGGTCAGGCAGCCCTGTGTAGTTTATCCATTCAACAGCATCCTGATCTTTTAGCCAGTGTGCAAGATTTAGGGCATTCTCGTTATGGCGTTCCACACGCAGCGATAGTGTTTCCAATCCCTGAAGCAGCAAGAAACTGTTGAAGGGGGATTGTGAGGGACCAAAATCGCGAAGGCCTTCAACCCGTGCCCGTATTGCGAACGCAATGTTTCCAAAGGGGCCGTCTTCTCCGAACACTTCCCAGAAGTTCAACCCGTGATAGGAAGGAGAGGGCTCACTTAATCCTGGAAATTTTCCATTCCCCCAATTAAAGTTACCCCCGTCAACGATCACCCCGCCGATTGAGGTACCATGACCGCCGATCCACTTGGTTGCAGAAGCCGTAACTATATTGGCTCCATGTTTGAGGGGCTGGACCAATGCTCCACCGGCGCCAAAGGTGTTATCAACAACAAGAGGGATACCGTGTTCATTGGCGAGAGCTGAGAGGCCTTCGAAATCAGCAATGTTTCCACGTGGATTGCCGATCGATTCTACATAGATCGCCTTGGTTTTTTCATTAATGTGTTTGGCATAAGCTTCAACGGTTTCTTCTTTTGCGAAGTAAACGTCGATACCAAGTCGTGGAAGGGAATTCTTAAACTGATTGTAGGTACCGCCGTAGAGGAATTGAGTGGATACAATGTTGTCGCCGGCATTGGCCAGATTCGTAATGGCTAGAAATTGGGCAGCCTGACCAGATGCTGTTGCCACCGCTGCCGTACCGCCTTCCAGGGCAGCCAATCGTTTTTCGAAGACATCTGTTGTTGGATTCATGATCCTCGTGTAGATGTTTCCGAATTCCCTCAGGGCGAAGAGATTGGCAGCATGTTCCGTGTCGTCAAAGTTATATGAGGTGGTTTGATAGATGGGCACGGCTCGGGACCCTGTAGCAGAATCAGGTTCCTGTCCGGCATGAAGCTGAAGGGTTTCAAACTTGTAGTCTCGTGTTTCTTTTTCGTTGCTCATGATAATGCGTTGTTTGAGTAAGTGTTATTTGTTTGTTTTGAATCTTCAAAACTGATGATCCTCCTCTGCGAGGCTCCATTTGAACAAACAAAAAGCCTCTTTCAGAGATGAATCCGAAAGAGGCTTTTCTTACAAAAACCGGGTCTTATCGAACTCATCTTTTCTACTACATAAATTTTTATGTAACAGACAGGATGTGGCACCTTTTCTCCTGCACATAAAAATTTATATGCGGGAAACGGTTGCCAAGGCTTCACAGGACCTGATCCCTCCACCTTTCGTAATGAGAATGCAACAGTATGTTTAAAGAACGTTAGAAATTATAGTCACTAAAAAAACCCTTTGAGTTATTTTCAAAAGGGCTTTGTCCGAAATCTTTTGTTTATACCATAGCCCTTATGTCTGCGCCTTGCACATACACATACAACACATGGTTGCATTAGGGAAAGTGATATTTTGTTGAAATAATTTCATTGTGTAAAACTACGGGGAGATTTTGGATGGTGCAAATAATTTTTTCGGGATATTACTGGAACTGTTTTGAATTGAGTTTAGGATGTTTTAAAACAGAAAAATATCAGCTCTTATCAATTAAAGTCCGCACGATCTGTGTCATCAGTATTCCATTTCGCTACTTTCCATATCCCAGGTTTCGAACCCAGCCTTCTTTCTCTCTCCATTTCTCCCGGACTTTTACGTGGAGCTCCAGATAGACCTGTTTGCCAATAAATTCTTCTATTGATTTCCGGGCTTCAATTCCCAGGTCCTTTATGGCTGAACCGCCTTTCCCGATCAGCATGCCTTTTTGGGATTTATGATTCACGATGATATCAGCGTGAATACGGTCAATATCAGGTTCAGCATCATAGGAAACTACTTCTACCGTACAGGAATAAGGTATCTCCTGATGAAATTGCAGAAATATCTGCTCACGGATCAGTTCAGAAACGAAGAACCGAACGGGATGTTCGCTGAGGTCTTCTTTGGGGTAGAAGGGAGGTCCCGGTAGCAACCCGGCACGAATTTCTTCCATTAGTTCTTCAACACCTGTTCCTGCCGTAGCTGATACATAGTGCACAGAACGGATCTTCATTTTGTCTTGAATGTCAGCGACCGAACGCTCTGCTTTTTCCTGATCGGCTACGTCCATTTTATTCACTACAAGATATACAGGCTTGTTGATGGACCTGATGAGTTCGATCACATCATCGGCCGGGTGTTTATCCATAGGGTCATGGATAAAAAGAATAACGTCTGCATCAGAACGAGCACGTTCCACAGTCTTCATCATGGCTTTTTGAAGCTCGTACTTTGGAGAGATCACTCCGGGCGTATCCAGAAAAACGATCTGTGTATCATCATCAGAATAGATACCCACGATCTGATGCCGTGTGGTTTGTGCCTTATGTGTGGTGATAGAGATCTTGGCCCCCAATATGTAATTCATCAAGGTTGACTTTCCCGCATTGGGTTTCCCGATGATGGCGACGTATCCGGATTTGTGTGGTTTGGTTTCAGGCATACCTAACTTTGAGTTTTTAAATTCTGGTGTTCAGGTGCGAGGGTGTTACAGTGCTAACGTGTTACGGCGTTTAAATAGAAAACCGTAACACATTAACAATCTCGCACATTGACACTACATTAATCCACTAATTTCTTAAGCTCTGTGATCATCATCAGCGCTTCAATAGGGGTCATGCGGTTTGGATCGGTGGCTTCCAGTTTATTCAATACAGTTTCAATTCTGGGATCCACGTGCGTTTGAAACATCGACATTTGTGATGTTTCAGACTGCTTTTCAACTTTTTCAGATAAATTCTTGGAAGCTTCTTTTTTGGAAGAGGCCTCTTTTTCGATCGCTCCGTTCTTGTTTGTGATATCCAGACTATGACTTTCCAGGTTCTTGAGGATCTCCTTGGCGCGCTCGATCACTACCTGGGGCAAACCGGCCATGTCGGCAACCTGAATTCCATAACTGTGATCAGCACCGCCCTGAATAAGTTTTCGGAGAAACACCACTTTGCCATTATGCTCTTTTACCTGAACATTGTAATTCCTGATCCTGTCATACATTTGCTCCAGTTCATTTAGCTCATGATAATGAGTCGCAAAGAGTGTTTTGGCAGCAACAGGGGCATGATTATGTAAATACTCTGCCAGCGACCATGCAATACTTAATCCATCAAAAGTTGAGGTGCCACGGCCTACTTCGTCCAAAAGGATGAGCGATCTAGGTGTAGCGTTATTCAGAATGTTTGCAGCCTCATTCATCTCCACCAAAAACGTACTTTCACCGGCTGCCAGGTTATCGGATGCGCCTACACGTGTAAAGATCTTATCGACCAGGCCGATGTTTGCAGACTGTGCCGGTACAAAACTTCCAACCTGTGCAAGCAAAACGATCAGTCCTGTCTGACGCAAGATGATACTTTTACCGGCCATATTTGGTCCGGTAATGATCAGTATTTGTTCATTCTCAGTATCAAGCTTGATGTCATTAGGGATGAATGGTTCACCCATGGGCAGTGATTTTTCAACCACGGGATGGCGGCCTTTTTTGATGTCGACCTCCTCATGATCACCCACTTCCGGTTTGGCATAATTGTTTCTGAATGCCACCTCTGCGAAACCTTGCAGGCAATCCAATTCAGCCACAGCTTGGGAGACTTGCTGAATTTCATCGGCAAAGTCAGCGACATAAAGTCTTATCTCTTCGAAAAGCTCATATTCCAGAGTTTTACTGCGTTCCTCAGCTGAAAGAACTTTTTCCTCAACTTCCTTTAATTCAGGAGTGATGTACCGCTCGGAATTTACCAGTGTCTGCTTTCGAATAAAGGTCTCAGGAACCTTGTCTTTGTGGGTGTTGGTAACCTCAATGTAGTAACCGAACACTTTGTTATAGCCGATCTTAAGCGATGAAATATTGTGCTTTTTAGCCAACTCATCCTTGATCTGAGCGATATACTTCTTACCATTTTTGGCGATATCACGCAGTTCATCGAGCTCTTCATTGAACTCATCTTCGATCATGCCTCCATCGCGTACACTTGCTGGCGGATCATCCTTAAGTGCGGTATTGATCCTTTCCTGAACCTCTATCAATAGCTTCAGTCGTCCTGATATAATTTCTAACTGTGGATCAACAACAGAGGCGACCTGACTTTTAAGTCTTGGTATCTGAGCAAGAGATAATTTAAGCTGAACGATGTCACGGGCATTGGTGCGACCCACACAGATACGGGAGATAAGACGTTCCATATCACCGATCTGCACCAATTCGTCTCTCAGAGTATTTCTGATCTCGTTATTCTCATACAACGTTTCAACAGCGTCGAGTCGCTGTTGTATAGGTTTGAGCCGTTTAAGCGGACGCATGATCCATCGCCTAAGTAGTCGCCCGCCCATGGCTGTACAAGTGTCATCAAGTATAGAGATCAGCGTACCCTCAGTTCCACCTTCCTGAATGCTTGCAGTCAGTTCTAAGTTTCGTTTGGTAGCTGCGTCCAGGCTCATGAATTCATTGCTTTCATAAGCATATAATCGGCGCAGGTGTCTTAAATAAGCTTTTTGTGTTTCCTGCATATAATGCATCAGAGCACCGGCCGCGACATGGGCGGTCTCGAGTTCTTCAACCCCAAAGCCTTTCAGTGAATGGGTTTCAAAATGTTTGGTAAGCAGGTCGTATCCATAATTTCCATCGTACACCCAATCCTCAATGTAAGTAATGTTATGATGGTTCAGAGAGTTGACCAGCTTGTTTTTCTTTTTTTGCTGAACAAGGATCTCTGAGGGCTGAATAGCTGCCAGAAGGTTATCAAGATTTTCTTCTCGAATGTGACTAAGTGCAAATTCCCCCGTGGAGATATCTGAAAACGAGACGCCTACAGTCGAACCATCCCAATGTAGGGATGCGATATAATTATTTCGCTTGTGATCCAGTAATTTTTCAGAGAGTGTTACACCCGGTGTTGTGATCTCAGTCACTTCGCGGGTCACAATTTTTCGCCCGGCTTTTTTAGCCTGTTCCGGATCTTCGGTTTGTTCACAAACGGCTACCTTATATCCTTTCTTAACCAATTTAGGGAGGTAATTATCGAGGGCATGGTATGGAAAGCCGGCAAGGGGGGTTTGATCACCACCGTTATTTCTTTTGGTAAGTGTAATTCCAAGTTCCTTGCTGATCAGTTGGGCGTCGTCGGAAAAGGTTTCATAGAAGTCACCAACCCGGAAGAGCAGTATGGTTCCCGGATGTTCGTCCTTGATCTGAAAATATTGCCGCATAAGCGGCGTTTGCTTTTTCTTAGCACACATGCACTCAAAATAGGTCTTTAGGGCTGATAGATTGCTGATTATTGAACACGGAACTTACCAATGAATTGACTGAAAAACTAAGGTATAAATGTAGCTTGTAATTGATTGGCTATCCTGCGAATTTTAACTGTTAATTAATTAATGGAAGGATTTGCGAAAACAAAAGGAATTTGGAAAGCGGGTATTAAAGCTGGCTGCCAAAAAGGATATTTTTTTTAATGCCTCAGCTATCACATTTAATCTGTTTATTTGTGCCGTCCCGTTTGTCTTGATTCTGATCTCTATTATCGGGTATGTGTTATCTGCAGAAGAAGCGTTTAACGAGATCGTAAGATATGGAAGGGAGTTTTTCCCGAGCTTTACCTATGAGACCCAAAGTGAGGATGTTTTTAGAGGGGCAATAACAGTTGAGACCTTGATCGAACCATTGGTAGGGGCTCGTCAGATATTTGGAATTGTTGGTATTGTAGTATTACTCTTCTTTACTCAGGGGTTGCTGCATAGCCTGAAACACGTACTATTCGATACTTTCGACATTAAAGAGAGAAAGCATCCGATCATGGATGTCATCTATAATTTCTTTGGTTTTAGCCTGATCGGTGTTTTGTTTTTGGTATTCAGTCTTGCAGTTTCCACCATCTCACTATTTAACCTGAGCAGGATAAACGTTCCATTTACTGAAATTACTATTGAATTGCCCTGGATCTACGATTTTCTAAACATCTTTTTGCCAATTGCGTTGGCTTTCCTTCTTATGTATGTGATCTTCAGGTTTGTGAGTGAGCGGAAGATCAAACCAAAGGTAGCTCTTATTGCCGCACTGACCTACACCATCTTGTTTGAAGTAGCAAAGTACGGTGTTAGTATGTATCTGGAATATGCTTTTTCGACTTATCGGTACTTTTATCAGGGATACGCAGTGCTTATTATTTTATCGATTTGGACCTTCTATACAGCGTTGCTTTTTGTGATCAGTGCTATTGCCGGCAGAGCGTATAAAGATGTATATATGCTGAATAAACCATCCATTGAAGAAAACCCATATACTGCAATTTCATAATGTCCAAGAAGCTGCCACGAACTTTTTATGAACGTGATGAGGTTGTTCAGATCAGTCGTGAGCTGATCGGAAAATTTCTGTGTACTAATATCAATGGTATCCAAACTGCCGGAATGATCGTGGAAACGGAGGCGTACAACGGGCGTACTGATCGTGCCTGCCATGCTTTCCCGGATGTCAGAACCTCGAGAACGGAAACTCTCTACGGACCGCCGGGAAAAGCATATGTTTACCTTTGCTATGGTATTCATCACCTTTTTAATGTGGTGACAAATTCTGAGGGGTTGGCAGATGCTATCCTAGTAAGAGCAATAAAACCGATATCCGGGATTGATGAAATGCTGGAGAGAAGAAATAAAAATAAAGTAGAGGCAACTGTTAGCAACGGACCAGGTAAACTTTCACAGGCTTTGGGAATAAACACGAGACATGACAAGAAAGATCTGCAAAGTAATGAGATCTGGATCGAAGACAGAAATATTGAGATCGTAGAAAATCAGATTATTTCAGGGACACGAATAGGCGTGGATTATGCCGGGGAAGATGCTAAGCTGCCATGGAGATTTTGCCTTAAAGACTCAAAATGGATAAGCAAAAAAGTATAGACATAAAAAAACCCGATGGAGGTCATCGGGTTAAAGTCTTTTAAATAAAGAGGAAAAGATCAGTTTCCGTCACCTTCATCTTCTTGACCATTGATAGCTTCAAAACGTTCTGCAACTTCAGGATGTGCCTGAATTGCCTGAGCTACTTGTTGAAAAGTTTGAAGGTCCATTCCGGCTTCTTGTATAGCCTGCATATATTGCTGCTGGGCTTCCTGATTGATCTGCATCAATTGAGGCTGAACCTGTTGAATAGTTTGCTGTTCTTCTTCAGAAAGATCGAGTTGTCCAGCCATCTGTGGGTTTTGCTGAGACATCATGATCTCCTCAAAACGAGAATACTCCATACTTGTTTCTTCGATGGTAGCTTGCATTTTTTGTTGTGCCTCTTGCTGAATTCCCTCGCCTGCTTTAGTTATTTCGGAAAGCATAACCAATTGCTCATCCGTAACTTCATCAGGACCTAACGGTTCAGGTTGAGGAGGAGTCATTTGTTGTTGAGCAAAAGCTGTTGCCGAAACAAATATAGCTCCGAGAATTAATGTGGTACTGTATTTCAAAAAAGTTTTCATGTTGTTGTTTAATTAAATAAATGATTTGGTAGAATTAACTAACGTGCTTTTCTATACTAATGCAAACTGAATTATTGGGAAAATGTTCTTTTATGATCATGATTTTACATGATGAAACATGAAATATGTAAGAAATGAATTTGTTAGGACCTCTAAGCAGCATAGAGCCAAATAATTAATTTAATATTAAATGAAATGATAGCTTGATACTAAATGTTTGGCCAACATCTGATCAAGAAAAATCTAAACTAAATAACAAAAATGAAGACACTTAATAAAATAACAACATTATTCGCACTAACTGTATTTGCCGTTTCATCACTTGCAATGGTAAAATTTGCAGCCACCAGCTGGACTATTGATAAAGCTCACAGCGCAATTAACTTTAATGTAACTCACTTCTTTACGCCGGTTAACGGAGAATTCAAAGATTATGAGGCAACTGTAAACTTTGATCCGGAAAATCTGGAAGAAAGCATGATCGATGTTAAGATCATGGTTAATAGTATTGACACTGAGAATGAAAGAAGAGATGGACATTTAAAAACTGCTGATTTCTTTAATGCTGAAAAATGGCCACATATCACCTTTAAAAGTGATAATATTGAAAAAACCGGTGATAATGAGTTTGTTGCTAACGGTACGTTGACAATCAAGGACGTAAGTAAAGACGTAGCACTGCCATTTACACTGCTTGGAGTGATGGATAACCCGATGCAAGAAGGCAAACTAGTAGCCGGTATCAAAGCATCTACAGTAGTAGACAGAACGGATTACACTGTAGGTACAGGTGACTGGGCTTCAGACGCTGTGATAGGCGATGATGTAACGGTTGAGCTGAATTTAGAGCTGAACGCCGATAAATAAATCGGTTATTTCGGAATTTATCAAAGCATCGTTTCATTTGAGGCGATGCTTTTTTTATTTTAGGGATTCACATCAAGTCTAAACAGATCAATGAATAAGAAACGCATACTAGTTTTATCCGGATTTATCTTAATTGCAGCACTCTCACGTGTGTTCCCTCACCCGTATAACTTTGCACCGATGGGGGCCATGGCTATATTTGGAGCTGCTTATTTTACCAATAAGAAGCTTGCGATTCTGTTGCCCTTACTCGCTTTCTTTGTGAGCGACCTATTAGTAAACAATTTACTGTACTCGGGATTCTACGGAGGCTTTACATTATTTACACCTGGTTTTTACTGGATGTACGGCTCAATTGCTTTGATCGTGCTGGCAGGTTTCTTGATCATGAAGAAAGTAAATATGAAAACAATTATTGGAGGAAGTCTTGCCGCATCTATTATCTTCTTTCTGATAACCAATTTTGGAGCATGGTTAGGTAATCCAATGTATCCACAGACGATAGAAGGTTTAATGATGAGCTATACTGCGGGGATCCCATTTTTTCATTATACCATTGCAGGTGACCTGGTTTATTCCGGGGTTATGTTTGGAGCCTTTGAATATGCAAAATTCAAGGTCCCTGCATTGCAACCGATCAAGTAAATGATTTCTGGGCTTCAATGATGAAGCCCTTTTTTATTTCAACAAGCCATGAAAAAGATCATAATTACAGGGGCAACTTCAGGTATTGGCAGAGAGCTTGCCCTGCAGTATGCTTCAAAGGGTAATAAAGTAGGTTTGTTAGGCAGGCGAACTGAGCGGCTTAAAGAGTTGAAAAGTGAGATAGGTGAATTGGCATTTATCAGAACGCTTGATGTGACTGAGCACGATAAAGCTGAACGTATGTATAAAGAGCTCATTGAGGAAATGGGCGGATTGGATATGATGATCCTAAATGCAGGTATGGGCAGAATTCAGATGCTGCCACCGTGGAGGGCAGAATCTAAGCTTATCGAAGTAAACGCACTCGCATTTGCACACGGATGCCATTTTGCCTTTGATTATTTCAAGAAGAACGGAGGCGGTCAAGTTGTGGGTATGTCTTCAATGGCAGCACTTCTAGCTCATCACAGGGCTGCTGCTTATACAGCTTCAAAGCATTTTCTTTCAAATTATTTGGTAGGATTTCGGCAAAAAGCCAGAAGAGTGGATGCTGATATCACTTTGACAGAAGTTCGAGCAGGCTATATTCTCACTGAAATGACAGAAAAAGCCAAAGGAATGTTTTGGGTGGCTGATGTCGAAAAGGCGGCATCACAAATGATAAAGGGAATAGACAGTAAGAAGAATATTTTTTATGTAACCAAACGCTGGAGGCTGATTGCCTGGTTCGCCAAATGTGTACCCGAATTTATATGGAACCGAATCTGATCATTTATTCCTGCGGCACCGTTCACTGCAGTATTTAACATTTTCCCAATCTTTCTCCCATTTTTTGCGCCATTTGAACGAACGTTTACAAACAAGGCAAATCTTTTCCGGTAGATGTGGTTTTCTATAAGATTTATTACTCATCACTATCATGAAGTGATAAACGAACTGGACCTTTAGCCTTATCGATGGTAATGTCCTTACCATTCTGGGTGATACGGATCATATTTTCATTCTGCATTTTACCGGCCACATCTTTCACCTCATCCAGGTGATCTCTCCAAACATCCGAAAAAAGATCTCTTGTGACTTCAGAGGGACACACTGATTTTTTAGAACCTCTTTTTTTAGTGAAAGTTAGAATACGGTTTCTAATTTCTTGCTCTGATTTCTTCATAGCTTTTTTCCAGGTCTATCATAGGTTTGGGATAGGTCTTACCGATTTCAACATTGAATAGAGTTTGTTGTTCGCTACTCATTTTATGGGGTTCGTGAATAAAATCCTTGGGTACATCCTTTAATTCAGGAATCCAGGTACGAACATAATCACCTTCAGCATCATATTTTTGCGCTTGGTTCACAATGTTAAAGTACCGATTCCTTGGGTCATGACCGACGGTTGTATTATACGCCCAATTGCCATAATTACTGCAGGGATCATAATCCAGCAGCAATGACTCAAAATATTCAGCTCCCATTCTCCAGTCAATATTCAAATTTTGAGCTAAAAAACTTGCAACATTTTGTCTGCCCCGATTACTTATATACCCGGTCTTATTTAATTCCCTCATATTAGCATCAATAAAAGGAATTCCTGTGTTACCTTCAGCCCATTTTTTGAATTTCGTTTTATCTGAGTCCCATTCTCTGGATTTTCCCTGTATTCCTGATGGCCAGAATATCTTATCTCCATGTTTCCATGCTGAAAATCTGAAGTAATCCCTCCATATCAGCTCAAATATTAGCCAGTAGGTAGATATATTCTTCTTTCGTTGGTCTTCATATTTTTTGACTTCCCAATATACTTTGCGCGGAGAAAGGCAACCGTTGGCCAGCCACGGAGAGAATTTAGAGGAATAGTCAGCTCCCAACAGCCCATTGCGAGTGAATTTGTAGTTTTTTAGATGATCGCCCTCCCAGATATATTTCTGTAAACGTCCTAAAGCGGCGTCTTCTCCACCTACAAATTTCAGAACACTTCGTTCATCTTTATTTGGATCGATCTCTTGGTTCAGAAGTGCATTTAGTGAGGGCATCTCAGAGGATTCAGAAGGGACAAGGTTTAGAGTATCTGGAGTCGACAGTTCGTTTCTAACTTCTGATTCTTTCTCAGTTTTCTTTCGGTATTGAGTAAAAACTCCCGGAATTTGACCCTTTGTAAACGGTATGTCGTTAATATGGAATAGGGTGCTCTGCCAGACAAAAGTAAGTTTATTGCCTAGTTTCTCTTTCAAGGCTTCTTCAATATCGCTTTCCTCTTTGGTGATCTCTTTGGATGTGAATACAAGATCTATATCGAACTGAGTCACAAGCCGGGGTATGATCTCTTCCGGTTTTCCCTGCTTGATTATCAGATCAGCTTTTAGTTCCCGTAAATTATTTTTTAGGTTTTTCACCGATTGATGCAGAAATTCTACACGGTGAGAAGACGTTTTTGGAAACCCAAAAGAGGTTTTTTCAAAATGTCGCGGATCAAAACAATAGAGTGGGAGTATTTCTTTGGCTTGTGAAGCTTTTATCAGCGCTTCATTGTCATGGATTCGCAGATCATTTCGGAACCAGATTATAGATCGTTTCATAGGCTTTTTAAAGAATAATTTATTTGGCTAAAATTTCATTCCTGCGGAAAATAAATTCTCCCGAAAACATAACTTTAAAAGTTTAAAAAGAATGGCTCGCAATCCGTGATGTCATCACATTTGGATATTAAATTTGATATATTTAAGACTGAAATTTTGAAGAAAAAAAAGAATAAATGAAAAATGTTGTATTGATTCCAGGAGATGGGATCGGACCAGAAATTACAAACTCGGTAACCACTATCCTTGAAAAAGCGGGGGCAGAAATCAATTGGGTAGATGCGAAAGCCGGCCTTAGTGCACAGGACGAACTAGGAACTCCACTGCCTGATGAAACTATAGAGTCAATTGAAGAGCATCGAATTGCCCTAAAAGGTCCACTTACAACACCGGTTGGGTCAGGATTCAGGTCTATTAATGTAGCATTACGTCAGCAGTTTAATCTCTACAGTAACATTCGTCCGGCTCATACTCTCCCAAGTATTGATTCTCCTTTTAGAGACGTTGATATGGTACTCTTTAGGGAGAACACTCAAGGTCTTTATATCGGTAAAGAAAAATGGATCGAAGAGGGTGAAAATAAACGACACTCTGAAGCAATTGCTGTGGTTACTGAAGAGGCAAGCCATAAGATCATAAGGGCTGCTTTTGAATATGCAAAGCAGCATGAACGCAAAAAAGTGACTCTTGTTCATAAGGCAAATATCCTGAAATTGACTACTGGTTTGTTTCTTGAAGTCGGGCGTAAAGTTGCAGAGGATTATCCTGAAATTGAATTTGAAGATCTGATAGTCGATAACATGGCTATGCAAATGGTAATGCGACCACGTCAGTTTGATGTGGTGGTAACTACGAATCTGTTCGGTGATATCCTGTCAGATCTGGCATCGGGATTGGTTGGTGGCTTGGGTGTTACAGGAGCAGCAAACATTGGTGATGATGCAGCTATGTTTGAGGCTGTGCACGGTTCAGCTCCTGACATTGTAGGCAAAAATATAGCCAACCCTCTAGCTCTTTTATTTTCATCATTGATGATGTTGGAACATATCGATCAAAAATCCGTGGCAGAAAATATTCGAAAAGCGATCTATAAAACTCTTGTAGAAAAGAAAGTATACTGCACTCCTGATATAGGAGGAGAAGGAACGACTTCGACCTTTACTCAAGCTGTTTGTGACAACATCTGATTTGGTTGATGATTTATGAGAAAAAACTAAGGCTGCTAATTCAAGGCAGCCTTTTTTATTGCTTTGATAGGTAAATCTTGATGGTTTAACCAAATATTTGAAATAAAACCCAACTGATCACAGACATCACAAATCCAAATAGGAGAGCCCAGCCAAAGCTTTTTACCTTAAATCCCCGTACCATTTGATCAACCAACATGATCAGAAAAGCATTGATCACCCACACAAACAAACCAAAGGTTAGTATGGTAATGGGAAGGCTGAGTATGATGAGTATTGGTTTTATGAAGACGTTGACAATCGCAAGCAATGCGGCTACAAACACAGCACTCCAGAAGTTTTTTATTTCTACACCTTCAAGCAGTGAGGCAGTAGCGTAAACAGATATACTATTTAATAACCAAGCCCAGATCATGACATTTCCTATTAATTAAAAATTCGCTTTTCTTTACGGAAAGTTGTCTAAATTTGTTTCAGTAACTCATGAAAACAGTATACAAATCATACAGCGATCTTTTGAAAAATGAGCTGGAAGACCTATTCAGGTTGCGTCAGCAGGTTTTTATAATAGAGCAACAGTGTTTTTACGAAGACATTGATGGGTACGATGAAAAAGCTGGTCACCTTTTGATCTACGAAGGAGGTATTCTTGCAGGCTATTTAAGAATTTTTGAACCCGGTATTAAGTATGAAGAAGCAAGCTTGGGTAGGATAGTGGTTGCTCCATCTTACCGTGGAACCGGACTTGGTGAAAAGCTCATCAAAAAAGGCATTGAACATTGCAAAGCGGGTAAGATACGAATTGAAGCTCAGGCTGCATTGATCAACTACTATAATGAACTTGGATTTAAGGAAGAGGGTAAAATTTATCCGGTAGATGATATTGACCATATTCAAATGGTCTTATTTTAGTTCTTCAATTTTGGTTTCAAGGTCGCCAGTTATTTCTTTATACCCACTTACAAGCTGATCGATCAAATTGTTGCTTATTTCAACATCCTGATTACCTTTAGCATTATCTTCAATTTTTTTGCAAACTAAATTCAGGTCTGATAAACCTACATACAGCATAGTAGGCTTTACTTTATGGGCTTCGGACGCAACGTTATTCCACTCTTTATTTTCATTTGCCTTCATTAGATTTTGAAGATGCTGAGGAGTTTGATTAATAAATAATTCGATCATTTCAATAATTATTGCATTGTCCCCACCACTCATGTTCTCAAGATAACTTAGGTCGATTTTTCCCATTAATAAAATATTATGGATTAAGAAAGGCAGAAAAGATAAGCAGAATAAAAGGATGTAGCTATAGAAATCTGAAAATTGGATACAGTTAATCTGTTCTCTTCAGATGATCAGAATATTAATACGTAAGTCAGGTTCAGCCGGTAAAGATGACGATACTTACCAGTACCAGAACCACTACTTTAAAGATTATGGCCTTCCAGTTTCTCATTACTATGTGGGTGCAATTATTTTATAGTGAAATGGATACAACGAATTATCCACATAAAAGTCAAGTTATCCACAAAACTTTATTAAGAAATCTTAATAAAGTTTTCTTTGATACACTGTCTCAGAATAGGAAATTTACTTTTAAAGTAGTCTGAGCTGTAAAATAATTCACAGCAAATGTGAATTATTCCACGGTCACACTTTTGGCCAGGTTTCTAGGTTGGTCCACATTTGCTCCTCTGTTTACAGCAACATAATACGAGAGAAGCTGTAGAGGGATCACAGTCAACAGTGGAGTCAGAACATCCATGGTTTCAGGAACTATTGTTTTGAACTCAGCGAGATCTACTACCTCATCGTTATCAG
Source organism: Gracilimonas qinghaiensis (assembly GCF_046602855.1). Taxonomy (NCBI): domain Bacteria; kingdom Pseudomonadati; phylum Balneolota; class Balneolia; order Balneolales; family Balneolaceae; genus Gracilimonas; species Gracilimonas qinghaiensis. Next base: position 183,199 of record NZ_JBKINJ010000001.1, read on the forward strand.
GAGTGGTGATAGCAATGATACGGCCTTTTCGTGCTTTAACTTCCTCAATATTGCTGATCATCTTATCGTTGGTATGCTGAGTAGCGGCAATTACAACTACCGGCATCATTTCATCGATCAATGCGATAGGCCCATGCTTCATTTCGGCAGCGGGGTATCCTTCGGCGTGGATGTAGGAGATTTCCTTAAGCTTAAGTGCGCCTTCCAAGGCGACAGGAAAACTATAGGATCTACCGAGGTAAAGAAAGTTTGGTGCGTATGAAAATAGATTGGATATATTTTTTATCTCGTCAGTGTCATCAAGTATCTCCTGAACTTTAGCTGGAACCTTAGCGAGCTCTTGAATGAGCTTTTTTGCCTCGGAATTTTTCAGAGTTCCTTTGGCCAAGCCTAGCTTGATCGCCATCATGATGAGTACAGTAACTTGCCCTGTAAAAGCCTTGGTTGATGCAACACCGATCTCAGGTCCGGCATGGATGTAAACTCCGGCCTCTGTTTCACGAGCAATGGTTGAACCTACCACGTTTACAACTCCAATCACTGTGGCTCCCCTTTCTTTTGCTTCTCTCAGCGCAGCCAAAGTATCAGCAGTTTCCCCACTTTGAGATATTACAATCATCACATCGCCCGGGCCCACCAGTGGTTCTTTATAACGGAACTCTGAAGCGTATTCCACTTCCACAGGAACTTTAGCCAGGTATTCAAAAAGATATTCGCCGACTAAACCGGAATGCCAGCTTGTTCCACATGCAGCAATAATCAATCGTTTAGCATTTACAAGCTTATCCATTACGTCTTCAATACCACCTAGGGTAATGGTGCCATTTTCTTTATCAATTCGTCCACGAAGACAGTCAGCCAAAGCACGTGGCTGCTCAAAGATCTCTTTCAGCATGAAATGATCATAACCGCCTTTTTCAATTTCCTCAAGGCTTAGGGCTAGCTCGTGAATCTCTTTAGTGAGTTCAACATTGTCAGCTGTTTCAACTATGAAGTTGTCTTTGGTTATTACAGCCAGTTCACCATCATCAAGGTAAACCACTTTATCAGTATAAGCAGCAACAGCTGATGCATCTGATGCGATCAACATTTCACCATCACCCACACCTAGCAACAGGGGTGATCCTTTTCTTGCAACAACGATCTGTTCCTGGAAGTCGGAGTGAACCACGGCAATTCCGTAAGTGCCATGAACCTGATGTAAGGCAAATTGAACAGCCTTTTTGAGAGAACCTGAGTCTTTTTTCAGGAAGCTTTCGATCAATTTAGCCAGCACTTCCGTATCAGTGTCAGAGTAAAAACTATAACCTTCTTCTTTTAACTTTTTCTTTAGCGTATTGTAGTTCTCAATTATCCCATTGTGGACAAGGGCTAGTTTTCCACTTTGGATAGTATGGGGGTGAGAGTTGATATCGTTCGGTTCGCCATGAGTTGCCCAACGGGTATGGCCTATACCTATAGTACCCTTTTCAGTGTCTCCGACTAACTTTTCAAGGTTAGAAACTTTCCCTTTTCCTTTGGTGATATTCAGTGAACCGTTTAATATGGCTATACCTGCTGAATCGTATCCTCTGTATTCAAGTCTCTTGAGGCCATCTATAATAACTTTACTGGCTTGTTTGTCGCCAACGTACCCGACTATTCCGCACATATGGTATACTTCTTAAATAATTTTATTTGTTTGCGATAATGCGTAAATATAAGGGGTATTAAATTGAATAACGATTACGATTTTTTGAAATTATGTCTACACAGTTAGATATTCAGATCTGTTTTTTTGAAGATGTAAAAACAAATAATTTTCATCCCCTTACACTAACACGTCCCGTGGATGATCTTAGAGTTGGGATTTATACGATCAGGCAAAAATGGTTACTTTCACTGGGATTGAACCGATACGGCCGGACACTTCGAAATAGCCTTTCGGGTGTTTTCAGCCGAAATGAGATCGACTCTGATAAACCGGTTCTATGGATCAATTCCCGTTTCCTGCCTTCAGATAATCTTACAGGGCAGATTTATGAACTTGAATTGGGACGACAATTAGTATCAAAAGGGGTGACTGCTGCAGCTTTAGTTTCAGCAGCCGAGTCTTTGAATATGTACAAGCAAAATGAATTTACTGCAGAGGGATTAAAGGTTCAGGAGCTTTCAGAGGCGATACATTTGGAGCATATATGGGATTTACTGTCACTCAACTCCTTTGAAATATCAAAAGACTTACCACTTACAGGATTACATTCTACACAAGTGTCAGATGAAGTGGAATATCCTGGAATTCATGACCCTGAAAATACCTACATAGGTAAAAATGTTTCTATAGAACCCGGATGTCATATTCTGGCAACAGAGGGACCGGTAGTCATTATGAAAAATGCCCATATTGAGGCCGGCTGTATCATAAAAGGACCGGTAGTGATTGGTGCCGGGGCAACTGTCAAAACGGGTGGCAAATTATCAGGAGGAACAACTATTGGCCCGGTTTGCAAAGTGGGCGGTGAAGTATCAAACTGTATCTTTCATTCCTATTCCAATAAAGCCCACGATGGTTTTGCAGGAAACTCAATATTCGGGCAGTGGGTGAATCTCGGAGCTGATACCAATACCTCAAATCTCAAAAACAACTACAGTACGGTTAGGTTGCCTGAGTGGGAGAACCGAAAAGATGTTGAAACCGGACAACAATTTTTAGGAACAGTTATGGCAGACCATTCCAAAACGGCAATAAACTCGATGCTGAATACCGGAACGATCTGTGGTGTGAGTTCGAATATATTCATAAGCGGATTCCCACCTAAATACATACCATCATTTTCTTGGGTTGGCTCTGCTGAATACGGTGAGTACGAGTTCGAGAAAGCTATTGAAGCCATGAAGGCGATGATGAAGCGTCGTGATGTTAAACTGAGTCCGCAGTACGAAAAAATGATGAATCAGATCTTCAGGAATCGATAGAATTTTCTTTTAGCACTTTTCGGAAAGCTAAAAATGAGGACTCCCAATAGGGATGGGTAAGTTTAGATATGGTGACGCCTTCAGATGTTGAAGCGTGTAGGAATTCAATGGAGTTCACCATGATACCAACATGATATGTTCGCCTTCCTGTTTTAAAGAAAACCATATCTCCGGGGGTTACCCTCCGTTTCCCCACCGGTTTACCAAACTGCATTTGGTCCAAAGTGGTGCGCGGCAGGATCACAGAAAAGTAATCTTCAAATACTACCTGTATAAAAGCCGAACAATCGATGCCACTATAACCGGTGCCGCCCAAAATGTATGGGATGCCTTTCCAGTCACTATAGGCCAGTTTAAGAATTTCCTGTCGTTCACGGATCATTGATGATGCTTCAGAACTTACACTGATCATTGGTTCATATGCTGTTGTTGCCGAATCTTCGGGTGTGTAATCTGCAGAGTGAGTCGGCTGGAAAGAACCCCGCTTAACCGTACCACATCCTGTTAAGGGGATCAGGAGTGAAGTCAGAAAAAAAAGTGATATGATCTTAAAACCGTATTGTTTCATTATCTGTAAATATAAACGGATATGCTTACTTTTGATGATATATTCAAAAATAAATAAAGACTGACACATAAATGAAACTACTCGTTAATATTGATCATGTTGCAACATTGAGAAATGCGAGGGGAGAAGGCTATCCTGATCCGATCGAAGCTGCCAGAATATGTGAAGAGGCAGGTGCTGCAGGAATCGTATTTCATCTTCGGGGAGATCGCAGGCACATTCGGGATGAAGATGTATATAGATTGAAAGAGCATGTGCGCGGTAAACTCGATTTTGAGATGGCGGCAAGCGAAGAGATGATCGATATTTGTGTGGAAGTCGATCCTCATTTATGTACACTTGTTCCTGAAGGCAGAGAGGAATTGACTACAGAGGGCGGTCTGGATATGGAAGCTGTTTATGAGGATTATGAGAAAAGGGTCTTTCCAAAAATTCGGAAAACAGATATTGAGATCAGCTTATTCCTCGATCCAAATCTACGAGATATAGAGCTGGCGCATCAGTTAGGTACAGATGCCATTGAATTGCATACCGGAACTTTTGCCAATGCTGAAGCTTCCAAAAAACAACACGAATTAACGAGATTGCGAAAAGCAGCAAACCTGGCGAATGATCTGGGAATGAAAGTAAATGCAGGTCACGGATTAAACCTGGATAATCTCCCTGATCTTTTGGAAACTATTCCGGTTCTCAATGAAGTAAGTATCGGTCATGCATTGATAAGTAAATCGTTATTTTGGGGATTGGACAAGACAGTGAAAACATACACAGAGATCATTAAGGATTATTCCGGATAATAGGTGAAAACTTCCGCAAAACATATCGCAGACCGGATTCGGTTGATGATCGCCACCAAGCAGTTTCAGGTGGGAGAGGTTTTACCATCCACCAGGGAGTTGGGTCAACAGCTCGAAGCTAGTTTTCATACAGTGAGAAAAGCTTATCATATTCTGGAAGACGAAGGATTGATCTTGGGAGAACAGGGTCGGGGCTTCACCGTGAAAAACCAGAATACGCTGCTGGATAAGTCAGCCCGACTTGAAGTCGGAGGAGAAAAAGTTCAGGCTCTGGTAGAGGAATTGGTTGGTTATGGCTTGGATGAATCTGAGATCGAATTGTTATTTCAGGAACAGCTTAGCTTTATGGAATGGCCTGATCGTATTCAAACTTCTGCAAGTGTGGGTGAAAATCACGAGTTAGGGCGTATGCTTTCGGATGCCATCAAAAAACAGGTAGGAGTGAAAAGTGAGGTGATCAGCGTAAGTGACTATGAAAAAGCGGCAAAATATGACGCACTATTTGTACCTATTCATTTGATGAGCCATTTCCAAAGTTTGAGAGAAAGTCTTTTGGTGCTGCCGATCGTTTATGATTACGATCCGGATATTTTATTGTCGATGGTGGATAGAGCTGCAATTGATACCATTGGGCTAGTAACCGGTTCAGAAGAAACCATTCCCAAGATCATTGACGAATTAAAGCGTTCGGTTCATTTTGAGGGATCCTTTGTGGCTGGTACGATCTACGGAAAATCATTGCCTTTGTTTGTTCGGGAGTCTGACCTGATATTATATACTTCGGATAGTGCAAGATTGGTGGAGCAAAAGGTCCCACAGAAAAACCGGCTAAGACTTGATTACCTTCTCTCAGAAAAAAGCTCCGAAATGATCCGTGCAGAATTATGGGATCAGTAAATTTTAAATTAATAATGTTGAATGTGAAATGGGAGGCTCATTTCACATTCAACATTTAACACTCAGTATTACTTTGATCAAAAAAGTTATTCAGCAGGCAATAGATGCCATTGAAAAAGAAATTTTAGCGGTAAGAGAGACTCCATCAACTGATGTACTCTTTGGCGGTGAACTGGAAAAAATTTCGGGAGAGTATATTTATACATTCGAGTCGCAAAACCGCGGACTTCGTTTTGCTGAGGAAGTTAGAGCCAAAGTGGACTCAAAGGAATACAAGGTTAATGTAGTAGAATTCAAGGACAAAAAAGTCCGCCTCGAATTTTCCGAAAATGTTGGAAGTAAGATCAATGAAACTTTCCTCGAGTGGGAAAATGATTTTGTGCTCAAAAAAATGGAAGAGCACTTGTTTAAACTTCAGGACAAGGCAGAGGAAGTGCCACAGCTTAAGGCTCTACTCGAACCTTCTGACTATTTCAAGAAGGAATCCGAGTCAGTTCAAATCCAAGTCGATGATCTGAGAAATGAAGCACAAAAGGATGCGATCGAAAAATCTCTCAAAAATAATATTCTTTATGTATGGGGACCTCCTGGTACAGGAAAAACGGCAACGCTTGGCTACATCGTGGCTAATTTGTTGAATCAAGATAAGCGGGTTTTGTTTGTATCAAATACCAACCGTGCAGTGGATGTAGGACTACTGAGTGTACTGGATGCATTATCTGAGATCAAACCCGGATTCAATCTGCAAAACACCACACGATATGGTGAAGCCGCTCTGGATGATGCTCGCCTAGATGACATACTTTTTGAGCATCAGGTAAAAACGAAGCTTGATGGGCGAAAAGCAGATGCAGTTCAGCTTTCCAATCTCCTGAGTAACTATGAAAAACTTCAGGAGACCGTAGATGATATGATGAGGAACGGAGAAGAGGTACCTGAAAAACTTGATCTTGAATGTCAGCTTTCTGCAAATAAAATGGATGAATACGGTGGAAAGGAAGCTGTGGAGATTGAGATCGATCGACTGCTGAATCTAAATGAAAGATACGAACTGAAGAAAAAACAGTTGGTGGCAACAACGCTTGCAAAAGTGTGTACCTCCGAATTGTTCTATAACATCAGTTATGATGCGGTTGTGGTTGACGAGGGTTCCATGGCAGGTATTCCGTACATGTTATTAATGGCAGGAAAGAGTAAGAAACATCTTATCGTAGCCGGAGATCCGATGCAGCTTCCGCCGATCGCTATAACGGATCATAGAAAATCGAGGGAATTTCTGGAACAGGATATTTTCACCTATGTATCTAAATCGAAATCAACAGAAGATCTTTTCAATTGGCACGACTTCAACCCGAATTTCACTTCATTTTTCGATGTCCAATACCGGATGAAAGATGATCTTGCGGGAGTGATCAGCTCTGTATTTTACGAGGGACGATTAAAATCTGGACAGCCTGCAGATGGCCGGAATCTTGATAACGGGGATTCAGCATCAGTGGCACTTATTGATACAGCTAAATACAATCCGGTTTTGGAGCAGGAGTCTGAAGAGAAGGGATTTAAGCCGATCAACGAAGTTCACATGCGTCTTATTGAAGAAAGTGTGAAGCGACTCACAAAAAACCATGCTTCGGAAAATATTGGTATCATTGTTCCATTCAGGAATAGTGTGTATAAGGTCAGAAATCATCTGTGGGAAAAAGGTTATCGGGATATTGAAGTTGGAACGATCCACACATTTCAGGGCCGGGAAAAACCAGTGATCATATTTGATACGGTTATGAGTGGCGAATGGCAAAATGGGGGCCTAAGACATTATTCGGTTCGGCCATTTGATGAGAAAAAGAATGGACTTTCAGTTCCAAGGCTATTGAACGTGGCTTTTTCCCGAAGTAAGGAATTGTTGGTAATCATAGCTGATATGGGACATATACAGAAAGTTTACGGAAATAAATTTTTAGGAAGGCTGCTCGGCTCTGTAAAAGAGATCTCTATTTGATCAGGATGGCAGGATTATTATTCTGTGTTTTTAAGATATTTGTTTGATCTGAATGTGATGCAAAAAGAATGAAAAGATATTTCAAAAAAAGAGTTGAATAGTATCGAAAATAGCCCTTATATTTGTGGCCCTTTAAGAAATGAAATTTATTGACACATGCGGGAATAGCTCAGTGGTAGAGCACAACCTTGCCAAGGTTGGGGTCGCGAGTTCGAATCTCGTTTCCCGCTCAAGACAAAAGCTCTCTGATTAACTTCAGAGGGCTTTTTTTGTTTTCAGTAAGGAAGCCTGTTCATGTTTTCTAATGAGATTTTACGTTCTCGTACTGAGATTATACTGAGATTTTACCTAACTATCCAACGCTCATCTTTTCAAATTCCCAATAGTAATACGATAGTAATCACTAAGGTTTTGGGCTTATTTGTACTCAAATTTGGCACACTTCGTATTCAATTTCCAGTGTTTAAGTGGCCGAGGATCTACTTATTTTGAATTTACCTTACAAATTCAGAAAATACACACTATTTTATTCGCTGACTCTTCCCACACTCTCCGAAATAGCTAACATCCAGGCTCTTCTTACATTATACCCCTAAGTATTCGTTTATTAGATTTCTTTAATATTCTTGCTATTCAATTAGCGCCCGGCTTTATTTATGTTAAATTTAACAACAAATACTAGATAATATTAAATTTATGTCCATTACAAAAAATTATTTTAGAAAGCTAAATAGAGCTGATATTTCATTTATTCTTAAAAACCTAAACATCAATGCCAATGCTACTGAAGGTTGGGTTACCGTAAAATCACCCTTAAGAGACGATAAAACCCCTTCTTTTGGTATAAATGTAGAAACCGGCTCATGGAAAGACCATGCTACTAATGAGCACGGCTCCATCATAGACCTGATCAAGGAGGTCAAAGGGTTTCAAGACAACATTGAGGTGAAGAAATGGCTGGATGATCTCTTGAATAGAAAAACATCCAATGTAAACGAATATTCAGGCTCTTCATTTGAGATTGACGATTCATTCAAAGATCCAATAGACAGGATTCCAGATATACCATTAAGCGAGATAGCGAATCGAAAGGGAAGCTTTGAAGAGCCAAGTTATATAGAAATCAGTGAATACGAAGACTCAGAACTAATTGAGCAAATCCTCGATCACGATGGCTTAAAGCCTTCAACGCTAGAGATATTCAATTGCAAATTGACCTCTGACTACGGCGATCTTGAGTTAGTAATGCCCTACCCAACGGGTGGTCAGCGCTACAACCGTGTAAATGGTGAAAAGCACATACGACAACTTGATGGAAGTAAACCCACGGAATCATTTTTTGGCATACAGAACCACGAGGCTAAAGAAACCCTTATTATTGCTAAATCACCAAGAGAAGCTATGCTGGTTGATCAGGAATTGGGCGATAAATATGCTGTTATTGGGCTTTGCGGTGCTGAAAGCTCTAAACTCACCGTTAGTCAGCAGTCAATTATAAAAGAGCTCAGAGGTGTTCATGAAACAGTTATTACAATCTTGGACTGTGACACAGATAAAGCTCATGACATTGCTAAAGGTTTAGCGAAAAACATCAAATCGATAACCCGTGATCATTGCGATGTGAAGTATCTAAATATCCATGATATTTCTAATGGGAAGCATAAAGATCTTGCAGATTTATATAGAGACAAACGAAAGCTATCACTTGACCTAGTTAAGGCATGTGAGGTTAAAGAACAACCTGTTATCAATTCAAAAGACAGGTTTTGGAATAGTAAAGGTAAAATAAATAACGCAAGACTCCTGGAATTTCTTGAAAGAGAAGGTCTATTCAAGCGCTATACAGGAACAGATTATGTTTCCTACCGGGATGATGGCACATTCATTTATGAGGTCTCAGAACACCAAATAAGAGATCACGTTAGAGAATATCTTGACGCCATTCCACGCGAGGTTTTATCCGAGGATCTTAAAAATGAAGTTGTTAGCAGGCTAATTACAATGAATGCCTCAAACCTTTTGCACTCTGCGAAGAACAAAGAGCACTTAAACCTATCCAAAGATGGTAAAGAATTCAGTCTCTTATTCTATAAAGATGTTTACATCAAAGTAACCCAGAATGGTGTTGAATACTTTAAGTATACAGAACTAAAAGGCTCGACATGGCATTCAGAGTTAATTCCACGATCGGCACCAAAAAACGTTACAAATTCTCGTGGTGAATATGAAGAATTTATCGAAATGGCTACTGGAAATGATGCAAAACGAAAGAGAAGCGCTATGCAATGCATCGGTTACATGCTCCACAGATTTAAAAATAAGGCTGTAGTAAAGGCTGTAATACTGACCGATGAGAAAATTGGAGAAAACAACACTTCAAACGGTGGAACAGGTAAAACCATTTTTGCGAAATCTTTAGAACATATCAGGCCGATACATACAATTCCCGGCAAACAGTTTGATTCTGGTCACCGTTTTGCATTTATGGATTATCAGGAAAAATATCGGATTATTTTGATTGATGATGTTCGTGAAAACTTTGACTTCACAGGTTTATTCACGGTGATTACAGGAGAATTGCCTGTAGAGCGTAAACACGAAAATCGGACTACTATACCATTTGACAGATCTCCAAAAATCATTCTTACATCTAATGATCCTATACTAGGCAAAGGAGATAGTTTTAGAAGACGACAATTTATCCTTGAGTTTGCATCAACGTTTAACTCAAGGTTTACACCACTCGAGCACTTTGGTCACCTGCTCTTTGATGATTGGGATGAACAGGAGTGGTATAAGTTTGACTCCTTTATGATCAGATGTCTCCAAGAATACCTAAAAAATGGGTTAAATCAGGTACTCGTCAACTATGGATTGAGGCAAATCATAACTGAAACAACTCAATCTTTCTTTGAGTGGGCTGAGGAATATCTTGAATTAAATGTCGAGTATGACCAACGCCGGTTGTTTAGAGGGTTATCCGAAACAAAAGTAACTTATGATGAGGGTTCCGTTAAGCCAAAAAACAGTAAAGGTGAATATTTCCCGTCCTTCCGTATGATTGACAGTAAAGCACTATTAGATAGTCAAATCCGCACTTTTAAGACTTATCTTGAGAAATACTGCGAGTATAAAGGATGGTTAATGAATAGTCGAAACACTGATGGAAATACCTTAATATGGTTTGTTAAGGTAGAGGAAGAGGAAGAGGAAGATAAATAATCATATAAAGGGGGCTTTTAGCCCCTTTTTTTATCTTTAAAACAGTGCTGAAGTGCCGAAGCTGTAAGCATTTAAACAAGTAAAAAGTCTCACATTGTATCTTGACTATAAACTCAATAAAATGCCCCTATTCTACTTTACAAATGTCGCCTTTTGGCTCTGTTATAAAATTACAATACGGTACAGCTGCATCTGGCGAAAGGTTTTCTATAAATGCTTCAGAAACACCATTATTTTTGGTTTTATAGTTTTTTCCAACTCGGAACTGTAATTTGGTTAGAGGCTCTAAATTATCCTCAAGTACCTTCACAGATATTGTATCTGGGTGGTTCTTAACTAAGAAGTAAGACTTTCTTAGCTGTTCAGGAGTAAACTCACAATAATCATAAAATGATATTATAGCCGGTTCCTCAAAAGGTATCACCCCATTTATTAAATCAGGGTGCCCGGTGAAGCGCTCAATAGGCATTACGTTACTACTACTAATCACATTCTCTACATCCCAGTTATTCCAATGTGTTCTGATGTATTCATATTTACCTGTAGTTGTAACAAAGAAGGTCATGCCATCACTTCCATAATTCTTTATGTCAGCTATTAATGTCTCATCTTCATTATGCTTTGCACCTCGCAAAAAAACTTCAAAATCTTTGTTGTCCATATTATAATGTCTAAAAATTTAAGGTTAAATGGCTTATTTAAACCAATATATGTGCCATTTTGAATCACATTAAGTTTTTGACATAAATACCCGCTGCCTGTCAGTAAAGTAGGGCAAAGTGTCAGTCTTTAATAACTATTAACCTAAAAAAGAGAGCCGAAGCCCTCCTATCACATTAAACCTTCATTTCGGAGGGATGTATATCCGGACCTAATGAGAATAATATGATCGTCAACCGGGATACCGAGGAGCTTACCAGCCTCTACTGTACGTTTTGTAAGCTGCACGTCAGCTGTTGATGCTTTTTTATTACCACTAGGGTGATTATGAGCAAGAATTATAGAATTTGCCTTCCCAAGCAGAGCAACCTGGAATATTTGTGCTGTATCTACGATCGTGGCGGTCGATCCCCCAGAGGATATTAAACTATGACCTAACACGTGCTTCATGTTGTCCAGAATAACGATTAAGAATTCTTCTTTTAATTCAAGATGATCATCATTCCAGATTGATCTTAGATAAGCAGCAGCTTCTTCCGGGCTTGTAATGGTTGGTAGGCTTTCGATCGGCACGGTTGATTTATAAGCTAATGTAACTTCTGTGATTTGTGGCATGGTATAAGGGTTTGTTGAGGTTTATGAGGCTGTTAAGGCTTCATTATTCTTATACCTAATTATTTACTATCTCGGTTTTGAATTGAACTTGATATACCTCTATTTATAATTTTTAATAGTCTCTCGTTATTTTCAGCTCCATCTAACTTAAATTTCACTTTTGATTTAAAATCTTCACCCATTTCTATATAAAGCTCACCAAATAACTCTTTACAAAACCCTGTAGACAAACTTTTTACTTCAGTTAGATCGAATTGAATTTCTGTTACATTTTCAATTTTCCCTAATAATTCATTTTTAATCTTTACCCCAAGTACTCTTGGACCTAAAGTCTTTCCATATTCAGATAATTTAATTTTCATAATGTAATTTGGTGATCTTCAAGATAATTTTCCACATTTCTTCCGTTCATTATTTCTTCAAACTTAGTATCAATTTGGGCTTTAATCTTCAAGTAAACTAGTGTACCATTATCAAATCCACCTATACCTGTCCTTGTGGAACTATTTGTTACATTAACACTTCTACCTGAACTCCAAATATGCAACTCACCACTGTTTGATTTGATAAGCTCCGAAGAACTATATAAACCGTAACCTGGACTACTGTTAGGATGACCAGTTACCTTTTCTTCAAGAGCTTTTTTAAGTATCTGATCAGTTGAGAAGTTACGGTACTTTTCTTTGCTTTTAAGGCTATTTGCTATGCCCTGACCCAAATCTAGTATAGCAATTTCAACACCACTTTTGTATGAGAATGACTGAAAATATATTGGTTTAGGATACTCTTCAGTGTAATAACATTTATACCCATGAGTGCCTGCATTATCCCAAATTTCATTTAATATGTAATCCAGTGAAGCAAATGTATTTTTTGTGCATTCTGTCCTATCCTTAACATGGTCCATTATTTTATTATGAACTTGTAAACATTCATCAGTACAACTGCAACGCTCTAAAGGAACAGCGTAATTCGATATGGATTTTACATAAGAGTCATGAAACAATTCCTCAAGGGTATATAGGCCCCATGATTGTAAAATTTTTGTTACTCGACTACTTTTTTTATATCGGATATAGGTTTCAATAGTAGGATTTCTCTCTTTATAAATATCCCTAAAAGCACTCAATAATACAGTCCCTGCAGGATTGATGAAATTGCATTTAGATATGTCAAATGTTACACGGTCATATTGTTCTATCACTTTTAAAAATGCAGTGGATAACTCAAATAAGTCACTGATTTTTTTTCCGGTCAATCTCGCTGGAACATTTATTGTATAATTATTCACTAATCAGGTTTTGTTTCGGTTAAATTTAAAATATACTATTTAAATTGTTGTTTTAGGTAGGATACTAGTGTACATGTAAACACCGAGACTTGTATCAAATAACATGCTATTAGGTAAACTAGATAAAAAGATTATTGTAATCACCTAAAAAGAAGGCAATTTAAATGACTGAGTTCATTGACGCACCTCTAGAGCCGATAAGCCAGACCCGGAAACACAACTTTGACCCTTATCTTAAAAGCGACATTTTAGATCATAAAAAAAACTTTGTAAGGATTTGCTCCGAAATCGCTCTAACTAGTGAAGGTATCCCTTGGAAGGATAATGAAAACGAAGAGGTCGGTTTATAAAAGCATAAACATCAGCTACCCATGCTGTTTGCTGCATTCCGCCTCTTCATTTTATTTCCATGGAAGGAGTATTGAAATAGAAATCAGTTTCTAATGACAGAAGAAGAACTCAGACTTACAAAAGGCATCCACCATTTAGTCCGGGGAGATCTACCCTGGGAAGAGTCTTGGGAGCTGCTAAGTGAGATTACCGGCTCCAGTGATTGGATTGGATATTGGGAAACTGAGAAAATGCTGATGCAGTTATACAGCAAAAGCTAACTTAGCTTGTGGTCAACAAAATTAATTAGTTAATTCTGATATAGTCTAGGGATACACAACCATATATAGGGGAAGTCATGCAAATAACTAAATTACTTCAAACCTCGTCTTTCAATAGTCTGATTGCTGTCATTCTGGTTGCTATGGTTCTTATTTTCTTCAATGACCCTGATCCCGATCTGGAAAAAAGAGTAACTAAAATTGAAGAAAGCCTTTCAAACAAGGATGCAGTTCAGAACAACGAGAATAGAACCCAGAACCGCGAAAATTGGCGACAGCTAAGAGAGGGCATGTCACAAGATAAAGTTGAAGAGTTGTTGGGGCCGCCACAGCATATCGAAGGTGGATCAATATCAATTTGGAGATATACGAATGGAGGTTCAGTAACTTTTATGGATGGCAAAGTAAACAGCTGGAGTGAACCACTCTAGGCTATTAAAAACACAGATTCTTTCATAATAACTACCTTAATTTTAATCCCCGCGCCCGTATGCGCAGGGCCGTTATATGGCTTAGCTCACAATTTAAATCATTTATTTGCATATCATGAGCTTGTTTAAGTATTTAGATGCTAATATTGGACCAAATTTTAATCATCAAGAAAATGAGAAACATAATAATATCACTTTCTATATTTATACTGTTATTGTCAGGATGTAGTAACAATACAGATAAAAATGGACCGAATATTGTTGAAATTGTGGCTAAAGAATATGCTTTTGAGTCTCCGGAAAAGATTCCAGCTGGTTGGACTCGTTTTCGAATGGTTAACGAGGGTAATGAAGAACATTTCATGCTCATTAATCCCTTGTCAGAAGGAATTAGTATAGATGCTATTCGAGAAGGTGGACGTTTTATTCAAGGGCTTCACAATCAGTATGATAAAGATCTTATCACTAAAGAAGACATATATGACTCTCTTTCTACGGCTTTTGGAAAACCTAATAGCGAAGTAAATTATAATGGTGGGCCGGGTTTCGTATCAATGGGGCATACAACAGAGGCAACGACTTACTTGGAACCGGGTCGGTATGTTATCGAATGCTATATTCGTGCCCCAAATGGTGTTCAACATAATGTGCTCGGCATGATGAAATTGCTTGAGGTCACAGATAACGACACTTCATCTGAAGCACCTGATGCTGATGAAACGATTGTTCTCAATAATAACAATATAATTGCTGAAGATAGCCTAGAAAAAGGCAATTATACTTTTGCTATTGATTTTAAAGAACATCCTGAGGGATATATTGGTAATGATATACACTTAGTGCAATTAAATGGAGATACGGAACTAGATACGGTAGCAAAGTGGATGGATGTCTTTGAAAAGGATGGACTTGTGTCACCAGCACCTGTAAAATTTCTCGGTGGGACACATGAGAGACCTAAAGGTGAAACTGCTTATTTTACCGTAGATCTTGCGCCAGGAGAATATGCTTGGATCTCAGAACTAGATTTTTCTGATAGAAAATGGAAGAAATTTACTGTTAAATAAATACCAGTTTCAAAGCCCTATAACCTGCGCATTAACTGGGGACGCGGACGTGCCGATAGTTCCAGAGTTGCTTGTTTAAAAATTATAGCCGTTTATTAAATCATAACTTATGCACCAAAACGGATGATTATGGAAAGTAGAATAATAGATGCTTTTAGAACTTCAGTACTATTTGTATGCTTACTTACATTGATCAGTTGTGCAACTGGATCGTCTATTGTGACGGGAACAGTGAGGCCAGCCATCAATCCAGATGACGTAAAACTTTATCTCGAGCCACCAATGGAATACGAGACAATTGGTATTGTAGAGGCTTCAAGTGATGTCGAAATCTCTTCTCAAGCCGCTACAGATCGAGCGATCAAAGAGTTGAAAAAACAAGCGGCAAAGATTGGAGCTAATGGTGTACTCATTACTAATACTGAAAGTAAATCTGGTGACGTAGTTGGGTTTTACTCTGGAGGTGTTTTCTATGGGGATGCAAGTGAAACAAAGACTGCGAAAGGAAGAGCGATATATGTAATTCGAGAATAAACATAGCACGTTAAAAAGGACTTTGGCAAGTAGCCAGTCTTCCCCCATTGGTTATTGGTTCTCTTCATATATAAATCCATCTATCCACCAATAGTCTGCGCTCGGTGTGTGCTTAACTATAATCAAGTTTTCAATCCATTTTTTATAGATGAATAAAGACACAAAATTAAACGAGAAATTATACCAGTACTTAGCACACCTTTTCGATACCAAAACAACATATGATGTTCATGAGTTTTTGATTCATTCCGAAATTCATATAGAGAGGGACTACAGTTCAAGTTTCAGAAATGCTAAAAAACTTGGACTAATAGTTGATCCAGAAATTTACAAGAAATATCAGGGCAAATTAAATCAATTTAAGGATATGATATCTGCAAAATTCGATGAATTCAGCAATAGCTATATTACAAATGTAAAAATCTTTCCAAACTTAAATAAGTTTCAAATTCTAAATAATAGAATAACACCAATTAATACCCCCTGGGAAGAAGTTAACTCTGACCAGAATATATTGTTAAATCAACTTCGAACCGCAAGTGAAAATGTAGATTATCAAAATATTGGTAATACTTCGAGAACATTACTTCAAAAAGTATCAAACATAGTTTTTGATTTAGAAAAACATAAAGCACATGATAAATCAATTGACCTGAGTGAGGGAAAATTTAAGAATAGACTACATACCTATATTAAAACAGAATTAGGAGGTAGCAGTAATAAAGAATTGAGAGACTATTCTGTTTCTGTAATTACAACTGCTGAAAAATCAGTTGATTTAGCTAATAAATTAACTCATGATATAAATGCTAATTTAATGATGGCAGAATCATGTGTCATTAGCACAATTACTGCAATAAGTATTATTAAATTGATTGAAGATAAACCAGAATGAAGGCACACATAATTAAACTAAATATATAGCCTACTAACAACTCTTCAAATGGTTGCCACTTACTCTTATTTGTCCATTTTGTTTTTCTTTATGTCAAATAGTAAAATAGATTTGAATTAATCTAGACCGGTGCGCCAATATGTGCAGCTCGTTATACATTTTTTTATGAACCAAAATTACACGTATGGAATCAAATGCTAGAAAAGCCTTAAATACACACAAAGTATTTCTTACTAAATCCAGAAAGTTAGTAGGTAAAGAGCATGAGAAATTTTTTGTTTTATCATTACGAGCAGCCGAAAATTTTTGCAAGATTTTAGAACCTAAACTTGATGAGCATAATTTTGGATTATCAACTGCAGAGCTTATGGAGCTCTCCCAAGAACAATTCAATAATTTATACAAGTTACTTCTGTCTTATTTTTCAATAATCTTGACAGAACAATCTATTTCTGGATCGCGGCATGAACGAATTTCGTTGGCAAGATCAATAGTTGGAAATGAGTATGTCGATATACTGAAGAATAACATTGATTACCGAAGTGATTTTAAAAAGTTTTTAACAACCACTACGGACACAGCCACAGATCAGGTAATAGTCATTTTAAAAATTACTAATCCAGACAAGGAGCAAATCGAGCAAGCTTTAGTATACATGGCATACGAGTATATCAGGCCAAGTCTAAATAAGCTGGGAAAAAACAAGTTTTGTTATGTAGCTACAGATATATATCAAGATCAAGATCACCCCAAAGTAGTCCTACTAAGGAAATTTAGAGATGAGTATCTCATCACAAATAAGGTAGGTCGCTATTTTGTTGCAAAGTATTATGAGAATTCTCCTAAGCTAATAAGTAACAAATTTTACATTCTAGCCATGAGAAAACCGACGAAATATATACTTGATGTGCTGACATTAATTCTAAGAAAAAGAATTTAAATTTGTTTCGACGTTATTTTGATCATGCTTCGAGCCCTTGCTCCTGACCGCATGGAGGCTTACCCGTTTACCTAAACCTTCCACAGATATATTTATTGGCTTCTAAATTAATAGATCTGGTAAAGGAAAATGATAGCTAAAGCCCCCCTGAACCTGACTTAAAGAGATTTTTCCAATTTTTATGGCATAAGAATACAGAACAAAATCTGTAACTAAATCTTAATGTCATGACAACTCAACTACTTACACAATGCGGTTCCCAGCGCTGTTCACTTGAACAGTTGCTTACGATACCTGAACCCCAAAAAACCCGTTCATATACTCCGCTCAATCATTATGATTTTGCGATAACCACCCGTAACATAGCCTCAGACCTTTTGCAAGGATTCCAGTTTGATGGAGATTCTTATGCACTCAGTAGCGATGGTAATAAAATGTTTGGTGTACTTACCTTTCGTAAAAACTCAGATCAACAGCCCGAAGATCTGAAAGTTGCCATCGGAATTAGAAATTCACACAACAAAACTCTTTCGGCTGGTCTGGTAATAGGAAGCACCGTGTTGGTATGCGATAATCTCATGTTTGCCGGCGATATAAAAGTCATGCGGAAGCATCAAGGCTCTGAGATGCATGAAGACCTGCACGACCAAATTGTAACGGCCATTTACAAGAGCCAGCATCAATTTAGCCAACTGGGTGAAGACATGCTTCGTATGAAACAAACGCCTATGACCCGGAAAGAGAAGTTTGAGTTCCTGGGCATCCTGACAGGTGAAGGAATTCTTTCTCCAACGCAGTCTACAGCCGCTTATCGAGAGGCTTGGGAGCCTGCACATGAAGAGTTCGAGGTTGATTCACTATGGGCCGGGTATAACTGCGCAACTGAGGCCCTTAAAAGTTCTCCAGTGGATAAGATCATCCAGCGTCATAGTAAGTTGCATGAATACACTCGCCAGCTTTACCTCAACTAATCATGAGCAAGCTTGAACGATTGATACTAATCATAGGGGAACTGACGAAAGAACTGGCCATCTACCTACTTAAAAAATGGGTAGAGCGTCAGCAAGACCGTAAAAAGAACTATAAGTAATAATTCTATTACTCTTAGATCAAGAGCCTACCGGATCACCCGGTGGGCTTTTTTAATTCTATAAACCTTCACCACTTAAGCACTGAATTATGAATCTACAAGAACTAAAACCATCAAAACAATGGACTCAAAACAGGTCCACGTACATCGGAGGATCAGACGTATCAGCCATTCTTTGCGAGTCTCAGTACTCAACGCCGCTCCAAGTATATTTGCGAAAGAAAGGCGTCCTACCTCCAATCGAAGATAATCCCATCATGGATTTTGGGCATTATTTTGAGCCTCAATTAGCTGCACATTTTGAGCAAGAAACCGGCCTTAAAACGCGCCGGGTAAATCAGCCTTTTACCCATCCAAAACACGAGTTCCTGAAAGCCAACATAGACAGACAAGTCTTAGCTGGAAAAGGCTTGGATAGCACAGCCGTGCTCGAGCTGAAAACAACAACATCTCATAGGATGAACGCCTTAGAAGGCGAGCTACCCAGAGAATACTATTTGCAGGTGCAATGGTATTTGGGTATTACTCAATATAAACTTGCCTTCATCCAAGTCTATCTTCGCGACACTTGCGAGTTTCTGGAGCCACAGATCATTGAGCCTGACTACGAGCTAATTGAAGACATGACAACTAAACTAGTAAGCTGGTGGGAAACTTATATGGCTAGCGAGGGCCGAAGGCCCGAGCCTATCAATGGAGAAGACAGCTTGCTACTCTATCCGGATAGCACACCTGAGAAGGTGGAAGAAATAACTCCAGCCGGCTATGCGCTGTATCAAAAGCTTACCGAGGTAAGAGACCGTAAGTCTGACCTCATTAAGATCGAGGAAGATTTAAAAACCAAGCTCAAGAATAAGCTCGGGAAAGCTGAGCGACTCGTTTGCGGTGGAAAAACGTTAGTCTCTTGGAAAAGCCAGTCTTCCACCCGGATAGACTCCAAAGCTATCCGGCGCGAACATCCTGAATTCTATAAACAATACTCAAAAACCCTAAAGACAAGGAGGTTCCTATGTCATTAATTTTAAAACACGATCCAAGTGAATATGCACTCTGCCCGGAAGGGTTACACAAAGCTCAAATCGCAACTATCGAGCCTTTGAATCAGGTGGAAACACCTTTTGGTATAAAGGACCAGATCAGCATCGTTGTTCAAACAGAGATCACGGATGAAGAGGGTAAGCCTTATACGCTTGCGACTCGGTTCAATCGTAGTCTTCATGAAAAGGCAAAACTGAGGCAAGCCTTAGAACGGCTGAATGGGAGGAAGTTTACTCCTGAGCAACTTCATGAAGGGATAGATCTTGAATCATTCCTGGGCAGGCATTGCAATATACTTGTAGTGCACAATCCTACCGAAGAACGTACATATGCAAATATTGACGTTTTCATGCCCTATAACGAGGGCAGTGCTGAAGTGGCTAAGAGTGCTAAAAACTCTTCTGGAGAAATGATTCGGTTGAATAACCGATCTGAGTATGCTGATGCAGCCAATAGCTGAGTCAGCGGAAGAAAGGGCGTTGCTCTTTCTTTTTTAGGTTATGATTGGGTCAAAATGACAACAAACATTTAAAAATTGGTTTAGAATTGGACAACCACCCCTAACTATCTGTTTTTTATACAGATACTTTTTGTTAGTATAGTAAAATTAGCTATATTCGGGTAAATAAAATATAAACAAGTATTTAAATTTCAATTTATGACAAAGAAAACTAAAGATAAAAAAATTAACCCCGCATTAAGTAATGATCAAATTGAGCTTAAATTAAGCAAAATTGAGAATGTGCTTTACCAATTCAGGACCTACCTTATAACTTCTCAACCTCAGGAGGACTCTTTAAATATTATTTTTGATCACTTGAGAGAAATGCTTGGGGGTATTGCGTATGATGTTTCAAACGCAGGTCATTCTGAAGATTGTCCTTATTGGGATAGAATATGGGATGCAATAGATACAATAGATACAGCCATAATTGGGCATAGAAACAGAGCGGAGGTATAATTAAAGCAAGGCACCCAAACAGGGCGCCTTGCATAACCAGAGTTGCTACTTTTCTAGCTGACTTAGATTTTAGTCAAATTGGCTAAAATTTGGCCATTTTAAGCACTTACAGTAATACCATATAGTTGATTTACAGTAGATCAATCTCTCATCTCAATTTCAAACTCTACCCCTTCAACCGGTTTACCTTCTCTATCCTGTATATTCATTTCATCCTCGATTGAGTACACGACCTTTCCTTCAAATTTTAGCTCAGCCGGGAACTTTTTAATCCACTAAGACTTGGCGTATTTTCTAGACCTGATCAAATAGTAGTTTGGGTATTCCCCGGTCTCAGCTGCCTAGTGTACTCCTCCCATAATATGCCGTATTCTTATCTCAGGCTTTTGTGTGATTGCAGCCATTGTATTTATACCCGTATTAAGTGACGTAATATGTCAGCCTTCAAAGATACATTATAGTAAAAAATGGATGACATAACATTTGAGCCCGATCCCGGCCGCAAGCTATTGGTGAAGTCGAAGGCCTTCCGGGCGTACATTATAGCCCTGTAAGTCTTGTATTTACAGGGCTTTATTTTATTAAGGTATATCATAGGTATAACATTGTAACAATATACAATTACGCTACTCTTACTCTACGATAAGCTTAAATACAAAATCCAATAAGTATAATTAAGCAGAAATATCGTTTCTTTAATAATAATGTGTACATTTTGGGTGTAGCTTCTTATTAAACCATAGCTTACATAAATAAGTAGAGGATTTTCTTAGATTGAATAATTTTCAGATAGATAGGGATGTAACACATCATGGTCCCAGACTGCAGAAACTACGGGCACTCGTAAAACTTCTTAGATTAGCTAAAACTGAAAAGGGGAAAGTTCATTTTTACTTTGGCATTGAATCTGAAGGGGATGTAAAGGTAGTAAAAGGTATTAAAAATAAAGAGACTACCTATCATGAAGAGGATAAAAACTATGATGAAAATACCTCTTTGTCTTTAAATAGCCCAGAAATAAAGAAAACGCTAGTAGGCTTTATGGACACCTGGATTAGCAAAAGTTTTAGCAATAACTGCTTCTTTAATTTTTATTCAACTTGTTCAATCGCCAAAGAAAAAAAGACAGAGTTAATTAAATCTGCGAAAGTAAAATTGCCAAAAGAGCCATTTTTAGAATTACTTATGAAAGGCTCTCTAAGTGATGAGGCATTAAAAGAACTGCAGAAGCTTTTTATAGTCTTTTATAAAAATGAGTATAAAAAGAATAAAGGAAATGGTTATATAACTGTAATTGAGAAATTAAATAAAGAAGAATGGCGGAATTTTTTTAACCAAGTTACTTTTGAATTTGGCCAACCTGATGAAAAGGAGCTCAAAAAAGAGTCATTAACTTTAATTCAAGATTCTTCATTTTATAATAGTTCACTCTCAGGTAAGGAAGAGCTCATATTGAGCCGGGTACTAGATTTATTAGATGAAAGGCATATTAGCAAAGATCCCACAGAAAATTTAATCCACATGT
Organism: Gracilimonas qinghaiensis; assembly: GCF_046602855.1. NCBI lineage: Bacteria > Pseudomonadati > Balneolota > Balneolia > Balneolales > Balneolaceae > Gracilimonas > Gracilimonas qinghaiensis. Next base: position 205,295 of record NZ_JBKINJ010000001.1, read on the forward strand.
CTGAACTGGAAAATATATTTCTAAGAGTATCCAGTATGGATAATCCTAAAAAAGATGATTTTGTATATAAACTTTGGGACCAGTTGACCCAAGATCTAAATGATACAAGAAACTTAAGGGACAAGATAACTGAGGTCTCTAATAATGTGAGTGATAGTACAATAAAATCAAGCGTCAGAAAAGCAACTACAGGTCACTTACAGAAAGAGGAATATGATTCAATGAGAAATTTTCAGTCATTGAGATATAGGGTCTATGAACATTGTTTAGATTTAATACGTAATTTTAGGGAAGAGAAGAAGCCAGATTCTTTAACAGATAAGAATTACAGTGATTTACATACCTATCTAAAAAATGAATCTCACAAGAAAATTAAAGATTTGAGTAAAGATTTCAATTACTCTTTTGAAAGCGAAACAGTAATTGATGGGATAATTTACCAATTGATTGATAGTTGTTTTCTTTCATATGATGACTTCAAATAATATGACCGAGGATGTTAAAAGGCGGTTAATGTTTATTAAGGGTGAAGATTACTATTTCATCACCTATAACATTATAATATTGCTTAAAGAATTAAACTGCATAAGTGATAAGAATAGATATTTCCAAGATGTAAGAAAATTGTCTTTTTTAATTGAGTTTGTTTCTGATGAATCTCTAACAATATTGCTAGAGAAGTATGAAGGAAAAAATGATTTGAATCAGGTTGATAAAAGTAGGCTGAATAGGGCATATAGTAATGGGTTATTAAGGCTGGAAGGCTTAAATAGACTGCTATTCTCGTTGGAAAAAAATGGATTAATAAAGCTTAGGCAGAACAAATCGAGGACAGCTCTCGATATTACACTTTCAAATAGTCCTAAACTTAAATGGTTTTTTAATGAAGAAGCATTTGAGTTAGAAAAAGAAAACGCTGACAAGTTAAGGTCAGAAATAAAATACCTAACCAGGCTTAAGCTAGAAAATGTACTCGTAAATGTTTTTAATAACTATGGGGTAAGTACATGGCAAGTTTAATTATTAAACAATTAGAATATAGGGGAGATAATTACCATTATTTATCACCTGAACTTAGCAATGGTTTAAATATTCTTGAAGGTGATAACCAAAGTGGAAAATCTACTTTCATGGACTTGATATATTTTGGTCTAAGCGGGAACCCTAGCCAATTTAAAAAAAACGAAAAGGGAAGACATTCCGAAATTGCGAACGATACTAACAACTATGTAAAACTGAGCATCTTAATTGATGGATCTCATTACATACTAAAGAGGTTTATAGGTAGTAATGAAATTACAATAATAAGTAGTGAAAGTGAGGTGTTGGTATTTCCAATTTTTAGAGGTAAAAATAATAAAATTACTTTTTCAGATTGGCTATTAAATAACCTAGACATTGATTTAATTGAGATATATCAAGGTCACCAAAATTGGATGCTAAACTTTTTGGATCTAGCTAGGCTAATCTATCATGATCAAGAACCGAATCCAAAGAAGGTATATAAAACACCAGAATCTGTAAATTTTGTTACGGATTCCGAACTCATTCGTAAAATAATTTTTCAGATGTTAATTGGTAAGAAATACTCTGAATATTATTTGAGTATTTCAGAATTCAAAAAAATTGAATCAGATCTTAAAAGTGAAAAAAGGATATTAGAAGGGATTCAAGAAAAAGTTCAAAGACTAACCAGAGATAGTGATAGTCTCAATCTTATACATTTAAGAAAACAAAGAGAAGAATATATTGATCAATTAGAAAGGCTCAAAAAAAGCAGGAAAGCATTAAAGGCTAACAGGCCTAAAGACCTAAAAAACTTTAAAAAGGTAGAAGAGAAGAAATCTGAATACTTGGATTTAGATTTAGCTATAAATAAAATTGAGAGTAAAATAAATGACTTATCTACTGAAGGGTTCAAGTACCGTCAACTTCAAGAAAGTTTGATTAGAGAAGCTACTCAGATACAAAAAATAATCCACACTCATGAAGAATTAAATTTATTTACACCTGATACATGCCCTTATTGTCTGAGGAGTGTAAATAGAGATCATGGAAAATGTGTTTGTGGTCAAGATATAGATGAAGAAGAGTATGAAAAGTTCTTTTATTCAAGTGAAGAGTATCTACAAATATTAAAAACTAAAAAAAAATCTGTAGAGACAGTCAACGAAGCTTTAAATAGCTTGTTAGAAGAGACTAAAAAATTAGAAGCCGAACAAAAAGAGTTAGAATACAAAAAAGTAAATATAACCACCGATGTTCAAGAGATGATAGGTGAAATTGAGGGATCTATAGATGTTGAATCCTTAAATGAAATTGACGATAAAATATTAGAAGTCCGTTCAAACCTTAGTGATCTAGATAATCAAATTGAAATAGAGCTTGAGCTTGATAGGCAACAAAATAAAGTGGATGCTTTGCAGGAAAAGTACCTGGCTCAAAAAAGAGAGATGAAATCATTGGAAATAAAAGCTGAAGATGATATTTCCTCAAAAGTTAGGGTCTTCAATGAAAAATATAAGGAACTAATGGTTAACACTTTGAAAGACTGTAAAACAGCCAGAATAGAAGAGGATACTTATATGCCTATTTTAAATGATGGAGAATATACAGCAGCTAGCGTAAGCGTTCCGATAAGATTAAATTACTACCTGACTCTATTATACCTTTCATTAAGTGAGGAAGATGTCAAATATCCAAAGTTTCTGATGGTGGATACTCCTCAAACTGCAGGAATTGATAGAGATAATTTGATTAGATGTATTGCCCAAATTGATAATGTAGCAAACATTGAAGAAGATAATTTTCAAATAATTCTAACAACCAAAGAAGATACTTTTCCTAAAGAGTATAAGAAATATGTATTTGGCTCTCTAACTCAGGATAATAAGTTGTTAAATAAGGTAGAAAGTAACTGACAGCGAAATATGGGACAACAAACAAACCCACGCCTAGCCTCCCCCACCTTTCGACACCTAAACAGGTTTAGCGGATAAGTTTTTTAAGCGCACTTAAAGTACGAATATTCACTTCTTGGTGATAAGATATACAATGCCTTTCAACAGGGTCGGAATATCCTTTAAGAATAGATAATAGTCAGTTGGTCTTGTACGAATCCTTAAACTGTTAGGGGTGCCGAGATAAGGATACCTGTGAACGTATAGCTTAAATTATCCGAACCTTAAGCACTTCAGCACTGACAGTGGTAGAGTGCTGAAGCTATTAGCTTTTTAACAGGATATGCTTGCTTTTAATACGATCAAAAATCAAATTAACAGACAACATATCGGGCAGTACACATTTTAAACCACTCCACATGAAAGATTTCATAGAATCACTATTACCAGACGGGAAATACGATTACTTTTCTCAAGGACCTGGACAGCATAGCTACTATTTTTGCGGGGATATTGAAACATTTACGGCAACCTATGCGATCACAATTAATGAAGAGGATAATTATATATTCTACAATATTATATATCCCTACGATATACCTGAAGATAAAATTGACCGGGTCTTAGAATACATATCCAGAATTAATTATGGAGATGTGTTTGGAGCCTTTATAGTTGACCATGTTGACCCTTGTGTTTCTTACCATGCTTCGATTCCCCTAGGCTCAAATAGAGAAGAAAACCAACAATATTTTGCAACGTATCTTAACCATGGTCAATCGGTTATGGAAGAGTTTCACGAAGGCTTATTAGATGTCTTTGGAGGGAAGCAGCCCCTAGAAGTGCTTACAAAAATGGGAGCTGCAGTAACACAAATTAAATAGGAGGTCTTAGATTTATGGAGATCTTAGAGAAGCACCGCTTGAATTAATCGTTTTACCAAATTATCAAACCTACTTTTCATCCTACATTATTTGTTTATAAAACTTAGTTTGTGGGTCGGTCAGAAAATTGTGGTAATACTTCCCTTTAGTTTCATCTGGTATCTTTGCCGGAACCTTATTAGATTTTTTCTTATCTGTAGCAAATTTAAAACTGTCTGTTGTTGCAAAGTCAGATTCCTTTTCAAGTATCCTTAAGTATATCGGATACGGATGATTATAAACTAACTCATAGAGTTTGATGCATAAATTTGAATCAAATTTTGAATAATCAGGTAGTATTAAAACACCAGGTTCCTCATACGGTAATAGTTTTTCGAATACATCGCTATCATAGTTTTTGAGGTTTTCCACAGGAATAAATCGATCATCAAGTATTTCATTATAATTATGTCTACTGAAGCTGCTACTGTGTAAATGATTTTTCAACTTTAGTATATTTTCATCACTTGATATAAAAAAAGTGCATTTTTCAGATATTAAGTAATTCAAATCGTGTTTTAACGTCTCATCAGTTTCGTGCTTGTCTCCCCTGATCAAGACTTCTGTTGATACAAATGAACCCTTTTTAAATGGATCGTACATGCTGTTCTTTTTTTTAGATTTCTAATTTTTACCGGTAGGCGTTCACAAATCCTCCTTCCATCATACGACAAACTCAACCTTTAAAAAGGTAAATCATCGTCTAAATCGTCATTAAAATCGTAATTAGTATATCCAACTGAGTTGTTATTAGAAGATTTTTTCTTCCATTGGTCCACAGGTGATAATTTGCTTGCTATATTTTGAAGTTCTGTATGTTTGTATTCTTTAACAAAGCTAGGATCATATTTTTCTACAACTTCTAATACTTCTAGAACACAACCTTTCGGGTTTTCTACAACTTGTTGTTCTGCAAACCTTATAACAATCCAACCTTGACTTGTAAAAAATTGATCTCTTTGATCATCATGAGAGTTATGTTGATAATGGATTAATTGACCATCCGCAGAATATTTTTCGTCAATTTCAATATCTATACATAGTCCGCTTTCAGAATTATGATATATGATATCAGGAATGTATGGTGTTTTAATTTTATCAAAATCGTCATGAAATAAAGCCTTATCTATTTTTATTTTATTACCAAAATATTTTTCTAAGTGGTTTTGAAGTACTGACTCCATTTTTCCCTTTTTGACCACACTACTAGTCTCTCTAGGTTTCATTATCGTCGAATAGAACTCAAGTAAAGAATTCTCAATATGTTTTTTATCTCCTAAGGAATCTTTAGCACGAATTTTCGAATAATAATTTTCTAGTTTTTTTTCATACAGAGCTAATTCTTGTTCATATTCTTTATTTTTTGACTTATAAAAGTCTAAGCGATCATTGTACTTGTCTATTTCTTCATTTTTACTATTGGTTTGACCAACTACAACAAATATTGATAGTAAAAAAATTATCACCGCTGGACCTAATGCACCAATAGGTGCTTCACTCCCTGCTACTGTAGAAGCAATTCCAAGAAGTACAAACATTCCTGCTATCAATGAGGAAAAAACAGCTACATGATATATACCTCCATATGTAGGATTGGGGTAGGGAGGTTCTTTATAATTAAATTTTGGTTTAACGGGCTTTCTATAAGTTTTGCCTTTTTCAACTAGCACATCAAGTTCAACTGATGTTTGGATATTTGGATACTGCATTAAAAAGCTAAATTTTTTTATTTAAAGTTGATAGGTGACTTAATTTCTATACCATCTTTATTATAGTACCTTTTTGGTAACCTATCCCCCATAAAAAATTTTGGGGTATCCGTATCAGCATAAATTCTTCCCCCACAATTTCGGTGGAATAGGCCGGTTCTTACAGGTAATCTATATCTGACCTGTTCTTTACTAATTTTAAAATTTGGAATAAACTCAAAGTCATGAGAACCACAATTAAGGCAGCGCGGACCTGTTTTTCTACTTGATAGTGCTAATTTTATAGCTTCCAGTTCTGCTTTACTGACTGACTTCTCTATTTCGAGATTATTTATTTCATTTTCAAATGGAAGAATTTCAGCACTGACAATACTTTTGCATGAGTAACATATAGCAATGTCTCTATTTATCGTAATAAAGTGGGTATCAATTTTATAGTAATGATGTCCCCATGTAGAGAAATCAGAATTTTCAAATTCACATTTTGCACATGTATAAATTGTGGTTTTCATGCTATAAACTAATAATTCATGATTAAATAATGATTCATAAATCTAAACAAAGGCTATCTCTGAACAATAGCTTTATTATTTGGGTCATACCTGTAATCCACGACATCACCTGAGATGATTAATTTTACTGCTGTCTCAATGGCACTGAGAGGAGCAATAAACCACTCCCTTGGGGTATATCTTCGACCTTTTTCATCAAATACGTCTACTTCCAGACAGGTGTTACCAAAGAAATTTTGAATCAACTGTTCAAACTTCTGGGTGTTCATGTTGTAACACTTCCATCCTGCGACATACTCAACTTCAGCCATCAGATAGGTAGGTTTCTTATCTGCATTTCTTAAGCGCTCAGAAATCTCGTTTTCCGTATATCCTATCTTATACAGGTTGTCAATAGATGCAATTTTTTTATCTGAACTCTTGGACTTTAATACATAAATGTATCCAGCCTCTTCATCCTCCTCAGTTATATTTGAGAAGTTTTCGATGAACTCTTCATTAACTTCATCAAAGTTTTTAGTGACGGCCTTACCATTCTGGATTAGAGCTTTATACAAAGACCAGTAGAGCATATTTGACTCAGTACCATTTTCGAATATTACTTTGGTTCTGCCATCCTCTCTTATCTTAACGCTATCATAATCTACTTTTTGCTCCTCCAGATTAACATGTTCCAAATAGAGAAGTATTCCATTATGTACGTAAAAATCTCCCTCACGAAGATTATCCTTAGAGAACTCAACAAGCTTTCTTTTACCCTCTGATAGCTCCTTTTGAACTTTCCTGAAGAGAGGTTCATACTTCTCAAAGTTCTTGCATGGCTTTCTTCGTGCTACAAAGTCAGCACTTGCTCTTTGATCTTCTTTGGGGACATGCTTGAAATCAAATAACCCTTCATCTTCACCACTTATTAGGCCTAGATCCTCATCTTCTAGAATGTCATCTAATGATTCTGGTTTCTTTGGAGCCTTATAGCTTTCAGATTCTGGCTCATTAGCTTCAATATTAGGCAACAAGTTATGATCGTCATGTTCCTTTAGCTGAGTTGCTTTCTGGCCATCTTCTCGAATCCCTTTTAAGCGTGAATAGAGCTGATACTCTGATATGTTGGTAGTATCTGGCTTGGGTTCTCTATTGTGTTCCTTTACAAACTCCTGAATCTCCTCAAATGAATCTATTAACCGTTCATCTGCTGTACGGGCACTTGACTGTTTTTTCTTTTCCTCGATCAGGTGAAAGTCCTCATCCTCAAAGATATCATCCAACGAGTTGTATGATTTCTTATCAGCCATTTCGCTTTCTCTTTTGATCATTAATGTAAATAATCGCCTCTGCCATTCTCTTCTCTAATGGGTCATTCGAGTGAAGATCAGGTTTTTTATTATAGGTATTTATGAACTCTTTGATCTTGGGGTACAGGATAAGTACTTCTTCCTCGGTCATGGTTATTCTTGTTGCCTCAATCGTCTCTTGAATTACCTTAAGCACCTTGGTGGTTACAGACTTAGATAGTACTTCAAAAGCTTTTTGGAAGGGATTGATCGTATCAATGAGATCAATATGAATGTCTTCAATGTTTACAAATCTTCCTGCCATCCGAATAAAACGCTGATCCCCGGTTTCTTTTACTTCTCCATTCTTTATAGCAGAGTCCAGTACTACATGCTGGCGTACTTCTTCTACTTCATCATCATCCAGTTCCGGATATTTAACCCGGATTATCTTTGGGATCATGACCTTGTTCATCACTTCAGGGTCTACATTTCCAGGCATGGCTTTAATCATCTGATCATCTTGCAGTATGGCAGCCTTAAGATCGTTAAGATCTGTTTCGAGTATGTCTTTCACTCTTTGAGTGGAAGGTTCCTTCAACCCCCTTACTTTAATTTCACCGGGGCCTGACTTATCATCCTCCGATTTTTTAGTCTTAAACTTCCAATTAGGGGCAAGTACCTGCTCCATCAATAAAGATGCGGTAATGGCCTTGAGCATATTATTAACCGATACCTTGACTTCTTCATCAGCAGCATCAGGTTGGGCAATAAGGTTGGTGAACTGAGCATGGGTTTTATTTTTACTGTCTCTGGTAGCACGTCCAATAATCTGAATGATCTCTGTTAATGAACCTCTATACCCAACAGTAAGGGCATGCTCACAGTAAGGCCAGTCAAATCCTTCTTTGGCCATACCAAGTGCTATGATTAGATCTATGTCATCAACATCATCAATCTGCCTGAGATAGTTTACGATCTTATCCCGTTCTTTTGGAGTGTCCTCAACTAGGTCAGCTACCTTGATTACTTTTCCATCTTCTTCACGCTCTAAATAAATAACCCCAGTATCGGGATCTTGTTTTATCACTTCACCTATAGAGTCAAGAATGGTATTTACCTCATTGTACTTTTCCTTAGTTGATTCACCTGCATTCACATTAGGGATATGCAGAATGGTTTTTCTATCAGTATCAAGAACTTCATCAATCACAGAGGTATAAACGCCCTGATAAAAATGGTAACCAATACCCAAAGATTTAAGATGAGTATAACCGTTCAACTGTTCATAATAAGTGTAGGATACCTTTGTAAATTTGGCTTCATATTTGGGGGTGAGAACCGGAACACCATCTCCGCGAAAATAGGAACCTGTCATTGCCACAATATGTGCAGAGGATTTCTCCATAATATCTCGAAGTATCTCCCCTAAACGGTTATCTATATCAGCGGAAACATGATGAAATTCATCTATGGCAAGTAGGGTGTCATTAAACACTTTCTCATCCAGTCCCTCACAGGCATATCTCAATGTTGCATGGGTACAAATCAGCACTTCTTCATCTGAATCCATGAACCGATGAAAGGCTTTTACTTTGCTTTTCTCACTGCCCGGTGTACACAAGTTGTATTTGTCGTTAGGCTCCCAGTCAGCAAAGAAACCGTGGGACTTAAGATCCGTCTTAGCAAAGGAGCTCCCAATTGAGCGCTCAGGTACAGCGACAATTACTTTCTTGATGCCCTGATACTTTAATTTATCCAGCCCGAGAAACATGAGCGCTCTTGACTTACCGGAAGCAGGAGGGGCTTTCAGGAGTAAATACTGAGAATCTCTGGCCTCATAAGCACGAGCCTGCATCTCGCGCATACCCATATCATTAGTGGTGGTACTATCTCCGGTTTGGGCGTATGATACATCAACAATGTTGGGCATATTAAAATGGTTAAGCTTTAGTTTTTTCGGCTTCGATCATTTCTTCATACTGTTTGAACAGGTATTCAAGCCTCTTCTCATCACTTTCAAATGGTCGATATCGATAACATTTATCAATTACATCATCATTTGCCTGATGTGCTTCTTTAAGAGAATAGGGCATTTTTTCTGGATCGTATAGCTCGGCTAGGGTTTTACTAGGATATTGTTCCCTAACATCTAATATCCTAAAAACACATTGAGTAATTTCCTGTTTTCTTTGGTCAGAAATATTGGGGAAAGGAAAAGTATTGTAAACTATTTGTTTAGAATACCTATAATCGGTTTTTAACCTGCCTGCTACTGCTCTTACCCAACACATATGGATTTTTGAAGTAATAACTCCAAGAATCCAAGGTTCAGGGTCGTATATAACTTGTGCAGAATTTGAAATAATAGTTTCAGTTCCTAAAAAGCCCGTTGGTATATACTCTCTTCTTTCTGATGAAACTGATGGTACAATAATCTGACTCTCAGATGGTGTATTTGTATCTCTAAATTGATGTGACCTTTCTGCAAGTTTATTAGTTCCAGAGTCCTTGCTATTTTCACGATGTTTTCTTGTTACTTCTATTCTGTCTTGTATTATTGGAAATCTACCTATTTGATCTAAATCACTGTCCTCAATCCATAGGCAAAATCTTTCATTACCTCGAATAAATTCAGAAGCGCCAACATATTTTTTTATGAAATTATTTGCCTCTGGTTGTTTTGCTAGCAGATTATTTTTTTCTTCTTTGGAGAAAATTAATCCGCCACCATCATTTGGCATATTACCAAATGACATTTCTGGAAAATTCGAGATTGGCTCTCTCCTTTTTTTTACAATTGTTTTTGGGCCATTTACTAGGTACGCGTTTATAGTTTCAACTTTATGATAATGATTATCGCTTATAAGAAACTTATCTTTTCTAATACCAGGGGGGAGAAGGCCAATTATTACAACTGTAACACCTGCATTTTTCTTTGCATTATTAGTCCACTTAAAGGATGGATAAGCAAATTGAATTTCAACATCAGCCTCGAATATTTTAGTCCATAGTAGCGAAACTTGATCTCCCTGAGATATGGAATTAGTAGAAACAAATGCCAATGCAGATTTAGAGTTTTTAATATACTGTGAGCCTTTTAAGAACCAACAGGAGATATAATCTAAGTCTTTATAGTTTTCATAATTTCGAAAAACTATGTCCATGTCAGCTTTATGAGACTCTCCTTGATTTCGCGCTCCAAGATATGGAGGGTTTCCAATTAAATAGACTTGTTCATTTATTTCTTTAGGACATACTCGTTCCCAATCAATTCTGCATGCATTACCGTGAACTATTTTTCCTGCCTGCTTTAGTGGTAATGTAGGATTCATCCTTCCAAACTCTTCATAAAATTCCACATTCATCTGGTGCTCAGCCAGCCATAGAGAAAGTTGAGCTATTTCGTGGGCAAAATCATCCAACTCAATACCATAAAACTGTGTCAATTGTATTCGAGAGAATAACTCTACTTCATATGACTCTGCCAGATCCAATTGTGATTCCGGTATGATAGAATGCTGCTCTTCTTTTGCTTTAAAGCCAACTGCTAACTTTTTAAGCTCAATCAGTCTGCGAATAATCTTCATCTCCAATCGACGAAGTTCCTTATAGGCAATAATCAAAAAGTTTCCGGAGCCACAAGCAGGGTCAAAGATCTTTATCTGGGATATCCGATCAAGTAGTTTTATGAGTTTCCGGGGCTGATTATGACCTTTATCAAAGTCTTCATACAGATCATCCAAGAAAAGAGGCTTAATGACCTTCATGATATTAGGAACAGAGGTATAATGCATTCCTAAGCCACCACGATGTTCAGGGGTGATGACTGCTTGCATCATGGAACCAAAGATGTCTGGGTTAATAGCAGACCAATCTAATTCCCCACTATCAATAATTGCCTGTCTGGATCTACGAGTGAATTTGGGGGACTCAATTTCATCTTTGAACAGCCCTCCATTTACATAGGGAAATTCATTCAGGTAGGCGGGTAATCCCTTTCTATCATTCTTCTTCGTATTCAGGGTTGCGAATAGCTTGTTCAGATAGGTATCCAGGTCACTGCCATCTACCTGTGTATGGGAAGCAATACCATTGGTAAACTGCCCATCTGCAAAGATGTTTGTATCTTCAGCAAAGAAACTGAAGAGAAGGCGTGAAAGGAATACATTCATCTCGTGAATAAAGCCAGGATCATCAGCCGGGTTATCCTTCTTTATCTCATCAAACAGCTTAGCCATCTTCTCAGCTGCTTTTACATCAGCCGGATTCTCATTTTGATGTGCAGTCTTCTCCATACCTGCCCATGGTAGAAAGAAATCGTAATTTTTAGGCAGATCCTCTATGGGTATGTCAAGGTTCTCCTTTGTCTTGACATCTCTGGCCAGTAAAGTCTTGAAATCTGTTGCCACAATAAACCGTTGATCATGCTTTACCTGATCAGCCAAATCCATCAATGTAGTGTGCAGATCTTTCTGATGTTCAACCCTGTAGTACACCCGCTTCTTCCATGAGACTGTATTATCATCCTCATTATCCGACATATCATAGCTTCCTTTTTTAAGGCGAGTTATTGAAGCTTTTGGAAGCCCGTATGCTAAGAGTAGATCATATATAAACTCATCCTTGTCGTAGTCTGCAATTAAGTCTTTAAGATTCTCTTCTATTTGGGCGATGTTCATACAAGTAAATAAGGTATGCTGAGTATTAAGTAATAAGGTTTAGATAATAATATTGTTTTATGGCGTATTCAATCTTTGCGCTAAACTTCTGCAAAACATATATTAAGAATGGTTTGACCATACCCTAAAGGTCACAAAAGGTCTTAACTAGACCTGGAGTGGATCAAAGTTAGTGAAGCTCCGAGAGCCGGAATAGGAACTCAAACTGATTTTGTAAATCTACTTTGTTACCTGACTTGGGCGACCCCTAAGTAAAGAATAAAGTTGGAAGCAGATGATGAATGAGAAAATCTGTTCCACTCTTAGCTTCTCCAACCTGATCAGTTGGGATGCTAGCGCCAGCTAGGGCGCGATAAAAATACTTCACAAGCAATAAGCTTGGGCCCAAGCTTCAAATTGTTAATACAATGAAGAAGCAACAGGTTTCAATTGATGTATCCATTGAAGTGCATAAGATCCTTTGGGTCTTATTTCTAATTCTTTGGCTACTCTTTTAAAGCAAATGAGGCTGCGCAGTAATGCGTAGCCTTTTTTATTTCAATGCTCTACCAACCTGCTCACTAATATCCATATTCAATAAATCAGCATACCGCTGGGTAGTCTTCACATCTGCATGTCTTAGCCAGCGTTGTACAGTGTAGATTGGAACTCCGGCGCGTAACAGCTCAATACAGCAAGTATGCCGGAGGCTGTGAATGTTCAAGTATGTCTTCTTTGGAAGAGCCTTTTTCAAATACTTGTTAAACAGCCGGTTTGTATGTCTTCTACAGGAATGACCAAATAGGCGGTCTTCATCTGAGCTACATTCTGCAAGTTTACTTCGGGCAATCTCTTTCAACGGTTCTACACTTTCAATTGGCAGTACCTGCTTCTTTTTACTCTTAGTAACGAAGTGGGCATTACCTATGGTTATCTCCCAGGTATCAGTATTAACATCACCGACCCGTAAATTCAAAGTTTCAGATAACCTCATACCAGATAATCTTTGCCAGTGTATAAAATCAACCAACCATAGTGCATTTCTGTTATTTGATTGTCTGCCAGTTGTTAGATCCTTGGCCACTTTAGCACTGATATAACTTGCAAGCTTTTCAATGTCTTCTTTGGTGAAGTAGTTGATACTTTCTTCCTGCCCAATATTTGATTTAAAGATCTTCAGCTTGCCCACTTGATCACTCATGAAATACTTTTGTTCATCACACCAGTTAACAAAGGCTGTGATCTTCGCTCGGTATCCAACTCTTGTGGAATATGCTTTGTCGCCCGCATTTATAAACTTATTAAAATGGTATTCAGTTGCTTTTTCAATCGGAAGACTTCCAATCTTACGTCCCATTTTCTTTAGTAGTTTACCATTTGTTAGGATTGTATTTGCAGACCAAAAGGTTTTAGATTTTTCATCAACATAATGATCGATTAGCTCTTTCAAACTTGAGAATTCGTGCTGCTCCTCTTTACTTTCTGTTTTCCAAGGATCATATGCGCCGGTTACATATTCAGCTTCTAGTTTTCTTAACAGCTTTCGCGCAGCTGTTTTAGATGAGGTTTCTGTTGGTATCTGTTTAAGCCTGGGATTTCTTTTGCTATCACAAAATTGGATATAGTATTTCTTTCCTGATTTTATAAGACTTGCCATAAATTGGAAATTTTATGACTTACGTACTGAGATTATACTGAGATTTTATACTTTTGCTCCAAAATCGGCCCCTGCGGGAATAGCTCAGTGGTAGAGCACAACCTTGCCAAGGTTGGGGTCGCGAGTTCGAATCTCGTTTCCCGCTCAAATAAAAGGCAGTTAAGTAATACTTAGCTGCCTTTTTTGTTTTCAGTAAGGAAGTTTGTTCATGTTTCGTACTGAGAATACTCCTATTTTTCATGTCCATCTTTTTAAGTTCTCAATTAGCAATATATTAATAGTTATTAGGGTTTTGGGTAGCATATATATTAATTATTAGCCTTATTTTTTATATGTTAAGCTTGCAGGAATTTAAGATGTCTGTACGATGTTATATCGTAAGAACTCAAAAACGTAAAATTAAATAATAGATACATGCCAACTAAAACAGCAGATGCCGTCTGGAAAGGAGACCTAAAATCAGGAAAAGGAACCATGAAACTCGAGAGTGGTTCCTATGAAGGAAAATTTACCTTTGCTACTCGTTTCGAAGATAAATCAGGCTCAAATCCGGAGGAATTGATAGGAGCCGCGCATGCAGGTTGTTTTTCCATGGCTTTCTCCAACGAATTGGACAAGGCCGGATTTACTCCAAATTCCGTAGAGACACATGCAGAAGTGACTATAGATGGTGGTGAAGGAGCCATAACTACCATTAAGCTGACAGCCAAAGGGAATGTTCCCAATATTGATAATGATAAGTTTCAGGAGATCGCAGAAGCTGCGAAAAACGGATGCCCGGTCTCCAAAGCATTGACCGGAGTTGATATCAAGCTTGATGCAACTCTTGTATGATCTTCCTTATACATTTTTACTTAAAAGCCCTTCATTCATTGAAGGGCTTTTTTTAGTTTAAAGAAATTCATTTTCATTAGAGTAGCTGAATTGATTTATTCATTTAACAGGCAGATTATCAGTCTGTTTCTAATTATTGCATTTACATTTTCTTTTTCGCCGAAAAATGTTCAGGCTGAAGTAGGATTTATTTCAGTCCTACAGGATTCAGTAAAAGCCGAGGGATTGTTAGAAAAGAGTAAAGAGGCTTCAAAAGTTGGGGATTACGACCGTGCTATGCAATTGGCCCAAGATGCAGAGAAACTTTATCTGATTAAAAATGATGATGAAGGTATAGCCAAAGCTTTGACTTATCGGGCAGATATTTTGATCGATCAACAGTTGCCGGATCAAGCTTATGATATTGTTGTAGATGCATTGGAAAGATTCTCCAATACTACACAAGTTGCTCAATTCCATAACATATTGGGTACGACGTATAGTTTACTGGAAGAACCTCTGAAAGCCGGTGAGCAATATAATACTGCCATGCAGTACTTGGATCGATTGCATGAAACTGAAGCGAACAGACTTAGAGCAGGGATACTTCATAACCTTGCAGTGATCTACAGGGATATGGGGCAAACAGAGCAGGCCCTGAAAAATTATCTTGAATCAATTGATTATGCTCGGTCAGTAGAAGACAGTGCTTTATTGGCTGTAGCGTATAATAATTTGGGTTTGGCATATAGCGATAACGAGGAGTACGAAAAATCTAAGTACTATCTGGAAAACTCACTTGAACTTGCCAAAGAACGTAACTCTCAAATTGACATTTACAGGGCTCATCTGAATCTGGCAAACACACTTGGTAATATGGGTGAGTATGAGGTTGCACTCACTAATTTTGATCGTGCACAAGATATTATTTCAATATTAAGACCGGGTACAGACTCTCCTATCATAATGCACAACAGGGGGGCAACGCTAGCCAAGATGGAACGCTACCAGGAAGCAGAAGATCTGTTATTCCGATCGTTAAAGATATCTGAAGATCAGGCTATAAACGAAGGTATTTATTATAATAATTTCGTGATAGGTAACATGTACTCTGAACAAGCGAGATTTGAGGAGGCTATTGCATACTTGAAAAAAGCGGAATCAGTTGCTGAGAGCTCTTATAACATCAATCTAAATATAGAAGTAGCTAAGGCTTTGCATGAAGTCTATGCTAAGAATGACGACTACGAAAATGCATATAATAAAATTCTGAAGTATTCTGCATTATCTGATAGTGTAAATAAGGTTGAAAAAGACAGGGAACTTGCAAATGCTGAAAACTTTCTTGAATTGGGAAGACAAAATGAGATCAACAGCTTACTGCAGGAAAAACAAATAAATCAGGAACGGCAGCTCCGTAATCAATTGATACTCATCATAGCAAGTTTATTGGTGATTATATTGATCTCAGTACTGCTATATAAGATGAAAAAAGCATCTCATGAAAAAGAGATAATGTATGATCAGCTTAAGAGGCAGAAACAGGAGTTGGAAGAACTGAATAAATCAAAGGATAAATTATTTGCCATTATTTCCCATGATCTCAGATCTCCTTTGATGTCAATGCAGGGTATGTTAAGTCTGATAAAGAACGACTTTTTAACACAGGATGAAATTAAGGAAATGGTCCCCGAGCTTGAAGCTTCATTACAAGAAAATTCAAATGTAATGGAAGACCTATTGGCGTGGGCTAAGGAGCAATTGTCAGGTGTTGAGCTTAATTTAAGACTAATAGATATTTCTGACTTGACAGAGGATGTTCTCTATTCGCAAAAATTTATAGCTGATAAAAAGAAGGTGGATCTGAATTCCGAATCCATTAATGTATCTGATGTAAAAGCAGACTTTAATGCGCTCTCACTTGTAGTTCGAAATCTAATTTCCAATGCTATTAAGTTCTCAGAGCCCGGTGATAGAATAACGGTTTCTGCTGAAGAACTAACGGATCACGTAATTATTAAAGTAAAAGACGAAGGTATCGGCATCCCTGAATCTGCCAAAGACAAGGTCTTTGAAAATAAGAATTGGACCAGGGAAGGTACTCAAAATGAAAAAGGAACCGGATTTGGGCTAAGCCTCAGCAAAGAATTTGTAGAGCGAATGAACGGGAAGATATGGTTTGAAAGCAAAGTGGGAGAGGGAACTGAATTTTTTGTGGAGATCCCGAAAAGTTTGATCTGATCATGAGTGAGTTGTTAATAACCTGTAGAAAACTTGTTCCTTATCCGATTCCCGAATAGTCCCATCATTTCTTATCTTATTGTTTATAAACACTCATTATTTTTGGAGCTTTGAATATGAGCGATAAACCTCGCGAGTATTGTGGAATATATGGTATCTATAATCACCCTGACGCTGCCGTGCATACTTACTATGGTCTGCACGCCCTTCAACACAGGGGGCAGGAATCTGCCGGCATTGTAACTTCTTTCTATGATAAAGAGAAGGAGCGGCCGGTCATGCCCGCTTACAAAGATTTTGGGCTGGTTCTCAATGTCTTTAATAAGTCTAAGGTGTTTAATAAGATCCTGAAAGGTAATAATGCTATTGGGCATAACCGGTATTCCACATCAGGTTCCTCTAAAAACCCTGCAAATATTCAGCCGTTTCGTGTTCATTACAGGAATGGCAATCTTGCTATTGGTCATAACGGGAACCTCTCGAATGCTAAGCAGATTCGGGAGCGTTTCAGAAAGGAGGGGGTGTTATTTCAAAGTACATCTGATACCGAGCTTATTCTTCATCTGATATCACATAGTTTATATGAGGATCAAATGGATCAGATCATGGATGCATTGCGTCAAATTGAGGGCGCATATTGCCTTGTAATTCTTACTGATGATAAACTCATCGCAGTGCGTGATCCTAACGGATTTCGACCCCTTGCCTTGGGTAAAGTAGATGGTTCATTTTGTGTGGCTAGTGAAACTTGTGCCTTTGATATCAACAATGCTGAGTATCTAAGAGATGTGAAACCCGGTGAGGTGGTGGTTATCGATAAGGAAGCAGACGAAACCGGTGAACCTAAATCATTTTTTATTCCACCTGCGAAAGGAACAAGTACCAGTCAATGTATTTTTGAATACGTTTATTTTTCCAGGCCAGACAGTATGATTTTCGGGGAAATGGTGGATAAGATCAGGAGGAATCTCGGTAAAAAATTAGCAACGGAACATCCGCTGGATGACGTTGTTAAGAACGATAAATCCGGAAAACAACCTGTTGTTTTTTCAGTTCCAGATTCAAGTAATACAGCCGCACTTGGGTATGCGTCCGAAAGTCAGAAATTGGGTTACGATTGCCGTTACGATATGGGGTTGATCCGTAATCACTATGTTGGGCGAACCTTTATTTCACCCGGCCAAAAATCCCGTGAGCAAAAGGTAAGAACCAAGTTTAATCCTGTTCGTGGAGTTATTGAAGGCAGGCCAGTTATTATCGTGGATGATTCAATCGTTCGCGGGACCACTTCCCGTTACCTGGTTGATATGATCCGGGAATGTAATCCATCGGAGGTTCATTTTCTTGTCAGTTCTCCACCAATTATCAGCCCTTGCTATTATGGAATGGACTTTCCAAGTCCGGACGAGCTTATAGCCAATAAATTTGACCGTAATATTGAAAAAATGGCCAAAGAAATTGGCGTTGACAGCCTTCGCTACTTGTCTGCTGAAGGATTGGTCAACGCGGTTAAAGAAGCAAATCCATCGGAGCATGGTTACTGCACGGCATGTTTCACCGGAAATTATCCGGTTCCGGTTAATTTTGGTGTAGAAAAAGAGGCTAACGAGCTTATCTGATGTTCAATAATCAAGCTAAATTCATTACAAGTGCCACTAAATTAGAAGAGTGTCCGCCACCGGGATTACCCGAAGTTTGTTTTGCAGGAAGATCTAATGTGGGTAAATCTTCACTTATCAATACACTGCTCAATAAAAAAAATCTGGCTAGAACATCTAATGTACCCGGGAAGACCCAACAGATGAATTACTATCAGATCGGTGACGTCTGTTATTTTGTGGATCTTCCGGGATATGGTTATGCTAAGGTTCCTAAGAAGGAAAGGGATAGATGGGGCAAGAGTATTCGCGATTATCTTCTGGATCGTGAGCCACTCAAGCTGATTCTACAGGTAGTTGATGTCAGGCACGACCCCAGCCAACTGGATGAAGATTTTTTTTATTGGATGGCCATGAATGAAAAGCCTTTTGCAGTGGTACTTTCCAAGTCCGATAAGATCTCTAGGAATAAGGTCAATCAGTCGAAGGCTAAAGTTCGGCGCATTATGAAGGAAATGAACATTGAAGTTCCTATACTACCATATTCATCCAGTTCAAGAGAAGGAACTGAAGATATCAAGTCACTGATCAAAGAGTTCGTGACGGAAAGCTAATCGAAATCACCCTTTTTGTAGCGTTCTATAAGCCGGCTTTCGTTCAAACGTTTAAAATTTCTAAGCTTTTCTTCGGCTTGTGAGGCGACCGTCATTTCCCGTTTACCAAGTGCCCCTCTTGTTTTAGCAAGATACCAACCGGCAGTAGACATGGCTGCCCTGGCTCCGGAAGCCGCACAGTAGGTAGTCAACATTGTTTCTTTGTGCGATAATTTTGCTAGTTTTTCGAAAGTCGTGACTGTCCAAAGCTCCTCATTAACTTCCGGAGAAAAGGCGTCATGGAAAATGAAATCAGCTGAAATATCGGCTTCGATGAAATCATCGAAAAAACCATAAAATAGGTTTAATTCAATGTTTAGGTTATCAAATGGTTTAATCAAATTCATTCCCGGTTTTAATGAGTCAAAGATAACAGGAAGTGAATTTTTTATTTCAGGATCCGAAATATGATCTTTAAAATTGATATTTGAAGCCGTTTGTTTGTCGATGGGAAAGGCTTCAATAGAATAGAATTTTACCTGCGTATCAATATTATTTTTTTTGAGGTGATCTGCCAGCAAAAGAAAATTTAAGCCGGTTCCGAAACCGATTTCTAATATGGTCAGGGAATCAGTATTGTTAAGTGACTCAAAGAGGCCTGATTGCTCAAAAAATACGTAGATACTTTCTGAAGCAGCACCATTGGGATTATGATAGTACTGATCAAATTTCTCAGAATAGAGTGTTGTGGAGCCGTCTTTAGTAGTAAGTATGCGTTCGCTCATGTGGGAATTTCAGAAAGTATGTATTTCCGACAAAGATAGCTCATAATGAACGGTTATCGCAAAGAACTGAGAGTAACTATTTGATGGCTTTCACCGAAACAGTTCCATAATTAGTCTTGGCAGTTATCATGTGAGTACCTGTACCAATAGTTCCGGTTGCACTGCCAGTTTGAAGAGTGCCATTAAATTTTAATTCGGAATCGATCTCGACATTACTGCCTTTCAAGATGAGTTCTGCGTTTGCATCTTTACTGATCCATATTGTGATCGAACCGGCTCCGGTTTGGGTATTTACAGGCCCATCTAGTGTAGCAATACGAAACTCAATGTTACCACCATTAGTAGACGCAGAAACGCTCCCCTTATGCTCAACGATCTGCAAGCTTCCTCCGCCTGATTGCAGATTCAGTTCCCCTTCAAATTCTTGAACCCGAATATTCCCTCCTTTTGAAAAAAGAGTCATCGTTCCGTCAGAATCTTTTATCTCAATATGGCCCCCTCCGGTTTGAGCCTCAACATTTCCGGATAGATTATTTAAGGTGATGTGGCCGCCATTAGTTTTGTATACCTGAACACCCATAATATTTTCTGAAACTATGTGCCCGGCCATGGTATGAATATCTACCTGCATGTCTCTTGGCACTTCCAATTTACTTTGTATTTGGATGTTCTGATCATCAGATCTCTCGGTTTTGGGTATTAACTTAACGGTGGTACTTTCCCCATCTATATTGAATTCTGTAGCTAATTGGGAACGCAGGTCGTTAAGGGACGGGAGCTTGCCTGAAGCCTCTATGATCAGGTTTTTTCTACCGCTTTGATTTCCTCTAACTTCTACAGAACCAAAAGGAAGCGTGAGATTTGTCTTGTTATTTTGAGCGGAATCAAACGATTTCGCATAGTGATAAACACCCGGGCTTTTAGCAGTCCAGCCTTGCTGGTTTTTAAAAGATTCCGGATCTACAGTCAGAATTTTACTTTCAACATCAAAATTAACTTCCAGACTCTCCTGATCCATTTCTTTAATAATCTCGTCTATCTCTTTTTCAAACTCTGCACGAATTTCCATTGGAAGAATATTTGTCAGGTTTTTTAAATTTTCTAAATTTTGGAGGTTTTTTAACTTTTCAAGATTCTCCAGGTTCTCAAGATTTTTTAGGCTTTTTAGCTGAAATACATGAAAATTTTCACCATTAAAGCTGATGCCAAGAGAATCGGAATTCACTTTATTTTTACTGGAACCAGGACCGTTGGAATTACTTTCGATCAAAAAGATCGATACTCCTATAAATAATAAACCGGCTAAAATTATTTCCCATGATGTTGTTTTCATATATAGATCATTAGTTAACAGTTGATAATACGATCAAGCCCACATAAAGTTACGTTCGCTCTTATAATATTCTTATTATCTGTAAAGATTGAAACCAATTAAAATTCTATGCATTCCCGTATAGCAAAACTTGCAAAAAAATACTTTTCGGAGACTATAGAAACCCGTCGTTACCTGCACCAAAATCCGGAGCTTTCCTTTAATGAATTTAAAACAACAGAATTCATTGAATCAAGGTTAATGGAGCTTGGCATCCCTTATGACAAGCCTTTGGAGACGGGGTGTGTCGGTATTATAAAGGGCGGAATTGAGTCAAAGCGGGTAATAGCACTACGAGCAGATATAGATGCTCTGCCTATTTATGAAGAAGGTATTGCCAAGCAGGAGTTTATTTCAAAAATCGAAGGTGTGGCTCATTGTTGTGGGCACGACGCTCACACAGCAAATCTATTAACAGTAGCCCGCATTTTGAGCGATCTGAAAGACGAGATCAAGGGCACCGTATTATTAGTTTTTCAGCCTGGGGAGGAAAAACTACCTGGTGGCGGCAAATTACTTACAGAAACCGGGTATTTTCAAAAACTTGGAGTTGATGCGATCTATGGCATACATACTTCTCCAATGCATCCTGCAGGATCAGTTGCCACGAAGGTTGGTCCACTTATGGCATCTACATCTGAATTTGAAGTGGAGATCATTGGGAAAGGAGGTCACGCAGCCCGGGCTCATGAAACTATTGACCCGATCGTTTTAGCTTCACAATACATCAACTTGGTTCAAACCATTGCCAGCCGTAATGTAGACCCCACCGAACCCGTAGTTGTTACTATTGGGAAGGTCGAAGGTGGTTCAGCACATAACATCATACCTGAAAAGGTCAAACTTTGGGGCACCGCCAGAACTTTGTCTCCGATAACGGAGAATTTAGTGGTCGAAAAGCTTGAAA
Organism: Gracilimonas qinghaiensis; assembly: GCF_046602855.1. Taxonomy (NCBI): domain Bacteria; kingdom Pseudomonadati; phylum Balneolota; class Balneolia; order Balneolales; family Balneolaceae; genus Gracilimonas; species Gracilimonas qinghaiensis. The sequence goes on from NZ_JBKINJ010000001.1 coordinate 227,237, forward strand.
CACTAGCTAAAGGAATCACTGAGGCAGCCGGTGGAAATTATAAGTTTCAGTTCAATAGGGGGTATCCTGCGGTAATAAACACGGAGAATGAAACGGAGGTAGTACTGAAGGCAGCAGGGAAACTTTTGAGTGAAGATAAAGTCATTCAGTTACGCCGACCGGTAATGGCCGGAGAGGATTTTGCCTTTTATCAGAAAGAATTTCCGGGAGCTTTCTTCTTTGTGGGAAGTGCCAGCGAAGAGGCTGATTCTGCTTATCCCTGGCATCATCCAAAATATAATGTGGATGACAGATTCTTTGAAACAGCTACTCCATTGATGGCAAGTTTGATATTTGAATAATACGTTTGAAACATGATAAAGGCGGAACGATCTTTTTGGGAAAAAGTACTCTATGATCAGAAGTATGATCTAATCGTAATAGGTGCAGGATTAACCGGTCAGTCAGTGTCTTATTTTTTTAAAAAGAAACATCCCAACAAAAAAGTTTTGGTCCTGGATAGAGGATTCTTCCCGATAGGAGCAAGTACTAGGAATGCCGGTTTTGCATGTTTTGGTTCTCCCACAGAGCACATGGCTGATTTGAAGATCGAAGAGGAATCGAGGATTATCGATAGGATCAGAAAGAGGTTTGATGGACTGCAGCTTTTAAGATATACCTTGGGAGATGACAATATTGATTACAGAGAACCCGGCGCGTATGAAATATTTACTGATGTGGGTATTTATGATAAAGCAGCTGAACAGCTACCAATTTTTAATCGCTGGCTGAAGGAAGCGGCAGGAGTCGATAATGTTTACCAGAAAACAACGCATAATGGTTTTAAAGCGATAGGTATTAAGCATGAAGGTTGTCTACATCCCGGAAAGATGATGCGAACGCTTTATCGTAAGAATATGAGGCTTGGGGTTGAATTCAGGTGGCAGGCTAAAGTGGAAAAGCTTGATACAGCTAGTCGATCTATACTTTTGGATAACGGCATTGAGCTCCATTCTGAAAACATAGTGATCGCAACCAATTCATTTACCTCTAAGCTTTTATCGGATATTGAGATAAAACCGGGTAGAGGTTTTGTATTTGTTACCAAACCAATTTTTGATCTAAAGTGGACTGGGACCTATCATTTTGACGCCGGTTATTATTATTTCAGAGGTGTTGATAATAACAGATTTTTATTGGGCGGCGCTCGAAGTTATGACATTGATGTAGAAACAACGACAGAGTTTGGGACGAATGAACGGATCAAAAATCACCTTTTAAAGTTTGCAAACAGCGTACTGAAGCTTCCTGCCGGTTGGGAAATTGACACTGAATGGTCGGGCATAATGGGTTTTACCCCTACGAAAAGTCCCATATTGAAAAGCATTTCAGATGGTGTGCTACTTGTAGCCGGACTCAGTGGAATGGGTATCGCCTTAGGTATGCAGCTTGGCAAAGAAGCGGTTGAAGAACTTACATAAATCAGATCAACGATGGATTTTTTATACCTGATAGCTTTTATAATTCTCGGATTCGCAGGAATGGAGATCGTCTCTTATTGTGTGCACCGATGGTTATTTCATGGTTTGTTGTGGAATATTCATGAATCGCATCATAAACCTGATCATGGCCTGTTTGAATTGAATGATATTTTTTCGCTCATTTTTGCCTCCATTTCAATTTGGTTGATGATAACCGGCGCAGATACGACGTATAGTACTCCCGCTTTTGGAGTTGGCACCGGAATAGCTGTTTACGGGATACTTTACTTCATTATTCATGACTTGTTTGCACACAAGCGGTTTATGCCGTTTAGAAGTGATAATAAACTTATGAAATTGATCAGAAGAGCTCATCAGCGCCACCATCAGGATGTAGGCAAGAAAGGCAATGAGCCATATGGGTTATTTCTATTTCCATATGATAAGTACTCCGAACAAAAGCGTAAATTTGATAGGAATTAGGTTATACTGTAATACATTTTTACTGAACCAAGATATTTTGCAAGGTGAATTGTATTTGCTATGAGGCACGGTGTTGAACTAAAGATTGTCAATATTTTATCTCAACTTCTATTTCAGCAATTTTGCCTTCAATTCTTTCATTTGATCAAAATGTCGTCGTTGATGAGCTTCCGTTACACCTAAACAAGCGGTTAATGACATGGGGATTATTTTTATGATAGGATTTCTAGCCTTAATTTTATTCAGATCAAGCCCCTCGAGTTTAGCTCTCTTTACTGTATGAATGAACGAGTCCTGTTGTTTTAGAAAATCTGATAATTCCTTTTCAGTATCCATGTGAGAACTTTTACCGGGCTCAAAAGAGGAAACAGTGGGTAGTTTACGACGATTTTCAGGACTAACCTGACCAATGAACCACCTGAATAAGAAACCCGGGGTAAATGGCTCCTCCCCCTTTGTCAGTTCTTCATCATTTTTATCAAGAGCCTTTTCAATTTGTTGGTAATATTCATTTCCTGCCTGTATCAGATGACTCAAGATCTCTACCATAGACCAGGAATCTTTAGCCGGTTTCTGTTTCAATATTTCATTTTCAGTTTCTGTAATCAGAGAAGTAGCCGTGTCTTTTGCATCATTAAATGCTTTCAAGAAATAATCGTATGTGTAACCTGAGTTTTTCATAACCAAATCTTTATGTGGTAAAATTATTCAAAACAAAGTATTAATCGTTTTATATGTGGTTTAAATACTTTTTCTTACAACCATACACAAAATTAAAATATCTATATATGCAATCTCTGAAAATACGCACCGGGTTAATACTATTATTCACATTGATGTTTACATCATGGACTACGGCTCAGGGAGTGCTGAGTTTCGAAGACGTGATGAAATTTGAGGACATTGGCTCGATCCAACTCTCAGATAATGGTAACTGGGTGACTTACGAGGTCTGGCCCGACAGGGGGGATGGTCGTGTTGAAGTTAAAAGTACCAACGGTCGAAATACCTATTCGATCGACCTGGGAGCATCTCCACAAATTACGAAAAGTGGAAATTGGGTCGCAGCTTTTCGTAAAGTTCCACTTAAAGTACAGCTCAAGGATGAAAAGAATGGACCACAGAAGGGCTTGTCACTCTTGTCTACAGACAATGGTAATACTTTTTCTTTTGACAGTGTGAGTTCTTTCTCTTTTTCAGAGAGCGGAAAATGGTTGGCAATTCATCATATGCAAAGTAAGGAAGTGGCTGATCTTAAGTCAGAAAATCAGAGACTTGGTAAAACTCTGCGATTAAGAAATCTGTCTTCAGGGCAAGAATTCGAACTCCCATTTGTAGATGAGATGACATTCGACAGCCTATCAACTTATCTTGCATATTCTGTTGTTGATACTACAGATTCAGAAAATGGGTTGTATATTTTTGATCTGGATTCAGAACAAAAGAGGATTATTGATTCACAGGAAATGGCTTATTATTCAAACCTGACGTGGGATCATGACCTTAAAAAACTTGCGTTCACAAAAGCATCTTATGACACCTCGTATGTTGAGACCGATGCCTCTTTACATATTTGGAACAAGGAGAATGATGAACTGAGGAACTTAATTTCATTGGAATCGGAGCAAGTAAAAGAAGGGTTTGTTTTAAGATCAAATAACAGACTTACCTTCACGAATGATGGAAAACGTCTTTTCTTTGGATTGATGGATGCAGAGATGGCTGCTTTGGATGCAAATAAGGATGATGAGGAAGATATTGATGTTTATGATGTAGATGATATTGTGGATGACCGTGGCCTTGACATCTGGCACGGGGAAGACCCTCAGATCAAAACCCATGAAAAGAAAACATGGAACTCCCGAAAAAATCATCTTTTTACGGCGGTTTATCATTTAGAAAATAGTGAGTGGGTACAGCTTGCAGATCATGATATGCCTGATGTAAGTGTTGATCATAATCCTAATATCCTGATAGGAAGTACGGACGAACCCTATATGCGAGAGAGAACCTGGGATGGTAGTTATCGGGATTACTTTTTTGTGGAGCCAAAAACAGGAGAAAGAACACAGTTTCTCGAACATTTTGGAGGGTGGGTGAATCTTTCGCCTCAGGGTAAATATGCTTCCTATTATCAGGATAAGCATTGGTTTTTAGTGAATACGCAATCAGGTGAAACAAAGAATATTACCCAAAATATGGATGTCCCATTTTATAATGAGGATCATGATTACCCATCGGCTGTACCCGGTTATGGCATTGCCGGTTGGATAGAAAATGATCGCGCAGTTTTGATCTATGATAAGTTTGATATCTGGCGATTCGAGACCTCAAACGGAAGCTCAAGAAATATTACTGCAGGAGAGGGTAGAGATACAGACCGTATCTTCCGAATAGAAGATATGAACAAGGACAGGGACGAAGCTTTTAAAAATAGTGAAGAACTTCTTCTGACTTCCTATCATGACCTGAATAAAAATTTCGGGTTTTACTCAGCCAGGGCTAATCGGTCAGGCGTGAACCGATTACTGGAGGAAGACAAAAAGTTCACTTTTATAAAGAAAGCTGAAGATGCATCAACCGTTCTTTACAAACGGGAGGCATACGATGAATTCCCTAACATATGGGTTGCGAACAACTGGAAATTTGGCCGTAAAGACCAGCTTACGCAATTGCACATGGATCTAAAGAATAAATGGAACTGGGGCAGTGCTGAACTAATAAACTGGCTGAGTGTTGATGGAGTATTTACACAAGGAGTCGTGATCAAACCGGATAATTATGATCCCAACAAACGCTATCCGATCATGACCTATTATTACCGCTTTTTTACTGATCGGCTGCATGATTTCAACGAACCAAAGACCAACCACAGGCCTGTTTTTGCGCAGTATGTAAGTGATGAATACGTTGTGTTTTTACCGGATATCAGGTTTGAGATCGGTCGCCCGGGACTTTCAGCAACGAAAAGTTTGGTACCCGGAATACTTAAACTTGTTGACATGGGAATTGCAGATGAAGATAAACTTGGTTTGCATGGGCATTCATGGAGCGGTTATCAGACAGCTCATATGGTAACTCAAACTGATATCTTTGATGCAGCTGTTTCAGGAGCCCCCGTCAGTAATATGACAAGTGCTTATAGCGGTATTAGATGGGATTCCGGTTTAGCCCGGCAGTTTCAGTATGAAAAGACTCAAAGTCGAATCGGTAAAACACTCGTCGAGGCTCCACATCTCTATATCGAGAACTCTCCCGTATTCTATGCTGATAGGATAAACACACCAATGCTGATCATGCATGGTGACGCAGATGGTGCGGTGCCTTGGGAGCAAAGTATTGAGTTATACCTGGCCATGCGACGCTATGACAAGGATGTGGTATTCTTACAGTACCATGACGAACCGCACCACCTTCAGAAGTTCTCCAACAAATTAGATTATGCCATCCGCATGAAAGAGTATTTTGATTATTACCTGAAAGGGGAAGACGAACCGGAGTGGATCTTGGAAGGGGAAGCTTATAAAGGAAAGTGATCATCCGGTAAGGAACATTCAACATTCAATAATTATTACTGTCTCGCTACTGACGCTCTGCGTTGGAGCGAGATATTAATCGTTACCTTTCCATTCTGCTAAAAATCGATTAACATATTCTTTCATGAAATGATGTCGTTTTTCCGCTAACCGTCGACCGGTGTCAGTGTTCATCCGATCCTTTAGCAGAAATAATTTTTCATAAAAATGATTAAGGGTAGGGCCAATGCTGCTTTTGTATTCTTCGAATGAATGGTGTGGTTCGGGAGAGACTTCAGGATTATAAAGCTCCCGTTCCTTATATCCGCCATAAGCGAAAGCCCGGGCAATCCCAATAGCTCCCAAAGCATCAAGGCGATCAGCATCTTGTACTACCTTACCCTCGACCGTTTTCATTGGGGTTTCCACCTCGGCTCCCTTAAAAGAAACGTCCCCGATGATATCACATACGTGTTTAATAACCGGTTCCCTGACATCTAGGTGTTCCAGCCATTTTCGTGCGGTGGCCGGACCTATTTTCTCATCTCCTTCGTGGAATTTATGATCCGCTATATCGTGAAGGAGGGCTGCTAGTTCCACAATAAAAAGGTCAGCTTGTTCCTTTTCAGCCAGTTTTAATGCCGTATTCCGAACGCGGTGAATATGCCACCAATCGTGTCCGGAGCCTTCTCCTTCCAGTTTTTGACGTACATAGGTTTCGGTTTTGGTAAGAGCCTCGTTCTTATTCATTCTAAAAATCCATACAACTACACAGTTCATCGATCACATCTATTTTCAAAGAATCGATACGCGCCAATGATTTTTCTATGGTCACTTTCTCAACTTTTCCTTCGCGCAATAATTGTTGGATAATTCCAATTGCTCGCTTGGCGATGTCCGGTTCGTAATGGAGGTTATTACCAAAGATCAGTACATCCACGCCGGCGTTAATAGCTTGTTGAATGGCTGTTTCTAGTCCGTATTCTGAGCGGATAGCCTCCATCTGCATGTCATCAGAAAAGACGACACCGTCAAACCCAAGTGAGTCCCGCAGCAATCCGTTGATGGTTTTATGAGAAAGGGTGGCCGGCCAAACAGAGTCTATGTTGGCGTTGAAAATATGGGCAGTCATTACGGCTCGAATTTCATTTTCTGCGAAGAGTTTTTTGTAGGGAATGAGTTCCTTTTCATCCCAGGTATCGGTCACATCCGTAAATCCTAAATGACTATCAGCAGTCGAGCTTCCATGTCCCGGAAAATGCTTCAGCACCGACAGGATCCCTTCTTTGGAAAACTCATCAATTACATATCCGGCATGTTCAGCTACTTTTTTGGGATCAGCTGAATAACTGCGTTCCAGTTTTCCGATCACCGGATTGTCGGGATTGGTGTTAACATCTACAACCGGTGCAAAATTGGTATTTGTTCGTACCACCATAAATTCCTGTGCCATGAGGCGGGAATAATGCCTGGTGGAATCTTCATTATCAAGATTCCCTAAATATTCCGCAGAAACTGACTTTGGAAATCCTTTACTTTCCTTGAGCCGGCTCACCAAACCGCCTTCCTGATCTACTGCGATAAAGGGAGAATTTGGTGTGGCTGCAATGATGCTGTTACTGAGCTGCATGAGCTGGGTGGGATCTTTTATATTTCGGCTGCGATCTCCGGTGATCACGTCCCGGTCAAATAAAACAACCCCGGAGATATTACGCTCGGAGAGGTCTTTGTAAATGGTACTGTCTTCTGACAATTCGGTGCCACGAAACCCTATCATAATCATTTGACCGAGTCGCTGTGTATCTATAATTTCTTGAGTTGGTTCTGTATCGGCCTTTTGGCATGCTAAGAATCCTGAGATCAATAGTATGGTGATAATAGATCGGATCATCATTCAGTCGTTTGGTTGTGTTCTTCTAGGAGGGAATCAAAAACGGTGGTAAAATTAAAAGAGGCTCTGATATCGTTGTATCTGGCAATTTTTCCATCCGGATCTACAAGAATATAGAATGGAATTCCCCCGCCTTTATAGGCCTTGAAGGTTTCTTCATCAAATCCGTCACCACCATAAAGTTGAGGCCAAGGCAGATTCAGGTGTTGCAGATCTTGTACCCAAACTAAACTGTCAGCTTCATTTGATATGCCAATAATCTCAAGTTCATCCCGTGAGTAATTATCGTAGATGTCTTTCATATGGGGGAATTCCTCGAGGCAAGGCTGACACCAGCCGGCCCAAAAGTCAAGAAGCACGAATTTACCACGATAGTCATCCATGGTGTGGATGTTTCCATCTATATCAGGTAGTGAAAAGGGAATTGCAGGTTCACCCGGTGATACGGATTTGATATCTTTATAGAAGTTTTTCAGAAACTGTGTATACACAGGATAATCACTGAAATTTTGAAGGTAGCTCTCATAACTGGGTTGTGCTTTTTCAAGCGGTTGTTCGCCGATTCTTTCTGCTATCAAATACATTTTTGCATGTGCCAGAGCGTCACGGCTTTTCATATGATCTAAAACCTGAATGCGCTTCTCATTTAGCTCTTCATATGCTACCCGTTTAATGTCATATTCTGAGAGATCCATACCATAAACTGTCTTAACACTGTCATAAATTCCAAAAGTTCGTGCATAGTAATGTGCAAAATCACGGATGCCGGCTCGCTGTGCTTTCAGCGATGCGATAGTGAAAAAGTTAAGAGAATCGGCCTCTGCGAAAATGGCTTTTCGGGCTGAATCTGGATTAAAATTTTCATAGAACCGTTGATTATACTCAACTGATCGAATACTAAATACCAGATGTTCACCAATAGCCTTTAGATAATAATCTTGCAGAGGTGTGCCTTTTAGGTATTGTTCAGCAAGCTCATATTTTTTCTCACTAATTTTTAGGAGATCGTTGTCTTGGCCTGTTTTGATTTTTTCCTCTTCAACCGGAATCTTTTTTTCTAAATCAGTAATAGCTGTAAGGTAATCAGTATATTTTTCGTCCCAGTCTTCTTCGTATCCGTCAACTTTTACATTTTTCGGGAAAGTGGATCTCTCAATAGTTAACAAAAGTTCACTTCCTGATGTTAGGTATAATGGATACTCTTTATCACCAATAAAAAGCAATCTTATCTCACTGGAATCGAGTTTTGTTGTATACTCAAAATGATCGCTCTCACTTACGTTAAAAGTATCCTGAAAAATAGGAGCATATTTATAATGAACGGGGATTTGCTTTAGGATCAGGTTTGAATCCCCTAAATAATCAATATTACCGGAAACTTGAGTGTCTTTTTCACATGAAGCAAGTAACGCAAAGGAAAGGAGCAACAGGAATTGTTTACGGTACATCATTAAATTGGTAATTAGAATAGGTTAATTAGGCGATTAAAGATAAAAATGTGTGTAACATTAGTACTACCTGAACACTCTTTATAATAAGAAAACGAGACGGAAAAATTTTTTTCAAAAAAAAAGAAACAAAAGTGTAACAAATGGAGAGGTCAATACTCTTGTCTCAAATATGAGATGGGTAGCTCTCATAAGGTATAAAACGCCAGCAGTTTCGGGGCGTTATGTAAGAATGAAAAACAGTTAGTAATCTTAATCATAATTAAAACAAATGATCGAAAGTAAAGTAAATAAAGAGCTGGAGAGAAAAATTGATCTGTATGTAAATGGAAAGCTAAATGCAGACGAAACAGATGAGCTATGGGCAGAATTAGTTCAGGATCAATATTACCTGGATTACATGAAAAGCGTAGCAAATATTAAAGCTGTATTAGACAGGAATAAACAAACTCAGCCTTCCGCAAAAATTTATTCCTTACCAAATGTTATGCGTTATGCGGCAGCTGCAGCAGTTATCATTGTTGCCGGTGTTATTGGTGTGATGAATTATGAGACAACCAGTAACCTGGCAGTAGGTCCTGTTGACCAGATCGGTCTTGATGTGGTTCGTAGTGCAGATGGCATATCGGAAACAGTAGAAAGTGAAGTGATCAGAGAAGCTATTAAACTGGCTACAGACGGTGAGGTCAATGAAGCTATTACCATACTTCAAAATGAATTGCAGACAACAGATGATTCTCAGCTTAAGGCTGAACTTGCTTTGAGTCTGGGTTCTATACAGTATAACAATGGTCAATATCAGGAATCTATTGACAGCTTTGAAATGGTGATCACTCAAAAACAGATCGATGTCCTCACATTGGAGAAGGGCTATTGGTTCCTGGGTAACTCCTACTTTCAAATGGATAGGCTGGAAGAAGCAGAAGAAGCCTTTAAAAACGCTTATGCTTTAAATGGTGCGTACAGCCGAGTAGCTAAAACTTATGTAGATGCCTTAACGACTGCCGGCCGGTAACATTTATTTATATACAGCTCTGTATTTAACTAACAATTAGTTTTCAGTTAATATTGGAAAAGGAGCTTTTGGAAATTTCAGAAGCTGCTTTTTTGATAAGCAGTATAGCTCAAAAATACTGTAGATAGCGCGAGAAGAGAAACGATAAATAAAAGCCCGTCTTTTTTCTGGGTGATAGGTGATGGATTTCCGATCATCATATAAGCGCCCCAAAAATGCGGATTTGCATTGGCAGATCTAAGCTGATTCAATTTTGCCATGCGAATAGATTCACTTTTAGTGTGTCCTTCATTTAGATAGGAATACAGGTCGGTAGCAAATTCAGATGCTATTTTGTCATTAACAGACCACAAATTAAGGGCTAAGCTTTTGGCTCCTGCATACCTTAACGCTCTGCTGATGCCCATGATACCACTCCCCTGAATATAGTTGCCGGATCCGGAGCTGCATGAATTCAGCATAATGAACTCACTGTTCAATGGAGTATCGAATAATTCGTAGGCGTACAGTGCCTGCTCCGAATCAAGGTCGGCATCTGCCTCAGGATTTTTTAAATAGATGGTAGAAAACAGAGGATTTTGCTCGGATACCTCACTGTGAGTAGCTACATGGACCAGCCTTGAATGTTCAACTGAATGTTTAAAGGCTTCTTTGGTGGCTTCATTTCCATTATATACCTCCTTTCTATTCAGGGAAGTTAGTGCACTTTCAATATTATTACTTTCTACGGTTGCGTAAGGCAACGAAGGAAGATCATTGATCGCGAAATCCTCAAAATTTGAGATCGAAAAGGCAGCGAAGTCGTTTACAAGCTTATTTTTTGAGGCCCGTCGGTTGCTATCAAACTCTTTGAGAGAGGTAAAGTACCTGAAGTGGTGATCTTCTAACATATACCGTGTACTCCCATAACTTATCGGTGAATCAGGAGCACGGGTTGGAAGTACTTCTAAAGGAATCCTGTAAAGATAGTTATCAGGTATTATTGTGATAAGCTTAGTATGATCGGGAATCTCTAAATTCAGGAAATTATAAAGCCCATGCAGCTCTTCGAGGTTGGTGAATCCTGAAGCCAGATCATCAGCTACAGAATTAAATTGCTGCTTAATTTCGGTTTCAAAAGGTAAAGCCTTAATTTTTATGTCGTTCATTGTGACTTGAGATACATAAAGCTTATCTCCGATTTCTGTAAAATGCAGGACCAATTCGTTGGGGTTTATTGAGCGCTGCAGTTTCCACAAGGAGGGAAGGCTGTTTTCTTTGTCGAGCTCAACCTTAGACAAAATCTGTTCTCTTTGAGCCGAAACCTGATCCATTTGTCTTTTTATCTCGAAACGGTCAGAACCAGAGGCATTCAAATACTTGTTTCTTAAGTTTTGTAGCCTATCGGAAAGTAATTTTTCTTCAGCCAGATCTTCTTCAGTAAGTTTACTGGCTTTCACTAAGGGACTGTTATAAAGAGAGGCATCATTGATCGTTTTGAATTGTTCAAGCGTGGTTAGCGCATTATGGAGCTCATTTTCTTCCAGATATAATTTCAAAGCCAATTGAAAAGCATCCAGATACTCATCCTCAATAGTCCAAAAACCTTGTTGGGAATCGGTGTTATTCTTGGCACGATCAATGACCTGTGTGACAACCGGCTGTATATCTTCTATAGCCTGTCTGTTATCATTATTTTTTGACAGGAAGTCTGCCTTAACGGTGAAATATTTAACCAAAAGCTCAAAATCCAGGTTATCTTTTGGATAAAGACTGATCTCTTTAAGACTTGCTTCTGCTTCATCAAGTTCACCATTTTTGAGGTTTATAGCCGCCAGATTTACCAGTGCATCTATGTAATTAGGAGTATCCGATTTGGATAGGGAGAGATTTTTTGATTCCTCAAATACATTATGTGCTGTATTTAGGGAATCGATCTTTAGTAAAATGTACCCCTTTTCTAGTAACAGGTCGATGTACATATCATAATCTGAGGTTTTATTTAGTTCACTTTCTGCCAAGGAGATAAATTTTAATGCCTGATTGTGATCTTTAAGAGTATTCCAGTAAAAAGAGGCTAAGTAGAAATCAATAAAAGCAATTTCCGTTTGATCACCGTTTTTTCTCGCTAAATCTTTAGCAAGTTCAAAGTAGTACATGACCGAGCTTACATCTTTAATTGATGTATAGTAGCTCATTAAATTCCGGTAGATGGTAAGTTTACTTTTATAACTTTCAATGTCTTGGTTTAATGCTCTAAGCTGAAAGTTTAGGTATCTATTTGATTCACCAATCTTTAAATAATTGATTCCTAAATTTGTAAAGAGTTCGTACTGTTTTTCAAAAGTTTCAAAGTTTTTGTAGAGATCTTCGTAGACTCTTATTGATTCATGATATTTACCTAGAGAAAAGAGATAAGCACCTTGTCTTGACTTTATTTCATTAATTTGATTATTGAATCCAAGAAAATCTGCTAGGGGTAAAGAATATTCCCTTTGTATCTTTAGTGATTTATCATACTGACCAAATATGTAATACGTGAAATCAATGAAGCCATATATTCTCAGTTTGTAGTATGTATTGGGTAAAATATTATTTTGAAGGAAGTCTAAAGAAAGTTTTTCAACAACATTATCATTTTGTAATAAAAACGAAGCACGAATAATGTTTGATATGACTAAAGAGTACTCAAGGTCGTCTTTATTTAGTCTATTAAGATATTCGGACCAGATATTGACAGCTTCTTCTAAGTAATCATTTGGGTATAAATTTGAATACTCTGTATTCATTAATAATAAAAAATGAATCAGATGATTTTCATCATAGGCAAGTATATCTGAACTTATTTCAGATTCTAATTCCTTTAAAATGGGTTGATAATCTTTCGGCAAAAATGCGTCAATATAGTTGCCAATATTGAAAGCATCAGAATTTAAATCATCACATGAAATTGAATCAAATTGATCTTTATAATGTGACTCTGACAACAATCCAACAGTTTTTTTTACTAATTGAAGGCGCTGACAATCAATGGATGCTATCTCACCTAAAGCCCAGATATATAACTGTTCATTATCATCATTCTGTAATTCGTTAACATAATGTTCTACCTGTGTCGCTGTTTTTTCACTTACGCTCACCGAATCAGAAATCAGAAAAAAAGAAATGATCAAATATAAAATGATCAAAGTTGGCCCTTTTGTTTTTTTATAAACATACTGAATTAGTGAATATTAATCAGGACGTTCTACGATGGGTTTGACGTCAGCACCGCCGGAAAACACGCTGTTGTCAGGGGCATTGGTTATGGTCTCAGGCTGCTTGGCCAGTTCCTCGGTCAGGGAGGCGTCGGTCACGGAGGCGCATCCGAATGAGAGGGCAACGATGGATAACAGGGCAATGGTTGATTTAAGTGATTTCATGGTAGTAGGATTGATATGGTTTAAGAGAGATATTGAAATTAGTCTGAAGTTTTAATCAGGACGTTCTACGATGGGTTTGACGTCAGCACCGCCGGAAAACACGCTGTTGTCAGGGGCATTGGTTATGGTCTCAGGCTGCTTGGCCAGTTCCTCGGTCAGGGAGGCGTCGGTCACGGAGGCGCATCCGAATGAGAGGGCAACGATGGATAACAGGGCAATGGTTGATTTAAGTGATTTCATGGTAGTAGGATTGATATGGTTTAAGAGAGATATTGAAATTAGTCTGAAGTTTTAATCAGGACGTTCTACGATGGGTTTGACGTCAGCACCGCCGGAGAATACGCTGTTGTCAGGGGCATTGGTGACGGTTTCAGGTTGCTTGGCCAGTTCTTCGGTCAGGGAAGCGTCGGTCACGGAGGCGCAACCGAATGAGAGGGCAACGATGGATAACAGGGCGATGGTTGATTTAAGTGATTTCATGGTAGTAGGATTGATTATTCGAGTTATATGTAAATTATTGGTTAAGTACAGGAGTATAACTGCTCTTCATTGTTACAAATTTATATTTGAGGGATTATTTGCTAAATAAGCGTTCAATTCCTCCAGTACATGAGTGACTTCTATACTTATTGTTACAGAATTAATCTAATTTTTAATATATATAGCTGCCACTAAAAGATTAAAATGAATTAATAATTCAAAAAAAATCAGTTATTATTGGAGGTGAATTCATTTTCTTAGATTTTATCTACAGAGCATCTTCTAACAAAATGAATGCTTACGTTGTAAGAATCTTAAAATTACTAGTTGGTAAGTTTGGCACAACAAAGAGTTGATTATTCAGAATTGGTTGAAGCGCTTCAGAAAGGAAATGAAGCCAAAGCAAGTGAACTTCTCTCCGAGGTGATACCAAGGCTGGAGGACTATCTGCAAGTGGTGATGAGTGCTGAAGAGAATGCAGCAAAGGAATGTGTGCAGCAGGCTTTCCTGGATGTATTTGAACAGATTAGGAAGAATAACATCAAAAACAATAAATACATATTCAGTTATCTCATCAAGTCATGCAGGCACGAATATATTCGGTATGTCAAGAGAGAACATAAGTTTGAGTACGATGAGGAGTCTTTCAATGAGATATACGAGCCTGAGGAGCAGTTTCAGAACCTTCTGGATAAAGAGAGACAACGAATACTGGAGGAGTGCCTGGATGAGCTCAGAAAGAAGTCAAGAGAGTTTATAGTTTACTTCATGGATCGCCCGGATGCCAGCACAGACGATGCTGTGGAAGAATTTGACATATCAAATGCAAACGTAAGGACGAAAAAACACAGGATCTTAAGCCGTCTTCATCATTGTTTTAAACGCAAATCAAATCAGTGATCAAAAGTAAATTTTAAATCCGTTAGCTGTGATCTGAAAATTTTCGGGATTATTTATGACCTCTTTAGTGAGAGGAGAATGCATAAGATACAAGATCGCATCAAAGACTAAGAGAAAGCCTTCCTGCAATATGAGTGATTTTCCATAGCCCTGAAGTCTGTCTGAATTCTTTCTAAGACCTCTTTCCCAAAACCAGGCACCTGCTGCTATGTATCCGAAGTCAAGACCGGCATTGAATAGCAGGATCTTGTCAAGATTTTGTAATTCGGTTACCGTCTCTGAGTAGCTAAGAAAAGAAGGGTCTGATTGCCCCAGATTATATAAGGCAAAACCTGCAATGCCCAGATTTACAACGTTCCATCCGGCGTTCATCTGATGAAAATATTTAGTGTCATTCTCGCTCAGAAAATACCCCGTGGAGCCTGAAATAAGATTCAATGTTGCCCAGCTACCGAGTAAAATCATACCTTTTTTTGGAGATCGTATGATTTCTGCGCGTAATTTTGAGCATCAAAAGTGCCATTTTGTGCTTGTAACAGATCGGGCAATAGCACTAAAACGAAGACTATAATCAGTGTGAAGACGGCTGAATTTTTAATGTAACGCATTTTGACAATTGACTATATGATCGTGGAAATATTAATTACCTCTTGATCTACGATAGCATAGATCATCTCATTTTGAGAGGGTTTAACTAAAAAAGTACCTGTAAATGTACCAAAAGCCGGGAGAAGTATTTTTGACTCACCAACAAAATAACAGGGAGTGTAGATGCTTTGTCGCCCCTTGGTTTTTAATTTGACTGCTGGATGAATATGACCCGATACCGAAAAACTGCCTTTATCAGCAGCATCTTGTTCATCGTGCATAAACGTAAAAGGACCGACCTTATAGGTGTTTACACATTCTAAGCCGGTTTTTTCAAATTCGTGTTGTGAAATGATATCGTGATTGCCGAGAGTTAGAATCATCTCAATTTCTGCATTTGCTTTTCGCCAGTCTTTAAAGTCTTCAAACTCGGCATTATACTGACTGTGAAAGAGATCACCGAGAAAAATGATCCTGGCAGGCTTAAGCTGTCTAATCAGCTTATTCAACTTCTGAATATTAGATGTATTTACAGATTGTGGTATCGCAATGCCGTGTTTTCTGAAGTGCCCCGATTTACCAAGATGCAGATCGGATACGACCAACGTATTTTGATCTCTCCAAAACAGCGCTTTTTCAGGTAAAAGCATCCAATTATGCTCCATTACTGTTATTTTGAGGCTGCCATCTAAGTTCATCAGGTATGTTTTTCTAACTGTTTTTGCATTTTTCGAATTCGGTCAATTAGCTTTTCAGAGCTTAGTTTTTCTCTGAGTCTGTCTACCATTATTGGAAAAGCGTAAGGTGTGAACCGTTCTGTTTGTTTAAATATAATCTCTTGTTCCGAGATCTTTTTAAGAGCTTTGCGAAGCCGGACCTCATCCAGCTGATAACTCATTACTTCATCAAAGGCTTGCTGAAGGAGGAGATGATCCGGTTCATATTCCGTAAAAACATCGAAAAAGAGGCTGCTTGACATCTGCAGATGCTTTTTTGTTTTAGCCTGTCCGGGAAAGCCCTTGAAAACCAATCCCGAGACCTGGCAAATCTCTCTGAATCTGCGTTTAGCCAATTCTGCACTGTTGATACTTGCCATGATGTCTTCAACAAGATCGTTGGTTGAAAAAAGGTTATTCTCAAGGGCCGCTTCAATTGGAATATCCTGATCTGAAAGTAACTCAAATCCATAATCATTCATGGCTATGGAAAATGTGATGGGGGTCATTTTTGAGATTCGGTGTGCGATCAGAGCGGACATTCCCTCATGTACATATCTTCCTTCAAAAGGGAAGAAAAATAGATGACAACCTTCCCGTGAAAATGATTTTTCTATAAGAAACTGATCCTGATCGGGGAGTATCGACCAATCGTTTTGAATTTTAAAAAGGGGCTCAAGTGCTCTGAGCTCAATATCGGAAAAGTCACCGGATACAGCCTGATGCATTTTTTTTCTTAAGATATGGGTCATATTTGAAGAAAGAGACATTCTGCCACCTAAGTAAGCCGGTACTTTGGATGATTTGCCTTTCGTTCTTTTTACATACACCGTCATTTCATTGATCTTAACCAGTTCCAGATTTCGTCCTGCAAACCAGAAAGTGTCTCCGGTATTGAGTTGAGCTATAAACCATTCTTCGACAGCCCCAAGGGTCTTACCGCTCAAGTATTTAACCCTGAGCATGGCATCACTTGCAATAGTACCGATGCTCATACGGTGCCGGCGAGACACTCTTCGGTCGTTGACTTTATAGAGCCCATTGTCTTCGATATCGACCTTTGAGTACTCATTGTACTGACTCAGAGATTTCCCACCCACTGTTATAAATTGAAGGATCGCTTCCCACTCTTTAATTGAAAGTGTCTGATAGGCGAAGGTGTTTTTGATCTCAGAAAAGGTTTCATCAGGATAAAACCCATCTGAAACAGCCAGTGTTACCAGATATTGAATTAACACATCATATGGTTTCAGTATAGGCTCCCGACTCTCCATTTCCTCTGTATTGATAGCGGATCTCAGTGCAGAAGCTTCAACCAGTTCGAGGGCATGCGTAGGTACAAAATATATCTTGCTGGTTGAGCCGGGTTGATGACCACTTCGTCCTGCACGCTGCATAAACCTGGCAACTCCTTTTGGACTACCTACCTGTATTACAGTTTCAACAGGACTGAAATCCACTCCAAGGTCAAGGCTTGAGGTGCAAACTACAGCTTTGAGCATTCCTTCGTGAAGCGAAGTTTCGACCCAATCCCTGACTTTACGGTCTAAAGAACCGTGATGAATAGCTATAGTTCCCGCGAGATCCGGTCGTGTTTCCAGCAAATTTTGGAACCATATCTCTGATTGGGCGCGGGTATTTGTGAAGATCAGCGTCGATCTGCTTTTATCAATGATAGGAAGGATCTTTGGAAGTAGTTTCAGTCCCAAATGCCCATACCAGGGAAAATTTTCAACTTTATCTGGAAGGATGGAAACAGCCTCGATATTCTTTTGAATACTAGCCTTAATGATGACTGAGTCTGATCCAGTTTCAGGACCGACTAATACCTCAAGTGCTTCATCTAGATTACCAATGGTAGCAGAGATGCCCCAAACAGAAAGATCAGGGCGAAGACTTCTCAATCGTGACAGGCCAAGTTCTGTTTGAATACCTCTTTTTGAACCAAGCAGTTCGTGCCATTCATCGACAATTACAGCATCCAGGTTTTTAAAATGACGTTTGTACTTCTTTTGAGCCATAAGGATGTGAACACTTTCAGGAGTGGTGATCAGCACCTCAGGCATTTTCCGATTCTGCTTTTGCTTAATGGATTGGGACACATCTCCGGTTCTTCTGCCGATCTCCCAGGGTATTCCCATATCATTGACAGATAGCTGGAGTGCTTTTTGAATATCTTTAGCTAAAGCTCGCAGTGGTGTGATCCAGAGTATCTTAAGACCGTTTTCCGATTTACTCTGATAATTTTCAGGGTTTTCATCGATCCATTTAATGAGGTTTGGCATCCAAAGCGCGAATGTCTTCCCACTTCCGGTTGGCGCGTTTAGTAGCCCATTTTTTCCTTCATGAAATGCATTCCATACTTTATGCTGGAAAGGGAAGATTTCCCATCCTTTAGAAGAAAACCAGTTTTTGATTATTTGGTGACCTTTGGAATCCAACTATAGCGTATTTTTTCTATTTGATGACTTAATTAAAACTGCATCAAAAACATTCAGTTTAATCAGATCCCAAGTATATATGCTACAGGCAATATCAGCAGACTTATAACGAGAAGAATTAGCCTGAATCGGGTTTTCACAAACATGGGATGAAAGAGTAGTCCAAAGGTAAGTGGTTTTTCATCGGTCATCCACTTATAATAGTGGTGACGATGAACCGCTCCCAAAGCCATGGTTACATGTCCATGTAGAATGGTAAGCATAAAAGGAGCTGAGAACAAAAGAGCTCCCACATATTTAAGATATGTATCAATTCCTAATAGTCCTGCAGACAAATGATACGGCCATGCAAAGAGAACGATCATTGGTACAGCGAGAATCCAGTTAATCATGGCAATACGCTTGTAATTGGATTCATTGAGCTCAGACATGATTTCAATCAGTCATATTTAGTTAAATTTGGGAAGCTATAAGCATTTCGATTTCACGGTACGGCATATCGAACATGTTGGCCAAAGATTTCTTGGTAATATTATTTTTGTAGGCATATGTGCCATTTCTCAGTGCAACATTTTCCCACAGACATTCTTTTATACCGCCTGCATCGCCAATGGATAAAATATATGGAACCAACACATTGTTAAGTGCATAGGTTGCTGTTCTTGGCACGTTGGCGGGAATGTTAGGTACACAGTGATGAATTACCTCATGCTGAGAATAAACAGGGTTAGAGTGCGATGTTTGGCGGCTTGTGGCTACACACCCACCCTGATCGATAACTGTGTCAACAACTACGCTGCCCGGCTTCATGCCGGCGATCATTTCTTCGGTCACCCAGCATGGGGAACGCTCTCCCTCAGCCATGGCGGCTCCAATAATAACGTCTGCAAATTTAAGTGCAGAATTCAAATATTGATGATTTGCGACCGCTGTAATTATTCTTCGGTCCAAAGCATTTTCAAGTCTTCTTAAAGCCGTCAAGTCCGTATCCATAACAAAAACCTGTGCTCCATAGCCCAAGGCTGTTCGGGCTGCGTATTCACCGGTTATTCCGGCTCCCAGAATAACGACTGTAGCAGGTGGCACTCCGGATATACCGCCCAGCATAATTCCCTGACCACCACTCATGCTTTCCAGATAATGTGAGGCTATTTGAACGGCCATGGATCCGGTTATTTCGTGCATCATTCGAACAATAGGGAACTCTTTATCTTCACCCCGAATATATTCATATCCAATTCCGGTAATAGATTTCTTTGCAAAGGTCTCGAGGTATTTTTTAGTTTGACTGCCAATATGTAATGCAGAAATAACCGACTGATTTGGCTGCAAGTATTCAAATTCTTCTTCTATTAGAGGGGCAATTTTCAGAATGAGTTCAGATTTTTTGAACACATCTTCGCTGCTATAGGCAATTTCAGCTCCCGCATCCGAATATTCCCGATCAGAAAAATTAGCGGCATTACCTGCTCCGTTCTCAATAAAAATTTCATGCCCATTTGCCCTCAATACAGAAACTCCACCCGGTGTCAGCGACACCCTTCGTTCATCATATGAGATCTCTTTAGGTAAGCCGATCTTAAGGGATACCTTGCTTTTGGAGCGGATCAAATGCTTCTCAAGTGTCTTTAACCCTATTTGTTCAGTATCAAGTGGTTTTATATCCATCTGGTGTAGGCTATCGGTGATTTTTCCGAAGATAGGCAAAATTGATGAACAGTGAGAGTATCAGAATGAATAAGGACGCGGTACTACTAATTAAGTAAGGATGATTTATTCTCCGATCATTTCTCGAAATTTAGCTTCATCAAGAACAGGAACTCCCAGCTTATTTGCTTTATCAAGTTTACCGCCCGCAGATTCGCCTGCTAAAACAAAATCCGTATTACCACTTACGGAAGATGAGGTCTTTCCACCATGTTTTTCGATCAGGTCTGAAGCTTCTTTTCGGGTATAAGTAGGGAGTGAGCCGGTTAGTACAATTTTTTTTCCATTAAAGATATTGGAAACCAGTTCTTCCTCTTCCTGCTCAAACTGAAGGCCATGATCTCTAAGTCTGTTAATTATCTGTTGGTTCTTTTCAGTCTTAAAAAAGGACACTACAGATTCAGCAATTCTGGGTCCTATTGAATCAACTGCTTCAAGATCTTCCTGGTTTTGTGATTGAAGATTTTCCATAGTCTTAAAAGCTTTGGCAAGATCTTTTGCGACCGTCTTCCCCACAAAACGAATTCCTAAGGCGTAGATAACCCTTTCAAAGGGCTGTTTTTTGCTTTTTTCTATGGCTTCGATCAGATTTTGAGCACTCTTTTCGGCCATTCTTTCAAGTTCTATGATATGATCTTTTTCCAGTTCGTACAGATCGGCAAAAGTTTGGATCAGACCGGCCGATACCATTTGGTCAACGACAGATTCACCAAGGCCTTCAATATCCATGGCATCACGTGAGGCAAAATGTTCAATTCGAATGCGAACTTGTGGGGGACAAGTGGGATTGATACATCGCCAGGCCACTTCGTCCTCGTATTTGATCAGTTCTGAACCGCATGCTGGGCAGTCTTGTGGGAATATAAATGGTGGATTTCTGTCTTCTCTGTCGGGATCAACAACACTAATGACCTGTGGTATGATCTCACCGGCCTTTTCAACCACTACGGTATCACCAATGCGGATGTCTTTACGCTGAATCTCGTCTTCGTTGTGCAAAGAGGCGCGTTTGACCGTAGTGCCGGCCAATTCAACAGCTGCAAGTTCTGCAACCGGAGTAATAGTCCCAAGACGGCCAACCTGCAGTGTAATATCATTTACAGTTGTAGTAGCCTGTTCTGCTTCAAATTTGTAAGCGATAGCCCAGCGCGGAAATTTTGATGTTGTACCTAATTGATCACGTAGGTGACTCTGGTTGACCTTGATGACCACACCGTCAGTTTCATAGGGTAGTTTGTGACGAAGTTCATCCCATTCTTTTATGATGGAATGCACCTCATCGATTTCGTAACAAATACGATAATGTTCGGAAACCGGTAGTCCGAACTCTTGCAACATTTTGGCCTTACGATATTGAGTCATGGAATCATCCTCACCGTCTAAGAGCATATCAAATGCGAAAAAACGGATTGGGCGCTGAGCAACAGCTTTGGGATCCTGCATTTTCAGGGAGCCTGCCGTTGAATTTCTTGGGTTGGCAAACACATTGAGTCCTTCCTCCTCACGGCGTTCATTCATCTTGGCAAAGGCTTCTCGTTCCATATACGCTTCACCTCGCACTTCAACCACATCGGGGGCATCTCCGGATAACTCCAGGGGAATATCCTGAATGGTCTTCAGGTTATTGGTGATGTCATCCCCCTGTTGGCCGTTACCGCGGGTGGCACCAAGAACGAGTGTGCCATTTTCATATCTGAGGCGAATAGAAGCACCATCAAATTTTAACTCGACCATATAATTGTAATTATCATGCCCCAGGATCTTTTTAACCCGTGCGTCAAAGTCATTAAGATCCTCTTCGTTATAGGTATTATCCAGGCTAAGGAGTGGAACCGGATGTTTCACCGTTTCAAAATTTGATGAGACATCACCACCAACACGCTTGGAGGGAGATTCAGGGGCATGAAGGTCAAATTCATCCTCCAGTTTTTGGAGCTCATTCAGTTTTTCATCAAACTCTTTATCGCTGATAAAAGGAAGGGCTTCCTGATAATAGGCCTGATTAGCTTTGTTAAGTAGTTCGCGTAGTTCCTCTACTCGTTGTTTAGCTTCACTCTTATTCATGAATAATGGGATACTAAAATCTTATAACGTATTCAGTGCTATCCGGAGCTCCAATATCTAGTGGAAACTCTGCAGGTGCCGGTTCAAGATATCTTGGCTGATTTAACACAGATCTTGTGATCAGAATTGCATTGAATGTCTGATCAAAATAAGACTGACGGGGATTTTCAATGATGTGTCCGTTAAAAAGTAAAAGCATACGACTATATTGCCCATCCACCAACAAGCTGTCGCTGAATTCGAAATTGAAAGCGTCACCCTGTTCCATCCAGAACGGATTGGTTTTCCAGTTAAAATCACTTGTCACTCTTACCGGTTCCAGTTTATCAAAAGCAGCGTAAACTGTTACAGTCAGCGTATCGCCCAGGGTTACTGGAGCATCATCAGGAGTATCCTGTGGCCGGTTCATTGTCTCAGGATCTTCATCTTCAGCTGGGATATTCTCGGCTGTAGGAATTTGTGAATCTTCTTGTGGAGCTGAGGGCTGAACTGTCTCCACCTGAGGCTCGTCAGCTTCTTCACTGCTGAATGCTGATGACAGACTATCCCAATAGAAAATTGTGACCAATAGGGCGACCACTAAAATAACAAGGAAAGATATGACCACCCACAAATTGGAATGTTGCCTAACGGAAGAGAACTTTTTGCCCATATCAGCCCAGTTGACAGAGTGCACATCAGTTGCCGGAGAGGGCTTTGTTCTCGGAGGACCAGAGACCGATTTAGGGTCTTTTTTTTCTTCTTTATCTATTGTTTCAGATTTCTCAGAATCTATATTATCGATCTCATGATATACCTCATCCGGTTTTTTGGTATCTGCCAGTAGGCTGCCGGAATAGGTTCCCGCTTCTAGCTCATTTAAAGCCTGAACGATCTCCGAATCCTCAATGCCAAGTACTTTGGCATAACTTCTCACAAAACTTCGGATATACGTTTTGGTTTCTCCAGAATCAGTGAATATGGAACCGTCTTCAATACTTTTTAGCGTCAAAAGCGGAATTTTAATTTCATTTTGTATATCCTCTAAAGAGAGGTTTTGTTTTTTGCGAATGAAGGCAAGATCTTTTCCGAGAGACATATATTCCAATTTAAGTCCTAAACAATATCTGAGAGAAGCTAAGTAATATATTGTGTTAGGAAAAGCAAACTTTTGCCTTAAATAAAGAGGGAAGAAACATGAATATTATAAGGTTTAAAGAAGGGTTGATGGAAGTACTGTTTCCAAAAGTTTGCGTGGTTTGCGGGCACAGTTTATCCACGAATGAAAACGTGATTTGTGTGGAATGTTTGCACTCAAAATTTGAAGAAACAGTGCCTAATGGATCGGCTACTTCACAGGGAGTTCTTTTGCCTGAGGGAATCAATTTACAACATGCACTCTGGACTTTTGATAAAGGTGGGTACCTGCAAGATCTACTTCATCAGTTAAAATATCATCGAATTACAGGGGTTGGTGAAGATATTGGCAGACAGCTCGGGAAAAGTATGGAGGCAAATCCATTGCTGGAAGAATTTATACACAAAGAACGCTATCTGCTTCCGGTTCCCCTTCATTCCAAAAAGAGAAGAATAAGGGGATATAATCAGGCTTATTATATTGCAAAAGGGATCTCTCATGTAATCGGCGGTAATATAATACCTAAAAAGGCGGTTCTGCGGATTAAGAATACGAAAACTCAAACCGGATTCTCCCTCATAAAACGCCGAAATAACATTGAAAATGCCTTTAAGGTGATCACTCAAAACATGGTTAAGGGAAAGAATATCATAATAGTAGACGACGTTTTTACCACAGGCTCAACAACGTTCGAATTAGCTTCTGTGCTTAAGGCGTCAGGATGTGAAAAAATTGCGATTGTTACCATAGCTCAAGCATGAAACAGTGCATTATTAAGGGTATATTTGATGCATGGAAAATTTTGAAAGAGGACGCAATGAGTGGCAGATGCTCGAATTACCGCGTGGTATCACTACGTCAGAAGGAAACTGGTATCATATCACCAGAGAAGAAATTGAAAAATATGTGCCGGGCCTGTTAAAGAAATACTCCGTTGAAAAAATTATCGAAGAAGCTGATGCCTGGGTCAAAAGCTCGGATGGGTTGGCTCTTATGCTGTACTTTATTCTTGTTTACGCCAGTGTGAATCCATTGGTAGCAACGGGTATTACTCTTGTCTTTTATTTTTTATGGTTCTTCAATACCAGTGTATTGGTGAATGTTACAGCTACACCGATCATAAAAGTTTTAAATAAAGATGGTTTTATTTACACCATTTCAGCCATATTTCTTATCGGAATGACTTTTGATGATGTGATTGCCGGTTTAGGAGTTTCAGTTGATCTCAGTGCAGTTTGGTATGGTTTGGGACTATTTTTTTTGTACAAAGTTGGATTACTCAGAATGCTGTTAAACTTTCTTAGAAGTAAATTTTACGAGAAAAAAAGGGTTCCCAAACAAGATCGTGTATTGAACATGCTACTGATCAGATATGGTATGAAGGAAGGATGTCTGACAGGTAAGATTCAGGAAATGGAGAAAGAGTTTATCCGAGTTGTTAACTATCATAAAACTAAAGAGAAAAAATAAGCATTTGCAGAATTTACCTATGAGGCAATTATTTTTTATCCGCCACGGCGAAACGGACAACAATAAAGCAGGAATTATTCAAGGAAGAAGTATAGACGCTCCCATAAATGAGGTTGGTCGCAGACAAGCGCAGGCTATCAGAAAGGCTCTTGAACCTTTTGATATTCACAGAATGATTGCCAGCGGTTTGAGGAGAACCCACGAAACACTTCAGCCTTTAGCCAGCGAAAGAGAGCTGGTGGTAGAGAAATATTCTGAACTTGATGAGATCAACTTCGGAGTTTTGGAAGGGCAATCATTTAAAGAGATACAGGGTGATGTGCTGGAGGTTCATGAACAATGGAAATCCGGTAATGTGAAATTTGCACCAAGTAACGGTGAATCGCCAATGGAGGCTTTTAATCGCGCCAATAAAAAAGTTTCAGAAGTTCTAGAGGATACACAAAATGAGAACATAGTTTTCATGATCCATGGAAGACTGACTAGGATCCTCCTATCTGAATGGCTGGGTCACGGATTGAAGAATATGCATGAGATCGAACATCAGAATGGTGCTATAAATCATTTAAGCTGGAGCGCAGGTTCATTTAAGGCTGTTCGGCTCAATGTAACGGATCATTTAACTGAACTCGTTTAAATCATCATCAATCTTTACTAATCGAACTGTTATTAATTGCTTATCTTTTCAGGCTGTAAGAACCATTTTAATCAGCTTCTTGTTTTTGGCTTTCTAATGATAAATGAATTAAAAAAGTATGAGTGAAAAAGTAAGATCCATGTTTGCAGATATAGCCGATGATTATGATCGGATCAACAGTGTGCTGTCATTTGGAGTACATCATGCATGGAGAAAAAAGGCCGTTTTGGAAAGCGGTGCTCACGAAGGGGATCATGTTTTGGATTGTGCCACAGGAACCGGTGATCTGGCTATCGAGTTCAAAAAAACAGTAGGAGACTCAGGCTATGTATTAGGAACTGATTTCTGTGCCCCTATGATAGAACCTGCTCCGGCAAAAGCTGAAGAAGCGGGATTGACCATTGATTTTGAAGTGGCTGATGCCATGAATCTGCCTTATGATGAGAACAAATTTGATATAGCGAGTATCGCTTTTGGGATCAGAAACGTAGATGAACCTGTAACGGCACTGAAAGAGATGGCCCGCGTCGTAAAACCGGGTGGGCGTGTTGTGGTTTTGGAATTTGGCCAGCCAAGAGGCCTTATGAAATTTCCTTACGAATTATACAGTCAGCATATAATGCCGGCCATAGGCGGATGGCTAAGTGGAAACAGAGAAGCCTATACTTACCTGCCGAGAACCAGTGCCAAATTCCCGGCCGGGGATAAATTCCTTTCACTTATGGATGAATCCGGTGCTTTTGAAAGCCGGAGAGCCGTAAGATTGACGGCCGGAATTGCATACGTTTATGTAGGAGTGGTTCAGAAATAGTATATTCTTGACCTAAACAAAAAAATATAGTTTCATGGATATAGAACAAATAAAGAAAATACTACCGCACCGCTATCCATTTTTATTGGTAGATCGTGTGCTTGAGGTCGACGCAGAAAGTATCAAGGCATATAAAAACGTAACCGCAAACGAGGAGTTCTTTAATGGACACTTTCCCGGTCAGCCAATTATGCCGGGGGTGTTGCAGGTTGAGGCTTTGGCTCAGGCAGGTGCAATTATGTTGATGTCTCAGTCAGAGGACCCCGAAGAAACCCTAATGGTGTTTACGGGGATCAGTAAATGTAAATTCAGGAAACAGGTGGTTCCGGGAGACCAGCTGATGCTTGAGGTGGAATTAGGTAGTAAAAAAAGAAACTTCGTAACCATGACCGGCAAAGCTACCGTTGACGGTAAAGTTGCCTGCGAACTTGAAGCTTCCGCTGCTCTTGTATCACGGGAGAAAGTATGAGTACCCAAAAATCTGCTGACAAGCCTGCAAAAGTAACAACTCAAACCGTTGTTGATATGAAGGCCAAAGGGGAAAAGATAGCCATGCTTACGGCCTACGATTTTACTATGGCACAGATCATAGATCAAGCCGGTATTGAGATCATTTTAGTGGGTGATTCTGCCAGTAACGTTATGGCAGGCCAT
Organism: Gracilimonas qinghaiensis; assembly: GCF_046602855.1. Taxonomy (NCBI): domain Bacteria; kingdom Pseudomonadati; phylum Balneolota; class Balneolia; order Balneolales; family Balneolaceae; genus Gracilimonas; species Gracilimonas qinghaiensis. Next base: position 254,035 of record NZ_JBKINJ010000001.1, read on the forward strand.
GAGACTACAGTTCCAATGACTCTTGATCATATGATCTATCACACATCCTGTGTGGTTCGAGGAGTTGACAGGGCTTTGGTGATAGCTGACCTGCCATTCATGAGTTATCAGGTTACTACTAAAGAAGCATTGATCAGCGCAGGACGCGTGATGAAGGAAGCCGGTGCGCACGCTGTAAAACTTGAAGGCGGACAATACATTGTAGATACTGTAAAACGTATTGTAGATGCAGGCATACCTGTGATGGGGCATTTAGGACTTACTCCCCAAAGCATCTATAAATTTGGTACTTACAAAGTGAGGGCAACCGAAACGGAAGAGGCAGACGATCTTATCCGTGACGCGAAATTACTTGAAGAAGCGGGCTGCTTTTCATTGGTATTGGAAAAGATACCGGCTGAGTTGGCCGCGCGTGTAACTGAAGAATTATCGATACCAACAATAGGTATAGGTGCCGGACCATCATGTGACGGACAGGTTTTGGTCATTCATGACATGCTGGGTCTGAATAAAGAATTCAACCCAAGATTTCTGCGGCGTTATGCAGACATGAACTCTGTCATGACCAATGCAGTTCAAAATTATATCAAAGACGTTAAAAGTAAAGATTTTCCAAATAAAGACGAACAATACGCCGGATGAGCGACCCTAAAAAACCCTTCATTTTAGTATGTAATGACGATGGAATCTTTTCACCCGGAATCAAAGCTCTCGCAGAAGTAGCTTCGGAATTCGGTGATGTATACATCGTAGCTCCGGATAAGGAGCAAAGTGCTGTGGGACATTCAATCACAATTCAGGTTCCCCTCAGGTCAAGCAAATTCACCGTAGCCGGCAAGTTTGATGGAGAAGCCGTTAATGGCACCCCTGCGGATTGCGTAAAACTAGCTCACGGTCAGTTGCTTGATAGAAAACCGGATCTTGTGGTTAGTGGTATCAATCATGGAAGCAATGCCGGTATCAATATCATGTACTCCGGAACTGTGAGTGCGGCTACTGAGGGAACCATTCTTGGGTATCCCTCAATCGCAGTTAGCTGTACTGATTTTAGTGAAGATGCGAATTTAAGGGGCTGTCAGGAAGCCGCGAGACGGGTGATCGGTTTTGTCCTCAAGAATGGGTTGCCACGGGGAATCACCTTGAATGTAAATGCACCCGCGGGTGAATTCACAGATATCAAATGGACGCGTCAGGCTGATAGCCGTTACGTAGAAGAATACGAAAGCAGGGTAGACCCATTTGATCGAGCTTACTACTGGCTGACAGGTAAATTTGAACTGCTTGATGAGGGAAAAGATTCAGATATTCACGTTTTAAATAAAGGTTTGGCCTCAGTAACTCCTATACATTACGATCTCACGGCTTATCGATTGCTTGAAAACGTGGACGAAAGAAGCCTTAACGAGTAGTCAGTGATCATTTTCTGCAAGGCATTTTAGCAAATCAAACCAAAACTTTTCATACACTTTTTGACTTTCTTTATTCATTTGCAGATGCATTTGTGCTATATGTGATAGAGGAATCGTTTCAACATGATTAGCCCATTTTGCACTTTCTACGGAGACGAAGGTGTCATTTATCCCTTCCCTTTCAAATATTTGGTTATTCTGAAACTTAAGTACAGGATTTACAGAATGATTAGTGCCCTTACCAACCGCGGCACTGTAAGAATAATAAGAAACCTCGTCCAAATCAGGATTTTCAGGGTTGAAAACCTGGGTAGTATATTCAGCCGTAAGTTGTTCAAGAGAGCCAAGAGCATCACTTTTTATTTTCGGGTAGATATTATCGCCAAACCAATCAAACATAACGCTTAGTTTATCAGTAATAAGTTCGGGTGAATTTAAAATAAGATCAGCAAGCGCAGATCCGTGGTGGGGAGTAGCAATGGTGGTCAGGCTTTCGACTTTATCTGCTGCACCAAGGCTGGAAAGAGCGTAACGCATATCGAGTCCCCCCATGCTGTGGGAAACCACATTCACTTTTTCACATTTATACTCTGCGCAAAACTCATTGATCAAACGAACCCAATTTTCTGCCCGGGTCTGAATTCGCGCATAAGGAACAATATTTGGCGCAATTGCCGCGACTCCATGCCCCCTCAATTCCATACAGGGATCATTTAGGGGTCCTTTTTTTATAACTGATCCAATGGCTCCATATCCGTGACATAGAAAAACGGGGTGCTTAACTTTAATAAGTTCAGGCTGTGGAAACTCTTGAAGTTCGAACCGTTTAAGTAAATTATTTCGGTCTGGCATTTTTGTTTAATGAGTAAAGAGAGTATCTAGTTTTGGATCTGTTGTCAGTCGTAATGTACGAATGACGGTATCTTCGTGATACATGTAGATATGCATATCCCGTGAAGGAAATTTTACGATAGCGGGTACATCTACATCATACTTTTGAAGATCTTTATGCAGACCTACATGAAACAGTGTTTTTGAAAATCTCGTTGGGACCCTTATACGGTGTTCTTTTCTAATGAAACCTGTGTCTATCCTTATAGTGGATGTTCGAATCTGTACCGGAAGAATTTGTGCATTATTAATATGAGAGCTTATTAACGAATCGAGTTGATTAGTTGATTCTAATCGATAGATTGTTGTTTCCGGGGTAGCAGCTAATATTATTCCGCTAATCACACACGAAACAAAAAGCAGGACAGTAATAATTAGTTTGCCGTTTTCTTTACTAAACATGAACCGTTATTGGTATCTAAATTTCAATAATTTAACTTACGCAAAATCTATAAACTTCTGTCATAAAAGGATATGTCAATTCAGATCCATAAAGTTAATTCAAAAGAACAGATAGAGCAATTCCATAGCTTTCCTGACAGGTTGTACAAAGGAAACAAGTGGTACAGACCCCCCTTCCGCTTTGAAGTGGAAAAAGTTTTTGATAATGAAAAGAATGAACGGTTCAAAAAAGGAGGGGAGTGTGAAAGGTTCCTGGTCAAGAAAAAAGACCGTGTAGTTGGCAGGTTTGCCGTATTCACAGATCCTGAAAAGGATAAGGTCTATAATCCACCATTAGGAGGAATAGGATTCATTGATCTTGAAAAGGACCCCGCAATCTCTAAAGAAATGATAAATTTTGCGAAGGTCTGGCATAAGGAAAAGGGTAATTCAGGATTCAGAGGTCCAATAAATTTTGGTGAGAATGATACTTATTGGGGCATTTTGATCGATGGGTTTGATGACCATAATGTATATGGCATGCTTTACCATCACGACTATTATGAAGAACTGATCGAAGTGACAGGCGCTGAAAAATTTGATGATCTGTATATGTACCATCTGAATATGGAGCAGCCGTTACCTGAAAGACTGGTCAAGATCACCGAACGGTTGAAATCTCAGCCAAATGTAGACATACGACCCATTGATAAAAAAAATCTGTACCGAGATGGAGAATTAATTCGGACTGTGTATAACAGGGCATTCAATGAGCAGGTTATTGAAGAGCGGGAAGAGGAGTTCATAGGGATCTCGGAGGAAACCATTCATCAAATGATCAAAAAGCTAAAGCCCGTGCTGATGCCGGGGACTTCACCAATAGCTTTTATTGATGGAAAACCTGCTTCTTTTCTCGTCAGCGTACCTGACCTGCATGAAATATCTGCTAAAACGGGGGGAACTTTGAAGTGGTGGCAATTGCCAAGGTTGGTGGGATTTAAAAAACGAGCTGAAAAATTTCGTCCATTGGCCTTTGGAACAGATCCGAAATACAGGGGTAGGGGATTGGAGGCCTTAGTCTTTGTTGAGGGCTATAAATGGACAAAGCAACATTATCCAAATCTAAAGGTATTAGAAGGCGGATTTGTAAGCGAAAAGAACTGGATCATGCGGCGCAGCCTTGAGGCACTGGGATGCAAAATTGCGAAAACCTATCGTGTCTATAAATGGATGATTGATTAAAAGTTGAGAGGAGACAGGTGTGTAATCTATATTTTGAGTTTTATCAAAATGATGTGAAAGGCTTGCTGTTGGAATCAAATTTATCATCCTATTAACTCTATAAACTCTCAAAAAACCTACCGAAAGATTGTATTCAGTATCTCGATTGCAATGTCTTTTTTAGGACCTTTAAACTGTCTATCGGAATCTTTGTTTAATAGATGAACAGAATTAGAATCAGACTCAAATCCGGCGCCAGTTTCATTCAGGGAATTAGCAATAATGTAATCTGCATTTTTATTTTGAAGCTTCTTAGTTGCATTCTCAATCAAGTTTTCGGTTTCCATAGCGAATCCGATCAGAACCTGCCCTTCAATTTTATGTTCTCCTAGCCAGGCAAGTATATCTTGCGTCTTTTTAAGCTGAATACTGTCTTCAGAATCTGATTTTTTGATCTTGTGGTCATGAACACGAGTTGGTGTGAAATCAGACACCGCTGCAGACATTATGATCACATCTGCTTTATGATAATTTTTTACAGTTTCAAAAAGGTCAGATGCACTGGTTATTTTTATAGTATGAATGTCATCAGGTTTTGGAACAGAAAGAGGCCCGTGGATAAGCGTGACATCAGCCCCCATATTTTTGGCAGCTTGAGCCATTGCGACTCCCATTTTACCTGAACTTGGATTTGAAATGAATCGCACCGGGTCGATGTGTTCCCTGGTTGGGCCTGCCGTGACGATCACTTTTTTACCCATCAGAGGCCCTTTAATGTTACCAATAATATCTGATGCTTTTTCAAGGATCGCAGTGAACTCAGGAAGTCGGCCTTTTCCTTCCATTCCACTAGCAAGAAAGCCAATCTCAGGTTCCAGAATGTGGTATCCCATTTTACCCAAAGTTTTTAAATTCTGGGAGACACCGGGAGATTCATACATTTCACCGTCCATAGTAGGACAAACAAGTATAGGACATCGGGCTGCAAGAACGGTACTTGTAAGCATATTATCAGAAATGCCCTTCGATATCTTGGCAATGGTATTTGCCGTGCATGGGGCGATCACATAAAGATCTGCCCATTCGCCCCAGTTTATATGTCTGGTCCATTCACCGGCTTCGTTATCATCAGGAAAGATATCTACGGCAACATCGTGTCCAGAAAGGGAAGCAAAGGTCACTAAACCAACAAAGCGGGTGGCCGAGGGTGTCATGGTGACACGGACTTCAGCTCCCGCTTTTTGAAATTCTCTAAGTAAAAAAGCAGCCTTATATGCTGCAATTCCTCCGGTAACACCAAGAATTATGCGTTTACCGGAAAGCATGATCAGTCTTCCTTATCAGGATGACGGTAGTAGATCTGATCATCTTCCATTTCTGTAATGGCACGCTGTGTAGCATGCGGTAATTTTTCAAACGCTTTAGAAATATTTTCTTGTTCTTCGTTGAATGAAAACTCGTCTTCTTCTTCAAAACCCTCGAAGTACTGCAGTTTTTCGTCAAGTTCAAGCTTTTCCTGAGCAGCGATCTGACGGGCTCTCTTGGACAAGATCACAAGTAACTCATATTTGTTACCTGTTTTGAATTTTAGTTTCTCAATGTCTAATGTTTTGACTGCCATGGATGGTATCAGTTTTGATTCATGAATTTGACAACGGCTTTTTTTACTTCCTGATAAGCCGTTTCAAGGTCATCATTTATAATTACCTGATCAAAACGATCAGCGTATGTAAGTTCTTCTTTTGCTCTTTCCAGCCGCAGAGCCAGGGTCTCATTATCTTCAGTTCCGCGGTCGGTCAAGCGTTGCTTTAAAATATCGATAGAAGGCGGTTTGATGAATAAGCTCAAACACTCATCACCGTAAATTTCCTTTATGTTAATGGCGCCTTTTACTTCGATATCAAGCAAAACAAAATAACCCGAATTTAGTTGTTTATCAACTTCTGACAGCAATGTTCCGTATTTCTTCCCACCATAGAATTCTTCCCATTCCAGAAAGTCACCCGAGCTGATCTTTTCATTAAATTCCTGATCTGAAAGAAAGTGGTAGTGAACTCCATTTTCCTCATCTTCGCGGGGCAGTCGGGTGGTAGCTGATACTGAAAACTTCAGGTTTTCAAAATCCTCAAATAGCATGCGAGCGAGGGTCGACTTACCAGTTCCACTGGGTGCCACCAAAATGATTACTTTTCCTTTTTTCATAATTGTAGTGAGTAGTGAGTAGTGAGTAATGAGTTATTTGATTTACTCAAATCTCACTACTCATAACTATAAATTACTCGACGTTTTGGACTTGTTCGCGGATCTGTTCCAGTGCTTCTTTACACTTAACTACGTACTGTGCAATCTCGGAATTGTTAGCTTTTGAGCCAATGGTATTCAGTTCCCGGTTGATCTCCTGTGTGAGAAAATTCAATTGCCTTCCGGCGGGTTCAGGTTGTTCTACAGCTTCTTTGAAAAATTTTAAATGGGATTGTAACCTAACAAGTTCTTCCGTTACATCCATTTTATCAACCAAAATGGCAACTTCTATTTCCAGTCTTTCAGGGTCGATCTTATCTTCTTCAATCAGATTTGTGATACGTTCAAGCAGTTTATCACGAGTTTCCTCGGCTCTCCCATTGGTCTCTTTTGTGATGATCTTTATATTATCGTCGATAAAATCAATTCGGTCGATAAGATCGTTTTTGAGCTGATCACCTTCCTGTCTTCGCATTTTCATGAGTGAACTTAGAGCTTCTTTCAATGCTTGTTCAGAGACTGCCCATTTTTTTTCCAACACCTCTTCATCTTCCTCTTTATTGATAAAGACATCGTTGAACTGGGTTATATCTCTGATTGTGACAGGGTCTTCTATTTCTGCCGCGAATCTAATTTCTTCGAGTAATCTTGTATAACCTATAACCTTATTTTTATCCACGGCAATAGATAGCTCTGCAGATTTATCTTCAGAAACATATACAGTTACATTGAGCTTTCCACGATTAATGGTCTTTTGAACCAATTCTTTCACTTCAAGTTCTTTATCCTGTAATCTCTGTGGTAAGCGAGTACTGATGTCCAGATATCTGCTATTCAGAGATTTTATTTCTACGGTAGCAGTGAGGCCGTCATCTGTAGCTTCACCACGACCGAAACCGGTCATAGATATAATCATTTAAATAAAACTGGTGAAAAATTGATCGGCAAAATACAAAAGTAAACAGGGTATAAGAAATGGCATTCGGTAAATTTCAGGCATCCTCTGTTTTTTCGAGGCTTATGGCATTCATGCAATAGCGTAGACCGCTTGGTTGCGGCCCATCGGGAAAAACGTGCCCTAAATGTGCATCACATACGTTGCACAAAGCCTCAATGCGAACCATTCCATGAGAAGTATCCATTTCGTACTTTACTGCGTTCTCATTTACCGGTTGTGTAAAAGAAGGCCAACCGGAACCACTTTCGAACTTTTCACCGGCATCAAACAGTTGGGTGCCACAACACACACAGGAGTAAATGCCGGGATCGAATTTATAGCAAAGATCACTTGAACCCGGTCGTTCAGTGCCTTTAAGACGAGTGATGGCAAATTCCTCACCGGTAAGTTCTTTCTTCCACTCCTCCTTCGATTTTTCAACTCGTCTTGGAGGTTCGGGATTCCCATTTTTTGCAAAGTTTTTAAGGTCTTTCCAAGTCAGCATGATCGAGTCAGGTTTTTGAATGATAAAATTTTTATTCAGTGATAAAGATATATGTGGGAACATTCATTCCGTTGAGAATGGGATGAAAAAAAATTATTCCAGAGGGTCAGAATTCATCGTGTAATTATTCTTCGTCTTTTTGTTTTTCTTCCTGTGTGTTTTGTTTTTTCTCATTCAATAGTTTGTCAACTTCTTCACCGGGAATCTCTTCCTTATCCAATAACAGTTCAGCTACTTTTTCCAATACATCACGGTTTTCTTTGATTGTACTGAATGCTCGTTCAAATGCCTCTCTGGATATTTTTTGAACCTCTTCATCAATGTCACGGGCTGTCGAGTCACTGTATTCGCGTTGTCGACTCATGTCGCGTCCCAGGAAAACTTCTTCTTCTGCACTGCCAAATGAAATATGTTTATATTTTTCACTCATTCCCCATTCAAGCACCATTTTTCGGGATAACTTAGCTACTTGTTTCAGGTCATCTTGAGCACCACTTGTCGACGTTTCAAAGATCAGGTCTTCTGCAGCCCGACCTCCCATGATCACAGCCAACCGATCAAGTAAATACTCCCGATTATATAGGTATTTCTCTTTTTCAGGAAGTTGTTGAGTTGCCCCCATTGCTTTGCCACGTGGAATGATCGTAACTTTGTGTATTGGATCGGAATGGGGTAAGATAGCTGCAACTAAAGCATGCCCTGCCTCATGATAAGCCAAGACTTCTCTTTCTTTATCATCGATCTGCAGGCCCTCCCGTTTAAGTCCCATCATGACTTTATCTCTTGCATTATCAATATCTTCCATGGCAATCTTCTTTCTCTCATTGCGACCGGCATAAAGGGAAGCTTCATTGAGTAGATTTTCGAGATCAGCACCGCTAAAGCCGGGAGTACTTCGTGCTATAACCTCTAAATCTACATCATCTTGTAAAGGTTTATCTTGGGCGTGAATTTTGAGGATCTCAAGGCGGGCCTTCTGCTTCGGCATGTCTACTTTGATCTGTCTGTCAAACCGCCCTGGACGTAAGAGGGCTTTATCTAAAATATCGGGGCGATTTGTGGCGGCCATTACTACCACGCTTTCGTTTGGCTCAAAACCATCAAGCTCTGAAAGTAATTGGTTGAGTGTTTGTTCACGTTCATCGTGTCCTCCTCCGAGCCCTGCACCTCTTCTTCGGCCAATGGAGTCTAATTCATCAATGAAGATTATACTCGGTGATGCCTCCTTAGCTTTATCGAACATGTCTCTCACGCGTTTGGCACCGACACCTACAAACATCTCCATAAAATCGGAACCCGTAATGGTAAAAAAGGGAACATCCGCTTCACCTGCTGCGGCCCGTGCGAGTAGCGTTTTGCCTGTGCCCGGAGGACCTACCATGAGCAAGCCTTTTGGCAATTTTGCCCCAATATCTTTAAATCGATCCGGTTCTTTAAGAAATTCAATGATCTCTGTTAATTCGGTTTTAGCATTATCAAGGCCAGCTACATCGTCGAATGTCGTATCCTGTTTTTCCGGTTGCTGAAGCTTTGCCTTGCTCTTGCCAATGTTGAAGAAACCTTGTCCCTGTGATTGCATTCGCTGATAAAACATCACTCCGATATATATGAAAAATAATATAGGGAGAATGATAAGAGCTATGTACCACCAGTTGTATTCAGATTCGGGTTCAGCAGAAACTGTTACATCATTCTCTTCGAGAGCGGCTGATAATTGATTATCTCCATAGGAGGGAATGTAGGTGTAGAAATTCTCTGAACGGAGCGTATCTTCCCCTGAAATATTGAGTATCTGAGGAGATTTAAATTCCCCATTGATCTGGTCTCCCTGTACATGAATACGTTCAACATTTCCCTGAGTAAGTTGTTGTTTGAATTTAGTGTATTCGATTTCTGCAGTTTGCCCAAATCCATCTCCTGAAGCTATATACCAGTTGTAAAGTAATGCTATGAGCAGGAAGTAGATGAGTGCTCTGCTCCAGGAAAAATGTCCAGGCCGTTTATTATTGGATAATTTATTTCCGGAAGATTTCTGTTTTTTCTTATCTGATTTGGATTGGCCCTCATTTTCATTTGTCAAGACAGATAGAGTTATGGATTAAAAATTAAGCTATACGCTAGAATACACGCTTTTTGAAACAATTTTATGGGGCAGTTTAGTTTCCCTGAAATAATTAATTGCCAATAGACTACTACAGGAAATAAATACTCATTCCAAAATAGACTATTTCTATTCTCTGTTTAGCTTTTTGATCGAATGTAACTTGAGAAAATGCCTTTGTATAAACTACAAATGCTATTACTTCAATAGATCAATGATCTTATCTGCAAAAGCCTCTGCAGCCTCGGGCGTACGTCCTTCAGAGTAGATACGAATGATGGGTTCGGTATTTGATTTCCGCAAGTGAACCCAGCCTTCTGCAAAATCGATCTTTACTCCGTCAATGGTATTTGGTTCGAGACTTGAAAAGTGATCCTCAACCATCTCAAGCACCTCATCAGCATCTTTGCCTAATTCATCGAGTTGAATTTTATTTTTACTCATATAATAATCAGGAAGGGTTGTACGGTACTCAGAGGACCTCAATCCATTTTCAGCTAACAATTGTAGCACCATGGCAATACCAACCAGAGCATCCCGGCCATAATGAAGGTCGGGAGCAATTACACCACCGTTGCCTTCTCCGCCAATTACAGCATTTTGTTCCTGCATCATTTTCACCACATTGATCTCTCCAACAGCAGAGCGGTAGCATGTTTGTCCATGTTCACGGGCCACATCATCTGAAACGCGAGAGGAAGAGAGATTAGTGGCACAGGCACCGGTTTTTTTGGAAAGTATGAAGTCGAAGGCAGTTGCCTGAGTGTATTCTTCACCAAACAATTTACCTGTATTGTCTACCAGAGCAAGGCGATCTCCATCAGGGTCAGTTACTACTCCAAGATCAGCCTCTTTTTCTTTTACCAACTCACAGATCTCTGCGAGGTGTTCAGGTAATGGTTCCGGATTGTGTGGGAAGATCCCGTTGGGAGTACAGTGAATTTTATGTACAGTTTTAACACCCAGGGCATCCAGCATGCGCGGAATAGCTTTAGAACCGGCACCATTTACGGCATCCACTGCAACAGAGAAATTCTTAGCAGCAATTTTATCTTTATCAATGTAAGGGAGTTCCAGGATCTTCCGGATGTGGTGGTCTAATATCTCCGGATCTTCCGTGATCTTTCCAATCTTGTCGTAAGGATGGTAGGCAAAATTACCTGATTCAGAGATCTGGATCACCTCATTTCCCTGACTGGCATCTAAAAATTCACTTTTCTCATTCAGTAATTTCAGAGCGTTCCATTCAGCAGGATTGTGACTCGCTGATATAATAATTCCACCTGCTGCTTTGTGTTTCAATACTCCCATTGCAACGGTAGGGGTGGGAACAATGCCCACCTTTACCACATCACAACCGACACTTGCCAGGGTTGCTGCTACGATATCCTCACACAATTGACCCGTAACGCGGGAATCACGCCCAACAACTACAGTGCCTCCATTGAGCCAGGTGCCATAAGCCGCCGTGAATTTTGAAAGATTTTGAGGTGTAAGGTCTGTACCGAAAATGCCCCGAATACCGGAGACGGATATCATTAATGCCATGATGGGTTTTTAAATGTTTTGAATTGGATAAATAGTATTTCTCTTATTTGTTGCGCTCGGGAATCCAGGGAGTTTCCTGATTCCCTGCTTCTTTATTTTCATAGCGAGCAAGAACAAACAGGAAGTCTGAAAGTCTGTTAATGTACATGATCGCTACTTCTGAGATCTCTTCTTCATGGCGACACTCAACTGTTATACGTTCAGCTCTGCGACATATAGTTCGCGCGAAGTGAAGTGTTGCTCCGGCTTGTGCTCCACCGGGCAATATAAAATTCTTAAGTGGTTCGAGTTCTTCTTCCATCTCATCAATGGCTTTTTCCAGGAACTCCACTTCGCTGTGACTGATCCTGGTGATCCTGACATCTTTGGACGCAGGAGTGGCAAGGTCGGCACCCAATACAAATAATTGTTGCTGTACGGTTTCGACAAACTCATCGCCTTTATCGGATAAACCAAACGATGTGGCCATGCCCAAGATGGAATTCAGCTCATCTACTGTGCCATACGCGTCAATGCGTTTGGAACTCTTTGAAACGCGTTGCCCGCCAAACAGAGAGGTGTTACCGCTGTCGCCTTTTTTGGTATATATTTTCATGATCTAAGATTTTTATAAAAAATAAGGATTTGGTCATTAAGCTGCATTTCTTGGAAATTCGTTTCACTTTGATCTAAGTCTTATCAAATTACTGATCTTAGATTTTGATATAGTGTTCCTGCTTTGATTCAAAATGTATATCTAAATGCTCCATCGCACTAATGCTTTTCTCAAATTTTGTGGAATTCTCTATAGGGCAGGCTACTTTCAGTTTAACCTTAGCCATGTATTCTGAATGAATGACACTCAAGTTATAGTCATTTATAGATTTCTGAATGATGTTTTCTTCAGAGTATGGATACATGATCTCAAACATCTGTATGGGTTTTATCGTTAGCAGCTCTGCCTTAGTCAGACATAATTCTGCCCCGCGTCCATAAGCCTCTATCAGTCCTGACCTCCCTAATTTGGTGCCTCCGTAATATCGTACTACCACAATGCCGGCGCTTACAACGTCAAAAGATTTAAGCTGATTCAAAATAGGAAGTCCGGCTGTGCCGGACGGCTCGCCGTCATCGGAGCTGAATTCCTTGGGTTGAGCGGGATTTAGGCGCCACGCCCAGCAGTGGTGGGTAGCATCCGGATATTTTGACCTTAGCTGATCAAGTTTTTCCTGAAATTCTTTTTCGGTTTCGGCGGGAAAAAGGTATCCAATGAATTTGGATCCGCGTTCTCTAAAAGAGGATTTGTAAGTCTTGTTTGTGGTTTTCAAAATGGAGAATCTGATTAGAAACTAAGGTAACGTTCAACCTTACTAAAGTCATTCCAAATTACGAATCAATGCTCAGTAAATGGAACTAAAAAATCTATAAAGCAAATTGTGGGAGGCTACATTTTTTATTGTAAATGGGGAAATTTAGGAAACCTCTAAAAGACGGGCCCATATTTAGACCTATTCTGCCTTGTTATTCAAAGAGGAAAAAGCGATTTTCTCTGCGCAGTTCAGCTTTGAGATAAAGTTTCAAAAATTATTGAAACCTTAGAAAGCTCAATACTGTTTGTATATCACAAATTGAAAATATCTAAGTAATAATTTCATGCCTTCACTTACTAAAGCACTGAATTCTCAGGTAGGCCGGAAAGTTATGACGGGGATCACAGGTATTGGTCTTATGTTATTTCTGATTGGTCACCTTGCAGGTAATCTCTCGATCTTTGAAGAGTCTGACGCATTTAATCTCTATACCCACACACTAGAAAGCTTGGGACCTCTGCTCTATGTGATAGAGGCAGCTTTAGCGTTTTTCTTTCTGTATCATGCCTTTTTAGGTATTTCTATCTGGAGGCAGCGTAAAAAAGCACGCCCAGAGGGATATGATACTTATAAAACAAAAGGCGGGCCGAGCCATCAGACGCTTGCATCCAGAAGCATGATCATCTCAGGGGTAATCATACTGATATTTTTGGTCCTTCATATCTGGCATTTCAAGTTTGGCCCTACTTATATGACCACAATTGATGGCACTCAAATGAGGGATCTAAAAAAATTAGTGGTTGAGGAATTCAATAAGCCATTGATATCATTGAGCTATATAGCAGTATTGGCTCTCACAATTCTGCATTTGTCACACGGTGCCTGGAGTGCATTTACCTCTCTTGGTATGAAGCATGGTGAAACATCCAAAAAGGTTCAAATTGGAGCATACATCTTTGCAATTGTATTAATGCTCGGATTCATTTCAATTCCGCTTTATATATTAGTTAGCGGATCAGTTTGAATCATCAGGATATAAAGAGAATTACGAATATAGATTTATCATTATGAAATTAGATTCCAAAGTACCCGGCGGCCCGTTAGAAGAAAAGTGGGACAAACACATCAAGGACATCAATCTTGTGTCTCCTAATAATAAAAGAAAGTACGAGATCATAGTAGTTGGAACCGGATTAGCCGGTGGTGCAGCTGCTGCCAGTTTTGCTGAACTTGGCTATAATGTGAGAAGTTTCTGTATTCAGGATTCAGCTCGCCGTGCCCATAGTATTGCGGCACAGGGCGGTATCAATGCAGCCAAGAACTACCCGAATGATGGTGATAGTATCTGGAGACTTTTCTACGATACCATCAAAGGCGGTGACTACCGTTCCCGTGAAGCCAACGTATATCGGCTTTCTCAGGTGTCAAACGAAATTATTGATCAGGCTGTAGCACAAGGTGTTCCATTTGCCCGTGAGTATGGAGGGAACCTGGCCAACCGATCATTTGGTGGTGCACAGGTATCGCGTACATTTTATGCACGTGGGCAAACCGGGCAGCAATTGCTGCTTGGTGCTTATCAATCTATGATGCGTCAGGTTCAAAATGGAAATATCAAATACCATCCACGCCATGAAATGCTGGATGTAGTTGTGATAGACGGTCAGGCTCGCGGTATCATCACCAGAGATCTGGTATCCGGTGAATTATGCCGATATGAAGCCGATGCTGTTGTCTTGGCAACCGGTGGTTATGGAAACGTATTCTACCTGTCAACAAATGCAAAAAATTCAAACGTAACGGCGGCTTGGAGAGCACATAAACGTGGTGCTGCTTTTGCCAATCCATGCTACGTTCAGGTTCACCCGACATGTATCCCGGTATCCGGAGATTACCAATCAAAACTGACATTGATGTCAGAGAGTTTGAGAAATGACGGTCGTGTTTGGGTACCACGTAAGAAAGGAGATGATCGCCACCCTAACGATATACCTGAGGATGAACGTTATTATTATCTGGAAGAGCGCTATCCAAGTTTTGGAAATCTTGTACCGCGTGATGTAGCTTCAAGAAATGCAAAAATGGTATGCGATGATGGACTTGGAGTTGGTGATACCGGACTTGCGGTCTATCTTGATTTCCGTGATGCTATCGAACGAGATGGCAGGGATACTATTTCATCGAAGTACGGTAACCTGTTCGAAATGTACGAAAACATCACGGGCGAAAATCCATATGAGCGTCCGATGAGGATCTATCCGGCAGTACATTATACAATGGGTGGTCTTTGGGTTGATTATAATCTTGAAACTACTGTTCCCGGGCTTTACGCTGCCGGTGAAGCCAACTTCTCAGATCATGGTGCAAACCGACTTGGAGCCAGTGCTCTTATGCAGGGCCTTTCTGACGGTTACTTTGTGCTGCCTTACACTATAGGTGATTATCTGGCCAAACAAGAGCCCGGAAAGCGATATGGAACTGATCATGATGCCTTTAAAGAAGCGGAATCTGCTGCTCAGGCTCAGATCGATAAATTGCTAAACATTGATGGTAGTCGTACTATTATTGATTTCCACCGATCATTGGGTAAGATCGTTTGGGACAAGATCGGAATTGCCCGAAACAAAGAGGGACTTGAAACTGCTATCGAAGAGATCCGCGCATTGCGTGAGGAATTCTGGAAAGACGTTAAAGTTCCGGGTGAGAAAAATAATTACAACAAATACCTGGAGTTTGCCGGAAGGGTAGCTGATTTCTTCGAATTAGCTGAACTGATGGCTGTAGATGCCCTTGACAGAGAAGAATCTGCAGGTTGTCACCTCCGGGAAGAATATCAAACCGAAGAAGGGGAAGCTTTACGTAATGATGAAGAATATTCTTACGTATCTGCCTGGGAATTCAAAGACCTGAATGGCAAACTTGAAGAAACCCTCCACAAAGAAAATCTCGAATTTGAATTCGTTGAGCTAAAACAACGTAGTTACAAATAAGGAAGACATTATGAGCAAAGAAATGACCATTCATTTAAAATACTGGAAACAAAATGGCCCTAATGAGAGGGGATATTTTGAAGAGTATACGCTGGATTCAGTAAACGAGCATATGTCTTTTCTGGAGATGTTGGATGTTCTGAACGAAGAGCTGATACTTGAAGGACAAGAACCGGTTGAGTTTGATTATGATTGCCGCGAAGGTATTTGCGGTTCATGTAATTTAGTGATCAACGGTCAGGCACACGGTCCCAAAGAACGGGTTGCAGTTTGCCAGTTACATATGCGGAACTATAATGATGGCGATCACGTCACCATTGAGCCCCCTAGAGCTACAGCATTTCCGGTGATAAAGGATCTGGTGGTAGATCGTTCTGCCTTTGACCGTATCATTGAAGCAGGCGGATATGTTTCCATCAAAACCGGCTCAGCAATTGAGGCTAACTCAATATTGATACAGAAAGAAAAATCTGACCAAGCATTTGATTATGCAACTTGTATAGGTTGTGGTGCTTGTGTGGCTGCCTGCCCAAATGCTTCTGCTTCGTTGTTCACGGGTGCTAAGATCGCTCACCTGAATAAACTGCCGCAGGGAGAAATAGAACGATCTAACCGCGTTGTGGCCATGGTCGAGCAAATGGAAGAAGAAGGCTTCGGTGATTGCTCAAATTATGCTGAGTGTGAAGCTGTATGCCCGGTTGGTATTTCGATCTCTGCAATTGCAGAAATGCGAAAAGATTATATGAAAGCAGTTATGAGCAGCGACTGATCTGCTTTTTTAGACTGATATAAAAGACCAAAGGCACAATAATAACCTCATTGTGCCTTTTTTTATGCTGTTAATACATCTACTAGCTTATCAAAATCGTCCTGGCTGTTATAGACATTTGGTGATATTCGGATCGAATCTCCACGGAATGAAACAAGAATATTCTCTTTGTCGAGTGCCTTCTTTATGGCTTCCATATCATGACTTTCACTCAAACGTATTCCAAATAAGTGAGATCCGCGATAATTCTTGTCTTCGATCCGGTAACCAGCATCTCTGAGTTTATGGATACCTTCTGAGATCAGATCTTTGCAATATCGCTGAACATTTTCGACTCCCCATTCATTAAGTTGGCGAACAGCCTCCAGCATCATAGGTATGAGAATGAAATTACTGTGTTCTCCTACCTCATACCGTAATGCACCACCCTTGTATTTATCATTATAGTTTACCAGATTCGAGAAATCTTCACTTTCGTATCGATTGATCCAGTTTTCCTCAATCGGGTCACCATTGTCCAAAGCCGGACCGTAGTATGCCAGACCAACACTATAAGGTCCCATCAGCCATTTATATCCGGCGCATACCAAGGCGTCAGGTTTTATAACTTTTACATAAAATGGCAGAGCTCCGACAGATTGTGTGCCATCTATTGCCAGCCAAGCCCCAACATCATTTGTTTTCTCTCTGATCTTCTTCAGATCGAATAGGGTGCCATCGGCCCAATGAACGTTTGCCACTGCCACGAGTTTGGTTTTGGAATTAATGGCATCTAGAATTTGCTGATTCCACTTTTTCCCTCGGTCTTCTTTTGTTTCTGGAGGGGTGATCGTTACAATCTCAGCTTTATTTTCCAGAGCCACTTTTCTCCATGGATATACATTACTGGGAAATTGCTCTCCCACAACAATGATATTATCCCCTTTTAACAAGGGGAGGTTTTTGGCGACATTTGCCATGCCGTAGGAAACAGATGGAATAGTTACGATCCGTTTAGGATCTTCAGCGTTGATAAGCTTCGCATATTCTTCTCTCAGGATATCTGTCTCACCAAAAAATTCTTCAGGTGTGATCTGAAATGGATTACGTTTTCTTTGAACTCCGGAATAGCCGGCGTCTTCAACTCGTCTCATAAGAGGCGACATATACGCACAGTTCAGATAGGTAAAGGAATCGTTAATTTGAAAATCTGATTTTTTGCAATCCATTTGTTCGTTATACTTGGTTCATTTAAATGAGTTCAAATCTCATCATTTAGTATAACAAATCCCAACTGTTTTGTGATGAAGATACGATCAGCCCAAAAAAGCGATCTTACAAAGATTTTAGAGTTAAATGAGGCAGCTCTACCTCATGTAAGCAAGGTTCAAATTACAGACATGGCGCGTTTTCTGAAACAGGCTGATCCATTTCTTGTGATTGAATATGATAATGAAGTTGCCGGTTTTATGATCGTCCTACAGTCAGGTTTGGATTATTCAAGTTTAAATTATGCTTTCTTCGTTAATCACTTTGAAAATTTCGATTATGTGGATCGCATTGTAATAGCTGATCCATATAAAGGAAAAAAACTTGGCACTTCATTATACGATCATCTTTTTAAGACTACGGATAAGAAATTTATAACCTGTGAGGTGAATGTAAAACCAGCCAATCCGGCATCTTTAACTTTTCATAACAAGCTGGGATTCAACCAAGTAGCTGAACAAGTGACTGAAAATGGGCATAAGATCGTGTCCATGTTAGTAAAACAAATGTGATCTTTATTTTCAATATGGAATGAAAATAGTTGAAGTAGCATTATAACATCAACTATTCATCAATTAAATAAAGACATCATGAAAACACTAAGTAAACTAACTGGAGTATTTGCCTTAGTTGCAACCCTGCTCTTTTCGACAAATATTAAAGCACAGGACAGCGATATAGTAGATCTTGCTGTTGCAACCGATGACCTTTCAACTTTAGTTACTGCGGTAAAGGCTGCAGGATTGGTTGAAACACTCAAGGGAGACGGTCCTTTCACTGTATTTGCACCAACCAATGCTGCATTTGAAGCACTTCCGGATGGAGTTCTGGAGATGTTGCTTAAACCGGAAAACAAAGATCAACTGACGGCAGTATTAACGTACCACGTGGTACCGGCAGAGGTTATGTCTGGAGACCTGGAAGATGGTATGAAAGCCGGTACAGTTGAAGGCAGCAATGCCACCATAAGTATTAATGATGATAAGGTAATGGTAGACAACGCTAATGTTGTGATGGCTGATATTGATGCATCGAACGGTGTAGTACATGTAATTGATGCTGTTATACTGCCTCCCAGTATTAAGGAAGCTTTAGCTGCTAACGACAATGAGCAAAAGAATAGTGACTGGTAATTAGAACCTATTCAAATTTTTGAAAGCCGCATCTATTTATTTAGATGCGGCTTTTTTATGTTCAGGAATTGAAAGTGATTGTATAGAACTCTCGAATGTGGTTTGTATTTTAAGTTGTAGTAATT
This sequence comes from Gracilimonas qinghaiensis, assembly GCF_046602855.1. NCBI lineage: Bacteria > Pseudomonadati > Balneolota > Balneolia > Balneolales > Balneolaceae > Gracilimonas > Gracilimonas qinghaiensis. The sequence continues at coordinate 272,823 of NZ_JBKINJ010000001.1, forward strand.
AAACAGATACTTTTGGAAAATCTCTTTACAAAAACAGAACACAGTTTAAAGCGATACTGGGGCTTTGAGAGTTTCAGGGAAGGACAGGATGAGGTCGTACGCTCTGTTATTGAGGGTGCTGATACTTTGGTCTTGTTCCCTACAGGGGGTGGGAAGTCGTTATGTTATCAGGCACCGGCTACTGTTTTTACCGGAATGACCTTAGTGATCTCGCCTTTAGTGGCGTTAATGCAGGATCAGGTTCAGCAGTTAAAAGAAAAAGGGATCACTGCCACATTTATCAACAGTACTATTCCTTCTTTTGAGGTAGAGCAAAGGCTTGTAAATGCCCGAAATGGAATGTACAAACTTTTATACTGTGCTCCTGAACGACTCAAAACGGAGCTTTGGCAGGCGGAGCTGCCAAAGCTAAACATAGATCTTATTGCTATTGATGAGGCACATTGCATCAGTGAATGGGGGCACGATTTTCGTCCTTCTTACCGGGAGATCAGGGCTTCCCTTGAAAGCATAGCCGAGACATGCAGATGGATTGCTTTGACGGCAACCGCAACGCCTGAGGTGCAAAAAGATATTGTTGATTCCTTAGGTTTTAAAGACCCAAAAATAGTTTCTCGGGGTTTTTCGAGGCCAAATCTGAAGTGGTGGATAACTCATGCGCCAAAGAAAAAGCAGGTATTAAAACAAACAGTCCAAAAAGCAGCCCAAAAAGGCGATGGGTTGATCTATGGAGGTACCCGTAGAAATTGTGAAGAGCTTGCCAGGCAATTTTCAGGTATTGGAATAAAAACAGAAGCTTATCACGCCGGAATAGATCCTGGCAAACGGAAGGTCATTCAACAAAAATGGATCACCGGAGAAATCCCGTTGGTAGTGGCAACAAATGCTTTTGGCATGGGTATAGATAAACCAAACTGCAGGTACGTGATTCACGAAGAGATGCCATACTCGCTTGAAGCTTATTATCAGGAGGCTGGCCGTGCAGGCAGAGATGGCAAAGAAAGTTTCCCAATTCTCTTGTATCGTGATTCTGATCACGCAAAGGCAGTGGATCGTATAGAACAAAGGTATCCAAAATATGATGAATTAGACCATGTGTATCAGATCCTGTGTGATACCTTAAATCTGGCAGTGGGATCAGTCATGGAGGAAAGTGAAATTTTGGAGATCAAATCAATTTCACAGAGAGGCAAAATTTCCTATGGCAAGTTGAGATCTGCTTTAAGACTTATGGCTCAGTTTGACGTGATCGGTATGCAAGAGGAAATGAAACCGGCTTTGGAACTTCAATTTGGCTTCAGCAGTGATGGTTTAAAAGACTATAAGAACCGTGCTGAAAATGATGCGAAGGCAGAATTTGTGGATAAACTAGAGCGTTTATTTGGCCCGGAATCATTTAGAGATGCCGTGTTTCTGGATGAAGACCTGATCTTGGATAAACTTAATATCAGGCATAATGCATTGATCAAAGGCCTAGACGTATTAAGCCGAAACGACAAAATTCTGAGTTATCGATACTATAATGAGAGAACAAGAGTAAAATTATTGGAAGCACGTTCCCGTAAAATACCAGTTAGTAAAAAGGATGTGGAATCATATAGAAATAACATACTTAGAAAACTTGAGCATATACACGGTTATGTGGTAACATCTCAATGCAGAGAAGTATATCTGAGAAGTTACTTCGGTGACCTGAATGCTGAACCATGCGGGCATTGTGATAATTGCCTGAAAAGCGGAGATCCCAAACACTTAATGCCCACTGATGAGGAGTTTCAAAACATTCAAAAACTGCTAAACAATGATATAAAAAATGTATCGGAATTGGCTGCCGAAACAGGTTATAAAAGACCAAAAGTGGATAAAATTTTACGTTACCTGATCAAAGAAGAAAAGGCAACGACTGTTTCTTCCAAACCCGGTTACTATAAAGTAACCTGATATGTATGGCTCTTACTGAGCTGAATTGGCCGGTGTTTTAACGGAATCACCTTTTTGCTGTTGTGATTGTACAGAATCTATAAAAGATCGAATCCTGAGCTCCTCATTATCTAATCGGTTTAAAACTGAATCAATTTGCTCCAAATGTCGCTCCGGCTGGAGCTGATAATATGTATGCGAAGCAAGGAACTGTGAATCAGTTACATTGTAATTGTTATAAACGGTGGCCTTCAAAGAGTCGGCATTTACACTGTCAGGTTCGGCGTTTCTGTACGACTGAATATGCTGCATCTCTACAAGCAGGTCGATGTACTTATCTTCAGGAATAAGGTCTTTTGGTTTTTCAGGTTTATGCTGACCTGAGCAACCGCCCAACACAACCATCATCAATGTAAAAAATACAATAGCTACAGGTGCGGTTGTAAGATCAAAATAATTATTACTCTTCAGCATCTGGATTTTTAGGATTAAGTGGACGCATGGTGATCTCATTGATCAGGTAATTGTCGTCCGTTTCCAAAAGAAATTTTACAGTACTTGAGATATCTGTTGTCTTCATCATGTTAGGGTGATTTTCTACACCGTCTATCTTTTCAAACAAATCAGTATCGATAGAGCCGGGAAATACACAGGTTACCTTAATGCCGTCATATCTCAGTTCTTTAAACAGAGCTTCGCTAAACCCTCGAACTCCAAACTTACTGGCATTATATGCTGAGATAGTTGGATTACCCATGATGCCGGCAATTGAGGAAATATTGATGATATGGCAAACATTTTCGTTTTCCTTCATTAAAGGGACAACGAGTCGTGTAAGATAGAAAATTCCATTCAGGTTCACATTGATCATGGAATGCCACTGGTCCATTGTGGTCTCGTCTACATTGGCAGAGTACATAACACCTGCGTTGTTGATAAGTGCGTCCGGTTGGTGATTGGCATCAAAGGTGCTGGCCACCCATTTTTCCAAGGCATCTGCATCAGTGATATCCATTGGAACAGGCTGGAATTTCTCACCAAGGTCATTTCTAAGTTTTTTTAGTTTATCTTTACTGCGCGCAAGGCCATATACTGTAGATTCGTTTTCTACAAGCATCTTGCTAAATTCGGCACCAATACCGCTACTGGCTCCTGTGACGATGGCAATTTTTGACTTAAGTTCCATATTAATACTGTATTTTATTTTAAATTGTTTGTTTAAAAGTACTACAAAAAGATGAGCAAAATCGATTCGGATACCTCAAAAAAAACACTTTACCTAGACATTGGTAATTCTACGATTAAAGGTGCCTATAAAATGGGGACTCAATGGATGGTTTTATCTGATGAGCGGTTATTTTCAGCCTTAGAGTTAGTAAACTGGATACAAAAACACCCAAATTCTTTTGGAAAAATTGTTTTGGCTAGTGTACGGGATGACGTATCTGAGGCAATAGAAAGGGAATTAGGTCGTCAGGAGATTAAGGAAGTTTCTGTGTCAGATATTCCCCGTGACTTGCTTAATTACGAGACTCCAAAGACTCTCGGGATTGATAGGTTTTTGTCATGTTATGGAGCTACAAATCAAACTAACAAATCGGTTGTGGTTATTGATGCCGGTACGGCGACTACCATTGATTTCATGGATCAGGATGATGTCTTTCATGGTGGAGTTATAATTCCGGGATTGTGGGGATTTTCTGAGGTCTTGAGCCAAAAAGCACCCGCTTTACCCTTTGTTGAATTAGAGATCCCCGGAAAATGGCCCGGCAAGAGTACAATTGATTCATTGAAATGGGGACAGGCCGGATTCTATAAAATGGGGATTATTGGATTTCTAGATAAATATGAAGAGGAATTTGGACAATACGATCTCTTCATTACAGGAGGAGATGCTTTGGAAATTGAATCCATGCTTGAGAGAGAAACCAAAGTTCGTCCATTTTTAGTATTTGAGGGCATTGAAAGACTGGTCAGACAATTGGAATCAAACAAGTAAAGTATCCGATAGTTGACTTCATTTCTCTTTTGACCCTATTACATCTTCATAGACTTAAGAATTACATCCAAAAATACCCGGCCATATGAGGTGGTTTTTACTCCGGCTTCATGATTTTTATAAAATAAGGGATGACGTTAATCACCCCTCGTTTGAAACAAATATATCTTTAAAGATCTTTATTCTCCAAGATCAGCTTCCGGAATGTGCTCACCGTTTTCCTTAACATAATGGTCGAGCCACTGTACCCATCTCGTCCAAAGATCAAGAAGTGTCTCTTCGGCAGCCGGTCCGTGGGCTTCATGTGGATACATATACATCGCAGCCGTTTTGCCAATGCCGTTAAGCGCATGAAACATGCGGTGAGAGTGTACCGGCCATGTTCCAACATTTTGATCTGCAGCACCGTGATACATTAACAGCGCTCCATCAAGTCTGTCCGCCCAGAAGATCGGCGTCATCTGTACATATCGTTCAAGGCCTCTCCAAAGGTCTCTGGGTTCACGCTGAAAGCCTAAAGGAGTAAGTGTTCTATTGTAATTCCCATCTCCGGCAATACCTGCCTTAAAAAAAGAGGTATGGATCATAGCATTTGCCGTTCCAAATGCTCCGTAACTATGACCACCAATAGCCATTCTGTGCCTATCTATATAACCACGTTTTGCAGTGCTGTCAATTACTACAGTACTGTTCTGAACAATGCTCCAGACAAATCCATCGTTTGGATCACCGATCTCAGCTGAAATTGGCCAGTCAGCATTGATCACGGCATAGCCACGTTTGACCAAAATATCAATGGAACGGTGATAAACGCCGGGGAAGTCGTTCTTATTATATCGTCGTTGACGCTCATCGTAATCTTCCTGATCCTTGAATTCACTTGGGTAGTGCCAAATGATGCCCGGTAGGGGAGTCCCATTCCAATCCTTGGGCAGGGTAACATCAACCCAGAATTCAAAGCCATCAGCACGTTTTACCTTAAAACGCTCGCGTTTTGCCTGTGTAACTGCTTCATTATAGTCCACGTTTGAGGTTAGTTTGGTTTCGTTTCCCGTTTCAAGGTTGATAAACCAGGACTCGGGATACATCTGAGGTGATTCTCGTGAAATTACTATTTCAGAAACTTCATTGTTCAAGACCGCAGTTACATTTTCGTAGTGGTCTTCAGAACTTTGGAATATGCGTTCTTTTTCCCCCGTTCGTATTTCAAATTTATCTATAAACGGGCGGGGAGCGTTTTCAGCATAATTTTCAAAGTATTGAGTGCCATCCAGGAACACGTAATCACTTTCAGCTGTAATGCGAACTACATTTTCACCAAGCGAACCTGTTTTATACATGATGTTTCCCGGGTCTTCATAAAAATCATCTGATTTGTGGTCAATTATAGAGAATGTTTCTTCTGAGTTGTCAAGATAAACAGCGTATATATGTTCTTTTGTTTCTGATGATTCCTCAATAAAGATCAGGTTACTGTCTTGAGTGTATGAAACGGATTCCATTTCTTTATCAGTTTCATAGATAGTGGTCATATCATTCTCTTCAAATGGCGGTAACCACTGAATCACACGGTCCATTTTCTTATCTTTGTCGTCGTTCTCATTTTCAGACTCAGGATCCTGATCAGGATCATCGGTATCTTGAGAGTTATTCTCCTCACGTGTAGGGTCCATTCCTTCCCCTTCTTTAGCGAGGATACTAAGTCCTTTACCGTCAGGACGCCACTTTATATCCCTGCGACCGTAGTTTTCTACCTCTTCGTAATCACTTACCCCTTCGCGAATTTCACTGTTCCTGAGCTCGATAAGCTTATTTCCATCCGCATCCCAGATTTCTTCGGTCCAACCGAAGCTGTAAACAGGAACAATATATGAAAATGGTTCAGCCATGATCTGCACTATTATGTGCTCTCCTGCAGGATCAGGTTCAATATTGCGGATCATTGAGGGCTCACCTATTTCCTGAACCCGACGGTTATCTGCTTCGATACGCACTAACTGCCCGGTGGTATGATACTTCAATAATTCAGCTTCAAACTTTCCATTTAAAAGATCCGGGTAGGTGCGGAGCCGGTTTTCCTTTTCAGTGGTCTTTTTAACCTGAAGGCTGGTGGGGGTTTCGGGTTCAACAGGTTTGTTACCTCTGTCATCCGGTACCAAAACGGTAAAAATATATTGTCCGTTACCTGACCATTCAAAAGATGTATTCAGAGTTGCCAATACAGGATTTCTGGTTAGTTTTCTGGATTCCCCATTTTTGGTATCAGCGATGTAGATGTGGGTTTCATTATCGAAATGGGCAAAATAAGCGAGTTTTTTACCATTCGGTGACCACTTAGCACTTGTGATGATCGCACCTTGCGGAGTTTGTATGGAGCTGCGATCCCCGTTTCGGGAAGTTATCAGCTCCAAACCACTGTTTGTGCTGGTTGTAAAATTACGATTTCGATCAGCCCTCGGGTTAAACTGTAATCCACCTAGATTGTAATATGGTTTTGCAAAAGCTGAAAGTGGTGACAAAGTTCTTGTTTGGGTCGTATTCAGAAAGTACTCATGCGACGGTGAAAGGTCATTCAATATCACATTCTTATATCTTGGAGCCAATACTTCTTCAGCTATTTCAGCCGGAGGTGTGAGATACTGCTCTCTGAGATCGGTTGGGTTTTGTGCGTGCGTTTCAATCTGGAAGTTGAAAGAAAAAAACAACAAGAACATTGTGGGAAGGCAAACAACGGAGGATAATTTCTTCATTTTGTTGACTTATGAACGTTAAAAGAAAAAGAATTTACAATGCTGTAAATAAGGCACAAAAAGAACTAAAAGCATAAAATTTTACAGTTCTTAAAAAAGATACCTGTAAAATAAGTTAAAGAACTAAGGTGTTACAGTCATCTTTGATCACACCATTATCCCATTTTACCACGAATTAAGGCCGTTACCATTTCAAGAGCTACTTTGTTTTTACCACCACGGGGAATGATGATATCGGCATAGCGCTTGCTTGGCTCAACAAATTCAAGATGCATGGGGCGAACAAATTTTTCGTATTGACTTAATACACTTTCCAGACTTCGGCCTCTTTCTTCAATATCACGCTGTAAGCGCCTCAAAAGCCTTACGTCGTCATCTGTATCCACAAATATCTTTACGTCCATAAGCTCCAGAAGTTTGGGCTCAGAAAAAATTAGGATACCATCTATCAGGATGACATCAGAAGGTGTTGCTGTGATGGTTTCTTCCTTGCGGGTATGCAGTTCAAAATCGTAGACAGGTACTTCAACCGGATATCCCTCCATGAGAGCTTTTATATGCCGGATCATCAGTTCAGTCTCAAGAGATGCAGGATGGTCAAAATTCTGTTTGACACGTTTCTCAAAGGGTAGGTGATTTAATTCACGATAATAAGAGTCGTGTTCAATTCGCAGGATATCATCGGAAGAAAATTCGTCACAAAGATAATTAACGACAGTGGTTTTTCCTGACCCGCTTCCGCCGGCAACTCCGATCACTAAAGGGTTAGACATGTACTATACTATCAGTTTGAAGAGGCGTTATAAGCCTGCTTGCTTTCATATTCAACTTTATAATCTCTGATGGCTCTGAACATTGCGGAAGCCATAATGGATTGACCGTAATCGCTGGTCAGGAAACGCTGTTCAGCAGGGTTGGTGATGAAACCAAGTTCTACTAAAACAGCGGGCATGGAAGCTTCAAATAACACCTGGAAGCCCGCTTGCTTCACACCTCTTGATTTTCGCTGCGCACGGTTCTTGAACTGATCTTCAATCATGTAAGCTATCTTTTCACTTGTGGCTATAAAACCACTATGAGCCAGCTCGTAGATCAAAAGGTCTTCTTCAGATAGGTCCATATTGATCTCTTCTTTAAAAACGCTGTTCTCTCGTTTCATAACCTCGAAGGCCGCGTCACTTTTATGAAGTCCCAGAAAATATACTTCGGAACCGCTGACATGGCGATTATGGAATGAATTACAGTGGATAGATACATAGAGGTCAGCTTCAGAAAGGTTTGCAAAGTGCCCCAATTCTGCAAGCCCAAGGTAGCTGTCATCTTCGCGGGTATATACGACCTCAACATCGGGCATGTGCTCTTTAATGTATTCACCCAGTTTTTTGCCTACTGCCAACGTGATGTCTTTTTCTTTAACTCCTTTGTATCCAATAGACCCGGGGTCTCTGCCTCCATGTCCGGGGTCAATAACGATCTTATCAAACCTGAGCTTATCCTTTACATTGTTGTAAGATGACCCATTTGAGGCTATCACATTAGTGGAAACATCTAGAGGGTCTTCACTAATGATCTCTTCATACCAATTCCTGGCAATAAACTGTTGGGAATAACGATCAATTTCTTGTTCGGTTGAGCGTGTCAATGCAACAAGTATGTCACTACCTGTCTTATCATTATAAGCGTTGGCCTTGTAATATGCGTTTTCATCCAGATAGATATCTACACCATAACCATAGCCAAGATCATATAAGCGAACTTCTTTAAGTTTTTCACTCCTTTCAGGAAGCCTCAATCCCGTTGTATCCAGATCTTGATCATATAAAACCATCTGTATCAGGTCATTTGCGGGTTGAATGATCTCAAATGAATCAACAGGGGCTGTTAAGTGATATCTTACAACATATCCCAGATCATCACTTCTTCCGGTATTAGATACCCTTTCAAGAATATTTTGAGCAAGGAGGTCGCTGCTTATCAACGAGATGAACAACAAAGCAAGCGCGTGAATAGTATATTTTAAGCGCATTTTTGATGCCGGGGTTATTTGGTTGAAATGTTAATAGTGTAAATAGATGATACCCATAATGTAAGATATTCTTTAAACCATTGAAAGAGTTCAGAAAAAAGTATAAAGTATACCTCAGTCATTACAATATAGCACCATATCATAGTTTGATAATATCAGCTATATTTGAATGCACATATTACCATTAATTAATACTCAGCAGGTCACCAAACAGATGGATCCTGATATCTCAAGAGATGCCTTACTTGAACAACTTAAAGGGGATTGGCTAAAGAATATTGAGAATGATCTTAGCTCACAGCTTGAAAAGGATGCTCAAGAACTTAATAAAGCATTTACAGTCACTTTAGAAAGGCTGAAGAAAGGTGAGTCAGAAAAAGCTTTTAATGATCTTCTTAAAAAGATAAAGCCATCGGAAGAGAAGGCCGAAAAAAACAAAGATAAGGAAGAGCAGAAAGAGACTGAAGAAGAGTCTGAGATTGAGTGGCTAAATGCTGTTAATAAGATCGTTGATAATATTCCGGAAGAAGTAGAGCTTATTCAGGAAGAGGAAAGGTTCATTGGCAAGCAAGAAGATCCTTTTCTTATCCGGTCCAACAAATTTCTTAAAAGAGCATGGCGGGGTTATGTTACAGGCCTTTCAAAGCTATTTAAAACCGGGAATAAAGATGGTTTCCAGGTATGGAAACAAAAAGTACCTGTTAAATCTATAGTTAAGTTTCATTTTCTGGATCTGGGGGAATGGGAAAAAAGCTGGGTTAATGAACTCAGAAGAGTAGAGTGTAATGCTCTTTTGGAAGTGGAAGCCAGGATCTTACATTCAAATGATCTCTTTCGACTGATAAAAGAAGAGAATGAGGAGGAAAAAGAGAAAGAAGAGAAAGAAGGTGAAGAGGACAGTACGCAGTCACAAAAGATTGAAGAACATCAGATACCAGTTCCAAATGAAGAAGACTTAGAGATCTTTTTTGAAAAGGCGATTGAAAAAGTTGAGAAAATTCAAAATGATCATAAAAAGTTACTCAAAGAGATTTTAAGTGAAAATCATGATGTGATCACTGACGCATTTTCGTTAGTCGGAACGGTTGAAATGAGTGCCGATGAATTTTCAGAAACTCAGACCAATAAAAAAGAAAATCAGCTAAAACAAAATTTTGAAAGCCGGTCGGATAACTGGAGGAAGCTTAAGATCGCTCTTGCCAATAAGCTTACTCTTTCGCATGAATTTGTAAAGCTTTACGAAGAGGTTAAAAATAGGATAGATGGGTTTTCAGACACTATAGCTGAGTTTTTTGATCAGGGTATTTCCGATCCTTTAAATGAATTGTCCGAAATGCTGAATGGTACCGTTGAGTTACTTGAAGAGCGAGAGGATAAGCCAGGTAAAGAAAAGGATGGTGCAAAGGGCTGGAAGGAAAAAGGGCAGGATATTCGGAATTTTATTGAAAGTAAACTTATTAAACCGATCGGTGAATCTACAGAGGAGGCAGAATTAAGTACAAAACTAGATCGATTTACATCAGCTATTCAGGAATGGACCAGCGGATTGCCTGAAAATGCTGTTTTAGTAGAAAAACTTGATCTTGCTGAATTTCCACCTAAGTTTGAATTTGAAGAAGTAGAGTGGAGGTCACTTGTAAAACGGGTATTGAATAATCAGATCACGAATCAGTTTGTGCCAAAGGAAATTAAACCTGAGGAATTCCTGTCAAAGGTATCGAGTGAGATCAATGAGATACACCAGATCATTGTCACCAATCTGGAGATCTCCGAAGAGGTAAAAAAATCAGATGAGGAAGATCCTGTAGAAGTTGCTAAAGAAGGTTTGATCAGAGCCGGTAATAAGCTGGATGAATTAACTGATAGCGTTTCTGAACGTAAAAAAGAATTGACCGATAAACTCAATGATCAGCGCAATAAAGCCTTTACAAAATTGGCTAAACTGCTTGATAAACAAGATGTTAGTGATGTTCGTCTGGCAGGGGCAGAGTATAAGGCCAGAGAGACTGCAGTTGACTGGAAGTCGAAGATACAGGCAATATGGGCACGGTTTGTTGACAGATTGGAACTCTTATATAGGTTTTGTCACAAGAAAATCAGCAACTATGTGTTGACCATCAGAGACTTTTTAGGTTTTTCTAGGGCTGAGGATCTTGAAAGTACGAAGGTGGATCTGGCGACCTTTTTATCAGAGACTGACGAGAAGATGTCTAAGCTTCCATTTATTTATCGTCGCCTTTTCGATTTTCAAAAAGAAGTGGATGCACGGTTTTTTATCAGGCGCCCAACTCAGTTCGAGAATTTCAAAAAAGGCTATGAGTTATGGCAAAATAATTTTCCATCCTCATTTGTTGTAGTTGGTGAAAAAGGAAGCGGAAAGAGTTTGTTCATCAAAATGGTTAAGGATGAGATCATAAAAAAGAATGATATCATAGAAGTTACGTTTGAAGGCACAGTGGCTGATAAACACAAGATCATCGAACAAATTGCAACCGCTTTAAAGATCAGCGATGTTAAAGAAACGGAAGATCTGATCGAGGCTATTAAACGTAAGAAAAAAAGGGTCGTGGTTATTCTTGAGAATATTCAGGATTGTTACGTTAGAAGTATTTCCGGATTTGAGGGCATTGAGGAGCTTCTATATCTAGTCTCTGAGACCAATAAAGAAGTTCTGTGGATGGTGAGTTGTACCCGCTATGCGTGGTTGTTCCTGGATAAAGTGCTTAACATATCCAACTACTTTACGCATACGGCAGAATCTGATAATCTCAGTGCAGATCAGATCCGGGATCTTATACTTCGAAGGCATAATGCCAGTGGTTATGATCTGAAATTTCTTCCGGATGAATCATCCAAAAAGAGCAGAGCATTTAAAAAGAATCTGGATGATGCAGATAAGACCCAAGAGTATTTACGTAACACCTACTTCGAAAAGTTGTCTAAGTTGTCTGAAGGGAATCCCTCTACCGCCATGATCTATTGGATCCGTTCTATAAAAGACTACGATGACACACACTTTTATATCAATCCATTTAATTTCAGTTCGATAGACCGTATTGAAAATTTGAATAGCTCAGACCTTTTTGCCTTAACTGCATTTGTTTTGCATGATTCTTTATATCCTGAAGATCTCAGTAAGGTTATGCATCAACCCCTGAGTGAAAGCAGGCTCACTGTTTCGAGACTTGCGACCAGTTCAATTTTAGTTGAAGGCAAAGAGGGGTATCTGCTTAATCACCTGATATACAGGCAGGTTGTAAGGGTGCTCAAAGAAGCTAACTTTATACATTGATGGTTATGAAGATGAATAAACTACATATTTCGGTTAGCTTGCTCATTATACTTTTTATAAGCTTTGGCTCATTCGAGTCTCTGCACGCATTTCAGCAGACGGATACAACAGCTATAGCAGATTCTGTGAAACAACTGGGCCAGAAAGACGAACTTTCATTATCTCAGAAGGTAGACTCCTTAGTAGAGGACAAGATCACGCGCCTCGATTCCCTTGCCAGGGTTTTACAACAAAATATTGAAAATGTTACCGAAGCTGACACCACTACAGTGGCAACGGATGATAGTGAACAGGCCATTGCACAGCTTCAGGAAGTGATCTCGTGGCGAAAAATACTATTTATCATTCTGTTTTTTATTCTGACCTATTATTTTACCTCATTCCTGAGTGCGATCCTGGATAATTTTTCGGAGCGAACCTCCAAGTATCGCTTGAAGATCAAACGGATGGTACCGATAGCTCGTGTACTTATCTGGACGATAGCTATCTACATTGCCATTGCTGGTATTATACAGCCCCCATATGCAACCATTATCACAGTTATGGCATCTGTGGGTATTGCAGTAGGCCTGGCTTCACAGGATGTACTTAAAAATCTCTTTGGTGGGATTATGCTGATCCTGGACCGGCCATTTCAGGTCGGGGATAAGATACAGTTTCAGGATTATTATGGTGAGGTATTGCAGATCGGTTTACGCTCAGCTCGAATTGTAACTCCCGGTGATTCTGTAGTCACGATCCCTAATGGTGAGTTGATCCGAACAGCGGTTTCAAACGCAAATACCGGCGCTTTGGATTGTTTGGTTGTCACTAATATTTACTTACCGGCCGATTGCCCAGTAGAAGAGGTCAAACAGATCGCGTACAAAGCGGTTATTTCATCAAGATTCGTTTTCATGAAAAAGCCGATCAGCATTATGACGGAGAATGAGATGCATCAACGGCGATTTATTCTGAAGGTAAAAGTTAAGGCGTACGTTCTGGATATCAGATACGAGTTTCCGTTTCAAAGTGACGTAACTGAACTGATACTTACAGAACTCCAAAAAAGAAACATCCTAAAGGATGAATTGCGAATTCATTCAGAAAATTAATCTACAATCTACGTTAAAATGACAAAGCTAGTAACACTCCCGATCGCAGTTATAATCGTAATGGTATTATCGGGATGCATCACACAAAAAGCCGATGCCTCCATGGATATTGATGACAGACTTGCGCAGTATACTGAATTTACCTTAGAGGCTGACTTGTCTGAGCTGACGGATAATCAAAAGCAGATTCTCCCACTGCTTATTGAAGCCGCAAAAGAAATGGAGAAAGTATTTTGGCTGCAAGCTTATGGCGATAAAGAGGAATTGCTATCCGGTCTTGGTGAGAAAGAACGTCGATTTGCTCAGATCAATTACGGTCCATGGGATCGATTGAATGGCAATGAACCGTTTATTCCGGGTGTTGGAAGTAAACCGGCAGGTGCTAATTTCTATCCTGATGATATGCTTACGGCGGAGTTTGAAGCATGGGATTCGGAAACTAAAGATGATCTTTACACTTTGGTACGCCGGGATGGTGATGGAAATCTGGTAACTATTCCTTATTTCCAGGCTTTTGCGGCAGAACATGAAAGAGCAGCTGAGTTACTGAAACAGGCCGCCGAACTTGCAGAAGATGCCGGATTTAAAAATTATCTTGAACTGAGAGCAGAAGCACTTCTTAATGATGAATATCAAGAAAGTGATCTGGCCTGGATGGATATGAAAGATAATACCATCGAACTGGTTATCGGCCCTATTGAAACCTATGAAGATCAGCTTTTTGGTTACAAAGCGGCTCACGAGGCATTTGTACTTATCAAAGACAAAGCCTGGAGTGATCGGCTTTCTAAATATGCTGCTGTTCTACCGGAACTGCAGCGAGGACTTCCGGTTCCTGAGGACTATAAGTCAGAGACCCCGGGAAGTGATTCAGATCTGAATGCCTATGATGCCATCTATTATGCCGGTGATGCCAATGCAGGTTCAAAGACCATCGCCATCAATTTACCTAATGATGAAGAAGTTCAGTTGGCTAAGGGGACACGCCGCTTGCAACTAAAGAATTCAATGCGGGCAAAGTATGATAAGATCCTTATCCCGATATCTGAGGTATTGATCGCGGAAGATCAAAGGCAGTATATTAGCTTTGATGCTTTTTTTGGTAATACCATGTTCCATGAAGTGGCTCATGGTTTGGGTATCAAGAATACCGTTGATGGAAGTGGAACTGTGCGTGAAGCTCTGCGAAACCATGCATCTGCCCTTGAAGAGGGTAAAGCAGATGTACTCGGACTTTATATGGTTGATGCCCTTCGGGAAAAAGGCATGATCGAGGACGGGAGTGCTGAAGAAGATTATGTAACATTTTTGGCCAGTATTTTTCGATCTATCAGGTTTGGATCATCAAGTGCGCATGGCCGTGCAAATCTCATTCGATTCAATTACTTCCAGGAAATGGGAGCGTTCGATTTTGATGAGGAAACAGAAACCTACCGCATAAATTTTGATAGGGTTGATGAAGCTGTGGCTTCTTTGTCAGAGAAGATCCTGACACTTCAGGGAGATGGTGACTACAATGCAGTAGATAATTTCGTTAAAAAGTATGCGGTTGAAACCGAGCGGCTTAGATCATCTTTGCAAAAATTATCAGAACAGAATATTCCGGTAGATATCACCTTTGAACAGGGACCGGATGTATTGAGTTTAAACTAACATATCTCACTAAAATAATTCCCGTTCGGTAAAATTTCTGGACGGGTTTTTGCTTCAAAATAACTTCATGAATTAATGGTATGATGGGTGGTAAAAATATTAAACCATCTGCCATTTACGAATTAAGATAACCCGTATCTTGTTAGTGAGTATAAATGTGAAGGTCTAAAATTATATCAAATATAATTTTGTCTCTATCATTCAATATCTTTGCATTGGTATTGATGTTTTTGAAGTTATAATCATTACACAGCAAAATTCAGTAATACAATGTCTGCTACGCCATCAACCATGCTGGAACTTGGAACTAAGGCTCCTGATTTTAATCTTGAGAGTGTAAACGGAGGGGATTTATCGCTTACTTACACAAATCAAAGTAAAGGGTTTGTGATCATGTTTATCTGTAACCACTGTCCTTATGTATTACATATTGAAGATGAGCTTGTAAATGTAGCTAACGAATATATTTCAAAAGGAGTTGGGTTTATAGCCATCAGTTCCAATGATGTGGAAAAATATCCACAGGATTCTCCCGAGAAAATGGCAGAAAAAGGCTATCCGTTTCCTTACCTGTACGATGAGACGCAGGAAGTCGCTAAAAAATATAAGGCAGCATGCACTCCTGATTTCTTTGTGTTTGATGAAAATAAAAAATTGGTCTATCGTGGACAGTTTGATGACAGCCGGCCTAAGAATGATAAACCTATAACAGGCAAGGATCTGCGTAATGCACTGGAAGCTGTATTAAAAGGGTGGAAGATACCCGAAGAGGAGCAAATCCCAAGTATAGGGTGTAACATAAAATGGAAACCGGGTAATGAACCCGAATATTTTGGTTAATAAAGAATGAACAAAGAAAAGCTTCAAAAGCTAAGAGAAGACTATAGCAAGCATTCACTTGATGAGTCTGAAGTAAGTGCGGATCCCATCATGCAATTTGAATCCTGGATGATGGAAGCCATGAAGGCAGAGGTTCCTGAACCGAATGCTATGACCCTTTCAACAGTAGATGCAGGAAATAAGCCACATTCCAGAGTTGTACTTTTAAAAGGAGTAGAAGAGGGGGAGTTCGTTTTTTACACCAACCACCAAAGTGATAAGGGTGATGAACTGGAACAGAATCCGAACGTTGCATTATGCTTCCTATGGTTGGAGTTGGAACGACAAGTTCGTATAGAGGGAACGGCTGAAAAGCTTTCTCAAGAAGAAAGTGAGGATTACTTTAGAATCCGGCCGTATCAAAGTCAGATCGGTGCATTAGCTTCAAATCAAAGTTCAGTTGTGCCAAACAGAGAATTTCTTGAAAAGCGATTTCAAGAGCTTAAAGAAAAATATCCGGAAGGAGATGTGCCAAAACCGGAATCCTGGGGAGGATACAAGATCAAGCCTCAAGTCCTTGAATTTTGGCAGGGCAGGAGAAGCCGACTTCATGACCGCATCAAATTTGAAAAGGTTGGGGATAAGTGGGATATCAAACGATTATCCCCTTAATTTAGAAATCGATCTAATTCTAATCTAACCGTTCTAAATTACCTATGCCTAAGATCAAAGAGCAACGGATGGAAGAGTTGCCAAAGCTGAATAATACGTTAGTTTACACTGAGTTCAGTAAAGAAAATCCGCCACCAAGGGGTAAATGGAATACCGAAGTTTTTGATAAGGAACAGCCTATCGTATTGGAATTGGCTTGTGGCAAGGGTGAGTATTCTATTGGTTTAGCCGAAATAGAGCCGGATAAAAATTATGTAGGTGTTGATGTAAAGGGAAACCGTCTTTGGGTTGGTGCCAAGGAGGCTTTGGAAAAGGGGCTTGAAAATGTCAGATACTTTCGTAGTTATATAGATCATCTGGATCTTTACTTTGGAGAAAACGAGGTAGACGAAGCATGGATCGTATTTTCAGATCCCTATCTCAAGAAAAAGAGGAAAAGACTTACCCACCCGAAATTTCTTAAATTATATAGAAAAGTCATGAAGCCCGGTTCTGTCATTCACCTTAAAACTGACAGTGACGTGCTTTATGAATACACCAAAGAGATCATACAGAAAGAGGATCTTGAGCTTATCACAGACGAACCTGATGTCCATAAAAATCTTCCGGAAGATCCGAAGTTATCCATTAGAACCTATTACGAGAATATACATATCGAAAATGGGAAGACCATCAAATACCTTTCGTTCAAACTTTGAAGGATCTTGCAAAAGGTTATTAGATCTCTAAATATATAATTTTGAGCTACTCTTGATTTTCGCTTTGGATTGGTTAAATTAGATTAGTTAACACTGTTAACCTAAATAAGTTAATGAGCGAAGAAAATCCGCTGCGAGATCAAATATTAGATATCAGTCGTTCTATGCTATTTAAGGACGGCTATAAGTCATTATCCATGCGAAAGATCGCTAAACGTGCTGGAGTGTCGGCCACAAGTATTTATCTCTATTTCGAGAATAAGGACCATCTGTTGCACACTCTGATAGAAGAATCAGTGGAAGACCTTAGCCGATACATTGAGGACAAAGCCCTGCCATCCGGCAGCTGTATCGATCGTTTTAAGACCATCATAAATGGCTATGTTGAATTTGGTTTAAAATTTCCTGAAAAATATGAGATCATTTATAAAGTGGGACCCAATTCAATGGCACGATACCCTAAGGAGAAATTCCGCAAAGCAAGACGGGCTTATGAATTGTTGGTTAAAACTATCGAAGAAAGCGTAGAGAAAGGTCAGATGGATGTTGACGAACCTCTGGTGGCTGCATATTCAATATGGGCTCAATTGCACGGCATCGTATCAGTGGTATTGAATGGCCGCTTAGACAGTCGCATAAACAAAGAAAAATTTATTGAAGACTCGATCGAACACGTGATACAGGGATTTTTGGTCCGTGCTGCGGTCACTTAAAAAAGGAGAAAGAAATGGATGCTATTACTGAATTATTAGGTTTTTTCACAGAAGTGCCCTTATGGGCTTCGATAAGTTCAACGGTATTGATCTTCCTGGTGCTGGGTTTTACGGGTGCACCGTTATGGCTGTGGGCCATTGCCGGATACGCAGGCTTGGCAGGTTTAAATGCCCCTGCATGGCTGTTCATAACCTACACAGTGCTTGTCGTGGTATTCAATGTGAAAGCACTTCGAAGATTGGTGTTAAGTGGTCCGCTCATGAAACTGCTGGATGCCATAAACTTTTTACCAAAGATCTCAGAAACTGAACAAACAGCTATTGAAGCCGGTAATGTTTGGGTTGAAGGCGAGCTTTTTTCCGGTAAGCCTAATATGAAACGTATTCTGGATGAAGATTATCCAGAGCTAACCGAAGAGGAGCAGGCATATATGGATGGACCTGTTGAGCAGCTTTGTGAAATGGTTACCGATTGGGACGTTATGGTTCGCAAAGGATTTACGGATGAGGTTTGGGAGTTTATGCGAAAAGAGAAATTTTTTGGACTCATCGTCCCTAAAAAATATGGTGGTCTTGAATTTTCAGCTACCGCTCATAGTGCCATTGTAGCTAAATTGGCCTCAAGATGCGGCCCCCTGGCAACAACCGTCATGGTTCCAAATTCCTTAGGTCCGGCAGAGCTGCTTTTACATTATGGGACCGAGGAGCAAAAAGATCACTACCTGCCACGCTTGGCAACCGGGGAAGAAATGCCCTGCTTTGGTCTTACTGAGGCAAATGCAGGTTCTGATGCTGGAAGTATGCGATCAGAAGGTGTTATATTTAAGGGAGAGGATGGCAATCTCTATCTCCGGATGAATTTTGAGAAGAGATATATTACCCTTGCCGCCATATCAACTGTGATCGGCCTTGCCTTTAATCTGAAAGATCCTGATCACCTGATCGGAGATGAAGAAAACAGAGGTATTACGTGTGCGCTGATCCCTTCTGATACTGAAGGTGTTGAACTTGGCAGAAGGCACGATCCGCTGGGTATCCCATTCTATAACTGCCCGATCGATGGAAAAGATGTCGTTATACCGGTTGATTCTATTATCGGTGGAGTAGATGGGGCCGGTAATGGCTGGAGAATGTTGATGGAATCACTGGCTGTAGGGCGTGGTATTTCACTTCCGGCTCAAAGTGCTGGTGGATCCAAAGTAGCGACAAGAGCCATCGGGGCTTATGCAGCCATTCGAAAACAATTCGGACTCAATATTGGTAAATTTGAGGGCGTTGAAGAACCTATGGCTAGAATTGGAGGCTACACTTATATGCTTGAAGCTGCAAGGCGCTATACTACCGGGGGACTCGACAGAGGCCAAAAGCCGGCGGTTGTCACAGCTATTGCTAAATATAATTTTACTGAACTTGGAAGAGAGATCGCAAACGATGCAATGGATATTGTTGGAGGGGCAGGAATTTCCAGAGGTCCTCGTAACATATTTGCAAGCACGTATACAGCTCTTCCAATTGCCATTACGGTAGAGGGCGCCAATATACTTACGAGAACCCTTATGATATTCGGTCAAGGTGCTATAAGATGTCACCCTTACGCCTATAATGAGATCGATGCCTTAATGAATATGGACGTTAAAAAATTTGACGATAACTTCTGGAAGCATATTGCTCATGTGATAACAAACATGTTCAGATCTGTATTACTCAGTATAACGAGAGGAAAGCTTGCCGGTTCACCCGTTAGCGGCCCGGCTTCAAAATATGTTAAGAAGCTATCATGGGCATCCGCTTCTTTTGCTTTCTTTACAGATCTTGCGTTGGGTTCATATGGAGGGGCCCTTAAAATGAAAGAGAAGATCGCCGGTCGCTACGCAGATATTCTCAGTTACCTTTATCTGGCATCCGCGACGCTGAAACGATTTGAAGCTGAAGGCAGAAGAGAAGCTGACAGAGCTTACTTTGAGTGGGCAATGGAGTACAGTTTCTTTAAGATACAGCAGGCTTTTGAAGGTATTTTGAGAGAGATCAAAGTTCCTGGTCTAAGCTGGTTATTCCGAATAGTTGGAGTTTGGGGGCGTTTGAACACAATCGGAACTTATCCTTCAGATAAATTGGGACACAAAGTAGCGCAAGCCATGCAAGTAAGAGGTGAAGATCGTGATCATATTACAAGAGGAATGTTCTTGCCCAAAGATAATGAATCAGCACTGGGCCGATATGAATATACGATGCGGCTTAATGAAGAAGCATGGCCTGTCTTTAAAAAGCTTTATAAAGCTATCAAAGCAAAAGAGTTGCCTAAAGAGCCTTATCTTGAAATAGCAGACTTAGCTGCAAAAAAAGGAGTTATCACCGAGGATGAAGCTGAATTGGTTAAGAAAACTGAGATCGCCAGAAATGATGCTATTCAGGTGGATGAATTCACACTGGAAGAATACCTTAATGAAACACCTACCAGGCCGGCAGGTGAAGGGAAAAAGTCTGAAATAGTATCGTAATTAAGAATAATAGAAAAAAGGTGACCCGTTTTGGGTCCCCTTTCTTTTGATGTTTAGTTTCTTCGTATCTGGAATATCGTGTTTGTTACAATAGCTGCAAGAGATACGATGGTAGAAAGAACGGTGATACGTTCTGCTGTACTTAGTTTTTGTGTTTCTTCTTTTGGAGGGATTATAACGGTTGACCCAGGTTGTATATCAGGATAGTTTCTAAAGAAGAGAAACTTTTTAGTTCTGTCTACTTCTCCATTTGCATAGACAACATAAGCCCTTTTGGTATTAGCTTGCTCAGTAAATCCACCTGCAGAACCAATATAGCTCTTAAAAGACTTAGAGTTTTCGAATCTGACATTGATAGGATAAAGAACTTCTCCTCTTACCTGAACCGTCTCAAGTCGTTTTGGTATTTTGAGCTCATCTCCAGGTTGCAATAGCAGGTTATAATTTGAGTTTCGGTTACCCAAAGCATCTTGCAATCGAATACCAACTTTTGATAGAGATTGAACTCTTTGATCAAGAACTGAATCAGCTAAATTAACTTCTCTTTGATCAACTTCATCTTCAATATCTCTTGTTAATGAAGCTCCTTCAGCATAAGCAAATTCAGTGAGACCACCGCTTTTTTCTATCAGATCTGCTAACCTAAAATCACGGGATGGTATTGCATATTCACCAGGAAATAATACTTCACCAGTTATTCTGACGGTTTGCTGGGTTTCGTAGGACGGAGATTTTCGTACAAAGACCTGGTCAAAAGGTTTGAGTTCTATTTCCTCCAACTGAGATGAATAGGTAAGGCCATTTTCAATATTTACGCTAATAATTTCCGCAATTTCGTTATGGATGGTAGCAGAACGATCACCGTCTATTCTACGTGCTATTTCAATATTATATGGGGCTGCCTCATCCTTGAATCCGTCTGCTTCAAAGATCAAATCTTTTAAGGAGCTGTTATCCACAAAGGGATAGCTTCCGGGACTTAACACAGAACCCGATATCTTCACAGTCTGAAATTCTCTAAGGTCAAAAATTGAGGATATTTTGATGCGATCATCTTTGATCAGTTCAATATCGTGCGATGCAGAATCGGCTAAAAGGTTATTTAGATTTACGGGAATTGCCTCAATGGAGTAGTCAGGTTGTGTTCTATATATAATGGCCCTTTCCATGAATGTGTCACCCATAAGACCTTCGGCATTATTGATGAGTGTAAGCAGCGTTGGGTTTTTTTCAAGTTGATATTCACCTGGGCGAAAAACAGGCCCTTCGATCTCGATCCTATTCTCATATCTGTCAAGTATGCGCTGAGCGGTAACAATATCGCCTGATTGCAGTACCGTATTGGCTTGATCCGGATAGGCGATATCAAGTACGCGTTTCTCTGTGTCAGTATTTCTCTCAACCTTTACGCGCTTGGTATAGGCATACTGATTGAATCCACTTACGTAGCTGAGTAAATCCTCAAATGTTTCTCCATCCAATGTTTCAAATAACCCGTTCTGCTTGAATTCTCCCTTCACTTGAATTCGATTGATGTATGGGTCAATTTTAATAATATCTTGATCGCGAAGGGTGATGTTCGAGGATAGATCGCCACTAATTAAAAAATCGTAAAGGTCTATTTCTTTGTGAACAGAACCATCTCGCAGAACTTTGATCGATCTGTAAGTTCCATCTTTATTGGGACCACCGGCTGCGTAAAGGGCATTGAATACCGTTGAAAGTGATGAAAGTGTATATGTTCCTGGTACATTCACATCGCCAATAAGGTTTACCTTGATACTTCTGACATCACCAAGTGAGATCTGCACATAAGTGTTCTTATCTTCCCCTTTCAAACCGGAATAAATCTCTGAAAGTTTATTTGTTAAACGTGCACGAGCTTCCTCAATAGTTAACCCACTTACATAAACAGGCCCAAGACTACTAATACGAACGGCACCTTCCGGACTTACAGGAAGCTGATACGTATTTTCCGAAGCTCCCCAGATATCAATGACAATCTCATCACCGGGCCCCAAGACGTAATTAGCAGGAGTGGGGATGTTTACAGAAGGTTCAAAAGTTAGGTACTGATTTGTAAATATGTTAGCTCCAAACACAGTAGAAGAATCCTGAACTTGTCTGTCAAGGAGCATATCCATGGTGTCAACACGAACGCTTTCATATGGCGGTTGTATACCCGGAGGGAGCTGCCCTTGCGGTTGCCCCATTTGGATTCTGCCACTTTCCTCACCTGATGTTTGGTCAGAATCACCTGAACCTGACCTTATATCATTAATTCTTCTGCGAAGCTTGCTGACCTCTGCAGGGTCCATTCCTCGCGTCAACGCAAGCTGTTCAACCTCGGAAATACTCAAGCCACGATCTTGCATGCGTTGGTACAATTGGCTTATTTGTGAGTCACTCAGTTGATCAACTTTAATATTCTGAAAGTCGATTCCTACATCCTGCGCCAGCAGGGGAAGGGATAAAATCGAAAACAGTAAACCGAAAACAAAGTATTTAATTTGTCGCATTCAGTATCGAAAGATTTTGAAATTAGATAGTTTAGGTACGATATGCTATAATAACAATGAATGTAGTAAGTTAAGAAACAAATAATTAAAGCACTAAAATGAACTCTCCTGTAGTCAAGTTTATTGGCAAGGCTCTGGGTTTCCTTGTGATGTGGCATCTTCTTTATGATCTGTTGTTTTCTGCAGTTGATGTGCACCGGTGCTGTTAAATTTGTCTTACATGAGAAAAAGAAAGGAATAAATATTTTATGAAAGAGAATTTGAAGTTGCAATCGGAGATCCTTAGTGAACTCGCAAATACAATTTCAGGTGATGGCGGTGATGTATTTAAACTAAAAGAGATTTTTTCAAAGATCGATAATGATAGACCGATCTGGTTACTGGGAGCTGGAAAAGCTTCAATGATTATGGCTCGGCAGGCGGAGGATTATTTTGGAGACGGAATCAAAGACGGATTGATCATCACAGATTCAAATCCTGATAAATTAAGATATATTCAAGCGTTTACAGGTTCACACCCCTATCCAAATGATGATTCTGTTTCTGCTTCCTACGAACTGATGGATTTTGCATCTAAGATACCGGAAACTGATCAGGTTCTGTTTTGTCTGTCAGGTGGAGCGTCTTCCTTATTTTGTATACCTGCCGGTGAGATAGAAATAGAGGATTTAAGTAAAACCTACAAATTGTTACTGAATTCCGGAGCTTCAATTCATGAGATCAATATAGTTCGAAAACACTTGAGTGAGACATCAGGAGGCAGGTTGGGTAAGCTTCTTTCTGAGCACAAGTTACTTTCTGTAATAATATCGGACGTTCCGGGAGATGATCCTTCAGTGATCGGAAGCGGACCTACGGTTCCTGATCCAACTACGTTCAAGGAGTGTTTTGCCATCGTTAAGAAATATAAGATTTGGCCAAGGTTACCTCACTCTGTAAGAATACATATCTCTAAAGGTATGCACGGAGATGCAGAGGAAACACCCAAGCCATCACGTAAAAAATGGAGGAAGCATAAACTTGAGGTTATTTCTGCTGCTAAATTGCTGGCAATGGATGTTGGTGAAAGGCTTGAGAAGGCGGGTTTTAACATTGAGATCTCACCTAAAGCGTACGACATGGAGATCTCAAAATTATCCAAAAAGATCTGCAGTGAAGCCATCTCCGTTTTAGGTAAAAGAGGGAACATCAAATCACCGGCTGCTTTGATCTATTTTGGTGAAAGTACTGTAAATGTAAAAGGAGATGGCAAAGGAGGAAGGAATCAGCATTTAGCTCTTATGGCAGCTTTAACTATCGAAGGGCAACATCCAATTTCTGTCATGAGTCTGGCTACGGATGGAATCGACGGGCCAACAGATTCTGCCGGTGCAATTGTTAATTCTATGACTACTTTGAAAGCAAGAAAGCAGAAGTTGGAGCCTGAAGATTTCCTTCAGGCATACAATTCCTATGAATTTCACAACCAAATGGACACATATCAAAACCGGTAGAACCGGAAAAAACGCCATGGATCTACAAGTTGTTTTGGTAAGCTCTTCATAATTAAAGGATAAAATCCTGTATTAGGTAAAAAATTAGAATTAATATCTGTTAATGGTATTTTATAGGGCAAATAATCTCCATATATAGATATTGGTAGAATAATTGGTTACAATTATAGTGTATAATTAAGTAATTATTCTGCTATGGCCCATCTAAAATTAGATCAGATTGACAAACAGATCATCCAGATCCTTCAGCAGGAGGGAAGAATCCCCAATAATGAGTTGGCAAAAAGAGTTGGCCTGACTACAACGCCAACTCTTGAACGGGTAAGGCGACTTGAGCGTGAAGGTGTTATAGACGGCTACTCGGCAAAAGTAAATAAAGATGCAGTAGGCAGGGGGTTCACTGCATTTGTAAAAGTAACACTAAAGGTTCATCAATTGAACCTGATGGAAGAATTTACGTCGGCGATACGGGAAATTCCTGAGATCCTAGCCTGTTATCATACAACAGGAGACGGTGACTTTCTGCTGCATGTTGTAGCAAAAGACACTAAGGATTATGAGCAACTGATGCGAAACAAGCTGACCACTCTACCCGATGTGGAGCGGCTTCATACCAGCATTGTACTGAATACCATCAAAGATCAATCTCCAATCCCAGTTTATCATGAAGACAACAGTTAAACCAACGTTTGCATCAGCAGCCATTCATGGCGGAAAAGGAAATAAGGATCAGTATGGAGCCCATACTTCACCGATCTATCAAACCTCCACATATATGTTTGATGATGTAGAATCTGGTGCAAAAGCATTTCGCCACGAAGAGGGTGGAGCGAGTCACGTTTATTCCAGGCTGGGAAATCCGACAGTGGAAGAGCTTGAACGTACTATCTGTGCTTTAGAGACTTACAGTTTGAATGATCCGGAAAGTTATATGGGTATGGCATTTGGGAGCGGGATGGCAGCCATCTCAACAGGTATCATAAGTTTTGCATTTGGGGGGCATATTATTGCTCAAAACGATTTATACGGATGTACTTCACAATTTTTAAAAGAAGAAGTCCCGGGCATGGGTATCACCGTTTCTTTTACAGATACCTCGGATGTTAGGAATATTGAAAAGCTGCTTAAAGAACATTCTGATACCAGGTTGATCTATCTGGAAAGCATTGCAAATCCAACGCTAAGGATCTCTGACATCAAAGCGATCTCACAGCTTGCTGAATCTTACAATGCACTTCTTATGGTGGACAACACATTTGCAACCCCATATCATATGCAACCGCTTGATTTAGGTGCAGATATCGTGGTTCACTCGACTACCAAATATCTGGGAGGTCATGGAACTTTGATCGGTGGTGCAATGGTGGCTAAAGTAGAATTGTTTGAGGAATCCAATACTTTTCTATTTCGCAAAAATCTTGGTGGAATAGCCGGACCAATGGATGCTTGGTTAACAACTAACGGAATTAAAACGTTGCCAATTCGTATGAAGCAGCATAACGAAAATGCAATGAAGATCGCAAAATGGCTGGAAGCTCATCCAAAAGTTGAGCATGTGTTTTATCCTGGACTCAAATCACATCCTCAGCATGAACTTGCAAAAAGCATAATGAATAATGGTTTTGGAGGAATGATCACTTTTGAGTTGAAGGGAGGTTTTGAGGCAGGTGTGTCACTCATGAATAAGGTGGAATTATGCACCCTTGCAGTAAGTTTGGGAGCTGTAGATACCCTTATTCAGCACCCGGCTTCTATGACTCATTCAATTGTGGATGAGGAGATCAAAAAAGCCGCGGGAATTACTGATGGATTAGTTCGTATATCTGTTGGTATTGAAGGCGTTGAAGACATCATTGCCGACCTCGAACAAGCTATGGGTAATTCTTAATGAGTAAAAGATGAATGTTGAATTGGTAAACTGGTTCAAAATTCAACATTCAAAACTCATAATCTCAAGGTTACCAGCCACCGCCGGCGCCGCCACCGCCTGAACCAAATCCGCCTCCGCCTGAAAAGCCTCCGAAACCGCCACCTCCACTTCCACCGCCACCACGGCCTCCAAAGCCACCACCATAAAAGATGATGCCGCTGGAACCAATAGAATGCTTGCGTCCACCTTTTCCTCCTTTACCGCGTGTGAGTAAGATAAAGATGATAATGATAAAAATGATGAGCACGTCAATAGGAAAGCCATCTCCGGAAGATTCTTTCTGACTTTTCGGGAATCCTTTGAATTCTCCGGCCGCCAGATCGATCAAAACGTTTGTCGCCTGATCCAGTCCGCTATAGAAATTACCGGCCTTAAAACTGGGAACCAGAATATCGGCATAGACACGGTTAGCCATAGCATCAGGAATGGCCCCTTCAAGACCGTAGCCAACTTCGATCTGCATACGCCGGTCTTGCTCAGAAACTAAGATCAAAACGCCATTATAGCGTTCACCTTCCCACATACGCCAGTTATTGAACAGTGTAGTTGCAATTTCTTCTTCTGAATATCCTCTAAGGCTCTCAAGTGTTGCAATGGCAATCACATTAGTAGTTGAATCTCTATAGTTGCTCAACTTTTTCTCTAGCCGATCTTCTTCAGATGAAGTTAGCATGTCCGCAAAATCATTTACCATCCCGACAGGGCGTTCAGGTAAGAAATCCTGTGCTGACGCTGATAAGGATATTCCTGCAAAAAGTATAAGGTATAGGAGCTTACGCATCCGTTTCTCCTTCATTTTTGTCGTAGCTGATGGTATTGGATAGTTCATTAACTTCACCTTTTTGCTCAAAAGGAAAGCTCTCTTTCAATTTTTGGCCGATCTGAAGCACTACTTCTGTAAGTCCGGTTTGATAATCGCCGGCTTTAAAGTATTTAAGGATCAGTTCCAGTTCTTCGTCCCAAAATGATTGTCCCACTTTAGAGTGAATTCCTTTGTCTCCCCAAATGGCAACTTTGTGATCTTTCCAGGCTACATAAACGATCACTCCATTTCGGAATTCTGTTTCATGCATCTTGAGTTCAGCAAAAACTTGCTTGGCTCGTTCGATGGGGTCATCTGCTTTGCATTTTTTTTCGATATGAACACGAATCTCACCTGATGTAGCTTCTTCTGCTTCTTGAATAGCTTCAACAATGTGTTCTTCCTGTTCCGGTGATAGAAATTTTGCCATACGTTTTATATGAGACGTAAGATTTTTGACCTAAGATGAAAGACCGATCTTTAGTATTTAAAATCTCATGTCTTTCATTTTTTGTCGATTATTTTAATTACTGAAATCTACTTCAGGAGCTTGTTCGGCTCCTACATCAGCTTGGAAATATTCTTTTTGTTCGAAACCTAAAATGGAAGCAAACATACTTTTTGGGAACTGACGAATTTCAGTATTGAATTCCTGTGCAGCCTGATTAAATCTCATGCGTTCAGTTGAGATCCGGTTTTCTGTTCCTTCCAGTTGAGCTTGTAAGTCCCTGAAATTTTGATTGGCCTGAAGTTCAGGATATCGTTCTACTGTTACCAGCAGTCGTGATAAAGCCCCGCTCAGTTGGCCCTGTGCCTCCTGAAATTGCTGGAAGGCTTGTGGATTGTTGAGATCGTTGGCATCAATATTTACGGATGTGGCCCTGCTGCGTGCCTCAATCACTTCTTGTAAGGTTTCTGATTCGAAATCAGCTGCACCTCTCACCGTATTCACAAGATTAGGTATCAGGTCGGCTCTGCGCTGATATTGATTCTCAACCTGAGCCCAAGCTGCGTTTACATTTTCCTCAGCTGTTACCAAGTTATTATTAACACTGATTCCGTAAAAAACAAGGAGTGCAAGCACTCCGATAATGATCCAAAATTTTGCTTTCATGAGTATTTAATTTGTGGTTTATTTGTTGCCCCTATACGAACAGATAAATTAATTGTTTTAAGTAACTGTTAAATAAATTTATCTGAATTTTAATACAGTTAACAATAATCAAAAACTATTCCATTGTCACAACTCAATCCTAAATTCATTTATTTTGACTTAGACGATACTCTTCTTGATCACAAAAAGGCAGAGGAGGCGGGACTTCGGGACGTACATAAGCACTTCGAGATGTTCAATGGAATATCAGATGTTCAGCTGCTAGACACTTATCATCATATCAATAAAGGTTTGTGGGGTGAATACGGCCGTGGGCAAATTGATCGTCATGAACTTCATAGGCGCAGATTTCAGGAAACATTTCGGGATCTTGGGTTAGATGAAAAGATGCATGAAGAAGCAGGGAAGGTGTATATGAACTATTATCGTAATCACTGGGAATGGCTAGATGGAGCCGAGAAATCATATCAAAAGATCTCTGATAATTTTGATGTTGGGATCATAACCAATGGATTTTCTGAAACCCAGAAACTGAAGATTGATCAATTCAAATTGAGGGAAACCACTAGAAATATTGTCATTTCGGAAGAAGTAGGAGAGATGAAGCCCCATCCTAAAGTGTTTGATCATGCCACGGAATTGGCCGGGGTGAATCGGGAGGATATTTTATACGTGGGCGATTCGTTTGCCTCTGATGTGGTTGGCGGAGCAAAAGCGAACTGGAAAGTTGCCTGGTATACACAAAATCCTGTTGAACAGGGTTATAAGCTGGCAAGTTTGATATTCGATGACTTCAATGATCTTCTGAAATCACTGAATATCGATTAGATGTAACATTATTAGATGAAAATATTCTTTTCGTCGATGTAGGTCAGAGAGTCAGATTTCCACTCCAGGGTAAGTTTCCAGCGACCGTCCTCGAGATCAGAAACCGGTATGGATTGTCTTCCATCCTCATCTAGCTGAAGTTTGAATCGCTGATCCTGTTCGGAATCATTAGGTCTGTAGAAAGTAACGTGTCCTGACAGTGAATCCGTAATTAAGGGCTGCGGAAAAATGATCTTGATGGAAACGGTCGGCTCATCAAATAAAATAAGAACTGGCGTGTCAAGATTTTTAGCTCTCTGAATACCATCAATGGTTTCCTGATACTGAACGCCTTCCTCATAATGATTCTCTGAAACCAGGTAAAAATCAAGACTGATTAAATAACTTACGGTACTAAGGGTTGCCAATACAAAAACTACGATGGCAATGGTTATTCCGGATCCCCAGTTAAATTTCTCTTTCATAAAATTATTCATTGTAAATATTAGCCGGACCTAAGAATCCGGATGTTACAGTTTCCAGCTTTTCATCACCTGAATAAACCTCGAAGGTTAGTTCAGTTTGGGGCCCGGTCAGTTCTTCAGCTGATAATTGAACCATGAAGCGGCCTTCTGCAGAGTTTTGAGATTCGACCATATCAACGGATCCCAACGAAACAATATTTCCTTCCGGTGCAACTAACCTTATGTCAACAGGAATATCTTCAAATGTCTTATTCAATACTTTGACATTATAAATATTACTGTAGCGATCACCGGGCAATTCCTGATATAAAGTTCCCGGTTCACGCAATATGGTTGTTTCGGTATCGGGTCGCAAAGTCAGTAAGGTGATAAATGTGGTTAAAAGTACCAACAAAATACCGGAATAACCGGCAACACGAGGCGTTAGTACTTTTTGATTGCCTTCACGGATCGCATTCTCTGATGAATACCTGATCAGGCCTCTTGGTTTATCGATCTTATCCATAACAGAATCACAGGCATCAATACAAGCGGTACAGTGCACACACTCAAGCTGTGTCCCATTTCGAATATCAATTCCCATCGGGCAGACTTTAACACATTGATAACAATCAATGCAGTCTCCAAACTCAGAATCGGCGCTGAATCCAAGATCCTCAAGCGTAGCTTTTCTGTTTTCCAACTGATATCGGTCTCTGACGGTGGCTCGTTCTTCCCCCCGAACATAATCGTACATGACGTTGATGGAGTTATTGTCGAGCATCACTGATTGCATGCGGCCATAGGGACACACAAAGTGACAAACCTGTTCACGCATAAAGGCAAAGACTCCATAGAATACTGTACTAAAGATGATCATGGCTGCCAACCCACCGGCATGTTCTGATGGTGGGTCTGTAATAATCTCGAATAACTGGTCTTTTCCGATTATATAAGCCAAAAACATATTAGATATCAAAAAGGCAAGACCAAAGAAAACAGCGTGTTTACTTACCTTTTTACGTATCTTCTCAAAGTTCCAATCCTGCTTATTGAGGCGGATCTGCGCTACGGAATCTCCTTCTATCCAATATTCGATGCGCCTGAAAACCATTTCCATAAATATGGTCTGGGGACATGCCCATCCGCAGAAAAGCCTGCCAAACACGGCGGTAAAGAGTACAATAAAGAGTATAAAGGTTAGCATGCCAAAAAGGAGGAGGTGCAGGTCCTGTGGCCAGAATGTCACACCAAAGATCACAAACTTACGCTCAAGTATATTCAGTAAAAGAAGAGGATTGCCATTTATGGTGATAAATGGGCCACTGAAAAAGAAAGCCAGGAGTAAAACAGCTACAATATTTCTTGCGGTATAAAATCTACCACTTGGTTTTTTGGGATAGATCCAATTTCGCTTTCCCTCTTCATTAACCGTAGAAAGGTGATCACGGAAACTTTGTTGATCTATGCGGCGCTCATCTTGTTGTTTAGCCATTTATTTACCTCATACTGAAAATACTAAAATAGGGTTATAACTTTTGCTTGTTATAAACTCTAACTCTCTTTTTAAAATACTTTTCGTTCTTGATGAAATTATGAATTTTAAATAAAAAGTGACGGAGTTATATGATCCTTACCCCGCCACTTTTCAAATACTACAAACTACATTCAGTGGCTCTTGGATCCGGAGCCTTTGGGTCAGCGGGTTCGGTTCCCTGAATGGAAGCGATGTAACTGATCACGCTTTGAACCTGTTCATTTGTCATCCGTGCTCCGCTACCGTATGCGATCATACCGCGGTCAGGGTAGCCCTCAATGATGCTTTTTGCTACGTCTTCAGCGCTGCATCCATGGATCCAAAGGTTGTCTGTGAGGTTGGGGCCTACCAGACCCTGTCCGTTTTCACCATGGCATGTGTAGCACAAATTATTATTGCTCATATAGATCTCACGGCCTTCTTCGATGCGTTCCTGATCCTCAAGATACTCCCATGTAAACTGGACAGGGGCCGCACCCTCTTCACCCTGAGGTTCCAGGCCATATTGTTCGGCCGCGGCCGCCATTTCCTGCTCATACAATTCTTCCTGAGTAGGTCCGCCGAGCATATAATAATATACCATGTATCCTACGCCCCACGCGATTGTAAAGTAAAACAGCCACAGCCACCAAGTAGGCATATGATTATCCAGTTCACGGATTCCATCATATTCGTGATCCATCAACAGATCTTTTTCGTCGTCAAATACTTTCATTGTTCAGAGTTTTTAGTGTTCATATTATCGTCATCTTCAAGAGGAAGGTTAGCGGCATCTTCCCAGTGTTTTTTCCCTTTTACGATCAGATATATTATTAATCCTACAAAAAATCCGAAGAATATGATCAGAGAAATACTTGGGTAGATACCGATGTCTTCCATTGCACGGAGTACGTTTTTATACATGACGATCAGTCCTCAACCTGAGGTTTAAAGTTAGCTTGCAGGCGTTCATTTGAAGGCAGGTTTTCCCAGGGATTTTTATTGCCCTTGATATCAATACCCATACGCTGCAGATAAGCGATCATAGCAACGATCTTGGAGTCGGAGGTTATTTCGATTCCTTCGATCTCACCAAATCCATTTTGCTTCAACCCATTTACGATGGCATCAGCCTGAGCCATATAATCGCGCATAGCCAGTTCCTCGTAACCTTCAGCATATGGAACACCAACAGTTCTTAATGCTGAGATGCGGTTTGTTATACTTT
Organism: Gracilimonas qinghaiensis; assembly: GCF_046602855.1. Lineage (NCBI taxonomy): Bacteria > Pseudomonadati > Balneolota > Balneolia > Balneolales > Balneolaceae > Gracilimonas > Gracilimonas qinghaiensis. The sequence continues at coordinate 304,830 of NZ_JBKINJ010000001.1, forward strand.
CAAGGTCCGCTTTTTGAGTGAACATCCACGGGTAAGCCGGCATGATTGACCCGGGTGAGGTAGATGTGGGATCGTACATATGCCGCACGTGCCAGCTATCCGGATATTTTCCACCGATGCGATGCAGATCGGGCCCTGTTCGCTTGGATCCCCACAGGAATGGGTGATCGTACACAAACTCACCGGCCTTGGAGTACTCGCCATAACGTTCGGTCTCTGAACGGAAGGGACGGATCATTTGAGAGTGACAATTATTACAGCCTTCGGCGATGTAAATATCCCTTCCTTCGATCTCAAGGGGGGTATATGGTTTTACACTGGCAATGGTAGGAACGTTGGAATCAACCAGTGCAGTAGGCACATACTCGATGATACCACCGATAAGGATCACACCTAAAGTAAGAGCTGTGAATTGTAAAGGACGCCCTTCCAGACGACGATGCCATTTTTCATTAGTTCCGGCAGCCGGGTCGATGATGCCTTGTGCCTCGTCTACCTCCTGAGCTTCAAAAGAACCCTGACGGGCTGTTTTCCAAAGGTTGTAAGAACCAAAAGATGCACCGATGATGAACAAAGTACCGCCAATGGCACGCAATCCATACATAGGCATGATCTGAGTTACAGTCTCAAGGAAGTTTGGATACTGAAGAAGGCCTTCAGTTGTGAATTCTTTCCACATCAGACTTTGAGTGATACCGCCCCAGTACATGGGGATCACGTAGAAAATGGCTCCCATTGTGGCAAACCAAAAGTGGATGTTAGCCAGCTTCACAGAGTAAAGCTTGGTCTTGTAAATACGCGGAGTGATGTAGTATAACATTGCAAAGGTCAGACCGCCATTCCAGAGCAGGGCACCGTTGTGTACGTGACCAATAATGTAATCTGAGTAGTGAGCGATAGCGTTTACGTTAGCAATTGAAAGCATCGGGCCTTCAAAAGTTACCATACCGTATGCGGTTACTCCAACAACAAGGAATTTAAGTACCGGGTCTTCACGAACACGATCCCATGCACCACGGAGGGTAAGCAGACCGTTAAGCATACCTCCCCAACTTGGTGCAATAAGCATCAAACTGAAAACTGTACCTAAAGCCTGGGCCCAACCCGGAAGTGCTGTATAAAGCAAGTGGTGAGGACCGGCCCAGATGTAAATAAAGATCAGGGACCAAAAGTGGACAATAGATAACCGGTACGAAAAGATCGGCCGGTTCGCCGCTTTCGGGATAAAGTAATACATGATCCCCAGGAATGGGGTAGTGAGGAAAAATGCCACCGCATTGTGTCCGTACCACCATTGTACCAGGGCATCCTGTACACCTGCGTAGATTGGGTAACTCTTAAGTAATGTTGCAGGAACTTCAAACGAGTTCACTACGTGAAGCACTGCTACTGTAACAAAGGTTGCGATGTAGAACCAGATGGCTACATATAAATGCTTTTCGCGGCGCTTCATGATGGTCATGATCATGTTGATACCAAAGATCACCCAAATAATGGTGATAGCAATATCAATTGGCCATTCAAGTTCAGCGTATTCTTTACTGGTGGTGAAACCAAAAGGAAGCGTTAAAACGGCAGATACGATGATAGCCTGCCAGCCCCAAAAATGGATCTGACTGAGTTTTTGGCTCCACATTGGAGTTTTGGTGAGCCGTGGCAACGAGTAATACACACCATAAAAGATAGCATTACCGGCAAAGGCAAAGATCACTGCATTGGTGTGAAGCGGTCGAAGCCGACCGTAGCTCAGTTCAGGTATAAAGCCGAGAAAATCCGGCCAGATCAATTTCAGGGCAATTGTTAGCCCAACAATAAAGCCGATGAGGCCCCACGCCAGCGAGGCAACTCCGAATTTTCGGACAATATCGTTATCGTAATGAAAGGTTTCTAGCGTTGATGATGACATTTACTCATCCCGATGTTTTTGGTTATTGGTTTTTTTATCTGAAGATTTTTTATCAAAGAGCACACGCATAGAAGGGGTATATTGGTCATCGAATTGTCCTGACCGAACCGCCCAGAAAAACAGGCCTAGAAAGATCAGGGCTACCAGCAGACTGAAACCGATCAGCATATAGATCACTTCCATATTGTCAGTCCTCCTTTACGAGCAAAATATCGTGTGGTTAAAAAGGTGAATACCATTACGCTTATAGAACTCAGTGGCATTAGAATTGCGGCTATTAAAGGTGACAAGTGACCGGTGATAGCAAATCCCAAACCAATGGTGTTATAAAGCAGTGAAAGTATAAAGCTTGCGATGATGATTTTCATGCTGCTTTTCGAAAAATCGATAAAACTTTGAAGTTTGTTAAGTGAACCAGCTTCCATTATAGCGTCACATGCAGGCGCAAAAGAGCTGACATCATCTGCCAAAGCAATCCCAAAATTTGATTTTTTAAGAGCTCCGGCATCATTCAAACCATCGCCCACCATGACAACAGAATGTCCTTCATTTTGTAATGATGTGATAAACTCTAATTTCTCTTCCGGTTTTTGGTTGAACAGCAGAGAACCGCTATCACTGAAATAATTCTCAAATTCCTGACGCTGACCTTCATTATCTCCGGAGATGAGAAATAAGCGGACCTGTTCTTTGAGTTTGTTTAATAGGTCAGAAATACCAATTCTCAATCCGGCTTTTATGCCAAAGTATCCCCTATACAAACCATTTATAGAAAGATGTACAGTCGATCCGCTGAAATTTGGATCCGGTATATTTTCAACTTGAATCCCGGATTGTTCAGCCAGAAAAGCTTTGGAACCTAGGCAGATCAGTGCCCCATCCACATCCGCGAAGATACCTTTGCCCGGTTGTTCTTTATAAGCTCTGATCTCAGGCTCGTGATCAGTAGAAGTCTTAAGTATTGATACTAAATTCGATTGCATTTTGACGAGGCGATCTCCCTGATGAAGCCCGGTTGTCATTGAAGGCAAATTGCCACGGGATTTGCTCCCTTCGGTCACCGAATCCCTCGCAATGACAGTCGATAGATAGTTTGTTACTTTTCGGCTCAATGGATGAATGGAGTTTTTACAGGCCGACTTTACCCAAATTTCTTCTTTGCGTGTAAGATCTGAGCCGAAAAAATGAGCATTGGAGGCCTCAGAGTTTGTGAGTGTTCCGGTTTTGTCAAAAACGACAGCGGATGCTTTTGACAAATTCTCGATCAATAGGTGGTTCTTAACAAAAAGTCCGTTCAAAGATAGCACGTTCAAAGCTGAACCAAGAGTAAAGGGTGTAGAAAGTGCCAGCGCACACGGGCAGGCAATGATCAGTACAGCAGTGAAGACTGACAAGGCACCATCCATTCCTGATATTTGTAGCCAGTAAAATCCGGATATAAAGGCGATGCCCAACACGGTCATGGTAAAATAGGGGCTGATCTTGTCAGCAAAAGTAGTAAGCTTCAGCTCCTTTTCGTTGTTCTGAAAAGCCTCATGATTCCAAAGTTTAGTGAGGTAACTGTTGGCAACCTGTTCTTCGGTCAATAATTGAGCAGTACTGCCGATCAATCGTCCTCCGGCGAAAACCCGCTCACCTCTATTTACTGAAACCGGTTCAGATTCCCCTGTAATAAAACTGTAATCAAAATAAGCCTGGTCATTTTGAAGGGTTGAGTCGCAGGGGGCAAGTTCTTGATTACGAAGTTGAATCTTGCTGCCCGGCTCAAGTTTATCAAGAGAAAGAGAGTATTCCCGGCCTTGTTCATCCATGACATTTACAGCAATTGGCAGATAGGATCGGTAATCCCTGTCAAAAGATAAACGGTGAAAGGTTTTTTGCTGAACCAGTTTTCCGATCAAGAGGAAGAATATGAGGCCGGTAAACGAATCCATATATCCGGTTCCTGTCATTGTAACTATCTCGTAAACACTACGGCTGAACAGGGCCAGAATACCTATAGTTATCGGAACATCCAGGTTAATACCTCCCTGTTTGATGGCGGCAAAGGCGGATCGTAAATAATCACTGCTGCTGTAAACCAATACCGGTATAGCAAGTATGATATTCAAGGCACCAAAGAAAATGTGAAAATTTCCGCCCAATCCGCTTCCGGTTGTATCCAGGTAATCCGGAAAACTGAAGAGCATAATATTTCCGAATGCAAATCCAGCCACACCCATCTTCAGCCAAAGGGAGCGGTTTTGATGAGAACTATCTTTTTTAGAATCAAGTTTATCAAGCCGGATTTCAGGTTCGTAACCAATGGTTACTAATTGCTCAACTACATTACGTAGGGAAGTGGCTTCAGTGTCAATAAGAAGAGACAATTCCCGTTTCAGAAAATTAACGCTGCTTTGCAGCACACCCGGGTCTAGTTTCTGAAGATTTTCAAGTAACCATACACAGGATGTGCAGTGTATATTGGGAATGTAGAGACTAAGTGAAAGTTTGTTCTCATCACGAAATTCTGAAATACGTTCGATGACTTCTTCATCTTCAAGATAATCGAAACGAGGGCGGTGCTTGGTATTCTTTAAATTTATGCCCGGATTGGCATCAAGGTCGTAGTAAGAACAAAGACCACTTTCATCTAAAAGCTGATAAGCTGAACGGCAGCCATTACAGCAAAAAGGTTTCTCGTCATAATGAATAGTCTCATCAGCGCAGTCCTCGCCACAATGGTAACAGATCTCAGATGATATGGTTTCAACAGTTGGCTGCATTAGCTTAATGAAGGAACCCCGCTTGAAAATTGCAAGCGCAGATCGAACCAGGCCTGTGTCATTTTTTCATCAACCTGAGCAAATGTAGTTTTCCGTAGCCAGTTTTCAATTTTCTTTCTTTCAGCAGACCAGAACTCATGAAAAGGGCAGGGTTCAACATGTCCACACCCTTCAATTCCCATAAAGCATTTATCAAAAAATTCGGTACCGTCGATGGCGGAAATCACATCCATCATCGTTATTTGATCGATCGGTTTAGCTAAATAAACACCGCCATTGAGTCCACGCTGAGACTTTAAAATACCCGGTTCTTTTAGCTTAGCAAGTACCTGAGATAGGTAGGCGGTTGGGCAGTTCAGTGATTTGGACAAACTGGAAGCAGAAACAGCTCCGTCTCCGGACTGTTTTGATATCGCAATAATTGCCGATATGGCATATTGAGAGCCTTGGGATATTAGCCTCATAGGATGAAAATAAATCAGATAGTTAAATTCTAATACAGATATTAGATTTTAAGAATAATGTTCTGCAGAAGCAATCATTTGAAGGATATTTTTTCTTCTGAAATCAGTCTTGTGATCCTTTGCTTGGCAAGTGTTTACATATAATCGGTTGATACTCCTTAAAGAAAAATTCACAATGGTTGTTTATCATCTGTTCAAAATTATAATTCAATCAACAGAGTAATGAGCAAATACAGAACGGCAGATGAGGCGGTAAAGATCATTAAATCAGGTGACAGGGTTTTTGTGCATGGTGTCTCTGCAACACCGGTTCAGTTAATAGAAGCTATGACCCGCAGACACAACGAACTTAAGAAGGTTGAGGTTGTGCATCTCCATACAGAGGGTCCGGCGCCCTATGCTGATCCTAAGTATAAAGATAGCTTTTTTGTGAATGCCCTTTTTGTAGGGGCAAACGTTAGGAAGGCTATAAACGAGGGAAGGGGTGATTATGTACCTGTATTCCTAAGTGAAGTACCGAATCTCTTTCGGAATAAGATCATGCCACTAGATGTGGCTCTTATCCATGTTTCCCCGCCGGATAAGCACGGATATTGTTCCTTGGGGGTTTCAGTTGATGCAACGGTAGCAGCGGTTCAGACAGCAAAATATGTGGTTGCTCAGGTGAACCCAAATATGCCAAGGACCCATGGCGACGGGTTGATCCATATCAAACAGATCGACGCTCTGATAGAAGTTAATGACGCACTTCCCGAACAAACGGCACCGGAGCCTGATGAAGCCGAGCTGCGTATAGGTCAGTTTTGTGCTGAGCTGATCGATGATGGTGCCACGCTGCAAATGGGTATCGGAGCCATTCCAAATGCGGTACTGAAAAGCCTGACCGGCCATAAGAACCTGGGGATCCACACTGAAATGTTCTCCGACGGAGTTATCGAGTTGGTTGAGAATGGGGTAATAACCGGTAAGAAAAAGAAAATTCACCCGGGTAAGATCGTCAGTGGTTTTGTGATGGGTACACGAAAAACTTATGACTTTATAGATGATAATCCGGCAGTAGCTATGCTGGATATTGCCTATATAAATGATACCGCAGTAATTCGAAGAAACCCTAAAGTTACGGCCATTAACAGTGCTGTAGAAGTGGACTTAACCGGACAGATCTGTGCGGATTCAATCGGAACCTATCAGTACTCAGGCGTTGGCGGACAAATGGACTTTATTCGGGGAGCATCCCTCTCACCGGGCGGAAAACCTATCATCGCACTACCATCAGTTACACGAAAAGGTATCAGTCGGATCGTTCCCCATCTAAAACAGGGAGCGGGTGTGGTTACAACCAGGGCTCACGTACATTATGTGGTAACTGAATACGGTATCGCTAACCTGTATGGAAAAAACATGGGTCAGCGAGCGGAAGCATTGGTGAATATCGCTCATCCGGACCACAGAGAAGAATTGAGTGAGTCACTATATGACCGATTTGGGAAGTAAATCAAATGCAATCAGGATTCGGCTTTTTGGTTCTTTTTAAGAAGTCCTGAAAGGTATAAAATCAAAGTTACGCAGATTCCAGATAAGAATACCGGCATGAAAAAGGGCTCCTGAGGAATGATATTATCATAATAGGCAAATGGGGGTGTCATGAAAAATGTGACACCAATAGCCAATAATAACATTCCGATATTGGATCGGCTTATGTTAAACAAGATCGCTAGAATTCCTGCAGCTGCTAAATAAATGACATTTTTAGTGGTTGCAGCTTCTATACCTAATGATTCCAGGGTCCCTTCCAGAAGCTATAGAACAAACATCTGAGGCATAGGTGAAAATGAGGATAGCATCCAAAATACGCCTACTAACAGAGCGATGTAAATACTGTTCCGTTTATGAGGTGAGAAATTATTTAACATGCTAAAGAACCGGAGTTTAAGTTGAGTCAATAAATAGCAGGAAATTGTTCGTTATAATTAAGTAGACCGGTTAGAGGCTTTTCTTAAATGTTCGTACCTTCAACGTCTCAGATGACTATATTAAGTAGTCTAAAAAAGACAATCTCAAATCACAAGTTTAAAAAATGTCCGCCAATCTCACTCCAAACCCGGAAGTTACTCTTGGGCTCGCTATTGAACACGGTCTTACTGAAGAAGAATTTGAAATGATCAAAACCCGACTTGGTCGTTTTCCAACCTTTACAGAGCTTGGCGTTTATTCTGTGATGTGGAGTGAACATTGCTCATACAAGAACTCCATCATCGAGTTAAAAAAACTTCCTTCTGAAGGCGAAAACCTTTTAGTTGCAGCCGGTGAAGAGAATGCCGGTCTGGTTGATCTGGGTGACGGCCTCGGTTGTGCTTTTAAGATCGAAAGCCATAATCATCCCTCAGCAATTGAACCCTATCAGGGGGCAGCAACGGGTGTCGGCGGTATCCATCGTGATATTTTTACAATGGGTGCGCGACCTGTAGCAAGTTTGAATTCCCTTCGATTCGGTTCCATGGAAAATCCGCGGGTGAGGTATCTTTTGGATGGCGTAGTAAGAGGTATCGGTGATTACGGAAACTCATTCGGTGTGCCTGTGATAGCCGGAGAAGTGGTTTTTGATGAAAGTTATGAAGGAAACCCCCTTGTAAATGCAATGAGTATTGGATTGGTGAAGGAGGGGGAGACGGCCTCTGCTATTTCAAAAGGAATTGGAAACCCGGTGATCATTGTAGGAGCCAGTACGGGGCGTGATGGTATTCATGGTGCGACCTTTGCCTCAGAAGAGATCAGTGAGGAAAGCGAATCCAAGCGACCGAGTGTTCAGGTGGGTGATCCTTTCACTGAAAAATTATTACTTGAGGCGAGCCTGGAAGTTCTTAAAACCGGTGCAGTAATAGGTATGCAGGATATGGGGGCAGCCGGAATTGCATGCTCCACTTCTGAGATGACAGCCAAAGGCGGACAGGGGATGAAGATCGATCTTGATAAAGTTCCGGCACGTGAAGATGGTATGACTGCTTATGAATTACTGCTTTCCGAAAGTCAAGAGCGCATGCTGATCGTAGCCGAGAAAGGACGAGAGCAGGAAGTGATCGATGTGTATGAAAAATGGGATCTGCACGGTGTGGTTATCGGTGAAGTTGTGGAAGGTGATAAAGTTACCTATTGGAAGGAAGATGAGATCAAAGCTGAGATCCCGGCCGAGCATTTGGTTCTGGGTGGGGGTGCTCCACAGTATGTAAGAGAAACTAAAAAGCCGAGTTACCTGGACGAAGTTCAGAATTTTGATTCAGATTCCCTTGAACATTCAGACGACCACGACGGAATCGTGAAGAAACTATTGGGCTCACCGAATATCGCCTCAAAGAAATGGGTGCACGAGCAATATGATACTATGGTCAGAACCAATACCGTTACAGGCCCTGGCGCATCAGATTCCGGTGTGATCCGCATTAAGGGAACTAAAAAAGGGTTGGTAGCCAAAACAGATTGTAACGGCCGGTATGTGTATTTGAATCCTCGTAAAGGAGGTCAGATCGCTGTAGCTGAATCGGCACGAAATGTTGTCTGTTCAGGGGCTAAGCCTATGGCTATCACCAATTGTCTGAATTTTGGCAATCCGTACAAACCTGAAGTGTATTGGACATTCAAGGAAGCTCTTGGGGGAATGAGCGATGCATGCCGCGCCTTGAACACTCCGGTAACAGGTGGAAATGTCAGTTTCTACAATGAAAATCCAAAGAGTGCGATCTTCCCCTCCCCGATCATTGGCATGCTGGGCGTTATAGAAGATGTTGAAAAACACCGAACCACACCTGCATTCAAACATGAGGGAGATATTGTGCTGTACCTCGGAGCTGACAGAAAAGGATTGGGTGGAAGTGAATACCTTAAGACTATCCACGGATTGACAACCGGTGACGCCCCCGAGATCGATCTCGATTTTGAGGTTAAACTACAGGAAGCATTGTTAATAGCGATCAAACTGGGACTTGTTAATGCTGCTCATGATCTGTCGGATGGGGGCCTTGCGACAACCTTGGCTGAAATGGCCATATTTGGTAAAAAAGGAGCTGAACTGTCAGTTGAAACATTGGGCGGTTCAACCCATGAAGTCCTTTACAGCGAAGCCCAATCCGGGGTTGTTATCACTATTCCGGCACCTGAGCTTCAAACAGTGAAACATCACTTTGATGAAGCCGGTGTTCCACTCTATGAATTGGGCGTTGTGAAAGGAAATAAACTCTCGATCAAAGATCTGATCTCCATTGATGTTTCGGAATCCGAAGAGATATACGAGGGTGTGTTGCCAAAGGCTATGGCGGGGTAATTTTGTTGACGGGAGGTCGGTGCAATCACTTTCCTACCCGTAAGAAACAGCAAGCTGTTCTTCTAGTCCCTCCAAAGGCACAGAAGTATAGCGCTACAGTAAAAAGCGTAATCAAGTTCACACTGCCTGATCTACCAAGAACTTGTCTCTCTTCAGCGAGAGACAGAATTTGGCTTTAGCCAGAATCCAGAGAGAGAGGAAAGACGGAAGTCTATTTACACAGCGGATGGTGTTTTATGACATCTCGCAAGATTCTCTGAAATGGGATTGGGAATCCTCAACGGATGGCGGGAAGAGCTGTGATCTGAACTGGGAAATCACCTACAAATAAATGGACTAACGGAACGAAATGTCCTTCACTGGTATTTATTGATGTGACTATTAATCAAGAATGACGTTATAGAATGAAAGACAAGATCGTTTTGATCGTCGGGGGATCCGGCGGAATCGGAAGTGCAACAGCTAAGAAATTTGGTCAGGCCGGCTCAAAAGTAGTACTAGCTGCCCGTAATAAGTCAAAGGCTGAAGAAGTAGCTAAAGAAATTAATGACTCTGGTGGGGAAGCTTTTGCAATAGAAACAGATGCGACTGATCCCAGTGCCGTTGATAAAATGGCTACTGAAGTCGAGAATCAGCTTGGTAAAATTGACGTTCTTATCAACGCATTTGGACAGGGTATCATACAACCATTCATGGATATTGATCCGGCCGACGCCAAAGAAGTTATAGAGGTAAATGTATACGGGACTTTTCTTGTAACTCAAACGGTCATGAAACATATGAAAGAAGATGAGCCCACCTCAGTGGTCATGTTTCCGGGTACCATGGGGAAGTTTGTTATGAAAAATGCCTCCGTTTATGCCGCTTCTAAATTTGCGATTCAGGGCTTTACAAAAGCACTCATCGAGGAACAGCGAAGAGGAAAAACTAAATTCTCACTTCTTTATCTAGGTGGAGTGGATACTCCATTCTGGGATGATAAACGAATAAGCATGCGTGTCAAAAAAGAGATGATGCTTACAACAGAAGAAGTAGCTGATGCAGTGTTCTACGCAGTTGATCAACCTTCCGGTTCTGTTCTTAACGAAATGGTGATACAGCCTCAGAGCCATCAGCTGGTTTAATTAACCTTCTAACTTTATCAGGTCTTCACTTAATTGTACCTATTTACATGTTAAATAGTATCCACTTTTAATATTTGTTGCCCGTATATTCGTTTTTTATCATTAGACGGCACTAAACAAAGAAAGGAAGGTTTAAAGTGAGTGACGAAAGCCCGTTGATCCTTGTTATCGAGGATACCGAAGTTATTTATGAACTTTTACTATATAAGCTCAAAAAAAGCGGTTATCGGGTAGAGCATCGTGCGAATGGTAAAGAAGGTCTGGATGCCGTAAAAGAACTTAAGCCTGATCTGGTATTACTTGACATTATGCTGCCGAGCATGAATGGGTTTGAAGTACTCAGAAATATCAAGGAAGATCCGAAAATCAAAGATATCAAGGTGATCATGCTAACGAGCAAGAACCGGGAAGAAGATATTATGAAGGGCCATAAACTTGGAGCAGAACGGTATATTGAAAAACCTTTCAAACCAAATATACTCATGCTTAGGATAGAGGAAGTCCTGGGAAGTTAATGCTTATCTAAATCTTCCCGAACATGGATATATCCATTTATTTGCTTGTTATTGTTTCTCTTATCCTGTTGGGACTAACCTTGTTATTATTTCTGAGTGCCGTGTTCATTCGTCTGAGACATCGAAAATGGGCTACAGAGATCGATCGATATCGAAAAAAAATGCTTCCGCATGTGCTCAATTTTCTGGAAGAAGGAAATGAAAAAGAAGTAGAAGAGCAGTTTACAGGCGCAAAACTTGAATATTACGCTTTCGAAAAGATAGTGACTGAGATGTTGTCTCAGGTAGAAGGCAACGATGCTGATAAATTGAAAAAACTGTTATTTCTTGATCCAATATATGATCATCACTACAAATTACTTACTTCAAAAGATGACGTTGACAGGGTTAAAGCTTGCAACTATTTCAGTAATGTTCAGTTGGAAAACTCTAAAGTTATCAAAAAACTGAAGGGGTACTTAAATTCACCGAACCAAATGCTGGTGTTTTCTGCTGCTACTGCGTTGATGGGAAGTGAGGATGTACACCTCCGGGTTGAGGCACTTTGCAGCGTAGCTAAGAAAAATGCCATTTCTAACATGGCTCTGATCGAGCTGTTCCATAAATTTCACTCTGATGAGGAGGATCAAAATGAAATTGAAGGAGAAGCTCTTAAAATCGTATTGGAAAATCAGGATATTACTCCTGAGAACCGAGCTTTGTTCATAAAGGGAATCACTGAGATCGGATATTATAACCTTGTAGACTACTTGCTGGAACATTTGAAAGAACCAGCTAAAGATTGGGATCATCCGGAGATATTGGTGGCCAATATAAAAGCACAAAGTGAGTTCAACAACATCAAAAGCATAAAGGTGATGCGCAAGTATCTTGATCATGAATCACCCGAAGTAGTTTCTGCAGCAGTGAGTGAGTTAAGTGATTATGGCAGTGAAGAGGATCTGCCATATTTTAAGTATTTGTTGGAGCATAGCGACAACAAAGTAAAAAAAGCTGCTGTGTACGCCTTGCTTAAAAATAATGTGAAAGAGACAGAAATAGTGCACGAAGTTCCAGAAGGTGATATGGAGTCGATCACTAAATACGTGATGATGTATATGAATGAAAACCGTGACAGGAAACGTCCTTAATGGCTGAGATCAAAGAAATACTGCAACAATTCGTGAACTTTATGGACCCTGCAGAGTGGGTTTTCATAGGGTATTTTCTTGTAGTGAATTTGACTTACATCATGCTGGTTATCATTTCATTTTTCTATATACGGCAACAGCAAAATTATTATCAGGTATTCAATTTAAAAGGTTTATTCAATTCAAACCTCTACAAACCGGTCAGCATTCTGTCGCCCGCTTATAATGAAGAGGTCAACATTATCGCTTCCGTTGAAGCCCTGCTTCAGCTGCATTTCTCTGATTTTGAAGTGGTGGTAATAAATGATGGAAGCACCGATAGCACACTAAAGCTTCTGCTCGACTATTTTGAGCTCTACGAGATCGATAAGCCGGTAGATCTTCCTATTGAACACAAACCGATCAAAAAGGTCTATCGATCAGCGATCTATCCGGAACTCAAAGTAGTGGATAAAGAGAATGGTGGAAAAGCAGATGCTTTAAATACAGGGATCAACGTTGCTTCAAAAGACCTGGTATGTTCCATTGATGCAGACTCAATTCTGGAACCCGATGTGCTCCTCAAACTGCTAAAAGCTTTTATGGAAGAAGAGAACGTGGTTGCCGTTGGTGGAATTGTCAGAATCGCTAACGGATGCACGATAGAAGACAATATTGTAAAGAAAGTGGATCTTCCGAAAAGCTATCTTGGTCGGATCCAAACCGTGGAATATCTGAGGTCATTCCTATTTGGGCGGGTCGGTTGGGATTATCTCGACAGTTTGTTGATTATTTCGGGAGCTTTTGGTGTGTTCGATAAAAAAGCAGTGGTTGAGGTAGGTGGCTATTTAGATGATACGGTGGGAGAAGATATGGAGCTGGTTGTACGTCTGCATCGCTATTTTAAGGAAAGAGGTGAAAAGTACAGCGTGCGATTTCTACCGGAACCGGTCTGCTGGACCGAAGTGCCTGAAAGCTGGTCGGTTTTGGGAAGGCAGAGGAACCGCTGGCAGCGCGGACTTGCTGACACTATGATGCGTCATAAAAAAATGCTGCTGAATCCGAAGTATGGCAGATTGGGAATGCTGGCTATGCCTTATTTCTTCTTTATAGAAATGCTGGGTCCGGTGGTGGAGCTGTTTGGTTTTGCTTATTTCCTGATCGCTCTTTTTTTGGGAGGATTCAACTCAACATTTGTGCTGCTGTTTCTGACGGCTTCTGTTTTCCTTGGGATGGTACTTTCGGTGACTTCCGTACTGTGTGAAGAACTTTCTTTCAGACGCTATCCTACCTTGGGAAATATAGCTAACTTAACTCTGTATGCTTTTTTGGAGAATGTTGGATATCGACAGATCCACACATGGTGGAGATTTAAGGGTTTGGTCGACTATGTGAAAGGGGATAAGGGATGGGGGGTTATGACACGAACCGGCCTGACTTCAAAAACCAATGTGAACAAGGGACTTAAAAGGATCAAAGAGTCGGTTTCAAATTTATTGGGTTCGCTAAAATATTGGGTAGTCGTTTACGGCGTCACGTTAATTGTTATAGTTCTGATCCTGCATGTGCTGATCGATAACGGAATTATTCCTGATGTGTATTCGATGATCAGGTCAGAACTTGGAATTTGATGAAAACTGAGGTAATGTTGAATATTATGAACCATCAAAAAAGAAATTGTCAGAGAAAAAGTAACAGTACGTTCAGCTTGTTTAAAAAGTTAATAATGATACTCATGCTGATGTTTTCAGCACAAACAGCCGTTGGCCAAACTGTTGAAAATGTAGATATGGCTTTTAAGGAAGCCCGTGAATTGGCATTTGACGGTCAGCGTGAGGAAGCAAGAAAATTAGCCTACGCTATTTTGGAGCGATCTCCTGATTATCATGGTGTGCGAATTTTAATCGCCCGAACCTATGCCTGGGATGGCAGTTATGACAAAGCGCGTAAAGAATTGAATTACGTGCTGGAACGCCACCCGGATCATAAAGATGCTCTCTTCGCTGCTATTGATAATGAGCGATGGGCCGGGAATGAAGAGGCTATGCTGAATTACTCAAAACAGGCAGTTAAACATCATTCCGTTGATAAGGATGTACTCTTGAAGCGCGCTGAATCGTTGAATTCGGCAGGTAAGGATAAAGAGGCTCTGCAGGTCCTCAATCAGCTTGAACAGATCGATAAATCAAATGTAGAGGCTCAACAGTTAAGAAAGAGTATCAACATTTCCGGTCAGGATTATACGCTGACCACAGCTTACACCTATGACACTTATGAGGATGTATTTGATGATATTCACAAAGGATACGTTCAATTGTCGCGTCGCACCAATTATGGGTCGGTTATTGGCCGAATAAACTATCAGCGCAGGTTTTCTATTGATGGCTTACAGGCCGAACTCGATTTTTATCCATCTATTGCAGAGGGTTGGTACGGGTACGTGAGTGCCGGGTATTCATCAAGTTCACTGTTTCCTGAATTCAGATCCGGTGCTGAGTTGTTTAAGAGTCTGCCCGGCGCTTTCGAAGTTTCTGCCGGATTCAGATATCTTAACTTCAGCAGTGATGTCTGGATCTTTACCGGAACCGTTTCAAAATATCAGGGAAATTGGTTGTTTACAGTGAGGCCGTACATTACCCCTAATTCTGTTGGGGTATCACGGTCTCTTAGTTTTCTTGCTCGGAAATATCTGGCCGGACCCGAAAATTATGTCACTTTTCGCGGTGGTTTTGGATTTTATCCTGAAGAGCGACGCTTTCAGGATGTTTCGGGTGATGTATTTTTTACAGAGTCGCAGTTTGTTGGCATCGATGCGTACAAAGAACTTCGATATAACCTTTCAGCATTTCTCTCACTGGATCTGACCCGACAGGAACTTGCTTTTGACCCTGACAATTTTATTAATGTAATCACCCTGAATGGGGGAGTAGTCTATAAATTCTAATTCTCTGAAAGCTGAACCTGCAGGTCGCGCAGGTTGGTATTATCAGGATCGAGGTTGAGCCCTTTATTTATCCAGAATTTTGCACTGTCCTTTCTGCCAAGCATGTAGAAGGATCTTGCTTTTCTATAGATCAAAGGTAGGTAGGTGTTATCTATGGCCAATCCAATTTCGGCATGCTCAAGGCTTTTTTCCTGCATTCCCTGCCAATAAAAGACATCACTCAGGGCGCTGTAAGTGTCCTGATAATCAGGTGCTCTCTTCATGACTTCTTTAAACTGTGAAATGGCATTATCATAATCTCCGCTCCAGGCCATGGTTCTTCCATGAAGGAGCCTGGCATCATGAAAGTTAGGTGACCGCCTCAAAACATGCCTTAGTAGTATCTGGGCATACTCATAATTAGAATTGAAAGCTGAATCCCGTGCTATGTAAAACAACTCTGAATTGTTGAGCTCTGTAAGGTTTTTATCTCTTAGAAACTGTATCTCGTTGTTAAGTTGCAGGAATTCTCGTTCTTGAGTTTCATTCAATTCAATAAGCTTGTTTTCAGTAGTTACATACCTATTGGTTCGTTTGAAAGCTTCAAATTCTTGATAGATCCGATCTTTAAGATTGGGATCATTGATCTCACCGAGCAACATACCTTCAAATAGTTTATACAGACGGTTGTCAGAAACAAAATACTCTCCTGATAAATAATCGGCCATGTTGTTCTTTGTCCTCATAAATGGAATTTTCTTATTAGAAACAAACTCCTCGCTGGTGCTTAGTTCACTTCCGAGCCAATGGACCTGATCAGGTATATTAATTTCATTTTCAAAATTGGCTGAAAGATAAGCCGTCAGAGTCGGTGCAACATCAAGATGAGAAGACACTCCTTTGAACTGCTTGCTTTCTTTGAGCAATGGGGAGTAGATCATAAATGGAACGTAATAACGGTCAATACGATCCCGATGTGGAATGGGGACCATTCTATGATCTCCGGTTATGATGAAGATAGTGTTGTCAAAATCTTGCCGCTGTTTGTACCCTTCAATAAGCTGTCGAATGGAGTCGTCCGTATAGAGTAATGCCTTAAAAAGCTCAGGGTGATCACGATACGTTTGCATGTCTTCTTCAGATAGTTTCAGACGTTGAAGCCGCTGCTCATAAAGGCGGTCAAATCTATCAGTGTTTGGAATGATGAACGGCTCATGAAAATTTAGAGAAAAGAAGATATCGAGGCGTGGCTCATTGTTGCTGAAATCATCTAAAAAGGTGAAGGCAAAATCGTAAAGATCATGATCAGAATATCCCCAGCTAAAACCACCTTCGATCTCATCCATTCGCTGATAGGTATCCGGAAAACGGGATGAATTGACCAAAAGGTCTATCCCTTGTCGCTCCAGGAAGAGATCCAGGTTATCGAAGGTTGTATCGTATCCGCCAAAATAACTGGTCTGGTATCCACTATCATCCAGAATGGAAATGAGTGAATGATGTTCAGGCATGCGATAGCCAAGATCCATGAATCCGCTGTTGCCATAAGGAAGGGAACCGAAAATAGATGGCTGTGCATTGAAAGAACGCCCACTTGTTGCCAGGAAATGGGTCCAGTAAAGACTTTCAGAAGACAGTGAATCAAGAAATGGTGTAAATCCTCCGTAGGAGGCATTTGGGTTCACGACGGTCCCTCCCAGGCCTTCAACTATTATAAAAACAAAATTTGGCGGGTTGTCAGGTTTATTCAACAGAGGACCTAGAACATCTTCTGTATCCGGTTCCTTCATAAAAGGATATTCGGCCCCGGTATACTCTTCATTGGTTAGCTTGGAAAGTAAGTGGCTTGCTGTTTCACCGAAAAAATACGACGCCTTATTCACTGACAGGGCATAGGTTAACTCAAGTTCATGATCATCTTTTGATGGATAGGTCAAAAAACTTAACAGGCCGCAAATGGCAATTACGATCAGGAACATGTTTTGGAAAAAGTCGCTGAGCTGCAGCTTTCTCAAGCTTTTTGTACCGTAAATAAACATCAGTGGAAAAAAGATGAGCGGGGCGATCTCATTAAATCCAAAGCTTACCGAGGTACTGACTGTATCAGAGATCTCAGTGAACTCATAAGCCCAGAAGTCAGCACCTAAAAGTACCAATACCTCGCCAAAATACTGTATCAGGGTAATGTAGATTATGATGAAAAGTACAATGAGTGCCTTGATATTCTTTGAGGCATAATTCGGAATCACTTTAGTTAGTAAAGCCCAAAATAGGATCAGTACAACCGCCCAGAATGAAAATAAGAAAAGATCGGGGACAAGGGCTTTCAGATATATCATGAAAGATCCTTCAGGCAGGGTGAAGTTCTGGGAAACCAAAACGACCTCATACACACGGATCAATAAACCTAAAAGTAAAAATGTGATCATGGTGGCGATCACATTTTTAAATTCATGTTCAGAAAATGGAAGGTAGTTGAGGATGGTTTTCAAGCGCCTGTGTCTCTGTTGTATTAAAATTGAGTCGGCTGTTAAAATACCATCGTTAAGTTAGTGTTTCTATCACTAATTAAGTGAAGTGAGTTTTTATCTTTAGATTACCTCACTGCCGATTAAATTAGTTCTTGGTTGAAAGGTTATTCGTTAATTTGAAAATCATTTGGGGATTCATTAGAAAAAATATTTAACCAAGTTACCATTAACGAATTAACCATTAATCAACAACCGGGCATTCATCCACTTTGGTGCGATAAGCTTTTTCAAGAATATCGAGACCCTCGTCAATTTGATCTTTTGTGATAGTCAGAGGTGGTCGGAAACGTACCGTATTAGGTCCGCATGCGAGGATCATCAGGCCATTTGCCACGCACTCTTTGATCACATGGTCGCGGGCATGGGTATTTGGCAGGTCAATAGCGCAGAATAAGCCTTTACCTCTTGGGTTTGAAAGGTATTCATGCTGTTCAGCCAGGTGCTCAAGTTTGGATTTGAGATGCTCACCAACCGTGGCTGCATTGTCAACCAGATTATCTTCCTCAATGACCTCCAGAATTCGTCCGAAACGTACCATATCAACGAGGTTGCCGCCCCAGGTTGAGTTGATTCGGGAAGAAACATGGAAGCAGTTGGTTTCAATATCATCCACGCGTTTGTTAGCCAGGATACCACAAACCTGAGCTTTTTTACCAAAAGCCAGGATATCAGGTTTAACATAATGCTCATGAGCCCAGAATTTACCGGTCATTCCAACTCCGGTTTGAACTTCATCATACATTAGAAGAGCCTCGTGCTTGTCGGCCAGGTCACGCAAGGCCTGATGGAATTCCGGGCGGAAATGGCGGTCACCGCCTTCACCCTGTATCGGCTCGATCAGGATACCGGCGATATCATCCTTATAGATCTCGAAGTAGCGTTCTGCCTGAGCGATGGCCATTTGCTCCTGTGCTGCCGTTGCTTCAATATTCTCTTTAGTGGCAGGGTAAGTCATGGCCGGGCTGAGCACTCGCGGCCAGTCGAATTTCGGGAAGTACTTAACTTTGTTGGGAACGGTGTTAGTGACGGAGAGGGTATAGCCTGATCGTCCATGAAAGGCTTTCTCAAAGTGAAGGATCTTATGGCCTTTTTCCTGCCGGTAACCCTTCTCAAAGTTCTTTTGCACTTTCCAGTCGAAAGCAACCTTCATTGCATTTTCAACGGCCAGTGCTCCACCGGATATAAAAAAGGAGTAGGGCATGTAATCTGGAATTCCCACGCGGTCGAAGGTAGCCAGGAACCGGGCCATGTCTTCAGTATAAATATCAGAGTTCGAAGGCTTGTTGATGGCAACCTGAGCCAGACGCTGAACAAAATCATCATCTCCGGCCAATTTGGGGTGATTCATGCCCAAAGGATTGGATGCAAAGAAGGTGAAGAAATCGAGGTATCTCTTTCCTGACTTGGAATCAAGGAGGTAAGCTCCCTCACTCTTTTTAAGATCGAGAACCATATCATAGCCATCGGTGAGAAGATGCTTATCTAAAACTTTGCGAACGTTATCCGGATTGATATTTAAACTGTCTTGCATTCCTGACTCCTTTGGATGAATTGATTGCTATAAATCTACCAAAAGCATCAAAAGGCCTCAATAGCGTTTAAATTAACTAAAGTTAGAAACGAGTTTTTTTGGTGTGTTGTGAGAGCGGGGAGGATAGGAATTTTTTTGAGACATATTCAGTATCCTAATCTGGGGCTCTAAAATAGTGCTCTTGAAGATATTGAGTGACCAGGCCATTTTCAGCAATCTAAAATCAAATTCTATGTCCAATAGTTACAACTGATAATTCAACTCCTTACGAATTCAAGTAAGGGTTGATAATCATATGCATCCGCTGATCTAAGAGCGTGTATGTAAATGGCTCTAATATCACCTTCTTCAATTAGATCTCCTGACCCCCAACTAAATGGTTCACGGTCAAACACTTTCTCAAGCAAGATATCGGTCATGACCCGTGCATGGCGACCATTACCATTCGGGAACAGATGAATTTGTACCAGCCTGTGATGAAAGCGAGTAGCGATTTCATCAGGTGGATAGGTATCGTTATCTATCCAATACCGCACATCATCTAACATTTGCCGAAAATGCATGGGAATTTGTGCCCAATCTACACCGATATTTTTATCGGATCGCGATATTTACCAGCCCAATCCCAAACCTTGCCGAATATTTTTTCATGAAGCGTTCGAATGAAATCTTCATCAAGAAAATCGTTTCGCCGGGTTCGGTCTAACCAGCTGTAAGCGTCGGTGATATTTCTTTGCTCCCATTCGTTGAGTTCTTCCCGAGTGCTAATATGTAGAATGAGTAGACCTTCCTTCTCATTCTCATCAACCGGTGTTGCTCCTGCTGGGTAATTAAACATCTACTGATTCCAAAAATTCTTTGGTTCTTCGACCAGGATTTTATCTGTCAGATCATTAAGGGCTTCTTGCTGCTCTTCATTAGATACTCCCTGACGTTCTAACTTCATAGAATGATCTATACGGCTCAATCGTTTTTTAGCGATCTTTCTGGCTTGTTGACGAACTATTTCCTCAAGGTCTTGTTCGGGTACAAAACCATAGACAAATTTAACCCCTAAGCCTTCAGCCATTTTCTTCAACGTTGAGAGTTTGACATTGCCATTAACTTCAGCTTGTTCGATGCGATAGACTCGTGACCGGTCAAGGTCAACACGATTACCTAATTCTTCTAAAGTAAGGCCGAGTCCTTCACGGATCGCCTTTATCCATCCACCCGTAGGCATGGTCATTTTCAGGAGGGGTTTTAGTTTCTCCAATTTCATATTTAGCTGTTTACGTATAAGCTTTTTATCCCAGTAGTTCATAATTATGCCTTTTCGTAGTTATTAACTGCACTTGTTGCTATTTTTAACAGCATTCTATCTCTACGCGTTGTTAGATTTAACAACATAATATATAATTTGTTGCTATTTATATCAACATTATAATTTATAAATTGATAATAATGACAACAAAACATATGCGGCTTAGAATTACAGAAGAAAGAGCTTATAAGACTATATGAATAGCCTTGGGTTAAAAACAAAAATATTGCAATGCATGATATCGCCCTAGAAGAACCTATATCCGCCAGCCGGCGGATTCGAGGCCGATGAGCTTAATTAAATTTATCGGTAATTACTTCCCATATAAACTCACGTCCTTTGGCTGATTTGAGCTGCTTTTTTCTATGAATGGCTTCTTTCTTTGTATCCTGTTCTTCAGTATAGGCTAATTTCCAGGGGCGGTACTTTATAGTCCACCCTTTTTTACCTAATGAATTATGGGAAAGCAGGCGTTGCTCGAGATCTGAGGTGTAGCCAATATAGATCTTTTGATGAGAAGGCGAGTAAAGAGCGTAAACGGTAAACATAAATTCCCCGGTTTTCTCTTGAATATAAAAAAAGCCTTCTGAAATTGATCAGAAGGCTCTAAGTAGTGGCGGGTCCGCCGAGGGTCGGATGTTAGTCGGATTCGAACCTACGTCCGCCAGCCGGCGGATAAGAGCCCGTCAAGCTTAATTAAATTTTTTGTTTACAATGTCCCAAATAAACTCACGTCCTTTGGCTGATTTAAGCTGTTTTTCTCTGCGCATAGCGTCTTTCTTTGTTTGCTGTTCTTCAGTATAGGCTAATTTCCAGGGGCGGTACTTTATAGTCCACCCTTTTTTACCTAATGAATTATGGGAAAGCAGGCGTTGCTCGAGATCTGAGGTGTAGCCAATATAGATCTTTTGATGAGAAGGCGAGTAAAGAGCGTAAACGGTAAACATAAATTCCCCGGTTTTCTCTCAAATATAAAAAAAGCCTTCTGAACTTAATCAGAAGGCTTTTGCTAGTGGCGGGGGTAGGATTCGAACCTACGACCTTCGGGTTATGAGCCCGACGAGCTACCAGCTGCTCCACCCCGCGATGTGAAGACTTAAATATACGGCTAATTACCTATCGATATCAAGGGATATTTGAAATATTTTTGTTCTTCTTTCAGTGATGCTTTTCCTATTTTCCGCAAAAAATTAACAGAACTTATTTTATGATCACATCAAAGCAAGCAATTGAACTGGAAGACAAATATGGTGCTCACAATTATCACCCGCTGCCTGTAGTATTATCAAGAGGCGAGGGGGTGCATGTCTGGGATCCTGAAGGCAACAAATACTATGATTTTTTGTCCGCCTACTCGGCCGTTAATCAAGGCCATTGCCATCCAAAGATCACTAAAGCTTTGACAGATCAGGCTTCTACACTGTGTCTAACCTCAAGAGCTTTCTATAATAATATACTCGGTGAGTATGAGAAATACGTGACCGAATATTTTGGCTTTGATAAGGTTCTACCGATGAATACCGGTGCAGAAGGAGTTGAGACAGCTATTAAGATCTGCCGTAAATGGGCCTATGAGAAAAAAGGTATTGCCGAGGAGGAAGCCCAGATCATCGTTCTCGAAAATAACTTCCATGGCCGCACAACCACTGTGATATCTTTTTCCAATGATCCGGATGCCAGAAAGAATTTTGGTCCTTATACACCGGGTTTTATCAAAATACCCTATAATGATCTCGATGCCCTCAAGGAAGCACTCGACCAACCTAATATTGCCGGTGTTTTGGCTGAACCGATACAGGGAGAGGCCGGTGTGGTTGTACCTGATGAAGGTTATATCTCAAAAATGGGTGAAATCTGCCGCGAAAATAATGTGCTGTTTATGGCAGATGAGATTCAGACAGGAATTGCCAGAACCGGAAGCCTGCTCGCTGTTTGCGGAAATTGTGACTGTCAGGGCCATTGCGAACAACAAAATACATATACCAAACCTGATATTTTGATTCTAGGTAAAGCCCTTTCAGGGGGTGCCTACCCGGTGTCTGCTGTACTGGCTGACAATCACATTATGGAAGTCATCAAACCGGGACAGCACGGTTCAACCTATGGTGGTAACCCGTTGGCATGCAAAGTAGCTATATCTGCCCTTGAAGTAGTAAAAGATGAGAACCTGTCTCAAAATGCACGAAAACTTGGGGAGATCTTCCGGTCAGAAATGCAGAAGCTGGTTGATGAGCATGATCTTTTCGTAAAAGTAAGAGGTCGCGGACTCCTGAATGCGGTGATCATCAACGACACCTCCGACAGTGATACCGCCTGGAGATTTTGTGTGGCTCTGAAGGACACTGGACTACTTGCCAAGCCAACGCACGGTAACATCATTCGTTTTGCCCCGCCTTTGGTGATGACTGAAGAGCAGCTGATGGAATGTGTGGAAATCATCAAGGATACCCTTTTTTCTTTTGAGAATTAAAATAGGTACAAGCTTAAATGGGAAAACAAAGGTTCCACCTTATTAACGTTATTTAAGACAATAAAAAAATAATGGAAAGGTTATTTATTACATTAAGTTAGATAAAAATTTTATTTGTTTAGTTTAAGAAGCTGAGGAAATGTGTACACTTTAAATATCTCTGAATTTCTAAGATGAATTTAGAATTGGTACACGTGTCTAAAATAAGAACCTGTATAAAGAGCTAACACAGTTATGAAAGTATTAAATGTTACTATATTCCTAATATTTTTACTGGCCATTATTGACAGTAAGCAAACACTTGCGCAAAATGCAGATGAAATAGATTATCAAACGGTTCAAATTACCAATGAAGCCGGGACAACTATTTATGCAGAGAATACGAAAGATGTAATAGGTAGTCCTCTTTTGAAGGAGTCATTTGAAAACGGACGTATTTTATTTGAATCTGGTAAAGCAAGTGAAGTTCTGCCAATCAATTATGACTCTTACAAAAATCAGGTACTGTTTATTAAGGATAATAAGATAATGGTACTTAACACGACTGGTGTAAAAGGTTTTTTGTTTGAAAAATCTACAAATCTGGATGAATCAAATAAAATTCAGGAGGTTTTTAGTTTTAAAATCAATCATCCAGAATTTGGATTCAAGGAACCTACACCGGTTCAAGTTTTATATGATCAAGGTACAGGCTTAAAGTTGCTTGCTTTACATGAAACAAACCTGATGAGAAGTAATAGAAAAGATCCATTTACCGGAAAAGAAACCGAAAGATATATAAACAGTCTGGAATATTTTCTTCAAAAGCACAATGGTGAAATTGAAAAATTACGAAAATTACGATCCAAGGATATTATTAATGCATTTGACGGAGATAATCAGCGCAAGTTTAGACAATTTATGAGAGATAACGATTTGGACAATCGTTCGGAAAAAGATCTGGTAAAATTAATGACATATATTGATAATGCTATTACATCTGACATAGATTAGATTTAATCTAGCAAATGTGACATATTTTGATTGTAGTGTTTAATCTGTGTATCAAAGTTTTAAAAACGTAATTCAGTGCTTCTAAATGGCCTGATGTTTCAAAGAAGTCTGTTAAGAGATAGAGTCCTTAATTTCTTAAGAATGGTGAAATTTTCACTTAAAGTCTATGAAGAATAAATCATGCTATCACAGACTTTCAACTGTCCTTACAGTGATTCCTTCTATTTTATCTTAAGAAGATATATGAGTTTGATTTCATTAATACGAATACCTATCAATATTACCTATCATTCATAAATGATGGGTGATTAGTAGGATTCTACACAAAATATAATTCGATATGCATTTCAGGCTATTTCATTTACCATGCGTTACAGATCAAACAAAATAATTAAACAAATTCGCTTTTTTACATATTTAATTTGCGGTCTTCTATGTTTGTCCTGTTCATCAATGTATAAGGGTAAAGCTGATATTGGCTCTAATGAAATTATAGTACCCGGGCTGCCATTTGTTACACTCAATGTCTCATCCAATATTACTGAGAGCCAGCAAACGCAAGCTTTTTTATTTTTATCAATAGAGGAAAGCAGCCTGATCTATAAAAACCAGCAAGATTCTTTAGTGAGTAGAGTTGAACTTCGTACTGAAATATCATCAAATGAAAATAAACCAATCTTAAGCGATCAGTACCAATTTTTGTTGGGCAAAAGTTCAGACAATAAATATTATGACCAAAAGACTAAATACCTGAAAATCACCTACAATGTTCCACCGGGTAATCATAGAGTAAAAGTTACCATAACTGATCTTCACTCTGGTAAAAAAACTACAAGACAGCAAGAAATAACAATACCTGATCCTTTATCTAGCCAAATTAATATCAGTCAAATTCGGTTTTACAAAAAAACCGCTGAGGACGAACCTTTTGTTGCGGTTAATGGCTATGATGTAAATATGGATTATGATTCACTTAAATTTTCATTTCAGCTTTTTAATGGTAAACCCAAAAACTCAGTAGAGATAGAATCCAGGCTTTTGCGGTTTAAAGCGGATCTAAAACCCGCCCGTTCTATGAGTGGTCGTCAGCACAGATCTTCTTCATTGGAAAGGAAAGGACTCGACTATACAAATTATGAAGTTATCCGGTCCACCAAACGAACGTTAGATAATAAGGGAAGTGTAACTGTAGAGAATTTTTTTACCAGACTGCCACGTGGTAATTACCGTTTTGAAGTGATTGTTAAACACAATGAGAAAAATAATATGTATGAGGTGCGTGATTTTGCAGTTAAAAGCCAAAATTACCCCAATATAAAATCTCCTATTGAACTGGCAAGACCATTGTACTATTTATTAAATGAAAAGGAGTATAATGAAATACTTGCAATCTCAGATCCTGATTCATTAAAAGCAGCAGTTGACGAATTTTGGCTTAGCAATTTGAATAATTCTGCCGAAGCTAAGGAAATTATAAAGATGTATTACGAAAGAGTTGTACAGGCTAATCAACAGTTTAGCAATTTCAAAGAAGGTTGGAAAACTGATCCTGGTATGATATATATACTTTTTGGTCCTCCGTCTTATGTAGATGAAGGTTTTGGAGAAATGTCTTGGTTTTATGATTTTGACACAGGTACTGAAAATCAGGGTTTTTATTTTAAAGACCCAAGATATGGTAATATTAAATTTCCCTTTAATAATTTTCAGTTGAAGCGATCAGCAGACTTTTTTGGTTTGCAATATAAACAGATCCAGTCTTGGATAGATGGTTCCATTATATATTTAAGCCAATAGGTTTTAGACTTGTTAATATTTAGTTATCATTTAAGTTGTTTTTATATCATAAACTCTTCATTTTAGAACTTGTTCGTTGTAAAGAGCAAGTCTTACTCTTCAATCAATTGACTAATAACTTAACATATAATCAAATCAAAGCTACTATGTTTAAAAAGCTACTATTTACGATGCTTGCTTTGTTCTTGTCCGCCAGTGCTTTTGCACAAACCGGCACACTAACAGGTGAGGTCACCGATGCAGAAACAGGAGAGCCATTAATTGGCGCTACTGTTTATATCGAATCTATACAAAGAGGAACCCAAACAAATATTGATGGTGAGTATACACTCACAAATATACCTGTGGGTAACTACGCTATTCTTATTTCCTATGTTGGTTACGAAGGTTTTAAGGATCGTGTAGAAATAAGTTCAGGAACAACAACCCTGGACGTTCAGCTTAATGTCGATCTTGTTGGTATGGACGAAGTTGTGGTAACGGGTTTTGGTACCATCGACAGACAAGCTTTTACAGGTACTGTATCTACGGTATCTTCCGAAAATCTTGAAAGCGTACCAGTTTCTGATGTAAGTCAGGCTTTGCAAGGTAACGCTGCAGGTGTTGTTGTTACTTCTTCCACAGGTACACCTGGTGCTGTTCAACAAATTCGGATTCGCGGACTTAGTTCAGTTAACGCTGGTACTGCACCCCTATTTGTAATTGATGGCGTTCCCGTCGTTAATGGAAATAATGCTGCATCCGGAGCTACAAGTTCATTAGGTATTCTTTCTAATATAAGTTCAGAGGATATAGAATCTATTACAATACTTAAAGATGCTGCATCTACTGCTCCGTATGGTGCAAGGGGTACTAATGGTGTAGTTGTAATTACTACCAAGTCAGGCCGCTCAGGTTCAACAACTTATTCAGTTTCAGCTCAACGAGGCGTAAACAGTCGCGCTGTTGAAGGTGAAGTGCCAATGGATGCTTTTGCTTATGATCAGCTTGTTCAAGATGCAACTCTAAATCGTTTCGGAACCGCTTACTCACTTGCCGGTGCTGCTTTTGGAAACTTATGGGACGGTGAAACCAATACTGATTGGGGTGATGTTGTTCAAAATGATAATGCAGTTCAGGAATCATATAACATATCGGCCCGTGGAGGTAACGATATTACGAATTTCTATGCATCTGCAGGGATATTTGGACAGGAAGGCCAAGTGATTGGATCAAGTTTAGACCGAATAAGCGGTAGTCTTGATATAGCTCATAAAATGGACGAAAGAGTTCGTATCCAAAACAGCTTTAATGGTTCTATGGTAGAGCAAGATGGTATTCTTGAGGGATCGGGTTATTTCGGAAGTCCTGTTTTAGCTGAATATTTTATGTTGCCTATTGATCGAGCATATAATCAAGATGGTACAGCAAATATTGACGATCTCAATACTAATATTTTTAATCCTGTTTATATACAGGCCAATGATATCGATCGTAAAAGAAATTACAGAATCCGAAATAACACGAAGATTGATGTAAATATTATTGAAAATTTAATGTTTACGACTCGATTTTCGGCGGATTACGTAGAGACCGAAGAAAAATATTATAATAATATTTTTTACGGAGACTCTGATGATGAAGGAGGATCTGTCAGTGATATAAGCACACGTAATTTCAACTATGTTTGGCAAAATGTGTTGAATTATATTTGGGTTCCTAATTCCGATCATAATTTTACATTTAAAGGGATTTCTGAAAGCCAACGCAATTACAACTTTTATTTACAAGGTTACGGTGAGGGGATTGCAGCCCCAGGGCTTTATAACCTGAACACTACTGCCTCTCCTCAGTTCGTAGGATCTTCAACGACCGATTGGGCTATACAGTCGTTTACAGGACTTGTGAACTACGGTTATCAGGGTAAATTTTACGCCGATGCTAGTCTTCGACATGAAGGTAGTTCCCGTTTTGCTGAAGATCAGAGATGGGGAACTTTTTGGTCGCTTGGGCTAGGATATGTTATGACTGAAGAAGAGTTTATGGAGGATTATGAATTCTTGGATTTTCTGAAATTCCGTGCTTCATACGGGAAAACAGGTAACTCTTCTGTGGGCTTAAACAACTATCAGGCCACAGTAGGTTTTGGAAGCTATTATGACATAGCAACTATTCAGCCTTCTAATCTTGGCAACAGGAGTCTAACCTGGGAAACCGCAAATTCTCTGGATATCGGAGTTGAATTCGAATTATTTGAGAAAGTATCCGGAGGCGTTACCGTCTTTAGAAAAGACAGTAAAGATCTTCTATTTAATGTTCCTCTTTCAAGAACCACAGGTCATAATTCACAAACACAAAATATTGGTGAACTCTATAATAAAGGTATAGAGATCGAAGCCAATTTTGATGTGATACGTACCAGAGATTTCAAATGGAATCTTGGTGGAAACTTTAGTGCCCTTAAAAATGAGGTTACTAAGTTGCCTGTTGATGGGAACGGAGAAGATATTGAAGTTACCACCGGAACTCGATATATAGCTGTAGAAGGCTATGAAGTAAATGCATGGTACCTTCGCGGATGGGCCGGTGTTGACCCGAATAATGGTGATCCACTTTGGTATACTGACGAAACAGAATCTGCTACTACTAATGATTATAATGCAGCTGAACGATACTACCAGGGAGCTAACGCTTTACCTGATAAATTTGGTGGTATAAACACACGCATTGATGTTAAGAACTTCTATGCCACTGCTAACCTTTACTATTCCTTCGGAAATAAAGTTTATGATAACTGGGCATTCTACATGAGATCAGATGGTCGATTCGCAGGTTCATTTGGACAGTACGGAAGACAGTCGGATTATTGGACATCTGATAATACCGATGCTGAAAATCCTCGTCCTATCTATGGAACAGGCAACCTTAACTCAAACAGTGCTTCTTCTCGATTCCTATATGATGGGGATTATTTAAGACTTAAAACGGTCAACATTGGTTATAACATACCAGTTAAATACCTACAGGAAGTTGGGCTGAAATCAGCACAGTTATACTTTGTAGGACAAAATTTATGGACTCATGTATTTGATGATAGATTAAAATATGATCCTGAAGTTCAAGCTAGTGGTTTTACAAGTTTACAAGCAGCTCCACTTAAGTCTGTAACTTTTGGCATTAAAGTTAACTTTTAGGAAAAATGAAAATGAAGAAGATTTTTAAAATTACACTTGCACTGCTTTTTATTGCAGGAATTAATATTGGTTGTGAAAACTTTTTGGAACCGTCAGTAGATCAAAACAAACCTACTGAAACTGCGGTCCAATCAATTGACGACCTAAATTCAGTTGTATTAGGAATTCACAATGAATTAAATACAACTGGATTATATGGTAGGGATATCGTTGCCGGCCCCGAAACAATGTCGGACAATGCATTTTCCAACCAAAACTCTGGACGATTCGTAGTTCAATCAGAGTGGGATTATACTGAAGACAGTGGATACCCTCTTGGATTATGGGATGGCTTGTACGAGTCAATAGCTGCGGCTAATATTGCTATAAACGCTGACATTGAGCCATCAATGGCTGTTGATTACGCTAAAGGTCAAGCTTACGCTTTAAGAGCATTTGCACACATGCAATTGTTATTGAACTTTGGCCAACAGTTTTCCGGTGGAACACTTGGCATTCCTTACATTACTACATACAATGAAGGCAACCTCCTCCCGGCACGCGAACCGGTTAGTAATGTATGGACTAAAATTGGTGAGGACTTTACAACAGCTGCCAGTTTAATGGACGCATCTATGGATGCAGGAAGCCCTGTATTCATGAATACTACAGCTGTTAAAGCACTTCAGTCACGGTATTATTTGTTTACTGCAGAATTCGATAATGCTATTGCTGCAGCAGATGCAATATTAACCGGTTATACACCTGTGGCAGCAGGCAACCTGGTCGCTGCTTGGGCTTCAGGTTCAGGGCCTAATTCCATCTTTGAAATGGGTTTTACATCAACTAATAACGTTGGAAATAATAACCTTGCCAGGATTTATCGCGACACAAATTATGGAGATGTAGAGGCAACTCAGGATCTTTATGATGCCTATGATGCAAATGATGCCCGTTTAGGCTTGTTTAGTGTTCAAGGAGATACTATTCGTGTAAACGGTAAATATGTTGATGAGTTAGGCTCAGATAACACCCGCGTTATTCGTTTTGCTGAAGTTTGGCTCAATAAAGCTGAAGCTTTGGCGCGAAGAGGTAATGCAGGCGACTTAGTAGATGCCATTGACATGATCAATACGCTTTCTACTGCCCGTGGAAGTTCCACAATTTATACCGTAGGAACACAAGCGCAGGTTATTGCTGATGTACTTGCAGAAAGAAGATTGGAACTTGCTTTTGAGGGTCATAGATTATTTGACTTAGCAAGACATCAACTTGACATTCCATTCGTGAATGTACCTGGAAGAGGAATCAACTTTATTACGAATGGTCCTATCCCATATGGTAATCAAATTTTTGTATTACCAATACCACAAAATGAGTTGGATGCAAACTCAAGTATGGAACAAAATCCATTCTTTGACTAATTATAAGTTATTGTAAAACATAAAAGCCCTTACCTCATTTAGGTAAGGGCTTTTTTTATATGAATTTTTTTGGACACAGCTTAATAAGGAGCTTTTTAAAAAAGAAGAAAGGAGAAGATATGTTTATTGAATTGTGACCAAAATGTTAAGATTATAATAGCACTAACAGTCTGATCAGTTTAAGTTGCCTATGGCTTATAAATTGCATTTAAAGAATCTGAGTTAATTTCTTCTCAAATAAATATTGAATTTTGATTAAGATTCTTTTTAAAAAGGCCTGCTTAAAATACTGCCGGACAACCATCTTTGGATCTGTCTCCGCTGAACATTGTAGTAATAATTATTTCTGCGAAGAATAAAATTATCGAAGGGATAAAATTTTGTTTTAAGTTTTGGGCGGTCAAACACGAAATTGGTTTCCGGATCCTCGCGGTTATAGGAATACGACCACACCATTTGGCTGGTGTAGGTGTTTACATACATAGGAGGTCCGAATAGGATGTACATCATGCCGGTATCCGTTTTCCAGCCTTCCTTGAAATTGGAAAATTGTTTGTTGGCTTCCTCAACCCGCTCGTAGTAAAGAGAGATCACTTCGCGGGCTTTATTTGAATTTTGAACGTTAGACAGCCAAAAGCGATCTATTGCTTTTTTTAGTGCTTCAGGATCTTCGATCGACATTAATTTTTCATACTCCTTTTCGGTCATCAGGTAGGCCAACGGGCGGGCTAATTCTTTCGGAGTTTTAATTGAAGGATAATTCGGGCTTTTAATTCCGAATTCAATAGCCTTATATATTTGGTCTTCATCTTCACCTGAGCTTACCTCAAGCCTGTAGTTGCCCCTTTCCAGTTCATGGAAATTGTATTCAATGATCACATTGCCCGGTTGAGTCAGGTTACGAACCGACGATTGCACAACCTCATATTCATCGTAATCTATACCGATACGCTGAATGCAGAATTATTACACTTCAAAAAGAAATTTTAATTTCAATTTCTAAAGGATGTAACTGCGATTAAATCTTTTTTAATGAAGGCATTATCTATTTTTTGATTTTTAAGCCAGTAGTATTAAAAGGTACACAACCAGATAAGCCAATACTCATTATCGAAACTAAGATATTTTGAGTTACTACTTTTATTTTTTGAAGATATTGTGTATTAAAGATTATCGAATTGTTAATATTTGTATTTAAAACAAATTTTGTTATTCTATGGCATCGTAATGAAAAAGACTATCCCATTACGATATCATCTAACATCTCTGACTTAAGAGATAAATTCTAAAATCAGAATAAAAATTAAAATTGAGGACACTTATGCTTAGAAAGCTACTTTCAACAGCATTCATTATGCTAGTGCCTGTGATCCTGTTTGCTCAGGGTTCAATCTCAGGTGTTGTAACAGATGCTACTACCGGCGAAACTATGCCGGGAGCAAACGTTGTAATTGCAGAATTATCACGTGGAGCTGCTACAAACGTAGATGGTGAATACACAATTAGTAACGTACCAAGTGGTACATATACTGTAACCGCATCCTTTCTTGGATACAAGAAATCGGAAACAACCGTTCAGGTTGGTAATTCGGATGTAGTTGTAGATTTTGACCTTGAACCAGATTACTTCGGTCTTGAAGACGTTGTTGTGACCGGTGTAGGACAAGGTACACAAACAACAAAACTTGGCTTTTCTGTAGGAAAGGTGAGTGAACAACAACTTTCTGAAGTACCTGCAGCAGATCCGGCATCTGCACTTCGTGGTAAGGTATCCGGAGTTACAATCGTACGAGCTTCAGGTGACCCATCTTCGGCTCCTGACATTCGTTTGCGTGGATCTACTTCGATAAATGGTAATCAGTCTCCACTTATAATCGTTGATGGAGTGATCACTTCAGGTAGTTTGGGTGATATTAACATGAATGACGTTCAGTCAATTGAGGTCGTTAAAGGTGCTGCTGCAGCTTCTTTATATGGTTCACTTGCCGGTAACGGTGTTATTCAGGTTATTACCAAAAGAAATGCGAATAAAGTTCGGGAACCTGAATTAACAATCAGAAGCGAATATGGTTATTCTGAAATTGCGTCTGACTATCCTTCTGCAACCAAGCACCCATGGGATCTTAGCAACAATTTAGTATTGGATTCCACTGGTGAATATATCGTTACATGGGACGGTTATGACAACTATGATGCCGATCGCCGCTTTGATAATGATTATCCGGTTCCATTAAGAGATAATGTGGAAGCTATTTTTACCGGTAATCCATACAGCAACAACTCAGTTGCTTTAGCGAATTCAGGTGAGCTTTATAATTACCGCGTTTCGTATGATAATTTTGTACAAGGTGGTGTTATTG
Organism: Gracilimonas qinghaiensis; assembly: GCF_046602855.1. NCBI lineage: Bacteria > Pseudomonadati > Balneolota > Balneolia > Balneolales > Balneolaceae > Gracilimonas > Gracilimonas qinghaiensis. The sequence continues at coordinate 337,512 of NZ_JBKINJ010000001.1, forward strand.
AACCTGTAGAAGATTATACAAGAAATTCTGTAAGGTTTAACGCTAATTTCACACCTAACGATAAGTTAGATGCCAGCGTAAGTGCTTCTTACATAAATGTTGAAGCGCCAACTATTCCAGAGCAGGGTCAGGGTTCTAACTATTTTTACTCCGCCCTTACTGCTGAGCCATTCATTAATTTCAATGAAAAAAATGCAGATGGCACATTTAAGAATGAAGGACTAACAGGTTATGATGTTCAAAGTTCTAACTTTCAGAACCCACTTTATGTAGCTGAACAAAGAACTACGGCCTTCCAAAGAGATAGAGTTATTGCCGGATTGACCATTAATTATGCTATTACAAATAATCTTAGCATTAATGGTCGCCAATCTTTGGATAAGGAATTCAGAAATAATGAAACCTATTATCCTAAAGGGTATCAAACACCAACACCAAGCCCGACTTTGAATAATGGTTTTGATTCAAGAGCTCGTTCTGAGTTTACAACCGCTATAAGTGAGTTATGGTTTGAGTACAATCAGGAATTTGATGACTTTAACCTGAATACCACACTTAAATATCTCTACGAAGATCGGGAGACTGATCAAGTTTCACTTTCAGGTAGTGATTATCCGGTTCCTAATATTCGCAGTATTGGTAGTACAGATAGTGACACCTATAATATTGGTTCATACAGTCAAATAGTTAGGGCGGAGAACTTCTTCCTTAATGTTGACGTTGACTATTTAGATAAGATCATAGTATCTGGTTTGGTTAGACGTGACGGGTCATCAGGATTTGGTTCTGAAGAAAGATGGCAAACCTATTACAGAGGGTCACTTGCTTACCGAATTACTGAAGATTTCGATATAGATGGTGTTAACGAATGGAAAGTAAGGGCCTCTTACGGTACTTCAGGTCAGCGACCACCATTTTCCGCACAGTATGAGACCTATAGTGCCTCTTCGAGTGGTATTTCACCGGGTATTCTTGGTAACAACGAAATCAAGCCATCAACTGTGGCCGAGTTCGAGTTTGGTACCAATATTACCTTCCTTGACAGATACAACTTTGAGGCAAACTACGCTATCACAAATGTTGAGAATGACTACTTACTAGTGCCATTATCAAGTACTGCAGGATTCTCTGCTCAGTGGCAAAACGTAGGTGAAATTGAAAGTTCGGCTCTGGAATTCATGTTATCAGGCCAAATAGTGGACAACAGAAACTTATCCTGGAGTTCAAGCCTAACCTGGAGTAAAATTACTCAGGAAGTTACAAGCTTAGGTGGTATCCCTCCATTCACCAGATCTGCAGGGGGGGCAATTGACCTTTTCCGATTTGAAGCTGGCGTGCCTTACGGAACTATGTATGGTAACAAAGCTTTGACATCACTGGATCAATTAACCGTAGTTAACGGTGAAGTTCTAAACAATGGTATTGATACTGATGGCAATGGAACTTTGACAGTTGATGATTTTGAGATAAACGATGAAGGTTACGTAGTTCCTGCGGGTACTCACGGCACACCGGATGAGCAGATCACATATATGGTTGACGAAGATGGATCTACATCAGTTACAGCCATTGGTAATACAAATCCGGACTTCACAGTTGGTTTTTCAAACTCCTTTAATTATAAAGGTATTGGACTATATCTACTGTTAGACTGGAACCAAGGCGGAGATGTGTATAACTACACCAAGCAGTTGTTAATATTTAACAATCGTCATAAGATCCAGCAAGAGCATGGTGCAGCAGGTTATGATGTAGCCTATTCTAACAGTTCATCAGAAATCTACAATGGTGCTAATGCCTCATCTTATTTTGTGGAGGATGCGAGCTTCCTGAAACTTAGAGAAGTTGCATTATCCTATACAATGGGTCAGAAACAACTTGGATCTGTTGGAAACTATGTGGAAGAGATCAGACTGTCAGTAACCGGACGTAATCTGTTAACGTTTACTGATTATACAGGTTTTGATCCAGAGGTGGCTCTAAGAACTAACTCTACTAACTTCCGTTTAGACGAGTATTCTTATCCTAATTTCAGAACTTTCACGGGTGCCATTCAGGTACGTTTCTAATGAAAGATGAAATAACCTATTTAAAAATATTTAAAAAACACTCATTATTATGAAAAACATAAACTTCTTTAAAGGCTCTGTGCTACTGCTCGCAACACTTTTCGTTGTCAGTAGCTGTGCAGATCTTTCAGTAGAAAATACGAACGATCCCAATCGTGAGAGTGCCTTGGCAAACGACGCTGACCTTGTAAGTCTATTACAAGGATCTACAGGGGATGTCTTTTTTGAGATTACCAATCTCTGGGGCTCCAACATGAATGCATATTCTGACCAGATGACGACCACAAATATGGTTTTCAGCTGGTGGGTATTTACGGATGAACCAAGACGTGAAATGCCAAACTTTCCCGGTTTTGCAGATCTGGCAGTGAATTCCGGAATCTGGAGTTCATTCAATGCCGGTGTGCAAACCGCAAATACCATCATCGAATTAATCGAAGTGGATGGAGAAACCATCGTGGTAGATGAGGCTGATATTACAGATAAAATGTTAGCCAGTGCCTATTTCCTTCGTGGAGTATCTAAAGGTTACCTTGGATTGATCTATGATCAAGGCTACGACATATATCCTGATACTGATCTTTCAAACTTAGAGTTAGTGCCTTATACAACTTTAATTGAAAATGGTATTGCTGATATTGTTAATGCAGTATCCATATCAGATGCAACACCCGGATTTACCTGGGACCTGATACCTACTCAGGATTCATGGAGTCAGGCTGAGTTCAATACAATAGCACATTCATTGGCAGCACGTATTTTAGCTAATTCGCCAAGAACAGCTTCAGAAGCTGATGCCCTGGACTGGAGTGCCAATCCCGGTGGAGTACTTTACTTTGCGAACCGTGCTGTAGGTGGTCCTGATGCTGCTGCAACAATGGAAGACTTTACAGCGACTGCTGTTGGGTCTTACGTATTCTATAATAATCTTCTTGATTGGCACACTTATTTATTAAGTGGTCCGGCAGGTTATTTACCACCAGACATCAAGATCATTTGGACGCTTGATTCAAATTATTATACTGAGCACCCAGGCGATCCGGCAAACGTAACCGCAAACGAAGTTCAAACTAATGACCCAAGAATAGATTATTATGGGTTTACAAATGATGGCGGTTTTATAAGTGCAGCACGTAATGCTGATCTATTTACCAATTACTTTTTCTTGCGGGAATGGGCAGAAAATAATTGGGGAGGCACAGGTGACCCAATACCTTATTACATTGCAGCTGAAACTGACTATCTAAGAGCAGAAGCTCATCTAAGAGCCGGCGACAAAGTAACAGCCGGACTTATCTTAGACGACAGTCCTTACGGCAATGGGGTAACGGATATTACACCGGACTTGCCAGCAGTTACTTTAGGTTACATACCTGCTGATGGCTTTTCAGGTGGAAATGATTTGCTTACTGCAGTGAATTCCGATGCAGAATTCCAGTATGCACTTCTTAGAGAGTATTCTGTTGAGATATCTAACTTGGGTGGAATTGGTATTCAGTGGTATTTCATGAGAAGATGGGATATGCTGCAAGCAGGTACTCCTTTGCATTATCCAATTCCTGCAAATGAGTTGGAAATTACCGGTATCACTCCATACACCTTTGGTGGTGCGGCAAACGCAGGACAAGATGGAGCAGCTTCAGGAGCTAACAGCTGGAAAGATCTTGGTGCTCAGCTCAAAGCAAATGCTGCAAAATTTAATGCCAGTGATATTATAGTACCTGGAACCAGAGAAGATGTTAACTTTAATGTAAGAGTTAATAATACTTCTAAAGTTGCAGGTGATGGCAGAACAAGAGGAATTGAATAACATTTAATTCCATTTTGAAAACTTAAGGAAAAAGGCCTGCTTTAGAGCGGGCCTTTTTTATTTAAATTTTATATAATGTATTTTAGTTAACGTATTGTGCTATACTTACCACTTATATGATGATATTCAACAAACTTTGGATTTTTCTTTTCGTTTTAGGAATGGTAAATATTGCCTGTTCTACAAGCAGACCGGATACAATTAATTCTAACGAGCAAATCTCCTATGTATCAGGCACACCAAATTTTACAGTTTCATCTTTTGGTACAGTTGACGGAGATCAAATTAAGATATTGGTTACCACATCAATTCTACCATCGAGTTTAATATCAGTTGCAAATGATTCAATTGAGTCTGGTACTGAAGCAGTAGGAGTATTTGTTGAATTTGAAATAAATAGTGAAACCTCCGACTCAATAATTGCTTCAAGAAATGTAAAAAAAGAGTTAACAATTGACAGGGATGAGAGAAGACAAAGTGAGGATTTGTTTAAGTTTACCGAAGAGTTTGAAATTGAATCACCGGGTACATACAATGTAATTATCTCGATTATTGATCTGGTTTCCGGGAAAAGAGAAATCATAAATTCGCGAGTGATAATACCCGACCCTGATGCTAAAGTATTAGGTCTTTCTAATACTTTGATGAAACAAAAGATGGAAAAAGAAGATGGATTTTCTATCGTTACCGGATATAATATAAATGCTGATAAAAATTATATAGAATTTGAAAATAATATATCAAATGATGTAGAATTTGATTCAATTACTGTCTATTCAAAACTAATAAAATTTGAATCTGATCTTGATCCTGCTAAGAAACTAGGTGCTCCTTCATTTTCAGTTACAGTTTTGGATAGAAATGGAATTCAATACAATAATGAGGAAATACTTTCAGAACAAAGAAGAGTGATTAAATTAAATGACGAGGTGCTATCTTATAAAATTGGTTTTGAAACACCAGATATCGGTAACTATAGATATTTGATACAAGTTAAAAATGAGAATGGGGAAGAACTGACACGCGCTTTTGATTTTGGCGTAAAAAGCGAAGAATTTCCTTATGTTAGAACACCTGAACAACTAGCTGAATCATTGGTTTACCTCATGAACGAAGATGAATATGAGGATATCATGAGTATAGCTAATATGGATTCATTAAAAAAGGCAGTAGATGATTTTTGGCTGAGAAATATTCAAAACATTGACAAAGCAGAGAAAACGATTGAGATCTACTATCAAAGAGTAGAAGAAGCCAATAAAAGATTTACATCTTATAAGGAGGGTTGGAAAACAGATCAAGGTATGATTTACATCCTATTTGGCCCACCAATGTTTAGCAGAACAACATTTAATTTTATTCATTGGTCCTATTCGACTGACAGGTATTCAGATCGATATAATTATTTCTTTAATAAAGAAAGAAGACCAACCCGTGAGTTTCCTTTTACAGTTTATTTACTTGACAGGTCTAACAACGAATTAAATAACAACGAATATCTTATAGTCCAAAAGTGGCTAACAGGTAATATTGAAAACTAATAATTTTATAAAATGTCGAATAAATCAATTTCAGCACTGTTACTATTACTCATTTTTATTGTAGGATGTAATAGTTCAAAAACTTACGAAGGTCACTCAATAGAATTTGATTATGCTAAAGTCGAAGAAGTAAATGCCGGTAACTGGATAAAAATTGATGGTCGCAAATTCACACATGTTAGAACAATGAAAGAGGGAGATTCATTACAATATTCACTTCCAAGTACATATATAGTTGTTGATTCTACTTCTGAAAGAACCTACGGTACTCCGCTAAGTCCTCGAAATATTGGTATTTATTTGGTAAGATATTTACAATTCATTAATCGAGAGGAATTATCCCAAGACGAAGGAAAATATCGTTTTGGCAATCAGGGTGTGTTATCTGTGACAGGCAAATTGGTACTTCAAAAAACAGATTCATCTCTGATTAGATTGGAAACAACTGAGGATTATCCTGTACCTATCAAGGTCCTAAACTAAAAAGGCCTGCTTAAAATACTGCCTGACAACCATCTTTGGATCTGTCTGCGCTGAACATTGTAGTAAAAATTATTTCTTCGAAGAATAAAATTATCGAAGGGATAAAACTTTGTTTTAAGTTTTGGGCGGTCAAACACAAAATTGGATTCCGGATCCTCACGGTTATAGGAATACGACCACACCATTTGGGTGGTGTAGGTGTTTACATACATAGGAGGCCCGAATAGGATATACATCATGCCGGTATCCGTTTTCCAGCCTTCCTTGAAATTAGAAAATTGTTTGTTAGCTTCTTCAACCCGCTCGTAGTAAAGAGAGATCACTTCGCGGGCTTTATTTGAATTTTGAACGTTAGACAGCCAAAAACGATCGATGGCATTTTTCAGGGCAGCAGGATCCTCAATCGACATTAACTCTTCATACTCCTTTTCGGTCATCAGGTAGGCCAACGGGCGTGCTAATTCTTTCGGAGTTTTAATTGAAGGATAATTCGGGCTTTTAATTCCGAATTCAATGGCTTTATAAATTTGATCTTCACCTTCTCCGGAACTGACTTCAAGCCTGTAGTTGCCCCTTTCCAGTTCATGGAAATTGTATTCAATGATCACATTGCCCGGCTGAGTCAGGTTACGAACCGACGATTGCACAACGTCATATTCATCGTAATCGATACCGATACGCTGAATACTGGCCGGAGAATAATCACTGTAGTTCATAGGCCGGGCAATACTGGTATCGGATTCAAACTTCATAAGCCGCATCTCAACATTCAATCCGGTTTCCTGATCCCTGTTTATTGCCTGGAACCTGAACCTTAAAGAATCCATCCTTGAAGGAATATCGTAAGTGGTAGCCTGATTGAATTCCTCATTTTCAAGATCAGAGTTTTTAGTAAGAAGACTTACATTTGTTATAGCTGAAGTATTGGTGCCGGGGGAGGGCACTGTCACTGTACTTTGTCTTAGTGTTTGTTTGGATGACTGATTGTCTGTAAGGCTTACCGTTACCAGTAACTCACCGGGAGACACCTCAAATTCATCCTCAAACAGATATATAGCCTGACTGTTTACAATATCATTGGTTTCACTGCTGATCTCATCAGTGAAACTTTCTCTTATGAGTATATTACCGGTATCTGAATTTTCTTTTATAGTGATCTCTACAGTGAAACGGGCAAGGTAATTATCATTTTCATTGGCATAGATAAGGCTTCCTTTTACTAACTCACCTGTAATATTAAGTATAGGTTTGTTGTCATTGTTGATATAAACTGTGGAGGCCATCCTGAGTTCCGGGAAGCCGGGACGGTATTTATAAGAATCACCACGATCAATATCATCCACATACGAGTTGGAACAAGCGGATAAGATCAGGAATGCGCTAAGTAAAAGGCCTGCAATGAGTAGATGATTTTTATCAGTCATGATCAAGTATTTTAATTCTTTTGCATTAATGTAACTATAAACAAAGGGGCTTTCTATTTATTATAGTTCGTTTTTATTTAACTAAAGCCTCCTCACCTTTTGTAAAATCAATTCACAATGATTGCCACATTTAACCTATCTTTAGCTAACCATTTAATTGTACTCACTCACTTAAATAATCACTCTTTATGATTTCTGCAAGGAGACGAACAAAAATTGTCTGCACCATAGGTCCAAGCTGTAATACACAGGAAAAGATAGAAGACCTGCTTTTGCATGGAATGAACGTAGCCCGGGTAAACTTCTCGCACGGTACTCACGATGATCATGCAAAGGTCATTAAACATATAAGAAAGGCAGCTAAAAAATATAAATACAGTGTGCCGGTTTTGATGGACCTTCAGGGACCAAAGATCCGTGTCGGACAGATGAAAGATGGTGCACAGGAGCTTAAAACAGGTTCTACTGTTAGGATCACGGCTGAAGATGTTGAGGGAACCAGTGATGTGATCCCGATTGATTACAAAGGCCTGATACGGGAGGCTGAAAAAGGAAATACCATATTATTGGATGACGGCCTGTTGGAGTTTAAAGTCACTTCTCAATTACCCGACTCGCTTGAGGCGAAGGTGGTGGTAGGCGGTATTCTGAAATCAAGGAAGGGCGTAAACCTTCCGAATGTAAAGATCTCAGTGCCTTCTATGACTGAAAAAGATATAGATGACCTTGCTTTTGGCATAAAGCAGGATGTTGATATTATTGCGCTTTCCTTCGTAAGAACTGCAAAAGATGTCAGGGATATCATTTCAAGGGTAAGGGCAGCAGGCAGTCAGGCTGCTATCATCGCTAAAATAGAAAAACCTGAGGCATTGGACGTGATCGATGAGATCATTGAGGAGGCCGATGGGATCATGGTGGCTCGCGGTGATCTCGGAATTGAGATCCCTACCGAACAGGTTCCGGTAGTTCAAAAAATGATCATTGAAAAATGCAGATCTGCAGGGAAACCTGTCATCACCGCTACGCAGATGCTGGATTCCATGATCACAAATCCACGTCCGACCCGTGCTGAAAGCTCTGATGTAGCCAATGCTGTTTTGGATGGAACCGATGCCGTTATGCTTTCCGGTGAAACGGCTGCCGGGGCGTTCCCAATGGAAGCCGTGAATGTGATGGATCGTATCTGCCGGTCTATAGAGGATAACAGACCTCAGCTGTATAACAGTTTGGGATACCGGAAGCCTGAATGGAAGGAAAAACAGGTGATCGAATCGCTCGCTTATTCCTGCGTAACCATAGCTGAAAATGTTGAGGCAGGTGCCATAAGTACCATTACCCATTCTGGAAATACTGCCCGCCGAATTGCAAAATTCCGTCCTAAGGTTCCAATCGTGGCATTTACTGAGAATGTTAAGGTTCGCCGACAGCTGAATCTGGTTTGGGGAGTTTACTCTGTTCGTTTAGATGAACTTTTCGATACTGATAAGAGTGTTAAAATGATGGAAGATTATCTCAAGGAGAATGGCATGGTGAAAGAGGGCGATCGCGTGATCATTGCCACAGGTATGCCAATTGCCAAGAGAGGACGTACCAATATGATCAAGGTCAGCACGATAGAATAGCATGGAACTTCGGGTGTAATAGTAATATGGGTTTCCGAAATCTTTTTCTTTGGGTCCTAATGGTTGTCCTGTTTGCAGGATGCAGTACATCATTACGGTCGAACTGGAAAAACTTCAATGCCTATTACAATACGTTCTATAATGCAAAAAAAAGTTATAAGGCCGGCTTAGAAAAAAATGTAAGTCAACCCAGAGACTATAATCCATTGATACCGATCCGCATACACGAGCAGCCGGTCAATGCCGGGTATCAGGAATTTGAGAGAGCAATACAGAAATCTGCTGATATTCTTAGAAAACATCGGGAATCGAAATGGGTGGATGATGCTTTGTTTCTGATAGGTCGTTCCTACTATTATCAACAAGAATTCTATTCCGCCGATCAAAAGTTTGATGAGCTTTACCTGACCACACAGGAACAGAAATTGCAAAAAGAAGCTGTACTGTGGAAAAGCAGAACTTTTCTGGATATGGGTTTGAATAGTGAAGGTATTGCTTACGTAAGTGACCAACTAAATTCAGATCTTGAGCATTGGGATAACAACGAAATTGCGGAACTGAGAACACTGTTGGCTCAGCACTTTGTAGCACTTGAGAATTGGTCCTCGGCTGAAGAGGCATTAAGAGAGTCTGTTCCATTTCTTGACAGCCAAAGTTTAAAAAGCAGGGGGTATTTTCTATTAGGACAGGTTTACGAAGAGCTTGGTATTTATGAGACGGCATACGGTGTTTATGACCGGGTAAAGGATCACTACACAGATTACAGGTTACAGTATCTGGCACAGAGGAAAAAAGCTGAACTGGCAAGAGAGATGGGACGAAATGATATAGCCGCAGATATTTTCAATGAAATGCTTAGAGATGATAAAAATCTGGATTATCTATCTGAACTGGATTTTGAGCTTGCAAGAACTGAGCATCAGAGAGGAAATTTTGAGAGGGCACAAACCCTTTATAAAAGAGTGCTACACGCAAACAACGCCCCGGTAAATCCGGCGATAAGAGCGAGAAGTTATAATGGGCTTGCAGAGATCTACCGTTACAGTTACGACGACTTTATGATGGCAGCGGTGTATTATGACTCAGCGGCTCAGGTTAATGTATCAAGAGATCTGTTACCGGAGTCGTTTAGAGCAGAAGAATACGCAAATTCTTTTGGGACCTACTCACGTATTAAAAGTAAGCTGTCTCGACAAGACAGTTTATTGGAACTGGGATTGATGTCAGATGAAGAACTCGATTCCGTAGTTACAGTCATGCGTAGGCAAAAGATCCTTGAATTACAGAAGCAGAGGCAAGAGAGGGGCAGGGAAGATCGGTTAATGACGGTTGAACAGCCCGGCTCACCGGGTCAGCGTCTCTCCGGTAGAAATGGGTTCTTAAACACGAATAACCCGGAATTACAGGAATCAGTTAAACAACAGTTTTATATGATATGGGGAGACCGGCCATTGACTGATAACTGGAGAGTACAGAGTTTGATAAGCACAACGGCAGTTGACGGCCCGATCGCGGTTGATACAGCACCCGGTGAAGAAACCATCTTGCTGGATGTCGAAATTGACCTAAGTGAGATCCCGTTCACAGAAAATGAGCAGGATTCTATCAGAAAAAATATGTCAAGCTTGCAATATGAACTTGGCAATCTAATGTACCTGTCAATGGATATGCCGGATAGTGCTGCCTACTATTTTCAAAAAGCCATTGAGAATCCATCTGAAGATCGTATTAATATGGTTTCCTTGTATTCCCTGTCAGAGCTATATGAAAATGCTGGGGATGCTGAAAGATCTATGGAGTATGCAAATAGGCTATTGCAGGAATATCCAAACAGCAGTTTTGCAATGGAGCTGAGAGGTGAATCCCGGGATACCGAAACAAACAGTGATTCTGAAAAGCTGATCGATCTCTTCATTTCGCTGAGGCAAAATGACAGCCTTTCCACAAAGGCTAAAGCTGACTCACTAAAAAAACTGTCTTTATCGTTTTCAGATCAGCAAAGGTCTGACTTGGTTCTTTATGAATCACTTCAATTATATCTTCAGACCGGAAGTACTGATTCGCTATATAATGAAAGAATAACCGCCTGGCATAGATTTAAGGACACATTTGGATCTGACTCTGCTTTTACTCCAAATAAGGTCAGTTTTTCTGATATTTTGGCATTAGAAAAAGACAGTTCGTTGGTATCGGATTCACTTAGGTTGAAAACAGAGCTCATATCTTTATTTCCTTACCAAAATGCAGCCTTTGACAGTGCAAGAGCTATTACAGATATCTTTCTAAGTACTTATCCGAACTCATCTTTATATGGAAAAGTGAAGGCCATACAGGATGAGATCAAACTGCCTGAACTCTCAAGTTACGGATCCGATGAGGAGAATCAGGTTAGTGAACCGGATGCGTATATCATTGATCTCAAGGACGAAGGTTATGTGAATTGCGAAGAGATTGATCGCGAACTCAAATTTAGGTCCGGAAAGATAGAGATCTTATCCCTGATCACAGACTCAGAAGAACTAGATTCAGTCAGCATCAAATTCAGGGTAAATCACAGGGGATTGGTCGATTCATATGCCTTGCAAACAGAAGAGGTGACTGATACGACCTCAAATGAATTGGATATGATCATTAGGAATAACGTGGTTTTTGAGCCCACGATCTATCAGGCCAGTTCAGTTCCTGTGGTTTGCACAGTAATTATGATAGTCGGCCAATAAGGGCTTTGTTGATTTTTTTGGCAAGTGAAGGTCCTTCATAGACCATTCCGGTGTAGATCTGGATCAAATGTGCCCCCGCCTCGACCTTTTCAATGGCCGCCTCAGGGCTGTCTATTCCGCCTACGCCTATTAATGGCTTGTTGCCACCGGTTATCTCACTGATCCATTTTACGACCCTTGTGCTGCGTTTTTGAATAGCAAGACCGCTTAAACCACCGTTACCTATTTCATTCAGTATGTTTTGAGGGGTGTTCAATCCTTTACGAGTGGATGACGTGTTGGTAGCCATATAACCTGCCACGCCATTATCCTCACATATTTCTATCAATTTCTCCAAAGCAGGTTTCTCAATATCTACTGTAAACTTGACCAAAGAAGGTACTCGCCCGCTTTTTGAAGGCTCCAGGGTTTGAAGCAGATCTTTTAATGCCTGAGGGTCTTCAAACGTTTTCCCCTCTCCGGTATTCGGGCATGAAATATTTATAGTGATATAATCTGCAACTGGCTGTGCTTTCTCGTAGCTGTAGAGATAATCCTGAAGGGCTGCATCACCATGAATAGAGGCATCATTTGTCTTGGCAATATTAACACCAAGGGGAATAGCCAGGTCGATATCTGATAACCTTTTGGTGATAACATCAGCCCCTTCATTGTTAAGACCCATTCGGTTGATTAGGGAGCGATCTCTCGGAATGCGGAAAGCACGTGGTCTGGGATTTCCTTCTGATGGTTTTGCGGTTATACTTCCAACTTCGATAAAGCCAAAACCGAGTGCTTGCATAGCTTTGGGTGTGTTTCCGTTTTTGTCAAATCCGGCAGCAAGGCCAACGGGATTTGGGAAATGGCAACCAAAGAGTTCCTGTTCTAAGGATCGATCTTTCGTTTGATAGATCGATGCAATCAGCACTTGCAAAAGTTTAGAGCGATGCGCCAGTGAGGCCAATTTAAGCCCTAATTCGTGAGCCTCTTCAGCGTCTTTGTTAAATAAAACCGGTTTGATAAGATTTTTGTAGATCATTTCTGCAATAATACGAAAAAACGTTCAAAAAGAGTTGAAGAAGCCTTATAATCGATCGCCCGATATTATGAAAACAAATCGAATTAACATACCAAACCTGATCGGTCACCTTCGAACTGACGGACCGGTGATTCTTTTGGAGTCACAAATGCCTGACCATCCATCCAGCACAAAAAGCTATGTAGCTGCAAGTGCTTCTGCATGGATAAAGGCAAGAGGAGATAAGATTATAATGTTCTCAAAAGGTAAAAAAAATAAATTTTCAGGAGATCCCTGGCTGGCACTTTCTGAATTCTACAATGCTCATAGGGACTGGATGTTCGGTTATTTGGGATACGATCTCAAAAATTATCTAGAGAATCTTGAGAGTTCAAACCAACCAGTTGAGGATGCACCTGATCTGTTCTTTTTTACTCCCGAACTACTTGTAGAATTTGATAAAGACTATAATTGCAAATTGCTAAAGGGTGAACTCCCTGAATTTGAAAATAGCTCATACGCACCATCAGATTTTAAGTTGAAACCTGCTAAAAGCATCGACCGGCAAAATTATCAGGATAAGATCCGGCTTGCACAGAAAGATATCTACGAAGGTGAATATTATGAGATCAATCTTTCACATCCTTTAGAATTTCATTTTGAAGGGGCTGGGCTGGATCTGTATGAAAAAATGAAAAAGCTTGGTCCTGTTCCTTTTGGTGCTTACATGAGTTTTGATGGTTATGAAGTATGCAGCTCATCACCGGAGCGGTTTTTAGGCAGATCCGGAAATAAAGCCTGGTCACAGCCTATCAAAGGAACGGCTCCAAAATCGGGGGGAGTGGAGTCGGCCAGGAGACTGGCGGAATCAGAAAAAGAAAGAGCTGAAAATCTCATGATTGTAGATCTGGTGAGAAACGATCTGAACAGGATAGCTGAAAAAGGGTCGGTAAAAGTATCCGGCTTATTTGAGATACAAAGCTTTGAAACGGTATATCAAATGGTGTCTACCGTAGAATGTACCTTGCCCGAAGATACCGATAGTATTGAGCTGATCAAGTCCTGTTTCCCAATGGGATCCATGACAGGGGCACCGAAGATCGCAGCAATGAAAGCGATCGATAATAATGAGGAATACAAGAGAGGTATTTATTCAGGGGCTTTGGGTTATTTTTCCCCTAATGGTGATTTTGATCTGAATGTGATTATCCGAACAGCTGTAATTGAAGGAAACAAATTGGTATATCCTGTGGGCGGTGCTATAACAAGTGATTCTGACCCGGAACAGGAATGGGAAGAAACAATGCTTAAGGCTAAAGCCATCACAGATTTATTTTCCTGAGTGAGATTATCCTGAATGAACCTCATAAAATAAAAGTTATAAGGGCAAAAGGCATAAGTTTCATTTCAGAAAATAAGCAGTATGAGAGCTAGTACCCTAGGTGAGTTAAAAGAGAGTGGTTGGAAATCGATTTCCGTGAAGGATGAGATACGACAGAATCTGATCAAGAAGATCAGGAATAAGGAGGAACTATTTCCCGGCATCCTTGGATACGAAAAAACAGTATTACCGCAGATACAGCACGCCCTTCTTTCAAAGCATGACATGATACTGCTTGGTCTTCGTGGGCAGGCTAAGACCCGGATCCTGCGAATGATGGTGCAATTTATGGATGAGTACATACCTGTTGTCAAGGGATCGGAGATCAATGATGACCCGCTGAATCCTCTTTCTAAATATGCCAAAGATCTGATCGCTGAAAAAGGAGATGATACCCCTATTGAATGGTTACACAGATCATTCCGCTACGGAGAAAAATTAGCAACACCTGATACAACCGTTGCTGATCTGATCGGTGATATCGACCCTATCAAAGCGGCTACAAAAAAGCTGACACTGGCTGATCAGAATGTGATCAATTTTGGATTGATACCCCGAACGAACAGAGGGATATTCGTGATCAATGAATTACCTGATCTGCAACCCAGAATTCAGGTAGCACTGCTTAATATCATGCAGGAAAGAGATATTCAGATACGTGGATTCAATGTGCGTATTCCGCTGGACGTTTCAATGGCCTTTTCAGCAAACCCTGAAGATTATACGAATCGTGGTAATATAATCACGCCATTAAAAGACAGGATCGATTCACAGATCATTACACATTATCCTAAAGAATTGGGGATAGGAGTGGAGATCACCCGGCAGGAAGCTTGGCAGGAACGGGCGTCAGGCATCAAGATCCATATTCCGGATTTCATTCGCGAGATCGTTGAAAAAGCAGCTTTCGAGGCTCGTGATTCAGAGTACGTAGATCAGAAGAGCGGGGTTTCAACCCGAATGACCATCACCGCACTGGAGCAGGTAGTATCCTCTGCTGAAAGAAGAGCTATACTGAATGATGAATCAGAAACGACTGTGCGTGTGGCAGATCTGTTCCACATGGTACCCGCACTAACGGGGAAAATTGAGCTGGTTTATGAGGGTGAACAGGAGGGAGCAATCAGTGTAGCCAAGCATATTTTAGGCAAAGCTATCAATGGGATCTTTAAACTGTATTTTCCGGATCCGCAAGCCAAAAGCGAGGAAAAGAAATCAGTTTATAAGAAAATTACCGATTGGTTCGCCAATGGTAATGAGATCAATATCAGTGACACACTTACGAATAAAGGCTATGATGAAGCCTTGAACAAGGTGGCCGGTTTAGACGCACTGATCTCTGAGTATGCAAAAGACAGGCCCAAAAGTGAAATAAATGTGTGGAAGGACCTGGTCCTTGAAGCTCTACACCAAAATTCAATGCTAAGTAAACAGGACCTTGACGATGAAACCCTTTATACTGACATGCTTGGTTCTATGTTTTCATCACTTGGAGGGTTTGATGATGAAGACTATGATGAATTTGAGTAATAAATAGATTGAATTCAGTTATAGTTAGTGTTATCTTTAAAGCCTTTGCAAATTTCAAGCAAGTACAAGACCATGAAAAAAGGAATTCATCCAGATTATAAAGAGATTACAGTATTGATGAGCGATGGTACTGAGATCGAAACTCGCAGCACTATGGACACCAAAGATGGTGTATACCGCAGTGAGGTAGATTCTAAAAACCACCCATTCTATACTAAGAGCAATACGTTTACTTCTACAGCCGGCCGTGTTGACCGCTTTAAGCGTCGTTACGGGAAAGGCGAAGATAAGTAAGCTTAGAAAACATTTTATAAAAGGATGTATCTTAACCGGTACATCCTTTTTTTATTTCAGACAGTTATGGATATACAAAAATTTGAAGTCGGACCATTTTTAGAAAACACCTACCTGTTGACAAAAGGCAAAGAACATCTGCTCATTGATCCGGGATTTTCCAGGGAACCTGAGTTTCAGGAGGTTAAAAAAAGTTTGACCGGAGAACTTAAAGCCATCGTACTGACACATGCTCACGTTGATCATGTACTGGGTTTGAAAAGAACCTTGAGAGACTTTGAGGTACCTGTTTACTACAGCAAAGAAGACCGTTTCTTGTGGGAAAATTTTGGCAGTCAGTCACAAATGTTTGGCCTCGATCAGGGTGGATTCGATTTCATTCCTGAAAATTTGCCGACTGATGGTGAATTTGAGATCGCTTCTTTCAAATTCAAATGCTTATATACTCCGGGACACTCGCCCGATCATCTGTCCCTTTATTTTGAAGAAGAAGGGGTGCTATTGGCCGGAGATGCTTTGTTCAAAGAAAGTATTGGACGAACTGATCTTTACAAAGGCAGTTTTGATGTGCTGGAAAAAAGTATCAAAGAAAAATTGTACACACTTCCGGAAGAAACCGTTGTTTATCCGGGCCATGGTCCTGAAACTAACATAGGGCATGAAAAGAAGAATAACTCGTTTGTACAGGAATAGTAGGTCTTAGTTTTTATTTTTCTTTAGTTTACCTATCTGCTTCTGATAGTGATCAGCCTTATCTGAATTGATCTCTATCAAACGCTTGTACATCTTTAAAGCCTCTTTTTTTCGACCCTGTTTTGCATGAATTTTGGCCAGGGTTTCTGAAACGAGGTCATCTACTTCTTCTGACTCTTTAGAAAGATCCGTGTCATCAAAATCTTCGTCTTCTCCGGGAATCTGAATACGCTTTGATTCCACCTGCTCAAGCATTTCTATAAGGCGGTCAAGATCTAAGACAGAAGAGGTTCGTGCAGCTTGTTGCAGCTTTGTGGTACCCGAACTGTATGAAGAAACGGGAACAGCGGCTTCAAATTTCTCAGGGTGAACCAGAAAGTAATGCAAGTGTTCCATTAAGGGACTTCCGGGGGCATAGGTTTTAGCCTTTAGAGCTTCTCTAGTAGCTTCTTTATCCAAACCCCGAAGGTGATAAAACCACGACAGCAGAAAGTGTCCAACTGCATCTGGCCCTCGCTTTTTAAGATGTTTTTTTAGCTTTTGAGTGATCAGCTGAGGATCCTCATCAAACTTCTCCACATAGGAGGAGAGCGATTTGGGAATGTTAAAGGGAAAATCTTGCATAGATAAAATTAAGGCTGATCAATAATAACGTGAAGTGTACTTACAATCAAAGCTATTTGTCTACCAATTACTAACAGCATCATTGAACATGTTGTTAGCAACTTGTTCCAGGGCTTCAATTGCTGCTGCACGCTCACCGTCAATGGGGTTTTGGGCAGGGTCGTAAGTAGCCCTGCCATTGAAACTTTTGTTCCATTCAGGCTCTTCTTTGGAAGCATACTTAAAGGAAGCACGAACGGAAATGGAAACTTGATTTTGTCCTGTTTGTTCGTCTCCGCCAATACTGAATGGTCGGTTGGAATATGATGTGATCGATCCATCCAGAACAGCATCTGCATCGGCTTCGTTATTTGCCAGTTGTAAGCTACTTTGATTTACGAAACGATCGATCAGAACTTGATTGAGCTGATCACCCAGATCCCCCAGGCCACTGTTAGATTGATCAGGAAAAAATGGAATATAAATTGTATTGACATCGCTGGGTATGGAGGCTCCCGTAAAACTATAGGTAACGCAACCTGCGAAGGAAAAGCTGATCAAGATCAGCATTACTGCCTTTAGTTTAGTCAAGCCCATATTGATCCAATTTTCTATAAAGGGTTCTCTCACTAACGCCCAGTGTTTCTGAGGCCTTTCTGCGGTTTCCATCAAATCGTTGCAGGGCCTGTTGTATCAGAAATTTTTCGGCTTCTTCGATCGATGGTATCTGATCATTTTGAAGAAATTCAGCCATTTCTGATTCTTCGGTGGTTTCGATCTCTTCATCTTCGGGCATCGATTGCATACCTAAAGTTGCGTGCTCACCCAAATTTATGTTTACGTCTGAAACGTCGGTTTTGTCGACTTCTTCTTTAACGGAAGGCGGGAGGGCCTTTAGATTTTTGGCGGAAAAAGAAGAGTACAAAAAATTAGCAAACATCTTTTTTACGTCCGCAATGTCATTCCGCAATTCAACCAGTGCACGGTAGACCAATTCACGGTCTTTCTTATCTAAAGGCTCCTCCTCTTCGTAAGAACTTCTATCCTGACTGTCTTGTGAAACCATGGGCAGATTATCTGCGCTACCCTGATGTTGCCGGCCTTTCAGATATTTCTGTAGTTTTTCGGTGTCTATGAATTGAGACTTTTCAAGTACCACCAGTTGCTCTGCTACATTTCGCAATTCCCTGATGTTACCCGGCCAGCGGTAGGAGATCAATAGTTCTCTTGCGTCGTCAGAGAATCCTTTAAAAACAGAGTCGTAACGGGCCGAGTATTCTTCAACGAATTTTTTGAATATAGGTATGATATCTTCCTGCCGGTCTCTGAGAGGCGGCAATTTGATCTGAACGGTATCAAGGCGATAGTAAAGATCTTCCCTGAAATCACCATCCTGCACCATTTGCCAGAGATCCTGATTGGTTGCAGCGATTACTCGTACATCAGTGGTTTTGATCTTACTGGAACCCACCCTGAAGAACTCTCCATTTTCAAGTACTCTCAGAAGTTTTACCTGAACATTTTTAGGAGTATCACCGATCTCGTCAAGAAAAATGGTGCCTCCGTCAGCTTTTTCAAAATAACCTTCACGGGATGTTTCAGCTCCGGTGAACGCTCCCTTTTCATGTCCAAACAACTCACTTTCAATAATGCCTTCCGGGATAGCACCACAGTTCACAATAACCAGATTATTCCGGCTTCGATCACTCATGGCATGAATGGCTCTTGCCGTTACATCTTTACCAACACCGCTTTCTCCCTGAAGGGTAACAGTGATGTCTGTTTTAGCAACCTGCATGATCTTGTCGATCACTTGGCGCATGGCTTCAGACTTCCCTAATAATCCATATTGTTCCTGAAATACTTCTCGATCCATATATAGTGGTTCATATATACTGAGACCGGATGTCTATCATCCAAGCCGGCCTCTGATTTACTTACTGACAGATTGACGTAAGTTAACGATTCTTACTTTAGTAAGTAAATCTAAACTCTGCTAAAATATGGGAGAGCTTATTGTTTGATCAGTTCACTTGCGTGCTCTACCGGGATCTGCCGGGTCTCTTTGAAACTGGAAAGAACAAGATTTGAGCGCGTTTTACTGACCCCTTCCCAAGACTGTATCTTAGAGAGAAGTGCTTCAAAGGAACCGGTGTTCTTGGTTCTTACTTTTAGGAAGTGTGAGCCATCGCCTGTAATGGAATGGCACTCGAGGATTTCAACTTCGACCGCAGCTTGATCTACAAAGTTTGCGTAGTTCTCAGATCCATCTACCTGAACAAAAATAAAGGCAGTGATATCGAAGTGGAATTTCTTACTGTTAAGGATTGCTTTGTAGCCTTCGATCAAGCCACGTTCTTCCAGTTTTTTCATCCTTTCAGAAACAGAGGGTACAGATAAATTCACGATCTCAGCAATGGTATTGCGCTGTGCTCTCCCGTGTTCTTGCAAGTGATTCAGGATCGCAATATCGGTTTCGTCTAGCAATTGGCTCATTTTAATTGGGTTTTGGCCTTAAAATACTTTGAATGAACAATGATAACCTTAATTATTTAGGTAGTCAATCAAAAAAGCGCTTCCATTTTTCTTTTCATTGAACTGAATACTGTATCAAAAAAGGTGCGATATAAAATGGAATACCTCTTATCTTTGATATAAACTAATTATAAAGAATAACAGGCAATGCTCGACATTAACTTTATCAGGGATAATAAGGAAACGGTAGAAAAAGCGATCATCGACAAAGGAGAAAAAGATACATCTGTCGTTGAAAAAGTGTTGGATGCTGATAAAAAATGGAGAGAAAAGGTTCACGAAGGTGATCAGCTGAGAAGTGAGAGTAACACGAAATCTTCTAAGATCGGGCAGTTGATGGGGCAGGGCAAAAATGAAGAAGCTCAGGCCATAATTAAGGAAACATCTGCTATGAAAGAGCAGATCAAGGATATTGATGAAGAGGTTAAAGAACTTCGCAAAGAACGCGACGACCTTTTGCTTAGAATACCCAACGTGCCACATCCTAGTGTACCTGTGGGAGCTACTGAGGATGATAATGAGACTTTCAGATCATGGGGCGAGCCGGATGAACGGGAGTGGCTGAAACCGCACTGGGATTTAACGGAACGCCACGGTTGGGTTGATTTTGAACGCGGGGTTAAAGTAACCGGAGCGGGTTTCCCATTCTACGTTGGCCCTGTGGCACAGCTGCAGCGGGCGTTGATCAACTACTTTATAAACGAGGCTGTTAAAAACGGTTACACTGAATTACAGGCACCCTATTTTGTGAATGAAGACTCAGCTCGCGGAACCGGACAGATACCGGATAAAGAGGATATGATGTATGTGATCCCGCGTGATGAATTCTTCACCATCCCTACTGCTGAGGTGCCTGTGACCAATTTTCACAGAGATGAGATCCTTGAACTGAAAGAGATCCCAAAGAAATACGTGTGCCACACGCCTTGCTGGAGACGTGAGGCCGGTTCATACGGTAAAGATGTTCGAGGTTTGAATCGATTACATCAATTTGATAAGGTTGAGTTGGTTAAGATCGTTAAGCCTGAAGATTCCTATGATGAACTCGAAAGCCTTCGTGAGCATGCAGAGGGACTGCTTGAATCTCTGGATCTGCCCTACAGAACACTGCTGATGTGTACCGGAGATATGGGATTTACCCAAAGTAAGAAGTATGATCTTGAGGTGTGGAGTCCGGGACAAAAACGCTGGCTGGAAGTGAGCTCCTGTTCCAATTTTGAAAGCTTTCAAGCCAGAAGAATGCAACTGCGCTATAGAAAGGGAGAGAAAGATATCGAGATCGTTCACACACTCAACGGTTCAGGACTCGCATTGCCAAGGGTGGTATCTGCCATTCTGGAAGCTTACCAGGAAGAAAATGGGCGGGTTCGGGTTCCGGAAGTTCTGAAACCATTTTTTGGCCGCGATCACCTGTAAATCAATGCAAAATTGATGTGATAAATCCTCTTTTACTGACCAAATCAATTTGATTTGCATAAGGAAATGTTATTTTGGGGCAAATATAAAACCATCAAAATCACTTTATGAAAAAGATACTTCTTTTTTTCCTTCTACTGATCATTGGTTTACCTGCTGTTGCTCAAAAAAGAGTGATGACAACCGATGATTACCTAAACATGATCAATCTTCGTTCGCCCATAATTTCGCCGGCGGGAGATTTTGTCATTTTTGGTAAATCTACACTGAATTGGGATGACAATAAGTACGAGACCAAATATTATCACATCTCATCGGCTGGTGAAGATGAGTATCAGTATTTGGGAAAAGAGGGTGGCAGTGATCTTAAATTCTCACCTGATGGTAAGTATCTGTCTCTGAAAAGAAGCGTTGATGGAACATCTCAGATCTTTTTACTGCCAACTGCCGGGGGTGAGGCCGTTCAACTTACAGAGCATAAAAGTAGCGTCGGTTCCTATGAATGGTCTGCCGATAGTAAGAATATCTATTTCAAATCGGATGTACCAAAGTCTAAAGAAGAAGAAAAGGAGTACAAAGCCGGCTACGATCATTACTTTGTGGATGAGGCACCTCATGGGCAACAGGAAGGAAAGTGGAGCCACGTATGGAAATTTGAGGTGGATACTAAAGAAGAAACTCAGATCACACACGATGAGCACATAGTCGGAGATTTCGAAGTTTCCCCTGATCAGACAAAACTGCTTTACACTGCTCGATTTGAAAACAGGCGTAATCAGGGTA
The DNA here is from genome assembly GCF_046602855.1 of Gracilimonas qinghaiensis. NCBI lineage: Bacteria > Pseudomonadati > Balneolota > Balneolia > Balneolales > Balneolaceae > Gracilimonas > Gracilimonas qinghaiensis. The sequence goes on from NZ_JBKINJ010000001.1 coordinate 359,413, forward strand.
ACAAATCTGAGATCTTTCTTCTTGCTGTCGGCGATTCTGTATCAGTTCAACTGACTGATAATAATGCTCCGGAAAATAGTTTGACCTGGCTACCGGATAATGAGCAGTTCATTTACAGTGCCGCGGATGATGAAGAACATGAATTGAGGCAGGATAAGCTTTGGAAGATGAATTCTTCAAATAAGCAGTACGAGATGATATCTCAGCGCTTCAACGGTGATTTGAGGGGATACCATTTATCACCGGATGGTGAGAGGTTGTACTTCAGCGGAACTGTTAAGACCAACACCAATCTGTTTTCTTTGAATATTGAAACCGGTGAGGTAACACAACATACTGACATGTCGGGAACTTTAAGAGTGGCTGATCTTGACAAAGACAGATCAACAGTCCTTTTTACAAAAGAGGATGTTGTAACCCCAACCGATCTGTATGTAGCCGATCTGTCCGAATTAAATAACCCAACCCGTCTTACGGACCTGAATCCAATGGTACAGGACAGTCTGATCCTTGCCGAATATGAAGTGATTAAATGGGAAAGCACTGATGGTCTCGAGGTCGAGGGGATCAAGTATCTGCCGCCTGAATTAGAGAATAACCAAAAGGCCCCGTTCTTACTGCATATCCATGGTGGCCCTGCCGGAGTGTTTACAAACTCTTTTACAGCCCGTTATCATGTTTGGGCGGGATTGGGTTATGTTCAACTGGCACCGAATGTGCGTGGCAGTACGGCTTATGGAGATGACTTCCTGAGAGGCAATATGCGGGATATCGGTGACGGTGATTATCAGGATCTTATGACCGGAGTTGATAGGTTAGTTAATGAAGGTGAGGTTGATCCGAATAAAATGGCTGTAAGAGGCTGGAGCTATGGTGGAATTCTAGGTGGAACGGTGATCACCAAAACTGACCGATTTAAGGCGGCATCACTCGGAGCTATGGTATCAGACTGGTCTTCAGAGTACGCTCTTGGTTTTAATTATGATGTTCGCCTTTGGTATATAGGCGGTGAACCATGGACCAATCCTGAAGATTATCGTATGCGCTCTCCGGCCACTCACGCAGCAAAAGTCACTACTCCAACTCTGTTCCTTCATGGAGAAAAGGATAGGGTGGATACCCCTGAACAAAGCATGATCTTTTTTACGTATCTGCAAGATATCGGTAAGGTTGATACCCGCTACGTGTTCTTCAAACGGGAAGGGCATGGATTCCGTGAACCGCGAAATCAGCGAACACGTGATATTGAAGAGATTAAATGGATCCAAAAGTACACCTTAGGTGAAGAATGGGACCCATGGGAGAGAGCTGAAGAAAATAAGGAAGAGGAAAAGTCTGACCAGAATTAATGATCTGATCTCAGAGCGCCCGGACTTTTTGAATAGGTCCCTGTATACACACTACAGGGACCTATTTGTTTTAAAGAGATAGTATTGGCATTATTTCTTTTTTGAAAGCCAAACGGCACCCCAAACGACTGCAACCAAAGCTAAAGCCAACCCAAATCCCCCAAGAAAAGCATAGAGCAGATAAGGTATAATAAGGCTGATAGTAATTCCTGTGATGGCTTTAAGAGGGGCTGCAGCTATGGCTGATGCACCAATGAATGAGTTGAAAAGTCGAGCCAGTCGGGTAAACATGATTCACACAGTTAAATTAGTTTTGAGAGAATACGGTCAATTGCTCCGAAAGATTCAATTTTGATAGAATCATGAATAATTAAGTGCAGACTAAAAATAAAATTGCTGTGGAATGCTTTATCAATTTGTCATCATTCACTAAGCAACCGCATGTATTTCAGTCTCATCAAAGTTGAGTAGCAATTCAAGAATTGGCTGCATTTCATCATGTTCCATTAACTCCATACGAAGGTTTTTGCCATTCCGCACACCTTTCAAATATTGTCCGTAATGTTTTTTCATGATGATGACCCCATAACGCTCGCCATGTTGTTGAACCGAAAGCCTGAGTTGTTCGGCACATAATTCCACACGTTGCTTAACAGTAGGATCCGGAAGCAGTTCTCCAGTTTTAAGGTAATGTTTGGTCTGTTCAAAGATCCAAGGATTTCCAATGGCACCGCGGCCGATCATCACACCATCCACGCCGGTTTCTTCAAACATCTTTTTTGCAAGTTCAGGTGATGTAACATCACCGTTGCCAATGATAGGGATCTCCAGGCCGGGTGTATTTTTCAGCTTTTTAAGCCATTCCCAGCGGGCATCGCCTTTGTATTTCTGTGCTCTTGTTCTTGCATGCACAGTAAGTGCCTTTACCCCAAGCTTCTGCAGCATCAACGCAACTTCCTGAATCTTTATGGTATTATCATCCCAGCCAAGTCGGGTTTTAACAGTCACAGGCCGGTCTTTTACGGCATCTACCACGGTTCCGGCCATGCGTTCCATCATACTAAGGTCTTTGAGACAGCCCGCACCGGCGCCTTTTTTTACAACTTTGTAAACGGGACAACCGAAATTTATATCTACCAGATCAGGATTTTGTCCAACAGCAACTTTTGCGGCACCTTCCATGGCCTCTTCACGTCCCCCAAAGATCTGAACGCCAAAGGGTCGTTCCATTTCATCGAAATCCATTTTTTGCATGGCAATATCAGAATCACGGATGAGGGCTTCTGAACTGATGAATTCAGTGAATACGATGTCTGCACCTTTACGTCGACATATCTGGCGAAATGGAGAGTCTGTGACGTCTTCCATTGGAGCGAGAAACAAAGGTTGATCCGGTAATTCGATGGATCCAATTTTCATAAACGGATAATTTTATTACAGTATTTAAAGCAGAAATTAAGATAATATTTTTCTGAAGTCTTTTTAAAATGGAACGGTATAGAATAAAAAGGCCTCATCAGTTTCACCTGATGAGGCCTGGTTTTCGGGGTACAAAAAATGTTATATAGCTTCCAATGTGATTCCTTCCACCGCCTCAGTAAACAATCGGTGTGATTTCAATCGTTCCTTATGGTCAAAAATGTAAGAAGCAGTAATAAGTTCGTCAACTTTAGTTTGTTCAATGAAACGAGATAAGTTATCTCTGATCCTTTGCTTGTCACCTACAAATGAATAAGCCAACATCTGCTTCAATGCCATCTGATGTTGAAACGGCAGAACCTCATTAATATTATCTACGGGCGGTGGTAAAGGCTTGCGTTCACCTGTGATCACACCAACGAACATTTGCTTGGTTGAGGAAGATAGGTATTCAGCTTGCTCATTAGTATCCGCAGTTATCACATTTATACCTGCCATCACATAAGGCTCCTCAAGTTGACTGGATGGCTGAAATTCTTCCCTGTAAATGCGAATGGCATTCAAAAGCTGTTGAGGTGCGAAATGACTGGCAAATGCATAGGGCAGTCCCATTTTTGCTGCAAGGTGGGCACTGTCAGTACTGGAGCCTAATATCCATAGGGGTATCTCGGTTCCCTCTCCGGGAAAGGCTCTTACCTTATTTTCTGCATTTCCACTTGATAAATAATTTTGAAGCTGAGCTACATTTTCGGGAAAATTGTAGACTTCTTTCATCCGGTCAGGTCGTATGGCGTAAGCCGTAGTTTGATCGGTTCCAGGTGCACGCCCCAATCCAAGATCGATGCGTCCCGGATACATAGTTGCCAATGTTCCAAAATGTTCTGCGATGACGTATGGTGAATGATTAGGCAGCATGATGCCACCGGAACCGATTCTGATACTGGAAGTAGCTTCGGCCATATGCCCCAAAAGAACAGAAGTGGCGGAACTGGCAATATGTTCCATATTGTGATGTTCAGCCATCCAAAACCGTTTGTAACCAAGTTTTTCTGCATGTATAGCTAGATCCCGGCTGCGCTCGATGGCTTCCTTTGGATCACTGCCTTCGGTAACTACAGCCAGGTCTAAAACTGAATAAGGAATCATATACTGATTTTATTCTGAAATTGAATTGAATTTATTTTTAAACCATTGCTTCGAATTTACACCTATATAGTACATAGATGGAACCAGAAACAGGGTCAGGAAAGTGGCAAAACCGAGTCCGTAAATGATGGTCCATGCAAGGGGGCCCCAGAAACTTGCGTTATCTCCTCCAAAATATAGGTTCGGTTCAAAGCTGGCGAAAAGGCCATAGAAATCAATATTGAGTCCGATAGCTAATGGTATCAATCCTAAAATTGTTGATGCGGCTGTAAGCAGAACCGGATTCAAACGTATGGAACCGCCTTCAATGACAGCTTCCTTAAGAGAAGTTCCTTCATTTCTAAGAATATCTATATAGTCGACCAGGATGATACCGTTCTTGACCACAATACCTGCGACAGCAATGATACCCATTCCGGTGAGTACTACAGAAATATCCATGCCAAAAGTTGAAAATCCAATGAATACCCCAATAAGACTAAACAACACTTGAGACATAATTATGAGTGGCTTGCCAATGGAGTTGAACTGTGCAACAAGGATAAGGAAAATGAGCATTACTGCTGATAGTAAGGCAACCATGAGAAACTGACTTGTTTCTGCTTGTTCTTCCTGTTCACCGGTAAGATTTACTTCGTATCCTTGAGGAATGTCGAAATTCTGCATGGCTTCGCGGATCTGTGCATTGATCTCATTGGCATTATAGCCGGTGAGAACGTTGGAAGACAGTGTGGCTACACGCTCCAGGTCAATTCTGTTGATGGCACCCACACTGTTTGATAAACGTGGCGTAGCTACGGCAGAGATGGGTATATACCCGGTTGGTGTACCAACTTTCATGTTCATGAGATCTATGATGTTGGAACGATCCTTTTCTAACAAACGAAGTGTTACATCATATTCATCCTCATCTTCTCGAAAGGTAGAAACCGGTTCACCCAATAGTGCTGTACGGATCGTACCTCCGATCTGAATGTTGCTAATCCCATAGCTATTTGCCTTTTCATTATCTATATCCACAATGATCTCAGGATTATTTACCTGAAGGTCTGAACGGAGTTCTTCAATACCCTCGATATCCTGTTCCTGAATGAATGATTTGACGTTTTCAGTGAGGTTGATCAACTCTTCAAAACTTTCCCCGGTTATTTCAATGTTGATCGGCTTACCGGTTGGAGGACCGTTTTGTTCTTTTTCAACAGTTATAGTGGTATTTGGGATATTCTGAACGTTTTCGCGGATCTTATTAAGGATATCCTCGGTTGACTTGCCGTCTCTGTACTGATAATCCACAAATTCTACTGTTACCTTACTTTTGTTAGGTGATGGAGTCGGATCAATACTGTTTGGTGGATTTGCACCTATAGCCACATTGGATATCACCGATTTCACCATCGGATTATCTCGTCCTATCACATCATAAACGCGTTCTTCGATCTGTTGGTTTACACGATTTGTTTCATCAAGATCGGTACCGGCAGGCATCTCGTTATACACATACACGAAATTAGGTTCACTCTCAGGGAAGAATACCACTTTAGGTGATACCACACCTAGCAGAATTATGCTGAACACTAGGAATATAAAAGTTCCTCCCAGGGTGATCCATGGTCTCCAGCCAACAAGTAACCACGCGATCAGGTCATGGTATACAGATTGTATCTTTGGCAGGGTTTTCTCATTGAATTTGCGGATCAAAGGCTTCAGTACGAAACGTTCGAGTAACCAAAGCAGATAAAGGAATACCAGTAAATTGGCAACAAACAGCCCTCCGGTAAGGTAAAATATAATAGCAAGTACTCCAATCACACCGGATGCGATCCAGAGAAATTTATTGTCCTTAGGCTCTTCCTTTTTGGTGTGATCTTCATTTTCGTTCATGAACGAAACAGCAAACACAGGATTCATAACCAAAGCGACAATGAGAGAGGCAACAAGCGTCAAAATTATCGTAACCGGCAGGTAGAACATAAATCTACCAATGATACCTCCCCAGAACAGAAGAGGGAAGAAAGGGGCAATGGTCGTAAGAGTTCCGGTAATAACGGGAAGGGCAATTTCACCCGCAGCTTTTTTGGCGGCTTCCATTTTACCCATTTCGCCCTTTGAAACATGCCGGTAAATATTTTCAACGATCACAATGGCGTTATCAACTACAATTCCCAATCCCAGAATAAGAGCAAACAGCACAACAATATTGATCGAGAAATCAATAGTAGGCATAACTGTAAATGCAATGAGTGATGAGAGAGGGATCGCGAGGCCTACAAAAATGGCATTTTGAACCCCCATGATGAACATGAGTACCAATACCACAAAGAAGAACCCGAGGATAACGGTGTTAAAGAGGTTCGAAACGCTATCCTTGGTATCCTGAGATTGGTCTCCAGTTATAGTGATATTTAAACTTTCAGGAAACTGATTCTCCTGTAATTCCTGAATAATAGCCATACTTGCTTCAGAGGTTTCAATCAGGTTACCGCCGCTCTTTTTCTTGACGTTGATCGTGATAACCGGTTCACCGTTTAGGCTGGCATAACTTTCACGGTCTGCAAAATCGTCTTCAATGGAAGCAATGTCCTTCAAATAAACATCATCACCTGCTGCATTCGATATGATGAGTTCTTCAAGGTCACCGGCTTCTTCAATTTCACCATCTACCCGAACGGAACGTTCCATGGTTCCGATCTCTAACTGGCCGGCAGAAATGGTCATGTTCTTACTCTGTACAGCCGTTCTGATATCGTTGAAGTTCAATCCAACAGCCTGCATTTTTTGAAGGTCCACATTGATCTGAATTTCACGCTCCAAAGCACCGATGATCTCTGCTTCGTTAACATCAGGCAAGCTTTCAATGCGATCCTGAATTTCATCAGCGAAACTTTTCAGTTCAACAAGATCAAAATTACCGGATAGGTTAATGTTCAGTATAGGTTGGTCATCAAGATTGAAATCGTTTACCTGTGGTTCCTGTGTCAGCTGAGTGGGTAATTCAGTTCTCGCCTTTTCAACTGCATCATTTACTTCCTGCTGAGCCACCAGTTTATCTTTTTCTGTGGTGAACTCAATAGTAATTATGGAGACAGCCTGCTTGGAAACACTGCTGATCTTGTCAATTCCATCAATTCCCTGCAGTTCTTCCTCAATGGGGCGTGTAATAACGTTTTCAATATCGGCGGGAGAAGCTCCTGCATATATCGTTACGACGTTAAAAATGGGTATTTCAACCTCAGGAAACGACTCCTTTGGTAGTGTGATATAGGAATAGATACCTATTATCGTGATCAATACCGTAAGCAGATAAACGGTAGTACGATTATTGATCGCAAGACTTGAGATCTTAAATTCTTTGAAATTCATCTTCTGTTATTCAGTTCTGAGCTGTTAATTTTCTTGTATTGTAATGGGTGAACCATCAGACAGGTTTGCATATCCTGCTGTTATCAATAGGTCTCCGACATTTAAGCCGTCTGTGACTACCAGGTCATTTCCATAATTGAGTCCCGTGGTTACTTCTTTATTTCTTGCTATCCAGCCATTTTCAGTTTCCTCAGCTATAAATACAAATTTGATGTTGTTAGCTTGCTGAACTGAATTCACAGGTACTACAATTTGATCTTCAAGTTTTGTGTCATTGATGCTGACTCTCGCCATCATGTTTGGTCTTATACCTTCCACAACACCGGGCAGATAAATTTCAACGCCGAATGTCCGATTCGAAGGATTGATAGCTCTACTTACCACATCCACTCTTTTTTGAACTGAAGTATTGAGACTTGGAAAAGTGATCTCAACGCTGTCTGTTTCATTTACGCGCATGATGTAAGCTTCTGAAACCTCAGTGGTTACTTTAAGGGCATCAGAATTTGAGATCTGAAATACCGGCAGGGTAGGGCCTACAGTTTCTCCAACTTTAAGGTCAACTCTATCTACTGTCCCAGAAATGGTCGCCCGTATGGTATAGAAATCATATTGTTCTTTTAAACTGGCAAACTGACTTTTTGCAGATTCGAACTGTGTTTTAGCCTGTAGAAATTCCACTTCCGAACCTATGTTTTGTTCTCGTAGATTTTGCTGACGTTTAAATAGTGTTTTTGCCAGCTCCAGCTGCGTTTCAGCCTGATTTAGTTGATTCCGGGTGATCTCTCCATCAAGCTCGGCCAGTACATCACCTTTGTTAACTTGTTGACCGGCACGAACCAGGATCTCTTCTACTGTAGCAGAAGCCTTTGGGGTGATCATAATGGTCTTGTCTGACTCAACATCCCCCTGAACGTTTATATAATGCTTAAATGTAGAAGGCTCTATCTCACTTAAGTAAACAGGCGTACTGCGACGATTTTCATCTTCTCCATTTCCCTGGTCACCATTGCCACATGCAGTGGCAAATAAGAATAATGCTAATATCGATAATTGAAATTTCATGCTAAATATTTTCATCTTATTTGAGTTCAATTTTTTCTTTTATGTCTTGAATATCCTGGCTTACAAATGGAACCTGACCGATTGCCTGATCATATTGTGCCTTGGCTGAGAGGTATCCGGATACCATTTGTGCATAATTGTTTTCTGCTTGCCTCAGTTGCAGGTCTGCGTCTGTGACTTCTTGTTGAGTACCCACGCCATTTTGATAACGAATCAATGCTCTTTCATAGCCGCGTTCTGCCTGCTTCAATGCTTTCATAAGAGCATCGCTGGTCTGAAGAGCCTGTCTTACACCTTGTTTGGCAGAATAGATCTCATTATTGGCAGTTTGTTGAGCCTGATATAATTGTAGTTCTGTATCTTTGATTTGGATCTTGGATCGTTGAATTGCCGCATCGCGACTGAACCCCTGAAATATTGGAAGCTGAACCCCGAGTGTTAGGGTTTGAGCTCTTGCCCGGGTTTCTTCAGTTCCGAAGAAAACAGGCTTTCCCCTTTGTGAGGCTGTCCAGTTCAAACCGTAGTTTGCAAAAACAGTTGGCAGATATGAACTGCGCTGGGCATCAAGTTGCTTTCCCTGCAGTTGTTTTTGGATGTTGAGTACCCTTAGGTCGCCCCTAAGATCGAATGCCTGTTCAATCTCAGGTGAATGAGTGGTTAGAACAAGGGGAGTCATAGAGTCGATATCGCGTAATTCTTTATTTACAGGATCAGTGGCTGTGTTAGGTTCGATCTTATATTCACCCAGATTGCCCTTCACATCTATAGAAAGCTGAACCGGAAGCCCCATTACATCAAGTAATTCACGAAGTGCTTCATCTACAGCAAATTCTGCTTGTGTGAGTAGTGGTTCTAAATTGCTGAGCTGAACCTCTAGCTGAAGAACCGCATAATCATCAGTAAAACCCTGTTCAAATAATTTTTTTGTATCCTCAAGGTTTTCCTTCACCCGGTCGATCTGACTTTGTACCAAACGCAACTGTTCTTTGGCTACGAGTGCCTGATAGTAGGTGATCCGAGTTTGTGTTACAATACCCTGTGCTGAAGCACGCATGCCTTCAGATTGAGCGGCTTTATATAGCTCTGAGCTGCTAATACCTACAAAAGCTTGGCCGCTAAATATAGTTTGTGAAACCGTGAAACCACCCTGCCAATTATTATCCGTTCCAAAGGCAACCGGTATCAGGTCATTGGGATCGGCATTTTGGTCAAAGATGATTGCGGGTATAAAGTTGACGGGTACTTCAAGGTTGCGGGTGTAATTGGCAGAGGCTGAGATTTCAGGCATCACATTACTCCAGGCATTTCGGACCTGTTGATCAGCATCTCTAACTGAAAGTAGAGAGCGCTTCATTTGCGTATTATTTGCAAGTGAGATCTGAATAGCCTGACGCAGATCTAAAGTCTGTGTTTCTGCTGATCGAAGTTCTGGATTCTCCTGTGCTTTGGATGTAGAAAGTAACCCAATACTGAATATAGCTATTAACACTCCGGTCATATACGCGGAATGACGTAAGAATTGATTCATGACTTTAAGTTGATTGTTAAAATGATGTTTTGACAATTTCCATGTGAACCTGATGATTATTTCTGGCTGAATTGAACCATTAAAAATTGGTCCATGAGTTCGCTAAGTGATAATTCCTGTTCTTTGAAGATCTTGGTACCCTGATTTTTATTATCTAAAATGTAAAATTGAAGTATACCCCTCATTTGAAAACCGATCTGAAGAGTCAGTAATTTTGGGTCCAATTGTGTAGAAATACTGCCATCCTGAATTCCGATCTGTATGGCTTTTACCATCAGCATATTTAGTTCATTTTCAATATGAATGCATTTTTCAGCAATAGAGGATTCCTGTTCGTTTTCGGATGAATCGGAATTTCGATACAACATCATGGCCTTTGTAAAAGTGATATTCTCCTGGATCATATCCAGGAATGAAAAAACCATGCCTTTAACCAGTTCCGAACCAGGCCGATCCTGTTGAAGTGCGTTGAGGAATTCCTGATGTAAAGATTGAAGTGCGCTCTTCTTTATTGCTTGATAAAGACTAGATTTATCTTTGTAATACAAGTATAGTGTACCTTTGCTCAACTCGGCTTTTTCAGCAATCTCGTCCATCGTCGTTTTTTCGAAACCCTGTCGGCCGGTCAGTTCAATTGCGGCACTCAGAATTTGATCCCTGCGGCGGTGTTTTTCTCGCTCTTTTCGTTCTTTTATTCCCATTTACTGACTCACGGTCATTAAAAAATATTATTCAACATTGTAAGCTATACTTGCATGCATTTGAAAACGAAAATTACGAAGAATAGTTTCAATTAATCCAATCTGGTCCCAATTTAGGTTCTTCTGTTATTATAAGGCCACAAAACACTTTCATAAAGTATTTAAAGCAAGTAAAAGCGTTTTCAATAATTGGAATGTCGGTTCATTATTTTAATAATATAGGTTGGCCTAATGATAAAATATTGAACGAAGGGTCAGTTTTTGTGCGAGGGTTTAATAGTGGCGTGGATATAATTTGCTTATATGTTTTCTGAGCTCCTTTAATCAATTACCGGTAATACCTGAAGGGGCTAAGCCACGTAACTGCTTTTGTCAAATAATTACTTAAAGTTCTCTTTAGCCATTTCCCTCTTTTAGGCTTATATTTTCTACCCACTTACTCACTCATAAAACGAATTTTTAAAAAAGGGAAATAAATTATGTCACTTGGAATTAACAGTATCGAAGAACTACTTGGAGATGAGGCTTCCGAACTCTTAGAGCATAAATGTGAAACCATCAGTAAAGACAGATTGATCAAACCATCTGCCTCTTATGTAGATGACGTGTGGTATCATTCCGACCGAAATAACAGGGTACTTCAGAATTTACAAAGACTTCTTAATACTGGTCGTTTAGGCGGCACCGGTTACCTGTCTATCCTTCCTGTAGATCAGGGTATTGAGCACTCAGCCGGAGCTTCATTTGCCAAGAACCCGGATTACTTTGATCCGGAACATATTGTAAATCTTGCTATGGAAGCGGGGTGTAATGCAGTTGCTTCTACATTCGGAGCTCTAGCATCAGTTTCAAGAAAATACGCACACAAGATTCCCTTTGTGGTTAAGATCAATCACAATGAACTTTTGACCTACCCTAATAATTATGATCAGATTATGTTTGGAACGATCGATCAGGCTTACGATATGGGGGCAGCCGCTGTTGGTGCTACTATCTATTTTGGATCAGAAGAATCAAACCGACAAATACAGGAAGTAGCGCAGGCATTTGCTTATGCTCATGAATTAGGAATGGCGACCATATTATGGTGCTATACAAGAAATAACGCATTCAAAGTGGATGGTGTCGATTATCATTCTTCAGCCGACCTTACCGGACAAGCAAATCATATTGGCTCCACTCTCGGTGCCGATATTGTGAAGCAAAAACAACCAACTAACAATGGTGGTTACAAAGCGCTGAACTCCGGTGATTCCAGCTACGGAAAACTTGACGAGCGCATCTACACAGAACTGACATCTGATAACCCAATAGATCTGACTCGCTACCAGGTAGCTAATAGTTTCATGGGTCGTGCCGGTCTGATAAATTCAGGTGGTGCTTCAGGTGAAAACGACTTTGCCGATGCCGTTAAAACTGCTATTATCAATAAGAGAGCAGGCGGTATGGGACTTATCAGTGGTCGAAAATCTTTTCAAAGACCATTGGATGAAGGCGTAAAACTTCTGAATATGATTCAGGACGTTTATCTTAACGACGAGATCACCCTGGCATAAAATCGCCTCAAATCTTATCAGCCTTGCAGGCCCTCACCTGCAAGGCTTTTTTTATCCTTCTCACAAATTCATAATAATTGAGTTCTGAGCACAAACATATAAGACAACCTCAGTCGTTATTTTCACGGAAATATTTGATCATCTCTATATTTCTGAGTTTGGTGACAATGGGAGCTGTAATTTATTGGACCTATACTCCAGGTGTGTTAAAACATCTTGCCCCTAAAAGGCTTCCGGGATTAGGAATAGCTGTTGTGGTATCCTTACTTCGCGTATGGTTCTCAGCAGCTAAGATCAGGTTTCTGGCTGATAAGCAGCTTAGTTGGTTTGCTTCCATCAGAGTGGTCTTAGCATGGGATTTTACCTCTGCTGTCACTCCTTCAACTATAGGTGGGGCGCCAATGGCTACCTATGCAATGACCAAGGAAGGGCTTAAGCTGGGTGACTCTGGGGCAATCATACTATACGGAGTACTGCTCGATCAGCTATGGTTTGCTATGGCGATCCCGATCTTATTGTTTGCTGGAATATTTTATGAAGTGGTTCCGTCTGAAATAGGTTTGGTTGGCGACGTCTCGATGTGGCTGCTTTACCTTGGACTTTTAAGCTATGCAAGTTTGCTCGCTTACGGGGTTTTGGTAAATCCATCTGCTATCAAAAAAGTAGTTAAGGTAGTCTTTAAACTGCCTATCCTCAGAAAAATGAATGATAAGATAGAGATAGAAGCAGAGAATCTTGAGGAATATGCACATCAGCTCAGAAAGAAGCCATTCAGCTTTTTGTTGAAAGCCTTCTTTTTATCGACCATGTCCTGGTTAATGAGAATTGCACTGCCAACAATTGTGGTTCTTAGTTTACTGCCGGCTCCGGAAGTACTGTCGGTCTTGCGAAGTTTAGCGATGAATCTGGCGTTCCTTGTTGTTCCAACACCGGGAGGAAGTGGAGGTGTTGAGGGCCTTTTTGTACTATTCCAGGGACCATTGATCTCCCGTGAAGGATTTATTGGTCTGGCAGTTTTTCTATGGAGGATCATAAGTTATTATATAAGCATAGGACTTGGAATTATGGCAACCACTTGGTACGTGAACCAAAAGGTTGCGGAAATTAAAAAGGACTAGAATGGCAAAGACGAAGACCCAATATGAATGCTCCAACTGTGGGTATATCTCTCCAAAATGGAATGGGAGTTGTCCCTCATGTGGAGAATGGAATACCTTTGTTGAAAAGACCGTTAGCAAAGGAAAGTCTTCATCGGCTCATAAAGCGAAAGTTGAAGGGCTTGAAGCAACAGCTGCTCCGAAAAAACTGGAGGATGTTGAAACCTCAGAAAAAACCCGATTCACCAGTAACATCAGTGAACTGGATCGTGTATTGGGCGGTGGATTTTTACCCGGCTCGTATGTTTTAATTGGTGGTGAACCGGGAGTTGGTAAGAGTACATTGACTCTCCAGATCGCCAAATCAAACCCTGAACTCACCATATTATATTGTGCCGGTGAGGAATCAGCAGGTCAGATCAAACAACGAGCAGCCCGTCTTGGTGTAAAATCAGATAAGCTGCTGGTCTATAACGAAACACAGGTAGATAGCATAATCGCTGAAGCACAAAAAATGCAGCCAGATCTACTGATAGTAGATTCCATACAGACGGTATATAGAACGGAACTATCAAGTATGCCCGGCAGTATTCAGCAGGTTAAAGAGTGTGCAGCTTTATTTCAGCAGCTGGCCAAGCGAAAGAATATTACCACGCTTGTGATCGGTCACGTAACCAAAGAAGGTGATATAGCCGGGCCACGAGTTCTGGAACATATGGTGGATACCGTTCTTCAGTTCGAAGGAGATAAGCAATATACGTATCGATTATTAAGGAGCCTGAAAAACCGATTTGGGGCAGCTCAGGAAGTAGGAGTCTTTGAAATGAAATCGGATGGGCTGAGTGAAGTATCCAATCCATCTGAGCTTTTTATTTCCGATAAAACAGCAGGTGTGAGTGGAAATGCTGTGGTTTGTACAATGGAAGGGACACGTCCACTTTTGATAGAGGTGCAAGCATTAGTAACACCCTCAGCCTACGGTTCACCCCAGAGAACGGCAAACGGTTTTGACCGAAATCGGTTATTGCTACTGCTGGCAGTATTGGAAAAACGCGTAGGGAAGAATTTTTCGAATCACGATGTTTACCTGAATATTGCCGGTGGGTTCAGGCTCAATGATCCTGCCGGAGATCTTGGAGTATGTTGTGCTCTCGTTTCCAGCTTGATGGATGAGGCGGTTGCTCAAAACATGGCCTTTGTAGGAGAAGTTGGTTTAGGCGGAGAGGTGCGGACCGTGCCCCATTTGGAGCAAAGGATCAAAGAAGCTAAAAAACTGGGCTTTAAGGAATTGGTAGCACCGGATTCAAAACAGAAAGATGGCATCAGGTATTTACATGAGGCCATAAAAAAAGCCCTCAGGTAAAACCGGAGGGCTCGAATTCGTTACACTTCGTTTAGAAGTTGTCGCGATTGCGACGTCGTTGCTCTCGCTTGGCTTTTTTCAAAGCTTCGCGTCGCTCAAGTGAGGGCTTCGTATACTGTTGACGATCTTTGTACTCATTGAGTACGCGTGATCGGGTTACCAGTTTCTTGAAGCGGTTTATTGCACGATCAACACTTTCGTTGTCTTTTACTTCGACTCCTAACATGAAGTATCACATCCTTTCTTTTAAATTTTATCCCATAATTGGGAGCCTTTAATATACAAACTCTTTTATTGATAAAAAATAAACGTAACTGTCTGATCGGTTTTTAGGCAAAGCGTCTGAGTGGATTACTCAACTCGTTTATTTACGATCAATTCATCAGGGATATCTGTGCCCAAAACACCGATGCCAAATAGCGCGTAGTCATATTTGGCAGGATCCATGGGGTCCAGAATTTGCATGCGGTTTGTTAGTTCAAGTACAGCTTTCCAATCGTTTTGCTTGCGTGAGAGCAGACCGAGTTTCCTTGCTTGCCGCGCTACATGTACATCCAGTGGAATCTTAAGTTCTGAAGGTTCCATAAAATTCATGGTACCCGGATCTACCGGACTGTTTTTTCTGATAACCCACCTTAGGTACATATACAATCTTTTCGCGGAACTGTTCTTCTCGGGATTCGATACATGTTTGTGAACGCGCTGAGGAATTTCCGGATGAAAGGTAAAAAATTGCTCGTGGAATACAGCTATTAGTTCTCTTTTATGAGATTTTGCAAGATTGTAACAGAAAAGCCAGAATTTTTCAAAATCTCCAAATTTTAATAAAATGGATCGTAAAGATCTTGTTATCCAATGCATGTCGATAGGTTTGAAAGTACGGTGCTTGAATCTTTCAAAATTTAGGGCTTCAGAATCCGAATAATTAAGGATAAACTCAGCGGGGCGATTGTTCATTCGTTTCAATAATTCTTCAACTTTTGCATTTACAATATCACGGCGTCCCCATGCCATGGTTACTGCAAAGAATCCGGCGAGTTCACGGTCAATCTTTTTTTCAAAGGCATGCATAAATTGGACAGGATCGTCATTGATGTAATGAGGTTGTTCAATTTTTTCAACCAAATCATCAAGGAACGGTTTAAGTTCAACGAGCTTTCGCTTAGAGATGGTTCGATATTTTTTTCTCTTTCGGGGCAAGGATTTTTTCTACTTTAGGAATACTTTAAGTTTATCAAAGTTGCCGATAAGATCGGCCGGTTCTTACCTATTAATACAAACAAATTGCAGTCAAATTGATTCAATCTCTCAACTACTGGTTTATTTTATTGGTAGATCGATACATGGACGCTCATTATGGTGAGCGAAAGAGGAAATTATTGGCAGATCACCCTCAAACAATTGTCGAGATAGGTGCTGCTTATGGAGCAAATTTCAGATATTTACGTATGGGCACAAAAGTGATCGTGATCGAACCGAATGAATCTTATAACAGGTTGCTTCAAAAAAGAGCCGAGCGACATGATATTGAGATTGAGATCCACAATTCAAGGGCTGAAGTTATCGGTCTGCCATCAAATTCAGTGGAGATGGTATTGAGTAGTTTGGTTCTTTGCACTGTAGATTCACCCGATCAGGTTTTATCAGAGATTAAACGCATTCTTAAAAAAGAAGGGCAGTTCGTTTTTGTTGAGCACGTAAAAGCAGAACATCACTCCTGGATATGTTGGATCCAGAATTTCGTGAAAAAACCCTGGAGATGGGTCTTTGATGGGTGTCATGTCACAAGAAATACCGGCAAAAGTATCCGGGAAACTTCATTCAGCAGGGTAAAGATTGAAAAATTTAACAGTAGGACATTGTTTGTGCCGATCATTCCTCATGTAAGTGGAATCGCTGTTAAATGAAATTTATTATTTCACTAATTTTTCAGTAAGTACTTTATTGGCTTTTGGAAATGGATATTCTTCAAGTTCCTCTTTAGTCACCCACCGTATTTCCTGACTCTCTTTTGGCTTGGGTTTACCGGAAATCAGTTTACAATGCCAGGCATGCATGGTTATAGAAAAATGAGAATATGTATGCTTGAGGCTCGTCAATTCCTTGTAGGCCTTCACCTCTACTCCAAGTTCTTCATTTAATTCCCGCTCAATGGTTTGTTGAATCTTTTCATCGTCTTTCTGTTTGCCGCCCGGGAATTCCCAAAGCCCACCCAGCATAGCTTCATTTGGACGCAGGGCGATCAGGATCTTTTTGTCTGTTTCACGTTCTATGATCCCAACTCCAATGATATAATGAGGTTTTTTCTTCGCTGGCGATTTATAAGGAATTGAATCGGTCTTAGCCATTTTTTGAGCTATACAGCCGGCTTGTATGGGGCAATTCTCACAATCAGGACGGGTGGGTGTGCAAACTTCAGAACCCAATTCCATCAGGGCCTGATTGAAATCACCGGGGTATTTTTTATCTATAAGCTCATCGGCCAATTCCTGAACGTTACGTCGGGTTTTGGTACTGCGGGTGTCATCCTCAATGCCAAAATATCGGGTAAGAACACGTATTACGTTTCCGTCTACAACGGCATTAGGTTTGTTGAAGGCAATACTTGTAACTGCGGCTGCTGTATAGGGACCAACGCCTTTAAGTTTTAATATCTCATCGTAGGTTTGAGGAACCTGTCCATTAAATTCATCAACTACCATCTTTGAAGCAGCATGGAGGTTTCTTGCACGACTGTAGTATCCCAAACCTTCCCATGCTTTCAGAACATCATGCTGATCAGCTTCAGCAAGATCATAAACGGTTGGAAACTGGGAAATAAAATTCCGGAAATAAGGAGTAGCTTGTTGGACTTGTGTTTGCTGAAGCATGATCTCAGAGATCCAGATCTTATAGGGATCTGTATCACCCCGCCACGGCATTGCCCGTTTATGATCCTTATACCATTTCAAAAGTTCGGTGCGGAATTGCTTCGGTTGCACGTGTTAATAGAGTATTGAACTGCGATTCTATTTAGATTGACAATCAGTTGCGGTTTTGAGGGCTTTCACGAGTTATATCAAGAACCTTGAGAGTCACCTCTATGGAAGAAGCTGCTCCAAGTTTATCTGTTGCGATAACCTTAAAAGTAGATTCACCAATTTGACGGTCTGATGGCGTCCATACAAAGGTTCCGGTTTTTTCATTCAGATTTGCACCATCAGGCATATCAACACCAATGTATCTTACAATAGAATTTTTTGGGTTTTCGGGGTCAACAGCAGAGAAACTCAACTCATACTTTTCATTTACTGCAATACTTGTATTTCTAACAGGGCTGAATCTTGGTGGGGAATTAAAAGACCGTACATCAACTAAAAATCGTGTACTGTCTGAACGTCCTTCACTGTCTGTAGCAACTATTGTGAACCAGTGACCGCCAACTTGATTTACATTGGGTTGCCAGAATAAACCCTGCTTACGAATCAGCGCGTTTTTAATATTTGATCGATAAGAAAACTCAACCTCTTGTGCCGCATGGTTACCTTCCATTTCGAGCGCTAATAAGAGCGGGGTCGGGTAGGTTACGATTTGGTTAGGGATCGTTTTGATCTTGAAACCGGAATTTTGTGACGCATTAGCAGTTAAAGAAGAATCAGAAATGACAGCAATTTTTATTTCAGAGATCTTGTCATTTTCCGCGATCCATAATCGTTCTTTATTCTTTGCTAACAAATTTTTAGCCGCACCATCGGTCTTCCAGGCCTTGAGTGAATTAGATCCGGTTTCGGATACCCAAATTTCACCACTTTCGGTTCTTACAAAAAGCCTGTTTTCCCATTTGTAAATATCATCAACAGGTTCGTTTACCATGCCTAATTTTTGCCCGATACCAGCTGAACGGATCCCAAAGACCTCACCTTTGCTGTTAGCACCCCAAACATTTTCATTGTCTACAAAAATATTTGTCAGGTTTGTATTAAGCATGATGTTTTGAGAAAGAGCAAGATTTTGTTCTTCAACATCAAATACAAGAAGAGACGGAGCATTCGTCAATACAAAAAGTTGTTTGCTTACCGGGGTAGATCTAACATCAATAACGTTGTCGCCTGAAATTTGTTCGCTTGCAACTAATTCAGGTTCAGAGTCAACAGTCTCGGGTGTCTCCAAAGAGACCTTTCCTAAACCATTTTGACCAAGAGCTATATAAAGAGCGTTGCCAATTCTGGCGGCAGCCATTGGTTTTTGCGGAAGAAGAGTGGATGAGTAAACACCAAGTGCTGAGGTTGGTTCTAAGACAGTCAACCGGTTAGTTTCACCAAAAAGATAAGCAAAGCGGATATCCGCCATGATATTACTACCCCTTCTCTGCATTCCCGATGAAGTATAGAGCCATTGAAGAGAATCAGAATAGGCTCTGAAAACAACCATACCCTCTGCTTCAGAAAGAACATAGAGGTGAGTAGGGGAAGATTCCATAGCAACGATCTCTGGGATCTCCATCACTTTAGAATAATCTTGTATCAGTCTTTCCTGTGCCTCAACAGTAAAAGTGAAGATGAGTACAAATAAAAGGCTTAAAATTTTTGTAACAGATGATCTCATAGAATTACAACCAATTATGAATTTTATACCAGTGAATAGTGCGTGATATCCCCTCAGCCAATGAGGTTTGGGGTACGTAACCTATTTCATTTTGTGCTTTTTGGGAGCTGCAGGTCCATTCCAATGTAAGCTCGTTAGCTTTTTCTTTATTTACAACGGGGTAGATACCAAATAATGATGAAATATTTTCAATAACGGACGCAGCTTTTTTCACCAGCTTTGGTTTGATCTTAAGTGGAATAGTACGTTTCCCAAGCACTTTTGATGTAACTGAACGTATTTCATTCCAGGAATGGGTTCCTTCACCTGAAATAAAGTAAGTGTGTATTCCTGTATCAGTTATGCCAGCAGCGGTTATTATGCCGTCCACCAAGTCACTTACGTACACCATTGATACTCTTGGATTGTTCCCATCTCCAATTATAGGGCATATACCTCTGGAACAACTCTTAAAGAATGAAAAGATCTGATCTTCCCGTGGACCATAGACTGCAGGCGGCCTGATAATTTTAATGCTGTCACTTTTTGTGGCTATTTGTTTTACCCGATGCTCCATTTCTTTTTTGGATTGCCCATACATACTGACGGGCTCCATAGGATCGGTTTCCGTTTTTGGGGAACCGTTACTGGGACCAGCTGCAGCTAGTGAAGACAAAAGTACAATATTCTTTACGCCTTTTTTCTGGGCCAGTCTGACTAGGTTTTCAGTTGCCTCTACATTCGCACGGGTAAATTCCTTTTTGGTAGGGGCTTTCACAATAGCAGCCACATGAAATAAGACATCAGCATTCTCAAGGCCGTTGCTTAATGCCTTAAAGTTATTGAGGTCGCCGGTTATTTTCTGGTAATTAAGACCATTCAGCCATTTATCTTTGTTTCTAACCAGGCAGCGAACTTCAGAATATTGATCAGAATCTACCAGTGCTTCGACAAGGTGACTTCCAATAAAACCTGTTCCGCCGGTTACAAAGGCTTTCATTAAATTCCTTATATTTAAAGATTGTTTACAGAAATATAATAATCACAATATCTATTCTAGTGCACGGCAAATAAGATACGAATCTGCCACCTGCTTTTAAATTTTTATGAAAGAATTAAGAATCGCGCTTTTTACCGGAAATTATAATCATATCAAAGACGGCGTTTCTCTTACTTTGAACAGGTTGGTGAAATTTTTGGAAGATCATGACATTCCGGTCCTCGTATTTGGCCCAACAATTGAAGAACCGGATCTGCAGCACAATGGAACATTGATTCCACTTCCTTCAGTGAGAATGCCGGTATCAGGGAGGGGAGAGTACAGAGTTACTCTCGGTTTATCAAGTGAGTCTAAAAAGGCACTTGAAGACTTTGATCCAACTATAGTTCATATTGCTACTCCGGATATTGGCGGGTTGAGAGCCAGGAAATGGGCACTGAAACACGATGTTCAAATAGTCGGTTCATACCATACGCATTTTACCAGCTACCTTAAATATTATGGGCTGACTTTTATTGAATCTTTAGCCTGGAAATATCTGAGTTGGTTTTATAATGCCTGCGCTCATGTATACGTGCCCTCTCAATCTATGATCGAAGAGTTGATGCCTCATGGGTTTGAGACAGATATGAGGATATGGGCAAGGGGAGTGAATACAGAACTTTTTTCACCCGATAAGAGAAATGAAAGGTGGAGGAAGAAGCAGGGGTTCGATAAGAATGATATTGTAGTCACATTCGTATCGCGCCTTGTCTGGGAAAAGGAACTTGATACGTTCAGACATAGCGTACAACAACTGTCTGCCGAAAATAAGAAAATCAGAGCGATGGTAGTGGGTGATGGCCCGGCAAAGCAGGAATTACAGGAGGTCATGCCCGAAGCGGTATATACCGGATTTTTGAATGGTGATGAATTAGCAACAGCGTATGCCAGCAGTGATATATTTATGTTTCCATCTCACACAGAAACGTTTGGGAATGTAACTCTGGAAGCCATGAGTTGCGGGCTGCCATGCCTTGTGGCAAATGCCACCGGAAGTCGGTCGCTTGTTGAGGACGGCGTCAATGGCTTTTTAGCGGAACCTCAGGACAAAGAGGATTTTACAGACAAGTTGAGAATAATTACAGAAAGTGAAAATCTTAGGCAAAAAATGGGTAAGAATTCCAGAAAAAAAGCTCTCAATTATGAGTGGGATGAAATTAACGGACAGTTGGTTCATAATTATCGGGAGGCTTTGAATGCTCCTGTAAGAAAGAAAAATAATTAAGGGATCTCCTATTTATGAAGATCATTGACGTTGCAGAATTTTATACAGATCAGGGTGGGGGAGTAAAGACCTACATCAATCAGAAACTGAAGTTCGGCTCGCAAATGGGTCACGAGATCGTGATCGTCGCACCCGGTGAAGACTGGGGTGAGGAAGAACGCGATGGCGGACGTGTTATCTGGGTAAAAGGACCAAGGTTACCTGTTGACTGGCGGTACTATATCCTTTGGAGGGAAAAAGCCGTTCATCAGATCCTTGATCGTGAAAAACCCGATGTAGTGGAAGGATCGTCTCCTTGGACAGGAGGGTGGTTTGCAGGCAGATGGAAAGGTGATGCTGTAAAGACATTTATATTTCATCAAGATCCTATTGCAGCATATCCACAGACATTCTTAGGTCATTCTATTGGATTTGATAATATTGACAAGATATTTGGCTTCTATTGGAAATACCTTCAAAATCTGAGTAATCGCTTTGATGCCACAATTGTAAGTGGAAGCTGGCTTGCCGACAGGATAGGTGAGAATGGAGTGAAAAATCCTATAGCCGTTCCTTTTGGTATCGATAAGGATTTCTTTTCACCAAAAAGAAGAGATCAAGAACTGAGGGCTAAACTTTTAGCTGATTTCGGATTACCTGAAGAAGCAAAGCTTATGATCGCAATCAGCAGGCATCATCCAGAAAAGAGGTTAGGCACTATTATCGATGGTTTTATAAAAGCATCTGAGGAAAAACCCATGGGCCTCATGATATTTGGAGATGGGCCGATCAGAAAGTATGTGGAAATGAAAGCAGGTAAGTCTGAATATGTTAAATTAATGGGATTCACCGAAAACCGAGATGAATTAGCTAATATTCTAGCATCATCCGATTATTTTCTTCACGGCTCTGCAGCCGAAACCTATGGCATTGTGGTAGCAGAGGCTGTATGCAGTGGATTGCCGGTGGTAGTACCTGAAAGAGGTGGAGCAGCAGATATTGCTAATCCTGATCTTGGGGTGACCTATGAGCCCGGAGACAGTGAGTCGTTCTCGGAAGCGGTGCTAAATATTACAGACCGAAATCGAGAGGACCTGGTTGAGGCCACTAAAAAAGCTGCTGAAAATGATATAGTAACCATGGAGGGTCACTTTAAAATGTTGTTTGAAACATACCAGGAATTATTGGATACAAAGGGCCGTTAATGGTTTAATAAAATCCTTATTCTGAGCATAGATTTGGATGTAATTCAGTAGCATTCTTATAAATTTATTATCTTTGCTCAGATAATTACTTTTTGTATCAGCAGTCGGTATTCATAACATTCTTAATTATAATCTGTTAAGAATTTTATACTGACTATATATTGATGTTTATTTAGAATCTTTTTTAAGGAAATCACCTAATGGCCGACAACAAAACAAGCGCCAAAAAATCAGATATTTTTTCTAAGGCATATAATTTCAGAAAAGCCGACGAAGTTAAAGAGGCGGGATTATTTCCATACTTTAAACCGCTGGAAGCCACCGATGGAACCATTGTGGAGATCGAAGGTCATCGAGTTATTATGGCAGGTTCCAATAACTATCTTGGGTTGACCAATGATCCTCGTACGATCAAAGCTGCTCAGGATGCCCTCACTAAATACGGTACTGGTTGCACCGGTTCAAGATATCTTAACGGTACACTTGACAGTCACCTTGTGCTTGAGGAAAAACTAGCTGAGTTCATGGGCAAAGAAGCATGCGTACTATTTAGTACGGGATATCAAACCAATGAAGGCTCAATACAAACTATTGCCGGTCGTAACGATATTATTTTTTCTGACAAGGATAACCATGCATGTATAGTGGTTGGTACTCTTGTTTCTAATGCTAAAACGGTTCGCTATCATCACAATGATATGGATCAGTTGGAGAAGCTGCTCCAACGAGCTGATCCTGAAGCCGGAAAGATCATTATTACTGATGGTGTATTTTCAATGTCCGGTACTTTGGCCAACGTTCCTAAACTCGTGGAGCTTGCAGATAAATATAATGCCAGGCTTTACCTTGATGATGCTCATGCTGTTGGTGTTGTTGGGGATGGCGGACGAGGTTCCGCTTCAGTATTTGGTTTGACCGATAAAGTGGATCTCATCAGTGGGACTTTTTCAAAATCATTTGCTTCCCTTGGTGGATTTATTGTTGGTGATAAACCGGTCATAGAATTTATCAGGCATAATTCGCCTGCGCACATTTTCAGTGCCTCCATGCCACCGGCCAACGTGGCAACTGTACTTAAAGCACTTGAAATCCTCCAGGAAGAACCATGGAGATTGGAACGGCTGGAGGAGATAGCCAACTATATGCGTAAAGAACTCAAGAATCTTGGTTTCAATGTCTGGAACAGTCAAAGTCCTATCATACCTGTGGTAATTGGTGAAATGATGGATTGCTTTAGATTTTGGAAAGATCTTTTCGAAGAAGGAGTTTATGCTAACGCAGTAGTGCCTCCTGCTGTGCCAACCGGTCAATCTTTACTTAGAACAAGTTACATGGCTAGCCATACCGATGAACATTTGGATCAGATCCTTGAAGCCTTTAGAAAAGTTGGTTTAAAACATGGGATCATCGATCGTAACGGACATTCAGGTACTGAATAATTTAAAAAGTAGTACCGTATGAATAGCTCCGGTGTCACAGTTGTTTCTACCACAAACGAACGGAAACGATTCTTAGAGTTTATCTATAGATTTTATCAGGATGCTGAGCACTGGGTTCCTCCGCTTCGGATGGATCAGAAAAAACTTATCAATACCGATAAAAATCCATTTTTTCATAATGCCGAGATCGAGCTTTTTATAGCCGAGAAGGATGGAGAAGATGTAGGTAGGATAGCGGCTATTATTGATCATCGGTTTAACGAATTTCACAATTCAAAAACCGGCCATTTTGGTTTTTTTGAATGTATTGATGATCAGCACACTGCTAATTTAATGTTTCGGGTGGCATCCGATTGGTTACGCGACAGGGGTATGAACAAAGTCATAGGCCCTGCAAGCCCAAGTATGATGGATACAATTGGAGTACTGATCGATGGATTTGATAAAGATCCATATGTTTTAATGCCTTATAACTACGATTATTACGACGAACTGATCAAATCTGCCGGTTTTGAAAAAGAAATGGATCTGTATGCTTACATAGTTGACACAGAGACTGTTTCTATGGACAGAATAAACCGAGCTATGAATATTGTTAAACACCGGTTACCCGATATTAAGATCAGACCGATTGACTTGAAAAACCTGAGATCTGAGATCAAGATCATAAGAGATATCTTCAATCAGGCGTGGGAAAAGAACTGGGGTTTTATCCCTTTAAGCGAGGCTGAATTTGATGCAATAGCAAAAGATCTGAAACTCATTATTGATACAGATTTTGCACATATAGCAGAAATGAATGGGAGACCAGTTGGCTTTTCCATTGGGATCCCAAACATCAATGAGATCCTGAAGACAATGAATGGGAATCTTTTCCCTTTCGGTATATTTAAGTTGTTATGGAATAAAAGAAAATTAAATACATTGAGAACGGCCCTTATGGGAGTTGTGCCCGAACATCAGGGTAAAGGAATCGATGCCTTGCTGCACCATCGGTCAATACAAAATGGTCTCAAGGGAGAGAACAAGACCGAATCAGAAATGAGCTGGGTACTTGAATCAAATCCTGAAATGATACGCGTGGCTGAACGCATTGGTGGTAAGCTCGATAAGACTTATCGTATGTACTCAAAATCACTCTGATAAGCTCACCAATTTTAACAACCATTTCACAACATCTACATAGTTTTTCCTTATCTTTTTAAGGCTATAAAATTTAATTTTCTATGCTCTGCATTAAAGAAATTATCTGAAGCAGTGCGATGGATTTAATCTCAAAAGGAAAAGAAAGATGAGCGATTTTCGTATAGAAAAAGATTCAATGGGTGAAATTAAAGTACCAAAAAAGGCTTTATATGGAGCTCAAACACAGCGTGCACATGATAATTTTCCTGTTAGCGGTATCAAATTCAGCCGCGAATTTATAGAAGCACTTGGATACGTTAAAAAATCCGCTGCTTCTGTAAATGCCGATCTTGGTCTTTTGGATAAGGATATTTCTGAAGCAATTCAAGCTGCTGCGCTGGAAGTAATTGAAGGCGTTCATGATAAGGAATTCGTGATCGACATCTTTCAGACCGGTTCGGGGACATCAACAAATATGAATGCTAATGAGGTCATTGCTCGCAGGGCCAACGAACTTAAAAACAATGTTGATGTAAGCATACATCCCAATGATCATATTAACTATGGTCAAAGCTCAAATGACGTGATACCGACCACTATTCGGGTGGCCGCTGTAAAAGCAATTAATAATAATTTGATCCCGGCGCTCAAACACCTTCATGATACTTTTCTGGAAAAAGGAAAAGAGTATGCAGAGGTCGTGAAAACCGGACGAACCCACCTGATGGACGCTATGCCGGTGACTATTGAACAAGAGTTTGGTGGTTATGCGCGTCAGCTTGAACTGGGGATCAAGCGTTTAGAATCTGCACTTGAGAGAGTTAGTGAATTGCCTCAGGGTGGAACTGCGGTAGGTACCGGACTTAACACCCATAATGATTTTGGTAAGAATTTCGCTGTAAAAATATCAGAATTGACAGGGGAGAAATTCACTGAGGCGGAAAATCATTTTGAGGCACAGGCTACGGTTGATGCTCCGGTTGAACTCAGTGGACAGCTTAAAACTATTGCCGTTGGGATGATGAAGATCGGAAACGACTTGCGTTGGATGAATTCAGGACCAAATAGCGGGATCGGTGAAGTTGAACTTGCTGCTCTTCAGCCCGGTTCTTCTATCATGCCGGGAAAAGTTAACCCCGTTATTGAAGAGTCGTTGACTATGGTTTGTGCTCAGGTCATAGGTAACGATGCAGCCATTACTATTGGGGGGCAGGCCGGAAATTTTGAATTAAATGTTATGCTTCCGGTTGTGGCTCATAACTTGTTAGAGTCGATCGATATTCTGGCAAATGCAGCTCAAAACTTGGCTGATCGTTCTGTATCACAGTTGAAAGTTAAGAAGGAACGAATAGCAGATATGGTTGGAAGAAATCCGATCCTTGTCACGGCCTTGAATCCAATCATTGGTTACGATCTTGCTGCGAAGATAGCTAAGAAAGCGTTTGCTGAATCTCGCCCACTTAAAGAGGTGGCTAAAGAAATGACCGATCTTTCTGATGAGGAACTGGATAAAGCACTAGACCCGATTAAGATGACCAAGGGCGGATTTACGGAATAAAGGTAGAAAGTCTTTCTTGCGGTCACTGCAGAACGTAAGGAAGGCGAAAACCTGTTTCATAAAAAAGCGCTTTTCCTTATACTGTCGCCCCTTTCGGAAGGTGCTTACCAAATTTCAGAACTAATATTACATAATGGCCAAAGCAAAGAAAAAATCTACGAAGAAAAAATTCAGCGCAGCTCAAAAAAAAGAGATCCTCAGTGATTTTAAACTGGGTTGGGTTAGTCGGCACATGTCAATAATCGGTCGTAAGGAAGTGCTTACCGGTAAGGCTAAGTTCGGAATCTTTGGTGATGGAAAAGAAGTACCCCAAATAGCTTTAGCCAAACAGTTTAAGGAAGGAGACTTCAGATCGGGATACTACAGGGATCAAACGCTAATGCTGGCGATCGGCCAGGTGACGCCTCAACAGTTGTTTTCTCAGTTGTATGCCCATGCAGATGTTGAGGCAGACCCAAGCTCTGCTGGCCGACAAATGAACTCTCATTTTGCTTCCCGATTAATAGACGATGAGGGTGAGTGGAAAGATCAAACAAAATCTAAGAACACTGCATCCGATATTTCACCAACTGCTGGTCAGATGTCACGATTGCTGGGTTTGGCTCAGGCATCTAAAGTTTACCGTAATGAAAAAGCACTAAAGGGTAAAGAATGGAAGAAATTTTCAAAAAAGGGTAGCGAAATAGCGTTTGGCACAATTGGTGATGCCAGTACTTCTGAAGGTATTTTCTGGGAAACCATTAATGCCGGTGGTGTTTTACAGGTTCCAATGGTTATTTCCGTATGGGATGACGGCTACGGAATTTCAGTGTCTAAGAAATATCAGACCACCAAAGAAAGCATTTCGGAGATTCTGAGCGGCTTTCAGCGGACTGATGAAAAAGAAGGATATGAGATCCTTACAGTTAAAGCCTGGGATTATGAAGCATTGCTGGATACTTATGAAAAGGCAGCTGAAATAGCCCGGGAAGAGCATGTACCGGTTTTGGTACACGTACAAGAGGTAACACAGCCTCAGGGACATTCAACATCAGGCTCACATGAAAGGTATAAAGATGAGGAACGCCTGAAGTGGGAAGAAGAATATTGCTGCCTGGAAAGACTGCGAAGATGGATTTTGGATAATGATATTGCCAAAGCTGAAAAGCTTGATGAGCTTGAAAATGAAGCCAAGGCTGAAATAAACGAAGCCAAGAAAGCCGCATGGGATGCTTTCATGAAACCGATCAAGGAAGAGAAGAAAACGGTACTTGATCTCTTAGATAAATTAAAGGATGAATCAGGTGTACAGGAAGTAGGGGAGTATGCCCAGTCTCTGAAGAATTATCCTACGGCTATCCGAAAAGATATACTGTCAGCTGCTAGAAAATCTTTGGCAGCAACAGCAGGAAAAAACGGTTCAGCCCGACAGGAACTTATCAAATGGGTTGAGAACTCTTTGGAAGAGAACAGGGAAAGATATTCATCACATCTTTACAGTGAGACTAAGTACTCTCCATTAAATGTTGAGGAGATCAAACCTGAGTATGATGAAAAGCCAAAAAAGGTAGATGGGCGACTCGTTCTTAAAGATAATTTTGACAAAATATTTGAGAATTATCCCAACACCCTGGTGTTCGGGGAAGATACAGGTCAGCTTGGTGATGTTAACAAAGGGCTTGAGGGTATGCAGGATAAATACGGTGAGATCCGTGTTAGCGATACCGGAATTCGCGAAGCTACTATTTTAGGTCAGGGTATAGGTATGGCAATTCGTGGATTGAGACCTATAGCTGAGATCCAGTACCTGGATTACCTGCTTTACTGCTTTCAGGGTATTTCTGATGACCTCGCAACTATTCGATACAGAACTAAAGGAGGGCAGGCAGCTCCTCTGATCGTGAGAACGCGTGGTCACCGACTGGAGGGTATATGGCATTCAGGTTCGCCTATGGGTATGATCGTAAATGGAGTGCGAGGTTTGCATTTCTGTGTGCCTCGAAACTTGACTCAAGCAGCCGGTTTTTATAATACATTATTGAAAGGTGACGATCCTGCCATCGTTGTTGAGCCATTAAACGGTTATAGGTTGAAAGAAGATCTGCCTACTAATCTTGGGCAATTTACAACTCCATTAGGTAAACCGGAGATCGTCAACGAGGGCTCAGATATTACAGTAGTGTCTTATGGAGCCACTTTTAATATCATAGAAGGTTTGATTCCACAGTTGGAAAAAGCTGGGCTATCGGTAGAGTTGATAGACGTGAGAACCCTTCTTCCATTTGATATTGACAATTTGATAGGAAATTCATTGAGCAAAACGAATAGACTGCTTATAGTTGATGAGGATGTTCCCGGTGGGGCATCAGCTTATATTCTTCAAAACATACTTGAAGATCAGGGTGGCTATTTTAGCTTAGATTCTGAGCCTAAATGTCTGACAGCTAAAGCACACAGACCAGCGTATGCATCTGATGGTGATTACTTTAGTAAGCCCAACGCTGAAGATATTTACGAAGCTATTTATTCAATTATGAGTGAAGCAGATCCGGCGCGCTTTCCGGAGATCTACCAGGCTTAACATTTATTAATCTTATCAATAGTTCTAAGGTGATAGAATTTCTTTCGAGTAAAGATCTCTGTCACCTTTTTTATTGGAATTGGGAAAGCAAACAAAACTCCAAGTGGTGTAGAATAGATAGGACCTAAGATTAATCGATTCAGATAGAGATGAAACGGTCTAAGAAAACGGCGAT
Source organism: Gracilimonas qinghaiensis (assembly GCF_046602855.1). NCBI lineage: Bacteria > Pseudomonadati > Balneolota > Balneolia > Balneolales > Balneolaceae > Gracilimonas > Gracilimonas qinghaiensis. The sequence continues at coordinate 388,868 of NZ_JBKINJ010000001.1, forward strand.
CCAGACTAAGGGAAGATAAGCTATGGAGGCAAACATCATTTTCTTGGCATTATCTTTTGTCCGTTCTAATCCAAATTTTATAGTGTAAGCCATAAATCCCAGTGCAAACAGCATTCCAAAGACAAGAAAAATAATTCCGGCAATATTAAGTTGAAAAAGGGCAAGTGTTACCGGAAATAAACTAAGTACGCAGATCATTGACCAGAATAAAGTCTTATAGCCTTCCTCGTCTTTTTTAGGCAGCATTTTAAGTCCGGCACTTGAATAATCATCCTTACATAACCATGCAATGGATAAAACGTGAGGAACTTGCCAAAAAAACATGATCCCGAACAACAGCCACATACCGGGTTCTGATATGTTACCGGTTGCAGCAGCCCAACCACCTACGGGAGGAAGTGCACCGGGGATTGCTCCAACAGCTATATTAATAGGTGAGACTTTTTTCATTGGGGTATAGATACCCAGATAGATCAAAGCCGTGACTAAGGAAACCGCTCCAGCAACTGGATTTACCAGCAATATAAGATAGAGTAAACCTGAAAAGATGAGGGTTAGTGAGAAGATCATCCCGCTTTTGGAATCAATACGGTGATCAGGAAGCGGTCGTTTAGCAGTACGCTTCATAAGTTTATCTGAAACCCGCTCAATGAACTGATTGTGAGCTCCGGTTCCGGCTGCGATCAAATAGGTTCCGATCAAAGCATGGATCAGAACAGAGAAATTAATGTCTGCTCCACTACCTAAAATATAACCAACCAGCATGCTCACCAATACAGACATGGTAATGCCGGGTTTGGTAAGTTGATAGTAGTCAGAAATAACCTCTGTTAAAGGTCTGTTGATTAGTACGGTCTCTTTAGCTGAATTCATCTACTGCGATTGGTCATATACTGCTTTTTGAAGCAATCATGAAGTTAAGATAATTTCGGGATTTTTGTTAGAAACTTTACGGATTTCTTGCAGAGAAATGCGCTCTCAGGCAGGTGTTTTTGTAAAAAATGATTATCTCGTTGTGCCAAAGATGTTTATAAAGTGTGCCTGGAAATTAAAGGAGACGACAGGTATCTATTTTATAGCCTTTCCAGGAGGTCACTTAAGAATACACGGATCTCTGAAAGATCTTTTTGAGCTTCTGGAGTTAAGTCGGATGATTTCTTTCCCTCTCCGTTGGTTAAGATATCCTGAACTCCCTCAGTACTGTATTTTTTGTCATGAAGCAGTTCTTTTATTCTGAAGATCAACGCCAGTTCAGTTTCTTTATATACACGATTTCCGGCACTGTTCTTTTTGGGATTTAACTCTGAATAGGTTTTTTCCCAGTTTCTTAGAACGTGAGGTTCAAGTCCCGTTAATTTACTGACCTCACCCATAGAGTAATACAATTTTTTCATAGCAGACAGAAAGTGTATTTTAGAACCGTTTTATTTATTAAAGTAAACTAATTCTGTTCATTTATAAAAGGTAACATTTTGCAAGATAAGGATACTAATTCAAATATAGACATAAGTTTAGTGATCCCTGTTTACAACGAAGAAGAATCACTGCCCGAGCTTGAAAAAGCTATTTCAGAAGCTCTGTTGAATTTGTTTACCTACGAAGTCATATTTGTGGATGATGGGTCCACTGATACTTCGTGGAGTGTGATCAAAGATCTGGCTGAAAAAAATGATAATGTAAGAGGCATTTCATTTCATCACAACTACGGTAAAAGTGTTGCTTTACAAGCTGGATTTGAAGATGTAAAGGGAGATTACATTGTTACCTTAGACTCAGATCTTCAGGATGATCCTAATGAAATTCCTGAGATGATACAAATGCTGAAAGACGGGTACGATCTGGTAAGTGGTTGGAAAAAAGAGCGCCACGATCCGATCTCAAAGACTATACCGTCTAAATTTTTTAACTATGTGACCCGGAAAGTTGCGGGTATCAAACTGCATGATTTTAACTGCGGCTTGAAAGCCTATAGAGCAGAAGTTGTAGAGAGTATTTATTTATACGGAGAGTTACACCGATATATACCCATGCTGGCAAAACGTGAAGGTTATGGCCGAATAACTGAAAAGGTTGTTAAGCATCATCCTCGAAAATACGGAAAGACTAAATTTGGTTTATCTAGGTTCATGAACGGATTTTTGGATCTTGTGACAATTACTTTTGTTCAGCGATATCTCCAAAAACCAATGCATTTCTTTGGAACCATAGGGGTACTACTGTTAATTGCCGGCGGTTTCATAAACTTGTATATGGTGTATGTGAAACTGGTTTTAGGTGAGGGCATTGGAAACCGGCCATTACTTTTTCTTGGCATTCTTTTGATGGTTGTCGGTGTTCAGTTCTTTTCAACGGGCTTACTTGGTGAGTTGATCAATAAAAATCATATAGAAAAACAAAAACCAAGGATCAGGGAACAGGTTTGAAGATTTCCGGAATATGAATCTGTCTTATAAAGCTGCCTACTCATTTATAGTTTCGATTTTAGCAACGTAGAAAACTCGGTCTTTTTCCTTAATAAGCTCTCCACTTTTAACTTTAAAAGAGTCTCCGGGCCTTAAAGGTAGCAGACTATTGTCAACCATTTTAATGACCTCAGGTATATGTCCACCGTCATCTTCCCATCGGATATTTTCGGCAGTTTTGGGAACCGTTATAATTTCAGAATCAATCTCAATTTTTATTTCCCTGGGTTCAATATTATGTGATTTCTTTTTTTCCATAGTGATCTACATATTAACAGAAGTTTTTTATGACTTTGGTTTTCCGGGCATAACAAGTAGAGGAACCATTGTGGCCTGACTTATCTTTTTTGAATGTTTTTTGCCAATAACAGAAAATAGATTTTGATAGCGTACGGTAACGATCAAAGAAAAGTCATGCTCATTAACCTCAATATTTACGGTATTTAAAAGATCATCAGATTCCATTAATTCATATTTGATCTTGTTATAGCTGATATGTTCAGAAACATAATCCTTTAATCCGCGAAATAGCAGATCTTCTTTTCTATCCAGTTTTTTAGTGACATGAATTATTTTTAATAATGCTTGATATTGAGATGCTAACTGGCTTACAAATTTTAGTGCGTTCAGATCATAAGGCCCATAATCTGATGTAAACAGGATCTTTTTGAAACCGGTAAATTCACTATTCATTGGAATCACAAGAACCGGTACTTCAGATTGTTGAACGACTTCTGTGGTAGTACTGCCAAAGAACATCCGTTCAAGCGCACTTCTTCCTTGAGTACCCATTACGACCATATCTATATGATATTCAGGTATTGCATTTATCACAGAATAAACTGACCTGCCTTCAAAAAGATGAGTTTTAACTTTTAGATTTTCATATTCTTTTTGACTTTTTATCTGATCAGTGATTTCCTCAAACAGTTTTTCAACTTTACGCGTCACATTTTGTTTGATATTTTCAACCACGGGAGTAAAATCGTAGGGCTCTTCTATTGAATGCATTATATGTAAACTTGCATCATATTCTTTTGCCAGCTTCAAAGCGAAAGAAAGTGCGTGTTTGGCATTATCTGAAAAATCGGTTGGATGAAGAATGTTTTTGATTGCTTTGCCCATGTTATATCCTGTAGGTTTTAATTTCCCGGAATTTATTTAATATCAGAAAAATTAGGGATTTAATCGATAGAAGATACGATCGAGCTCCAGGTTGCATTTTTATTGACTTCACTTTCAGCCAGATTACTAAGCCCGTCATCAGCATCTTTACTGTCTCGAAGTATGTTTAATAAAAGCCCATAGTAATTAAACTACGGGCTACTCAATAATTAGAAAGTTAACTGTTTCCTTTCGTCGGTATGATCCGCATCAAGTATAAGAGGTATAATTTCAGCTCATAACAAGCACCCTCAACAGGTATCTTTCGGGTTTGCTGTATTATCAGCATTCCTTATTGATAACCGGAGCATACGTCAGGAAAAATCAATAAAGATTAATCACTGTAAGTAACCGGCGGCATTTTTCCGGTTTATCTCTGTTCTATTTAAAGAGACAGAAATTATGCTCTTTTTTAATTTGACTATCATTATATCAAAGACTCTGAGAGAAGTATAAAACAATACCTGTTAGTTGTATGCAGGGGAAAGGATAAAGAGGTTGTAATATTTTTATTACAAAAAGTGTAGGATAAAACCGTATTTATTTTGATAGGTTAGAATTATTACGACCAAACATTTTTGGAATCACACAGGGATTTTTTCAGAATCTGGTCAGTCTGTTTAATGAGAAGCTGACACAAGCTGTCAAAGCTATTGTTTTTCATACTGTAAAATAAGTTTAGTAATTAGATCATTACGGCATTTTCAATAACTCATGCAGGTGTCAATTACAACATCGAAATAAGAATTGATATAAATAGGTTTTGTAATTCAAAGAATGATGGATATTACAGCCTCATATATTAAATTCAGTTATGGAGTAAGACTAAATTCCGGGTAAATCAGACGGTAATTGAATGAGCAGAGCTGCAGATAAGCATAATGTTTTAGTGGATCCGGAGAACCTACATACTTTAGAAGTTGAGGAGGTACTGAATAGATTTGAAGTTGATCGGAACAAGGGCCTTAACGAACAAACTGTTAAGATAAGAAGAGAGCAGTATGGAATTAACAAATTAAGGCAGCACAAAAGCAGGAGTATTTGGTCGGTCTTTATATCGCAATTCAAGAGTATCATAATTGGGATATTGGCGGTAGCAGCGGCAGCAGCATTAATATATGGTGAATGGATAGAAGGATGGGCTGTATTGGTGGTCATTTTGATCAATACACTGATCGGGTTTATTACTGAATTAAGAGCCGTGCGTGCAATGGAGGCCCTGTCACAAATTGGGGTCGTTAAGACGAGAGTAAAAAGGGAAGGTCGAGTTGTTGAAGTAGACGCTGAGGACCTTGTTCCGGGAGATCTGGTTGTAATTGAAGGAGGAGATATAATAACTGCAGATCTCAGGATAATCAATGCTTCCAAACTGCAGGCTAATGAATCTGCACTAACGGGTGAAAGTCTTCCGGTCAGTAAAAATGAAATGAAAGTTAAGGAAGAAAGCGTATTGGCTGAGAGAAGTAATATGCTGTATAAAGGAACAGCTGTAACGAGGGGTTCTGGGCTTGCCGTAGTAGTAGGCACGGCAATGAGTACTGAGTTAGGTAAGATTTCATCTTTAGTTGAGACTACAGAAGATGAGCTAACCCCATTGGAGGAACGCCTTGACGTATTGGGTTATAAGCTGATCTATGTAAGCGTTGGGATCATCATAGCAATTGTTATATCGGGAATTGTCAGTGGAAAAGAAATCGTGTTGATGATCGAAACCGGGATCGCTCTTGCCGTGGCAGCTATTCCGGAAGGACTACCAATTGTTGCCACTTTATCACTTGCAAAAGGATTGAAAACTCTGGCAAACAAAAATGCTTTGGTCAATAAGCTTTCTTCAGTTGAAACACTCGGGGCTACATCTGTTATCTGTACGGATAAAACGGGGACTTTGACTGAAAATCAAATGACAGCTACACAGGTCCATTTGTACAACAGAACGATAGATGTAAACGGCAAAATTGACCAAGAACTTACTGAAGAGGGTAACCCTTTGCACATTGAGCACGATGGGGACCTTAGGCTCGCATTACAAGTTGGGGTGATATGCAACAATGCGACCTTCGAACCAAACTCAGAAGAGGCAAATGGAGATCCATTAGAAATTGCCCTGCTTGAGCTCGGTTATAAAGCAGGCTTATTACATTCTGAGCTGATGAAAGTCCATCCGGAAGTTAGGGAAGATGCCTTCGATTCAACAACTAAGATGATGGCAACCTGGAACAAGATTGAGGAGGGGAAACTTCGGGTTTATATAAAAGGCGCACCTGAGGCAATACTGCAGAATTGCAGCACTTATTTAAAAGAAGGGGATTGTAAAGAACTCGGAAATGATGAGCAAGATCATTGGTCGAACCTGAACAATAAACTAGCCGGGGAAGGTTACAGGATGATCGCTTTGGCTACTAAAATGGCTCAAGATCCTGAAGGGAATTCATATGAGGATTTGTGCTTTATTGGGCTAGTAGCTTTGATGGATCCCCCAAGGGAAGGCGTTAAAGAAGCGATTGAAGAGTGCAGGCAGGCCGGGATCAATGTAGTTATGGTGACAGGTGATCAGGTAGAGACGGCTCGTTACATTGCGAATAAGCTTAAACTTGTTGAGAAAAGTAACAGTGCAGTTATTCACGGAAGTAAATTATATGAAACTGATAAGCAGACCAAGCTAAATTCATTTGTCTATGCACGAATTGATCCGAAACAAAAGTTGGAAATCATAGACATGTATCAAAATGAGAATCAGACAGTGGCAATGACGGGTGATGGCGTAAATGATGCCCCGGCACTGAAGAAAGCTGATATTGGGATCGCAATGGGTCGGAGAGGTACGCAGGTTGCACGTGAAGCTGCAGATATAGTGTTAACGGATGACGCGTTCTCAACGATCGTGCTGGCAGTTGAGCAGGGTAGAATCATATTCAACAATATCAGAAAGTTTGTGTTTTATCTGCTTTCCTGTAATGTAAGTGAAGTTGCAGTGGTTGGAATTGCTTCCTTCATTGGTTTGCCATTGCCAATATTACCCTTGCAGATACTTTTCTTAAATCTTGTAACAGATGTATTTCCGGCTCTTGCTTTGGGAGTTGGTGAAGGCGACAAGACTATAATGAAAGAAAGACCAAGAAAGTCTGAGGAACCAATTTTAAACAGAAAACACTGGAAAATGATTGGAGCATACAGTTTGATAATGACTGCAGCGGTACTTGGTTCATTTCTGATCGGGTCACATTGGTTAGAAGTGGGTGCTGAAGGGGCTGTAACAATGAGCTTTTTAACATTGGCATTGTCTCAGTTATGGCATGTTTTTAATATGAGAGAAGAGAACAGTAGAATATTTATTAATTCAATTACTAAAAATAAATGGATTTGGGCGGCTATAGTACTCTGTTTAGTTTTACTGTTGAGCGCGATATATGTACCGATATTATCAGATGTACTAAGCCTGATTCCACCAAGTTTTTCAATGTGGGCAATTATCCTGTTAATGAGTTTGATTCCATTGGTAACAGGCCAGTTGGTGCTAATTTTGAGAAAAGCTATGAGGTAGTATAGGCTGTTTGAATGGATGGTCCATAAAACAAAAAAAGCCTCCCGATCATCGGGAAGCTTTATCTGTTGTACCGCGTACGGGATTTGAACCCGTGCTACCGCCGTGAAAGGGCGGCGTCCTGGACCCCTAGACGAACGCGGCATTTTGATAACAGTGCTCAGAAATACAGTGACCAGTAAACAGTACATTAATTGTATACTGTTTACTGGTCACTGTACACTGAAAAAAAGGGAGCCCGATGGGAATTGAACCCACGACCTCTAGGGCCACAACCTAGCGCTCTAACCGACTGAGCTACGAGCTCCATTTAAGTACCGCGTACGGGATTTGAACCCGTGCTACCGCCGTGAAAGGGCGGCGTCCTAGACCCCTAGACGAACGCGGCATACATAAAATCAATAAGTCAAACATAAAGCGTTAACAAGTGAGGCGACAGGCGGGTTCGAACCGCCGTACGAGGTTTTGCAGACCTCTGCCTAACCACTCGGCCATGTCGCCTTTTAAAAACCGCCAAAGTTAGTACGCCCGACAGGAGTCGAACCTGTAACCTACGCCTTAGAAGGGCGTTGCTCTATCCAGTTGAGCTACGGGCGCTCAACTTAACAATATGTCAAAAAAAGTGAGATTTCCTGATCATTTTAAAGTAATCAGGAAATCTCTATGTCGGGGAGACAAGATTTGAACTTGCGACCCTTCGCTCCCAAAGCGAATGCGCTACCGGACTGCGCCACTCCCCGGTTTCCGTCTTCAAGACAGATTCCAAAAATACGAAGCATACCAATTGCAGGCAAATAGTTTTAGGTATTTTATTTAATAAGTTTGCTAAGTAGACGGTCTGTAAAAGCCTCCCAGCTAAGTTCCTCTTTTAACTTCTCTAATTCACTGATAATTGTTGTGCGAGTTTCAGTTTTCATCATAGTGTATATGGATTCTTTTAATTCTGACACACTATCCGACGAAAACACCAAAGCACTTTTATTATGTTCAATATGCTCGGTTAAACCCTGAAGGTCTGATAGTATACAGGGTAGTTTAAAATTAATGGCATTAGCCAGGATACCGCTTTGGGTAGCGGAGCGATAAGGCATTACCATAGCATCCGATAATGTCAGAACCTCGGCCACTTCCCGGTCACTTATAAATCGATCTATGATGGTATAAAATTTTCTATGCTTCATATTTATCCGTGAGAGAACTGAATCTTTATCCATGTAAAATTCTCCGACTATAAAAGGACGGATACCTTCTGACTCTAAGTCCATTTCATTCAGGCCTTCGATTAGTACATCCAGACCTTTATAAGGTCGTACTAAGCCGAAAAAGAGCAATACAAAATCATCATTTGTAAACCCATATTGTTGTTTTAACTCCGGTACTGTTATTTTCGGCAGCTCTTGTTCATAAACTGGATGAAATAACTTTATCACCTTATTACCAAGGGATAAACTTTGTGCTTCCGCGCTGCTTTTCTCTGAAAGGACAATTACATGGTCTGCTTTATCCAATAGATTCTTTGATAAGTACTTACCAAGTGGGAAATTTTCGTGAGGAAGTATATTGTGGGCAAGAACTGAGATTGAAGTTTGAGGAGAGCTCTTTTTAATTTGAGTGATTACTTTTATAAAAGCCGGGGCAAAAAATGGATGCCAGTAACTGATGATCACATTATCTGGTCGGTCCGCAATTATTTCTTTTGCTGCCTTTTTCCAATTAAATGGATTCCATGAATGAAGTACTCTTTGAGCATATGTAGTATCAACAGAATCCAGGTATTGACTATTACCGGGAAACAATAAAGAAGGATAGAGACTAGTAAAGTTATAAGCTTTTACCTTAGTCCTGACCTTTAAATGCTGAAACAAATAATCACTAAATTTTGCAATTCCACCGCGAAAGGGAGGGAATACACTTACAAATGAAATCAAGGGATATTTTTTACTGAAATGGTAATGCTTAAAAAAAGTAATTACAAGTTCAAGCAATAACCATTTAAAACTTATAGCTCTTGTTAATTTTCATTAAGTTTGCACAGAAAAAATCACCAATCTTATTTATGAAATATCTGACAAATCTTATACTAATTTTACTCCTTACCAACGTCTCAGCTGTCGGTCAGATAACCTTATCTGTTGACGGTAATAATTCTTCTCAGGTTTTTAACATTGCTGGTGAAGAGGTGAATTTGGGACAAAACTCATTTTTAAAATCTGAATCTGTGCTATCCGGAGATATAAATAGTCTTACAGGAATTTCAACGATACTTCAAGCGGATGAAGTTTTTATTCATTCCGGAAGCTCTAACCAACTTTTATCATCTGAAGTATCAACTGCACCCGGCGACGAGTCACTGAAGATCTATGCAGGTTTGAATGGCTCTTATGCGATTCGTGAAAATATCGCAAACTTCCTTTTTTATGATTCTCACGGTAATATTGTACAATCTGTTTCAAACAGTTCTCAAAGTACCGAAGGGGAATCTATCTCGGAACTTGCAACTGATCCGGCTTTTAAAACACGTGTTTTATACAATCCAAAGATCGTAAGAGATGGAGTGGAAGGATCAAGAGCAAGGGTCCTTGGATCTAATTATACCACTGAAGACTTTTTTTACAGTTCAGACCGTGCCATTAGAAGTGTTAAGGTTATGAATGATGGCCAATTCATTGGAGTGATCACTTATGGGAGCGGTGATGATCAACTTTCATTGTTTGATCGTTTTGGTAACGAGCTTAATACCATTTCATTTGATCAGGCTGTAATGGATTTTGCACTTTCAACAAATGGTAACTTCGTAACAATCAGATCTAATGGACGGGTTGGGGTCTATAACGTACTAAACGGAGAAAGAATAGGCAGTACCAGCTTCAGATCCAGATTACACTTTGCGACTTTTGTCCCTGAAGAGAATACGATCATCGCGATGACAGCAGAACGTTCCGGTGATATGTTGTCAGACATAGAATTTCACGCCATCAACATAGTGCAACGTAGCATAAAGAGAAAAGATTTGAACGGTCAGCTAGTTACCAGTGAAAAAGTGCCGGTAAATTTGCGCAGAAAAGGGGCTTATGATTATCAATTAACAGGCTTCAACAATCCGGTCGATCTAAGAATTAGATTTTGATAGGAATTCTCCACGAACTCTTATTTATTCATCAGTGTAATAAAAAAGCGGTACTTACCCAACTAGTGTGTCTGTAAGTCTTCTTATGCAAGCTAGCAACTTAAGTTATGTTAGTAATTTTTTTCATGCGATGATTGGATAAACAGTTTTTTCTCATAATTCAGTTTTGGGACTTTCCGGGTATAGGCACTTTTATTCATTGCTACATGCCCCATTAACGTTATTACTGACTGCTCATCAGGCATGCTGTTGCGGGCTTTTAACACCCTTCGAAAGTCTTTGTTAAGTCGCTCGATCCAGTTCGTGGTATAGATCATCGAGCGTATGCGGTAATCATACTTCAAATAGCTAAAGCATGGACGGTACAGTGGGGCATTCTTAAACTCAAAAAACCTTTTATACTTAGCGCCCCACTTTTCGCACATCACCTGCCAACGTGTCCACCCCTTTTCTGGGCTATCTTTTTGCCCGTCAGTGGCAAATACATGCTTGAGGTCCTCAGCCAGTTCAGCTTTGTCCTCACTGCGCACACGAGCCAGAAGCCGACGTTTGAGGTGGGTAACACAGCGCTGAAAGTCAGCCGATGGATACACTTTTGCTACCGCATCCTCGAGTCCGCTTAGCCCGTCGGCGACGATGAGCCTGGCGCACTGCAACCCGCGTTGGGTCAGTTCTTCCAGCACCATCTCCCAGCCCGTAGCGCTCTCGGTAGGTTGATGAGAAATAGCCAGCACCTCGCGTGTGCGATCTTCTTTGACGCCAAGTACCACGTAGAACGCTTCCTTCTTTACGCTATCCCGGCGAACATTCACCCACAGCGCATCGATAAAAATCACCGGGTATTCCACCTCTAACGCCCGGCTGTTCCACATGGCTACATCCTCGCGCATCCAGTCGATCATCCGGCCGATCTGAGAAGAGCTGTAGTGGCGTCCGTAGAGTCGTTCAAACACTTCCCCTACCTGGCTTTGGGTAAGTCCTTGTCCATAAAGTGCGCTTACAAGTTTGTCGGTTTCCGCCTGTTGGCTGCGTAGCAGAGCTAATACTTTTGGGTAAAACTCTCCATTGCGATCGCGAGGGATGCGCAACTCTAACAGCTTCCCGTGGCCATACACTTTCCCGGGGCGATAGCCATTACCTTTGTTGGAATCAGCCTCTTCCAAGTGTAGTTCCCGTTCACGGGCCATCATCGCATTAAGGGTAAATTCGAGCACTTCATTGAGCCCGTTGTCTTGTTTGATGTGGTTGGTAATTAAATCATTGAGCAGTACTTTTGATACTATCATTGGTCTTCTTGTGTTTTGGGTTCCTGGTTGGTTTGGACGCCGCCAAACCTACACAAGAAGACTTTTTTATTCTATACCCAGACACACTTTTCTGGCAAGTACCAAAAAAGCCCTGTCCAATGAACAGGGCTTTAATTTTTAACAGATATTTTGTTATCTGTTATGCTTTTTTCGCTTCTTCTGAAGTGTCTTCTTCATGGTCAGATTCGGAAGATCCATTTTCAGATTTGATATCAGTGGAGTCTGTTTCAGTCCAATCAAATTCCAATCCATCTCTGGATTTGTTCATTTTGATCTTGATTACAGCACCTGACTTATGTTTATTTTCAAGGATCTCTTCCGCTAAAGGGTCTTCAATATATTTTTGGATGGCACGTTTTAGAGGTCGTGCTCCATATTTCTGGTCAAAGCCTTTATCAGTGATAAACTCTTTGGCAGCTTTAGTAACCTGAATTTCAAAGCCAAGCTCATTGATCCTTTCAAATAACTCTTCGTTAAGCAGATCAATGATCTGGAATATATCGGTTTTCTCAAGTGGCTTAAAGGTGATTACATCGTCTATGCGGTTGAGGAATTCAGGATTAAATACCTTTTTGAGGGCATCTTGCATGGTCGATTTCATTTTCGCATAATCGAAAGGTGAATCATCAGTATCAAAACCGATGCCTTTACCCATATTACGAATGTCACGTGCTCCAATATTGGACGTCATGATGATGATAGTATTACGGAAATCTACTTTACGGCCAAGACTATCAGTTAGAATACCATCGTCCAGTACCTGAAGGAGAATATTGAATACATCGGGATGAGCTTTTTCGATCTCATCTAAGAGTACCACACTGTAAGGTTTGCGTCTTACTTTTTCAGTAAGAATACCACCTTCTTCGTAACCGACATATCCAGGAGGAGCTCCGACAAGTCTTGATACGGAGAATTTCTCCATATACTCACTCATATCAATACGAATAAGAGTGTCTTCTTTGTCAAATAAATACCTGGAAAGCACCTTCGCCATCTCAGTTTTACCGACCCCCGTCGGCCCCAGAAATATAAAGGAACCGATAGGTCGAGAGGGGTCTTTGAGACCGGCTCTTGTTCTTTGTATAGCTTTTGTAAGTTTGACGATCGCCTCTTCCTGACCAATTACCTTACCGGAAAGGCTTTGCTTCATTTTGAGAAGTTTTTGCCCTTCTTTTTGGCTGATCTTATTTACAGGAACACCACTCATCATGGCAATTACTGATGCGACATCCTCTTCATTTACATCGTAAACGATATTTTCAGATTCTTTTTCCCACTCCTGTTGAGCTAACTCAAGCTCTTCAATTAACCTCTTTTCTTTGTCACGAAGTCTCGCAGCTTCTTCAAAACGCTGCTTTTTTACCATTGAATTTTTCTCTTCACTGGTGGTCTCGATCTCTTCTTCAAGGTCGATGATGTTTTGCGGTACCGTTATGTTTGATAAGTGAACCCGGGCTCCGGCTTCGTCTAAAGCATCTATTGCTTTGTCTGGCAAAAAGTGATCAGAGACATAGCGGTCAGTAAGTTTTACACAGGCATCTAAAGCATCTTCAGTATACCTGACACTGTGATGTTTTTCGTATTTTGATTTGATTTGGTTCAGAATTTCGATGGTTTGTTCTGGTGTAGTTGGTTCAACCATGATCTTCTGGAAACGTCGTTCAAGTGCTCCATCTTTCTCAATAAACTGTCTGTACTCGTTTAGAGTAGTAGCTCCGATGGCTTGAACCTCACCGCGAGCAAGGGCAGGCTTTAACATATTTGAAGCATCCAATGACCCACTGGCACCTCCGGCACCCACAATGGTATGAAGCTCATCAATGAAGAGTATCACATCATCTGTTTTTTCAAGTTCGGTCATCACGGCTTTCATACGTTCCTCAAACTGTCCGCGATATTTAGTTCCGGCTACTAATGCTGCCAAATCCAAAGCGATAACGCGTTTATCATACAATACGCGTGATACTTTACGCTCAACAATTCTGGATGCAAGACCTTCAGCGATGGCTGTTTTACCCACACCGGGTTCGCCGATCAGAACAGGATTATTCTTTTTACGGCGACTTAAAACTTGAGCCACTCGTTCAATTTCTTTTTCACGGCCAATGATCGGATCAAGACGACCTTCTTCAGCAAGTTCTGTAAGGTCACGGCCGAAGTTATCCAGAACCGGTGTTTTTGATTTATCCATTTTTTTCTCTCTGGAGCTGCCCGAGCCACTCGGTCCTTTTGAGGCTGCGGCGCTTGCTTTCATGCTTGAAGAGTCACTGTGGTCATCCCGCGATTTTCCAGAAATGATCAGATCTAACTCCTCTCGTACAGCATCATAAGAGATGCTGAATTGTTGTAGGATCTGTGCTGCAATATTTTCATCATCCCTGAGCAAAGATAATAGCAGATGCTCAGTTCCGATCGTGTCGCTTTTATAAAGTTTTGCTTCTAAATAGGTTATGCGTAATACTTTTTCTGCTTGTTTGGTTAGCGGGATATTTCCGACCTGAACCGATCCTCCGGTTCCCCTGACAGTATCCTCAATAGTTTTTTTGAGTTTAAAGAGATCGCAATCCAGGTTTTTTAAGATCCGGACTGCAACACCGTCGCCCAAACGTACAATTCCTAATATTAAATGTTCAGTTCCGATGTAGTCGTGCCCCAATCTCAGCGCTTCTTCACGGCTGAATTGAATTACATCACGAACCTTGCTTGAAAAATTTCCCTCCATCTGGCGTGTTCCTTAGTCCTTTTAATATATAATAGTTTCTATTGATGTAATTAAAAACGTGTCAGACACATCTTTAGTTCATCGCTACTCGAAGGTAGTAGGGCGGTATAGTAAATGCAAACTAAATGCTAAGGAGATGTATTAAAATAATGGCGTACCGCTCATATCATCAGGTTGATCCAACCCCATGAGCTTTAGAATAGTAGGTGATACATCAGCCAGAATGCCATCATGCATCTGAATTTCATCAGGATAATTTACAATAATGGCCGGTACCAGAGCAGTTGTGTGCGCAGTGTGCGGACTTCCGTCTTCTTTGATCATGCAGTCGGCGTTACCATGATCAGCAATTATCAGAGACCGATAGCCGTGGTCATTTGCTGTCTCTAGGACTTTTTTGAGTTCTGAATCTATGACCTCAACGGCTTTAATGGCTGCATCCATATCACCGGTATGGCCAACCATATCAGGATTAGCAAAATTTAGCACTACAAAATGATAATCCTCAGTTGAAAGTTTTTTACAGAGAGTCTTGGAAACTTCATCAGCACTCATTTCAGGCTGAAGGTCGTAAGTGGCAACTTTTGGGCTTGGTATAACTGTACGATCTTCTCCATCATTAGGGGTTTCAACACCGCCATTGAAGAAATACGTAACGTGAGGATATTTTTCAGTTTCAGCAATGCGGAATTGCTTTAAGCCTTTACTGCTGATCCACTGCCCCATGGTGTTTTTAAGTTCCTGAGGCGGGAAGGCCACCCTTGCAAACTCAAAGGTCTGATCATATGATGTAAATGTAGTGTAGTAAAGATTCAGATCTTCCGTATCAAATTCTGAGAAATCTTCTTCGTTCAGAGCTCTTGAAATTTGACGCGCCCGATCGCCTCTTATATTATAGAAAATGATGGCGTCATCCTTTTCTATTCGTGATGCAGGATCATTATTTATCAGTACGGGTTTGATAAATTCATCTGTTATATCATTTTTATATGAATTTTTAAAAGCATCTTCCGGCGTGTCAAATTTCTCACCTTTACCGTGGACTAAAAGATTGTACGCCAGTTCGATACGTTCCCATCTGTTGTCCCGATCCATCGCGTAATATCGGCCAACGATACTTGCAATCTCACCTACACCGATCTCATCCGCTTTTTGCTTAAATTCTTTGGCGTATTCAATGCCACCATTAGGTGAAGTATCACGGCCGTCTGTAAAAGCGTGAACGTATACATTTTCAATCCCATGCTTTTCACAAAGTCTTAAGAGGGCAAAAAGGTGTTCATTATGGCTGTGAACACCTCCATCAGAAAAAAGTCCCATTAGGTGGATCTTATTTTTCTGTTTTGCTTTTTCAATGGCAGCCAAAAGGGCTTTGTTCTCAAAAAAAGAACCATCTTTTATGGCTTTGTTAATTCGGGAGAGTTCTTGCCACACTATTCTTCCGGCACCGAGGTTAAGGTGACCAACTTCAGAGTTGCCGAATTGCCCATCCGGTAACCCCACACTCTCGCCACTCGCGGAAAGCTTGGAGTGAGGGCAAGAATCGAACAGAGAATCGATATACGGTTTGTCAGCTTTATCGATAGCGCTGACGGTTGGATCTTCAGCCAACCCGAATCCATCTAAAATGACAAGCAGTGCTTTTGACTCAGGGTTGGCCATCCAACTAATATTTATAGATTATTAACGTACTTTGTAAGCTGTGCTTTTTTTCTGGCAGCGTTATTTTCGTGGATAATTCCTTTAACGCTCATTCTATCGAGATAAGAAACAGCTTCTTTCAGCGCTTCTTCAGCTTTACTTTTGTCAGAGATCTCATAAACATTTTTGATAAGCGTTCTCATTTTAGAACGTCTGCTTCGGTTGTGTTTACGGCGTTCTTCTGCCTGACGTACGCGTTTTTTAGCTTGTTGGGTTATTGGCATTGTAAATATGCTTTTAAAAATTAATCATTCCTCGAATTTTTTCGAGATTCCAAAATTAAGAGTTATGCAAATATTAAACAAGAAATGATTGAATAATTAACAATATAAGTTTAATTTAACTGATCTGTTATGATAGTGGTAATTGACGGGCCAGCAGGCTCAGGAAAAAGTTCAACAGCAAAAGCCGTAGCGGCAAACCTTCAGATTCAATTTCTTGACTCAGGAGCGTTGTATCGCGTGGCTACTCTTGTTTATTTGAACAGCCGCAAAAATAACCGATCGTTCTTTGAACAGCTTGAAGAAAGTGAGATTTCCTTTTATTTCAAAAAAGAAAAATTTCATGCGCTCTTAAACGGGCAGGATGTGACCGAAGATATCAGAAGCATGAATGTTTCTGATAATGTAAGTGAAGTAGCCTCAGATCCTAAAGTCCGCGCTTATATAAATAACTTGATGCGAGAAGCAGTAAAGCATGACGTTTATATAGCTGACGGAAGGGATCTTGGAACTGCCGTGTTCCCTAATGCTGAGCTTAAATTCTATATGGTGGCAGATCTGGAAACCCGGGCCGAGCGCAGATATAATGAAATAAAGGAATCTGATACTGAAGTCACCCTCGAAGAAATAAAACAGAACATAGCTCAGCGGGATGATAAAGATTCGAACAGAAGTTCGGATCCACTTAAAAAAGCCGATGATGCTATTGAAGTAAATACTTCTGATATGACTTTTGAAGATCAGGTCGCTTTTATAAGCAATGTGATAAAAGATGAACTATCTAAGCAGACAAATAAATAACCCTAACTTATCCCACAGTTGAAAGTCAATTGTGAGGTAAACCAATAACCAAACATAATGACAGAAGAAACGAAACAAGAACAAAACGAAGCAGCTGAAGCTCAGGTTGAAGAAACCCAAGCTGCGAATGAAACAGAAGAAGTTACAACTGAAGAAGAAGTTGTATCAGAAGCAGAAGAAACTGCAGCTGAAGAGAGAAAAGAAACACTTACTCACGTTTATTCAGGTGATGTTGAAGGCGATGTTTATAAGCTTGAAGACCTTCAAAGACCTTCTGATGAATATTCTGATGAGGAATACAATGAGATGGTGGGTATGTATGAAGATACCCTCAACGAAATTGAAGAAAAAGAAATCGTACAAGGCCGTGTTGTCTCCGTTGATGACAAATATGTGGTGGTAGACATTGGCTTTAAATCTGAAGGTATTATCCAGGTTAATGAATTCTCAAATGAAGCCCTCGAAGAAATGGAAGTGGGCGATGAGATCGAAGTTTTCCTTGATCGCGTAGAAGATAAAGAAGGTCAGTTGATCCTCTCTCGCCGTAAAGCAGATATTCTGCAAGCATGGGAGAAAATTGAAGCTTCTCACGATGATGGCGATATCATTGATGGTTACATCAAGCGACGTATCAAAGGTGGTATGGTTGTGGATGTACTTGGAATCGATGCTTTCCTACCCGGTTCACAGATCGACGTTCGTCCTGTTCGTGATTTCGATGCCTACGTTGGTAAGACCATGGAATTCCAGGTTGTTAAGCTGAATATGGCTGCTGAAAACGTTGTTGTTTCTCACCGTGCTCTTATTGAGTCTGACCTTGAAGAACAGAGAGAAGAAATTCTTGAATCTATTGAAGCCGGTCAGGTACTTGAAGGTGCTGTTAAAAATATTACTGACTTCGGTGTGTTCATTGATCTTGGTGGTGTTGACGGACTGTTGCACATCACTGACCTGTCTTGGGGCCGTGTTGATGATCCAAACGAGATCGTATCTTTGGACCAGCGCATGAACGTTGCCGTTATCGACTTTGATGAGAAGAGTAAACGCGTTTCCCTGGGCCTTAAGCAATTACAGCCGCATCCATGGGAAGGCATTAAAGAGAAATATCCTGAAAATATGAAAGTTCAGGGTCGTGTGGTTTCCATCGCCGATTACGGTGCTTTCATCGAACTTGAAAAGGGTGTTGAAGGATTGATACACATTTCTGAAATGTCATGGACACAACATATCAAACATCCATCTCAGCTTGTTGAAAAAGACGACATCATCGAATGTATCGTACTTAATATCAATGAAGATGAGAAGAAGATCTCACTTGGAGTCAAGCAACTTGAGGAAGATCCATGGGCAGATATTCTGGAAAGATTCCCTGTCGGTTCAAAACATACAGGTATCGTTCGCAACCTCACTAACTTCGGTGTATTTGTTGAACTCGAACCCGGAATTGACGGTTTGATCCACGTTTCTGATCTGAGCTGGACTGAAAAAGTTGAACATCCAAATGAGATCGTCGACAAAGATCAAGAGATCGAAGTTGTCATCCTTGGTGTAGACTTTGACAACAGAAGAATCACGCTTGGGCATAAGCAGGTTGAAGACAACCCTTGGAAGAAATATGCTAAAGAATACGCTCCCGGAACAAAAGTAGAAGGGGAAGTAATCAAGACTACTGATAAAGGCGTATTTGTTAAACTTCCATTAGGTGCAGAAGCATTCCTTAACTACTCTAAGGCAACTGAAGCTGAGTACAAGGAAGGCGATAAGATCGACGACGCATTTATTCTGAATTTTGACGAAAACAGCAAGAACATTGAATTGAGTCAGCTGGATTCTGATAAAGACAAAGCTAAGAAAGCCAAGAAAAAGGTTGATACCTCTAACATGGAAACCGGTGCTCCAACACTCGGTGAAATGTCAGGACTGGCTGCTTTGAAAGCTGATATGGAAGAGAAAGAAAAAGCTGAAGCTCAGAAAAAAGCGGATGCTGCAAAAGCTAATAAAGACTCAGAGGAGAAATCTGACGAAGAAGAATAATCTTCACTTTTAGCTAAATGATTTAAAGCCTCGTTCATCTATTTGAACGGGGCTTTTTTATGATTTATAGATTCCAAAACCGTAAATTATTTATATGATCTGGATGCGATCAAATATCACACTATTCATTCTGCTAATTAGCGGTTCGGTAGTTTTTGGGCAGGATGTAAAGACAACATCCTCGCAAATACAGGAAACCGGCATTCAGATCAATGATGAATCACTGCCTCCCCAATCAGCTTTATATTTTACATTTCAATTAGCCGGCTATGGAGAAATTGAAAATGTTGAGAGCTGGCAAAACCTGACAGAAGAAACGTCAGAAAAAGATCACTTATCTCTGTCTGGGTCTAAACGAAAACGTGGGTTAACAAATCAGGAAGCTTACAAGAGTAAGTGCTTTAATCTTGAGCCCGGACTTACCTTAAAAAAGCTCATTTTTCCGTTTCATTTCCATACTTAGTTCACTCAAAGATAACTAACCCGTAAATCACCATAACCATAATCCGTGGTGTGGTATATCTTTGAACTAAAAATTTATTCTGATGGAAATTGATGCAGCAACGATCATAATAGCCTTATTAGCAGTTTTGTGTTTTGCAATACCAATAGGTTATGATCAAATAAAAAGTAAATCAAAAAATATCGAAGACGATTAATCAATAGATCAAAATAAAAAAGCCTCGCACCTTTAGTTCAGATGCGAGGCTTTTTAATGTAAAATGGAACAGTTGGTCTAGGGAACCTGAACGTTGTTCATGATCTTGGTAACGATATCTTCAGGTCCTATGTCCTCAGCTTCAGCTTCAAAGGTCGGGATGATACGATGTCTCAGGACATCCATTGCGATTGTGCGAACGTCTTCAGGAGTAACATAAGCTCTGTGCTCCATAAATGCCTGTGCACGGGATGCAAGGTTTAGGTTGATGGTTGCCCTTGGCGAGGCTCCAAAACTGATTAGATCCTCAAGATCGTCCAAATTGTAATTCTTTGGTTTACGAGTGGCAAAAACTAGATCAATGATGTATTGCTCAACCTTTTCATCCATGTAGATCTCGTTGATGGTCTTGCGGGCATCAAGAATTTTCTGAGGATCTACAACCTTATTCAATTTCTCTTTTTCGCCAGTTTTGGCCTGCATCCGCATGATCTGCATTTCCTCTTTCTCTGTAGGGTAATCGATCTTCAGCTTCAGCATAAAACGATCAACCTGAGCTTCCGGTAAGGGGTAGGTGCCCTCTTGTTCTACCGGGTTTTGAGTAGCGAGTACTAAAAACGGTTCTTCCAGTTTAAAGGTGCTTTCACCAATGGTTACCTGCTTTTCCTGCATAGCTTCAAGAAGGGCACTTTGTACTTTGGCAGGAGATCGGTTTATCTCATCAGCGAGAATGATATTTGCAAAGATCGGTCCTTTTTTCACAAAGAAGTCACCTTCTTTTTGATTGTAGATCAGAGTACCGATCAGGTCGGCTGGGAGCAGATCCGGAGTAAATTGAATGCGCTGAAATGAGGTTGCTAATACCGTGGCAAGGCTGGATACCGTCAGCGTTTTAGCTAATCCCGGCACACCCTCAAGAAGAACATGGCCGTTCGTGAGTAATCCAACTAATAATCTGTCGATCATATACTTTTGGCCAATGATCACTTTATTAAGTTCGCCTCTAATATCCTCTATAAAAGCACTGTCTTTCTCGATCTTTTTCGTTAGTGCTTCCATGTCAACTGCGTATTCACTCATATTTATAATTTCTTTATTTAGTATTAGCTGATGATATGATTATTTTCTCGCCTTAAAAAAGTGAACAAATATAACAAATGGACATTTTACAATCTTTTTTATTAGGAATTATTCAGGGTTTAACTGAATTTTTACCTATCAGCAGTTCGGGTCACCTTGTTTTAGGTAAATATATTCTTGGTGTTGAGGTTGAAACCGGTATCACGTTTGAAGTTGTGGTTCACTTTGGAACCCTTTGCAGTATACTTGTCTATTATCGTAAGATCATTTGGGAACTGATCACTTCCGGTATCAGCTTTTTAGGGGCTCCGTCTGAAAAGAAGGAGGACCCGAACGTTAAACTGATCGGGTTTATCTTAGTGAGTATGATCCCGGCCATGATCATCGGCTTTACACTGAAAGATCAGGTTGAATCCATTTTTTCATCCCCGCTGATCGTTTCAGGAATGCTCATTGTAACAGGATTGATGCTTTTTTCAACAAAGTTCGTAAAGGACACACCAGATGATGTCTCGTTGTCAAAGAGTTTTATGATTGGAATAGCCCAGGCTTTTGCAATGATACCCGGTATCAGTCGGTCCGGTTCAACCATTTCTACAGCTTTGTGGCTTGGCGTAAAAAGAGAAGCTGCCGCAAATTTTTCATTCCTCATGTTGATCCCGGTGATCGCCGGTGCCATGTTGTTGGAAATTAATGAACTTGTGGAGGTAGGCATTTCTGATGCAGCTTTAACCAATCTGGTAATAGGATTCTTTGCGGCTTTCATCTCCGGATTTTATGCACTCAAGTATCTCATCATTATCCTTAAAAGGCGCGGGTTTCACTATTTCGCCTATTACTGCTGGATTGTAGGTGGTGTAGGGTTAGTTTATTTCTTTGTTTGATAGCCTTAAATATCTATTGTGTTTTTTTAATAGAAGGTTTAATTGTGTCTTTATTACATTCTCTCAACAATAAACATGAGGTAACCTATGGTTAAAAGAATATTTGTACTCTTATTTTCTGTATTGATACTTACCGGTTGTAATTCTTCTGAGAAGTTATTGCAAAAAGGTGAATATGATCGGGCCATTGAAAAGGCAGTTAAAAAATTGCGTAAAGATCCCGGAAATGATAAGGAACTGTACGTGCTGAAGGAAGCCTATACCAAAGCAAATACCTTTGATATGGATCAGATCTCGTTCCTCGAAAAAGAAGGAAGAAGTGAGAATTATGTCCGTATTTACCAGCTCTATGGAAAATTGGATCGCCGCCAGGATAGGATCAAAACGCTTCCCACCCGGCTTATGAATGAATTCAGGATCGTAAATTACGATGATCAGTTGATCGCCACTAAAGAACAGGCAGCTGAAACTGCATACCAGCAAGGTCTGAAATATCTGGATCTGGGTGGAAAAGAAAATGCCAGAAGAGCCTTTTATGAATTTGAGAATGTTCAGTCATTGTATCCCAATTACAAAGATGTAAATGACCTGCAAAGAGAGGCTTCATATCTTGGTACCAATCAGGTGCTGTTTGTAGTGGAAAATAATTCAGAGATCATGCTGCCGGAACGTTTTGAATCTGAGCTACGGAAGATCAGTTTGGGAGAGCTTAACGATCACTGGATCCAATACAGTGTTTATGAAAATGAAGATGTGAATTATGACTATTTCGTTTCTCTGAATATCAACAGAATAACAATGAGTCCGGAAGGACTGGAGCGTGAAAAATATACAGAAACTACCGAGATCCAGGATGGGATGAAGTATGTGCTGGATGAAAGAGGGAATGTCATGAAAGATTCTTTGGGTAACGATATTAAAGTGCCAAACATGATTAATGTCAGTGCGGAAATAGAAACACGACGACAGTATAAAGAGGCAATGGTTGGCGGTAGCCTGGATTATATCGATCTGAGAACTGAGCAGCTCGTTAAATCAGATAATATTGGTGTTACTGCTGTGTTTGATCACATATCAGGTTCATATACCGGTGATGAGAGAGCACTAAGCCAAGAGTCTAAAGCTATCACAGAAAGAAATACGGTTCCTTTTCCAAATGATGAATTCATGCTAATGGATGCTGCGACTCTATTAAAAGAAAAAGCCAAAGACATCATGTATCGAAACCGTGGACTACTCAGTTCAACATACTAACACGGTCAAAAAAATTTAGAACAGATACCCGGCCGTAAAGTAAAGGCCATGACCATCATCTGAGAATCCCAAGTCAGCTCGGAAAATGAAGTTTTCATTAAAGAAAGAGCTAGTTCCACCTAACCCATATGTGTACTTGAGGTCATCTAAGATTTCCTGAATGGGAGTACCATTACTGTATGTTCTGCCAATATCAAAAAATAGGGTACCTCCGAATTTCACTTCATAGGCAGGAAATTCAAAAAGCCATGTTCTGAGTTCGGTATTTAGTAGTATGGCATTATCATCAATGAAGCGGTTCTCAGGATAGCCTCTCATGGTCTCTTCACCACCAATGACGGGAAGCTTGCGGAAAGGGGCGTCACCGGTTAAATGTTGGTATGAAATACGGTTGGCAAAAGTAATGTCCCTGATCAAATGAAAGGATTGATAAGCTCGAATTTCACTGTCAATGAGTGAAAAGATATCACCTGAATTTGTATAATCTTTTATTAGCTGAAATCCTGCTTTACCGTACACACCATGGCTTGGATCAAATTCACTATTACGACTGTCAAAGATGTATCCGGCCCCCAATGAGACTGTACCCGAGTACTCAAATCCTGCCGGACTCCAATTATAGATGAATGTATTCGGCTGAATGTTCACCGGGTTGTGGTAGTCAATTTCAGTTAAAAAGTATATATCAGATATCCTACCGAAAGGATCGTTACTCAGTGAACGTCTTAATATCGACTCGATCCCAAAAGAAAAGGATTCGTAATAATAGAACTCCTGATCTTCTGAAATAGAAGGATTTAGATTTTCATATGTCCCGATGCCGTAAAACTGATCATTTAAGAATTTAGATACGAAAAGGTCTGTGGTTAACCTCTGTCTGCCGTTGAAAGCTCTAGGTTTGTCAAAAAGTATTGACCCAGAAAACAAGCCTTTAGTAGATGCCACAGCATTCACAGTTAGATAGGAATTAAACGGCCTGATGCCATCCTTATAATGATATCGACTCATAATTCCGCCACCTGTCAGCCCATAGTCACTGTTATATCCGAGTGCAGGCAGAAAAGCATACTCAAGTGTGTCGATAACAATAACCCTGTCTGAGTTGATGTCGTTAACACTTTGGGCGTAAGAATTTAATGGTATTCCTGCAGTAATGACCACAACAAAGAAGAAAGATACTCTAATGTAATTCAATTGAATGGCCTGATTTACTTGATTTCTTGACACTGGAACAGCCTAAGATAAGAGCTTTATACCCGTATCGAAAAATTTGTGTTCGAAAACTGGGTCTTTTAATAGAGTCACAAAAAAATCACAAGAAGAATCACTATGAATCCGAAAAGGATAAATGAGAGTGCAGCACCGATAGTAGTTGAAAAGCCTTCAGATTTTATCTCTCTGCCTTCTGTAACAAATGATGGCAACAGAACCTTAAGGGGATTCTTGGAAACGGCTGAAGCACTATCCGCAACAGAGTAAGTGACTTGTTCAGCTTTACCAAACAAGTTGTTAGGGAAATCTACAAATACTTTCTCAACGAGCTTTGCCGGTTTACGATAGAACCAATCGGTGTCCACAGCAATAGTCGGCGTTCCCTCCAGTTTTTTGCGAAGAATCCAGAAACCGATGAAAGTGAATACCAGAATTTGCATCATTTCCACAAAGTGGTAAATAGTGTACGGCTGATAATCTACGGTATAAGGAAGAAACCTGTAAAGCAGATCGGGATATACGCCAAAAAGCGTACAGAAAAAAGCGCCCATGGCCATAGCAATTTTCATATTCAGGGGTACTTTACCAACTTTGAATTCGCTTTTCTTTTCACCGAACCAGGTGAAGTATGGGAGTTTGAGTCCGGTATGAAGGAAAGTTCCTACAGATGCGAGAATAAGCAGTAACATCACCGTTTCAAAGTGGGCGTAACCGGCTGCACTTACTACCATCGACTTACTGATGAAGCCGTTGAAGAACGGAAACCCGGAAATGGAGAACGCCCCTATCATATAAAGGCCCACGACCACCGGCATTTTCTTAGCGAAACCTCCAAGCTCAGTCAGCTTGCTTTTTCCTGTAGCGTGAATGACGGCTCCGGCTCCCATAAACAAAAGTGATTTATAGAGAATATGGCTGAAGGCATGTGCCGTAGTTCCATTGATAGCCATCTCGGTACCGATTCCCACACCGGCCACCATATAACCTACTTGACTCACAATGTGATAGGCTAGGATCTCTCGAATATCATTTACGAGTACCGCATACACAACACCGTACAATGCCATCGCCACGCCCCAATAAACCAGGATATCCCAGCCGGGGAAAAGGCGGATCAAGATATAAATGGCGGATTTTGTGGTGAAGGCACTCATGAAAACTGCACCGGTGATGGTGGCTTTCGGATAAGCATCTGCCAACCAGGCGTGAAGCGGAGGAATTGCCGAGTTCAACCCTACACCAAGCAGGATGAAAATGTTTGAGATAGAATAGGTTTGCTCCAAATTCTCGATCAGGAAGGAACCGCCATTATTTAAATGCATCAGAATTCCGCTGAAGAGCATTCCTCCCCCAAAAATGTGAACGAGAACATAGCGCATACCGGCTTTGTCAGACTCTTTGGTGCGGCGTGCCCAGATCAAGTATGTGGAAGCAGCTGCCATGATTTCCCAGAAGAAAAAGAGGGTAAAGAAATCACCGGCAAAAGTTACTCCAAGGGCACCGCCTGCATATGCAATAGCTGAGGTTTGTTGACCAAGGTCTTTGATATGGAACGCATACACACCACCGATGATGGTAATCATGATAAAAATAGTACCGAATATTCGACTCAGCGCATCAACGGTAAGGAGATGAAGTTCATAGCTGGCAAAAGGTACCTGTAACAGACTCCCTTCCGGCAATGACCATAAAACTCCTAATGCGGCCAGCGGAAAAACGATAAAGGCCGAACTTCGGACACGCTCCGGTATCAGTGGAAGAACAAAGGCTCCAAGGATCAGGATCACAGCAGGGACAGTGAGCAGCTCAAGCATCATAATAATCTTCGTCTCTAAAAATGAACAATTTGCCTAACCATTTTGATATATATATGATAACGACGGTGCCAAGAAATCCCCAGATCGCATAAAATGCGGGGATGCTATTCCACCAGTGTGGACTCTTGATCTTCATGAAGCCGAATTCGAGAACCAAACTGATAATAAAAACAACGCCAAGTGCTATCCAATGCCAGGTTTTCATAATTATATTGGGTTAAAAATACTTGCTGCTACGGTGCTCGCCATATCAAAGAAGTTAAAAAATAGATCTGGGTTCAATCCAAATAGTATGGAAAGAACGGCCGTGCTCATCAACGGGACTACCATGAATGGTGAGGCTTCAGAATGGCCTTCCAGTTCAGGACCGCCTTTTTTGAAATATGCACGGTGGATGATGGGAAAGAAATATCCAACGTTCAATAATCCACTGATTACCAAAATGATAACGGGGATAATCATTCCGCCTTCCAATGCTCCGGAGGCAAGGTACCATTTACTTACAAATCCATTTACAGGAGGAATTCCTGCCAATCCCATTGAACCAATGGTAAAAGCTGCCATAGTCCAGGGCATCACTTTTGCAATACCATTCATATTACTGATATTCTTTTTATGCAGATTCACCATAATGGCTCCAGCACAGAAGAAGAGTGTTATCTTCATAGTGGCATGAAATGCGATGTGCATCATACTTCCAATCAGGCCGGTTTCGGTAAGCAGTGCGGCTCCAAGTACAATGTAGGACAAATGTCCAACTGTGGAATATGCGAGCCGGCGTTTTAGATTGTCTTGTGCAAAGGCTAGTAGAGATGCTGCAATAATGGTGATCCCAGCCAGCACCATTAGAATTTCGTTGAGACCGAATTCCGCCATAATCTCAGGACCGAAGATAAATCCAACCACGCGGATCACTCCAAATACACCTGATTTAACCACGGCTACTGCATGAAGCAATGCACTAACAGGTGTAGGTGCTGCCATAGCAGAAGGAAGCCAGCTATGCAATGGCATTATTCCTGCTTTCACGCCCACGCCGGCTAGGAATAGCAAGAATATGGTTATTGCCATAGTGTTTGAAAGGTCAGTATCACCGAAAACACCACCTGGCTTGAATTCAAGGGTACCGGTAAGTGAATATGTGATTCCGGCAGCGGCGATAAGAAGTAAGCCTGCTGTTAAAGTGTAGGTCAAATATTTACGACCTGCTGCTATTCCTTTTTTACTTTCACTATGGATGACCAAGGGATAGGTAGCCAGCGTCAACATCTCGTAAAAGATGATGAAGGTCAAAAGGTTACCGGAAAAGGCAATCCCAATGGTAGAACTTAAACAAATGGCAAAACTGGCGTAGTAACGGGTCTGCTTCTTTTCATGATGCCCCCGCATGTAGCCAATTGAATAGAAAGATGTGAAGATCCAAAGTCCGGATGCAATGAGGGCAAAGAAAACTCCAAAGGTATCTGCTTTAAGTAACAGGGGAAGGTTAGGAGCGATCTCGAAAAGTTCCAATTCGATGGTATTTCCCTGAAGTGCAGATGGTAATAACGTAAGCACCAACAAGAACTTGATCACCCCGGCCAGAATGGTCCAGAACTCACGGAGATTCGGTTTTTTCGAACTCAGCAAGATGAAAGGCACCGCAGCTAACGATACCAAAACAGCATATAAAGGGACGTACGTAAGTTCCATTGCGTTTATTTACCTATTTAAAATCCTGCAGGAAACATGGTGAAAATTACATTTACGATATAGGCATTGAAGATACCTACCACTAACAATCCTATCGCCATGACGGCCATTGGAAACATCATGCTGAATCCAGCTTCATTTCTTTCTACTGGTTCAGTTTCGTCAGAAGAATCATCGTCGGGATCGTTCAAATACACTTTTTCTAAAATTCGAAAGAAATAAACGGCATTTAGCAGAGAACTGATCAAAATAACAGCAAGCAGCATCCAATTACTGTTTTCAATAGTACCGAGTGCCAGGTACCATTTTGAAAAGAAACCGGCGAGTGGGGGTAACCCAACCATTGAAATTGCCGCGGTGGTAAATGCAGCCATCGTCCAGGGGTATTTTTTGCGAAAGCTGTTATCAAATCTTGTAATGAGGGAATGGCCTTCCTTAAGTCTTAAGCTTCCGGAAACAAGGAATAGGAGAGCTTTCATCATGGCGTGATTCAAAATGTGCAGTACGGCACCAATGAACCCAAATGGATTGGCTAAACTAATACCCATGATGATGTATCCTATTTGAGAAACAGAACTGTAGGCCAGCATCTTTTTAAGTTCAGATTGAGCAATAGCCATTATGGAACCGTATAAGATTCCAATACCTGCAAAAATGCCAATAATAGTGGTAACAGGAAGCTGATCGTCGATCAATTCAACTCCAAACAAAAAGAGTACGACCCTGAACAGAACATATGCAGCGACTTTTGTTCCAATCGGGGCAATTAAGGCGGACGATGAGGATGCTGCAAAAGTATAGGAGTCAGGTAACCAGCCGTGTAGGGGGAATAGGGCTGCTTTCACCCCAACACCAATAACCATTAGAACAAGAGCAGCTATAACTGAAGAATGACCGATAACCATCGGTAACATATCATGCATATCTATGATATTCAGTGTGCCGGTAACGGTATATAGAAATCCAACCCCCAATAGGTATAAAGAACCTCCAACTGTTCCTATGATCAAATAGCGGAAGGATGCATAGGGTGCTCGTTTTTCTCCTATGGCGATCAATGCATAGCTGGAAAGTGAGGAGATCTCAAGGAAAACGTAGAGGTTAAAGAGGTCGCCCGTCAAAACCATTCCATTGAATCCAAGCATCATCAGCATGGTGACGGTATAATAGGCCATTTTCTTGCCGGGAAATTCGATCTTGCTGATTTCTTTGGAATGTATCAGAACCAGAAAAGCAATGGTATTAATGACCAGCACTACAAAAGCTGCAAGTCCGTCATAGACAAATTCAATACCCACAGGGGGGGGCCAGCCACCAAAATAGTAGCGTATAGTTTCTCCGGTTTGGATGAGGTTTAGGAATCCCCACGCTGAAAAGAATGACGCAATACCGGTACCCATTAGGCTCAAATGCCAAGCTATCTCACGCTTCCATAGCCCGATGAGCGGGATAAGAACCGCAAAAAGAATATAGGTAACAGGTATTAGTGCAGGTATTTCTGTTCCTATCATTGAATCTTATCTATAAGTTCTTCTTCGTTCAAAGTACCGTATCGATTGTAGATCTTGATCAAAAGTGCATAGGCTACTCCCAGTGTTGCCACACCAACCACAATGGCCGTCAACATCAATGTGTGGGGAAGGGCATTCATATAATTAGATACTTCACTGACCGGAAGTCCATCCGCTTTTACCGGAACTGTAGCCCCTTCCTTCATTGCCACGGATACAAAAAATAGAATTACACCACCCTGGAAGATGGTGAGGCCGATAGTTTTTTTTACCAAATTCTTTTTCAAAAGCATGCCATACAGGCCTACTGAAAGCAAGATCATGGTAAACCAGTAAGCGTAATGACCCATAAAGAAATCAAGCATAGTCTTCTCCTTTTACCATGTTATCATAGATCAAAACCAAGACGGTCATAACTGTCAGGCCAATCCCGAGTTCTATGATCAGGATACCCCAGTATCTAAGGTCTGCGGCTTCCAGCCCGGGAATAGGAAGTTGCTCATAATCCAAAAAGTAACCGCCCATGATGAGTGCGAGTAAGCCGGTCCCGAAATAAATGATAACACCCAAGGCGGCATAAGGTGTAGCCAAATAATCTTTGAACTGCAGGTTTGCAATCTTGGTACCGCTTGCAATTCTTACAAGCAACAGTGAAGCAGCAAGCAGCGTGCCTCCCTGAAATCCGCCACCGGGTGAATAATGGCCATGAAAGATCACATAAAACCCAAAAACCATTATATAGGGACTGAGTAACCTGGTACCTAATAATATTATGGGGCTGGGGGATCTATTGATCATCGTCATCCCTCCTGTTTCTTAAGAGAAGAAAAGTAATCATGCCTGCTGTGAAGATCACGATCTGCTCTCCAAGGGTATCAATACTACGATAGTCTCCCAAAACCACTGTTACGATATTCGGTGTGTGGGCATCGTTATACGCTTCCTGGATATAGTAATTTCCGGGTACTTCTGTACCTGTCATACTCACTGATTGATTCATTCGATTATCAGGATCTCCGCGAAATGGAAGATCTGATGCAGCGAATAACAGCAACAAAGCAAATACTAAAATTAAAAGGAGTTTCAGGTACTTCAATCTTCTGTCTTAAATGTGGTTTGATAAATTGCTACGATCAACAAAATTCCGGTGACACCAGCGCCAACCACGGCCTCTGTAAATCCAACATCGACAGCACCCATGGTTGTAAATAAAAGTGCCATCAAAAAACTAAAAAGTGTCAGCATAACTGCGGCCACAAGCAGGTCGTCAGATTCGAGTGCGATAAAAGCCGTGATCAATAAAAAGAAGAATAAAATGAGTTCCAGTTCCCAATACATCAGTTGTCCTCTTTTTTCTTTTTATCAAAGATTGGGGTTAAACCTGAATTGAGTGCAGCGCGAGCCAAGGCATGAGCACCAACTGGATTTGCAAGTAAAATAAACAACAAAATAAGAAACAGCTTTCCGCTATTGATATTGAGGCCTTCATAAATGATCAGTCCAATAATAACGAGCATCATACCAAGAGTATCACTCTTACTGGTTGCATGCGTTCTGGAATAAAAATCGGGTAACCTTATAGTACCAATGCTTCCAATAAGTAAAAAGAAGATACCTGCAACAACAAAGAATATGGTAAAGATGTTACTTATCTCAATCATCGTATCGGAAATTTGTGTTCTCTGATGAAAAATATTTTGCAATGGTCAAAGAGCCAACAAATCCCAAGATGGCATAGGCAAGAGTGATATCCACAAACATTCCGATCCTGTCAAATACAAAACCAATAAGGCAGATCAGTACGATCGTCTTTGTTGCTATAGCATTGGTGCCAATTAAGCGATCAAAAACGGTTGGTCCCTTTATTACCCTGTAAGCAGGCACGGTAATAATTGCGGTCAGAATTACAGCACTATAGAGGAAAAAGGATTCCATTAATTCAATTCCTCCTTCTTGTATAGAACTTCAAAATCGTAAACAACCTGTTCGGATTCCGCTTTAAACAGCTTCAATACTTTTTGAGGCATGGTATCGCTGGCAATTGCTTCAAATGAATCCGGAGATATAGCATGAACTATAAAATCATCTCCTTTTATATCGACAGTTAGGGTGCCGGGAGTCAAGGTAATAGAGTTTCCTAAAATCATCTTGCAGTGTACGTTTGGAAAATTAACCTTGAACCTGACAATCGAAGTTTGAATGGGGAGAGATGGGCTCAAAAGTATTTTGGCAACTTGAATACCAGAAACAACGATCTGGACCATCAGCCAGCCAAAATAATATGGTACATAAAGAAACCGCAGGTCTTTGATCACATCCGTCTCATCAGCAAAATATGAGTGTGACTTTAACCTGTGGTTAACGGCCATTACAATACTGACACTCACAATTCCCATAAGAGAATGGGTGATGTCAAAGAAACCACTCATAATATACCAAAAACCCATAAGGCTCAGGAAAGAAGTGATTAGGCTTTTAGCAGATAATAGCTTCAAAATTAAGACAGTGCTTGAATTATTAATAATTTTTTGATGCCTTCTAACATACAAATTCTGAAATATTCTTGAAATGTTATTTGGGCTTTTATTAGATAAAGGAAAACCAACGATTATAAATAATGTTTGGCTAGAATATATCGTTTAAACAGGCATAAAAATGAGGCTTAAAGCCCTTTAAATAATGTAAATATGTTTTTCGTTCAGAGAATTATTCAAAATTATAACCTGAAGGCATATTTAAGAGGGTAAAGTTAAGATGTTACGAAATTTTATTGCCTTTAAAGATAAATAGAGGTTTTTGAACCTTGGAACTTTTTTGAGCTCAGTTTCACTTTATTAAATGTAGCAAACACATAGGAACTTAGTAATCAACTGATAAAATCTAGTAGAATGGCAGAACATTTAACAGAGAAAGAAGTTAATAAGGAACTTGAATCGCTATCAGGTTGGACCTTTGATGATAACAAGATAAAAAAAGAGTATGGTTTCAATGA
The DNA here is from genome assembly GCF_046602855.1 of Gracilimonas qinghaiensis. NCBI lineage: Bacteria > Pseudomonadati > Balneolota > Balneolia > Balneolales > Balneolaceae > Gracilimonas > Gracilimonas qinghaiensis. Next base: position 421,051 of record NZ_JBKINJ010000001.1, read on the forward strand.
TTTCAGTGAGGCTCTTGGATTTATTGTAAGAGTTGGATTGGAAGCAGAAAAGCAAGGCCATCATCCGGAACTGTTCAACGTTTACAATACGGTACGGATCGCTTTGAGTACACACGATGCCGGTAATAAGGTGACCAACAAAGATATTGATCTTGCCAAGGCTGTAGAACGTTTAATCTGATTTTTTGGCTAAATGTGATAGTCTATCATAATGAGGGGTGATCAAGACATTAGTTTATCCTGTACTAATGAAATTGGTTTGATATTGGCAGAACTCTGAATCATTTTCAATATTTAGTTTTGTAATTCAGGTATTGTATTACTGTATAAAAAAGGCGTATCTTTAGAATCTTCTGTTGCTCGGTAAAGTACCAGAGTGACTGCTTTTATCTTAGAAAGCACCCAAAGAAACCAATATATAAAATGAGTAAAAACTATTACGAGTTTACCTATATCATAAATCCTGTTCTCGAAGAGGACATGTTTAAAGAAACGGTTGATAAAGTTACCAAGCTTGTCGAAGACAATGATGGTGAGATTGATGAAGTTGATGAGTGGGGTTTACGTCAATTTGCATATGACATCGACAAAAAAGGAAGCGGATACTATGTGAATATGTATTTCAGAGCTCCTGCTGAAGCAATTGCCTCAGTTGAACGACAGTTACGCATTGACGATAACGTCCTTCGATTTTTAACCCTCAAGTATGATGCAAAAATGATTCGTCACAGAGAGCTTCAAAGAAAAAATGAAGTTCCGGATATCTTTGCTATTGAAGACGAAGATGAGGATAACGAAGAAGACGAAGATTAAACAGCCAAATCTCACAAAAGGAATTGAATTATGATTAAGAATCCATCACACCCGAAAAAAAACCAACGTAAAGTTAAGCAGTGTAAATTCACACGTGCCGGACTTGAGTACATTGACTACAAAGATGTTGATACTCTTCAGCGCTTTACCAACGATCAGGGAAAGATCCTTCCACGTCGTGTAACCGGTACAAGTGCAAAACATCAACGCCAGTTAACATCGGCCATCAAGCGTGCACGCTTTTTGTCATTAATGCCGTATGTAGCTGAAAACCTTCGATAAAAATTTATAGAACAGTATTATGAAGATCATTCTTAGAGAAGACGTAGAAAAATTAGGACAATCCGGAGAAGTAGTTGATGTGAAGGATGGATATGGCAGAAATTATCTAATCCCACAAGGCAAAGCGGTTATGGCAACAAAAGGTGCCATTCAGGAACTTGAAAGATTGAAGAAAGAGGCTGCACGTCAGGCTGAACTGACCGTAAATGAAGCCAAAGAACTGGCTAAACAGCTGGAAGTAACTTCACTTACCATACCCGTAACAACCGGAGATGAAGACAGAATTCACGGAACTGTTACAAATGCAGATATTGCAAAAGCATTGGAAGAACGTGATATTCTTGTCCAGAAAAAAGACATTACACTTGATCAGGACGTTAAAGGTCTTGGCGAATATACCGCTACCGTGAACCTGGTTGGCGATCTAAACCCACAAGTTAAGTTCTGGGTAGTAAAAGACGAGTGAGATTTCTCATTCGAGATTTCAGGCACTAATTTCGGATCAAGTAAGTTTCATTCTATGAATACCATCATATACAGGTAACAACTGATCAAACACTGAAATTAGTTTTAATGAAATCATTGCAAATCAAATTAATGGGGATCATCATTCTGATGTTATCCCCATTTTTTATTCAGGCACAAATACCTGACCCGGTAAAGTTTACACTATCTGAAGCTCCAGATTCTGTTTTAGCAGGAGAAGTTTTTGAGATAAAGATCGATGCTTCCATAGAGGGAAACTGGCACTTGTACTCTATTCTGAACGATGAAGACGCCGGTCCTTTTCCCACCGAGTTTTCAGCCAAGTCTGCAAACTTTGTGATAGTTGGACAGGCAAAAGAATCGGATGCGGACATTGAATTTGACCCCAATTTTGAGGCTGAGTTAGGTTGGCACAGTAACTTCGCTGAGTTTATTATTCCTGTAACTATAAAAACCACAGAGTCCGGTAAACAAAATCTGGATATCGAGGTTTATTATCAGGTGTGTGACGATAAGGTATGTCTGCCACCCACAACAAAATCGATTGTAGCGGGAGTTACAGTCACCGGTGTTGCAGCCGAGCCTGTACCCGAAGCAGTTTCCAGTGGGAATGAATCAGGCCTTTCCGATACTGGGTCGGAAATTAAAGAATCGGCATTAGGTGTTGAGGGGATCTTTTCTTTTATATGGATCGCTGTTCTGGCAGGATTTGCTGCTCTTCTTACTCCCTGTGTTTTTCCGATGATCCCACTTACAGTTTCATACTTCTCTAAGCAGGAACAGGGTGGCAAGGCAGTTGGTAAAGCCTTTCTTTTTGGTATTGCCATTGTTGCCACTTTCACACTTTTGGGAATTTTACTTGCTGCTGTCTTTGGTGTATCAGGGGCACAGAATTTTGCTTCTAATCCATGGGTAAATTTATTCATTGCTTTTATATTAGTAGCATTTGCTTTCAGTTTACTGGGAATGTACGAGCTACAACTACCACATCAGCTTACCAACTGGCTGAATCGTAAAAGTAATCAGAGTACCGGTATAGCAGGTATTTTATTTATGGCATTAACGATCAGTGCTGTTTCATTTTCATGTACAGCACCTTTTGTGGGTGGAGTTTTTGCGGCTACAACCGGTGGTGAATGGTTTTATCCGATCATTGGTATGGTTGGATTCTCTGCTGCTTTTGCAAGTCCATTTGTTATCCTGGCTATTTTCCCTAAATGGATGGAGTCATTACCAAAAAGCGGTTCATGGATGAATATTGTAAAAGTGATACTTGGATTTATTGAATTGGCAGCAGCGTTCAAGTTTCTCTCAAATGTTGATCTGGTTTGGGAATGGGGTATTGTGTCTCGACCTCTGACCATTGCGGCATGGATCGCGATTTTTCTTCTCACAGGATTGTATCTGCTTGGGAGTTTTTCACTCAAGCATGAGAAAAAACCAGAAAGCATAACAACGGGTAGGATGTTGCTGGCTATTCCATTTTTGTTATTCAGCTTTTATCTGATTCCTGGGCTTTTAGGATCCTCTCTTGGAATTTGGGATGCTTTTCTTCCACCAAAACAAGCCACTGATGTAAGTTTGGTTGCCTCTATGGGAGCTATGGGCGGAAGTGGAGCTGCAAGCAGTGTTGATGATGGTTGGTCCAAAGATTTTGAGCTCTCAAAAGAAACTGCAATTCAAGAAGGGAAACCGATCTTTATTGATTTTACAGGCTATACTTGTACGAACTGCCGTGCTATGGAGTCAAATGTATTTCCACTTGCAGAAGTGGTAGAGCGTTTCGATCAAATGGAATTGGTGAAACTCTATACTGATGGCGGTCCAGATGGCCCTGAAAACCAGATGTTTCAGTTTGAGTTGACAGGAAATGTGGCTCTTCCAACATATGTGATCGTTGACCCCCAAACAGAACGAGTAATTAGTCAGAGTCTGGGATACAGTAAAAAAGACGATTTTGTAGCATTTCTGGATAAAGGCTTGCGAGCTTTTAAAAATCGTTAGTGGTTGTACATTTACGTTATAAGCTTTAGCCTTGACCACCTGCTAACTAAATCAAATCTTTCTAACTTAGCAGGCTTTTATGAATGGCTTTATCTGCATATTAGTGCAGTGCCTTTTTGGTACGTTTAAAACTCAGCCTCAATCTACGATTGAACGCGATCTTATATTTTCTTCTCTGCCATTCTAGACCTCCATATGTCTGGGGAAATATAATTTTAATGATGCGATCCTTGACAGAAAATATGAATGCCATTTTAACTTATTTGAGTATTTCAGGTTAGCATGATGTGACTGCATAAAATTTTGGAGAGTATTTATAAATAATTCATAGAGTTGAAGTTTTGAATTCTAAAATGCGGATTGGGCTTTTGGGTCACACCCTTTAAATACAGCACTAAGAATTAGTAGCTGTTTTACTTTTTAAGCAGATAAATTATATAAGAGTCAGTATCAATCAAGGGGTATATGAGAGAGATTCTGCTAAATGATGAACTTTTACCTGATATAGAATTAAAAGTCAGCTTCCTCAATATTTTTCAATTAATCAATGGAATTGACACAATTGGGAATTCAAGCACGAAAAAAGGAGAGGGAAATTCTATAAGTAAAAAATAGGGATATGCGAGAAAATATTTCAGCCTAGTTTGAGTTTAAAAAACTAAAACACAAACCTGAACGTGTCAGTTTTCAACTTATTTAAACAACGAGCTAACCGCAGCGATAGGATATGTGAGCAATTTGATTAGTCTTTATAATGGTAGCTATAGAATAAGTGATCTCTTGCGTTTGATTTTTAACTTTGAAAAGCAAACACTCATAGATAATCCCGTAATTCAAATGTAAAACCAGAGTTAAGTGCTAATTTTTAAAATTTAAAATACTGATTTTATGTGTTTTGAAAGCTATTTTGCGCTATGAGTAACATTACGTAAAAAAGATATTTTAAGAAGGATGATACTTTGACATTTAGTATAAAATGAACTATTCTTTTGCTCATTAATCTTAGCCTTTAACATTTAAATAACTAGCGGAGTAGACATGATATCGTCGATTGCTCTTTTTCTTTTACAAGCCCCTGCTGACGAAGGGTTTTTTAACGTTGTCGTAGAAAAATTTAACCAAGGTAATGAAAGTGGTTGGATGTGGCCTGTATTGATCGCATTGATCCTCGGACTCGCTATTTTCCTTGAGCGTATTATTACCCTTAACCTTGCTGACATCAACACGCGTAAGTTCATTGTTGACGTACAAGAAGCACTTCAGGAAGGCGGAATAGAAGCCGCTGAAGAATTATGTGCACAAACACGTGGCCCTGTTGCCTCCGTATTCCAAGCCGGCCTTATGCGGTCTGATGAAGGAATCGAAGCAGCTGAGAAAGCGATTTCTGCCTATGGTTCTATTGAAATGAGTTTCCTTGAAAGAGGGCTTGTATGGTTATCATTATTTATTGCTATTGCTCCTCTACTTGGATTCCTTGGAACCGTAGTAGGTATGATTCAGGCATTTGATGACATCGAGGCTGCAGCGGATATTTCTCCGAGTATTGTAGCTGGTGGTATTAAAGTAGCCCTTCTTACTACAGCTGGTGGTTTGATAGCAGGTATTATTTTGCAGATCGGTTACAACTACTGTGTTTCCAAAATTGATCGCATTATCGCAGAAATGGAAGAAAGTTCCATTACACTGATCGATTCTATTATTATGCTGAATGAAGGTAAACAACTTGTTCCCGATTCAGGATCTGATAGCTCCGACAACTCGTAATAGTTAAACATAAATCCCAAATAATAAAGAAAGGATAAAATTATGGAAGCTATTAGTGTTGGACTAGCAATTGGCTTAATAGGATTGGGTATTCTTGGTATAATAGGTGCTGGAATTAAAAGTGTGATAAACGGAAAACAGGATTACAAAAGAATTGGCATGATGGCAGTTCCATTCGTAGTGTTTGGAATTTCCTATGCTTTTTTTGGAGAAATCCCTAAAGCCGGAGTATTCACAGCAGTATTTATGCTTGGCGCTATGGTTGTTACCATCGTCTTAACTGGAATGCGCGGGACCTTTAAGTTTTAATCAGGAAATAATCTATGTTACTTAAAAAACGAAAAAGAGAAGAACCGGATATCAATGGGTCATCTATGGCCGATATTGCATTCCTTCTGCTGATCTTTTTCCTGGTAACCACTACCATTAATGTGGATACCGGTATTGGATTGGTGTTACCACCGCCATTACAGGAAGATCAGGAACCACCACCTATCAAGGAGAGAAACTTGATGAACATATTGGTGAATTCAGAAGGACGCGTGTTGATGGATGAACAACCCTATCAACTGACAGATGTTAAAGAACGTTTGAAAGAGTTCATTGACAATCCGAACAATGATCCAGACTTATCCGAATCTCCGGATATGGCCATTGTTTCTGTGAAAACACAACGTCAGACACCATATCGTATTTATGTAGATATGTTGGATGAAGTTATGGGAGCATACAAGGAACTGCGTGATGCTGCATCACGGGCAAACTATGGTGTGCCTTTTGGTGCACTGCAGGATAATAGCCCACAGCATGAGCAGATCACTGACATGTATCCCAAGAAAATATCAATCGCAGAACCGGGAGATAACTAATGGCACATTTCAAGAAAAAACGAGGTGGAAGTAAGCAGGAAGTACCAACTTCTGCTATGCCTGATGTAATTTTCATTCTACTGTTCTTCTTCATGGTTACTACGGTACTCCGAGAAGTGACATTGAAAGTTCGTGTTAATCTAACTCAGGCTGAAAACATCGAGAAGATCGAACAAAAGCGCTTGCTTTCTTATGTATACATTGGTCCTGAACGACTTCCCAATAATCAACTTGGTGAAGATAAGGTTCAGATCGACGATGCCATTGTGGATGACATAGGAGCAATACGTACTCTCATGTACGACAAGCTGCGTGAACAACCAAAATTGATTGTTTCACTACGCGTTGATGAGAATTCAGAATTCGGACTTCTTACAGATGTACAGGAAGAATTGAAACAAGCGAGTACTTTTAGGATCAACTACTCTACCAGACGAGAACGATAAGTTTATCGTATAACGATTTAAGGCAACTGTATCTTCGGATGCAGGTGCCTTTTTTTATTTTAACCAAGCTATAATTCATGTCCGATACTTTTCAAACCATTCAAAGCATAGGCGCAAAAAACCTTTTAGATAAGCTCACCGATTTTGACTCATATAAAAGTGATAATGTCATACAGTCAGTAGGTGACGATTCTGCTGTAATTGAAGAAAAAGATGGTGATCTGACCTTACTTACATCAGAAACTTTTGTTGAGGGAGTCGATTTTGACCCCACCTATACCCCATTTCATCATTTGGGATATAAGATTGTTTCTGCAGGTGTTAGTGATATTTATGCTATGAACGGTATGCCTGAAACCATGCTCATCAATCTGGCAGCACCTAACCGTATGTCTGTTCAAATGATTGAAGACCTATACAAAGGTATCTACGCTGCCGGCAAAGAACATGAGGTAGAATTGGTTGGTGGAGATATGAAAGCTAATCATGCCAACTTGGTAGTCTCTATAAGTATATATGGTAAGGTTGATCAGAATGTGATCAGTTATCGAAAAGGGGCTGAGGATGGTGATGCTATTTGTATAACAGGTGATCTTGGCGGGGCTCTTGCAGGACTTAGAATATTGATGAGAGAAAAAAAATTCTGGGAAGAACACGGAGACGATGCTGTTCAACCTGAATTGGGGGATTATCAATTTGTAGTTAAAAGGCAATTGGTACCTAAAGCAAGAAGGGATCTTGTTTATAATTTAAGGGATAACAACTTGGTTCCAAGTTCAATGATAGACCTTTCTAAAGGACTTGTCAGTGAGTTGAGTGCTCTTTGTGATGCTTCATCGCTTGGTGCTACCATATATCAGGCTGCTTTGCCTATAGCCATAGAAACACGACAGGTAGCTGATGAAATGAAGGAGGATGTTGACAGATACGCTCTTTTCGGAGGGGAGGACTTTGAACTTATGTTTACTTTACCGGAAAAACAGGTTGAGGCATTCGCTAATAAATTCAATGATTTTGTGGTAATCGGGAGAATGAGACCTGAAGAAGAGGGTATGAAAATGCAAACAGCAGAAGGTGATCTCGTTTCATTTGATGAATTGTCATAACATGAGTAATGGCACGTTTTTTGCCAAACTACCGTTGCACTAAACATACTATTAATCTGAGCTAACTTATTTGAGTATCAGGTTCCTTATATTACTTCTATTAAAAATTTCATAAGCTAATATTAAATGGCGCAAAATAATCCCAAAAAAAAGAAATCAATAAAACCGAACGGGAAAAAGGGTAGCGGTAAATCCCCAAAATTTCCTACTTGGAGTATTTTTGTATTATTCTTCGTGCTTTTACTGGCACAAGTTCTTTTCTTTCCGGCAGAACCCGGTAACCGTATCAAATACAGCGAGTTTCTCGAACAGGTGGAAAATGGTTATGTATCTGAGATTACCATCACAAATGGTGTTGACATCACAGGTACTTATTCTGATAAAGCACTTTCAGACGGTGTTATATCTCGACCTGATCAATCTGATAATAATAACCCTTTTGCCAGCAGTGGTACTGAACAGTTTAAAAAGTTCAGCACTACCATGCTCAGGAATGATGAAATCAGACCGATCCTTGAATCAAATAATGTCGAATTTGATGTTAGAATTGAAGAAGATTGGTTCAGTGGTATATTTTTCTGGTTAATACCGATCGCAGTACTGATCGTGATCTGGATATTCATCTTTAGAAAAATGAATCCCGGTCAACAAGTGCTTAATATAGGTAAGAATAAAGCATCTTTGTATGATCAGCAGACTGACACTAAGGTCACATTTGAAGATGTAGCCGGTTTACAGGAGGCTAAAGCTGAGGTTGAGGAAGTTGTAGAGTTTCTTAGCAATCCACAAAAATTCACCAAGCTTGGTGGAGTTCTACCCAAGGGTGTGCTACTTGTTGGACCACCCGGAACAGGAAAGACCCTTCTTGCGAAAGCCACAGCCGGTGAGGCTAGTGTTCCGTTCTTTAGTTTGAGTGGCTCTGATTTTGTTGAAATGTTTGTGGGTGTTGGTGCAGCTCGTGTACGTGACCTGTTCAAGCAGGCCAAAGAAAAGGCTCCGTGTATTATTTTCATTGATGAGATCGATTCTATTGGTAGGACTCGAGGTCGAGGTATGGCCATGGGATCTAACGATGAGCGTGAGAACACATTGAATCAGCTGTTAAGTGAGATGGATGGATTTAACTCAGATAAGGGTGTGATCCTGATGGCTGCAACTAACAGGCCCGATATTTTGGATTCTGCGTTACTTAGACCGGGTCGCTTTGATCGTCAGATCATGATCGACAAACCGGATCTTAACGGTCGTATTGAGATCCTTAAGGTGCACACTAAAAAACTTAAGCTTGGAGACGATATCGATCTTAGAGTTCTTGCCTCTCAAACTCCCGGTTTTGCCGGAGCTGACCTGGCTAACCTATGTAACGAGGCTGCACTATTGGCAGCTCGCCGTGAGAAGGAGAACATTAAGATGGAAGACTTTCAGGATTCTATCGAAAAAGTTATAGCTGGTCTTGAACGTAAGAATAAGTTAATTAGTCCCCAGGAACGTAAGATCGTGGCTTATCATGAAGCAGGTCATGCTATTGTAGGATGGTTCCTCGAGCACACGGATCCGGTTCTTAAGGTGAGTATTGTACCTCGTGGACTTGCTGCATTGGGTTATACCCTTCAAACTCCGCTTGAAGAACGATTCCTTATGACCACTGAAGAACTTGATGACAAAATATGTGCTTTACTTGGTGGGAGAGTAGCCGAGGAGATCATATTTGGTAGAATTTCAACCGGTGCTCAAAACGATCTGGAACGTATTACCAAAATGGCATTTGCCATGGTGGCAGAATACGGAATGAGTGAGAAACTGGGATATATTTCCCTTAAAGATTCTCAGAACGCTGAGAACAGCTATGGCTTCAATAAGAAGTATTCTGAATCCACTAGTCAACAGATCGATCAGGAAATACGCAGCATCATCGATAAAAATCATGATCGTACAATTGAACTGCTCAAAAAACACAAAAATGAGCTGGAAAAACTTGCCGAGACCCTGCTTGAAAAAGAGGTACTCGATCATCATGCATTAAGAGATCTATTGGGTGACCGCCCTCATGGGAAATATCCGGATGGAATCTTTGATAGAAGAGACTCTAAAAAATCAAAGAACGGTGTATCAAAAGATTCTACAGAGAACAGTGCCGCAGCTGAAAAAGAAGCCTCGGATGCTGAAATCATTAGCGAGGAGTCAACCCCTGATGATGATAAACCATCTTCCAAAGAAGAAAAGGAAAAAGAGGAAAAGGAATAAACCTTCTTAGAACAAAGAATTCAAAAAGGCGCTGAACACATCAGTGCCTTTTTTTTTATGCCCATCATCGAAATAGACTAGCGCTCGCCCTTCTTAACATTAGCGTAAAGTTCGGATAACTAAAGGATAATTCACGGGTAACATTGCATAAACGTGCGGCCTCTATTTTAGCTCCTGAAAACAGTACAGCAGTGAACAAGCTGATTCAAGGTTGTGAAATTTCAACTACTGATTCTGTTTGAAACTCAAAATCCAATATTCAAAAATACTAAAATCCATGAACTTCAAAGTTACATTAACTTACTTAGCCAGCTTTATGTTGGCATCATTACTACTTATTTCTTGTGGTGATGATAATTCAAGCGGAACTGAACAAACGGAAGCTCCAAGTGTGGAAGCACCTGCAGCATTAAGCGGAACTGTAGACGAGCCAGTTGAAATTACTTTCACAATTACTGCCAGTGCCGGGTATGCTTCTTCCAGTTTATCAGCTGAAAATGGTAATGCTACTATTATTTCAGAGCCATCAACAGGTGAAACCTCTGGTTCAGTTGTGGTCGAATTCACTCCAACAGCTATCGGTACCGGAACTGTCGATCTGATTATTACGGATGCCGACGGCTTGACAGAAGACGCTACTGCTATTATCAATATCAGTAATACTATTATTGTTACTGATAATATTACTTCAAATACTACTTGGAGAGACGGTAAGACCTACATTCTTGGTGGACGTATTGCAGTTGAAGCCGGTGCAACCCTTACTATTGAAGGTGGCGCAGTTGTTAAAGGCGAAGCCGGTACGGGCTCAAATGCGACCGCTCTTTTGGTGGCACGTGATGCAACACTGAATGCAAACGGTTCAGAGACAGCTCCGATCATCTTTACTTCAATAGCTGATGAGATCACTCCTGAAGACGTGGATGCGGGCAATTTTGCAAGTCCTAACCTTGATCCTGATATCAGTGGACTTTGGGGCGGTGTGATCGTATTAGGAAACGCTCCTATTTCCGCACAAAATGCAAATGGTGATGATGTAACTGAAGTTCAGATCGAAGGTATACCATCTTCAGATTCAAACGGACTATATGGTGGAAATGACGCTACTGACAGTTCAGGTTCAATCACTTACATATCCATTCGTCATGGAGGTTCAAACATCGGTGAAGGGAATGAGATCAATGGCCTGACTCTTGGTGGAGTTGGTAATGGTACAGTTGTAGAAAACATCGAAGTAGTTGCCAATCAGGATGATGGTGTTGAGTGGTTTGGCGGTACGGTTAACGTAACTAATGTACTGGTTTGGAATAGTGGTGATGACGCTATCGATACTGATCAGGCCTGGGCTGGAACTCTTGATAACGTAGTAATTGTAAGTGCATATGACTCTTCATTTGAGTTGGATGGCCCTGAAGGTAACTACACCGGGTCAGGTCACTCCATTACAAATGCAACAATATATCATAAAGGTAATGGAGCTGAGGAAATGATTGACGTAGATGATAATACTGACGTCAATATGTCAAACTTGCTATTCTTCGGTCTCGCTACCGATGAAAATGGAAATGCTGCCAACATCATTTCAAGTGATTACCCGGACTATGCAGCTAATACTAACGGCTATTCAATTACCAATATTGAAGCTGTGATTCCAAGCGGATTGACAGCGGCCGATTATTTCACTGGGGGACTTGATTCTGAAGTTACAGAAATAGCGGACATAAGCAGTGCCACTGTAGGTGCAGATGTCAGCGTATTTGGCTGGACCTGGGCAAATGTATCCGGTGCTCTGAGTAGTATAGGACTTTAAACATACACAGCTAGGTTATTTGCTTGCCCTTTTTGAAAGAAGGGCAAGCATTTTTATTAACACCCATTTTCCAAAAAAAAAATAAGATCAGCACTTATGAAAATGACAAAACAATTCCTTCCAATATTAATATTGGTCTGTAGTTTTTCAATTAACGCCTTCGCTCAAAAAGGAACACTAAGAGGAACTATAATTGACGATGAAACAGCCGAACCTATTTTCGGTGCAACTATATACATACAAAGTACAGGAACCGGTACTACTTCCGATTTTGACGGAAAATTTGAATTACAACTTGATCCCGGTGAGTACACACTGCGAATCTCATATATATCCTACCAAACTATAGAAATTGAAGACGTTGAGATAGATGAAGGAGAAGTGACCAATCTTGCGAATATTCGCTTGAATCCCGCTATTACTGAGTTAGACAATGTAGTGGTTACTTCGCAGAGGGTCACTATTTCTGAGGCAGCTATCATGACGGCCAAGATGAATTCAGCAAATGTGATCGATGGTATCTCGGCTGAGGCCTTTTCCAAGATCGGTGTTTCTGATGCAGCCGAAGCTCTAAAAAATGTGACCGGGGTGTCTGTTGAAGGCGGTAAATATGTTTATGTAAGGGGACTGGGCGATCGCTACACCCAAACCATGCTAAATTCTGTCGAGATCCCAAGCCTGGATCCGGATCGTAACAGTTTGCAGATCGATATCTTTCCGACCAATCTGATCAACAATATGGTGATCACCAAAACTGCCGTGGCAGAAATGCCGGCTAACTTTACCGGTGGTATCGTGGATATCGAAACGATCGATTTCCCCGAGGAACCGATCTATGATTTTTCACTGAGTTTCGAATACAATCCTGATATGCATTTCAATAGCAACTTCCTGACCTATGATGGTAGCAGTACTGACATTTTTGGGTTCGACAGTGGAACCCGGGAACTGCCGGGTGGAACAGATAATAATGACATTCCCACACCAATAAGTGGCAATTCAAGTCAGGAAGTATTTGACTATGTCAGCAGTTTTGATCCAACGCTTGGCCCTTATTCGGCAACTAACTTTGCAAATTACAGTGCCAGCTTAACACTTGGTAATCAATACAATGTATTTAATGATAAGAAGCTGGGTTATATCATGTCTCTTACCTATAAGAGTGCATCCAACCACTACAATAATTATCAGCTTGGAGAATATCAGAACCAACCCGATCCGGCTACCTATGATCTGATCTACGCCACAAGACAAAACGGTACTTTATCAGAGAAAAATGTTCTTTTAGGCGGACTTACAGGCGTCGCGTTCAAGACGGATAACTCAAAGTACAAGCTTACAGCTATGCATCTTCAAAACGGAGAAAGCACAGCCGGTAACTTCTTTATTGATAATAGTGAATCTGCACCCGGTCAATCCGGTTACACGGCCGATTCCTACAATCTGGAGTACGGTCAAAGAAGCATTACCAATTTTTTACTTAATGGGGTGAATTATTTTGACAACACCAATTGGGAAGTGAACTGGAGATCTGCGGTAACACTCTCGTCTATGACTGACCCGGATATTCGCAAAACAGCCTATACGATTTCAGTTACGGGTGCTGCCCCTCGTTTCAATGCCGGAGCCGGAGGTTTCCCAAGCCGCATCTGGAGGTATATGGACGAGGTGAACTTTGCAAATCGCTTAGATATTACACGTGATTATGATCTCTTCGACCTGCCGGCAAAGCTCAAGTTTGGGGGCAGTTATGTATATAAAGAGCGAGATTTCGAAATTCTTTCATTCAACTTGCAGTTCTTTGGGTCACAACCAGATTTTGATGGTAACCCTTCTGAAATTCTTGTGGATGAAAACTTATATGGTGGGGGTGGTAACATTTATTACCAATCCGGAAACCCGGATCCGAATCCAAACGCGTACAATTCCAACGTAGTGAACTATGCCGGTTACGTTTCCAATGAATTTAATCCATTTGAAAAGCTGAAGGTCTATGTTGGTCTTCGTGCCGAACAATACACTCTGCGACATACAGGTCGTGATGCCTTGTTTGCACAAGGTGGTACGGGTAACAACCTGGATAACGAAAAGGTATTGGATGGTTTGGATCTATTTCCATCAGCAAACCTGAGTTTTGAACTTGGAAAGGATCAAAATCTGAGATTTGCTTATTCCAGAACCATTGCTCGTCCTTCATTCAAGGAAATGTCGTTTGCTCAGATATTGGATCCGGTATCAGATCGTATCTTTAATGGTGGTCTATTTTCAATAGGAGAGTGGGATGGAAATCTGAGAGAGACTCACATCAACAATGTAGACATGCGCTGGGAAAAATACATGGGTATGAATGAAATGATCTCAGCCAGTTTATTCTACAAAACGTTTCAAGATCCCATTGAGCTGGTTAGAATACAGGTTCAACAAACATCCAGTGAGTTCCAACCCCGTAATGTTGGAGACGGTCAGGTTTACGGTGCTGAACTTGAACTGCGAAAATCCTTGGGTTTTATATCTGAATCAATCCGCCATTTTGGGCTCAGCACCAATGTGACTTTGGTCAGGTCTGAGATCGACATGACCGAGCAGGAATTCAGAGCCCGTAAGAACAGTGAAAAGGATGGTCAGAATGTGGTTGATACACGTGATATGGCCGGTCAGGCACCCTACATTATCAATGCAGGATTCACCTATGATAATTTAGATAAGGGATTGGATGCCGGTTTTTATTACAATGTGAAAGGAGAGACGCTGACAGCCGTAGGTGGTGGGCTTTTTCCGGATGTGTATTCAGAGCCCTTTCACAGTCTTAATTTCAACATGAATAAAAGCTTTGGTATAGATGGTAAGTCCTCTCTAAGTTTCAGTATCACTAATATTCTTGACGATAGCAGAGAAGAATTTTATCAGGGTTTTAATACCTCCGACCAGGTCTTTAGTAGCTATAACGAACATCGTAGTGTAAGTATCGGATATAAGTACTCCTTTTGATCTGATCTAATTATTACGTCAAATATACGTCTCACGTCACCGTGAGGTGTGCTGATCAAGGAGAGCTCCGGGGAACCGGGGTTCTCTTTTTTTATAGATTAGCATTTTAAATAATACGCTGGCTTATTTCCTGACTTAGCCGTTCAAGAGGGTATGAGCCATCTCCAATTCCATGGGCTCCCACTTTCCAGGAAATATCTGAAAGAAGAGAAGTACGTTCATTCTGAATGATGATCTGTCCACCCACAATATCTATTACTTTAGCGCCCTCAATTCCATCGTTTCCACCGCCTGATAAGTAGACAGTTAATGCATTTTTACCAAATTGGCGGGCTGTAGATTTCAGTAAGACATCGATCGATGGGCGAAAGCCTTCAACTTTAGGTCCGTGGTTTAGAGAAATATAATTACTACCATTCTTTTTCTTGGTTTGGATGTGATAATCGCCGGGTGCAAGATATACCCACCCCGCCTGCATCTCTTCTCCGTCTTCTGCTTCCTTTACCTGAAGGGCGGTATATTGATTTAGATCAGCTGCCAGCTCTTTGCTATAGTCTTCAACCATATGCTGAACTACCAATATGGGAACAGGCAGGTTAGCCGGAAAACTGGATAGCAATAAATATAAAGGTGCAATACCTCCGAGGCATCCCGCCAAGACCAAAACATCCATTTTACTCAGCGAATTTTCGAAGAAATCGGCGGGAATCTGTTTCATCTTTTTGATGGAAGTATCAACAAATTGCTGTGTCACTAATACTGACCTGTTTAACCTTGGAGCCACTTTAATTACAGGAATAACTCGTTTTTTGAAGAAATCCTCAGTGAGTATGGAACCACTCAATTTTGAAGTTTTAGGAAAGAATTCAACAGCTCCGTTTTTCAAAGCTTTTATGGCTGTAGCCGCACCTTCTCTACTGTGCGGTGTAAGTACCAGTATAGGAAGGCTGGAATGATGTTTTCTGATGTATTTAAAAAGCTTCATCTGCTCAGAATCTCTTTCATCAATTCCCACCAACAAGACATCGGGTTCAGATTCTTTTAAATGCTTTTTAATTTCATCAGGATCTTCAAAATTAAATAAGGCTTCCAGTTTTATTCCCTGACTCTTATTTACGGCCGATTTAATTCTATCTTGGACGGTTGTACTGTTTTCAAGAAGGATAAGATCTATTGTTTTCATGGCTTAAAACGTTTGTTGAAAACTTTGAAATAATGATACAAATAATTTTGGATAAATAGGTATAAATATCATAATTTATCTTCAACCATTTAATGATGTAAGCCAATGATTTCAAACTTTGGGTATATTTTACTCTTTATTGTAACAGGATCCATCTTTGTTGGAGTAGCCTTATTTGCAGCCCGTTTGCTACGCCCAAATCGCCCAAATGACGTTAAATTGATGACATATGAATGCGGAGAAATACCATTTGGGGATGCTCGCATTCAATTCAACAACCGATTTTATATCATTGGTTTGATGTTTCTCATCTTTGAAGTCGAAATATTGTTGCTTTTTCCGTGGGCTGTGGTGTTCAAGGAAATCGGATTTTTTGCCTTTAGTGTAATGTTTGTTTTCGTATTCCTGATTTTTATCGGGTTCATTTATGAGCTCGGAAAAGGTGAGTTGCAATGGGATGTGCCTAAGCCACGTGTACCGGAATACAAAGACGGTGTTGGAGTTATTGAATTTGAAGGAGAAAGCATTGAAACGGTCATTCAATCCAAAAAGCAGGATAAAGGAAGAGTTAAATATGGGAATGCTTGACAAAAAATATCATGACAGTAATATCATTATTGTCAATTTGGAAAGTGCATTAAACTGGGCCAGAAAGAATTCACTTTGGTATGAACAATTTGGTTTGGCATGTTGTGCTATTGAAATGATGGCAACAGCAGCCTCTCGCTATGATTTTGACCGTTTTGGGATCATACCGCGCTCTTCTCCCCGTCAAGCTGATGTAATGATTGTTGCAGGCACTGTTACCATGAAAATGGCATCCCGGATCAAGAGGTTATACGAGCAAATGGCTGAACCTCGCTATGTAATAAGCATGGGCTCCTGTTCCAATTGTGGAGGCCCGTATTGGGAACATGGTTACCATGTTTTAAAGGGTGTTGATAAGGTAGTGCCTGTTGATGTGTACGTTCCTGGTTGTCCGCCTCGTCCCGAAGCTCTTCTTGAAGGATTTATTAAACTGCAGGAAAAGATCACCGGCGAGACGATCATCGAGAAGAAAGATGAAAAAGTGGAAGTAACGGAAGTAAAGAACAATCCTGAAACAGCCTGAATATGATGAAAGAACCAAAAGAAATATTCGAGTATCTGATCCAGGAGTTCGGTGAAGAGGGCCTTAGTTTTGAAACAGGTGATGTCGGGGAGCCATGGATTGAAATTCCGGCCGAGAGTGTCATTCAAATAATGAAATTCTTGCGGGATGATCCCGGGTTGCAATTCAATGTATTAATGTGTCTCAGCGGAGTACACTATGATTCGGAAGAAGCTTTGGGAGTTACCTATCATATTAATTCCACGATTAACAGTTCAAAATTGGCTCTGAAAGTTAAAGTACCGGAAGAAGATGCGATTGTTCCATCAGTGGAATCGATTTGGAAAACAGCTAACTGGCACGAACGCGAAGCCTATGATATGGTTGGCATCAGATTCAAGGACCATCCTAATCTAAAGCGGATACTCACGGCTGAAGATTGGGAAGGCTACCCTCTGCGAAAAGATTATGTTCAACAAGAATTTTATCAGGGAATTCCAACCGGGGAGTAGATTGCGTATATGAATGATATCTTGAATATAACGACCAATGAAGCGGGAAAACGGGAGATGACCATTAACATGGGCCCTCAACATCCGTCAACGCACGGGGTGTTACGCCTTGAGTTGGTGTTGGACGGTGAGATCATCACTGATGTTCGCCCAAATATCGGATATCTGCACCGATGCTTTGAAAAATATGCAGAAAAAGTAGGCGATTACAGCAAAGTAATACCTTATACCGACCGTATGGATTATGTGTCGGCTATGAATCAGGAACATGGTTATGTGACAGCTATGGAGCGCATGTTGGAAATTGAAGTTCCTGAACGTGTGGAATATATTCGGGTGATCATGGCTGAAATGCAGCGAATTGCGAGTCATTTACTTGGAATAGGAGCCTTTGGTCTCGATCTGGGAGCATTTACTCCATTCCTGTATTTGTTTACTGAAAGGGAAAAGATCCTCAATATTTTTGAGAAAGCAAGCGGTGCCCGTTTGTTGTACAACTATATGACGGTTGGCGGGCTGATGCGTGATGTACCAAAAGATTTTAAAATGGATGTGGCCGATTTTGTCAAAACATTCCGTCCTAAAATTAAGGAGCTGAACGACCTGTTATCTTACAATAAGATCTTTATTCAAAGAACAGCAGATGTGGGAGTTTTACCTGAAAAGGTTGCCTTTAACTATGCAGCATCCGGTCCTGTATTGAGAGGTTCCGGAGTGAAGTGGGACCTGCGCAAGAACGACCCATACTCGATTTATGACCGTTTCGACTTCGAAATACCGGTCGGAAGTGGTGAAATGGGGACCCTGGGTGACAGTTGGGATCGATACATTGTTCGCGTGCGTGAGCTTGAACAAAGCCTGCGTATTATAGAACAAGCCCTTGATGGCATGCCAGATGAAGGCGATGTTACTGAAGCTGCACCAAAAAGGATACGGCCAAAAGCAGGGGAGATGTACGTTCGTACGGAAACGCCCCGGGGAGAACTAGGTTATTACATTATCAGTGATAATAAGGGTGCCCCATATCGAGTAAAAGCACGGGCCCCAAGTTTTGTTCACCTGAGTATGTTACGGGCTATTTCAAAAGGGCATTTGATTGCAGATATGATAGCTATTGTTGGAAGTATTGATATTGTATTAGGCGAAGTGGATCGGTAGTTAATCATGCCGAAAAAATCATACACAAAAATAATGAAAACAACTTATTGCTTTCAAAAATTGGATATAAATATCTAAAACTATAATAATGAGCGAACTTTTTGGAAATATCGGAGCTACCTCAGCCATTTTGGTCCATGCTTTAATACCGCTTACCATTATTCTTGTGTATGCACTCGCAGCTATTTGGGGAGAGCGAAAAATTGCTGGATTCATACAAGATCGTTTAGGCCCACATCGCGTTGGTGGATGGCATGGTTGGGCGCAGTCTATTGCCGATTTACTGAAGCTGCTGCAAAAAGAGGATATTGTTCCTGCCAATGCCAGCCGATTTTTATTCAAATTTGCCCCTTTCATGATGTTCGCTGCTTCCTATGCTGCCTTTGCTGTTATTCCATTCAGCAGCGGTTATATCGGAAGCATGATCAATATTGGGGTATTCTATCTGCTCGCAGTAACCTCATTGCTCACCATAAGTGTGATAATGGGGGGGTGGGCATCCAACAACAAATGGTCACTAATCGGTTCTATGCGAAGTGCCGCACAAATGGTCAGCTATGAAGTGCCTACAATAGCCAGCGTGCTAACGGTAGTGATCGTTGCAGGCTCACTCAATTTAATGACAGTAACTGAACTTCAGTCAGGAAACGATATTTTAGGCTTTCTGCCGAATTGGCTGATTTTACAGAATCCTTTTCTGATTATTACTTTTATCATCTTTTTTATTTCCATTCTAGCCGAAGCACACCGTGTACCTTTTGATCTCCCTGAATCTGAGTCTGAACTGGTTGCAGGATATCAAACCGAATACTCCGGTATGCGATGGGCCATGTTCATGCTGGCTGAATACGCCGATATGCTGCTTCTTTCCCTGTTGGGAGCCACGCTCTTTTTTGGAGGTTGGAATAGTCCGTTTGGAGAGTTCATGGCCGGTCCGATTTGGGGATTCTTTTGGTTCATGGCTAAAGGATTGTTCCTTGTAATTATAATGATGTGGATACGCTGGACTTTACCGCGTTACCGTGTCGATCAGCTTATGCATATTTGCTGGGGAATTTTGATACCGGCTTCATTCATAAATCTCATACTGGTAGCCCTATGGGAAGTAATATTTTAAATAACCGGAGTTTGTAGTCATGGACAATGTAGTAAAAGAAGGTTGGATGACATTCAAATCCATTTTTACTGGAATGGGGGTTACACTAAGGCATTTATTCGGCCCAACTGTGACTGAATTATATCCGGAGGAAAAAGTTGAACTCCCGGCGGGAGCACGAGCAAAGTTGTACGTGAACATTGATGATTGTATTGGATGTAATTTATGTGCCAGGGCCTGCCCGGTCAATTGTATACATATTGAAACGGTTCAGGCTACTTCTGATGTAGATCTTGGAAAAACATCAACCGGGAATCCAAAACGATTTTGGCTTGCACAATTTGATATAGATATGGCCAAGTGTATGTATTGCGATCTATGTACACAGCCGTGCCCAACCGATTGTATCTACATGGT
This sequence comes from Gracilimonas qinghaiensis, assembly GCF_046602855.1. NCBI lineage: Bacteria > Pseudomonadati > Balneolota > Balneolia > Balneolales > Balneolaceae > Gracilimonas > Gracilimonas qinghaiensis. The sequence goes on from NZ_JBKINJ010000001.1 coordinate 441,319, forward strand.
GCCGGAATATGAATATTCTGATTACGATCGCTCTAACCTTCTTTTGAATTTCAGTGATCTCACTCCCGAAAAGGTAGAGGAAGTTAAGCAAGCAGCTGAAGAGGAAGCTGCAGCCAAAAAGCGCGAGCGAGAGGAAAAAAAGCGTCAGAAAGAAGAGGCTAAAAAGAAGAAAGAAGCTGAAGAAGCCAAAAAACAACAGGAATCCGAAAATAAAGCGGATGACGTATCTAATGAAGATGCATCCGACTCTACAAAAGAGGAAGAATAACCATGGAACTGACCACCATTCTTTTTTATCTCTTTTCATTTATCAGCATTGCCTCAGCTGCTATTATGGTGTTTTCTAAGAATATTGTGCATTCGGCTTTTGCTCTGATGTTTACGCTGGTTGGAGTAGCAGCGCTGTACGTTTTGCTGTATGCTGATTTCTTGGCAGCTACTCAACTACTGGTGTATGTGGGCGGTATTCTCATCCTGTTTTTATTTGGTTTGATGCTGACCTCACAGGGAAGAGATCTGGATTTTAAAAGCATCACGGTAAATCTGCTGCCGGCATCCATACTTTCTGCAGCAGCTGCCATCTTGCTGATATATGCTTTTGGCACAGCTGACTGGGGCATTATTTCACCTAATGAACACAGCGATACCGTACACGGATTAGGAATGATGCTAATGAGCGATTACGTGTTACCCTTCATTATTGCCGGTGTATTGCTGCTAATTGCGATAATTGGAGCCATTATGATGGCCACCCGATTATCCTCAAGACTTAAAAAAGAATCGAACTAATTATGGAAACAATGATGATGCAAGTGATTGCGGAGCCTGGTTTAACTCATTTTTTAGTTGTTAGTGCCATACTGTTTGGACTGGGATTGATGGCCATACTTTCAAAACGAAACGTAATTATGGTGCTGATGGGGGTAGAGCTGATACTGAATTCAGCCAATATTAACCTGATAGCCTTCAGTCGTTTTACGGAACTCTCGCTGGAAGGCCACATGATCGGTTTATTTGTGATAATTATAGCCGCAGCGGAAGCAGCAGTTGCTTTGGCAATAGTACTGAATATTTACAATAGGTTTAATTCAATCAACCTCGATGATATTAACCTGATGAAAGGGTAACCCAACCGAAAATGAAATAATCATACAGAGAATATCTCATGTTCACACAACTATCCATAACTATCCTTCTTTTACCCTTATTAGGATTTCTGCTACTGATTTTTTTCGGTAAAAGATTGCCCCGTCAAGGTGACTGGCTGGGTTCAGGACTGGTCTCGATCTCTTTTTTACTTTCGTTATATTTGCTCATTACAAAGATCACGGCTCATGCCCATGAGGTTTTTACTTTCACATTCTCCTGGGCTGTGGTTGGTTCAATGAATGTGGAATTCGGGATTTTATTCGATAATCTGACAGCCGTGATGCTGGTTGTGGTTACACTGGTAAGTACTTTGGTGCATTTCTTCTCAATGGGGTACATGAAGGATGATGTGCGTTACTCCCGTTATTATGCTTATCTGGGATTTTTCTCCTTTTCCATGCTTGGCATTGTGATCACAGATAATCTGCTGCTGATGTATGTGTTCTGGGAATTGGTCGGGTTGAGTTCATACCTGTTGATCGGACATTATTATGAGAAAAAAACCGCTTCAAATGCTGCTAATAAAGCATTTATAGTAAATCGGGTCGGAGATTTTGGAATGTTTCTTGGAATTATGATCCTGTTCGTAAATTTCTCAACCTTCACCTTTGAATCAATATTTGCAAGTATTTCAGCCGGTCAGCTTCCTTTTGGAAGTGAAGGCTGGATGACCGCAGCCGGCATCCTGATCTTCTGTGGAGCAGTGGGTAAATCTGCTCAGTTTCCGCTGCATGTGTGGTTACCCGATGCGATGGAAGGACCGACTCCGGTCAGCGCTTTGATCCACGCCGCAACGATGGTGGCTGCGGGGGTATATCTGGTAGCACGTGTTTTCCCAATGCTTACTGCAGATGCTCTTATGGTGATTGCGTATATAGGAGCGATCACAGCCTTGATTGCGGCAACCATAGCTATTACCCAATATGATATCAAAAAAGTATTGGCGTATTCCACTATAAGTCAGCTTGGTTACATGATCATGGCCTTGGGTGTAGGGGCCTATACAGCAGGTTTTATGCACTTGGTCACACATGCAGCTTTTAAAGCAGGATTATTCCTCGGCTCAGGAAGTGTGATCTATGCGATGCATAAGGTACTTCATGATCAAAATGACCATCATACCGATGCACAGGATATCCGGAATATGGGGGGACTGAAAAGCAAAATGCCCGTCACTTACTGGACCTTCCTTATTTTTACACTGGCTATCTCCGGAATACCTCTTACGTCAGGCTTTCTCAGTAAAGATGAAATTTTAGCAGGAAGCTGGGCTTTCAGTTCCCTGAACGGACATTGGATCCTTCCGGTAGTTGGGTTTGCGGTAGCCGGACTCACAGCATTTTATATGTTCCGTCTACTCATTCTCACATTTCATGGCAAACCTGCTGATGAATCTCGCTTTGAGGCCATAAAGGAATCACCGGCTGTTATGACCATTCCATTGATGGTATTGGCAACGTTGTCATTATTTGTCTTCTACAGTTTTAATCCTTTTGGTGCGGCCAGTGGCTGGTTTTTTAACGCTATTGAGCGACCAATGAGTATGGTCCCGGAACTGTTGCAACCGGCAAGCAACGCAGTATTTCATGATGCCCTTCATCATGTACACACCCCTGCAATGATATTATCTATTCTGATTGCTCTCGGTGGTATAGGTTTTGCATTTACGGTTTACCAATGGAAAAAAATCAATCCTGAATCATTGGCTCAAAAAGCCGGATTCTTATACAAAGGTGCTTTCAATAAATGGTATTTCGATGAAATGTATGACAAGGTTTTTGTAAATGGACTTCACATGCTTACAAGAATCAGTAAGTGGTTTGATGAGAATATTATTGACAGAATTGTCAATGGATCGGCGGTTGTCGTACGTGGACTGGCAACAATAAGCGGATGGATAGATCAGAATATTGTTGATGGCCTGGTCAATGCAACGGCTGAAACTGCAAATAGAGCAGGTGGATTACTTAGCAAAATTCAGACGGGGAAGGTGCAAACATACCTCGTTTACGTGGTATTCAGTTTTCTGGTGCTCTTTATCCTGTTTATGTAATTAAAAAGAATATGAAAACTATAACAGAACGGTAAACTATGGAACTTCAAATATTAGGCATCGGTATTCTAACTTGGCTCGTTTTTCTCCCGATTTTAGGCATGCTTATAGTGTTGCTTCTTCCTGACAAAAACCGGGATGCCATACGCTGGACAGCCCTAGTAGCAACCGGATTGCAGTTGGTACTGGCAGGAATAGTGTTTTTCCTGTTTGATCGAACGAAAACCGGAATCAATGAAGCGGATAGTTTTCAGTTTGTGGAGCAATTTAGCTGGATAACCGTAGATGCCGTCCCATGGGTAGGGCGCATTGAAATCTCATATTTTATGGGAATTGACGGTCTGAGTGTTCTCATGGTGATACTCACCTCACTAATTGGTCTTATTGGTGTCATTTCATCATGGAACATCGATAAGATGGTGAAAGGCTACTTTGCCTTGTATCTGTTATTGGTTACCGGAATGATGGGGGTATTTGTTTCTCTGGATTTTTTCCTCTTCTTCATATTCTGGGAAGTGATGCTGTTGCCTATGTACTTTCTTATAGGTTTGTGGGGTGGCCCCAGGCGCGAATATGCGGCCATTAAATTCTTTATCTATACCTTTGTGGGCGGCATATTGATGCTCATCACCATGCTGGCACTATATTTCAGTGTGGCATATACCGATCCGGCTACCGGTGAAACCATCCATACCTTTAATATTTTACATATGATGAACCCGGACAACTTTGTGGATGGAAGTTTACTGTCCGGTGTTGATACTACCTGGCGCTACGTAGCGTGGATGGCACTGTTTATTAACTTTGCGATCAAGATCCCCTTATTTCCATTTCACACTTGGCTGCCCGATGCCCATGTTGAAGCACCTACACCAATAAGTGTGATCTTAGCGGGTGTATTACTGAAGCTTGGAACCTATGGGATTCTTCGAATTAACTTTCCAATATTCCCGGATGCCACTGTTTACTTTGTGTACTTCATGGCAGCCCTTGGAGCTATCAGTATTATTTATGGAGCATTATGTGCCATGGCACAGGACGATTTCAAGAAACTCATAGCTTATTCTTCAATTTCCCACATGGGAATTGTGGTACTCGGGATAGCCGCTCTGAATAGTCAGGGTATGGTTGGGGGTGTTCTGCAGATGTTCAACCATGGTATTATTACAGCCGTGCTTTTCCTTGCAGTGGGCGTTTTGTATGATCGTACCCATACCCGTGGCTTATACGACTTTGGCGGAATTGCCAATCAAATGCCAAAATATACGGCAATTGCCATGATAGGTATGTTTGCCGCTCTTGGCTTACCGGGCCTCAATGGATTTGTGAGTGAACTGTTCTCATTCCTTGGAGCCTTTGCTGCCTATAAATGGATAACCATGATTGCCGTAACCGGGATCATTATTACAGCCGGGTATATTCTATGGACCGTGCAGCGCATTTTCCTTGGTGAAACTCCTGAGAAGCTTACTGATCTGAAGGACCTGACCGTTCGGGAAGTTATAGCTTTTGTACCCCTCATTATACTGATCATTGTGCTTGGTATATATCCATCACCGGTAATTGAACTAATGAACAGTTCATTGAGTCACTTGGTGGAAATTGTAAACGCAGGAGGATTCTGAAACCATGTGGCCATTTAATTCAGCCATAAATACCAAACCTGAAAACGGCAACAAACACATTCTCAGTTACCGATATGATTGAACATACATTACATAGTTTAAGTCAGTTTCTTCCTGAGATCGTTATAGTGATCACATTATGTGTGATCATTGTGGCTGATTTGGTAACCAAAAAAGACCGAAATATCACCGGATACTTGTTTTTAGGTGGTTTGGTTGTTTCAGGCTTCTTAGTACTGCAACAAATCGGATTGAATGAGTTATTCTTCTATGATATGGTTGTGGTTGATCCGTTTGCGGTTTATTTCAAAGTAATGATAGTACTGACCGGTATATTAATCACATTCTTCTCGCTTCAAAGCAGAGAACTAGCCGATTATAGATCTCGTATTGGTGAATTTTATATGCTGCTATCCGGGATGATCCTGGGGATGATGTTGATGGTTAGTTCAACTAATATCCTGATGATGTATCTGGCTTTTGAACTCACAAGCATAAGTTCTTATGTGCTGGTAGGTTTTACCAAAAAAATACCGATATCAGCTGAAGCATCTATGAAGTATATAGTCTATGGATCGGTTTCTTCAGGAGTGATGCTATATGGCTTAAGTCTGCTAATTGGACTCACCGGAGGAACTGATATTTTTGTGGTGAATGAAGCCCTGTCTGCAGGTGTCTCAAATCCGTTGATACTAAATATTTCCATTTTGATGATTTTGGTTGGTATGGGTTTTAAAATTGCTGTTGTCCCCTTCCACTTTTGGGCTCCAGACGTATATGAAGGTGCTCCCATTTCTATAGCGGCTATCTTAGCAGTGGCTTCAAAAATCGCTGCTTTTGGGCTTTTGCTACGTTTCTTTACGGTATCATTTTCAGATCCCAATGGAATGCTTGGAGAAGGCATATGGCAGATGATCGAAGGCGTACAGTGGACATGGATAGTGTCTACAATGGCTGCACTCGCTATGATTGTAGGTAATTTGACCGCTTTAAAACAAGATAATATCAAACGAATGCTGGCCTACTCAAGTATCGCGCATGCCGGCTACTTGCTGATGGGAGTGGTAATGCTGGCTGAGGAGGGTATTGCCTCCATTATGATCTATCTGTTTATCTATATTTTCATGAATCTTGGTGCATTCTATGTAGCTATGCTCTTTTCAAATAAACTGGAAACCGAGTCTATTGAGCAGTACAAGGGGTTGGGTTTCAGAGCACCGCTGGAAAGTGTGGGTATGACTATCTTTTTGATCGCGCTCACAGGAATTCCACCAACAGGTGGGTTTGTAGCTAAGCTCTATATTTTTGGAGCAGCTGTAAGTGGGGGGTGGTTCTGGCTGGTTGCAATTGCCGGTATCACTACAGTGATCTCACTGTTTTATTACATCCGTGTGGTACGCAATTTGTTTTTTTACAGACCCTCTAAAGAGACGTCGCCAATTAGTTTCAGTATAGGAGCAAAGGTATTTCTATTTGTATTGCTGATTCCAACTATTTTGCTAGGCATTTACTTTGAACCATTGTTGAGTTTTGCCAAAGAATCAGTTCAAATGTTCGGTATGTAGGGATTTAATAAAAGTATCGTGTTAACTATCAGATCTGTCAGTTTAGGGACCTGATCCAGTGACTTCATAATGAGATCTTTTGAAGTTAAGAGAGAAATCAGTTAACCGAAATGATTTGGTTGCCTGATGATAACAGTTAAAAAAATCCACAATGCTATGAAAAACTTAAAGATTGAAGAACTTTTTCAGGAAGCTGAAAAAGACTTCCACCGTTCAAAGAAAGAACTATATCGTCCTATGGAGGATGTTGTAACCTACACTGCTTGTGTAAGCTCACGCCGAGCTTTATATAAATACCTGTTGGGTTTATCATTGATACATGCCAAAGAGAATAATGAGTCTATTGATGACAATAATACCATTGAAAAACTCATTAAATATAACAGTAAATACAGCGACGAGTTAAATAACATCGATTTCTCAGCACTGAATTGCAGGTGTGAAGATATGTCGGAACAGGAAGAAGAGCAGCTGTATTGTGCCAGTGTTGACAAAGTAAACTATTGTTCGAATCTGTCGGAAAGTGTTCGAAATATTTTAATTGAAAAAGAACCATCATTGTTGAAGAATTAATGGGAAATTCAGCGTGATAATTTTATTCGAACCATGATATTAGTGGAGGGTAGGGAGAATTAAAATGTTTCAGGAATTAGAAAAGGACTTTTCTATCTTAGAAAGTGTTCTAGATTCAGGAAAAGTTATTAGAACTTCAAAATTTTTAAAATAGTTTAACCAATATGTTTTCAACATCCTGCCACTATGGCCTGCAATCGATGCTTTACATTGCCATGTATTCCTCTCCAGACAAAAATGTAGGATTAACCGAAATTGCAGACAAACAGGAGATACCAAAGCATTTTTTAAGCAAGATATTACAAGAACTTGTCAAGCATGGGCTGCTCGAATCAACGAAGGGCCCCAATGGCGGTTTTAGGCTAAGTAGAAAGCAAGAAGATATTGCCTTAATAGAGGTTATTGAGGCTATTGACGGGTTGGGAGTTTTTACCAAATGTGGAATTGGATTCAAAAAATGCAGTGATGACCATCCTTGTCCTATTCACCACGAATACAAAAAGGTGCGTGAAAAGATCCATGAATTGTTTAGAGACAAAACGCTTAAAGAACTGACAGAAGATGTTGAGCTTGGTGAGAGTATAATAAATATGCAAAAAATTCCTGAATGACACTTTCATATCAGGCTACGGTCTGTTAAAGGGCATCACTGAACCGGAATAATTTAGATTTTCACTAAATTAGCTAATTATGTTGTAGAGGTAGACCAATTTGATTAAATTATATTTAGAGTTTTATATCTAAAAATCTTTAATTATTAATATATGTTGAAGCTCTTTTGTTGATACCACAAATAATCTTATAAACTCACTGATATGTTTTCGGCATCCTGTCATTATGGACTTCAGGCAATGTTCTATATCGCCTCTCATTCAACAGAGGAGAAGAACATCAGTTTGAATGAAATAGCCAGTGAAAAGGATATACCCCAGCATTTTTTAAGTAAAATTTTACAGCTGCTAGTAAAGCATAAATTGCTCATCTCAATGAAGGGACCGAATGGAGGATTCCATTTAAGCAAGGCTCCAAAAGAAATAACCCTGATTGAAATTGTAGAGGCGATAGACGGACTGGATATTTTTGATCAGTGTGGTATAGGTTTTAGAGAATGTAATGAAGAGGACCCTTGCCCGATTCACACGGACTACAGCAGGATCAGGGATCATGTGAAGCTTTTGTTTGAAACCAAAACCCTGGAAGCCTTAACAGAAGATGTGCTTAATGGTCAAAGCCTCATAAAATTCACAAAATGATGAGTATATATTTTGCAAACAGAATTAATATTGAAGATGAAATTATCGATCAAACAATCCCCGGAGGATATTCATTATGTCTAACAAAAAATTAACCATTGATGCGAATGAAGCTACTGCCTATGTAGCCCATAATTTGAGTGAGGTAATAGCGATTTATCCAATTACGCCTGCCTCGCCAATGGGGGAATGGTCGGATGAATGGACAATGGGTGGCAGAAAGAATATCTGGGGAACCGTTCCTGAGGTTATTGAACTCCAAAGTGAGGGAGGAGCTGCCGGTACCTTGCATGGTGCATTACAATCAGGTGCCATGGCATCTACTTTCACGGCTTCTCAGGGTTTATTGCTGATGATTCCCAATTTGTTCAAAATCGCGGGTGAGTTGACACCGGCTGTAGTACATGTTGCTTCCCGCTCAGTAGCCACACATGCATTATCTATTTTTGGAGACCATAGCGATACCATGGCTGCCCGTATGACCGGCATGGGAATGTTAAGCTCGAACAGCGTGCAGGAGGCTATGGACATGGCACTGATAGCTCATGCGGCCACGCTCGAATCCCGTATTCCATTTATTCACTTTTTTGATGGATTCAGAACCTCACACGAAGTACAGAAAATAGAGCAGATCCCGGTTGAGGTGATGAAACAAATGATTGATGATCAGTGGATCATTGACCACCGAAACCGAGCACTTACTCCCGACCGGCCGGTTTTACGGGGTACCGCACAGAATCCTGATGTTTTCTTTCAGGCTCGTGAATCAGTGAACTCTTTCTACAATGCCTGTCCGGAAATTGTTCAGAACACTATGGACAAATTTGCAGAACTTGTGGGCAGAGAGTACAAACTTTTTGAATACCACGGGGCAGAAGATGCCGAACGGGTTATTATTTTGATGGGTTCAGGAGCCGAGACCGCTCATGAGACTGTAGATAAACTGAACGCTGAAGGCGAAAAAGTTGGACTTGTAAAAGTCCGCTTATTCCGCCCGTTTAGCATGAACCATCTGATCCAATCTCTTCCTGAAAGTGTTAACGCTCTTGCTGTGCTGGATAGAACAAAAGAACCCGGAAGTACAGGGGAGCCGTTATATAATGATGTACTTGCAGCAGTTCATGAGAATAGGGTGGAAGATTGGAAAGATTTTGGCGGCGAGCTCAAGGTAACAAACGGCCGCTTTGGTCTGTCATCAAAAGAATTCACTCCGCCGATGATTGCCCGAATATTTGATGAACTAAAAGAAGATAAACCGAAAAAACACTTCACCATTGGTATTCATGATGATATCACAAATACTAGCTTAGACTTCTCAAACGAAGGCTGGGATCCTGATGAAGATGTATTTGAAGGCTTGTTTTATGGATTGGGCGCTGATGGTACGGTTAGTGCAAATAAAAACTCTATCAAGATCATTGGTGATAATACTGATAACTATGCACAGGGTTATTTTGTATATGATTCCAAGAAATCAGGAGCTACCACCGTATCTCATCTGCGTTTCGGGCCTAAACCTATTCGATCAGCTTATTTGATTGACAAAGCGAAGTTTGTGGCATGTCATCAATTCCAGTTTCTGAACCGTCTGGATATGCTAAAACATGCTCGCCCCGGCGCTACTTTCTTATTGAATGCTCCATACGGCCCGGATGAAGTATGGAATAATATTCCTGAAAAAGTACAACAACAGATAATTGATAAAGATCTCAAATTCTACAGTATTGATGCTTACAAAGTAGCCCGTGAAAATGGTATGGGAAATCGTATCAATACCGTTATGCAGACTTGCTTCTTTGCTATCTCGGATATCCTTCCTAAAGAAAAAGCTATCCTGCTTATCAAGGATGCGATCAAGAAAGCATATGGGAACAAAGGGGAAAAAATACTGCAAAGCAATTACGCGGCGGTTGATAACTCTGTAGAAAACCTGTTTGAAGTTGAGGTGCCGGGCAAAGCAGGATCGGAAATCGAGATGCGTCCCGCGGTACCGAGCGAAGCTCCGGATTATGTTCAAAAAGTAATTGCTGAAATTATATCCGGAAACGGAGATAGTCTTCCTTCGAGTGCATTTGCACCTGATGGCACATTCCCGACCGGCACAACAAAGTGGGAAAAAAGAAATATAGCCCAGGAAATTCCGGTACTTGATCCAGATATATGTATTCAATGTGGAAAATGTGCGATGGTTTGTCCGCATGCTGTAATCCGAATGAAAGCTTATGATGGAGAGTGGCTCAACGAAGCCCCGGAAACCTTCAAGTCTATGGATGCCCGTGGACGAGAATGGCCGGACAATACCAAAATAAGTATTCAGGTATCACCTGAGGATTGCACAGGTTGCGAATTATGTGTTGAAGTATGTCCTGCCAAGGACCGTACGCAAGTGGGGCATAAAGCACTTAACATGGAGGCCATTGAATCACTTGTAGAACAGGAGGCTGAAAACTGGGATTATTTCCTCGAGATTCCTGAGTACAAGCGTGAAGACCTCAAAACTGAAACGGTTAAAGGAGCTCAATTCCTTCAGCCACTATTCGAGTTCTCAGGCGCTTGTGCCGGTTGTGGTGAAACACCGTATATCAAACTCATTACACAATTGTATGGTGATCGAATGGTCATCGCAAATGCAACAGGTTGCTCTTCTATTTACGGCGGTAACCTTCCGTCTACACCTTATTCAAAAAATAGTGAAGGGTTGGGGCCGGCATGGTCTAACTCTTTGTTTGAGGATAATGCAGAATTTGGCCTTGGTTTCAGGTTAACCATAGACAAGCAAGAGCAGCAAGCCCGTGAATTGCTCACGAGTATGAATGGAGCCGTGGATGCTGAGCTAAAAGAAGAAATTCTGAAAGCTGATCAGACTACAGAGCCGGGTATATTTGAACAGCGAGAACGCATTGCCAAGCTCAAGGAAATTCTTAAGAAGTCAGATTCCGGCGAAGCGAAAATGCTCGACAGTATTGCCGATTACCTGGTACGCAAAAGCGTTTGGATATTCGGTGGAGACGGATGGGCCTACGATATCGGCTATGGTGGTCTTGATCATGTAATTGCGAGTGGCCGGGATGTCAATATTCTGGTAATGGATACAGAGGTGTATTCAAACACGGGTGGCCAATGTTCAAAAGCTACACCGCTGGGAGCAGTTGCAAAGTTTGCTTCAGCAGGTAAGCGTGAGGGTAAAAAAGATCTTGGCTTAATGTCTATCAGCAGTGGAAACGGACAGGCTTATGTGGCACGGATAGCAATGGGTGCAAGTGATATGCAGACCATGAAGGCTATTATCGAAGCTGAGCGTTACCCCGGACCATCAATTATCATTGCCTATAGCCACTGTATCGCGCATGGTTATGATATGAAGAATGGACTGAAGCAACAGAAACTGGCTGTGGACTCAGGTTACTGGCCACTATTCAGGTTTGATCCGACCAAAACAAAAGAAGGTAAAAATCCTTTCCAACTGGATTCTAAACCTCCTAAGATTGGATTGAAAGATTACGCATATAACGAAATGCGCTATCTGATGCTGGCTAAATCCAAACCTAAGTTAGCTAAAGAACTCATGACTGAAGCTCAAAAACAGGTCCATGAGCAATGGAATGTTTATGAGAAGATGGAAAAAGTATATGAACCGGAAGCTGATGAAGAACCGGAAGATTAATGGTGTTAAGGATGCAATTAGCGGGTTAATACCTGCTAATTGCTTTGTCTTTCAATACTTGAATTCACTAAAATTTATTTAACGGGCTAATTTTTAAACATTATGAACTTAGAAACAAAATATCTCGGATTATCTTTAAAAAACCCACTTGTTCCATCAGCTTCTCCACTTTCCAGCGATGTTGATAACGTAAAGCAAATGGAGGATGCCGGTGCTTCGGCAGTGGTGATGTATTCTCTGTTTGAGGAGCAAATCAACGCAGAAAATCAGGCTTTGGATCATTACATGAATACTGCCAATGAAAGTTATGCAGAAGCGCTGAGCTACTTTCCTGAACCCGAGGAATACCATAATCTACACGCCGAAGATTATATCGAGCAAATTGCCACCCTCAAGAATGCCGTGGACATACCGGTCATTGCCAGTATCAATGGTGTTTCCAAGGGGGGATGGATGTCTTATGCTGAGCGAATGCAGGAAGCCGGAGCCGATGCCATTGAATTAAATATCTATTACATCGCCGGAGATCCCGAAATGACCTCAGCCAGTGTAGAGCAGATGTATATTGATGACCTTAAGGCAGTAAAGGAATCTGTTGATATTCCTGTTGCTGTAAAGTTGGGACCTTATTTCAGTTCATTTGGAAATATGGCTAAGCGCCTCGAAGATGCTGGCGCAGACGGTTTGGTTTTGTTTAATCGTTTCTATCAGCCTGATATTGATCTGGAATTATTGGATGTCGAGCCCAGTCTGGAACTCAGCAGTACTTTTGAAAAAAGACTTCCGCTTCGATGGATCGCAATGCTGCGTCCACACCTGGAATGCAGTCTTGCTGCTACGACAGGTATTCACACCGCGAAAGATGTCATTAAAATGGTGCTAGCCGGTGCCGATGTTGCTATGATGGCATCTGTATTATTATATAGCGGACCAAAAGTACTCACTACCATGCTTAGTGATATGGAGCAGTGGATGGAAGAAAAAGAATACACCTCACTGGAGGAGATGAAAGGAGCTATGAGTTCAGCATCGGTTGGAGATCCTAGTGCTTTTGAGCGTGCTAACTATATCAAAGCGTTACAGGGATTTAACGTAGATGAGCTTAAATAAAACGCAATCTATATCGATTCTAAATATTGTGGTTAGCAGTGCCGAAAATTGTGAGTCATAATTGTTTTATCTATTTTAAAGTAGAGTTTTTTGTCTAAATATCTAAAATAGATACAGATCATTAACTTTTTACCTAAAATTTAAACCAAATTTAAGACCATGGCAGTACTAATAACCGACACATGCATCAATTGCGGAGCTTGCGAACCAGAATGTCCTAACCAGGCTATCTACGAACCAGGAGCAGAATGGTCAATGGCTGAAGGTACCAACCTTTCAGGCAGTGTTACTCTTCTGAACGGAGAAGAAGTGGAAGCTGATGAAATGCAGGATCCAATATCAGATGAATTCTACTTTATCGTCGCAGATAAATGCACCGAGTGTAAAGGGTTCCATGATGAAGAACAGTGTATATCATTCTGTCCTGTGCCTGATTGTATAATAATAGATCCGGAACATGAAGAATCTGAAGATGTACTGCTTGAGAGAAAAGAACTTCTGCACGGATAAAGTTTTAGAATTTTACTTTTTACAAAAATAACTTAAGGAGTAGGTATGGCGGATAAAGTTCTAGTACCAGAGGTTAAGAAAGTTGTAATACGATTTTCAGGTGATTCTGGCGATGGCATGCAGTTAACCGGAGACATGTTTTCACAATCTTCCGGTATTGCAGGAAATGATTTAACTACCATACCCGATTTTCCGGCCGAAATACGTGCCCCTCAGGGCAGTATTGGCGGCGTCTCCAGTTTTCAGATACAAATTGGCGGTACGGAAATATACACGCCGGGTGATGATGTTGATGTATTGGTTGTGATGAATCCGGCTGCACTTGCTGCTAATCTTGGGTTTTTAAAGTCGGGCGGAACCATCATTGCAGATAAGGACAACTTCACCTCTAAGAATCTTAAAAAAGCCAACTACGAGGAAAATCCACTCGAGGATAGCTCCTTAAGCGACTATGATGTTATACGCGCTCCTGCCAGCTCACTGACCAAAGAAGCCTTAAAAGATCTAGGTCTGGACACGCAAACGGTTGCCCGCAGTAAAAATATGTTTGCGCTTGGGTTGGTACTTTATATGTTTAGCCGTCCACTTGAATCCACCATTAAATTCATTGAGAAAAAATTCAGTAAAAAACCTGAATTGATTGATGCAAACGTGAAAGCGCTTCGAGTGGGATATAATTTTGCTGAAACAACAGAATTGATCGGAAATTCCGTGATACCACCGGCGGAACTTCCTGCCGGCACATATAGAAATATCGACGGAAATACTGCTATTGCGTGGGGTCTGTTGGCAGCTGCTGAAAAAAGTGGTCGAAAACTCTCTCTGAGTTCTTATCCAATTACCCCAGCTTCCGAAATAATGCATGAGCTTTCGAAACGCAGAGATCTTGGGGCCATAGTACTTCAGGCTGAAGATGAAATCGCTGCGGTAACTGCGGCAATTGGTGCTGCATTTAGCGGAAATTTATCGGCAACTACCACTTCAGGCCCCGGTGTATCTTTGAAATCAGAAGCCTTGGGTCTAGCTATAATTTCTGAAATACCGCTCGTAGTGGTCAATGTACAACGGGCCGGTCCATCTACCGGTTTACCTACAAAAACAGAACAAGCTGATCTAAATCAGGCTTTATACGGCCGACATGGTGAAGCTCCAATGGTTGTAATGGCTGCAAGTTCACCAGATGATTGTTTCAATTACAGTTATAAAGCCGCTCAAATTGCCATGGAGCATGTTACCCCCGTTCTTTTAATGTCTGATACCTATCTGGCAAGTGGTACAAGTCCATGGAGAATTCCAAATCCTGATGAACTCGAGGATATAAAAATACCTCGGTTTGAAGGTCCTCCTGAAGATTGGGAACCGTACATGCGCGAACCTGAATTTCTAAACCGATACTGGATGAGTGTTGGAGATAAGGGATTTGAGCACCGTATCGGTGGTTTAGAGAAAAAAGAAAATACAGGGAACCTTACTTATGAGCCACTGAATCATCAAAAGATGACCAAAATCCGTGAAGAAAAGATTGACCGGATCGCAGCTCGGTTACCTAAACAAGAAGTTCATGGAGCCGATACAGGTAAACTGCTGGTTGTTGGATGGGGAAGTACATTCGGAGCTATCAATACTGCGGTAACTGAACTCATGGAAAATGGGGAAGAGGACCTTGCATTTACGCATTTCAATTACATAAAACCTCTGCCTGAAAATACAGAAGAGATATTGAGCAGGTATGATGAAATATTGGTTTGTGAGTTAAATAACGGACAATTTGTTCATTATTTGAGATCTAAGTTTCCTGATTTCAATTACAGGCAGTTTAATAAGATTCAGGGACAACCTTTTCTCTCGTCCGAAATTAAAGCGGAAATCGTAAACCATTTATCGGAGTAAATATGAAGACTGATACAATTGATAAAAAAACTCCATTGACGAGAAAAGATTTTAAAACCGATCAGGCCGTTCGGTGGTGCCCGGGTTGTGGCGACTATATGATTCTGGCGAATATGCAGAAGGCATTTGCTCAAATGGATCATGCCAAAGAAAATAATCTTAGCGTATCAGGGATCGGTTGTTCTTCCAGGATCACTTATTATCTGGAGACTTTCGGTATACATTCCGTCCATGGACGGGCTTTGCCGGTTGCTACCGGAGCTAAACTTGCCAATCCTGATCTAAATGTATGGGTATTTTCAGGTGATGGTGATAGTATGGCCATTGGGGGGAATCACTTTATCCATGCCTGCAGACGGAATGTCGATCTCAATTTGGTCATCTTTAACAATAAGATTTACGGGATGACCAAAGGACAGTCTTCACCAACTACTCCCGCAGGAGTAAAAACGAAGACCGCACCTGAAGGTAATTATGAAAATCCGTTCAATATCGGAGAGATTGCGATAGGTGCCGGCGCAACATTCTACGCCCGCGTTCCGGATAATGATCCCAAAATGATGGAAGAGGCAATGATGCAGGCCTATAACCACAAAGGATTTTCAGTTATAGAAGTACTTCAGAATTGCGTGATATTTACTGATGGAATCCACGAAAAAATAACGGGACGTGATACCAAAGATGAACATCAGGTAGTGTTGGAAGAGGGAGAACCCATTGTTTTTGGTAACGATAAAGAATTCGGTTTGAAAGTAGAGGGTATGAAACTCAATAAAATGACTCTTGAAGATGAAATTGGAGGGTCGTTGGTTCACGACCCTACTGAAGATGATACCATATTTCATCTAGCTCTTGCCCGTATGCAGTTACCAAACTTTCCCGTTGCTACAGGCATAATCCGAAAAGTAGAAAAGCCTAGCTTTGAAAGGGAAGTGCATCAGGCCATTGTGGACGCAAAAGAACGAAGTGACTTTCAGTCAGTTCATGACCTGATTCGAAGTGGAAATACGTGGGATATTGTCTAAAATCTTAATACAAAGGTTAAAGCAGATCTTATTTATTTCTCTTTGATATTTATTAAGTGTCAGAAGAAAGCTTTTGCCAATACTAAGATTAATTATCTCAAGTAGAGATATACAGCTATTTGTTTCTACAATTATTTGGGTGTATTGTTGATTCCGGGATCCAAATGTGATACCTTTTATCGTAAATTTACGATAAAAGACTATGGCACTAACCAAAGCAAAGCTATTTAGTGAAAAAGAAGTGAAAGCTGCAGAATTTGCGAAGGCTCTTTCACACCCTGCTCGTATAGCAATCCTCGAAATCCTTGCGCGACGAAATGCCTGTTACTGTGGTGATATCACAGAAGAACTTCCACTGGCACAGTCAACGGTATCGCAGCACCTGAAAGCGTTGAAATCCGCTGGTATTATAAAAGGTGAGATCGAGGGAATCAGGACATGTTACTGTTTGGATGAAAATAATCTGACAGCATTTCGCTCTATTTTGGATGAATTCTTTTTGGATCTCAAAAGCAAAAATCCGAATTGTTGCTAATTATTCAAATTAGCTGACTCTAGATAATTAATTTAAAGACTCATTATTTTTTAACATGATAAAAACCAGCACAAAATCTCCAGAAGAACTAAAAGAAACCGTCCGTAAAAAATATGATGAGATCAGTCGGCAGGGGAAAACCTATAATGCAAGAAGCTGCTGTGGAGCCGGCGGTGATTCCAAGAAAGTCTACAATATAATGACAGATGACTATAGTGAGATGGAAGGATATAGTGCGGATGCAGATCTTGGGTTGGGCTGTGGCTTGCCAACACAGTTTGCACAAATAAAAAATGGAGACTACGTGATCGATCTGGGTTCCGGTGCAGGCAACGACTGCTTTGTAGCACGGCACGAAACCGGTTTGGAAGGGAAAGTGCTTGGTATAGATTTTACCGAATCTATGATTAAAAAGGCTCGTGAAAATGCAGATAAACTAGGTTTCAATAATGTTGAGTTCAGATACGGAGATATTGAAGGTATGCCTGTTTCTGATGGCGTTGCAGATGTTATCGTTAGTAATTGTGTATTGAATCTAGTTCCCAATAAACCGAAAGTGATCTCGGAGATTTTCAGAGTGCTGAAACCGGGTGGCCACTTCAGTATATCTGATATAGTATTGGAAGGGGAACTGCCGGATAGTCTTCGCGAGGATGCTGAAATGTATGCTGGATGCGTGGCAGGGGCTATTCAGAAGAATGACTATTTAGGACATATCAAAGAAGCCGGTTTTGAGAACATAACCATCCAGAAGGAAAAACCGATCGAGATCCCGGTAGATATCTTAAGTCAGTATTTAAGTGAGAAAGAAATTGAGGAATTTAATTCAGGCGAGACCGGCATCTATAGTATTACCGTATTTGCACAAAAAACCGGTGGTATGGAAAATGAAGTGACAATGATTGGATCTGATAACACAGAAATTTGTGAGCCAGGTTCGGGTTGTTGTTAGCTTAACGTTTGGAGAACGGGTAATGGAGCTCTATTTATTTACCTGTGAACCGGGCACGCCATCTATTCCTAACGAGGCGTTGAAAATGAGTTATACAAAACAGGTAGATCGGACTTCCAGGATAGTATTAAGAAGGCAACTCTACACAATAACAGCAATAATCAGATAATAGATATTAGATGATATTCTCGAAATTAAAATCTTATATCAATGGATTGGTTTCTAACTTTGGTTCAATCCCTTCGGACCGGGTAAAAGATCTTAAGACGGTTGCTGACTATATACTTTCCAAAAAAAAATCAGAAGAAATGGCACGGCTTAATTATATATGTACACATAATAGTCGGCGGAGTCACCTTGCGCAAATATGGACTCAGACTGCAGCTGCCTACTATGGCATAAAAGATCTTGAAACCTATTCCGGTGGAACCGAGGCCACCGCTTTCAATCCCAGAGCCGTGGCAGCTATAGAACGAGCCGGATTTAAAGTGCAGAATCCCGATGGGGAAAATCCCAGGTATGAAGTGTCGTTCAGCGATGAAGCTGAACCTATGATCTGCTTCTCCAAGAAATTTTATGATGACTTCAATCCGGATAAGAACTTTGCCGCCATCATGACCTGCTCTGATGCTGATGAAAACTGTCCATTTGTACCGGGTGCTGAATTCCGAAAGTCAATCACTTATGTAGATCCCAAGGTTGCAGACGGAACGGATAAAGAGGCTGAGGTCTATGACGAGCGGTGTAAGCAGATTGCTACTGAAATGTTTTATATGATGAGTCTGCTAAGGTCAGGCCTTTAATTTTTCGAATCTTTGCGATCTCACCTCGGTTTCTGATAAGCCGTTTTTCGGAATGGTCGTATGTAGTTAGCCCTTTCCTTCAGCTTTCAGTATGTTTTTAATGCCTCTTGCGATCGCATCAGGATTGAATGATATGCTGTCGATACCTTTCTCTACCAGAAATTGAGCATACTCAGGGAAATCACTGGGCGCTTGCCCGCAAAGACCGATCTTTCTGTCAGAATCTTTAGCTTTTTCAATAGCGGTTCCGATCATTTCCTGCACTTGCTTATTTCTTTCATCAAAGATATTACTCACAAGTTCTGAATCTCTGTCTACACCAAGAATAAGCTGTGTCAAGTCGTTGGAACCGATCGAAAAACCGTCAAATATCCCTGCAAAATCTTCTATACCTTTTACATTAGATGGGATCTCAACCATAACAAAGAGTTCAAGCCCGTTATCGCCTTGTTTCAGGCCATGTTTTTCCATTTCCTTCACCACTTTTTCACCTTCTTCTGCTGTCCGGCAAAATGGTATCATCAGCTTGATGTTATCCATGCCCATTTCATTCCGTGCGCGTTTCATGGCCAAACATTCCAGACGAAACCCATCACGATATTGATCACTGTAGTAGCGGGAGGCACCACGAAAACCAAGCATCGGGTTTTCTTCTTCGGGTTCAAATTGTTCTCCGCCTAGTAATTTTGCGTACTCATTAGATTTGAAGTCACTCATCCGCACTATAACTTCCCGCGGATAAAATGTGGCAGCAATTGTAGCAACGGCCATCGATAATTTTTCTATGAAGTAGTTTTCCTTATCATCATATGCGGCAGTCAATTCTTGAATTTCTTGTTTGGCCTCATCATCCTCCAGGTCATCAAAATGGACAAGGGCCAAAGGATGGGCTTTGATAGAATTATTGATGGTAAATTCCAGTCTGGCAAGACCGACACCATCCACCGGGTAATCTGCATATTGAAACGCAAGCTTTGGATTGGCGAGGATCAGTTCCACGTCAGTATCGGGCTCAGCTAATTCATCTGTATTGATCTCATCTTCTCTCCATTCAAGAATTCCCTTGTAGACCTTTCCATCCTGTCCTTCCGCGCATGAAACAGTGATCTCCTGTCCGTCCTTTATCTTTTCTGTAGCGTTTTCGGCTCCTACTACGGCGACGGTTCCCATCTCTCGGGCTACAATAGCTGCATGACTGGTTCGGCCACCGCTGTCAGTTACAATGGCAGAGGCCTTTTTCATAATGGGGTCCCAATCGGGATTGGTAATTTCGGTGATCAGCACATCACCTTCTTTGAGCTTGTCTGATTCATCAGTTGAATTTAAGATCCGCGCTTTTCCTGCTGCAATTTTATCGCCTATACTGTTTCCAGATACGATCACGTTTCCGTCATCTTTAAGGGTATACTGCTTAAGTTTATTTTTCTTCTTTTTAGAGGAATGAACCGTTTCAGGTCGGGCCTGTACAATGTAAATTTCCTCTGAATTCCCATCTTTAGCCCACTCAATATCCATTGGTTTTTCGTAATGTTCTTCAATTTTCAGGCACCACTTTCCCAGTTTTTCAACTTCTTGATCAGATAAGATAAACGAACGCTGCTCTTCCTTTGTGGTTTTAGCATCTTTGGTATTCTGAGCTTTATCACTCTTTG
This sequence comes from Gracilimonas qinghaiensis, assembly GCF_046602855.1. NCBI lineage: Bacteria > Pseudomonadati > Balneolota > Balneolia > Balneolales > Balneolaceae > Gracilimonas > Gracilimonas qinghaiensis. The sequence continues at coordinate 461,678 of NZ_JBKINJ010000001.1, forward strand.
TTTCAGAGTAGACCAGCTTTCTCTCTTTTTTGCCTGCATCTTTTGAGATAATGGGGAGTTTATCGTTTTTTAAATTTCTTTTATAAAGATAGAATTGATCGCCAAGCACTTCACCGCCTACTATATAATCACCGAGCCCCCAACTCCCGTTGATGAATATTACGTCTTCAAAACCATTATCAGGGTCGATGGTAAAAGCCACACCTGAGCAGCTTGTATCTGACCGAACCATCTTTTGCACTCCGGCTGAAAGAGCAATTTTCATATGGTCAAAATCATTGTCCTCTCGATATTTGATAGCGCGGTCCGTAAAGAGGGAAGCGTAACACTTTTGTACGGTTTCCACTACATCTTCCTCTCCTTTGATATTGAGGAACGACTCGTGCTGACCGGCGAAACTAGCTTCAGGCAGATCCTCTGCTGTGGCGCTGCTACGAATCGCTACACTCTCCAGGTCTTTCTCGCGCTCTTGCAGTTTTCGGTAGGCCTTTTTAATAGCCTGGGCCAAATTTTTTGGTATTGCACCGTTCATGATCTTGTTGCGAATATTTACTCCAACTTCTTCCAAATTTGAAAACCCATCGCGGTCTAGTTTTTCCAGCTGTTGACTGATTTGATCTTCCAACTCATTCTCTTCAATGAATTTCCAATACGCATCGGCTGATGTGGCAAAACCATCGGGGACGCGAATGCCTTCTGCGTTGAGTTCACGATACATTTCGCCTAGTGAAGCGTTTTTTCCTCCCACATCTTCTACTCTTGATTGATCCAGCTCTTTAAAGTGATATATAAAATCAGGCATTTTCTCAATTTTATGATTCTTATAGCTTTATAAAAAACATACCTGCTGTTATTTCCGTTTCTTACGGACTTTATGCCCCGCGACCTATAGCACTTTGGATTTTATACGGGTGGGGTGTTTTTAAGAAGGGAAGGTACTGCAATGGGCATAACAAAAAGAGGAGCAAAAATGACTACGAGGGTGGACAGCAGGACGGATTCAAAATAATCACACTAAACCTCAATTGTGCCGTTTGGTTCAGAAAAAGTCACATAATTGAATTGGATTTAGAGGGTATTAATCGTATAATTACGATGAATTGCAAATTTGCTCACTTTTAATGCATTAGAATAAGCGAAGATCAGTTGTGGTATGGGATATGTGACAAGAGGTACACACAGCTACCAGCTGTTATATTTATGCAATTAATTTATTGAGTCCGAAAAATTAAAATTTTTATGAGGTTATAACTGTGAAAACCCAAAATTTCATAAACATGTTAGTTTCTAACACCAAAAAAGATCTGTCATTCATTTTGCCTGACAACACACGCCTTTCAGGTGATCTGCACATTACAGAAATTCAAAATCACAGTGTGTCCTCTGTAGATTGTGGAGGTAATCCGCATCAGTACGATGAAACAGTGGTTCAGTTATGGATAAATGAAGCTTCAAAAGATATTGCTGAGTGGAGAACGGAAAAAGCACTGAAGATCTTTGAAATCGTAGGTGAGAAAATTGAGTACAAAGATCAGGCAGAACTTCTGGTAGAATTTGGGGATTCGATCCATTCAACCGTACTTTATTCTGTAGGCAGTATCATAGAGACCACAAGGGATGTGACCATTATGCTTACGGTAAAACCAACCGTCTGTAAACCTCGTGTAGATACGAGCGGTGAATTGGCAGGTTGTTGTTAGATCCTAGGTTAAAAGAATAAAATGTGAGTGTCGAATTACAATTTCAGTTTATAAATCAATTAATAATGATGTATGAAATGTGGCTAACCGGACGAACTCGTTTGACCGGACAACTTGATTCTATTTCTGAAGATGACCTCTCAAAGCGACTTCACCCTGAATCGAATTCAGTAGGATGGATGCTTCGGCATATGGCAGAGGTAGAATTGTTATTTGCTAAAAATGTATTCGGCAAGGAGCTCGAGATCAAGGCGCAAACTATTGGCTCACTGGCCAAAGACCGTGGTAAATTTACGAAGCTCAAAGAGCTGCTTGATATGATCGAGGAAGCAGAGAATGAACTTGGATCTGCCATAAAGGACATTAGTGACTGGGAGGGAACCGTAACAACGGCGGAATTCGGAACAGTTACTAAGGCTCAGGCACTGGGTCGTGTCATGACACATACCGCATTACACTCTGGTCAGCTTTCTCTCGCTTTGAAGTATGGGAGCTAAACTGGTAAAAAGTGTCTGTGCTATCACAAATGATAAAAATGCAGTCAATTTATATTCTCTTAAAATGAGCATTGTATATTCCTTAAGGCATCGAATAACAATCCAATAACTGGAGGTTCATTATGAAATTTTCAAACGCAATGCTTGCTCTCGACCTGTCACCTTCCAGTGATGATCTGGTGCAGGGGATGTCAGATCTCAAAGAGATCGGTATCCAAAAGGTCACCCTCTTTACTGTGGTAACAAAGGATTATCCCAACGGACGTGAGAAATTTGATCGATCTACCTACGAATCGAAGTTGTCAGATTATGCAGCGAAGTTGAATGACGAGGGACTGGATACTGATTGGATACTGAAGGTGGAAAAAGGATCGTATGCTCCTACCGAGATACTTGAAGCTATGGGTGAGTCGGGTGCCGACTTTTTGGTGATCGGGAACAAGGGGCACAATTTATTGGCCGATATGTTATTGGGAAGTGTGGCATCAGAAGTGATTCACAGGGCAGACGTCCCTTTGCTGTTGCTCCGCATATCTGACAAACCAGGTAAAGGAGAAATATCGATTTGCAAGAACGTAAGACGAAATATCTTACTACCAATTGATTTTTCAAAAGCTGCTGACCGGGCAATGGAAGCCTTTGAGCAAGAGGAACTGCGGGAATCCTTAGTGATGATCCTGAATGTTCAAACCATGCCGAAAGAGGGAGAACCTGACAAATTAAAGGAACGGGTAGATTATCTAGATCGCATGGGTGTAAAGGACGTTAAAAGTGAAACCAAACATGGTAATATCTGGATCGAGATCACCGAATATGCAGATAAAAAAGATATGTCCATGATACTGATGGGATCGCAGGGCAAGGGCTATGCAGAGGATATATTTATAGGGAGCAACAGTCTGCGTGTTGCACGCCACACTTCAAAACCACTGATGTTGATCCCTGCCAAAAAGTAGTTCAATTAATAAATCTAATATAACTCATATTTAAAATTTCATGGCTGAAAAGCAGATTGCGTTCTTTGAAAAATACCTGACACTCTGGGTACTTTTATGCATTGCAATTGGAATTGGCGTTGGGTTTTTGGCAGGTGATTCCATACAGGTGATAAGTGACTGGGAGATCTATAAAGTAAACATCCCTGTTGCCATCCTGATCTGGCTCATGATCTATCCAATGATGCTGCAGGTTGATTTTGCCTCCCTTAAGGAGATCGGGAAATCACCAAAGGGTGTGGTGTGGACGGTGATTATAAACTGGGCGATAAAACCCTTTACGATGGCCTTTTTTGCCTGGATCTTCTTTGATCATATTTATTCAGCCTGGTTAAGTCCCGAATTGGCTGACCAATATATAGCCGGTGCTATTCTATTGGGAGCTGCCCCTTGTACGGCCATGGTATTTGTCTGGTCATATCTCTCTGATGGGGACCCAAACTACACACTGGTTCAGGTTTCGGTCAATGACCTACTAATTCTTATTCTGTTTATACCCATTGTGGGACTTTTGCTTGGTATCACTGATATAACCATTCCATGGAATACCCTTACTGCTTCCATTGTCGTTTTTGTAGTTATTCCCTTAGTGGCGGGTTATTTAACGCACAAGGTCGCTATTGCTAAGAAAGGGCAGGAGTGGTACCTCTCGAAATTTCTTCCAAAATTTAAACCGGTTTCCATTTCAGCGCTATTGATCACTTTGGTTTTGCTCTTCGCCTATCAGGGAGAACGAATTGTGGCTCAGCCATTGGATATTCTGCTCATCGCCATTCCGTTGACCATTCAAACTTATTTTATCTTTGCTTTGGCTTGGTACGGTGGTAAAAAGATCGGTTTACCATATCAGGTGTGTGCTCCGGGTTCCATGATCGGGGCCAGTAACTTCTTTGAACTGGCGGTTGCTGTGGCTATCGCTCTCTTCGGCCTCCAATCTGGTGCGGCCTTGGTTACCGTTGTCGGAGTACTCATCGAAGTACCCGTGATGTTGTCGCTCGTTCGGTTCGCAAATAAAAGCAGAGTAGGATATTAATGAATGAATTCAGGACTTAGGAGTCGGAACTCAGATAAGCCCTACTGATTTCTAAGTTCTGGATACTGACTACTTCTATAAAAATCTTTCCACTTGCAGAACTGTTTTTAATTTTTCAATGTTAAGGCATCTGAAAACTTAAAAACAGACTGACTTTGATACTTGTAACAAGAAAAGCACATTTTAACGCAGCACACCGACTCCATAATCCTGACAAGAACAAGGAGTGGAATCAGGATACGTTTGGCAAATGCAACTACCCAAACTGGCACGGACATAACTACGTGATCGAAGTGACGGTAGCGGGAGAGCCGGATCCTGAAACGGGTTTTGTGATTGATCTGGGGAAATTGAAATCTATTATAGAGAAGAAGATCCTCGAGCCTTGCGATCACCGGAACCTCAATATGGATGTTCCATTTCTGAAGGGCACGATACCTACTTCTGAAAACCTGGTTCGCGCATTTTATGACCAGCTCCGAGCAGATGTGGAAGCAGCCTGTACCAACGGTGGTAAGCTATATAAGGTCAAATTATTTGAGACCGAACGAAACGTGGCCGAATATTGTCCCTATCTGGGAATCTAACAGACTATTCATTATACAATTAGCAGTAAGAGAAGAACTATGATTTCAAATGACGTACAACGTATTTATGACCCTACCTTTACGGTAACACCTGAATACAAAGAATCTTTACCTGACCTACAGAATGGTCCGGCCTCACTTATTGAAGGAGCAAATGTCCCGATTCAACAGGTAGGCATCTCAAACTTCAAGCTGCCGCTGAAGTTCAGTAGAAGAGAAGGAGAGCCTGTCACCCTCGAGGCTTCGGTAGATGGCTACGTGAGCCTTGAAATGGATAAGAAAGGCATCAATATGAGTCGCATCATGCGCACCTTCTACAAGTTTCAGGATAAGGTCTTTCACCTCGACAGACTTGAAGACATATTGAAAGCATATAAAGAAGATCTTGATAGTCAGGAATCGTTCCTAAGGATAACATTCAACTATCCACTGCTGATGGATAGCCTGCGTTCAGGTATGAAAGGGTATCAGTATTACAAGGTGCAACTGGAAGGCCGACTCGATAACTACGGTCAGTTCCAAAAGCATATGCATCTCGATTTTGAGTACAGCAGTGCCTGCCCATGCAGTTATGAGCTGGCGGAACACGCAAGGGAAACACGCGGAGTGGCAAGTATTCCACACAGTCAGCGTAGCATTGCCAATATAACAGTGGCCTTAAAAGATGAATTTTTCGTGGAGGATCTGGTTCAGATCTGCCGAAATGCCCTGAAAACAGAAACTCAGGTCATGGTAAAGCGCGAAGATGAGCAAGCTTTTGCCGAGATGAACGGTGCTTTTCAAAAATTCGTAGAAGATGCTGCAAGATTACTCTACGATGAACTCGACAGCTATAACAGCATCCGCGACTTCGTTGTACGTTGCGTACACATGGAAAGCCTGCATAGCCATGATGCGGTAAGCCGAATCTGCAAGGGATTGCCTAACGGATTACGCTAAGAAGAATATGGGGTACTTAAACCCATGATATACTCATTAGAGAATGGCCGGACTGAACACCGGCCATTTTTTTATGTAGTATTTAAATACATGATCCTTCAAGTCTACAGACGCTTATACTGATCCTTCGGCTGGCGGAGAAGGATCCACACAACTATAGAGTTGCACATACTTTTTGAAGATGCTTCATAAGTTTCTTCAGCATGACTGACCTTATTCGCAGTTCGGTCCATCGGTGAATCGTGATTCTTTTTACTTCGATCTACAAGTCGCTGAAAAACAAATAGGCAGGTTTTACTGTAAAAAAACGAATGATAATTACTTTACTTAAAGCCGATAATTTAGTGTCACAAAAGTGCCCAACGTGTAAAGTCTGGCATTTCCCCAACCGACTTCTTTAAGGGGGATTTTGATAAAGGGCTCAGCACTAAGACTCCAATTTTTATGAATATCATACTCGTAACCTATGGAAAGACTTGAATTGCTGAACAAGTGTGTTTTCCCGGATCTCTCCGAGTAATTTGTTTCCTGACCGGGATAGCTATAGTCATAACTGAAAGTATAATCCTCACTAAGCATCACATAGGATGAAAGTCCGGCAGAAGCAAAGAAACGGGAGTTTGAGAGGTTCCAGAAATTGAAAGTTACATTCAGAGGGATGTCTAGGATCATACATTCAGCATAGATACTGCTCAGATTGTTAGGGTTATTCTGATAATCCGGTAGATCATAACTACTGATTCCTGCACTATACCGTACACTGGAACGCATAATACCTGTTTCGATAGATATGTTGGGTCTTATCTTATAACTGGTTCTTATACCTAACTTATATCCCGGTTGTTCAAACTGACTAATACCTCCCGCTGTACTAAGATCCGGAGATACTACAATACCAATATTTAATCTGGATCTGGTATCCAGGGTCTGATCATCGGTAAAACGATTGCTTGAATGCAAGATTCCGGTTCGGCCACCACTTGCAGGTGCTGTAGCATATAAAGGAATATCAGGTATTTGTGATCCTTTTGATAAAGAAGGCAGGGTTGATTCCGCCTCAAAATCTGAGACAGATACTAAACGGTCTTTCAGATCAGGATTGAATGCAACATTCTGTTCAATCGGTTTTTTGACTTCAGCGGCTCCTATGTCACTTTTTGAGATTTTACTTCCTTCGGCCATCACCTGACCCGCAGTATCATTCAGTGGTTTTACCGGTTCAACATTATCAACACCTTCAGGTTGTTCTGAGTTATCAGGATTAGAGGCTTTCTGAGGTTGATCTTGTGGAACTTGCGGTTGAGGTTCTGAAGTATCATTTTGTGTGACCTGACCCTCCAGTCGGTCATTCAATGAATTGATATCATTATAGTTTTGATAAGTAAAATATCCGATCAGAGACATGAATAGGATCACCGCCGCCGCTGTAAGCCTGATCGTTTTCTGGCGGGTCACGTAGGCTGCCTTTTTATCTAATTTCTTTTCAAGAGCCAGCCAGTCACTTTCCTGAAAAGCTATATCAGGATCATTGACCTTTTCTTTGAAAAGATCCTCTAAGGGGTCGTTATGTTTTTTGTCTGACATATTTCCGTGTTACACTAAATTCTTTTCAAGCAAGGCTCTGAGATTACTTTTAGCCTTGGATAAATTTGATTTTGAAGTACCGACTGAGATATCAAGCATTTCTGCAATTTCCCTGTGCTTATATCCTTCGATCACGTAAAGATTGAAAACCGTGCGGTATACCGGAGATAGTTTCTGAATGAGTTCAATGATCTCGTCGTAGGATATACCGCTGACGATTTTATTATCTGTCAACAGATTATGCTTATCAGATATCGGCTCTACCTTCTCCATTCTTTTTTTATTCTTATGGTATTCATTGATCGCCGTATTGATCACAATTCTGCGAAACCAGGGTTTGAAATCCCATTCTGTATCATATTGATCAATATTTTCAAATACCTTCATGAAAGAGTCATTCAGGATAGCTGCACCTTCATTTCGGGAATTGGCATACCTCAGGGTTATGCTCATACCATAGGCATAGAACATCTTGTATAGCTCTTTTTGGCTATCTCTATGTTGCTTTCTGCATCCTTTGATTATTTCCGAGAACAAAGGGGATATGTGTTGTTAATTTTTTTCAATTAAATGAAAAATATTTATTACTCCTAAAGGCCAAATATTCTGTGAATGTTAAAACCAAACCTGAAGTTACCATCCCAGAACGAGTCCCTGTTATTAGCCATAATAAAAGGTTCATTATGCCACTGAGCACTGCTGAGAAAAAGCTGAAAAACATGACCGCCGGTATCAATATTAAGACCAATAGCAAAAGCATCCTTGGTACCTGGATTACGGTCACTTATAATCGGCAGATATTCTGCGCTAAGGGCATAGAAATCATTCAATTCGTAACTGCCTGAGAGCCCGAGGCCTGCTAGCGTCTGTTCATCGCCGGGTGACGGGCTATTGAAATAAGTGATCATAGGACTTACCTGAATACTCAGTGCATGAAATTTTCTGGCTGCCATTATTGAACCAAAGTAACTCAACCTGTCATTGAAGGTATATCCGAGGCCTGAAAGAGTGGTGATACCCAAAGACCCTTTTAATGCAATGCTTACCGGTGTGCTTCCGGTTTTGGTTTGGTTCAGAACATTGTATTTACTTCTGATGTCAACAACTTTGTTAAACGTCATGCGACCAACACCAACTGAAAGGCGGTCGTTGATCCCATAATCCAAAGAGATCTTGGTGTTGGCACCATTATCCAAACCAAAGAACTGATCAACACCGCCACTTACCAAACCGAAAGAGTGCTTTACAGAACTCTTCAGATTATTTTTATCTATGTTCTCCACCGTGCTGATCCCGGTATTCATCGTAGAAAAAAACGTTTTTTCCACCTCTGGATCCTTGACTGTTCGTTCCCTTGCCAGTTGAGCAAAAACCAGGGTTGGAAAAAGTAACATGAAGACCACTAGGTAGGTTCTTTTCATATGTAATAAAGGATGAGGTGTGATATGGTAATTCATTCCCTGGGTGTTCAGTTACTATTAACTAATTGCTCTCTGGGTGTGAGCTTTAATATGGCCTCAAGTGTGACATCCTGAATCTCGTCAACCCGATAGAATAATATTCCCGGTGGTTTGATCTGGTGATCGTTAAGATTGATCTTAAATCCTGATTCCAGCTTCAAACCCTTTTGAACAGGTACCAAAATTCCTTCGATGGTCATAGGATTGGAAATGCCATTGATCGTAAAATCTCCGGAAACAGATACGGTGAGAGTATCAGTATTTTCCAATGAGGATGGAACAGGAGAGTCAAATGAACCTGTGAATTCGGCAAATGGGTATTCATCCGTGTTTAAGGTTTTGTACATATCCCTGTCACGTTTTCCAATACCTGTTTTTAAAGTGTTTAGATCCACATAGAAATCAATGACGTTCTTTTCAGGATCTATCATACCGGTAAGGTTTTCGGATTCACCGGTAAAGGAATGCAGTGGAACCTGGGATGAAAACTCCACAAAACCTGATTCAGTGTAATACACCGAATCAGGCTGGGAGTGTGCTTGGGGGGCATCTAACAATAAAACCAAGCAGAATACAAACAGGGTTCTAGCTGCCATCACCGCTATCCACTACGGTGACAGTTCCAACCATTCCGTTATTGACGTGGGGAATACAAAAATAATCGAATTCGCCGACTTCATTGAAGGTGTAAGTAAATTCCTCTCCGGGTGACATATTGCCACTGTTAAAGGTGCCGTCACTTTCACCATTTGAGCCGCTTGTAACTGTATGGACAATGCTGCTGCTATTCACCCACGTAACGGTTGTACCGACTTCCACCTCAATAGTCCCCGGACTGAAGGATTGCCCGACCATTTCAACTTCTTGACCGGAAGTGCCACCACCTCCGTTAGTTGGTGGGTCACTGGTATCGCTATTTGTTTCGGTTCCGGAACTGCTGCTGCATGCCGTAAAAGACAACCCTGCAGCTATAAAAAAGATAGTCAAGAGTGAAAAGTATCGGAATTTCATATGCATATAGTTTTGAATTGGGATGAATTTACTTCATCTGTGATAGTCTCTATATGCCTATACAGCTGTAATATCGAAATGGTTGCCTCAATATCAAAAAAGACCAGGCGCTCTGTACACAATCATTCGCAGTTCGATCTTTCGGCCCTTCGGTTAATCGCAGTTCAGTTTTTTGACTTATGATACACCGAATGACAGACTAACGATGGACAGTTTTGAATGTCTTATATCCAACAACTACTACAAAAATATTAAATGTTTTGAATGTTCCTTTTTGATGTTAAATGTTTTCACCCTTGGGTCAATAGTACCAGGCTATCTTCGAGGGCAGCTACGGAGTGAGATATTTCTGCAGGGATGTCAATTTCATCAAATTGCTCTAAACGTTCATCTTTCTTGGATTGATGGTAGATCACTTTGCCTTCTAAAACTAACAATTTAGTGGGATGATGAGCCGTATGGTCTTCTAACTTCATCCCCTTTTTGAATCCAAAAATCAGCACCTTGAAATGATCTCCGGTATGAAATGATTTAGCGATGGGGCGGTCAGAAGATTTTAATTGTTCTTTTATAGCTTGGATGGTCATTGCAGCTGTATTTTATTATGGTTTATATCCATCCTACAAAATTGAACGGACATTTGCTATCACTAAGGTAAATCCAAGTTCAGTTCATTGATCGATCTGATTTACGTTGTATTTATTTAACATTTGAAAGCCCGCACGACCGATTTAAGATGGATGAACTATATACATGTCAGGAATGAATTTAGATTCAATAGGTACTGGCGCGTAGATGAAGCGGATCAACAGTATTATTACAGAGATCAAATTTTTAATAGTCTAAGATTTTATGTTTGAGGGAAGTGGCAACACGCCTATAATTTTAAACCAATGAAATGCTATCATAGCCTTGATTGTTGTATAAATGAAAGATAAACAAAGAAAAAGCACTTATGGAAAAACAAGAAGCACCAATACACAACTCTCCATTTTCTGATGAAGAACTTGAGCAATTTGAAAAGATGCTTAAAGAGGAACAGAAGGAGAGTGAAAAAAAAGTTGAACAATATCAAAGCCGACTAGAGGAATTGGAAGCTAACTTGGATGATAAAAGCTCTTCTGCCGACCATCACACAGGAAATGTAGGCACGACTGAAGATGAGCGTGAAAAGTTTTACATCATGATCGAAAAGGAGAAAGAGAAACAGGAAGAGATCAATATGGCGCTAAATCGTATTGAAACCGGTAACTACGGAATTTGTAAAGTAACAGGAAAACCTATCCAAAAAGAACGGTTGCTTGTAAAACCATATGCTAAATATAGTATAGAAGCAAAAAAAGGCGAAACCTCCGGCTAAAAAATGCACTTGCATTTCTAGAGCTTAGCCATCTGAGTAAGATAGCAGAGCAGCTAATAGACAAGCCGTAATTATGGTTTAATAATATTTCATAAAGCAACTGTCCTTTTTGTATCTAAAACTGAGTATAAGCAAGGGTATATAATGCGGGTGAAGCGGAAGGTCGCTAATGAAAATATCATGCTATGGCCTGAGTTTATAATTTATGTAACTGTGAACGCAAAATGCTCACCCCTTTAGGGTCGTATTTCAGGAGGGTTGAATAATGAACCGAGGTAAAGACTAAGTATGAAACTAACTATTATTTAAAGGTTGTTAAGACATATTATGATTGGAGAAGGCTTGGCTAGGAAATTGTCAAAACGCAAATGGAAGGCTATACTTAGTAAGGAGTAAAAGATCTACTTCAATAATAATTGCTAAGCCTACTTGCAATAACCGTCTCATCCCTAGAAGAAACCCGTATCTGTAATAAAACAAATCGGGCTTTTGAGAAGTGAAAGTCAGGTTTGATCAGTCATTTTTCGCGATGATCCAAACGGCATGGACAATGCCGGGGACAAATCCTAGGATGGTCAGCAAAATGTTGAGCCAGAAATGCGGTTTTATACCGATTGTCAAAAATACACCAAGGGGAGGTAGGATAATAGCAAAAATGATTCGGAGTAGACTCATGATCCTAATTTAAATTTGTTGATCGCGGAGATCTTTTCGCAAAGATGCTTCCTTTAATTTCTTGTGTCGTAAAAGGTATCGGAGATCATATCGGTTATCATACATCAGTTGCAAATGATAATAATTAATGTATTCAAGTACAGCAAATGCATTTGCGATTAATGCCCAGGCGATAAAATTATCACTTCCAAGTGACTGCCCGGATATAAACCATTGCACCAGCAGCACAAAAGGTATGAGTGCAATGCCAACCTTATTCTTATCCCTGAATTTTTCAAAGCGATTCAGGGTACGGTTCTGAAATATGTGCTTATCCTCCAGAACCGACAATTTCTTCCACCAATAGTAGGTGCCCTGAAGCAAAATGAAACTCATCATCAGCAATCCGTACGATAAAAAGATCAGATCTCTAAAATCGTAAGCCGCATTGATGAAGATGAGAATGCCGAAGAACATAACGGCATTCATTCCCTCCACCTGGAAAGTCCACTGCAATTTCTTGATGAGTCGCTGTTTAACAGAATGTGATGGCATGTATTGTTTTTTTACCTGAAAATTCGAGCCTGTTTAATTCTTATAAACCTTGCCGCCTTTCATTACAAAAGGAACTGACTCGAGTGTTGTTACATCATTCAATGGATTTTTATCAGTAGCTATGAGATCAGCATATTTACCGGTCTCTACAGTGCCGATCTGATCCTCCATCCCAAGTACAGTGGCGGCTGTTATGGTAGCACTTTGTATGGCCTCCATCACGGGCATACCCACTCCTGTCATATAGCGGAATTCTCGACCGTTTATGCCATGGGGAAATACACCGGCATCCGTTCCAAAAGCGATCTTTACACCGTGCTTATAGGCTTTTTCGAATGTATTCTGAATTTTAGGTCCGATCTCTTTGGCTTTGGGCACCACAAGGGCAGGATAGTAACCTTCTACTTCTGCTTTTTCAGCAACCCACTTACCGGCTGAGATGGTTGGTACATAATAAGTGCCATTTTCAATCATCAGATCCATGATCTCTTCAGTCATATGAGTCCCGTGTTCAATGGTAAGAACACCTGCTTCAACGGCTCTTTTCATTCCTTCTGCTCCATGAGCATGAGCGGCTACATGCATACCATATTCGTTGGCAGTCCTAACGATGGCATCTAGTTCATCTTCGAAGAATTGAGGAGCATCACCTGATTTGGCTACACTCAGCACACCACCGGTTGCGGTTATCTTAATATGATCGGCTCCATTCTTATAACGCTGCCGCACGGCTTCACGGGCTTCAGCAGTGCCGTTTACGACCCCATTTTCAGGTCCCGGAGCTCCCATCAGGATATTTTTCCAACCGTTAGTAGGGTCGGCATGTCCACCGGTTGTAGCCAGACTTTTACCTACAGTAATGATACGTGGGCCATCTACAAAGCCCTGATTGATTGCGTTTCTTAGAGAAATATTCACACCTGTTCCTCCCAGTTCACGGACTGTGGTAAAACCGGCCATCAAGGTGCGCTTGGCAAATGCTGTGGAACGCATAGCAAAATCTGCCTCGTTAAAAGTGAAAGCTTCCATGTATTTCGTGGGATTGGTTTCACTTTCAAGGTGAACGTGCAGGTCGATAAGTCCCGGCAGTACGGTTTTTGATTTCAGGTCGATTATCTCATCATTGCGCTTTCCATTTATATATCCGTTTTGGATATCGGCTATCTTGTCATTTTCAATAATGATGCTGACCTGCTCACGGGCTTCATTGGAACGGCCGTCGATGAGGGTGCCGGCATGAATGATGGTACGCTGCGCATAGCCTGAAGTAACAGTGATTAAAGTTATAAGTAGAGTAAATAGTAGCGATCTTAGTTTCATAGTGTATAAATTGGGTTAGTATATATCCCTTAATATATATAATTGAGTTTAAACATTAGCTTTTGGTTTAAAACTCAATAAACTTTTACAGGCATCGATTTTGTATTCATTTCCAGCTTAAATTGTGATAGTTTTAAGGCTTTAAAAACCTCAAAAACGATCAGGAATGACAATTTTATTATTTCTCATTGGTTTAGCTGTTCTGATAGGCGGAGCTGAATTATTTTTAAGGGCAGTTGATAAATTTGGAGCTGCGTGGAGTGTATCACCCGTCGTTATGGGACTCACCGTTGTGGCCTTTGCAACCGGAGCTCCGGAACTCGCCATCAGTTTACAAGCAGCTGTAGACGGTAAACCGGACCTCGTTTTGGGTAACATTCTTGGAAGTAACATAGCCAACATTTTACTCATCCTGGGTATAGCTGGACTGGTCCATCCACTGAAGATCACGAATCGGATCATCAAAGTTGATGTGCCTGTTGTTATTGCCGCCAGCACCTTACTTTTTGTACTGGCTATGGATGGGTTATTAAGCCCACTTGACGGTGGAATTATATTTTTGGGACTCATAATATACTCCGTATTCATGTATTTCCAGATTCAGAAAGATCGAAAACTGAACAAACGAAGGAAAATTGAAACGGAAGTAAAACTGGATGAACCGGTTACTACAATATTTTATGGGAAGTACATACTGATGTTGCTGGCAGGGTTGATATTTATCGTGATGGGATCGCGTTTTATGGTTACATCAGCTGTAGAGATCGCCGGCATTCTTGGGATATCAGAGCTTATCATTGGCCTGACCATTGTATCAATTGGTACATCACTGCCTGAAGTGGCAACTTCTGTGTCGGCTGTCCGGCATGGAGACTCTGACACTGCCGTTGCCAATGTAATGGGTAGCAATCTCTACAACATACTGCTTACACTTAGTCTGACAGTTTTAATAGCCCCCGGTGCAATTCACGTCTCACAGGAAGCCATTGACCTGGACCTGCCTATTATGTTGATCGTCGCCGTTGCCTGCCTGCCTCTTTTTTGGCCGGGTAAGGTACTAGGAAGAAAAGAAGCCATTGGATTCCTGTTCTATTATGCGGCATATATGACCTATTTGGTATTTCTGGCCATGCAGCATCCCTTCAAAGAAATCATGGAAGGCATCATGATCTGGGGAATCTTTCCGATAACGGCATTTCTTATCATCTTAAAATTCATCTTCGATTTTCGAAGCAAGAGGCTGTAGAATATATAATTACCTAAGTAAGGTGCGTTCCAAAAAGCATGCGATTTGTACTCGTCACCAAGCTCCGGCTTGATTACGCAGTCCGGAAAACTCTAGCTTCCAGCTAGTGGCCTATTTCTTAGCTTTCTCCTCCTTCTCCTTCAGCACGTAATTCACGTACAGGAATTCCAGGGCAGCTGCTTCATAGCCTTTCCAGTTTTGTATTAGTTCCTGAAAACGTTTTTCTGAGGTGTTATGCGGATCTTCTCCATATGAGTAAATGATCCATCTCCGCAGGCCCTTTTCTTCTCCTGATTTCTTATTAGACGGAAATACAGCATCGGTTCGTCCGCGCATCATCATCAGGTCCTGCCCGGAGGTCGGCCCGATTCCCTTTATGCCAGTTATAAGGTCGTAGAATTCTTGTGGCTCACATTCCATGAGGTGATCCATATCGACGTTTCCGGCCACGATGTGATTGGCTAGACCAACCAGATATTGACCCTTGCGGAGGGTGGGACCTAGCTTTCGAATATTGGCAGGATCAGCCTTCATAAGTTGATGGGGTCTTGGCCAGGCCGGCAGTGATTGCTTACCCAACATCAGAGCCGTGCCATAGGCTTCTCTGATCTGAAACATCATCTTCTTGGCGGTGGGCTTGTGATTCATCTGCATCTGCACGATACGATACAGGATATCTTCAAAGAGATTGGCGCGTGTCATGCGTTTGAGTCCATACAGATCCATCAATTTATCGCCCAAAACAGTATCGTCTTTGGCCTGATCGTAAAGTGGACGAATATCCATGTCGGTCCCCAGGATCTTAGCCAGACTTTTATTAGCCAGTTTGATCTCTTCTTTGGAGAGGCTTTCCTGAGATTCCAGATGAAATTCAGGGTGCTCAGGATCACCGTTAAAGAATACGGTCACAATTACATCGGTATCACCTATTGGGATAGGTCGCGTAAAACCCTCTTCAAAGATCTTTTCAGGATCGTGCTCGTGATCAAAATAGGATTCTACATCTAGGCAAATGTACCAGTCGTGGGGAGGGATGGATTTGAGTGTCCAGGTGCTCATTCCGTTTGGTTTAGATCATTATTCTTTGGGTTCTTGTTCGATATAATTCAAATATCGTAGGGGAAGTTCAAAAGGGCGCTCAACCGGAACAGGAGGGTAGCGTGGTTCCGGAGCAATTTCAGGTCTGAGTGGTCTGAGTTCTGGTTGCCATTTGAAACCATCCAGTTTTCGCCCTGCTAAACCGGGAAATTCTTCAAAGAAATACCCATTATTCTTCAGAGCTTTAACTTGTATCAGATCTCCATTCTGAAATTCCATGATAGTTTCCGGTGAGGTATATTCCACAGCTCCATCCGGTTCACCCTCATCATTTTGAGTATGATACAAAACCTGACTGTTCGGGTACAGCTTAATACGGGAGATCTGTCCGTCTTTAAAATCAACATTTAGTGTATCTCCCTTTAACTGGTGGAAACGCCCGGTGGTACTGTCTTTTTGAATCGTGATGGTATTCTTATAAGAAGTAAGATAACTGACAGCATTGTTGTCCATTTGCACCTTAATGTAGGGACCGTTCAGCTGAATATTTTTATGCCAGGCGGTGGGATTGGAAATAAGTTCAAAGATCTCGGTTTGTGATGTGTAAATGAGAGTGTCTGATATGGATGAAAAATCAGGTGACCAGACCCGGACATTCTGAATGGCCCGAATGATATCGGTAGAATCCTGATCCAGCATTAGCAGATCTCTTGACTTGATGTGAGTAGTATCGGTTGAATCTGAACTGATCTGTCTGAGATAGGAGTTCCCTTGCACATATCGCCGGCCCGTTGAATCAGCTTCCAGATAATCACCGGTAAGCAGGGCATTGTTGGTACTGTCCTGAACAAATATATTTGAGTGAAGCTGCAAAAATTCTGTTTCTCTGTTGATAAAGAGACTGTCACCTTCGGCATACTGAGAGGTATCTGCGATCTGAACATTGCCTCTAAAGATGGCACTATCCTGAATCTGAAAATAGGTTCCCTGCTTTGCGATCAGGGTGCCGCCCTCATCCTCTAGGCGAATACCGTCCTCGAAATCAGCCACTTTGGTTAGGAAGTTGTAATCGACCTGTTCTCCAAAAAGAGTGGTGCTGTCTTGCAAGATCACCACACGACCCCTTAACTGACTGACCTCCTGATCGGTAAAATAATAGAGTGTGTCAGACCAGATGATCTCATCCGGTGTTTCGATCTCTATGTTACCGAAAGCGCGTAATTCATTTCTATCCATGAATTGCCAGGCACTGTCGCAGACCATTTCGATATTACCGGTTCTAAGCCTTACATCATACATTTTTCGTATGGGCTCACCATCTTCAGTTATATTCCTGACTTCTCTGGCGCGTTCAATTTTTACTACATTTTGTCCGGTCACCGGCTCCGGAAATAAAACGGCGAACGCACATATGACCATAAAAGAGTATATGTAGCTGAATTTTTTCAATTGACGACAGTCTCTCCGCTAACTTCTTTGAGGGTATAATTTCTAAGGTTAGAATCGCCTTCCAGACCTATGGCACTGATGCTGTCAGTACTGGTAACGATAGTGAGGGCTTCCGGCGTACTTACCATATCCTCATTTCTTCTCCACATCAGGTATTCTGTATTCAACCGTTTATTATCAGGAGCCAAGACTTCCACATTTCCGAACAGTTCAAAGGTAGCATCGTCCGGTTTGTATATGGCGCTATCGGAATGCACAACAGTTTCTGATTCACCATTTTCATCAAAGATCTCTATAAACACCGGTCCGCTGATCTTTGTAATGTTCCGGGCCTCATTTTTGATGGAAGCAGTGTAACTGCCTTTGAGCCTGAGTTTGAGTCTTTCCTCCTCTAGTATCTCCATATTTACGCCCCAGCTTTCCGTTGTGGATAAAAGAGAGTCGCTCAGGGCCATATCGACCTGTTGATTTTCATATTCTGAAAGCTCTCCGCACGAAATAGTTAAGACTGTGCAGGCAGTAAGAATAAAAAGGGACCGGATATTAAAGAGTGCCAAAATAGCGGTCTCCCGCATCGCCAAGTCCCGGAACGATAAAAGCATCATCGTTAAGTTTTTCATCTATGGCAGCGGTAATGATTGGTACATCTGGATGATCGTCTCGTAGTCGCTCTATGCCCTCAGGAGCAGCGATCAGAGATACGAATCGAATATTGTCAGCTCCATTTTCTTTAAGGAATGTGAGAGCATGAGAGGCTGTTCCGCCTGTGGCAAGCATTGGATCCACAACCAGGGTGTATGCTCCTTCCAAGCCGCCCGGGAAGTTGTGGTAATAGTTCACGGGTTCGTGAGTCTCTTCATCACGGTAAACACCGATATGACCAACCTTTGCGTCCGGCATGAAGCTGATGATCCCATCAACGAGGCTAAGTCCCGCCCTAAGAATCGGGATCACAAAGACCTCTGCTTCCGGTTTATAACCCTTGGTCGTTTTGATGGGAGTATCAACATTGCATTCTTTCAGCGGAAGATCTGTCAGTGCCTGATAGGCAAGTACGGTTCCAATGGTGCCCATAGCTCTTCTAAAAGCTGCGGTCTCAGTAGACGTATCCCGTAGAATGGTCAAATACCTTTTAACTACGGGGTGGTCTATTTCAATTACGTTTTCCATGAAATACGGTGTTCTTAATTAGCTTTTAGCTTCCAGTTCGTCCATTTTGTTGAAGTATTTCTTACTTGCCACAGCTACAGAACCTGAAAGGGCAAAAAGAGCAATGATATTCGGGAATGTCATCAGTCCGAGTGCAATATCACCAATGGCCCAGACGGTGGCAAGCGGGAATATGGCACCTAAAAAGTGCATTCCAAGATATACCACTTTGTAATACATGATGGATTTATCGCCTGCCAGGTACTGTATGGACCGGTCTCCATAGTAACTCCAGCTTATAGCTGTTGAAATACCAAATAAAAGCACACAGAATGTTACCAGATGTTTCCCATACGGGAAGATGGGGGCTAAACCTTTTTCAAATGCGAGAGAGGTTAAGGGAGCTCCATTTTCAATGATACTTGTATAGACAGTAGCGACAACGTTTCCTGCTTCATCTGTGAAAGTACCGGTAGCAATATTTAATGTTCCGGAAAATTCTTCTCTGGTCTCAAGATCAAGGAAGAAGATGCCGGTCTCAAAATCATTTCTAAGTACGGTACCATTTAAAGGGGCGCCTTCTTCGATGATCAGCACTTCGTTTCCATCATCTACTACGACGGTATTGTTGCTGTTAGCAGGTTCATAAACCATATCATGGCGTTCTTCCCATACTCCTGTAGCTACAATAACAAGTCCTGTCATGGTACAAACCAGGATGGTATCGATGAATGGCTCTAGCAAGGCAACCACACCTTCACGAACAGGTTCTTCAGTTTTTGCAGCACCGTGAGCAATTGGGGCAGAGCCCTGTCCTGCCTCGTTAGAAAAGAGGCCGCGTTTGATACCCCAAACCAGGGTAGTCAAAAATAAACCGGAACCCACACCAAATAAGCCGGCTTCAGGAGTGAATGCAGAGGTAATGATCGTGCCAAAAGCAGGGATTACAGATCCTGCATTCAGAAATAGAATGACGAGGGCACCTAATACATAAATTATCGCCATTAATGGCATTAGTCGGGCCGTAACTTGACCAATTCTCTTAATTCCACCTACAATAACAACACCTACAAAACTGGCGGTTACAATTCCTGATATCCAACTTGGGATCTGGAATGTGCTGTACATGGTATCAGCTACGGTATTGGCCTGAACGGCGTTACCTGTTAAAAATGAACAGATTACGGCCATAGAGGCGAAAAAGACTGCCAGCCATTTCCAGTTTGGCCCCAATCCCTTTTCGATATAGTACATAGGGCCGCCTGATACGGATCCGTCATCGTTTTTCACACGGTACTGAACTGCCAGGGTACACTCGGTATATTTTATAGCCATCCCAAAGAAAGCAGTTACCCACATCCAGAATAAAGCTCCGGGGCCGCCATAATGGATTGCAATCGCTACACCGGCAATATTACCGATGCCAACGGTGGCAGACAGGGCGGTGGTAAGAGCCTGAAAGTGATTGACATCGCCGGTGTCATCGGGGTTATCATAAACACCCATCACAGATTTTATACCATGAGTGAATCTTCTGAGTTGAACAAACCCAAGTCTGAGAGTGATAAAAATTCCAAAGCCCAGTAGTACCACAACCATTATTGGGAACTGTTGTGGGGTTGACCAAACCAAATTGTTCAACCAGTTGACGACACTTTCAAAAACTTCCATGAATTAGATATTAATTGGTTAAGAATATTTAAGAGGCAGTGAGAAAGTAAAAAACATTTCGGAATATTAAAGGATAACATTTGGTTATTTAAAGGATAACATTTGGTTATTTAAAGGTGCCCGCTTAATTAGAAGGAATTTTTACAGATGTTTATAAAAGAGATGTGAACGATTTCTTAAAAGCTTTGTTTTGATTATTGTATTTTTAACAGTTCTCATAACATATTTTAAATCACTCATTAATTATGACTAAAGCAGACATAGTAGATGTAATATCGTCATCTGTAGGCCTGACAAAAGTTGAAACCGAAGCCGTTGTAAACGGATTCATGGAAACCGTAATAGACGCCATGAAACGCGGTGAAAATATTGAACTAAGAGGATTCGGGAGTTTTAAGGTTGTTAAACGCGCTCAAAGAGTTGCCAGAAATCCAAAGACAAACGAGGAAGTGATCGTACCAGAACAGTATGCGCCTGTACTTAAGATGTCCAAAGACTTTAAAGAAGCTGTCAATGAAGCGCACATGGTAGAAAATTGATTTAGAAAACGCTTTTATTCTTCTTATTTTACATCATTAGAACAACAGTAATATTTATAAAACACATTTAGGTGAGTATTTATGCCAAGTGGTAAAAAAAGAAAGCGCTCTAAAATTGCAAAACACAAGCGTAAAAAGCGTCTGAGAAAAAACAGACATAAGAAGAAAAAGTAAGATTTTTCCAAAAGGCTCCTCTCGGAGCCTTTTTTTATAAAGTGAGTATCCCTAAGATTAATTTTTCTTAATCTTAGCTAAAAAAGGCGATTCTTTTAAAGAATCGCCTTTTATGATTTTAACAAAAATTTAATCAGCAGGGATATTACCTTAAAAGGTTCAGAGGTTGAAAAAAGCTGAAGAATCTATGAAAGGTATGAATATAATATGTAGTATCATCCTGTTGAAATAAGTACTTATGAAAACTACACTATAATGAAAATTGCACTTATCCAACAGTCATGCACTGATAATAAACAGAACAACTTGGAACGCGGCTTGGAGGCGGCAGAAGAAGCTGCCAAGGCAGGTGCTAAAATAATCTGCTTTGCCGAATTGGCATTTGAACCCTTTTACCCTCAATACAAAAACCCGGCAGATCCGGCGGCTCATGCTGAGCCAATACCGGGCCGCATCACTAAAGCTTTTTCATCTCTTGCTCGAAATTACGGAATTATCGTCGTACTGAACTTATATGAGAACGATGGTAATGATCTCTACGATAGCTCGCCTGTTATCGACACTGATGGTAGCATTTTGGGTACCACAAGAATGATCCACATCACGGATTATGACTGTTTTTTCGAGAAAGATTACTACACGCCGGGCAATAACGGTGCACCTGTCTATGAGACTGAATTTGGAAATATAGGAGTGGCAATTTGTTATGATCGCCATTATCCGGAGTATATGAGGGCTCTGGGTGTGGCCGGGGCAGATATCGTGTTCATTCCACAAGCCGGTGCCAAGGGAGAATGGCCTGAGGGTCTGTATGAGGCGGAGGTACGAACTGCAGCTTTTCAGAATGGATATTATACAGCTCTTTGTAATCGTGTGGGAGAGGAACCTAAACTTGCCTTTTCCGGAGAATCGTTTGTTTGCGATCCGGAGGGAACCGTCATCGCAAAAGCGGCTCTGGGAACTGATGAAATTCTATACTGTGATATCGATCTGGAGATGACCGTCGAATCACATGCCAAGCGATTGTTCTATAGGGATAGAAGACCTGAATTATATGCTGACTGGATCAAGGAATGAGACCAAAGGCAGATTATTGTTATTCAATATTGAATATTCAGTTCCCGTCGTTATCTTATTTTGAAACTAAGTAGTTAATTACAGATGTTACACATGCCGAAAGAAGTTCAGCTGCGCACCAAAGGAATACTGCCGGTTCAAAAATTAAAGATGCTCCATAAGATGGGTATCATCAGGTCTAATCCTGATTATCCAATTGAAGAAGATCAGTTTCAGCCCAATTCCATTGATCTGAGATTGGGCAAAGTAGCATATCGGGTTCGTTGCAGCTTTCTGCCGGAAACTGAGACGGTTGAAGAAAAGGTATCCAAACTTAAGATGTATGAGGTACCGATCACAAAAGGGGCTGTGCTGGAGCAAAATTGTGTGTACATAATTCCACTGCTCGAAAGACTGGAACTGCCGCAATCTAACAATACGGTTCAGAAGAGTTTATTCGAGGATAAGGGAAATGAGATCAAACTTGGCAGTATTGATAACCTTTCTGCAAAAGCCAACCCCAAGAGTTCCACTGGTCGCCTCGATGTGTTTACTCGCGTAATCACCGATTATTCTCACCGCTTTGAAGAGGTCACACCCGGATACAGCGGAAATTTGTATCTGGAAGTGGTACCAAAATCATTTCCCATCAAGGTAAAAACAGGACAGCGTTTGAATCAACTTCGTGTTCGTCACGGCTTTGAAGTGATTCCTGATCAGGACATTTTGCGGGTACATGCATCAGATCCTTTGCTTTTTGACGAAGATCGCGTTCCTGTTACCATGGAGAAGATCAAGGTTAATCAGGGACTGTTTATGAGCGTGGATCTGAGAGCTAAAAAAGGCGAGATCATTGGTTATAAGGCTAAAAAGCATAATGATTATATCGACCTTGATAAGATCGGGTTTTATGAGGTTAATGATTTCTGGGAACCGATTTATGCTCAGCCTAATCACCAGCTGATCCTGGAACCGGAGGCATTTTATATTTTTGCTTCCAAAGAACGTATCCGTATTCCGGCTCATCTTGCTTGCGAGATGATGGCCTATGATACAGGTTCAGGTGAACTCAGAACACACTATGCCGGGTTCTTTGATAGTGGCTTCGGAGGAACTGTGGAGGATAAAGGAGCAAGGGCTGTATTGGAGGTACGTTCCCATGATGTGCCTTTTATGATAGAAGATGGTCAGACTTTGTTCAGCATGCAATTTGAACCTAATGCTGAGCATCCTGATTTTGTATATGGAGAAGAAATTGACAGCAACTATCAGGGACAGGATCTGAAATTGGGAAAACATTTTAAAGAAGGATGAGCAAATTTACCGTATCGAAATGTATATGCCACAAAAAAGATTTCAGTGAAATAAAGTCATACATTGAAGAAAATGATATTACCTCAGTCAAAGAACTTCAGGATCAAAAATACTGCAGCTGTGGATGCAGTTTATGCGCACCTTACATCGAGTTGATGCTGGAGACAGGAGAGACCTCTTTTGAAACGGGAGCTTATTATAAGAGGAAATCTAAGCCTGAGTAATACATTTAATTTCACACTAATCCCCTGAACCGGAGATCAGATCATGGAAATTGAAAATCTTTTTTATTCCCAAGCGGCTTCTATTGTAAATGGATTTTTAGAACTGGCTGGACAGGAGGCGAGGCATGCTTCCAAAGTGATGCGGTTCAAAGAGGGTGATACGCTTTATGCTTCTGATGGATTGGGGAATATATATAAATCTGAAGTGACCGAGATCAGCAGGGATAAGATCAAGGGCAGAATAAAGGAGGCCGTGCATGAAGAGGAACCGCCTACCAAAAAGGTGGTTGCATTTGGTGCGATAAAAAAACGGGATCGCCTTGAGTTTGCTGTTGAAAAAGCAGTAGAGCTGGGTGCGTGGGAGATCTGTATTTTTCATGCTGACCATTCAGAACGTTCAAAGATTAATAAGGACAGGCTGCAAACTATTGCTCTCAGTGCCTTCAAACAAAGTAAGCGGTCATGGCTGCCGAAGGTAGTTTTCATTGACTCACTCGATGAAGTATTGGATCACTACGAAGATCATAAGCCGATCATGGCCTATATGCAGGCAAAAGCTGAACAGCCCCATGCTTTGACTGACTCAAAGAATCTTTTCTTAGTGGGTCCCGAAGGTGGTTTCTCAGAACGGGAAACTGAGATCGCAATAGGCAGAAGTGCAAAACTGATCACTTTAGGAAAATACCGCTTAAGAGCTGAAACGGCTGTTATCGCCATTCTTTCTCAATTTTTGTTCACAAAATAAAAATACCCGGTTTTGACCGGGTATTAGAAAAATAAATCTTATTTGTTGTTTGATCATGCTTCCTGTGAATAGTTTTCAGGATTCCAGCATTCCTGAGTGTTTGATTCAGCTTGTTCGGCAACATCAGATATATCAAGCTCATCTGCAACAATATGGGGAATGACTTTACTGGTCTGAGTGACAAGCGCTGCTATTTGGGTCAGGCTTCTTTGAGTAAAGTCTGCAAGCTCCTGATTATTTATTCCAAGAGCTGCCGTGTGTAGCATGGTATATCCAGTCGCAATCATACCAAGTGCAGTGTAATCATCCCGTAACATTTTTGATGTAGCATCAGAGCGTTGAGTATCAATTGCACCTGCAATAGCCCCAGTAAATGTTGCTAGTGATTTCTTTATAGTATTTTTTGTGCCATCATTTAGAAGATCATCCATCTCCTTTAGTTGCTCTATTTGCTCCGACAGTACCAAGTCAATATTGTGCAGTAGATCACTGGCTTTTGCATTCTTGATCTTCGTAGATGTTTGTTGCGTTTTAACAGCTTTATGTGTGTGTTTTATTAAAGTGAACAGGTCAGTGGTATAGTTTGTAAGTGTCTCTTTTTTCATGACTTGCTTGTCTTTATTTAAATTCACTGATTACAATGAATAAGACGGGGTAATCGTTTCAAAATATGACCGGATATCACCTGAGAGTGTTTATTTATGGATGGTCATATCATAACTCAAATGTGTAAGTTGAGAAATTAAGTTTTCGAAAGTAAATCAACTAAGTCTTCCATTATTTAAAAGCATTAGCTATGTTGGATTAGAAGACCACAAAACAGCGGTTTTATGTTACTTACTCTGGCAGGTGGAATTGGTTTATTTTTGCTTGGGATGATTCTGTTGACAGATGGTTTAAAGAATCTGGCAGGGGATACACTGCGTCTGTTGCTCAGCCGTTTCGTTAAAGGACCTTTCAGTGCATTAGGCTCCGGAACCCTGGTCACGTTTTTGGTGCAGTCCTCAAGTGCAACAACTCTGGCAACTATTGGATTTGTCAGTGCAGGCCTTATAAGTTTTCCACAAACGATAGGTGTACTGCTTGGTGCAAAATTAGGAACAACCAGTACAGGTTGGATAGTGGCCACTCTTGGCCTGAGATATAGTGTTTCCGTGATAGCCTTACCTATTATCGGAGTTGGAGCGATTATGAAATTGCTGTCATCCGGTAAAATAGCTCATGCCGGACTTGCATTGGCAGGATTCGGTCTTATCTTTATGGGAATCGATACTTTGCAGGTTGGAATGGAGGGACTTAGAGATTACATTGACTTTACAGTCTTTTCAGGAAGCACTTTTAAAGGTATATGGTTACTTATTATAATTGGTATTGTCATGACTGTCATTATGCAGTCGTCCAGTGCGGCGGTAGCGACAACCTTAACAGCGCTTTTTGCCGGAGCCATTGATCTTCCACAGGCTGCTGCATTGGTAATCGGTCAAAATTTTGGAACATCAATTACAGCCCTTATTGCCATAATCGGGGCATCTGTCGCAGCCATTCGAACCGGTGTTATATATGTTTTATTTGGTTTGGTGATCGCGATCATAGCTATTGCAGTCATGCCTGTTTTTCTGTGGACATCTGGATATTTGCAAATACTGAATGATCCGGCTCAGATGGCCATAGCAGTTGCAGCTTTTCATACTTCTTTCAATTTGTTGGGTATTATGATCATCATGCCATTTCGGATGTTTTTCACCAATATTGTGATGAAGTGGTTCCCTGAAGATGAATTTTCCATGACTCACAGGCTGGACAACTCGGTTCAGCAAATACCTTCGGTGGCAGTAGAGACCGTAAACCGAAGTTTGCAAGATATGCTGAGTGGGCTGTTGGAGTACCTGTCAAAAGCTCTTGGAGATAGCAATCTATCTGTAGATCGTAATTTTTTGAATCAGGCCGAGCTTGCCAAGGTTGAAATCAGTCAGTTTTTGAATGAGATCAAGATTGGATCTGAACAAAAACCTGATTACAATAGATATGTGGCGACCCTGCATGCGTTGGATCATAACGTCCGGATCCTGGATGCCTGCAGAGATACCCATTTCATTAAAAATATCCCTGATGATCCTGTTGCTACTCAAATGTCGGTAATGCTACAAATGTCGTTTGACAAAACTCAGAAATGGATAGCGGATCAGGAGGAAAAAAAAGTTGCTGAGCATTTGTGTGAGGTTTCTGTAAAGCTGGCTGATCTCAGGAAAAAGCGAAGGGTTGAGGTTCTGGAGCAGGCGGCCAACACTAAAGTGTCATCCATTCAGATCTTAGCTAATCTTGATACCATCCGCTGGCTGGATAAACTGGCATATCATCACTGGAGGGCCGTATACCACTTAATGGATAAAAAAGAATATGAAATCGATCCTCCCTATCCTGGTTAACAGTGTCTGAATTGGTCAAAGGTTATGCCAAATAGCTTTAAAAAATGGACCATAAGGCACTGAGGACATGATCCTGAGGTCTTCTCTGATGTTTGTGCTTTCGCCCAGAAATGCCAGGATTTCATCAAAATGATTGTTTTTGAACAGTGACCTGAATACTCTCAAGCTATCCTCCGTGGAGTTGGATAAAATATGAAGTAAAAGCAGATCATAAAACCGATACTTGAATTTTGAGGGAGTGGGAGGAGAGGGTTGTTTTCCATCAATAAGCTCCTGAGCAACATCTTTAGTGTAATCCTGGATTCGGGTAAATGTATAACCGGTACTTGGTTTTGTTTGTCCGCCCACACTGCCAAGATTTATAATATTCTGTTCATAATAGGGGTGATGAGGCCGATCTTCCATAGGTATAATACCATATTCTTTTCGAGTGATCTCATAATGATCCTCATCCAATCCAAAATTGTGATATAAGTAGTGGCGGATTTTTTGCTTGTACTTTTTCTTTTTAAGCAGATTTTCTGAAAACACAGTGAACTCAAGCAGGGCCTTTTGTTGAGTGTATGGCAGTACATACATAAATCCAACCCCCGGAGAGAATTCATCATCAAAGTCCATGATAGTAAAGGTTTCCGGATCAAAGCTATCCTCAATGGCAATAATTTCCCATCCCAAAAAGTGCTGTTTAAGCGGATATTTGATAGCGCCTTCCTTCAGTTCCCTGGGTTTCAAAATGCTCTGAAAAATATAGTTTGCCAGATAAGTGTCTCCGTTCTTGGTGATCAGAGATGCTTTGCTCTTATTGGATGAGAGATCCAGGACGTTTTCTTCTAACAGGGTAAAGTTCTTTTGCCATTTGAGTTCTCTCAGTACATGTTCCCGGAAATCACCGCTTCGGATGCAGTAGTAGGAGAATGAATGCATATACCTGAAGGTTTTGTAATCGAGAACAGACACCCAGCATTTATTCCACTTCTTATAAATAATATCTTTAAATGGAGGTTCTTTTTTAGTCCAGAAGCACCAGGTTTTATCATTGACAGGGGCAAATGTGGAATCAACTATCAGAACTTCACCTTGGTAGCCACCCTTGGCAAGGTACCACGCCAGGCTAAGCCCTGACAGACCACCACCGGCGATTATAATGTCATATTTTGCTTCTATATTCAAAATTGGATTAGTCTGATTTTGTCTTCAATGGAAAAACGTAAAGAGTTTTGCCTTTTTTATCGTTTCAGCAACAACCTATTTTTATTAAAACAACTCGTATTGATTATATTTCAACAAATCGAAAAAGCAAAATAAGAATATGATAGATCTGCGAAGCGATACAATTACACGACCGAGCCCTGACATGTTGGAAGCGATGATGAAAGCGGAGGTGGGGGATGATGTATTTGGTGAAGATGAAACTGTAAATGCCTTTCAGCAGAAAGTAGCAAAAATGTTTGGCATGGAAGCCGGCTTATACGTGCCAAGCGGCACCATGAGTAATCAATTGGGTGTCAAGGTATTAACAGAACCGGGCGACGAAATTCTTATAGATGAAAAAGGACATATTTTCAATTATGAGACCGGAGCGGCTTCAGCATTATCAGGTGTTCAGGTTCGCACATTACCAGGAAAGCATGGTAAATTAAATACTTCACTTTTGGACCATACAAAAAGGGGGCATTATGACTGGGAACCGAGAACACGAGTTATTTGCCTTGAAAATTCTACCAACAAAGGTGGAGGAGTTTGCTACTCCAAGCAAGAGTTGAGCGAGATCAAATCATTTGCAGACGAAGAAAACTTATTTGTTCACCTTGATGGTGCCAGAATCTGGAATGCTATAACGGCTACCGACGTAGAGCCTGGGTTCTTTGGAGAAATTTCAGATACTATTTCGGTTTGTTTCTCAAAAGGATTAGGCGCCCCGGTAGGGTCTATGCTGTTGTCTTCCAAAGAGCACATTACCAAAGCCCGGCGCTACCGAAAGATGTGGGGTGGTGGCATGCGTCAGGTTGGTCTTCTGGCAGCCGCCGCAGATTATGCCCTTGAAAATAATTGGGACAAACTTAAAGACGATCACAGGCGAGCGAAGGAAGTGGCTAAGGTTATTTTCGACAGCAAGTTCCTGGCTGTGGATATGAACAGTTTACAAACCAATATTCTGCTATTTGACACTGTAAAGGAACCGGCTGAAAAAGTAATCAAGAAGTTGAAAAAGAAAGGTATTCAGATGATTCCTTTCGGGCCCCAAATTATCAGAGCCACTTTTCACTTTCAGATCACAGATGAGGATGTTGAAGTAGTAAAACAGGTACTTGCGGATATCGGGGAATGAAGTTGCATGAGTAATTGACAATTAAGCATAACAGTAAATAGTAAGAAAATAATATTGAAAATTATTGGCCTGATATTTTTTACAAGTAAAGATTTAATAGTTGATAAAATTTGCCGATAAGTCATTTAGGCAAATATGCGAAAATTCCATTTTATATTAAATCTTTACTACCTATGGCTCCACAAACAGATAGCATCACAGAAGAAAGAACAAGCGTAAAGAATACCAAAATACTAGATGTTGAAAGACCTTTTGAGTATGACGAATTGTTCTTTTCAGTTACTGATAAAAAGTCAAAGATATTATTTGCAAATGAGGTCTTCATTAGAATTAGTGGTTACAAGACTGATGAGATCATAGGGAAGCTTCATAAGGTTATTCGCCATCCGGATATGCCGAGATCGGTTTTTAAAATATTTTGGGATCATTTAAATGAAAGTAAGCCGGTAGCAGCATATGTGAAAAACAGAGCAAAAGATGGAAGCTATTATTGGGTTATGGCTTTAGCCTATCCTTGTGAAGCCGGCTATTTATCTATAAGATTAAAACCTGGAAGCGAGTTATTCAGTGAGGTAAAGGCTATCTATAAAAAGGTACTTACGTTTGAAAAAGAAAAAGAGGCTGAGCTTGGTAAAAGAAGAGGGATGAATGAAGCTGAAGAATACCTCAATTCAATTTTGAATGAACATGGTTTTGACTCTTATGATGATTTCATGTGGAAAGCTCTAGAAACAGAAATGAGAAATCGTGAAAAGGAACTAGACAAAGAAAAAATCCAGTCCGTTTTATTAGATGGAGATGTTCCGCCGGCACAAATTGAATTACAAAATTTACTCGGAAATTTATTTACCAGGTTAGAGAGTATAGAAAGGTTACAAGAGGTTTTGATCGAAAACTCCAATTATATGCTTGAACTGGCAAGATCAATTTTTAAATTATCTCTAAATGCTCAGATTGGCGCTTCAAAGCTTAGCAATGATTATTCTATATCAACTATTGCTCAAAATATGGGTAAACAATCGCAAAAAGGGGAAGTTGAATTAAATCAAATACAAGATATTGTTAAAGATCTTAACAAACTATTGATTGGTCTTAATTTTGACATTATATCATCAAAGCTTCAAGTTGAAATGACCAATAATTTTTTACTCGAGATGTCATCTGATGATGAAGGTGATGCGTTTATAACAAATCAACTATTAGGAATAGAAGAAGCAGAAAAAATACTTGTAAATGGCTATAAAGACAGAATGGATTCTATAATTGAAGGTATTGCTGAGCTCCCTAAAAATTTACGGGGTCTTCGAACGCAGATTATTAAAATTGAGAGGTTTCTCCACGTACTTAGATACATTAAAACGACAGGAAAGATCGAAATTGCAAAGATGGGAGAAAATGCTAAAACCTTTGTTACTACCTTTGAAGATCTTATTCAAGAGGTAGATGATGCCCAAGATAAGTTGGATAAACTTTCAGATATAATATTTGATAACGAGCAAACTGTAGATCAGTATTTAGTGATAAAAAATCGATTGAATAAACTGAATCTGAGTTAAACTAAAGCATAAAAATAATTAAAAAATTCATTATAAAGGATTATCTGGATTAAAATAAATTGTGTGTACTGTTCCATCAGCATTTGTGATGGTTATATCTCCATCAATTTGTTTTGTCAGTATATGTATTAAAGTCATACCAAGTGATTCTTCACTGCCGGAGATATATTTTCTTGGAATACCAACCCCATCATCTGATACTTTTAATGATATGTTAGTCTCTGTAGGGTTAATTTTTTTAAGTTCCACTTTAATTTTGCCGGATCTATTTTTATCGAAGGCATGTTTAAGAGAGTTTGTAATTATTTCATTAAGAATTAAGGCACACGGTATTGCATATTCCATAGACAGTTCGATGGGGTCTAAATCAGTTTCTATATCTATATCCTGATTATAAATATGCGCTTGATGTAGGTTTTTACAAAAATCCTGTAAATAGCTATCAAATTTTAATGAGGCGAATTCTTCTAATTGATAGAGTTGTTCATGTACTAGAGCAATAGACTTTATTCTGTTAATTCCATTCCTAAGGGTTTCAACTAATTTTTCATCATCTTCCTGATATAACTGAAGCTCTAACAAACCTGATACCACGGCAAGGTTGTTTTTCACACGATGATGCATCTCTTTAAGTAGGTTCTCTTTTTCTGCAAGAGAATCTTTAATCTTATTTTTTGCATTTAAAAATTTTGTTGTGTCACGGATTGCAACATATGTTTTAGTTTGATTGTCTTCCTCTAGAGGACCTAACATGATATCAACTGGAATACATGTATCATCTTTCCTTTTTGCTTTAAAATTCATTTTACTGCCCATTGGTCGCTGAGTAGGGTTTTTATAATATGCCATTCGATTTGATATATGAGAGTGCTTAAACCTGTCAGGAACTAAAATTTCTACAGGTTCTCCGATAAGTTCAAAGGGCTTATAACCAAACATTTTTTCAGCACTGGGATTCATTTTTTCAATAATGCCATTTTTATTAACAATAAAAATGGCATCCGGGCTAGAATTAAAGAATTGGTGATATCTATTTTTGAATTTTTTTAATTTTTGTTCTCGTTTTAATTCATTGTCAATTCTTCTAAGGGTAACAAGCCATTTATATTTAAAAGAAGGTGAAACAGGTATCTTTTTAATATTCAATAAAACATCAAATTGGCTGTTATTGAATGAAATACCATTGAGTCTGCCCTGCCAATTATGTTCTTTACTCAGATGCTTTCGAATTATTTTAAAACGTTTTTTTTGTGTAAAGTAAGTTTCAATATTTGTTTTAATAGCTTCTTCAAAAGACCTGATCTGCCAAAGCTCTAATCCTGCTCTATTAATGTAGGAGATGTTGAAATTGTCATCCATGCACACAATCGGTGTGTCCATCGTATCAAAAGTAATGGACATTATTTCATGCCCCTTTTCAATGCTTCTCAATTTTGTTTCATTTTCAAGCAAGAAAAAATGGATACCAAATTTGTCGAAGCTGACAATATTAAATTTCAAATGATATGTTTGATCAAGTGTATTTTTGAATTTAAGAATACCTTTTCTTAACCCATCTTGAACAAAACAAATCCATGGATTTTCAATGTAAGATTGCGAAATAAACAAATCGTTTAAGGTAGATGTCTGTTTATTAGTCTCTTGTGCGAATATGTTTTCAGGGTCATGCAAGAACAATATCTTTGCGTTGTTATCAACTGCCATATAGGTTTGACCTGTTAATTTGGAGTCAATAAAAGGCTTGGTAGATCTGATTGGAAAGATCCAGGCAAGATATAATTCAGTATTATTTTCTTGATATTCGTTAAATATAATTTTGAATAAGTGGTTATTATTCTCAATACTATCAGACCAATAAATTCCATCTGATAGTATTGACGATTTATCAGAAATTAGATTCTTAAATATATCATAAAATTGAATATCTTTTATTTTATTATTCTTAAAAATTACTTTAAAAGCACTATTAGCTTGCTCAACTTTAAAATCGCTATTAATCACTAATTGGGGGGTAGGGCTGTCATAGAATAATAATTTAAATATCTCAGAATCTTCTGATAGTTTATTTATCATATCCATTAATAGATTAGTTTAATATACTGTTTAACTTTCATCTAACATTTTTGTGCGGCTATATAGAGAAAGCGTTAAGTATTTATCATATATGATAATATACAGGGCGATTATTAATATCAAATATGATAATGAAAAATATTGTGAAAGAAGAAGTACCGACAATAGCTGAAAAGCTTAAAGAATTAGAAAAAATTACCGGTTATTCACCCCAGGAAATAGCTAAGATAGGTGATTGCAGTGTATCAACATATTATAGATATAGAAGCGGGACTTCATCTCCCGATTATACATTTCTCAGTAAAATTCTCAATAGTGAGAAAAATATAAATTCAGACTGGCTAATGAAGGGGACAGGAGCTGTTCTTGGCTCGCTCAAAGACTCATCCAAGAAAAATACTTTTCCTGAAATTCTTGTTCCTTTTTATAAGATGAAACAGATAACTAACAATGGTGAAGGATCAATTAAAGTTTCAGACTGGAAAAGTAGCACGGAAAGTATGCCGATCTGTAATGCACTTTTAGATATTATTGATCATAAAGACTATGATTCAATATTTTCGTTATCAGTCGAGTGTGATGCTATGTACCCTACTATCAAGCCCGGTAGCATTGTATTAGTCAATGAGGCCCAAAAAAATATTACTGCAGATGGTATATTCATTCTTAAGTTTGATAATGTAATAAGAATGAAGCTGGTTCAAAAATTACCTAATTCTAAGGTTGAGCTGTCAACTATTAATAAAAAGTATAATTCTGTTATTCTAAATGAGAAGGATTTTACAGATGTGGAAGTCTTAGGTAAGATTTTTTGGGCTGGAATTCCCATGTAAGCAGGATCTTGTTATTTAATTCTATCATTTAGCAATATTTTCATAAATGAAATAATTTTTTCCCGAACCGGAACTCCCTTTTCAAAGATCATCTCTTGTTTCAGTTTGTATTCTTTTCGCCCTTCTTCGGTCTCAATTTTAATGGGTTCCATTCCCTGTTCGCGCAGATCATAAGGACTTGCCTGCATGTCGATGTAACGAGCTTCCACAGCTAATTCAAAAGCTTCAAGTATCAATGAGCTTGGTATCCAGGGATGCATCTTAAAAGCCCATTTATAGAGGTCCATATTAGAGTGAATACAACCCGGTTGTTCAGTTTCATGAAATTTTTCACGGGATAATTTAAACTTATTCATTGGCTTTGCAGGCTTTGTGAAAAAACGAAAAGCATCAAAATGGGTGCATAACAAAGGGCGTGATTCCACAAAACCAGCCAATTCTTCGGGCTCCATGCGCATTGGTAACTGATCATGTCGCGGATTATCAGATTTATAAACCATTGCCCATTCATGCATTCCAAAACAGCCAAAAGACGGGCGAGATTGTTGTGTATTGATCAGCATCTTCAGCATCCACTTCAAAGAAGAGATCCTTTTTTGGGGGAAGAGTCTTGGGTCTACAAAAGCTACTTTATCATAGGTAATGATTTCTGAAATTTCAGGCAATTCTTCTAACTTAGAAAAGAAAAGGGTTACCCCAATTCCCGGCGACCATTTTCGCAAGTTGGCCGGACGAAAAGCATAATACTCAAACAAAAAATCCATCACGGGATTTTTTTCCTGACGGGAACGTGCCTCCAGGTAATCATTCAAAAGTTCATCTACACGCTGTTCATGTGCCGCTTTTTCAGCTTTCCATTTTGCTTCGGGTATTGTTTCTCTGTTATATATATTTATTGTTTCAGTATGCATACTCTAAAGATACGGAATGAAAACCGTGGATTTAAAAATTCAATTTCTAGAATTAAAGATTAGATTCAGGCTATATTTATAATTACAAATTTTCATGT
Organism: Gracilimonas qinghaiensis; assembly: GCF_046602855.1. Lineage (NCBI taxonomy): Bacteria > Pseudomonadati > Balneolota > Balneolia > Balneolales > Balneolaceae > Gracilimonas > Gracilimonas qinghaiensis. The sequence continues at coordinate 496,204 of NZ_JBKINJ010000001.1, forward strand.
GAATTGATCAGGTTAATGTTGAGTCAGGTTCTAAACTTTTTTATTCACCTTCGCTTACACTACCAGTTTTTCATACTCTCCGGGGGATATTTATTGGCAGCTTTATTTGTTGATGAAGTCAACTGGCCACAATACGGTCTTCAGTTTTTGAATGTTCATGTTTTGTTATTTGGTGGGGCCACGGTTTATAATTCCTGGTGGGATAAAGATGAGGGTCCAGTCGGTGGATTAGAATCACCTCCAAAAATGCAACGCTGGATGTGGCCGGTTTCTTTGGTGATTCAGTATTTAGGCTTGTATTGGGCTATATATGTCGGGTGGAATTTCGCATTAATCTATGCGATTAGTATGGTTTTATTCTGGCTCTATTCCTCACCTTTGGTACGCTGGAAGGGTAAACCGATATTAAGTCTGATCGCTATTGGGGTCAGTACCGGTACAAATTCATTTTTTCTTGGATATCTCGCAGCGGGCGGCTATCCAATTACATTATATGAAGATTTGATAGCCTTAGGAGTAGCCTGTCTTGTTCTGAGTTTATATCCCGTATCTCAGGTATTTCAAACGGAAGACGATATGAATAGAGGTGATGAGACCTTTGCTGCTAAATATGGTTTAAAAGGCATTAAATGGTTGTTTGCTGTTTTATTCCCTTTAGGAACTGTAATATTATCAGTTACACTGGTGATTAGTAAAGGTACGGCTGGATATGTCTTTGGTGGGGTCGGAAGCCTTGCTTACTTAGCAGTTCTTTATCTGGTTTTGCAGTTAGAAGGTAAGAAGAGTGAATATCCGTTGGTCATGCGGATCAAATTTTTGGCGTCACTCTCTTTTGTACTTTTTATGCTGACATGGATTGCCAGTGACCTTCTTCTTTAAGTTGAGACTCAGCTTCTGCCAATAAGGCTCCAAAACTGAATTGTGGGTGCACAATATCATTCAGCAATGTTATAGTTACGGGCTTTTCAAGGACAGTAACATTGCCTTTGATATTCAGTTTTATATCACCGGAGTTCTTAGTACCTCGTTTTTTGATTAAGGTGACCCTGGTTCTTGAAACCTGATTCATTTGAGTAATGAATGAACCGGAAAAGGATGTTTCAAATTCCAGATCCAAAAAAGCGTGTGTTGGTTGTTGCTCTTCTGTTATTTCTAATGTCTCTTCCAGGGATTCAGCATAGTAGATGATTTCGATTCCCAGATCAGATAGCATTTGTGCAATCTCATGTTGGGTGATCACATCTTTACTCATCACTAAACACGATTTTAATCTTTTCATGGTACTCCTGATTTTGTTACAACTAATCACTGTGTTTGAATACTTATCAATGGAATGATGCTTTCTACAGATCGGTGTTATTTAAACAATCGATAACTATTAAAATGTGGTTTCTTTACCTTTCTGTCTGATAAAAAGAGTTATGAAAATGAAAGATGTTACAAAAACATTAATTACTGGTGACCTGTTAGATACCGCTTTTAACTATCAGGAGTTCAATGAACACATAGAAGAACTATATGGTCAGAAGAGAACGACTAATGAAGATAACCGTCAGAATATGCTGGATTACACTAAAATGTACATACAGCGTTCTAACCGTTGGGATAAGCATGGAAAACTTTCTAAAGAGCTTAAAAATAAACTGAAAGACATATCCAGAGATATGGTGTGGCTGGTTATCAATGAAGGCTGGTGTGGTGATGGGGCTCAAACCCTTCCTTTTATAGCTAAAATGGCTGAAGAAAGTGAACTTATTGAACTTAAGATTATTCTCAGAGACCAAAATCTAGAGGTCATGGATCAGTTTTTGACTAACGGAGCCAGGTCGGTTCCGAAATTGATCGCAATTGATAAGCATACAAAAAGAGTATTGGGCACTTGGGGTCCCCGACCATATGAAGCCAATGAGCTGTATTGGCATGCTAAGAATGATCCTGATATTCCAAATAAACGTGCTGTTGAAAGCCTTCACCTTTGGTATGCCAAAGACAAGGGCAGATCCATTCAAAAAGAATTTATCGAATTGCTTGATGCATTCGATAAGTAAACTTTAAATCTGCTATTTTGGGTAATCTAAGTATTTTAAATCACCCTTCTCCGAATAAACATGTTAGATAAATTTCTTCGCCATATTGCACAAACCAGTGATGCGCCTTTGGGATTGGAAGTCAGTCATGCTGAAGGTCCTTATATCGATACCACTGATGGCAGAAGATTTATTGATTTCATTTCTGGCATAGCAGTCAGCAGTTTGGGACACAGGCATCCCAAGGTAGTGGAAGCTATTCATGAACAGGTAGACAAACATCTGCATGTGATGGTATATGGTGAATTTGTACAAAAACCACAGGTTGATTTTGCGGAGCTCTTAACTTCATGTTTACCTAGCCAGTTAGAACAGATCTACTTGGTAAATTCCGGGACCGAAGCTATAGAAGGCGCTCTAAAACTAGCTAAAAAATTTACTGGGCGTACTAAGCTGATCGGCTTTAAGAATAGTTACCATGGAGATACTCATGGCTCATTGAGTGTTACAGGCAGAGATGTCTATCGTGATCCTTACCTGCCTTTGCTACCTGATGTCTATTTTTTGGATTTTAACTCTTTCGATAATTTAGATCTGATCGATAGTGAAACGGCTGCAGTAATAATGGAACCCATTCAGGGAGAAGGCGGAATTATCCCTGCTCAAAACAGCTGGCTGGGAGAGATCCGAAAAAGATGCAATGAAACCGGCGCTTTGCTCATATTTGATGAGATCCAAAGTGGATTTGGCCGAACAGGTAAGCTTTTTGCTTTTCAAGATTATGGAGTTGTACCGGATATTCTCTGTATTGCCAAAGCCATGGGGGGCGGCATGCCCATTGGTGGATTTTTGTCATCTAAACAGATCTTCCAAAGTTTCAAATATGACCCGCCACTAAACCACGTTACTACATTTGGAGGACATCCGGTTTCTTCCGCTGCGGCTTATGCTAATCTCAAAGAGTTACTGAATGGTAATTATCTGGATCGTGCATTGGAGATCGAAAAGAAGATCAAGTCGAAATTACAAGGCCACGGTATAATTGAAGTTCGCGGAAAAGGAGCTATGCTTGGGTTGCAGCTGAAAAGCCGGGAGCTGACCAGAAAGGTTGTAGAAGATTGCTTCGAAAAAGACATTTTACTTGGATGGACACTTCATTCTAATACCTTAATTCGCCTTGCCCCACCTTTAATCATAGATAATGAGTTATTGGAAGCAGTGCTGGAGACCATTTTGAATGCTGTTGAAAGGAACTCTGAATAGAAAGCCAGCTGCAGAGATCTGGCAATGAAAATTCGTAAATTAAAAGAAGCGAAGTATGATTTCTTTTAGTGTTTTACAGCAATAAAGATATGGAATTCCTACACTCCACTAACCGTTTGAGAGATAAAGAAGTCAAAAGAAAAGGTATGCCATGAAAACCATAAATCCCGCCACCGGACAAACTCTTAAAGAATACGAAGAAATGAATATGGAGGATATCGATTCCATTATTCAAGGAGCGAATGAGGAGCAGAGGGAATGGAAGAAAAAAAGTTTCAATGTTAGAGCTGGTTACCTGAAGAAGATTGCCGACATTCTGAAGCAGCGAAAACATGAACTGGCTGAATTGATGGCCAAAGAAATGGGTAAACCATTGGCACAAGGTGTAAGTGAAGCTGAAAAATGTGCCTGGGTCTGTGAGTATTATGCTGAAAATGCCGAAGCTTTTCTCGATGATGATGTAATTGAAACGGATGCTAAAAAAAGCTTTGTCACATTTAATCCGCTTGGAGTGGTATTAGCGATCATGCCATGGAATTTTCCCTTCTGGCAGCTTTTTCGCTTTGCTGCACCGGCACTGATGGCAGGTAACGGAGCAATTCTGAAACACTCCCAAAACAGTACGGGATGCGCTTTGGAGATTGAAAGTATCATACACGAAGCGGGGGTTCCAAAAGACCTTTTCAGGACAATAATTCGTGGTAAGAGCGGAATGAAAGAAGTAATACAGCATAAGGGAGTTGCAGCTGTAACACTTACCGGAAGTACCAGGGCAGGAAAGGCCGTTGCAGCCCAGGCCGGAGAAACCCTAAAGAAAACCGTGCTCGAACTTGGGGGCAGTGATCCATATATAATTCTTGAAGATGCCGATATCAGTAGAGCGGCAGAAACTTGTGCGACGTCACGGCTAATAAATAGTGGACAGAGTTGCATTGCAGCGAAACGGTTCATAGTTACTGAAAAAGTTTATAATAAATTTGTAGAGGAATTCACCCAGATAATGAAGTCTAAAAAAGTAGGCGATCCGTTTGAGGAAGACACAGATGTTGGCCCGCAGGCCAGAGTTGATCTTAGGGATGAATTGCATGAACAAGTTCAAAAAAGCGTGGAAAATGGAGCCAAGATCACTCTAGGCGGGCAAAAGCCCGAAAGTGATGGAGCTTACTATCCTATAACCATTCTTGAAGATGTTGGGCCTGGTATGCCTGCTTACGAAGAAGAATTATTTGGTCCTGTGGCTGCAATTATTAAAGTGAAGGATGAATCTGAGGCTATTAGAGTGGCCAATGATACCATCTTTGGTCTTGGAGCTGCTGTTTTTTCTCAAGATGAAGAAAGAGCAGAACACATCGCTGCCTATGAATTGGAAGCCGGATGCTGCTTTGTGAATGAATTTGTGAAATCCGACCCAAGACTTCCATTTGGGGGCATTAAGCAATCGGGATATGGCCGAGAACTCAGCCTTTATGGTATTCGGGAATTCGTGAACACTAAGACGGTCTATGTTAATTAATGAATGATTATGTGGGTTCTATTACAGAATACTCCGCAAATTATCGGGTAAAAACCTAGTTCGTTGATTCTTATTTTATCACATACTCTCCTTATCTTGAAATTCTAATTTAACCAAACAAAAAAGTGCGCATAAGACTTCAACAGCTGAATCCTACGATAGGAGATTTAACAGGAAACACAGAGCTGGTTCTATCCGCTATGCAAAAAGCTGAAGAGGATGACATAGAACTCTTGATTTTACCGGAGCTTGTGACAACAGGATACCCTCCGATGGACCTTCTGGAGAGGGATGTTTTTCGGGAACTGATCTATAACATGAATCGAAAAATCATTGAGGCCAGCAAGAAAACGACGGTCATATTTGGTACAGTAACACAGAATTTATCAGAAACAGGGCGCCCTTGCTACAATTCAGCTATTGTCGCAGAACATGGGGAAGAAAAGCAACGCATTCATAAAGCGTTACTACCCACCTATGACGTCTTTGATGACCTTCGGTATTTTGAGCCGGGCAATGAATTTGAGCCGGTTTTTATTAAGGGCTTTCCGTTTGGTATCACCATCTGTGAAGATATTTGGTTCAACGATAACGATATACAGTATCATATTTATGACAAGAATCCAGCTAAGATCCTAGCCGAAAACGGAGCGAAGGCGATCGTTAACGTTTCCGCTTCTCCTTTCAATAAAAACAAGCCTGAAACCCGCACAAATATGTTGCAGAATCATGTCGGGCAGCTTGAAATCCCGCTATTTTATGTAAATCAGGTAGGGGCACAAACGGAATTGATTTTTGATGGAGATTCCCTCGCTTTTGACAAGACCGGAACCATTAAAGCCCGATCCAGACGATTTGATACGGATAAGGTGGACATTGATTTCAATCCTCAGAATTACGAGGTAGAAGCGATCACCGATGTGGAGGCTAATATAGTGAATCCCCCAAAAGAGCAAGTGATGTTTGAGGGCTTGGTGTTGGGTGTTAAAGACTATCTAAAAAAGTCAAAAGCTGCTGATACTGTTATATTGGGATTAAGCGGTGGAATTGACTCTTCACTCACCTGTGTTATAGCGACCGAGGCACTTGGTGCAGAAAATGTGAAAGCAGTTACAATGCCATCAGAGTTTTCATCCGAGGGAAGTGTAAGCGATTCTGAACGTCTGGCAAAAAACCTGGGAATTGAGCTGCTCGAGATCCCTATCAAAGATATATATGGATCGTTTACGAATGCCCTGCAATCACAATTTGAAGGAACAGGTTTTGGTGTAGCAGAGGAAAACCTTCAAAGCCGTTCAAGGGGTGTTATTCTTATGGCACTAGCCAATAAATTTGGGTACATGGTTCTGAATACCGGTAATAAATCAGAAATGGCAGTTGGCTATTGTACTCTTTACGGTGATATGGCCGGTGGACTCTCAGTGATCTCAGATATTTATAAAACCGAAGTATACGATATCTGTAGATGGTTGAATGAAGAGTATTATGAAAAAGAGGTCATTCCGGAGAATATTATCAATAAGCCGCCAAGTGCAGAGTTGCGACCGGATCAAAAAGATTCAGATTCTTTGCCGGATTATGGAACTTTAGATAGTATTCTTAGATATTACATAGAACATCAATCTTCAAGAGAGGAGATCATTAGAACCGGATTTCCCGGCGAATTGGTTGATAAAGTGATCAGATTGGTCGATCTCAACGAGCATAAGAGATTTCAGGCACCTCCCGGATTAAAGATGTCAGTTAAGGCTTTTGGAACAGGACGGAGATGGCCTTTGGCTCAGCAATGGACGGGGCAGGAAAAGAAACTTACGGAAAACATGAATAAGTCTGTCAATGGTTAATAAATTCGAATGATGTCGTTTTCCATTTCATGAGTAATGTTCCCAATTCAGTTCATTTATTAGTACTTTAAAGCATAATTAATAACACTACACTCATCTACATGCAAAATTTGTTACCAAAATCCATGCTCGTAATAGTCGTGTGTGTTTTTCTCTCTACGGGATTGAAAGCACAACAGGATTCAACTATCACAATAGATATTGATCAAATGCCTCTGCGGTTGTTGGATTATCAGAATCCAATGCAGGGTTTAGGAGCTGAAGAAGGGCTGAAAAAACAACCGGCCATGCAGGAATTGGATGGATTTCAAAAGGATATTATGGGTCGTATTGCTGATATCTACAAGATCCATGTGAAAGCGTTGGAAGCTCAGGTGGTAAATGATCCGCTGGAAGCTGAGAATCAGATCAACAATGCCTTGGCTGCTACTCAGAGTTTGTTGGATGAGTATCCGGAAATAAGTGGCGACAGAAGATATAATGAGCTCTATAGGTCTGTAATTTCAGAATATCGCGAGTTTTACGGCATCAATGAGACCGGCAATGAGGCACAAGGAGAGATCTTTACGGTTCAGCAAGAACTCTTCTCGGAAGACGATAGCTGGATGGTCGATAACTATGATTTTCCCGATGACGTAAACTTCAACAAAACCGATGTTCCACTTATTCAGAACGATAAGGTCAATCGCCACTTGGTTTATTACACATTACGCCGACCTGAAGTTATGGAAACATGGTTAACACGTGCGGTTAAATACCAACCAATGATGCGCAGGATTTTCCGGGAAGAGGGCACTCCTGAAGAACTTACCTATCTTGCATTTATAGAGAGTGGTTTGAATCCCAAAGCACAAAGCTGGGCTGCTGCTGTGGGTATGTGGCAGTTTATCCGTGCTACCGGATCTGTATATGGGCTTGAAGTAAATTGGTGGGTTGATGAACGCCGGGATCCCGAAAAAGCAACACGAGCCGCTGCACGACACTTAAAAGATCTTTATAACATATGGGGCGACTGGCATTTAGCCATGGCTAACTATAACATTAGCCCTCGCGGACTAAAACGTGCGATTCGCAGAGCAGGTGGGGTAGAGGATTACTGGGCTGCCTATCCATATCTGCCAAGAGAAACTCGTGGATATGTACCAGGGTTTATTGCAACTACCATGATCGGTATGAATCCTGAAGAATTTGGTTTTCAGAAGTCATATGCGGGCGAAGCTTACTCTTATGAGGTAGTTGAAGTTGAAGGACTGATGGAGTTGACAGATCTGGCAAATGCTGCCGGAATTACCGTTGAAGAATTGAAAGATTATAATCCTGAGCTGTTACGTTGGGCAACACCTCCGGGTAACAAATATCCTCTGAAGATTCCAAGTAATGTAAATAAGCAGAAGTTTTTAGCAGCTTACAATGAGATCCCTAAAGATAATCGCAGTCAAAATATCACCATGCATACTGTTCGACGCGGCGAGTCGTTAGGTATAATTGCCAGAAAATATGGAACTACGGTTGCCGGTCTTTATGGATCGAATGAAAGTCTGTCCAGTACCATTTATCCGGGTCAGAAGCTTGTTGTGCCTTTGCCAAGGGGAAGTGCTTCACAGATCTCAGCTAATCAGCCTACCAATCAGCAACGCAGTGTTAACACCAGCAGAAGAACATCCAGAACAGCATCTGCACCTGCCAATACAACTCCGGTCACATATAAAGTTAAAACCGGTGATACGGTCGGTCATATTGCAGAGTGGTTTGACGTACGCGCCTGGAATGTAAGAAGTTGGAATGGGATAGGAAATACGATCCGCGTTGGGCAAGGCCTAACGATCCATGTTCCTGACAGCAGATTATCACACTATTCAAAAATTGATGATATGAGCTACGCCGAGAAGCAGGAAATAGAAAGAAAACAGCGTAGAGGTGAAAATATCTTCATTGCATCAGCATCAACAGGGACTGATGGGAATTATACAACCTACACAGTTCGCAGGAATGATACTCTGAGTGAGATCGCTGAAAGCTTTGGTATGGGTCTCAGTGAGCTCAGAAGGCTGAACAATATTAGCGGAAACCAAATTTATGTAGGTCAGACACTACGTATTTCAGCCAACTAAATTATATGGCATTAACCAATATCAAATCACGGCTTTTTATTACCGGAATAGTTATCGCTGTTGCGTCAATGGGAATACTTGCGCAACAAACAGACATCTATTTTCTGATAAAAAAGAACTTCAGCATTTTCAGTAAGGCCTACGAGAATGTAGCATTGGAGTATGTGGACGAAGTGGATCCTGAGATACTTATGCGAAATGGTATTGATGCTATGCTCGAAACACTGGATCCATATACTGTGATGTTCAATGAGTCACAGAATGAACAATCTGAGATCATGTCCCGTGGAAATTATGCCGGAATTGGGATTGAAGCAGGCTACAGAGATGGTGAAGTAGTTGTTGTGGCACCGGTGGACGGTGGCCCTGCAGATGAAGTTGGTATTCGTGCAGGTGATGTGATCGTTGCTGTTGATGGTGTTACTACTGAAGGACTGCAGCCGGAAGAAGTTAATACTCTTACCAGTGGAGAAGTGGGTTCTGATGTAACACTCAGTATCAAAAGATTTGGTCTTGAGCAAACCCTTGATTTTACCATAACACGCGAAAGAATCGAAGTGACCAATATATCTTACGCCGGCTTGATCGGTGAAGGTGAGGAGGCCGGTTATATCCGTTTAAGTCAGTTTGGAATAAATTCAGCTGAAGAGATCCGTAGATCGATCGAAGAGCTTTCAGGTCAGGCAGATCTTGATGGTCTCGTTTTGGATCTTCGTGATAACCCCGGAGGAATACTTCAGGAAGCTGTTGCCATCATAGACAAGTTTGTGGAACCGGGTTTGACTGTAGTTGATATAAGAGGAAGGGTATCTGAGTACAACCAAACCTTTTCCACCGAGGAGCCGGTCATGTTTGATAAACCAATTGTTGTATTGATGAACGGTGGCAGTGCCAGTGCTTCAGAAGTGGTTGCCGGCGCTTTGCAAGATTTGGATCGTGCTATAATATTGGGTGAACAAAGTTTCGGAAAAGGACTGGTACAGGTGGTAAAACCATTGCCTTATAACACCTCTCTCAAGATCACCATTTCCCGCTATTACATTCCAAGCGGAAGAAGTATTCAGGCTGTACAGTACACTCATCAGGGCAGAAATGCTGTGGTTATGAATGCCGATAGTTCCCGGCGTGAGTTTAAAACAAGAAACGGTCGCATTGTCTATGAAGGTCGAGGAATAGAACCGGACCTTGAGACAGCTGATGAGAAGCCAAGTATCCTTGAGGTAGCTTTGCTGCAAACAGGCTCTTATTTTGATTTTGCTACAGAATACGAAGCACAGAATCAGGATTTTGGATATAGTGAGTTGCCTGAACCGGTCTTTGATGATTTTAGAGCTTTTTTGGAGGAACGCAATTTCAGTTTTACGACCGACTCCGAAAAACTATTGGAACGCTTGTCTGAACAACTGCGTGATGTTGATAATACCCGGTCACAACTCACAGAGCTCAAAAATGCCATCGAGCGAGAGAAGCAGGAAATGTTTCAGAGCGACGCTCCTGATATCAAAAACCAATTGTTTCTTGAGATAAAATCCCGATATGATGGACAGTCAGGGAAGGTGAAAGCGGGACTAACTACAGACGAAGAAGTAATTGAAGCTTTGAATATCATACGCGATCGAACCCGGTATGCTAACATACTGTCAGGGGAATGATACATGCTTCCTAAAGCCGATCTGCACATTCACACTACCTGCTCTGACGGTAAGTTAAAACCTGCTGAGGTGATTGAGCTTGCTAAAGAAAAAAAGCTCAGTGCCGTTTCAATAACAGACCACGATACTTATAAAGGATATCATTCCGCAAAAGATAAAGCTGATGAATGTGGTATGGAGCTTATTTCCGGTTGTGAGATCACTTCTACGATCGACGCTAAAGAAGCGCATATTTTAGCATATTATTTTGATCCTGATACGGATTATCTGGAGAAATTTCTCAGTGAACAAAGGAAGGCAAGAAGCAGGCGTATCAAAGGCATTATCAAAACCGTACAAAAAGCAGGTGTGGATGTCGATTATGATGAGGTGTGGGCAGAAGCAAATGGAGCCAATATCGGCCGGCCACACCTGGCGCGTGTTCTCACTCAAAAAGGATACGTGAGCAGTCCCAAGGAGGCTTTCATCAGGTATTTAAGTAATCAGAAGCTGGGTACTATTGAGAACACTTATCCGGATTATCGGGAGGTGATCGAGATCGTTAAAAATGTGGGCGGGGCCTGTGTATTGGCGCATCCCGGCAGGTTGTATTCGGCCGATGAAGTTAAGAAATTCATTGATGCCGGAATTGATGGGCTTGAGTGTATTCATCCAAGTCATAATTATCCATTGCAAAAAAAATATACTGAGCTTTGCGATGAACATGGATTACTAATGACAGGGGGAAGCGATACACATGAAGGCAAGGATGCGGGATACACGAATTTAGGGGTCGTAACCATAGCCTATAAACATGTTGAAAAGGTTAAAAGGATGACAACCCAGCGAAAGAATATTGTAGAATTAAAAGATTAGAATAATGGAAATGATAGAAAGTTCAACTAAACCCGGAAAAGCAAAAATTGGCATTGTTGTATCCAAATGGAACTCCATGATAACGGATAAAATGCTGGACGGTGCCTTAAAAGCACTTAGATCTAATGGTATACAGGATGAGGATATAAGTGTTGTGAAATGTCCCGGTTCGTATGAGATTCCACTTGCAGTTCAACAACTGATCCAAAACAGAGATCCGGATGGTGTGATCGCTCTTGGCGTGGTCATCAGAGGAGGGACACCACACTTTGAGTATGTATGCGATGCTGTGAACAGGGGCATAACTGATCTCATATTAAAACATAATAAACCGATAGCCTTTGGAGTTCTAACAACAAACGATGTTACGCAAGCTCTTGAACGAGCCGGCGAGAAGGGCAATAAAGGTGGTGAAGCTGCTTTGGCCCTGCTTGAAATGATATCTGTTGAACAAAAACTATCTAACTGATTAAATTAATAAACCTTGATAAAGGACGCTCAAAGCTCTAATTTTCAAAGCTTCAAAACCAGCTTGGAAAACCTTTGAAAGAGCTTACAATAACAAAACAAATACAGACTGAAGAAGACAAAAGGAACCAGGAAATTCTTAAGAATTCCGGTGAGGTTCCTTTGCATATTGCTATTATCATGGATGGTAATGGCAGGTGGGCGAAAAATAAAGGAAGTATTCGCCTTCACGGTCATAAAGTTGGCGTAGATTCTGTACGGGACATTACAGAATCCTGTGCGCAGTTGGGAGTCAAATACCTGACTCTCTATGCGTTTTCTACTGAGAATTGGGGCCGGCCCTCTACAGAAGTAAGAGGACTAATGAAGCTTCTTGTATCTTCATTGAGAAAAGAAGCTGAAAACCTCAATAAAAATGACATCAGGCTTTCAACGATCGGTCAACTCGACAGATTTCCACAAAGCTGCCAGACCGAGCTGAGAGAAGCCATAGATCTTACCAAAGATAATAAGAGACTTGAACTTTGCCTTGCTCTGAGCTATTCAGGACGTTGGGATATCACTGAAGCTGTTAAAAAGATCGCCACTCACGTAAAAGAAGGACGACTTGACCCTGAACTGATCAATGATCAGATGATAGGCGACCATTTGTCAACAGCAGATGTGCCTGATCCGGACCTTATAATACGAACAAGCGGTGAATACAGGATCAGTAACTTCCTTTTGTGGCAGCTGGCTTATTCCGAATTGTATATTACTGAAACTTACTGGCCCGATTTTCGCAGAGATGAATTGTATGAGGCCATTCGTTCCTATCAGGGTCGAGATCGTAGATTTGGGAAAATCCCAGGTTCTGAAGACGAAAAAACAGGTTCATCCCGTTTATTTAACAAAAAATCATAAGCATTTAAACAAAAGGCGTGTTGATACTTTTGAAAAGATCACTTTTTGCACTTTTACTTCTATTTGGTTTTACTTCTATTCTCGCACAAGCTCAGGATATTGAATTAACCGATCCTACCGAATTAACCCCTCGTGAATATGAGATCCTTGGTGTTACAATTGAAGGAAACGAGAATACACGAGAGCAGTTTATTATTAATGCTGCCTCATTGAATGAAGGGAATTCGATTGTTTATCCCGGTGATGCACTGAATAGTGCTATTGGGCGATTATATCGTTCAGGGTTGTTTTCCGACATTAAAATTTACGTTACTGAGAGAACGACGAATGGTATTCGGTTCCTAATCGAAGTAAAAGAACAGCCAAGGATATTCGACTATCGGCTTGAAAATATTAAACGTTCGCAACGGAGGGATCTTGAAGACCTAATCGTATTGACACCCGGAACAGTTATTACTGAAGCTGCTATTGGTCAGGCTAAGAATACCATCCGACGATTTTACAAAGAAAAAGGATATTGGTTTACAGAAATAGAAACAAGCACTGAAGATGTTGAAGAAGTTGAAGATCGTGTGCGCCTGATCTTTAATATCATACCGGGTGAGAAACTTGAGGTGAAGGATATTGATTTCTTTGGAAATGAGGAATTTTCAGACCGAAAACTCCGCAAGAAGATCAAGCCCCTGAAAGAAGATGCATGGTGGAAGATCTTTGGAAAAAAAGTTTTCAAAGAGGAAGACTTTCTAGAAGGTAAAGAGAAGGTATTGAGTTTTTACCGTGAGAACGGATTCAGTGACGCTCGCATACTTTCCGATTCTGTTTATGTATACGAATATAAAGATGGGAAAGTTGGGCTGAAAGTTGACGTTACTGTTAGTGAAGGGCCCCAGTACAAAGTTCGTAACATTACCTGGGAAGGTAATACTGTGTACACTGATGAAACACTGACTGAGTCACTCGGTTTTCGAAAAGGTGACGTATTCAATGAAGTGAAATTTGATGAAAACGTAAATATCAATAAGTCAAACACTGATATTACCTCTCTTTATCAGAATATTGGGTATTTGTTCTTTACGGTTCAGCCCGAGATAGAAAAGGTGGCAGAAGATTCTTTGGATATTCATTTCAATATCTACGAAGATGAGATCGCGACTATTCGGGAGGTGAATTTCACGGGTAATACCCGAACCCACGATGATGTTGTGAGACGAACACTTAGAACGGTGCCCGGTAACAAGTATAGCCGTCAGGCAATCATCCGTACGATACGTGAACTTGGTCAGCTCGGTTATTTTGATCCACAAAATATTCAACCGCAACCTATTCCGGATCGTGAAAATAAAACGGTAGATATTGTATATCAGCTGGATGACACACAAAGTACTTCAAACTTTGAATTTTCAGGTGGTTACGGGGGCTCCGGTATTGGTGTGATCCTGTCAGCCCGCGTTAACTTTAATAACTTCTCTATTCAAAGAGCTTTTGAGAAGGAAGGGTGGAAACCTATACCATCGGGTGATGGTCAGCAGCTGTCTCTTGGTGTACAGGTAACAGGTACCGGATATCAGAGTTACAGCTTTGGATTTCAGGAACCCTGGTTCAGAGGGGAACCGACTTCTCTTGGATTTAATGTATCCTACAACCTTTTGAATTATCGCGGAAGCAATGAAAGAAATGAACTTTTCTCAAGTTCTGTATCCATAGGACGAAGACTTAAGTGGCCTGATGATTATTTTTCGACCCGGACTATAGTAGGATATCAGTTATATGATATAGTTGGTAATCAGTCCTTTTTTGCGGAAGGTACTTCAAGTTTACTGACATTCGAACAGGTCCTGGAAAGAAATACGTTGAACAATCCGATCTCACCCAGTTCAGGATCTAAGTTCACCTTATCAGGTGAGTTTGCACCACCTCTGCCCGGATTTGCTGAATATTATAAATTCAGAACAGATTATCAGTATCACGTGCCTGTGGTTGGAAAACTGGTCATGACCAGTCAGGTTAACTATGGTTACATAGGATATTTTACAGAGGATAAACGAAGTGAATTGAAGAAATTCCTTGTAGGTGGTACACAGTTACAGCAACGGCAGAGTTTCTTATACGACAATATTGACCTGAGAGGTTACCCCGGTGGAACGCGTGAAAGTATTGCTCCTGTAGTTAACGGTGCCAAAGTAGGTGGTACCATGTTCAGTAAATATTCGCTTGAAATGAGATACCCTGCCATTGCTAACGAGCAGATCCAGGTCATTCCATATACATTTATCGATGCCGGTAATTCATATCTGGACTTTGAGAACTTCGATCCGTTTACTGTAAAACGTTCTGTAGGCTTTGGGGCCCGTCTGTATCTGCCGGTACTTGGTCTTGTTGACCTGAGTTATGGTTACAGATTGGATGGTGTCAGTGTTCCGGGATCTTCTGCTAACGTACTGCCTGGTAATTGGGAATTCCTGTTTAACATCGGATCACCGTTCTAATGAGCAATATCAGAGTCACTTTTATTCTGGCTTTATTTCTGATCCTATCCCCGGATGTAGTGGGACAGGATCAGCGGCTAGGTTATTTTGAGTCTGATCTGATTTTGGAGAATATTCCTGAATATAACAGCATTCAACAGCAACTGAACATGATAAGCAGCCAGTGGGAAGCTGAGATCCAGCAAATGGAATCGCAGATCGAACGGCTTCAGGAAGATTATGAGGCAAAGGAAATACTATATACCGATGAGATACGTAATCAAAGAAAGCAGGAAATAGAAAATAAGATCCAGGCAAAGGAGGCATACGTTGCACAGAAGTTTGGACCAGAAGGAGAATATTTCAGCAGACAAAAAGAACTTTTAGAACCGATACAGCGACAAGTTTTTGCTGCTGTCAGAACAATAGCACAACGTCAGAATTACGATTTTGTGTTCGACAGATCGGGTGACATTTATATGGTTTATGCCAATGACGCTTACAATTTAAACGATCTGATACTGGAAGAACTCGGTATTGAGACTGATACTGAATGACTATTTTAACTAATAAAAAATCATTACAAATAAACGACTAACATGAACAAGATTAAAAAATTATCTCTGATGCTCTTCACTTTCGCTATGCTATTTGGCATGCAGGAAGCTATAGCTCAGGTAAAAATCGGTTATGCCAATCCAGGCCAAATTCTTAGTGCATTACCTGAAGTAGAACAGGTGGATCAGCAGATCGAAGCCATGATCACAGAAAGCGATCAGGAACTTGCACAGAAGGCCAATGAGCTTCAGCAGATCTTCACCAATTATGAGGAAAACATGAATTCAATGTCTAAGCAGGAAAGAGGCTCACGTGAGGAAGAATTGATGGAATTGAATCAGCAATTCGAGCAGGAGCGCGAAACTATGATGAACCGCATCCGTCAGCGCAGAAGTGAACTTATGCAGCCCATCATTGAAAAAATGAATGTTGCTATGGAAGAAGTTGCACAGGAAATGGGGCTTGAACTGATCCTGAATGAAGGAACTTCATCTGGGGATCTGATCGTATTCTATGCTAATAGCGATCAGCTGAATATTACCAATAACATCATTGAAAAAATTCAATAATAACAGACAAACCAAACACTCTAATGAAGAAATTAAGTTTACTTATACTATCTGTATTTATTGCTTTTTCAGCAGTTGATACCGCAAAAGCACAGCAGGAAACTAAAATTGGATATGTAAACCCTCAAGCTGTCTTAGCTAAAATGCCTGAAATGAGAGCTATTCAGCAGCGTTTGCAAAATTTCACTGAAAGAAAGCAGGAAGAACTCACTCAAAAACAGCAGGAATATCAGTTGGCTGTTCAGGAATTTGAGCAAAAGGTGGGTGTGATCTCTGAGGAGGCAAGCCAAAGAGAACAAGAAAGACTTATGGGCTTACAAGAGGAACTTCAAATTGCTCAACAACAGGCACAGCAGGAAATTCAACAGAGAAGACAGGAATTACTTGGTCCTATGTTCAATCAGATCGGTACCGCTATTGATGCTGTTGCTGAACAGATGGGGCTTACTTATGTGCTGAATACCACTACTTCAAACGGTGATCAGATCATACTTTATGCTTCTCAAGAATATCAAAACCGTTACGATATTACAGATGCGGTAATGCAGGAATTGGGTGTGTTTGAATAATAATTAGTTCGCATATTCAAAATACTATTATAAGGCTACTCAATTTGAGTGGCCTTTTTTATTTTACATTCTTTTTTCGGTTTTGAATGTAATCTTCAAATATATAGCCACCCAGATCGTCAAGTGAAGCAAAATAGGCTTTACCTTTATTAGCTTCAGTCATCTCACGTACAAAACTTTGCAGATATGGATCCTGTGCTATCATAAAGGTTGTTATCGTTATCTGATCTCTTCGACACTTAACAGCTTCATCCAGCACTTTGTTAACTATCTTGCGGTCCAGACCAAAACTGTTCTTATAAAATTTACCATTCTCTATCATGCACGAAGGCTTTCCATCCGTGATCATGAAGATCTGTTTGTTTGCATATTTTTTACGCTGAAGGATGTGACGTGCCAGCTCCAAACCTTGTTTGGTGTTGGTGTGATAAGGACCAACTTTTAAATAGGGCAGATCATCCACTGAAATTTGCCAGGCTTTATTTCCAAAGGCAACGATATCGAGTGAATCTTTTGCATAATTATTCATGATCAGCTCAGACAATGCCATCGCCACTTTTTTGGCAGGGGTGATCCGGTCCTCGCCATATAGGATCATAGAGTGACTCAGATCGATGAGCAAAACAGTGGCAACCGATGTGTAATGATCCGTTTCATAAACCTCAAGATCATCTTCCTGCAGGTTAAAGGCATCGATTGAACTGTGGTTTAGCATGTTCATCATCGTGCCTACACTGTTTATTTGGCCTATGTCGTCCCCTTGCGTCCATTTTCGTGTCTCAGGTTGTCTTTCAAGTCCTCTGCCCGTGTGCGGCGATTTATGGCTTCCAAAACCACCTTTCTCCAGATTCTTAAATATCTCTTCCAATGAACGTTTACGCAGGCTTCGCTCCGTCTTCTTCGTCATTTTGAAACCCTGTCCCTGGCCTTCATTGTCAATGTAGCCACGCTCCTGCATTTCTTCGATGAAATCGCCCAAAGAGTAGCCATCCTCAAACTGATCCGTGATGTTGTATTCGTTATCCAAGTCTGTTAGCCAGCTGAGACCTTGTTTAACATCTCCACTCGATATGGTAAGTAACTGTTGGAAAAGATCCCATAAAGTGTCGAAAGGAGATTTACCGGCTCTCTTGGCGAAACGTTCGTCCCACTCGAAATATTTAAAATGCATATCTTTCCTTTTCTTAATCAAATACTTCCACCGCCAAATGAGTTCCATTAGATTGTAGAAATCTGCAGCGGGATAGCAATATCATTATGAAAAAATAAATGAGTAAAAGACTAAAATTTGAGCGACAACTATGGAGCGAGGGTTACGAAAGGATCATTGGTCTTGATGAGGTGGGCAGAGGTTGCCTTGCAGGTCCTGTAGTGGCAGCAGGGGTAGTGTTTGAGGAAGGTACAGATATTCCTCAGATAAGAGACAGTAAAGATATAGGAGAAAAAGAACGGGTTGAACTGAGTATAAAGATTAAACAAGAGGCGTTATATTGGTCGGTTCAGGAAGGTAGTATTGATGAGATCAGTGACCTGAACATACTTTGGGCTTCCCTGAATACCATGCAAAAATGTGTGAATGCAATTGATCCGGCTCCTGATTATATATTGGTGGATGGGAACAGGTATATTGCCTCAATGATCCCATTTACTTGCCTGATCAAGGGTGACGATCGTTCAATGAGTATAGCTGCTGCCTCAATTCTGGCTAAGGTATATCGTGACGATTTGATGAAAAGGCTACATGATAAGTATCCTGAATACGGATGGAATACCAATGTGGGTTATCCAACAGCTACCCATAAAAAGGCTTTAAAAACCCATGGATATACGGAATATCATAGAACAAGCTTCAGGCTGGGAACCAAAAAGATCAGAAATAAACAAGATCATTAAAGCTAACGGTATATACTGAACTCCCGCTTGTGAAAATCCATGTTAAGGCAAATGGCCAGCATGATGGTGTTGGTCAAAAAGGCTGATCCGCCGTAACTGATAAAGGGAAGTGGTAACCCGATAACAGGCAGCAAGGCAGATGCACTTCCAACATTTATAAAAAAGTGAATGAAGAATACTGATGTGATACTGACCGTAACTAACTGAGCAAAAGGGTGTTTGTGATTACCGGCCATGTTCAGCAGTCTGACAAATAGAAATATAAACATTACTATCACAATTGTTGAGCCTATAAAGCCGAACTCCTCTCCAATTACACAGAAGATAAAATCAGTCCACTGTTCGGGCAGGAACTTAAGTTGAGTTTGTGTTCCTTCCAGAAACCCTTTACCGGTCAAGCCACCCGAACCAATAGCTGTTTTAGCCTGAATGACATTCCAACCGGCTCCGGTGGGGTCATAGTTTGGATTGGTGAAGGCAGCGATCCTTGCGATCTGATGCGGTTGCAGTAATTGATTTAATGCCACTTGAACTCCTGACACCGTAAGAAAACCGCTGATAAAAGCTGTCACAGTCAACCAAACGCTGCGTTGTATGAAAAAGATAAAGGCGGTTAAAAGAATGGCGGCTGCCAGTCCATAATACCATTGTATTACCGTCAGATAAGCAATAACAGCCGGAGAAATTATAAACAGAGAGACTCCATAAGGTAATCCCGACCAAAACAACATCACGGGGATGAGAGATAAAAAGATCAGGGCAGTTCCAAGGTCGTTCTGCATAAATACCAGTATCGTAGGGATCATGATGAGACCTACGGCAGTAAGGGCATAGCGAACATTCTCGGCAGAAATATCCCGGCGGCTTGTGAGATAATTAGCCGTAGCAAGTATAGTGGCTATTTTCATTAACTCACTCGGCTGTAGATTTGCAGGGCCTATTCGCAGCCAGCTCTTAGCCCCATTAATTTCAGTTCCAAATATGAGAGTAAGGATCATGAGCAGGATGCCAACCCCATACGCCAAATAAGACAACTCTATAAAAGCCCTTGGTGAGATGAACTGAATGGAGATCAGGGCAAACAAAGATATGATCACCCATATAACCTGCTTAAAAAAGTTGTTTTGGATATAAGTCTCAAGATATTGAGAAACTGGGCCTTGTGTGGCACTGTAGATCGCAATCAGACCGATAACAGCCAGGATGATCCAGGTAAAAAACACCGACCAGCTGAATTCTCTTACATTATTCATTCTCTAACAACTCCGAATCTGTAGGGCGCGACACAAAGTTAAGCACGTAATTATACACATAGTTTCTCGATATCTCGCCTTCTATATATTTTTCGATCAAAACAGCTGCTACCGGAGCTGCTGAAATTGACCCGTAACCACCGTTTTCAATAAGTACACTGACAACGATCTGAGGGTCGTCGAAGGGTGCAAAAGAGGTAAACCAGCCATGATCCCTGCCATGAGGATTTTGCGCAGTCCCTGTTTTACCGGCAGTGGGTACCTCTGAATTATTGGTGTAATAGCGGCTTGGACCCTCTGAAACTACTTTTCTCATGCCGGATCTGACAACCCCTAAATTTTCTTCAGTTACCCATTCGATCTTATCCAAATTTGGCGCATTTTCTATGATCTTACCATCAGGCGTTCTGGTATCCCTAACAATATGAGGATCAACACGGTAACCACCGTTAGCAATTACGCTTGTCATTTGTGCTACTTGAAGGGGTGATAAGGATAACAATCCTTGACCGATTCCCATGCTTAGTATATCACCAACTCCCCACCTGTTTTCACCAAATGTTCTGTTCATATATGAACTATCAGGTACAATACCATTCGAAGCAAATGGAAGATCGATCGGGTTTGAAACGCCAAGACCAAGATCGTTCAGCATTTCACTCCACTGATTCAAATATCCGTCCGTTGCGATCTGATCCATCAGTGAGAAAAAGTAGGTGTTACTTGAATTGGCTATGGCAGACTCAAGTTTGTATTCGCCAATTGGAGCCGTATCTCTGTAAGGTCGGCCTCTCATATAGGCACCGCTATTGTACACCGTTGTGGTTGTATCTATAAATCCAAGGTGCAGGCCAATTAGTCCCATGATAGGTTTGAAGGTTGAACCGGGAGGCTGCCTGCCTGAAATAGCTCGGTTATAAAGTGGTGTAAGCGTATCGGCATTAATGGATTGCCAATAATCCATATCTAAACGGCCGGCAAGCTTTTTCAGGTCATAGTCAGGAGAGCTTACCATTGCAAGTATTCCACCGGTCTTAGGATCCATAGCTACCAAAGCGCCTTTTTTTCCTGCCATCAATTCCTCTGCCAGAACCTGAAGATCAGTATCGATCGTAGTATAGATATCAGAGCCCTGCACAGGATGTTGGACTAATGTAGAATCTTCAAAATCACTCAGGGTCTGTCCAAGCGCATTCACTCTCAGGTATTTTATTCCATCATCTCCCCTCAAAGTATCTTCATAGGTCATTTCGAGTCCACTCTTACCAACTTTATCCCCAAGCTTAAGCCTGCTGGTGTTGCGATATTCGCTTTCACTGGCTTCTCTCAGATATCCAAAAAGGTGCGACCCGTTGAAATCAGTTGGGTAATGCCGTTTACTTTCAATTTGGTGTCCGATTCCGGGCAATTGCCAAAGGTTTTCCTGTATGGCTGAAAAGCGAGCAAAATCAATTTCTGTTATCAGTCTTGATGTACGATACCATGAATAACGTTGTGCTTCCTGAACGCGTGCCGTCAACAATGAGTCAGATACATTCAGAATATCGGCCAGCAGTGGCAGTTTATCCTTGTCAAACAGGGAGGGGGTGATAGTGATGGAATAGATCGGTTCGTTATCTACAATGAGCCTTCCGTTTCGGTCGTAGATCAAGCCCCTTGCGGCATCAACGTATTCCTGTCTGACTGAGTTTTCCTGACCGAGAGCAGCATAAACTTCATATTCTACGATCTGCAGATAAAAAACTCTTCCCAATACAACCAGCGTCAGGCCGATAATGATGACCTGTAGAGCACGGATGGAAGTCCTTGTTCTGTTTGTTTGAGAGATTGACATCCTTTATTAATTGCCTTTAAATATAAATAACATAGCACCCAGGGTGGCAGTGTATAAACTGTTAAGCAGGAGAAAAATTATGGGTGAAAATCCTGAACTATAGGCATCAATAAAACTACTGAGTCCTAAAAAGATCAAGTTGTGGAAAAAAGCACACATAAGGATCACTAAAAAAATTTGCCAGACCAATAAACGGCTTTCTCTCTGCCGGCTCAGGAAATTATGGGCGAAGAACATTAGCAGTACTTTTGAGAACATGTTAAGCCCCCAGAAATCGAATAGGGCATCCTGAAAAAAGGCCAGTACAGCAGTGATGATCACGAGCTGTACTCTATCATATTTCATGGCAATCCATAGTAAAAAGATAAGCAGCGGATCAGGTGTGGCACCAAAAAAGCTCAGATGCTGAAATATCAAAACTTCTACGATGACGAAGCTCAAGCCAATTATAAGATCTTTTACGATTTCTTTGTTCATTCAAACAACTGATTATACATTTCTTTCAGAATGATGATACTTGAGTCGGGTTCAAACTTGATGATGAATCCCTGTGCAAGATCTGACAGGCTTGAATAGGGTTCCAGATATATGCGTTGAGTCTGCTGTCCTTGTTCGGGCTCAGCTCGAATAACACGCCCAATCGGAATACCGGGTGGAAATTGGTTGCTGCTGCCGGATGTTTCAATTACGTAACCTGAATCAACCGAGACTGTTTTCGGTACAAACTCCATCACCAGCTCACCATAACGTTCTCCGGTCCAGCTTACTATTCCATTTGCCTGATTTTCCTGAATACGGGCACTTACCCGGAACAGGGAATTGTAATAGGGCATTACCTGTGAATAATATTTACCGGTCAGAACGATCTTTCCGACCAAGCCATCAGAGGAAACGAGAGGCATATTTTTCTTTAAGCCATCTTCTGTACCTGAATCCACCGTAAAAGTATTATTTTTTCCATTCAGCTGTTTACTGACAATGAGTACAGGCTGAAGATCAAAATCGCTTCGGTTTTGATAACCAAGTAAACTCCGCAGTTCTCTATTTTCCTGTTCAATGGCACGAAGGCGGCTCAGTTCATCCTGAAGCAGTATATTCTGACGCTGTAAATAAGTGTTGGTATTAAGAGCCTGACGGTATATCCGTATGTTAGCCAGGGGTTCTTCAAGTAAACTAAGCGAAGTAACTGAGACAGTGCGTAGCGTATCTATGCCACCCTGATGTCTGCTGATAGCCAGTGCAAAAGCAAAGATCAGAAGCAGGGCAGTAATTATGTAATCCTTGGCATCACTTAGTTTTAACGATCTAAGTCGCATTCATTATTGGGGTATTAAGAAATTACCGGGCGGTAATATTCAAGATTTTCGAGTATGGCACCGGTACCTCTTACAACAGCTGTGAGAGGGTCTTCGGCAATATGAACAGGAAGGTCAGTGGTCTCCATGATCAACTTATCCAGGTTCTTAAGCAACGCACCGCCGCCGGTCAACATGATACCGCGGTCAAGAATATCGGCTGAGAGCTCGGGAGGAGTTTGCTCAAGGGATTTAGTAATAGACTCAACAATAGTGTTAACAGATTCAGCAATAGCTTCCCTGGCGTCTTTTGATGTAATGTGGCGTGTTCTTGGAACACCGTTCACGAGATCGCGACCTTTTGTGATCATTTCAAGTTCCTCATCCAGCGGAGCGGCAGAACCGATCTCACACTTGATCTTTTCAGCGGTTCTTTCACCGATCAGAAGGTTGTGATTTCTTCGGAAGTAATTGATAATGTCTTCATTCAGCTCATCACCGCCCAATCGTACAGATTGTGCATAGACCACACCTGAAAGTGCAATAACAGCGATCTCTGTGGTGCCACCTCCGATGTCAACGATCATGCTTCCAACCGGTTCGTGCACGTCCAGGCCAATACCGATAGCGGCGGCCATAGGCTCATCTACCAAATATACTTCCTTGGCACCGGCGTGTTCAGCACTGTCACGAACGGCTCTTCGTTCAACTTCAGTGATCCCGCTAGGCACGCAGATCACCATCTGCCGGGTTGTAGAATACCACTTCATTTTAACTTTTTTGATCATGCCGCGGATCATCTGCTCAGCCACTTCAAAATCAGCAATCACACCATCGCGAAGCGGGCGTACGGTCCTGATCTTACTGTGTGTCTTTTCATGCATGAGTCGGGCTTCATGGCCGGTTGCAACCGGAACATTTTGCTGATTCAGAGCAACAATGGATGGTTCATTCAAAACAATTCCTTCACCTCTTGAATAGATCAGGGTGTTGGCAGTACCCAGGTCCATTGCTATATCTGTATAAAGAAAATCGAAGAACCCCTTCTTTTGAGGTTGTTTTTTACTGTTTTCTGAAGTGTTTACTTCGCGGGAATCTGACATTTGTGACCGTTAGAATATTTGTGCGTTGGGATATAGATGAAAAAGAAAATACAATAATGAATGTGTATTTGCGAATGTATAAAAACCTAAAATTCAGAAATTTTGAAATCGTCTGTTTATTACCTGAATTTGCTAAATCAATGTCTGAAATGACGTTTACCGGTTAATACCATAGCCATATCAAATTCATCGGCTTTGGCGATCACTTCCTCATCCCTGATGCTTCCGCCGGGTTGAATCACGGCAGTGGCTCCGGCACTGGCGGCAGCTTCAACTCCGTCAGCAAAGGGGAAGAAAGCATCGGAAGCAATAGCCGAACCGGACAGGTCCAATCCTTCCTTGGTGGCTTTGGCCACGGCAATTTCTGATGAATCGACGCGGCTGGTTTGTCCGGAGCCAATACCCAGTGTTCTTCCATCCTTGGCATAAACAATGGCATTTGATTTAATATGGCGAACCACTTTCCATGAAAATAAAAGGTCTTTCAATTCCTGATCTGTTGGCTTTCTTTTACTTACCACCCTGAATTCATTCGGATCAGCCGGCAATAGGTCTGCTTGCTGATTCAGAAATCCTCCAAAA
This sequence comes from Gracilimonas qinghaiensis, assembly GCF_046602855.1. Taxonomy (NCBI): domain Bacteria; kingdom Pseudomonadati; phylum Balneolota; class Balneolia; order Balneolales; family Balneolaceae; genus Gracilimonas; species Gracilimonas qinghaiensis. The sequence goes on from NZ_JBKINJ010000001.1 coordinate 520,961, forward strand.
ATGGATCTGAATGATGAGGCTTGTACTTCACTTACCGACTTTTTGATCCGTATTAATCTTCGGTTTTTTTTCTGTGTCAATAACCCGAGTGATTTTTCACTGAAAGATGGTGCAATGATGATCTCAGTGAAGATCTCGTCGATGGCTTTTGCTGTTTCAAGATCCAGTTCCTGATTCACAACTACGATGCCACCAAATGGAGATACACGATCGGTACTGAAAGCTTTTTCATAAGCTGACTTCAGTGAGTCTCCAACGCCAACTCCGGAAGGGATCGTATGCTTGATGATGGCACAGGCTATTTCTTCGTCACTGAAATCTGAAATGATATTCAGGGCAGAGTCGACGTCCAGATAGTTGTTGTAGCTAAGTTGCTTCCCATGAAAGCAATCGATGTAAGATTCCTGATCACCGTATACTGCTGCTTTCTGATGGGGATTCTCTCCGTAACGAAGCTCCTGTGAAAGGGGGAGAGAAATATTGATCTGTTTAGCCGGCTCTTCATCGATCAATTGTGTGAAATAGTTCGTAATAGCTGCATCGTAATCAGCAGTGTGAGCAAAAGCAGCTTTAGCAAATTGGCGTCTGCTTTCAATGGAAACCGCCATTTTTTCTTCCAATTCTTCAATGAACTCATTGTATTGTGAGGGAGAACTCAAAATAGCAACATGTGCAAAGTTCTTGGCAGCTGCCCTGATCATCGTAGGACCACCAATATCAATGAATTCCGTGGCTTCTGCTTCCGTAACGTCCGGTTCTGCCACTTTTTCCTTAAAAGGGTAGAGATTTACCACTACCAGTTCAATTGGGGTGATACCCAGTTCATTGATCTCTTCCACGTCCGGATCATAAGAAGTCCGTGCCAGAATTCCACCGTGAACCATTGGGTGCAGGGTCTTGATTCGTCCATCCAGGCATTCTTCAAAGCCCGTGATCTCTGATACATCTTTAACAGGTATGCCTTCTGCTTCTATGGCTTTGGCGGTTCCACCGGTAGAAATGATCTCAACGCCTGACGCATGCAGGGCTTTTACCAGTTCCGGAAGACCGGTTTTATCGGAAACTGAAATCAGTGCACGTTTAATTTTTAAGGGAGTGGCAGGGAGAGAAGAAAGGGGCTTAAGTGACACGGTGTGTTTTTTATTTCAGGTTAGATGTTTTGGAGTCTGTTCAAATATTTTTCTACGGTGGCCGGAAGCAGCTTGTGTTCCTGCTTTAAAATTCTATCAGCAAGGCTTTTGGGCGAATCATCCGGTTGAACCGAAACCTCAGTTTGCGCAAGAATAGGTCCTTTGTCGAATTCTTCATTTACCAGATGTACCGTGCATCCTGAAACGGATTCCTTGTTTTCAATAACAGCTTTATGCACATTTAACCCGTAAAATCCCTTTCCACCATATTTGGGGAGTAGGGAAGGATGAATGTTCAGGATCCTGTTCTTATAATTCTCAATAACTTTCAAAGGGATCTTTTTTAAATATCCGGCAAGAACGATGAGGTCTGTATCCCATGTACTCAGTTGTTCTAACAGAGCATCAGCAAATTGAGATTCGTTTTTAAAAGAGTCGGGATTGATAACTTTGTGAGGGATACCATGCTTTTTTGCGCGTTCAATGGAACCGATATCAGGCTTATCAGTTATAAGACCATGAATTTTTGCAGATAGTTCACGCTTTGCAATTGCATCAATAAGCGACTGAAAGTTAGTGCCCGAACCGGACGCAAAAACAACGAGTCCTTTCAAAAGTTAAAGTGGTTTTAAGGGTGCCTGGTAAGGCAGAAAAGATAGGAAATGTTTAGGTAGTATAAAGGGTAAATATCGAATTAATTCGAACCCGGTGGTGGATTTGCCTCTTTACTGAAGATCTGATAGTTATTGAAGCTCCAGTTGATCTGAGTGATGGCTATCTTGAGGACCGTAGCAAGGGGAACGGCGATTAACATACCGAGGATACCTGCTGTTTCTGCACCAACCAGTATAATAAATAAAATGGCCACCGGGTGCATGTCTGCAGAGCGGGAAAACAGCATAGGTTGAAATACCAGATTGTCGAGTAATTGAACAATGAGTATGGCAAGCATACATGCCGCAACCAATGAAAAGTTGCCTGTCTCGATAATGGATACAATAACTGACAGGAAATAGCCAAGTATTGGCCCAAAATAAGGGATGGTATTTGCGAGTCCCACCGCTATACCCACTGACATGGAATTGCCTAAGCCGGCAATGCTTAAAAACGCCCAGGAAGAAAGAGCTACCAAAATACTTTGCATTAGCACGCTGCGAAAATATAGTCCGAGCCTGTTCTCGATCTTATCGATCACGGTAAGTGACGTTTCGAAATACTTATTTGGAACGAGGCGAAGAAGGTCACGGCGAATTTTACTTCCGTCTTTTAAAAAAAAGAATGCTGCAAATGGAACAACCAGTACGGCTGAAAAGATGTTTGTAAATATTCCCAGTGCATCGCCTATGATGGTTGAGATCTGATTTACATCAAAAAGATCGTTGGCAATGGCGGTTATATTATCCTCAAGAAAACCATCCGGCAGGACTTCAAACTTTTCAAGAAGTTGATTTTCGATACGAACAGATATCTGGCGGATATTTTCGAGACTGAGTTGTGCCGCAAGTTCAGCCATCTGATTGGCAACGATCGGTATCACGCTTGTTGAAATAAAGCCGAGGATCAGAATGACGGTAAAAAGAACAAGGGTTACACCAAGAGTCCGGTTCACACCCGAAGACTGCAGGCGATTTACGAAGGGATCAAGCACATAACTCAGTATCATGGCCAGTACCAGAAAAATCACGAGGTTGGAGTAGTTATATACGATCATAAGGCCAACGACCGCAGCCGAAAGCCCTAAGATAAATTTAACAACTTTATCCAGCGTGATATTTTTCATTGATCAATGATCGCTAAAAGTTCTTCTATGTGTTTGAAAATATGGTCTGAATCGTACCCTTTTCTCAGTAAAAAGTCGAATATCTTTTTCTTACGTTTTTCTATCGGTTCCCGCTGATACCGCTTTTTCTTTTTTCGGATCAGTGCGACCATGCTTTCCTTGATGTCATCAGCCGCAAATGACCTTTGAATGCATTCCTCAACAATTTGTTTTGAAACGCCTTTCTTGAATAATTGCGTCCGGATCTTATAAGGCCCCCAATCGTTGAATTCGAACTTATCGGCTGTGTATTTGAGGGCGAATTTCCGGTCGTTTATATATTCTTTTTCTTCGAATTCATCAAGGATCTCTTCAATATAATTGCCCGAATATCCCTTTTTGAAGGCCTTGTCTTTCAGTTCTTTTCGGGAATGATCTCGCCTCGAAAGTATCCTGAAAAAATACTCTCTTGCAGCCCATCTTTCTTCAGCTGTTTCTATCTGAGCCAGGATATCTCGCGTGATGAGAGTACCCTTCCTGAGATTCAGCTGAGTGAGAGTGGCTTCAGAAACCCCGATCAGAAACTGGTTTTTAACAAAGAGTGAGAAACGAGTTGCGTTCTTTTTTTGAACTTGTATCTCTGAAACAGGAGACGGAAGAAGCTCGAGTGCTTCTTCCGAATACCGCTGGTATTTATCCTTTTTCTTCAACCGCTTCTTTTTTCTTCTTCTTGTCCTTCTCATCCTCAGGCTCTTCCTCCTCGATACCCATCAGTTTCTTGCGAACCACGGCTTCGATCTTTTTGGCGAGTTCCGGATCTTCTTCCAGAAACTGCATGGCGGCATCAGAACCCTGTCCGATCGGTTCTCCATCATAACGGAACCAGCTTCCACGTTTCTCAATGATATCATATTCCACAGCCAGGTCAAGGATCTCAGATATGCGTGAGATGCCCTTACCGTACATGATATTGAACTCAACCACTTTGAAAGGAGGGGCGACCTTGTTCTTGGCTACCTTCACCTTGGTACGGTTACCGATCACTTCGTCTCCTTTTTTAATAGAGCCAATGCGCCGGATATCCAGCCTTACGGAAGAGTAAAACTTCAAGGCACGTCCACCGGTGGTGGTTTCCGGATTACCGAACATCACACCGATCTTTTCACGCACCTGGTTAATAAAGATACAAGAAGTACGACTCTTGTTTATGATACCAGTGATCTTACGCATGGCCTGCGACATCAATCTTGCCTGAAGACCCATATGTGAATCACCCATTTCACCTTCCAGTTCGGCGCGGGGTACCAGGGCCGCAACGGAATCGATCACAACTACATCGAGGGCACCGGAACGGATCAGCGTTTCGGTTATCTCAAGAGCCTGCTCACCGTTATCGGGTTGGGAGACCAGAAGTTCTTCTACATTGATACCCAATGCTTTGGCATAGCGAGGATCGAATGCATGCTCAGCATCGATGAAAGCGGCATAACCGCCGGCTTTCTGTGCCTCGGCAATAACCTGAAGGGCCAAGGTGGTTTTACCACTGGCCTCAGGGCCATATATTTCGGTCACCCGGCCACGGGGAATTCCCTGTACCCCCAGGGCATAATCTACCATGATGGAGCCGGTTGATATCACGTCGATATCCTGAATGGCTTCGGAACCAAGCTTCATGATGGTTCCTTTTCCGTGCTGTTTTTCTATCTGCCCGACAGCCATATCGAGGGCTTTGACTCGGTCGTCTTTACTCATAATGTTTACCTGTTTGTTTTGTTATTAAAAATCCTTGTCATCTGCACAATGTTCAGGTACCGTATCCCGGTCATTCAATTCCTGAACGAAAATTTCTTCCAACTCCTGAATGTAAATATAAGGTACATGGGTGACAATCAGTGTCACCCAACTGCGTCTGTTTTCAATATATGTTCAATATATGTAATTGACAAACACCTCACCGATCAATACTCAAAATTCATTATTTCAATCCTCACTGCTTAGTAAGAGGGCTGAAAATTGAATTCCTTACACAAATTATTAAAATCACGATCGGAAGAGAGTAATGAACTTAGTTCAAAAACCTGATTTTTTATACTATTGTGAAGTGATCAATCTAAATTCCTGATCACATGCTCAAGTTTATGCATCGCCATCCTGATCTGATCGGTGGTGATATAGGGAGCCGGACCAAACCTGAGGATCTCGCCGCGGGCATCCGTAAATACACCATTTTCCATCAGGGCTGCTCTGATCTCTCGGGCTTTAGGGGATGTCAATGACAAAAATCCGCCATTCAAGTCAAGCGGTTCTTCATGAGTGAGCCGGATGAGGGATGGGGAAAAGTCTTTGCTCGTAAATTCCTCACGAAGCAGTGCAACCTGAGCCTTGTATTGTTCACGCAATACCTGTGGTGTCAGTTCCATTTCACGGAAGAATTCCACAACCTTAGCCGCACGGAACTGAGAAGATGGATCATAGGTTCCGCTTGCAAATCTCTGGTCACCGTCATCATACACCACCGGATCATCATTTCGGGGATTATCCAGAGAACTAAAGGCAGCAAACCATCCGGTAATGGCAGGCCGGTAGTCACAGTCTTTCGGGAATCGCAGAAAACAATTGGATTCACCCCACTGCAGATATTTATATCCGCCGATCAGGATAAAGCAGTCTTCCAGTCCCGCTTCTCTAATAGACAGTGGAACCACATTCGTGCCGTGATAATCATCGATCAACACAGGAATACCTTTCTCACGGGCTGCTGCTGCTATCTCGGTCAGGTGTGTATTGATGAGAGATGTTTCGAAATAAACTCTGGACAGCATTACGGCCGAAGTACGGTCGTCCATTTCACCAATGATGCGTTCAGCAAAGGTGTCATCGGGTTGAACCGGAACCTGAACGAACTCGAGTCCTTCCTCTTCAAGCCGATGCAGCTGACGGAACAAGGAATGAAACTCGCCATCCGTGGAAATGATCTTGGGTTTGTTCTTCAGATCAAGGCTGCTCATCCAGCTCACGAATAGAATATGCGTACTTTCTTCGCGACAGTAGAATCCATCCGGGTCATCATAAAAGTCCCGGAGATAATCACGCAGTATCTCCGTTTTTTCAAAGGCCGTTTCCCATTTGTTGTCCACATCACGGGCGCATACATCAAAATATTCGGTTTGTCCCTCGCGGGCTACATCGGGCCAGGCCTGGTGGGAGTGACCGGTGAAAAGGAGCCGGTCGCCAACGTTGAATCGTGAATAATGAGGAATGAGCTTGTTGGCTAAGGCATCGATATCTGACATCAAAAAATAGATTTATTTGGTTTAGTAGCAGTAACTGAAATTTGTCAAGTTTTGTTCATTCTAAAACTTGGACCGGATAGCCCAAAGGTCGGGAAAGATAGGATTGTTAAGGGTCTTATGAAGATATTTTGCTCCATCCGAGCCGCCGGTACCTTTTTTGGTGCCAATGGTTCGCTCAACCATCTTAACGTGGCGATATCGCCATTCCTGAAGGCCCTCATCATAATCAACGAACAGTTCGGCTACCATAGCTGCCTCGGGATCTTCCTGCATGGCTTTCACTAAAACATCCTGAATATCATCAGACGGTTCATGAACCAGTCCGTTCTCATTTTCTCTTTTGGGATCTACCTGCCAGCCCCGGGTACGCATGTAAGCGCAAAAGCTTTCCCATAAAGTGGATTCTTTCATCCGGGATTCAAGGATCTCAATATGTTCGGGTTGATCCTTGTGAGCCTCTTTCATGAGAGGGAACCGGAGTCCACATACGATCTCCATTTCTCTGAATTGAAGTGATTGAAATCCTGAGGACTGACCCAGAAATTTTCGAAAGCTGTTGAACTCAAGAGGCGTCATGGTTTCCAGAATATCGATCTGGGAGACCATGGTTTTCAATATGGTCAGGACGCGGCGCATAGTTTTAACAGTTCCCCAGGTTTGGCCGGCTTCAAGGTCTTTTCGGAGCTTGCCAAATTCGTGTAATATCTGTTTGAACCATAGCTCATAGGTCTGATGGATAATGATAAAAAGCAACTCGTCGTGCTCGGGCGGATGCGATTTATATTCCTGCAGTTCAGTGAGTTCATCGATCTTGAGATAGTTGGTGTAGGTCAGGCTCATGTATTCGGTAATTTGGTTCGTTTGAATAATACCGAGTTCGAAGGTGGATTGCTAAGTGGAGTGTAAGGTTCGAGGGGAGAGGTGTTAGGTTTTTCTTTTACCTGATTACTGATCATTGATAACTGTTCGCTGAAAGAAAGATTTTCTTTTTTTAAAGAATCCTGTTCGTGAAAATTATGTACCATGTAGTATGAACAAATTAATTGCAGATAGCGGGGCTTCTAAAACAGACTGGGTGTTGCTTGGGGATGGATCGCCACAATTTATTCAGACCGAAGGGCTTAACCCGTATCTCCTAACATCAGTGCAGTTTTTGAATGTGCTTGTCAAAGAATTGAAGCCCAACTTGTTAGGGAGGTCAGTTGACGAGATCCAATTTTTTGGATCCGGATGCAGTTCAGCTGAAAAGAAGCAGGAGGTGGAGCGATATCTGAGGGAGATCTTTGAGTTTGCTGAGATCCATGTTGGAACCGATCTTGATGGTGCCGGCATCGCACTTTATGGTGATAAGTCAGGATTGGTTGGAATTCTGGGGACCGGATCGAGTGCAGCTTTTTTTGAAGGCGGAAAAGTAGTGAAACAGATGCCTTCGGTTGCATTTCCGGATGGAGATATTGGAAGCGGAAGTTACATCGGTAAGAGGATCATGAAATTGTATACGGCCGGAACGTTAAACAATGATCTGAGATATTATCTGGATCATCACGTAGAAGAGGATATCGGGAAGATGACGCTGATGTTCAAGAAGACCAAAGAGGCAAAACTCTTTGCGGCTGAGATCTGCCGGGTGATGGGACCCAAGTCGCATTATCCCCAAATTCAGCAGATCATTCACGATGGATTTGAAGCTTACCTGACCCAGGTGAAGCAGCATTTTACGAAGCAGATCACCTCACATGAGATTGGTTTTGTGGGGTCGGTGGCTTCAGTTTTTGAATCTGAACTTCTGACAATAAGCCGTCAGATGGAGATCGAGGTGAGGTCCGTAGTAAGATCACCCATCGAGTACTTAATGCTATACTATAAATAAAGATCAGATCTCCTGCGGCATCACTATTTGAGTTGCGATCCGGTAAATATTTTGTATGGACGTATAGCATACTTTCGGACGGCATAAGAACTAGTTCAGAGCCGGGGAAGTTGTTTCCAACCGGCGTGAGATCTTGTGAATTAGATCGCATTGGCATTTAAAAACGCATGGCGTATACCATGCTTCCAAACAGTATTAAGTTATGAGCTGCATACCGCTAAAGATTCAGTGTTTAGCCTGTAATGATGGACTATAATGGTTATTTTACAATGATCAGAAATTTATAATCAGTGAACAGCATTAATTTTATGATCGACACGCATTCGCATATTTACCTGGAACAGTTTGATGATGATCGGGATGAAGTGAACCGGAGGGCTGCTGAAGCCGGGGTAACCGGTATCTTTATGCCCGCCATAGATCTGGATTCCATTCCAAAAATGGAAAAGCTTAAACATACAGACATCAGCTTTTATAAGATGGCCGGGATACATCCGACTGAAGTGTCGGATGAGCTGCCTGAAGATCTTGAATCGAAATTAACCGAATTTTGCTCAAGGGATGATTATTACGGTGTGGGTGAGACGGGTCTCGATTATTACTGGAGCACTGAGTTGGTGGAGCAGCAAAAGAAAAGTTTTCATTTGCACTGCAGGGTAGCCAAAGAGGTGCAAAAACCGATCATCATCCATAATCGGGATAGTACTGATGACATGCTGGAGATCATTGAACAAGAGCAGGATGGAAGCCTGACCGGAGTATGGCACTGTTTTAACGGAACCGTTGAAGAAGGTAAGCGAGCCCTTAATCTGGGATTACATCTTGGTATTGGCGGGGTAGTCACCTTTAAAAATGGCGGCGTAGACAAGACTGTGGCTCGGCTTCCTTTAGAAAAGATGATCCTTGAGACGGATGCACCTTATTTGTCACCCACGCCAAAGCGGGGAAAGCGAAACGAGCCGGCATTTATGAAATACACCGCAGAGAAATTAGCCGATATTTTTGGTTTGAGCCTGGAAGAAGTGGATAAACAGACGACCGAGACAGCAAGACGGTTGTTTGGGTTAGATCAAAGTTGAAAAAGTGCGATAAGGTATTATCTTAGGTCAACTTACTTGGATCTTATACGAACACCTTAGGCGAACGACCGTTCGGATAAGATCCAAATAATCACATTATGCGAATCAAAAGGGGCAAATTAGCGGTTCCAAGGGGTTTTACACGGTTCGCCCTAACAAACCCCTCATTCGGATAATATTATGTTAGTTGCCAATCGATAATTATATCAATGATGTGAAAAAATTACTTTTACTATCGTTACTTATTCTTTTGAGTGCTTGTGAAATTTCTCAAAGCGATAAATCTTTAGATCGAAAAATTGAGAACTTGACGGCTTTTGCAAAAGTTTATGGCCATGTAAAATATTTCCATCCCAGTGATGAGGCAATGGATATCGATTGGGATAAATTAGCCGTACACGGTGTGGAGACTTTAAAAAATCCACAGAATGACCGAGACCTGAAGAAAGCACTTGAAGTAGTCTTTTCACCGATAGCAGCCACCCTTTCTATTCATGACGAAAAACCCAAAGAAAAACATTTTCTTTCATCATATCTCGATATAATTGGTACGGACACAACCGGATTGAAAACTATCGCCTGGCAACATAGAGGTGTATATCTTGGAACAGATCATCAGCCTTACAGAAGTTCCCGAACACACAGGAATGATTTCAATGTAACCCGATCTAATGCCCTCTTTCAATATTTAGATTCTGAGTTACTAAGTGGCAAACAGATAAGATTTAGAAGTTCTTTTCGATCTGGTATAGAAAATCAGGAAAGTAAAGCTGAGCTAATTCTAGTTACTGAGAATCAGAATGTTGTCAGTCAACAGATTAAGTTAGATAAAAGTAGCAGTGAATGGGTTTATTATGAATTTCAGGCTGATATTGAAGAAAATACTGGCACGCTCCTCGTGGGGTTTCAGATGCAGGGTGATACGGATTTACACATTGATGATCTTAAATTGGAATACAGTTCCAGTTCATCAGATTGGACGACTTACCCCTTGAAAAATCAGGATTTCACTCTTGAAACACCGGAAGGTCCGGCAGATTGGGAAGTTAACAGTATGGGTGTATTTGAATATGGAGTTTATACAGACAATTCAAATACCGGGAATAAAATATTCAGGATAACGTCAAAGCAGAAGCTCTTTGACCAAACTCCATCTGTTGGTGAAACCGCTGTACAACAGATCAGTGAAGATTTATGGAGTGAAGTGCCATTGGCTTTGTATGGCACAGAAGATTACACACTACCCCAAACTGAGAAGTCGTTTAATTTCTATAAAAATGAAATTGACCAGATAGATTTCAACCATGCTTCAACAAATGATGAGAATCTGCGTCTTGCCAATATTATCCTTGCTTGGAACATCTTTCAACACTTTTATCCCTATTTTGATGTGGTGGAAGTTAACTGGGATAAGGTTTTAAAAACTTCACTTCGCAGAACCCTAGAAGGCCAAAACGAAGATGAATTCCTGGAAACACTGCAATGGATGGTCGCACAATTAGAGGATGGACATGGTGTGACTACATGTCTTGATACCACTCGATTATACAAAGCGCCAATCAAAGTGGATGAATTGGAGGGAAATATTGTGGTGACTGCCAGCCAAATTGATGAAATTGAGGTTGGTGATATCATAAATAGAGTGGATGGAATTCTTGCTCTTGAGGAGCTGAACAGAAGAATTGAATTGGTTTCAGGATCTCCCCAATTACGTAAACACAGGGCTTTGAATATGTTTGCCGCCGGAAATAAAGAATATCAGGCTTTATTTGAGCTGGAAAAAGCATCAGGTGAAACAGAAACGGTGGAAGTTTCAAGAACAACTACGGCAAATCTATTTACTACCGTCAGAGAGTTCGATTATCCGGCTATTGAAATGATTGAAGACGATATTTATCTGATCAATCTGAGAAAAATTACCAAAAGAGTTTTTGAAGAGAACCTTGAAAACCTATCAAAAGCCAAGGGGATTATATTTGATTATCGCAACGGGAGTAATTCTTCATTCAGTATGTTTAATGTTGTTCCATATTTAATAAACAAGGAGGTTCAGTCGCCTAACTGGTATACCCCTGAATTAATTTATCCTGACCGGAGAAATATGCAGTTTGACCATTCAACTTGGTCAATTGCTCCAAAAAAACCATTTATTAAAGCTAATAATGTCATATTAAATGCACCTGGAATAGTATCAAGTGGTGAAACAACAATGGGTATTATTGATCACTATAATCTTGCTACATTAATTGGGCAGCCAACTGCAGGTACAAACGGTAATACGAATCATATTGACCTCCCGGGTGGTTGTCGAATCATGTGGACAGGAATGAAAGTACTCAAACATGATGAGTCTCAACTACATCTTATAGGATACGAACCTGACTTTGTTGTAGAGCGATCCATTGACGCGGTAAGGAGTAATCGGGATGAATTTTTAGAAAAAGCTCTCGAAGTAATTAAGATTGAGAGCAACTAACAAAGCAAATTAAGCGGACGCGGACGAAATTAATCCACCTATTTTCCTGAAAATGAATATCCTCACTTTTATTACATTCTAATCTCCGCGCCGCTTATTTGCCAAACCGTTATACCGCTGATAACCTGAATTTAAAAGCAATGCCATTAGACTTACATCCAGGTTGCAAGACAAGATTGATTGAATTTCTATCTGGGAACCTTCAAGAAATACGAGTCAGAAATAATACATTCATCGACTACAGAAGCTTAGATATTTTGTCAGATATAGATAGAATTCTTCCTGAAAATGATGAATTTCAAAATCGTTTATATAATTGGGTTGGTGAAAACCCTTTATCGAGTTTCATATTTGGTAATATCCAAGACAGGCTTGATTCAAATTTTGAATTCGACAGCGAATCTCCTTTACAATCACTAAATGAGCTTGAAGGTTTTGAGAACCTCCAAGTACTCGCTGAAGAATTAATTGATGATTTTAATTCTCTACCATACACATATTCTCTTTTTCTTAAACTTCCTCGGAGTGTTTCCACCAGATTTATTCACGCCATGGACGATACAGAGTATATATTATCTGATAGTCTGTCTTTAGTTTCTCCTGACGAAGACTTTAACACTAGTTTTCCAAATCCTCCTGCCCACAATCCATCCAAAAGTTTTATTAGTTTAGACTTTTTGGATAAAAAGACAGAATGGGATTCGGACGACCTCTATATAAGATTTGAAGTTGAAGGTTTTATTACTTCATACGAGCAAACAAGGCCACTGATTAAGTTTAAAGAAACATGTAAATCATTACTTGGTATATCTCTTGCACTTCGTTTACTTAATTTTGAGAGCAATTATCTTAACTCTTCATTTGAATCAAAGATTGTTGTTTATCAAAGAAAGGAGGAATCATGGTCAGCGCGTCAAAATCACTCATTTTCTGAATCTTTTAGTAATCGGTTTCAATCTCTTGGTATTTGGAATACTTGGGTAGATAATCATGAGGATCAATTAGATTATATAATTAGCTCCGAGCTAAAGAAAATAAAAACTGTTTTTGAGAGTCCTGATGATAATGAAACAATATTAAAATCTAGTCAGTGGCTATATGATAGCTACTGTAGTGAGAACCAGTTACTAGGATTTATCCAATCAATTACTTCAATAGAAATTTTATTGGGTGACAAATCAATATCAGATATAATCGGACTTGGTGAGCTTCTTAGAAATAGATGTGCTTATTTGATTGGTAGAAGTAAATCCCAAAGAGATGAAATATTGAAAGATTTTAAAAGAATCTATGATACTAGATCTAAAATCGTGCATAGAGGGAAAAGTAATTTGACCCAAGATGAAATAGATGATTTGTATAAACTTAAATGGCTTTGCAATCGTGCTATTCAAGAGGAAATTTCCCTATTGTCTAAAGATGAAGATCATAAACAATGATTCCAGCGGTATAACAAGGCGTTTCAAGCGGACTCGTTTAGGGTTCGGAACCTTAATTTTAACAACTCGGCTCGCCGCTTAAACGCTGGGTCGTTATAGGGCCTAGCTAAAAATCAATTCATCAGATTAATGAAGAGTACTCAATATAATCAGAGCTTAACACCCAAAAAGGCTTCCAAGGGTATAGAAATAATTACAGAAAATGCGAATTCCCTGCTAGCAGATGCAGAATTACTTTTTGCAAATAATAGATATGAGAGGACTGTAACACTTTCTATTTTGGCCATTGAAGAAATCGGAAAAATCCCAATTTTAAGATCAATTCTACTCGAAGATGGACAAAAAGATTTAAATAAGGTTTGGAAGAATTTCCGGACCCATCAAGAAAAGAATTGGGGACTATTCTTTTCCGATTATATAAAAGATGGTGCCGAAAATATCGATGATTTGAAGTTTATGTTTATAGATGACAAATCGAAAGATAAAGTCGAAAACCTAAAACAACTTTCAATTTATACAGATTACTTCAAAGGTGATAAATGGAGTATTCCATCTAAAGTAATCGATGAAAAATTAGCAAAGACAATACTTAAACAAGCCCAGTTCTTTGTAAACCAGCAGAATTCTCATTTAACAACTGAGAAAGAACTAAAATTATGGATCAAACATATGAAGCCTGTGTGGAAAAAAGACATGTCTTTAATGAAAGCTGGAATGGTAAAATTTTATGAAGAAGCCTTAGAGTTAGAGATATTAGATTCATCCATAGACATAGAAAAAGTACAAAGGTTCATAAATTATGAAAGCGATAAAAATACAGACAATAGTTGAGGCCCTATAACCCGCGCATTAAGGGGACGAGTTTGCGGTTTAAAATTTTGGAAAATTACTCGCCTCGCCGCTTTGCCACCAAACCGTTAGGCAATGGTCAGATACATTCGGATGAGCTAAATGTATGTCTGAAATGAAAAATGGGGAGAAAAGCTCTCCCCATTTATATTAAATATTAAAACTGGAGCTCTACTTCGGTGGCCAGGTCAAGTCCGTCAGCGACCATATCAAAAATGACACTATTACTGGTTTCGCTGATGACGATAACGCCATCATTATTTTTTGTTGCTTGTTCCAGCATACTGGTGGTTACACTGGCAAACCAAACGATTGGATCAAAGGTTACTTCTGCAATCACATTCATTCCGGTATCAAAGGTCACTGTACCTTCTCTTTCAACTTCGAAAGTCTCTCCGGAATTGAACTCAAATCGAATGGGATGAGACTGATTATTACTATCTTCGAATGTACCTTCAATAACTACAGAAGGCGAACTATTCTCATCAAGTAATTCCAGCTCGACTCTACTTTCAACAAAAGTGCCAACAGGTAATTCGAGGTCGCTTAGATCAGGTGAGGTTGCTCCTGTGGCAAAATCAATATTTACGATTTGCTCAATGTTCACCTCAACGGAATCTCCTTCATCACTCTCAACTTCGAACTGTATTTGAGTCAGTGTTATTGTCCCACTTGAGAATGTAAGGTAGTTAGCTAAGCTTTGATTTTGATTTGACGCTTTTGATAAACTTGAACTGCTAGTGTTTGTACTAAAGTTTATACCAATAGAAGGTGAGTCGCCACTGTCGCTTGAGCAAGCAGTAGTAATAAGTAATGCACCTGCTAATACGAATAAAGAAAATATTTTTGAGGTTTTCATAATGACTGCAGTTAGTGATTTTTGATGCTTTATAAAATAAACGGTGGAATAAAAATCTATCTAAAATTAAAAATAGAAGCAGATTGTATCGTTTATTCCATAAAGGTTAAGTTGATTAAGTTGGTAATTAGATGTTTGTTGTTACTGTAGTACACTCAATGATATCCTTTACCCCTAACTACAAATATTATTTCTTTTTAATCGGCAGGATCTTGATACAAGCAAACGATTGGGTGGATTAGAAGTATTATCTTCATTTGTCTCTGCAATGCCTAACAAAGCGTTTCAAAGCGGACACAGACGGGGTGCGATCAAACTTGTTTGTAAGGAATTAATTTCGCTACTTCAAAGAAATGTTAATCACCGCGCCGGTTAAACGCTAGGTCGTAATCCCAAAATGATCTCATAGCTTTACATGCATCAATTACTCATGTCTCGGGTGTTACTTTTGGCAATAACTGCATGTTTTGTCACAGCTTGTACCAATAATAAAAAAACGGAAGATGCGACTGCACCTTCGCCCTTACCAACCACTATTTCAAATTGGACGGCGGGCATCGTACATGACAGCACTCGTATTCCACCCGCTACTTTTGCAATAGTTCAGGACGTACGTACTGCGCGCCATGATGATCATGACCGGATTGTGTTTGAATTCAGCGGATCAGATATCCCCGGCTTTCATATTGAGTATGTTGACGAACCTGTTCGTGAGTGTGGTTCCGGTAAAGCCGTTTATCTGCCGGGTGATGGTTGGCTGATGATCAAGTTTTTGTCTGCCAGAATGCATAAAAATGGAAATTCAACAGTTAGCCAGAGAGATCTTGAACCGAACCATCCAAATCTATTGCGATTAACAACCGTATGCGATTTTGAAAATTATGTTACATGGATCGCATCTGTTGCATCGCCTAATAAATTTCAAGTGCTCACACTTAAAAATCCGCCGCGTTTAGTTGTAGATATAAAAAATTAACATTTTGATCTCGTCTCGAAGCTTTGGTTCGTAATGCGTTTCTTCAAATCAAATCTCTTTTGCATTTTCTTTTAAGCCTGCAGTGAAGCGGGTACTTAAAAGTGGCAACTTTGGTAGTCTCTGCCTTTGCCAGGATGTTCCAGCTGCTTACTTTGCCAATGCGTGGTACCTGAGAGATCCGATCGTGTTCCGGAAACTCCGGGTGATCCCCATGAATTTCCCGGATCAACGCATAAAACTGATCGGTGTGGTTGGTGAGTTTCCACTTGCCGCTCATGCGCGAATGGGTCTATATCCATAGTTCTTTTATAAAATTCTGAATTAAAGTTTTTACAAAAGCATTAATATTTGTACATATCATTAATCACATTAATAAATAAATAAGGTACTTGTATGAGCAAAAGAGAAGAATATATCGAGGAACTAACCGGAAAGCTTAAAGAGTGGGATACTAAACTTGAGGAGCTGGAAAACAAGGCAAAACAATCTAAGGGTGAAGTAGAAGCAGATGTAGAGAAGCAAATTGATGAGCTCAAGAAGAAGAGAACTGAGATCTCCAGTCAGTTTGAGTCTTTAAAAAAGGCTTCTGATAACGCTTGGGAAGATCTGAAAAAAGGATTGGATGAAAGCCTGAAAACACTTTCAAACGCTTTTGATAAAGCTAGATCCAACTTTTGATCAATAATCTTGAAATTCGAAGGCCTGAGTTTAAACACTCGGGCCTTTTTTGTTGATCTGTCTTACATAAATTCAAATCTGCTTTTTCTTAACTCTCAGCCTAACTGTTCACATTGTTCGCACTTGCGATCTTTTGAGTTTTGAACTGGGTTAAAAACACGCCAAAGAATACGATTACAAGGCCGGCAACATCCATTACCCTGATGGTATCGCCGAATGCGATCCAGGCCATTAACATGGTCACGGGCGGACCAAGGTAAAATAAACTGGCTACCTGGATAGCCTCTATACGTTCGATCAAAAGCCACATCAATGCATATGCCCCCAGTGATACCGCAAGAATGAGCCAGAGCATAGTGTAAATGAAGACCGGATCCCACTCAGTATAAAGATGCTCAACATAGATAGCAGGTAATGCCAGTACTGCTGTTGTGGCCAGGCTTTGGTAAAACAGCGTTAGGTCGATCGGTAATTTATTGGTTTCGGGTTTTATTTCTATTCTTCGCTGTATCAGGCTTGCAATGGTGATCGCTGCTACAGACACCAGTGGGATCAGGTAACCGAACACAGATCGATAGCTGGAAAAATCGATTCGAAAGCTCACAGTTACTAAAACTCCCGTGAATCCAAGGACCAAGCCCAACCATTGATAGATGTTAGTGCGCTCTCCGGTAACGTAACCGGAAAGAGCTCCGGTAGCCAGAGGTTGTAGGGCCACAACCAAGGCCACGATACCGGCCGGTACCTCATTATCGAGAGCAAACAATACGCATGTCAGCCACACACCGTGAGCCAGTATTCCAATAAGCATATTAGATCCAGCCACTTTCCAGCCAACCCATCGAAGGCGTTTTTTCAGCAACAGGTAGCCGGCAAGGAATAACGTCAACGCCAGATATCGCCAAAAAACTAAGGTAAACGGTCCGGTGTAGGGGAGGCCATACTCCGCTCCAATGAATCCCGAATTCCAAAGGAGAACGAAACCCACAGCTAATGCAAGTGTGTGTTTATTGATCATTTTATTTGATGAACTACGAATGCAATTAATAACTCACCTTCGTACTACGGTATCAAGCCGGAAGGTAAGTTACCAATCGCTTCAATATATGATGTTAAAAAGAATTTGAGCCTTTAATTCAAATTCAATACTCATCTTTCATTTATAAAATAGTGAGCGCCTGAAAGGCAGGCTTTGTTTTGTCTTTAAAAGTAAAAGTGAGTGTAGTTTTGAGTTATTAACAAAATGATAGATCCGGAATCGTTTTAAAACTGAACGAAAGTTCTTAAGAGATGCTTTAACATATATCTTCTGTGGCTCCATGGCAGAAGAAAGATCATCTATTCATTAAGATCATGCAGCAAAATGAAAACTATTTCATAGCAATCTATACAATCTAAATTCAGGGTTATGACCGTAGTATCCCAATTCATTTTAGTCTTAAATGCGCTGTTTTTTCTTTTTTACGGTTTCCAGTCTTTAAATTCGCAGATGATGATAGAAGAATTTAAACGATTCGGACTGACTGATAATAAGCGTAAGCTGACAGGGTTTTTGCAGATTTCAGGATCGGTCGGCCTGTTAACAGGATTGTACTTCCCATACATCGGGCTCTTTGCCGCTGCCGGATTCACGCTCATGATGCTCGTTGCTTTTATGGTTCGCATAAAAATAAAAGACAGCTTCGTTCAGTCCTTGCCGTCTCTGTTTTTTATGCTGGTCAATGCTTGGGTGATGATCAGCTTCTATGATATACTGCGGTGAGATATCAGAGTACTGCGATAACAAGAGAAAGTATCAGAAATGAAAAAGCCGGAAAAGATTTTTTTATGGGGTCACCGATTTTCAAGTGCATGGTTACAGCTCCCAGCATCAAAAAGGCGATTCCATAAGCGGCAATAGCTTCAACCTGTGTGTAGTATATAGAGGCTAAAAGAAGGATGGCAAGCACTACTTTTACCGTGCCTGTAACCCACATAAACCAAATGGGAAGGCCATAAGCTTTAAATTCTTCAACGATAGTGTCTGCATCGCCTCCTCTCCAGGCTGTAGATTTTTTCGAACGGACAAGCCACACGTTTAGAATGCTTAAACCAACAATAAGTTTCAGTGCTATGATCAGGTATTCCATATTTAAAGTCCTTTATTCGTGATTGGCGTTTATAACTAGCTAGATGATGGTTGACTAAGTATCAATATAAAAAACCTTTTCATCATTCCTGATAAACTAATGATCTTTGTGTAAGCAAGTTGACCTCCCGGTTTAGGTACAGTTAAAGGGTTTCAATTATATTGCCGGATCTGTGAGCGTCCGTATGTATATTTTTACAAGGCAGGGGACTTCTGTTACCTATGAATGTGTTAAGTGGAAGGATGAGGAAATCTCTGATATTACGGCCACCGGGTCTCCCTAATATAATCTCAAAAATATAATCTCAAAATAAATCTATCACGCATGTTGGATTACACAGCCACCTATACCGATCAGTACCAGATAACGATGTCTCAGACTTATTTTCACAAGGGGCTAAAGGAAGAGACAGCTATTTTCGATTACTTTTTCCGAAAATTACCCTTCGAGGGAGGATATGCAATTTTTGCGGGACTTGAGGATCTGCTCGATATTATAGAAGATCTGCGGTTTGACCAAAAAGATTTGGACATGTTGAAGGACGAAGGCATGGATGAAGAGTTTCTTGATTACCTTAAAGACTTTCGTTTTACCGGAACTATGCGAGCTTCCAAAGAAGGGGATCTGATCTTTCCAAACAGGCCTGTAGTTAGTGTTGAAGCTCCTATTATTGAAGCTCAATTGCTTGAAACGCTCATCCTGAACACTTTGAACTATCAATCCTTAATAGCAACCAAAGCAAGCCGGATGAGACTCTCAGCCGGAGATCGTAAATTGGTAGATTTCGGATTGCGCCGAGCACCGGGCCTCGGCGGATATTCAGCAAGCCGTGCAGCCTACATTGGAGGCTTTGATGCTACCAGTAATGTGAGAAGCGGTCGTGATTATGGTATCCCCATATCGGGAACCATGGCACATTCTTTCGTTCAGCGTTATGACGAAGAAATTGATTCATTCCGTGATTTTGCTGAGATTCGTCCCAATGATTGTGTTTTGCTTGTGGATACTTATGATACATTAAAAAGCGGAGTGCCAAATGCGATCAAGGTTGGTAAAGAAATGGAGGAGCGGGGAGATAAGCTTAAAGGTATCCGGCTCGACAGTGGAGACCTGGCATGGCTGGCCAAAGAATCACGCAAAATGCTGGATGAAGCGGGTCTTGATTATGTGAAAATTGCGGTATCTAACCAGATCGACGAACATGCTATTAAAAATCAACTTGATGAAGGTGCTCCGATCGATCTGTTCGGTGTTGGAACAAGCTTGGTAACAGGGCGACCCGATGCTGCGCTTGACGGTGTTTATAAGTTATCCTATGCAAATGAAAAGCCACGTCTTAAACTGTCTGAAACAGTAAGTAAAATAAATCTTCCGGGAAAGAAACAGGTGTATCGGCTTATAAATAAAGATGGCTCTTTGTACGGAGGTGAGGTTGTTACTTTACATGATGAGTCAAATCCGGATAAAATGCATCATCCTTCAGACTCTAAAATGTCACGTGAGCTTACGGAGTTTGATAAGGAACCACTATTAGAAAAAGTGTTTGAGGAAGGTAAACGCATATCCAAACCCAGGTCAGCAGTCGAGATCAGAGAATTCAGCCGAAGTCAGCTGGAAAAGTTGCCGGCAGAGTTCAAACGATTTGATAACGCACATACCTACAAGGTTGGTCTATCAGCAAAATTAAAAGAATTGCGCGACAAGTTGGTTGAAGAACATGAGGCTAAAGTATAGGTTTTCTCAACCGATTTAATTGTACCTGTTGCAGATCACCTTGGATATTCATTTTAAATAAATCATAAATCATACCATAAAAAAATAAGCCCCCAAACCGGGGCTTATCTGATCAAATTAAGGGAAGTTATGGGCTTTATTTGAAATGTTCTACATCCCTTCCCGGGGTAGCTCCGCCGTCCATTGGCGAACACCGGTCAAAATTCCACCCTCAAAAGTGAATTCTTCGAGAAGCTCTATACGCGTAACTGATCCGTCATTCATATACATAACTTCCCTGGTGTCGGCTATGATCCTGACGATGTTTGTGCCGGTGACCTGAAGAGGCACTACGGACTTAATATCCCAGCTAAGGGAATCAATAGTTGAAAAGAGGCCTTCAAAATCACTTACTGTAACTTCTGCGGTGATGCCATCAGCGCGTTTTAGTGTGATGGTGTCAGCAGAGAAGGCCCAGATGCCTGTTGCATCCATCAGATTAAAGGCTTCAACCATTTCCATGAAATTGTCCATCTCATCACCGGTGGCAATGGAAAATTCACTACCGCTTAATTCACCGGTCGTGATCATGCCTCCGCTGGTTGGTTCTTGTGGCTCAGTGGTTTGTTGGGACTGACAAGCCATTATTGTAAGCATGCAAAATAAAATTCCGGTCGTAATTTTAATGTATTTCATTTGTACCCTTATGTTTTGTAGTTATTGTAAGTAAGGTTTACGATAATAAATCAGAAAGAGGATATGAATTAGAATTTAAGACCTTGATATGTAATCGGGTTCTTGAAGTTTTGAATAACTAAAAATGTACAAACAAGGTGGTAAATCATGAAGCCGGGCCCTGATATCATCCGAAGATGCTCTAAATGTGGTGACCTGATTAAAGAAGAAACCATGGAATCAGGCAATACTTTTGGAGCAAGGATCTGGACAGATGGATATATGACCGCACCAATGATGATACAGCAACCATGGTATGTATGTTGCCCTCATTGCGATCAGGCAGTTTGGCTGGATGAGCACGAGGTAGTATTCAAAAGACATCAATACGATCTTCCCATTAACGATGAGGATGATATCTTTAAAAGGGCCTGGAAACCAAAGCCTGCACGGGATCATCAGTTAAGAGAGTACCTGAATGAGGGGAGCTCTGCCAGGGGAAAAGAAGTACATGCCCGAAGAACTCTGTGGTGGTCCGGGAATCATGTGAGGAGAATATCTACTTCAGACTATCCACCTTTGCTTAAACGCGAGATCGAAAATTTAACTGCTTACCTGAAATTTCTTGATGAAGAGAATGATAATGAAAGGCTGCAAATGGCTGAAATCTACCGGGAAATGGGAGAGTATAGCAAAGCCAAGAAACTGCTGGATAAAGAATTTGAAGGATGGAACCGAGAGTTGGCTTACTTTATAAATTGGTACAATGATCAGGAATTTAGAGCTGTGCGGGAGATCAAATACAAAGAGTAATAGCTTTGGTAAAAAAGAGATTCCAACTGATTTTTCAGATTCCCCTAATCTTACTACATTAAGGCATATGTAAACGAAATCTTTCTAAGACCATGTCTGAAAAGCTACAAAGAAACGACCCATGTCATTGCGGAAGCGGCAAAAAGTATAAGAATTGCTGCATAGAAAAAGACAAAAATAAGTTATCCTCAAAGCTGGGGGTAGCAGGTCTTGTAGTCATTGTGCTATTGGGCCTTTGGTTCTGGGGAACAGCTATGTCTGGTGAGACACAAGGTGTTCCCGATTGCCCGACCGGACAGCAGTGGTCTGAGTCTCATCAGCACTGTCATTAAGGTATGTTTTTGACGTCCAGCCATTCTTTTATACAAATTTTATAAAACGGGTCACTCACAAACCGATATTATCACTCGGGAAAATTCTAAGAGTTGAAATAGAAGTATATGAGTCAGACCGGTTACTATTATTCGTTTATATTCTTATGTGTGGTCTGTGGGATTATTGCGCCTGGAACCGGAATGGCTCAGGATCAGCAAAACGCGCTGAATTTCAGTTACGAACCAGCTGAAATAGCCGATGATTTTGATATCACCGGCCGGATGGATGATCCTGCCTGGAACAAAGTAGGTTCAACTTTGCTTAGATATCAGCGGCAGCCAAACGATCAGGAAGCGGCTCCTGTGGAAACAAGAGTAAAAGTGCTTTACAGTAGAGATCACCTGTATATCGGTTTTGAAAGTGATGATCCCGAACCTGCCAGAATCAGAGCTAATGTAACTGATCGGGACGGATTTTTTGGAGACGATTACGTTGGTGTGATTCTGGACACCTACAGTAATAATCAGCAGGCCTACGAATTTGTAGTCAATCCGCTCGGTATTCAGATGGATGCCACGCGTACAGCTACCTCAGAGGACTTCAGCTTTGATGCCCTCTGGTATTCTGAAGCGTTCATTACAGATTCCGGCTACGTTGCCGTCATGAAGATCCCGTTCAAGAGCTTTAACTTTCCGGATAAAGGTGTTCAAAACTGGGCTATTCAGTTTATCAGGAATTATCCACGTAGAAATCGCTACCAGCTCTCCTGGACCAATGTGAGTATGGACAATCCCTGTCTGCTTTGTCAGAGTGGTGAACTGAGCAATATCAGGGATATTGAACGTGCTAAAACGGTAGAGATCCTGCCTTATGCTGCAGCCACTCATCGCGGGGCACTTCTGGATCAGAATGATGCAGAGTCGGGTTTCAATAATGAGAGAATTCATACCAAGGCGGGGGGAAGTATCTCCTATTCTCCAACTACCAACAGCTCACTGGAGGCTGTGGTAAATCCGGATTTCAGTCAGATCGAAACAGATGCCTCGCAGATCAGCGTTAATGAAACTTTTGCTCTGTATTTCTCTGAAAAGCGCCCGTTTTTTGTGAAAGGATCGGATCTTTTCAGCACGCGGGAGAATCTTTATTACTCAAGAACTATCAATAATCCTTTTGCTGCTGCAAAGTTTACCCGTGCGACCAATAGTTTTAGTATTGCTTTTCTTTCAGCCTATGACCGTGATGCCCCATTTATTGTTCCGGGCAGGGAGCGCAGTTCTCAGGTTCAGACCAATTTGAATGCCTACAATAATATCATTCGAGGAAAATATAATCTGGGTGAGGAATCACATCTCGGGGCATTGATCACCACCAGAAATTACGAGGGCGGTCATAACTACGTTGGTGGCGTTGACTGGGCTTTGGCTGTTGCGCCTAATTACTACTTCAGGGGGCAGGCCGGCTACTCAAATACGCGTGAACTGGATGACGTGAATCTCTTTTTTGATCCCAGGACCCTTGGAAGTTCCTCTTATGATGCCACTTTCAACGGAGAACAATTTGGGGGAACCTTGCTCAGTACGGAGTTTTCAAGGGAATCCAAGTATTATAACTTCTCGGTGGATTACGAATCCTATTCACCGACTTTACAAACACAATCGGGCTTTATCAATAATGTAGACAGACGACAGATAGGTTTCAGTCAGGGTATCTCGTATTACCCTGATAACAACTTTCTTTCTCAGGGCTCACTTAGAGCGAGTGGAAACTGGCGGTATGACTTTGACGGTGAATTTCAGGAACGATTCATATTTGTTCGGTTCGATAATAAGTTGGTAGGTCAAAACGATCTCAATATCAGATTCCTGCCCCTCAATGATGAGCGGTTCAGGGGCCAGATGTTTCGGAATATTTACCGTGGTAACATTAGCTTCAGGTCAAACACTCTGGAAACCTTTTCCTTTGGCGGCAGTTTTGAATACGGAAGAAATATCAATCGCGCACAGGTTCCAACTGTAGGTATAGGATATAATATCTCAGCAAATGCCACAGTTAAACCCACTCCCCGTTTCAGAATGACCCTGAATTATAATTATTCCAAGTTATCAGAGGATGGCGGGGATCAAACCTACTACAGCGGTGATATTTATCGCCTGAATACCCGGTATAATTTCACCAAGAGATTATTTGCACGGCTTATTACCGAATACAATTCCTTTAGTGAGGAAGTGCAGATCTATCCGCTTCTATATTACAAAGCCAATGCCTTCACTAAATTTTATATTGGTATGACGAGCTATCACACCGATTTCTACGATGACTCTGCAAACCGGTCATACTGGGGCTACCGCCAGACTCAGCGTGAGTTCTTTGTGAAATTTCAGTATCTGATCCGCAGTTAGTCTGTTTTGCTCTTTGGTTTTGAGAAAATTGTGAAGTCAGGTTATTTCTGAAAAAAACTACTGCATTATGAATCGATCTCTCAAAAAACCTCTGATCGGACTTTTACTATCAGCTGTTATTGCTGTATTTCCTCTTATTCTTGTTTCGATGGTGAAACTGATAGCAAACCTCAGTAGCTGTAGATTAACTGAAGGGTCGGTCGAACCTTGTATTATTGCCGGTATGGATGTTAGTGGTATCCTCAACAACCTTTTGATGTCAGGATGGTATCTTTTCATAACTTTTCCAATTGGGGGAGTTCTTTTCTTCGGTTCGCTTATCTGGCTGACGCACATATATTTGAACCGTTAGAGAACCTTTTTTGATATTACTGTTGTTATTAATGGTAACTTGCGACTAATCAAAATGGGATAAGACTTTGTCTGACAGTAAAAAGATATTGGTAACCGGAGTAACGGGATATATAGGTGGAAGGCTGGTTCCTCAGCTTCTCAGTAAAGGATATGATGTTAGGGTACTAACCCGTGATGCCGAACGTCTTGAAGGCCGAAACTGGATCAAAGATGTAGAAGTGGTTGAAGGTGATGTGCTTGAACCGGAAACACTACCGAAGGTCATGGAAAATGTTGATGTAGCCTATTATCTCATCCACAGCATGAGCGGCAAGAGTAATGCCGATTTCCACGAACGTGATATGCAGGCCGCCAGAAATTTTGGTGAGGCTGCCAATCAAACCGGAGTTGATCGCATCCTCTACCTGGGCGGACTTGGAAACCCGGACGATAACCTGTCTGAGCATCTTGCATCAAGACAAAAGACGGGAGAGGTACTCAGGGAATCAGGTGTGGCCGTTACAGAATTTCGGGCTGCTATTGTAGTAGGATCAGGCAGTAAATCGTTTGAAATGATCCGTTATTTGACGGAAAGAGTCCCTGTAATGATCAGTCCGAAGTGGGTTTATAGTAAGGTGCAGCCTATAGCCATCCGCAATGTGCTTCAATATCTTGTTCTTGCCATAGAAAAGCCGGAGACAAAAAATCAGATCATTGGTATTGGGGGCAGCAGTATCATTACCTATGCGGATATGATGAAGATGTATGCTGAAATCAAGGGTCTTAAACGACTTTTGATACCGGTTCCTTTTCTTTCACCGGGACTCTCATCACATTGGGTTCATTGGATGACGCCCATCCCTGCATCTCTTGCCAGACCGCTTATCGAGGGTTTAAAAAATGATGTACTGGTTCAGAATGATAAGGCCAGACGATTATTTCCGGAAGTGAAACCGATCTCTTACAAAAAAGCAGTGGAACTTGCGCTAGCCCGTCTTGACACTGACGAAGTGGAAACCACCTGGAATGATGCCCTTATAAGCAGTAAAGGCGATGAACGGCCCGTTATCCTTGAAACAAAAGAAGGGTTGAATATTGAACGCCGCATTCGAAAAATAGATGTACCTCAGAAAAAAGTATTTGAAGTATTTACAGGACTCGGTGGGGAAAAAGGATGGCTGACCTTTGAGTGGGCCTGGAAATTACGTGGTATTCTGGACCGGCTTGTTGGGGGTGTTGGGTTTAGAAGAGGACGCCGCCATCCACAAAAACTTCGAATCGGAGATGCCTTGGACTTCTGGAGGGTGGAAGCTATCAAACCGGGAGAGATCTTAAGGCTACGGGCAGAAATGAAAGTACCGGGCCGTGCCTGGCTGGAATTTCAGGCGAGCACTGATGAGGAATCGGGAAAGACCAAACTGGTTCAAACTGCCTACTTTGCACCCAAAGGATTAATGGGGTTATTGTATTGGTATGCTCTGTACCCGATCCATTCATTCATCTTTTCTTCCATGATCGACAATATTGTAAAAGAAGCAGAGTCTGAAAATTGAGCTTTATTTAATTATTTATATTGAGGATGTGATTCCCAATTTCCTTAATTCGGGAAACTCGTCCAATAGCTCTTTTCTGATCTTCAGGTAGGAATATTCAAACCTGTAAGGCCATTCATTTCGCAAATTTCGGAATAAAAAGACTTTATCAGGTCGGCCGATCAGATCCCGTAAAGCCGCATCATAACCCATTATGGGATGGAGACGAGTGATCAGTTTGGTCAGGTCATATTGTATGTGAGCCAGGTCCTCCGCTTTGGATATATTCTTAAGCTCAGGAGTTGAACGGGAAAGATCAAAATGATCAGCCATATCATCGCAGATCATTTTTGTGGCATTGATCTTAGCCTGCTCCGAATATCCTGCGATATGGGGCGTAGCTATGAAAGCCTGACGTGCAACCTTAATTTTGAAGTCAGGCTCACCTTCCCATACATCAAGTACGTAATTTTCTATTGTTCCTTGTTTGTGAGCCTTCAATAGGGCTTGTTCATCCACCACCCCGCCACGCGAGGCGTTGATGATCAGTTTATAATTCCGGTCTTTAAGTTTATCATTATCAAGCCAATGATAGGTAGGGTAATCACCTTTTCGGGTCAACGGAACATGGAAAGTCAGGATATCGCAGCTCAAAACTTCTTCCATGGTTGCTGAGGTAAAATCCGTGTCTCGTTTTTCTCTTGGAGGGTCATAGGTCACATATTCAATATCGAAATCAGAAAGCAGGTCGGTCACTGCACTTCCGGCTTTGCCGACACCGATCACGCCGACTTTCCCAAATTTTGTTCCCGGCTGAAATTTCTCTCTCCAAAGCAGAAGGGCAGTCATTACATACTCAGCAACCGAACGAGCATTACAACCATTTGCGCTGGATAGTTCGATCCCCTCAGATTCAAGATATTCGTTATCCAGATGATCGGTTCCGGAAGAGCCGGTACCTACGAATTTCAGGCAGGATGGAATGTGCGGGAGCGTCTCCGCATTTAAATGAGTAACCGTGCGAACCAAAAGGGCATCAGTGCCGGTAAGATCGGGAATTCCCTTAGAAGGATCGTACAAATGTAGGTGCACATTTGATGAGATAAGTTCTTTTATTTTATAAAGATTTTGATCGGCTGCTACGTGTATCAAAAAATCTGATTTGAGTGAGAAAAAAAGTGTTTGAAAGCCTATACTTAGACAATGGAATCAAAATATAATATAGTTTCGATCATACGCAAAAAACGGGACGGGGAAACTCTCCTTAACGATGAGATCAAGTATCTTATCGATCAATATACGGCCGATGAAATACCGGATTATCAGGTAAGTGCTTTTCTGATGGCTTGTTTTCTGAATGGACTGAATGATGAGGAATCGGCAGCTCTGACAAAAGCTATGCTTCATTCCGGAGAGATCGTGGATCTATCGGATGTTTCCGGTAAAAAAGTAGATAAGCACTCCACCGGTGGCGTGGGCGATAAGCTTTCTCTCATTTTAGCACCGATCGTCGCATCAGTGGGAATTCCGGTTCCCATGATATCAGGCAGGGGGCTTGGTCACACCGGAGGCACACTCGATAAACTGGAATCCATTCCGGGTTTTACAGTTGATATGGACCTTCCGCGATATAAGGAGATCATAAACAAGCACGACTTGGTACTTGCCGGTCAGACTGCCGAAATTGCTCCGGCTGACAAACGACTTTATGCTCTTCGTGATGTTACGGCTACGGTAGAATCCATTCCGTTGATAGCCGGTAGTATCATGAGTAAAAAGCTTGCAGAAGGTATTGACGCTTTGGTTCTGGATGTGAAAGCCGGTTCCGGCGCTTTTATGAAAACCACGAAAGACGCCATCAAACTTGGTGAGGCTTTGGTTGGTATTGGTACGCAATTCGAAAAGGAAACGATCGCGTATGTGACCAATATGAATCAGCCGCTGGGTTATAAGATCGGTAACTGGCTGGAGGTAGAGGAATGTATAGATGCGATGCACGGAGAAGGTCCTGATGATATCATGGAGATCACGCATCTTCTTGCCGGGACCATGATCTACCTTGGTGATAAAGCAAAAACTGTTAAGGAAGGTATTGAGATCAGTAAGCAACAGATCGAAAACGGAGAGGCTTTTCAGAAATGGCTTGATATTGTTAAAGAACAGGGTGGTGATACAGAAATGATCGAATCTCCAAAAAAATATCCTCAGGCCCAGTACGAGTTTGTCATTAAAGCAGACAGTTCGGGTTACTTATCTGAAATGAATTCATATGAGATCGGTATGGCTTCTGTAGAAATGGGAGCCGGCCGAAAAAAGAAAGAAGACGACGTGGATCCGCAGGCCGGAATAGTACTTAAAAAGAAAATAGGAGACAAAGTTGAGAAAGGTGAAACAATTATGGTGGGTTATACGAACAAGTCATCAGCAATCGATGCTGCAAGTGATCAACTGATCGGTGCGGTAACGATAGCTGAAACTAAACCCGAATCAGTGAATTTGATCAGTCATACCATAGATAAGGACGGCAGCAGGGCATTTGAGCTTTAACTGCTTGAAATACACTAATAATCGGTTAATTTAGTTTGTAGATTAACAGGGCATTAAAAAATAAAGGAAAGTATTATGTTTCAACGATTTATGCGTGCTATAAAATCAATGTTCGGTGGCTTTATCAGCTCAATTGAGGATCCAAAACTCATTCTGGAGCAAAATATCCGGGAGTTGAACGATCAGATCCCGCAAATGAATGATAACATTGCAACAGTAAAAGCCAATCTTCTGATGCTTCAGAAAGAACTGAATCGCAATGAAAAGCAAATTCAGGATCTTACCAATAAAGTAAGGTCAGCCATTCAGGCCGATCGCGATGATATCGCTGAGGGATATGCCCTGCAGCTAGAAAAGGCTAAGGAAAGTCTGACGCACACCAAAGAGCAGTTGGAATTTGCCGAGCGTGCCTATGAAAAGGCGCTGAAGGTGAAGAAGGTGTTTATGAAAGAAAAAGACCGGAAAATTCAGGAAGCCAAAGAGGCCTTGCGTGCCAGTGAGCGCTCAGAATGGCAGGCCAAGATCGCCGATACTTTAGAGCAATTTGAAGTTGGCGGCATAGATCAGACTCACGATGAGATGATCAACCGCTTGAATGAGCGATCTGCCAAAAACGAAGCCCGTATGGAGATCGCACTGGACAGCATTGATACCGAAACCATGGAAATTGAAGCTAACGCTGAAAAGCTTCGTGCAAAATCACTCGTTGAGCAATTTAAGATGGATATGGGTGAGAAGAGCGGTTCCATTAATATCGACGAGGAAGAACCGGCGAAAGAAAAAGACAGTTCTAAGACCATTGGCAACAAAGAAAAATCAGGCTCATAATATCACATAGCCATGAGTACCAAAGGAGAAGAAGATCGCGAACGCCTAAAACAGGAATACAAAGACCACTATCGGCGTATTAAAGAGGCTAAAGAGCGCCTGAAGAAAGCCGAGCAAAAAGGCCGGATCTCAGATGCGGTTCATAAGATGAATGCCGATAATCTGCTTGAAACTATGGATGAATTCCTTGGCAAGGTTCGTGATAAGGTCACTCATGTTGAAGCCCGGCTTGATGTAGCTTTAGACAGCCTTGAAGATGAATCCTCAGAAGCTGCAAGTAAGATCAAGAAGGAAGAGCTTGATGAGGAAATGAAAAAGCAACGCGCCAAACAGACCCTCAAACAGGTAAAGGCTGAAATGGGAATGCTTTATAATGAGATCGAAAAACAGGCAGACGAGATCAAAACTGAAAAGACCATAGGCACTAAGAAACCTGATAGTACCACAGATACCGATAAAACAGATAATTCACCGGATGTGAAGCCATGAGCGAAGAGTTAAATATCAACTACACCCGAGAAGCATTCATGAACCCCATTAATTTGGGAGTGTTGTTGGTGTCTACACTTACGGCATTTTTCATGAGTGGATTTGGTGACGTCTCAAGCATACTTTTAACGACTGTTTTCGGTATTGAACTGATGTATCTGGGAATAGTACCCAAACTGCCCCGTTTCAGAAAAAAGCTGGAACTTAAAAAGATCAAAGAGCGACACGCAGCTAATAATGAAAAAGAATTATTTCAATCGCTCAATAACAAGTCTCAAAAAAGGTTTTTGGTACTGAAGCATTTGGCTAAGCTGGTTCAGGAAAACTTTGAGAAACTGCCTTACAGCTCTCAGGGTTTGCTGGATAATATCGGCAAAAAGATAGATGAACTGTTGGGCAACTATCTTACCCTGCTGGATCTTATCAAACGATATGAGGTGTATCTGAATACTTCGCTGGAGAGCAATCTCAAGGAAGAAGTGAAACGACAGATCGAGGAGATCAAGACGCTGGAATCAGAGAAGCTGAAGCGCACAAAAGCTCGCCGAGTGGCCATCATGCAGAAGAGACTTAAAAAATTCAGCGTTGCCAAGGAAAAGTATTTGGTATGTGAAACCCATCTGGAAACCATTGAAGATGCCGTCAGATATATCTATGAGCAGTCTATGACCATGAGTAACCCTGAAGAAATAGGGTTTCAGCTGGATAATCTGCTCACTGAAGTTGAGGAAACTTCACAATTGATTGATGACTTAGATCAGGATATTTTACCGGAGTACAATAATGAGTGGGAAAACGATATGGATTTTGATTCTATATTGGATGAACTCTCTGACGAAGTAGAAACCGAAATCAAACCCGCAAAGAAAGTTAAAGAATAAATATGGATCAGTCTTACGAAACGTTGCTTCTTGATGTTGATGAATCCGGAATTTGTACGCTCACCATAAATCGCCCCGACAAACTTAACGCGCTAAATAATAAGGTTCTGGATGAATTGGATGCTGCTGTAGATGCGATCAATGAAAATTACAAGATCAATGCACTTGTGATTACGGGAGCAGGCGAAAAAGCATTTGTAGCCGGTGCAGATATCAAGGAGCTTAGTAAGCTGGATCCTGTTTCGGGAGAAAATGTTTCGCAGAATGGACAGCGTATATTTCAAAAGATCGAGGATCTGACGATACCGGTTATTGCTGCAGTAAACGGTTATGCCCTTGGTGGCGGATGTGAACTGGCATTGGCCTGCCATTTACGGATCGCATCTGAAAATGCTGCTTTGGGTTTGCCTGAGGTTTCACTTGGTTTAATACCCGGTTATGGTGGCACGCAACGTCTTACAAACCTTGTAGGCCGTGCTAAAGCTTTGGAATACATTATGACCGGACGACAGGTTAAAGCTGATGAGGCTTTTGAGGTTGGTCTTGTGAATCAGATCGCAGATGCGAATCCTGTTGAAGAAGCAAAAGCCATGCTCGGTAAGATCTTAAAGCAAGGCCCTATAGCTATAAAAAATGCTATTCTGGCCGTTAAAGGGGCCGATTCCGAAAATGGCTATGAAACAGAAGCCCGACTATTTGGAGAATTGTGCGGCACAGCTGATTTTAAAGAGGGTACCGGCGCATTCCTCGAAAAAAGGAAACCTAATTTCTCCGGAAAATAAGAACGAACTTTTTTTGAATGAAAGACGAACCTCCATCGGGTAGTTACACGGTTTTTAAACATATATTTACACTTTCAGAGGTATTCTATGAGTGAATTTCTTCTGATCGTCGTAACCATCATATTAAGTGGATTTTTTTCCGGGTCCGAGATCGCCTTTGTTACAGCCAATAAGCTGAAGCTAGAGGTAGCCTCCCGTAAAAATAACTTTTTGGGTAATTCCATTGAATTTTTTACCCGAAAACCGGAAACCTTTCTTACCACTACCTTAGTTGGAAACAACATTGTAAATGTGCTATATGCTACCTTTATGGCCATATTTCTGGTTGAACCGATACAGAAATACAGTGATATCTGGTTTGGCATTGTGCCAACTGAGCTTGAAACACTTTTGGTTCAGACCATAGTGGCAGCGGTTGTGATCATGCTTTTTGGCGAGATCCTTCCCAAGGCAATATTCCGGGCATTGGCAGACAACATGATAACAGCTATTTCTGTGCCTCTCCGTATAGCTTACTATTTATTCAGGCCGCTGATCGAGATCTCGAGGGGTTCCTCAAATGTACTGATCAGATTATTGGTCAAAGATGCAGAGGTTCCCGAAAATTACTATCGCCGACAGGATGTGGAGATGATCTTCAAGGAGCTGCGAGACAGCGGCGGGAGTCATGATATTGATGAAGATGATTCCGAGATCCTTCACAATGTACTCGAGTTGTCTAATAAGAGGGTTAAAGATTCCATGATACCACGTATTGAGATAGAGGCGGTGGAAAAGGATACCCCCATTGAAAATGTATTGGATATGTTTATCCAATCGGGCCATTCCAAACTGCCTGTTTATAAGGATTCGATCGATGATGTGATAGGAGTTGTGTTTACCCACGATTTCTTCCATGAACCCAAAAGCCTGAACGAG
This sequence comes from Gracilimonas qinghaiensis, assembly GCF_046602855.1. Lineage (NCBI taxonomy): Bacteria > Pseudomonadati > Balneolota > Balneolia > Balneolales > Balneolaceae > Gracilimonas > Gracilimonas qinghaiensis. The sequence continues at coordinate 553,723 of NZ_JBKINJ010000001.1, forward strand.
ATCATCCGGCCGGTAAAGCTGGTACCTTCAAGCAAGAAGTCAAACGACTTGCTTACAGAATTCAGGCAGTCTAATATGTCTGTGGCCATTGTATTGGATGAATATGGAGGAACAGCCGGAATGGTTACCATTGAAGATCTTTTGGAGGAAGTGGTAGGGGATATACAGGATGAATATGATGTGGAAGATGAGATCATGAAGCAGCTTTCCGACAATAGTTTTGTTGTCAGTGGTAACGTTGAGATCGCCGAACTTTGCGAGAAATTTGAAAATATTGATCTTCCGGTGGAACCTTCTGAATACGATACCGTAGCAGGATACGTCATAAATCATTTAGGGCGCATACCAAAGGTGAATGAGGAAGTGGTTATAGACGGGAATAAATTCATTATAAGTAAAGCCACTCCAAGTCGCATTGAAACGGTGAAGCTCATATTAATAGAGTAAGCTCTCAGCTGTCAGACTTTAGCTTTCAGAAATTCAAAATTACTGAAAGCTGAGAGCTGAAGTCTGATAGCTATTTGTTAATTAACAATTAGTCGGAAACAAGGAAAACACATCATGTTCGAACACTATCCAAAATGGTCACAGGAATTTGCCAGAAAATATCTCAGCAGGACCATCAACCAGTTTATCATTCACGGTAATGTTCACGATCTCGTATCGCTAAAAACGGATGATGGCACGAAATTCAACAGGCTTAAATCCTTTTTGTCTGATGAATTCTTTGGGGCTCGCGATTTTGTGATCTTTTACGACAGAGCTTCGGGTATCTATTTTCGCGACAAGGAATCACAGGCTGATTTCAATCAGGCCATTGCCGGAAGAGACAGCCTGGTAGGAACCGATTTTGCGAAAAAGATGCCAAAGGATCCTGTACGGGTGATGTCGCTGCTGGAGCAGTATTTCCGCCTCCGCCTCGAACAAAAGAAAAGTGTTGGGTTGATCATTGATTATGCTGAAACCATCGTGCCTATGAGTGATGCAGCATCCATCGGGAATGAAGACCGGACTTCCATGGTATACCTGTCACGCTGGGCACATGATCCTATGTTTCTGGCATCAGATTTTACCACTGTTCTGATCACAGAGAATCTCTCAGACCTGAATAAAACTATAGTTCAAAATCCCTATACCAGTGATATCAGGATCAATCTGCCGGGCGATAAAGATCGTCTAGATTTCATAAAGTATGAAACTGAAAATGATGAGTGGGAAGATATTTCGACTGTGAAGCCCGATATCGTAGCACAGCAAACAGCCGGTTTAAACTTTGTGAATATCCGAAGTGTGATTTCACATGCCAGGGAAAACAAAGAAAATATCACGTTTGAAGGGTTATCAGAATCGAAAAAAGAACTCATTGAAGCGGAAGCTTATGGACTTCTGGAATTTGTGGAGACTCCCTATTCGCTTGATAATGTAGCTGGACATACTCATGTTAAGAAACATCTTCGTCAAGCTGTACAGGCTCTCAAAGCGGGCCGGCAGGATGTGATGCCGATGGGTTACCTGGTGTGTGGCCCGGTTGGAACCGGAAAGACCTTTTTGGTAACCTGTTTTGCCAGTGAAGTGGGTATACCCATGGTTAAGCTGAAAAACTTCAGAAGCCAATGGCAGGGAGTTACAGAGGGTAATCTCGAAAAGATCCTATCTCTGCTCAAGGCAATGGCCCCTGTAGCCGTTATGATCGATGAGGCGGATGCTTACCTTGGTGACCGCAGTGCAAGCGGTGACAGCGGCGTTTCGAGCCGTGTATTCTCTCAGATCGCTACCTTTATGAGTGATACAGCTAACAGAGGTCGAATTGTGTGGTTCCTGATGACAGCAAGACCCGATCTGATGCCTGTTGACCTTAAACGACAGGGAAGAGCAGAAGAACACCTTGCATTATTTCCGCCCTATACCAAAGAAGAAAGGGTAGAGTTATATGAAGCTATGGCAAAGAAGACCGGGCTGAAAATGACAGAGAAGTATATACCTAAAGTCATCGAAAATGGAGACAAAACCTTTTCCGGGGCAGATATGGAGGCTGCTCTTACGAGAGCTAAATTCCGTGCTGCTGCTACAGGAGATATGAAAGTATCTCCAGAGATACTTGATCTTGCATTGGAGGATTTCCTTCCACCAACCTATCCGGAAGAGATCGAGCTGCAAACTTTAAGTGCAGTCACTGAGTGTACCTCCAAAGAATTGCTTCCTGAGCGCTACCGGGATATGGATCGGGATGATATTCTTTCCACCATCGATGAGTTGAAGTTCAGGATCGGATAAGAACGGTTGGAACATTCAAGAAGGAAGATTGAACTAATTTGGTTTAAATGAACTGAATTGCCCCGCTCCTTAACTTTTAATTCGCTCTGACGCTCTGTGTCGGAGCGTAATTGCTTATCAAATAAGACATACACTCACCCTTATTATCTTTCCAAGAGAGGAAGACGTTGTTATTAGATTAGGGGTTCAACCAACTCACTTTTGTTGTCAAAAGTACCTTAAAGCATCAGAAATACTAAAGGAGTTCGCCACCCGGGAGGGGATTAATGGTGTGTCAGTACCACCAAGGCTTCGAAGTTAGCTAGACAATTACAGAACAGTATATCGCATTAGTCAAATCATCCACGCTAATCCCCGAAGCTGATACCTACACCTTTCGCAGTATTAACGAGGAAGCTTTCAGGATCCACCAGATTTTGTCCTTTCGTGGCTGTTTTTAGAGATACAGAAGTGATCTCGTTGTCGAGGAATGAGACCATTTTACCGAAATCACCCTCCATAGCCATCTCCATTGCTTTAACTCCAAACTGAGTGGCTAAAATTCTGTCAAAGGCAATTGGGGTACCGCCACGCTGTAAATGACCCAGAACCATTTCACGAATATCGTTTTTAAAACCGGCATTTTTCAGTTCTTCAGATAGCTGGTAGGCTATACCGCCAAGCCTTGGATTACTGTAACCGGTCTCATCACTTTTTCGTGAAACAACTGTTCCATCCTTGGCTTTTGCTCCCTCTGCAATAACGATAATGGCAAATCCTTTACCTTCATTATACCGTTTATTCAATCGCTCAACTACTTTGTTGACGTCATATGGTATCTCAGGGATCAGACAGACTTCGGCACCGCCGGCTATTGCAGCATGTAAAGCTATCCATCCGGCCCCCCGTCCCATGACTTCAAGGATCATAAGTCTGTGGTGACTTTCAGCAGTGGTGACCAGTTTATCAACCGCATCGGTGGCAATGTCAACTGCTGTTTGAAATCCAAAGGTGTAATCGGTGCAAGAGAGATCATTATCTATGGTTTTAGGCACTCCGATGATATTAACGCCTTTCTCAAACAGCGCCTGGCTGATCCTCTGTGAGCCATCACCGCCGATATTTATCACCGCATCATAACCTTCATCATTTAAAAACTTAACGAGGTCATCAGATCGGTCTACCGTATCCCAGCTGCCGTCATCTTTTTGAACCGGCCAACTGAAAGGACCGCCTTTGTTCGTGGTCTTAAGAATGGTGCCACCCTTAGCATGGATCCCGCCTACATTATCATCATTTAATTTCATGATCTCCCTTGGATCTCTCAAGGCCCCGTTAAAAGCTTCAATACTTCCGTGTACTTCCCAGTTTCCGGCCACTTCGGCCCGTTTTACAATAGCCCGGATGACGGCATTCAACCCCGGGCAATCGCCGCCCCCTGTTGCTATGAGTGCTTTTTTCATAACTGTTTATATTTTGACAAAATTTGAGATAACAATTAAATACTGTGATGTAAGGTATAAATAATCTTATTAAAGCCGATACAATATATGATCTGGATCAATTGATTAATTGAAACGATGCGATCTTCAGATAAATTTATAGAGTTGAATCACAACAAAAAAATAATCATATATGAAGATCCTGATAATAGGAGCAAATGGACAAATTGGAACACGACTGGCTCATCAACTAAATGATAGTGAGCATGATCCTGTGGCTATGATACGGAAGGAAAAACAGCAGGAAAAATTTAAAAAAGAAGGAATACCGACAGTTTTAGCAGATCTGGAAGAGGACATCAGTCATGCATTCAAAGATATTGAGGGAGTAGTTTTTACCGCAGGTTCAGGTGCTGATACCCCAAAATCACAGACAAAAGTGATTGACGAGGAAGGTGCTAAAAAGGCGATCGATGAAGCCATTGATGCTGAGGTGAATAGGTTTGTGATGGTAAGTGCTCTTAAGGCAAACAGAGATCCAAAAAACTGGTCAGATTCCATGCAACATTATTATGAAGCGAAGTCAAATGCAGATGAATATCTGAGGAACTCAGGGTTGAATTATACTGTGTTAATGCCAGGGCGTTTGACAAATGAAGAGGGAACAGGAAGGGTATAATTAAGCGAAAGAATTGAAGATCTGAAGGGTCGTAGTATTACACGTGATGATGTGGCTGCCGTGATCGTGGAGCTTTTAGATGCTGAAAATACTTATAACAAAAGTCTCGATCTGTTGCAGGGGGATGAACCGGTAAAAGAAGCCGTTTCAAAGATATCCTGAAAATAAAAAACCCCGGAGATGGTCAAATATCCGGGGTTATGGGTATAAATAAGTAGTTTAGATGTGCAACTAACTACTCCTATTCAACAATAAATTTTCCTTGCATCAAAGCGTAGTGTCCGGGGAAGCTACAGATGAAATCGTATGTACCCTTTGCCGGTGCGGTAAACTCGATCGTTGTTTCTTCACCGCCGCCAAGCATTTTGGTGTGTACAATCACGTCATCAGTGCCTTCAGGGATGTAATCGTTGCCTGCGGCTTTAGCAGCAGCAGAACCAAATTCCTGAATGTTGGTTCCTTGTTTCAGCAGAACCCAATTATGGCCCATAGCTGCTTTAGGTAGTTTCCCAACATGCTTGAGGGTTAATTTTACGGTTTGGCCTTCTTCAACCTTGATCTCGTCGAGGTTGAATTTCATTTGGTCGTTACCTTCAATGGTGATCTCGACCACATCTTGTGCCATTACAGATGTTGATAATGCAAGTGTAATGATCATTAAAAATGATAGTAAGTATCTCATAGTGATGAATTAGTTATTTGGGTTAAAGCGATTCCGACCTCTATTTTCAGATACGCTAGTCTTTTAATCGCTTCAAAGGTCGGTTGCTAATGTGAATTTTTTGTGAAGCTGTTGAATTAACGTTTTATAAACCTTAAAAATTCTGTTTTTATTGTTATTACAAGCTGAGTTCAGTTATTTTAAAGATCAACTTTTTAATTTATGAAGCCATTATGCCAGATAAAATAAAATGGGGTGTTCTAAGTACAGCCAATATCGGAGTTGAGCATGTGATACCCGCCATGCAAAAGGGAGAATTAACAGAGGTGGCAGCCATCGCTTCAAGAAAACTTGCAAGGGCGGAGGAGGCTGCAGAAAAGCTTGGTTTGTCAAAGGCCTATGGTTCTTATGATGAGCTACTTGATGATGATGAGATAGATGCGATCTATAATCCTTTACCCAACGATCAGCACGTTCCATGGACGATAAAGGCAATTGAGGCCGGTAAGCATGTATTATGTGAAAAGCCCATTGCACTCAACGCTAATGAGGCTGAAAAACTATTGGCTATTTCAGAAAAACATCCACATATCAAGGTCATGGAAGCTTTTATGTATCGGTTTCATCCGCAATGGGATATTGTAAAATCATGGATCAGTGTTGGAATGATCGGAGACATCAACTCAATCCAATCGGCCTTTACTTATCATAACACAGATCCTGATGACTTTCGAAATCATCCTGAAATGGGAGGTGGCGGGTTATTGGATATTGGCAGTTATTGTATATCATCCGCCCGATATATTTTTGAAGCAGAACCTGAAAAGATATTGAGTTCAGTCGAGATAGATCCTGAATTTGGCGTTGACCGCCATGCGTCAGCTTTAATGGAGTTTCCGGAAGGTACAGTTTCTTTTTACTGCTCAACTCAGTCTGATCCAATTCAGAATATGACCATATATGGGAGTGAGGGTATCATTAAGTTTGAAATTCCATTCAATCCATTGGAAAAAGAAGTGACCGTATCATTGATCAAGGATGGTTCTGTGATTGAAAAAAAGAAAGTTCAGGCAAACCATTATACGCTTCAGGGGGATGCTTTTTCAGAGGCTATCATAGAAGATGGTCCGGTTCCAACTCCTTTAAGAGATGCTGTTGCCAATATGAAGGTGATAGATCAGATCATGAAGAAAGGGCGGTAAATGAGTTCAAGCTGTATTTCTCTTTAACTGGGTATAACAAGCGTTCTCACATCCTGAAATACTTCAGCAATTAATTGCGTACCTTTAGATTCACTTTTCTTAGCCCGGCTTGGAGCCGGGCTTTTTCATTTAATACCCTATATGTCTTTTAAATCACTTGACCTCAGTACACCCATCCTTAGATCTTTGGAAGAAGAAGGATACACTCAGCCCACGCCTATTCAATCTAAAGCCATTCCCATTGCTCTTAAAGGCACCGATGTTTTGGGATGTGCACAAACCGGAACAGGAAAAACGGCCGCATTTGCCATTCCTATTTTGCAGTTGCTGAGTGCTGGTAAATCCCGTGGACAAAATCGGAAAATCCGAAGCTTAATTGTGACTCCAACCCGAGAACTTGCCATTCAGATCGATGAAAGTTTTCAGAACTATGGCCGATACACTGATTTAGACACCGCTGTTGTCTTTGGAGGCGTAAATCAAAAAGGGCAGGTGAATAAGCTGAAGCGAGGCGTAGACATTCTTACAGCCACACCGGGGCGACTATTGGATCTAATGAATCAGGGCTTTATTTCTCTTTCAGATATTGAAATATTTGTATTAGATGAGGCCGACCGTATGCTGGATATGGGTTTCATACATGATATTAGGAAGTTACTGAAGGTCCTTCCAGATAAGCGGCAAACACTATTTTTCTCGGCCACTATGCCTTCAGAGATCGTAAAGCTTTCAAGGTCGATTTTAAAGAATCCGGTGAGAGTAGAAGTTACGCCTGAATCCTCCACCGTAGATATGATTGAACAAGGAATCTACTTTGTTGACAAAGGAAATAAAAAGAATTTACTGGTAGATGTGTTACAGGAAACGGGCACAAAATCGGCATTGGTCTTTACACGGACCAAACACGGTGCCAACAAAGTAGTGAAACTGCTGAATAGCCAAAATATTCAGGCAGAAGCTATTCATGGAAACAAATCTCAGACGGCCCGGCAGCGGGCACTTGGTAATTTCAAAGATCAGGTAACAAGAGTGCTGGTCGCCACTGACATCGCGGCACGTGGCATAGATGTGGATGAATTGCAGTATGTTATCAATTATGAAATACCCAATGTTCCGGAAACCTATGTGCATAGGATAGGCCGAACCGGAAGAGCCGGGTTAGACGGAACAGCACTGTCGTTTTGTGATGCACAGGAAAAGGCCTATTTGAGGGATATAGAAAAACTGATCGGGCAAAAAGTTCCTGTTATCGAGGAGCATAAATATCCTTTGGAGAACCATGACGCCGCTGCTTCTGACACTAAAAAACAGCGCCCACCCAGAAAGCATAAAAGCAACAAAAGATCATCAAACACTTTTGGTAAGACAAAGGGTACTAATAAGAAAAGAAGAAGAAAAAGTGCAGGAAATAATAAGTAAAAAGTAAATTTCCGCTGGAAATATTTTTAGCTTAATTAATTAAATAAGCAGCGTGGGAATATGAACGGTTACAGAAGTACCCTTTTCCGGTTCTGATTCAATGAACATATCACCGTTCAGAGATTCAACCAAGTGGCGAGCCAGCTGAAATCCATAGCCAAAGCCACGTTCGTCTCTAGTGCCTGCAGTAGAACTTGGATTGCCTGATAATATATCATTGATCTTTTCTGCATCCATGCCCTGACCGTTGTCTGTAATTTTGAACTTTAGAAAAGTTTCATCAGTCTCAACAAGGGTAAGATTTATGTCTACTTTTCCGTGTTTCTGAGTGAATTTAATGGCATTGGTGATAAGGTTTCCAAAGATCTGCATAAGTTTATGCTTGGGAAAATATTGTTCAAGCTCATCCCCTGAAGTCGTAATGTTCAGCTCAATGGATTTTGACAATGCCTGTGGCTTATACAATGCATGCAATTTTGACCGCAACTGTTGCAAATTGGTCTGGAAGTGGTACTCTTCAGCATTTTCACTGATCTTAAAATCATTAGAAAGAATGTCGTCTGCCATTTCTAGGACAGATTCACTACCGCTTTTTATCAGTTCCAGAAAATGACGTGATTCATCTAAGTCAGTATCGCCAAGCTCAGATTCCATGATCTCCGCTATACCAATAATGCCACCTATCGGTCCACGTATATCGTGTGTTATTTTTTGCTGCACCAGTTTAAGATTATCAATGGCTTCCTGCATCGTCTTCATTTTGTGGTGATTTTGGATGCAGTTCACCACCTGATCGGCAATGATATTTAGCATTTCTTTTTGTGTGTCCGTCAGGTTCTTAGGCTTGGTATCCATCACACAAAGAGCTCCAACCCGGCCGCCCATGCCATTTGATAGTGGGATGCCATAATAATATTGGATCTGAGGCGATTCAACTACATAGGCTTTATCATTGAATCTGATGTCTTCAGTCAGGTCCTCTATTTCAAGTGGATTCTTTTTCTGGATAGTATACTGACAAACCGTTTTTTCCCGTGGCATCTGATGCAGGTCGAAACCGTAGTTAGAGATCGTCCACTGAGTATTTGCCTCCAATAAGTTTACAAGCGATATAGGAGTCCCTGTTACGTGAGCAGCTAGCTTGGTAAGGTCATCAATTTTTTCATTGATGGTAGAGTAATCAACGTCTAGTTCCGCCAGATTCAGCAGGCGTTCAAATTCGTTTATTGATTTATGGGATGTGGGTTCAGGCATTGGTTATGTTATTTTAACTCCCAGATTTCAACCTTATCCAGGGCAATATAGGGAACAGCTATATGCTTAAGATCAGTGTTGATCCCGATATCAGCGGGTCTGCCCGTTGTATGGATCAAGATCATTTCTTGCATAGGATTGTATACCCGAATAGATGAATCCTGTTGGCTTGCTGAAAATAAATTGGTATCGATGAACTCGATACCGTCAAAATTGCCGCCTTCCAAAGTTGCAAATTCTTCCAGTTCGCCAGAAGCATTAAAGGAATAAAAAACCTGATCACCGCCCCAAGGTGCCAGAATAAAATTTCCGCTTACAGGGTCGAGGGTGATGCCATTGGGTGCACTGGGCAAGTCGTCTAAAAAGATAGAAGGCCGACCATTTTCAACTTTGTAAACGGTTGAAGACCCTGTGTCGGTAACATAAAGCCTGTTGTTGCTATCTGCTGATATATCATTCAAAAAGCCTATCTCAAATTGTGTGAAATCAATAAAATCAGTTTGCTCTCCGGTTGTTCTGTCGAATCCGTGAACGCCTAAAACATCAGCAACCCAAAGCGTTTTATCAACGATATACATACCACGTGGGGCATGAAGTGGGATTTCTTCTGTTCCGGTCATAAATTTAAGGTTCACAATATTTCCCTTAGCATCGGCTTTGGTGATGAAACCTGTTGAATCCTGATCATTACCTCCACCGGTAAAATTGGCAATGAAATATACTTTTTGATGCGAATCATAACGAACGGCTTCAGGGCCATCCAGCCCGGTGATGCTATAGGCAATATCAGTTGAATCCTGAACGGTGTCCAGCTTCAGAGTGGATTGTTGATTCGAACTATTACATCCCAAAAATCCGAACAGGATGACTACCATAATAACTGAGAATAGGGGGTATTTCATATTAGCTGACTATATAGGGTTATTTATTGAACCAGGATATATCTCGCAGATCGAACTGATCTTGTTGATTCCAATCAGTATTAATGATCACGCCACCGACTAGAAGAAGAGGTTTAGCTGCTAAGGTTTCGATGCCGGCGCTAATAATATCCGTGAGTTCACGCTTGATCTGTTCAAATGCAACTTCAGTAGTTTCAATAACCTCATTTTCAGCGTTCCTTATGGTCTCATGGTTTTCCGTAAGAACCTTATTGACTTGTCCCTGCTGATAATCATTGTGAGCAACATTCAATACACTTCCATTTTTTATGGCATTTAGTCCGGCAATAAGTGAGCCGCAACTTGAGCTTGGATTCTCCTGACCTTCTCTGAGTACTTTTCCGATTGTACCATCTTTAGAAATACCAATGTGAGGACCATATAGTATCATAGCTGCACCGTTGTCGGGTATGTGACTGGCAAATGCTGCAAAACCTGTTTTACCTGTAAACGGTAAACCGGATATACCTCCAAAGAAAAAGGGTCCGGGAGCTTTAAAATGCTTGCCTAAGGTCAAAAAAGTGTTATTGATCTCATCACTGCAAATGGATGTGCCCCAAATTGAATTGGAAGATTCTATGCTGTTGCTATTGAATTCCTTGACAATGGTTTCCTCAAGTTTGGAAACTGTTATTGTATTGTTGTAAAAATCAGAAATATTGGCCATATCAGTTATATAAATGTTTAGTTGGTCAAATCTAACTATTTAAACATAATTTATGGAAATTATATCCCGGTTGTTAAGTGGATATTTTTTGACTGGAAACCTACGATGCCTGTTTTATTTGTTTTATAGTATGCTACTTATGACGGATATCCAACAAGCAAGATATTGGTAAAAGTTGTATTCGCGGCTTAGGTGCTATATACAGTTAAGAACATCTTATGCATTTCAGGTCAAAAAAATCTAACCCATGAAATAAAGATGTGTATCAACCAATAGTAATAGGTCTTGATATATGGCCTCTTTCTTTTAGTAATAATTCAACTGAGCCAAATTCAGCATAAATAAAAAATAATAAAACTGTGCACCAAAGTAGCACGATCTGAAGAGGTCACAATTATAATTTCTATCAGGCTGATCAGAAATTAAATGTACTCAGGTTTCATAACAGAAAGTTTTTATGTGTATATTGAGAGCTTATTGAAAATTCGTGAGTTCGCGATAAGACTGGAATCTTATACTTTTCAGGTTTATAGAACCTTGCTGGCCTTTGTAAATCAAGCAGTCGCGCTTGCCTCTTGTCCATAGCTCACCCCCTAATTAAATTTCCGGACAAGAAGCAGTACAGCACCAATTTCTGAACGGGATAAAAACGACTAAAAATTACTATATGTCAACGTTCAAAGAACTGGGCCTGTCGCCCGAAATATGTAAAGCCGTAGAAGATCTTGGCTTTGAAACCCCAACTGAAGTACAGGAAAGAGCTATTCCTACTATTTTAGCTACCCAAAGAGATCTTGTGGCACTGGCCCAAACCGGAACCGGTAAAACCGGTGCTTTTGGAATGCCCGTGCTGCAACAGGTAGATGCCAACTCAAATAATGTTCAGGTACTGGTGCTTTCACCAACTCGTGAATTAGCTATTCAGATCGAAAAGGATCTCAAGGCATTTGCCAAATACCAAAAAGGAATTAGTACAGTTGCTGTTTACGGCGGGGCTAATATCTCCACTCAAATACGTGCACTGAACAGAGGAACTCAGGTTGTTATTGGAACACCCGGAAGAATGCTGGATCTCATCAGAAGAGGAAAACTCGATGTGACCAACGTTCGCTCACTCATACTTGATGAAGCTGATGAAATGCTGAATATGGGTTTTCAGGATGACCTGGATGCCATTCTTCATGATACACCAAAAGAAAAACAAACGTTGCTGTTTTCGGCCACCATGCCTAAACAAATTTCTAAAATGGCACGTAAGTACATGAATAATCCTGAGGAAATTCAAGTGAATGCCCGTAATTCAGGCGCATTGAATGTGGAGCATCACTTTTATATGGTCAACGCAAAAGACCGTTACGATGCTCTTAAGCGAATTGCTGATGTAAATCCCAATATTTATGGGATCATTTTTTGCAGAACTCGTCGGGAAACGGCTGATATAGCATCTAAGCTTTCAAAAGAGGGTTATAATGCTGATCTGTTGAACGGAGATTTGTCACAGAATCAACGTGATGAGGTGATGAATCGATTCCGCACCGGTGAACTTCAGCTGTTGGTAGCAACAGATGTTGCAGCACGCGGCCTTGATGTGGATAGCCTGACACACGTTATCAACTATAACCTGCCCGATGATCTGGAAGTATACATTCACAGAAGTGGACGTACCGGTCGTGCAGGAAACAGCGGAATCTCAGTTTCTATCATTCACACACGTGAAATGAATAAGATCAGAGCTCTTGAGAAAATGTCCGGAAAGGATTTTATCAAACAAGACGTGCCGAAAGGCGAGGAAGTTTGTGGTGTTCGAATGATGGATATGGTAGAAAAACTCAGAACTACCGAAGTCAATCAAAAGCAGATCGATAAATATTTGCCGGAAGTTTATGAAAGACTTTCTGACCTTGGCTGGCAGGAACTTATCCAACATTTCGTATCCATGGAGTTCAATCAGATCCTGGAATATTACGATAAAGCAGGTGATATAAATGCCTCAGCCGGAAGATCGAACAAAAAGAACAACAAGCGTAATTCTTCCGGTAAAGGAAACCGCAATTCTAATGGACGTAGCAACAATCGTGAGGCTGAAGAAGGCTTTACACGCTATTTCCTGAATGTCGGTCAGCGTGACGGGTTAAATCCGGCACGACTTATGGGTGTTGTGAATGAGCAAATGCATGGTAAAAAGCCGGATTTCGGCAAGATCGATATCCAAACCAACTTCTCATTCTTTGAAGTAGAAGAAGGGTTCGACTCAAAACTGTTTGATGCCATGAATGGCTCACAATTTGAAGGCCGTGATATCAGTGTAGAACTGGCTAAGCCGGATAAGAGTGGATCCGGATCTTCATCATCTTCAAACAGTGGAAGATCCAACAAAGGAAAGAGAAATTCCGGTGGCTCCAAAAAAGCCAAGGGTGGACTCATTAAGAAGAAGAAAAGCCCAAAGGTCTACGCTTAGTAGATATGGAATAATTTAATCTCTCCTGAACCTGTCTGTGGGGAGTGAATAGAATGTAAGCCCGGAATCAGCAATGGTTTTGGGCTTTTTTATTGGGCTTAGTCGTGGGTAAGTATGAAAGCAAAAAACCGCAGGGGTAATTCATGAACTACCCCTGCGGTTTAAACTAATTACCGAATAATGATTCAGGTAATCCCAATATTAGCCAAACCAATGATCTAGAGCTTGGTAGGATTTGGTGCGTCTCCATAAACTTCTTTGGGGTCAAAGACCTTTTCGTCTTCCTCGAATTCCAGTTCCCCGTCTTTTTTCTCAAACTCCTCGCCGGTCGGCACACTTCTGAAGAAGCATGAGCGATAGCCTACGTGGCAGCTGGCGCCATTGCCTTGAACTTCAACCCGAAGCCACACACAATCCTGATCATCATCTATACGCATTTCCTTTACGGTTTGAACCAGACCACTGGTAGCGCCTTTATGCCAAAGAGTCTCTCTGCTGCGACTATAGTACACAGCTTCACCGAGCTCGATGGTTTTTTTAAGTGCTTCCTCATTCATGTAACCATGCATTAAAAGCTCACCTGATTCATAATCAGTGGTTACAACCGGTATAAGTCCGTTTTCCTGGAACTTAGGGGCCAGGTCATTTCCTTCTTCTACTTGTTCTACGGTAATGCGTTTTTTGAATGCTATTTTAGACATAATAATAAATGGTAGTGTCATTATGAGCGAAAGCGAAGAACCTTCAACTTATCAATTTGTGAAGACCCTTCGGGGATACCCTCAGGATGACTGAATTTGTTTATAGTTTCACTAATATTTGTGTTGTGTTACAACTCGCTCTGGACTCTTTGGGTCGGAGCGAATTAGAAAGGTGTTAAATTCCACCATTTCGTCAGTCGGATTTAGAGTCGTCAGACGAAGAATTCTGTTCAATATTAGATGTTGAATGTTCTTTGTTGGATCTTCTCTTTGGTACCGGATCATAGCCTTCGCCACCCCAGGGATGACAGGTTCCGATCCTTCTAATACCGAGCCAGAAACCTTTTAGCGGTCCCCATTCATTCACTGCTTCAATCATGTAGTGTGAACATGTAGGGGAATACCTGCAGCTGTTACCCAGCCAGGGTGAAATGGCAAGCTGATAAAAACGGACCGAACCGATGATCAGCTTACTGAATATGAGCTTCAGCCATTTCATTACTCAATTTCGAAGGACGTGCCTTCTTTTCCATCCATAAGCTGAACACCCAGCTCTTTCAGGTCATCACGGATCTTATCCGAGAGCTCAAAATTTTTGTTGCTTCGGGCATCCTTACGGATCTCAATAAGCAATTCTATTAAACCTTTGGTCAGCTCCTCATTTCCACCGCCTTCCTGAGGCCAGATACCTAATACACCGTCCACAAAGTCATGGAGAAATTCTTTGATCTCTTCGATATTTGAAGGCGTTTTTTTATCGGTGATCTGTTTTCGGATCTCTTTCAGCTGCTCAAACAGAATAGCAATTGCCTGAGCTGAATTAAAGTCGTCATTCATCACACCTTCAATGGAATTCTTCAATCCATCCAGATCGAAAACTTCACCATTACCTGCTTCTGCACCATCGATCGTATTGATCATGGAGTGAAGGCTTTTGAGTCCGGTTTCAGAAGCACTTAAGGCATCTTCAGAAAAATCAGTTGTGCTGCGATAATGAGACTGTAGAAGGAAGAAACGGATCACTTCAGGTGGCCAGGCTCTGGTGAGCAATTCATGGTCGCCCGTAAAAAATTCGTGCAGATTGATCGCATTACCCAGCGATTTACCCATTTTCTGACCTTCCAGGGTCACCATATTGTTATGGAGCCAATATTTGACAAATTCTTTGTCGTGGGCACATTCCGCTTGTGCTATCTCACACTCGTGGTGGGGGAACTGATTTTCCAATCCACCGCCATGGATATCAAAACTCTCACCCAGGTATTTAGTACTCATTGCTGAGCATTCGACATGCCAGCCGGGATACCCAACACCCCAGGGAGAATCCCATTTCATAATGTGTTCCTGATCTGCTTTCTTCCATAAAGCAAAATCTTCCGGACTGTGTTTGTCTGAAGCAGTTTCAACGCGGGTGCCTGATTCTGCATCTTCAGTTTTACGTCCACTCAATTTTCCATATTCTGGATCGGAAGACACGTCGAAATAGACGTTGCCATTTACTTCATATGCATGGCCATTTTCGATCAATTTCTTAACCATGGAGATCTGCTCCGGGATATGTCCAGTGGCGCGGGGAGCAATATCAGGCCTCAATACGTTCAGCGCATCCATATCCCGAAAATACGTGTAGGTATATTTCTCGGCAATTTCCATGGGCTGTACTTTCTCAATGCGTGCCTGCTTGCTGAGTTTGTCTTCACCTACTTCGGCATCATCCACCAGGTGGCCTACATCCGTGATATTCTGCACGTAGCGTACATTATACTCAAGGTATCGCAGATATCGCAGGATCACATCGAAAGAAACGTAACTTTTGGCATGACCAAGATGGGCATCACCATAAACGGTAGGTCCGCATACATACATACCCACGTGTGGTGGATTAAGCGGTTCAAACCGTTCTTTTTTTCGTGAAAGAGTATTGTAAACCTGAAGATTTTTTGCTTTTTCAGCCACAGTATTAATCTATCTGCGTGTTGGTTCTGATGTAATCAATAAATTTCTGCTGTGTGTCTTCATTCTTGAAAGCACCGCGATATTCTGCAGTAATAGTTGTACTGCTGTGGTCTTTGATACCACGGGTTGACACGCAAAAATGTTTGCTATCAATAAACACAGCCACATCATCGGTCTCAAGAGCAGCCTGTAATTCATCTGCGATCTGCAGGGTCAAGCGCTCCTGAACCTGAGGTCGGCGAGAGTAATAATCAACGATTCTGTTGATCTTTGACAATCCGATCACCCTTTTGCCGGAGGGGATATAAGCCACATGTGCTTTTCCAATAAATGGCAGGAAGTGGTGTTCGCAGAATGATGTTACCTCAATATTTTTTTCAACCACCATTCCATTATAGTCGTAACTGTTGCTGAACTGACGTGCAATAGGTTTGTTCTTAGGATTCAGTCCCTCAAAAATTTCCTTTACATACATTTTAGCAACGCGGTAAGGTGTACCGCTTAAACTGTCATCCTCAATATCGAGGCCTAGTGTTTTCATGATCTCAGCAAAATGTTCCTGAATGACCTCTATCTTCTCTGAGTCACTCATTTCAAAAGCATCGTCTCTGAGTGGGGTTTGAACTGAGGTACTTATGTGGTCTTCGCCGATATCTTCGGCAGTGATCTTATCTAAATCCAATTTTTTCAATATTAGGTGTTGTGTTTGTCAAGATAACAGAGTGAATATTTCATCTGCTAAACAGAACCATAAAGTTAAGGGTTCCAAGCGTTAATTGACAGCGTGCGAAATGCTTTCGAATATCGAATATTGATCAGAAGAATAGTGAATATCGAAGTATTCAAAATTGGGAATTCTGACCAGTTCAATAGATATTTAGGAATTACCAAAAATTAAAAAATCAGAAAATGATCAAGCATATTGTAATGTGGAAGCTGAAGGATGTGGCTGAGGGTAAGACCAAGGCTGAGAATGCTGAAACCATTAAAAAGCTGTTGGAGGATCTTCCGTCTAAAATAACGGAGCTAAGATCAGTGGAAGTTGGGATCAACGTTTTGGATGGCGATGATGACGCTATTTGCGATGTGGTTCTAACAGTGATCTGCAACAATAAAGAGGACCTGAAATCTTATGCCGGGCACCCGGATCATCAGAAAGTGGTATCCTTTATTAAAAAAGTGGTGACTGAAAGACGAGTGGTCGACTATTTTAAGTGATCAATAAACAGTTAACAGTGAGCAGTGGACATTGATGTCAGAATTTGAGTCTGTTGAATTACCTATTGACGGGGAGTTGGATCTTCATCTTTTTAAGCCTCAGGATCTAGGCGAGCTTATTCCGGACTACATTGAGGAATGCCTGAAGAAGGATATTACTTCGATCCGCATTATTCATGGAAAGGGTAAAGGGGTGCTCAGGAGAACGGTTCATAGCTTACTTGACCGAAATCCTCACGTGGTTTCTTATAGCCTGGCCAGTGATAGAAGCGGGTGGGGAGCCACGATCGTTGAAGTGAAGCCCACTAATTCAGAATAAAGGTCAAGGG
The DNA here is from genome assembly GCF_046602855.1 of Gracilimonas qinghaiensis. Lineage (NCBI taxonomy): Bacteria > Pseudomonadati > Balneolota > Balneolia > Balneolales > Balneolaceae > Gracilimonas > Gracilimonas qinghaiensis. The sequence goes on from NZ_JBKINJ010000001.1 coordinate 570,903, forward strand.
TTCATGCACCCGCATAGCCCAATACTGTTCCTTGTGATCATGCCCCTCAAATTTTTTAGTGATCCAGTTTTCTCCCTCCGTAAATCCATTTTCCTTCATTATCTGATCAACCTGATCCTGATACACTTCATATTCTCCATCCAAACCACGGGTTCCGTAATCAAAATAGATCTTATGGGATTCGGGGTGGGGCAGAGATTTTGGGATATAATTCAGAAAATCATTTTCGCCATTATCTGCAACCGGCCAGTGGGTTGAGAGGCACGCAGCCGCACCAAATACTTCAGGGTATTCCATGATAGCGTAAAGGGATATCAATCCTCCCATGCTGGAACCCATGATCGACGTATACTCTGCTTCCGGATTAGTGCGATAATTCTCATCAATAAATGGTTTCAGCTCCTGTACCATGAACTTCAGATATTCATCAGATATAACCTTGTCATAGCCCAACATTGGGGCATCCACAGGTTTATCGGGCATGTATTCAGCAAAGCGGGTTTCACCTGAATTCCAGGCAGCCACCACGATCGTTTTCTGTACTTTATTTTCTGAGATCAAGTTGGTCAATACCTCATCTACCATCCAGTCGTTGCCATTGTAAGAGGTCTCAGGGTTGAAAACATTCTGGCCATCGTGCATATAAAGCACCTGATAGGATGAGTCTTCCGTAGAATAATTTGGAGGGAGCCAAACTTCCACATTTCTTGGTGCCACGAATTCAGAATTAAAATCTTCGTAGAAATCCACAGTTCCGGTTACTGCTTTGAAAGGATTCTGCGGTTCCTGTTCTCTCTTAGAACCACAAGCTGAAGAAAATAGTAAAATTGAAAAGGTGAGGAATAAAAGATTTTGCATGGTGTGGGTTTTGGGAAGGGTTTAACTAAATTAGGAAAAGATGCCTAATGAGTAAAGCATTATCGAAGGGAAAGAACTTATGGGGAACTGCTAATAACTAAACATAAAACACTTTCTTGGCAGACTGTAAACTAAGTGCTTTTATGCCTATCCTCCAAGCCGACACTTTTATTAATAATGATCATACATGAGCATATACCCAAAAAAAGAATTACGAGAGCAGTTCAACGATCAAATTGAAAAACTGGATCGTCTGATCAGTGATCTGGAAGAAGCAAGTACCCGATTTTCATATGTAAGAGGGGCGTACTTTGTGATATCTGTACTTGCTCTGTATGCAGTTGCCCAAACGGGGAGTGACGGTATATTCTTCAGTTCTCTGCTGGCCCTTTCAGGGGGATTCATTTATCTGGTCTCCCGACACAAAAAGATCACTGATCATCGGGATCAGCTTTCTTTTTTGAAAGAGGTCAAAAATCAACAGGTTGGCCGAATGGATCTGCAATGGGAGAAATTACCTGAATACTCTTTCGAGAGGGACCTGAGTGATCATGCTTACTCAAATGATCTTCATATAACAGGTGAATTTTCGGTCCATCATCTGATGGATACTTCCATATATGAAGGTAGTTCAAATCGATTAGCCGATTGGCTGCTTAATGATGTACCGGACACTGAAGAGGCAAAGAAAAGACATCGATTAGTACAGGAGCTCATGCCTTTAACCAGCTTCAGGGACAGACTTCAGGTTCAGGCCTTTATATCACGGAAAGAAGAATCTGACAAGGACTGGAGTCTGGATAAGTTGTTAAAGTGGATGCGTGAGCCACGTGAGGTAAAATTCGGCCTTAGCCTGGCAGTATTAAGTCTGTTATCCATATCCAATATCGTGTTATTGATCACAGCCATTTCAGGAATAACTGGGCCATGGGTGTTGATCACCTTTTTGACTTACCTCGGTTACTACAATTTTAACAGCCATAAGATCTCGGGCCTGTTTGATGCCGGGTATCAGATCGACAAGCAAATGGATCGGTTCGGTAAGATCCTGTTATATATTGAACAGTACCGGTTTTCAAAAGGCTCAAATCTGGAGGATTTTTTATCTAATTTTCAAAATGAGGATGATTCACCCTCATACTATTTAAAGAAGGCTTCAAGGCTGGCTGGGGCTGCTTCATTACAAACCAATCAGGTTCTTTGGCCTCTGGTCAACATGGTGATACCATGGGATATGTACTTTTCTATGAAAATGGAAGATCTCAAAAAAGAGCTTGAGCCAAAATTAACAGAATGGCTTAATGATTTTTATGAACTGGAAGCCCTCAATTCCATGGCTAACTTTGGATATTTGAATCCAGGGTACTGTTTTCCTGATTTTGATCCTTCCGGTGATGTCATATTTGAAGCGAAAGATCTTGGCCATCCTTTGATCCATTATTCAGAAAGGGTTACGAATGATTTTACTGTGAAAGAGGGTGACGATCTGTTTTTGATCACCGGTTCAAACATGGCCGGTAAAAGCACCTTTTTACGAACCGTTGGAGTTAATATGGTGCTTGCCTTTGCAGGTGCCCCGGTCAATGCATCATACTTTTCAACAAGGGAGTTCAGGGTTTTTACCAGTATAAATGTGAAGGATTCTCTGGAAGGAGGACTGTCACATTTTTATGCAGAGGTAAGAAGGTTACGAAGGTTGCTGGATGAACTTGAAGGTGATCATTCCATTCCATTATTCTTTTTTGTGGATGAGATCTTTAAAGGCACGAATAACAGGGAGCGATTTAAGGGGAGCACGGCTTTTTTGAAGAATGTAGCCGGTAAAAATGGTACAGGAATGGTATCAACTCATGACCTGGAACTTGCCTCACTGGAAAACGAAATAATAGGTCTGAGCAACTGGCATTTTGCAGAGACTATTGAAAATGGTAAGATGAGTTTTGAATATAAGATCAAAAAAGGGCCATGTCCCACAACAAATGCCCTTAAGATCATGCAGATGGAAGGATTGCCCATAGAATAATTTTTCGGCATTGGTTGCGCTTTTTTAGTTGTATTAAATGGAGCGCAATATGGGTTAAAAAGACTTATGAGGAAAAAAATGCCACAGTTCGGACTTAATAAAACAGCTTGTCATAACAACTTCATTGATTCTTCATATTCGGTTTGATATATTTCAGATGTAAGTTAATATTATACAGTGTCTTGTATAAAGAAATAAAATAAATGACGTCTTCATTTTTTCTTCATGAAGAGTGGTGATATTAAGAGCGAATTCAATTAACGAATAACAATTCAAAATAATCCAATGAGGTCAACATGTTAAGAATTCTAATCACACTTATGTTTGCGTTCAGCAGTCTGTTCGTTTCCGCGCAGAACTACAACGTAGATATTGAAAACAGTAAAGTTGTCATAGACGGAACGTCTAACGTTCACGACTGGCAATCAGAAGCTGAACAATTTTCAGGTAATGCTGCGATCGAACTTGAAGAAGACTCGCTGATTTCCATTTCAGATCTGCAATTCAACGTTGTAGTAGATGGAATAAAAAGCGGTAAAGGCGGTATGGATAGCAAAACATATGATGCTCTTAATAAAGACAAGTATCCAAATATTACCTTTGTGCTTTCAGAAGTCACTTCAATAAATGACAGCTCACTTACTGCAACCGGTGATCTGACTATTTCCGGAGTAACTAAATCTATACAGATGGATGTTTTATATGAGATCCTTCCGGATGGATCAGTACTATTCGAAGGCACTCAAAATATAAATATGAAGGATTATGACGTCGATCCACCACGAGCAATGTTCGGAGCCATTAGAGCCGGCGAAGAAGTTGATGTCATCTTTGACGCTAAATTCATTCAGTAACAAACTCTTTTAACTAACCAACAATTAACCAAACCTTTAAGGTCATGAAACTACTAAATAAAACTATCACTACACTGCTTGTCGCGGTAATTATGGGAGCTTTCTCATTCTCCTCGCAAGCTCAGGAACGCAATAACATTCAATATTATACACCACCTACCAAGGCCGGATTGAATGTATTTGAAGCCCCATTTACAACAGATGTCGAATTTGACGGTGTCTATGTAAGATTAGGTGGCTCCAACACTTTGCAGTTCCAGGGACTAAGCCATGAAAATGATGCAAACAATCTTTCAGATTTACAGTCTAACTTTAACTTAGCTACCTCTAATCTCGACTTTGATGTCGCATTGGCACCGGGTATGAGAATGCACTTACGTACGTATCTGTCTTCACAACACCACGCTGAAGCATGGGTAAAAGGTGGATATCTCCAAATTGACAATTTTGATTTTATCATGGAAGGTTTCTTAGCAGGTCTTGCTGATAATATCCGAATCAAAGTAGGTCACATGGAGAATAACTATGGTGACACGCACTTTAGAAGATCAGATAACGGTGCTGCTATATTAAATCCATTCGTAGGTAACTACATCATGGATAGCTTTACTACAGAAGTAGGCGGTGAAGTATATATTTACTCAGGTAACGTTTTTGGTATGATCGGTCTTACCAATGGTAAACTGAACCAAAGCACAAACGAAGAAACGATTAAAACCAAGCCTTCTTTCCTAACTAAAATTGGATATGACAGTCAGGTTAATGATGATCTTAGATTTCGTTTGACCGGTTCATTGTTCAGAGTTTCTCAAAGCTCATCAATTTACCTTTACTCAGGCGACCGTGCCGGTACACGCTACTATAACGTAATTGAGCCAGGAAACTTCCGTGCAGGTAGATTTTCTCCTTCTTTTGCTGTCTCAGGAAGAGCACCAGGTGGTCCAATTGCAGGCGAAATGACTGCCATAATGATTAACCCTTTTGTGAAATTCCAAGGGTTAGAATTCTTTGGTGTATTTGAGTCCGTAACTGGTCAAATCGACACAGAAGCTGACAGCCGTACATACACACAGCTAGGTGCAGAACTTCTGTACAGATTTGGAATGGATGAAGACTTCTATATAGGCACTCGTTACAACTCCGTTTCAGGCGAAAATACCAGTAATGTGGATGTGGATATTTCCAGATTCAACATTGGTGGTGGCTGGTTCTTAACAGAAAACGTGATGACTAAAGTTGAGTACGTAAAACAGTCATATGACAATTTCAGCGGCGACTATGCCGGAGCAGAATTTAGCGGAATCATGTTAGAGGCTGTAGTAAGCTTCTAATATACCGACCTCATAGGAAAAGGGTGCGCTGTGAAAGGCTCGCCCTTTTTTCGGTATTCGCTAAAGCCGAATAGTTCAGGATCTCAGATCCGGCTGTTCGGCTTTTTTTATTTGTTGGAGATAGTTATGCTTATTGAATGGATCCATACCCCCCGTAGAGTCACGATGCATCGTGACTCTACGGGGGGTAATTGCTATATTGGATAGGATTGGTTTAAATCATATAAAAAACATATTTATGAACGATAAATCCTCATTGGTACGAATAGGCAGCCTCGTACTTCTTGGCTTTTTAATGGTATCCTGTAACTCAGAGAGTGAAGGGATCCAACCTGCTGAAGAGCAGCTGAACCTGATGGCGATCAGCGGTATGGATAGGATCAATGACGGTTCTTATCTGTCAGTGTATGACCTGAAAAGTTTTGAAGAAGGGAATAGGGTGGGAATTATCGAGGTATCGGAGGATATAGGAATAAATGTATACCCTGTTAAGGTCACTCATTGGCAGCATGAAGATGGAGCAGGCAGTGATCTAGAGTCTGTATGCGGTTTGCACAACCGCGATAATGAATTTCTAATAGCGGAATCTGGTAAGTGGGATGGTAAGTTCGGCCGAATGTTCCATCTTAAATTGACCGGAGATTCCACATCATATGAAGCACAAGTGTTGGGTGTACTTGATCTTCCGGAATTTGATGCCAAAGGGCCTCAGGATAATGCAGGTGATGAGATCGAAGGATTAGCCTGCATTTCGACCCAAACTGATAACGTGATGGTCTTGTTAGGGGAGAGAGGTGGCTCGAGTGCATATCCCAATGGATTGATCAGATGGGCGGAGGCTGATCTTTCAGACTACTCGTTAAACTGGAGCGAGAAAGGCAGAAAGGGGGTCGAAGTCAATGCACCGGGAAATTGGGTGGATGATAAGAAAAACAGAGACATCTCGGCTTTGTACATTGATGGTGGCAATAGCTTATGGGCCACAGCTTCGGAAGAGTTAGGAGATAACGGTCCGTTCAATTCCCTAATTTACAAGGTAGGAACAGTTCAGGTTGATGATCAAATTCCGATCAGGTTGGTTAAGAATTTTGAAGTTTACAAAACACTGAATGGGTTTAAAGCTGAGGCTATCACAGGTGGAACTGAACTTATTCCGGGTAGTGTGTTTGCAATTGGAACCGAAGATGAGCTGTTGGGCGGAAGCTGGAGAGTTATGAACTAAAGGTCAATTCATAAATGGACTTCGCATGATCACAAGGTCGAATTGAATATCAAGTTCATCTTCAACCTTAATAAGCCCAAACATGGGAGAGGGTGGATCAAGACCGAAATCGGTCATTCTGAGTATTTTGTTGCCACCTACCGTAAAACTTTCCTCACTGCTGGAAAAAGTATGTAGAGGCACGGTATAGTTTCGTTCCTCACCGGCAATTCTGATTGTTACCTTCGCTAGCTTGGGAATTAGATTGGTAGAGTCTGAGACTACGAGTTCATTCAATATGATCTCAATGAAAGGATATTCCTTGTACTTTAGGGTACTTTTGAAATCGCGATTGATAGCACGTTTTCCGCAATCAAATTGATCTATCTCCAGGCTCAGGTTTACCCCATTTACCTGAACTGTATCACCCTTCACAGAGTAAGAGTAATCCAGAGAATCTTTTTGTAGCTCGTGTTCAGATTCACAGGAAAATTCATTTACATTTGATTTTCCTTTAATGCTTAACTTACTGCTGTCTTTTAACTGAACCTGTCCATCCTGAGCAAGTGTCAGGGCGGGCAGCAGCGTAAAAGATACGACCAACAAAGTAGACAGCTTTTTTATCATACTCATAGTTTTGGTGAGAGATTAAAGAACTTTTTTAAATTTTATATGAACATACGAAGTTAATGACAAAAGAATTACTGGATACAGCAATTGAGATTGCCCGTATCGGTGGGCAACATACCCTTAAATATTTCAAGAAAGATATAAATATAATTTCAAAAGATGATGATACACCTGTAACAGTTGCTGACCGTGAGACAGAGCAAGTTATCAGGAAGGAAATACTGAAGCGTTACCCCGATCACGGCATCGTGGGAGAAGAATTTGGCAAAACAAATGAAGGCAGTAATATTACCTGGGTATTGGACCCTATTGACGGAACCAAATCATTTATTCATGGTGTTCCATTTTATACCACCCTCATCGGAGTCTTGATCGATAACGAACCTCAGGTTGGCATAATTTACGCACCGGCCCTTGATGAACTCTGTGCTGCAGGTATCGGACTTGGAGCCACTTTTAACGGCGTTTCTTGCAGTGTCAGCAAGACGAAAGATCTCAGTGAAGCCACGTTTCTAGTGACTGAGATCGACAGGTTCAGGCAAATGGGACAACAACAACTTTTTCAGGAACTTCTGGATCAAACCAAACTTCACAGAACATGGGGAGATGCCTATGGACACATGATGGTGGCCACAGGACGTGCAGATATAATGTATGATCCCGAACTGAATATTTGGGATGCCGCTGCGTTATTACCGGTAGTTAAAGAGGCCGGTGGAATTTTCAGTGATGTTAAAGGAGAACAAACCATACATTCAGGTAATGGATACTCCACCAATCAGTTATTATATCCGGAATTAAAAAAAATCTTTGAAGAACACTTTTCAAAATGAAGAAATCAATTGTTTTAACACTATTTCTAATCGCTCTATCCAGCCAGCTTTTTGCACAGAATGAGGGTACTGTTTGGCAATATTCAGCTTATCCGGACCTGCCTTTTACTATAGAGAAGGTGGATCTTGAGATGACTGTAGATCCTGAGCAACCTTTATTGGTTGGAAAAGGTACCTACACGTTGATTTCGAGAAATCCAAAGCTTTCCAGGATCGTATTCAACTCAGCCGAATCTCAGATCGAAAGTATTTTTATAAACGGTGAACAGTCCGACTTTGCAGTTTCTTTTGACTCACTGATCATTACATTGGCTGACACTTTAAAAACAGGAGAAAAGGCTGCGTTAACCATTAACTGGACCACAAGCTCACGATATGGCATCAATAAGGATGTATATGGCAATGTTTGGGCTTCCCTGAATCCTAAAAGCCGCCGTTACTGGATGCCTCTTCCTGATCATCCTGAGGTGACTTTTATGCTAAACGCTGCCTATACGGTCCCCACAGAACTTGAACTCGTTTCTCACGGCACCAAGGTATCGGATGAACTTTCTTCTGTGGATCTAAAAACCGTAGAATGGAATTCAACAGAAGATATTCCGGTCTCCGGGCTAACTTTTGTATTGGGTAATTATGAATCTATCAATGCGAGAGCCGGAGTTAAAAAAGTGACTTTGCATGCCAATGAAAACGCCTTGCTGCCCGAAGCAAGAGAAGAATTGCTGGATATAGCAGTTTCTACTTTAAAGAGCTATGAACAAAAAGTTTCCTCAGAATTTCCATACCGTTCTCTGAATGTGGTTGTACTACCTGATCATCATTGGGAAGAGATTCACTCAGGGGCAGGAGTTATTTATTTATATCAAAACCTGGGTTCTCTGGCTACACAACTGAGGCGTGGAATAGCCGGACAATGGTTCGGAAATTATCACCGATACCTGAAGGCATATGACAATAGGTATGAGTTCCTCAAAGTACTTATGGCCGACTCCCGCAACACAGGGCAGCTTCAAAATGCAGATAACCTGCAATCCATACACAGATGGAATATCTGGGAGTCTGGAGTACAGAGTATCAATAATGAATACATGAAAGAAGTGATGGAGGAATCTCTTGCTGATATGATTCAACATTTTAAAGGAGTGACCGAATGGGAAAACTATGCAGACCTATGGTATGATAAGACCGGTTATTACTGGGAAACTTTACCTCAACCCGAAGAATTTGAGGAAAGAAAAGAAGATGCAGAACCTGAAAATGAGGTAACCTACAATGTTGAATACGTGTATGATGAACTCAACGGTAGTTTAACATTGGTTTTTGAAGCAGATGAAGACCCTATCGAAACGCTGGTCTCGGTTGAGGCAACAGCTTATAGCTTCACAGATACCACAGAAACTGAATTTACTTTTACAGGGGCCCAAGATACCGTAGGTGTGAATCTGAGTACGGGCATAGATTACATGACGATCCGCACTCCTGACCATCCGGACTTGATCCTGAATGAAAGCAAGCCCTTTATGTTTTGGATCGGTCAGCTTAGGGATAAAAAACCAGAAAACCGTATTCAGGCTGCTAAGGCACTACAGGCTTACAGCGACAATCCGGACCTGCAACTGGCACTAAGAGACGTGATGACACAGGAGCAGAATGAGGAAGTAAGAGCAGCTATGCTGGAGACTTTGTCAACCATTACCAAAGACGCAACAGGAACAGAGGAAACTTTTATTGGTTACGTGAACTCTGAGAGCGTGTCAACTCAGTTATCAGGTCTCAAAGCTTTGGCCAACTACGAAGGTAATGAGTCGGCAGCCTACACGGTTCGGAATAAATTGATCAGGACCGATACAGATACAGTTTTCAACACCGCCTTGAGATCTTATGTACAGATCGCTCCGGTGGCTGATGTGATCAGTCTGGCTGAACGATTTCAAAGTAGTGGCGAGGATGATAGAAAAGCACTCAAAACATTGAAGACGGTAATAGCCGATGATACCACCGGTTCAGCCCTTCAGATCGCAGACCGCTATGCATTAGGTAATTATCCGTACGAGATCAGAAAGGAGGCTCTTCAGCTGCTGATCAACAACAATACGAATTCAGATTACTGGAATGAATCACTAAATGCTCTTAAAGAGGATCGGGATCCAAGGATACGATTTATAGCACTTGATGCAGTTGAATATATGGAGAGCGATCAGAGAAATGAATTGCTATCATCTATGCTGAATGAAGAGCTAGACCCCAGAGTTATCGGAAAGATCAGGGAGTTGCAGAATTAGTTTAAAGGCGAGAATATGCTTTAGCTGTTTTTTGTCTTCTTATAAATAAGAAAAACAATATCAAAGAATTGAATTATGAAAAGCTCTGTCCTTACACTGTTATTTCTATTTTTCACTCTAACTCTGTCTGCGCAAAACGCCAACGATAAAAAACTGCTCACAGGTTTGCTGGATGAGTTTCTTGAAGGTGCATCTTATAATGACCCTGAGATACATGACCGATTTTGGGCTGAAGATCTGATCTACACCGGATCTGCCGGTAATCGCATGGGAAAATCAGAAATTATGAGTGGTATGAAAGGATCTGCAGACTACAGTTCTGAACCGGAAGTAATGTATCACGGAGAAGATGTACAGATCAATGTATATGGAGAGAGTGCGGTTGTTGCATTTAAGTTAGTGGCTGTAGATAAGTCTTCATTGGGAGAAAGAATGGAATTCTATAACACGGGTACGTTCATCAAAAGAAATGCAGAGTGGAAGGCGGTGGCCTGGCAGGCAACGAGAATTCCTGAATAAATTTTTATCGAAAGGTGAATCTATCTGAAAAGACAAATTCACCCATATCGATAAATCCGATAGCCTAAACCCTTTTAGTAATATTCAGGTAAATATAAATTAATTTACATCACCATAAGAACTTTGGACATTAGTTCCTTTAGTAAATTCATCGGAAGTAAATAAAACCTTATTAGGCTCAAATTCAAGAAACCCTGCATCATCCCTGTAAGCCTTTCCCGAAACTACTTCATAATAACCGCTACCTGCTTCTACTTGAAAGGATATCAGAACACCAACTGCAATACCTTCATCATTGGAAGTAGAAATTAAAGATTCACCGTCCTTAGTTATCCAATGATGACTCCCCCCACCGCTGGTTACATCTTTACAGCCATCCGATTTATAACAAAAGACAATGCCTGTATCACCGTCTGTTGAGATCTCTAGATCTTCAGTACCTGTATTAACTGCCCGGATGGCCAGCCCGTTATCGGATTCATCTAAACCCAGTTCGTCATTGGCAGAAGTTGTTGAACTGTCTTTACACCCGACAGTTATAAATAAAGCAAACATTAAAAAAGCAGAAAAGCGTATAATCATATCAGTATTCATATCAGTATTAGTGAAATAAGTTTAAAGTTTTGATTTCATGAGTAATTACGAGACAGAATTCAGATGTGGGTCATTTTGATTGTATTATTTTTAACTGGGTTACAGCCATAAAAAAAGCAGCCCCGGTTCCCACCGAGACTGCTTTAAGTGTTACATGAAATGTACACTTACTTCTTAATATGAAGTTTAGAATTGTTTATTAAGGTTGAACAACTGTATTACCGTCTAATACTACTGCTGTTTGAGCTAGCATACGGCCATTCAGAGAAGCACCACTGTTTAAGGTAATACCTGTCATAGAAAGGATAACGCCTTCAAAATGAGTGGTTGTTCCAACAGTGACTTCACCGGCTACCTGCCAAAAGATGTTTTTGGCTTGTGCACCACCGCTTAGTGTAATATTTACGGCTGAGCTTAAAGTCAGGTTTTCAGCTATTTGGAAAATCCACACGTCTTCAGCACTACCAGAGATGGTAATATCTGTAGGTATTAGAACCGTATTTGTCCATTTATAAAGACCTGAGGTAAGTGTTTTCCCACCGATATTTCCGTCATATAATTCAAAGAAATCGGGATTAGAACGGCCTGCAGCATCGTTATACGCTGTGATCATATTGTCTACTGCTGTAGTCAGATTTGATGGCGTTGGGTCTGTCATGTCAGCCGCATATAATTTTCCGGTTACCTGATCAGATGTTGCATAGCCGGTATTATCGGTTAATGCGAAGCCTGTAAGGTATGAACCTGCTGCGGGACTTAAACCTAGGTCGCCGGTAATTGCAGAAGTTGGGTTGTTATTAATGGCTGTTTTGGCAAGAATAACATAGTTGGCAGATGTTCCAAGCGCCACTTTTGCTATAGGTTCGTTAGAACCGGCAGTTGTGAAAGTCCACTCAGTATTACGAGTAAGAGCAATACCCTGAGAACTTTTAGCACCGGTTGTGATATTTGCCGTGTAAACTTCAGCTGAAGCAAAACTATTTGTGGCAGTATAAGTTGCAGTTGTTCCGGTATAGCTGACTGTTCCCGGAATAGTTGTTGTTCCTTGTTTCAGGGTAAATGTATTAGCGTTAACCGTAGCGGGATCCATTGCTTCACTGAATGTGATGGTAACGGCTAAGTTTCGTGCTATGTCTGCATCGTTATTTGCAGGACTTGTAGACATAACTGTTGGAGCATCGATATCAGGTTCTCCGATATCTCCTGTATTCTGATTATCACATCCTACCATTAATACAGCCATAAAAAGGGCTGTAAAGGTAGAATATTTGAAAAATTTATTAATTGATTTCATGATTTTGTAGTTACCCGATAAAACGGGTTGTTGTGATATTATTATCACATCTACAATTAACATGAAATTGGAACAGTAAGTATTATACAGTAAAAGAAAATACTTACATAACTTACTGTTTTTTTATTATTAAAGCAGAGTATTAAAAAGCTATAGGTCTTCCAGATTCCCCAATCGCTTCTTCTTCAGCTTTTTGAAAAAGGAGGGAGTGAGTCCGGTGACCTTTTTGAATTGATTGGAAAGATGTGCAACGCTGCTGTAATGTAATTTCTGTGCTATCTCAGTAATATTCAATTCATCGTACAGGATCAGTTCTTTAGCTCTTTCGATCTTGTGCTTGATGATGAACTGCTGAATAGTCACACCTTTAACTTCTGAAAAGATATCTGACAAATAGTTGTAGTCTTTGCCTACTTGTTTGCTGATATAGTCCGAATAGTTTTCTATTGGTTCTTCTTCTGAATGGTGAACCATATTTATGATCACGGTTTTGATCTCATCGATCAGGATCTGCTTTTTATCATCCAAAAGTTCTAATCCAGATTTAAGCAGGTTAGATTTTAACTGCTCCCGCTGTTCAGCTGTGATCTTTTCAAGGATCTCTATAGTTCCCAGATCTACGTTCACATAATGTAGTCCAATTTTTTTCAGTTCTTCCTTAACCAGTAATTTACACCTCAGACTCACCATATATTTTATATACAATTTCATAAATCTCTCCAGTATTCTAGGAAAAACCTGCTGATTCCTTCCCGTTAAGATAACTGTTTGTCCTGTAATAATTTAATTTGGGCTTCACAGCTTGTAAATGGATCGAAACAGGTTAGAAGAACAGGCGAGAATGAAATCGATACTTGCGAAGTTGATAATTAAAGGGGGACAAATTACAGTTTGTCCCCCGCTATTCTAGAATTGGTTTCAACAACATGCATCAACTTTGTCTGATCCATTTAGCCAGATCTTTGAAACTTGGCTTTTTACCGTACATCAGAATGCCCACTCGATAGATACGGGCGGCCAGCCACATGATGCCGAGAAAGGTCAGTATCATGAGTAGAATGGATAACACGATCTGCCAAGCCGGGACCGAAGTCGAAGCAATTCTTGAGATCATGTTTATGGGGGATGTTAACGGAAAAATGGACACAAAAGTTGAGAGCGACGAATCCGGTGCCTGCATCACTTTTGTATTCAGGAAATAAGCAATGAAGATCGGCATACCCACAATTGGCATAAATTGTTGTGTATCCTGTTCGTTATCAACGGCAGCGCCAATGGCTGCAAACATGGCACTGTATATCAGGAAGCCAAGGAAGAAGAATAGTAGGAAATAGATAAAAATGGCAGGTTCTATAACTAAGTTATCCAACAATGCCGGGTCAAAAGTCTCACTTGTCGCTTCTGCGGGAAGTGAGTCCATTTGTGCATTTACTATCATAGCTGCAACCGGAGCTGCTGCAATAGAGAGGCCGGTGTAGAACAAGATCCAGATGCCAAACTGAGTGAGTGCTATTGAAAGAACACCGAATAACTTACCAAACATGAGTTCAATGGGTTTAACCGAAGAGGCGATCACTTCCAAAACACGGTTCGTTTTTTCCTCGATCACGCTGCGCATGAGCAACGCTCCGTAGAAAAAGATCCCAAAGAAGATGAGCAGACCAAGTACAAACCCAAGTGCAGAGGCGAATACGGTATTGTCTTCAGATTCTCCCTCTTCGGTAAGTTTAACGGCCTCCAATCCGGTACGGGTTTCAAAGATATCCCGAATTTCTTCGGGTACATTCTGCCGTGTTAATCGTTCTTCCCGAACGGCTTCCCTGAGGTCTGATCTAACGGCTGATAAAAAGCTGAGTCCTCCGCTTCCGCCATGCACCAGGGTAGGTGATTTGGAGTGTTCGATCACAGAATCAGACAGCACGATATAACCATCCAGATCGCCAGCCATGACATCGGTTCGAAGGCTTTCAACTGATTGATCGCTTACATCAAAGTATCGGGTGTCATTCAGTTCAATTAACCTTTCAACGAGTACATTGGTCTCATCCAATATTCCAATACGCTTTTCAACTTCAGTCTCGGAAATGCTGATGTATACGATGATGCCCATGAAGGCAACAAAGGCAAGGGGAGTCAGTGCGGTGATGATGATGAACGACTTACTCTTTACACGCGTGAGGTATTCTCTTTTCAGTACCAGCCAGATCTTGTGTAAACTCATCTTATTTGATCTCCTCTTCTTTAATGTTGTCTTCTCCCACTGTGGAAATGAATATGTCAGTCAATGATGGCTGAATGCGCTCAAATTTATGGATCTCGGAATGATCCATGGCCAGTTTCAGAATATCCTGCATGTTCTGGTCATTCAGAACGCGGATCTCAGCAAAGTTCGTTGACCGATTGTTGATACGTACATCCTCAAGTTTATCGAGGAAGGAACCGTCACCCTCAAATTCCAGGTTGATGGTATTTTCGCCAAAGGAAGACTTGATCTCTCTGAGCTTGCCGGTTAGCACCGCTTTTCCATTATTAAATAGGCAGATATCGTCACACATTTGCTCTACCTGTTCCATACGGTGCGTGGAGAATAAGATGGTCTTCCCATTATCACGCAGCTCTATGATGATCTCTTTTAAGGTTTCACTGTTGATGGGATCCAGTCCACTGAATGGCTCATCAAAAATATAGATATCAGGATCATGAGCGATGGTGGCAATGAACTGTATCTTCTGTGACATACCCTTTGAAAGTTCACTGATCTCTTTCTTTTTCCACTCGGTGGCATCAAAACGGTCTAGCCAGTAATTGATAGCGTCCTTCGCATCGTTACTGTTCATGCCCTTCAGTTGCGTCAAATACATCAGCTGATCCATGACCTTCATTTTTTTATATAAGCCACGTTCTTCAGGCATATAGCCGATCATTTTCTGGGTTGCGGGGCTTGCCACGATCCCATTTATTACAATGGATCCTGTATCAGGAGTGAGGATGTAATTGATCATTCGGATCGTAGTGGTCTTTCCGGCTCCGTTTGGACCCAATAGCCCAAATATCCGACCCTTATGGACTTCAAAACTGACGTCATTCACCGCCCGGGTGTTGCCAAACGATTTACTGATGCCGTTTACTTGTATTATTGCCATGTTGTGATATTCTTGTTGATAGAAAATTAATGGTTCAGATGATAACCAAAATGATTGAAGATGCAGAATCCAATATTCGCATAGATCTATACAATATTTATTAATAAATCATAAAATTTAGCCCAATAAACCCTTATTTATTTTGGAAGATGCCTAAAGATTTCTTATTTCTCATTACAGACAACTAAACGGAAAAACAGTTTAAAAGTTACAGTAAAATGCACATTGTTCATCTGAGTGCAGAATGTTATCCTGCTGCTAAAGCAGGCGGACTCGCAGATGTGGTTGGCTCACTTCCAAAATACCTGAATCAGATAGGTCACCATTGCGAGGTTATCATTCCAAAGTATTACAACATCTGGATGGGGCAGCAGAGTTTCGATGTGGTCCACGAAGGCTCCTTCATGATGGGGCCGGAGGAAGTTTATTATTCAATACAAAAGCTTGAGAACAATGAACTCGGGTTTCCTTTCTATGTGATCGATATTCCAGGCAGGTTCGATCGTCCCGGTATTTATATTGACCCGTGGTCGGGACACGGATATTGGGATGAACTCGAGCGATTTGTGAGCTTTCAGATCGCCTCGCTTGAGTGGTTGAATATACGGAATGAGGATCCTGATCTTATTCATTGCCACGATCATCATACGGGACTTATCCCATTTATGACCTCACAATGCAATCGCTATCGTGATATGAGTGATACACCAACGGTCATAACAGTACACAATGCAGAGTATCACGGGGTGCATGATATTGAGAAGTATCGACTGTTGCCCGCCTTCAATATTGATGACCTGGGGTTGCTTGAGTGGGATGGCAGGTTTAATTCACTGGCTACCGGTTTAAAGTGCGCCTGGAAGATCACGACCGTTTCCAAGAATTACATGAAAGAGCTTACTGAAAACAGTAATGGCCTTGAAATGTTGTTTGAGTACGAACGGGGAAAATCTACCGGTATCGTCAATGGTATCGATACGGAAGTTTGGGATCCTTCTACAGATGACTATGTGGAGCACAACTTCAGTTACAGGAATCGCAAGAAGGGTAAAAGCCTGAATAAAAAATATTTGTGTGAGCATTTTGAACTCGATCCGGAGCATCCAACCATTGCTTTTATTGGCCGGCTGGTTCGTGAAAAGGGAGCAGACCTGTTACCGGATCTCTTCAGGCAGGTTATGTACTCAGATCGGGAAGTAAATTTCATCTTGCTGGGAACCGGTGATCCTCAGCTGCATGATATCTTTACGCAAATGGAAGGCAATCACATGGGCTATTTTGATGCCACCCTCGAGTATAATGAAAAGCTGGCGCATCAGATCTATGCCGGCTCAGATTTTATTATCATGCCTTCCAGGGTTGAACCGTGCGGACTAAATCAAATGTTTGCTATGCGTTATGGAACGGTGCCAATTGTGAGATCCGTTGGTGGATTAAAGGATACAGTAAAGGATATTTCAGAAGAAGGCGGCTATGGTATCACTTTTGAGGACTTCAGTCTGGAGGCTGCCTCTAAAGCCATCAGCCGCGCAGTGGATCTTTACAAAGATTCTCAAAGATATTCAGGGGTTTTAAGTAAAATAATGAAGCTGGATTTCTCCTGGAAGCGTTCGGCAGAAGAATACGAAGAAATGTATAAATCACTATTAAAGGATTAAAGAGGGTATTATGAAAAGTTCATCCGTTGTATCAGTCATTCTTGGCGGGGGAAGAGGAACACGGCTGTTCCCATTAACAGACCACCGTTCTAAGCCGGCAGTACCGGTTGGCGGTAAGTACCGTTTGGTGGATATCCCGATCTCGAACTGTCTGAATTCAAATATTCGCCGAATTTATGTGTTGACACAATTCAACTCAGCTTCGCTTAACAGACATATCAAGAACACGTATAACTTTGATGTATTCAGCAGTGGTTTTGTTGATATCCTGGCTGCTGAGCAAACACCTGATAATACGGGTTGGTTTCAGGGAACCGCTGATGCTGTACGTCAATCTCTGCATCATATGGCGAATCATGAGCATGACTATGTTCTGATCCTTTCCGGTGACCAGCTCTATCAGATGGATTATCGTAAAATGATAGAGCGTCATCAGGAAAACAATGCCGACCTGACCGTGGCCACTATTCCGGTAAATGCCGAAGATGCTACAGGTTTTGGGATCATGAAGACCAACAAAGAAGGATTGATCGAGGATTTTGTCGAAAAACCTTCCATAGACGAGCTGGGCGGCTGGAAGTCAGAAGTGCCGGAGCAGTATAGCTCCCAAGGCAAGGATTATCTGGCTTCTATGGGTATTTATATATTCAATCGAAAAGTGTTGAATAAGCTGTTCAGTGATAACCCTGACGCCATAGATTTCGGTAAAGAGCTCATTCCAAAATGTGTTCACGGAGATCAGAAGGTTTCGAGTTATGAATTCGGAGGCTATTGGACCGACATTGGAACCATCAAGTCATTTTTTGACGCCAATCTATCTCTGGCTGATACCATCCCTGAGTTCAACTTATACGACAATGAGAATTTCATCTATACCCGTGCACGTTTACTTCCACCATCGAAATTAACCGGTACAACCCTTGAACACGCACTTGTAGCTGAGGGCTGTATCATTGAAGCGAGCCGTATAGAACGGTCGGTGGTTGGGATCCGGTCCCGTATTGGAAAAGGTACATCCATTGAAAATTCAATTGTGATGGGTAACGATATATTCCAGGCGAGAGAGGATATTGATAATGCCAGTCCTGACAAGCCTGCTATGGGAATTGGTCACCGTTGCTATCTGAGCAACTGTATCATTGATCGGAATGTAAGGATCGGTAATGATGTCAGAATTGTAGGTGGAGATCATCTCGAAGATGGCGATCATAAATATCATTATGTACGAGATGGCATCGTGATCGTGAAGAAGAAAACCACTATCCCGGATGGGACTACGATCTGATAAGATCTGAGAAAATTAATTCAATAATTAATTTTGGTGTTTTCATTCATTAATGAGTTTAAAGTATTTGAAAAGGTAGTATTTCTTATTTGTATGAGACTTAAAAGTTCATACTAAGAAAATCTCAGAATCACTGACAACCTCGATCATCCGGAAGTTTTAAATAAGATAATTAAATGAAAAAAGCCTCAACCCGAAAGGGAAGAGGCTTTTTAGTTTCTTAGGCAAACTGAAGGGTTTATGCGGTTTCCAGCATTTTCTTCAGTGTGATGCCGATCTCGGCAGGACTGTCAACCACAGTAATACCAGCAGCAGCTAGTGACTTCTTCTTCTCCTGAGCGGTTCCTTTACCACCGGAGATGATAGCACCGGCATGACCCATACGTCGGCCGGGAGGGGCTGTAGAACCTGCAATGAAAGCAACAACAGGCTTATTGCAATTGTCTTTGATCCATTCGCCTGCTTCTTCTTCAGCGGTACCGCCGATCTCTCCGATCAATACGATAGCTTCGGTGTCAGGATCATCATTCAGCAACTTAACGGCATCAAGGTGATTGGTTCCAATAACCGGGTCACCGCCAATACCGATGGCTGTACTTTGTCCCAATCCTTCTTTGGTAAGCTGATCAACAGCTTCGTAAGTGAGCGTTCCGGAACGGGAGATCAATCCGACTTTACCTTCAGTAAAGATGTTTCCCGGCATAATTCCAACTTTGGCTTCACCCGGAGTGATAACACCGGGGCAGTTAGGCCCGATCAATGTAGCACCGTGACTCTTCACGATCTGTTTGGCTACGATCATGTCTTTGACCGGTATACCCTCTGTAATACAAATAATGGTCTTGATGCCTGCAAAAGCTGCCTCAGTGATGGCATCACCTGCAAAGGCAGGGGGCACAAAAATAATGGATGTGTTGGCATCAGCCTCTTCAACGGCATCTGCAACAGTATTAAAAACAGGTCGGTCTAAATGGGTTTGTCCACCTTTTCCGGGAGTCACACCACCAACTACGTTGGTACCGTACTCGATCATTTGTTCCGCATGAAAGCTACCTTCACTACCGGTAATTCCTTGTACGATCAGGCGGGTGTCATTTCCAACTAATACGCTCATCTTGTCTTTTTTGAGGTTCAAATTTGGGCTTGGGAATATAGCATCATTAAGAGCGAATTGAAATGGTTATTTGTAAATGAACGTATAGTTTCATGGTGTTGATAGAAAAAATTCAGTGAAACTGATAAAATGGCCCTTTAATCTGCAGAACCTTCAAATGAACTACATAAATCTGTGTTATGTTATATAGGCAGAATCAAGAAAATCATAAATCAGGAGCATCATGAGTTTGAAGAATAAAACACAAAAAGAACTGGAAGCTAAAATAGAAGAAATAGAGGAACTGATACACAAAAAAGGAGTTGGCTCTGATTATCTATCCAGGGCTGAACGCATTCAGCGTGATGTGAATCTTGCCCTTGTGTTAGGTGGAACGGCTGCCATACTCGGCGTCACCGCATGGAGTATCTATAAGCTTAAAGGTGAATAGATCTAAATTTTTAACATAGACTTTCTGAAAAGGTTTAAAAGAATCCATGAACTTAAAACATTCGTGGATTTTTTTGAGTCTAATATGGTTGAGGATATGCCATGGATCTCTTAAGTGAGCCCAAAATGAGTAAAAGGGCTATCAACTTTGATTTAAGATCTTGAATATTGAGTATGTTCTTGCTTGATCGGAGTGGATTGCCCTCAATGGAAGTCAGAGACTTCCTGAGCATAAACTTTTCAGTCACCGCTTCGCTCAAGACTGAAAAGATTTATCTGGAGCCAGTTCATATAAAGAGGAGAATAGCTTACTTTTTTTCATTAAACATACTCGGATTCTTATCTATGAAAGAGCGGATCCAATCCTTGAGAAAGAAGCTTTTGTTCCGGCGCAGGTACCCGTAGCCGGCAAAGGTAATAAGAAATGCGCCAAGAGCATTCACAATGATATCCCACATAGTGTCTGTAAGACCCGATGGGTCACCTATCATTTCTTTTTGCATGTTCATGCCGAAGATCTGATCCATGCCAAATTCAAAGATCTCCCAGATAGAACCAATAGCCAGGGCAAAGGTAAAGGCAAAAAAGGCAATGAAGCCGGGCGTCAGGTTCACATGCACGTGTTTACTTTCGTTCAGTACATACACCAGGATAAATCCAAGGATTCCCATCAGCAGCCCGGCCGAGGCGTGAAGAGCTATATCCCACCACCACACTCGGTAGTAGAAGTCCTGCACTTCACCCAGATAAAAAGAAGCAAAGACAAAAAAGACAGCAGTTAGGTGCAGTTCTGCGGGAATCTCCATTTTTAGCTTATTCCGAAACAAAATAGGAGAAAAGACGGTGGCAATGATGAGCGTTACCAGAAAAAGAGAAAGCCAGCTTTGGTCAAGTAATAGCAGGAACCACTCCACGGTTAGCAACAATAACATGATCCGAATGATAATTCGGTGGATACGATATTCACGGCTTTGAAATTCGGGAAGAGGATTTTCCATGTCAGCTAACATAGTAACTGAAATACACATAAAAAAGGGCTCTGCAAAAGAGCTATGCCTCAGTAGGCAATGAATAAGGATTAAGTACTTTCTTTTGTGAGGCCGGTTACATATATATATGGGAAATGAACATTTTAAACATCCATAATCAGGGGTAAAACCATGGCAGAGAAAAATGACTATTTAGATTATTCCGGCTCTTCAGATCAATTTACAGGAGGCATTAACATGATACCGATCTCCACCCCCAAAGGAGAGTTCAAAGTTTGGACAAAACGAGTGGGGAATAATCCAAGGATCAAAGTACTTTTACTTCATGGCGGACCGGGAGCCACTCACGAGCTTTATGAGTGTTTTGATGGCTATCTGCCGTATGAGGGTATTGAATACATCTATTACGATCAGCTTGGGTCTTATTACAGCGATCAGCCGAGTGGTGAAGAACTCTGGACCATCGATCGCTTTGTGGATGAAGTTGACCAGGTGCGAAAAGCCTTGAACCTGAACAAGGATAATTTCTACCTCCTGGGACAGTCATGGGGAGGAATTCTGGCTTTGGAATATGCTTTAAAGCATCAGGATAAACTGAAAGGCCTGATCATCTCAAACATGATGTCTGACGTAAAAGCCTATAATAAGTATGCTAAAGAAGAACTAGGTCCCCAGATGCCGGCTGAGGTGTTTGAGGAAATTCTTGAGATCGAAGAAAATGAAGATTTCGAAAATCCGCGTTATGAAGAATTGCTCATGAAGCATCATTATGTGGATCACGTTCTTAGGATGCCTTTGGATAAATGGCCGAATTCCATCACCAGAACCTTCGATCACCTGAATCCTGAGGTGTATGAATATATGCAGGGACCCAGCGAGTTTGGTATAACCGGCAACGCTACTTTAAGTGACTGGGACCGTTCGAAAGACCTGCCTGAAATTAAAATTCCGACCCTGACGATCGGCGGAACCCACGATACCATGGATCCAAAGCATATGGAGTGGATGGCAGAAGAAGTACAAAATGGTCGTTATTTGCATTGCCCGGAGGGAAGTCATTTGTCTCAGTATGATGATCAGAAAACGTACATCAATGGACTGGTAGATTTTCTGAAAGATGTGGACAGCAGTTTGCTTTAAGG
This sequence comes from Gracilimonas qinghaiensis, assembly GCF_046602855.1. Taxonomy (NCBI): domain Bacteria; kingdom Pseudomonadati; phylum Balneolota; class Balneolia; order Balneolales; family Balneolaceae; genus Gracilimonas; species Gracilimonas qinghaiensis. The sequence continues at coordinate 593,082 of NZ_JBKINJ010000001.1, forward strand.
GGGCTTGGAGCGAAGATTATACTATTTTACCTTTCAGATCTGAGAGATCAGATTATATATACATATGATAGTATCTTTTCGGTTTTCGCTTCGCTCAATACCGGCATTATCTCAAACATTGGGACCAGTGGGATAACTGATCCAAATTTCATTTACAATAGCTCTTTTGGCAAACTTAGATCGTAATATCAGCAGCTGGTCTTAACAAAGTACAGAGTCAAGAGGGCATCCTGGAACAATCCTGCTCCTTAGGTTTAGGAAGATTGTTTGATCTGTGAATGATCGACCGGCGACCGACCGATCTTCGAAATTGGCGAAAGTATACTTTTTGTAACACGTAGAATGACCCGCAATGTATATTTTGCAAAGACCAAAACAGTGTAAATGACAAAGAAAAAGAATCATACAAAAAAAGTAAAGGAACCCTGGCCAACCAAAGAGGCCATGGAACAGATCTATGAAATGAAACTTTGGGGTGGAAGTGAATCTGATTTCTATTCAGGAACAGGATCTCATCACCCTGAAATGATAGATCCGTACATCGAGGTGGTAAGTTCTTTTTTAAGTTCTTTTGAAAAGCCTCCGGTGGTTTGTGATCTGGGCTGTGGAGACTTCAATGTTGGCAAAGCATTGATCAAGCATACCGAAAAGTTTGTTGGGGTCGATATAGTTGAAGATCTCATAGAACGTAATAAAAGAATATTCAAAGCTGACCACTTAGAATTCAAATGCCTGGATATAGCAAATGATACACTGCCATGCGGTGACTGCGCTTTGCTTAGGCAAGTACTGCAACATCTGTCGAATGCTGAGATAGAAAGGTTAATGCCTAAATTGTATAATTATGAGTATGTAATAGTAACTGAGCATATTCCGGAGGGTGATTTCAAGCCAAACATAGATATTATTTCCGGACAGGGGATCAGGTTGAAAAAGCAAAGCGGGGTAGATCTGCTGGCTCCACCTTTTTGCCTTAAAGTTAACCAGGCAAAACCGCTTTCGACGGTACCCTATCAAGAGGGTAAGGGGATCCTGGTTACCACGCTTTACAAAATGTTTTAAGCAGCAATTGCAAGATCAAGCAAGGGCGATAACGTTGAATTTCGGCTCAGGCTTCAGGGCACTTAGATGAGGTGGGTTAACCAGGCAAGTCAGAGACATACGTTCCGCAACTTATCAGCCATCTTCTTACTGAAGTTGAGTAAGACCCGATGGGCAGGCAGAATGTCATTTTGTAACTGTAAACTCAATATATTGCCCATCTATGTTCATGAATTGCGTATTGAGTAGATAGGCAGCACAAGCTGTAGGGTCTGAAGGACCCAGATAAATTTTTCCATATTTTGATTTTGAATAGGTCCCAAGCTTGTCGAGAGTGATCTGCACTTCCAGTTCGTACATTCCGGTTTGGGAATTATAAGGTAGAATAAACCAGTGTGAATATTCTCCCTGATTTCCTTTGATAAATGTGAGTGAATTTTCAACAAACAGATCATCACCGTCTAAAACAACCAGCGCCGTTTCATCCCCGGTTGCATCGAGTAGATTTACCGGGTCGCTAAAATAGCTATTGGAAGCAGGAAGGTTAATGGCAACAGTCAATTTTGTTCCCTGTTGATACGAGCCTTGAAGCGGTATTAAAGACATGATGTCGGCAATATTCTCTTCTCCAATATTTTGAAAAGTCACACAATCTTCTTCACAGGTGGTCATGATGATCGTGGTAATCAGAGTTAAGGTTATTAAAATTATTTTCATGATTTGTGTTCCAGATAAAAAGGGTTGAAAGTGTGTGTGGGACTTCAGAGTGAATACTTCTTAAATCAAAGCTTTCTCCAATACTCAATAATTTCACTATCGTCTTCCGGGTAGGTGAATGTCAATCGATCATCTGAAAGTTGAAATTCATAGGCTCTTTGAACGTCATTATATACAAACTGAATGGTCTTGTCAGAATCTTTTAATTCAAACAATCCATTGGTTTCATAACCAACCCCGTAACTTCTGAATTCCCCTTTAAGGTCACTTGGATCGTCATCTGTTTTAAATTCAATGTAATCGCAGCATTGGATGGATAGATCTGAAATTCCATTAACGCTGCGTGAGTCAAGTTTCCATTCTCCAAGAATATCTGTTTGCTCTAAGCTGTCCATTTGTTCCGCTTCATTTACACCACAGCTTGTTAATGTTACCAAGGTGAATACAAACAGCATTCCTAAATTTTCCATCTTTACGATCTTTGACTGATATAACTATGATGCAGAGTACCCTTCAGTCTTTAAGACAATGTCTATGGAGTGTTATTCTTAAGTTAATTTTCGGTTTCTATTGATCGTAGATCTTGATCAATAGTTAGAAGATCGAAAGAGGAGGGTGAAACACGGCCAGATCGTCCATCGCATATCGGGCATTTGGTGTATTCTGGATCTTAAGAATATGCGGGAGCCTACTCGATCCAATAGCCTTCAATCATGATCCGATGGATACTTCGGGTATTTAGAATATCTTCCAGAGGGTTGTCGTCCAGCAAGAGAAAGCTGGCTGTTTTCCCTTCGTCAATAGTGCCGATTGTGTCATCTAAATTTAAAAATCGGGCCGGAATGATCGTAGCCACCCGAAGCACTTCAGCGTTTGACATACCGGCTTGTGACATGAATTCCAGCTCTTTATGGGCACTATAACCGGGTATGACCGAAGGATTTCCGGCATCTGATCCCATCATAATAGGAACGCCCGCATCATAGAAGAGTGAGAAGTTTTGAAGCATGTTGTCTTTGTGTTCGGCGGGGTCAATACCTGAACTCTTCACCATCATTTGGCGAACCGGCCAATTTTCCAGGCTGCGATGTGTTCTCTCTGAACGGTATGGCAACAAAAAAGGATCATCCAGGATCTCAGCCGATGCAGTATATTCATACATGTAGGCGATCGAAAGAGTTGGAACATAGTATATGGAATCGGCTTTCATCTTCTCAAATAAATATTTTGCATTCGTCAATACCTGATCCCCGACAGTATGAACGATCACATCCACGCGGGCATTGATAGCGTCTTCCAGGTCATCCTGCCTAGAAACATGAGCAAAGACGGGAAGATCAAATGTGGAAGCTTTTTGCACAATGTTTTGAACCATTTCATTGGATAACCGGGGTTCCGTTGATGCTCCACCCAAACCGGTCTCAACCATCACTTTTACGCCATTGAGACCGAGCTCTTTCTTTCTTGAAAATACCGCATTTAGGTCGGTTTCTTCGGTTACCGTTAGGATTCCTTGTTCATTCACGTCGATCTCATCGGCCGGTATACCGGTCATCATTGGGAGCAGCGGAATGGGATATCCTCCCGGCGCGGTAATTATATCGCCTGCAGCTAATATTTGTGGAGCTACCAGTTTATTATTCTTTTGTTTTCTGATCAGGTCCGCTGTGATCTGCTGATCAAATCCATGTCCGCCCAAAGTAAAGATCGTACTGACGCCGTACCTTGCAAATTGCTCCAGCGCCATCGGTCGGGTGGTTGAATCCGGAGCGATCAGTCCGCCACTGTTCAAATGTGCATGCATGTCGATCAAGCCGGGCATAAGAAAGCGGTTCTCGGCATCTGTTACCGTAAACCTTGTACTTAGATCTTCAGGAATAGGACCTTCAATGATCCGATCAATGATCCCATTACGCACTATCAGGTGTCGGTCTTCATGTACAATACCGGCTTCAACATCGATGATCTTTGCATTGGTGATCAGATAGTCCTGACCATCCGGGCTATATACTTTATCCGGGTCAAGTTTTAGGGTGTGTTCATAGGGATTGTTGAACCACACAAAATAGGCAGTTACCGCGGCTAACATGAGTACACCGATTGTGATGCCTAATACTTTTAAGAATCCCTTCATTGTAAGAATGATTTATACTCAGTTTAATGGATCGTTATAAACCTTAGTGCTTTTCAGGTCATAGGTAAAAGATAGGATAGTGGCCCCTGTACCCTTGGGAGCGTATATCTTAGACTAAGAACGACTAAATTAATCTAACCCGCAAATTGATTTTATATTAATCGCAACTCTGATCCTCATTTAAACCTCATAGGAGTTTGATAAGATCCGGCTTTCATCACCATTAAGTCGTCCTTCGCAATTCGGACGGTGATGAGCCGCACATCGATTGCCACCGCATTATTGAGTTTATAAGAAAGGATAAGGGCTGAAGAGATCTGTTAACGACCGCTAATCGAATGCCCGATATCTTGTTATTGTCTATATAAGAGTGCTTGAGCTGCCTTTTACGTTATCTTTCTCGAATGTCAGTGAAAATTCAGTGCCTGTTTTTAAGCTTTTATACCGGTATGTGCCATTTAATTGCTCTGTAAGCACCTGGATGATCTTAGTACCACTGGATTGGCTTTTAATCGTGAAATCATCGGGCAGGCCAATACCATCATCAGTTATTTTAATCTGGACCTGGTTTCCATGTTCGGATGTATGCACCGTGATGGTTCCGTCTTCTGCTTCGATAAAAGCGTGTTTAAGCGCATTTACAATCACTTCATTTATAATTAAGGAACAAGGAACAGCCTGATTTATATTAAGCTGAACCTGTGATAATGATAGGTCAACTGTGATTTTTTTTCCGGAATTCAGTTGAGCCACAATTTCATGGGTAAGATCTCTGACATTTTCTGAGATATCGATACTGGAAAATGATTCATGCTGATACAGCTTTTCATGAATATTCCCTATAGCATTGATTCTGGTGATGCTGTCTGAAAGTTTTTCCTGAATCTCAGGGTTTTCCTCATCAAAGACCTGTAATTGTATCATTCCGGCTACAACGGCCAGGTTGTTTTTAACGCGATGATGTATTTCGGCCAGCAATACTTCCTTTTCTTTTAATGATTGCTTCAGTTCCTCTTCTTTTTCCAACAGTTCCGTAATATCTTCTTTGATAGATACATAATGGGTGACCTCCCCGGTATTATTATCAATGATAGGTGAGATGATCTGTTTTACCGAGATCAAGTCCCCGTTTTTTTTCATATTCTGGACTTCACCGGTCCATTCTTTTCCTGACTTTATTGTATCCCAAAGGTTTTTATAAAATGCTTTTGACTCATTTCCTGAATTGAAGATCCGAGGATTTTTGCCGCGTACTTCTTCAAATGTATACCCGGTAACTTTTGTGAAATACGGGTTAACGTAAGTAATTTTTCCTTCAGCATCGGTAATAAAAACGGAGATGGAACTGGCTACGATGGCACGTTGGATCAGGTTTAACTTTTTTTCTGTTTCTTTGCGTTCGGTGATGTCCTGAGCTACCCCTACATATCGTGAAAGGTTGCCATGGTCATCATAATAGGGATGCGCTTTGTGATATAACAACCGAATACTTCCGTCAGGCCTAACAATGCGGTGTTCTATTTCTAGAATATCCTGGTTTTCTATGGCCTTCATGAACGAATAATGAAGGTATTCTGCATCATCGGGATGGATGCATTGATCCAAAAGATCATCATAAGTAGTTGGGGCACTACCGGGCTCAAGGCCAAAGATACGATGGGTCTCTTCAGACCAAATAGTGGATTGGTCGGCAACAATAAATTCCCAGCTTCCTGTTTTAGAAAGCCTCTGAGATCTTTTTAATGCATTGGTATTTTGTAGTAACTCCAGTTCAATTTTTTTACGATCGGTAATATCTTGCACCGTGCCGATAGATTGAATGACATCGCCTGAATCATTGCGATAATGGGCACACCGATCATATACATAACGAACTTCCCCGGTGTCCTGCCTGATAATACGGTGCTCGATATCATAAGTGTCTCTTCCTTCTTGTAAAGAGCCGGTATAGGCTTCATCTACGGCTGACCGATCGTCGGGATGAACAAAACAGAGAAAGCCTTCGTATGTGGCGGGAAAATCTTGCGGATCCACACCAAAAATACGGTAGGTCTCATCAGACCATGTGATTTTGTTTGTGATCAGGTCCAGCTTCCAGCTTCCGATGTGGGCCACCTGCTGGGTCCGGGATAGAAGCTGCTCGCTTTCTTTAGCTCTTTCTTTGGCTTTTAAAAGTTCAATCTCTGAATTTTTGGTCTCTGCTGTATTAAGATGTGCTCCTAACATGCGCACCGGCTTTCCGTCTTTATCACGAATTGCAAATCCATGACGACGCATCCGTACCGTTGAACCATTTTTATGGGTATATCTTACAACCTGATTATAGGGATGATCGGGATTGTCACAGTGTTTAGAGAGGTTGTCTTTTTCGACCTTAAGATCATCCCGGTTTATAATACATTGCCATGCACTTGTTTTTTGTGGCTTTGTATCAGGATCATAGCCTAATACTTCCCAGAACCTGTCATTCATCCATTCGTTTTCCGGATCTTCCAGATCCCTAAACCATAAACCATCTGCGGCATTTTCCTGGATGAAATCAAAAATACCTTCGTCGGTTTTGATCAATTCATAGAGTTCTTCTTTTAAGTAGCTAACTTTGGTTTTAATGTCCATTCCTTCTATTTAATAATCTAATCCAATATAATTTTTCGGCTCATTTTTCCAAAAATTAAGCCGGTGGTTAAACATTGACCTGTATTTACCTGCCAATGGTTTCCTACCAATATTTATAGAGTATTTATTGGGTAGATAAGAGCTATTGGTCTATTTTTAATAATTGTCCTTGTAATGAGCCAACCGATGTAAATAACAACACTCACCTATAAACGTTCCGTTTAATTTTTATAGTTTTTTAATTTTTCATTGCGGATCCGTGTTATTAAAAGATGGCTCAGCGTCAAGAAGGTATTCCTATGTAAGTGCTTGGAAACGGGGGTAAGTTGCACGTTAAAGGATATGTTTGACTAACTGTGCAGGACGGGAGACCGAGAACCGAAGACGGTGCAAGGGGAACCGAAACAGATCGGTCATAACTTGAGGTCATTCTCGCGAAGAGGGCATCTAAAGAATGCCAGTAATTCGGCAGTTTGATTTATCCACCCATTAAATTGCAGGCATAAACCGTGGAATGACCACCTATGATATTATGTACTCGGCTCAAATTTCCAGCTTCAAGATCAGTGTAAACGAGATATAAAGTTCAATGCCCAATACTATATTTCATTGAAGTCAGTTTTTTAGTATGCTTGGCAGGCATTTTATACTACACGCAATCATAACCTGAATGTCAGCTAATGCTGCATAATGTGATCCTGTGACCCGAACTCTTACTGCGTTTTTCTTACTGCTACTCATTTCCGGTTACTACATGGCCTGTACCGATCTCAAATCGGAGCCCAAGTCAGCGCCAAAAACTGACAAGGACAGTACATGGGTGATGGATGATTCCCTGGCCAATTTCCTGTCTGACTTTGAACGTGATTTTGAAGAAGGACTCAACCAAAAGCGTATTCCCGGCGCGGCGGTTGTGATCGTCAAAGATGGACGGGTGGTGTTTGAAAAGGGATTTGGTGTGAAAGAAATTGGCAAGATCGAAGAAGTAAATGAACATACGGTATTCAGGTTGGGAAGTGTATCCAAGGGCTTTGCCTCGGTGCTGGCAGGGGTGTTTGTAGATGAAGGCATTATCAGCTGGGATGAACCCGTATACCGTTATCTGAGTGAATTTCAGCTGAATGATCCGGTACAATCTGACAGGGTTCATGTAAAGCATTTACTATCGCACACTACCGGCTTGCCCCGACATGCTTATACAAATCTTGTCGAAGACGGACTGTCATTGGATCGCATTATTCCCCGTCTGGAACAAGTCCCCCTGATCGCAAGGGAAGGGGTACAAATTGCGTATCAGAATGCGGCCTATTCGGTAATAGAAAAAGTGCTGGAAGTGCAGGCCGATACCGCCTTCAATGCCCTGCTTCATGAAAAGCTCTTCAAGCCTTTGACCATGGATCATGCCTCGGCCAGCTTCGACAGTATTCGCAACGCCGCCAATAAAGCGTCTCCTCATGTGTATCATTCCCGGTCGCGCGGGCGTGTTCCCGTTCCCATTTCCCGAAAATATTATAACGCTGTGTCTTCTGGCGGCATCAATGCGTCTGCTTCCGATATGGGAAAATGGCTGCTGCTGTTAACCGGCAACTATCAGGATGTGATCTCCAAAGAAACTCTGTATAGGATCTATGAACCTTTGGCGACCATCAATAACCGGCGGTTCAGCCGTTACTGGGATGGGGTGAATAGATCGCATTACGGAATGGGATGGAGGATGCTTGATAATCACGGACAGAAGGTCGTGTATCACGGAGGCTATGTAAACGGATACCGCAGCGAGATCGCTTTTGCTCCCGATGAGGGACTGGGGATCTGCATTCTCATCAATTCGAATTCAAGCTATCCGCTGACCGTTATTCCGGATCTGTTTGAGCATTTCAGGACAGGTACAGACGGAGGACCGGAGGCAGTGGACCGGGGACCTATGTGAGAATATCGAATATCCAACAAGGAACATCCAATGTCCAAATTTTGGATGACCTAGACATTTGATGTTCGCTATTGGCTGTTCCCTTTGTACTCGTTGCTAAGTTTCGGCTTCACGATCAGGCAAACACAGGCTTATCAGCACAACATGGGCTCATTTTGATCCGTTACCCGGGGGTGAAGCTTTAATTACCCCGGGGTAATTCGAATCTTACCCGGGGGCAACACATAGAAACAAACGGTAATCGGAGGAAAGATCATGGCACTCAGATATAAGATCATACAGTCATATCGGAATACGGATAATGGCGAAAAGGAACCAATGTGGTATCCGCAGCTTACCGGTTCCCGCAAATTGGACCTGGAGGATGTGGCAGAGATCCTGGCCGGCCGCTCAACAGCCAGCCGGGCCGATGTTCACCTGGTGGTGGCGGGACTAACCGAACTTATCCCTGAATTACTTAAGGATGGGAATACCGTTCATTTAGGTGGTCTTGGTTCCTTCCGGCTTGAGGCCCGGGCTACTCCCTCTGATGCACCAGAGAAGGTCACAGCCCGCAACATCCGTGAACTTCGGGCGACCTTTGTGAGTGGTAAGACTATGAAAAAAGAGCTGAAGAACGCCCGAGTGGAAAAGGAGAGAAGGTAGAATGCCATCGATGGTCCATTTGATTGGAATTCGGTGCTGATTGACGGTTCATGAGACCGCGGGGACGATGTGAGAATATCCAACATCCAACAAGGTACATCCAATATCCAAGTTGTGGATGCCCCGGACTTAGGATGCTTAATATTTGCTATTGGTTGTTCCCCTGCTCGATCAGTGCTTCCTTATCCTGCTTTGAGAACTGCTTGATCACGTATTCGCGCTTGCAGGCGGTGGACTGATCCGCGGTTTCTTCCACATACACCATTCTTTCCGGTGGGTGGGCCCGCAGGTACCGGGCTCCGGTTCCCTTACGGTGCTGATGCCACCGCCGTATGATATGATTGGTGCAGCCGGCATACAGGCTGCCATCGGTGCATCGGATGATGTATACAAACCAGGTGTTCATGGGGAGATTATCGTGATATTAGCGCGTCTTTTGATAGGGGATGATACAGCTATTAGCTTGCAAACGCAGGTTGAAGGAGAGCTTCGGTGAAAGACGGGGGACCGAATTTGGAATATCCAATATCCAACACGGAATATCCAATGGTGAAGTAAGGGGAAACTTGGATGTTTGGTGTTGGATATTCCTTTATACTCAATGCTAAGATCCGCTTAATAATACAGTCTCTGAAGCCTGCTTTTACCGGCAGGCTCCGGCTTCTAGATCATGGGCGAGGGTTAGAGTGGGTTACTGTTCGCCCATCACAGATTGGTCATTCCCGTGAAAAAGGGGTCTCAATAGCCGCCATTATTTTTTATGATACAAACTTATTCAACCTATTTGATTTCAGGCATCACCGACAAAGATGTCGGGACTGGTTCGCCGTGAAATGCCCCCCATATGATGTAGTGTGCATTTAAGCGCTCTTATTTAGTTGCTGAAGCCTTTGTTATTCCGGCAAGTGCATCTTCTATTTTTGATATCACTTCCTCACAATTAGAGATACTGTGTCTTTCTTCTAAATACCTTGGATTGTTATAAGATATCCATGTTTCCCCGGCACTATCTTTCCAGATCAATGCTTTTTGAGGCAGATCGATAGCAACACTTTGCTGACACTTCATGAGAGGACTTCCCACAGCGGGGTTTCCAAAAATGATGAGTTCTGTTTCCCGCAATTCAATCCCTGCTTCTTCAGCTGCTTCAGAGTGCCTGATTCTATTAAATACCGTCATGCCTTTCTCTTTGAGGACACTTTCAAGTCTGTCTCCTGTTTCTGTCACTCCGTATGAACTCTTGACATCGATCATGCCATCGGTTAAGCAAGATGAAATAATGGTTATCAATATCGCGAGCATAGTGACTGTTAATTTTTGCATTTTATTCTTTTTTAGATATTAGAGTAACGACCCTGCGCGTAATACCACAAGTTTGTAAGGATGGGGCAGGTGTGGGCAGTTATGGGTTAATAAATGGATAAAAAGTTACCATAGTCAAGTCTGCAAACATTAACCGATCAGCACCAAGGCATTTTCATGTAGCTTTTATTCAATACTTGCGATATCACCGCTTGTCAGATTCTGAATATTATCAGTGATCTTTTCTATATCCCAGTCCCACCATTTAAGTATAAGAAGTTTTTGAATAGTTGCATCAGAAAAGCGTTTTTTGATTTGTTTGGCCGGATTGCCACCGACAATCGAATACGGTTCAACGTTCTTCACAACAGTTGAATTAGAGGCAACTATCGCCCCATCGCCTATAGTAATGCCAGGCATGATAGTGGAGCGATACCCAAGCCAAACATCATTGCCAACTATTGTATCCCCCTTGTTGGGATAGGATTTACCTGCCATCGCTTCAGACCAACCTTTACCGAAGATTGCAAAGGGATAGGAACTAATGGATTTAGTTAAATGGTTGGCTCCATTCATGATAAACACCACATCGGAGGCAATCATGCAAAATTTTCCGATCTTTAATTTATCGCCGATAAAATCAAAGTGATACTTCACATTTTTTTCAAAGTTCTCCACATTTTCAAAATCATCGTAATAGGTATAATCTCCGACAATTATATTGGGGTTGTTTATGATGTTTTTCAGAAAACATAGGTTTTTGTAATTCTCAAGAGGGAAACCCTCATTTGGATCAGGAATATTAGTCATGAATTATAGATGTAAAATGTGTTATTGGTAAAGCTTTATAACGTTTCAGTGCTGAAGGGGGCACTTAGGTTCTGGATGGTTTTGCAACAATGCAGATTTTGCCCGCGCATAGCAGGGAGTAAAAGTCAGAATTGAGTTGTGCCTGTGTTAAAGCATGGGTAATGAGGTACGAGATTTTTATTTAGTATTGAAGACAAAATGATTCAGAAATAATTGTGCAAAGACCGACCTTTCAACTTCTGCCTTATCCAGAGGGTTACCCCACCACATGCCTTCACTATTTGCTAGTACTATAAAAGTGAGGTCGCGGCCGGGAACTTTTAAATAAAGGGCTGAAAAACCGGCCTTTTCATCCCAGCCGGAATGCCAGATGAGCTTTTCACCTTTGTACTCTTGCACATACCAGCCGAAAGCATAGGGAAGGGATATTCCATCTGGAGCAACAGCAGGGGTAAATAGTTTTTCAATCACCGTATCTGAGGCAAGTTTTCCCGTATAAAGAGCGATGTCATATTTGGCAAGATCATTTACCGTCGAGACAATACCCGCACCACCGGCAAGATGTCGTTCGATATGCTTTTTGCGAACGTACCTTCCATCCTTATGTTCAAATCCTTGAGCCATGTCAAAAAATACCAATGCTTTGTTGCGCTGCCACATGCTGGACATCGTTCGATCCATGCCTGTGGGACCAAGAATGTTTTCCTGTATTAGTTGTGCCATTGTATTTTGGCGACCTTCTGCAGCTGAGACAGGGTTGCCATAGACATATTCAATGTATCTGGAAAGCCGTGAATACATAATAGGGTTGTACATAAAATCGGTTCCCGGCTCACCATTTACGGTATGATTCAGGACGTTTCGAATTGTGATCGGCTTATTACAATGAAGGTTCCGGCCAAAAACAATTTCAGAATTTGTGAGCCAACTGCAAAAGCTGTTCCAGCCGGGCATATCGTTGATCTTATTATTCAGGTCAATTTTGCCCTGTTCTTCAAGTTGAAGAAATAGCAGCCCTAAAAATGTTTTTGTGACCGACGCAATCCAGAATGGTGTGTCAGCTGTAGCAGCTTTAAAAGAAGCACCGTCTCCAGTATCAAAATGGGAGCTTCCATAACCTTGAGACCATGCGACCTCTTGATCTTTTACCACGGCAGCAGCAAGGCCGGGAATATGATTTGCTTTACGCAAGGAATCTAATTCTATAGAGAATGTCTTAAACCGTTGCTCAGCATCTTTTAGTTGACCTACATTTTGAGAAATTGCTAAGGATGGAAAGGATAAAAGTATCGCTAAAATTATATATCGCAAGGGTGGTAAAAGCTTGTTTGAAATTCTGTGGACGCTACGAAGAATTGAAGGTTTAGTTGCAGTTTATACGGTTCCGGATAACAACATTGCCTATCACCGACGTACGGATTACTGTTGAATTAGCAGCTAACGAAAGAAGAGACTTAAAACCAAGAGTGGCAAAGAATTGGCGAGGCCAGTCCGCGTTAATGCGCGGGTTATAGGGCGATCAGGTTGCTGGTTTAATTGATGATCTGAACATTAATTTATCAAAAATATCCGTTTTTAGAATTATTAGTACTACTGCTGGTATAATTAAATACCATAAGAAAGAAATAATTGCGAAGTAGCCTTCTAGTTCAACAGTCTGATTTGGTGCTAAAAGCACAGTCCCATTTGGGCCATTTGAGAATATACTATTGTTGATCCAATTCCAGCCCAAGTGCAGGCCAATGGGAAGTATGATTGATTTAGTTTTTACGTAAGCCTTGGCAAAAACATATCCCATAAACCCCGTTGTAATGAACACAAGCACCATACCCAATATATTACCCAGGACTCCATAGGTGAACCAGTGATAGATTCCAAAGGCTACAGCCGAAATTATTACTGCTTTGTGATGATTAGTTAATCTAATGAGACCGTACAGTAAGACGCCACGAAACAACAATTCTTCAAAGAGTACCGAATTGATATCAAAAGCACTGGCGTATAAGAATTTACTCATCGTTATATCTTCTGAGATAATCCAGCTGGTGTCGCTTATGAGAGAAAGAAAAATTTGGGAAACTATACAAAGCAGCCCCATTAAAAATAAGCCAAGAACAAACTCATTAATACGTTGACTCCCCGGAGTTATCCAAGATTTATAGATATTCCTTTTTTCAAGCAGGTAAATGGACAGCCAGGTTAGAATGAGGAGTACCAGAACGAGTAGCAGTGTAAATGGCATAGATTATTGGGCCAATTATTGTCTTTATTTAACTCGGCTATTTACGTCCCCAATGTATGTATGTTGCAAAATTTTTATTGAAAGCCCTATAACGGTCTTGCGGTTGTGCTGCGAGGCGACAAATGTTCCAAAGACCGGAAGCCAAAACAAGTCCGCACGAACCGCTGGTTAAGTGGGCGAATCTACGGAGCAAACATTTCTTGCAACACACTGAGTACTTTCTCTTCGGCTGAACTGCTGATTGAGCCAAGTTTTTTTACCAACCGACTTTTATCTACTGTACGTATTTGATCTAAAACTATCTGCCCTTTTTTACCTTGAAAGGTAGTCGTAACCCGTGTTGGGTAATTTTTAATTGTAGATGTCATCGGTGCGATTATGATGGTTCTGATATGACTATTCATTTCATCCGGGGAAATGATTAGACAGGGACGAGTTTTTCTGATTTCAGAACCTTTTGTTGGATCGAGTGAAATCAGATGTACTTCAAACCTTCGCACCGAGCCTCTTTCTACCATGTCCACTCAGCTTCATCCCAATCGGATGGATTTTCTATTTCTTCTTGATCTAATAAGACATCATCGCCTTGTTCAGCCATTTTTCTGAATGACTCTTCCCAGTCTTTACGAATGGTTTCAGCAGAACGAAGAACAATCTCATTGTCTCTGAGAATCATCTCGATTTCTTCGGTAATTCCGCTTTCTTCAATCAGAGGTTTTGGAATTCGAACTCCCTGAGAGTTCCCAATACGAATTATTTTTGTTTTCATGGCCTCGACATCTTGTGAATTTACACTTCAATATAATTACAATGTATTTACATTTCAACGAAAGAAAAGAAGTTTTATTAAGCCACTTAACATAATATCGTCCGAACAATAGGCTTGTTAGGGCGAACCGTGTAAAACCACTTGGACCCGCTTATTTAACCCTTCTTATTATCGTTGCATTGCACCGGCTTAGTAACACAGTCCCGGAAGCTCCAGCTTCCAGAACAGAGCTAGGGTTGATAATTTGCGAATGGAGGATAGACCGAATGACCGATTTATGGGGCCTAACTATCATCTTGCTTGTTGCAAAGCTCTAACTTTCTCACATATAAGAACACCTTGGAGGCGTAGCCTTGCCGGGGCATTCCGGAGCAGAGCTCCGAAACGAGAATAAACAAGAACATGGAGGATAAACGTAACTACCAGGCATATGCCATCGGAGCTTCGCCACCGGGACCCGGGAAGATCTCATCCAGTTTTTCGAGTGTTTCATCGTCCAGTTGAATACTGGCAGCGCGGACGGCACTTTCTAGCTGTTCAACGGTTCTTGGACCAATAATGGGTGCAGTCACAATTGGATTGTGAAGCAACCAGGCTAATGCTATTTCCGCTGGCGGATGCCCAATTTTCTTACATAAAGCTTCAAATTTTTCAAGCTGATCGCGTTTCTTTTCAATCTCTTTCACAGATTCCTCATCGGCGCGTCGTCCTTCATTCTGTTTTTGGAGTGCACCGCCCAGTAAACCACCCGCTAAAGGACTCCACGGAATTAAACCAAGTCCATAATGTCTGCATGCGGGAATAACTTCTAATTCGAGCATTCTATTATCAAGATTGTAAATGCTTTGCTCGCTAACCAAACCTAACATTCCGCGTTTGGATGCTTCCTGGCAAGCTGTTGCAATGTCCCATCCCGCAAAATTACTTGATCCAACGTACACAACTTTACCCTGTTTAATTAATGTATCAAAGCTTTGCCATGTTTCATCCCAGGGGCATTTGTGATCAATATGATGCATCTGATACAGATCAATTCTATCTGTCTGTAACCGTTTGAGGCTGCCTTCACAATGTTTCCGGATTTTGTAAGCACTCAGGCTACGTCCGTCACTGTTTACTTCAGATAAATTTTCTTTTCGATCAACCGGGTTATACACTTTGGTTGAGAGCACAATAGCATCTCTTCTTCCGCCGCCTTGGGCTATCCATCGGCCTATTATTTCCTCTGTATATCCATGCTGTTCCGTCCATCCATACACATCAGCGGTATCAAAGAAATTAATGCCTAACTCCAATGCACGATCCATGATCTTGAAACTGTCTTCTTCACTCGTTTTCCAGCCAAAATTCATCGTTCCAAGACAAATATTGCTAACGAGTACACCGTGTCTCCCAAGTCTTTTGTGTTCTATACTCATGATCTTCAGTTTTTTTAATTAATTAGTTTATTGTATTCAGAATGAAAGAGAGATATTGGATCTTCGATGAAAAAATTTGTCTTATTCCATGAAAAAAAGTGTTCTTTGAAATAAAACTTCTCAGTTTTTAATTAAAGAGTTTACAAATGTATTATGAAGGTGTTATAAAGCAATTAGATGGATGAAGATCCAACACAAGATATTCAACGATGAATGGGTGTGCTTTGATTTGCGAATAACCGATGGACCGAGGACGGAAGACCGGGGACCGAGGTATAAATGGATACAGGTCAAACATCCCAGGCCGGTCATTCCCGCGAAGGCGGAAATATAGTAGGTGCCATTGCTTCAAAGGTACAAGCTTAATCAACCCATTAGATTTCGGGCCTACCTGACGGTAAAGGCAGGCATTCACCGCGAAATGACGATTTTCGAACTCTTTGCTTAGCTCAGGCTTCAATAACAGGGTAAGGGTAGGTGATTTGCGAGTGACCGATGGACCGAATGACCAATTTATGGATGTGTAACCTTCATCTTGCTGATTGCTAAACCTGCCTATTCAGCATACTGCTCCCTCACCTTCCCAAAGTATTCCTTACCCTTCAGGCTTTTGAAGGTTTTGATGACGGTGTAAAGAGAGGATAAAAATCCCCAGACAAATACGAATATGAACCAGTAGACCACATCCGTGGTGCGAACGATGGCTTGATTGTATTCCTGTAGGTAGTTCAGGATCTGTTCACTTGTCTGAACGTCACCGACCGTTTGCGGGAATCCAAAAGATTGCAGGGATGGGGTGGAGGGAAGCAGAAACCAAAGGACGAGAGACAAAAACCCAACCATGAAAATATTGATCTTGAGTCCTGAGATAGCTTTATCCAATTCGTTGTCGGGCTTGCCTTCCCAGAACTTGAAAGCGATAATAAAGAGCAAGACCACAAATAAAGAGGATCCGAAGATGATGTAAAAATTATTTTCTAAGAACATGGATACTATGGTTAAGGTTACTGTGTTGTTGGTTTTGCCTCTTGGTTAATTCTGATTTCGCTGCAATAATGCGTTTGGACCGGGAGGTCCTGCCAGGCGTTCCCAACCGGGTGGTTGGGAACGAGGTGCCCCGAAGATGATGTAAAAATTGTATTCTAAGAACATGGATACTGTGGTTAAGGTTACTGTGTTGTTGGTTTTAACTGTTGGTTAATTCAAAGTCCTCGGGTCAGAATCGGTCCCGGTTGCCGATACCTCCAAAGCGCGGGTTGACGACATTGTTGAGAAGCGAGCCGAAGCGATAGCGGAATCCGAAGCTGATGCCCGCCTCGTAGTTGGTTTCGAGCTGTCTCCGTCGCAGGAGCACATCTTCGAGGTCTGTGTTACCCTTTGGGAGGTTGATCTGATCGTGGATGAGTTCAAGGAAGCCACCAATCTCGACGGAAAGCCCTCTCGTGATACGAACTTCGAACTCCGCATCAAACTGAAGACTGTTACGAGACAGGTCGTGCAGGTACTGCGAGGCATTAACGCCTATTTCGATCCCTCCCCATGGCTGGACGACTTCGTATCCTGCGTTGAGTAAATGCTGTGGAAGCACTTGTTCGATTTCGTTATAGATCGTAGTGTCTCGATAGGTGATATGCGAGGCGCCCAGGCGATAAGCAACCGTCAGCTGTCGCCGATTCGCTTCGCGGTAAGGGTAGAGGTTCCATTCCACTGCGCCCATGAAACGGTAGCGCCAGTCCACGTTAGAGAACGTCGAGGTAAGAATATCTCCGTATGCACCGGCCGACCAGTGCGGCGAGATGCTCCGTACGGCATAGCTGGTGAATCCGTCGCGTCGGGCCGTGCTCGTGATCGTTCCTTCCTCACGTTCAAATCGATCGTAGTTGTAGTTAAAAAAGGGCCGGAACTGAAGCTTCCAATCCTCAGTCACTTGGCTGACGTACACCCCGTATCGGGTGTCGAAAGAGCGCTGCTGGGACTCGAAGTCGGCGCTGCCATCGGCATAGACTTCGATCGTCCAATGGTTCCAGGGGTCTTCCGTTGTCAGGGTCTGTCCGGCGGTGGATACTTTGGATGGCGCGATAACCACACGCAGTCTGTCTCGTATGGGAGTCTGCATCAGGTACGGCACGAGCGCGGCTTCAAGGGTTCGGAGAAATCCGTCCCGATCTTCGGCCTCAGTGGCGTCGGCAGGTGCATTGAAGACGGTCGAGAAATCCAGCCCATCGAAGATGCCCAGGCCGATGACATCGATGGTCCGTGCCTCACCACCTGATCCCGTGCCCTCCCGGGTGACGAGAACGTGAACATCGGCGACTTCACGGTCTCGGACGTGATCCAGATAAGGCATCTCCTGACGTATGAACGCCTCATCGCAGAAGTCACAGTCGAGGAAGAGCGCGATCCGGGTAGGTGTTGCCATTGCTGTCTCCTGTGCTGACACAGGGTTGACGGCAGCACAGAACCATATAAATACGATCAGACATACCACGGTCGTAATATTTTTTATTCTTTTCTTGAAATTGCGGATCCAGGGTAGTGTGACTGAATAAAGCAGGTGGCTCGGGCTGAAGGAGAACGACATGCCGTCTTCTGCATCAGCATGTGCGAGTGCACAGCATGAGTGGGCATTCGGACAGATACCCGGTAACTCTAAATGGTCTCGAATTACTTGGGAATTTTGATCATGGATTGGTCGTGGCATGGCTCTCAAAATTAGGGGAAAACGACATTGCGCATAACCGGCGCACGTATTGTTGTTAACTCAATTTACGGTTTACTATTTAGCAAAAAGAAAACAAAACGAGCAAGAGAGGGCGAGGTGCGTCCGCGTTAATGCGCGGGTTATACCTGATTTTCACATTTTATGACATTGCAAAGCAGTGAACTGTATAGTATTACTAAATTCACCATTCACTGGTTCTGGGAAAAAGAAATGACCATCTACATATAAATAGGCTTTTCCATCTTTATCAGTTGTTAACTCATTACAGTCAATTTCTGTAAAATACTTTATTGAATCTTTATCTGGAGTATGTGAATATCCTACTGAGTGAATTGTAAAGAAAATCTTATCATTGCTGCTATTTTTGAATTGTTGAACTGTATCTAATTCAACTATCAGTTTCTGATTTGGGCGATTGATTATTTTGTAAAAAAGAACAACTTCCTTTTCAATCAATTCATTAGCTGTCCCAGAAAAAATCGGTTGTGTAATATCTTTTTCAATGCTTTTTTCAGGTGTATCAATTTTGATATTGAGTAGTTCAATGCCTTTTTCAGAAACAATTTCAACTTTAACTTCCATCACTGCTTGAGCAGATTGTGCACTAGTACAAAATGGAGAAAGCAGAAGTGCCAAAATAAATATTACTGATTTTTTCATCAAATCTTGCAACCAATTTTAATTGGATTGAAGTAATAATAATCACATACTTCAATATAAATTATTCCTGATTTTATTTGTAATCAATTATGTATAACGGTTTGGTAAATAAGCGGCGCGGCTAAGTTGTTGAATGTAAGTAACTAAACGCAAACGCGTCCGCTTGATTTGCTTTGTTATGTTGCGATTTTAGTTTTTATTGCATTTCGCAGTTTTGATTGAGCTAATTGAATCTATTTTACCAACATATAAATTTTGAAAAGGGACAATATCTTTAGAATAAGGATCCAATCGACCTTCGAGTTGAATAAACAAGCTATCCCCATATTGTGAGTTATCAGGCCAAATACCTTTCATTCTGAAATCTGATGGCCAAACTGGACTATATGAATTGCCTCTGCATGTTCTTATAAAAACACCATGCATATCTAAAATTAAATAACCCTGATAATTTTCATATTCAGAGGGGCTAACTTTCCATGGAATGTTTGGCGGTTTAATGCAATCATTTTCGATTCCATTTATACTAAAATCAACTTGAATTAGAGTATCTGCTCCAAAACTGACGAGCTTACTGGTTGCTATTTTATCACCACAAGCTCTGACATATAACCTGGTGTCGGAATACATTTTGAATACTTTGAATTCGTACTGACCATGGCTATCAGTTATGCCTCCTGTTTGTTTTCCATATAGCCAAACTTGAGCATCTTTTACTGCTTCATTCGAATGACTATCAACTACAAATCCCTTTACTGTATAAGTTTGTTGAGCGACTGCAAGAATTGAAAAATTTAGAATACTAGCTGTAAGTAATATGAAAGTTTTTAATCTCATTCTTAAGCAACATAACATAATATTATCCGAACGAGGGGCTTGTTAGTGCGAACCGTGTAAAATTACTTGGACCCGCTTATTTAACCCTTCTTATTCGCATAATGTGATCATTGGAGTGTTATCCGAACTGTTATTCGTATAACGTGTTCGCATAAGATCCGAAAACTTTTCCTAAAATACCATCTTTGGAAGTAAAGTCAACATAAGAGCTTAAGAGAGATGAATATCCAACATCCAACACGGAATATCCAATGATGAAGTAAGGGAAAACTTGGATATTGGATATTGGTTATTGGGTGTTGGATGTTCCTTTAACTCGGGACTTTGTCTTGCTTAATAAGTATAACCCCGTACCGATGGCGATGAAGAGCGCAGTGAGCCAGATGGAACTGAAGCTAACCTGAAGCATGAGCCAGATGCAGGCGAGAATTCCAAGGACAGGAATGAGGTACCCGCCTTTGAGGATAAATGGGCTTTGGTCTTTAAAACGGGGTCGCAGTTTCGGAATGGCTCCGCAGCTGATGATGAAGAGGAACAGTCGGGACAGTACGGTCATGGCGGCGAGATAGGTGAAGGAGCCGAGGGCGGCGAAGATAAAGGTCAGAACCCCAAAGAAGATCACGGAGTTGGTGGGCGTCAGGAATTTTGGGTGAACCCGGCCAAACCATTCGGGCAGCGAACCTTCGATAGAAAGTGCATAGGTGAGACGCGGGGTTGAGAACATGGTACTGACCAGATTTCCGGTCACTGAAGCCACCACGCCGATCATCAGGATGAGGGCACCAATGGGGCCAAAAAGGATCCCGGAGGCATCGAGCAGTGGGGAAGTGGTTTCACCTAGATTAGGCACGGCGGCCTGCGCTACCAGCTGAATGAACATGTACAGGACCACAACCGAACCTAATCCCAAGAGAAGGGCCAGCGGCATATCGCGTTCGGGCTGTTTTGCTTCGCCGGCGGGGACCACGGCACCTTCAAATCCTACAAAGGCATAGATCAGTAGCAGGGCAGCGGCTCCAAGATCGGATACCGGAGGAATGGGGCCTTCAAAAGTGGGAGCGACCTCGCTGCCAAGCACCGTCAGTCCGCCAAACACCAGAAACAGCAGAATGGAAAATTTAAGCACCGTAAAAAGTGCGAGTGACCGGATGGACTCCACGGCTCCCAGCACATTCACCAGGGTCAGTCCGCCGATGATAACGGCCAGGGTAATGAGCCGTCCGGTTCCGCCTGTGGCAAAATCAAAGAAATACCCAATGCTGTCGGTGAGCAGTACGGAGTTGGCGGCAAAGGAAATGAGTCGGGCCACATAGAACAGCCAGCCGGCCTGAAAGCCGATAAAGGGACCAAAAGCTTCAGTTCCGTATTTGATGGGTCCGCCGGTACCCCTGAAATAACTCCCCAGTTCGGCAAAGCTCAGGATCACGGGCAGCATGAGCAGGGCACAGGCCACATAAATGTATATACTGTATTCTCCGGCCAGGTCATACGCCCCGCTTGGCAAGCCAAAGATACCGGCTCCCACAAAACCATTCACCACCAGCATCCACAAGCCCCAAAGGCCTAGGTTGCGTGGCAGTTTTTCTTGTTCACCGGAAGTAGAGACGGGGTGGTTCATGTGGAGGTATTAAAAAGAAGGCATTGAATATCCAACATCCAACACGGAATATCCAATGATGAAGGGGATACCTTGGAAATTGGATGTTGGCTATTCGTTATTGGATATTCCCTGCCGCTCATTCCACCATGATGTCGCCGTAGGAGATCATCTGGCCATCGAGATCAAATATATAGATTCTTTTGAGGCCACGAGCGGCTTCGGGTGATCCATCAATACCTAGTTCAAGAGGATCAAGTAATATGGTTTTGAGACTTGGAAGTGGGGTATCAAATTCCTGATATAATGTATAAAGGTCGTTATTTGGAAGACGCACTATCACTTCAAAACCATTAATTGAATTATTGAATAATGATTCAATTTCAAGATAAAACTGTTGATTGGTCGCTACAGGATTAGGGTATGCAGGTACTATATTTACAAGACCCTGATACAGCGGAGAGGTTCTCCAGTCGTCCTCATCCAGGGAAATGATCTCAGCCTGGGCTGTGGTTTCAGTATAACCTGCCGGAGCTGAATAGGCATCCTGCTCAAAATCGCGCTGGGCGTTATTGCGGGTACAGGATGCTGTAAGTACAAAAATAAGGAGTGACAGACCGATCAAAAAAAACTTCTTCATAAAAAGGCAAGAACTTAGGTTTCAATACGTTCGAATTTGCGAGAACAAACCGTATCTTTAGGCATCGAAAATACAAAAATCTTTTACTTAATAATACCATGCTGCATATAGTGGGAATTAACAACTGCAACAAGATCCGCGATACCAAAAAATGGATGGACTCACACGACGTTGAGTACGAATTCATTGATTTAAAAAAGGCGCCGCTTACACGGGAAGAACTCAAGGAACTGGAGATCAAAGTGGGACTGGATGTGCTGGTAAACAAGAGAGGCAGAAAATGGAGGGATCTCGGTCTGGCGAATAAGGACCTCACCGATGAGGAATTGTTCGAGCAGCTGCTGGAGCATCAGGTCATGATCAAGCGCCCGGTACTTATCAAAGATGAAGCCGTGCTGGTTGGATATGATGAGGATTCTTTTGAAACGTTTGTCGTTGAACCCGAGGAAAGCCAATGAGATCACGCAAGCATGCTACATTTTTGACGGTCCTGTTTTTATTGGCGGGAATGTTGAGTCCGCTTTTGGCTCAGGATCTCTATCCATCTGAAAAAGATACGCCTCCGGTAATGGAGGACTTCTTTACCGTAAAAGAAACCTTCCGTTATGAAGTAAAATACGGTTTTCTGAAACTGGGATGGGTTAACGTGGAGCTTCTGAGCGATACGCTGTATCAGGATCAGGAGCGCAAACACATACTCACAGAGATCGAATCGAATTCCAGGATCCCTTTTATGGGGAAAGAGCTGGATCAGTTGCACAGTATCTTTCACGTGAACGATGACGGCTGGCCGGTTGAAGATAAATACTGGAAGGATAACATCGATGAGAATGAGATGGACGAGATACAGTATTGGTTCGACAGAGACCTGGGTAAGGTTTATTACAAAGAGGAAGACGGGAGTCGCGATACCCTTGATCTGGAAGACCCTGCCACATCAGGTCATCTTATCTTTTACGTCTCAAGGATGCACGCCGGAACGGATGAAGACTTTACACTGCCGGTGTATGTGACCAAGAAAAAGGGCTACATCTTTGGTAAAAACTCCGCCGAACTTGATGAGCGCCGTTACGAAGCTTTCGACGAGCCTATTCAGGCTTATATGCTTGAGGGCAGTACCGAAAATATCGAAGGCCCTTTTGGCTTCAGCGGTGATTTCAGGGCATGGTTCATGAATGACGACCTCAGGATTCCTCTTGAAGCCCGGGTCAAGGTGCTCTGGGGAAATGTGAAGGTTAAACTTATAGAATACACACGCGAGGATCTATGAAAAAGGTATTGATCAAAAAGCTTGAACATGGCAGCGATCTGCCTCTTCCTAGTTATGAGACCATGGCATCGGCAGGCATGGATATTCGAGCAGCCCTGGAGGCTCCCCTCATTTTAAAGCCTGGAGAAAGGAAGCTGATCCCAACCGGATTACAGATAGCCTTGCCGGAAGGTTACGAAGCGCAGATCAGACCCCGAAGCGGACTGGCTATTCGAAATGGCATAACGATGCTGAACACTCCCGGCACCATAGATGCTGATTACAGGGGAGAGGTGAAGGTGATAGCCATCAACCACGGTGAGGAGGATTTCGAGATCAGTCACGGCGACCGTATTGCTCAGATGGTGATCGCTCCGGTTACGCAATTTCCGGTGGTACAGGTGAATGAACTGGACGAAACGGATCGTGGTGATGGCGGGTTTGGGAGTACCGGCGTTAAGTAAGGGAATATTGAATATCGAACAAGGAACATAGAACACTGAACTTTTTGAGCTGAAAGCTAACAGCTGATGGCTCTAAACCATGCTAGACAACCTCCGCCCGTATCTTAATCTCATCAAGGAAAACCACGACTTTCGTCGGCTTTGGTTATCACAATCGGTTTCAAATTTCGGGGATTGGTTTGGGCTGCTGGCTTTGTATGCTATCATTGCCCGCTATTCAGATTCGGAGTTTCTGCTTGGGTTGATCATTGTTGTGAAAATGTTGAGCCTTGCCCTTTTCTCACCTTTTGCCGGCTATCTGGCCGACCGTTTCAACCGTCGCAAACTAATGATCTGGTGCGATCTGCTGAGGGGAGTAGCCGTACTGGGGATCATCTTGGTCAGGTCGCCTGAAACGCTTTGGATCGCCTACGTGCTTACAGCCATACAAATGATGTTGTCTGCTGTCTTTGAGCCGGCCAAGACGTCTTCAATACCAAATGTTACCTCAGAAGAAAACCTGACCAACGCCAATATTATTTCCACCGCCACCTGGAGTATTATCTTCACGACCGGAATGGCCATAGGCGGTTTTGCCACCGACCTGCTTGGAACTGATATGGTGCTGATCCTGGATTCGCTGACTTACGTGCTCTCTGCATGGTTTGTCTACAGAGCGGTGATCCCGCAGAAACGCTTATCCAAAGAAGAGATGTACCGGACCCGCAATCCTTTTAAAGGCATTCGCGAGGGACTCCGGTATTTGTTAGATAACCGCCACATCCTGAGGCCCTCTTTGGCCAAGGGAACATCCACCGTATTTTTGGGAGGACTGGTTTATCTGCTCATCATTGTGAATGAAGATGTGCTCATGATGGGTAGTATCGGCCTGGGGTTACTGTATGCTGCCCGGGGGATCGGGACGGGCATCGGGCCAATTATCGGCCGCCGATTATTCAGTGATGAAAAAGACTGGGTGAAGGTCATGGGACTGGCGATCACGTTCTGCGGGTTGATGTACATGATCGTTGGTATTGTGAGCAGCCTCACTTTTATGCTGATCTTTGTTTTGCTGGCTCATTCTGCATCGGGTGCCAATTGGGTCACAAGTACGGTCCTGCTTCAAAAAAGAACGCAGGATACCTTTCGCGGCAGGATATTCAGTACTGAATGGCTTTTATTCACTATCGGCAGCTCGATCTCAACTACCATAGCTTCACTCATACTTGAATTCGATATTATGACGGTGAAACCGCTTATTCTTGTCTACGGAGGAATCATGACGCTTGGCGGTATCCTGTGGAGTTTCACCATCACCAAAAATGAAAGAGAATGGCAGGAAAGCAGGTGAATATCGAGAATATCGAACACCCAACATTCAACACTCAACATTCAACTCAGAATGTTTGATTCCCCTCTAAAAATCTTTTCAGTCTTTAGCGGAGCGGAGACTGGAAAGTGAATGCTCAGGAAGTCTGCGACTTCCATTGAGGCAACCATCAAAGCTTCAAGAAGCTCAAATCAGGATCTCATCAATATCCAATAATCCGGTCTTATCGACATACCATTGCGCGCTACTGTAAGGATAGTCTTCCGGTTTTTTACAGAAACCCGCCTTTACCGGATTGTAATGGATATACTTCATTTTTTGGTTGAAGAAATAATTAGACCTTACTTCCATAGGCCGGTTATCCTGGCGCCAAAACTGATAGGTGGTATTATTCGAATTTAGGCTACCGGCTTTTTTAAACATCCAAAGCATCCATTTTCGTCTGCTTTCTTTTGGATTTGATCGAAGGTCATTCAAAATCGAATAAGCAGTAAATTTTTTAAAATCCCTGAGGATGTCAGACAGGTTGTAATCCTTTTTGGCACTTACCATCAAATGAATATGATTCGACATCAGGCACCAGCCGTGAATTCTCAACCCTTTCTCTTTCTGGCAAAAGGATAAACTATCCACGATCACTTGTTTGTAAGCCGGCCTGGTGAATACATCGATCCAGTCTACAACAGCAAAGGTGATGAAGTGAGCTTGTTGATGGTTATATATTTTGAACCCCGTCATACTCAAATATAAAACTTGGGTGCCATGATGCAAGTCAGAGACTTGCCGGGCCGGAAATCTTAAGTCAACGCTCGGCAGGTTTTTTTCCAATTTAGGCTATAGCAACTCGCTAAAGACTTAAGATATATTTTGGGGTTTTTCATTTGGTTTGCCTACCTAAGACTTAAAAACCGACCCAATGATCTTTTAAGTCTTGAGCGGAGCGGAGACTGAAAAGTGAATGCTCAGGAAGTCTCCGACTTCCAATACGGCAAAGAACAAGATCTATGCATGTCTAAATTATGGATTCTTAAGTCAGCGCTCGGTCAATTTTTGTACCGGATAAAACACATTAGCTCACTTTAAGATTTGAGAGATCTGTGGGAACATGCAGCACTGAACACTGAATTTAGTATGCTTGATTGGAATAAAAACGCCGAAGTGGTTTCCCACTTCGGCGTTGAATGTTCTTTTAATTGGATGTTCGATGTTGAAAAGTTCTATTCGTCTTCGGGGAGATTGAAATCCACATTGGTCCGGTAGTCACCTAACAGGTGTTCTGCAAAGTAGTACCACATCATACGCTGAAAGTACGGATTGTAAGGTCCGAAACCATGTCGGCGTCCCGGCAGTACCATCATATCAAAACGTTTTCCGGCTTTGATGAGGGCATCGGCAAGACGAAGGGTATTGGCCGGATGTACATTATTATCCATATCACCATGAACCAGCAGGAGGTGCCCTTTTAAATTCTCAGCCAGTGCGGCATTGGTCTCAACAGGGGCATGAAAGGTGATCTCTTCTTTTTCAACCTCCACGCTGTCCTCGTTCATTTCGGTAACCGTTTTGCGGTTTTCCTTCACACCACTGTGTACTTCACCCCACCAGATGTTATAAATATTGTTGTCGTGATTACCTGCAGAAGAAACAGCTACATCATAAAAGTCAGGGTAGGTGAGAAGGGCGGCAGTACTCATAAATCCGCCGCCGGAATGCCCAAAGATCCCGACTTTATTTTGATCAATGAATGAATGTCTGGAAGCGAGTTGTTCTATTCCGTATTTATTATCTGCCAGCGGATAGTCCCTCATATCTCCATATCCGAAGTTGTGATAATACTTGGAGCGAATAGGACTGCCGCCACGCTGACCAAAAGCAACTACCACAAAACCAAGCTGAGAGAGGGACTGATTTCTACCGGTCGAACCGGTCACTGAGAAACTGGTGGGGAAAGGTTCAGTCTGAGGTCCCGGATATACATAGGCAATGATGGGGTAGCTTTTGTCTGAATCAAAATCGAAAGGTTTCCACATCACGCCATATAGATCGGTGGCCCCGTCTGCAGCTTTCACCGTAATTTCTTCGGGAGCCTGCCAGCCAATTTCTGCTGCTGCTTTTATATCTACCTGTTGCAGCTGTAAGGTGACTTCTCCGACAGCATTTCTGACTACAGTAGTGGTAGGCTGATCCACTTTGGAATAATTATCGACAAAGTAATTGCCATCCTCGGAAGGAGAGATATTATGGTTGGCCTCTTCAGGTGTCAAATGTCTGAATCTGGATCCGTCAAAACGAACCGAGTAAAGGTTTTCAAAATAGGGATTTTGACCGGCTTCACGTCCGTAGGCAGAGAAATAAATGGTTTGAGCCGTGGTGTCGATCTTAGCGATGTCACCGACAGTGTAGTAACCTGATGTGATCTCATTTTTAAGATTGCCTTCACTGTCGTAGCGATAAAGTTGGCCCCATCCGGTGCGCTCGCTCCACCAGATAAATTCTTCCCCTTCATTAATGATGGCCAGCTGAGCATAGCGGGTATTGAAATACGGTTTACTTTCCTCCGAAAACAAGACTTCGACCTCACCGCTGCCGGTATTGGCTTTAAGCACATCGATCTTGCTCCAAGTTCGGTCTCTTCTGAGGATATAAAGAAAATCGGACGTGTCGGTTTCGAAGATGCCACCGCCATTGAAGTAGGCGCCACCAAGGGATTGATCTTCCCACTTATCGGTATCAAGGGTTACAGAGGTTTCAGCTTCAGGATCGAAGACCTTGATCTCATCTATGAAGATGTCCTCTTCTCCGGGCATTGGATATTTGTAGGTTTCAAGCGTAGGTCTGTCGCCTGAGGAATCAATGACCCAGAGATCTTTGACCTTTCGCTTATCCTGACGCTTGACCCAGAATTTTTCAGAGTCTTCAAACCAGTTCACGTTAGCTTCGAGCCGTTTGTTTGAGGTGGTGTCATCATCCTCATCCTGATAGCTGAACCAAAGTTCACCATCATCGGTAAGTTGAATTTCAGTACTGTCTTCATCATCAGCACGCATCACGTAAAGGTTGTGATCTTTTGCAAAGGCGATCCACGTACTGTCGGGTGAATAGGTAGCCCAATTCTCATCTTTCTCCTCTTTCAGGGAATCCCCTTTGATCAGATCATTCCCATTGAGGTTATAGGTGAACTCGATACTGTCTACATGAAAGGTAAAGCGTTCTTTGTCGGTGTCGTACTCAAAGTCATTCAGGTCCAAATCCTTGGAGTTGAAGGGACGTTCAAAGATCAGGCTAAGCTGAGAGGCCATATCCTCCTGATCGAACAGCAGTCTTTGAGAAGGTTGTGCTGCGTCTACGTAGTACCAATTCTTACCGTTATTATTTTCGTAGGTGTACCAGAAGCGATCGGTGTCTTCGATCCAGCGTGGATAGACAGAGGTGTTACCGACCAGTTTTCCCATCTTTTCGCCGGTAAAGCGTTCTGCGGCTTCAAAGTTGGCTTGCTGAGCCAAAGAAAAGGTTGACATCCCAAACATGAGCAAGGCAATGGGTAGCAGTGATTTTAAAGATCTAATGAGCATGAGAATG
Organism: Gracilimonas qinghaiensis; assembly: GCF_046602855.1. Taxonomy (NCBI): domain Bacteria; kingdom Pseudomonadati; phylum Balneolota; class Balneolia; order Balneolales; family Balneolaceae; genus Gracilimonas; species Gracilimonas qinghaiensis. The sequence continues at coordinate 621,763 of NZ_JBKINJ010000001.1, forward strand.
AGTTAAGTTTATTGTTCGACCCAAGTAAAGAGTTTTTATTGTAAAATTTATATAAATGTAAATCTGAATAAATTAGACGGATAAAAAAAGCCGAAGCAGTTTCCCACTTCGGCGTTGAATGTTCATTGTTCGATGTTGAAAAGTTCTACTCGTCTTCGGGGAGATTAAAATCCACATTAGTCCGGTAATCACCCAGCAGATGCTGCGCAAAGTAGTACCATTTCTGCCGCTCAAAATAAGGCTGATATGGCCCGAAACCATGTCTCTGACCCGGCAGGATCATCATATCAAATCGCTTACCCGCTTTAACAAGGGCATCGACCAAGCGAAGCGTGTTGGCCGGATGTACGTTATTATCCATATCACCGTGAACAAGCAGTAAATGTCCTTTCAAGTTTTCAGCCAGCTCGGCATTGGTCTTGATCTCACTCTCAAATGCGATCACTTCTTTCTCCACTTCAACGCTGTCTCCATTCATTTCCTTCACGGTCTTTTTCACTTCTGTAACTCCGTGGTGTGTTTCTCCCCACCAGGTGTTATAGATATTATTATCGTGGTTACCCGCTGACGAAACGGCGGCCGTATAGAAATCAGGGTAGGTCAGAAGAGCCGCTGTACTCATAAATCCGCCTCCGGAATGACCAAAGATCCCGACTTTGTCATCGTTGATGAAAGGATGCCGGGCCGCCAGTTGTTCGATACCATATTTGTTATCAGCAAGCGGGTAGTCTCTCAAATTGTCGTAGCCGTAGGTGTGGTAATATCTGGACCGCATCGGACTACCGCCCCGGTTCCCGAATGCCACTACTACAAATCCTAATTGAGCAAGGGCCTGATTTCGGCCTGTGTATCCCTGAAGGGAAAAACTGGTTGGAAACGGTTCTGTCTGTGGCCCCGGATACACATAAGAAATGATCGGATAGCTTTTGGTAGAATCAAAATCGAATGGTTTCCACATCACTCCGTAAATATCGGTGACTCCATCGGCTGCTTTGATCTTGAATTCCTCCGGAGCTTCCCAACCGATCTCCTCGGCAGCTGTCATATCCACTTCCTGTAGGGTCAGACGAACACGGCCATTTTCATCACGGAGAACAGTGCGTGTTGGCTGATCGACTCTGGAGATGTTATCCACAAAATAGTTGTCTTCATCTGATTCTGAGATCCAATGGTTGGCATTCTCGGGCGTCAGGTGCTTGAAGTCGGAACCGTCAAATTCGACGCTGTAAAGGTTGCTGTGGTAAGGATTGTCACCATCGCGGCCAAAGGCTTCAAAGAAGATCTTTTTGTCGGCGGTATCCACTTTCACTACATCACCAACTACAAAATTACCGTCAGTGATCTGATTTATTAGATTGCCTTCACTATCATATCTGTAAAGCTGGCCCCATCCGGTTCGTTCACTCCACCAAAGATATTCTTCACCATCATTCATGATGCCTAAATACTGGTAACTCCAGTTAAAGTAAGGCTTGCTGGTCTCACTCAGAAGTATTTCGGTTTCTCCGCTCTCAGTATCACCTATTAGGACGTCAACTTTATCAGAAAGTCGATTTTCGCGATAAATGTAGAGTTTGTCGGAGCTGCTGGCTCTGTAATCTCCGGTTTGATGATTTCCAAAATTTGCCCTTAGATCCTGATCTTCCCATTTGTCGGTATCCATGCGGACCCGGTTTCGAGTGGCAATATCAAATACTTCAACATGATCGATGCCGATCTCATCTTCGCCGGGCATACCGTATTTATAGGTTTCGAGTTCAGGTCGCTCAGTCAGTGAATTGATAACCCAAAGTTCGTCAACCTCACGCATATCGCTTCGGGTGACATATAATTTTGTCTCGTCGTCAAAAAATCGTGCATTCGTTCTGAGCCTTTCATTACTGGTAGTGTCACCCTCATCGGCCTGATAGCTGAACCATCTTTCGCCATCCTCAGAAAGCTGTATTTCCGTACTGTCCTCATCATCAGATCGCATCACATATAGGTTATGATCTTTGGCAAAGGCGATATAGGTGCTGTCTGGAGAGTAGGTTGCCCATTGCTCATCTTCTTCCTCTTTCAGGGAATCACCTTTGATCAGATCATTTCCATTGAGGTTATAGGTGAATTCGATGCTGTCTACATGAAAGGTGAAGCGTTCTTTGTCGGTGTCGTACTCAAAGTCTTTCAGGTCCAGGTCTTTGGAATTGAAAGGACGTTCAAAGATCAGGGTAAGCTGAGAAGCCATATTCTCCTGATCGAAGAGAAGGCGCTGAGAGGCTTGCTCGGCATTCACGAAATACCAGTTCTTGCCTTCAGAGTTTTCAAAAGGATACCAGAAGTTGTTGGTATCTTCGATCCAGCGTGGATAAACAGAGGTATTACCAATGAGTTTCTCCATTTTATCGCCGGTGAATCGCTCAGCAGCTTCAAAATTTGCCTCTTGAGCTAAGGTTGTAATGTTTGCGGTAAAAGTCAGGATCAGTGCAAAGAAAAATCCTTTCATCAATATTGGGGAATTCATAGACAGTTGGATATAGTTTTAGTTACTGGCTACAAAGAAACGGCATATTTTTGTAAAACACTTGTAAACATTTGATCAAATTGTGTTTGAGAGTGCTTCCAAATGATTGAACTCTTTGGTTTAAGCGCCCATTATGATCTCTGCGATCCTTTCGGGTTCCTGTAATCCAACAAGGGAATAGTTTCGTGTGGAGGTGCTCACAATTAAAGTGCCGATATTAAAAGGGCGGCGCCTGATCTCGATATTGCTAATATTATCAAGGTCAATATTTCTGGAATACTTCCCATCCACAATGGTGAGCATATCAATACCGATCCTGTACGAGGTACGGCGCCGCTTGAGTTCGGTTTTCCACAGCAAATACAGACCGATCAAAAAAGGGCTTAGAAGGAATCCAACGATATAACTCCGGAAAAAAGCTTTGGGAGAAGGAGTTAGGAAGATCGGGCGTTGCTGATTGTGCATGTCGGATTTTACGGATTTTATACTCAGAATATCGGGCCGAAGTTTGTATATTTTATCCTTCAAACGCAGTTATAGTTAATGAAATTCACACACTCTTGAAAATCTGGAAATACGTAGTAGCCGTCTGGATGACCATTGTCATTTCTGCCGGTTTTCTGATTTACATTCCTGAGATCCCTATTTTGGAACAGACAGCACGGAATATCTTCTTTCATGTGCCCATGTGGATGACGATGTTCGTACTTTTTCTGATCAGCTTCTGGTATAGCATTCAGTATTTGAATGAACCTGATCCTGTATTTGATATCAAAGCCTCATCTGCGGCAACGGTGGGTGTGGCATTTGGCATTTGCGGTCTGCTAACCGGCTCACTTTGGGCAAGATTTACATGGGGTTCCTGGTGGACATTTGCTGAGCCAAAAATGAATCTGGCTGCACTCGCACTGATGATCTATGTGGCTTATTTTATGTTACGTTCTGCTTTTGATGATCGTGAGAAGCGGGCAAAACTCGCAGCGGTCTATAACATATTTGCAGTAACCACTATACCATTTTTGTTATATGTGGTGCCAAGGCAGTTGACAAGCCTGCATCCGGGTGCTGACGGAAATCCTGCTTTCAGTGAAATTACAGCCGAAGAATTAAGGTTTATTCTGTATCCCGCATTTATAGGGTTTATCGCTCTTGGTATCTGGATATATGATATTCATCATCGTTATAACAGGGTAAAACTTGAATTGGAGAATTCGTAGTTTTAAAGCATAACCATTGGATCGACGATCGATCTGATCCAGAATAAAAAAATAATCTATGCAAGAAGATTCAGTAGCTTCCGTTGACACCCTTACAGAGGCATACTCTGATCAGTGGGCAGGAGCTGCATCAGGTGAAGAAACAAATGCATTTATACAATTTATGAGCTCTAACGATCTTATTTTTGTTGTACTCGGAGTCAGCCTTATCATTTGGCTTGTACTCATCTTCTTTCTTTTCAAAGTTGATAGAAAAGTCAGTGAACTTGAACAGGAAATTCAAAACAGTAAAAAATCATGAAGCCAAAGCTGATCATTGGAATTATTGCCATCGTTGGTTTTACATCATTACTGATGTATAACTTTGGGGAAAGCATAAGTACCTACACAACCTTTGAAGGAGCCGGTGAGCGTTCGACAGCTCATATACCCGGAACATGGGATGCGGAAAAAGGAGCCGAATTCTCTTTAGAAACCAAACGTTTTACATTCTATATGAAGGATGAAGATGGAGTTTCCAGAAAGGTGGTCTATTCTAAACCCAAACCGAATAATTTTGAACAGGCTGATCAGCTTGTTGTAATCGGAGAAATGAGGGGAGACACCTTCTATGCAAATCAAATGTTGATGAAGTGTCCCTCAAAGTACAACGATGCGGATCCCGGTCAGTTCACTGAAGCTGTATCAGGCTAGTACAGTACCTGAATGCAACCACTGAAGTTGTCTATACTTACACACTCAAATTCATCAAGAGCCACTACCTAAAAAATATCATACCCATCCATGCTTGGAATCCTAGGTAAACTATTATTATCAGCCTCTTTCATTACTTCGATCGGGGCAATGGTTTTCTATTTTATATCATCCAATAAAGATGAAAACCGTACACTTAAAATCGGTAATTGGCTCTTTGCAGCCAAAACTACCTTTTTGGTGATCGCTTCCGGAATCCTTATTTATCTGATCTTTCAGCATCAGTTCCAGTATTATTATGTGTTTAATTATACCAGCCTGGACCTGACTCCCCGTTACCTGTTCTCAGCTTTTTATGGTGGGCAGGAGGGAAGCTTCATGCTCTGGATCCTCTTTTCTGCCTTCTTTGGCTTTGGTCTTATGAAGTGGACACGGGCACCTTATAAAGCACCTGTTCTTTTCTTCCTGACCTTGACTCAGGTGTTTCTGCTTTCAATGCTTTTGGGTTGGGATATTTTTGGATTGAAACTCGGTGCTTCACCTTTCCGAACCATAGCAGAGGAAATGCCGAATGCTCCGTTTTTACAGTCTAATCCTGATTTTATACCAAGTGATGGTAGCGGACTCAACGATCTTCTGAAAAGTCCGTGGATGATGATCCATCCGCCTGTACTTTTCATAGGTTTTGCCATGATGACGATCCCTTATTGTTTTGCTATGGCGGCCCTCTGGAAACAGCAATATCATAAGTGGATAGGTCCGGCTTTGCCGTGGACCCTAAGTGCCAATGTTGCTTTACTGACAGCTATATTCCTTGGTGGCTATTGGGCATACGTGACCCTTTCGTTCGGTGGTTATTGGGCCTGGGATCCCGTTGAAAATGCCTCTTTGGTGCCATGGCTGATAGGAACGGCCGGTATCCATACTATGATCATTCAGCGGAAAAGTGCCATTGCCCAGAAATCTTCCATATTGTTTGCCATACTTGCTTATGTAGCGGTCGTGTACGAAACATTTTTGACCCGTTCCGGAATTTTAGGGAGCTCGTCAGTGCACAGTTTTGTGGATCTGGGGTTATATAATCAGTTGTTGGCGTTTATGCTGGTGGTCACATTAGTGGGACTCGGCTTGTTCTTCTGGAGATACAAAGAACTTCCATCACCTGATAAAGAATCTAAGATTCTGAGTCGGGAGTTTATGACTGTAACGGGTGCCATGATGTTACTGATTCTCGGTTTGGTGATCATTTTGGGAACCAGTTCTCCAATTTTAGGTCTTCTATTTGTTGAAAACCCAACTCCGCCTGAGATCTCCTTCTATAACACCTGGAGTATGCCGATCGTTATGATCATGGCCCTGTTAACGGTATTGGGGCAATACCTTTTCTGGAACAAATATGATGCTGAGTCACTGGCCGCAGCATTGATCAATCCACTGCTTGTTACAAGTGCTGTTACGATAGTAAGCGTGATACTTGGTGATGTCAGAGATCTGTACCATATGGTTTACCTGTTCTGTGGTTTCTTTGCCATTTTTGGTAATGCATGGATCATGACAAAGCTCACTGTTCGCAATCCAAAAGTTATTGGAGGTTCATTGACACATGTGGGCTTTGGACTTTTGTTGGTGGGAATTCTGGCGTCTTCCGCTTATAATGAACCTTTGGTGGATCAAAAAACAGCGAACTATAACACAGCTGTCGAAAGAGGTGAGGTGATGGATGAACAGGGATTTAAAGTCACCCAGAAAGAGGAAATGTTGCTCCTGAATCTTAATGAACCCATACTGATAGATAATCGATATATGGTGACCTATGAAGGGTATGAACTGGATAACACCGTCAGAAGAGGGCAGCAGACATATAAGATCCGGTTCGAGCCAATTGATGGAGGTAAACCTTTTTACATGAATCCGGAGGTGTACCCAATGCTTACTTCAAGTACTCAGGAGAACATCCAGTGGTCCGTGGACCCGGATGTAAGAACAGGTTTAATGAGTGATATCTATCTTTATGTAGGCGGAAGCTCATACGTAGAGGAACAAAATGAATGGGTGAAAAAGAATGCTGAGATGATGCAGAATATCGCTGCACAGGATTCTTTGGGAAGTGAAGAGGATTCTGTGAACGTACAGTCTTTTAACATGAATCCGGGGCAAACGATAGAGGTAGGAAACTACAACATACGGTTCGTGAATTATATTCAAACAGATAGCACGGAACTACCACCAAATACCACTATTGGAGTAAGGGCAGAAGTTGAACTTATTCATCCGGCAAGCAACAGAGTGATCACACTTGATCCTTTGTTTGCGGTCTATACGGAGAACGGGCAGAGTTATATCTTTTCTCCGCCGGCTTTTGCTTCAGAATTCGATCTGGAATTTCAGTTCACTCAGATAAATCCTCAGGAAAATAGTATAGAACTTACGGTTACAGGACTCGAAGAAGAGTATGAACCGGAGTGGGTGCTTGTTGTGGCCGATGAGAAGCCATTTATATCTGTGGTTTGGGCGGGTACATTTGTACTGATGATTGGCTTTAGCATCTCAATTTTCCGACATTGGGGTCGCGAGAAAGAAAAGAACTCGGATTAAGCTCATGCTTTACAGAAGAACGGTTTTAAATGCTTGATCACAGTCAGTTCAATATTCATATTTATTTCGATCATCGAGCCGGGATATCAAAGTATAGCAGCTAAACTCAGATTTAATTTCTGACCTTTCTATTCAGTTTTTTTCAGGATAGTTATTATTTGAAAAATAGCTCGTATTACCTTGAAAAACGCTTCCAAAAAGGGTAATCTGATTAAAATCACTAATCAAAAAATCTGAAAGAATGGATGTTAAAAAAGTAGCCGTCATAGGCGGTGGTACTATGGGAAATGGAATTGCTCACGTTTTTGCAATGAGTGGGATCCCGGTCAATTTGATCGAAACCAAACAGGAGTTTGCTGACCGCGCTATTTCTACTATCGAGAAAAACCTTGATCGCATGGTCAAGAAAGAGAAGATCGATGAGAATAAGAAAAATGATACACTCGATAGCATTACTGTTTTTCTTGATGTAAATGAAGGAGTGCAAGATGTTGACCTTGTTGTGGAAGCAGTGCCTGAAAACCTCGATATCAAACGCACTGTTTGGGAAAAGGTTGATGAGTCTGCTCCGGATCATGCCATTTTTGGATCCAATACATCATCCATTTCAATTACGAAGCTGGCTGCTATTACCAACAGGCCCGAGAAGTTCATTGGGATGCATTTCTTTAACCCGGTTCCGGTTATGAAACTGGTTGAGATCGTTCGAGGACTGGAGACAGATGACGAGACTTATAAGGTCGTGGAAGAGACTTCAGAAAAATTGAATAAAGTTCCGGTTCCGGTCAATGATGCACCCGGTTTTGTAAGTAACCGTGTTCTGATGCCTATGATCAATGAAGCTATCTTTTGTGTAGGAGAGGGTGTGGCTACTCCGGAAAATGTGGATGAGGTCATGAAACTTGGAATGGCTCACCCAATGGGACCGCTGCGACTGGCTGATTTCATCGGACTTGATGTATGCCTAGATATTTTGAGTGTGCTTTATGAAGGATTTAAAGATCCTAAATATCGTCCGGCCCCATTACTTGTTAAAATGGTGGACGCAGGTAAGCTTGGAAATAAGACAGGTGAAGGATTCTACAAATACGACTAAATCAAAAAAAGGATCGACGATAGGTCGATCCTTTTTTCTATATATATAAGAAAGAATTTATGCGGCCAGTGAACTCTTCAAGATCTTGTTGGAGGTAAAGATCACTTTGTTAGCCTTCAGAAGCAGATCGTTAAGTTTTTTCTTTACAATATTCTGTACCTCATTCAGGCTTTCAGGTTCAACGAGTTGATACTGAAAGTAAGATATCAGATTGATGGCTGAGAGGTATCGTCCGTTCTCATCACCATCAATTTCAACATGCCAGCGTGTTATGATATCATCATCAGATAGCAATTCGTTGACTTCCTTACTGATAGATTCCATCCATTTACTGGCTTCTTCGATCCTGTAATTTCCTGACTTACCTGGCTTCTCGCGCTGACATGTGTCAATATTGAACAACCACATCATTTCGACATCAATGGTTGGCATTACCGTAGACTCTGTAAATGGCTCAATTTTTAGAAAGGGATGGCTTTCCATACCTTCTAGTCCTTTTGCCATGGAAGTTTCACGGAAACTGTCCCAGTCAAAATTAATGGAAAGAGAATCGATGTAGTCTGAAGCTTCTTGTAATGAGATGTTTAATTCCAATCCTGTTGCATAGATCTTGTTATCTTGCCATGTCTTGAATTTATTTGCTGATATACCCCTTTTGCCCAATTGTGATTCTACGGTATTTATGATAGAATTGAAGATCGGATACTGCATGAAATATTTATTTCCCCAACATTTTTAAATGAATTATTACGAATTAATATATCTAAATCGGACCCTCAAAAACAAGTTGACCGGAGCTGTCATTACAAATGCGGTGAGTCCGCATAAGAACTATATTGAGTTTTTTGTGGAGGGAGAAAACGAACGCTTTAGACTCTGCTATAGCTCCGCACCGGGAAATATCGCCTTGTTCACAGATTCTTACCGTGGTGCAAAAAAAAGTAACACCATTAACTTTTTTGAGGAGATCTACGGTGTGGAAATAGAGGATGTATCTATTCCGGAAACGGATCGCTGGTTATACATTCATTTTGAAAATGGGTATCGGCTTTCATTTCGTTTTTTCAGCAATCGAGCCAATGTGTTTCTATCTAAAGATGATATCATTCAGGAAGTGTATAAGGAATATGATGAAGTTGGTGAGAAAGTTCCGGCTCCCAAAGAATTGGATCTTTTTCATATCGATGGTGATGTTTCAAAAAAAAGCACGAAGAATAAGCTTGTTGCTTTAAACGCAATGCTGCCTCGTCAAAACCTTAAAGAGTTGATCAGTGAGTATGATCTGGATTCAGCAGAATTGTCTGAATTGGAATCCTTTGTGCGCAGGATGACAAAGGAAATGGAGCAAAACCCCAGTTTTCGGTTATTGGAAAACGGTGAAACCACTTTGCTGTCTGAGGAAATGCTGCCCGTTAAAACGGAAAAAGTATATGATAATATTAATCACCTGATACTTGATCGGTATAAGAACTACTCCAGGCACCAACGGCTCAAACAAAGAAGATCATCGTTGGTCAAAGGCCTGAAAACCAAGATCAAGCGTACTACTTCCGGATTGCGAAACCTGCATCAGGCTGACAAGGGCTTGGACAGGGCTGAAAAGTACGAACAATGGGGCCATATTTTGATGGCAAATGCTCACCTCGGTACAGTTAACCAGAAAGAACTGGAAGTAGACGATCTGTATAATGAAGGTGAAAAAGTAAAGATCCCTCTAAAACGAGATCTGGATATTGCAGAGAATGCCCAGCGCTATTACAAAAAATCAGCCAGTGCGGAACGTTCTTATGAGGAAGCAGTACAACGGATCCCGAAAATGGAAAAGGAGAAAGAAAAAGCGGAAAAATTACTGGAAGAGGCACAGTCGATAAACAATCTATGGGAATTTCAGGACTGGGAAGATGAACACGAAGATGAACTTCAGGAATATCGAAATACAGACGGTAACGATTCAAACTCAGAACAGCTCCCATTTCATACTCTGGAAATAAAAGGGTACCCGGTTTGGATCGGAAAGAATGCAAAAAGTAATGATAAACTGGTGCAGATGGCACATAAAGAAGATGTGTGGATGCATGCCCGTAAAGTAGCCGGTTCGCACCTGATCATAAGAATGGGCAATGACAAAGGGATGCCACCCAAAGATATACTGCTTGAAGCCGCATCATATGCGGCCTATAATTCAAAGGCGAAAGGGACTAAGCTGGCTCCGGTCATTATCACTAAGAAAAAATATGTGAGAAAACCCAAAGGATCCCCTCCGGGAGCAGTTTTGGTAGATAAGGAAAGTGTGGAAATGGTAGAACCCAGAAAGCCTGAAATGAAATGAGGAACCGCGTTAATAGTTTCGATCAAAGTATCTACGTAACCGGTTTTATGGCCTCCGGTAAAAGCACGCTCGCTAAAGCACTGGCTGCAGAACTGCAGATGAAATACAAAGATCTGGATGAGGAAATAGAAAAAAGGGAAGGTAAAAGTATACAGGCTATATTTGATGAAATGGGAGAGCCCTACTTCAGGGAAAAGGAAAGAGAATACCTGATAGATCTGACCTATAATTTTAAAGGTGTGGTTTCGCTCGGGGGTGGGGCTTTACAGGATCAAATGATTGTTGACCACCTAAAAATAAATGGCTTATTACTTTGTGTAAAAACACCATTCGCAGAAATTATGGAAAGAGTTAAAAGCAGTTCCGAACGGCCAATTCTATACGATGAAGAAGGCAAAATAAAATCTGATGCTACTCTTAAAACAGAACTGAAAACCTTATATTATAAAAGGCTTAATTTCTACGAACAGGCACAAATTAAAGTTGATTCTTCGAAATATGGGTCGAAGAATGAAATGGTAAAAGCGGCGACAGACAAAATTAAAAGACATGTTTGATACAATTCGAGTTGAAACATCTACAGCAAGTGACTATGATCTTCATTTTGGCAATGACCTGAGAAATGAGCTTACCGATTTTGCCAAAATATATACTTCTGATAAAGCCTTTATCTTGGTTGACGCCTTTGTTTTAGAGCATCACAGAGAATATTTTGAAGCCCCACTTAATGAACAATTTTCTGAGCTGAAGATCTTTGAAATTCCACGAGGTGAACAGGCTAAAAGCATCAAAGTCTATAAGCAGGCTATGAATTACCTGCTTGAGAACGGAGTTGACAGGGGTACTCCTGTTTTTGCAATAGGTGGCGGTGTTACGGGAGATCTTGCCGGTTTTGTAGCAGCTACAGCACTGAGAGGTATCCCACTTGTGCATATACCCACAACTCTGCTGGCTATGGTTGATAGCTCAATTGGCGGTAAAACGGGCGTAAATCATGATACCGGTAAAAATTTGGTCGGTAGCTTTTATCAACCCGAGGCTGTATTTGCCGATGTAAAATATCTTGAAACCCTTCCCCAAAAAGAAATGGTAAACGGAGTTAGTGAGATACTTAAATATGGAATGATCCATAGTCCCGATATCATAGATCAGATAAAAGAATTGACCAAAAATGAGTTTAATATGGATGGTCAGAATTGGCTGGATCTGATCCGCCAGAGTGCTCAAATAAAAGTCGATATTGTTTCTGAAGATGTGCTTGAATCCGGAAAGCGTGTGTTCCTTAATTTTGGCCATACTTATGGGCACGTTTTAGAAAAGCTGGGTAACTACAATCTCTACTCTCACGGCCAGGCTGTATATGCCGGTATGGTCGGTGCAACATATGCATCCAATAAACTGGGTAGTAATATTGATCTTTCAAATTTATTGGAGTTTCGTTCGTTGTACGATTTTGACCTGCAAGATATTACCCATAATCCCGCAGAATTGGTTGAACTGATGAAGCACGACAAAAAAGTAAAGGACAGTACGCTTCGGTTGGTGTTACTGAAAGATCTGGGGATGCCCTATGTATATAAGGTCGCAGAAACGGGTTTTATCGAAGATAGCTGGCAACAGACTTTAAAGATATTTCTATAGTGGCTTACATACGGTGGATATACAAATCATGGAATGTATTTTGGACCTTTATTGGGGTTCTGGTACTTACTGTATCCGTACTGATCGGCTTGGTATTTGGAGCTTTACAATTAGACCCCGTTCAAAATAGAATTGCTGATGAATTAGAGACGCAATTTAATCAAAGGTTTGAAGGAGTTTTGAGCATTGGTAAAGTGGACGGCCTCCTCCCGTTCAACATAAACCTGAAAGATGTTGTCATCTATCCCAATGACTCAACATATACAGGAGCTGTCTCTGCAGGTAATATCTCTGCCGGTATTGATTTCTGGTCTGTTTTACAGGATAGACTCATAATCAATAAGATGATCGTAAATGAACCCACGGTATTCCTTGATCAAATTGAAGGTCCAAATTTTACTTTGTCAGAAGCACTGAGAAAGCGAAATTCTTTAGATGAGGTCGAACCGGAAGATAGTCTGGCCGTTCCTTTACAGCCTACTGATTTTCAGGTGATCATACCATCTTTTATTCTTTCAAACGGAACAATAGTATTTAAAGAGGCAGCTGATCAAGATGAAGACAATTTCCTTATATCCGACCTGCAAATGGACATGTTCTTCGAATTTACAGAAGAACAACGTTTCATTGATTTTAACTCAGTGCAATTCAAAACCAATGAACCGGATCTGACAACCGTACAGTTAAATGGCCAGGTCTTCAATGATGATCAATTTTTTGAATTGAACTCTTTCAATATCAACACAGAGCATTCCAGTTTAAGTTTCAGTATGGAAGCTGATGGTATAAACGCACTGCGTGGGCAGTTCATGGACCAGCTGGAAAACTCACAACTGACCCTAAATCTGAATCAGATCCTGGTGGGTCCTCCAGATATACGTCGTTTTTATCCTGAATTGCCGGAAACAGAAAATTATTTTCAGGGTTCTCTGCAAGGTGAGGGTATGCTGAGTGAAATGGTATTCAATAATGGGGAACTCATATTCGGCGAGAGCTTCATGAACTTTAACGGGCGATTGAGATCTATTTCTGAACCTCAGGATCTTGGTTATCTATTGGAACTGGAGTCACTGATAGTTGGCGAATCTGAAATCCAATTTCTCACCAGTGGCTTAACTGAGCAACAAAAAGAAGCACTTATAAACACAAGGTTTGAAGGTTTATTTGAAGGCGATCTTGATTCTACCAATACTGAAATATTGGCTGAAGGAAGCAGAGGATCCATTGGTTTAAACGGAACTCTTAAATATGGAGAAGAACTTGGAATTGATTTTAATCTGATAACGGATTCCCTCAACATCGGTTATTTGATTGATCCCAGAATACATGAAACTAATCTTTCACTATATGGGCGTCTAAGAAGTACATCTATTGATCCGTTTACAGCTAGTGGCGGTCTGTTTATTGAATCAAATGAGCCTGAAAATGCTCCACCATCTCAAAATGATCTTTACGCTTTGGTTAATTGGAGTGAAGGTATAATAGAGCCTGAGTTTAGAGGTAACTTTAGTGGAGTTAGGACACAGTTCAACGGCAGGATTAATATTCAGAACCAAGAACCTGAAATTTACTTAAGGGGCAGTTCAGGTAATCTTCCCGTCAAAGAACTGACAAAAATAGACAGAATGCGTCCTGTTGAATCTGACATCGAATTTGAAATTGACATAACCGGAAATGACCTGCAAAATCTGTTTGGTAAATTTACTTTAGATATCCTTGAATCACGAACACATGATGATACCTTAGGCCGGCATCAGCTATATCTTGACTTCAATGATCCGGCAGAAAGTTATCGTATACTCCGATTTACATCCACGGCATTTGACGCAACGGTTGAAGGAGAGTTCAATACCGAAAGTGTTGTTGATCTAACGAAACAATGGAGCAGATATTTGAGCAGTCAGATCGATCAGGAGATATTCTTCAATGAGGCAGTTGTTATGGACTCGGTTACTGCAATAAGTAATCAAAACCTGGAAGTGGAGGGGCGTGTCAAAAACCCTGGATTATTAAATTTTTATGTTACCGATCTGCCTAAGATTACATCTGCAGCACGGTTCAATTCTTCTTTTAACGTAAATTCACAGCAACTCTTATTCACAACTTCTATCAGTGATCAAAATATCTCAATAAATAGAACGAACGCTGATACACTTGAGCTGCAGATGACCGGGGGGTTTAGATATGGAGCAGAACTTAAAGATTTTTCTAATGTACAGTTGCAGTCAACAGCCAGCAGGGTTGATCTTGGTTTTATTGAAGGGCGGGGATTTGCCTTCAATGCAATAATGAACAGAGATTCCCTGAACTTGAACAGTTCAATGGCAAAATTATCTGACAATGCATCGTTTGATTTTGAAGGTAGGGCACGTATCCTGGATCAGGCTTTTGAGCTGAACATCGACACATTGAATTTAGGAACCAATTCTTATACCTGGCAAAATGAAGGTGTTCCGACAATAGTTTATAACTCGAATGAAACTTTTGAACTGAAAGATTTTGTATTCGAAAACCAACAGCAGTTTTTGCAGATAAACGGGACCTTTAGTAACGATCCGGCGGACTCTGTCAGATATAGTATTGAAGATCTGAATCTTGACGAGATCTCAGCCTTGACCGGTAAGAGGCTGACATTTGGTGGCACTTTGAATGGAGAATTCACTACCCGTACTCTCACAACTGTACCTACTGTACAGGGTAACATGGATGTGGAAGCTCTTGAATTCGGAGAGCAGCTTGTTGGAGATATGATTCTGAACAGTAATTATAATTCAGAACTTGACAGGTTTGACACCAATATTTCCGTTTCAACAGATTCCTCCAAGTATTCTCAGTACTATGAAAATACAAGTCGTAAAGGACAGGAGTTTGATATTAGCGGGTATATTCTTGCCCCAAAAGAAGGGGATTTTCCCAATGTAGATTCTCTTTATAATTTTGATCTAGATATCAAAAATATAGACCTTTGGATACTTCCGATCATAGCTCCAAAAGTGTTTACTGAAGGTTCGGGTCTTGCAAATGGGTCTGGTAAATTATGGGGTAACACTGATACTTATGATTTTACTGCAGATTTCATGGTGGGAACTGAAGATGCAGCGTACCTAAGACCTCGCTTCCTAGACACGTACTATTATGCTCAGGGAGGCATAAACTTCACAAGGAATGATGGGCTTACTTTCAATGATATATATTTGATAGACCCATCCGGAGGTAATGCTATTCTGAGCGGTGATTATGATTTTAATGATTTTGCCCCGATCGACAGTATGAACATTCGTCTTGAAATGGATGAATTTCAATTTCTGAATAACACTTTTGACCCCACTGTGGCTTTCTTTGGAGATGCTTACGGATCAGGTACGGTAACTATTACTGGGACTAACTTTGATCCGGTTCTTAGAACCGAACAGCCTCTTCAGATCACGGACTTTTCAGAAATATCAATACCTTTGCTCGAAGAAACTGAATTTGATGAGGGTAATCGCTTTATTCGCTTTGTTGATTCATTTGAGGAAGGAGCTCAGAGCCAATCTACGTTTAACAACAGGAATGGCCGATCAGCTAATGGCCAAAGTTCTGAAGAAAATGTTGACCTGTCGTTTACTGAACGCTTTACCATGGATCTTCAATTTGTGTCGAATGACCCGATGACTGTTCGGTTGATATTCGATCCTGTGACCGGCGATATTGTGACTGCAGAAGGTACAGGGCGGATCAGAATTCTACTGGAAGACGAGAATGTATCCATGTTCGGGCGTTTTGACATTCAGGGCGGACGTTATCAGTTTGTAAGTGGCGATATATTTACCCGCCGGTTTGATATTGAATCGGGCGGGAGTATTGTATGGGAAGGGGATCCTGCCAACGCCAGGCTTAACCTGAATGCTATTTACAGTGCGCGGCCTGATATCAATACACTTAGCCCTTCAGGCAGCATCGATCCCGAAAACTCACAACGCGTACCTATAGAACTGGTATTGAATATTGGCGGAACGATCTCGAGTATTGAAAATAACTTCTTTTTCAGATTACCGAACACATTTGAGTCTCAGCAAAGTTCAACGCTGGCTACACAACTCGCTACAATTAACAGAGATGAAGACCTGAAACTGCTTCAGGCAGCTAATTTTATGCTTATGGGGAATTTCATTCCGGTATCTTCCAGCGGGCAGGCTCAAAGTAATATGTTCGGCGATAACCTGTCTGGTAGTGCCGCCGTGTTGAATCCGCTCTTATCAAGTCAGGTTATTAATCCCTTGCTCTCAAGTCAGATAAATTCGTTATTGAACAGTGATTTGAGTAGTTTAGATGTAGATTTTAATTTAAATACCTATAATCAGGTTGACCTTGGGGTTGCTTTGAGGCTCTATAACGATAAACTGATTCTTAGACGAGAAGGACAAATAACAGGACGACAATCCAACATCGGTGATCTGGGAGCTACGTACAGGATCAACCGTACATTTGCAGTGACCGCATTTCACCGTCAGGATCTCACCTTTGGAACTTTAAATAGCACCGAACAATCACAGCAATCTCAGGATATAAATGGGGTAGGCCTTGAAGCTAAGGTAAGCTTTAACTCCTGGGATGAATTTTTTAAGCGTTTATTCTCTCCATTTAGGAAATTGTTCGGGATAAATGACAATCAAGAAGAAACTGAAAATAGTGGGACAGAAAGTCCTGCGTAACAATATTTGAATGAGTAAAAAAGACAGACTAAGCAAATTTGAAGATCTAATCATAGATCTTTTGAAGAACAGCCCTGATCATAAGATGACAAGAGAACAAATGATCAGCGTTCTCAGATTAGAAAGCAACAACGAAATAAACAGACTCGATAAATCACTGAATCGATTATCGAATAAGAATCGTATTAACCGAAAAGATAATTACATCTTATTGCCGGAGAAACAAAAATCCGGGGAAAAGAGATCAAGTTCCGGTTCAAAAACCTACGAAGGTAAAATTGATGTTTCAGCCAGGGGAACCGGATACGTGATCGTGGATGATCTTGATCAGGATATCATGGTTTCATCCAGGGATCTTGGGCTCGCATTGAACGATGATATCGTCAGAGTAGAGGTTACAGGCAAAGATAAAAGAAGCGGTCAGCCTCGTGGAAAACTGGTCGAAATTGTTGAACGTGGTAAGGATTTTTATGTCGGTACCCTAAGGGAAGTAACAAAAGGAAATTATGTGATCGAAGCAGATCCGCAGTCGGTTCACACCAACTTCTTTGTACAGCCTGAAAACCTGAATACGGCTCAGGATGGTGATAAGGTTATATTTGAACTTATTAATTGGATACACCCAAAAGCACTTCCTGAAGCTAATATTAAATCAGTATTAGGTAAGTCCGGCTCCAATGATGCGAATATTCTATCTATTCTCGCAGAAAATGATATGGTGGCTGAATTTCCAAAGGAAGTCGAAGACTATGCTCACGAAATTCCCCTTGAAATACCGGAAAAAGAATGCAATCGCCGCAGAGATCTGAGAGATGAAAACGTATTTACTATCGATCCCGCGGATGCTAAGGATTTTGATGATGCTCTGAGTATTGAGAAACTGGATAATGGAAACTATTATCTGGGAGTACATATTGCGGACGTTACTCATTATCTGACACCGAAATCGATCCTGGACCAGGAAGCGCATAAAAGGGGAACCAGTGTATATCTCGTTGACCGGGTGATACCAATGCTTCCAGAAGTTCTCAGTAATGGAGTCTGCAGTCTACGACCCAATGAAGATAAATTGACCTACAGCTGCTTCATGGAAATTGACGCAAAAGGCAGACTCGTTGATTATTCTGTTGAGGAAACAGTTATCCATTCCAAACAGCGATTTACCTATGAAGAAGCTCAGGAAATTGTTGATGGAAAAAAACATCCCATTAGTAAAGAAGTTAATATAGTAGCAGATCTTGCCCGTATTTTACTTGACAAAAGATTCAAAGAAGGCGCTATTGATTTTGATAATCCTGAACCTAAGTTTGTTTTGGATGAAAATGGGAAGCCATTGGAAGTTGTGATCAAGAAGAGGATATTTGCACACCGCCTGATTGAAGAATGTATGCTTATGGCCAATAAAACGGTGGCTTCTCACGTTGAGAAGATGCGTAAAGAATCAGGAAAGAAACGTTCGAAGGATCTTTTTCCTTTCTTTTACAGAGTTCATGACAAGCCTGATGCTGAAAAACTTGCCGGTATAGCTGAGCAGGTTAAACCGATCGGCATAAATTTTGAAGTTGGGAATAACATAAGCCCCAAGAAGATCAATAATTTGCTTGAGCAGGTTAAAGACACAAATTTGGAGTATATAGTGAATGGCTTGATGCTTAGAGCTATGGCAAAAGCAGAATATTCACCAAATAATGTTGGACATTTTGGTTTGGGCTTTGAACATTACTCACACTTTACAAGCCCCATCAGGCGTTATCCGGATGTCATCGTTCACCGATTGCTGAAAGGATATAATGCCGGAGCAAGGGTTTATACTTATGATCAGCTTAAAAAAGATGGCGAGCACTGCAGTGAGCGTGAAAAAGTGGCGGTCGATTCTGAACGTGATTCGGTCAAGCTTAAGCAGGTCGAGTATTTAAAAGATAAGACCGGTGAAAAATTTGAAGGAACGATCAGTGGTGTTATGGAAAGGGGAATTTTTGTGACCCTAAAAGACATTTACTGTGAAGGAATGATCAGGATCAGTGACCTGAAAGGTGATTATTATGTATATAATGAAAAAAGACATGCCTTAGTCGGTCGTAAAAGCAAGAAGCAATTTCAGCTGGGCGATGACATCAAAGTTCGTGTTAAAAGCACCGATCTGCAGAAGAGGCAGATCGACCTTAGTTTAGCTTAGTAATTTCATATAATAACGTTTATGAAGGCGAAAATTTTCTCCATACTACTATTAGGAAGCATGATTCTGGCTGCAGATTCAATGTCTGTATTTGCCCAGTATTACCCGTTTGGAAAGAATAGGGTACAGTATGAAAAATTTGAGTGGAGGTATATTCAGTCCACTCATTTTGACGTCTACTATTATGGAGAAAAAAATTATGAACTGGCTGAATTTGCAGCCAAAAGTATCGAATCGGGTTATAAACAACTAAGTGAAGATTTTCAGCACGAGATCTCAAATCGGATCACACTTATCATTTATGATTCCCACAATGACTTCTCACAAACCAATGTGGTTAATCTGCCGACGAGCGCAGAAGGGATTGGCGGTGTAACCGATAAAATGAAAAATCGAATGACGGTGCCATTTGCAGGAGATTATGCCGATTTTCGGCGAACTTTGCATCACGAGCTGGTACATGCTGTATTTAACGATATGTTCTATGGAGGTACCATCAATTCTATTATCAGAAATAACATACAACTCGTTTTCCCTTTATGGTTTGAAGAAGGCCTTTCAGAGTATATGGCACTCGGATGGGATACTAATACCGATATGTACATTCGTGATGCAGTGATCAATAACTACCTTCCACCGATACCATATCTTAGTGGTTATTATAATTATCGGGGAGGACAAGCTGTCTGGAATTATATTGTTGAACAGTACGGCCGACAAAAAATAGGAGAGATCCTTCAAAGAATTAAGACCTCGCGCAGTGTTGAATACGGACTGCAGCAATCTATTGGGCTTAATGTTGAAGAGTTATCAAAAGTATGGCAGGATGCCCTTAAGGAACGCTATTATCCGGAAGTGGCTGAACGTGAACGTGCTGATATGATCTCAACACTACTGACAAAACGTGGGGATTTTGGCACATACAATACGAGTCCTTCAATCTCTCCACAGGGAGATAAGATCGCATTTATAACTAACGAAAGTGGATATTTTGATGTAGTAGCGATCAGTGCTATTGACGGGAGAAAATTAAAGAGACTGATCAATGGTCAGCAGGACGTTGAATTTGAGGAATTGAATATCCTTAGTCCTAATATTGCCTGGTCACCTGATGGTAGCAAAATCGCCATGTCCGTCAAATCAAAGGGAAGAGATGAACTTGCCATTATCGACTATCAGACGACCAATGTCTCCAAAGTCCAGTTTCCTGACCTGGATGCGATCGCTTCAATAGCATGGTCACCCGATGGCGAGAAGATCGCATTCGACGCTAATATTGGGCCGTATCAGGACATATTTGTTTATAACATGAACACGCAGAAACTCACTAACATAACCGGAGATTTTTTCTCGGATATGCAGCCTGCGTGGAGTTCTGATTCTGAGTACATTTATTTTGTATCTGATCGGGGTGATAGAACAGATCTTCACAATTACGCTCTTGGTTTCGATCTTCTGGAAACAGAGAGTTTATATCAAACGGATATTTATCGTGTTGGAATTAATTCCCGGAAAGCCGTTCAGCTAACCGATACCCCAATCTGGAATGAGAAATCACCTAAAACTACGCAGGACGGGCGTATGATGTTTATTTCAGATAAAAATGGGATTCCTAATGTGTACGAATTCAACCTGAACACCAGAACATCAACACCGCTTACAAATCTGCAGACAGGTGCTTCACAGATATCCGTAAGTGCAGACGGTTCACGCCTGGCGTTCAACTCTATCAATGAAGGATATCTCGATATATTTTTACTACGCTCACCCTTTGATAGAAGAAAATCTCAGGATCTGACTTCGAATTACTGGGCCCAGAGAAGGGCAACTGAGTCTGAAGGGCAAAGAGTACCGGCTACCAAATATGCCCGTGAAATGTTCACAGTTTCAGGATCAGGATTACCTGTAGGGGTAGATCTATCAGAAATTACTGATACAAGTGAAGATGCAGGTATGGGTAACAGGAATCAGCAAACACCGGATACCACGGCTACAGGCACTGCCGAACAACAGGCTGAGGAAGAAGATAATAATGAGATCGATTTCAGAAATTATGTATTCAGTACTGAAGTAATAGAAGATACTACGATCGTGCTTGAGGACATTGAAAACTTCCAGCCCGAAAATACGCTTACTGAAGATGGCCGGTTTCAACCTAAGGAGTACAGACTCAGGTTCTCAACAGATATTTCATATAATCCCTCTATTGTCGCATCCACATATGGAACCTATGCCTTGACCCAATTTATCATAAGTGACCTGCTTGGAGATCATCAGATAGCACTGGGAACAAACTTTGTAACAGACCTCAGGAATAGTGACTATTCTCTGCAGTACGGATATATGAAGAACAGAACCAATTGGTTTTTCAGCTATTTTCATACGTCCCGACGGTATCAGACCTTTTTCGGAGAGATCATACGGTTCAGAACCTATGGGGGTGGAGTGAATGCACAGTATCCGATCAATAAATTCAAAAGAGTTGATGCCGGTTTCTCAGTGATGGGTATCACGCGTGATTACAGCTCAGTTAGCGACCTTTTTGCCGGAAGTAGTTTTGGTTTAAATCAGGATCCCAATCAGAGCAGTCTTTTTATGTATCCTGAGGTAATATTCACAAATGATCAAACCTTGCCGGGATTCATTACACCCCAAGGTGGTAACAGGTATTCCATTGGATTATCAGGAAGTCCCGGAGTTGGAGATAATGCCCCACAGTTTGTTTCCGTTTTGGGTGATTATAGAAAATATTTCAATCTAGGTTCCAGATATAGTTTTGCAGTAAGAGCATCCGGTGCCTCTTCCGTGGGTCCGGATAAACAAACGTATTTTATGGGTGGCCGACTTGGCTGGATAAACCAACAGTTCAATCAAAACGGACTGTCTTACGATAAGCTTACTGATAGTTTCTTTACGGTACCTGCACTTCCGGTGAGAGGTTATGCTTACAATAGCATATATGGCAGTAACTTTTCTTTGATCAATGCAGAATTCAGATTCCCACTTTTTGCAGCTGTTGTACCTGGAGCGATACCAATATTGCCGCTATATAACATTACCGGTGCCGCTTTCCTGGACATTGGTTCAGCTTGGGGTGAGCGAATTGACTATGGATTGATAGATTCAAACAGCGATCCGATCGTAAACGATGCAAAACTGGATTTTAAGGTAGCTGAGGAACGGTTTGGAACCTATGAGCTCAGAAATCAGGATGGCTCACTTGCCGGAACAGGACAGGCACCTTATTTGGATGGAGATATCCTTATTGGTGCCGGATTTGGATTGCGAACTATTGTATTCGGTCTTCCTTTCAGATATGATGTAGGCTGGCCATATCAGCGCAGCGGTTTCTTATCAGATCCTATACATTATTTCAGTATAGGCATCGACTTTTAAGATTACCGGGCATAAAAGGTTTCTAAAGCTAAGAGACGGTCAAATTTGCGGTCAGGATCATTGAAATAAACAAGACACATATACTCCTGAACAAGCGGAGTGCTGTTGTCAGAGAGTGATGTCAGGTCAATATGATTGTTTCTATTTATTTTGGCATAGTGATAGCTGTAGGATCCTTCCTTCAGCAATTGACTATGCTCCCAAAAACCTGAATCGGGGTTCAATATTAATTTACTACCATCATCTACTGTCCACTGATTGAAGTCCCCAAGAATGTGAATTTTATCATCAGGGACAAGGCTTTCATCAGCATCAAGTCTGAACAGAACATTGGCATACGTTGACCGAGTGGATGATTCAGGTTTAGAGATTCTGATCTTTGACTCTGAACCCGAGTTTAGAAAGTTTAGCACATCTTCCCTTAATATCACTTTTGGCGGGACAGTCCCGGGATTCCACTCAATGATATCATAGGTATTCTGCGTAAACACGCTTAGATCTTTAAAAATATGCCCTACATTTGCAGGGAAGGCATTGGATTGAGTGAGATCGAATTTTGCGACATCAGGTGTGTTAAAATCGAAGGATTCGGTGAATCTGGTATCTGACCAAAATCGGTTCTGCAGGTAGGCGAAGCTAAGATCAAATTCAGGATATTTCACGAAATCAGGATAATGGTAAGAACTAAATAATCGATGCTCCGGAAAGAATCGCTTGCCTGAGTTAAAGATCGTCTGGGAGGTAGAACTGAGCTCACCTTCATTTTCCGTAATAAAAAACGGCAAAGAAAATAATTCCTGCCCCGATTCTGTATCTGATACATGAAGGAGATAGTTGCCGCTGCTTATGAATTTGACCTCTTCCTGAGAGATCCTGATCTCATAATGGATATAATCCGGTCCTCGTGAATTACTTTTTTGTCCGCCTCCCATAACAAGTTCACCTATTCCCTGTAAATACCAATCCTGAGGTATGTCGCTATATTCCCAGTTCTTGTTGTGGTGAGAGAAAGTGATCCTGAATTGTCCATTAACATCGGTTAGTTCATCAAAAGACAACGTAAGCTCATCTTCGGAGTTCAGAACAAGGATAGGGGGATTTGTAGAGGTACTATTGGCAAAGAGCTGAATGCTCTTAAAAGATTCCGGTGCTGGAAGCTGATTGGGTACTATGGCCAAACTATTGACCGATATTCCATTATCCGAGTCTGTTCTGTCAGAAACACTTAGTGTAGAGGAGCAAGCAGTAATGAAAACGAACATAAAAACCATAAAAGCTACGTTTAGCCTTAAACAGGGCTGATTTTCCATATTATTCTGACTTTGTTCCAAAATGATGTTTTGATTATACAGTGATGCTTCCCTTGAAAACAAAGTTAGCCGGGCCTGAAAGAATCAGCTGATGGTAGGTGGCTGCATTCGGATCAAAATCAAAAGATGCTTTTAATCGCCCGCCTCTAACATGAATATCAAACTCGCTGTGTTTTTCACTTTTGCCTTGCCTGTGATGGGCTGCAATAGCTGAAGCCAATGCGCCGGTGCCACAGGCGAGGGTCAAGTTCTCAACGCCACGTTCGTAGGTTTGTAATGAGATCTGCTTGCTGTCATCGCAGTGAACAAAATTCACGTTTGTTCCGGGAGGATCTATGGACTCATGATATCGGGTCTTTCTGCCGGTTTCAATAAGATCTTCATCGTTATCCAGATGCTCTTTTTCCACGAAATGAATAAGGTGTTCGGTTCCGGCATCAGCTTTAATGAAAGAAAGTTCATCGACTTTTACTTCTTCTATTTGTACATGAACCGGGAAATGTATGCTTACGGAGTCATCAGAATGGATCTCGGACTCATATACATTATCATGAACGTTGAAGGTTTGTGATGATCCGAATCCAAAATAAAAAGCAAACATGGAGAGGCATCGTGCTCCGTTACCACACATACCTGCATCGCTTCCATCTGCATTCCTGTAGATCATGGTGTAGTCAACATCATCTCTCAGAGGAGGCTGGAGGACCAAAATTCCATCAGCGCCGATTCCAAATTTTCGATCACATAGTTTTGGGGTAAACTGAATGATATCTTCAAGTGTAAGACTGTAATTGCGGTTGTCGATCACTACGAAATCGTTTCCCGCACCTTCCATTTTATGAAATGATATCTTATGCATAATTACTCCACAAAGGCAGGTATATGTTGCCAGTTATTTTCGTTTGAGATCACCGGATCTAGGCCGCGCATCAGCATGGAAAAACGCAGGGAAACCGAAATAAAGATCAGCTTTGGATTTACGTTCTGCCTGATTGCTGACCTGAATGAGTCCAGATGATCGATCATTTCTTCCAGTTTTGCTTCCCCGAGAGATCCAATAAACTTTTGAATAGACTCAAGCTGATCAATATTGGTGATGAATTTTTTGTCTTCGGTTTCACGGTAGATCATAAGATCGCGAATATACATTTCGATAAGATTAGTGATCGCGATCAACCCTTCAATATTGTTGTTGCTTTGCCAGTCCTGAACCAAAGTGGAAAGCCCACTGGCATCCTGGCTAAAGGCCATTCTCATGAATCGGACAACAGACTCTCGGTTTTCTTTGAGTTTTTCCACATCAAAGAACCGCGTCATGGCATAATTTCCGCCGGAAACCCTTGCTAGGTAGGCGGCATCATCTGGGCTTAATCCATCCACCTCAATGAGTCCCCGCTCTATTTCCCGGTCTTTCAGTGTCCCTAATGGGATATGTTGACAGCGGGAGGTGATAGTTGGCAGAAGGCTTTCATAGCTCTCTGTGGTCAGTATGAACATGAGTCGGTCAGAGGGTTCTTCAAGCATTTTCAGGAAAGCATTGGCCGTTTCTTTTCGCATGGTTTCAACCCCGGTCATGATGACCACAATACGATTCCCTTCGTTCGGCTTCAGTTTTGTGATTGGCCGAATATCTTCCCTGAAATAATCTATGGGATAAAAAGCCTGACGATTTTTTGATGATTCGTCGCTAAGAGAAGGCCGCTGTGAAAACCCGATGATCTCATAAGGATCTTCAGAAAGTAATTCTAGCCGGTCTCTTAATTCTTCAGTTTTTACCGTTGTCGGTTTTGGTATAAATACGTGTATATCCGGATGCGTAAACCAGGACGATTTTTTAGAACTTGTATATTCTCCGAGGTCACTCAGATTATCGATGCCATTTATGGCTTCAGCCAGTGCCAGGGCAAAGGCTGTTTTACCAATACCGCTTGGTCCTGATAAAAGGTAGGCATGACTTATTCTATCAGAAGCCAGTATTCTTTCAACCTGATTCTTAGCTCTTTGTTGGCCTATGATTCGTCTGTTACCAAACTTTATGTCCATGTATTCTATTCCTCCCAGATGAAATCAAAAAGTAGCACGCCGGATGTTATGGTCACTCCGGCAAATCCTACTAATGCAGTAATATTATTCAAAGATGCATTGCCACCATCTATAAATGCCGTTTTACTGATGTCGGCCAACAATAAAACCAAAGGCATAAAAAGCGGAATACTCAGCACTGAAAAAATTGCACCTTTCCTGTCTGCCTGTGAGACCACAGCAGCCGTCATGGTGGCGACACCAGATAGACCGGCAGTACCCACCAAAAGCATGATCAAAAAAGCAGTCCATGATTGGATACTGAGGTTCATAAGAAAAATATACCCGGCAAAGGTTGTGATATTTATGAGCAGGGTAAACAGATAATTATAGATCAGTTTACCGCTATATACATTTGTTCCATTGGCGTAGATCCTTAGTAGATCAAAAGTTTTTTTATCGGTTTCAGAAATGAAACTTCGGCTGAGGGCAGACAGTGCTGCGAAAAGTATGATGATCCAAACGAGACCTGATTTTGGTCCGGGTTCAAGTTGATCAGCACGGAGCGTGAACAACACCAAAAGCATGGCGGCTGCAACAAAGGCTAATACCATATTGAAAGCGAACCTGGTACGTAATTCAATACGCAGGTCTTTCATTAAGATGGTGTACGTGCTTCTAATCCAACTCATAACTTAGTTTAAGGATTTTAGCGGGCTATTAACAGGATTAATAAGCCTGTACTGCAATAATTTGAAAATGAAAGTGAGGGACTGAATGTTGCTCACCGGGTCACTGTCAATACTAATTTTCTAATTGATCCAAAGCCAGTTGAATGGCTCTGCTTAATTGAGGGTCACGACCGAGTAACCTGTCTTTAAACGTGTTGTTTACTTCGATATCAGGGAATACTCCGGTTCTTTCCAGGTTATACTGTCCATCCAGAGAATAAACACCCCAAGCGGGCAGTCTGTAGAATGAACCGTCCACCAAGCCTTTACCGGAGGTAAATATAATCCAGCGATATGTTTCAGTTCCGACAACTGTTCCCAGATCAAGCTCTTTAAAACCGGCTGCAGTTACCTCCGCGTCACTCAGTGATTGCTCATTGATCAGGAGGATTATGGGTTTTGCAGCAGGGGTGAAGTTTGGCTGAGTAGCAAAATCACCGTTACGGTATTTCCACTGCAAGTAAGGTCGCTGCGTCAGGAATTGGAGTACATCATTGTGAACATTACCTCCTGTATTATATCTGAGATCGAGTATGAGTCCGTCTCGCTGATAAGCTTCGGAAGTCATCTCAATGAGGAAGTTTTCAAGCTCCCCTCCTCCCATGTTTTTCATGTGAATGTAGGCGACTCGCTCATCACTTTCTTCATCAACCATTTTTTGTTTTTGATCAACCCACTCATCATACAGATCATTACGGATTGAAAAGTAACTCTCCGGATGGATCTTGGCCGTGATGGTATCATTTCCACGTTTAAAGGTCAGGGAGATCTCTTCAGGCATTGAAGGAGAGTTGAAATACATTTCACGATTAGCATCAGGATCAATAGATTTTCCGTCAACTGCTGTGAGTATATCACCGGGACGAATATCCTTATCAGCAATATCTGCAGGGCCGTGTTTTATGACATGTCTTACACGGTAGGGGGCACTCTCATCGAAAAGCAACCCGGTTGATATCGAAACGGTTGAGTAGAATTCCTCATCTTCATCACCTGATGTGCTGAAACCCATGTGAGAGGAGTTGAGCTCACCCAGCATATCATTCATTAATCGGCTGAGGTCATTGCGGTTATTAACGTACGGCAGAAACTCTTTGTACCGATCATGCATCCTCTGCCAGTCAACGTTGTGGAAGGTTTCATTATAGAAGTTTTCTTCTAAATTAGCCCAGAGTTCTTCAAACATTTGATCAAATTCATCTCTCAGATTTCGCTTGAATTCATGTGAGGTTTCTATCTTTGTTGCTTTTGCTGCGGAAGGATCTATCTCATAAACGGTTCCACGGGATAGTCCATACAGTTTTCCGTCCACATTTTGGATATTTCCTGCAAAATCGATTCCCTCAATTTTCTTTGTTTCAGGTCGCTCAAAAGGCTGGATGGTTGTGACGTAAAGAGCTGAATTGCCTTCATCATGATTACTGCCATACAAGATCATATTCTTATCACCATCCTGAAGCACGAAAGGCGAGTATTGGGAACCGAACCTTTCACCAATTACTGTAAGGCGCTTCATCAGGCCTTGAGGATTGATACTGATATTTACTTCTTCCTTTTCTGCTTCTTCCTTTTCTGCTTCTTCGTCAGCTGTATCTTCTTCTTCCTCAAATAATTCGGCGAATTTATCCGACTTAAATGGCTCATCATAAACATCGAGGGCCATTTGGTAAATGTCTGTTTCTCCTCCGCCTCTTGGATAGGAAGGCTGGGTTCGTGAAGATGAAAAATAAATATACCTTCCATCAGGTGACCAAAAAGGATCCGATTCAGAAACACCGGTTTCAGTCAGGTTCATGATCTCACCCGTATCAATGTGGTAAGTGAATATATCGTGTTCGAAGTCGCGGCGAGCAGTGTATAGAATGTATTCATCGTTAGGAGAGAAGCGTGATTGCTGATTCTGAAATCCCCAAAATTCATCGTTCACAATTGTTTCGCTTTCAAGGGTTTTAAGATCTAACAATCTTAACTCATTGCGCCCGCTGAGGTACAGAGCCATACTTCTGTCAGAGTTCATTTCAAGTGCGCGGTTATTTTCAGTACTGCTTGTGACCTGCTTTTCAGACCCGGAACCATCTGCACTAATGGTGAACAAATTCTGATACCCACTTACTGTTCGATTGAAAATCAGCGTTTTATTGTCGGAAAACCACTTGACTTCCAAAACCCGTCCCATCGGATCTGTTTCAATCTTACGGATAAACTTGCCTTCAATATCCGATACAAATAATTCACCGCGAGAGGTAAATGCCAGTTTGTTCCTATCCGGTGATACATCAAAGTGTGAGACCTCATCTTCAACATTGAAGCTTTGTTCTTTAGCAAGCGTGTTGTTCTTCAGGATCCTTATCGGCACTTTTTTACTTTCTTGTGCGGATACGTGGTAAGTATAGATCTGATAATCTCGTTCAAAAACAATGGTCTCGCCATCTGCACTTACTTGAGGATAAAAGACAGAGGTGTTGAAATTGGTCAATTGAATTTTCTGATTTCCGTTCAGTGTATAAAGATTGTACTCTCCGTTGGCTTCATCAGAAGCAAAATACAAGGTGCCGTTACGATCAAGAGTTGGCCATAAATCCTTTCCTTTCCACTCTGTCAGTTTATAGAAAACCTGAGAATCTGTGTTGTAAGATTTTATATCCGGATTATAGGGGCCACGATACTTCTTACGCTGCGGAAATATGAAGCTCTCCCACGATTCACTAAAATAATAAGTGTTTTCATCAGGATGTTTAACCAGATTATGAACCGTGTTATGATAGTGACTGAACAATCGTTTTGGAGTTCCCCCTTTTATACTCAAGCTGTATACGCTTGTCCTGTTATAGCGATCGGACCTGATGAAGATCTCATCAGAATCCCAATTCCATGACTCTACCTGATCGTTAGCCTGATGAAAAGTAAGCTGTTTGATCTCTCCACCGTTTATCGGCATCAAATACACATCGTTGTTACCATATTGGTTGGATGAAAAAGCGATCCACTTGCCGTCAGGTGAAATTTTAGGTACGATCTCTTCACCATCCATTCCGGTCAGGCGAACAGCTTGCCCACCTGAAGAAGACACTTTCCAAAGGTCACTTTCATAAGAAAAAACAATGGTTCTTCCATCAGCAGAGATAGTCGGATTTGTTGTAAAAAAGACATCGTTTTGGGCTAAAACAGAAGAAAAACAGCCTATTGAAAGAAAGAATGATAGTATGATGGAAAATATAATTCTCATGAGAACAGATCAGTTAATTACGATTTAGGAAAGATTACCCAAACACCAAGTAAATCACAAAGCCTACGGCTGAATTTTTTATCTTACTTTTTCAAATTCGCAGAATTAAACTTTGATTGATTATCGCTTCGGTGCCTATATTCGGTTGCTGAGTTTAAAAAAAATTATTTGTCAGGAAATTACATGAATTTATTTTCGTTGCTGGATGAAATTACGGTTCTCCCGAACTATGAGGCGGGCTCAAAAAAGGAACTGATAAATGCTTTAGTTGACACTCTGAAGGAAGAAGTTGAGGATAGTGAGCAACTTGAAAGTATTCGCAAAGCAGTTTTTGAAAGGGAAAAGATCATGTCGACCGGAGTTGGTAAGGGATTGGCAATTCCGCATGCCAAGACTCAGGCTGTCAGTGAAAACCACGCTGCGTTCGCTCTCCTCAAAGAACCGCTGGATTTTGACTCCATTGATAATGAACCAGTCAGGCTGGTTTTTTTACTGGTGGGACCGGAATCAAAGAATAGTCAGCATATTAAACTTTTAAGCCGGATATCTCGCTTAATGAATAGTGGCTCATTTCGGGAAAAAGTTCTTGCCTGTAAAAATTCAGAAGAGATCCTGACTGCATTTCGCCTTGAAGAAGAAAAATATTTTGTCAGTTAAATGAAGCACATATTCCGTATTGCATTTTTAATACTGCTTTTCGCAAACCCGGAATATCTATGTGCACAAAATTTACGATCTGTTCTTGAAAAGGCTCCGAATCAGGAAGCCTTTTGGTCCGTTACGGTACGAGACCAGAAAGGGTACATACTCGAACAATTCAATTCGGAAAAAGTGATCATACCCGCTTCAAATCAAAAGTTGGTTACAACAGCCGCATTGTTAGATCATTTCGGAGCCGATTTTCAGTTTGAGACTGTGATATATGGGAATGGTAATCTTATCGACGGAATCTGGGACGGAGACCTGATTATTGTTGGCAGCGGTGACCCGTCTATCAGTGGGGATCTTTATAATAAGGATCGTTTTCACGTATTTGGGCAATTCTATGAACAACTGGCCAAAGCAGGTATAAAGCAGATCACGGGAGACTTGATAGCCGATGTTTCCTTGTTTGATAAACAAGTATACCCTAAGGGCTGGGATTGGTATGACTTTTCATTTTACTATGGGGTTCAGATCAGTCCGCTTTCATTCAATAACAATGCCGTTGACCTTGAGGTTTTTGCAGAAGGAAATATAGGTGACACGCCTAGGATTGCATGGTTTCCCGACAATACTGATTATGTGACCTTTATAAATAAGCAGGTGATCACACATCCGAATACTGAGTATGATGAGTATTACAGGAGAGAGCTTGGTGGGAATACCATTACATTGGGAAGTACGTTGCCACAAGGTTATTACGAAGATGAATCTCTTTCTATTTATGATCCGCCAAAATATTTTTTATACTCATTTAAGAATTATTTAGCTGAAAAAGCTATCAATATATCCGGAGATCTAAAGGTTTCTTACGAGGCAATGGATACTGTAGAGACTCAACGAATAGCCTCACACAGATCCAAGCCTTTTTCAGAACTGATTGAGTGGACTAATAAGGAAAGTGACAACTTCTATACTGAAATGATGACGAAAACCCTTTCAGCACAAAAAAGTGGTGGAAGTGGAAGTTTTGAGGACGGCATATCGCATATTCGTGAATTCTTATTTGATATGGGACTAGATACCCTTCACATTCAAATGAATGATGCCTCTGGAATGGCAGGAGGAAACTTCAATACCACAGTAAACCTGTCTAAATTATTGGTAGAAATGCAGTCACACCCTGAATTTGATGCGTACTACAGAAGTATGTCAGTTGCCGGAATTGATGGAACCTTGGCTCACAGAATGAAAGGAACTCCGCTGTATAAGAATTTTAAAGGTAAATCAGGGTTTGTAACTGGTGTTAGAACACTAAGCGGTTATATGAACACGAGCTCAGGAAAGCAGGTCATAGTAAGTATTGGGACAAACAACTACATCTCAGAAAAAGTAAGGCCAATTGATTCAATTCATGAAAAAATTCTGATGTACCTTTATAATAAGTATTGATCCAATTCAGCCCAATGCCTGATCATAAAGCACACATATTAGTTACGGACGATGAGAAGGCGATCCGAAATACTCTTAAGGATATTCTTGAGTTTGAGAATTACAAGGTATCGACTGCTGAAAGCGGAAAAGAGGCTCTTGAATTTATTCTCAATAAAAAAGTGGATCTCATGCTGCTGGATATTAAAATGCAGGGCATGGATGGAATTGAAACCCTGAAACAGATCAGGGAAGAAGGTCATAAGTTTCCAGTGATCATGATCTCAGGACATGGTAACATAGAAATTGCGGTTGAGGCAACTAAGACCGGTGCCTACGATTTTCTTGAAAAACCACCCGATCTTAACAGGTTGCTGATCGCTGTGCGGAATGCCCTTTCCCAAAAAAACCTGGAGAAAGAGTATGAGCAGATCAAAAAGAAGCTCCCCCGTATCACGCCAATTATTGGGGAGAGTAAATCAATTCAAAAGATCAAAAACCTGATCGATAAGGTAGCACCGACTAAATCACGAGTGCTGATCACCGGTGATAATGGAACCGGGAAGGAGTTGGTGGCCAAATGGATCCACGAGAAAAGTCGACGCAGTGGCGGTCCAATGATCGAAGTGAACTGCGCAGCTATACCGACTGATCTGCTTGAAAGTGAATTATTTGGGCATGAGAAGGGTGCCTTTACCGGAGCAACTGATCAAAGGATAGGTAAGTTCGAGCAAGCTGACGGTGGGACGTTGTTTTTGGATGAAATAGGTGATTTGGGCCTTGATGCCCAGGCAAAGGTTTTACGTGCTCTTCAGGAAAGTAAGATCACGCGGATCGGTGGGAATAAAGCTACACACATTGATGTCCGTATCCTGGCAGCTACTAATAAAGACCTTGAGCAAGAAATTGCTGATGGAAACTTCAGGGAAGACCTGTTTCATCGTATCAACGTGATTCCAATAGAAGTGCCTGCACTTAGGGATCGGCGATCTGATATACCATTGATCGCTGAAGCCTTTCTCAGTTCCCTCAAAGAACAAGACATAAGTTTTTCCAAGGTCTCATTTACTGATGATGGTTTGGAAGCTCTCAAAAGTCGCGATTGGTCAGGTAATGTGCGAGAATTACAAAATGCGGTGGAACGGCTGGGCATTCTTGCACCCGATGATAAGATCGATGAGGATACGGTAAACAGTATTCTATCTTCAAAGTCAATGTCCGGCGAAAAACTTGATGAACTGGCAAATGATAT
The DNA here is from genome assembly GCF_046602855.1 of Gracilimonas qinghaiensis. Classification (NCBI taxonomy): domain Bacteria; kingdom Pseudomonadati; phylum Balneolota; class Balneolia; order Balneolales; family Balneolaceae; genus Gracilimonas; species Gracilimonas qinghaiensis. The sequence continues at coordinate 654,717 of NZ_JBKINJ010000001.1, forward strand.
TTTAGATTTTCAGGAATTTAAAGAACGGGCAGAGAAGATCTTTTTGATCAAGCGGCTGGAAAAGAATGACTGGAATATTACTAAAACCGCTGAGGAAATAGGCATTCAGCGTAGTCACATTTATAATAAAATGAATAAATACAACATAGAACGATAGAAGAATGAGTGCAGAGACCATTGATGGTAAAAAAGTAGCTAAACTTGTAAGAGACCGGGTCAGGGAAGATGTAAATGATTGGAAGAAAAAAGGATATCGGGCTCCATTTCTTCAGGTCATTTTGGTTGGCGATGATCCTGCTTCTAAGGTTTATACAGGTGCAAAGACCAAAGCCTGTGAGGATGTAGGTATTGAAACTCACACCCGTATCTTGCAGGATACGATCTCAGCAAAAGAGCTTAAATCCATTATTCAATCCTATAATGAAGATGGGTCTGTTGATGGGATCCTGGTTCAGTTACCTTTGCCCTCACACCTTTCTTCTCACGATGTGATCGAAACAATAGATTACAGGAAGGATGTAGATGGTTTTCATCCCATGAATGTTGGTAGGCTAACGGTTGATGAACCCTGTTTCAGAAGCTGTACACCGGCCGGTATAATGGAACTATTCAAGCATTACAGTATTCAGGTTAAATCGAAACACGCCGTTGTAGTGGGCGCAAGTAACATTGTCGGTTCACCTATGGCTATTATGCTGTCTCGAGAGAATTCATCGGGAAAGGCAACAACCACTATATGTCATAAATTTACTAAAGACCTTACCCAGCATACAATTTCAGCAGATATTTTGATCGCTGCTGCCGGTCAGCCTGAATTGATAAAAGGTGAGATGATAAAAGAGGGAGCAGTAGTTATTGATGTAGGAATTAACCGGGTGGCTGATGAGACATCAAAAAAAGGCTACAAGTTAGTTGGTGACGTTGACTACGAATCGGTTCGTAAAAAAGCGAGCTGGATCACTCCGGTCCCGGGAGGGGTCGGTCCAATGACCGTGGCTATGCTAATGAAAAATACCTTGCTGGCTGCTAAAAAATCTATTTATCCGGAATAGACCAATTTTTACACTCTGAATCTACAGGTCTTTCATATAAAGTTTATACTGTTTGGCTATGCTATTTCAAATAAATAAACTATAGACATTATGGAAAGGGTAAAAAACCTGTTGGATTCTGCCATTTTCCGTACAGCTATGGAGCAAATTCCCGGCTCCATTGTTATTACTAATGCCGATGCTGAGATACTTTACGTCAACAAGTATTTTACTGAACTTACCGGTTATACAGATGAAGAAGTCCGGGGCGAGAATCCCAGTATACTTAATTCGGGTGAGCAACCCCGGGAGTTTTATCGAGACATGTGGGAAACACTTACGTCAGGGGAAAAATGGATAGGTGAGTTTAAAAATGTCAAAAAAAATGGTTCTTTTTATTGGGAAAAGGCAAGTATAGTTCCGATCTACGATAAAAGCGGTGAAATAGCCTGCTATATGGCTATAAAACAGGATATCACCGAAGAAAAAGCAAATACTGAAAAGGCTGAAAGGCGAGAGCGCCTTCTAAATAATATACAGCAGTTATCGGAAACGGGGGGATGGGAATATGATCCCAAAAATGATCGTTATTTCTGGACAGATCAGCTTTATGAGATACATGGGTTTGAAAAACGATTTAAGGGTGATCTTGTTGAAGAGAGCCTTAAATGTTACAATGAAGCATATCGTGATAGAATTACAGAACTATACAAAAAGTGTGTTGAAGATGGCATTCCTTATGACTTAACGGCACAATTTACGGACCTCAATGGAAATGAAAAGTGGGTAAGGTCCAAAAGTCAAGCCATTAAAAATGAGAAGGGTAATGTTATAAGAGTCATTGGCTCGGTTCGGGATGTAACTGATGAAATCGAAACTCTTCACGCTTTAAAAAGAAGTCAGTCTGAATTTCAAACCCTTGTTCAATCCTTTGATGATATTGTATTCACACTCGATAGTGAAGGCAGATATACTAATCTGTATGGAAAATGGGCTCTGGATGAAGAATTAAGAACTATGATGCTGGGAAACACACCGGCCGAAGTCTTTGGTGAAGAAGCCGGTAAACCGCATGTTGAGGGATTGCGGGCGGCTAAGGAGCTGGGGCAGTTTACCTACAAGTGGCATATTGAAAACGATAATGGCAAAAAAAATTATTATGAGACGAAGCTAACCAAACTGAACAAAGCTAACTCTGAAACTGAAGGATTTTTGGGAGTTGGCAGAAATATGACTGCAGAAATACGGTACAGAGAAGAACTGGAAGATCTGAAGGAGCGATTAAACTATGCACTGATCGGCACAAGAGCTGGGACCTGGGATTGGGACATTGAATCCGGTAAAACCATTTTTAACGAAAGATGGGCTCAAATGCTTGGATACTCACTAAATGAACTGGAACCAACATATATCGAGACATGGAATAATCTTACGCATCCTGAGGATACAAAGAGGGTGGAGGAAAAGCTTCAAAGATATTTCAAAGGGGATATCCCCATGTACGATGTAAAAGTTAGAATGCAGCATAAAGAAGGGCATTGGGTATGGGTGTGGGACAGAGGCGCCATCTTTGAAGAGGATGAGGACGGCAATCCAACACGTATGGTAGGTACGCATATTGATGTTTCAGAGTGGATGGAAGCTGAACAGAATCTAAAATTATCCGAACGGAAGTATAGAGAACTTTTTGAGAATTCTTCTGATCCAAGTTTAATAGAAAAAGGAGGATATATCGTTGATTGTAACCAGGCTTTACTTGATCTGATGGGTTATGAAAAAAAGAATGAATTGATAGGTAAAACGATACTTCAAATATCGCCTGAAACTCAGAGTAATGGCCGGAGTTCTGAACAGTTGTTCACGACAACACTTGACGAACTGAAAAGCTACAATAAAAAAGGTTTACGCTTTGAATGGGAACATATGAAAAAAGATGGCTCCCTCGTTCCTGTTGAAATAGTAATGACAAACCTCACCGATGTTGACGGTGAAAGTATGAGATATGTGGTGTGGAGGGATATCACAGATCGTAAGGCAGCAGAAAAGGAACTCATGGATTCTTACGAAGAAAGAGGAGCTTTGCTAGCCGAAATTCACCACCGGGTCAAAAATAATCTTGCGATCATATCAGGGCTAATTCAGTTGCAGATCTTCGGAATTGAGAATGAATATGCTGCAGAGGAACTCAATAAAAGTGTAAATAGAATAAAATCCATTGCACTTATTCATGAGCAGCTTTACCAATCCAAGAGTTTTACTAATATTTCGTTGAAGGAAAACATCGAAGGTCAGGCTAAAACCTTGTTAAATATGTACAAGAGTAAAAATACCACAACAGTTGAACTTAAAATGGATCTGGAAGATGTGCTCATAAACATTAATCAGGCACTTCCTGTCGGGCTTTTATTGAATGAGATCCTCAATAATGCCTTCAAGCATGCATTCAAGGATCGAGAAGAAGGTGAAATTGAGATAAAGTTGTCTGAGTCAGGGAATAACGTTCAGCTTTTGGTAAAAGATAATGGAATAGGCTTTTCGGCTGCGGGGAAAAACAGTTCTTCTTTAGGTCACACTCTTATTGATACCTTTGTTAAACAACTTAGAGCAAAGGTCGATCTTAGTACAGAAAATGGCACCAAATATATGATCGAATTTGAAAAACAAGATCTAAAGGGAGCAATGGCTTCAAATATGGAGCTTGGCTAACGGAAAATAAATCCCAACAGGGGTGACACTACGCTGTCACACCTTATGTGTATCATTGAGTAAATCAAAAAACAAAACTCAATGATCATGATGAACAACGCATTATCTACTTACCCGCAAAACCAAACTGAAACTGCTTTATTTGCACTTCCAATTCTTAAACGCATCGAGCGCGAAAGCCGAGAAGAATTTAATGAAATGCAGGAAGCCTTCGAATTGATCGGATGGTCGGAATTACCTGATACCTTAAAAGTGGAGATCCATGATGATATTAAATTTATGGTTGAGGAGCTGAAGGGGCGGTTTTCATCTTGTGATCCTTTTGTAAAACGCAGGCGACAAACCGTTAACTACTGGGTGAATTGTTATCAGGACGGTATCTGCAGTCTGGAGGCAGCGATCAAGGCGTTAAAAGTAACATCGCTTTAGAGACTTTACTCAAATTTGGATTACTGACGGAGACAGATAAAAGGTGCAAAAAAAGTGAATCGATGCAGAACTTCCAAAGAGATATACTTATCTTTGAAAAACTGCAAGCCAAACATTTTTTTCTTAATGCACAAAACAGACAACGCCTCTCCATTTGAACGCATTACACGCCAAGGACTTACCTATGATGATGTACTCCTTGTGCCCAATTATTCCAAAGTGCTTCCACGGGATGTGGATACCAGAATCAGGCTCACACCAAATCTAACACTCAACGTTCCTATCATAAGTGCGGCCATGGACACAGTTTCAGAATATCGTTTAGCCATTGCCCTGGCCAGGGAAGGTGGGATTGCGATACTTCACAAGAATATGAGTATTGAAGATCAGGCGGAGCATGCCCGCTTGGTGAAAAGAAGTGAAAGCGGGATGATCGTGGACCCTGTTACGTTAAAGAAGGGGGCTACAGTAAAGGAAGCCCGTGCTCTCATGAGAAAGCAAAAGATCGGCGGAATCCCTATCGTTAATGATGCCGGAATTTTAATTGGTATAGTAACCAACAGAGATCTTCGTTTTGAATCCGCGATGAATAAAAAGCTTGGTGAGATCATGACGCAAGAAGGCCTCATCACGGCCAAAGAAGGAACTAACCTGAAACAAGCCGAAGAGATCCTCCAGCAACACAAAGTTGAAAAATTGCCGATCGTTGATAACAACAACAAGCTGGTTGGATTGATCACCTTCAAGGATATCGAAAAGAAAATGAATTTCCCGAATGCCTGTAAAGATGATATGGGTAGACTGAGGGTTGGTGCGGCCGTTGGTGTAACTGCTGACACCATGGATCGGGTTGACGCACTGGTTGCCGCCAGTGTAGATGTGATAACGGTAGATACTGCACATGGTCATTCCCAGGGCGTATTGGATACCATTAAGAAAATTAAATCAGTATATCCTGATCTGAACGTGATCGGTGGAAACATCGCCACCAGAGCCGCAGCTGAAGCCCTTGTTGAAGCGGGGGCAGATGTGGTTAAAGTCGGAGTGGGTCCTGGTTCTATTTGTACCACCCGCGTTGTAACCGGTGTTGGAGTTCCACAGCTTAGTGCTGTGATGGAAGTAGCCGAATTTACCGGTAAGAATGGAATTGGTCTTATTGCAGATGGAGGTATCAAACAAACGGGCGACATCCCAAAAGCCATTGCAGGTGGAGCTGATGCCGTTATGATGGGTTCTATGTTTGCCGGCGTGGATGAAAGTCCCGGCGAGACCATTATTTATGAATCCAGAAAATATAAATCATACCGAGGAATGGGCAGTATAAGTGCTATGAATAAAGGGTCTAAAGACCGTTATTTCCAGGATGTTGAGGATGACATAAATAAACTGGTTCCTGAGGGCATTGAAGGTCGCGTACCGTTCAAAGGATATCTGAGCGAGGTAGTTCATCAAATGACAGGTGGTTTGCGGGCAGCTATGGGATATGCAGGTGCTGCTGATATCGAAGAGATGAAAAAAGCTGAATTTGTACAGATCTCCGCTGCAGCCTACAGAGAAAGTCACCCTCACTCAGTTCAGATCACTAAAGAAGCTCCTAACTATTCGGTTTCATAAACGGCTTGCTCGGCATAAAAAATGTGCTATTTATGGTCTACTACTTCCCGCCTCTTGGTGGGAGCGGGGTCCAACGGGCACTCAAATTCTTTAAATACCTTCGTGATTTTAGGAGGAACCCGGTAGTGATATGTCCTATAACGGGAGATCATCCCGATATCCCACTTAATACAAGTGTAATTACTCATGGCTTTGATCCAGTTGATTTCAATGGAACAGTTAAGCCAACTTTGGAGTATAAATCAAAAAAGTTTAATCTGCTGTATGGCGGTTTGTTTTATGAGTCCAACCAGCCTGATGTTTTTCTGAAAAGCGTTAAAAGAACTGGTTCAAGAGTCAAGGATAAGCCGGGAAGATTTTTAACTTCCTTTTCAGGGAGCTTTGACCCGCGTATTAAAGATTATGTGAATGATCTTGATATGGGAAATTCTGTAACAGATTGCGGATGTATAACTCATAGTATAGCAGTTACCAACGTTCAAAAATCTGATGCGTAATGGATGACCTCGAATTTTAACCCGGTTCACAAACAATTTAAAAGTGGAAAGCTTTTTGAATGCCTGGGTTTGGAAAAATCGATTTTGGGTCTGGTTCATAGTGGATCTGAAAAAGAGGCCTTGAAACATTATGAGGCAGGATATATTACAAAACCGATTGATATTGAAGCGGTTAAAAAGACCGTTTTATCTTTGATTGTTGGTTGAAAAGGCAGGAATTTGAAAAGTGCTGGCAAAAGATACATACAACAATATGATCGAAGAAAACTAACGAAAGAATTGGCAGTGGTATTCAATACATTATCATCTCAATAATTATTCGACTATTGTTTAAATTATAAGCCTATGATTGATCTGCTAAAAAAATTATTTGAACAGCGCCGTAAAGAAATAACGGTCATGTTACTGGATGATTCCCAACCGGGTGAGGATAACTCGTATAAATTATATCCAAATAGTATCTTTGGGATATTTGTAACGATCTTTGCCATTATGGTAGTTGTAATTGGAGTTACGTTCATGATAACACCATTAGGCGAGCTGTTATATAACTCTGATGAAGCTGAGATCAGGGCTCAGATAATGCAGATCACAAATAAAACAATTGCACTTGAAGATTCTCTCAAGAAAAGAGATACCCAGCTTCAAGAGATGAAGAATATCATACGCCTTAGTGTGGACACCACTCTTGCCATGGACCAACGGTTCGACCAGTTGTTCACAGAAACACAACGCACGAACCAAGGTGACTTTATTTCCATGGAGGAGTTTGGTTCAATCGATAAGCTTTCACAAAATGAGATTCTGTTTTCCAACGTATCAAAAACCATACCTGACTTTCCCGGGCGGTATCCTGTCAAAGGCTCGTTAACAAGGGGATATTTACCGGATGAAGAACATTATGGCATTGACATTGCAACAGGGATAGACGAACCTGTGATCAATATTGCAGACGGATCCGTATTTACGAGTAACTGGACCATTAACAATGGATACGTTATCTCTGTTCAGCACGGTAATGGCGTAGTAACCACTTTCAAGCATTTAGCTAAGTTAAACAAAAGAGAAGGAGACCTTGTACTGAAAGGTGATATTTTGGGTGCTACCGGTGATGCCGGTGTTTTAAGCACCGGTCCGCATCTTCACATAGAAGTATGGAAAAATGGTGTTCCTCAAAACCCTGAATTATATTTAATAAATTAATAAAGAATATGCTTAACTCTAAGAAATCATCAAAAAACGTGTCAGACAACTCCAGACAATCACCAACGGTTAATATTATCAGTGAAGGCACCAAGCTGAAAGGGGATCTGAATTCAGATTCTGATATTCGTGTAGCCGGCACCGTTGAGGGTGAAGCCCGCTCTAAAGGGAAGATCATAATTACCGCAAATGGAAACATAAATGGCAATCTAGATTCTGCTGATGCTGATATTGCCGGAAAAATAGATGGAGAGGTCAAGGTTTCCAATAAGCTGACTCTCAGAGCCAGCGCGGTCATTGATGGAAATATATACACGAAGACCTTAATAGTTGAAGAAGGGGCACAGATCAACGGTTCATGCAGAATGGGTTCCGATGCTAAATCTTACAGCAGCAGCAAAGAAACCGAAAAATCCGGAACAAGCAGTTAAAAAGAATCGCAATTCATTGCCAAAAAATCTACTGCCAAAGAAATACACCGAATATCTGGGATTGGGAGCTGAAATAGCGGCTTCCCTTTTGATACCGATTATGGTCGGTTACTATCTGGATGAATATTTCGGGACTTCACCTTTTATATTACTCGTAGGTGTTTTGGGAGCAATGATCGGATTCGGATTAATGATATATCGTATATCAATAAAACTAGATTCTGACGATGATCAATCTTGATGATGGAGTTTTAAAAAACTCACTCATAATTTCCGCTCTGCTGATAGCTATCTCAATAACTTTTTTTTTGATAGGCAGTGGCGAGGGAGTTGCTGTGTTGTCGGGCACCTTGCTTAGTGGAGTTTTTGTTGTTAGTAGTGCATGGGTTTTTGAAACCTACCAATACGCTGAAAATTCCGTTTTTACGAAGATTTATTTCATATCCGTAGGTGTTCGTTTAATAGTGATCTTAACACTATTCGGAATTTTGCTTGGAATAACAAAAATTGATGAAATCTACTTTACAGTTAGTTTTTTAATTTCCTATCTTTGTCAATCTGTAACGGAAATGATTTTTTTAAACAAAATTATATAAAAAAGAGTAGCAGATAAAATGGTTCAAACCCTGCGTCGAGTTTTTTTAACTCTTTTGTTTTTATCTATAAGCACTTCAAATACATTTGCAGCTGATGCAGCTGACCAGGATGATGGTCAAGTACTTGACGTTATGGGGACCATAGCAGATCACGATTATTTAAAAACACCCTTTGGTAAAATTTATCTGCCCCGAATATTTTATTGGGAAAATGCTGCCGGTGATACAAACTTTGATACTTTTACATCTACTGCTTCAGCAGTAGAATCCGGGGCCTTTATGATGAATGAAGAAGATATTTTAGTGCCTGCCGGTAATGGGCGTATTATTGTTGACCTGTCAATAACATCACACTTGATCTTCTTTTGGCTGGGTATGGGCTTAGCGGTGATTTTGACGCTAATGGCTGCTCGAAAATATAAAAAAGGAATTGGAAGAGACGTAGAGCCTAAAGGTGCATTTCAGAACATTTTTGAATTGTTATTTGTCTTTGTCAGAGATGAAATAGCCCGCGACAATATAGACAGTCAAAAAGCTGACAAGTACGTTCCTTATCTGTTTACCATGTTTATGGGAATCACTTTCATGAACCTATTTGGGCTTTTGCCTTGGGCTGCCACAGCAACTGCTGACCTGACAGTAACGGCAACGCTTGCAACGGTTACATTTTTGATTACGCAATTTAGCGGCACCAAAGACTATTGGGCTCACGTTTTTGTATTTCCTGGAGTACCTTCGTGGGTGCGTTTGATACTCACACCGGTTGAAATACTTGGTTTATTTACAAAGCCATTTGCACTAGCTGTACGTTTATTTGCAAATATGCTCTCAGGTAAGATCATGATAATCGCCATACTTGGTCTTGTCTTTATATTTACGGATTTACTTGGAGCAACCGCCGGAATAGGAGTGAGTGTTTTTTCAGTCCTATTAACTGTGGTTCTATATGCATTGAAAGCTTTTGTAGCACTTTTGCAGGCGTACATTTTTGCTCTGCTTTCCGCAGTATTTATTGGAATGGCTGCAGAAAGTCATGAGCATGATGAAGAAGGATATCACTCAGAACATATTGCTGAAGAAGTTTCAGCTTAATAACAAAACTAACACTAATAAAAACTAAACAAACAGAACTATGGGATTTTTAGCAGCTGGTATTGGAGCCGGAATTGTAGCACTTGCAGCCGGAATCGGAATCGGAATGATCGGTAAAAGTGCGACAGAAAGTATTGCACGTCAGCCGGAAGCTGCCGGCGATATTCGCGGTGCGATGATTTTGACTGCCGCTTTTATTGAAGGTGTAGCACTTCTTGGAGCCGTTGTATGTATTCTGCTTGCTCTTGGAATTGGACAATAATCTTAGATAGGGAACTATCATGATTTTCCTTTTAGCAGGTGGGGGTGGCTTACTCTCATTTAATTCAGGCTTGGCATTTTGGATCTTAGTATCCTTAGTGATATTCATGCTTGTAATGATGAAGTTTGCTGTTCCACCGATTATGTCTGCACTTCAGGAACGTGAGCAAAATATCAAGAGCTCTTTAGAATCTGCTGAGAAAGCTATTGCCAAAGCAGAAAAGATCTCTAAAGATAATGAAAAAGCTCTTCGTGAAGCTGAGGTTAAGGCACAGCAGATCCGCAAAGAAGCCATCGAAGAAGCTGAACTGATACGTACAGATCGTATCAATAAGGCTAAAGAAGATGCTGATCAATTGATTGAGCAGGCAAAAAGCACGATTGAACAAGAGAAAAAGCAAGCTCTTAAGGAGTTGAGAAGTGAGGTCGCAAAACTTGCGGTGCAATCTGCTTCTATCATAATCGATTCCGAGCTTGATAATGAAAAGAATAACAAGCTGGTAGATAATTTTTTAACTGATCTATCTAAAAACTAATTTAATTCATGCTGGTATCTAAGGCTTCAGGAAGGTATGCAAAAGCACTTTTAGAGCTTGCAGAAGAACAAAATGTTCTCGAGCAAACTCTTGAGGATGTCTTATTTATAAAAGAGACCATAGACGGATCGAGGGATCTTCTTATTGCATTAAAGAGTCCTGTCATCAAGCCTGAAAAAAAGGTTGCAATACTTGAGGAAATTTTCGGAGATGAGGTAGGTGAACTTGTTCATAAGTTTATCACACTGATCGCCCGGAAAAATCGTCAAAGTATGATCGATGAGATCGCCAATTCTTTTATTGAGGTCTATAACGATCATGTTGGTATCATTGAAGCAAAAGTATCTGTAGCTAATAAACTAACCGATGAACAATTGGATAAAGTTAAATCCAGGTTAGCTGAAGTAACAGGTAAAAAGATACAGATCGTGGAATATGTGGATGAAGATCTTAGAGGTGGAATGGCCATCAAGATCGCAGACACAGTTATTGACGGTACCGTTAAGCATAAATTAGAGCAGCTTGAGGATGTATTCCTAAGCTCAGCGATGGAATAAAATTTCAAAACATTTTTAACTAGATATATAAGATGAGTCAAGTCAGACCAGACGAAGTTTCAGCCATTTTAAGAAAACAACTCTCAGGCTTCGACAACGAGGCAGATACCTACGATGTAGGAACCGTACTAGAAGTGGGTGATGGTATTGCACGTGTTTACGGTTTGTCCAAAGTACAAGCCGGTGAATTGGTTGAGCTACCTGAATCTAAAGATGATAACGGCAACTCAGTAACCGGAATGGTACTAAACCTCGAGGAAGATAATGTAGGTATCGTTCTATTCGGTTCTGCAAATGCCGTAGAGGAAGGTCACACTGTTAAACGAACAAATGATATTGCCTCCATACAGGTTGGTGAGGGTCTTTTAGGCCGTGTGATAAACCCATTGGGTGTTCCAATTGATGGTAAGGGCAGTATCAGTGGCGAGACTATCAAATTACCTCTTGAGCGTAAAGCTCCCGGTGTAATTTACCGTGAACCTGTTACCGAACCATTGCAAACAGGTTTAAAGTCCATTGACTCATTGATCCCAATTGGTAGAGGTCAGCGTGAGTTGATAATCGGTGACCGTCAGACAGGTAAAACAGCTGTTGCCATTGATACCATAATCAACCAAAAAGCAACTCAAGATACAGATAAACCGGTACATTGTATCTATGTAGCTGTTGGACAAAAAGGTTCAACTATAGCGAGGATCCGTAAAGTTCTGGAAGATAACGGTGCTATAAATTATACTACTATTGTAGCCGCACCTGCCAGTACATCTGCACCACTCCGTTATATTGCACCTTTTGCCGGAGCTGCAATTGGTGAATATTTTCGTGATACAGGTAGACATGCTCTGGTTATTTATGATGACCTTTCTAAACAGGCTGTTGCTTACCGTGAACTATCACTTTTGCTGAAGCGACCTCCGGGACGTGAAGCTTACCCTGGTGATGTGTTCTATTTACATAGTCGTCTTCTTGAGCGTGCTGCTAAGATCATTCGTGATGATGAAGTAGCTAAGAGCATGAACAATATTCCTGAAGAACTTAAGCCTAGTGTAAAAGGAGGCGGTTCATTGACAGCTCTACCTGTTATTGAGACCCAGGCGGGTGATGTTTCAGCTTATATCCCAACTAACGTAATTTCTATTACAGATGGACAGATCTTTTTGGATACGGACCTGTTCAACCAGGGTATACGTCCTGCCATTGATGTAGGTACTTCGGTATCTCGTGTTGGTGGTTCTGCTCAGGTTAAGTCCATGAAAAAACTATCAGGTACTTTGAAACTTGATCTGGCACAATATCGTGAACTCGAGGCATTTGCCAAGTTCGGTTCTGATCTTGATGCTTCTACACAAGCACAGCTTAGAAAGGGTGAAAGAACGGTTGAGCTATTGAAACAGGGTGAGTATCAACCACTACCTGTAGAGCAACAGATAGCGTTACTTAAAATAAACGCAGAAGGCCTTTTGGATAAGCTTGCTGTAAATGAGATCGGTGAGTTCGAAGAACAATACCTCGAAACTGTTGGCATTAAGTTTGACGATGAAATGAAGTCACTTTCTAAAACTGGCGTTCTTGATGACAGTTTTGGTGATGAGTTGATAAAAACTGCTAAATCTGTAATTGAACAGGTAACAGCTAACTAATTTACAGCGGATTAATCAATGGCTAATCTTCGAGATATACGAAACAGGATCTCTTCGATCAATAATACGATGCAGATCACCAAAGCTATGAAAATGGTGGCGGCTGCTAAGTTGAGAAAGGCTCAGGATAAGATGAATAATACTCGTCCTTATGCCTCCAAAATAGAAGAGGTAGCCGGCAGACTTGCTAATAACAGTAAAGCTACCAATCCTGTCATGCGTACGCCTGAAGAAGTGAATAACGTTCTTTTCATTATTATTGGTTCTGACAGAGGTTTATGTGGTGGTTTTAACAATAACCTTTTTAAGGATGTTGAAAGCAAAATAGAAAATAATTTTGCGTCACAGTCTAAGGAAGGATCTCTATCGTTAGTAACTATAGGAAAGAAGGCCACAGCTTATTTCAAAAAAAGAAAATATAATGTTGTAGAAGGCTATCCTGGCTTTTTTGATGATATTGATTATGACAAAACATCTGATATCATGGCCAATGCCATGGAACAGTTTGTTGATGGTACATATGATGAAGTTTATATCTCGTTCAATGAATTCAAGTCTGTTATAGCTCAGACAAAAAGAACTCAAAAGGTATTACCTATTGATCCGAAAACAATTGGAAAATCTAAATCCGAAGATGCATCTGAATCTTCGATTGATTACCTTTACGAGCCGAATTCACAGGCTATCTTAGATAAACTGTTACCTCTGCATCTAAACATGCAGTTATGGCGAGCAGTACTTGAGTCTAATGCTTCAGAGCAAGGTGCACGAATGACCGCTATGGACAGTGCAACTGAAAATGCCAAGGATTTAGAACGTGATCTGAGACTAGAATACAATCAGGCCAGACAAAGTGCTATAACCACTGAGATCTCGGAAATTGTATCCGGTGCTCAAGCGTTAAGTGATTATTAGGAGAGCTGGCAGAGTGGTCGAATGCGGTGGTCTTGAAAACCATTGAGGCCTCACGGTCTCCGGGGGTTCGAATCCCTCGCTCTCCGCTTTAAAATAGCCCCTTTACGGGGCTATTTTTGTTTTGAACCGTTATTTATAAATATTATCATCGTGCATTCGTTGAAGGCATAAATCACTAACTAAGTATGACAGCACGAATAAGTTTTTTTTTAATTTTAGTTCTCGGATTATCCACTGTAACCGTTCAGGCACAGGACACCCTAAGAATAGACTTTCAAACCTTCTTGTCTAAAGCCCTTAATAATTCAGGGCAGGTCGACTATGAAAAGCAGGATGTTGAACTGGCAGAGAACAGATTGGATCAAGCAAAGGCCCAGCGCATCCTTCCTAGTGTTGAATTTAACAGTCAACACGGACTTGTACCCGGGGTAAAGAGTGATGTATCAGGGTTACCTGAAGATGAATATTATTTGGATCCCAACCTTCGCAATGACTGGGATGACTGGGCTGTCTTTACACGGTTTCAGTTGACAGCCGCACAACCGGTTTTTACCTGGGGAGCGATCAATAAAGCTATAGACGCTGCAAGACTTGGGGCAGAAGCCGCTCAATACAGTTTTGAAGCAAAAAAAGAAGACCTTGAAATCCGACTGTTTGAACTATACTACAGCCGCGTCTTAGCTATGGAGATAGAACGTCTGTTGGATGAAGCTCAGGATAAAGTCAATCAGATAGAAGGGCAGATAGAGGATATGCAGGAAGATGGAGATACAAGCCTTGATGATTCTGAGATCTTTAAGTTTGAGATCTTTAAATCTGAATTTGAGATCCAGAAGGCAGAGGTGGCTGAGAACATGAGGTTTGTTCAAGAGACCTGGAACTATATCCTCAGGAATAATGAAAATACGATCTATGAACCTGAGATTCGTTTTTTAGATCCCGTCTCAGCTGAAATTGAACCGGTTGACTTTTATCAGCAATCTGCCTTCAGTAACCGTCCGGAATTAAAAGCACTCGATCTAGGACAAGAAGCAACTCGTACGTATGTTTCGTCACTTAAAAGACAAAACCTTCCCGGATTATTTTTAGGTGGTTATCTTAATTTTGCGAATACCCCAAATCGACCCCGTCAGTCTAATCCTTTCATTCAAAATAACACCAATTTATTTAGTGGAGGATTTGGATTTACTGTTCGGCAGAATCTTAACTTTCTATCAATAAAAGCTAATATTGAAAGGAATCAGATCGAGTTAAGAAAGATCAATTATGCAGAAGATGCTGCCAAAGATGGTATTTTACTGGAAGTAAACAATTATTACCGGCAAGCAGCATTGGCAGATGTTAAAGTGAAACAGACCGATGAGGCATTGGTAACCTCAAAAAAATGGTTGCGTCAGGAACAACTTGATTATGATTTTGGTATGGGTGATACAAAAGATCTTATTGATGCAATGAAGAAAGAGCTTGAATTAAAGCTTCAATTGAAGCAAAGAGTATTTGAATACAACTCATCTCTTGCTAAGCTAAATAAATCAGCAGGTATTCCGTTAACAACGCTGATAACAAACTGAATTTACTATTATGAAAATGATGAAAACCTTAATTTTATTACTTATTACCCTGGTTGGATCTAACAGTTTATACGCTCAAAATGCTGATCAACAGATCAAAGATCTACTTGAAAGCAGAGATGATCAGATCAAAGAACTTATGGGACCGAAAGGTACAGAGTATACTGATGCGCAGCGGGCTGAACTAAAGGAGATCATTAACGGTATCATCGACTTTGAAGCCATGGCAAAAGAAGCTTTGGGTGAAACCTATGATACCATTACAGAAGAGCAAAGAAATGAATTTGTCGATCTCTTTGCTACCATTGTAAGGGATCAATCTTTAAATAAACTTGATATTTATAGAGCTAAAGTCACCTATAACGATATTTCGGCCAGTGGTGATGAGGCCAGAGTCGAGACACTTGCAGAGCTTGAAGATGTTAGGACTCCTGTTAATTACGAGATGGAAAAGAAGGAAGGTGAGTGGGTTATAACTGATATGGAAATTGATGATGTTTCCACTGCCGGATCCTATAACCGCCAATTTCAGAGAATAATAAACCAAAAAGGTTTTGATTCCCTGATGAACAGTTTGCGTAAAAGAGCAGATCGTGCATAGTTTACTATCATAAATAATTTACTTCTAAATTTAAAAATGTGCTGAAACCGGTAACTAACGATAAACTTGGAAAAGAAGGCTATATATACGTTAGTTATGGCCATCCAAAATATTTGAAGCACGTTATTGCTTCCGTTAGTACTCTTAGGAGGTATGATACAAAAAGGCCTGTTGCCCTGGCCTGTACAAAAAAGCATAAGAATCTGATCAAAAAATATGGTCTGGAAGAAGTATTTGATCATTTGATAGATCTGCCCGAAGAACATGCATCCATTGTAGGATTCAAGCATAACTTCTACAATTACCTGTATTTTGATAAGAATCTTTTTCTGGACAGTGATATAGTATGGTGTAAAAAACCTGACTCTCTCTGGCAAGCACTGAATGCATACGATTTCACGATCACAGGTAATCTGGTTTCTGATAATTTCTTTGGGGCACCGAAAAGTATTGGGGTTGCCAAAGATATTTTGCTGTTAAGAAGAAAGCGTACTCTTAAACGATTTGGCCTGACTTACCTGAGCCGTGCACAAACCGGACTTATGTATTCAAAAAGTCCGTCTCTTACCAAAAAAGTGTGCGAACTAGCCAAAGAGATGTTGAAGAGAAAGGCAGACACTCATTTTCAAAGCCGTAAAAAAGAAAAGGGCAGAAATGAAGAATCCTGTGAGTGGAGTCTAGCAATGGCGATGTCAAAGCTAAATATTCCTGTTTATGCGTGGTTTCAGGGCCATACAAGTCCACAACTCGATTACATTGCATTCCTTGCCGACCACGATGACGATTTTGAATACGTAAAGTGTAAGTACTATTGCAACGATTTCGTGTATTCCTTTAGGGGATTGAAGACTGATTGGATCAAAAGCTTACTGATAACGGCGTTTTCCCTTATTCCCGGCAAGGGTGACCATATGATGGTGACCCCGCACTGCCTGCATTTTGGCTGGTATCACGAAAAAAAACCATTTTTTGATTTCTCAGATAGAGTTTGGGATGACTTAGTTCAAGCCCAAAAGTTACCTAAAACTTCATTGGGATTAGAAGATCGCTCATCCAATGAAGCTTAGTGATGATTCGAAAAAAATACTAAAGAAGTCACTTAGACTTCTTGTTCAGTTTTCGATCATTGGATATCTGATCTATCAGCTTTTTGAGATAGGATTACAGCAGATCCTCGAGTCACTCCCCCGTATTCCCTCTTTTTACCTGCTCTATTTTGTGATTTATTTTTCCCTTCCGCTTGCTGAAGTACTAATCTATAAAATCAAGTGGCCGATCACCTTTCGTGATGCTTTTCCGATATTCATCCAAAAGAAGGTTTTAAATACAGATGTAGTAGGATATTCCGGTGAATTGTTTTTATACATATGGGCTAAGAAGTACCTGAAGGATCCCGCTAAAGAGGTATTCATTTTTATCAAAGACAATAATGTGCTGTCGTCTTTGGCATCTGGTATAGTCACAATATTCCTGCTCATATTCTTTATTTCGCAGGGATACATAAATATTTCAGACTATGTGGGAAATGTGAAGGGATGGAGCTGGATTTTGATCTCGGTGGGTTTAATTGTTGCACTAGTGCTTGTTTATCGATTCAGAAAAGCCATATTAGCTCTGAACCGTTATGACAGCATGAAAATATTTTCGTTACATGCCGGAAGAATAATTTTTATCAATGTTATCCAGATATTACAATGGCACGTTGCCAGACCCGATATTGCTATTCCGGTTTGGTTTACTTTTTCAGCTGTGCAAATTCTGGCATTACGCATTCCATTTTTACCAAGCACTGATGCTTTATTTGTAAACGTTGCTCTGGAAATGTCGGGGGTAGTATCTGTTCCAAAAGAGGCCTTGGTTGGAATATTGACAGCTAATCTTATTTTAAAACGCATCCTGAATGTTGTATCATATTTGGTCTCAAAATACGTGGGGACAGATACCAAAGTGGAATCATCAAAACAAGAAATTGACCTTGATAGAAATGATTAAGAAAATAATTCTATTAGTACTGATATTATTATTCAGTAACTCTGCAGTGGCCCAGCTGATCAATTATGATTCTGAAAACATAGACATTAAAACTGGTTTCTTTTTTCTGACAAATTTAAATGGCTTTGATGAAGAACTTCCATATTGGTCGCACGTCAATATGGATGGACGGATCGATCAATATTCTGCAAATGCACTGAATTACATTGACTGGAACGCAAATTTGTACAAAAGATCTATATTCGATCTTAATATTGGTGGCAGTTTAACCTCCCGAATTTCTGAGAATTCAACGGTATTTTTTGATCAGGCATATGTTGATCTTAAGATCTCGAATTTTAAATTAATGGGTGGTCGCTATATCGATCCACTTGCTCTTAAAGAAGACGAATTGTCAACCGGTTCTTTTATGTATAGCAGGAACGCAACTCCCATACCTAAAGTAGCATTTGCAACAGATGGTTTTGTGGGAGTTCCGGGAACCAATGGAATTGTAAGATATAACGGTCTTTTTGCTCACGGCTGGTTTGATAATGACCGCCACGTGAAAGATGTTTATCTGCACGAAAAATATTTCTATTTAAGCATCAAGTATGCATTTTTTGATGCGCGAGGAGGCATCGTTCATAATGTGCAATGGGGTGGTGTAAGTGACAGTCAAGGACAGCTACCATCCGGTGGTCAAACATTTTGGGAAGTAATAACGGCAACCGGATCCAGTGATGATAATGCACCCGGCGGGGAACAATCTAATGCAGTAGGAAATTCAGTGGCTGCTTACGATTTCAGCCTGGGTTTAAGTTTTGATGATTTCGACCTGAGAGCCTATCGATTATTTTATTTGGAGGATAAGGTGTCTACAAGGTTCCGAAGTCCGTGGGATGGTATTTGGGGGTTTACTGTAAAGCCTGAAAACTCAACACTGATCCAAAATATCATTTGGGAGCACATCAACACCAAAAGAATGGACTCCTACGATTGGGAGCCATGGGGAACGGCCAGTTACTATAATAATGGAATTTACCGAACCGGTTGGACCTATCAGGGACGTGTGATAGGAAATCCAATGTTATTGACAGATGGCACCACAGAAAGGCCGATATATAATAATATAATTGTAGCCCATCATATTGGGCTGTCCGGCCAATTATCAAATGCAGTAAACTATAAGTTGCTGTATACTTTTTCCCGGAATTATGGTGTAGTGGAAGACCAGATTATTACCCGGTTACCACGGGAAGAATGTCCCGGAACGGGAGGCAGGGTTTGTGCTGAATTACGGCCACTGGAAGATTTGAAAAAAGTGAATCACTCCGTTATGGTTGGAATCAATTCGTATGTGCCCGGTTATGAAAGGCTGAAGTACGGAGTAAATGTTACAGCTGATCTGGGAGAGCTTTACGGTGACAGGATTGGAGCCGGCATCAATCTTGAGTATGATCTGATCAAATAAACCGTTTAGTCTTTGTTACTTATGTCAACTTTTCGGTAATCAAAGTCATGCAGACCTTTTTTGATACGTTCCTGAGTTTCGGCAGGAAGTTGGTCGAACTTGCTGGAAGTACTTAGTGTCTCTTTCGTATTTTTGGATTTCCAGACCTCATCTTCTCCGATCAGTGAATTAGCGGTTTTATGGTAACTTTCCAGGATCTGTTCTTCGAACGGTAATCCGATCTTCTCAAATAAATAGCCCAGTGCTTTTCCGGGATTTTCAACAAGATTTTTATACCTGAGGTGGTAATTATTTTTCAGTCCAATATACTGTTCAGATATCCTGATGCTACGATTCCACCAAAAGATGGACTTATCGACGGATCGACTCCCGGACCACTCATCAGGATTATTAGCGGTAGCTTCAATCATGCTGGCAACTACATCCTCCCCGTTTCTGATAAGGTGAATGAAGACAGCATTTTTTTCAGTTTTTTGTATAAGATCAATATAGTGAAGATGTCTTGGTGTTTTTTCTAAAAGATAGTTTTCTTCTGCATCCCGATAATGCTCCCCAATTTTATTAAGCTGGTGATTCAGGAACCGGGTCCATTTAACGGTACTGAAAGTGTAATTAAATTTTTTAAGCTCCTTATTTTGTGGTACTGAGAGTTCGGTCAAGATCTGATCCACCATATTCAGATGCTTTGTTCGGTATATGGTGATTGCCTGCACAATGGGATTGATAGAGATCGTTTTGGAATAGAGATGTGTCTCAGGAAATGAAACGATCTTACTGTGAGAGGCAATAAAACTTTGCAATAAGGTGGTTCCGGAACGTGGGCAGCCTACTATAAAGATCTTTTTCATCATAAGTTATAGCAAGCCTAATTCCCTGGATTCCTTAAGGTATTGTTGAAAGGCATCAGCTGCCTTTTCACTGAGTCGGAATCGTGGATGCCCAAAGAGATCTCTCTTTATGACGGCATGCCAGATATACTGCATTAAAGCAGTGGGTGAATTTCTGATCCTGCGCTTAAAATGATCCTTTTCCCAGGTGTTTTCCCCGTGATAAGCACGCAAGAATAAGTAATTATAGGAATGATCCAGTTTGTGGTAACGCAGCTTCATCCATTTATCCAGATATACCGTATCTTCAGAGCGCTTGGTTTCGGGATAACGAATGTCATCACTTCTCCGATGCATAATGCTTCCGGGAATCCCATCAGGTAATATTCCAATATAGGGGTGCATCATAAACTCTTCGGTGTCTAGGTGCATAAGGGATGAAGCCAGGCAACAGGCATCATAGCCCTGATCGAGAACATCAGCCTGAATTTTAATTCTGTCAGGATGATACCAATCGTCATCATCCCACTGGATGA
Organism: Gracilimonas qinghaiensis; assembly: GCF_046602855.1. Classification (NCBI taxonomy): domain Bacteria; kingdom Pseudomonadati; phylum Balneolota; class Balneolia; order Balneolales; family Balneolaceae; genus Gracilimonas; species Gracilimonas qinghaiensis. The sequence continues at coordinate 675,205 of NZ_JBKINJ010000001.1, forward strand.
GGTAATCTCCGTTGGATTCTTTAAGACTTCGATTACGCAATTTACCCAATACAAAATCAGGCTCTTTTTCCAGCTTAACATACTTTACCTGATCGGCAGGCAGATCCTCAAGTATAGGGGAATAATCCTCTTCTCCGTCGTCCACAATGATCAATTCCTTATTCTCGTAGGTTTGATTTTGAAAACACTGAACGGCTCTATTTGCAAGATCACGCCTGTTGGCTGTAACCATAAGGCAACTGACCTTAGGGTTTTTACTTTTGGATTCGGGCATTTTTGGGTGTTTGTTTCACAGGGAATATTTAGCAGAAAATACCGTTAAATTCACAGAGGTGTAAATCTCATTTTATTTCATAAGATACGTTGGTTTTCATCACCATATTATTACCATCATGAACAGACTCACAGGCACAATCTTATTAGCGCTATTCTTATTCAACTCAACGTTTGCTCAGATCAATAAAGAGAAGTTAATGGAACCCCTCGAAGAATTACCCGGGGGTGTGTTGATGGTTGAAGATTTTGAAAAAGAGAATATCGGCGAGCTGCCTTCCAGATGGTATAACAGGGATGTTAAGCAGAATGCGAACGACCCTAAGGAAGCAAAGAAATATCACTATACCATTGAAGAAGAGAATGGGAATAAGTTTCTGCACTATGAGCACACAGATGCCCGCCATCTTAACTTTCCCCTCTTGGAGAGAAAAAATGTGAATATTCATGAAACTCCCATTCTATCCTGGAAATGGCGGGTCAATAAATTACCTGAAGGCGGAAATGAAGATAATGAACCCAATGATGTAGCTGCAAGTATTTATGTGGCCTATAACATGGGTAGGGTAGCGTTGTTCAAAAAAGTACCTAAAAGTATTCGGTATACATGGAGTAGTTCATTACCCAAAGGGACTGAATTATCCAAGTTCTTTGGTAATCAGAAGATCGTGGTAGTAGAATCCGGAGAAGATGAAATGGGTAAGTGGATCCGTTTTGAGCGAAATATCAAAGAGGATTACGAACGTTTGTTTGGGGATGAAGCCCCTAAGACTCCAATGGCTATCTTACTACTGAGTGATGCAGATCAAACAAAAAGTACGGCTATTGCTGACTATGATGATATCATGCTTAAGCCGAAAGAATGACCCGTACTTTTTATTCCAAAATGATATTTTAAGCGATCCCTTAGCTTCGTCTTAATGCGTTTATGGTTTTACGTTCTGTGAACCAGATCACAAAAATTGATAGTGCGAATATAAAGACAGAAGCAAGTATCACCCCAAGTATGTTTGCGCCTCCGAACCAATAGTTGATGCCATATCGCGTGGCCACGGCAACACCAGTAAGAGGCAATAAGATGTATAGTGCTGAAAAACTTTTGAATCCGAAATACCACGGATTGGTTTCGGTTACTTTGGCTCCAAAATAGAATATCACTCCTGAGATCAAAGGGTAAAGGGTTAGCCACACATAGGCCACGGCCAGCATGCTTATCTGAGCGGCTATCAGGAAGCCTATAGGCAGTATAATACCACTGCTAAGCGTGAAGTAAAATACGAAGCGCGCTTCACCTTTAGCATTGATCAGTTTAGGCAATAGTGTGATAAGGCATTGGATCAAACCTACGGCAACGAATATTCTCATAAAGGGTACGGCATCCAGCCACTTTTCGTAACCAACCATTGGCAGGAACCAATCTATGTATGTGCCTAAGATGATCATCACGGTTCCCACCAAAAACATACTGGCTTTACTCATGGTGAAGAAGTAGTTGCGAAGCCGTTCGATCTGATCCTGTAGTTTTGCAAACGCCGGATAAGCAACCCGATTGATGACGCTGGAAAGTTCCTGAACAGTATCAAACACTAGGCGGTAGGCAAAGGCATAGATCCCCACCAGCTCCATAGAAAAGAATTTACCGATAATGAGATAATCTGCATTCATATACAGTTTATGAAGCGTGTGAGAACCGGCCGTATACAATCCAAATCTGAGCAGATGTTTTATCTGTTGATACTTGAACTGAAGTCTTGGCCAATATGGCTTAAAAATGAGACTCAGAATCATCTGTCCGACTTTATGAGCCAGTTCAGCAAGAACGATGGACCATGCACCCCAGCCTGCCCATGCCAGATAGATCATTAAACCGGCTGAAGCGGCAAGTGAAACGTTATCGATGATCGCGATCTTTTTAAACGCCAGCTCACGGGTAAGCAGCCTGCTTGAGATCATGTAAAAACTGAAAGCAATGATACCCAGCATGTAAACACGGATCATGGGAGACAAGACTTCCGTATCATAAAACTGAGCGATCCATGGGGCAACAAGATAAAGTGATGCGTAAAGCACTGAAGATATTAGAAAACTTATCCAAAAAAGGGAGTCGATCTGAGTACGGCCAATTTTTCGCTCTTGAATAATAGCAGCTCCCAATCCAAGCTCGGTAAGTGCTTTGGCTGTATTGAAAAAAGCTATAGCTAATGCGGCAATACCAAATTCTGCCTCAGATATGATCTTTAAGGTATAAAATAAAGCCGCTGCGTTAAGAAGACGGGCTACAACCGAACTGGCTCCGCTGTATAGTACTGATGAAGCTACTTTTCGGGCAAAAGAAGTCTCAGTCATTGTAATGTAGTCTCATCAATTTTGCGGATGGGTTATTCAACTGATTTGAAAACCAAATATAGGGTTAACTCAGAGAGAATGGAAGCTCTTAAAATAGAAGGGATAGATAGCTTTTTGTGGTTTACTTGGCAACCATATAGTAAAAGTATCCATCTTTATTACCATTTATGGTGGCAGTGCCATGCATCTCCAGGAGCTCTCCGCCAACTACCTTTTTAACGAAAAATTTCTGAACGGAACCTAATTCATTGATCAGTGAATATTGATTTAAGATATTATCAACAGTAACCTTCAGATCTCCTTTCTGATAAGTACCAAATACAACTTCTTTATTTAGGTCTCCTTTTGATCGTTTAATATCGATCTCTGAAGGTGTCAGGAGATGGGCCAATCCGTTTTTATATCCAACGCCATAACCAATGGTAGATCGAGCTCTGCCACTTTTTATCTTCAGAAAATGGAAAAAGAACCCGTTTTTATCATCACCTTGTTTAACTCTAAAACTAGTGTCAATGAGATCTGTGGTAAGATTATCCTGATAAAGGTGATCCATATAACCGGTTCCGCCTACCTGAACAGTATCATCATTTATGGCAATGTAACCCTTCACACTTGCATGAGGGATTGGTATAGTAAGGCCTAATTTATGAGAACCAATAGTGTAAACACCATCTCCAAGTGCTTTTCCCTGGGCTATATCATAAAATGTGAGATCTACATCGTATTTTACACCTTTCTTTTCTGTTTTATAGTATAAACGATGTTCTCCGTCCAGGCTTCCCTTTGCCCAGTAATTTCTTTCCGGATGGAGCCGGAGATAATGATCTTCAGCTTCACTGATCAGATCAGATGGAGCGTATTCTTTGTTTACCACATAACTTTTGCCATCCTTCCAGGCTACCATCAGTTTTCCTCCCGTTACACGTTCTTTGAAAGAGGAACCAAAATCATTTATGGAAAAAGTAATGACCATTTGAATTCCTTCGTTCAGATCAGCGTGGTAGGTCCACAATTCATTATAATATTTGGAGGGCAGATTCTTGGCCACAAAATCTTCAGGAGTAGTATCCCTGAAACTACCGCTTGGTGATTGAGCGAGTAAAGGAGTAGTGGTGATAAATAATATTAATATCGTTAAAAGTCTTTGTGACATTAAGTAGATCTCTATAAGTTAATTTGCGAACCTTTTATAATAACAGTTGACTCACAACACTTCTAAAATGTATGAGTGATTAAAATATTATGTTTGATTGCTTTAATAATTATTTCGATTCAAGGATCGATAGTGTATTTGATAAATTATAATGTGGGATAAATAATTTCATTAAGTGAATTTTAAATTCAGTAGAGTAAGACCCTTTTTATAAACGTATTCTCAGCCCATTTTTCAACTCCGGGGATCTGGTTGATATATCGGTTCCAGAAAAACCCCATAATGATCAGTTGAATGGTGAAGGTTTTGAAAAATATATTCATAGTCAGGTCAATACCTACATGCATCCCAATGAGCATAATTATGATGTAGGGCCTGAATTTTTTGAACCATACTGTAAACCCAAGCAGTTCGGTGATCAAGCCGAAAGAGAGGATAAGAGTGGCAAGAAACCGACTATTGAAGGCTAATTCCTGAAGCCAGTTATACTGAAATTCCCCCTGCAAAGATAGTATATCAATGCTTTTTTCACCCATCCAAAGCCATAAGTGTGAGCCGTCAACCCAGGTAATACCGGTAGCAACCAGTTTACTGATGGCAGCCGAAGTATAACCCAGTCCCATAAAGAATAAGGCAAATCCAAAGGCGAAGATCAGTTCTTTCTTCATGCCCTTGAAGAAAATAGCAGCAAGTCCCAATCCCATCAAACTAAAGCCAACCAGGTTTGCACTGTGTGGGATCTCTCCCTGAGAAAATCGGGCTACATGTTGCAGGTGAAAGAGCAAAAACGCAATGGCATATAACCAGCGTCCTCTTTTAAATAGTAAAGGGACCAGAGTAAAGGCAGTGATCAGGCCCGCATTATAAATAGAGATACTATTGCTGAAGAAAATGCTGATATCAATGTAATTTGCAAGACCAAGCGGAAGAACAACATCACTTAAGCGAGGGATATAAAATGCCCATTCCCAGGTATAGATCAATGTGTAAGTAACCGTAAAGAATTCAAAAGCCCTCAGCTGAATTTTGGTACCGATGGAATCAGGTTGATCAAAATGAAACAGGTTTTTAAGAATATTCATCGTTACTCAGAAAAAAGATGAGGATTTTTGATCGTGGAATCAGCTGTAAATAAGAACATTGGAATGGCTTCGATCACCACACTGTCTTGTTCATTCATATAACCTCTTACCCGTGTTGCCAGCCACATCTCCCCGGGGTATTGATCGATCTGAAAGGTGGATCGTAATCCATTCAGTCTCTTTTCATTCCAAACTTTGGTTTTAGTGATGAAGTTGGCAAAATCGATCTCATGAATTCCGTAATCTTTGAGAGGCAGGACCCTGTCTTCAATTTCAGTAATGGGTTTGGTTTTCCAAAGATCGGTCCTCGAAGAATCACTTACTTGTTCCACAACACCCCGTGACCATTCCTTGCCGGCTTGTGAGAACATAGGGAATATTGAGAACGGCCAGAATTCCCCCAGATGAGTTGCAACAAGAACAATGTTCACAACAAGGGTCCATATAAGGATCTTCTTATGTTTTTTAAATGATTCCACTCTTGATATTTTATATAAAATTAAATCACAAAGATATTGAAATTCCAATAACTAATCTTGGTTCTGACTGAATCACATTCAGATATCTTAGGTTAACTTTTTTACACAATGAAACTTATCAGCCTAAGTTAACCTTCTGAATCAGGCACCGTCAACTTGTTACAATCTCTCAAAACAGAACAAAGAAATACGTATTTTTGTTGGTTACTAAAACTGTTAAAAATTAACGACTCATTTACAGATTAAATGTCAAAGCTGCTCGAGCTTCTCAAACCACTACTTAATTATAATTACTCTCATCCCTATCTGGTATTAACAGTAACTCTTTTATTGGCTGTTGTTAGCGGTTTCTTTGCTGTACAGTTAAAAGTGGATACGGATATCGCAAACCTTCTTCCTGAAGATCACCCAAATGTGGTTGCGTTAGAAAAACTCAACGAAACCGTTGGAGGTGAAACCGATATGCAGGTCGTTATCAAGTCACCGAGCTTTGAAGCCAATAAGAAGTTTGCTCAGGATCTTATTGAGAAATCGCTGGACATGTATTATCCGAGATACGAGGATTATTTTTTCGAGCGAGCTGAGTTCAAAAGGGAAACGGAATTCACCAAAAATAATGCCTTGTACCTGGCCAGTGAATCGGAATTAAATGATGTGATAAGCTGGCTTGAAGATGAGATCGAACAGGCAAAAGAGGAGGCAAATCCCTTTTATTTCGATCTTGGAGATGAGGAAGAGGAAGAAGATACCCGGGCTGAAGACTTTGAGGAAAGTTATAAAACCTTGGTGCCCTCCGAATATCCGGTGAATGAGGATAGCACCATTATGGTGGTCAAGTTTTATCCCACGGGCTCCAAGAGTGATATACAGTATCTGGAGGATATGTTCGAGGAATACGAAGATCTGATCGCATCGTTAAATCCGGCCGGTTATCACCCCGAAATGGAAGTTCGTTATGGAGGGCGACTCAAACGTCACCTGGAAGAACTGACCTCCATTATGGACGATGTGATTGGAAGTTTTGCAACAGGAATAAGCAGTGTGATCCTCCTGGTGATGATCTACTTCTTCATTAAGAAATATGTGCACTATAGAAAAGGAACTCAGGGTAAGGGCAAGTATACGATCTGGTCTCATATCATCAGAATACCCGTCCCTGTATTGGTGATAGGAATTCCGCTATTGATAAGCTTAGTGTGGACATTCGGAATTACCTACTTCTATTTGGGCATGTTGAATACGATGACGTCCGTATTATTTGTGATCCTATTTGGCTTGGGAATTGACTATGGCATACACTTTTATGCACGATATATAGAGCTTAGGAATAATGGTTATAGTGTGCATGATGCCATAATAAACACCAATGAGAAAACCGGTGAAGCAATATTAGTGTCTGCCTTCACCACAGCTGCTGCTCTATTCATACTGATGTTTGCTGATTTCAGAGGTTTCTCGGAATTCGGTTTTATTTCGGGAACCGGTATTTTGTTGTCACTATTTGGTATGCTTTACATCTTGCCTGCCATCCTGGTAATACTTGATGAAAGACTGAATTGGATACTTATCAGTGAGGAATTTGAGGAGGAGTATAAGGGCTCACATCGTTATCCTTTTGCAAGAACTATAGTCACGGTGGGTTTGGTAGCATCAGCTGTAGTGGTTGGTTTCAGTGGTAACCTGAGCTTTCAGTACGATTTTGGTGAGTTGGAACCAAAATTTCCTGAATATGAGGAATTCAGATCTTTTGCCCGTCAGGTAGAAGACTCTGACAAGAGAAATCCGGCTTACATTGTAGCTGAGACCACTGAGCAGGTAGAGGAAATTGCTCAGATCCTTAGAGAAAGGGCAGAGGCAGATACCGTTTCACCCACAATTCAAAGTGTAGAGACCCTACAGGAAAGATATCCTAACAGCGAATCTGAGAAACAAGAAAAACTTGATAAGATCGCTAAGGTCAGAGAGTTACTTCAGGATCCCTTTTTGGTAGACCGGGATGACGAAGATCTGGATCGACTTCGACAGGCCGCACAAACTACCGAGCCGGTTTCAATAGAACAGATACCGGATTACCTCAAGTCCCGATTCGTGACCAAGGATGGAGAAATCGGGCGTTTTGTGATCGTATATCCCTCAGTAGGTCTGTCTGATGGCCGACAATCTATTGCCTTCAAGAATGATGTTGGCGTGGTAACCCTGGATAGTGGAGCGGAATTCTATGCCTCAAGTACATCCATTGTCGCAGCCTCTATGTTAGACCTGATGCGGACTGAAAGTCCCTATATGGTGGCAGCCACATTTATCTTTATCTATTTCTTCATGTTATTCTCATTCAGGTCGTTTAGGTGGTCACTGATCGCAATGCTACCGTTAATAGTAGGATTATTATGGTTGTTCGGGATCATGATGATCTTTGGGCTGCAGTTCAATTTCTATAATCTGGTGGTTCTGCCGGCTATATTGGGTATTGGAGAAGACAGTGGGGTGCATCTGGCTCACCGTTATCGTGAGGAGGGAAGGAACAGCATGTGGCAGGTTCTTTCGAGTACAGGACAACATATTACTATGGGCTCTATCACAACCATGCTAGGTTTTGCCGGTTTATTGTTTACAAATCACCCCGGATTACAATCTATCGGGATCATGGCGACTATCGGGATCGGAATGACCCTGCTAACCTCAATAACCTTCATGCCTGCGTTGATACAGTGGCTGGAGGACAAAAACTGGCTTCGATTTTAAACACAAATACCAGGGCAAGTTGTAGGGATGACCACCTATCATAGGATATTGGATGGTTATATTTTATTCTGAGGTAAGTATTAAAAATCCTGGGATATCTAGTTATATACTTTTCCAATCTCTAAGTTTGATCCATCACAAAAACTCAAAATAGATAATAACAGATAGTAGAATCAAAAGGCTGACCCAGATAAAGATAGCGTAACGGCTTAATTCTTCTCCTTCTCTTTGTTCCACAAAACTGTGCGGTTTTATTCCCTGAAGCAAAAATGTGATGATACCTGCCAGGTTTATACATATTATATAGGTTAGCGTCAATAATCCTGCCCCATAAGCCAGGTCATACATACCACTGCCCAGAAGCAATCCGGTAGTTACCATAGGCGGAAGCAATGCAACAGCTACCATAACTCCGATCACAGCAGCAGAGATACCTCTGGTAAATGACAAGCACCCCGCTACGCCGGCTGCAAGCCCCAATGCAATATCTGCATAACTCACAACAGTACGGGAATTGATCTGTGAAACATCCGGATCAATATTTATGATAAGTCCCATTAGAAAGGAAAGACTTATACCCAGTGAAAATCCATATAAAATGGATTTAAGAGATCTTTTAAGAAGAGCTTTATCTCCAAGGGTGGTTGCCAGTGCCAGCCCTACATTTGGTCCCAGAATTGGTGCGATCACCATCGCACCAATAACCATAGCTGCGTTATCCCGTATCAAACCATTTGCTGCAACCACGCAAGACAGGGCTATTAACACCAGATAAACCCATGAAAAGTCTACAACCTTTTTTATTTCTTCGTACAGTTCTTCTCTTGAAATTCGGTTGACCCGTTCATCGTCTTTTTCCTGTTCTGTTGCCTTGTCTTTATTTTCCTCCTCGTCATCAGAATGTGATGGCAATGTTGCTGAGATAGGAAGAAGGACTATTCTGTAATCCTCTTTCCCTGAAAATTTGGTTTCAAGTTCTCCCAGAATTTTTTCGGTGAGTTCTACATCAGCCAGCAGGTTGATGACCGTTTTACCGCCTTCAGATTTATCGATCCAGGAGTCAACAATGTCATCCTCATTGACGAGTTCGTTAAGGTCATTGAATCCCTCAGGCGGTAATATTTTTACTAATCGTAAAGCCATTCGTTCAGTTTAATTCTACAACTCAACAATAATAACATATAATACCTTGTCTTCGAAAGATAATTATTGAGACTTACTATGGTTATAAAAGTTTAGCCTAACATAATTGGTAAAATCAATAAGCTGCTGGGTATTATCTAAAGAAAGATGAATTAAAGTTCTCTTACTGAATTAATTAAAACCACGTAATTCCGTACTTTTGATTTATGCAAAAAGAACTACAGATCAGAGTACTGCCTGAAGTGGCAGGTGAGTCTCATTTACTTAAAGAATACATTGCGGATAAGGAGGGATTGGCCTCTGAAGATCTCCGGCATGTTGAAATTCTGCGGAGTTCAATAGATGCCAGGGCCAAGCAGGCTTACTATAACTTCAAGGTTCGTTTGTACATCGGTGAGGAATACAGCTCTGAGGAGATCACTTTGCCTGATTATCCTGATGTGAGTAATGCGAGGGAAGTTATTGTGATTGGCTCGGGCCCTGCAGGCTTATTTGCCGCCCTGGAGCTGATGGAGCAAGGGTTAAAGCCCGTTATCCTTGAACGAGGAAAAGATGCAAAGAAACGGATTCAGGATCTGAAAGCGATCAACGTCAGACATGAAGTGAATGAGGATTCCAACTATTGTTTCGGTGAAGGTGGGGCCGGTACCTATTCTGACGGAAAGCTTTACACACGATCCAAAAAACGCGGAAATGTGATGAAGGTGCTGGAAAGGCTGGTGGGCTTTGGAGCAGTCAAGGATATTCTGGTTGATTCTCATCCCCATATCGGTACCAACAAACTGCCGGGTATTATTGCAAATATGCGTGAGTGCATTTTGGAAAGTGGAGGGGAGGTTCATTTCAATACACGCGTAACGGATCTGATAGTTGAATCTGACAAGATAACCGGTGTTAAAACCATGAGCGGGGAGCATTTTCATGCCAACCATGTGATCCTTGCTACAGGCCACAGTGCAAGGGATATCTTCAGGCTTTTACATCAGAAAGGCATCGTCATCGAATTAAAGCCCTTGGCCATTGGGGTCAGAGTTGAGCATCCGCAGGCTTTGATCGACTCCATTCAATACAATTGTGATACGAGGGGTGAGTATTTACCTCCGGCGTCCTACAGTATTGTCAAACAAACGGGAGATCGGGGAGTCTATTCGTTTTGCATGTGTCCCGGTGGAGTTATAGCCCCTTGTGCAACATCACCGGGTGAGATCGTAACCAATGGCTGGTCTTCTTCAAGGCGGGCACGCTCAACGGCAAATTCAGGTATTGTTGTTGAACTTAAACCAAGAGATTTTGATCCTTATCAAAAATTCGGCCCGCTGGCTGCTATGGAGTTTCAGCATGCCATTGAAACCAAAGCCTGGGAAGAAGGGGGTAAAACTCAAACGGCTCCGGCCCAACTCTTGAAAGATTTTGTGGATGGTAAAGTATCCGAGTCACTTCCAAATACCTCTTATGCACCCGGTATTACTTCTGTAGACCTGCGGAGTGTATTGCCCAAATTTATCTACAATTCCCTTAAAGACGGTTTCCGGCAATTTGACCGAAGTATGAAGGGGTATTTGACCAATGATGCCGTGGTCCATGCCCCTGAAACCAGAACGTCGAGTCCCGTTAAGATCCCAAGAGATGATGAGACGTTGCAGCATGTACAAATTGAAGGCTTGTACCCTTGCGGGGAAGGAGCGGGTTACGCCGGTGGTATCGTTTCTGCAGCCATGGACGGGATCAAGTGTGCACAGGCTGTTTTCAGCTCACTATCAGGCTGAAAACTTTATTAAAAAAAATTAATCTTTCTCCCCTTCATCCTAATATCAGTTAAAAACCTCTAATCCTGCGTAGCAGAGTGTATTTCTTATAGATATGTAGGTAAAAACACCTAGGTTATTTTTGTTGCAGGCTCTTTAAAATTTCAAAAATTCTTCGTTTATTATAAGTGCTTAATGAAGCGTTGGAACTAATCAAATGGGGATTTGAATTGTGGGTAAAACAATACACGCTGTTAAGCAGTTAGGGTATTTATTATTTTTCAGTGTAGTATTTACGAGTACTTTAATCGCTCAAGCAGACAATTATCAATGCAGTGATAAAACCAGATCTTATACGGTTGTAGAAGGGGATAACCTTTACAACATAGCAAAGAGCCTTGGTGATTATCGCTTTTGGGAATATATCTATATCGCGAATGCAGACGATATGGATAATCCTCACCTTATCTATCCGAGGCAGTCTATAAAAATTCCAAGCAGGATCGCTGAATTTAGTGCTTCCTCACATTCTGTAGAAGCAGTACTTAATAAACCATTTTGCGCTAATGAAATGGTGAATGTTTCCAAAGTTAAGAAAGAGTACCTGGTTCGTGTAGATATCCAAAAAATGATAGATTCTGAACAGTTGACTGTGAGCTTAGGCAGTAATGAAGCCATCAGTACGCCGGCTGAAGATGAGCGTAAGCTTGAAGAATTCAGGGAGGCTTTTCAAAAACTGGTAGAGGCCGAAAAGGCTGCTGAAAAGAAAGATCTTGAGCCATTCAGGATGGAAGTGGATGGAATGGTCTTGGATGAGACTATCAGTAAGATCGGGCGAGATTTCTACAATGTATTTTATCAGTATTGGTCACCTCCTGAAGAGGCTTATAACTATACCATTACAATTACTGAAAAACCCGCTCCTTCTCTTGGTACCATTGTCTCTGTCAAAATTAATGATACATATACTTATCAATCTAGATTACAACCAAGATTTCAGATGATTGAAGATGCAGGAAAGGATGCCGTGAGGTATTCATACAGTTATCTCCAAAGAAATAAAGACGGGTTAACTATATACTAAGCATGAAATTATGAGAAACACCTTATATAAAATATCGATCAGTGCTTTTTTAATAGTTTTTGCTATTGGGTTGAGTGATCTGCGAGCTCAGGATTTTGTTTATACACCAAAGAACCCCGCCTTTGGGGGAAATCCGATCAACTTTCAGTGGTTGAACAGCTCGGCCAATACACAGAATAAATTCAGTGAATCCGGTCGGTCTGCTTTTGAAAGAGATCCCTTGGCTGATTTTGAACAATCACTTCAGCGTCAGGTTCTATCACAGATCACCCGTAACATAGTGGGCAATCAATTGGGACTGGATTCCGATTTCTCTGAGGACTCACGGTTTGAATTTGGGGAATTCACGATCGAGGTCACTCCCGGTACGGATGGGGTGCAGATCAGGATCTTCAATATTCTGACAGGCGATGAAACGAATATAACCATACCTAATTTTGGCAGTTAATGAGCAGTAGCCTAAAACATATCACCTTTATACTCTTTGTTGGATTACTCCTGACCAACTGTACAGGAACCATGATGCCTATGCATACAGATGAGGCATCTCGGGGAATTATAAGCCGATCTTACGAAGACCTGAAACAGCTTCCCGAGCCTGAAAGCAAGGTGGTGGCAGCCGTATACCGATTCAGGGATCAAACCGGTCAGTATAAGCCTTCGGAAAATATTGCCAGTTGGTCAACAGCTGTGACCCAGGGAGCTACTTCCATTTTGATCAAATCCATGGAAGAATCCGGCTGGTTCATTCCAATTGAAAGGGAGGGTATTTCCAATCTGCTGAATGAACGACAGATCATACAGTCTATTAGAAATCAAAATGCGGGCCCAAACGGACCTGAGCCTTTACCACCATTGTTATTTGCCGGGGTTATCCTGGAAGGTGGGGTGATCGGATATGATACCAATGTGATCACCGGTGGATCTGGCGTAAGATATATGGCCACAGGAGGTTCCACGAATTATCGAAAAGATCAGGTAACTATTTATCTCCGGGCTGTATCCACTCAAAGCGGACGGGTTCTGAAGACAGTACATACCACAAAATCCATCATTTCTCAGCAGCTTGAAAGCGGTGTATTCCGGTACGTAGACACGAACCGCATTCTGGAAGCCGAGACCGGGTACACCTACAATGAACCTCCGGTGATGGCTGTGACCGAAGCTATTGATGAAGCGGTTAAGCAGCTGATCGTGGAAGGGGCAGAGGAAGGTATATGGACACCCAAAGATCCACAGTCATTAGAAGATTATAAACTGGCCTTCAATTTTGAAAAGGAGCGGCAAGAGCAGATGAACCGTAATTATTTCGGATTGCTGGAGCAGGATAATTTGAGAAAAGGATGGTTTTTAAATACAAATGCTCTTGTCTCAAGTCATTTAGGGAACTACGCTGATCCGGAACGGTACGCGGGATTTAATTTCATGATCGAACGAAGCTTGTTTTCAGGATTCAGTGCTCAGGCAAATATCGAACGTACTGCTGTAGGCGCCTACAACGCTTTCTCAGAACCGATCACCCTTGGTGAGTTATTCATGAATAGTTATTTACTGCCTGAAAATAAGATATCACCTTTCTTGTCGGCCGGATTTGGAGCCATGGCCTATGATAAACAACATGATTTTTTAAACGGACAGGTTTATTTCACCACATCTTTTAAAGGCGGGCTCGATTATCGCTTTAATAAGGTATTGGGTCTTAAACTATCTGCGAATTACCGGTATATGCTATCGGATGACCTGGATGGTGTGACGATGGAAGGGTATAACGATCAGTTCTGGAGTGTGAAGGCCGGGATCGTGTTTAAACCGAAATTATGGACGTATTTCAAATAAAAACAAATACTAACAGATGAAGAAAAGAATATAAGATAAGATAAAAACGCAAAACGACGCCGGGGATATTTACCAAACGGTAAATTCGGACACCACGACGCCGAGATGCGAAGCATGAAAGGTACAAATTTTATGTGTCGTATTCTATGTTTGCGTTTTTGCTTATCCCTTAATGATTCTCACAACTAAACAAAAGTGAGGTCCCGCGGCTTTTTGGGCCGGTTACCCTCCGGGGTATTGGTTCTTAAGCGGGGTAAACTTAACAACAATAACAAAAACATAGGATACACTATGAAACGACTAATGACAGTACTCGCAGCCGTTCTTTTTACCACAGGAATGGCGTTTGCACAAAGTAACCAAGCAACCATCAACCAGATTGGAGATGACCATGTAGCTACAGTTCAGCAAGATAATGGCATCGGTAACCAAGCTACAGTTGATCAAGAAGCAGTAGACCAGATTTTTTCAACTGATCCTGCTGAAGATAATTATGCCTTTGTTCAGCAAATAAATGGTAACTATAACCGCGTTGATTTAGACCAAGGTGGAAATGGCGATTATGCCGATGTTAGGCAAAATGGTTATAGAAACGAAGCTGATATGATGCAAAAAGGTCCAAATGATACTGATCATTATGCCACTTTAGTACAGACTGGAAACTATAACACTGTTGATATGTTTCAAGATCATAATGACAATGCAACATTTACAGCTGTACAAACGGGAAACAATAATGATATTTTATCAAATCAGAATGGTGGTACTAGTTTTAGTACTTTACTAATGGACTTCATTCAAACAGGAAATCGTAATTCTATAGATGCTAGACAGAATCAAGGTGCAGCAACAGCATTAATTTATCAATTGAATTCCGATGATAATAGTGCAATCACTCGACAAACTGGTGGAGGTCATTGGCTCAGAGTAGACCAATATTCAGATAATAATACTGCGAATATTACACAAACTGGTACGAATAATACTTCCACTGTGTATCAAAATTAATTATTTGATCCATTTCACAAAATTAATTTTGGCTATGGCCTTGATAGGGCTGTAGCCTATTCACTAAGACATTCTAACTGAAGTATTTCAACAATTATAGTAGGTTACCATCATGAAAAAATTCCTAACTATTTTATTATTTACCGTATTAATAACAGGTACCGTTGTTGCACAAGGTGTGGAAAGAGACGTCGATATATTTCCTGAGCAGGTTTCCATAGAGCATAACGATGCTGTTAAGCAAAGAAGTCAGCAATATGTGTCTATGGGGAGGCCTCTAACCGCACTCAACACGTTCATAAACTCTATTATGCAGGCGGATCAGACCGCAATTATCAATCAGTTTGGCAACGATAATATTGCGAGTATTTCACAAACCGGAAATGGCAATAATGCTTATGTTACCATATTAGGTGATCGTAATGAGGCCGGTGTAGAGCAGTACGGTGACGATAATTTTGCCTTGCTGAAGATCATAGGAGATGATAACAAATACGGGCTGTTACAAGAAGGAAATGAAAATAAGTTTGTAGGGGGAATATTTACCAATGGGTATCAAAACAATTATACTCAAAGCGGAAATGGGTTATCTTTTACGCTTCAGGGGCCAAATTCGATGGGATTAATGATCGAACAAATAGGTCAGGGTTTCGACTTAATTATTGAAAGCAATTAAAACATATCATTTTAACAGACGTAAAAATCGAAGTATGAAGGCAGTATTTATTCAGGTGTTACTGATACTTTTTCTGGTATCCTGTGCAAAAGACAATGTTGGCGTAGATGAATATGGTGGTATTAATGGAAGAGTGATTGACAGTGAGACGGGAGACGGCATTGGAAGTGTAAACGTTACTACAACTCCTCCCACGGTTGCTATACTTACAGAGAATGATGGGGCTTTTCAAATCGCAGAAGCACCGGTTGGCAGTTACACAGTTCAGGCCAGAAAACCGGGATACAAAAATAACTCGGTGAGCGTCTCTGTGGGTGAGTGGAAGAGTGTAAGAGCAGACTTGCTACTCGAAGCTGAAGAAGAGGACCCGCCTGCCGAAGAAAATGTACTGCGGGCAACCGTTGATTCCTGGTTTAATGCACAAAGCGGGGACAGCTCCTTTGTTGAGGTGGAGTATTCGGTAGAAAATATCAGCGAACGCACGGATGTGGATGAATACGAGGTCTATTTCGAGATCACAACCGGGGGCAATACCTACTATTTTGATGCAGCCGGCACGGACCTAAAAGTAGATCAAAAGAATTACGGTGAATTCAGGAAATACATCCGCTCCGAAACGGCCAGCGACGTACTCATCGAAAAAACCTGGTTCTCCGAAGGCTCCGGCGATGATTCAGGAAGCAACTAAATAGCCTGAGTTCCAGATAAAACTCATCTTTTGTGTCCCGCTTAGGCTCACTATGTTTAAACGACTGGGTTGTAGCATCATTTGAGATCCTTCGCGTTCAACAAATTATACTCAGAAAGCTTCTAAAGCGCTCAGGATGACATATTCTTAGCTGTTGTGTTGAAATCAGGATAACTATACAATTTAACTGCTAACTGCTAACTGCTAACTGCTAACTGCTAACTGCTAACTGCTAACTGCTCACTGAAGATCATTGTCTCCAGAAGGCCGGTGAGAAGATGATCAGCACGGTAAAGATCTCAAGTCGCCCAACCATCATCAGCATGATGAGGACCCATTTGGCCGCATAGGGTAAACCGGCAAAGTTATCAGTGGGCCCAAAGTCACCCCAGCCCGGACCAATGTTCCCAATGGCCGCTATGCTCGCCCCGATCGACGACATGATGTCGTACCCGAACAAACTGATGATAAAGGCTCCTGTGGCAAATATGAAGATATACAGGATGAAAAAACTAAGTACGGTCCTCTGTATATTCTGACTGATGGTCTGATCTCCAATTCGAACCGGCAGAATAGCTTTTGGATGCATGATCTGCTTGATCTCTCTTCCGGTATTACGGATCAGTACCATCCACCGCATCATCTTAATGCCACCTCCGGTTGAACCGGCACACCCGCCGGTAAAGAACAAGAGAAAGAGGAAAAAAGCGCCTATACTATTCCATAATTCATAATCATCGGTACCAAACCCGGTTGTAGTGACGATAGCCAGGACCTGAAACGCTCCGTAACGCAAGGCTTCAAGAATATCATAATTATCAACAAGCCATAGTGAACCGGATACGATGACGACTCCAATACCGATTATCAAGGTATAGAATCTTATTTCACGATTTGAGAAAAACGATTCCGTATCGCCTCTGAATAACCTGAAGTGCATGGCAAAGTTAACCCCTGCTATATACATAAAAATGATGATCACCCAGTCAATATAAGCTGAGTTAAAAGTTTCAATACTTCCATTTTTAGTGGAAAAACCGCCGGTTGCCAATGTTGAAAAGGCATGATTGATAGCCTCAAACCAGTCCATGGCAGGGTGTGCCCATAACAATAGAAATTCAGCTGCTGTAAAAGCCAGATAAACGACCCATAACAGTTTTGCAGTTTCCTGTACGCGTGGTGTCAGTTTATCGGCTGTAGGACCCGGGGACTCAGCCTGAAAGAGCTGCATACCGCCAATTCCCAATAGAGGAAGAATGGCAAGAGACAGTACGATGATACCCATACCGCCCAGCCAGTGTGCCAGAGAACGCCAAAATAAAAAGCTTTTAGGAATATCCTCGATCAGTGGGTTGCTGAATCCATCGGTTGTTGTACCCCCAAGAATGGTGGAACCGGTGGTTGTAAGTCCGCTCATAGTCTCAAAAACGGCATCTGTAAAAGAGGGCAGGACACCTGATATCACAAACGGCAGGGCTCCGACAATAGACAGAGTAAACCAAGTCAGACTTACGATCAGAAAACCCTCACGTATTCTGAGTTCATGATCAGGTTTAAAGAAATACCAGAGCGTACCGCCAACGGTAAAGGCGATTCCTGCAGATATCAGGAATGAATGCCAGGTATTCTGACCGTATACAAGATCAATAATTGCAGGTGTCAAGAGAGCAAAGCCCATAAAGAATATGAAGGCCCCCAGGACTCCCAGAACAACAAGGAAATCGATATTGGCACGTGGTGCTTTACTTTTAAAAAATGGAGCCATTATTGAAAAAGCTTGGTTATTCTGTCAACGGCTGAAGGCAGGCAGAAAATTATGACACGATCGCCGGCATTTATCTGCGTTTCACCGGTGGCAATTTCCACATCACCGTTACGTAAGACGCCACCGATCACGCATCCTTCCGGTAAATTAAGCTTTTTGATGGGTTTTTTAGTGATCTTTGATTCTTTGGTGGCCTGAAGTTCAATGACTTCTGCTTTAATTCCCCGTAACTCGGTAACCGATATCACTCTTCCGCGCCTTACGTAGCGATGTATCTCGTTAGAAGCTGCTACTTTCTTATTTATGACGGCATCAAGCCCAATGGTTTGAGCCAGGGGTATAAAGTCCGGTTTTGAAACAAGTGCCACCGTTTTTTTGACCTCAAGGTGTTTGGCCATCAGGCAGGATATAATATTGGATTCCTCATCGTCAGTAACGGCAATAAAAGCATCCATTTCATTGATGCCTTCTGTGACGAGAAGATCAGGGTCAGTTGGGTTGCCATGCAGAACCATGATCTCTTTCATATCTATGGCAAGCTGTTCTGCTTTGTCGTAATCAGGCTCTATCAGTTTTACAGACCAGGTCTTTGCAGGGTCTTCAGCTAATATTTTTGCGATCATAGCTCCCATGCCTGAGCCTCCGGCTATCATCACTGAGTTCAGTTCCTTTTCTTTTTTCCCCGTGGTCTTAATGACATCATTGATGTCCTGCGTTTCAGCCAGAACAAAGATCTGATCATAATTCTGAAACTTTACGGAACCGGTAGGTATAATTGTTCGCCCCCGCCTTCCAATTGCCACAACACGGAACGTTAATTCGGGATAGTTGGCTGCATACTCAGTAAGCGATTTATCTATAAGAGGAGAATCCTTTTCGAGACGGATACCAATGAGCTGCATACGGTCATCGGCAAGATTGATGACATCACTGGCTGATGATCTCTTAAGCAACTGTGCGATCTCGTGTGCGGCACTTAGTTCAGGATGGATCATTACATCTATCCCTAAATCAGATGGGGTGAGGGGGGCATTATCATCAGAGAATTCATCACTGCGTATTCGGGCTATTACCATTTTGGCGCCCAAACGTCTTCCTATCATACCGGCGATCATATTCACCTCATCAATGCTGGTGACACAGATAAGTATTTCAGCTTCACCGGCAGTGGCAGAAACCAAATCTTTAACGGAAGTTGCGTTGCCTTCAACAGTCAAAACATCAAGGGAATCCGCAACTCGTGATAATGCCGTTTTATCACGGTCAAGTACAGTTACATCATGTTTCTCTGACGAAAGAACACTGGCTAAGTCATAACCAATTTCTCCGCCACCAATAATTACGATCTTCAATAGTCAGTGTTTTTTTAATTCAAAAAGCAACCAATGTTACCATGATTTGAGGTCAAAAGAAAATGTTATACATGCCTAAATTTTTGAGAGCTAGAACACCAATTACCTATTCAGCAATAACGATCAGGACAGTTTCAGCGGCTTGTGAACCTTTGGTATCAATATCCTCAGCTATAACTTTGAATCTGTTTTCACCCTCAGATAAAGCAAGTTCCGTTTGCGGTCCATAGCCTACTATTTGACCATCTTCAGTGAACCATGTAAAACGAACCTCTTTTGCAGATCTATTTAAAGCGGGGGCATCAATGATCTTTTCAGGATTTGCAGGGGTGAAATCTGCCTGTATGGTTGATTGTGTCTGTTCAAATGAAAGGGCGGGCTTAATATTTATCGGGAAGGCCCGATAGTAGATCGGCTCATTTTCATAGAACCAGTAAATGCGTAGCTCTTGCTCACCGGTTTCTCTTGCAGTCCAACTTGATCTGTATGCGGTTCCATTTTGAAATCTCCAATCAGAGCTGATTCCAAGTTCTTCAGTAGTTAGTGAATAGCCTGAGATAATAGCTTTTGGGTATCTTGGATAGATTTCAGGGATGTTTTTTGGGGTGATCTCCACAATGGCGGAATCAACAGAATTTGGGGCATTTTGAAGATCGTCCTGAAGCAGGGTTATGCGGTGTTTTCGGGCTTCAGTTGGAGTGAATACATTGCCATTGAGGGGCTGATGATCCACAAGCCAGGTATTGGTGACTGCCTGACCATCCGCATCTCTATCCGGGCTGGCAAATAAAGTGATCGGTTCACCGATATAACCTGCTCTTGAAGTTCTGATCTCTGGCTTAGGTGAATTGTTGGCAATAAAGGTCTTTTCAGCAATAGCACGGTTATTTGTGGTGGGGCTGTTATCCGTGATCTCCAGCCTTACAGTATGAGGTCCGGGCTCTATTGCTTTTATCAGTTCGGCTGCGTTTTTACTAATCAATTCGTCATCTAAAAACCATTTGTATTCTTTTATGTAACCATCCGGGTCGTAAGAATTCATGGCGTTCAGCTCGATGTCACTCCCGGCTGCGGCTTTTTCGGGGAGTTCCCACTCAATGACAGGTGGGGCATTTACCCTGATGGATCTGGTCAGGCTGGCAGAATTACAGGTTGCATTTGAGCCGGTCTGCAGATTTAAAGTCACCAGGTATTCGCCGGGTTCATTGAACCGGTGGTCAGCTATAAAACCGGACTTTTCAATGAGGCTGTCATCTTTTTGAATTTGCCATTCAACAACATTCAGCTCTTCTTCAGCGGAGGAGTTGCTTCCGTCAAGCCGAACCGTTTCTCCGGGTTCTATCCACTCAGGGACCTCATATCTCGCTTTCGGTCCTTCTATGACTCTGACCACAGCCCGTGTTTGATTGGTGTTGCCACAGTTGACCGATCCGGATCCTTCGACAGTAAGGGTTACCGGAAATATGCCCGCCTCAGTGAAGACATGACGGATCTTGGGTCCGGATTCGATGGTTCCGTCCCCAAAGTCCCACAATAAGGAGGGCAGGGCTCCGGAGGGATCCACACTGTTTGAGCCGTCGAATTCAAGAGCGGTATCTACACAAACAGTGGTGTCGGTTACATTCATCTTGGCGACAGGCGAGCCTTCGATGATAACGGGTATTTTTGTTACCGTAGTTTTATTTGAGATACCGTCGGTCATGCTTAAAATAGCATCATAGATTCCCGGCCGATCATACACATAAGATGGATTGGCACTTTCAGAGCTGTCTCCGTTTCCAAAATCCCATTGAACATCAAAGGGATCTCCATCAGGATCGTAACTTTGTGAACTGTTGAAGAGAATGGTTTGCCCGGCACATGAGATAACGACTGAATCAGCAACAGCCTGTACCGGTCGATTGATAAGCACTCGTATGGTTTTTTCAGCCGAACTGTTTTCAAGACCGGTTCCGTCATTCACTTTCAGGTTGAAAATATGGACGCCAAATTCGGGTGCTTTCCAGCTGAAGCTGGATTCTGTTCGTTTTGAGCCGTCAGGCAGTGTCCACTCGAAACTGAGGGGATCATCATCGGCATCGTAAGTTGAAGTGGCATCAAGGGTCACATCCAGTGAATTAGACCTTATCACAGATTCGGTCACGATGTACGGAGCGTGATTTACGTTTATGGTACCCTCTACGGTCTTTTCTGAATTTGCGATACCTTGGTTATCAACCGCAGTGATTGTAAAGTAATGGACTCCGCTTTCCTGAAAACTGACTTTGACTTCCTGTCCCTGAAACGTTCTCCCATCTTCAAAGGTCCATTCAATGCGCTGTATCTCTCCATCGGGATCGTAAGTTCCACCTGCGTTTAAGGTAATTTCCTCTCCCTGACCAATTTCATCCGGAGAAACTTCCCATCTGATGACAGGCGCATGGTTGGCCCATACCGTTCGGCTTGTCAAACTTTGAGCGATCTCATTGCCGGAGTTATCCTGCACTTTTAGAGTTATGACATGTTCACCGGGCTCGTTGATGACAACTTCAGGATTGGGTCCTGCTGCAAAAGATTGCCCATCTAAAAACCATTCATACCTGGTTATGATGCCATCCTCATCGAAACTTGCTGTTCCATCCAGTCTGAATGGCACTTTAGAAGGGATGATATCGGAAACCTCAAAAACAGCTTCAGGAAACTCATTCACAATGACCGTATGGGTTCTGACCTGTGCACTGTTGGCCCGACCTCTGCCATCATCTATGGTAAGAGTGACTTCGTATGTACCCGGCTCCTGATACGTATGGTCAGCATTTATTCCATTGAGTATGGTGCCATCACCCATATTCCAGGTGTAATTGAAATTTGAGGGTAACGGATTATCACCGTTGTTGTAGGTAAGACTGATCTTTCCGGTAGAGGTAATGTTTGGTGCTACTATCTGACGCCCTGATCCCCCGTCCGGATCTGTGACCTGTGTCTTATTTGAGACCTCAATACGGACCTGTCTCTGACTGTTGCTGCAGTTTGGGATATCACCACCATTGTTTACGCGGACTGATATGATGTAGGTGCCCGGCTGAGTGGTAGAAAAATTAAAGGATGGAGAGGTAGCCTGCAGTTCGCCATTCACAAACCAAAAGAAATTCAGTGGTTTACCCTGCATATCATAAGAATCAGAGGCGGAGAGAGTGAGTACCTCACTAAGGGCAATATCCGTTTTTGCGACATTCAGACGAGCAATGGGTGGTTCGTTTATCTGAACGGTTCTGTTTATGATCCATTCCTCGGGAAATGAAAAAATGGTATTAGGAACCCGGATTGTCAGATCAACTTCTCCACGCGATTGAAATAGAAGTGAAGGACCGGCACCGGTTGCCCTGGTTTCTCCGTTCACCTGCCATCGGGTATTTCTAAAATTAGCTGAATTCAGAAAAGGGCTTGTCAGCTCAAATGATTTCTCAGAGCAAGTTTGGGTGGGGCGTTGTTGTAATGTGATCTGTGGATCCTGAAATGGAGTCAATACAGGGTCTAAATGCCAAGTTTTGGGTTGGTCAGCAGAAATTAATGAAAAAACAGTAAATGCCTGTTCATTACCACCGACTGAAAGAACCCATTCATTTTGAGTGTCAAATGCAGATTCAGGAATAGCTGATCCATCCAACTCGTAAAATCGGCCGAATCTATCCAAAAAATTTATCCTCATGTCATTTGATGAATTCAAGATCAAACCGTCGTTCTCTGTGCTTGTAATGTATGGTTTGACCTGAAGAGAACGGCTATTTGTAAGACCTGAAACACTGACAGACAGGTCAATACTGAGCAGGGTCCAGTTAGTACTTTGTGTTCCGGAAGGAGAAAGAACCCTTACTTTAAAGTTATTGAGATCATTTCCGGACACGACACTGACCCGTAAAATATATCCGTTCTGTGTTTCAGTAATATCAGATAAGTTCTGCCAGGAATTGCTGTATGATGCCTCATTTTGGACCTCAATAGATTTTAAAGGATTTCCCGGAGTATTTCTTTTAACCGGTTGTCTATCTGCCAGCCTGTACAGGTCGTTGAAATTATAAAGCTCAAAAGAAGTGAGCGTATTGGCATTACCTGAAAGCAGGTCAATTTTGCTGCCTGTTGCAGCGTCAAAGATCTGAAGTGTACCTTGGGAAGCTCCATCTTCAGGCTGTATCCACAGGTCTATGGTCTGCATTGCGTGGTCACTTTGGTTTCCCGACACTGCCACAAAGAGATCCTGAGCCGGCAAGGCGGGTGCAAACAGTACAAAAGCTGAAATCAATAATAAGGTTCTGTAGAAAAATTTTGTCATGTAATTATTCGACCGAATAAGAATTCGAAAAATAGGTTTCGCCGGTTTCTGCATTTCTGAATAGGATCTCGAGATCGCCGGACTGCAGACTCAAAGTTACAGCCCATTTTCCATTGAAATCTGTTCTGACAGATCTGGTTGATGCATTATTAGTCAGGACTATCTCAATACCGGGATACAAGTTACCAGAGAATGTCGTAGTACCGGAACGTATTGAAGATAGATCACTGCCTGACGCACTTCTTAATTTAAAGTTAAATACCTTGTTTTTAGTTAAATTTACAACTCTTAAAACTCTTCGGGTTGTATTACCGGAAGGATCCGTTGAGGAAAGTTGCAAAGTGGTTTCACTATCATTTACTTCCGTTTGGTAAGAAAATCTTCCGGTAGTTTGCACGGAAACCTTCTCTCCATTGATTGTGAACCTGGCTTCAGGTTCTGTGGCTCCATTTATGGAAATACTGTTATTAACGGCAAAGAGCAGATCGTTGTTTATGTCATCAATAAAAATAGGAGGCGGCACTTTGTCTTCCGTGCGAATGATCCTGGCTGTTTTTGAATATGGCCCGCGAAGCCCCAGGTCATCAATTGCTTGTACACGAACGTAGGTCATGCCCATGGGAAGGTTGTTGAATGCAAGGGTAGTATCAGCAGTGCTTACCTCTGTGACATCATCTGAAAAACTTGGGTCACTTCCATACTGTATTCTGTAGGTTTGAGCTCCCGGTATAGAATTGTAAGAAAATATCACAGCCTGATCACTGACGATAGAGTCAGTGGTAGCCCAGGTCAACTCAGGAGAAGGCAAAAGTTTAACGGGGTCCAGTGGGGCTTTGCCACGTTCCACAACGGTACCTTCATTTTCGCGAATAGTGATAGTTACGTTATTTGAATTTACGATCGCTTGTCCGTCATAGTTGGTCAGTTTAACAAGTCCCGATTCTTCAGTTTCAGCATAAAAGTTCTGTGTTTGAAGCTCTGAGACTGATGATCCGGCATTAAGGACGTATCGACTTTGGTCTTTACCGGCAGCTGAAAGTTTGGCAAGCAGACCTCCATCCTCTAAAGTGATCTCAGTATCTGTGGCATTATTAAGGCGATCGATACGTGATTTTCTGATCACGGCCACAGTATTCGGTTCAACCTGAATATCACTTCCATCTACAAAAGAGAGCTGAGCATAGCTTTCGGTAAATGTCCTGATGCCATCAGATTGTGCAAAGAGATCGCCCTGCATGGCATCGGCCCAGGAACCAAGTAAACCGCTGCGTTTGTCAACGCGACCTTTTTTTTGGGAGAGCTGAGCCTGAACATCTACAACACGGTTGGCATTTAAGGCTGATTCCATACTGTCTACAGCAGTTGGAATGCTTCTACCCAGTGAAAAAGCCCGCTCAATTTCCCCGTCATTAACCGCCTTCTTATAATCATTTAGCAATTGTCGGGCATTTTGATATTCAATAGAAGCAAACACGGTAGCACCATTGGAGATCAGTTCTCCAATTCTTTCCTTTTGAGCAGAAATTGTGGCATGAATTTGTGAAAAATTCTGTAGTTCCTGTATCTGAGAAGGCGTTATACGGAACACATTAGCGTCTGTATCATGGCTGGCAAGTGAAACTACAAGTGGCCAGTTGACGGTGCTTCCTGTATACTCTTCAGCTACCCTTTGCAAGTCGTTAGCTTTAAAAGATATGGAGTTACCCTGAGCTATAGCAATGCCACTACCAATAAATATGGCAGTAATAAAGCCGGTAAAGACTTTAATATAACTCAGTTTCATTTACCCATTACCCTTTACTTCGGGAAAATCAACGTAAATCGCGAGCCTATTGCCTCATTTGATTCAAGTTCAATTTCTCCGTTGTGAATATTTATGATCTCTCGAACGTAAGCTAACCCAAGGCCGGTCCCGTTTTCACGGGCAGCCTTTTTATTTGATTTAACCCTGTAGAATTTATCAAATATTTTCTTCTGTTCCTCGAGGCTGATTCCATATCCATAATCCGTAACACTTAATTTTACAGATTCCGGACGGTTAGCAACTTTTATTTCGATCGTTCTGCCCGGTTCTCCATACTTGATCGCATTACTTAGTAGATTTTGGACCGCATCAAACACCAGATCCCTGTCAGCTTTTACGTTGAAACCGCGACCTTCACGTACGATCTCAGCATCTACTCCTTTCTGAAGAAGCAGCGGATGGTTAACGCTTTTTACTTCTTCAACGATAGCATACAGGTCAATTTTTTTGAACTCAATGTTAGCACGCCCTGATTCGATCCTTTGAATATCAAGGAAACGATTCACCAGAGTTTTCATTCGCCGACCTGACAACAATATCTCGTTTAGGAGGTTTTCACGTTCCTTTTTGTCAGTGAATGTGGAATCCTGAAGAACCTCAGAAAGACCCATGATACTTGTGATCGGATTTTTCAGCTCATGGGCTATGATATTGATCATATCATTTCGCTTAATATCATTGAGCCGGTCTTCAGTTTTATCGTGCAGGATGATCAGGGCTGCTTGTTCCTTGTCATCCCTATCAATGATAGACACATATTGATAGTCATAATAGTCACTCTTATTCTCATTCTGGAAATGAGCCAGTTCCGAATTGCTGATCTTTACTGTGTAAGGATCAGGATTGTGGACCCGCTGTTCAAGTTTTGTGAGTGATATATCGTTATGGTTGATGATGTCATCAAGATGAGCCATGTCAGGATCCAGCTGCATCGATTCCAGTAATTGCTTAAAATTATTATTGATAAAACTGAATTTTCTATTGGAATCAAGGATACCGATCAGGTCTTCAGAATAGGTCATCATGTACCGGTTCTTCCATTCCTCAAGAATGATCTTCTCTACATTGATACGCTGATACCGTTCCAGAGTGAGCCGGATGTTCTCCAAGGTGGTCTGCATCAAGCTGAACTCAGGCAGGGTAACCGGCTGTATAGGATGTTCAAAATTCAGGGTGCTCATGTATTCAACATCACTGATGATCTGCTCCACAGGTTTATTTACTCTTCGGCTTACGTACCAGCTAAACGAGAACAGGATCAGTAATATTACGGCACCGGTGACGAGGGAATAGGTGATCAGGTCATATACCGGTTTCAGAATGAAAGTATCTTCAACTGCAACGGTGTGCCAGTAAGGTAGTGTTTCAAACCTGGAACTGAGTATAAACCAATCCTTACCATCAATATTGGAAGTACTCAGATCAGAATAACCGGCATCATTGAGAGCAGATTCAGGTATCAATACATTTTCTGAGGGCAGGAGTGATCGCCCGCCTTCGGTTATCAGGTTTGCTGAATAATTTCCGCCAAGTGGGATCTGTATCAGGTCGTTCACAATAGCAGTGGCATCAAAATACATGTCAACAAAATAAATGATCTGACTGATCTGTATGGCTTTTTGGGCTACCAGAAAGTATTTCCCTGAAACAGGATCATTGCTAAAACTTACGTTTATATCGGGATCCAGTTTAGAGGGCATCCACTGATAAGTGATCCCCGAAAAGTTGACCTCGTCGTAAATTGATCGTCGTATATCAACTGACTCGGTCGATCCGTCTTCAGTAATGGTTATGCGCATCAAGCCCGGAGTCAGGTTCAGCGTCCTCGACATGATATCCTGAGTTTGTGCAGGACTTTCGCTGATCTGCTCAGTCATATAATTGGAGGCATTCAGCCAGTTCCGGATGATCTGATCGGATCGCTGAAGAGAATACTCCTGAAGCTGCGATACTATGGTAGTTCGTTCGTTGATAATGGCTTCTTTGTACTGAGGACGTACGAAGATCCATATCAGGGTAAAAGCCAATAACAGCAGCAGAGAAGAGAATATGAAGATCCTCTTTCGGAGTGTAAGATTGTTAAGCATAATCCTCTAATATTAATACATAAAGATCATTTTAACTAAATAAACAGACACTTTATTAATGATTTGTAATGTATAGCTGAGAGGAAAAATCAACTTCTTAACAAAGGCATAACATTAACTTAACGTTTTCTTTAGCTGTGATGTTGATTCTTGATCAACTAAATTAATTGATTTATGCTTATTGGCGGAGACTTTAATAACAGAGCAAAACAACTTTTGGGTATTTTGTATGAGTTGTGTGCCAACGATACGGATGTAAAAATTCCGGTTGAAGATCTGGTGGAGGAACTGGCGTCTGATCGCTCTGAGCTGAAAAACCTATTACAGTATTTGGAAGGGCGTGATCTGATCTCTATTGCTTCCATTGGAGGCCCATTTTTATATGGACATATTCGGATCACTGAAAAGGGAATTCACAAAGCATTAAAGCATAAATAAAAAGCCTCTTCGCTAAAAGAGGCTTTTCTGTGTTAGCGATGACTAAAACTTATTCTGAATCAAGAATATCATCAATTCGACTCTGAACATCCTCAATGTGAGCCTTGGTCAAGGTATCTGATATTCTGGAACTTGCCTGGTCAAGATCTTCATTGAGGGTGTTCAGTTCTACTCTCAATAAAGAACGAATATCAGATGTTTCTATGTCAACCCGGTCCGACTCATTATTTTCGAAAGCGGAAGCGATATTGTTGATATACAAACGCTGAAGATTTCTACGATATGGATCAACAGGTTCGTAATCGTAGATCTCATTCCAAACTCCCTGTCTCAGGTCTGATAACATTTCCAGTGGTGAATAAGCATCATCACCATCAAAGGCATAATTTTCGTTGAGCCTGATCATGACATCCGCGGCCATTACATCATTCAAAATTCTGGCTTGCAGGTTCTTTACTCTTTCCAATGCACCATTATGTTCAATACGACGCAGGATATCTTTATCGAGCAGCCATTCAGGCGTGCTAAATACATTTTCATTCAAAAATTCCATAGCCTGCTTCTGGTAGCTTTCAGAAACAGGGGTGTACACATAACCCTGCTGATCAGAACTCTTTCTGTTCTGGTATACTCCGCCAATATTGGTAGAGACATGCCCGGCATAGCGAGCCCATTGAAAGACAAGTTCACCGTAGATCTCTTCCAGGTCATCATAACCTTCACCCGGTGTAGAGGTCCATTCGATCAAATTTGGGACCACGCGTTTAAGATTCATAAGTCCATAGGTACTTGCCTGAACCGGATCGTTTGAAAGATCTTCCGTTTGAGAAGAGGGGTCATAACCGGTGGAAGAGGCAAAACGATATACCGGGTCACCGGCTTTTTCCATAATCCAGTTGTCCAGGATCGGTCTTTCAGCTTCCGGAGTTTCAGCTTCCGGGATCACACGGTATCCCCAATTGATAGAATATTTATCATAAGGACCAATTTTGCGGATGAAGCGGATATTCTCGTCGCCAGGCTGTGCAATATAGTTCTGGCGGGCATATTCCATGATAGTGGTGGCTATGCCATATTTTTGGGTGAATGTTCCTGATCTTAATGAATCCACCGGATAAGCTGAACTGGACTGCATATTATGTGGTAGCCCCAAAGCGTGACCCACTTCATGCGATATCACGCGACGCATAGTTTCACCGATCAGGTCATCATCCAGCTGTAATTTCCTGGCAGCAGGATTGGCAGCACCTGTTTCTATCATCAAACGATTACGGTACGATCGCATATGGTTATGATACCAAACGATATCACTTTCTATGATCTCTCCGGTGCGCGGATCACTTACGCTTGGACCAACGGCATTTCTGATTGTGCTTGCTACCCAGCGAACGGTGGAATAGCGAATATCCTCGGGACTCCAGTCAGGATCTTCTTCAGGCGATGGGGCTTCTTTTGCAACAACCGCATTCTTAAAGCCGGCGGCTTCAAACGCTTCATTCCAGTCCTCAACCCCTTGTTTTATATAAGACACATATTTTGTTGGAGTGGCAGGATCGAGGTAGTAGACAATAGGTTTAACAGGTTCTACAAGTTCACCACGCGCATAAGCCTCAGGATCTTTGGGTTCCAGTCTCCAGCGGCGGATGTAGCTTTTCTCTTCTGCTTTTTGGGCTTCAGAACCGTAATCGATCTGGTCTACCGTGAACCAGCCTACGCGATAGTCTTCATATCTTGGTCGCATGGGTTCTTTCGGCAACAGCACCATAGACTGACTCATTAGCATTGAGAGGGTAGCGGTCTGTTCATCAGATGGAGGATTGCCGGCATTGTACGTGAGTACATGACGCACTTCGATGTTCTCCGGAAAACTTTTAGCGCTCTCAATATACGTACGATCACCATCAAGCCGGCGCACCTGGTATTGCCGTCTTAAAAAGCTGATGGCACCGCTGATGGCCTCAATATCAGAAGTAAAGAAATCCGTGACATCTATGACCATGGACGTTGAATCTTCATTTATGGTTTCAATAGGGAAAGAGGCCAAAATAGGGGCAAAATTGTTGGCTTTAACAGATTGATAAATTGGGAGAGTGTCAGCGGCTACCGCGTTATACGATTGTTTTCTGAGAAGAATATTATCTCTTTTTCGTTCAAAGGTAATGACCTGTTCAGCTGTTTTGGAACCGCCCGAGAAAAAGCCGAAATAGTCGGTAGGTACTTCAGCAATTCGGCTCACCAGCAACATTTCACGATTTAGAAGAGAATCCGGAATTTCGTAATACAACTTGTCATCAACCCAGTGGACGTCAAAAAGCCCCTCATCAGTTTCAGCATCTTTTGTTATTACGCTGGAATAGGCTTTATCTCCATTATCAGGTGAAGCAGTCCGTTTGCTGTTATTGTTTGAAGTAGCCTGCTTGGAACTTGAACATGCTGTTGCAAAGGCAAATGACAGCATCAGAATCCAAAGAAGTTTTAGGAAAGATCTTGGCATCATAGATTTTAATTGATTTAAATTTTTACCTAAATGAAAGTAGGGGTAATTAAGAAAAGGATTAAGTCTTTAACATGAAATAACATTCCTGCGAATGGAGGTCAGTCATAAAGTTTCATTACCCAGTTTTCCTGAAAAATTCCTACCTTTGCGTCCCAAAAATTAACAGCCTAACTAAATCTAACATCATGATTATTGGAGTCCCAAAAGAGATCAAAACACACGAGAACCGAGTTGCCATTCAGCCGGGCGGTGTGGCACAGCTAAAACGTAACGGACATGATGTTCTGATCGAAAAAAGTGCCGGAGTTGGAAGCGGTTTTTCGGATCAGCAATATATTGATGCCGGAGCTAGTATCATTGATGATGTGGAGGAAGTTTGGAAAAATGCGGATATGATCATGAAGGTGAAAGAGCCTATTGCCGTTGAGTACCCAAGAATGAGAGCGGGGCAGATCATATTCACTTATTTTCACTTTGCGGCTGATGAAGAGCTGACCAAAGCTGTGGTAGATTCAAAATCTATTGCCATCGCCTATGAAACGGTTGAAAAAGCTGACCGGTCCCTTCCATTACTCATCCCAATGAGTGAAGTTGCCGGCAGAATGGCTGCTCAGGAAGGCGCTGTTTATCTGGAGAAACCCAAGGGTGGCCGGGGAGTTCTGATGGGAGGGATTCCGGGTGTGCCTCCAGCTAATGTACTGGTACTTGGCGGAGGTATTGTAGGAGTGAATGCCGCTAAGATCGCAGCAGGTATGGGGGCAAGAACAACGATCATGGATATCAGCATGCCCAAACTGCGGTATCTTGATGATGTGATGGAGAAGAATGTGACCACTATGTTTTCATCCGAGGCAAATATCAGAAAAATGCTTCCTCACGTGGATATGGTTATCGGTGCCGTATTGATACCCGGAGCCAAGGCCCCACATTTGATCACCAGAGATATGCTTAAGCTGATGAAGCCGGGTACAGTTATCGTTGATGTGGCTATTGATCAGGACGGATGTTTTGAAACCTCAAAACCAACCACCCACAAAGATCCTGTATATGAAGTGGATGAAATTGTACACTATTGTGTGGCTAACATGCCTGGAGCCGTTCCTTATACATCAACCATGGGGCTTACCAACGTAACCCTGCCATATGCAGTTCAGATCGCCAACAAAGGCTGGAAAAAGGCATTGAAAGATGACCATGATCTACTGAGAGGTTTGAATATTGCCAATGGAACCATTGTCTATAAAGACGTGGCCGAGGCATTTGATATGGAATGGGAGGAAGTAAATTCCGTTCTGAAATAAGTTCTATTGACCAAAAAATATCAAGCTCGTTTAGTCTAACTATACGGGCTTTTTTGTACCGGTTGATTTTTAGGAGATCGGTCTGATGGCTAAAAGTCCGTACGGCTGCTATACTTGAATAATTAGATTTAATCCTTTTCCAGATCTGGAAAAAGAAATGAGCCAGCAGTTTAATATTCGCCTGAGTATTATGATTAAATTATGGTCCCCTGTGTAGGTTTTTCTATGGGGTACCCTCAGTCTGTGTTCCATGAATAAACTTAGCTGAATGATGGATATATGAGAACACTGAGTTGGTTCAGTGAAGTGATCTTACTACAGGTAAAATATTGTTTAAATTAAGCTTAAATTAGTTGATGTATTTTATCTGCCAAACGTAATTACCTTAACCGGATCGGTATTGGAAGCAACTCTTGCTGGGAACCAAGAGGCTAAACCGGATAGAAAGAAGGTTACGATCGTTACGATCACAAAATCGATAAGATGTGGTTCCACGGGCGCATAGCTCATGTAATAATTTTCCTGAGATAGGGGAATTATCTGATAGTTGACCTGCAAATAATAGAAGAGCAGGGATATAAAGATCCCAATGGTCAAACCAACTCCGGCTACGAGTAATCCCTCAAAAAGAAATACCCTGCGAATAGCCTTTGACTTGCTGCCGATGGTTTTGAGGATTCCTATATCACGTGTTCGCTCCAGAACCATCATTAGTATGGCCCCGATAAGATTGAAAGCAGCTACGATGATCATCCCGCTTATTACCAATGGGATCATGTTTTCCTGAAGTTCCACCCAGGCAAAAATATTACCAAAGATCGTAAAGATAGTTTCAATGTAGAAAGGGAAAATAATGGTTTGTCCCAGGGTTTTCTTAAAGGCCGAAATATCGGTTTCCTCTTTAACCCGGATCTCTACAGCATCGGCTTGTGTCTCAGAATATTTGAAAAGGGCGCGGGCGTGCTTCCGGTCTACCAAAGCGAAAACACCGTCAAACATTTCGATGCCGGTTTCATAGACACCTGTTAATCTGAATTGTTTAATCTCCGGGGAGTTTATGAGAGACGGTATCCCCTCAATTGTATATACGGTGATGACAGAACCTATTTCTGCCTGTAATTCATCCGCCATTTCGCTTCCTACAACAATTCCCGGTAATCCTGATTCTTGTTCACTTAGGCCGTAGGAACCTTCAGACAGGTAGTTGGCAACCCCGTGACCCGGTATTTCAGGATTCACCCCTTTAAGAGTGGTTCCGGTTACCCCGTCCCGGGTTTGGATCATCACTTGCCCCTGAATAACGGGTTGCTTGAAGGTGATCTCAGGATAGCGGTCTAAATGTGTCATCAAGGTATCAACGCGCTCGATGGGGCGGTTGACAAATGAATTTATAGTCACGTGTGGAGCAAATTCCATGATCTTGCCGTTGATCGTGGATTTGAAGCCATGAACGATAGACAAGGCGATAAGAAGCCCGGCAGCACCAATAGCAATTCCTGCAATAGACATATACTTGATAAAGGAAAGAAATCCTGAACTCTTTCGGGACCCCTTGAAATATCGTAGTGCGAGATACCATTCAAATTTCATGAGTTCATTCTTAGTTATTCGTTAGTAGTTTTTGGTATATCGATCAAAGTGATCGTTCCTTGCTACAGGTTTATTCCAGTATCACAGGCTTTTATTATTAACGGATATACCATTAACGAACATCCTACTCAGGTTTCATTTGAGGAAAGAAAAGAACATCACGAATTGAGTCTGAATTTGTCATGATCATAGCCAGTCGGTCAATTCCGATCCCTATTCCTGCCGTTGGTGGCATGCCATATTCCAGAGAGCGGATAAAGTCTTCATCGATGGCCATAGCTTCCTCATCGCCACCGGCGCGGAGATTTACCTGTTCCTCAAGTCGCTCACGCTGATCGATAGGATCATTGAGCTCAGTGTAGGCATTGGCGATCTCTTTTCCGTTACAGATAGCTTCAAAGCGCTCCACGAGTCCTTCTTTTGAACGATGCTTCTTGGTAAGCGGACTCATTTCGATAGGATAGTCAGTGATGAAAGTAGGCTGTATCAGTTTGCCTTCCACATATTCACCAAAGATCTCATCAATGATCTTGCCTATACCAAACGATTCATCTATCTCGATATGCAGCTCTTTGGCTACTTTTTTTAATTCCTCAAGATCTTTGCCATAGAGGTCGTGCCCGGTTTCTTTCTCAATAGCTTCAAATAAAGGAATTCGTGGCCATGGAGCTTTAAAGTCGATCTCGTTTTCACCCACCTGAACTTTTGTGGAACCGTGCAGTTCAAGCGCTACTTTTTCAAGCATGTTCTCGGTGAACTCCATCATCCAGTTGTAGTCCTTATAAGCCACATAGAGCTCAATTTGTGTAAACTCAGGGTTGTGAAATCTGGATAAGCCTTCATTCCTGAAATCCTTTGAAAATTCATAGACGCCATCAAACCCACCGACAATGAGTCTTTTAAGATATAGTTCGTTGGCAATACGCAGATAAAGATCCATATCCAGCGCGTTATGGTGAGTCACAAAAGGCTTTGCCGCCGCTCCACCATATATGGGTTGAAGAATCGGTGTTTCGACTTCCAGGTAGCCTTTTTCATTCATGATATTACGCATAGTCTGAACCATGCGGGTTCTCTTTTGGAAGGTCTTACGAACCTCAGGATTCACGATAAGATCGACATAACGCATGCGGTATCGCTGTTCCTTATCTGTAAAGGCATCGTGAATGACTTTCTCTCCATCTTCATTTTCAACTTCCTTCGGAGTTGGGATAGGGCGAATGGTCTTTGATAGAAACTCGAATTCCTGAGCGTGGATGGTGGTTTCTTTGGTTCGTGTCTTAAATACAAAACCCTTGATTCCTACGATATCACCGATGTCTGCCAGTTTTTTGAATACTGTATTGTATTCTTCCACTCCAACATCATCACGGCGAATGTATACCTGTATGGTTCCTTCAGAATCCTGGAGATTGAAAAAAGAAGCTTTCCCCATGATACGGCGGTTCATAATACGCCCTGCAACACTCACGGTTTCTGTATCCGGATTACTCTCTTCATCCCTGATCAGCTTTTCATCATCTAAGATCTGTTTAGAGGTATGGGTAACATCAAAAGAATAGGGATAGGGGTTAACTCCCATTTCTTGAAGTTGTTCAAGTTTTTCCCGGCGAATTTCTTCCTGTTCGGAAAGACTTAGTTCCTGATCAGACATCTAATATTTTTGATTTTATTTACAGGTTTTTGATAAGCTCCAAAAATACCGAATTATGGTGAGAATTGTGAGTTTAAACATCAATTAGTTTAGCATATCAGAGTCAGAGTTCAATTTTTAAAGCTTCCTAACATAATCTCTATTTATGCTTTTCTACTTTTGGTCGAAAAGTATGTACTAAAGATGCTATCTTTTTAAAAAAGTATGAATTACTAACAGATAAACTCCGTTATGCGCAAAATAATTTTTTCGTACGTGGCGATATTTGGAATTTTATTGTCAGGCTGTGAAATGCCGGATGATCCAAATTTCAGAACTTCCCATCGTATTGAGGCTCCTGTCATGTATAATAAAACGTTCCAGTTTATGGGGCAGGGACCAAACGTAATGATAGACACTACCTCTTCAGATTTTGATTCTCTCTTTTCTGTTGATGGAGATAATTTTATAACTATTTCGAAGCAAGAAAGTTTTGATTTCGGTGACCTGAATGACGCCATTCCTGCAGTAAATGTCACCCCAACATCATTTAGCACGGCAGTGGGGGAGATCGAATTAGGAAACTTCTCTTCCGGGGCAAACGGAAATTTAGGCGAAGCCAGTTTTGAGGATATAACAGGGTTGGATCCTGCAGCTGTACCACAAGGAACAACGATTCCTGCAGGTCAAACACCGACACCTGTTAACCTTCAGATCGGCGCCAATATGGATTATTTTGTTAGCGCAACGGTCAAGAACGGCTCAGTTGATCTTGCTATCACTAACAACCTTGGTTTTGATCTGGATGTTATTGATATCGATCTGAGATCAGGTAACACATTGATCACATCAACAACTATCAACAATGTAATACATGGTGCAACGACCACCGGGGTGTTGAATTTTTCACAGGGTGATGTGTTGCAAGATCTGAATGTGGATGTTTCCGTAACTTGGTCCACACAGGTTACTCAGGCTGATCCGGGTAACCTTATTATTGAAAACATTCAGGGTAATGATCTTGTTGCGTCTCAGGTTGAAGCAGCTGTTGAAGCACAAACTTTTGAAAGCAGCGATGTAACGGCTTTAGATGACACAGAATTCTTATTCAATACCCCTGACCATTATATTGAATTACAGTCTGGTGATATGCAGATCTCTGAGATCGTCAATAACATTGATATTACCGTTGAAACCATGTCGATATCATTTCCTGATATTCGAACTGCACCTTACGGAGTCGGAGATTCTTTGATCATAAATTACAGTGATGCTACAGAGATCACAAGAAACGGTTCTGCACCTGCCAGAAGCATAGACCTGAGTGGTTACCGAATTTTTGCTGAGGGAAATCAGATCGAATACAATATTTCTGCTTTAACGGAGAATACTCAGACCGGCAGCAGTTCTGATACCCGGGTGATCTCAGAAACTGATGACGTTTCAGCTACAGTCTCGATCAATAACTTACAGATCGCTAAAGCATTTGGGATGATCGTAACGAAAACGGTTCTTTTAAGTGATGATGATCCTGCTAACGGAATAAATGAACTGGATCTATTCAATAATACTGAAGCTGAATTGACTGAAATAGATGGACTTTCTGATCTTTCTGAAAAACTGGATGGGATCGAGTTTACCGAGCCAACCATCAGTATTGACTACACGACAAATCTGGAGGTTGGAGCCACAGTTTATGGTGCATTTTTGGGAATAAATTCAAAGGGTGAAGAAGTATTTCTGACCGGTGATCCAGGTAGTTCATATGAGGTAACCTCACCGGTTTCAGGACTTAATGTTAATGGAACTGCTTTAAGTGTCACAGAATTGATCAAATTTGGAATTGACACTAATACAGGCAGCGGTTCCATAACCTTTGATGAGTCGACAACAAACGTCGATGATTTCCTGAATAACCTGCCTGATGAGATCCGATTCATCGGAAAAGCTGTTGTGAATGAGGATAATGAGGAGGGTACGGTAATAACACCGGTTGAATTTGTCCCGACCATAAACGTGAATATACCGCTCGCTTTAAGAACCACACAGGCAGCCACCTTCACTGACACCACGGATCAGGACCTGAGCGATCTGCCATCAGCTCAAAACGGAGATGATAGCCGGCTCACTGAAGGTCGCATAATCATAGACTATACCAACGGACTTCCCTTACAGATAGATCTTGAAGTTACTTTACTGGATTCACTGCGCAATCAGATAACGAGCATTCAGCCCTTGGATTATTTAATGGCTTCGGGAATCGATCCGGGTACTCAGTTTGCCGATAATCCAGCTGCGGGTTCCATACCAATCCCACTAAATAAAAGTCAGCTGGATCAATTATATCAAACCAGATACTTGCAGATCTCAGCCTGGTTGTTGACAACTGATACCAATAATGACGGTACAGGAAATGAGGTAAAGATCAGATCTACAGATGCGATCACTCTGTCAGTGAGTGCAGATCTGCGCATCGAAACGGAGGTAAACTAATGAAGAGATCAGGATATATGAATACCCTACAAAAATTAGCCGTATTAGTGCTCCTTATTACCGGACTGCTGTCTGTTCATGCCAGTGCACAATCCCGGCATTTTAACGCTCAGTCTATAGGTATGGGTGGGGGAGGAACCGCCTATATTGATGGCTTCAATGCTAACTTTGTGAATCCTGCCAATCTTATGTTGGATACTCACAAAGGCAGAACCCAGATAGGGATAGCTAACACCGGTTTTAAAGCCGGAGGTACATTGGCAAATTTATCTGTGTATAATGATTATCTGACTACAGGTCTGTTAATTGACGATGAAACCCGTGAAAATATGCTTAACGATTGGTTTGGCGAAAGTTCTGCTAACACCAGGCAAATGGCAGGAACAGTGAATGTCTCTCCAATTGGGGTCTCACATCGCCGTTCGAAGCAAGCATTCAGTATTGCCACCAGGTTTAGGTTCACAGAAGACCTTACCGTTAACAAAGGCCTTGCTGAACTGATGACCTATGGTCTTGATGCGGATAAATTCTCGGTTCCAACACCTGTTGATTTCAGCTCCAGCACGGTAGCCTTTGCTGAGATCTCTTTTGGTTATGCCAGAAAGGTCCTTGAGATCCCGAATCTCCTTTTCGCCAGGGATGTGAAGTTATTTGCCGGTGTGGCACCAAAATATCTTTATGGTGTATATGCTGCCGATGCAGATTTTCAGTCTACCTTACAAATGACACGAGGAGGGCAGGCCTCGCCATTTACTGTCAATCACAACTTCAGTTACAGTCTGAACACAGTTGGTCAGCTTTCTCAGCAATTACAGGCTTTTGAAGCAGCTTACTATCTGGACAGCGATGCCAATATTGAGGATTATGTAGACTATGAGGGGGATGATGTCGGTGATTTAGATGCCTCCGGTTTTGGTGTTGACCTTGGTGCAACTTTGGAGATGGATGTGTCATATTTACCAATTCCATTATTTATAAATAAAGATAAAATCCTAAGGGTTTCTATGTCTATTACGGATCTTGGTTCGATCAGCTATAAAAAGACGCCGTCACGTATTTTTGCTGAGGGTGAATTTACTTATCAGGGTGCACAAAATGAGGATTCTTTTAATGATTACTTTGATAATCTGGGCGACAGTCTGAAAACAGATGTGTACGGAAACTTCAACGCTGAAGAAACCGATGGTATAACCCACACTTTGCCGGGAATGTATAATTTTGGGGCATCTCTGGAGATGGGTAAATTATTAGTTGGTCTCGATTATGGGTTTGGTTTCAATAATGAAGGCATAAACTCCAGAAGGAGTGTTCTCAATTTAGGCGCTCAGTATCGCCTTTTTGGTTTTGTACCTATACGGGCAGGAACAACCATCGGTGGATATTCTTCAGTTGCCTACTCTGCGGGAATTGGATTGGACTTTGATTTCCTTGAGTTTACAGTTGGGGCATCAACAGTAGCCAACTCCAGAAATTCAGGAAGCTCGGCAGCTGCGGCCTGGAGTGGGTTGGTGGTCAGATTTTAGAACATAAAAAGCCGGGTGAGCTGAATTAAATACTGTAAGAGCTCGTTAAATGGATCGAATAAAAGGACCCGTATGACGAGCTTCGCTATTTATGAATTCATTGCCTTGATAGTGGCGTTGCCGCTGAGCTATGCCATGGCTTGGTTGGCAAGAAAGCATACCTTTGCAACTTACAAGGATGAAGTAGACCGACTTTATTCAGCTATATGGAATGGAAATGAGGAAGATGAACTGAATGCCTGGCTGAAAGTATACAGTATATATTTGAATAAAAAAGCTCCCAGAAAAAAGCAGTATATCCTCAAAAAAATTGAAATTCTGAACAAGCAGAAGATATATAGCTCAGTCTTGGTTAATGAAAATGGCCGCCTTAAAAATGTAGCTCAACCCAATAAGTTTGATTCGGATCAGACTTAAACATCTGATGCGGTGACCATGATCACACCGGCTTCTTTCATCTCATTCATGGCTGTATCAACAGAACCGTCCATATCTATTCCTTTTACAGCGTCAGTGATGAGATTTACATCATATTCAAGTTTACGGCCATCAAGGGCTGTCCATTTAACACAAAAATCAGTGGCAAGTCCTGCGACATAAAGTTCCTTGACACCCCGTGCCTGAAGGTATCCGTGTAACCCGGTAACGGTAGACTGATCGTTCTCGAAAAATGCTGAATATGAATCGATATCTTTTCGAAAACCTTTTCGGATGATAAGCTGAGATGGTTTGTTTCGCAGATCTTTATGGAATTCAGCACCTGTGCTGCCCTGTACACAATGATCCGGCCACAAAACCTGTTCACCGTAGTTCATTTCGATCGTATCATATGGAGACTTTCCTTCATGAGTGGAGGCGAACGAATGGTGGTCTGTTGGATGCCAATCCTGAGTTTGAACAATGCAATCGAATGAATCCATCATATCGTTGATGGGTTCTATCACCTCATCTCCATTCGGTACGGCAAGTGCTCCTCCGGGACAAAAGTCGTTCTGGACGTCTACAATGATCAGTGCTTTCATAATTATCTATGCTTTTTTGAGTAATTCAATTTTCAGTTCACGCAATTGATTGCTTAATCCGACCTTATAAACATGCGGATTATCGAATCTCTTATGTTCGTCGTTCAGTTTACTAAGTCTTGATCTGGCATAACCGGCACTTTCAATAAGGTCTGGTATTTCGATAACCACTTTACCATTCTCTACAACTTTGTGTTGTAGATCCTCAGATCTGAGATGCCCGACATTGGTTGAGCGATGTGAAATGTAAGGGTGATAGATCACGTCTGGGGTATTCTCTTTTGCCAATGCAATACCATCACTGTAAAAGCTGCCATCCTGGTTATAATATCTAATGACCTTCTTCGCATCCGGTAAAGTGATCTTTTCTTCGTTTTCAGAGATCTTCAGTGTCGGGTTCCCATTTATGGAACTCAGCTTATAGACACCATCCAATGCAGGATCATCATAAGCTGTAACCAGTTTTGTTCCTACGCCAAAAAGATCGATCGGAGCTTCCTGATCAAACAAACTCTTTATCAGGTATTCATCGAGTTGATTTGAGGCGGCTATCTTAACATAGTCGAGCCCGGCTTTATCCAGCATCTCCCGGCTCTTTCGGGCAAAATATGCAAGGTCTCCGCTATCCAATCTGATGCCGACTAGTTTGTGACCTTTCTCTTCTAGTTCCTTGGCAACCTTGATGGCATTCGGAACGCCATTTTTCAGTGTGCTATAGGTGTCAACTAACAGTATAGAAGAATCCGGGTAATATTCAGCGTAGGTTCTGAAGGCAGTCAATTCATCCTCAAACGATTGAATCCAGGAGTGAGCCATGGTTCCGTTGATGGGGATGTCGTTTTGCATGCCGGCTAAAACATTCGAAGTACCTTCAAACCCACCGATCATAGCCGCCTTTGATGCCTGCAGACCACCCAGGCCCTGAGAGCGCCTTAATCCAAAATCGACCACTGGATTTTCACCTGCTGCCTGTTTGATCCGTGCTGCTTTTGTAGCTATAAGAGAAGAAAAATTTAGTGTATTCAGAAGAATGGTTTCCAATATCTGTGTTTCAACAAGAGTACCTTCAACTCTAAGCAAAGGTTCATTGGGAAAAACTACTTCACCTTCCTTAACTGAATGAATGGTAACTTTCAGCTCAAAATTCTTGAGGTAGGTGAGGAATTCCTCTTTAAAACCCTGAGTTCTCAAATATTCTATCTCATCTTCGTGGAATTTGAAATCCTGTACTATCTGAAGAAGGTCGCTTAGACCTGCAAAGATCACGTATCCACCATCAAAGGGAAGGCTCCGGAAAAAATAATCGAAAGTGGCAGGTTGTTCATGGCGTCCTGAGAGATAATATCCCTGTGCCATGGTCAATTCGTAGAGGTCGGTGTAGAGAGCCGGTTTTTTTAAGATCATGTTTATAAAATAAAAAGGCTTTCCGTAAAACAGAAAGCCTTTAATGGTTTTAGCAGAATTTATCCTCTGAAGTTTCTGCGCTCAACAATTTTTTTGATCTTCTTATTACCGATCCAAACCTTTTGGTTGGTTTCAACATTGACCAGTTCCATGTTGACTGTGTAAAAAACGGATACAGTTCGACCACTTGGAGTTTCATCAACAATAGAACTGATATTCCCGATCAGTATGAAATCGGCTCCAAGCTCCTGCGCCATAGCTTTCATAGTCTCTGTGGATGCATATTGTTGCTGTTCTGCACGTTCCTGACGTATTTCTTGCCGCTCATCGCTACTTGCTACCACGCTGACTGCTCCTGAATTGACAAAAGCGCGCTCAATTTCCTTTGTCATAACTTCGGTGTCAATATGTTCCATGCTTTCGTTTCTGACATTTCCCACAATAACAACAGGCTGTTTTTGATGTTCTCTGCTGTATTGATTCAGCCAGGGTTTTGTCATGGCGTCACTGATCATTTCCTGAGATACCATGCGGGCATCGGTTTCATTCCAGCGGCCGGAGAGGTCAGTGGTTTCCTGCGGATCTGTGCGGGTTACCTTGGCGGTTGGTCTGCATCCTGTGAAAAGGATCAAAAAAGACATGGTTAATAATATTGTGTATTTCATGATAATGCTGGTTGTGTTTATATTAAATTTTAATGTGAGTAAATGGATTCTACCAGCAACAGTTCATTCGTTCCTGAGACACGGACTTCATAGGTCTCCGAGTAAAGAGCAGAATTGTTGGCTGATACATATTCTATGTCAATTTCATGCATTCCTTCGGGTAATTTAAGTGTATTTACCCATGCTTTGCCGGGCATGGTTTGCCAACCACGCAGATCTGCTTTCTCAGTGGTTTCCTGACCGATCATACCTAAAACCTCCAACAGAAATCCCCAGTTCTTATGGTTCTTTTTAACACTTGAACTGATTAGGGTTGAGCCGGTTGCTTTTAATGTT
Source organism: Gracilimonas qinghaiensis (assembly GCF_046602855.1). Classification (NCBI taxonomy): domain Bacteria; kingdom Pseudomonadati; phylum Balneolota; class Balneolia; order Balneolales; family Balneolaceae; genus Gracilimonas; species Gracilimonas qinghaiensis. The sequence goes on from NZ_JBKINJ010000001.1 coordinate 717,679, forward strand.
GCACGAAGTAACGATCGTGTATATATAATGGGTTTCTTGGCTTGATAAATTTCAGCTGAAACTTCATCCATTTCTTCCACCAGATAAAGTGGGGTAATTAGAGAGTCAGACCTGGCTCGGATAGCATGCACGCGTGAGTTATACATTTTCAGTTTGGGCAGAGAAAATTTAACGTAAAAACTATCGTCATCTTCATCATTAAGCCATAATCTAAAATCTTCCTGTACTTTAATAGGGGCTTGCCCGGAAAAAGCAGTTATCAATACGTTGTAAGTTTGAGGTTCCTGAACGTGTTTCAAATTATCCGGGTCAGATTTCAGAAAACTCCCGAAGGTATCCTGTTCTCTCATGGCTGATGAAAACTTTTCATATTCGATCCTTGCATTATCGGGTTTGCCTGTTTTTGCAAATAACACAGAGGATAAAAAATGACTAAAAGCACTGTTCTGTACATTTACTTTGCCCGAACTCCACTCTTGGCCTGTACTGTCGGTTTTTGCAAAAGCTTCGACCAGCCCCTTTAACCGGATATCTAGTCTTTCCATTTTGTAGGCCATCCTGCGAGCTTCAACCAAAGCCGATTCCCAATCCTGCTGATGCATGAAATTCAGGCTTTTAAAGGCATTCAGGTACACATCTTCATATGGTTCCCCATCATACATAAGTGTATTGTCGTTGGTTAGGAAGGAACCGATACCACGACTGATACTTTTGGTGTAGGCATCTTCAATGAGATACTCAGCGCTGTTGAAATAGGTATTGGAGCTGTCATATTTACCTGCAAAATGGTATATCATTCCACCTTCAAGATTCTTCAGAACGGCATCTTTTGAACGATAAACCTCATCATTCTCAAATTTCCTGATCAACTCAGATGCATTTTCGTAATCACCTGAGGTAAATGAATTTCTGAGATCGGCTTGAGCATCATCCAGTACATAGGCGTGGCATCCGGTAAGTAAAATCAGTACACCAATGTAAATTAGGTGAAATCGGGCGCGATTTATGGTTATCTTTGCAGCCATTAAAAGCAGATGAAGTAGTTCTGTAAAAATTTGAGTTATAAATTGTAATGAATGTACGTGGATAATAGCCGATTGTTATATCACATGTTGGTGTTAGTGCTTTTTTTTGCACTATGGTCTTGCGCAACTCCAATGGCTCCAACCGGCGGGCCTCAGGACAAGGAAGGTCCCGTTATTGTAAATACGATCCCAGAAAGTGGGACGGTTAATTATTCGGGCAGAAGTTTTGAGTTTTATTTCGATGAGTTTGTAAACCGTAATAATGCCATAAATGCTATCACGGTAGAACCGGATCTGGGTATACCTTACGAGGTATCATGGAAGCGGAAAATGATGAGCATCGAATTTGAGAATGACTTTCCTGATTCCACTACGGTGATCATTAAGCTTGGCACTGAGATCACGGATACCAAGAATAATAAAATGTCTAACCCGGTTACCCTAGCTATATCAACAGGAAATGAGATCGACAGTGGTCAGATAATAGGCAGGATCCGGCTGGCAGAAACGGGTGAAGCCGCTACGGACGAAAAGGTACTTTTATACCGTCAGCCATTTGATCTGTCGAAACGAGCCACCTATCAGGCCCAAACCGATACAGGCGGTACATTTATTTTTTCATATCTGGCTGAGGGCAATTACAAAGCTTTGGTTGTGGATGACCGAAACCGTAACAAGATATGGGACAGGGAAAATGAAACTGCCTACCCTTTCTATGATGAGATTATAAATCTTGAAAAATCAGCTACAGATACTCTGGATGTGGTCTATACGGCTCAACCAGATACCATAAATCCGGTTTTGCAGGGAGTGGGATTGTTTTCCCAAAACAGAATGAGGCTCAGGTTCAGTGAGAATATCACAACTGACAAAGAAGCTTCTTTCAGTATTGTTGACAGTCTTGAGAACATGTACACTTCAGCGTATCCTCTATATATATCAGAAGATGACCCGTTTGTTACATTTGCTCAAAGTGATGCGCCACTGCTTGAAGGGGTTACCTATAAGATCGATCCCGAAGGAGTAACAGACCTGGCAGGAAATGCTCCTGATTCCGGCTATGTTGAATTTACGGGAACAGCTCAAGAGGATACAACACAACAGCGTATAATCGGCAGGGATCTTGACAAGGATCTGTTGGTCAATGACCCGATCACTATTGTGTATGCGGCGCCGATCACTGAACCGGAGATCATTGATTCTCTGGTAGTGATCGAAGGTGATATTGATTTTGATGACTGGCCTGAAGTAACAGTCGAGGGTAATCGTCTGATAGTAAGTCCTCAGGAGCAATGGATAGAAGGAATTGATTATCAATTTTTGGCATGGAATCCTATCACTATGAGAAGGCAGTTGTTTGAACCGAATATCTGGGATTCAACAGAGTACGGAGATATTGACATTATAATTCGTGACGCTGACTCGACTCAAAGCCATATTGTTAGCCTCGAGGATCCTACAGGAAGAGAAGTAAGATCTTTAAATTTCAGTGAGCAAATAACGATCACAGACCTGCCTCCGGTAAGTTATACTTTAAAATTATTTCGGGATGAAAATGGAGATCAGGTCTGGAATATGGGAAATGCGGATCCCTACCGTGCCCCTGAAAAATACTATGTCCAGCAAAATATTAACGTTCAAGTAGGTTTTACATCTGAAGTTCAAATTACCTTTGATTAGACAAATATGAGTGACTTATTCTCAAAATATATAGATCCTGTGTTTCATCTTCCTATTCTTGTAGGGGTGATCATTTTTCTAACCATTATTGTTGCGTCGATCACTACACGCATTATCAATCTGATGATCAAACGAAACCAGGCGGCTGATGATAACGAAGACGTAACAAACCTTGTATTTTTTAAGCGGTCTGTTATTGTTTTGATCTATTTAACAGGCATCAGTTTTGCCATTTATATGATACCTCAGTTGCGGGTTATTGCAGCTTCATTACTTGCCGGTGCCGGATTGTTTGCCATTGCCATAGGTTTTGCCTCACAGGCAGCGTTAGCGAATGTGATAGGCGGATTATTTATCGTTATGTTCAAACCTTACAAAATTGGTGATCGAATCCAGGTCAGAACGGACTTGAGTGGAGTGGTGGAAGATATTAACCTTCGCCATACCGTTATCCGAAATTTCGAAAATAAGCGCATTATCATCCCAAATTCCGTGATCAGCAATGAAGTGGTCGTTAACTCTAATTACGAAGACAACAAGATCTGTAAGTGGATCGATATGGGCATCAGCTACGATTCGGATGTAGACCTTGCGAAATCCATCATGAAAGATGAAGTTCTGAATCACCCGCTTTTTGTGGATAATCGAACGGAAGAACAGATTGAAGACGGAGAAGAAATAGTTCCTGTTCGCGTAATTCTAATGGGAGAATCGTCGGTTAATTTACGAGCTTGGAGTTGGGCTGAAAGTCCGCAGGATGCCTTTTTAATGGGTTGTGACCTTCTTGAGAGTATCAAAAAACGCTTTGACAGAGAAGGGATTGAAATCCCATTTCCACATAGAACACTGGTTTACAAAGAGCCGAAAGATAAAGGCTCAGATCCCATGCCCTGATATGTTGGGTGGTTTAATAAACAACGTAAACAAGCATCGAAAATCCCTCAACAAATCGTTATATTTTGGAACCGCTTCCAAACAATAAGAAATTAAGTTATGTCTGTAGAAACGAAGTCTAAGTCATCAAAGAAGAAAAAAACTGAAGAGAACGGCGTACTGAACACACAGCCGTATCAATCAAAGAATAAGGTTCGTTTTGTTACGGCTGCCAGTTTGTTCGATGGGCATGATGCCAGTATAAATATTATGCGCCGTATTTTGCAGAGCAGTGGGGCCGAAGTGATCCATCTTGGACATAACCGTTCAGTGCACGAGATCGTAAATTGTGCCATTCAGGAAGATGCGCAGGGTATTGCTATCAGTTCTTATCAGGGCGGACATGTTGAGTATTTCAAATATATGATCGAGCTGTTGGAAGAAAATAATGCCGGCCACATCAAAGTGTTTGGCGGGGGTGGCGGAGTGATCGTTCAGGAAGAAATTGAGGATCTGCACAATGCCGGGGTTACTCGTATTTTTTCTGTAGAAGATGGCAGTAAGATGGGGCTTCAGGGTATGATCAATTTTATGCTGGAAGAGTGTGACTTCGATCCGATCGAAGTAAAAAAACCGGATATGAAGCAAGTAATGAAGCAGGATGATGGTCAGCTTGCCCGAGCATTGACAGCAATTGAAAACGATCACACAGATGTCTTGACTTACAAGGACGGAAAACTGATCGATGAAAAGGATAAAGTAATTAAGGTAAGTGACAAGGTCATCCCGCTGGTTGGTATCACCGGAACGGGTGGTGCAGGCAAGAGTTCACTCACCGATGAATTGGTGCGCAGATTCCTAACTGAGTTTGAAGACCTGACCATTGGAATTATTTCTGTTGATCCGTCTAAAATTAAAACAGGTGGAGCCTTACTAGGCGACCGAATCCGTATGAACAGCATAGATACTGAAAGAGTTTATATGCGCAGTATGGCGACCCGGGCTTCTAACCGGTCAACCAGTAAGGGGTTGTTGGGCGCCATTGAACTGTATAAGACTGCCGGGTTTGATCTGATAATTGTGGAGACCTCGGGCATTGGCCAGAGCGGAACCGAGATCGTGGAATACACTGATATTCCAATTTATGTGATGACCAGCGAGTATGGTGCTGCCACACAGCTTGAGAAGATCAATATGCTGGATCTTGCAGAACTTGTGGTACTGAATAAATTTGAGAAAAAAGGCTCGCTTGATGCATTGCGTGATATTCGTAAGCAAATGATCCGCAATTCCGGCAGATGGCACGCAAAACAGGAAGATATGCCTGTGTACCCAACCATAGCTGCTCAGTTCAATGACGAGGGCGTTAACCGGTTATTTAAGGCTATTGTAGATCACATCAACGACCGATATGAGATCGGATGGGAAACCAAGATCTATACAGATCCGCATCCTGCCGAAGATATTCAAGCCCAGGCTATTATTCCCGGGAAACGTGTTAGGTATTTATCTGAGATCTCTGAAACAGTTCGTGATTACCATGAGTGGGTAGAAGAACAGGTGGATGTTGCCTCAAAACTGGATCAGGTTTCAGGAACCATAGATCAGCTTGAAAACTGGAATCCTGATGAGAAAGGGATCATGAAAGAGAATCTCTCTCAAATGCGTGAACATTGGCTGGCTAAACTCGATGTGCTTCCCAAGAGGATCATTGAAGGTTGGGATGAACTTTTTGATCAATACACCCAGGAGCATTTTGAGGTCAAGATCCGCGACAAGACATTCAAAAATAAATTATATCGCGAATCTTTGAGTGGATTGATGATACCGCGCGTTGCCCTCCCTAAGACAAAACACAAAGGTGAACAGCTTAAGTTTGCATTGAAAGAAAACCTGCCGGGTTATTTCCCATATACTGCGGGTGTATTTCCATTCAAAAGGGAAGGCGAAGATCCGACGCGTATGTTTGCGGGTGAAGGAACCCCGGAACGCACGAACAAACGCTTTCACTATGTAAGTGAAGGTATGCCTGCGGCTCGGTTATCAACAGCTTTTGATTCGGTGACTCTTTATGGAGAAGATCCAGGTTACAGACCCGATATCTACGGTAAGATCGGAAACTCAGGGGTGAGCATATGTACGCTGGATGACATGAAGAAACTGTATTCAGGGTTTGAACTTACCTCTCCTAAAACATCGGTATCTATGACCATTAACGGTCCGGCGCCGATGATACTGGCCATGTTCATGAATACAGCCATTGATCAGGAAGTAGAACGCTACCTGAAAGAAAATGGCAAGTGGGATGAGGCCAAAAAGAAAGTTAAAAAGTACTTCAAAGAAAGAGGCGTGAAGCCACCTGAATACGGTATTGAGATACCTGCCGGCAGTGACGGTTTTGGTCTTGGTTTACTTGGTATTACCGGAGATGAACTGGTAGACAGGGAAACCTATGAGAAGATCAAGGAAGATACATTGAATGTGGTTCGGGGAACCGTTCAGGCTGATATCCTAAAAGAAGATCAGGCACAAAATACCTGTATTTTCTCAACTGAATTTGCCCTGAAGATGATGGGTGACATTCAAACTTATTTCACTGAGCATGAGGTTAGAAACTATTATTCAGTGTCCATTTCAGGTTACCATATTGCTGAAGCCGGCGCGAATCCAATTACTCAGGCTGCCTTTACGCTGGCAAACGGATTCACCTTTGTGGAATACTATCTGGCAAGGGGATTGGATGTGGATGAATTTGCTCACAACCTTTCATTTTTCTTCAGCAATGGACTAGATCCGGAGTATGCCGTAATAGGTCGTGTTGCGCGAAGGATCTGGGCTATAGCCATGAAAGACAAATATGAAGCGAATGACCGCTCTCAGAAACTGAAGTACCACATTCAAACAAGTGGTCGCTCCCTGCATGCTCAGGAAATTCAGTTCAATGATATACGTACAACATTGCAGGCATTACTTGCTATCTATGATAACTGTAACTCTCTGCACACCAATGCCTATGATGAAGCGATCACGACACCGACTGAAGAATCGGTTCGGCGGGCTCTTGCTATTCAAATGATCATTAATAAAGAAATGGGGACGGCCAAGAATGAAAACATCAATCAGGGTTCCTACTTTATTGAAGAACTCACCGATCTGGTTGAAGAAGCCATCCTTACTGAATTCGACCGTATTACAGAGCGCGGTGGCGTATTAGGGGCGATGGAGAATATGTATCAGCGTGGGAAGATACAGGACGAAAGCCTCTATTATGAATCCAAAAAACATTCGGGTGAGCTTCCAATAATTGGTGTGAATACATTTCTGAGCGATAAAGAAAGTGAAGAGGATGAAAAAGAGGTTGATCTCATTCGCTCTACGGAAGAGGAGAAAAGGCAACAGATCGAAAATCTGGAAGCTTTCTGGAAACGAAACGAGAAAGATGCGGAAGAAGCGATCGCCCGACTTAAAGGAGTAGCCCGTAACAAAGGTAATCTGTTTGAAGAACTGATGGAAACCGTGAAGGTTGCCTCGCTTGGGCAGATCTCTCACGCACTTTACGAGGTGGGTGGGCAGTACCGACGAAATATGTAGTTAGAATTTCGTTGATCAAAGTTCTGCTAATCGAAGGTGTGTATGGTTCGCTATGGATCAAATGACCGATTAGTGGTGGACGATTTATTCTGTAGAGGGTATTATTTTATTCTGCATACAAAAATGAATTAATTAAAATAGCGAGCCTTCATTCAGAAGGCTCCTTTTTATGTCAGAAATTTTTTAAATAGAATAAAATTTAGTTGATTTAATTCCAGTGTCTTTGAAATTCAAAACAAGATTGATCGATCAGATTTTAAAAGTATCAAACTGGAAAAAATTATCCACGTCTAAGGTCAAGTTTGATTGACTGGAATCTGTTTTCTTTAAAATACTTTTTGAATTTGTTGACCTACTTATAAAGCTTATCAATAAGGTCCTTATCTCAAAGTAATAAGACCAAATCCCACCTTTAAATCTTATATACACAGTAAATTTTCTTAACAATTGATTAATGATTTGTTGACACTAAATAAATTGCTTTAGAAACCATAAAACGGCTTTTTAAAGTCAGAAAAGCGGTTACAGTTGTACTGTATATACATTGTAAATATTGATATTTCGCGACTCTGATGCTAATCTGATCACAGATGATGCGAACTTAAGAAGTATCAACCCCATCATAAGTATAAATGAATGAACATGACTAAATAAATTAGATATGAAAAAGCCCATCTTTCTACTCCTTGTATTACTGGGTCTCTCTACTGCAGTAATGGGTCAATCAGAACAAGTCACCGTAGAAAAAACCCAAGAGGGTTGGCAACTGCTTGTTGATGGTGAACCTCAAATAATTAACGGTATGAACTGGGACTATTTTCCAAGAGGTACAAATTATGCCTACAGTTTATGGGATCAATCTCCCGAGTTCATACAGCAAGCTCTTGATTACGAAATGGCTTTGCTTAAAAATATGGGTGTGAATGCCATTCGTGTTTATACAGGCATTCCAAAACGTTGGATCACCTATATATATGAGAATTACGGTATCTATACCATGCTTAATCATTCCTTTGGCCGCTATGGACTGACCGTGAACGGAGCCTGGATGGCAAACACAGAATATTCTGACCCAAGGGTAAGAGAACTGCTTTTAGGTGAGGTTACTCAGCTTGTTGAAGAATATCAGGATACTCCGGGCTTGTTGCTTTTCCTATTGGGTAATGAAAATAACTACGGTCTATTTTGGGGTGGGGCTGAAACAGAAGATATACCGATAGAGGATAGACAGTCTACCATTCGTGCCCGCGCCATGTATGAGCTATTTAATGAAGCGGCTGTTCAGATGAAACAGATCGATGACACACGGCCTATTGCAATTGCAAACGGTGATCTTTTATTCATGGATCTGGTTGCAGAACTGGTACCTGATATGGACATCTTTGGTACCAATACCTATCGTGGTATGACTTTCACCGACCTATATGAAAGAGTTGAAAATGAATATGGAAAACCTGTTTTACTTACTGAGTTTGGTTCAGATGCATTTAACGCGAGAACACTGCAGGAAGCACAAGGAGCACAGGCAAATTATTTATTCAGCAACTGGAAAGAAATTTATAGTAATGCCGCCGGCATGGGTGGAACTGACAATTCTATAGGTGGTTTCACATTTCAGTTCAGTGATGGCTGGTGGAAATTCGGACAGACAGAGAATCTAGATGTACATGATACCAACGCCTCATGGGCAAATGAAGGATATCAGTTTGATTTTGAAGAAGGTGAAAACAACATGAACGAAGAATGGTTCGGGATCATGGCTAAAGGCCCCACCGATCTTGATGGGTTCTATGAGCTCTTTCCAAGAGCGGCTTATTATGTACTTAAGGATGTACACCAGTTTGATCCTTATGAGCAGGGTGCAGGACCTGAAGATCTTGAACGACACTTTGAGAGTGTTTCTTTGATTGAAACTGAATTAAGATCAAACGTAGACGATTCATTTGTTGGGCCTCCAAATTCCAGTACCCTGTTTCCACAGACAATGCTTGTGGACTATGTAAGAGTCTATGAAGAATAAGTAGCTGACTATTAAAAATTAAAATACTAAAACAGAATTATTTCAATTTATCGTGTCTATTAGCCTTCAAAAAATAAATAGCGACCATTGGTTCAAGATCTCAGAATTTGATGAAATGAGACCTTTTTTCATGAGCATTGTAAGTGATTCCAATCACTGGATGTTCATTTCAAGCAATGGAGGGATTACAGCCGGACGTAAAAATGCTGATCACGCTCTTTTTCCATATTACACCGATGACAAGATCACGGAACTGGCCCATACCACCGGCAGTAAAACCATCTTTCAGGTACCCGTGGATGGTGAAAAATTGATCTGGGAACCATTTTCGGTGAGATATTCAGATCGTTTTGAGATCACCAGAAATCTGTATAAGAATAGGTTTGGAAATAAGGTGATGTTTGAAGAGATCAATCATGACCTGGGTTTAAAGTTCAGTTATCAATGGAATTCCACAAATCTGTATGGATTCGTTAAGAAATCCCAATTGACCAACCTAACCGATCAGCCCAAAGAACTAACGCTGCTTGATGGTATCCAAAATATAATGCCTTACGGAGTTAGCAGTGATCTTCAGATGAGATCCAGTAACCTGGTAGATGCTTACAAAAGAAATGAACTGGAGAAAGAATCAGGTCTTGGTATTTATGCTTTGAGTGCTATTATTGTTGATAAAGCCGAACCAAGTGAAGCTTTGAAAGCTAATATCGCGTGGTCACTGGGGCTTGAAGATGCAAATCATCTTGTGTCCTCATTGCAACTCGATAGTTTCAGGAATTTGGAGCCACTCACGGAAGAAACGGATGTAAAAGGAGAAAAAGGGGCATATTTCGTAACTAAGGATCTGAAGCTGGCAGGTAATTCTGAATCTGAATGGTCGATCATTGCGAATGTAAACCAAAATCAGTCTCAGGTCATTGAACTAAGCCGGGCTATAAATTCTGACGATAAACTTTTGGAAAAAGTTGAGCAGGATGTTTTTCGGGGTACAAATAAATTATTGGAACTGGTAGCAGGGGCGGATGGTATACAGCTAAGTAACGATGAGCTAATGGATGCCCGTCATTACTCCAACACACTCTTCAATATTATGAGGGGCGGCACCTTCGATCATAATTACAGGATAGAGAAAGACGATTTCACCAAGTATCTGCAAAACGCGAGCAAAAAGGTATATCAAAGCAATGAAGATTTTTTGAATAATCTTGACGACCATTTTGACAAGAGCGAGCTGGATGAGTTACTGGATCGATCTGAAGATCTCGACCTGATCCGACTTGGTAAGGAATACCTACCACTGAAATTCAGTCGCCGCCACGGTGATCCAAGCCGGCCGTGGAATCAATTCTCCATAAATACCAACAGTGAGGAGGACGGTTCAAAGATCCTTGATTACGAAGGTAACTGGCGGGATATCTTTCAAAACTGGGAAGCCCTGGCTCATTCGTATCCCGGCTTTATCGAGAGTATGATATTTAAATTTTTGAACGCATCTACTTTTGATGGGTATAATCCTTATCGGGTAACCAAAGGTGGGATCGATTGGGAGGTATCTGATCCTGACGATCCTTGGTCCTATATCGGATATTGGGGTGATCATCAGATCATTTATCTTCTCAAATTTCTGGAATTCTACAAAAGTCATGTAAAAGCGGGTTTATCAGAACTTTTTGAAAATGATCAGTTTGTGTATGCCAATGTACCTTATCGCATAAAGTCGTATGAGGACATAGCTAAAGACCCCAAGGATACTATTGAATTTGATGAGGAATCAGATCTGGAAATCCGCCAAAAGGTGGACGAAACAGGCGCGGATGGGGCCTTACTTGGCAGCGATCAGGAGGAGATTCACCACGTAAACTTTACAGAGAAGATCTTTGCAACATTATTGGCTAAAGTATCCAATTTTATACCTGAAGCTGGCATATGGATGAACACGCAACGGCCTGAGTGGAATGATGCCAACAATGCTTTAGTAGGTAATGGGGTATCGATGGTCACACTCTATTATTTGCATCGATTCCTGAAGTTTTTGGAGCCGTTGGTTGAGGAGCTTTCCCAAAATAATATCAAGATATCAGAAGAGTTGAAGATCCAGTTTGAGGATATCTCTGATATACTAAAAGGCCATAATGATCTGCTGTCCGGAAATATCAGTGACAATCAACGAAGAGTCATAACGGAAGGTTTAGGTAAAGCCGGAAGTGATTACAGAGGTAAGATCTATGCCAATGGGTTTAGCGGTAAAAAATCAGAATTAGAAGTCGGACAGATATCTGATTTCATTACAATGACACTGAATTATCTGGAACACTCCATCCGGGCTAACAAACGTGATGATGATCTCTATCACGCGTATAACCTAATGAGTTTCAACGAAGATGGCATAAATATCTCTTACCTGGATGAAATGCTGGAAGGGCAGGTTGCAGTGTTAAGCGCAAACTATTTGACCTCAGAACAATCTCTTTCTGTGTTGGATGCTTTAAGGAAAAGTGCGTTATACAGAGAAGATCAGCAAAGTTATATACTGTATCCAAATAAAGACCTGCCGGGTTTCCTTGAAAAGAATAACATACCAAAAAAGCAGGTTGAAAGATCAGAGTTACTTAAAAAGATGCTGGCTGATGGAAATAAAAAGCTTATAAATAAAGATATTGAAGGTGGTTATCACTTTAATGGCAACTTCAGGAACGCAAGAGACCTGAAACAGGCATTGAATGAACTCAAAACCGGGCCTTATGAAGAACTCGCAAAGCAAGATGAAGATCTTGTCCTGTATATTTTTGAGGAAGTATTTGACCATAAGGCTTTCACCGGTCGTTCAGGTACATTTTTTGGATACGAAGGGTTAGGATCCATCTACTGGCATATGGTTTCAAAGCTACATCTTGCAGTCGAGGAAGTATGTGAGCAGGCAGTTGAGAATGAATCTGATGAGGATATCCAACAGAAATTAGCTAATCACTTTGAAGAGATCGGTGAAGGCATTGGTGTTCATAAATCTCCTGAAGTGTATGGGGCCTTCCCAACGGATCCTTATTCACACACTCCACAGCATCGTGGGGCTCAACAACCGGGAATGACGGGACAGGTAAAAGAAGATATACTGGTCAGAATTGGGGAGTTGGGATTAGACGTTAAGAAAGGCGTATTGCATTTCAATCCCACTCTCCTAAAAAAAGAAGAATTCACTGAAAGTGTTCAAACACTCAATTTAGTATCGCTCAGCAAAGAGAAGTATAAATTGACCGTTCCAGAAAATGCACTTGTATTTACTTGCTGTCAGGTTCCGATTATCTACCAAACAGGTGAATCTGAAAGTGTAGAAGTGATACTTAGTGATGGTTCGTCAAAAACTTTTGACCAATGCTCACTTGATGAAGAAACAACCCGCCATATTTTTCAGCGATCGGGTATTGTTAAGCAGATCAATGTTTTACTCAATAAACACAAACTTCGGTAACCAAATTAGGAATCATGAAAAACTCACTCACTCATCGTTTATTCGCTTTTATGATCCTTTTTGGTACCGTTCTAACGATCGGTTGTAATAACGAATCCGGCGAAACCAAAAATACAATCAAGGTGACAGCAGAAGATATACTATCAGATCCCATAACATATCCTGCTATTTCATATAGCGGTTACCGCGAGCTAACCCGAGACAGTGTACCAAGTATCCCCGAATTGAAAGAAGACATGAAGATCCTTTCTGCAATGGGTATTAAGATCGTCCGCACTTATAATGTTTACCTCGATGCTGTTCCCAGGTTGTTACAAGCCATTAAAGAAATGAAGGAGGAAGACCCGGATTTTGAGATGTACGTGATGATGGGAGCCTGGATCGATGCTAAAAATGCATGGACGGATAAACCTAAGCGCATTCGGGATGCAGATAGTCCCCGCAATGCTGAAGAAATTGAAAGGGCCGTCGCATTAGCCAATAAATACCCTGACATTGTAAAAGTTCTAGCTGTTGGAAATGAAGCGATGGTTCACTGGCAAACCGAGTATTATGTAGAACCGGGTATCATTCTTAGATGGGTGAATCATCTGCAGGATCTGAAAAAATCAGGTGATCTGCCTGAATCTCTTTGGATCACAAGTTCTGATAATTTTGCTTCCTGGGGTGGCGGTAGCAGCAACTATCACAAAGAAGATCTGAATAAGCTGATCAAAGCTGTTGATTACATTTCTATGCATACCTATCCAATGCACGACACTCATTACAATCCTGATTTCTGGGGGGTACGTGATAATGAAACGGATCTGTCTGACATGGAAAAAATTGAAGCCGCTATGGAGCGAGCCCTGGAATATGCAACCTCACAATATCAGAGTGTAGTTGATTATATGGAAGATCAGAGTGTGAATAAACAAGTACACATCGGTGAGACCGGCTGGGCTACGGTATCAAACGAATTTTATGGTGATGAAGGAGCAAGAGCTACGGATGAATTTAAAATGGCCCGTTATCACGATATGATCAGGGACTGGTCTGAAGAAAACGGAGTATCTGTATTTTACTTTGAAGCTTTTGATGAAAAATGGAAAGATGCTCAAAATCAGCTCGGTTCAGAAAATCATTTTGGGTTGATCAATCTGCAATCACAGGCAAAATATGTGCTTTGGGATGAAGTGGATGCAGGGATTTTTGATGGGCTGACCCGTGATGGAATACCGATCACCAAGACATTTAACGGCAACGTTGATTCGCTTATGCAAACTGTAAAAGTGCCACCAACGGATGCTGAAATTCAAGCAAGAAATAATAAGGAGGCTGAGTAATAATTATGACTTCATCAGTTCAATATATAACACTGTTAGCTTTGGTTTTTATAATGGCAAATTGCAGTAATATGAATTCACTGGAAATAGAGGTTTATGAAACTTCAGAGAGTGGTAACCAGCTCACAAAAGTGGAGGAGTTCTCTCCTGCTGAAACAACGATCAATGTGACGCTTGATCCGTCTGAAACCTTTCAGGAGATCACCGGATTTGGCGGGTCTTTCACTGAGTCATCTGCCTACTTGTTGAACCAGTTGAGTGAAGAGAATAGAAACAGGATCCTTGAAGCATATTTTGGAGACTCGGGTGCACGTTACTCTCTCACCCGAACTCACATGAACTCAAGTGATTTTTCATTGGGTAACTATTCGTACGCACCGGTTCCTGGAGATACTGAACTTGAAAATTTCTCTATAGAAGAGGATCGGGGTGATATCATTCCCATGATCAAGGATGCTATGGAAATTTCTACCGATGGTTTCAAGATCATTTCTTCGCCGTGGACAGCTCCACCATGGATGAAAGACAATAATGACTGGAAAGGTGGTAAACTGCTACCTGAATATTATGATACCTGGGCCCTGTTCTTCTCAAAATACTTGAAAGCCTATCAGGAAGAAGGTATCGACATTTGGGGAGTCACTGTTGAAAACGAACCGTTGGGTAACGACAGTAACTGGGACAGTATGCATTACTCTCCGGAAGAGCAGAATGAATTTGTTAAGAATCACCTCGGTCCAACTCTGGAACAGGATTGGCCTGACGTTAAACTGCTTGGGTATGACCAAAATCGACATGAAGAACTCATTGAGTGGGTAGACGCCATGTATGATGACGAGGAGGCTGCCAAATATTATGACGGAACCGCAGTTCACTGGTATGCCAGCACTTTTAAGATCTTTGCAGATGAGCTTCAATACGCTCATGAAAAAGCTCCTAATAAGTATCTGATCCAAACGGAAGCCACCGTGGATGCTGAGGTGCCTAAATGGAGGAATGATGAGTGGTATTGGTCAAAAGAAGCCACTGACTGGGGATATGATTGGGCCCCTGAAGACAGAAAACATCTTCATCCCAAATATGTCCCGGTTTACCGCTATGCCCGAGACATGATAGGTACGCTGAATAATTGGGTGGATGGTTGGATCGATTGGAATATGGTGCTTAACCGCCAGGGAGGACCCAACTGGGCAGAAAACTGGTGTGTGGCTCCTGTGATCGTTGATCCTGATCAGGATGAAGTTTATTTCACGCCACTTTATTACACCATGGCACACTTTAGCCGGTATATAAGACCGGGAGCCAAAAGAATAGGATTTGATAGAACTGATGATGAAGATCTGATGCTTACAGCGGCTGAAAATCCGGATGGGTCAATAGCAGTATTACTCCTAAACGAAAGTGAAACACCCAAAGAAATTATGCTTGAGCTGGAGGGCAGATCAACTGATTTCACAATACGTGGAAAAGCAGTACAAACCGTACTCATTCCTGTAAGGAACTAACTGAAATTAAAGATTTGAAACTTTAAAAAGAATATGTCAGCAAAACAACCGGTAGTTAAAGATAAAGTACCTTTCGGGCAGAAGGCCTCTTTCGGTGCAGGTCACCTTGTGTTGAATCTTCTGCCAGGTGCTTTGGGGGTGTTCATGTTCTTTTTATTGACCGCTTTCGGCATGAATCCATTTTTGGCCGGTTTACTGGGAGGGCTTCCAAGGATCTTTGACGCTCTTACCGACCCGATCATGGGCTTTATCTCAGATAATACGAAATCAAGATGGGGAAGGCGGCGGCCTTACATTTTTGTAGGGGCTATTCTCAGTGGGATCTTTTTCATACTGCTTTGGCAGATGGATGAGACCAACTCACAAACCTATAATTTTTGGTACTTCCTGATTATGTCGATGGTGTTCCTGGTGGGGAATACCATGTTTGCTACACCGCTGATAGGACTGGGATATGAAATGACCACCGATTACAATGAGCGTACTCATTTGATGGCTTTTTCTCAAACGGTGGGCCAGATCGCATGGATGATCGTACCTTGGTTCTGGGTGTTAATTGCCAATCCGGATCTGTTTGCAGATCAGGCTACTGGTGTCAGGCAACTTTCAGTGCTTGTTGGCGGCATCTGTATCGCTTTAGGGTTGCTGCCTGCCATCTTTTGTGAAGGTTTGGATGACACCCATATGGAAAACAGAAAAGAGATCTCTTTCAGAACTGCCATTCAAAACCTGAAAAATCTTTTCAGTGATATTGTAATGGTTTCCAAGAATAAGCCTTTTGTGAAATTATGTGTATCTACCTTTTTGGTTTTTAATGGATTTCAGCTTGTTGCCTCTTTCAGTTACTTCATCATTGTGTTTTACATGTTCAACGGTGATTACGGTGCCGCTGGTAACTGGCCTGCCTGGTTTTCTACCATGACGGCTGTTGCTACAGCTTTTTTGGTCATTCCTATAGTATCATGGATATCTGACCACTTTGGTAAGCGTAAAGCATTTATCATCTCAACAGCTCTTTCCATAGTCGGTTACATCCTAAAATGGTGGGGTTTCAGTCCTGAGAATCCCTGGTTGATGTTTATGCCCATCCCATTCATGGCTTTTGGATTAGGCGGTCTGTTTACGCTGATGATGAGTATGACAGCAGATGTATGTGATCTTGATGAGCTTGAAAATGGTATGCCCAGAAGAGAAGGAACCTTTGGTGCCATTTATTGGTGGATGGTGAAACTGGGACAGGCCATTGCACTGGTTTTAGGCGGTCTGGTACTGGAGCTTGTCGGTTTTGATCAAAATGCAGCTACACAGACAGCGGCAACCATGACTAACTTACGTATAGCTGATATTGTAATACCCGCTGTGACAGCCGCGTTGGCAATCTGGGTAATGTATAGTTATAGGTTGACTGAAGCACGAGCAAGAGAGATTCAGCAAATACTGATCGACAGAAGAGGGGAGCTGTAACAAGTTGACAAATGTATATAACACAATAAAATTGGTTAAGTAAAATGTCTTTTAGAGAAGAAAAATACCTTACATATAAACGATCGGGTGATGTAGCAGAATTAAGCTATATAGACAACGAACCTGATGTTGATCTTCAGCATCTATTCAGAGAAGTATTGAATGATAAAGTACACGGCCTGTGCTTTAGTCTTTATGAAGAAGGTCAGGGTCCGGGTGATCAGATATCTGAAGCTCAGATCCGTAAAAGGATTGAGGTGCTTGCACCTCATACCGAATGGATCAGATCATTTTCATGCACAGAGGGAAACCAAATAATTCCTGTGGTAGCCAAAGAATATGGACTTAAAACGTTGGTTGGGGCATGGCTTAGCAGTGATAAAGAGAAAAATGAAGAGGAGATCAAAAACCTGATCAAATTGGCCAGAGACGGATATGTGGATATTGCGGCTGTTGGGAATGAAGTGCTTTACAGGGATGATCTGTCCGAGACTGAACTGCTGGATTATATGAAAGATGTAAAAGAAGAACTTACTGATATACCGGTCGGATATGTTGATGCCTATTACGAGTTTACTCAACGGCCGGCATTGGTGGAAAACAGTGACGTAATTCTATGTAATTGTTATCCATACTGGGAGGGCACAAGTTTTGAACATTCTTTTCAACATATGCGCCAAATGTACCATCAGGCTAAAAACGTTGCTCAGGGCAAGGAAATTATCATAACTGAAACCGGATGGCCAAGTAAGGGCGAGCCTCTGGGCGATGCAATTCCTTCTGAGGAAAATGCCCTGAAGTATTTTATCAATACGAACCTATGGGCACAGGATGAAGATGTGGCAGTATTCTATTTCTCATCATTTGATGAATCATGGAAGAAAAGTAACGAAGGAGAAGTGGGTGCTTATTGGGGCATTTGGGACCATAATGGAAAACTTAAATACTAGCATGAACACCTTTAACAACATAGGGATTACTTCCGGAAATGCAATTTGCTATTCCGGCTACAGAGATGGTCAGCATCCGGGCGGAGTATCTCCCTCATATGCAGAGGTTAAGGAAGATCTGACCATACTGCAGAAACACTGGAAATACCTTAGACTGTTTGATTGTGATCAGCACTCCCAAATGGTCTTAGAGGTTATAAAAAAGGAGGGTTTCGATCTGAAAATCATGCTTGGAGCTTATATTGTGGCCGAAGAGAATAATTTCAATTGCCCGTGGCAGGGTGGTGTTTATACACCGCCTCAACTTGAGAAAAATCGGATTATCAATCAGGATAAAATTGACCGCTTGATCGAAATGGGGAACCTCTATCCTGAGGTTATTTTTTCATTATCAGTCGGAAATGAAACATGTGTAAACTGGACAGATCATTATGTGCCTGAATACAAGGTTTTGCAGTACGTGAATCAGGTCAAAGCCGGAGCCAAACAGCCTGTTACCTTTTGTGATAACTACGCGCCATGGCTTGGTAAGCTAAAGAAAGTAGCTGAGGCTGTAGATTTTATTTCTATACACACCTATCCGGTCTGGGAATACAAGCAGATCAGTGAAGCGCTCTCCTACACCCAGCAAAACTATTACTCAGTAGCAGATGAATACCCTCACAAGCCGGTAGTGATCACGGAAGCTGGCTGGACGACCCGTTCAAATGGTAAGGGTATTGAGCCCTCATTTGTGAATGAGGAATTACAAAAGAGATATATAGAAGATCTGATACAGTGGGTCACAAAGGAGAATATTCTTACATTCTTTTTCGAAGCCTTTGATGAATATTGGAAAGGAGCGGATGAACCATTAGAACCAGAGAAGCACTGGGGTTTGTTCAATATTGACAGAACGCCAAAATTGGCGGTGAAGCATTTGTTTAAATATTGAAATTGAAAAGCTTTTCTGAAGCTATAAAACTTATCAAAGCCGACTCTTTAAATGGAGCCGGCTTTTTTTATATGAAGAATATGCATTTCAAACTTCCATAGCTTACATTCAGGTTTATTAGATAAGAAAAACATATTAAGTACTAATGGGAATACAGTACTTGAATTAAAGCCCGCTGTTTTTTAAAAATCTTAGTCAACTGTTATGGGAATAGTGATAAGCCGGATATACTTGAAAACAGAAATCTAATACTTTCTTGCACCTGATCGTCACATACATACTTCTAGCCTTAAACATTTTGCCATCCCTGGCCTTTCAGGAGTTGCCTGTTAAAGGTGTCCCTTATCTAAATAATTTCCCCCCTTCACAGTACGGCCACAAAGGTAAAATCTGGGACATCGATACTGCCCCCAATGGAATGGTTTACATGGCCTCAAATCGAGGACTGTTAGAGTATGATGGCAGGCACTGGAAGAGTTACAATGGGAGTAGGGGCATTACCCGTTCAGTTACTGTGATAAATGATTCCTTGATATACAGTGGATCGGATCTGGATTTTGGGGTCTGGAAAAGAAATCTGTATAAAGAATTCGAGTACACTTCCTTATACCCGTTTCGGGAAGACCTGAATCAGATCAGTGAAGAATTCTGGAACGTTCATGCCATAGATGATAACATATTCTTTGTGTCAGCCAGTAATATTTATGTTTACACAAACGGAAGTTTGACCAAAATTCCGGCTCCAAATGAGATACAAAAGAGTTTTGAGCTCAGTGGAACACTTTATTTTGTTGATGAGATTAATGGACTTTATGAGTTACAAGACCTGTCACCCAAACTGCTAACCGTTCTTAATTTCAATCCAGTTCCGGAAATTGTTGGTATGTACGAGAATGAGGATAGGTTGATACTTGTTTCACAGAATTCCGGCTTATATAAATATGAGCTTGGTGAGGTCAAGCCCTTAGACACTGAATTATCCAGGATCCTTAGAGAGGCAAACGTATTTAGCTTTGAGAAGATAGGAGATACGAATAAGGCCTTCGGTACAATTTTACGTGGACTATATATAAGCGATGAGGAAGGCAATATCACTCATCATGTTAACAAAAATAAAGGCCTGCAGAATAACACAGTACTAAGTTTGCACTACAGTCCGAAGGGAAAACTATGGATGGGTATGGATTACGGTATCTCTTATCTGGATCTCATGCACAAGTTCACGTTCTTTTACGATTTTCATGGAGATTTTGGAACAGGATATACAGCTGTTCTGAGGGGTAAAGATTTTTATTTGGGGACCAATCAGGGTTTATATACAGCAACATGGGATGAACTAAATGACTCTCATGAAGACTTCGATAACTTCAGACTTATTCCAGGTTCTGAGGGTCAGGTATGGAGTTTGAACATCATTGAAGATGAGGTTTGGGTTGGCCATGATCGCGGACTATTTACTTTGAAAGGTGGCATTCTAAACAGGATAGGCGAACAAAGTGGGATCTGGACCATTAAAACATATAAAAATTATTTGCTGGCCGGAACCTATAATGGAATATCCATCTTCCGAAAGAGGAATGGGGAATGGGTTTTTTGGAAAAAAATGGACCTCATCATAGGGTCTTGTAATCAGATCATTATTGATGGAGAAAATACAATATGGATAAATATTCCTACATTTGGGGTCATTAAGGCAACTCTTGGGGATGATCTGGAGCCGATTTACAGGGATATATATTCTAGTGAAGAATTTGAAGGTTCCAGACACAGTCTGCTAAAAACTGATGAGGGCATTCAGGTTACAACAGGGAATTATAGATACTTGTTTGACCCAACTGATAATTCATTCAAAGAGCCCGTTAAATCCGAACCTAATTCGGCTCTTGAAGATCTGTTACGTGAGAATGCCTTACCCCGCAGTCTGACATCTGATTATGATTTTTATCCTATCTATAACGGTTTTGCACTCAGGAATCTAACCATTAGCAATGAAAACATTAATAATAGTTATCAGCTTGTTTTTAGAAGTTTTGAAGCTTTTAACAATAACGATGTTTTTCAAACATATCAGGGTGCAAACATCTCATATAAGTATAACAATGTAAGGATAGAAGCTTTAATACCAAACGAGGAAAGTATAAGATACCAGTACAAATCCGAAAGGTCAGAAAAGTGGGTAGATAATGAAGAGGGAAACAGTTTTAATCTCATCGGTTTGTCTCACGGTAACCATACAGTTACAGTCAGAGCAATTATGGGTGATACGGTGGTTGCTGAAAGGTCTGCCAGTTTTAAAGTAAGCACGCCATGGTTTTTATCATGGTACGCTTATCTTATCTATCTGATGTTAGTTGTAGTGTTGATTTGGGTAATTTATTATTGGCAGGATATAAGTCTTAAGAAACAGAAGAAATATTTACTGACCGATAAACGAAGCTCACTTCAGCAACAGGAAGAAAAGTATCGACAACGTTTAAAAACAGCTGAAAAAGCACGCTTGAAGGCCGAAATTGAACAGGTGAAAGAACAACTCAAAGCTAAAACGATAGAACTGGCCACAAAGGCTAAAGAAAATGATGAAAAGAACAAGATCTTGTCATCGCTGAATCAGAAGCTGGAAAGTATTGAAAAAAAGCCTGAGACACTTAAGCGCAAATTGAGTGAGATGAAAAGGATCATTGATACACACAGTAATTCAGATGACAATACATTTGAGATACAAATAGATCAGTTACATCAGAAGTTCTATGAAACATTAAGAAGAGAATTTCCTGAACTAACAAGATATGATCTTAGGCTATGTGCGTATATCAAAATTGGTTTTGATTCTAAAGAGATAGCAGATCTGCTAAATATAAAACCCTCTAGTGTTTACATCAGTCGGTCACGCCTCAGAAAGAAATTGAACATTGAAACGGATGAAGATCTACACGGATATTTGAATTCGATCTAACTTTACAAACTTACATACCCCACAGCATACATGAGAATATTAATACTTCTATTTTCCCTATCACTTCTGTTTCAGACAACTGCTTATTCTCAACAACCTAAAACAGGTGCCTGGAAAGGAAATATTGTTTATAGTAATGCAAATATCCCCTTTACCTTTGAGGTTGAATATCCCAGAAATTCGGATGGGCCTGTTTTTACTTTTATAAATGGTAATGATCGTGCTTCTTTGGAAGCTTCTGTGCAAAATGACAGCATCATTATCCCCATGTTTGCTTTCGATATTACGCTAAAGATGGCCATGGGTAAAGAACAAATGACCGGTACTCTTATCAAACATTACAGCAACCGAACATATCCGTTTAAAGCAGAGTATGGAAAATCGCGTTATGAGATTAAAGAAGAAGAGAAGCCTGTTCAGGTCGGCAGCCGATGGGATATGACCGTGAATGCCGGTAGAAGTGGTGAATATCCGGCCGTGGGTCTGTTTGAACAAACCGGTAGCAGAATCACCGGAACCATTTTGACTGAAGTAAGTGATTACCGTTTCTTTGAGGGTAAAGTGCAGGGAGATCAAATCGAGATGTCTGTTTTTGATGGAGTCCATGCTTTCTTATTAAAGGGAACATATGACCATACAAGTGAGCAGTGGAGTGGAGAGCTAATTTTGGATGATGGGTATGCCAGACCCTGGATTGCAACTCCGAATGAAAATGCTGAATTACGAGATCCTTTTGAGGTGATCGATCTCACTGAGCGAAATATTAGGCCTGATCTTGAAAAGCTGGCTGCTTTGGCTGAACAACGCGTTACATCAGAGCAATATAAAGGCAAGGTGTTGATCATTCAGCTGATGGGGACGTGGTGCTCTAACAGCCAGGATCAAACGCGATATTTAACCGAGTGGTTAGCCAACCATCCTGACAGGAATGTTGAGACCTTAGCCGTAAACTACGAAGCTAACTATTCGGTGGGATATGGGCTCCATCGAATTGAGGCCTACAAAAGGCACCTGAACATTCCTTATGATATGATCCTTGGTGGACCGCTATCAAAAACAAAAGCTGCAGAAGCATTTCCTTTTATGGATGAGATACTGGCATTTCCAACATTGATCTTTATAGATAAGGAAGGATATGCCCGTTATGTCCATAGTTACTTTGCCGGACCTGCAACCGGGAGTTACTACGAAGACTTTGATAAACGATTTAATGCGATAGTAGACGAACTTACAAGAGAGTAGAAGCTATAGAAACTTAAAAAGACCTCGAAACGAGGCCTTTGAAAAGTAAAAAGGTATGTGGTGATCAATTAATTAGCAGCGATCATTCCTTTCAGTTTCTGTGATTCGGCATATTTACTGCTCTGTGGATATTCTTCGATAACCTGACTTACGAGTTCACTGGCTCTTTCGTTGTTGCCGTCCTTATAGTATGCCTGAGCGGCTTCAAACAGATTGGATGGTGTGGTTACTTCATTTTCGTTCCATTTGGCTGCCTCAACGAATTTCTGACCTGCTGCTTCATAGCTTTCATTAGCCATAAGCAAGCGAGCATGGAAAGTGAGTGGACCTACGCCCATAATGCCATCCGGTACATCAAAAGATTGCATGTAATTCAATGCATTTTCGACATCCCCTAATTCAAAACTTGAAACAGCGGCATAATAAATAGCAATATTGCCGGCGTTTGTTCTGGGAAATTCTTCAGCGATCTGATCGAAACCGTAGGTTAACTCAAATTCATTTCCGTACAGGGCATTTTCATAATCCCCCTGAGAGTAGTAGCCTTCAGCTATAGCAAGTAATTCCTGAGCCTGATCTTCCTGGGCGGCTGAGTAATAGTTGTATCCAACAATACCGCCAATTAGTACAATCAATGCAATTGCACTGCTGATAACTTTAACTCTGTTCTCAAAATAAAAGTTGGCCGCTCGATTATAATTCTCGATTAGCGGATCGGTTTCTAATTCTTCTTTTGAAAGCCTTTTTGACATGATTTTTAAATTAACTTGCTTTGATTTATTAAGGGTGTAAAAATAGGACAGTTTTGAGCTTTTACCAAAACATTAAAATGGCTCAAGGATGCCTTTTTTAAGCTGTAGGATGCGGTCTGAACGTCCGGCAATTTCTTTTTCATGAGTAATGAGCAGAACAGATACACCCATTGCATCTCTGAGTTCGAACAGCTGATCCAGAATGACTTCGGTGTTCTCAGAATCCAGGTTGCCGGTGGGTTCATCTGCCAGAATAACCTTTGGGTTATTCATAAGAGCTCTTGCCATGGAAACGCGCTGTTGTTCACCGCCGGAAAGCTGAGTGGGGCGATGTTCTTGTCGGGCTTTGATCCCAAAAAGACCTAACAATTCACGGGCCCGTTTATAAGCTTCGCTCGATGGAGTACCTGCAATGAGAGCCGGCATGGCTATATTTTCCAGGGCAGAAAATTCAGGAAGAAGGTGATGGAACTGAAATACAAATCCGATGTATCGGTTGCGAAATTCAGCCAGATCATCTGATTTTAGTTCCGTGATATTTTTACCATTCCAAAATACATCTCCTGAATCAGGAGTATCAAGCCCACCAAGAATATGAAGCAGGGTGCTTTTACCGCTGCCACTTGATCCGATAATGGAGGTAATGCTTCCTTCCTCCACTTCGATATCCATTCCCTGAAGTACCCGTAATTCTTCCTTATCCGGTCCTCCGGGGAAGCTTTTATGCAGATCACGAGCCTGTAAAACGATCTTCTTGGATTCTTCCATCAACCTTGAATAGAATTATTAAGGCCGGGATAGGTTACCGGTTCAATATGTACACATTTTCCGGATCCTACATCAACCTTGGCATAAACACCCGAAAGCTGATTATTACCTTTGGCCTGTTTGTATTTTTGATGCACTCCGGTCATAAAACGTTTGATGGCTACTTTTTTATCCATTCCGATACATGAGTCGAATGAACCGGTCATGCCGGCATCCGTGATATACCCAAGTCCTTCAGGAAGAATACGAGCATCATTGGTCTGAATATGAGTGTGTGTGCCGGCAAGTACTGAGGCTTTCCCATCAATATGCCAACCCATGGAAATTTTTTCGGCGGTGGCTTCCGCATGAAAATCCACAAAGATGATTTGAGTTTCCTCTCTGATCTTTTCAAGGGCCCATTCGGCGGCTGAGAAGGGGTCATCAATGGCTTTCATAAATGTGCGGCCTTGAATATTCAATACACCTACTTTAATGGATTCATCTTTCTTTAAAGGAAAAATACTAAAACCCAGGCCGGCATTACCTTTAGGATAATTGAGAGGGCGCAGAATGTGATCATGCTCCCTCATATAATCAAAGACCTTCCATTTGTCAAAGGAGTGATCACCGCCTGTTACAACGTCAACACCCAGTTCTAAAAGGTTCTTGATGATCTTCCGGTTGGTGCCAAATCCCTCATGAGAGTTTTCAGCATTGGCGATCACAAAATCGGCGTTATACTTAGTGATAAGGCTGGGTAGAAAAGTATTGGCCATTTCCAGGCCTGCGTCTCCAACAATATCTCCTACAAAAAAAATGCTGATAGTATCAGCCAAAATAGTCTCCTGAAAATTAGTCTGTAATTAAGTTTCTTTTATTTCTTTCAATAAACGTTCGAGGCTGTGGTTGACTCGCTCCATCAGAACTTCTTCATTGTCTTCCAGCTCACTGTTGGTGTTGCGTATTTCAAAAAGCTCTTCCGCAATACTGAGAGCGGCAAGAGTCATAACGGTCGATTCGGGTTGTTTTACCAGCTGTTCGCGATAGGTTTTGAATCGCTCATCCACAAAGCGACAAATACGCTGCATGGCTTCTTCTTCATGATCTTCAACTTTCAGTGGGTATTGCTTACCCATTATGGTCACTTTGATCGATTTCATGAGTCAGCTCCCAGATGATGATCTATCTTTGATATCAACCCTTTAACATGCTGTCTTAAAGCCAGCCTTTCACTTTCTGTGATGGCAGAGAATATATCGGTTTGTTTTTCCTGCTCTTCCTCAAGCTTTGCCTTAAGCCTTGCATTATCACGTTTAAGCTCGCGAATCTCTTTTTTTAGGTCATCCACCTCTGAGCCGACTTCATCCAAAAGTCGTCTGAACTTATCGGTTTGTTGTGCAAGTTTATTCATTTATATGAAGTTTGATCTAACCTCTCAGTTTAGCAGAAAAATCTTTTTCGAGTGATTTAACTATTCTCTGAATAATAGGTTCTACTTCTTTGATATTCAAGGTCTTGTTACGATCAAGGAAATGCAGTCTGAAGGCCAGGCTTTTGTTCCCTTTACCGATCGACTCTCCCTCAAAGACATCAAAGATGCTGATGTCTTTGAGCTGATCTCCTGCTTTCTTTTTGATGACATTTATCAACTCGCCGGCGGCAACCTGTTGGGGCACAATAACTGCGAAATCGAACTCAAACGACGGAAATTTTGGAACCGGTTTGAAGGACTTTTCAGGCACAGCATCTAAAATCTGTGACATGGCCGTCACAGATAACTCAGCTACAAATGCATCTTGTTCAAAATCGTAGGCTTTTTTGAGATTATCATCAGGGATGAAAAGGCTTCCGACCTTCTGATCTCTCCATTGATACTCCAGTGTTTCTGAGTCCACCGCTTCGGAGCTAAGGTGATCAGCCAGACCCATTTTGATAAAGAAGGCATTGACCAAAGCTTTGAGGTCGAACACAGAATAGGGTCTTGCTTCCTGTGACCATGAATCTACATTCTTCAAACCGGCCAGCCCAAACAGTAGGTGTACTTCTTCTTTGATGCCCTCGTAATATGTTCCATCTTTGTCTGCATTAAAAACATGGCCAACTTCAAAAAAGCGAACACCCGATGCATTGCGATTGAAGTTATAGGAAGCAGATTTCATAAACCCGTGCAGGAGGGAAGGACGAAGCGTACTGTTATCCTTGTTAAGTGGGTTCAGTGCATCGATCAATTCATCTTTCTCACCGTATTGTGCAGCATCTTTTTCAGCGATCAGGGAGTTGGAATAGATCTCACGGAGACCCAGCTGTTGGGCTGTTTCTCTTATCTTTTGATTCAGCTTTTCCCAGTTATTGATAGCTTCTGAAGAAACAAAAATACCGTGATCAGGAGATGGGATCTTGTTGTAGTCAAATAATCGTCCAACCTCTTCAATAAGGTCAACTTCACGTTCAAGGTCGGGCCGGAAAGTTGGGATCTCATAGGTTATCGTTTCTTCATCTCTGGAGATCTCGTTTAGCTCAAGTCCACTCAATATTTTAGCAATAGCTGGAGTGTCAAAATCTGTTCCAAGTAAGCGATTGGTATAGCTTTTTCTGAGAGTCAGATGATGAGCTTTAGTTTTGACAGGATGGATATCAATGGTTTCATCAGAGATATTTCCACCGCTCACTTCGGCAATCAGTTCTGCGGCTCGTTCTGCTGCTATGGCCTGTATATTTGGATCTATACCACGTTCAAAGCGATAGGAAGCATCAGTTTGAAGAGACTGCTCTTTGGCAGTTTTACGGATAGAAACGGGATCGAAATAGGCACTTTCAATGAGAATATCTGTGGTTTCGTCACTTACTTCAGAATCCACACCACCCATTACTCCGGCAATAGCAACCGGACCCTCACCGTCACAAATGAATAGGGTGCCGGGGGAGCATGTGCGCTTCACGTGATCCAGGGTTTCAAATTCGATCTCTTTGTCAAAATCTTTTACTGTGATCTCTTTGCCACGAATGGTGGAATAGTCGAATGCGTGGAGTGGCTGACCTAATTCGTACATAACATAGTTGGTCACGTCTACAACATTGTTCACAGGTCGTACACCTATGGCTTTGAGCTTATTTCTGAGCCAGCTGGGTGATTCTTTGATCTCCACGCCTGTCACCATCTTACCAACGTATCGGTGACATTTTTCAGTATTTTCAATACTGATCTTGATATCGTCGGACGTCTCTACCGTTTTGCCAGAAGTGAACTCGGGCTGTTGCAGGTTCAGATTCAGAGCTGCTGCAAGATCGCGAGCTACTCCAAGATGGCAGGTCGCATCCGGACGGTTTGGTGTGATGGCGATATCAATAACGGTGTCTTCATACAGGTCAAAGATATCAGAAATTGGTTTTCCGATCTTCAGTCCTTCATCAAGTACCATGATGCCGGAGTGATCAGTTCCAAGGCCGAGTTCATCTTCAGCACAGATCATTCCTTCAGAAACTTCTCCCCGAAGTTTAGCTTTTTTAATGGTAAGGTTTGAACCGTCATCCAGTTTGATCGGGAGAGTTGAGCCTACGGTTGCGACCGGTACTTTTTGCCCGGCAGCCACATTCTTGGCGCCGCACACGATCTGTGTTTTGGTATCACCCAGGTTTACATCACAGATCTGAAGCCGGTCGGCGTTCGGGTGGGCACGAACCTCTAGCACTTCACCTACTATTACACCCTCAAGAGAGCTGCCATAGTCTTCGATCTCTTCAACCTCAAGACCGATCAGCGTTAATTTTTCTGCAGTTTCTTCCGGCGAAAGCGGAAGATCAATTAATTCTTTAAGCCAGTTATAAGATACTTTCATTAAAGTAAGGGAGGTATTTAGTTAAACTGTTCTAAGAAGCGAATGTCATTGTCATAAAAAGTACGGATATCATCAATTCCGTGACGCAAAATAGCGATACGTTCTACACCCATACCCCAGGCAAAACCGGTATATTTTTCGGGGGCGACCCCGGCGTGTTTAAAAACATTGGGATCTACCATACCTGAACCAAGGATCTCAAGCCATTTACCGTCTTTTTCAGATCCCCACCAGACATCCATTTCCAGGCTTGGTTCGGTGAAGGGAAAGAATCCGGGGCGCAGCCGGTACTTGACATCAGAGCCGAACATCAGCTTGGCAAAAGTGATCAAGGTTTCCTTCAGGTCGGCAACACTTACATTTTCATCTACATATAAAGCTTCAACCTGATGGAACAGAAAGTATGATTTAGGTGAAACTGCCTCATTCCTGTAGACACGACCAGGCATGATAGCACGTATCGGTGGTTTGGTGTTTTCCATCAATCGGATCTGAACCGGTGATGTGTGGGTTCTCAGCACAAGATCCTGAATATTCGGATCATCGCTCTTTCGGATAAAAAAGGTATCCTGTTCATCCCTTGCAGGGTGGTTTGGAGGAAAATTAAGAGCTGTGAAGTTATGAAAGTCATCTTCTATCTCAGGTCCGTCCGCAATGGTAAAACCAAGGCGGTAAAATATCGACTTCATCTCTTCAAGTGTTTGTGTCAAAGGATGCAGTGACCCCAAAGGATAGGAAGGAGGGGTTAAAGTGATATCATCTTTGGCACTCAGGTCCTTGCTTTGATCCTGTGCAAGAGAGAGCTTGGCATCCTCGAATTTGGACTCGGCCAGTGTTTTAACCCGGTTCATGGCTTTGCCGACCTCAGCACGGTTCTCTTTTGGGACCTTACCCATATTTTTGAACATGGATTGAACTCTGCCGTTGCGCGACAAAAATTCCAGGCGGTAAGCCTCAAGTTGATCTTCGTCTGCAATTTCAAATTGCTGAATGTCTTGTTCTAATACTTTTATGTCATCAAGCATGTGATGCTTTTTGTGTTATAGAGTAAATGGGATATAAGTTAATAAGGAAATAAGTAAACAGGATTAAAACCTTGTCACTTATTTCCTTATTAACTAACTGCTGAAAATAAAAAAACCGGTAAACCTTATGAAAAAGATCTACCGGTTTATATCATATAATATGCAATTAAGCAGTGGCTTCCTTTACAATAGCAGCAAACGTGTCTGCATCGTGTACGGCTAGATCTGCAAGGACTTTACGGTTGATCTGCATATCCTTTTGCTTCATCGCGTGGATGAGCTTGGAATACGTAGTATCGTTTAGTCGTGCAGCCGCATTGATGCGGGTAATCCATAATCGACGGAAATTACGCTTACGGTTCTTCCTATCACGATATTGGTATAGAAGACCTTTTTCTACTGCATTCTTAGCAATAGTGTAAACGTTTTTACGCTTGCCCCAGTAACCTTTCGCTTGATTTATAATCTTCTTGCGACGGCGACGGGAAGCCACAAGGTTTAATGAACGTGGCATTTTGTCGTTAGTTTAATGATTAAAATTTATAAGGGAGCTGCTTTTTGATAGACTTTTCATCGGCTTTATCAACCAATGTGTCTTTACCAAGCTGTCTCTTAGTTTTACTACTTTTCTTAGTCAAAATGTGACGCTTAAAAGCTTTCTTACGTTTAATTTTACCGGTACCGGTAACTTTAAACCGCTTTTTAGCTCCACTGTTACTTTTCATTTTTGGCATGGAAATCCACCAACTTTTGTGAAAATTTAAAGACTTATAAAATAGGGAGATTTATAGCCCTACGCAATGAAGGAATTAACTTTTCGAAGGAGTAAGCATCATGATCATTCTGCGGCCTTCCATATTGGGCTTTGATTCGATCTTGCCAACGTCAGAAAGGTCTTTAGCGAGCTGTAAAAGTAATAATTCGCCTTTCTCAGTATATAGCATATCGCGGCCTCGGAACTGTACGGTAGCTTTCACTTTATCACCGCCTTCCAGGAATTCGCGTGCGTGACGTGTTTTAAATTCAAGATCATGATCATCCGTATTAGGACGGAAGCGAAGCTCTTTAACAGAAACAGTATGTTGCTTCTTTTTGGCTTCTTTCTCTTTTTTCTTTTTCTCATACATGTATTTCCCAAAGTCGATCACCTTACAAACAGGCGGTTTGGCTTTAGGAGCAACTTCTACCAGATCCAGATTATATGATTCGGCTATTTTTATGGCACGATCTACTGTCGTGATCTCATGCTCTTCGTCGGGTTTTATGACCCTGACCTGGGAAGCATTAATTTCGTCGTTAATTCGGGGACGATCATCATTTTGTGGTCGTCTCTGAAAATTTCTTCTTGCGATAGTAACCTCGTTGTTTTGTTAGTCTTTAGGTAAAGCTTTTGTGTCAATTTCTTCTTTGATATCTGAAAGAAACTCAGAAAAATTGAAAGTTCCAATATCCCCGTGCTTATGACGGCGTACAGACACTGAATTCTCCTCAACTTCTTTCGCACCAACTATTAACATAAATGGTGTCTTACTCGTTTCAGCATCACGGATCTTTCCACCGATCTGCTCACTGCGCTCATCTACAGAGACTCTTACACCAATATTTAGCAGGGCCGTTTCAAGTTCTTTGGCGTACGGGATCTGATCGTCTGAGATCGGGAGGATCTTTACTTGTTCAGGCGACAGCCACAGGGGGAAATCACCTGCAAAGTGTTCTATCAGGATACTTGTGAACCGCTCCATTGAACCGAATGGTGCTCTGTGAATAATGACCGGACGGTGTTTTTCATTGTCGGAACCGACATAGGTCAGGTCAAATCGCTCAGGCATAACATAATCTACCTGAACCGTACCGAGCTGCCATTTACGTCCAATAGCATCCCGGATGATAAAATCGATCTTAGGTCCATAGAAACTGGCTTCTCCGGGAGCAATAGTATAGTCGAGCCCCATTTCATCTGCAGCTTCTCGTATCTCAGTTTGGGCACGATCCCAGTATTCAGTGTTTCCGCCATATTTTTTATCGTTTTCATCCCGATAAGAGAGGCGGATATCAACCGGCATACCAAAAGTACTGAAGACCATCTGAGTCAATTCAATGGTATTCTTAATTTCTTGCTTGAGCTGGTCGTGTGTGCAATAAATGTGAGCATCATCCTGAGTGAAACCGCGAACGCGCGAAAGTCCACTCAATTCCCCTGATTGCTCATACCGATAAACGGATCCGAATTCAGCCAGTCTGAGTGGCAGGTCACGGTAACTTCTCATTTCATTGGAATAGATCCTGTGATGATGAGGACAGTTCATCGGCTTCAGCATATATTCATCATCATCCACCTCCATTGGGTTGAACTGTGAATCCTTATAATAAGGATAGTGACCGGAGGTCTTGTACAATTCTATGTTGGCTATATGGGGAGTGATAACCTCTTTGTAACCGCGTTTCTTCTGTTCGTCGCGTAGAAAGGCCTCAAGGGTTCTGCGTAGTGTGGTTCCGTTGGGCAACCACATTGGCAATCCGCTACCCACCATATTGTCGATCATATAGATGCCAAGCTCTTTACCAAGCTTGCGGTGATCCCGTTTCTTTGCTTCCTCAATTCTGTTCAGGTGTTCTTCCAGCATTTTCTGTTTGGGAAAGCTTATCCCGTAGATTCGGGTCAGCTGCTTGCTGTCAGAGTCTCCACGCCAGTAGGCGCCGGCAAGGCTTGTCAGCTTAACAGCTTTAACATCTCCGGTAGATGGAATGTGCGGTCCGCGACAGAGATCTGTGAAATTACCCTGTTCGTAAAATGTGATGGTTCCATCTTCGAGATCCTCGATCAGATCAACTTTATATTCATTACCTCTTTCTTTATAGAAGGAGAGGGCTTCATCTTTGCTGACATTCCTGCGCTCGAATTCTGATTTCTTTCGAGCCATTTCAATGAACTTCTTCTCGATCTTCGGAAGATCTTCCTGGCTGATCTGGTTATCACCAAAATCAATATCGTAATAGAATCCGTTTTCGATAGGAGGGCCGATACCGAACTTTGCCTCAGGGTATAATTCCTGAACCGCTTCAGCAAGCAGGTGAGCAGATGAATGCCAAAAAGTGTATTTACCGTCTTCGCTGTCCCAGGTATTAATGGTGATGTCAGCGTCTTCGGTGATAGGCCGGTCAAGGTCTATGATATCTCCATTCACAGTAACACTGAGTGCGGCACGAGCCAGGCCCGCTGCGATTGATTGTGCTACTTCCAGTCCTGTGACACCTGATGAATATTCTCGTTCGCTTCCGTCCGGTAAAGTTAAAGTAATTGTTTTGTCAGCCATTCAATATTTAATTCTCAAAAATTCTTAATACCTGCAAGATAAAAAAAATGGAATGCCCACACAGCCTTATTCCTGAGATATTTTTTTAATAAATTGTAATTGGACATGTCAGCCTATAAATGAGATATTCGAGCGGCATAAAATTAAGATATTGTAGTACAGAAACTTCATGAATTTTAACTCCGAAGTAAGTTTTTTTGACGCTCAGCCTATGTTCGTTTGCGAGCAGGTTACGTTAAAGATTTTCGATGTAAATAAAGCCGCTACTGACCTTTTAGGCTTTTCCAGTGAATACCTGGTCGGTAAAAGGATCCTGAAACTTGGTTCAAAGGTAGATCCCTCTTCATTGAACTTGAGTAGCAAAGCTCAAAAAATGTTGAACTCAACCGGTATCTGGGAATTTAAATGCGAAGACGGAAGCAGTAAATACTTTCAGCTTTCTGCCCATATGATCAAATATAAAGGGGATCCGTCGAAACTGGTTATTGCCCATAATATCACGGACCTTGTTACAAAAAGGTTTGTGAGAGATGAATTGCTTTCAAGTCAGATCAGCTTTAATAATTTTCCGCTGGCTGAGATCGAATGGGATGCCCAAATGAATGTAAGTCGATGGTCAAAGAAGGCTGAGGACTTGTTTGGATATACGTCGGAGGAAGTGGTTTCTGAGAAAGGGATGATCAAAGAGTTCATTCATGATGATGATCTTGATTATGTGATGCATCATGTTGAGAAAACCTTGGAGCAGGGAGGAAGAGAACTTACCCTTATTAACCGAAATGTGACCAAAACCGGAGAGGTCATATATTGTGAGTGGTATAATTCCCTGATGTATGACAGTGATAACAATATGATTTCTATGTATTCACTGACTCATGACGTTACCGAGAGGGAAGAGGCACTTTTGGAAACCAAGAGAAGCATGATGAGTTATCAGGACCTTTTTAACTCAATAAGTGATGCTATTTATCTCATCAATAAAAAAGGTCATATCATTGAGGTAAATGAAGGCCTGGAATATACTTTTGGTTATAATCGGAACGAAGTGGTAGGGAAACATATCCGGATGCTTATTGCTCCGGGAAAATTTGATGAAAATAGAATAGGCAAGATCTTTGAAAAAGCTGAAAAAGGATTAGCCGTTAAATACGAGGGCTGGGGCCGAAAGAATAATGGCGAGGTCTTTCCTACTGAGTTTTTGGTGAACACCGGTAATTATTTTGGAGAAGACGTGTTTATCATAATTGAAAGGGATATAAGTGAACGCAGAGCATCCGAAGAAGCTCTTAAAAAGCGTGAAGGCCTTTTAAGTAAATTATTCAATTCCAGTCCGGTTGGCATTGCTCTGTTGAATGAGCATCATGAAGTGGAAATGGTAAACGATGGCTTTGAGCAACTGTTCGGTTACAGGGAAAATGAGTTAAAAGGCCTTGACCTGGATAAGCTTATTGTGCCGGAATGTGAGCAAAGGGCAGCCGAACAACTAAGTGAAAGTGAAAAAATAAAACAGGTCACCCAAAAGCGAATTCGTAAAGATGGTTCTGTCATTGATGTGATCATTTATGCAGTACCTGTGGTAGTAGAGAAGAGTGTAGTTGGAATTTATGGACTGTACGTTGATATCACCGATCGGATAAAGGCAGAAAATAAGATCCAGGAATCACTGCAGGAAAAAGAAATGTTGCTGGCTGAGATCCATCATCGGGTAAAAAATAACCTGGCCGTCATCACGGGGCTGCTTGAATTGCAAACCTATTCGACTGAAAGTGAATCTGCCAAAGAGGTCTTGCGGGAGAGTCAGATGCGGGTGAATTCCATTGCCATGGTTCACGAAAAGTTGTACAACAGTGAGGACTTTTCAGAGGTTAATATTGCTCAATATTTTGAAGAGCTAAGTGAGGTCATTTATAACACACTCAAAACAAATGACAAAAAAGTAGATATTATTTTGGATTTGGAGGATACCAAACTCCCGATCATTCAGGCCATTCCCTGCGGTTTGTTGTTGAATGAGATCCTAACCAACAGTATGAAGCATGCCTTCAAGGGATTGAGTGCCGGTAAATTCAGGCTTAAGCTCAGAAAAGAAAACAACAGTATCTACGTTGAAATGTGTGATAATGGGTTGGGAATGCCGGATACATCGGATGTTGATATCAACAGTTCTATGGGCATGACGCTGATCAAAGCCCTGGCAAAACAGCTCGATGCTTCCTTAGATATTGACTCAAAAAATGGAACTTGTTTTCGGTTCAGTTTTGAGAAAAAAGAAGGCGAAAAATTTGATGGTGATGAAGGGCTGAATAAAGGTATCTAGCAAGAAGAGAGGTTTATAGAATGTGTGCGTCACAAGCGACAACCCTAAACTAGCAAAGATGATAAGCAGTAACGAAAATATAGAGGTATGGGGAAGGTATTCATTCTTCATTGAGGCATTAATTTGGGTCACTCATAACTACTAGTATTACGTTTAAATTTGCCTGTATTTAAGGAATGGAAACCATAGATACAGGATTTAAGGAAAAGAAGGCATCCCATTTGGGGTGCCTTTTTTGTTTTCTCAACTTTTCCTAAAACACAAAAGAGTTTCCCTGTTGCGAGTGAAACGAGTTACAGCAATAGGCTACAAGCACTTGTAGCCCAAAAAAGCGAAGCGAAAAAGGTAAGGCGAAGCCTTTCCAATATTAAGGGACTTACCCCTCTGGGCTTGTAGTAAGTCCCATAACTCACTGATTCAAAAGCTAAAGTGTATGTAGAATTACTAGATTAATTTTGTTACACTTATCGAATATTAATTAAAAGTAGAGGTACATACATGGATTTAATAGATCAGTTAAAGTCGATTTCGAATAACATTGAGAGACAAAAAGATAAAGTATTAACTGAAGAGGCAACAAAAAATGCATTTGTTATGCCTTTTATCAAAGCTTTGGGGTATGATGTTTTTAATCCTGATGAAGTAGTTCCGGAATTCACATCAGATGTTGGAATTAAAAAGGGTGAGAAAGTAGACTATGCCATTTTCATAGACGGTAAACCAGCGATACTTTTTGAATGCAAAAAATTACAAATAGATTTGAAGGCAAAAGCTCCTTCACAGTTGTACCGATATTATTCAGTGAGTGATGCTAAACTTGGTATAGTTACAGATGGTAGACATTATCATTTTTACTCTGATTTGGAAGAGTCAAATAAAATGGATGATAAACCTTACATGGAATTAGATTTATTGAATATCGATGAACATCTAATTCCTCAATTAAAGAAAATTTCAAAAGGCACATTTGACTTAGATGCTACTCTAGAAACAGCTGTTGAATTAAAGTATACAAAGGCTATTAAGCGAGAGATTGCAACACTTCTTGAAAATCCTACTAAAGAGTTTGTGAAGTTTTTTACCTCATTAGTTTATGATGGCAGATTCACTAGTAATACTGAAGAACAATTTACTCCGATAGTTAAAAAAGCATTTAACCAATTTATAAGAGAAAAAATTAATGAAAAAATAAACTCAGCTTTTGATGAGGAAGAACAAGAAGAGGTTGTATCAGAAGAAGAATTAGAATCCAAAGATAATGGGATAGAAACTACAGAGGAAGAAATAGAGGGTTACCATATAGTGAAAGCCATTGTATCAGAGGTTGTATCACCTAGTAGAGTTCACCACAGAGATACAAAAAGTTATATGGGAATTTTACTGGATGACAATAACAGACAACCTATATGTAGGCTACACTTCAATTCTAGTGATAACAAATACATTACTTTATTTGATGAAAATAAAAATGGTGAAAGAGTGGATATAGATTCTCTTAACGATTTATATAAATATGCAAATCAACTAAAAATTGTAGCTAAGAGTTACTGATGAGTAAGAAGGAAGAAGATAAACCAACCCCTGAAGGCAATAAAGATCTTTCAGATGTGAAAGGTGAAATTTCATCCAATTTATCAAAAGAACTGCAAAAATTAGTCAACCAAAATTCTCCTTTCAATAATCTTGGAATAGTTAGACAATTTGATGTATTTAGATCACTTCACAAAGATCTAAAAACGATAGGGATCAACTCTAACATTCATTGGATGACTCAATGGGTAAAGACTTTAGATACAATAAATATATCAAATCAAAGACTAATTGATTCTTATAAAGATATATTTGATTCACATGCATCTTTAAGTTCAATTAATTCTGCACTTGGGCCGTTTGCAAAGATTGATCTAAAAAATACCTCAATTAACCATATAAATTGGGACTACAATAATATATTAAGAGAACTCTCAAGTAATCTTAGTGAAATTGAGAATATTCAAAAGCAATTTTCAAAATCATTTGGCCTAAAACCCAATAAAAACCTTATCAATGCAAGCTCAGCACTTAGAGATATTGAATATCTCTATGGTACTTACAATGATAATTTTAAAGAATTAAGTGTTGATGAGTTGGAGTCTGTTGCTAGGAATGCAATTGATTCTACTAAGGATGTGATAAAACACGATAATGAAATTGAAGGCCAGGGTTCAAAATTTATTTTGGAAAATTTGAATATAAACTATGCCTATCAACTGATTATGTTGATTTTAACTGTCATTATGATTTATCAAAGTCACTCAAGTTCTGAAAAGTTAGAAAATAAACTTGACGATCTATCAAGAGATTTGAAACAGGTAGCAGAGAGCGCAAAAAATTTATCTGTAGAAATGAATGTGAATATTGACCAAACAATAGAGCACAATACTTTAATAGCTAAAAGAGAGTCAACAGTAAGAGAAAAGCCTTCATCTAAATCTGATTCTGTAGGTATTATTCGTAAAGATCAGGCATTAGGATTAATTCAGGGTGAGAAATGGTGGTATAATATCTTTTATGTAGATTATGAAACTGGAGATTACGAGATAGGGTGGGTGTATAAGGGTAATTTGAAAAAAGGACTATAGCTAACCATACAACATAGGTATTATAAAACGTTTGTACCTTTACTAGTACCTAAAAATAATAAACCCTATATAAATCAAGTACTTATATAGGGTTTTGGTGCGTCCTACTGGATTCGAACCAGTGACCTCTGCAATGTCAATGCAACGCTCTAACCAACTGAGCTAAGGACGCATGTATTTTAGAATCAAGGCTCCAAATATAGGCACCTTTTTGGGAGTATTACAACGGAAGTTTTGGTTTATTGATAATTTTAATTGGGTCCGTCGCAGATCGGTCTATCGGTAGATCGAAAACTGAGGGAATCGAACTGTAGCGTGTTTTATAATGACTTAGTTTCTTAAGGGAGATCTGTACGCTTTTCAAAAGTATGGATATAAGCTCATTGCATTCATTCAAACCATCAAAAAGTTGCAGATCTGAGATATATAAATTTGAGTAGTGAATATTATACTTGCTAAAGGAAATATTAGCAGGTTTATTTTATGGGATGTAATAACATGATACCGGAAGGACAAGGAGAAGACCTTCAACCTCAGAAACGATATTTCATTATAACGTTTTAATAAGTCACGTAAACCTGATTAAAAACCGTATTTGAGATGTAGTTGAAACCTCACATTATTGGCGTCTTCTGTATCTGAAACGGTTCCATCGGGTTGAGTTGATCCATATGCTGCCACGCTGTACATGATCTCGCCCATGATCTGGAACTTTTCAACTTCCAGGGTCAGCCGTGGTGAAAACCGATAGCTGTGATCAATATCCGAACCTCTTCCGTAAAAGTTAACAGTTTCATTAGCACCCGGCATATCAGTAAATCCCAAGTTTTCAGAATAGCCGCCAAAGACAGAGTAGGTCAGATCTCCATTTCTGTATAACCATTCTGTCCAGAAAGATACGGTTTCTGAATTGTTATAGGTGATCTCATTGGTTTGGTTATCCACAAACTCACCATATCCGCCCATCATTAGAAAATTATGCATGTTCTGACCATACAATCCCTGAATTTTAATGGTTAAATCGGACCAGTCTTTGCGGATATATCCATTGGTGTGCCATGAACCCAGTGTTTGGTCCAGCTTTTCTCCGTTGAGATCCGCAAGCCTGGGCTTTATGACTTTATAACCGGCCACAGTTCCCAGATCCCATCCTTTATTCTGATATACCAGATGTAGATTCAGCTCAGGTATTGCTGAATTGCGCAGGTAGTCGGGAGACCCACCCTTAGGTCCAGTTGTTGAGAAATCACGCTGTGTAAGCGCTATGAAGGCTGCCGAAAAATTATCTGACAGGGCATAGGTAAACCTGATCTGGGGATTTCGCGAAAAAGCTGCAAAAGGAGCACCACCTCCCCAGGAGGAGACTTCAGGGAAGCTGCTTGTAACAAACATTGGATGCCAGTATTGTCCAAATAAAAGAGAGGCCTTTTCCCAATCCAATTTTATGATGGAGTGGCGCAGCCTTACCAGGCTAATTACAGGATCGGAGTTGCCAAGAAAATCGAGTTCCAGCAGTGCACTTGACCGGGCACCAAATATATCCGGACCTGAAATATCAGCTTTCAAACGACTATGAAGTGCAAACATGTTGAAATTAGGCTGTGCGTTTATATCATCACCATTCAGATCGTCCACGACACGAGACGGAAAGATCAACACATCGCCCTCACGAGCTGATACCGTTTGCCGCGTATCAAAAATGCTTTCATAACTGATAAATCCGCTGAAATTCAGATCGTAATTGTTTTCATCCTGGGCTAACAAAAAACCGGGAAGAAGAGCGAGCAAAATTGTAAACAAGAACCATTTCATAAGCATGTTAATTATTAGTGGTTGGCTAAATTGAAATCATTGAGCTTATACCTGCTTTTGTTTAGCAGCAGTTACACGGTCAACCAGGTAGAGGATGGATGAATAGGTGATATCGCTGTGGGTTGAGAGGCCTATTTCACATGTGCGATTTGTACAATAGCCGTTTTTTACTTCCTTTGGTATTTGCTCATTAAGATGCCTGAGGCCATGCTCTACCAGTTCGGGATGGCTGAATCCACGGTCACCGGCGAATCCGCAGCAATTCGTTTCAGGTACGATCACAGTATCAGCACATAAATTGGCCAATTCTTCCAGCTTACTGTCCATTCCCAATTTTTTAGCACTGCATACCGCAAAAATACTTATGGGTTCATCGATCGGCTGGAAATCCAATTTGGGTGCTAAATATTTAAGGGTAAACTCAACCGGGCCGTAAACTTTTAGACGAGGTTCCATATTTTCTACCATAGTTAACTGGCAAGAACTCATATCACAAACTATGGGATATCTTCCGCCATCGCTGGCTTCATAAAGGGCCTGCTCCAGTTTATCAGAGATCTCTTTCCCCTGTTCTTTGAAGCCTTTGCTGGAAAAAGGCATTCCACAGCATTGGCTTGACAGGTCTTTTGGATAGATGATCTCATACCCTGATTTATGAATAAGCTGTTTCACTTTAGTGGTAAGCGGTACCTTTTCCTCATGGCCTTTGGGCAAGCCCATGGTTTGATTAATACATGAGGGGAAATAAACGACCTTATCGGGGGCAGTATCTTTAACAGCGTACTGCTCCGGCTTTACTTTAGGCGCTCCTTTAGGAATATATTTATTCCACTTGGGCATCCTGTTCCCTGATACCTTGCGTAATCCGTCGGCGATGGCACCAAGTGTCTTGGGTCCAAGCAGAGAATGAAACATATTTGATGTACTTAAAGCAAATTTTGTAGCACCCGTCATAGTTGCCATGCGCGGAGCTATCGCTGAAGCCACTTTCTTCTGTACCGGTGTATTTTTTTGCCTGCGCAGATCTTTGACAAACTCTCCGGTATTGATATCCAAAGGGCAGGCAATACCACATAAACCGTCTGTAGCACACGTATCAAGAGATTGATAATCATAAGCCTTCTCCATCGAAGCCAGCACCTCGGGTTTCTCGCCTGTCTCTTTGAGGCGCATCATCTCACGGTAAACTGTGATCCGCTGCCGTGGTGACAGTGTCAGGTCATGGGAAACACAGGCCGGTTCACAAAATCCACATTCCGTACACATATCAATGGTCTCATGTGCAGCGGGCATGGGTTTCAAATTTTTGAGATGGAGCTCAGGATCATTGTTTAAAATAACACCGGGATTAAGCAGGTCATTAGGGTCAAAGATGGCCTTTAAACGTTTCATTAATTCGTAGGCCTCTGAGCCCCATTCTTTTTCAACAAAGGGCGCCATGTTACGGCCGGTACCGTGCTCGGCTTTCAGCGCCCCATCAAAACGGTCTACTACCAGCTTAGCCAGATCATCCATGAAAGCCTTGTACCGCTCCAGTTCCTTTTCGTCATCAAAATCCTGGCTGAATACAAAATGGACGTTGCCTTCCAGCGCATGACCGAAAATAACGGCTTCATCATATTCATATTTAGAAAAAAGGGCTTGCAGGGCAGGTATTGCTTCAGCTAATGTTGGAACCGGAAAACATACGTCTTCAATGACAACCGATGTACCCGTTTCTCGCATGGCTCCAACGGTCGGGAATAATCCTTTACGTACTTTCCACAGTTTTGCGTATTCGGATGGTATATCGGTAAACTCGATCGGGATCTCGATCGGAATATCCTTTATCGATTTCTTTATTTGTTCAATTTGCAGATCGAGCGTTTCCTTATCGTTGGATGCCGTTTGAACCAGCAAAGAAGAAGCATTCTCGGAAAGATCTTTCAGATATACCGGCACACCGTCGGCATTTTCCATAGATCTCAGGCTGACACGATCCATCAACTCCACAGCTTGCACCGGCTCCGACTTCAGGCGAATAACGGCCCGGCAAGCATCTTCAATGTTGGGAAAAGTGATCAGTGCGCTAGCTTTATGCTGATGTTCTTCCACTGTTCTATACGTGATCTCAGCGATAAAGCCGAGTGTGCCTTCTGATCCGATCATAATGTGCTCAAGTATGTCGAACGGGTCATCAAAATCAACCAGAGCATTTAAGCTGTATCCGGTCGTATTCTTCATCTTGAACTTTTGGGTAATTCTCTCGGACAGCGCTTTGTTATTTTTGACATCCAGTGAAAGCTGTTTCAGGTCTTTCAGTAAATCGCCGTGCGACTTCTCAAATGCTTTACGGCTATCAGTGTCTCCTGTATCCACCATGGTACCATCTTGTACAATAACCTTCATACTATCGACGGTTTGATAGGAGTTTTGTGCCGTTCCACAGCACATGCCGCTGGCGTTGTTGGCTGCAATACCTCCGATCATTGCTGAATTGATAGAAGCCGGATCCGGCCCGATTTTGCGCAAATAGGGTTTAAGGATATTGTTTGCATGTGCACCGATAACACCGGGCTGAAGACTGATTTTATCCCCATCATCCAGAACACGATGTTGCTTCCAGTTATTTCCGGCAACTACCAGCACAGAGTCGGTGATGGCTTGCCCGGAAAGGCTGGTACCGGCCGCGCGAAAGGTTACCGGGATAGATGCTTGATCACATTCCGACAAGATGTAAGACACCTCTTCGGCATTATTAGCCTTGACTACAATTTTTGGAATAAGCCGGTAAAAGCTTGCATCGGTACCAAAAGCAAAGGTTTGCAGCGGTTCAGTATATATCCTAGAGCGATCAATTTTTTTGGAAAATTGATCATATATGTGCTTGTATTCTTTTGGTAGATGTAGCATAATATTACGGTATTAATGGTGATACGCCGGTAAGCATGAGGACACTAACAATTATTGTGATCAATAAATAATAGAATAAGGCCGGTACTGCGTTTGTTCGTATGATCTGCCCTTCTGCACCAATACATCCAACCGTTGCTGCAACGGCAACGACATTGTTGACACAAATCATATTTCCAACACCTGCTCCTATACCTTGCATTGCAGTAATGAGTATGGGAGAAAAATCCAACAGGACGGCGGTCTCAAACTGAAAAGACATAAATAAAATATTTGATACGGTTGCCGAACCTGACATAAAAGAGCCTAAGGCCCCTATAGCCGTGGCGAAAAGCGGATATGCTGAGCCGGATAAATTAGAGGCGGCTACCGCCATTTCAGTAAGCATGCTGTCCATACCGGTTGTGTTTACGTCAGAATTAAGCATGAGCTGAACCATGCCTACCCCTGCAAACAAGGCAATAGCGGCATTTTTTAGCTGTTTAAAGGTAAGTGCCCATGCGTCTTTCACATCTTTCAGAGGCATCTTGTACATGAAGTGGGTAAAGAGGGCAACCAATACAAAAGGAATAGTGCCCGGCAAATAAGCCCACTTTAACTCATACGTCAGTCCGGAAATATTTGCAACATTATTGAAGGTAAAGTCCAGATTAACCAGGAAGTTCTTCAACCCGAATTCAGGAATTCTGGTAACTACAAGAATTATAGCAATGAGCAAGTAAGGGGCCCAGGCTTTAAGCAAAGACATTTTTGCCTCTCCGGTACTCCCGGTGTCAACACTGGATTGCCAGACCTTTGGCCACAAGCTTTTGTCAGGAAAATCCCAGTCGTCTTTGGGGACAAGAAAATTCTTCTTTGCCGCGTAAACTACAATACCCAGTCCAATAAATGCCCCTACGAGTGAAGGAAGCTCAGGTCCGAAAATAATAGCAATAAGAACATAAGGAACTGTAAATGCGAGTCCGGCAAAAATGGCGAAAGGGGCTGCTGAAAGGGCCGGTTTTATAGACTTGGACTCGCCGAACATGCGTGTCATTATCATAAGACCCAGCAGGGGAATAAAGATACCGGCAAATAAATTAGGGATGGCGATCCACTGAGTAAGAGACATCATAAATGCATCAGGTGCGACACCGAGTGCCTCAATATTACTGTCAAGAGTACTCATGGCCCCAAAAATCGGTGTACCAACGGCACCGAAAGGCACTGCCACGCTGTTGAATATGAGGGCGACGATGGCAGCTGCAAGAGGAGGAAATCCTAAACCTACAAGCAAAGGACCGGCCAAAGCTGCGGGAGTTCCAAACCCGGCGGCCCCTTCAATAAAAGAACCAAACATAAATCCAATAATGATAACCTGAATACGTCTGTCGTCTGTGATACCGCTAAAACCATTATTAATAGTGGTCATAGCCCCTGAGATCTTGAGCGTATTCAAAATAAGAATAGCCCCAAAAATAATGATGAGGATATCCAGCGCTTTCAAAAAGCCGAAAAACGTATATCCGAATATATAGGGTAGGGTCATCTGCCAGTAGAAAAAGGCAACTCCTATGGCTATAAGCAGTGAAAGTGTCAAAGCTTTTGTAGCGGGCCAGTTTAGGCCGGCCATCAGGATGATGGCTGCAAGAATGGGTATAAAAGCTAACAGTGCACTCATATGATATCTATTAGGATTTAATGTTCAGAGAGCTACAGATCACCCTCAGTTTTCTAAAACTAGAATTTCTAACCTGTTCTTGTGATAATGAAATAATATAGATTCTGGCCATTTAAAGATGAGTAGAGGCGCTCCCCTTAATACCCATTTAATTTAAAAAACACTAGAAGGTTTTTTGCCCATAACAATCTAAGGCTATTATGTGAAATACAGTGAAAATATGCAACTCGACAGTAGAGATAAATCAGTTAGACTATTGAGTCTATATTGAAACTACTGTGTTCACACTTTCTCAACGTATTACCTTATTAATCTTTAAGTTTAATTTTGATAGATCAAAAGAAGAGAGTCGCGTGCTGAATTTAAGATGGTAAACAGATCATTCATTTTCATTCCACTTCACCTTTGAAAGTAAAACATAAATCTGCACTTCATGCTATACCCTAATTCAAAGCAGGAGAGATGTCGGACGCAAAAATTATCCGGATAAATGATCACCTTTTTAAGTGAAGGAATATCATCAAGGATTTTAATGATGAGTATCGAGAATTTGATCAGTTGGTCTTCTAAGCCTGCTTTGTTCATATCAAAAAATGTCAGATCTGTTTTAATATGTAAGAGCAGTTTAAAGTCTGTTTCTTACAAAGATTAATTTGTCCATCGCAGATCAAATGATTGAATAGCTATTCAATGGTGGAGCAAACGACCGATTAACCGATTTTTAATTTTAGGAGTACACAATTGTTTCAGCAAACCCTTATCTTTGGCGCTCATTAAGATTAGTTATTTGGCATGATAAAACGCAGACAAGTTAGAGAGACCGTTCTCAAAGC
The DNA here is from genome assembly GCF_046602855.1 of Gracilimonas qinghaiensis. NCBI lineage: Bacteria > Pseudomonadati > Balneolota > Balneolia > Balneolales > Balneolaceae > Gracilimonas > Gracilimonas qinghaiensis. The sequence goes on from NZ_JBKINJ010000001.1 coordinate 762,519, forward strand.
AATTTACGCTTACCAGCTGAGCAAAGATAGCTCCCAGCATATTGTGGACACGCTCATCAAAAAACAGGAATTCACTAAAGATAAAGAGCTGCGAAGATTCGCTGAAAAACTTTTCTTCAGAACACTTGAGCACGAAGAAGAACTGGATGAAGTCATTGTCGATCATATTAAAAACTGGGATATCAAAAGGCTTGCACTCATCGACCGGCTCATATTGAAAATGGCTATTTGCGAGTTACTATATTTTGAGGAGATCCCAACCAAAGTTAGTATAAATGAAGCCATTGAGATCTCAAAACGATACTCAACGGCGAAATCCGGCCGCTTTATTAATGGAATTTTAGATGCTGCCTTGACCGACCTTAGTGAATCAGGACGTATTAATAAGAAAGGACGAGGACTGATTCAAAAATCGTTGGGATCATAAGTAATGCAAAAAGATAAGAAGATCATTGCCATAGGGGATATTCACGGATGTGCCAAAACCAACGAGGTAATGCTTGAAAAACTCGAATCTGAGTTTGGCAACCATGTTTTTTACGTATTTCTCGGAGACTATACCGATCGCGGTTCTGATTCCAAAGAAGTCATAGATCAACTGCTGGAGTTTAACCATTATCATGATTGCATCTTCTTAAGAGGGAATCATGATCAGATGCTACTGGATGCCTACGAAAAAGGTGAATGGGACCTTTGGTTGAGTAACGGCGGCAGCACAACACTAAGTGATTACGATTCTACACCCCGTAATTTTGACCTTCCAAAAGCCCATTACGAATTCTTTAATGAAACGAAGTTGTATTGGGAAACAGAAGACTACTTTTTTGTGCACGCAGGTATCTCACCGGAGCTGACCATACAGGAAAACCTGGACAGTGAATATGAAAGAGAGCAATTTCTGTGGCAAAGAGATCATATTTATACCGATAATAACCAATGGGAAAAGACAGTAGTATTTGGTCATACGCCCGTTAAGGAGCCGTTGATCAAAGATAACAGGATCGGTATTGATACCGGATGCGTGTATGACCGGCCCGGTTTTGGAGTGCTTACGGCCATTTTACTTCCCGATAAAAAGATATTTCAACAAAAAAGTTTAGACTTTTAAAAACAAGATTTAATACATGAGCTTAAGATGCGGTATCGTTGGCCTGCCCAACGTCGGTAAATCAACTTTATTCAATGCCCTGAGTAACGCAGGGGCAGAATCTGCTAACTTTCCTTTTTGTACCATCGACCCCAATGTGGGCATGGTTCCTGTACCGGATCAACGGCTTCACACACTGGCTGAACTGGCTGAGTCAAAGAATGTACTTCCTGCCAGTATCGAGTTTGTGGATATTGCAGGCCTGGTGAAGGGAGCTTCAGAAGGAAAAGGAAAAGGAAATGCCTTTTTATCCCATATTCGAGAGGTAGATCTGATCCTGCACGTGGTTCGCTGTTTTGATGACGACGATATCATTCACGTGGAAGGCAGTGTAGATCCTGAAAGGGATATTGCTATTATTGAGGAAGAGTTGATCCTGAAAGATCTCGAAAGCGTTGAAAAACGGGTTGAGAAGCTCAAAAAAGAAGCTAAAAGCGGCGACAGGAAGATCGTTGCTCAGCTGGATGTGGTTCAGCGCTTAGCCGATCACTTAGGGGAGGGAAATTCAGCCCGAACCTTTGAAGTATCCAAGGAGGAAAGAGAAGCCTATAAAGACCTGTTTCTGCTCTCCGCTAAACAAGTGCTTTACGCATGTAATGTAGGGGAATCTGATCTGGAAACCGGCAACGAGTATGTGGATACCGTTAAGGAGATCGCCTCAAAACACGACGATGAAGTGGTTATGTTCTGTGCCAAAATAGAGGCAGAGATCGCCGAACTGGATGAAGACGAAAAAGAGATGTTCCTGGAAGAACTGGGAGTTGAAAGTGCCGGACTTGACAGACTTATCAAAGGTGCGTTCAGGGAACTTGGATTGATCACGTATTTTACAGCCGGACCGAAGGAGGCACGTGCCTGGACCATCAAAGAAGGGACCAAAGCCCCTCAGGCTGCCGGTGTCATTCACACTGATTTCGAGAAAGGATTTATCCGCGCGGAAACCATAGCATTCTCAGATTATAAGGAGCTGGGTTCTGAGAAAGCCGCCCGCGACGCCGGCAAAATGCGTCAGGAAGGAAAAGAATACGTCGTTAAAGACGGCGATGTCTTGCTATTCCGATTCAATGTTTAAAATACCTTTAGGTGCCTATTGCAATAGGCCCCTACGTCATTTTAAATCCGTCTGATAATTTACCGCGGATTTTTTCTTTCGTTTCTTCATCACAAAATGCGGCATCTATTGCGAATTGGTTCACTCGTAAATATTGCTCTTTATGCCAGTCAAAGTACTTGTGAAGCTTTTCATATTCATCAGTTAGGCTAACGTTTGAAATAGTCCGCCCATCGGTATTAACACTTAGTGAATTACCATTCAGATAGATTTCATTTATGCGATGCTGAGCCACAGAATCATAGATCCCGGTCTGTACATTACTGGTAGGGCATACCTCCATATGAATATTCTTGTCTTTCAGCTCATCAAGTAATTCAGGATCTTCAAGGCTTCTTACACCGTGACCAATTCGGGAAGGATGAAAATGTTGCATGGTTTCCTTCACGCTGTCCGGGCCACGTGCCTCGCCGGCATGTGCCGTGCAGGGGATATCATGCTCATGGGCGTATTCAAAAGCTTTGATGTGATTTTCGATAGGGAGGGTTTCATCTGCTGCAATATCAAATCCTGTTACATTAGTGCCCTGAAAATGTTCAACCAGCTTCACGGTTCTCATGCTTTGTTCTTCAGAAAAATGACGGAGGGTACAAAGGATGATCCGCGCCTCAACTCCGCTTTGTTTGATGCCTTTGGTGGTGGCCTCATCCACAGTCTTTACTATTTCTTCAGGCGTCAGTCCCTGCTCGGTATGCAGAAGCGGAGCAAAGCGGATCTCGGCATATATCACATTATCAGCTTTTAGCTGCTTAAAAAGATCGAGAGTAACAGCTTCAAGTTGGTCCTTTGTTTGCATAATGGCAACGGGAGCCTGCGCACATTGCAGATATTCCTCGAGGCTGGAACAGTTTTCAGGAGCAATGAAATCTCGCTTATAATCCTCATGTGTAGTTTCCGGACGTAATTGTTTTACCACCTCAAAGCTTAGGGAGCAGTCGAGATGCAGGTGAAGTTCAATTTTTGGAAGATTTTGTATGTTCATATAAGCCTATTTCCAATCACCGCAGGGCTAATTCATGAATTGCCCCTGCGGTGATTGATCAAATACGAATCTACATTCGTATTTCGGATCAAAAAAAATTAGTTTCCATCAGAAAATTAAGGTTCTAAACTTAACCAAATTCATGTCGAAAAAACTGCTTTATTTACTGGATGGTATGGCTCTGGCATACCGGGCTCACTTTGCTTTTATCAACAGCAGGCTAAAGAACTCTGAGGGAATTCCAACCGGTCCGGTTCTTGGCTTTGCCAATACCCTTCAAAAAATGCTGGATGAAAAAGAACCAACGCATATTGCTGTTGCCTGGGATACACATGCACCTACCTTCCGTCATGAAAAAGACGAAGAATACAAAGCGCACAGACCGCCACAACCTGAAGAACTGAAGATCGGTATCCCGCTGATCAAAGAGATGGTTGAGTCATGGGGGATTCAGAACCTGGAGCAGGACGGATATGAGGCGGATGATATCATCGGTACCATAGCGAATGGTGCAAACGCTGATGATGTAGATGTAATGATGGTTACCCCTGATAAGGATTTCATGCAGCTGGTGCACGACCACATCCACATGATGAAACCGGATAACAACAATGGTGGATTTGATATCATAGACCGTGAAGGAGTGCAGGATTATTTTGGCGTATATCCTGATCAGGTGATCGATGTATTGGCCATGATCGGTGATACAGCTGATAATATTCCCGGAGTGCCCGGTATTGGAAAAAAGGGAGCTCCAAAACTCATCAAGAAATATGGTTCGCTGGAGGCAGCTATTGAGGATGCCCCGAATATTAAAGGAAAAAGAGCGCGCGAGGGCCTTTCAGAATTTGGAGAACAGGCTTTGCATGCAAAGGAAATGGTCACCATTAAAACGGATGTACCTGATACAGCAGAGTGGGAAGAACTCGAATGGAGCGGCCCAGATAAGAAAAAGCTGGGACTCTTTTTTAAACGTATGGAGTTCAGGACCTTAACCAAAAAGTTTTTGGGCGAAGAAGGTCCCGTTGCCAAAAAGGAGGGTGATCAGGTAGATCTTTTTGGATCTTTTAAAGAAGAAGCCCCGAAGCAGGAGCTGGATGAGGAAAAGGTAAATTACGCTCTGCTTGATACACTGGATAAAGTAAAAGGCCTGGTGGATGAATATAAGGATGAAGATCATTTTTGTTTTGATACTGAAACAGACAGTGTTGATCCGGTAACCGGATCGCTGGTTGGAATCTCCCTGACGGCTACACCGGGTACGGCCTATTATATTCCGGTTAATGTAGAAGACGGACTGGATGAAAAGGAAGTCATTGAAGCCCTGCGGCCCCTGTTTGAGGATGATCATATTCTGAAGATCGCCCACAATTATAAATTTGATTCCATGATCCTGAAGCGGGCGGGACTGAAAGTTAAAGGGAATGCTTTTGATACTATGATCGCGGCATACCTTATCGATGCCAATCAGCGGCTCAAAATGGATGAATTATCCAAAAGCCTGCTGAATTATAAACCTGTTCCTATTGAAGGCCTGATCGGGAAGGGCAGAAATCAGAAATCGATGGCCGACCTGAAAGTGGAAGACGTGTATTTGTATGCCTGCGAAGATTCAGATATCACCCTTCGGCTGTATGAGATCCTTAATGAAAGGCTTAAAGATGACGAACTGCTCGAGATAGCCTACAAGGTTGATTTTCCACTCATGGATGTATTGGCTGATATGGAACTGAAAGGTATCAAGCTGGATACCGAGATGCTGAATGCCTTTTCTGAAGAACTGGAAAAAGATCTTAAAGAACTTGAAACTGAGATCTACGAAAAGGCAGAAGAGGAATTCAATATCAACTCTCCGCAGCAATTGGGTACTATCTTATTTGATAAAATGGGTCTGCCGGCCGGCAAGAAGACAAAGACCGGGCAGTATTCAACAGCCGAATCGGTATTGACAAAACTGGCTCCTAAATATGAGATGCCAGGCCTGATCCTGGATTACCGTCAGTTAATCAAGCTTAAATCCACATACGTGGATGCCTTGCCTGAGCTTGTGGTGGAAGAGACAGGCCGTATACATACCCAGTTTAATCAAAGTATAGCAGCGACAGGCCGTCTCAGTTCATCCAATCCCAACCTTCAAAACATTCCGATCCGAACCAAAAGGGGACGCGAGATCAGAAAGGCTTTTGTGGCTGAAGAGGGATTCAAGCTCATGTCTGCTGACTATTCCCAGGTAGAATTACGCGTGATCGCTCACATATCAGAGGATGATGCGATGATAGAGGCGTTCAAGAACGATGAGGATATTCACGCCAGGACAGCCAAGGAGGTCTTTGACCTGGATTCTCTGGATGACGTGACTCCTGATCAGAGAAGGAAGGCGAAGGAAGTGAATTTCGGCATTCCTTATGGAGTGAGTGCTTATGGATTGGCCTCACGGCTCGGTATTGATAATGAAGAAGGGAAGCAGATGATCGATCAATACTTTGAGCGTTTTCCGAATATTCTGGAGTACATCAACGAGACCAAGGAATTTGCTAAAGAGCACGGCTTTGTGAAAACGATGCTGGGTCGCCGGAGATATATTCCCGATATCAAAGCAAGTAACTGGAACGTGCGTGGATTTGCCGAACGAACGGCCATCAACATGCCGATACAGGGTACTGCCGCCGACATCATCAAACTGGCTATGATCGAGATCCATCACTGGTTGATCGACCAAAACAAGAAAAGTCGCATGCTGCTCCAGGTGCATGATGAACTCATTTTCGAGATCCATGAAAGTGAAATGAACGAAGTGCCGGCAAAGATCACAGAGCTCATGGAAAATGCCGTAGAACTGGATGTGCCACTAAAAGTGGAAGCAGGCATTGCAGATAATTGGCTGGAAGCGCATTAGCAGTGAGCAGTTAACAGTTATCAGTAAACAGTAAACAGTAAACAGTAAACAGTGGTCAGTGACAGATGGCTGATTAGATCGGATTGAGTCTTTGATTAAACTGCCAAACATCCAAAAATTTTTTCAGTCTTGAGCGAAGCGGTGACTGGAAAGTTCATGCTTAGGAAGTCTCTGACTTCCATTAAAGGCAAGCCAGTTTTTACAATGGATGTTCTGTATCAGGCAGAGTCTCAATAAAGCATTCCGGAGCGGAGTACCCAAAACGAGGTAGAACCTACCGGTCGAAGAGCCCCTTTTTTTCTTCCCAAACCCATGGTTGTAAATGTGGGCTAAGGGATAAGATCATATTCATACATTTTAGATCTTGTAAGCAAGGGCATTTATGTTCATGCCTGCTCCAACCGATGCAAACACCAGGATGTCACCTTTATCTTTGTTGATCTCATAACCACTCTGCGTCGGAGTGTGTATAAACATCTTTTCAGTCTTGAGCGAAGCGGTGACTGGAAAGTTCATGCTTAGGAAGTCTCTGACTTCCATTAAAGGCAAGCCAGTTTTTACAATGGATGTTCTGTATCAGGCAGAGTCTCAATAAAGCATTCCGGAGCGGAGTACCCAAAACGAGGTAGAACCTACCGGTCGAAGAGCCCCTTTTTTTCTTCCCAAACCCATGGTTGTAAATGTGGGCTAAGGGATAAGATCATATTCATACATTTTAGATCTTGTAAGCAAGGGCATTTATGTTCATGCCTGCTCCAACCGATGCAAACACCAGGATGTCACCTTTATCTTTGTTGATCTCATAACCCTCCAGTTTATCTTTCCAGATAAGGTCGAGAAGAGTAGGGATGGTGGCTACCGACGAATTCCCCAGCCAGGAAATGATCATAGGCATAACATTTTTAGGCACCTCGTCTTTGTCATAAAGGGCATAAAGTCTTTTCACTATGGCATCGTCCATTTTTCCGTTAGCCTGATGAATGAGAATGTGATTAACATCATCGATAGACAGATCACTTTTATCAAGGCAGCCTTTTATGGCTTTGGGAACATTGGTAAGAGCATATTGGTATAGCTTACGGCCGTGCATCTTCAGGAAGATATCACCCTCATCTTTCAGTGCAGGATTGTAGGATGTATCCATATACAACATTTTGGCATACACTTTGGTATCGGAACGGGTATTATGTGATAGAATTCCGATGGGAGCTTCACTTTCTTTAGCCTCCAAAATGGTAGCAGCAGCTCCATCAGCATAGAGCATGCTGTCACGGTCGTGTGGGTCAGAAACCCGCGATAAAGTCTCCGCGCCAATGACCATCACTTTTTTGGCATCTCCTGATCTGATGTAATAATCAGCTTGAATGATACCCTGAAGCCACCCCGGACAACCGAATGGGATGTCAGTGGCAATGGTTCCGGGATTTTCAATTTCCAGTTTATGCTTAACACGAGCTGCCAGACTGGGAACCATATCAGTGCGGTTAGTGCCGTGCTTTACATCACCAAAATTATGAGCTACGATGATATGGTCGAGTTCTTCCTTATCGATCCCTGCAGATTTGATGGCCTCCTCGGCAGCAAGATGGGCTATGTCTGAAGTAACAAGGTCATCTGTTACGTAACGACGTTCTTTAATTTCTGTGATCTCGAAAAACTTTTGAATGATCTCTTCATTTTCCTTTTCGAGTCGGTTTCCTGAACGGTCAAAAAATTCGTTTTCCAGGAAAGCTTCGTTTTTGATACGCCTGGTTGGTATGTAACTGCCCGTACCTGTGATTATGCTATTGACTGAACTCTTCATAATGGTCGTTGTTTTTCCAGAATCTGTACCGGAGTAATTTATATGCCCTTTTACTAATTTTAACCTAAAGATTAGGAGGCTAAATTCAAATGATTAATTTACTGTTTTAATTAGTAAACGTTGGATAGAAACTCGGTTCTTTAATTTAAGAAATAATATCAGCCTGGCTTAATTTTTAGGGTCATTTTTAGTACGGAGGTTCAAAAATAGGGTAGTGTAAAGAAATTAGAAAGCGGCTGAAAAATTGATTCGAACAAAAAAATATTTTATTTAAACCCAGATTATTCAAACATAAAGAAGTGGATAGAATGTTATGGGAGAGAGCTGCTTACTGAAGTGCATTAACAAATAACTAACCATAGGCACTAAGAAATATTTTAAACGTTCGGGTATCATCTCCTACATTTTGGTCGTAATATTTTTATTTAGCTTTTCATTGATTTCTTGTACCGAGAAAAAAGAGGATTCACAGACCATATCTGTAACCGCCACGCATGATGCTGTAAACAATCAGCATCTCTTTCATATGAATACAAAGGAAACAAAATCAGGTTGGGTTACCTTTAATTTTGAAAATGCATCTCCCTCGGATCATTTCTTCTTATTATATAAAGTTCCTGAAGCCGCAATACAGTCTGCAGATGAAGCCGGTGAATCATTATTGGAGCTTTGGCATAGTGCATTAACGACTCCATTTCAGGAGAATTTTTAACTCTTACATAAATGGAAATGTTGAATATGGTGAATTTGTAGACGGCCTTGTCGCTGATATATCTGCCATTGGTCCATGGTTCTTTGATCCCGGAGCGCCGCCAATGGGAGGCCCCGGTTTTACAGCAGCAGGAAGAAGTTCTGCAACGACCGTGTTTCTTGATCCCGGAGAATATATTGTTGAGTGCTATGTAAAAGATAAGGATCAGGTATTCCATTCATATATCGGAATGTTAGAACACTTAACGGTGACCGAAGAGGAGAATGAAGCTGATAAACCACAAGCCGGTAAGAAAGTTGCGATCTCGTCAGAGAACGGAATAGAGTTTACTGAACCTTTTGATGCCGGAAAACAAATTATTGAAGTTAATTATGAGGATCAGTCAACCTATAGCCACTTGCTTGGCCATAATGTACAGCTTGTAAAATTAGAGAATGCAGAAGATGATTCATTACTTCGATCAGTTGGAGAGTGGATGAATTGGATGACTCCATTTGGATTGACAGCAAATGCACCAAATGGCGCAATATTTATAGGTGGCGTGATGGAAATGGCTGAAGGACAAAGCGGATATATGCATGTGGATCTTGAACCCGGTGATTATGCCTGGATAGCTGAAGTACCTGATCCTGCAAATAAAGGCATGCTAAAAACATTTACTATTACTGATTAAGTTGATCTTGAACTTTGTGATTGTTTAAAGCCATAGCGATGTGGCTTTTTTATTTTACCGCTCAGCCCGTTAATGTGACTGTGTAATACCGATTGCTATTCACCGAGTATGCTGCGCAATTTGTTCTATCCGGGTTTCATTTCATTGGAACATTTAACCCTATGTTTCATGTTACATCCACATGAAAATAAATCATGACTACGACGCGATTATTATTGGTTCCGGTATGGGTGGCATGAGTGCCGGAGCAATGCTCGCGAATGACGGATATAAAGTCCTCATTCTCGAAAAAGCCCACGCCCCGGGCGGATGTTCTTCGTCCTATTTCAGAAAGGGCTACATTTTCGAATCGGGTGCGACCACCCTTATTGGATTTGACGAAGATCAGCCGTTATGGAAGCTGGAAAAAGAGACCGGGCTTGAGATTCCCCGTGAGGAGATCACACCCAGCATGTCGGTGTGGATTGACGGTGAGCAGATCACACGTTACAAAGACCGGAAGCAGTGGATACAGGAATGTGCCCGGGTTTTTGGTAACGAAGATGCACAAAGAGCATTCTGGCATGAAGCTTTTAGAGTTTCCGATCTGGTCTGGAAAGTTTCTCTGAAAAATCCATTCTTTCCGCCACAAAAAGTAAGTGAGTGGGCTCAACTTGCCATCAATAACAGTCCACTCGACGTGTGGGTGCTAAAATACGCTTTTAGGTCGGTTGAGACTGTTATGAAGAAATTTGGACTGGATACCCCCAAATTCAAACGGTTTGTGGATGAACAATTGAAGATCACTGCACAGGCCGGTTCAGGAGAAACCCCTTTTCTGTTTGGAGCAGCAGGCCTAACCTATACAAATTATTCGAACTTCTATGTCCCCGGAGGTCTATTGGAAATGATCAATTCTATAAAGGAGTATATTCAGGATAAAGGAGGAGCTCTGCATACAAAAGAGGGGGTTGAAAGGATTTTGAGAAATGAGAATGGGTTCACGGTTCAAACCAATAATAAACGAAAGGAGAAATCCTTCTATCAGGCACCGATCGTCATCTCAAATGTACCGGTGTGGAATATGCAGGATATGACAGAAGGTGAGATAAGGAATTATTTCAGATCCGAAGCAAAAGATTTTGACGAGGCCTGGGGCGCCATCACATTGGGAATAGCCACTGATGATGCATATCCGGCTGATCTGCCACTGCACAATCAGATCCATTTGGATGAAGGTGAAACCGTTCCCTACACCAACTCTGATTCCATATTTGTTTCTATGTCAAAACCGGGGGATTCGTTCAGAAACAAAGAGAATGGGATGAGAACGCTTAATGTTTCAACTCATGCTTCACCTGAACGTTGGTATGCGCTCAATGGCTCATATGATGAAGCCAAACAACAGGTTCAGGATTTCATCGTTGAAACTCTGCGGAACAAATTGCCCGGGTTCTCTCACGCACAGATCGATGTGATCCACACCGCAACACCTGTAACCTGGGAAAGCTGGGTATACCGTAAAAAGGGCAGAGTGGGTGGTATTCCTCAAAGTATGGCACGAAGCTTGCTCAAGTGGACGGCAAGCGAAACTCCGTTCAAAGGTTTGTATCTTTGCGGAGATACGACCTTTCCGGGACAAGGAATTCCGGGCGTAACTTTGAGCGGAATCAACGTATATTCACGCATAAAAAAGAATCATCAATAGGACGTAGTAAAAACGATCTTTTAATTATTGATAAGTTGTCACGCTGAGAGCCCTATAATATGAATATGTTCAGGGGATCTTTAATGCCGTGAAGTGACTCAAAACAGAATTTCTAATCAAATTTTGATCTTATTTTGAGATCCTTCGCGTGAACTTCGGATCCCGGATAAAATATTAAAGCCCTCAGGATGACAACTGATTGTTTTAGTTTAAACTTAAAAATCATCATTAAAGCAGATATCTTTGGATAATTTTTCACCCAACACACAATTCACTTTATTTCCACCGGTAATTAAGAACTTGTTGATCATCAACGGATTAGCCTTTCTGTTAACCAAACAGTTATTTGGTACAGGCTGGACTCCTATTGGGGCCGAAATAGCGCCTTATCTTGTTCTTAATCCCCTTGGAGAAGGCTTTATGCCGTGGCAGTTGGTAACCTATATGTTTCTCCACGCCGGCCTGGGTCACCTTTTCTTCAATTTGTTCGCTCTTTGGATATTTGGCCAGGCTATTGAAAATTTGTGGGGATCAAAACGATTCCTGCTATATTATTTGCTTACCGGTATTGGAGCAGCAGTAATTCATATGTTTCTGGGTGGATATTTCACGTATACCTTGGGTGCATCCGGTGCGGTATTTGGGATCCTTTTAGCCTTTGGAATGATGTTTCCCGATCGATACATCATGTTGCTGATCCCTCCTATACCCATCAAAGCTAAATACTTTGTAATGATCTACGGAGCCTTTGAATTATTTAGTGGCCTTTCTATGCCAAACAGTGGAATTGCTCACTTTGCGCACCTTGGCGGACTTGCTGTCGGTTTTGTATTGATCAAGATCTGGGGATTAAAAAAGCCTGATAACTATGGATAGAGGAAGAGGTTCATTTAATTTTGGTGGCGGCGGTGGAAATATGAGAAATCAGATGCCATTTGATTCCTTCTGGGGTGGATTAAAATTTGGTTTTATGCGGATGCCGGTGGCCATCCGTACCATTATTCTTGCGAATGTCGCAGTTTTTATTGTTCAGATATTTGGCGGTCAAACACTCAATACCTGGCTGGTCAACTATCTTGGATTTGATCCTGCCTTTCCGACCTTTTTAACACAGCCTTGGCGACTCATCACTTACATGTTTCTCCATGGAGGATTCTTGCATATCCTGTTTAACATGTTATGGCTGTGGTGGATGGGACGAGCCGTAGAAGAGACCGTGGGCCCGCGTACATTTACAGTGATCTATTTTGGTGCCGGTATTTTAGGAGCCCTGCTTGATGCTGCCTTAGCACTGATCTTCGGAAATGCATTGGTGATAGGTGCGTCCGGAGCCGTAACGGGTATGCTGGTAGCCTTTGCAATGCTCTACCCGAAAGCCCCCATCATGTTGTTTCTGTTTCCACCGATCGAAGCCCGCTATTTTGTGGCCGGCTGGATCGCGATCGATATTCTGTTTATCGGTGCCGGAGATGGAGTGGCGAGACTGGTTCACCTTGGAGGCGCTTTGGGAGGATACTTGCTTGTAAAAGCCCATCAGAGTGGAACCGATCTGAGTATGGTCATCCGTTATTTTGAATATCTTTTTGGAAAAGTAAAGCCTAAAAGTACCGGCAAAGGGCATAAGGGAAGAAATAAGAACATGCACATCGTTCAGGATGCTGAAATCGTGGAAGAAGTGGATCAAACTGAATTGGATGCCATTTTGGAAAAGATCTCTAAAAAGGGATATGATGCCCTTACCCCGGGAGAAAAAAAGAAACTATTTGAACTGAGTAAGAAAGATCAATAATGGCTGACATCAAGCGACGTAAATCAATTCAGGTAATGGTAGGCAATGTTCCGGTTGGAGGAGGTGCACCGATCGTTGTGCAATCGATGACCAATACCGATACGGCTGATATTGATGATACAGCTGATCAGATCGAACACCTTTATCGCTCAGGATCTGAGTTAGTTCGGATAACCGTAAACAATGATGAAGCAGCTAAGGCAGTTCCTTATATAAAAGAGAAACTACTCAAGAGGGGAATACCGGTTCCCGTGATCGGAGACTTTCATTACAATGGCCATAAGCTGTTAACCAGGTATCCTGAGATGGCCGAGGCATTGGCTAAATTTCGCATCAATCCCGGAAATACCGGTACAAAGACCCGGGACGAGAATTTTGCGACCATTGTTGAACAAGCCATCAAGTACGACAAGCCGGTAAGAATAGGAGTGAATTGGGGATCCTTGGATCAGCAGCTCCTGGCGCAGCGAATGGATGCCAATAATGAACTTGAAAAACCAAGATCGGCCAAGCAGGTTATGCTTGATACCATGGTGGAGAGTGCAAAGCGATCATCCAAACTGGCAGAAGATGTGGGGCTTGCATCAGATAAGATCATTATCAGCTGTAAGATGTCGGGTGTACAGGATGTGGTCACGGTTTATGAAAGAATAGCAGAAGAAGTGGATTATCCGCTGCATGTAGGGTTGACTGAAGCCGGAATGGGCATGAAAGGCATGGTAGCCAGTGCCTCAGCATTGGCGGTGATCCTCCAGCAGGGCATAGGTGATACGATCAGAGTTTCCCTGACACCGAAACCCGGAGCCGACCGGGCACTTGAGGTTCAGGTAGCACAACAGATCCTTCAATCTCTGAAGATCCGAAGTTTCATACCTCAGGTTACGGCCTGCCCGGGGTGCGGCAGAACCAAAAGCACGTATTTCCAGGAGCTGGCACAAGAGATACAAGAATATATTGTAGAATCCATGCCAATATGGAGGAAAGCATACCCTGGGGTAGAAGAGATGGACGTAGCTGTGATGGGATGCGTAGTTAACGGGCCCGGTGAATCACGCAACGCTAATATCGGTATATCTCTGCCAGGTACTTTTGAAGAACCAAAAGCTCCGGTATACATCGATGGTGAACATTCCATCACTCTCAGGGGAGACAATATTGGCGAAGAATTCAGAACAATTCTAAATAATTACATCAAAGTAAAATACGGCAAAGGCTCATCTGCTCAATAAAGCCTACTTTATGTAAGCCCTTACATAAAGTATTTATACTCAGTTGTTTACAGCGTTAATAGCTGTTGCCTTCAGGAATGGGTATACAAGATCTTACGGTCATATTAGTGATGTAATATCAGTATTAAGGCATAAATTACAAGTACTTATCCCAAAGTAAACAAAAATCTAATAGCTGAGTTAGATTATTAGGGTGTTACGATAATGTTAAATCTCCCTTGAAATAATGTAAGCGCTTACATAACTTAATTGGAGAAAATAAATTTTAACATTTCAGCCAATTACAAAACCAACATTGGAGATTTAACATGAAAAAAACAGCGATACCGATTTTAGGATCTACTGTCGACTGGTTTAGCTTCAACGCACTCAAGATGCTTGCAGTTATACCACTGATAGCCGGATTGCTATTCTCGGAGATTGGAAATACGGAAGCCATAGCACAAAGCAGAACTACGATCAGTGGTACTGTTACTGATGGCGAAAACGGAGAAACTCTTCCGGGTGTAAATATAATAGTTGTAGGAACCACGATCGGTACCACAACTAACCCCGACGGATATTATGAGTTAGCAGTTCCCAGTTTACAGGATACTCTTTCTTTTTCATTTTTGGGTTTTCAGCGGCAGCTGGTTCCAATCAACGGAAGAACAGAAATTAATGTACAATTAAGATCTCAGACCATTACAGGAGAGGAGTTGGTTGTAATTGGTTATGGAACACAACAGCAAGGTGATAATACCGGTTCTGTCAGTTCTATAAGTACTGCCGATTTTAACGAAGGTAACATTACTTCACCTCAGGAATTATTTCAGGGGAAAGCAGCCGGTGTAAGCGTTACTTCCGGTGATGGTGCCCCCGGTAGTGGTGCAACCATTCGTATTCGCGGTGGTTCTTCACTTTCTGCAAGTAATGACCCTCTTTTTGTAGTTGATGGTGTGCCATTGGATGGCTCAGGTGTCTCTGGTATGAGAAACCCTCTCAATACGATCAATCCTAACGATATTGAATCGATCAACATCCTGAAAGATGCTTCTGCAACGGCCATTTATGGTTCACGTGCATCAAATGGTGTGATCATTATTAACACGAAGAGAGGCCGGGAAGGCCAGGCTCTTCAGGTAAATTATACAGCAAAAGCTTCTTACCAGATCTATGGTGATGGTGTTGATATGCTTGATCCGGATCAATTCCGACAGGTCGTACAAGATCAGTTCGGTGCTACCGGTACTCAGCGTTTAGGTAATGCTGAAACGGACTGGCAGGAAGAGATCTATAGAAATGCAGTAGGGCAGGATCACAACATAAGTGTATCCGGTGCCTACAAAATTCTTCCATACCGTGTTTCTTTAGGATTTTCAGGGAATGAAGGTATCCTTTTGACTGACAGAAACGATCGTTTGACCGGTTCTGTAGCATTGAATCCAACTTTCCTTGATGATGCCCTTAAATTGGATGTGAACTTGAAAGGAATGCAGGTCAATAACCAATTTGGCAACCAGGGAGCCATCGGGTCTGCTGTGATCTTTGACCCTACTCAACCTGTAAAGCCGGGGGGAGCACCATATGATCAATATGGCGGTTACTTTACCTGGACAGATGTAAATGGTAACCCTAATCCACTTGCACCCAGCAATCCTCTGGCTTTATTGAACCAACGGGATGATGAGTCTAAAGTTTATCGTACTATTGGTAATGTTAAGCTGGATTATGAATTGCCATTCGTCGAAGGACTTAGTGCTATTGTTAACGCAGGGTTCGACTATTCAGACGTAACAGAAGGCAATGTAGTGGTACCTGATATAGCAGCATTTGAATATTCAGGCAATATTGCAACATCCGGTCTCAGACAAAATTATGATCAACGTAAAGAGAATGAACTTTTTGATTTTTACGTGAACTACGATACCATAGTTGAAGGCTGGGAAAGTGAACTTGATGTAATGGCCGGTTATTCCTGGGAGCATCGCTTCGAAGAAGGCTCTAATTACGCAACTAACTTTGACAGACAAGGAACCCTTGATGTACGTTCCGACACAGATTATGCCACAGAGAATTACATAGTGTCATTTTTTGGACGTTTGAACTACACATTCAAGGATAAGTATCTGTTAACAGCTACCCTTCGACAGGATGGTACTTCCAGATTCTCTGAAGACAATCGCTGGGGGCTTTTCCCATCAGCTGCATTGGCCTGGAAGATCCATGAAGAAAGCTTTATGGATGATTTTGAAGGCTTAAATGAACTTAAGCTAAGAGTTGGTTACGGTGTTACCGGTCAACAGCAGATCGGGCAGGGTGATTATCCTTATCTGGCACAGTATACCTACAGCCAGCCTAATGCGAGATATCAGTTTGGCGACGAATTTATTACCACACTGAGACCGGAAGGATACAATGCCAACCTTAAGTGGGAGGAAACAACCACTTACAACGTAGCCGTTGACTATAGCATCCTGAATGATCGTATCTTTGGTAAGATCGAAGGATACTACAGAGAAACGAATGACCTACTTAATGTAGTGCCGGTTGCTGCAGGATCGAACTTCACTAACCGAATACTTTCAAACGTAGGGACTTTAGAAGTTCAGGGACTCGAATTTGAGGTCACAGGACGTATTATCAATACTCAGGATACCTATTGGGAACTTGGCATGAACGTTTCCAAGAACACTGATGAGATCACGAAACTGACTACCGTGGACGATCCAAATTATATTGGTGTTGAAACCGGGGGTATTTCCGGTGGTGTGGGTAACACCATTCAGATCCACAGTGTCGGATTTCCAAGAAACTCATTCTTTGTATATGAGCAGGTTTACGATGCTAACGGCAAACCTCTGGAAGGTGTGTACGTGGATAGAAACGGTGACGGTGTCATAAACGATTCCGATAAATACCGCCACGAAAGCCCGGCCGCTGATTATGAATTCGGTTTCTCATCCCGGGTAGAATACAAGAACTGGGATGCTTCTTTTGCCGGTCACGCAAGCCTTGGTAACTACGTATACAATAACGTTGCCTCAGGTAATGCTTTCTACAGCGAGATGTTGTATGAAGGTTATCTCAGAAATGCACCTGCATCAGTACTTGAGACAGGATTTGAGGAAGCTCAATTCTTCTCAGACTATTATGTAGAAAATGCATCCTTCCTAAGACTTGATAACGTTAATGTTGGTTATACATTCAATGATGTATTTGATGCCATTAACAGCTTAAGAATTTCAGCAACGGTTCAAAACGTATTTGTGATCTCTGATTACAGTGGATTGGATCCAGAAGTCTTTGGAGGTATTGACAATAATATCTACCCAAGACCGAGAACATTCGTTCTGGGCTTGAACCTGAACTTTTAATTGAAACCATTTAATAACCAAGATCATGTTTAAAAAAACATATATAATATTATTTACTGTACTCTTGGGTTTTTTGATGGTGTCGTGCGTCGATGACCTGAGCACCACACCTCTCGATGATGATGTTGTTACATCTGAGTCGGTTTACGAAACCCCTGAGGATTATAAGCAGGTATTAGCTAAACTGTATGCGGGATTCTCCATGACAGGACAACAAGGTCCTGCCGGAAATGCTGATATTCAGGGTATTGATGAGGGCTTCTCAAGCTATATTCGTCAATATTTTACGCATCAGGAAAATCCAACCGATGAGGCAATTGTAGGATGGAATGACGAAGGTCTTCCAGAATTTAATACCCTGTCATGGACGGCTTCTAATGATTTCGTAATGGCAATGTATAGTCGGATCTATTATGAGATTGCCATGACGAACGAATTCATCCGGAATTCAGAAGGACGAGAAGAAGCTGAAATTCAGGCTTATGTAGCTGAAGCTCGCTTCCTGCGCGCTCTTAGTTACTGGCATGCACTCGATCTATTCGGTGGCAATGTACCATTTGTAACGGAAGATGATGCTGTAGGTGCGGAACCACCAATGCCTACCAATGCCGATGACCTGTTTGCTTTCATTGAAAGTGAACTGCTCGACATTGCAGGTACACTACCTGCATCAGGTTCACAAGAATACGGCCGTGCCGATCGTGGTGCTGCCTGGATGTTGTTGGCTAAGCTCTATTTGAATGCCGAAGTCTATATTGGTCAGGAACGCTATGATGATGCCTTGACCTACGCTGAAGATGTTTCCAACGCGTATACGCTACACGATAACTATCAAGAGCTGTTTATGGCTGATAACCATACAGCAGATGGAATCATATTTCCGGTCACTTTTGATGGTATCAATTCAACTACCTTCGGTGGGACTACTTTTCTTGTCTTTGCACAGCTTGGAGGTAGTATGAATTCCGCTGATTACGGAGTAAATGGGGGTTGGGCAGGAAATAGAACAACCCCTGAATTTGTCAATAAATTTAATACAGGTGATTCAAGAGGTATGTTTCACACAGACGGTCAAACTCTCGAAGTTGATGAACTAGGCTCATTCACAAGCGGTTATGCTATTGAAAAATGGACCAATAAGAAATCAAACGGTGAGAACGGCAGTGATCTGGAATTTGTCGATACAGATTTCCCAATGTTCCGATTGGCGGACGCTTACCTAATGTATGCTGAAGCTGTCGTTAGAGGAGCCTCAGGAGGAACTGAGGCGCAAGCTGTTAACTATATAAACGCACTTAGATTTAGAGCGTTTGGCGATAACTCAGGTGATATTACCACTAGTGATTTAACTCTTGATTTTATCCTTGATGAACGTGCCAGAGAATTATACTGGGAAGGTCACCGAAGAACTGATTTACGTCGATTTGGTAGATTTACTTCAGGTGAATATGTATGGGCTTGGAAAGGAGATATACAAGCTGGACAGAGTGTAAGTGATAAATATGAAATTTATCCACTACCATTTTCTGATGTGAATGCAAACCCAAACCTGACTCAAAACCCAGGATACTAAAGTATTTAACTATAGAGGTAATATTATGAAGAAACTAATTTTAATAACAAGCACGATCATGTTTGGGTTGTTATTCACAATTTCTTGTGAAGACAGTACCGGACCGATGCTTAAAACTGATGTAGATTCCCCAACCATTATTTCAGGGGATGGTGAGACTTATGTACTTAATAAGGATGTAGCAGGTGATTCATTAACTCTCCTAGAGTGGTCTGAATCTGACTATGGATTCGATGCTGCGGTTACATACACAGTGCAAATGGATCCGGAGAATGCAGACTTCGATAATAATAGTATTGTAAATTTAGGTAGATCTAATACCACAAAATTTACTACTACTGTTAAGGACTTGAATGCAGTATTGTTAGGAGCTAATTTTACACCATTGCAGGAAATAAATGCTATGGTTAGAGTCCAGGCTGTAGTCAACGATCAGGTGGATACCATGTATACATCGCCTGTAAGTTTAAATCTTACCCCATACTCAACATGTAATTATTGCCCGGCAATATATGTGCCTGGAAATTACCAAGGTGCTAGTGGGTATACAAATGATTGGAGCCCTGCAGATGCACCAGCCTTATCTTCATTGGATGGTCTCACAGATAATTATGAGGGTTACGTTTATATGGCAAATGCCAATAACGAATTCAAATTTACAGCTGTCAGAGACTGGAGCAAAGATTGGGGTAGTAACAATGGTTCAACATCTGAACTGGTTGACGGTGATGGTGAAACTAATGCTACATTAGCAGAGTCCGGTTATTATAAAATGAACGTTAACATTAACAACTTAGAGTATTCTGTAACCAAGACTGATTGGGGTGTAATTGGTGATGCTACTCCAAACGGATGGGATAGTGATACTGATATGACTTATGATCCGGTTAACAAAGTTTGGACAGTTGATATCAATCTTACTTCAGGTACTTTTAAATTCAGAGCTAATGATGCCTGGAACCTAGATTATGGAGACAATGAAGGTGATGGTGAACTAGATCAAGGAGGTGGAAACATTTCAGTTTCTTCTGCCGGCAATTATATTATTATTCTAAACTTAAGTGAGTATCCTTATACATACTCAATTGAATAAATAAACAATCAGCATGGGCTGCTAAAACAGGCAGTTTCTCATTGATACTTCTTTAACATTTTAGATTTAAATTTTTGTTACAGACTGTGAAAGGTCTGTTTCATATAAAAAACACCTAGATTTGGCAGCAACTATATACGATATCGCAAAAAAAGCCGGAGTAAGTATTGCAACGGTATCCCGCGTTTTTAATAAAAGCGGGAAAGTATCGGATAAGGCACGAGAAAAAGTGCTGACTGTTGCTAATGAAGTGGGATATCACCCACAAGCTTTTGCACAGGGCCTGGCCAGCCGTAAGAATAATACGATCATGGTTGTGGTCCCTGTGATCTCCAACTACTTTTTTATGGAGATACTGGGAGGTATACAGGATAAACTGAGCGAAAAGAATTACGAACTCAGTATCTTTAATATCTCACCAAACAAAGACCTGAAAAAACAGGTTGAACACGTTCTAAAGCGTCGTTTGGCTGAAGGGTATATGTTCATTTCGGTTCACCTTGAGGATAAGGATTGGCAAAGCCTTCAGAAATACAACGTGCCAATTACTCTGATAGATGAGTATTTTGATGGATTTGACTCAGTGAGTGTTGATAACAGTCAGGGAGCATACAGAGCCGTAAAGGCACTGACAGACCGAGGTTACAAGCGTATTGCGATGCTTGGCGCTCTTAAATCATCCAAACCCATCAGAGATCGCCTGGAAGGATATAAAAGAGCCCTAGAAGAGGCAGGCATAGAATACGATAAAAAAATGTTCGTAACCGGTGATCTGACCAACCGGGACGGATTTACGGAACGTGCCGGCTTTGAAGCCATGAAAAAGATCCTGAAGATGGATCCTACGCCCGATGCCTGTTTCTGTTCATCAGATATACAGGCAGTTGGTGCTTTAAAAGCCATGCAGGATGCCGGTAAACGTATTCCTATTATCGGATATGATGACATTGAACTGGCTGAGTATATGGGCCTTTCTACCATCAGGCAGCCAATGAGAGAAATGGGATTTTATGCCACTCAGAATTTGATCGACCGCATGAATAATCCTTCCAAAGCCGTTTCACAAACAATTTATACACCTAAACTAATTTCACGAAATTCAACTGCTCTGAATGGCAGTAAAGTGAAAGTTTGACCTAACATTGTATGAAATTTATTAAGACCCTTTTACTGACAATTATCTTTAGCCTGTTTATAGGTGTATTACATGCTCAGGTTGTAACAACCGATCCGGCTTTCCCGACTGAGACACAATCAGTTACCATAACATTTGATGCCACTCAGGGTAATGGAGAACTTGAAGGTTTTACCGGTGATGTATATCTGTATACCGGTGCAATTACCTCAGAGAGTAATGGAGAATGGAAAAATGTTCGGCCGGCAGGAGGCTGGACCAGTTATCCTGCAGAACTCAAAGCAACATCACTGGGAAATAACAAATGGGAATTTACTTACGGGCCATCGGTCAGAGATTTTTTTAATATCACGGACCCTAACGAAAGTATATTAGAGATCGCTGTTTTATTCAGAGGCACGGTAGATGGAAGCGGTGATCCGGATGCTGTTGGCAGAGATTCAGGCGGGGATGATATCTTTATTCCATTATCATCAGGAAGCGTGAATGCGCAGTTCATATCTCCATTCGATGATTTCGAGATCATAGAAGAAGGGAATTCATTTGAACTTGTTGGAATCGGTAATGTCAGTTCAGGCACACTGAATCTCAGGCTTTTGAAAGAGGGAACAGAAGTTGCCGGTACAACACAAGACACTCTCCGATATACATTCAATCCTGCCGTGGGTGAAAATGATGTTCATTTTTCCCTTATAGCAGATAACGGAGAAAATGTAGCTGATACGGCAACAGCCTTTGTAACTATTCGCGATAATGTAGGTGAAACAGTTGCCCGACCAACAGAACTTGAAGACGGTATAACCCTTTCATCGAATACTATGAGCCTGTCTTTATTTGCCCCAAATAAAGACTATGTATATGTGATCGGAGATTTTAATGACTGGACTCCGACTTCTGAGTATCTCATGAACAAAGAAACGGCCGGAGCAGACAGTGCCTGGTTTTGGATAGAAAACATCAGCCTGAATTCCGGCGAAGAATATGCATTTCAATATTTAGTTGAAGGTCAGATCCGCATTGCGGATCCTTATTCCAGTCAGATACTGGATCCCTTTAATGATCAATACATTCCTGAGACAAGCTATCCGAATCTGAAACCATATCCTCAGGATAAGACCAGTGGATGGGTGAGCCTGGTGCGACCCGGAGTATCTGAATACACCTGGGAGGCTACAAACTATCAACGGCCAAAGAAAACAGAACTTGTGGTATATGAACTGTTGATCCGTGATTTTGTGGAAGCACAAAATTTTGAGACGCTGACCGATACTCTTGATTACCTGGAGAATCTGGGTGTAAATGCCATCGAGTTGATGCCGGTGAGTGAGTTCGATGGAAATTTAAGCTGGGGTTATAATCCAAGCTTCCATCTTGCCCTGGATAAATTTTACGGTACACCCGAAGCCTTCAAACGCTTTGTTGATGAAGCTCATAAAAGGGATATGGCTGTTATTCTGGACGTTGTGATGAATCATGCCACCGGTGCAAGTTCACTTTACAGGTTATACGATTATGGATCGAATCCTTATTTCAATCCGGTTCCAACCCATTCATATAATGTATTCAATGACTTTGATCATTCTTATTCAGGAACACGGTATTACACAAAGAGAATGATAGAACACTGGATCAATGAATATAACATAGATGGGTTTCGGTGGGATCTCACCAAAGGATTCACTCAGAACTGCACCGAATCTGATGAGGCCTGTACCGGCAGTTATCAACAGGATAGGGTAGATGTGCTCAAACAGTATGCCGATTATCAATGGGCCGCCGACCCTGATTTTTACGTGATCTTTGAACACCTTGGCGGTGAATCTGAGGAAGCTGAGTGGGCCAATTACCGCCTGGACGAAGGTAAGGGAATTTTGCTCTGGGGCAATATGAATGGCCCTTATAACGAGGCCACCATGGGTTTCAACAGTAATGGTAAATCAAATTTATTTGGTGTTCTTTCTGAATCCAGAAATAGTTTTCAGGCCCGCCATTTGATTGGTTACATGGAAAGTCATGATGAACAAAGACTGATGTTTAAAAACTTGCAATATGGAGCACAATCAGGTGATTATAATATCAAGGAATTACCTACAGCACTGGACCGACAGAAGATAGCAGGGGCTTTTTTCTTTACTTTACCGGGGCCGAAAATGTTATGGCAGTTCGGTGAATTGGGTTATGAGGTCGATATCAATTTTAATGGCAGAACAGGTGAAAAACCAATCCGATGGGAGTATTTTGAAGACCCTGATCGCCGTGAGTTATATAACAACTGGAGCCAATTGTTAAACCTTAGGCATTCTAGTGCTGCATTCACAGAGCCGGATAATGCAACGTATGACCTGTCAGGTACTGTCAAAACCATCACTTTGGAACATCAGGACACAGATGTGGTGATTGTAGGTAACTTTGGAGTTGAAGAATCGAACATAGTATTAAACTATACTCAGAACGGAACCTGGTATGATTATTTTAATGCCTCCACGGTAGATGTGTCAAACCTACAGAGAGATTTGACATTAGGTCCCGGTGAATACAGGATCTATACAACCAAAGAATTTGCAGAACCTGATAATAGCGATCCGGATCCTGATATAACCCCACAATCATTCAGTCTTGGCCAGAATTATCCAAATCCGTTCAACCCAGGTACATCATTCAGCTATGAAGTGGCAGAGGAGTCTGATGTTAAGCTTGTGGTTTACGATCTGCTCGGGAGAAAAGTAAAAGAACTGGTAAATGAACGTAAAGCTGCAGGTACTTATCATATTTCATTTCAGGCAAATGACCTAAGCAGTGGAATCTATATCTATCGATTACAGGCAAAAAATGCAGTTATCTCAAAGAAAATGACACTGATAAAATAAGCTGGATATAAAATGGCATCAGACACAAAAAGACTTTTACTTTTATTCTTAATTACAGCGTTTTTTGCAGGATGTACCTCACCAATAGAAGCACCGCGAAATTCTGAGATCATTGGATTGGCTTCACCGGTTACGCTGCAACAAGATACCACTGATATTATTACCGCCGATTATTTTAAATCTTACTCACTCATCGATTCAGTTCAGGCTCCAGTCGGCCTGAACGCGATATTAAGCAGTAATGATTCTGTGATCACGTTAACCGGCTCTATCGAAGATCCTCTGGGTGTGCTCAGGGTATGGGCCGACGGTTATTCCTATGATCTGCTATTGAAGGCATCAACCAAGGAAAAGGTTACCATTACTTTTGATCCTGCCGGAGACAATGTTACATCGGTAAAGCTTAAAGGGGAGATGAATAACTGGAATCCCAATGCAGCCATCCTTGAAAAGAAAGGAGATATGTGGGAGACAAGTATGATCGTCAATGAAGGTGTATATCAGTATATATTTGTTGTTGACGGTAAGGAGATGCCTGATCCTGATAATCCTAATACGGTTTCAAACGGAATGGGAGGAACCAATTCGGTTCTGACGGTCGGTAACCCGGATAGTGAAAAGCTTTATCTGGATACTTACGATCACTCGGGGCCCTCCGTTTATTTAAAAACTGAGGCACCCGAAAATACCATTGTATTCTGGGAGAATCATCAGCTTGAGACGAAATATCAGGATGGCATTGTTAGTTTTGAGATTCCTTCAAATGGAAGAGTGATGGAGCGATCCCACATCAGGGCATGGACCTTTGATGAGGATGGAAGGGTATCAAATGATGTGCTTATTCCACTAAGCAGTGGTTGGGTTATAGAGTCAACCGAAGACCTTACCCGAAAGGATAATCACAACTGGAATATGTATTTTGTTTTAATTGATCGTTTCAAAGACGGTAACCCTTCCAACACAACGAAAGTAGACGATCCGGATATTCACCCAAAAGCAAACTATTATGGAGGAGATTTTGCCGGGATCACTCAAAAAATAGAAGATGGTTATTTTGAAAGTATTGGTGTGAACACACTTTGGTTATCACCGATCACTCAAAATCCTGAAGGAGCTTACGGACTATGGGATCGAGGGGGAGTCACCACCAAATTTTCAGGTTACCATGGGTACTGGCCGGTTTCATCTTCAAAATTAGATTATAGATACGGTACTGAAGAAGAATTCAGGAAATTGCTTGATGTGGCTCATCTAAATGGAATGAGCGTGATCCTTGATTATGTAGCAAATCATGTGCATGAGGAGCATCCGGTTTATCAAAACAACCCCGACTGGGCCACCGATTTATATCTGCCCGATGGGACCCTGAATACCGAGAAATGGGATGAATATCGGCTTACGACCTGGTTTGATACCTTTATGCCAACTCTTGATTTTTCTAAAGAGGAAGTGGTAGAGACCATGACAGATTCAGCTCTTTTCTGGGTTAAAGAATATGACTTGGATGGATTCCGTCATGATGCCACAAAACATATTCAACTTGAATTCTGGCGCACTTTGACCCGAAAGATCAAAGATTCCGTGACCATCCCAACCGGTAAACAGATATTTCAGATCGGTGAAACCTACGGTAGTCGTGAGTTGGTTGCCAGTTATATCAACTCGGGCATGTTAGACAGTCAGTTCGATTTCAATATGTATGATACCGGGCTTAACACATTTGGTCAGGGTAACACCTTTGAAAATCTCAGAACTCAGCTTCAGGAAAGTTTTAATTATTTTGGTTATCATAATTTGATGGGATATATATCCGGTAACCACGATAAAACCCGTTTTATAACACTTACAAGTGGAGAAGTAAGCTGGGATGAGGATGGAAAATTAGCCGGCTGGACACGTGAAATTGAGGATCCACAAGCCTTTGCTTACGAACGGCTAAGCATGTTTCATGCCTTCAATCAGACCATTCCAGGCATTCCTGTGACCTATATGGGAGATGAATACGGGCAGCCCGGAGCCAATGATCCTGACAATCGCCGGTGGATGGAATTTGATGAAAGCGAGCTGACCGAACCTGAAAAAAGAAATCGTAATGTCTTTAAAAAGATCACTGGTCTTAGAAATAGCGAAATGGCGTTGACTTACGGAGATTTTAAGTTCCATACCACAGAGAATAATACCATGGCCTATTCAAGGGCTTATTTTGAGGATCAGGTCATTGTGGTCTTCAACAAAGCTGAAACCGATCAGACTGTAGAGGTCGAGCTTCGGGAAGAATTCGACTACACCAATTTAAAACCGCAATTTGGACACGAGTTCAGAATTGAAAACGGAATACTGATCATAACACTGCCTTCAAACAAATTTGAAATATTAACACTCTAAAAGAGACCCATGTTTAAACTACCCAAATATCTATATGCACTATTTACGGTTTCAGCACTGTTACTGGCATCTTGTGCTGCACCTGAAGTCGATCCTAAGGAGAATACCATTGATCCCATTACGGCTCATCCGGAATGGAGTAAGAATGCAAGTATCTATGAGGTGAACATTCGTCAGTATTCTGAGGAAGGAACCTTTAATGCGTTTCGTGAAGACCTTCCAAGACTGGAAGCCATGGGTGTTGATATACTTTGGCTAATGCCTATCCATCCGATCGGGGAAGAGAACCGAAAAGGGCCATTGGGCAGCTATTACTCCGTACAGGATTATAAAGCTGTTAATCCAAACTTTGGTACTGAAGAAGATTTTAAAGCTCTTGTAAGTGAAGCTCATGAATTGGGTATGAAGGTGATCATTGATTGGGTTGCCAATCACACTGCATGGGACAGTCCATGGACTGAGAATAAGGATTGGTACGAACTGGATGAAAACGGAAACTTTATGCCTCCAAGGGGTACTGACTGGACCGATGTTATTCAACTCGATTTTGAGAATGCAGAAATGAGAGCTGCCATGACCGATGCTATGGAATACTGGGTTCGTGAATTTGACATCGATGGATATCGCTGTGATGTGGCCGGTATGGTTCCTCTTGATTATTGGAAAGATGTAAGAGCCAAACTTGATGAGATCAAACCTGTATTTATGCTGGCAGAAGATGAAGGCCCTGAAATGCATGAGGCATTCGATATGACATATGCTTGGAGTTACGCACACATTATTCGTGAGATTGCTGCAGGTAATGATGATTTTGGGACTCTTGACAGCCTGATGGAAGTTGAAGAAACCAAATTCCCTGAAAGTGCTTACCGCATGTATTTTACAACCAACCATGATGAAAATTCGTGGACCGGAACTGACCCCGAAATGTATGGTGACAACTTTGAAAACTTTGTTGTACTGTCTGCCACTATAGACGGGATGCCTTTGATATATAATGGTCAGGAATCAAACCTGGACAAGCAGCTTGAGTTCTTTGAAAAAGATGAGATAGAGTGGAAGGATTACGAATATCAGCCATTTTATACGATGCTTCTTCAGCTCAAAGAAGATAATGAAGCACTTTGGAACGGTCAGTTTGGGGGTGATCTGAATATTTATGAATCACCTGATCAAACCTATGCCTACAAAAGGGTTAAAGGTGTTGACTGGGTATTCGTGTATCTGAATAACGGTACAGAATCAATTAATGTGCCGCTCGATGATTATGAGATCCCGGTTGATGAATCATCCTATGAGATCTATTCGGAACAACTGCCACCAACCACGAATAATTACTTTGAGGTTGCACCAAACTCCTGGTTGCTGATTGCCAACGAATAATAATGCATGTTCACGGTCTGATGGAACAAAATCCGTCGGACCGTTAAAATCAGGTTCATTTACTTGACAAGAACGCCCCATCGAACGGAATATACGTCTGATGGGTCTCCAAATTGTTCTTTTATTAAGATCACTTTTATATAACCACCAATTTAATTTCGTCAGCTTATGTCAGACCAACTTTTAAACAAAAGACCACGTCTCAGTTTTTGGGAGATCTGGAATATGAGTTTTGGCTTCCTTGGAATACAGTTTGGTTTTGCCTTGCAAAACGCCAACGTGAGCCGAATTTTTGAGACACTGGGTGCCAATGTTGATGATATCCCCATTTTGTGGATCGCTGCCCCGTTAACGGGTTTAGTGGTCCAGCCGATCATTGGGTATTTCAGTGACCGTACTTGGACAAGTCTTGGCAGGCGGCGACCCTATTTCTTGTTTGGTGCTATAGCAGCCTCGATCGCTTTGATCATTATGCCTAATTCTCCGGTACTTTGGGTAGCTGCCGGTATGCTATGGATCATGGATGCTTCCATTAATATTTCCATGGAGCCATTTCGCGCATTTGTGGGAGATATGTTGCCATCGGAACAGCGAACCAAAGGTTTTGCCATGCAGAGTTTCTTTATAGGAACCGGGGCAGTAGTTGCGTCAGCTTTACCGTGGGTACTGACTAATTGGTTTGATGTTGCAAATACGGCACCCGAAGGAATCATCCCTCCATCGGTAAAATGGTCGTTCTATCTGGGTGCTATTGCTTTTTTGGGTGCTGTGTTATGGACTGTGGTCAAAACCAAGGAATACTCGCCTGAGCAGCTTAAAGCCTTTGAAGATGCTGAAAAAGAAGAGATAGAAGATAAAAATGCTCTTCGTGAAGTTCCCATCGAAGCAGGTGATGGCCAAAAAAAGGTAGTTCTGGGCATCCTGTTTGCCATATTTGGAGTCGTCACAACGTGGCTTACCTATCATTATGGCTTGGATAAGGAAGTATACGTAGCAACCGGCGGTTTGGCGGTAGTTGGATTGGTGATGATGGTCGCCGGTTTGTTGCAAAAATCCGGTAAGACAGAACAGGGTCTTGTTGTGGTAATGCATGATTTTATCCACATGCCGAAGACTATGAAGCAGCTTGCTTTGGTTCAGTTCTTTTCTTGGTTTGCACTTTTTGCAATGTGGATATATACAACGTCTGCAGTTACTGCCCACATTTATGGGGCTATAGACACGACATCTGCTCTATACAATGAAGGGGCCGACTGGGTAGGGTTGATGTTCGGCGTTTACAATGGTGTTGCAGCCATTGTAGCTTTTGGGCTTGCTCCTATGGCAAAACTATTAAGTCGTAAATGGGTTCATGCCATATCACTTATGTTAGGCGGTGCAGGTCTAATTATGATCTACTTCATCTCAGATCCAATTTTGATGATCTTTTCCATGGTCGGAGTCGGTATTGCCTGGGCATCTATCCTTGCTATGCCTTATGCCATTTTAGCCGGGTCCATACCTTCGAATAAGATGGGTTTATACATGGGTATCTTTAACTTTTTTATTGTACTTCCTCAGCTTATAGCTGCTACGGTTCTCGGTTTTGTGACCCGCACTTACTTCGGCGGTGAAGCAGTTTATGCTTTGGTGCTTGGCGGGATCGTGTTATTCATTGCGGCGGCCACTATGTATTTTGTGGATGACGTTGACGCAGTAGATTGATCGGAGTTACATGATACACAATGGTTTACTCTCACTTTCAGTTATACTGTTGATCATAACCCAGGCTTGTACAAGCCCTGAAATAGGATCAGATTCATATAATGCCCCGGAATGGGCTGAGGGAATTGTTTGGTATCAAATATTTCCGGAGCGTTTTAGGGATGGAGATCCCGGCAATCAACCTGACCGAAAGAGAGCAAGGGGACCGGAAGGATGGGAGATTACTGAATGGACTCAGGATTGGTATAAACGAGATCTGTGGGAGAGAGAGCACACAGATGACTTCTATGCCGTTGTAAGAGAGAGAAGATACGGGGGAGACCTTCAGGGTGTGATCGATAAGCTTGATTATCTTAAAGAATTGGGATTGGGTGCTATTTATTTCAATCCGGTATTTGATGCACAATCTATGCATAAATACGATGCCTCATATTATCATCATATTGATAGAAACTTTGGTCCTGATCCGGATGGAGATGTGGGCCGGTTTAAGGCAGAAGATCCGGCTGATGCTTCGACGTGGGAATGGACCTCAGCGGATTCACTCTTTCTTCAGTTGATTGATGAAGCTCATGACCGAGACTTGAAAGTGATCATAGATGGAGTTTGGAATCACACGGGAACAGAGTTCTGGGCTTTTCAGGATCTTGTAGAGAATCAAGAAGAATCCGCTTATAAAGACTGGTATGTCGTGAATTCTTTTGATGATCCTGCTACTCCTGATACCAACGAATTTGATTATGAAGGGTGGTGGGGCTTCAAAGGACTGCCGGTATTTCAAGAAGAAAATGGGACACTCGTTAAGCCGATTCGCAACCACATTTTTGCTGTGACCAGGCGGTGGATGGATCCTAATGGCGATGGCGATCCCTCTGATGGCATAGACGGTTGGCGTCTGGATGTGGCAGAAGAACTAGGAATAAATTTTTGGATTGAATGGCATGAATTGGTCAGAAATCTGAATCCGGAAGCTGTCACCGTTGCTGAGATCTGGACAGAGAATGCCAAAGAATATATTTCCGGCGGCCTATTTACTACTGTGATGAACTACCGCTTCGCCTACGCAGCCAAAGATTTTCTGATCGATGATAAGATCAATACCGAAGAATTTGCAGATCGCCTGATACAGATAGAAAAGGATTATCCGAAGGGTGCGGGATATGTACTTCAAAACCTGATGGACAGTCACGATACAGCTCGATTGGCTTCTTTTACTGTAAATCAGGGAGTTGAGTATGAAGGAGAGAGTCACCCCAGAGATGGCTTCAAAGTTCGTAAACCCAATGAAAAAGAACGCAAGCTTCAGAAATTGGTAGCATTGTTCCAGTTTAGCTGGAAAGGAGCACCGATGATCTACTATGGAACCGAAAGCGGGATGTGGGGTGCGGATGACCCCGACGACCGAAAACCTATGGTATGGGAAGACATGGAGTATGAACCTGAGACTCATCATCCTTTTGGAGATGATAGGCCGGCTGATAGCAATAATTTTGACCTTGAATTATTTGAGTATTATAAAAAACTCATTGAGCTTAGAAATTCTTCTGATGCTCTGAAATACGGTGAGGCAAAAATTTTATTCGACGATCCGGAAAAAAAGCTTGTGATCTTTGTACGAAAATCTGCCGGTGAGGAGATCATTGTAATATTAAACCGTTCTGAGTTTGAACAAGAAGCAGATCTTTCAGAATACATTAAAGAAAAGTCAGTTGAGAATATAATTGATGGGATCTCCTATACGACTTCATCTATCAAAATTAAACCAATTTCAGGCCTCATATTGAAGTAGAAACTTCTCTATCTTCAAAACAAAAAATTTATGCGCCTCAAACAAGAGCAGTTTGTACCGTTCATGATCACTGTTGGTGTGATCACAATGTTGGTTATTATATACTCGTCTTTTCATTTTAATAACAAGCGACAAGAACGCTTCAGGGAGAATCTTGTTGAATCAGATTCATTGACTATCAAGTACATGAGATTGGTTGGAGAAGCTGATTCACTGAGTATAAGTGATATGAAGGGAAAAAAATCAGTTTTGGTATTTTGGGCCAGCTGGTCAGAAAAATCAGAGCTGATGCTGGGAGAGATCGAAAAGACACAATTTGAATCAGACTCGCTGCAGGTGATCGCTGCTTTAGTGAAAGACGCTGAGGAATCTCTGCCGGATGATAAAACCTTCCCTACTTTCTTTTATACTGATGGGACAGAACTGTTCAATGACCTTAAAGTGCCAGGTTACCCAAGCTATATCTTATTTGATGAGAACTCTGAGGTGATCAATGCACAGGTAGGTTATAAAAAGGGGGTAGGGTACGATTCTCTGAAAGTATATTTAAATGACTGATAACGGTTACATATCATTGAACGGATCTTTGATCAATAGCGATGAGGCTTCTGTTTCTCCTCTAAACCGTGGTATGATGTATGGTGACGGCTGTTTTGAAACACTGAAAAGCTATAATGGCAGGTTTCTGAAGTGGGAAGAACACTTTGACAGATTAAAAGAAGGGTTGGCGTATTTAGGCATGCATTCACCCATAGATTCAGCAGAACTGAAAAAAGAAGTCTCAGACCTTCTTGGTACAAATAACTTGAGTTCAGAAGAATCCATGGTTCGTATTCAGTTTTGGCGAGAGGGCAGGCGGGGTTATAAAAGTTCATCCTCAAAAACATTCAGAATGATTCAGGTAAATTCATATACCCGATCTTCTGAGCCGTTGGATCTGCTCACAGCAAAAACGCGATGTATCCCTTCAGAAGCTCTAGAAAGAAAATATAAGCTGACTAATGGCTTGAACTACATCAAAGCCGCTCAGGAGGCTGACAGGCATCAGAAAGACGATGCCGTGATGCTTACCGTTAATGGCCTTGTAAGTGAAACTACTATTGCGAATCTGTTTTGGATGAAAGATGGAATTAT
The DNA here is from genome assembly GCF_046602855.1 of Gracilimonas qinghaiensis. Classification (NCBI taxonomy): domain Bacteria; kingdom Pseudomonadati; phylum Balneolota; class Balneolia; order Balneolales; family Balneolaceae; genus Gracilimonas; species Gracilimonas qinghaiensis. The sequence goes on from NZ_JBKINJ010000001.1 coordinate 794,968, forward strand.
CCATACACCATCAGAAGAGTGTGATCTGCTGCCTGGCATTACCAGAGGTAGTATAATTAGTATCTTACAGGAAAGAGGAATCAATATTCAAATAGGAAAGTTTGAACCTAAGTCAATTTATGAGGCTGAAGCAGCTTTCTGCACCAATTCACTTATCGAGATCAGAGAGATAAGAGCTGTTGATGATATTCAATTCAAAACAGGACAAAAGCCCTTTGAAGAAATTCTTGAGTTATATGAGAAGTATAAGCAAGAGGAGCTTAGAAAATGAGTAAGTTCAGTAGTATTGAGCAGGTTTGGACTTTTATAGAACGGATACCAAAATTTGAGAATTCAGGAGCCGCCGCTGCGAACTTTTCCCTTGATACCATTCTCGCTTTTCTGGATGAAATGGGAAATCCACACTATGATCTGCCGGCTATTCACATTGCAGGAACGAATGGGAAGGGTACAACAGGTTATTTACTTGAAAAAGTATATTCGGAAGCAGGCTACAAAACAGGTTTATTTACCTCACCACATCTCTTTCGATATAATGAGCGGATCAGGATAAACAAGGAAGAGATCCCCGATAAAGACCTCATGGATTTTTTCAATAGATGGGATGATCTTCTTCATAAAATGAAGCTCAGTTATTTTGAGATCAGTACCGTTATTGCTTTTTGGTATTTTAAAAAGCGAGATGTGGATATTGCTATCATTGAGACAGGTCTGGGTGGAAGACTTGATTCCACAAACATCATTCAGCCGTTGTTGTCTATCATAACAAGTATTGGCCTTGATCATCAGGATATTCTGGGAGAAACCGTGGAGGAGATCGCACTAGAAAAAGCCGGGATCATAAAGAAGCATACACCGGTTGTTTTAGGAAATATGCCCTCGGCGGCCTTGCGGGTTTGTGAGCAGTTTGCTGATGAAATGAAAGCACCCGTTTCTTACGCAACATCAGTACATCCTGAATGGAATGAGGAAGTTATTACGCTCAATAAAAAGGGTTTAAAACTTAATACTGTTTTTAGGGAGTCCGTAAATAAATGGAATGTTGCTATTGTTTGGCAAAGCGTGATGACTCTGGATGGCAGATTTCCCGTACCGGATCTAGTATTCAAAAATGCAGTTGAAGATTTCAAAGGAGCGCCCGGTCGGTTCGAGAAGATACACCCGAATTACGATTGGTACTTTAGCGGTTCACATAACAAAGACGCTCTTTTATCGTCCATAGAGGCAGTTAAACAGCTGAAATCACTTGAAGATACAGTGTTGGTTTTTTCGGCGATGAAGGATAAGGTCAACCCTGATTTCCTACATGTACTCAGTGATTTTGGACATAGGTATTTTGTGGAACAAGCAGGTGATAGGGCAGCAAAATATAAGGATATACATAAGCAGATCAGTGTTGAAATGATGGACGAAACGAACGCAGGAATTATTTTAAATGAATTGAAGTCTGAGTTAGTAATTTTTATGGGAAGTTTTTACTTTTATCCTATCGTTAAGCGATGGACAAGAAACGTACCATAACTATCATCGCTATTATCCTTACCTGATTGAATATCCTTTATAGCCGCTTTGAATGACAGACGGCACGATGTTCACCCCAAAATTCAGTAAGAATCATATATTTATAACAGCCACATTTTATGTCAGATAATCAAACTGCCGGAATCTCGGCCGGGGAGTTAGAATCCTTAGAGGGGAAAAAGCTTCACGAATTACAGACGATTGCAAAATCCATTGGTATCAAAAGGGTTACCGGTATTCGAAAAGTACATCTTATCGAGAGTATTCGTGAAAAAGCAAACGAATTGAAAAACTCCGACTCTTCAGATGCTAAGACAGACAATCAAAAAAATGATTCCACTCAAAAGGATTCAGAAATGAAATCCTATGGAAGTCAGGATCATATTGTGTCTTATAAGAAAAAGGACGAGAGCAAGGATAAAAAATCGAATAGGAAGCATCAGCACAAGAATAAAAAACGCAGACCCGGACATGAGCATAATAAATTGCCAGAGTCTGATGCTAATACCTTAGCGGAAAGGATCAAAGAACTTGAACCTGATCTGGGACCTTATCTCTTTAATGAAGGTACATTGGAGATACTGCCTGATGGCTATGGATTCCTTCGTTCAGTAAATTACAACTATAAAGCAAGTCCGGATGATATCTATGTATCACCATCACAGATCAAGCGCTTTCGTTTAAAGCAGGGAGATTGCGTGATCGGTGTGATACGTCCGCCTAAAGTAGGTGAACGGTACTTTGCTTTGCTTCGTATTGAAGGTGTGAACGGGCGTATTCCGCACGATATGGATAATCGGCAGGATTTTGAAGATCTGCTTCCGGTTCACCCTGACCAGCGCTTTCGTCTTGAGTTTGATCCGAAAGAACATACTACCCGTATCATCGATCTCTTTGCTCCTGTTGGAAAAGGACAGAGGGGATTGATAGTGGCACAGCCGAAAACAGGTAAGACTACAATTTTGCGTAACATAGCTAATGCAGTTGCTGCAAACCATCCTGATACTAAGATCCTGATCGTGCTTGTAGATGAGCGTCCTGAGGAAGTAACAGAAATGGAGCGAACGGTTAAAAATGCGGAAGTGGTAGCATCCACTTTTGATGAAAAACCTGAAAATCACATCGGTCTGGCAGAGATCGTTTTTGAAAAGGCAAAACGACTGGTAGAAAGTGGACATGATGTATTAATGCTCATGGATTCCATCACCAGACTTGCCAGAGCCTATAATGTTGTGGCTTCAAACAAGGGACGTACAATGAGTGGTGGGGTAGATTCAGAAGCACTCAAGGCACCCCGACAGTTGTTCAGTTCCGCACGTAATATTGAGAATGGTGGCTCGCTTACCATAATGGCCACGGCTCTTATTGATACCGGTTCACGCATGGATGACGTGATATTTGAGGAATTCAAGGGTACCGGTAATATGGAAATTTATCTGGATCGAAGAATATCAGAACGACGATTGTATCCTGCCATCGATATCTTCAGAAGTGGAACCCGACGTGAGGAACTCTTAGTCTCTGAAGCTGAACGTGAAAAAGTAGTCTTGCTTCGCCGTTATCTGACGAATATGAGTCCGTATGAAGCCATGGACTTCCTGCTCGAGAAGATAAAAGGCACTAAGAACAATGAAGAATTCCTGATATCTATGAATAAATAATAAGAACTGAGTATTGGTTCTTACTTATTTTTTGTGAGGATGTACTTATCTGCTAAGTCTCCGGTGATCTGGTTTCCATTCATATCCAGTTTCACAAGATAGTTCTCGCCGACAAAAAACTGATTAGGTTTTTCTGCGTTATTCAAGGTAATAGTGCTGCCCGACTCATTCCAGCTAAACGAACCGGATGCAAAGACTACATCAGATTCTCCATCATACTCATACACACCGGTTTGTTCGTAGCGGCCGTCATTTTTCAAAACGATTTCCATTTTGATGGTTCTGCAGGAAGCACAGGGTGGTATGCCGGAATAAGTGCCGGCCCAATCCAAGGAATTTTGCGAACTATGACCATCAGGCACAGTTGTCTGTATTTTTGTTCCGGTGTTTGCTTGCTGGTTCTTTTCTATACAGCCGGTTAATGTGAGGCAAAGTATTAGCAGCGAAAATCTTTTCATAAGGGTGATCTTACTGAGTGGTTAGATTTTTACACTCAGTGAAATTATAAAGTTCCTTCCGGGAGCTGAAACCCCTGAACTGTATGGACGATATCTCTGATCAGTGATATTTTCGAGCCCAGCCGTGATGGTATAGCTGGAATTCAGATTGTATAAAGCTTTGAAGTTGAGGGTATACCAAGGCGGAGAATAGGTATCCCCACTTTTATTCAAGGCATAGATCTCTGTTTTCCCCTGCTCACTTACAGAGAGGTCACTGTGTGATTTTTCTCCCTGATATTGTGAATTGAGTTCCAGAGTCAAACTTGTAAGTTCATAAGTGATCCGGCTAACGCCAAACCATGGAGCCGCATGTCTTGACGGACTTGTGCTTCCGTCATCCAGCTCTTCTTCACCTTTTTGAAAATTAAAGTCAGAAGTAAGCTCAAGCTCTGACGATAGCTTAGCTTCTATGCCTAATTGTATTCCATATACGTGTGCTTCAGCAGCATTCTGAAGTGCTTGAATGCGGCTCATTACTCCATCATACATTAAACTGTCGGATCCGTTTAAACTAAAATTCCTGCGGACAATAGCATCTTCCAAAATGGTATAATACCCGGTAATATCAGCTTTTAGGAAATCATCAAATGTATGGGCTATACCCAGGTCGGCATTGTAGGCATATTCAGGTTTTAGGTTAGGATTTGGAATTACTACGGCTCCGGGTTCAGAGTCAAAGATCTTGCCAATATCATCCACGTTGGGCGCTCGGAATGCAGTTGACAGGTTTGTACTGATGATCCAGCTATCATTTGGTCTGTATACGGCGCCAATGCTTCCGGTAAGTGAACCATTGTTGATGCTGGCTTCCTCAAACGGGAATGGATAGAACTGTGTATCAAAATCTGCGTCCAGGATGATCTGATTATACCTGACCCCACCTTGTAATGTAATTTGTTCTGATGCCTCAAATTCATCGTTGATATAAACTGCCAGTGATTGCCACGTAGCCAGTGGATATCTTGCCGGACCATCCTGTTCAGTACCTGTGAATATTTCCTCATCAGTGCCCTCTGAGGTTACATCATTGAGAACATATTCAAACCCATAATAAAATGTGTTACGATCTCCTGTGATCTTTAAGAAATCCATTTTAACAGAGTATGCCTGCACTTTTTCAGCTCTGATCTCTCGGTTTGTGCTGTTCAGGTCGCGACTGATACGGCTTTCCTCAAAATTCTGATGAGCAAGGCTTAGACTCAGATTATCGAAAAGCAGGGAAGGATTTACATAGTCGGTCTTGAAGTGATTCATTAACCACTTTTGAGGACCGTATTTCCATTCGGCATAGCGTGGTAACCCGTTTTTAATTCTATTATGACGGTCGTATCTGCCGTACGGGGTTGTCTCAGAATAATGCAGACCGTAATTGAATTCAAGTTTGTCTGAGGCTTTGAAGCGTATCTTTTGCATGGTGTTGAGCTGAGAATAAGCTGTTGGGATCTGCAAAAGTGGGTCTTTCTGCAAAATAATGGTATCATTATTCAGCTGGGGTTCAACGTAATAGGATTTGATATAATCTTCAGGCCCATTGCTTCCCTGTCGAAGATGGCCGTAGTCAAAGTAGGAAAGACTGCTGAGGATACCCCATCTTTTCGCCCCAACACTAAGATCGATATGATTCGTGTTTTCACTATTTGCTGAGGAGTACCGTACTGAAGCTCCCAGTTTTGTAAGCAGATGTTCATCTGAAGAAAGGGTGGGAGTAAGAGTGCTGAAACTCATGACTCCGCCAATGGCATCACTCCCATAGATAACAGAACCGGGACCGAATAAGACTTCTGTGTTTTGAATGGCAAAGGGATCAAGGGATATCACGTTCTGAACATTTCCGCCTCTGAAAATAGCCGTATTCATGCGCACTCCGTCGATGGTGTATAACAGTCGATTGGTTGCAAAACCACGGATCATGGGACTGCCACCGCCTTGCTGACTTTTTTGAATAAAAACCTCGCCGGAAAGGTTTAAGAGATCTGCAGCTGTTTGAGGATTCTGCAGTCTAATTTCATCAGGACTTACAGTAGTAATTTTCGAAGGCACATTGGATGCGCTTTGGGACCATCGATTAGCAGATACCACCATATCATTAAGATCAAATGCTACAGGTTGCATTAATATCTCAAAACCGTTTGCTTCGATCTGGGAGTAACTGAGAACTTTAGTGCGGTAACCCAACATGCGAATTTGTATTCGGTTCACACCTTCAAATCGGGTTAATTCAGCCTTTCCGTTTTCATCGGTTGTGACAAAGTATGTAGGATTTTCACTGCTTAAAGTTACGGCAGGAAGTGGATCTTCAGTATCCGCATCTTTGACTGTTACAGTTTGAGCAGTAACAAATAAGGGTAATACAAAAAATATGAAAAGAAGTGATACGTGTTTCATTAACCGAGAAACTCTTAGATGATAGATATTAGATCCTGATATTATTGAAAAGAAAACAGGATATTTATCAAATCTTGCAAAATAAATAGGCAATTGATGCTATAGAATAACTTACCGTATATCTTTAAGAGCAAATTTTTTATTGTTGTTCAAGACCAATTTGCCTGCTTTTGCATGGAGGGAGTGATAGAAAAGTAATACAGCGTTTTCTTTGAGGGCTTGCCTTAGTATCAGAGTTTTGGCTTTCTTTGATTCAATGGGATCAACATCCATCTTTCGCATGGCATAATGATTAAGGTGGAATTCGCTTGGTATCAGGTCTCCTAAGAAATAGGCTGTCTCACCGGCATCCTGTACTTTTATGATCTGATGTCCGGGGGTGTGACCGCCGGTGCGAATTATTTTTATTCCCGGCAATAGCTCAAAATGCTGATCAGTTAGAAACACCAATTTATCCTCTGCAGCAAGTTTATACAGTTCATCCAGCTGATAGCCCGCTCCCGGACGTTGATTTCCGCTGACTGTTTCCTCTAAAGCAAAGTACCATTCCTTCTTTTGAAGAAAATAATTAGCGTACGACATAGTAGGCTGCGTACTCATATTATGATCTACATAGGTTGATCCTGCTGAATGGTCATAGTGAAGATGACTTAAGACAACATGAGTTATATCGGCAGGAGTGAGTCCGAAAATATCGAGATTGGTTAGGAGATTTGAAGTATCGGTATAAGAACTTTTATGATCTAATCCCCACCCAAGTCCGGTATCTACCAGTACATTGTGCTTACCATCTCTAATAAGCAGAGGATTTATACCAATATATTGTGAGGTGTCTCTGAGACCGGGTAGATTTGTGTCTTCTTTTATCTCAGAGAGTGTCGATTTTTGGATCAATCCATCCTCAAATATCTCAAATATTCCCTCACTTAATTGTTCTATTTCAAATCGGCCAATATTCATAGGCTTAAGTTATCTGACTGAAATGTCGGTTGGCAATATCATCCAATTTTGGCCGGCCGGTTCATTCATTAGCATCCTTAAATTTTTAACTTCTTCGTTATTCATAAATGGAAACCAACTGTTGATATAGCTGTAAACTTTGGCTTCGGTTCCCGACATAATAACTTCAAATAATCCTTTTGCTTTAGGATAGTTTTCAATTCTATATTCTTCCACGCCGGCCATTTCTGCAGCTATAGTAATGGCATCGTCGATCGAACCCAGTTCGTCAATTAATCCTGCATCTTTAGCAGCTGTTCCTGTCCAGACCCGGCCCTGAGCCAGTTCGTTTACTTCATCACGGCTCATACCTCTTGATTCAGCCACACGTTTGAGGAATACTTCGTATCCGTTTTCTACATTTTGCTGAATCACTCTTTCTTCTGCAGGGGTGAATGGAGTGGTGAGATCGAGAAGGTCTGCATATTGGTGGGTTTTGACCACTTCAAAATCGAGTCCGATCTTATCTTCGGTCAACTCCTTAACGTTAAACAGCAGATTGAAGATCCCGATAGAACCGGTGATGGTATTTGAATTAGCGACCACGGTATCTGCTCCCATGGCAATGTAATAACCACCTGAGGCTGCAACACTGCCCATGGAGGCAACTACAGGTTTTTTGTCTGAAGCTGTTTTCAATGCATTCCAGATCAGATCGGAAGTTGTGGCGGAGCCTCCTGGACTGTTTATATGAACCACAATGGCTTTAACAGAAGAGCTGTTCAGCGCCTCATCGATCTGTTTTTTAATATTTTCTGATGTGATGGTTGCATTGTTGTCAAACGGAGTTTCGGAACCAAAGTCAGGCATGATAGGTCCGTCTGCATAAATAACAGCAATTCTATCAAAAGTAGAAGGGGTGCTCACGCCTACCGAGGCAGGAGGTATCTGACCATAATTTTTGAAAGAGATGGTATTGAGATCATCGTCTGGTCCTATTCCCATCCGTGTCCTGATTACATTTTCAATTTCATTCTCGAACATCAGCTCATCGATCAAACCAAATTCTATAGCTGACTCAAGTCTGTTGACCGGAGGGCTGTCTAATAGTTCTGTGACCTCATCAACCGATCTGCCCGTCTTTTTGGCTACTGCGTCTGTAAAGGTTACGGTAGCCGCATTAAGAATTTCAGAGATCTGTTGGCGACTTTCAGGCGATGCAGATGTCTCCAAAAAAGGCTCCACTGCAGACTTAAATTTGCCAACTCTGAATATTTCCGGCTCAATACCGATCTTGTCAAGCATATTGGTGTAAAATGTAAATTGAGACACAAATCCATCAAATTCAAAATTAGTATAGGGCGGACTGAAAACACTGTCAGCTACCGTAGCGAGGTAATACGATTGTTCGTTGAAACCAATATCATCTGTACTGAAATAGAGAAACTTTCCGCTTTCTTTATATTCTTCCAGGTAATCATAGGCTTGCTGAAGATTCGCCCATGAGGCATTCATCAGATTGGCTTTCACCCATACACCTTTGATCCTTTCATCAGCAGCAGCTTTGGTAAGATTTTCCTTCAGTGTTACCAGTGAAAGTTTATTTCCTGCAGCGGGATCAAAATAGGTCTCGAATGGACTTGGTAATACTCGAGCCGGCAGGGTGCCGGTCATCTCAATAGTGAGTATTCCATTATCTTTAACTTCAGGCAAAGGTTGGGAAGAAGTGGCAATCAAAAAGATGAATAATGTTAGTATGAATAAAACAAAAGTCACAAAAATACCGAGACAGGAAGCTAAAAATGATTTAAAAAATGTCATGATTGTCTATTATTTAAAGTACTTTAGGGAATTGATCATTGGAATGAATACAGGTCAATAACCTGTTTCCTCAACTTAGTAAAAGTTCCACTTCATTCCATCCAAAAACTCATAATTATATGTCTATACATGATGCGATCGTAATTGGTTCCGGCCATAATGGCTTGGTAACGGCTTGTTATCTTGCAAAGAATGGCTACAAGGTTCTTGTGCTGGAAAAAGAAAAAACTATCGGTGGTGCTGTTCGCACTGAAACCATGTTTAAGTCTGATGAAAATCCAAATGGCTTTCGAATGGATGTGGGTTCGTCTGTACATATCATGATCCATCAAACCGGTATTATTGAAGATCTGGAGCTTGAAAAACACGGTCTGGAGTATATTGATATGGATCCTATTATGTCGTACCCGGTTCCAACCGGAAATGGCGTGATCCATTTCTGGAAAGATGTGGAACGTACCCTCGAATCCATTTCCAAAGTAGCGCCTGAAGATGTTCAAAACTACAAGAATTTTATTGAATTTTGGGGAAAGATCAACAAGGGCGTATTAAAGGCATTCATGACTACTCCTTCAGGAGGTAATTTATTTACTGAGATGACCAAGGCCCAGATCAAAGATGGGGCCATGTTCAAGAAAGGTGAGCAGGCCGCCGGGTTGCAAAAGATATTATCCAGTTATGGCAAGGTTGTGGATGATGCATTCGAAAGTCCTTACATGAAGGCGGCAATACTTTGGTTTGCAGCTCAGTCAGGACCGTTACCTGATCATTCTGCTACGGGTGATTTTGCCGGGTGGCAATCCATGCTTCATCAAAGTGGAGCCAAACATCCGAAGGGTGGCAGCGGTATGCTTACACAGGCTATGAAAAACATGATTGAAGCTCATGGTGGAGAAGTGAGGGCTGATCATCCGGTCGAAGATATACTGATAGAGAATAATAAAGCCATCGGTGTTAGAACCGAGAAAGGGAAAGAATTCAGGGCAAAGACTATCGTTTCCAATGCTCATATTCAGACCACTATGATGAAAATGGTAGGCAGAGAGCATCTGGACAATTCATTATTTACTAAAGTAAAAAACATCAATGTAGGAAATGGATTTGGGATGGTGATCCGTTGTGCCGTCGAAGAGTTGCCGGAATATACGGCTGCACCAGGGGATCCTGATATTCATAACGGTATTCAGCTACTGGCTCCGTCAGTTCAGTATATGAACAATGCAATCGGTGATTATACTAAAAAACTGCCCCCTGAAAAACCGGCTGTTTTATGTATGACCTTTTCAAAGATAGATTCTGAGGTTGCAAAGGATGGGAATCATACCTTGTTTGCCTGGGCCCAATGGCACCCGTATGAACTGGCAAATGGTTTGAAATGGGATGATATCCGTGAAAGTGAGGCTCAGAAGATCTACGATGTAGTCACTGATTATGCTCCCAATATGAAGGATAAACTCATCGACTGGTACATACAGTCTCCATTGGATATTGAACGTAAGCATGGATTATTAAAAGGTAATGTTATGCATGTAGAAATGAGTTTTGATCAGATGTTTATGTTCCGCCCAATACCTGAAATGAGTAAATATGAAACGCCTGTCAAGAATCTATATCTTTCCAGCGCTTCCTGCCATCCGGGTGGTGGAGTATTTGGCGCGGCAGGGCACAACGCAGCCCAAGTGATCATAAAAAACAATCGTAAGAAATTCTTTTCATTCAGTTAAAGCAGATTTTGAGCTCCACCTTATACATACACCGAAGTAAGCTACTTAACAACTTGAATGCCGTAAAGGATAAGGTTGGAGACAGTGTCAAATGCATGGCTGTAGTAAAAGATGAGGCCTACGGACATGGAATGGTTCAGGTAGCAAAATATCTTCATGATAAGGTAGATTGGTTTTGTACGGCAAAACTTGTAGAAGCTCTTGAGTTAAGGAAAAACGGTATAGAAAATGAAATCCTTGTTTTCGAGATTCCACCGGAAGGCAGTGAACAGCAATATCTGGATTTTAATATAACAGCCAGTATTTCAGACCTTTCTGTTTTTGATCGACTGAAGGCCGGTACAAAAGCCCACCTTCATTTTGATACCGGGATGTTCAGGCTTGGCATGTTGCCTGATGAGCTTAGCAAAGCTCTTGAGGAAATGAAGGCCTCAGATCTTAATTATACAGGTATATACACGCATTTTGCTAATTCAGATGTTAAGCATCACCCTAGAGTGAAAGAGCAACTGAGAACCTTTAATAGTATTCGAAGCCAGTTTCCGAGAGAACTTATGACCCATACCGCAAACAGTGGAGCTATATTTTATTATGGAGATGAAAGCCTTTACTTCGATGCTGTTCGCCCTGGTGTCTGTCTTTATGGATATGCCCCCGGATCGGATGAGATAGCTGAACTTGAGCCGGTGATCGAGTGGAAGTCAAAATTAGTTCAGGTCAAAAAGATCAGGCAGGGAGATATGGTTGGATATGGAAGCAAATGGACAGCTCCGGAAGATGGCTGGCTGGGAGTGGTTCCGGTTGGCTATGCAGATGGCATTTTCAGAGGGTTAACAAACAATTTTCAGGTAAAACTAAACTCAGTTCCAGTACCTGAAGTTGGTACTATCAGCATGGATTATTTTATGGTATTCATAAATAGAACCAAACCCGAAATAGGGGATGAGGTTACTATTCTTAAAAATCACGAGTTGTCTGCCAAAAACTGGGCAAAAAAAATAGGGACTATACCGTATGAAATCACAACGGCAATATCCCCAAAAATAGAACGGGTATATCTGGACTAAAGATTAATTAGTCGCTAATGATCTCATCAAGCTTCACGTCAAACCGGAGGGTGTCGTCACTTAATCTTGATGAAGGAGAGTTTCCATAGCCAAGTTCAGGTGGTATGATAAGTACGCGTTTTCCACCTTCTTTCATGCCAATTAGCCCTTCTCTGAAACCTGCGATCAAATTTTCGAGTGAGGAAAAACTGGTAGGTGAGGTATTTCTGTTTCGATAGGAACTGTCAAAGATCTCTCCGGTGTTGTTGATTCGTCCGGTATAAAACACTCGGACCTGATCACGTCGCTGAACTTCAAATGCTCCGCTTCCTTCTTCTACAACGTAGTAGATCAGACCGGTTTCTGTTTCAACTCTTTCTGCATTGCTAATATCATAAGGCTCAGGTACTGCCGAGTAGTCCACTTCAAAAGGATCATCGTCATTACAAGAGATGAATCCGATAGTTAAAAAGGAAAGCAGTAATATTGGAAAAATTCGTTTGCTGAATGTCATTGTAGGGATTGAGATGATTGATTTAATATATCGCTCTGTTAACTTTCTGATGGCTTATTTAGTATGAATGAAGATAAGGTTTACCTATCATAATACCATATGATGATCATAAATCCATTTGAACTATCCTTTAGGTTTCTGATACTCCGGTTATAGCCTCATTTAGTTCCTTTTCACGTTTTTTATTTGCATAACGGCTCACCCATATCGATATCTCATATAAAATGGTAAGAGGCAATGCTATAAGTACCTGCGAGATAGGATCAGGAGGGGTAAGCATGGCAGAAAGAACCAGGCACATCACGATAGCGTGACGACGGTAGGTTTTTAATAATTCTGGGGTAAGTAGGCCAATCTTAGAAAGGGAATAGCTTACCACGGGGATCTGGAATATTATACCGCAGGCCACTACCCACATTGATACCGAGCTGAAGTATTCATTGATATCAAAATCATTTCTAATGATATCAGAAATCTGAAATTGAGCAAAGAACTGCAGGGCAAAAGGTACCAGTATCAAATATCCGAAAGCAACTCCCAATAGAAAAAAGAAAGTGATGAAAAATGCACTGAAGAAAGTCTTTTTCTTTTCTTTTCTCTCCAGGGCAGGTTCTATGAATGACCACATTTGAAAAATGAAGAAAGGAGAACTAATGATAAATCCCATCACAAATAAGGTTCCCCAAAAGGTGAAGAACTGTCCTGGCAATCGGCGACTTTGAAGTTCAAAGTTTTCAGCCTCAACTCTAAGAATATCGTACATGAAAAAGTCTGCACGGGTAGGACCAAGCATCACATCTTCAACAAAGAAATCAGAAAATACAAAGGCGATCGCAATACCAACCAGTACACCAACCAATCCTTTGATGATCCTCCAGCGAAGTTCTTCGAGGTGCTCGAGGAATGACATAGTATCAGTAAGGTCAGCCGGTTGTTTGGCTTCAGGAGGGGTGCCTTGCATTATTTGCCGTTCTTCCAACTCTGTTTTTTATTATGTAGTTACAAAATCGTAAAGGGGAAACTTGTCGCAAAGGTCTCTCACTTCCTGTTCAACTTTTTTATGATTTTCTTCATCAGTGGGCTTTTGCAGCACCTTATCGATCAGAATAGCTATCTGTTCAAACTCAGCTTCTTTAAGGCCGCGAGTGGTCATTGCAGGTGAACCGATTCTGATACCCGAAGTCACAAAAGGACTCTCTGTATCGAAGGGAACCATATTCTTATTTACAGTGATGGCAGCATTACCAAGAGCTTCTTCAGCGATCTTACCATTAAGGTCTTTATTTCTTAGATCGATAAGAATAAGATGGTTGTCTGTGCCATTGCTTACAATGTTATAACCCAGGTCTATGAATTTGTTTGCCATGGCTTTGGCATTTTTTTGAGTTTGGGTCTGATAGGTCTTAAAATCATCTTCCAGTGCTTCACCGAAAGCAACGGCTTTTGCTGCAATAACATGCATTAAAGGACCTCCCTGAGTTCCCGGAAAAACAGCCGAATCAAAGATCTCACCCCAGTTTTTTGTTCTGCCTGATTTTCTTGCCGTTACGCCAAGAGTATTCTCACTGTCTTTGCCGACCAGGATCATGCCACCTCTTGGTCCGCGCAATGTTTTGTGGGTTGTGGTGGTAACAACATGTGCAAGAGGTAAGGGATCTCTTAAATTTCCAGTAGCTATCAAGCCGGCAGTGTGAGCCATATCCATCCATAATAATGCACCTACTTCGTCTGCAATATCTCTGAAAGCTTCGTAATCGTAATCACGTGGATATGCAGAAGCTCCAATAGAGATCATCTTCGGTTTTACTTGTTTTGCCTTATCCCGGATCTTATTCATGTCAAGCCGGCCTGTATCTTTTTCCACACCGTAAAACTTAGCATCATATGTGATGCCGGAAAAGTTTACAGGGGATCCATGGGTTAAATGTCCACCATGAGATAGGTCGAAGCCCAATAATGTATCACCGGGATTCATACAGGCAAGATAAACGGCTGCATTAGCAGTGGCACCTGAATGAGGCTGAACATTTACCCAGTCGGCTCCAAAAAGATCCTTGGCACGGTCTCTAGCAACATTTTCTACTACATCAACAACCTCGCAGCCGCCATAGTAGCGCTTGCCGGGATATCCTTCAGCATACTTATTTGTTAGCACACTGCCCATCGCCGAAATTACTGCCCTGGAAGCAAAGTTTTCAGATGCTATCAATTCCAGATTATAATTTTGACGATCTGTTTCTTCCTCAAGAAGTTTAAAGACCTTAGGATCCTGATCCTGTAATGACTTCATGTAAGCATTTATTTTGTTAGGGATTCAATTTTATCAATTCGACGCTTATGTCTGCCGCCTTCAAATTCTGTGTTCAGCCAGGTATTAACAAACTCTTTAAGTTGATCTTCGTTCAACTCTCTGCCGGGTAGGCACAAAATATTAGCATTGTTATGCAGCCGGGTCATTTCAGCAGATTCTTTGGAATAAACCAGCCCGGCTCTGATCTTTGGAAATTTATTAGCTGTCATACAAACGCCTTGACCACTTCCGCAGATCACGATGCCAAGTTTGTACTCTCCATCATTAACTTTTTGAGCAACCTGAACGGCATAATCAGGGTAATCAACGGATTCCTCTGAATGAGTACCATAATCAACAATATCATAGTCCATGTCTTTCAGGATTTTAATTACTTTTTCTTTAGCCGGATATCCGGCATGGTCGCTGGCAATTGGGATGATCATCTAAATATGCTTTAGGTAAGAAATTGGGCTGTGAATATCCTCATTTTTTTAATGAGATTAAAGAAGGAATAAGGAATTACCGGTACAATTTGGGATTGACATCTATTGTATGATATCTTTATTAAAACAGATTAATAAAGAGAATCACCTTGAGTTATAAAAACGAATTGAAAGTGGCAAAAAAAGCGGCTCGTGCAGCTGCGAAGATCATCCGTGACTACGCTGAAGATTCTTCATTTAACGTGAGCTTGAAAGGGGTGAATGATCTGGTAACGGATGCTGATCTGGCCTCAGAAAAAAAGATCATTGAGTGTATCAAGGAATATTTTCCGGGTGATGAGGTTCTGGCAGAGGAGTCAGAGCAAAAGGATAAAATACCTGAAGGTCGGATCTGGATCATCGATCCCATTGACGGTACCACAAACTTTGCACATGGATTTCCTGCTTATTGTATCTCCATCGCATTGTGGGAGAACAAAGAGCCGCTTATTGGATTGGTCATGGAAGTGGCCAACAATGAGTTGTTCCATGCTGTAAAAGGCCGGGGTGCTTTTAGAAATGGAGATCCTATTCAGGTTTCCGATGAAACAGCTCCGTCTTCAGCGCTTATAGGAACAGGGTTTCCGTACAAAGAATTAGATTTAATTGATAATTATCTGAAATTATTCAAGCGGATGATGGGAAAAACACATGGTGTAAGAAGACCCGGTACAGCTGCTTGGGATCTTTGTAATGTAGCCTGTGGGCGTTTTGAAGGCTTTTATGAATATGGATTGAGTGCATGGGATGTAGCTGCGGGTTCATTAATTATAAAAGAAGCAGGAGGCAGGGTGACAGACTGGAAAGGTGGGAATGATTGGTTATTTGGAAAAAGGATCGTTGCAGGCAATGAACCAATCGCTGATTTTCTTGTTAGGGAAATTAAGAAATGCTTCAATGAAAATGAGCTATCAGAATAACTGGTTAAATTTATTTTATAAATTATTTTTTCAATAACCGTTACTGATAATGAAAAAAGTAATATCATTGAGTTTTAATCCTCAATGAGTCAGATATGGATCTCAATATTCGCAGGGGTAATATAACAGATCTTACAAGGATCCTTAATATAGAAAGAACTGTTTTTCCGGTTTTTCAGCAAAGCTCAAGAAGGACATTGAAGCTTTCACTTAGAAGTAATTTTCAACAGGTATGGTTAGCAGAGTGTAAAAACGTTGGGGACACAGACATCTGTGGAATCTTGATCTTATATGCTTACAAAAAGACCCTTCGAATTTATTCAATTGCTACATCTCAAAATTATCAGGGTATGGGAATAGGAGATGCTTTGCTGAAGCATGCTGAAGGTATTTCCGGTTTTAGTGGGTTCGAGCGAATCAGTCTGGAGGCAGATGCCGGAAATAAAAAGTTAATAAACTGGTATAAAAAAAGGGGGTATGAGGTTGCCGAGCTAAGTCAGGATTACTATGCTGAAGGTGTGGACGCTTATAAAATGGTAAAGATCATCTCTGCAAATACTCAGCAAAGCAGAATTAAGAATGTAATTGTGACGGATGACCGAAATTCCTTAAGTATCGAGGTTGATAATTTGGAAATCGTTTCATCAAAAGATTATATAACTAATAAGGGATTATATTCTGAAAAGGCTTTAAGGATATTCAATTTATGTAATTCCTATCGGTACCAAAGCAAAGGATATTATGTATCGCTACTTGCGTCAGCAAGAGAACATCGCGCAATACCTAACGTCACAAACATCAGAGACCTGCAAAATATCAGCCTGATAAAATCACTGACGGAAGATATTGATGGCTTAATTCAATCGTCTTTTAAGGGGTTTGATGATAATAAACTGACGCTTAAAATATACTTTAGTAAGACTTTAGTTGATAGGTATAAGTTATTGGCAAACAGTCTATATAATATATTTCAATACCCATTATTTCAGGTAGACTTTGAACGAACTCATAAATGGAAGGTGAGAAAGGTCCGGGCTTTAAGTCTGAATAAAATTGATAAGAGTGAGATTCCATTAATACAACAAATGGCCATTTCCTATTTTAAAACCAAGCGATACCACAGAACAAAAATGAAGGCCTATAAATACTATCTGGCAATATTGACTGATCCTGCAGATCAACACCCTCCGTCAAATAAAAAGGCACTGAAAAAATTGAGAAGTGTAGCTGAAGATATGGGTGTTGATACTGAGTTTATCACCAAAGATGATTTTAACCGGATCTCCGAGTTTGATGCTCTTTTTATTCGTGATACAACAAATGTAAATGATTATACCTATAAATTCTCAAGAAAAGCATATGCAGAAGGGTTAGCTGTTATTGATGATCCATGGTCGATACTGAGGTGTTCAAATAAGGTATTTTTACATGAAAGTTTGAAGCTGAATAACATTCCGGCACCTGCTACAAAAGTATTCATGAAAGGGTTGGTCACTGAAGAAGAATTAACCTCAATTTCTTTGCCCATCATATTGAAAAAACCCGATAGCTCATTTTCGATGGGTGTAGTTAAGGTCAAATCTATCAATGAATTAGAAGATTCACTAAATGACATGTTTAAAGGCTCTGATCTTGTGATAGGACAAGAATTTATGATCTCTCAGTTTGACTGGAGGATCGGGGTTCTGGATCACAAGGCTTTGTTTGCCTGTAAATACTACATGGCAAAAAATCATTGGCAGATCTATAACTGGAATTCAACTTCAGCGGATTTGGAAGGAAATGCTGATACCTTGCCGCTTGACCAGGTCCCCGATAATGTTATCAATACCGCTTTGAAAGCTTCAAAACTGATGGGTGATGGATTATATGGTGTTGATCTGAAGGAGGTAGATGGCAAAGTATTTGTAATAGAAGTCAACGATAACCCAAACATTGACAGTGGTATTGAAGACAAAGTATTAGGAGAAGAGCTATACAGAAAAATCATTAACTCCTTTATTAAACGCATTGAGGTTGCTCGTAATATTGACCGATACGTTAGCTATGAGCCGGATTCAAAACCTAATTACTGACTAAACTTAAAATCCTTAAGCATGCCATATGATCCTATCAGTGCACAGAGTAAGATCGCTGGAATTATTATTATGACCGGCATGATCTCATATCCATATGCACCCATAAATATGATCTTGGAAAGTAAGGCAGTCATCATGAAAACTAAAAAGACGAGATAAGCTGTTCCATATAGATATCCTTCAGGTTTCTGTTTATAGAGCAAATACCCAAATAAGAATGAAAGTGGTAGCAATAAGCTGAGGTCAACTGCCTGGACCACTAATGTTGTGTAGTGTTCAACACCAAGAGGATAAATTGATCCATCCAGAAGTGGTGGAACGATCATTCCCAACCACATAAGAGTGATAGCAGCCCCATTGAATATCAGAAATACCCCACCAAAAGTAGTCTTAGCTTTTTTAGAAAACGTTTTTTTCACATCCGAAGGACTCAGTGGGTGCAAATTGAGTAATAGGGAAAAGAAAGAAGCCGCCGCTAAAAATACGTAGATCAAAAAGAGCTGATTGTACATTGCCATTAGTTGATACATCAGATATGTAACGAAGAAATAAAAATTTACTCCTGTAAAAATGATCCGGGCTCTTAATGAACCTTTTGAGGCGTATATGAAACTGATGATTAAAGCAGGAACTCCGATCAAGAGTGTGATCAAATCCTGTGCGATTCCCTGAATAGCTACTTCATAAGACATATGCTGGTAAATGCCAGTGCCGTATATATTGATAGTTTGATCACGGATAGAATCATAGTTAAAAGTTCCGGGCCCACCTGAACTTAACAATCCTGATAAAGCAGATATGGTACTGGCTGCAATAATACTTGAAACTAGAAAAGTAAGTGCCTTTTTAAATTTCATCTGATTAAATTTTTACTTTCCTAATCTATGGAAATCAAATGAAGTGATTGTGAATCACCGGGATCGGGGATTATTCATCGCTTTGGTGTATGCTCAAAAAATACATCCATTGAACGAAGCGGAGTTGGAGAAAGGTAATATTGAAAAGCCTCGCCATAGGTAAATCCTGATAAGTGTCCAAAATACCTTGCCCGGGCTTCTAACTGTTTGAAATAATTCTTAGATGAAATATAGGTCTCCGGTTCGTTACCCGGTTCATTTATGTTAAACTGAGTTTTGAATGCCAGTATAGCCTTTTTCTTTATTTCCCAGTAATCCGAGATATCATAAACAAAATCGGTTTCAATGGACCGATCCTGCATATAATGCAGGATATGAGAAGGGCGCCAGGGATCTTGAGGCCCCGCTTTAGCGTTGGAGGTTGGTATCTTCTTTAATCCGGAATAAAATAGGGCGTCTAAAACCAGTGAAGTGCCTTTTCCGTGGTCGGGATGGCGATCAAAAGGAGCGCCGGTAATGCAAATATGGGGTTGTGTCTTGCGTACCTGCTCAATTATCTTGATCTGATTTTCACGAGTATTGAGGATAAAAGAATCTCCCAGATCCAGGTTAACTCTATAGGTTATACCCATTATCTCTGAGGCATTTTCAACTTCTTGTGCACGCGTCAGTTCAGTGCCTCGTGTTCCCATTTCACCTTTGGTAAGATCTATGATACCCACTTTTTTACCGGCAGAAGTAAGAGAAGCGATAGTACCTCCGCAACCCAATTCCGCATCATCAGGGTGAGAAGCAAAAACAAGTACATCTAATTTCATGAGCTGATAATTTGTATTTTTAGAGTCAGATAAAAAGATAATAGATATTGTTGTCAGGTTCGTAAATAAAATAATCATCTCTAAGTGCAACGAATTAATTTTTAATACGTAACCATTTATTGAACCACTGAATATTTCATATGAGATTTTTAAATAGTTTTTCCGAAGGGGCAAAGATCGCCCTCATTGCCCTGAAAACAAATAAAATACGGTCTACACTTACGGCTTTGTGTATAATCATAGGTATTACCATGGTTACAGTGGTGGACTCTGTGACTACTGGAATGGATATTACCTTTGAAAAAAGTATGTCTATGCTAGGCCAAAATGTGGTCTATGTTGAAAAATGGCCATGGGGCATGGGCGGCGAGTATAAATGGTGGGAGTACAGAAATCGCAAAGAAATGGATTTGCAGTATGTCGACCAGATAAGTGAATACAGTGATTATGCAAAAAGTGTAGCAGCTTCAGCTAGCAGGGGTGTCAGTGTCAGGTATAAGGAAAAAAGCGCTGAATCAGTTGGCTTGGATGGAGCTACAGCAAACTATCTGGAAATTCAGGGGTTGAATATCGATGAAGGCCGTATGTATGTGGAACAGGAGGTCAGGTCAGGATCTAATGTCGCTGTGATCGGAAAAACATTACAAGAATCACTTTTTGAATTTGAAAGACCTCTAGGTAAACAGATCAGGCTTGGTAGTAAACGGTTTACGGTGGTTGGCGTGCTCGAAAAACAGGGGAAATTTATGGGTCTGGAGGATACTGATAACCGGATTATTATTCCTATTTCAGCTTATCAAAATATTTATGGATTAAGAAGCGGATTGCAAATCGGAGTTAAATTTGACGATCAGGAGTCTCTGGTGGAAGGTGAGTACGAGCTTGAAGGTATAATGAGAAGAATACGGCAACTTGATGCCACAGAAGACAATGACTTTTCATTGAATAAGCCTGAAGCCTTTAAGCAACAACTGGCAGGGATGAAAGCAGGCATCTATGCGGTTGGATTCATTTTAAGTGGCTTATCTCTTTTGATCGGGGGTATCGGTGTGATGAATATTATGTTTGTTTCAGTTCGCGAACGAACAAAAGAGATCGGAATAAGAAAAGCTGTAGGGGCTAAATCTTGGGAAATTCTATTACAGTTCTTATTGGAGGCCATAGCCATATGCTTATTGGGTGGAGTGATAGGAGTGGCCTTGGCTGCCGGACTTACCATACTAATCAATCAGGCGTTTGTTGCCGTAATGAATGTGAGTGTGGTCATGCTCGGCTTTAGTATTTGTACAGCTGTTGGAGTCCTATTTGGATTCATCCCTGCTTATCGTGCTGCAAAATCAGATCCAATTGAATCCTTAAGGTTCGAATAACATGCAGATAAAAGAAACTATACAACAAGCCTACGACTCAATAAAAGCTAATAAGCTAAGATCCGGTCTTACGTTGTTGGCTTTGGTAATAGGGGTTTTTTCAGTGATCGTATCAACAACAGCAGTGGCTGTGCTCGACAATTATTTTAAGAATACCATGAGTATCATGGGAAGTAATGTTATCGTTGTTTCAAAAACACCAGCCGTTCAGATGGGATCATTGGATGAGAGTGTAAGGAATAGAAAGGATATCACCTTTGAAACAGCAGAAAGGCTTGAGGAGCAAATGCAACTTGGTCGGGGTATGAGTCCGGATGAATATTTTGACATCACAGATATATCATTTATGGATCAGGAAACTGAGCCAAATGTAGCGGTACGAGGGAGTAACGAGAATTATCTTGATAACAATTCATATGAGATCGAGGATGGCAGAAACTTCAACAGTGATGATATTCAATATGGCCGAAATGTCGTGATCATTGGAAAAGATGTAGCAAACGTCTTATTCGAAACTCAATATCCTGTAGGAAAGGAGATCCGATTCAAAGGAAAGCCATTTCAGGTTATTGGTACTCTAAAAGCCAAGGGGCAAATTTTCGGACAATCGTTCGATAATTTTGTTCTTATTCCTTATACAACGGCTATGAACATTTATGGTAAAAACCGAAGCATCTCTGTACAAGTCAAAGCACCGGAGATAGACCTAATAGAGAGGACAGTTGATGAAATTACCGGAATATTACGTGTGATAAGAAAAGTTGGTCCGGGAGATATTAATGATTTTGAAGTTTCAACAAATGAAAGCCTGGCCGGCACCTTTGATACTTTCACCTATGCGCTTTATGTAGGAGGTTTTGCTATTGGATTTATAACTCTGTTGGGAGCCGGAATTGGCGTTATGAATATTATGCTCGTTTCTGTCTCTGAAAGAACCAGGGAGATCGGGATCCGAAAAGCTGTGGGGGCTACGCGAAGAGCGATAACCAATCAATTTTTGATGGAAGCCGTTTTTATATGTCAGCTTGGTGGAATTATTGGGATGATATTCGGGATAGGGGTAGGAAACCTGATGGCTGTTTGGATAGATACAGAAGTAGTAGTACCTATCTGGTCGGTGGTAGGCGGTTTTGTTGGTATGCTTTTAATAGGATTGTTATTTGGCGTCTATCCGGCTTTCAAAGCAGCAAAACTGGATCCCATAGAAAGTTTAAGGTATGAATAACTTTGAGCAAATTAATGATTTAAGCATCCGCTTCAATTTGTTATATTAAGATAAAAACATAGGGCACAGTTATGAATGAAGAGATCCTGCAAAACTTAAATGAAAGGTTAGATAACGCGATAGAACGGGGACGGGTAATTCTTGAAGATGAAGAACTTCAGAGACGTCTCGAAGAGGTTAAATATAAAACGGAAGACACAATTCGGCGTAATCCTATAAAATCTGTTGCCATAGGACTTGCAGTCGGATTTGTGGTATCTAAAATTTTCACATCGGGAGACTGATCGGTTATGGATGATCTGGGCAAACGCATCAAGCACGTAACTCACGAGCTTAAAGAATATGTAGAAAAAAGAATGGAGCTTACCATTCTTAATATAAGCGGTGAGATCACTTACTGGGTCGGAAGATCGGTTCAGAGTTTAATTGGGTACACGATACTTGGTTTGGGACTAGTCTTTGCACTGATTGCCTTGTCGATCTTTTTGGGTGAGCTGATTGGAAAAGAGTGGGCGGGTTTTGCCATTGTTTCAGCTCCAATTGTGGTTATCGGATTAATTCTGGTGATCACAAAGCCGAAATCTTTAGTCAAGAAAATTCAGGACCAAATGCTTAACGAACTTTTGAGCTCCCTTGAAAAAAAAGATTTGGAAGAAAAAACATTGCTTACCGAAAAAACTTTGAATAAAGAAACTGAAGATAATGTCTGAAAAAAAATTGTCTAATCTGGAAAAGAAAAAGAATGAATTGGAAAATGAATTGGCCAATATCCAATCTGACCTGGATAAGTCAATTGACGAAGTGAGAGAAGGAGTATCATCCAACATGGATCCCAAGAATATTATCCGCAGGTATCCTCTGCCTGCATTAGGAGCCTCCTTAGTACTCGGCTTTTTCTTGGGTAAAGGCCGAAAGGAATCATCCGGACTATCATCATATACTCGTGAAGGAAGCAGTACATCTGATTCCGGAATTTCGCGTGAGATCAAAAAAGTGCTTGCCAGAAAAGGACTAAGTCTGCTATTAGACTACCTGGATGAAAAAATTGCTGAACATAAGCATAAAGACACATCTGACCGAAATTGATCTGGGGTTAAAAGCTGTTCTCTCCTGTAAAAGGATTTAAATTTTGAAAATAGAGCAACTAAAGTGCAACTATTTTCGTCAAATATCGTGTACCAATCTGTCAACACAAATCGAACATCAATCATGAAAAGATTTATATCATCATTATTCCTAATTGCACTTCTGTTTATAACAAACAGCGGTTTTGCTCAGGAATCGCGCACTATTACTCTTCAGGAAGCCATTGAAATAGCTTTAGAAAACAATTATCAGCTGAAACAAGCCCAAAATAATCTGGATCTATCCGACTACAGGCTAAAAAGTGAATATGCTGATTTTCTTCCCTCAGTGAGCAGTAACATTAACGGTTCAAGAAGAACCGGTCAACAGTTTATTTCAGATCGATTTAGTGAAGGCCTGGATCCGTTTGTGGATATTACCTCTAAATCCATTTCCGGAAGCATGAATGCCAGCATCCCGGTTTTCAATGGATTTGAAAACATAAATTCACTTCGTGCCAGTCAACAATCCAAAATTTCAGAAGAGGAAAGTTATCAAAGAGCAAAAGAACAGGTAATCTTTAATACGGCTTCAAGCTATTTGCAAGTATTGCTTGATATGGAGTTGCTCGAGATAAGAAAAGAGAACCTTGATAATTCTCTTAAGCAATTGGAACAGGTTCAGGCACAGGTAGAAGTAGGGTCCCGACCAACAGTTGATCTTTACAATCAGGAAGCACAGGTAGCCAACGACGAATTACTGCTTACGCAACAAGATAACAGTCTTAAGTTCAGTAAGCTGCTTTTGATAAGACAGCTGCAGATCGATCCACTAGGCAATTACGAATTTGAAGTTCCGGAAATTGAATCTGAGATCTCTTCAGCGAATATACAGACCTATTCGCTTAGCGAAATGATAGATCAGGCATTGCTGAGCCGTTCTGACCTGAAAAGTTCTATTTCAAATATCAGAGCTTTGGAATATCAGCTGAGTATCACAAAAGGAAGCCTCTATCCATCTGTTTCAGCCAGTTTCGGACTGTCAAGTTCTTACAGTGATCAATACTCTGTTCTTGGTGAAGATGTTGGTTTCAGTGATCAGTTTTTTGATCAACGTATTAACCGTTCACTTGGGTTTTCAGTCAATATTCCAATTTTCCAGAACTGGAACCGCATGACTAATATTCAATCATCCAAAGTACAGCTTAAAAATGCTGAGTTGAATCTTGATAACTCTAGATTACAGGTTATTCAGGAGGTAACTCAGGCTTATAATGACTACAGTTCCTACGTACAACAGCTGTCGGCTTCTGAAAAATCATTAAAAGCAAGTGAGCGCGCTTTTGAAACACAACAAGAACGCTATAATGTCGGTTCTAGCACGTTGATCGAACTGAGTCAGGCTCAGGCAAATTATGTTGGTGCACAATCAGATTATACTCAGGCGGTTTACAATCTCATTTTTCAAGAAAAATTACTTGATTATTACTTGGGTAAACTCAGCAGCGAGAACGTAGAATTTTAATTAATTAATTAGATTAAAACAGGTTAGGTACACAAAATGGCGAATAAGAAATCATCTGCAAAAAAACCACTTTATTGGATACTCGGTGTTTTAGGTATCGTAATTGTGACTGGTTTAACTCTTCGATTCACAGGTGTGATAGGAAACGCCAATGAAGGCAAAGAGGTAGAAACGTCTACTGCAAAACTTAAAACCATTACGCAGTTGGTTTCCGCTTCCGGTAAGGTTCAGCCGGAAATTGAGGTTATTATTCGCCCGGATGTTTCAGGTGAGATCATTGAGCTAGCCGTTAAAGAAGGTGATTTTGTTCGTCAGGATGATCTATTGGTTAGGATTAAGCCCGATATATATCAGGCACAGATCGATAACCTGAATGCAGCTTTGTTGACTCAACAAGCAAGACTTGAACAAACCCGTGCCTCATTGATACGAGCTAAAGCGGCATTTGAAAGAGATAAACAACTGTTTGAAAAAGATCTGATCTCCGAAATGGAGTATATTCAAACCAAATCAGAATATGATTCCC
This sequence comes from Gracilimonas qinghaiensis, assembly GCF_046602855.1. Classification (NCBI taxonomy): domain Bacteria; kingdom Pseudomonadati; phylum Balneolota; class Balneolia; order Balneolales; family Balneolaceae; genus Gracilimonas; species Gracilimonas qinghaiensis. Next base: position 820,237 of record NZ_JBKINJ010000001.1, read on the forward strand.
AGCAGGCAAGTCTTAAAGCTGCAGAATATCAGATACAAAGTGCTGAAGCTCAACTAAGGCAGGCTCGCGAAGAACTCGAGCAAACGGTGATCAGAGCGCCACAGAACGGTACCATAACCGGACTGGGCGTGGAAGAGGGCGAACGTGTTTTAGGTAACGCTCAAATGGCAGGAACCGAGATGATGCGTGTTTCTTTACTGGATCGTATGGAAGTTCTGGTGGAAGTCAATGAAAACGATATCGTCAATGTAGATTATGCTGATACTGCTCGAATCGAAGTAGATGCATACCCAGAACGTATGTTCAAAGGTGTAGTTACAGAGATCGCTAACTCTGCAAGAATAACGGGTAGTGGAACCAATGAACAGGTAACAAATTACTCCGTCAAAGTTCGCATTACCACACCACACAACCTTGACAGCAGCCCTCAAAAGATGGTACGCAATGAAGTCTCGGAAGATCCTGAAGAGATGTTTGTTCCTAATTTCCGTCCCGGCATGTCTGCAACTGTTGATATTGAGACACAAACCGCTATGAATGTGGTTTCCGTTCCTATTCAATCTGTTACCGTTCGTGATTTTGCAATGGATGATGCTGCTGAATCCGATTCAACAGAAAGTTCTGATGATGAAGCAGAAATGATCATGGCTTCTGATCGTGACAATGAATTGGTTATCGAGCAAGAAGATATACGAAAGGTTGTGTTTGTGATTGAAGATGGCAAAGCTGTGCGTAAAGAGGTTGAGACAGGTATCAGTGATAATACTCACATTCAAGTTCTGGCAGGCATTGAAGCAGGGGAAGAGATCGTGACAGGAAGTTATCGCATGCTTTCTAATCAATTAAAAAATGGTGACAAAATCTCAGTAAATAATTCTAAAACGGTAAATAACTAATCAGGGAAACATTATGTCCAAAAAGGCTGTCATTCAAATATCTGATCTTACTAAAGTTTACCAAATGGGGCAGACCGAAGTCCATGCATTGGCCGGGGTAACCTTTGATATACTTGAAAACGAATACATTGCTATTATGGGTCCATCCGGATCCGGCAAGTCAACATTGATGAATATGATCGGGTGCCTTGATACACCCACTTCCGGTGATTACATATTAAATGGAAATAATGTAAGTAATATGGACGATGCGGAACTGGCTGAAATCAGGAACCGCGAGATCGGATTTGTATTTCAAACCTTTAACTTATTACCCAGGACCTCTTGTCTTGCCAATGCTGAATTACCCTTGATCTATTCAGGAATGAAATCAGCTGACCGTAAAGTAAGGGCTAAAGATGTGTTGAATAAAGTCGGACTGGGAGATCGTATCGATCATAAACCCAATGAGCTTTCCGGTGGTCAGCGACAGCGGGTAGCGATTGCCAGAGCATTAGTTAATAATCCTTCTATCATCCTCGCGGATGAGCCTACAGGAAACCTTGATACTAAAACAGGTGAGGAGATCATGATGCTCTTTGAGGAATTATACAGGCAAGGGAATACAATTATCGTAGTAACTCACGAGCAGGAGATAGCAGATCATGCTCGCCGTGTGATTCGCCTGCGTGATGGAATAATAGAATCAGATACCAAAATTGAAAATCCGGTTCTTGAAAATTTAGAAATAGCAGTTTAAAAGTATTTATACCCAATATTAATAAAAAAAAAGGCGCTATTTTAGCGCCTTTTTTAATGTAATATGTTTTTGCAGATCATCTGAAACTAAGACCTACACCGGCATTAGCTGTAAAATAGTTTGCGAGTGTTGCCTCTCCATAAATAGCCAGGAATCCAAGTTTGACCCTGAAACCACCAAGTAGGTGTACACTTGATTCTCCATCTAAAGAAAAACTGATAGGATCATTGACCACTTCATAACGGTTCAGAGGTAAAGATACCGGATAGTCACCATTAACGTCTAAGTCAAAGGTAGATTTCTGATAACCGGCTCCTACATATCCAGATATAATAGGCAATGATTTACCAACAAGGGCATTGATCACAAAGGTATTAGTGGAAGTATTTACTGCCTGATCACTGAAATCTCCAACGTTACTTGGATCATTTGGGATAGCACCAGGATCAGGTTGTACATCTAAATTACCATCAACAGTGATCCTGTTAAATCCTGCCATTAAAGAGATATCAACAGGTAGCGCACTTCCAGCTGGTATCCATTGTGTAATATCATGTTTGATTGCACCACCTAAGACTCCAAAACTGCCAAAATCACTGATGTCAGTTTGAGGAAAGTATCGAACGGTTACATCTGTATTCTTTATCAAGCCAATGCTAGCTTGAATTGTTGGAGCAGGAACAAATGCAAATCCAGTGCCCTCAGGCATATTAAAGCGGGTAAGCTCGTTGCCGTTGTCATCTGTTACGATCATTTCCGGCCCCGGGGAATCATTACCCGCAATTGTTGGAGTAATGGAGCTGTTTCCGGGCGCAACTTCCATATTGTTTAACCCTAGAGTGGAAATATCAAACTCCTGATCAGAAGTTGGAACCAATGCGAGAGAAGAACGTATCTGTAAACTGAATCCAAGTTCCTTTTTTGGAGCAGCTTCTTCAGTCCAACCTGCATTTAAACCCGTTCCAAATCCGGTAGGAAATGGCTTAAGATATTCTTTGGTTAATAGAGTGGCATCATCTGCACCGGCTCGAAGGAAAGCACCGATATCACCCAGCTGAGCATATGCAGATCCGGTGGCGAAAAATGCCGTAATCATTAATGTTAAACCGATTTTTAATAAACGTCTGTAATTTTTTAACATAGAATCACCTGATAATTATTATTGATTAAGTGCAATATCTGTAATAATTCATACAGACAACATTAAGAGTTAGAAATGTTCTAAACGTTACGACTTTGTCAAAGAGATTCCAGCATGTTCAAATATGACTGATACCTGCTGGCTGCAATGTCTCCGTTCTCAAAAGCTTCTGCCACTCCACATTTAGGTTCGTGGTTATGTGTACAGTTATGAAATTTACAATGTTCCCGGGGTTCCAGCATTTCAGGAAAGAAAAGGGAAAGTTCATATGGTTCAATATTTACCAATCCAAATTCCCGGATGCCGGGTGTGTCTGCAATATAGCCACCAAAAGAGAGTGGGATCAACCGGGCAAAGGTGGTTGTATGTTTACCTTTATTAGAAAAATCTGAGATCTTTCCGGTTTTAAGTGCATAGTTAGGATCAATAGCGTTAATGAGACTCGTTTTTCCCACACCGGATGGACCTATAAAAGCAGAGGTCTTATCCTTGAGTAATTCCTTCAGGGCTTCAAGCGAATCATGGTCTTCAATGCTAGTTTGCAAAATTGTATAACCGAGACTGGTATACAGTCCTTCCAGTTCATCTGCAAAATCTCTTCCACCTTGCTTTGCAAGATCAATTTTGTTGATAATGATCACCGGTTTTACTTCATAGGCTTCACAGGTAACCAATACTCTATCGATAAAGCCCTCTTTGATGCGAGGTTTTTTAATAGATTGAACTACACAGGCCTGATCGAGATTAGACACTAAGATCTGCTCGCCACGTTTTCCATGAGTAGCCTGCCGGGTGATGTAATTCTCCCGTGTCTCTATAGTTTCGATTGTTCCGGTTCTATCATCGTTAATGAATATCTCCACATAGTCACCAACAGCAATAGGATTGGTAACTTCTTTTTCTTCCAGTCGGAAACGACCTGGTAAACGGCTTTCCACGATTTCTTCTCCGGTATCCACAAGGTACCAGCTGCCGGTTGATTGTATAACGCGTCCTTTTTGCATGTGCCAAAAATACGGAAGTAGAAGGGATTAACAAGAACAAATAAGAAGTAAATAATTATAATCGTAATATTAATTGTTTGGACTATTGAGGTAAATCACCCTAATTTTGGATATGATTCATGTTGTACTACATTTTTTGATACCATTCTTGGCCGGTTTTATATTTTACAGGACTCGTTGGATATTTGCTTCCTCACTAATGATTATTACTATGCTCGTTGATGTTGACCATTTACTGGCTGATCCCATTTATGAACCTTTGAGATGCTCTATCAATTTTCATCCGCTGCATAGTTATTTAGCTATCGGGTTATATGTTCTGCTATTTTTGATACCCGTACTTCTGAAGAAAAGATCACTTAAAAAGTCAGTTAAAAAGCGACTTGATATCATTCAACTAATCGGACTTGGTTTTATCATTCATATGGCTTTGGATGCCGTTGACTGTTTGTGATAATACGCTATCGATAAATCCTTTTCATAGTACCTCTAAAGTTCAACAATAGCTTTAGAATTATAAGATATGATGCCACATTCAACTGTTAGCTGTTTTAAACTGCTATAAAATTTCGGTTCTTGGCCTGTATCTAAACTTCATATTCACTGTCACCTTTTTAAAAATACATCGTTGCAAGTTACCTGGAATCTGCACTCTTTGCAGTAAATTAGAAGGATGAAAAAATGCTATAATTGTGATCGAACTTGGATTTCGACATGTCGAAAAAGAATTGGAACGAATTATAGCAATTCCTGCAAATAAAAAAGGCAAGCTCCATTGAGCTCGCCTTTTTAGTCATTCCAGTAAATAATCTGGAATTATTTCTTATCAGAATCTCGGCTTACCACTTCCACATCATCAGGTAGCTTACCGTTGTTTCCGGAAACAGCTGCTTTATGTGCATCACTAACCTTAAAGAAATCATTTGGTTCGATCTCAGGTTTGTCTTCAAGTACTACATCCAACAGTGGATCCATTCGTTCAAGGTACTGCACCTCAAGATTTCCAAGTACATCTTCTTCTATCTCGGCTACATCTTTTTCATTTTTCTTCGGTAACAGAACCTTCTTGATACCGGCTCGTTTAGCAGCCAGAACTTTTTCTTTTATACCGCCCACGGGAAGAACAAGTCCGCGTAAGGTGATTTCACCTGTCATGGCGATAGTGCCTCTTACCTTTCTTTGTGTAAAGATGGAAGCTATGGCTGACATAAGTGACACACCGGCTGATGGTCCATCTTTAGGTACTGCTCCGGCCGGAACGTGTACGTGAAGGTCCCAGTATTTAAAAGCTTCTTCTGGAATACCGATCTCATCAGAGTGTGCTTTCAGGTACGAAACAGCGAGCATAGCTGATTCTTTCATGACATCACCTAATTGACCGGTTATGTTTAATTTACCCGATCCTTTCGAGACGCTAGCCTCAATGAACAGGATGTCACCTCCATAGGGAGTCCAAGCCATGCCTGTTGCTACACCCGGTACGGTTGTTCGTTCAGCAGCATCGCTGAAGAACTTGCGTTTTCCAAGAAATTCTTCCACGTCCTCAACATCTACATCAAATTTCTCAATCTCGTTGGAAGCGATCTTGGCAGCCACACCTCGGCACACTCCAGCGATCTGCCGTTCCAGATTACGGACTCCTGATTCACGCGTGTATTGATCGATCAATCTTTCAATAGCCTCATCTGTGATAGTTATCTGATCTTCCTTAAGACCATTTTCTTCGATCTGTTTTGGAATTAGATACTTTTTGGCGATCTGTGTTTTCTCTTCAAGAGTGTAACCACTGATATTGATGATCTCCATTCTGTCTCTCAAAGGAGCCGGAATAGTATCCAATGAGTTTGCTGTGGCAATGAACATGACCTTAGAGAGGTCGTATTCAAGCTCCATATAGTTATCGGTGAAAGTGTCATTTTGTTCAGGATCCAGAACTTCGAGAAGGGCAGAAGTAGGGTCACCACGATAATCTGCACCAACCTTATCGATCTCATCAAGCATAATAACCGGATTACCTTTTCCGGCTTTTTTCATGGATCTGATTATTCGGCCGGGCAGGGCACCTATATAGGTCCTTCGGTGACCTCGAACCTCGGCTTCATCCCGAATTCCGCCTAAGCTGAAACGCTCAAATTCACGATTTAAGGCTCTGGCGATTGATTTACCGAGAGATGTCTTACCAACACCGGGAGGGCCGTAAAAGCAGAGAATAGGGGCTTTCATATCCTTCTTGAGTTTAAGGACAGCCAGGTACTCTACGATACGTTTTTTTACTTTTTCTAAACCGTAATGATCTTCATCAAGTACCTTACGGGCAAATTCTAGATCCAGTTTATCTTTGGAGAATTCATTCCAAGGCAGATCGAGGATCCATTCTACATAAGCATAGATTATGCCATAATTAGGTGAGGCACTTGGTGTCATTTCCAGACGCTGTAGTTCCTTTTCAGCCGTTTCCCGAGCATCTTCCGGTAATTTCTTTTTGGATAAACGTTCGCGCAGTTTTTCTATATCCTGCTGTTCAGCATCATCACCCAGTTCTTCCTGAATGGCTTTCATTTGTTGCCGTAGGTAAAACTCGCGCTGTTGATCGTCAATATCTGATTTCACCTTGGTGCGGATCTTTTCACTCATATCCAGAACCTGAACTTCCTTTTCCAGAAATTCCATGACCTTGTCCAGATTATCAGAGAATTTCCGAATTTCGAGAAGAGTTTGTTTCTCATTCACTGAAACGTTCAGATTTGATGAGATAAAATTCAGCAAAAAGGTAGGGCTATTGATATTATCAACGGCAATTGAGGCCTCAGATGGAATATTTGGAGACATATTGATGATCTTGGCCGCTGTTTCTTTGATGTTACGAACAGAAGCATCAAGTTCCACTCCTTCTATATCCATTTCTTTGGCGTAGGGTTCAACATTAGCCTTGAAATAGGGATTACTCTGAATGAAATCCTTAACCTTAAAATTGGATTTTCCCTGAATGACAATGCTTTTGCTGCCATCCGGCATTTTAATGAGTTTAAGAATCTGAGCTACTGTTCCAACAGTATGCAAATCTTTATACTCAGGCTCCTCAATATCTTCGTTCTTTTGAGTTACCACACCAATGATTTTATCTCCTTCATAGGCCTCTTTTACAAGTGCCAGCGAGCGATCTCGACCAACAGTGATAGGTACTACAACTCCCGGGAACAATACGGTGTTCTTGAGAGGTAATATAGGGAGGGAGTCCGGGATCTCAGCTTCAGTGAGTTCTCGTTCTTCCTCTTCGGACATTAACGGGATTGCCTGTTCAAAATCATCAAGGTTGTCATCAGAGGCACTTAAATTTTGAAATAACTCAAAACGTTGTTTCATAGGATGTATAGTCTAAAAAAGTTTTTTTGTTTTATTAACTAATGGCAAATACAAAGCCATTTATTGGGTTGGAAACAAAGCGTCATATATACCCGCTGCCTGTCAGGAAAGTAGGGCAAAGTGTCAGTCTTTAAAAATGTATTCGAAGTGCTGAAACGACAGCTCCTGTAAGTGATGGACGCTCTGACAGTGAATTTGGTTTAAGGATAGTGGCAATTGATATATTAAATCTCTCTGTTTCAATAGCTGTACCGAAACTGATGAAATCAGGTCTCTGTGCTTCAAATCTAATTCCACCTCTAATTGGTAAAAAGGAAATTGGTCTTAATTCCATTCCAAATGAAGATTTTAGCTTGGTTGAGTTGAATGCATTGTTGGTCAATCCTACACTTATATCAGCCATTAACTTAAGTCTGTTAATTTCGAGTAAGGCCCCACTATGCAGTGCCATTGGCAGCAAAACAGAAAACTTATTTTTATTATTTTCCGTATTGGAATTAAAAGGGTCTGATTCTGCAAACATATCAATAAAATGCAGGTACTGACCTTTGGAGCCTCCAAAGGATTCTGTAGCTGTAGTAACGGGGACAGTTATATTCTGTGTGGAATCCACGGGTGAGGAAATTGAGATGTCGTTAGAACTGTAGGAAACCAAACCTATATCAGTCATTGAGAAAGAAAGTCGAAGAGATCGTCTTGTGGGCTGTCCATCGCGTCGAATTGCTGAAAGATCACTACCAAGGCTGACAAGATAGGTAACACCAATATCCAACCCGGCCCCGATCCCGTTTATGTCAAAGGGATCTTTTGAAAATACCTGATTTGAAGAAGTCACCGAATTACCGGTCAGATAACGACTGATTGCAGAAGTATGTTCTCCGGTTGCACTGTAATTGAAACTCTGAATTCTTCTAGCTGTTGCAGAGCCATCCAGTGAACTATAAACGTTTTTCCAAACAGCATTTTCATATTCCGTGCCGATGACAACTTTAGGAGCGATACCAATTATAAAATTGTCAAGACGAGACGTCAGCCCGGTTAGAAATTGAAAAGATTCAGAATAGCCAAAAGAGATCTCATACATGCTTTGCCGGCGGTAGATCAATGAACGATCTACAATATTATCGTTTGAGGAGTTGGTCTTGTAATCAAGATCATACCACCCTAAGCCAACTCTGAAAGAAGTTGAGCTTCGGCTTCTTAAAGCAATAGCATAAGATCGGTCATTACGGTGCCATTTAACTCCTGCAATGGTGATATCAGATCTAACCCTGTTATCAGAGAGGGTGTTGCGACCCGGATAATTATCGTTAATGATCTGTTCTCTTAAGGTGTTGTCTATTTTAAAATTACCCGGCTTATACACATCAAAATGATCTTTGATGCTGCTGATCTGAGTGCTGAAAGAGGTGTAATTGATGAGCTGGTCTGAATAGATGCCCGCAACCCCGATTCCTACTGATAAACCCCGTTCGTGTTCGAGGATAAGCAGATTGGCCGGATTATAGAAATTAGCGTTAAAATCAGTGACATAGGTACTTCCACCCCCACCTAAAGCCATATTTAGTGGTGTTAAAACAGGCTGGGCCATTCCCAGTGAAAATCCTGTAAGCACAATAAGCAGTGCCGTTAAAAACTGCTTCATTTAACCTTCCTAAGCTGAAAAATAACTAATCAATTACTTGTAGAGGCGCCGCCCTTAACATGAGTTTCTTTTGGCCTCTTTTCTTGAAAAATACAACAACTTTAGCATCTGTGCCCGATCCGGATCTTGATATGATCTTTCCGATACCAAATTTTTTATGTTGAACCTGAACGCCGACCTGAAAAGGATCTTCACCCTCCTGATAATCATAATGAATAGTAGCAGAAGGGGAGTTGTACGTTTTTTTCGTTTGATCTTGCTTCCAGTCGTAATCCACGTCATAGTTCGAGGAACCGGATTTATTTTCGTTTTTGAAGCGCTCTTTTTTCTGGGTAATGGTGGACCCTGTTTCAGTCTGGACCACGCCGGGATCCACTTCGTCCAGGAATCGGGAGCGAGCCTGTCGTGTTTCTTCTCCAAATTTGAATCGGCTTCTGCAGTGACTGAAGTAAAGTCTTTCTTCAGCCCGTGTAATAGCCACATAAAACAAACGGCGTTCTTCCTCAATATCTACATCGAAATTATTTCGAGCTCCCATAGGGAAAAGATTTTCTTCAAGCCCAACAATAAATACTACCGGAAATTCAAGACCCTTGGAGGCGTGAACCGTCATTAAGGTAATTGCCGGCTTATTTTCATCAAATTTGTCTTGGTCGGTGATGAGGCTGATCTCTTGTAAAAAAGCACTTAAAGAAGCTTTTGATTTTCCTTTTTCAAAGTAGGATAGTGCATTTTGCAGTTCGATGATATTATCGCGTCTCATCATCGATTCATGTGAATTCTCTTCAACCAACGCTCTCATATATCCTGATTGCTCAAGCATTGCTTTGGTTACGTTCACTAAAGATTGTCCGTTTTCCAGGTCATTTCTGAGTTGATCTATCATATCCACAAATTCTCTGACCCGAGCTTTGGCAGGCTTATATACATCAAGTGCTTCCACATGCTGTATAATACTCCACATCGAGCGTCCCTCTTCCCGAGCCTGCTTCAAGATATCTTGAATGGACTTATTGCCAATTCCACGGCTTGGTTCATTGATGATCCTAAGTAAATTAGTTTCATCATGAGGATTTACTAAAAGGGTTAAATAGGCCAATACATCTTTGATCTCCTTACGCTGATAGAAAGAAAGTCCGCCGACCAGCTGATACGTCAGATCTTTTCGACGAAGTGCTTCTTCAAATACCCTAGATTGATAATTGGTGCGATAGAGGATGGCGAATTTATTATTCTCATAACCTTCCCGCATCTTAAGGTTTTGGATATGACTGGCTACGCGGTTGGCCTCATCTCGTTCATCAAAATTTTCAAGAACCGTGATTCGCTCGCCATAATCCTGTTCTGTCCACAGCGTTTTATCAAGTTGTTTGGTGTTTTGCTTGATGATGGAATCAGCACACTGAAGAATGGCTTTAGTGGAGCGGTAATTCTGCTCTAAAGGAACTTGGGTTGCACCTTCGTAGTCTTGCTTGAAATTCAGGATGTTAGAAATATCGGCTCCGCGAAAGGAGTAGATACTCTGCGCATCATCACCAACCACACAAATATTTTCATACTTGGCAGCCAGCATTTTTGTAACCTTGTACTGAGCATGATTGGTATCCTGATACTCATCAATAAGAATGTATTTAAACCGATCCTGATATTTCTCAAGAATGTCCGGATGCTGTTGGAACAATTCAATAGGCTTCACCAATAGATCGTCGAAATCCATGGCATTACTTTGCTTCAGTCGCTTATTATAGATGTTATATACCCGTGCTGTAATGTCATCCAACGTACTGCTGATGAATTTCTCCTGGAAGGTATCCGCCGTGATCAGCTGATTCTTTGAATCACTGATCTTGTTGTGAATGGTTTTTGGTTTGATCTCTTTAGGATCGAAATTCAACTCCTGAAGGATCTGTTTGACTACCGTCTGTGAATCGTTTGAATCATAGATCGTAAAATCAGAGCCGTAACCTATCTTTTCTGCTTCAAAGCGCAGTATTTTTGAAAATATTGAGTGAAAGGTTCCCATCCATAACTTTTTTCCTTTATCGCCGATCAAGCTCTGAATACGATCTTTCATCTCGCGCGCTGCCTTATTGGTAAAGGTAAGGGCAAGTATCTGTTCAGGGGCAGCTTTATACTGCTGAAGCAAATAAGCAATACGATAGGTAAGTACCCGTGTTTTTCCGGAACCGGCTCCAGCTACTATAAGCAATGGCCCGTCTGTGTGAGTTACCGCTTTTTTCTGCTGTTCATTCAGCGTGGAAAGAAAATCTGGTCTACCCTTGGGTTCTTCGGATGTAAGTGAAAATGTTTTCATAAATATCGGTTAACTACTCAAAATGTTGACACGGAGTAGATGTAAAAGCTCTAAAATTAAAAATGTTTTCTAACGATCATCCCTCTCGATAGGTGCCTGAGCACTCATAGGTCTGCCTTCCAAAGGAGAATAATTCTTTAATACCAGTCAAATTGGTTGGGATTTAAATGGTTTAATTTTCACTCTGATTCGTCAAGAAAAATTCACTCTTTGAAGAGGGATGCAAATGATCTTCAGTTCATTTGCCAGGATAGGTGAGTTGGTGACTCACACGTTTTTTGTTGCAACTTAAGCAAATAATCACCCTTCAAAATCCTTCAGCTGCTCATTCAATTTTGCTATACTTTCCTCAGTATCGGCTTTTTTCTTCTTCTCTTTTTCTACAACAGCCTCCGGGGCGTTATTAACGAAACCGTCGTTGTTTAATTTGGCTTTGATTCCCTTTAAGAATCCTTCCAGGCGGTCGATCTCTTTCTGGATGCGTTCTCGTTCTTTTTCAAAATCAACGAGTCCCTCCAAAGGAACATAGATCTCATTTCCATCCACCATAGAGGATGAATAAACCTTTGGTTTCTCAACCTTTGTTCCCACTTCAAGGCTTGAGATATTTTCTAATTTCTCCAGAACAATCCGGTTGGTTGATACAGACTGTGCCGTAGATTCATCTTTCGTGTTAATGAAGACGCTCAATTCTTCTTTTGGTGATACGTTGACTTCCGAACGGATATTTCTCAATGAGGAAACCATTTCCTGAAGAACGCCAAAGGTTTGAATGTCTTTTTTGTTCAATCTGTATTCATCCACTTTTGGCCATTCTGTGATCAGCAGGGCTTCCTCAGTGGAACGCTCCTGAATATGCTGCCAGATCTCTTCACTGATGAACGGCATGAAAGGATGGAGGAGCTTCATTAGCTGCTCAAAGAATCCAAGCGCTGTGTTTAGTTTTTCTTTCGAAATATGTTGGCCGTATTCTTCAGGCTTGGCCAGCTCAATGTACCAGTCACAGAAATCATCCCAGATCAAAGAGTAGATCTTCTTGATGGCATCATTCAGCTTGTATTTATCGAAGTCTTCATTCACCCCGGCAATGGTTTCCTGAATACGGGCTGACATCCATCGGTCAGAAATATCATTTTCGTTGATGTCGGTTGTGGGTTCATAATGTACACCATCTTCCATGTTCATGGTGAGAAACCTGAAGGCATTCCAGATCTTATTACTGAAATTCCGGCCTTGCTCGCAGAGCTTTTCATCGAAGGGGAGGTCATTTCCGGCGGGTGTTGCAAACAACATTCCCATACGGATACCATCGGCTCCGTATTTATCAATAAGCTCCAGAGGATCAGGGGAATTCCCAAGGCTCTTGCTCATTTTGCGGCCTTTTTTATCGCGTACGATACCAGTGTAATACACGTTATCGAACGGCTTGTCGTCCATATACTCATACCCGGCAATGATCATCCGTGCCACCCAGAAGAACATGATCTCAGGGGCAGTTACCAGGTCTTTGGTTGGGTAGTAGTAATCTAATTCTTTATTCGGATCGCGCTTCTGATATTCCGCGATGTATTTCGGATCAAAAACAGAAATTGGCCATAACCATGATGAAAACCAGGTATCCAGTACATCCTCATCCTGCCTTAGTTTCTCATGTTTTGAATTTTTAATTTTGAATTTTTCTTTGGCTTCATCTTCGGTTTTAGCTACAACAAATTCTTCATCTTCATTATACCAGGCTGGGATTCTGTGTCCCCACCAAAGCTGACGGGATATACACCAATCACGAACATTTTCCATCCAATGGCGGTAGGTGTTCTTGAATTTGGCAGGATGAAATTCAACTGTGTCGTCCATTACGTTTTCGAGGGCGGGCTGAGCCAGTTCTTTCATGGATACCCACCACTGTAGCGAAAGGCGTGGTTCTATCACAGCATCGGTCCGTTCTGAATAGCCGACCTTATTTTTATAATCTTCGGTTTTCAGCAGCAGATCTGCTTCGTCAAGATCTTTAACTATATGTTTGCGGGCTTTAAATCGGTCCATTCCGATGTATAGTTCGCCTTCCTCGCTTACGGTTCCGTCCTCGTTAAGCATGTTAATGGTAGGCAAGTTGTGCTTTTGCCCAATGTTATAGTCATTTTCATCGTGAGCCGGAGTGATTTTTAAGCAACCCGTTCCAAATTCCATATCTACATAATCATCTTCTATGATTGGTACTTCACGATTTACAAGCGGCACGATCACATTTTTGCCTTTCAGGTGAGTATACCTTTCATCCTCTGGATTGATACAAACAGCGGTATCACCCAATAGCGTCTCCGGTCTGGTAGTAGCGATAGTTACATAATCATTTTCGCCCACAATTTTATACTTTATGTGATACAGCTTGGAATTTACTTCCTTGTGAATCACCTCTTCATCACTCAAAGCAGTTTTAGCAACCGGATCCCAATTGATCATCCTTGCACCGCGATAGATCTTTCCTTTTTCAAACAGATCAATGAATACATCGATCACACTTTCGGAATACTCGGGATTCATTGTGAAATTGGTGCGATCCCAATCACAACTGGCTCCTAATTTCTTAAGTTGCTCCAGGATTATACCGCCGTGTTCGTGTGTCCATTCCCAGGCATGCTCCATGAATTCATCCCGACCAAGATCACTTTTCTTTACACCTTTTTCCCGGAGTCTCCTTACAACTTTAGCTTCCGTAGCAATGGAGGCATGATCTGTTCCGGGCACCCAGCATGCATTATAGCCCTGCATGCGGGCTCTTCTTACCAAAACATCCTGAATGGTATTGTTGAGCATGTGGCCCATGTGAAGTACGCCTGTTACGTTAGGCGGTGGTATAACGACGGTAAAAGATTCTCTATCATCGGGAGTTGAATGGAAGTAATTGTTCTCCATCCAGTGCTGATACCATTTATCCTCAACTTTGGAAGCGTCGTATTGTGCGGGAATGTCTAAGTTATTTGAATCAGAACTCATAAAATGATTACAGGTAGCGTTAGTTGATAAAGCATCCAATGTAAGAATTCAGAATTCTGAATCGAGAATTCTGAATTTTGATAATTTACTTAACTCGCTTAAGGAGTACACCAAAGTGGCCGTCACAGCCATGCTTGTGAGGTAAGGTCTGGTAAGAAAGAGTGTCTTCTGCCAATACTTCCTCTGGGAGATAATCATCAAGTGGCTCCAGCTCAAAGTTGTCGTATCTTTCCAGAAACTTGGTTATCTGTTCCATATTCTCTTCAGGTTCCAGTGAACAGGTGCTGTAAACCAGCCGGCCGCCACGTTTTACCATATTGGCAGCTTCTTCAAGTAATTCTTCCTGAAGGGCAACAGCATTTTTCAGTCCTTCTTCATCACGTCTCCATCGGAGGTCAGCACGCTTACTTAAAACACCGGTTCCGGTACAAGGAGCATCTAACAATACAGCATCGGCTAAACCTAAATTGACTTCCCGTACATCTCCGCCTCTGATCTTTATATTTTCTGCTCCATAATTGAGGGCACTTTCAGCAAGCTTTTGAAGTCTTTCAGTTGAAATGTCGACCGAAGTAATGTCGCCTTCGGCTTGCATCAGGTCAGCCATCATAATAGACTTGGTTCCGGGAGCAGCACAAAGGTCGAATACTTTCTCACCCGGTTGTGGATCCAGAACGGTAGGGGCAAAACCGGCAGCAATGTCTTGTACCAAACAGATGCCTTTACTTAGTAAACCTTTTTCGATAAACGGTTGCACAGAATCTACTTTATAATAATAGGGCAGCCACTCACTCGCTTCAAAATTGACATCCATCTTTTCCATACGGAGTTCAAAATTCTCAGGCTTGGTTCGCAAACTGTTAACCCGTACGTAATAATGGGGGCGGGTGTTATTGGCCTGCATGAGCTGAAAAGCTTCGCGCTCCCCAAAACGTTTTCTCCATCTTGCAACCATCCACTCAGGATGGGAGAAGGTGGTGGCTACCAATTTATTTCTGTCTTTAAAAGCAGGCTTGGGAAGTTTTTCCCGATCTCTTTGGAGATTACGCATGATCGCATTGACCAAGTCACCTGTTTTGGAGCCGAGCTTCATTTTGGCGATCTCAACGGCTTCATTGATGGCTGCATAATCAGGCGTGCTGTCCATGAACAGCATATCATAAATTGACAGTCTAAGGATGTTCTTTAGCCCAGGTTTCATTTCCTTGACCGAGACGCTTGAAAATTCATCGATCAAAAAATCCAGATAACTTCTTTTTCTTAGGATATTTTGAACATATTCACGCACCTGAGCACGTTCACGCGTTTCAAGTTCATCCGCTTTAGAATAATCCAGCCGACCGTTTTCGTCGAAATCAATTAGAATGTCTACACTTACTGAGCGTTCTGATAATTCGGTTTCCAAAGGAGTCAGATTTTTAAATTTGTGGTTGCCTGCTATAAAAAAAGGTGATTGAATTCACCTTTTGCAAATAATTCGATTCTTTCAGTGAAACCAATAACCTTGTGTGGCTTCAATAGCTTTGAAAGATAAAATTTTAACGCGGGACTTGCTAATGTAAGTGTGCTCTTTTAGCAGAAATTTAGTATCTGATCTGTTGACCAGACGGATATTCAACCTGATATTCAAATCGTACATTTTCTGTGGTGCTCGGAGGCAGGGTCAACAGCCATGTTATAATGCCGGTTTCTTTGTTCAGTTTTCCACCTGATAGCCGGAGTGACTCTACTTTGATGCTTTCATTCTTGGAGACCGGAATTTGATCTTTAACCGTGATGTCAATGGGTTCATTTTTTGTATTTCTGATACTTATCTCCCAGGAATTTTTTTCACGAACTTTATTTCCGAAAAAGCTACGTTCCTCAAAATCCTGAACCTTATTTCGTTCTACAACAATACTCTCATCTCTGCCAAGAGAAACAGTGAGGGTATCATCAAAGGTGTCAGGGTTAATTCTTGTGGTACCAATAAATTTATTTTCGAAATAAACATTGCCCTTACCGGCTAACAGGTTTAGGTCTTCCCAGTTTGCCATGTGTCCTACCAGATAAGCAGTTTGTGATAGTTTGGGTATGGTGGTGTATGAGTAGTTAGTTTGAACTTCAGAACGGTTGACTTCAACTGTATGGACTTTCCCATCAGAAGGTACCGTATAGCGTGTTTTTATTCGATAACTAAATGATGTTTGATTTCTGCTAAAATCAGGCAAAGATAATGCCGCTTCCATAGTCATGTCATTTTCAGACTCGCCAGCGGAGGCGGAACCGTTAACAACTACTTCTCTTAAAGCTTGCTTATCCATTGCAGGCGGCGTTTGATAAAGGTCAACATAGCTTGGGTTAAGGGAAGGCAGGACCGAATTAGCAGAAGGATTACCGGAGTTAATAGTAATGACAACATTTTCCCAGTCAATCCCGGTATTTTGATAAATATCAGCTTTATAACTGATATTCAGGGGATTTGATATATCATCGGAACGAATGTCGTATGAGGGGGTCCAGCCTGCTGACGGTGCCAGGAAATCCAGTGTAAAGGTGAGGCTTTGATCTTTTTCTGAATAGACTTCAGCTATCACTTCTGAAAATCGGGTTTGTAGTCCACCTCTCAATTCATTGATCTGTGAAACGAGCTTATTCAGCTGAATACGGCTTGTTTGAATGGAATCATTAAGTTCGATCTCATCTTTCTTTAAATAACGGGCACGTTCTCTGTAAAGGTCCAGGAATTGAGCAAGTTCTGCTGCGGTCAGTTCTTTATTACCAATATTTGAAGTTGTATTCTCAAGTAGCCTGAGTTCATTTTGTATTACACTCAGGTCCGATTCAAGAACCGTAATTTTTTGCTGAAGGGAATCCCTTTGCACCTCAAGTGCCTGTATTTGTGGATCAGGTATCTCACTGTAGAAGTAATTGAACCCTCTTTTCATTGATTGAACGGTGAAGGTGCCTGTGGCTTTCAGCTGCAAACTATTTTGATTCAAATAGGGGGTGAGTCTATTAAAAACAATGATATTCTTTCCCTGTTTAAGATCAACATCAGCGGTGCGCTGGATCTGAGCCTGCTGCCTGAAAACCGTCACTTCACTGATGGAAGATGATATGTTAACGGTGTCAGCCGGCACAAAAAGAGAAGCAATAAAAATATGGGCTAAGAGAATGAATGTCATTTTTAGAACACTTAATTAATAGTTGGTCAAACTTGAACATAGTATAAAACAAATAAACCTGCATCTTGATGTTACACTATGGTCTGATAATTTTTTTGGTAAATAGATCTGAAATACCCCTGCTTTTCGTTGTGGCGCTCAGCTCTGTAAGGCCTATCTCTCGGTTTGACGACTAAAGTCCGTCTGACCGATTGTTGGACTTTGCTTTCGAGTCCTGCCGTCTACTCATGTAGAGGCTCCCAATCGTAATCTATCGATCAGACGGGTGATCCGTAAGATCGAGTTCGTGGGTGTTTTATCGGTCTACTTATCAGAGCAGGGTGGCGGCAGTTAGTCATTAAAATTACCTTCTGTATTAACCTGCTTTTTTTCGTTGCCTCTCTTTAAGTATCTCACTATCTTTATCAGCCTTTGCAGTAGCGTATAAATATGCTGCTAAATCAATAAAGCTAAACAAACAAAATCGCGATTTACCACATGAATAAAGGAACGATAGCGCAGGTAATTGGACCTGTAGTTGATGTTGATTTTCTAGAAAGTAAAACACCGCCTGTTCTCAATGCCCTTGAGATAGAAATGACGGACGGATCCACATTAATCTTAGAAGTTGCACAACACCTTGGTGAAGATCGTGTGCGTACTATCGCGATGGATTCCACTGACGGTCTCGTAAGAGGCATGGAAGTGATCAATACCGGCAAAGCTATTTCAATGCCTATTGGTGAAGATATTCGCGGACGTCTGTTTAATGTGGTGGGCGAATCAATTGATGGTATTGATGCTCCAGAAGGAAAAGAGTCTTATCCTATTCACCGTGATGCGCCTGCTTTTGATCAACTTGCAACATCCTCTGAAATGCTTGAAACGGGCATAAAAGTGGTTGATCTGCTTTGCCCTTATGCTAAAGGTGGCAAGATCGGTTTGTTTGGTGGTGCCGGTGTAGGTAAAACAGTTTTGATCCAGGAGCTTATTAACAACATCGCAAAGCAACACGGTGGTTTGTCTGTATTTGCCGGTGTTGGTGAACGTACCCGTGAAGGAAATGACCTTCTGCGAGAATTCATTGAATCCGGAATTATCAACTACGGTGATGAATTTAAAAAATCTATGGAAGAAGGAGAGTGGGACCTTTCCAAAGTAGATAAGGCAAAACTTAAAGAATCTCAGGCTACCCTGGTATTTGGTCAGATGAATGAGCCTCCCGGAGCACGTGCTCGCGTTGCGCTCTCAGGTTTGACCGTTGCTGAGTATTTTCGTGATGAAGTTTCCCGTGATATCCTGCTTTTTATTGATAATATTTTTCGATTTACACAGGCCGGTTCTGAGGTGTCTGCACTTTTAGGTCGAATGCCTTCTGCTGTAGGGTACCAGCCGACATTGGCTTCTGAGATGGGTGATCTTCAGGAACGTATTACTTCTACTAAAGACGGTTCCATTACATCGGTACAGGCTGTATATGTACCCGCTGATGACTTGACTGACCCTGCTCCTGCAACCACTTTTACTCACCTGGATGCCACTACCGTACTTTCTCGCGCATTGACACAGATCGGTATTTATCCTGCGGTTGATCCGCTTGATTCGACATCCACCATTTTGGATCCTAAAGTAGTGGGACAAGAGCATTACGATATTGCAAACCGCGTGACCCGTCTTCTGCAGAATTACAAAGATCTTCAGGACATCATCGCCATTCTTGGTATGGATGAACTTTCTGATGAGGATAAACTTGTAGTAAGCCGTGCACGTCGTGTTCAGCGTTTCCTGTCACAGAACTTCCATGTTGCTGAGCAGTTTACCGGTCAACCGGGTGTATATGTGAAAGTAGAAGATACAATCAAAGGGTTTAAAATGATCCTCGATGGTGAACTTGATCATCTGCCTGAGAATGCTTTCTACATGGTAGGGGATATTCAGGAAGCGATCGAAAAAGGCGAAAAACTGCTGGAAGAAAGCGAACAGGAAGAAGCAGCATAATTAATTTATTATAGCAGATCATGAGTACTTTTAACGCACAAATATTGACGCCCAACGGCTCTCTTTTTGAAGGAGAAGTTAGTGGTGTAAAACTGCCGGGTTCAAAAGGTAGTTTTGAAGTAAAAGCTAATCACGCTGCGATTGTGTCAACACTGGAAGAAGGAAACGTGCTTGTCCGGAAATCGGGCGGTGATGTAACTTACACTATATCAGGTGGTTTTGTTGAAGTAAACAATAATAAATTGACTCTATTGGCAGAATCGGTCAGTGAGTCCTAGCTGTTTACAGATAAATGAATTGAAAGCCGGTATCCAAATTGGGTACCGGCTTTTTTTGTATCTGGTTTGAAGTATCATAGACCCAATTAATAACCATGAAAAATGATCAGATCAGCCTTTACTGTTTTAATAGTATTTTTAAGTGTAATTTACTCTTATGGCCAGCAAAGGCCTGATACCACTTTTATCGAAAAATTAACTACTCCTTTGTTTAAAAAAGGAACGGGACCAACAGTATGTATTGACGCTGCTCATAATAACTTCCATACAGCTGAAACCGGATTTGCTCCATTAGTCAAGATTTTGAAGCTCGATGGATTTAAGGTGACCTCTTTTAAGAAGCGAGCAGAAGCAGGTACAGAAACATTCCACGACTGTAAAATACTAGTGATCGCCAATGCTCTTCATGAAAATAATATTAACAACTGGCGTTTGCCGAATCCCTCAGCATTTTCAAAGGATGAGATAAATAATATTGAAAAATGGGTCAAGTCAGGTGGCAGATTATTTTTGATTGCAGATCATATGCCTTTTGCCGGAGCTGCAGAAGAACTCGGAAGAATCTTTGGATTTGAATTTAATAACGGCTTTGCCTCTTTGGTAAAAGAACAGAATGAACCGGATGTTTTCAATTCAGATAACAGGAGATTGGTTACAATGAACCTTCCAAATCCAAAAATAAACAGTGTAACTACTTTTACAGGGTCTGCTTTTAAATATCCAGGGAATGCAAAAACGATTCTTCTGTTCAAAAGTGGAGATTTTAGTCTTGAGCCGGAAATCGCCTGGCAATTTAATGATGACACTAAGGCTACAGATATTTCAGGCTACAGTCAGGGAGCAATCATGGATTATGGAAAGGGAAAATTAGCTGTATTTGGTGAGGCCGCTATGTTCACAGCACAAATCATAACCGCGCCACAGGGTGAATTCAAAGTAGGGCTCAATAACAAAGAATTGGCTCCTCAAAATCTTGAATTCTTAAGGAGCCTGATGAAATGGTTAACTCAATAATGCAAACAAAAGGGAAGAGCTGTCATTACCAGCCTATCTTTCCTTTATTCTCATCTTTGATCAATTCGTTGCGGGTCTTTTCAGGATCCTCAGGCATCACGAAACCGGGTGGTGGTTCAAAGGCATCATATTTCCAGTATGCCTGCTCATCAGCAGTGGCATAGTTAATGAACTCACCGACTATTGGTAAGGCCGTTCGCGCACCCTGCCCAATACTATATGACAGATCCTGATTGAACCTGACCCTTCTGTCTTTACCTCCAACCCATGCCCCCATAACAATGTGCGGCATCATAGCCACAAACCAGTTATCGGCTGCATCGTTGGTAGTTCCTGTTTTGCCGGCTACATCTTGTCGTACACCGTATGTATTTCTAAGTCTTACTCCGGTTCCATAAAAATCTTCGCCACCGCGAATTACACCTCGTAACATATCCGTTATGATATAGGCAGTTTCAGGGCTGATCACCTCTGCCGTTAATTCAGGATGAAATTCTTTCAAAATGTTTCCTTCTTTATCTTCAATTCGTGTAATAGCGATCGGATCAATATGAACTCCGGCATTGACAAAAGTAGTATAAGCACTCGTTAATTCAAGCAATGAGACATTTGCTGTACCCAACGCAATGGAGGGGTAGGCAGGTGTATTGCCCATATCTATTCCAAGTTTGGAGGCCATGTCCTTGATCTTACGTGCAGCCGGATCCAGTTCCCATAATTTATTGGTACCGGGAGCACCGGCAATTTCCGGAAGTAAACGAACGGTTACATTGTTCATACTTCGCGCAAGGGCCTCTCGTAAGGGCACCTCAACCGGACCTTCAGCTACTGTTTCATCCTTCGGTGTCCAGGTTGTTCCGTCTCTTTGCCTGAATGTAACCGGAAATTTTGAAAATTTATGGTACGGCTTGTAACCGTTATCAATAGCCACAGCATAAACAAATGGCTTAAAGGTTGAACCGGCCTGTCGCTTGGACTGATACACGTGATCGAATTGTACGTCACCATAATCAGTACCACCTACCCAGGCCAGGATGTTTCCGTTTGTCGGTTCTATTGCTACAAAACTAGCCTGTAGTTGAGTACGTACTCGTTTTACAGAATCCACAAAAGCAGTATCTGCAAAGAGAGAATCGAAAACTACACTTTCCAGTTTAGTGTCGTATTTGGAGAAACCATTCTTGTAACGATCGGTCTCCCGGACGAACGTTCTAAAGAAGAGAGGAAATTCGTTCCACAGTTTATCCATGTACTCATCACTGCCTGGCGTTGTCCACTCCTTTTCAAAAATTACCTGTAGCGAATCCAGTTTGGTTTTAACAGCACGTTCAGCATGTTGCTGTAATCTGGAATCGATAGTGGTGTATATAACGAGGCCGTCTTTGAATAGGTCATATCCGTTTTCCTCAAGCCATGGATTTACTTGCTGGCGTACGTACTCACCAAAATAGCGGCTTTGTCGGCCGGCCTTGGAAGGAGGTTGGTAGTCAAGCTCAATGGGTTCTGAGGCTAACACTTGAAATTCACTGTCAGTGAGGAAATTACGTTTATTCATCTGGCTGAGCACGATATCACGGCGGGATTTAGAACGCTCCGGAAAGATACGGGGATTAAAGGCGTAAATTGCCTGCAGAGAACCGATCATGGCAGCTGCCTCAGAAATATTCAATTCTTTAGCAGGTTTGTCAAAATGTGTTTGAGCGGCAGATTCTATACCGAAAGTAGAATTTGGGAATTCAACTGTATTCAGATACATCTCAGTAATCTCACGTTTGGTATAACGGCGTTCAAGCTGAATAGCCGTGATCATTTCCCTAAACTTTCTTGTAACCGAAAATTCCTGACCGATCTTCTTATAAAGATTTCTTGCCAACTGCTGACTAATCGTGGAAGCTCCCTGCCATCTGCCATTGATAAGATGCCATGGTATGGCTAGAGTGGCATAGGTATCAATTCCCCAGTGATTGTAAAAACGGTGATCTTCTGTCGCGATCAGAGCATCAATTACGTGTGGAGATATTTTGTCATACCGAACCCAATTGCGGTTTTCAATGAAATATTTATCTAATGTAACGCCATCTCGGCTTTTAACTTCTGATGCGATGGCGGTTTCAGGATTCTCAAATTCATTTGCTGATGGCAAGCCTGATATCAAGTAAGTTACGTATCCGGCTATTAACAGAAGCATTACCCCAACAAAACCTCCACCCCATATCAATATTTTTTTTAAATAAGGATTCATTTCCTCAGAGTTATTTTTGCTTTTGGCTTTGCGTTCCGCCAATACTTGTTTTCTGTATTCAGGATCACTGAAATACCGTTTGTTGTCAATAGGTCCTTTATGTTCTTCGCTCATGGTTTACTTTGTTTGCCTGAAAAAGGGATAAATGAGTTCGATTCAGCCCTCCATTTAACGAGATTCATTCCTCTATTGTTATACAACGCAAGAGTTCTGTTGTTAAAGAAAGCTCCAAGGTTTATATAGTTTCCTCGTGAAAATGTTTCTACCCGCGGTACATGATCGTGACCACTTATAATATAATCTAAATTATGCTTATCAAATATCTTTTTAGCCTGTCTGTTTAACGGTTCAGGATTGTGGTTATTTCTTCGGCGAGTAAGATTTGAAAATGCCTTCATTGTTGCGAGTCCGCGTTCAGGTGTAAAAACTTTTTGATAAATGTTTATAAAATTTGGATTACGCAATAAACGGTGAAAAGCGACTCTGGGAAAATCAATTTTAGTGGTTGCTACGCCGTCACCGTGCAACGTTAAAATTCGAATTTCTCCAATTTCAATAAGTCTGAAATTTTCTTCAACGTCAAAACCGCGTTCTTTAAAGTGGCCAAAGGTCCAATTATCATGATTTCCAGTTATATAGAGAGCAGGAGATACATCATTATTATATTCTTCAAATTCTTTCAGAACTTTTGAACCCAAAGCCGGTACATAATTTTTTTCTGGGAATTCCATCCAATAGTCAAAAAGATCACCAAGAATGTTAATTTTGATCTTATGCTCCGAACAGTACCTGATCAGTTTGATGAGATCCTGTTCAATCTCATTATTTGTTTCAGGAGAAAAGGCGCCTAAATGGACGTCCGAAATAAATATTTGCTCAGTGATCATGCACTTACTTCTTTCTGGTGATCACAAACTCGATGAGATCAACAAAGTCATTTCTGGCGTCGGATGCAGGTACTAGCTTAAGTTTTTCGATAGCTTTGTTTGCGTGGTCGTACATAGTTTTCTTTGCATACTCCATACCGCCATTATCGTGCACAAAATTCACTATCTCATCTACATTTTTGGATGATTTCTTTCGCTTTTTCATGAGGGCCCTGATATGAGCCGACTTGCTTTTTGGAGCATGTTCCAGGGCTTTGATCAGTGGCAGGGTTACCTTACGTTCCTGAATGTCGTTTCTGGTTGGCTTTCCTATGTCATACATACCATAATCGAAAAGATCATCGCGGATCTGAAAGGCTATTCCTATATTTAATCCAATATCTCTCATTAATTCGTGGGTTTTTTCCTCTTCAATCACTGAAACAGCACCGCATTCACAGCAGGTCGATATCAGACTGGCCGTTTTTTCTGAAATGATCTGGAAGTAGCGATCTTCTGTCATATTAAATAAACCTGCCGTTTTAAGCTGCCTCAACTCACCTTCGCTCATAGCCTGAACGGCTCTGGACTGAACTTCAAGAAGCTGATATTCTTTATTTTCAAGTGCTATGAGTAATCCTTTAGAAAGAAGGTAATCTCCTAAAAGCACTCCGGCCTTATTTCTCCATATCTTATTGATGCTTACAAATCCTCTTCGACTATCGGCCTCATCCACTACATCGTCATGAATAAGAGTGGCTGTGTGCAGCAATTCGATCATTGTTGCAGCTATATAGCTCTTGTGGGTTACTCCACCAAATAAGTTGGCAGTCATAAACACCAGCGTTGGGCGTAATTCCTTTCCTTTTTGGCGCAGTAAATACTTGACGATCTGATCTAACAGAAAAACATCAGACTTAATGGTTTGCTTGAAAAAGCTCCTGAATTCTGAAAGATTTTCTGAAACCGGTGCTGTGATCTCTTTTAAGGTTTTCCTGGAAACGGTTTCAGAATTTATCTGTTCTAAGTCTTCGTTATCTGTCATCAATTGTGTTGAAATTTTCTTAAACTTGGCCGTGTAATAATTTACTGATAAAACAGAACAATTATTTACTCACAATCACTCACACTCATTGAATTTTATGACAGACGAATTATTTAAAGTTAAAACGATTGGCGTTTTGACAAGTGGGGGAGATTCTCCCGGCATGAACGCCTCAATACGAGCCGTAGTTAGAACCGCAGAGAAATTTGATATAAAAGTGTTTGGCATTAAACACGGGTATTTTGGCTTGATCAACAACGAAATCGTTGAAATAGACACACATGACGTTTCCAATATCATTCAGAGAGGCGGTACCTTTTTGAAATCTGCGCGTTCCGATCAGTTCAGAACTGAAGAAGGGAGAGCAAAGGCCGCAGAAAATCTAAAAAAGTATGACATTGATGCTTTGATTGTAATCGGAGGTGATGGAACCTTTACCGGAGCTAACAAACTCAGCAAAGAGCATAATATAAATGTTGTTGGTGTACCGGCAACCATAGATAATGATATAATTGGAACGGATGAGACTATAGGTTATGACACAGCCCTAAATACAGCTCTGGAAGCCATTGATAAGATCCGTGATACTGCCGATGCACATGAACGCATGTTCCTTGTAGAGGTAATGGGAAGAGATACCGGCTTTATAGCTTTGGAAACAAGTATTGCGAGCGGTGCAGAAGTAGCACTTTTACCTGAAGAATTGACTCACGTTGACGAAGTAAAAAAACAACTCCATGATATGTTACAGGCTCAGC
Organism: Gracilimonas qinghaiensis; assembly: GCF_046602855.1. Lineage (NCBI taxonomy): Bacteria > Pseudomonadati > Balneolota > Balneolia > Balneolales > Balneolaceae > Gracilimonas > Gracilimonas qinghaiensis. The sequence continues at coordinate 845,680 of NZ_JBKINJ010000001.1, forward strand.
GAAGGAGCAGCCTTGTGGTAGTTGCAGAAGGGGACGAAACAGGGGGTGCTCTCAAACTTGCAGAAAAGATCAAAGATGATTTCGCTCAATATGATCTGCGTGTTTGTATTTTAGGCCACACTCAAAGAGGTGGGGCGCCTTCAGCACGGGATAGGGTCTTGGCGAGCAGACTTGGTTCAGCCGCAGTTAAAGTACTAAACGAAGGACACAGTGATATCATGGTAGGTGTAGTCAATAACTCCCTTAAATTGACGCCAATGCGCGTTGCTATATCCAAGAAAAAAGACATCGATCACACATTAATTGATTTAGCAAAAACACTGAGATAGAATATGATTAAAAGTGATATAAGTTTAGCCCGAAAATTCATCGATGACAGTACCTACCTGCACTCCAGAAAAAAAGCCGACCAGGCTCTTGAGCAGTTGAGGCATGGAACAGGACCGGGATCCGAATGGCTTGGCTGGCGTGATATCCTTGCTGAACCTAATGATGCTAAATTGGAACAAATTTCTGAATTAGGTGAACAGATCAGGTCTAAAGCCGACGTATTTATTGTGTGCGGTATTGGGGGTTCATATCTGGGAGCTAAGGCGGTCATAGACGCTTTATCAGATCATTTTGATCAGGACGGTCCTGAGATACTTTATGCGGGACACCACATGGGAGGCAAGTATCTGGAACAAATGCTCTCTCATCTAAAAAAACCTAAAAAAGACGGTTCGCCTAAAAACATATATCTGAATGTGATCTCAAAATCAGGTTCAACGCTGGAAACGGCGCTGTCTTTCAGAATGCTTCGTGAGCTTATCGAAGATCTATATGGCGAAGAAGCCTATGAACATATTATTTGTACTACAGGTAAAGAAGGTGGACTGCTGAACGAGATGATCGAAGCCAAGGGTTATCGAAAATTCATAGTCCCTGATGATGTGGGAGGCAGGTTTTCAGTTCTAACACCTGTTGGCCTTGTACCTATTGCTGTAGCCGGTATAGATATTAAAACTTTATTTTATGGTGCCGTTACTGCATACAATCAATTTGAGGAAAATGCAGAAGACTTAGTAGAGTATGCAGCACTTAGAAATGCTATTCATGAGTCTGGTAAAACTATAGATGTATTTGCAACTTTTGAACCTGAGCTTGCATCAATTGGCGGTTGGATACAGCAGCTTCTGGGCGAAAGTGAAGGAAAAGAAGGAAAAGGGATCTTTCCAACGGTCGCCAGTTATTCAACAGATCTTCATAGTTTAGGCCAATTTATTCAACAGGGGCAACGAAGCCTGATGGAAACTTTCATCATTATCGAGAAATCATTTTCAGAACTTTCTGTAAATGAACTAGAAGAAAACGACGATAAACTTAATTACTTATCGGGCAAGTCATTTCATGAGATCAATGCTAAAGCCAGGGAAGGGACAATAGAGGCACACAGTGAGGGTGCTGTACCAATTGTCAGGATATATTTGGAGGCGCTGAATGCGGAAAATATTGGTCAGCTAATATATTTCTTTGAGTTATTGACCGGCATATTTGTATATAGCTTGAATGTAAATCCCTTCAATCAGCCTGGAGTGGAAGACTATAAAAAAGCAATGTATCGCTTACTTGGTAAACACTAATTATTTATGGATCAAAAGAATCAATCTAAGTACATCGCAGTAGCCGGGAATATTGGGGCCGGTAAATCCTCATTAACCGGTTTGCTTGCAAAACACTACAAATGGCAAGCTTTCTATGAATCCGTTGATGACAACCCATATTTGCAGGATTTCTATGAAGACATGCGGAGATGGAGTTTTAATCTTCAGATATATTTTCTGTCAAGTCGCTTCCGGCATCAAAAAGAAATGCTGAATGATGATGTCAATTTGATTCAGGACAGAACTATATATGAGGATGTTGAGATCTTTGCAAAGAATCTCCATCAAATGAATCTCATGAGTGACAGAGATTTTATTAACTACGAGGCTCTATTCAAAGAGATGGGTTATTATCTACGGCCTCCTGATCTTTTGATCTATTTACGTGCACAGGTTCCGACTTTAGTGAGGCAAATTCAGCAAAGAGGCAGAGACTATGAGAACACCATTCGAATTGAATACCTTGAGCGCCTCAACAACCTATATGAGGACTGGATAGGCAGATATCCCCATGATAAGCTAATAATAGACACTGACGACTTGGATTTTGTAAATAATGACGAAGATCTCGGGAAGGTAATAGACTTGATTGACCAGCGCATGTTTGGTTTATTTAATTGATTGAACCACAGATCAATAATCCTTATTTTAGGTAGCTATTGAGGAGAAGTTTTATGTTAAAATTTAAGATCTTTGAAATACCTGAAGGCCAAAGCGAGCGGACAGTTGATCTGGAACCAAATGATCTGGGTCTGGGTGACCTTGCTTTTAAGGGTGGTGAACTTCATATAGAATTTTACCGCACACTTCATTTTGTGAGAGCTCAGTTTAATGTTGATGTGAATGTTGAACTGACTTGTGATCGTTCTTTAGATACTTATGATCATAATATTGAGCAGAAATATGAAGTACTTTTTAAGGCTGAAGAAGTTGAAGAATCTGCAGATGAAAATGGAGCCGTAAGAAATTACGACCATGCATCTAAACAAATAGACCTGGAGCAAGATGTTAGAGATACTATTTTGCTTAACCTCCCAACAAAAAAATTACATCCCCGTTACCTTGATGAAGATGGAAACCCTAAAAAAGTTCTGAATGAACAATTTGGCGATATTCCTGATGAAGATGAGGAAAGCATCGATCCAAGGTGGGAAAAATTGAAAGATTTAAAAGAATAACGATAAGGTAAAATTTAATGGCACATCCAAAACGAAGAACATCGAATGCCCGTAAGAACAAGCGTCGTGCACATCACGCTATTTCTGATGTAACATTGGCAAAATGCTCCAATTGCGGCGCACTGCACAGATATCACCATGCCTGCTCAGAGTGTGGTTATTACCGCGGCCGTCAAGTAATGAAAGCCGCTAACTAAATTCTATTTTTATGATTGTTGCAGTAGATGCAGCCGGTGGAGACCACTATCCCAAAAATCCTGTAGAAGGAGCATTGCAAGCAGTTGATGAAAACAAAGAGCTTACTGTTTTATTAGTCGGCCCTGAAGATGCTCTCAAAAAAGAGCTTGAGAATCATGATTATGATAAAAGTCGTGTTTTGATTCAGCATGCTCCTCAGGTTATTGGAATGGAGGAATCACCCGCACAGGCTATCAAAAATAAGCGACAATCTTCTATAGTAATTGGTTTGGGACTTCATAAAGCAGGTAAATGCGATGCTTTTGTAAGTGCCGGCAACACTGGTGCTTTATTAGCCGCTTCAATGTTCATATTAGGTAAACTGAAAGGCGTTTTAAGACCCACCATTGCAGTCTATTATCCTACATTAAAAGGTTTTAGATTGTTGGTTGATGCTGGTGCAAATCTGGAAATAAAACCGGAAACAGCCGTTCAGTTTGCTCAAATGGCGCAGATCTATTGTCAACAGATCTTAAAGATAGATAAACCCAAGGTCGGTTTACTGAATGTGGGTGAGGAAGAGGGCAAGGGAACTGAATGCATTAAAGAAATTCACGACTACCTTAAGTTTTTTCCGAACTTTATTGGTAATGTTGAAGGTAAAGATATTCTTCCAGGCAAAGCTGATGTCTATATTTCGGATGGTTTTGTAGGTAACATCGTACTGAAGTTTGGTGAGTCCATTCCTGAAATACTTGAGAAGATGATCGGAAAAGCAGCAATGGACATGGAACTTCCTCAAGAAGACCTGAAAAAAATTACTACTGTTTTGAGAACAGCCCTTGCCCCATTTAATTATGAGAATGTAGGTGGTATTCCTTTTTTGGGAGTTAACGGAGTGAGTATTGTAGGGCATGGAGGAAGTTCACCACTGGCCATTAAAAATATGATAAAAAGTGCCGTTAAAACCGTTGAAAATGATGTAAACGGTAAAATTGTAGCATCTCTAAACTGAGAAAATAATATTTAATGGAAGTTAAAAGAGCTAAAATTACTGCAGTAGGTCACTATCTGCCTGAAGATAGAATGACCAACAAAGACCTTGAACAGCTTGTAGATACCAATGATGAATGGATTAGAAGCAGAACAGGCATAGAAGAACGCCGTATCCTAAATGACCCTGATAAGGCAACTGCTTTTATGGGGTCTGAAGCAGCAAAAGAAGTACTTGAAAAAAGTGGAGTTTCTGCTGAGGAAATTGATCTTATCATTTTGGCAACTGTAACTCCTGATTATCTATTTCCTGCAACAGCTTGTTTGGTTCAAAAGAATATCGGTGCTAAAAATGCTTTTGCATTTGATCTGTCTGCGGCTTGTTCCGGGTTTTTATATGCACTTAGTACTGGTTCTATGTATATCGAGTCTGGGAGGGCTAAAAAGGTACTCGTTATTGGAACCGATAAGATGAGCTCAATCCTGGATTACAGCGACAGAACTACTTGTATTTTGTTTGGAGATGGTGCTGGTGCTGTATTGTTAGAGGAGTCTGATGATGAAACGGGCATCATCGACCAAAAGCATTATGTTGAAGGTGACACTGAATGCAGCTTATATCAACCGGCCGGAGGAAGTCGCAATCCGGCAACTGAAAAAACTGTGAAAAATAAAATGCATTATCTGCAACAAGATGGTAGAGCTGTATTTAAAAAGGCCACAACCGGAATGGCGGATGTTTCTCTTGAGATCATGCAGCGTAATGATCTGGAACCTGAAGATGTTGCATGGCTAGTACCACATCAGGCTAATCTAAGGATCATTCATGCAACAGCTAAAAGAATGGGACTTTCTACTGAGAAAGTGATGATAAATATTGAAAAGTATGGTAACACGACTGCCGCAACTATACCTTTATGTTTATATGATTGGCAGGATAATTTGAATTATGGAGATAATTTGGTATTGGCAGCATTTGGTGGTGGATTCACCTGGGGTGCTATTTACCTAAAATGGGGAATTAAGTAATGAAAACAGCATATCTTTTTCCGGGACAAGGCGCTCAATTTATAGAAATGGGTAAGGCCATTTATGAGACCAACCCCGAAGCTATGAAGTATTTCGATCAGGCTAACGAGATCTTAGAGATCGATCTTAAAACCATTATGTTTGAAGGTCCTGAAGAAAAACTCAAGCAGACTGAGTTTACTCAACCTGCGATATTTTTACATTCAGTCGCATTATTTAAAACACTGGGTGTTACTCCAGACATGGTTGCAGGTCATAGTCTTGGTGAGTTCTCAGCATTAGTGGCTTGCGAGGCTGTATCTTTTGAGGAGGCCCTCAAGATCGTTCGCAGACGTGGACAGTTGATGCAGGAGGCCGGAAATACCAACCCCGGAACAATGGCTGCAGTGATTGGAATGGATGACGATGACGTTGAAAATATTTGTGAAAGAGCAACTGAAGAAACTGATAAAGAGGTCATTCCTGCCAACTATAACTCACCCGGTCAGATTGTTATCTCAGGTTATGTTGAAGCAGTAGAAAAGGCAATAGAAATTGCTAAAGAAGAAGGTGCCAGGCTTGCAAAAAAACTTTCTGTTAGCGGTGCCTTTCATTCCTCCCTAATGAAACCCGCTTATGATGGTTTAAAGTCGCAGTTGGAAGAACTAAATATTAAAGAACCCAATTGCCCTATCTATAGTAATTATACTGCTGAAGCCACTACAGATATTGAAGAGATAAGATCTAATCTTTTGAATCAACTCTTGAATCCCGTAAAATGGACGCAAACACTGATCAATATGAAAAAAGATGGCGCTGAATCTTTTGTCGAAGTTGGCCCGGGCAAAGTCTTACAGGGTTTAGTGAAAAGAACATTGAATGACGTAAAAATATCAGGATATCAATAAACTACCTATGAATCTTACTTTAGAAGATAAAACATGTCTTGTAACCGGCGGAAGCCGAGGCATTGGTAAAGCCATTGCCATTAGACTAGCTGAATTTGGTGCTGATGTGGCAATTACCTATGCGCGTTCTGCTGACGCTGCTGAAGAAGTAAAAAAAGAAATTGAAGGACTTGGCAGAAAATGTAAGTCGATCCAGGCCGATGCTGTCGATCTTGGCAGAGCAGAAGAAGTGATCAGTGAGATTGTTGATGACTGGGGTAGTATCGACGTGATAGTAAACAATGCGGGTATCACAAAAGATAATCTGATACTTCGCATGAGTGAAGAGCAGTGGGACGATGTTATTACCACAAACTTGAAGAGTGTATTCAATTATTCAAAAGCAGCTGCTAAGCCAATGATGAGAAACCGAGGAGGTTCCATTATCAACATTAGTTCAGTTGTTGGTATTTCAGGAAATGCCGGCCAAAGTAATTACTCAGCTTCCAAAGCAGGTATCATTGGATTTACTAAATCATATGCTAAGGAATTGGCCTCAAGAAATATCCGTGCAAATGTAGTTGCTCCGGGATATATTTTGACCGATATGACAGGAGAACTAGATGAAAAGGTACTACAAGGAATTAAAGATGAAACACCATTAGGCAGAGCAGGTAACCCTGAAGAAGTTGCTGATGCTGTAACATTTCTGTCATCTGATATGAGTTCATATATTACGGGTGAAGTCATACGAGTTGACGGTGGAATGGCAATGTAATTGCATATATTGCAGATACCATACTGAATCTTTAAGTTGAAAAACTTATTTTATCAAAATTATAACTACTAATTAATCACTGAAAAGGACACAAAATGTCAAAAGACGTAGAATCAAAAGTAAAAGCCATCATTGTAGATAAACTAGGCGTTGACGAATCAGAAGTTGTTGCTGAAGCAAACTTCACCAACGATCTTGGTGCAGACTCTTTGGATACTGTTGAATTGATCATGGAATTTGAGAAAGAATTCGATCTGAGTATTCCTGACGAAGACGCTGAAAATATTGCAACTGTTGGAGACGCTGTAACTTACCTGACAGGAAAATTGTCTTAAATAATATAATTTAATAAATCACCTATGAGCACTCGTAGAGTTGTAGTAACAGGTATCGGTGCTTTTACCCCTATGGGTAAAAGTGCGCCAGATTTTTGGAATGGTTTAATTTCCGGAAAGAATGGTGTTCGTACGATCGAACATTTCGATACTTCCAATTTTGCCACAAAATTTGCTGCTCAGATTGAGGATTACGAACCTACTGACTACTTTGATCGTAAAGAAGCCAGAAGATTAGATAAGGTTGCACAATATGCCCTTATTGCATCTGAAGAAGCGATCAAAGATAGTAAGCTTGATCTGGAAAAAATCGATAAAGATGAAGTTGCTGTCTTAGTTGGCACCGGCATCGGTGGAATGGAAACATTCTATGAGCAATCGATATCCTTCCATGAACATGGCCCGAGAGGCGTATCTCCTTTCTTCATACCAATGTTGATCCCTGATATTGTATCAGGACAGATCTCCATTAAGTATGGATTTAGAGGCCCGAATTACTGTGCTGTTTCTGCATGTGCTACAGGTTCTCATAATATTGGGCTGGCGTACGATACGATTCGTTATGGTCAGTCTGATATTGCAGTAGCCGGTGGAACTGAAGCACCTGTAACCAGAATTGGTATATCAGGTTTCAATAGCATGAAGGCTATGTCAACCCGAAATGATTCACCTGAAACTGCTTCACGGCCATTTGATAAGGATCGTGATGGCTTCGTATTAGGTGAGGGTGCGGGGATCTTTATTCTAGAAAGCCTTGATTCAGCTCTTGAAAGAGGTGCTCGAATTTATGGTGAGATAAAAGGTTACGGTTTCTCAGCAGATGCCTATCATATTACAGCTCCTGACCCGGAAGGCAATGGAGTTATTCTTGCTATGTCAAGAGCTTTGAAAGCGGCAGGCATTAAACCTGAGGATGTTGACCACATAAATATGCACGGAACTTCAACTCCGCTAGGTGATGTGGCTGAAACCAATACAATTAAAAAAGTATTTGGTGACTATGCCAAAAATATAAATTTGAACTCTACCAAAAGTATGCATGGGCATACATTAGGAGCTGCGGGAGCTATTGAATCGATCGCTACTTTGTTAGCTATCTATCATGGAACCGTTCCGCCAACTATAAATATCGAGAATCAAGATCCTGAGTGTAATTTGAATTACACAGCAAATGAATCTGTGGTTCGTGATGTTAAATATGCATTAAATAATGCATTTGGTTTTGGTGGGCACAATTCAACCTTAGTATTTAAGAAATACCAGGACTAATACCCCATGCCTAAATGGTTTAGGTCACTTTTTACTGAAAAAGAGTCAGATCTTAGTCCTGAACTTAAAGGTAGATTAGAGAAATTAGAAAGGATCGTTGGTTTTAAAATCGACGATCCTTCTCTTTTTTTAAAAGCACTTCGCCACCGGTCAACCTTATCACAAGAGAAATATGAGACTTATGATTCATACGAACGCCTGGAATTTTTAGGTGATGCCGTCTTGGATCTGATCGCAGCCGAGATCCTCTTTAATGATTATCCCGAAAAAGATGAAGGCTTCCTCACCAAAGTCAGAGCAAAACTGGTAAGGGGTGATACCCTTTCTAAATTATCTGTAAAACTTGGTTTGGATGACCTTATGGAACTTGGGGAAAGAAATGGACAAAGTGCTATTTCGAAAAGTATTCTAGCGGATGCTTTGGAGTCCATTATTGCGGCTATATATATTACTAGGGGCTATCAGGATGCCTATAATTTTGTACACTCGGTTATTCGAAAAAACCTAGACTTGTCTGAACTTATAAATACTACAGATAACTATAAAAGTGCTTTATTAGAGCTGGCGCAATCAATAAAGAAACCGATTCCTTATTACGAACTGGTCGATGAAACCGGACCGGGTCATAACAAGACTTTCGAAGTTAAAGTAATGATTGGAGATGAGGAACTGGGAAAGGGTAAAGGCAAAAGTAAAAAGAAAGCCGAACAAAGAGCAGCCAGGGAAGCCTTGGACAGATTGAACTCGTAACTTCTATTCAGCATTACTGTTGTTCATTAACAATATGCGCCATCCAAGATTTTGTAGAGGCTTACATTTGTTTTTTGTCGTATTATCCACGATTCTTAGCCGAACTTATTAAGGCAATTTCATCCGGACAGAACCATGTTTGTACAATTAATAAAACCAGAATTTGAGGAGCTTATCGCAGAGAAAGACTGGGTTGCTCTCAAAGAGGTTTTAAATGATGTGCCATCAGCTGACATTGCCGATCTTTTACTTGAACTTCCCGGAGAGATTGCTATTGTTGTTTTCAGGCTTCTAAAAAAGCCTATTGCTGCAGATGTGTTCGCTGAGTTACCTACTACTAAAGGAGTTGAGCTGCTTGAGTTATTCAACAAGCAGCAGCTAAGTGATGTGATGGGTAATCTTGAACCGGATGAGCAGGTTTCTATCCTTGAGGAACTACCCGGACATTTGACGCAAAGGGTCATGAACTCCATTGATCTGGAAGACCAAAAGCAGCTTAAGAAATTGCTTGGTTATCCGGAAGAGAGTGTGGGTCGTTTGATGACTCCAAGGTATGTTCGGGTAAAATCAGACTGGACTATTCGTCGCAGTATGAAACATATACGAACATATGGAAAAACGGCAGAGACCATTAACGTTATCTATGTTGTTGATGATAAAGAACACTTAATTGATGACCTTAGACTGAATCATCTTATACTTGCAGATCAGGATGATCTGATCGAAACTTTGATGGACCGAAGTTTTGAAGCCTTATCTGTTTATGATGATCAGGAGGAGGCAGTTAAGATGCTCGCTAAATATGATCGCGTTGCGCTTCCTGCAGTCGATTCTGATGGTGTATTAGTAGGTATTGTAACGGCTGATGACGTGATGGATGTGGCTGAGGAAGAGACCACAGAGGATATGCAGAAAATGGCCGGTATGGACGCTTTGGATGATTACTATTCTCAGTCTTCAATATTTGACTTGGTTAAAAAGCGACTTTGGTGGCTTATTGTTCTTTTTGTCGGGCAGATTCTTACAGCTATTGCTATGGGAGGTTATGAGGAAGTGCTTCAGAAAGTTGTGGCTTTATCATTCTTTGTACCTTTGATCATCTCTAGTGGAGGTAACTCAGGTTCACAAGCCGCAACTTTGGTTATTCGTGCTTTAGCAACCGATGACATAAAACCGGATGATTGGATCAGAGTTTTTAAACGCGAGTTCACATCAGGATTGATGTTAGGTGGACTAATCGGAACACTGGGATTTGTTACATTAGTTGGTTGGGATTTTATGATGGGTTTACCAATCGTTTCCACTACTTTCCTTACAGCGGGCGTTGTAGGGTTAAGTTTATTTTGCATCGTTTTATTTGGTAATTTTACAGGTGCTATGTTACCATTTGTTCTTTCCAAGCTTAACTTGGATCCTGCAGTTTCATCAGCACCTTTTGTAGCTACCATTGTAGATGTGAGTGGGATCATTATCTATTTCTCAATAGCAATACTACTATTAAGCGGAACACTCCTTTAAATACATATTATTATCTTATGAAACAGTATCATGATCTAGTCAGAAACGTTTTAGAAAATGGAGTACGTAAGGAAAATAGAACAGGTACCGATACGATCTCAAACTTTTCTGAGTTTTATAAAGTTGACCTGTCGGAAGGATTTCCGTTGTTGACCACAAAAAAGGTCTTTTTTAAATCGGTAGTCATGGAGCTCCTTTGGTACTTAAGGGGAGAGAATCATATCCGATGGCTACGTGATGAAAATAATGTTCATATATGGGATGCCTGGGCTGAAGAAGATGGACACGTAGGGCCGATATATCCCGTATTATGGAGAAAATTCCCATATTTTGAAAAAGAAACAGTCTGCTTTGAGGGTAATGGTTCAGCTTTAAACAAAGAAGTTTGGGTTCGAAAGGAGTTCGATCAGGTACAACGGGCTATAGATATGTTAAAGGATAATCCAAATAGCCGACGTATTGTGGTAAGTGCGTGGCACCCTGGTCTGCTGAGTGAGATGGCACTGCCTCCGTGCCATATCATGTATATTTTCAATGTGCAAAACGGTAAACTCAATTGCCATCTTACACAACGTTCAGGGGATATTGCGTTAGGTATTCCTTTTAATATGGCATGTTACTCTGCATTGACGATGGCGATCGCTCAGGAAGTAGGGTTGGAACCGGGTACTTTTGCTCACACTATTGTAGATGCTCATATATATGTAAATCATGTTGATGGGCTAAAAGAGCAACTGAAACGTGAACCTAAAGAGCTTCCCACGTTAAAGATCGCGAATAAACCCGTAGATGAGCTTGCCTTTGAAGATTTCACCTTAGAAAATTATGATCCGGATCCTGTGATCAAATTTGAGGTGGCGGTATGAAAAAAACGATAGTTGCTGCACATGATCCAAATCTGGTGATAGGAAAAGATGGAGGACTGCCCTGGCGTTATCCTGAAGACTTGAAACACTTTAAGAATACAACACTTGGTAATACCATCATTATGGGGCGGGGCGTGTTTGAAGAACTGAATGAAATCCCATTACCGGGCCGGACTAATATCGTTCTAAGTACGACTAAGACCTACGATAATGTTGAGACTTTTAAATCGCTTAGTGATGCACTTGAAGCTATTGATGAGGAAGAAGTATTTATAATCGGGGGAGGAGTTCTTTATCGTGATGCCTTGGATACGGCCGATAAAATGATCATAACTGAGATCCAAAAGGAATACGAAGGAGATACTTACTTTCCTGAATATCGGGACGATATTGGCTCTGTATGGAAAGAAATTGAGAGAGAAGATAATGACGAGCTATCTTTTATTACTTACGAGAGAATTTAATAGTCAGAGATTAGTAATCACTAATTAAGAAAGCCTAACCTGCTTACTACCAAGCATTTTAATAGTTTTGGGCAACGTTTTTGAGAAAAAATAAACTCAGTGTTGGCTACATATCTAAACTATCAGGATACAAAGGCTATGTTCCGGTCTTATAAGTGCCTGTGCATCAAGTTGGATCGCCTTATCAATTCAATAATTCAAGCAGTAGTATGAAAAATAATATTCATTTATCAGAAATGGTGGAGACTTTGTCCCATGAATTACGGACACCACTGAATGCTATTTTAGGGTACTCCGAACTTTTAAGTAAAAGTGAAAATCTTACTGATGATCAGAAGTCTCATATCAGTAGTATCGCAAATGGAGGGCAGCAGCTACTTCACATAATAAATGATATTATCGAGCTTTCTAATATTGAAACCGGAAAGGTTGAATTGCAGAGTGAAGTGAATAAGGGTTCAACCGTTGCTGTTAGTATTCCTATAAAACACAGTGCGATGAGTCTTGTAAAGCAGGAGAATGAGTTTGCAGAAATAGATAATGCCACTTATTCTCCAAAAGCTTTGATCGTTGATGATCTTGTAATGAACCGAACACTTGCCAGGATCATGTTGGAAACACGTAATTTTATAACCCTGGAAGCTGAAAATGGAAAAGAAGCAGTACAAATATTTAACGATGATGAGCCGGATATAATATTAATGGATATATCAATGCCGATAATGAACGGTGTTGACGCTATGCATCAAATACGTGAATTAGATCATACAGAATATTCCAATACGCCCATCATTGCCATAACAGCAGGAGGGCACGCAGGAAGCAGATCTGAATTAATGGAAAAGGGATTCTCAGAATATATTCAAAAGCCTTATAGAGAAGAAGAACTTATCAGGAAGATTTCAATGTTTATTCAGGTTCCTGAACAGGATCTAAAAGCCGTTGCTAAAATTTAAACGATGGCGTCAATTTCTTTCAGGTGAACACAGTAGTGTTTTATGACCGGCTCAGTGAGGGCAATGATATTCTTTGTTTCTGCTGCTTTTGAAAATTCAATAGCCTTTTCATTTTCCAGGATCCAAATGCTTTTATTTTTATATTTGTAAGCTTCTGAATAACTGTTCTCAAAACCAAGATAATATTCTAAATTCTTCTCAGGTTCTGGAATATTTAGTTTTTTTAGCTGCTTGAGGGTGCTCTCTCTAATTTTCTTGATAGCTGACTGACTGAATTTCCTGTCTGAAAAGCTTGTACGATACAGTCGCCGGTTCAAAAATCTGAAACTAAGATCGGATAATACCTTGTCAGGATTATTTTGCCAAAGTTTGATCGAAAGATATACATCGTGATCATCCAGTTGTGTGTATTTATCGATCACTTCAGCAGAGATCATTTTTTTAGCAGATGGCTGCTTCTTCATAAAATATTGAAGGGCAGGGGATGCAAAATCCAATTTAATTCCTGAGTCAATAAGATAACGTACGCGGTCGAAAATCTTCTTGAGTAAAAAATCAGCACTGAGTACAGTTTTATGCTGATATACCTGCATATACATCAAACGGCGCGCAATGATATAGTTTTCAATGGCATAGATGCCTTTTTTCTCAATAACGATATTGCCTTTGAAGACACGCATGGTTTTTAGGATCCGGTTAATTCCTACTGATCCTTCTGATACCCCGGTAAAAAAACTGTCTCTGCGCAGGTAATCGAGCCTGTCAAGGTCTAGCTGTGATGAAATAAGCTGGTGCAGAAATTTCTTTTTGTACTGATTGGTGAAAATTGAGACGGCTGTATCCAAAGCTCCGTCAAATTCCTGATTTAATTTTTTCATGATCGCAAGGCTCATCATTTCATGATTGAAATCTTTGATGAGGGAATGTTCAAGAGTATGTGAAAGGGGCCCATGTCCTACATCGTGTAGTAGAATTGCCATTAGTGTACCATCAAATTCGGGCTGACTAATGGTAGTATCTTTTTCCTTTAGATTATTCAGAACTCTTTGTCCCAGTTCTAAAGCACCTAAGGCATGTGAAAACCGGGAGTGTTCTGCAGCAGGAAAAACAAGGTAACCCAAACCAAGTTGTCGGACGCGTCTTAAACGTTGAACATAGGGATGATCAATGAGTCGTAATATGGGCCCTTTGGGAACGGTAATAAATCCGTGAATGGGATCGTTGAAAATTTTGTAACGGGTGCTTTTATCCATTGATCATGATAGCATTAGGTTCACGAGCGTTTGAAGATATTTAAAATTGATCACATAAATGAGATGAGTATTTTAAATAGTGCTACTCAAAAGCTCCTTCAACTATCATATCCTCAATGTCTTCAATTTCAGGCAGTCGAGTCGGCCTTTGATCTGAGATATCAAACCATACACCTTTGGTTTCGGCTACACATAGCAGATCTTTAGAATTCCTATTATATATAGCCTGAATAGCTGTAATACTGGAACTTCCAATCTTTCCAATTCCGGTTCCTACCAAAACACTTGATGGATATTTTATCTGATCCAAATATTCGATAGTCGATTTAACCAGTACAAAGGTTTTACCATCAGTGAATTCACTTTGCATTTTACCCACTTTTCCTAAAAAACTGATCCTTGCCTCTTCCAAATAGGTGTTGAACAAAGCGTTGTTTACATGATTTAGGGGATCAAGATCCCGGAATCTAACAGGGATTTCTTTCCAGTGATAAAATAGGCTTTTGTCGTATTTGGGTCTGAACATGAATAATATTCTTTTTTAATAAAGGGCTGAATTCTAAATGAGTGTGTGCCCTGTATAATTGTTATATTTATGAGTATGAAATTTAACCAAATAAATAAGTAGATGAGTAAGAAAAACGAGCAAGAATTTTTAGAGGAATTACTGATCACTCCAAGTCCTACCGGTTATGAGAAAGAAGGAGTCCGGGTTTGGAAAGATTATGTATCTAAATTCGCCGATGAAGTGGTGACAGATGCCTACGGTTCCTGTGCTGCTAAGATAAATATGGGTGGTGATGTAGCTACTGTCATGCTCGAGGCGCATTGCGATGAGATCGGCATGGTTGTTCAGCATATTAATGAACAGGGTTTTGTGTATATCAATAAACTGGGTGGAAGTGACTCTACCATCGCTCGTGCTAAGAAGGTTTTTATTCATAACAAAAGAGGCCGTGTTGTAGGTATAACAGGAAATACGGCTATACACCTTCAGGATAATAAGAACGGTGGAGGCAAGCAGCCAAAGTGGAAAGATATTTATGTAGATATTGGAGTCTCTTCAAAGGAAGAAGCACTAGAGCTGGTACAGGTTGGTGATCCGATCACCTATGCAACGGATACGGAATTTTTAAATGACGATCTGCTTTCTGCCCGTGCGCTTGACAACAGAATTGGTGGATATGTGATCGCTGAAGCGTTGAAGAAGCTCAGTAAGAGAAAGAAAGATCTTAAAGTTAATGTGATCGCCCTAAATTCGGTTCAGGAAGAGGTTGGAGGATTTGGAGCACGCATGATGAGCTATAGGTTTATGCCTGATGTGGCCCTTGTCACAGATGTGACTCATGCTACTGACACCCCGGGAATTGACCAAAAAGAGCATGGTACCGTTGAGTTAGGTAAAGGACCTACGGTGCAGCACGGTGGTGCGAATCATCCTAAATTGGTTGAGTTCGTTGAGGAGGTGTGTGCACAGAAAAAGATCGATATTCAGCATGAAGCTACCAGTGTAAGAACAGGTACTGATACCGATAGTATATTCTATCAGCAGACCGGAATTCCAAGTGCTTTGCTCTCAACGCCACTAAGGTACATGCATTCTCCTGTTGAAATGGTTTCAATGAAGGATGTTGAGAATCTAGTCGATGTTATGGTAGAAACTGTGTTAGCCATGAGTCCTGACCAAACATTCTCTGTTTTCGGAGATGAAAACTAACTTGCCAAAAAAAAATATCGGTCAATAAAAAAGCCTGCTCATTTGAGCAGGCTTTTTGTTTGGATCAAATGTGACTTTAGAATCTAAAGTCGTAGATAAGATCTTAGTTTGAAGTATAGCTGGGTGGTAATAGAACACCGTCGATGATGTGAATTACACCGTTTACACCTTGCAGATCAACAGTGGTTACATTTACACTGCCATTCAGTGTTACATTACCTTCAGTATCAACTGCTACTGTTATGTCCTCTCCCTGCACAGTTGTCACTGTTGTTGAGTTACCAGGTGCAGGTAAGTTATCTGAGAGAATCTCCTGTCCTGCTACATGATATTGCAGTACCTCAGAAACCTGAGCTTCAGACAGTCCGTCTAATGTTGTACTTACAGCATCAAACGCAGCATTTGTAGGTGCAAATACTGTGAATGTACCATTTTCATCAGAAAGTGTGCCTGCTAACCCGGCATCAGATACAAGTGATACCAGAGTACTTAGATCATAATTCTTAGATGCTATCTGAACTACATTCAATAACTCATTAGGCAGGATTACTTCATTGATTGCATGAATAGTGCCGTTATTTGTCATAATATCGGCTTCTACAACACTAGCTGAACCATTTATAGTTACATTACCATCAGCTGCAGTTACATAAACGGCTTCGTCTGTAAGAGAAGCAGGTGCTTGCTCTGCAGACAGGTCACCGGAAGCTACTTCTACTGGTAATACATGGTAACTTAATACAGTAGCAAGTTGCTGATTGGTCAAAGAATTAACCACACTTTCTACTGCTGCAAATGCATCATCAGTTGGAGCAAATACAGTGTAAGAGGCTTCAGTATCGCTAAGTGTACCAGCTAGTCCCGCATCAACAACAGCACTTACTAAGGATTCAAAGTTGTAACGCTTAGAAGCAGCATCTACAACAGTTCCGTAAGCATCTGGAAGGATAACCTGATCAATTGCATGGATAACACCATTTGATACATCTACATCAGCTGCTACAACAGAAGCTGCACCATTAACAGTAACATCTCCATTACCATCTTTAGTAACGAATACTTCGCCACCTTCAAGTGAAGCAGGGGCTTGCTCAGCGTTTAGTTGATCAGCAAAGATTTCTCCGGAAAGTACATGATAAGTGAGGATCTCCGTGAGTTCCGCATCACTCAAACTTCCCAATAGTCCTTGGGGCAGTGCAGCAAAAGCATCATCCGTTGGTGCAAATACGGTAAAGTCACCTTTATACTTCAAGGTTGAAGTTAGCCCAACTTGCTCTACAGCTGAGGCAAGTGTAGTAAAATTACCAAGCTCAACAGCCTGATCAATAATATTAGCGTCTCTGTAACCTTCTGGAAGCAGTACAGCATCAACAGCATGAATTATTCCGTTTGATGCTTCTACGTCAGCTGTTACCACATTTGAATAACCATTAATCAATACTCCGCCATCAGCTTCTACTAGAATTTCTTCACCTAATAGAGTTTCTACGTCTTGAGTAGGCTGTAGATCGCTTGATTCAATTTCACCGTTTACCACATGAAACTGAAGTATATCAGCTAATTGTTCAGGTGACAAATTTGAAAGTGTTCCTTCTGGGAGTGCCTCAAAAGCATCATCAGTTGGAGCAAAAACAGTGAAAATTGGTCCTTCTTGTTGAAGAGTTTCAGCTAAGCCCGCATCTTGAATAGCTTGTACTAAAATATCAAAGTTGCCACTTTCTGAAGCTACTTCAACTATGTTTGGCTCAGGTGCTGGACCTAAACCTCCGCCGTCATTATCATTGCCGCATGCCATAAAGGTCATGGATAACATAAATAATGAAGCAACGAATAATGTAAATCTCGATGAATAGTAGTGTGAATTCATTTTATCGATGTTTTATAATTAAGGTTCAAATTAATTACACATCGAAAAGGTGGTATGACTAGTTTTTTCTGAAAAAAATTCAGAATGATATTTCAATAGCTAAAGACGGGGTGAAACCGGGCAAAGTTCGGCTGTTTCTATTGTAAGTAATATTGTTAACTGATTGAAGGTTAGGGCTTAATGTATAGAAAACAGGATTTGCTCGATCTAGTAGGTTTACAAGATCAATTTTGGTTTCAAGCTGAATGCGGGAGCCGATCATCATCGAATAATTGAAGCCAGCATCTAGTCTAAGGTAATAGGGCATGGTTGTGTTTTCCGGAGAAGTGAGATCAAAGCTTCCAAAAATAGTTTCTCCATGAATTCCCAAATAATCGTAGTAAGCTTTGTTATATGCCCAGTATCTTATTGGTGTCCATTCAAGATTAATGAGGGTATTGAAATTTTTGAAAACTCTCCAGTTAATGAAGGAAGACAGTGAATAGGGCTCACTCCATTCTGAATGAACCATTTCATTATTGAAACGATCTTCTGTTCTTTCCTTTGAAATATTGATTTGGTGTGTCAGATCGATTATTAATTTTGGATCTTCAAATATAAACTTGGTAGAGAGTGAACCACCATAGGCAAATCCCTCAGCCTTTGAAAAATATGAGTTTTGGTCTTCGAGTATATTTCCGGGCAGTACCTGAGGTTTATTAAGTTCATGATAGTTTAAGCGCCAATTTACCGGTTTCCATTTATAGTATGTTTCAATGTTTAGCATAAAAGCATCTGAAGTAGAAACGGACCATGAAAGAGCAGTATGGTATGATTTAGGGACCTCAGTGGTTTGATCATTGGCCTGCCAAAATTTATATGAAGGAACTAATGCACTAGGGCCAAAGCTGGCAAGATCAAAACGATTTATAAATTGGTGGTAGATACCGGTAGATATTTTAATTGAATGATATCCTGTGCCGGTTTCTTTAGTAAGATATTCAACAGTAAATCTTGGTTCATAATAAAATGATTCTTTTTCAGGTAGATAAGTTGTTCGCGCCCCTAGCTGAATTTTTGTCTGATTATTGAAATTATGAGTAAACTGGCCAAAAGAACTTAAGATGTATGATGTTTTGGATGTTGTAGTTGGAAAGTAAAACAGATCACTGAGCGTAAAATCGTATGTAACAATATTAGGATCTAAACCAATTTTAAGTAAACTTTTTGTATTGATATTGTATGTAAATTCAGTTTCCAGACCGTACTCAGAGATATTATTCTTGTTTATACTGATATCATTCAGGGTATTCAGATCTGCGAAATAGTCAAATGCAGTCTCAGTATCTATTCCGTCATTTGCAATGGTATTATTGCCGATCATGCGATAATCATTTTCGAACCTGGATACAGTGTAATATGCTTTGATCCAGTAGTCGGATCTGGCATTTAAGATTCCACTTTGTTCTATATTGATCATTGCATTGTTTTGATTCGACTTATCTTCTGAAAAAACATAATTGGGCTGCTGTGAAACAATATTTTGCCTTTCAGATAGCAGTCGTGTATCAATGAAGTTCTTTCCCAGATATGCGGAGATTTTCGTGGAAGAAAAATCTCCAGACCTGTTAAGTGCAAAATGAAGGTCGTAAAACGTTATGTCAGAATCCTGAACCACAGAATTATAGTGTGCAATATCGTTACTGCTACCCATAATGAAATTCTGCAGTAGGGGATCTAATTGGTTCCATTGATCAAATGTATCATTCAATTCAGAAGGCTCGTACACCCCCCAGGTGCTAAATCGAATAGTAGACATAGCCCTTAACTTACTATCTGATGAAAAGGGCATTTCAAGACGTGCATTCAAAGCATACGGATCAGCTTGTAAAGTTGAGATGGATTCTTTTCGGTCACTGATATCATGACTGAAATCCACAAAACCAGATAAAGAACTGCCTACATCAGCGCTAAAGCCTGTTTTAGAAACGCTTATATGATCAATAGCATAAGGACTGAATATCCCAAATGTGTTACCTGCAATGTTTGAGTTATAAATAGATACACCATCAAGTTTAACAGTATGATCCCTTGAATCACTTCCATGAATGTTGAAATTTTGTTGCCCTGCAGAAAATGAAAGTCCGGGAAAAGCTTTTAGAGAGCGGACTACATTTCGATCTGCGCCAATAAAGTTATCTTCAATTGTGGAATAGCTGGTGCCATTTTGTTTGTCTTTGAATCCAAACACAGGTGAATTGCTACTTACCACTAAAGGTTCCATCATATAACTTTTAGGTTTTAACTCAATAACTGTTAGTCCCTCTGAATCAGGTCCTATAACAACCCTGCTTTGTTTTGATTGATAGCCGATGTAAGTGGCTCGGATCTGATATTCTCCGGATAACAATGATGAAATATTAAAATAACCATTACGATTTGTTGCTGTGGCACCGGTTGCATCAGCAATGAAAATAGTTGCATTAACAAGTGGCTCACCGGTCTCAGCATCTCTGACATAACCTGCTAGACTGCCGTATTGTGTGCTTTTGTTGGGAGAGGTAGTGATCACATAAGTTCCTGTGGAAAGGATAACATAATCTAGATTTGAAAAAGACAAGATCTTCTTCAAAATCTTGTCCACCGGTTGATTCCTCTCATCTATATAAACTGTTGCCTGAAGTTCTATTTTTGAATCGTAGGCAAAATCAATATGCGAGATATTTGCCAACTTTATGAGTGCATCCTCAATACTGACATTTCTGATAGTCAGGGAATACAATTTCTTATCTTTACTTGCAGATTGAGCATTTACTGTCTGAGTAAAGAAGATTACTGATAATAAGAGAATAAAAGTTCTCATATCAGTTTGAAGTTATCTTGAACCCATTATGTGTTTTCTGATATCCCAGTCCTTTGATCGTGCAAATATCTCGTATAATAGACTCAGGATCTACAGGATAATGGTAAAAGGCAGTAATGCTTTCGTCTTTTAGGGTAAGTTTGTTTCCAAGTTCAATGGTCAGATCAAATCGACGTTCAAGCATACCAAAAGCTTGTCCCAGATTTTCATTTTGAAATGCAATATTATTTGATGTCCAGGCTAAAGTTTTCTCGAGTTCAACAGGGGAAGTAATGATTTCTCTTGTTTGAGTGATCATAGCGCCTTCGTTAGCTGAGAGAACGATTGAATCTTTACTGTTCAAGTCTGCAAACCGAACTGAACCTTCAGTTACTGCCAGTTTTGCCTTCGCTCCGGTTTCAGAATTCCAGTCAGATAGATTAAACTTGGTTCCCAATACTTTTATTGAGCTGTTTAAAGTATTGACAGTAAAAGGATCATCAGCATTACTATATACATCAAAAAACCCTTCTCCATTTAGTGTTACATTTCGGCCGAAATAGTTATAGAATCTGGAGTATGACAATTCTGACCCACTGTTCAGTGTTATTGAAGTTCCGTCAGGAAGATTTACGGTTGCTAGTTCTCCATTTGGAACTTCGACACTTACAGGAATTGAAAGAGCGAAAAGCATCCCAATAAATGTAATCGTAGCCGCTATAGACATTAACTTCCAATTAAAAGTAAAGCTCCAGTCAGTTTCTGATTCCTCAGCTTCCTCTTCATCGACCTGATCAAGAACTTTGTCTAATGCTCTTTCTACCTCTGAATCAGAGAGAGAGAGTTTATTGTTCTCAGAAATGCGGTAATCTTCTAAACCTTCTTCTAGTTCATCGGGAATGGAATAGTCATCATTTTCGCCTGAACTATTGTGTCTGTGTATATTCATAAAGCGATATCTTTATCACGTTCGTTTTTAACCTCATATTCCTCCCTAAGAAATCTACATGCGGAAACAATATGATTGTTAACTGTTCTTGCTGAGATTTTCATGACCTCGGCGATCTCATCATGTCGCAAACCCTCAAATCGACTCAGTTCAAAAGCTTCCCGTTGCCTGTCGGGAAGCTTTTTTATGAGGTGTTCTATGATCTGTACTGTTTGCTTAATGTAAGAGTCATTCTTGTTTTGTTCTTGATGAATAATCAGGGCATTTAAAGAGTGATCTTTATCCTCAAGCGATTCGAATCTGCTCTTGTGATCTCGTATATGATTTAGACTTAGATTACGAACTATCGTAAACATATAGGATTTCAATGATTTTGAAGGATCCAACTGTTCACGATTTTTCCACAGCTTGATAAAAGCTTCTTGTACTAAATCACATGCCTGATCTTTGGATTTAACATATCGATAAGCGAATCGTACATAGTGTTCATAACAGTTACGAAAAAAATCGGAGTAGCTTTTTTTACTCCCATCTTTAATTGCATGACTCCACTCGGTAAACTGATTATCGGTGATGTTATCCATATTTGTACAGTTAATACACGTGAAAATAGCCTTATGACTATGAAGAATTAACTGAAATGAAAAAAAAACCGTTCTGTTTAACCCAAGGTTTTTTGTATGCGATTCATCAAGGCTTCATAATATGCCGGATATCTTGATCTGAGATCATCGAATGGTTCAATATGGATATGTTTATATCCCAAATGATCGGCCTGGCGAAAACGATCATATAACTCTTTTGAAAGTTGTTTTAAATCACCATTATAACAGATCACATTATCTTGATATACATGCGAAGCTGATTGCATCAGGTACATTGTATGATCATTGAACGTACTGATGCCTTTATACACTACATGAGCTTGCGGTTTGTAATGTGAATACTTTTGACCGGGGCTTTTAGGAGTATCATCATTGTTTGTATACTCTTCGATGATCTTTAAGCCGGTAACAGACTTGAGTTCATCGGCTCCGATCTTTCCGGGTCTCATGATAATTATATGATCATCCTGGAATCCAATAACCGTGGATTCTAACCCAACTTTAGTGGAGCCGCCGTCAATAATCGGAAAATCATCTCCAAAATCTTCTTTCACATGTTCTGCTTTGGTTGGGCTGGGTTTACCGGAACGGTTCGCACTGGGCCCGACGAGGGGACCCGTTTGCTTTATAAATTCAAGTGCCTTTGGGTGGGAGGGAATCCTAAGGGCTACGGTTGATAAGCCAGCTGTGACAGAGTCCAAAACCTCTCTCTTTTTTGGTAGAACAAATGTGAGTGGGCCCGGCCAGAAATGCTTCATAAGTAATTTAGCGACTTCAGGGATCACCTCAACAAAATCTTCTGCCTCTTTAACATTTGACAGGTGAACAATAAGGGGATTATCGGAAGGCCTGCCTTTGGTTTCAAAGATCCTTTGAATAGCTTCAGGATCCCATGCATCAGCACCAAGCCCATATACGGTTTCTGTTGGGAAAGCCACAATACCACCTTCATGGATGATTTTCACAAATGGGGCAAGATCAGACATGGACTTCAGCTTTATATAGTTGTTTAAGGAATGATAGTGCTTTTTCTATATCAGGAATCTCCTGAATAACGAAGCGTACGGTATCTTTCTTTTGAATGACCTGGAATTTATCGTTTTTAAGTTGTTCAATACTCTCAAGTATTTCCTGAAATTTACCGCCATCGAAGAAATTTTTACCTGCATCTGAATCTTGTTTTGGGCAAATCATCCACATTCTGTCAGCACGGATCGTAACCTTTGTAAAGAAATTTAGCGAAGCAAATAACTTGATCTTGCTGGCAAGGATCAGATAATTGGTTTCTTTTGGTATTGGGCCAAATCTATCCTTAATCTCTTCCTGCCATTCATCAATTTGTTCGGGTTTTTCAGCTTCCGAAAGTTTACGATAAAGATTGAGTCTTTCAACATTATCCGATACATAATTCTGAGGCAGAAGGGCAGTTTCATCAAATTCAACGGTTGTTTCAGGGTGCTCGATCTCAATATCAACATTATCAAACATATCGCTAAATTCTGTGCGCTTGAGTTCGTTAACTGCATCATTCAGGATCTTGGTGTATAGATCGAAACCAATATCGTTGATAAACCCACTTTGTTCAGCTCCAAGGATATCACCGGCTCCGCGAATGTCAAGATCACGCATGGCAATGTTGAAACCGGAACCAAGATCTGAGAATTCCTCTAAGGCCAAAAGTCTTTTACGTGCTTCAGGGGTTAGAGTCTTAATTGGATTGGTAAATAAGTAGCAAAATGCCTTACGATTCGATCTTCCTACGCGACCTCGAAGCTGATGTAGTTCTGCTAAACCAAAATGGTTGGCATGATTGATTATAATAGTGTTAGCATTGGCAATATCGATTCCATTCTCAACAATATTTGTTGATACGAGCACATCGAATTTATGCTGATAGAAATCATTTATTATTTTTTCAAGCTGGGTTCCACTCATTTGCCCATGACCAAACCTTACCCTGATATCAGGCACAAGACGTCGGACCATCTCCGCGATCTCTTCTATATTTTTCACTCTGTTATGGATAAAAAATACCTGTCCGCCTCTCGACACTTCCTGCAATATGGCATCGCGGATCAATTCCTCATCAAAACTATGAATTTCGGTATAAACCGGCTGTCTGTTGGGTGGAGGTGTATTTATTACACTCAGATCACGGGCGCCCATGAGGGAGAATTGTAGCGTTCTTGGGATCGGGGTTGCTGTTAATGTTAAGACATCCACAGTAGCACGGAATTTTTTTAGTTTTTCCTTGGCCGATACTCCGAATCGTTGCTCCTCATCCACTATGATCAATCCTAGGTCTTTGAACTTAACATCCTTAGAGAGCAATCGGTGGGTTCCTATCACAACATCAACTTCACCTTCTTCCAGGTCGTTGATCACCTTTTTTTGTTCTTTAGTGGTTCGAAATCTTGAAAGTGATTCAATTCGAACCGGAAATTTCTCCATTCGCTTTTTAAACGTCTTAGTGTGTTGTTCAGCAAGTATGGTAGTAGGGACCAGCAGAGCTACTTGCTTGTGATCTAAAACGGACTTGAAAGCTGCACGTACAGCTACTTCAGTTTTACCAAAACCTACATCTCCACAAATAAGTCGGTCCATGGGGTGCTCGCTTTCCATATCAGATTTTACGGACTGAATGGCATCATATTGGTCCGGAGTCTCTTCGTATTCAAAATTGGCTTCAAGTTCGATCTGCCACTCATTATCAGGAGAGAAATCATATGCTTTTTGTGCTTTACGCTTTGCATATAACTGAATGAGCTCTCTGGCAATATCCTTAACTTTCTTTTTGGTCTGAGCCTTTTTCCGTGCCCAAGATCCGGATCCCAGCTTAGTAATTCTGGGTGCCGTGCCTTCTTTACCGGAGTATTTTTGTAACTTGTGCAGGCTGGTGACATTCACATACAGAGTGGAGTCATCTTTATACTGAAGAACAACTACTTCCTGCTCAGTATTTTTTACTTCGATCTTTTTGAAGCCAAGGAACTTCCCGATACCGTAATCAACATGGACTACGAAATCTCCCATACTAAGATCCTTCAATTCTTTGAAGGAAATACCGCCGTGAAATTTCCTTCTTTTTGTTTTAGGACGATGATATCGATTAAAGATCTGGTGATCTGTGAATGCAGCAATACCGGCTGGGGGGTAAACGAATCCTTCGTGTAGAGTCTCTACAGATAACAGGTAATCAAAGTTATCACTTGCATCGCCTAAGAGTTCCTCAAATCGATCCTGTTGCCCTTCGTTATCACATAGAATTACGGTGGTTATATTATTCTTTGAATATTTTGTGATCTCATCCCGTAACAGTTTGAAGTTACCGTGAAAATCGGGCTGGGGTTTGGCTTCCAAGGTAAAAGTCTTTTCATCTTTTGCTGAGGCATTAACATCAGCCACATAAAGAGAGTGTTCGAATCCATTAAGCTTATCCTCAAACAACTCTTTCGAGATAAACAGCTGTTCAGGAAGGTCAAGAGATTCGTTATCGCTGTGATCTTCATAAGCTGATTCTGCTTTCTCGTAAAGCTCGTCGATCTTTGATACAATAAATTCTCTGTCTGATGTGATCAAAAGTGTTTTTTCATCAAAATAGGACAGAAAATCAGCTTTTATCTTATCAGGCAGATTGCTCAGATCCGGAATGATACGTGCTTCATTTAAAAAAGCGATCGACCGCTGCGAATCAGCATCAAATTCCCTGATTGTATCCAGCTCATCGCCAAAGAATTCTAGCCGGAGTGGATATTCTCCTGAAAAAGGAAAAACATCAATAATACCTCCACGAACGGCGAATTCACCAGGTTCATCTACAAACCTAACCGGATTATAGCCTTGTTCAACCAGTTCTTCTCGAAGTGTTTGAGGATCAATGTCTGCCCCTTTTTTTAATCTGATACTAACTTCATCCAGCGCTGAGGGGGGAGCTACCTTTTCAAATATAGCTTCGGCAGAGGTTATTATGATCTTTTGGTTATGTTCAGTGACTTTTTGCAAAGCCTCAGATCGCTGAACTAAAAGCGCAGTATCTCTTAATTGTTGATTGTCATATGGTTTGTTGTTTGATGAAGGAAATAAGATGATCTCTTTGTCAGGAGAAATGGCATTTAGATCTGCATATAAAAAACGGGCACCTTCATCTGATTCTGATAAAACAACGATGTTCTGGTATCGAGCATTTAAGGCATCGATCAGAAAACTGTTCAAAGCCCCTATACTTTTCTTTAGAGTAAGGGAAGAATGAGATTGCAATTTGTTGTAGATATTATTGAAAATATCTGACTTTATAAGTTGCTCTCTTATGAAGGAAATGCTCATTTAGGAGTACGGTGATTTTAAGATTCGTTTAGGTTCCAAAGATAAAGCGAAAGGATTTAGTATGTAATCTTATTTATTTAAGATGCTGATCAACTAAAGATAAGTTGTCGCGCCTAATCCAGGGGAGTGATAGTTTGTGTAAAGAAGACCTTGATCAGAAATGAAAGGCCAAACAGTAGAAATGACATACCAAGATAGAATGAATATTTGTCCTCATAGTCAGTGTAGATGAGTTCTTCAACTTCTGTACGCTCAAGTTCATCGATTTCAGCATAGATACTTTCAAGTTGTTCACTGTCTGTTGCACGAAAATACCGGCCGCCTGTCAGGTCAGCTACTTGGGTAAGCATCTCTTCGTCAATATTAACCTGGACGTTTTGGTAACGACGCCCGAAAATTGGATCCTGAATTGGATAAGGAGCCGTACCTCTTGTACCGGCTCCAATGGTATAGATCTTGATGTTATAGGTGAGAGCGAGGTCTGCAGCAGTAACCGGGTCGATCTCTCCGGAATTATTTTGACCGTCTGTCAATAATATCACAACCTTACTTTCGGCAGGACTTTCTTTCATGCGGTTCACTGCTGTGGCAATACCCATACCAATAGCCGTACCATCCTGGATCACACCCATTTCAAGATCATCAATCAGTCTTTTCAATAACCTGTAATCAAGCGTAGGGGGGACGACAGTGAAACTTTTCATTGCAAAAGTAACCAGTCCAATACGGTCCGTTTCCCGTTTATCCACGAAATCTTTAGCTACTTCTCGGGCTGCTTCAAAGCGATTGGGTTTAAGGTCCTCTGCAAGCATAGACGTTGACATATCTAAGACCATTACGATATCAATACCTTCGGCATTCCTTTCAACAGTGGTCAATCTCTCTTGGGGTCGGGCAAGGGCTATGATCAAAAATGCTAAACCGGCCCACTTTAATACAGCCTGTAGCCAATGCAAGTGTGATTTCCAGTTTCCTGGAAGGTCTTCCATAAGATCAAGGGATGAAAAGGAGAGTGAAGATTGCTTTCCTGTAAAAAAACGATAGATGTACAATCCTGCTAAAACCGGTATAACGATCAGTGCCCAAAACCAATATGGATTAGCAAATTCCATTATATACCTTCTCCATTTATTGGATCTTCATCTTTTCCTGAGGAAAAATATCTGGCATCGTATTCTGCTTTTAATCTGCCAATGCGGGATGCATCCGTCAGTTTAGCTCGTTCCAGAAACTCCATAGCCTCTTCATAAGTATTCCATGCGTCTTCAAGGGTGGGTGTAAACTTTGCAAATTTTACAAGATCAGCTCTGCGTAAAATATTTCTGGTTTTATCTGCAAGAACATCATCAACACCATAAGCATCCAGATACCTGATCAACTCCCCTGATGTAGATTCAAGTGCCGGAATCTTATAAAGCTCTTCAAAATAAGTTCTGATGGCATCTCCGATCTGACTGTAAAACAATTTAAAGTCTTTAGTCTGTTCAACTTTAGTTTCATTCTTAATACGGATCAGATCTTTTTCGAGTTCTTTGATCGGATCGTAAAAATCAGGGATCACTGCCTCCTGAATATCAGGTTCGTCTTTACTTTGTTCTCTGTATTTGAACCACCAAATGAGAAAGGCCGCCAGAGCTGCTAAACCCAGGATCCAAGGCCACCAAGAACGTGGAAAACCGTAGTTTGGCTTCATTGGTTTCAGAGTAGTATCACCTTCAGCTACAATGGGTTTGAAATAGATTGTTACGGGATCGGTTGATAAAGTTGTCGTGTCAGGCTCGCTAAAAACAGTAACAGACATAGAAGGGAGCCGGAGATCTTCATTTTCAAAATATTGCAACTCATAGACCAAGCTATCAGAAAACTCGGAAAGCTTAAACTGTTTTCGATTCAACACTTCAACGGAAGACGGAAATGAATTGGTGTCAGGAAATTGAACACTTTGATATTCCTCATCTAATTGTATTATTAGAGAATAGTTAAAAGTATCACCAATTTGGAGGGAATCTTTGTCGACCTGTGTTCTTACAGATTGTGCCTGAATATGTCCTGTAAATAAAATAGATAGTGCAAGAAACAGAAGTGATGCACATCGGTTTAACAGGTTTTTTTTCATCTAGGGTATTTGCGACTGATTTATAATTAATTCGGTATGAAAATATCACTTTGAGATGTAAATATTTTACAAAACTAAAAGTATATATCTGTTTATGAAAGTACCCTATTAATTCTTATTATTTTTTACGTTAATCAAAAGAAATCTACAGTACACGTTGAAGGAAAAGATCAAATCGAAATGGGGCATCAGTGCGTTAACATTAGGTTTAGTGATTACTTCCGTACTGATACTGAATTTTACCGGCAATGATACTCCACCGGAATTTACCATTACTGAAAATAATGTGATCGAGATAAAGGAAGAGGTCAAACTCGATTCATATGGTTTTAATGTGATAGATGCCGAAATAGAGGAGGGACGAGTTAAGCGAAATCAAAGTTTATATTTGATACTGCGCGACATGGATGTAACTCCCCAAACTATTTATGAGATCAACAGAGAGTCAAAAGGAGTGTTTCAAAGTAATCGTGTTAAACCCGGTCAACGATACATCGTTTACAAGGACGCAAAAGATGCCCAGCCTTACCGATTGATTCTGCATAGCAACGCCCTTGATTATGTAATATTTGAATGGCGAAATGGTATACGTGTCAGTGCGGGGCAAAAAGAGATAAAGAAAGAGATTTTTGAAGCATCTGGTGTTATTACCTCGTCTCTGTATGAGTCGCTGGTAGAACAGGATAAGAACATTCTTATAGCTAATCGATTAAGTGAGATCTTTGCCTGGCAGATCGACTTTTTCAGATTATATCCCGGTGATAACTACAAGTTGATATATGAAAAGCAGTTTGTAGATGATAAACCCTATGGTATAGGCGAGATCCTTGCAGCTCAATTTGAACATAGCGGCAGAATCTATGATGCCTATTATTTTAAGGGTGAGAAGAGCGAGGGGTTTTACGACAGTGATGGCAATGGGGTTCAGAAAGCGTTGCTCAAAGCACCGTTTAAATTCTCTCAAAGGATCAGTTCCTCATTTAACAGAAATCGATTTCATCCTGTTTTAAAAAGAAGGCTGCCTCACACCGGAGTGGATTATGCTGCCCCAATCGGAACGCCTATTTTATCAGTGGGGGATGGGCAAGTGACAGAGGCTCAGTTCAGAGGTGCAAACGGAAATATTGTCAAGATCCGGCACAACGGTACATATACTACTGCTTATCTACATTTAAATGGTTTCGCCAAAGGCATTACACCCGGTACAAGAGTGCGTCAAGGGCAGGTAATTGGTTATGTAGGCAGAACCGGCCGGGTAACCGGAGTTCATCTGCACTATATGATCTACAAGAACGGTCAACCCGTAAACCCACTCACGATAGACCTCCCACCATCTAAAGCTATTGATGAATCAGAGAGGAGTGAATTTGAGGGTCTGATAAAGCGTTTGAGAGAGCAAATGGAAGATATCAAGGGTGATGATAACGTTGCTTCAATTCTTTCAACGGATTAACTAATTTAGAAAATAGTAAATTAGTAACGGCTTCCACGTCTCTGAAAGAAATTCATCAATGGCTTTACATAAGATTCGTTGGTTTTAACCTCAACTGCATCGATCTTCATTTTAAGCATCATTTCGTGTAGGTAAGCCTTTTGTTTCATCCGGTTGATCTTATAGACTTTTCTCACTTTATCGCTAGATGTGTCCACTATTTTTTCGGCACCGGTTTCAGAATCCCGTAACTTGACCAATCCTAGATCAGGTAACTCATCTTCAAATTGGTCATTAATGATGATACTTACCAGGTCATGTTTTTGATTAGTTATCCTGAGCTGCTTGTCAAAATCATTGTCCTGAAAATCGGATGCTAAAACCACAATAGCTCTTCTATCAAGTAAGCGATTTATGTAGGATAGGCCATCGGCGATGTCAGTTCCTTTGCCGGTTGGTTCAGTAGTATACATCTCGCGGATCAGTCGCAGAACGTGAGTCCTGCCTTTTTTGGGCGGTACCACCTTTTCGATATGATCACTGAATAAAACAAGTCCTACTTTATCACTGTTCTTAATGGCACTGAAAGCTAATACTGCACAGATCTCTATGGCCAGATCCATCTTACTTTGCTCCAATGTACCAAAAGTACCGCTTTGGGAGATATCGATACAAAGCATCAGGGTTTGTTCCCTTTCTTCTTCAAAAATCTTAATGAAAGGGTCTCCGGTTCGGGCGGTTACGTTCCAATCTATCTGACGAATATCATCGCCATAGGTATAAGCACGGACCTCTGAAAATTCCATCCCACGACCTTTAAAGGCAGATTGATACTCACCACCAAAGAGGGAGTTAACTATTCCCTTGGTCTGTATTTCAAGTTTTCTAATTTTTTTTAGGATTTCCTTTGGGATCATATCATCTGCTTATTTGATTAAACGAAGATAAGAAATGGCAGATATAATCAAGAATCTGAAAGGTAAAAATAATAAAGCCAAAATTATTGCTGTACACTATTATACACCTTTCATCTTGTAGGATTTAAGTCCATTTGGCTGATTGCCTGACCCACGCATAAGTGCTTTTCTTTTTTCGTTTCACATATTCGTTGCTTTACTTGACGATCAGACTGGTAATCCGTTAGATCGAGTTTTATCCTGTGCAAAGAGAATATCATAAATCTAGATTTATATTGGTGTGCTCATATTGTTTCCGTTCAAAGAGGGGATAAAGAAAGAAAAGGATCAAAGTCAGGATGCCTATCCAGTACATACTCCAAGCGTAAGTCATGTATTCATCAAGTATGCCCTTCATGGAAAATAAGTTGTAGAAGTCGTGGGCTGATTTCGGGAGGCTTCCGATCAGGGGCATCCTTCGGGCCATCGCATCAGCAGCATAAGCAGAGGTCTCAAGCCATGCAAAGGCAGTCAACAGAAGACCCAACTGAGCAGTCAATCGCTGACGTTTCCACCATCCAAATAAAACAATGACAAACGGAAGCAGGATCTCTAAGAAAGTTCCACCAAGAACGGTAAAAAATCTGGATCCAATGAATCCGAAAAAAGTGTGTCCTGCTTCATGCACTATCAGAAGAAAATTATCGATCAAAAAAAAGAAGGGAGAGAGGAAAAAGGGATGGTCATAAATCCAGGCAAATGAGATCTCCCATTTTAGAGCCATCCAATACTGGTTCGCAAGCACCCAACAAAAGGGAATACATATTACCGAAAACCACCACTTCTTTATGTAAGGCAGTGCTTTATCGAATGTTAGTTCTAAATCGAAATTCAATATATCTGAATCATTTGGGCTGTAATAGAGTTGTGATAGTAGAAATTATACGCATATCAAACAACTTTATATCTATGAGTAAGCAACTGAACGTAACTCAAAAATTAATCAAAGATCATTTAGTAGAAGGTGAGATGATACCCGGTGAAGAGATCGGTCTAAAAATAGACCAAACTCTGACTCAGGATGCTACAGGGACGTTGGTAATGTTAGAACTGGAAGCCATGGAGCTGGATGACGCTAAAACTGAGTTATCCTGTCAGTTTGTTGATCACAATCTTCTACAAACGGACTTCAAAAATCCTGACGACCATGTATTTCTAAAATCTGCTGCTGAACGCTTTGGAATGTGGTTTAGTAGACCTGGGAATGGAGTAAGTCATCCAATTGAAACGGAGCGATTTGCCATACCGGGTAAGACACTTGCGGGATCTGACAGTCATACACCTGCATCAGGCTGTATGGGAATGTTAGCTCTTGGAGCTGGTGGTCTTGATGTAGCTTTTGCCATTGCGGGTGAACCTATGCACATAAAAATGCCTAAAGTGCTGGGTGTTGAACTTAAAGGTAACCTTCCTGATTGGGTTAGCGCAAAAGATGTGGTTCTTGAAATGCTCCGTCGTTATGATGTAGATGGAGCTAACGGATATGTAATCGAATATTTTGGTGAAGGTTTGAAAAATCTATCCACTATGGATCGCCATGTGATTGCCAACATGGGTACAGAAATGGGAGCCACAAGTACTGTTTTTCCCGCCGATGATGAAGTTCGGCGTTTTATGACTACTCAGGGAAGAGGCGATGATTTTGTTGAATTAATAGCTGATGAAGGGGCTGAATATGATAAATACGAAGAATTGATCCTTGATAATATAGAACCCTTGATCGCTCTGCCAAGTAGTCCCGGTAATGTGGTTCCGGTTCGGGAAGTAGAGGGCAAGCCGATCTATCAAGCGTACGTGGGATCATCAGCTAATCCCGGTTATCGTGATTTTTGGATGGCTTCCGAAATTGTAAAAGATAAGATGGTACACGAAAATGTGTCATGGGATATAAATCCAACTTCACGCCAAATCATCGAGAACATGGTGAAGAATGATGTCATGTTTCACCTTGTACAGTCCGGAGCGCGAATTCATCAAGCTGGATGTAATGGCTGTATTGGCATGGGGCAGGCACCTGCATCTGGACAAAACAGTTTACGGACCGTTCCGCGTAATTTTCCGGATCGCTCAGGTACTAAGGAGGATTCAGTATTCCTTGTAAGTCCAGAAACTGCTGCAGCTTCTGCCTTGACAGGTAAGATAACTGATCCCCGTGATCTGGAAGAGTTGTACGATATGACGTATCCAAAATTTGAAGAGCTTGAAAATCCCATCGTTAATACTGATATGCTTACGGAGCCGGTTCCAAAAGAAGAACGGGGGAAGATCAAAAAAGGGCCAAATATCTCTACCATGCCTGATTTTGATGAACTTGATGATTTTGAAGTTCCTGTGTTACTCAAAATGGACGATGATATATCCACTGATGAAATTTTGAGGGCAGGAGCAGAGGTGCTTCCGTTTCGCAGTAATATTCCTGAAATAAGTAAATTTACGTTAGATGTGGTTGATGAGAATTTTCACGAGCGAGCATTGGAGGCCAAAGAAAAACACGGTGGACATATGGTGATTGCCGGTCAAAATTATGCTCAGGGTTCAAGTCGTGAGCATGCTGCTATTGCGCCCAGATACTTGGGACAGAAAGCGGTTATTGCCAAAAGTTATGCACGCATTGGCTGGCAAAACCTAGCCAATTTTGGAATTCCTCCCTTTGAGTTTGCTAACCACGAAGACTATGATGATATAGATCAGGGTGATATCCTGAGATCAGAAAACATTCGGGATAGTATTGAAAGTGGAAATACTGCCAAGCTGATTAACGTTACAAAAGGCAATGAGTACGAAGTGAAACACAGCCTCAGTGATCGCCAGAGAGAAGCTATTTTAGACGGGGGGATTATTAATACCTTTAAAAAGAAAAAGGCATCATAGTTAATATCTTATATCATACTGGATCTTATTGATAACCTGTCCAGTAGATGATTAAACTTCGGGTGTTCATTTGAGAAAAAGTAAATTATAAGTAGCAGCTCAGGCAATCGTTTAGATATAGCGAGGCCGATGCTGGCTAGAGGCAGGTTCAAATTTTCGAACTTTCTTAGACTGATAATTTGCCTGACAGCTCTATGAACGAAGAAGAATAAAACATAACTTTTAGTCAGATGCGTTAGTGACGGACCGAATTGACTAATTACGAATTGAGATCGTCAAATCGATCAATACCCTTGATAAAATACTGCCATACGATGCTTAAATTTATCATAGTGGAAGGATCATGATTCGCAATTCTTTTCTTCTGAAGTTTTTTACGCTTTCGGTGCACTTTTAATAAACCTTTAATGAAATGAAATTGAGCTTTTGCTACTGCCAGCCACTCCTTAGGTTTTCCTTCAAACAGAGCTTTCCATGCTGCAATGGTATCCAGGATTAATCGTATTGGAAATCTTGTAAATAGACTTAAAGTGGAATAATTTTTCCATAGCATGAATAAACTATTTCGAAAGTTATAATATACCTTGCGCGGGGAGTCCATTGGCAGTGATCCACCTCCTAAATGATAAACGATGCTTTCAGGTGCATAACGAATCTTATATCCCTGATTTTGTAATCTCCAGCATAGATCGATCTCTTCCATATGAAATTCAAAATCAACATCAAACCCACCGCAATCAGTAAAAAGTTCAGAGCGAATTGCTAAAGCAGCACCGGAAGCCCAAAAAAGATCCACTTTAGAATCATACTGCCCGAGGTCCTCCTCAATCGTATCAAAGACCCTGCCACGGCAGAAAGGAAACCCATAATTGTCGATGTAACCGCCGGCAGCACCCGCATATTCAAACCGATTTTTTTGCTGGTATGCTCTCATTTTGGGTTGAACAGCAGCCACTGATTCATGATCAAAGGCTTTATTAATATCGTAAAGCCAGTTTTTATCGACTTCTACATCATTATTCAGGAAGAGTAGAATTTCTTTTGAAGCAAATGGGGCAGCCCTGTTATTTCCGCCACAATAGCCGTAATTTTGATCTAAGGACACAATTTTTACATGAGGAAAATTGGACCTGATCCACTTTTTTGAACCGTCATCAGAGGCGTTATCTGCAATGATGATCTCAAAATTCGGGTAATCAGTTTCAGATACGGATGGCAAAAACCTCTTTAGGTGCTCAAGAGCGTTCCAGGTTACTATAATAATACTGAAGCCTTTCAACGAATGAATGTAATTATGTGATTGTTAAGAAATATTCTTGTTACAGCTTATGTAACCGGACACACGAATAATAGTTAGATGATACAAAAAGTATGATCAAAATAGGCCTTATATCTGATACACATAGTTTTCTGGATCCTCAGATCTTTGATTACTTTGAGGGATGTGATGAGATCTGGCATGCCGGAGATTTTGGAAACATTCAGATTGCTGAAAAATTGCGTGAAATCGCACCCGTAGTAGGTGTCTACGGCAACATCGATGGAGAAGATATTCGGAATGAATTTCCGCTTCATCAAAGGTTTGTAAAAGAAGGTTTGCGCGTGTGGATAACACATATCGGAGGAATACCAGGCCGCTATTGCTTGCCTATTCGAGAAGAATTGGAAGATGATCCGCCCGAATTATTTATTTGTGGTCACTCACATATCCTGAGAATTTCGAGAGATTCTGATCTTGAGAATATGCTTTACATGAACCCGGGTGCGGCCGGAAAACAAGGGTTTCAATCACACCGAACCATAATCCGGTTCCAGATCGAGGCTGGAAAGATCCATAACGTTGAAGTGATAAACCTTGATTTGGAAGAAGAGATAGCTGCCGAGTGAAACCTAGATTGAAATTAAATACTTTGAAAACGCTCGATCAACTTCATTGCATTAAAGGCGGATTGAATAACTAAAGGAATACCCCCACCCGGATGCGTTGAACCGCCTACCAGGTACAGATTGTCTACATCTTTTGATTTATTTCTTGGGCGAATAAAGGCTGAAAACAGATTATTGGATGATGTACCGTAGATACTTCCCTTATTGGAGAGGTATTTCTCAGAAAAATCAAAAGGGGTTATCTGTGAACGGTATACGATGTGGTCAGATAACGACCTTAAACCCCGGCTTTCTAATTCACTTATAATCTTATCTCCATATACGTGTTTATTTTTTTTCCAGTTATATTTACTGCTGAGGTAAGGCGCATTTACTAAAATGAATAGATTACTTCCGTTTTCAGGAGCATGGTCAGGATCCGAATAAGACGTATTTGCTACATAGATAGTGGGATCTTCAGGCATTATTTTTTCCTGAAAGATCTGCTGAAACTCTTGCTTATAATTTTCTGAAAAAAAGATGTTGTGATGGACTAAATCCTCGTACTGTTTATCTAAACCAAGCAACAGTACATAACCTGAACAGGATGGTTCGACAGATGAGACTTTTCTCTTTTTTGAGGCTCTTAACGACTCGTCAGGTATTAGGTTAACAATGGTTTCTGTGGCGTCACTATTAGCAACGATCAGGTCTGCTTTAATTATTTCACCATTTGTTAATTCAAGACCTTGTGCCATCCCATTTTCAATTACAAGCGACTGAACCCTGCTGTTAAAGTGAAACTCAACACCACTTGATTTTGCCAGATTATAAAGACTTTCAGCTACTTTATATAATCCACCTTTAATATAGAAGCCACCCTGATTGAGTTCCACATGAGGAATTACGTTCAAAGTGGCAGGAGCCTGATAAGGAGAAGATCCATTATACGTCGTAAAACGTTTAAAGAATTTACGCATGTAATCAGAGCTAAACTTGCTGTCCACTTTATCAGCTACAGTACTGAAAGCATCGATTCCGAAAAAACTAAATATATCAAGTTGTTTCAGGTCTTTAAAACTATACAAAGGGTTGAAGATAAAAGCATCCGCCGTCTTATTGTACAGTTCGGCAGCATGGTCCAAAAACTCAGGATAGATTTGTGCATCTTCTGGAGAAAAAGATTTGATCTCTTCAATATTATCTTCTAGATCTTCATAATTAGTAAACACAGTTCCATCCTTATAAAAGTATTTACATACAGGATCGAGGGGAATCAGGTCCAAATGATCTTTTAGAGACGAGCCACAATCCTTGAAGAGCTTTTCAAGAAGGAATGGCATGGTTAGTAAACTGGGTCCGGTATCGAATCTGAAGTTCTCAGCTTCCACCTCATTCATCTTACCGCCTACTTTTTCGTTCTTTTCGAATACGTTTATTTCGTGACCTTTAGCTGCCAGTAAGTTAGCTATCGAAAGTCCACCTAAACCTGCTCCAATGACCGCAATTTTCATTAATTATAGGGATTAAGACTGAATCTTTTGTTCAATAGACTTCAAGGTATTTCGAATATCTATGAGCAGGTCTACTGTGTTTTCAGATCTTTCAGTGGAAGAAGAAGTTTCAGTAACTTTATCTCGTTGTTCGAAAACCATATTTCTGAACTGCACAGCATCCACAATACCAATTAGAGACAGATCAGCAGAATTTTGACCTGTGTTACCTGCAGTTTCGATCTTCAGTAAACTTATTCCAAAATATTTTAAAAGTGGGCCTTCTTTAAAGGTCAGATCCTGAATTTTGTCTAACGGGATTGTCCTTTCTGTTTGAAAGATATAACCTTTCTTAAATCGAAGGGAGCGTGTTGTTAATTCACATTCCAATCTTTTAAAATAACGATTCAGATAAATATTTCCGAGGAAAAGCCAAAACGGAAGCAAGGGAAGGAATACAATTGTAAGAACCATCACTAAAGAAACATACCACAGTACATAGGACTTGATCCTGGGGTTGAATTCTGCTTTTTGGAGTACCGTTGCTTTTGAAGCCATGGTCATGATCTGGAAATTGATTCTACTGCGTAATTATTATCTGACATCCCTCAATGATAAGCAAATTACCTATTGTACTACTTATTAACTTCCTCTTTTGGGATGAAGTCCATGGCTAGAGAGTTCATGCAGTATCTGAGTCCTGTTGGTTGAGGTCCGTCATCAAAAACGTGGCCGAGGTGACTTCCGCAGTTTGAACAGACTATTTCAGTGCGACTCATGAACCAGCTATTGTCTTCGCGTTCTCCGACAAGTGAATCTGCAAATGGTTTCCAGAAGCTAGGCCATCCGGAGCCGCTTTCATATTTATGTTGGGAACTATACAGTTTCTGACCACAAGCTCCACACACGTAAATACCTTCTCGTTTATTACTGTTATATTCGTTAACAAATGGGAGTTCAGTGCCGCGATCTCTGAGTATGCGATACTCTTTACTGGTGAGGATCTCCTTCCATTCGGCTTCTGATTTTTGAACCGGGTAATCCTTTTTGGGAAAAGTATCAGTCTGTGCAATATGCAACGAAGCGACTTTTACATTAATACCGGTTTCGGGATTATCACTGCTGTTTAATAGATAAATGCTGAGACTTAATAGAGTGACTGCTATAATAGCCGTAATGGTGAACTTCATAGGATTGTTAGTCTGTTAGATAAATGTGCTATAGGTTAACAGCTATAATAGGTATTTAGTTTGCAGTCTCTGAAATAATTCAGGTTTACCATTCTATATCCCAATTATTGAATTCATCCTTAAATCTTTTGGGTGCTTTTTGGTTAAACAATCTTATACCGGCTGTAAAGCCGACCCAAAAACGATATTGCCTTCCTTTTCTCTCAGGGGACCAGAAACTATACCAGGTATATTCATTTGCACTGGCAACTCTTGTAACTTGTGCATTGAGTGATGGACCTCCATAGAAAGAAAAACCGTTGGAAAACCTTTTTCCCAGCATGAATTTATATGAATAAATGAGGTTGAGATCTTCTCTCCATTCATTTTCAAAATGATGTAGCACTGAAAATTCCTGATTAACATAAACTGTTTCATTTTCCCACTTTGCAAAAGAATCAGTTACATTTTTTTCTATTCCTACGGCAAGTCCAAATCGGAAAACATTTCTATCTAGTAGGGTATTGTAACCAAATAGGGCAGAATTGTACACTCTGTGTGTCCCCAAGGTCAAGCCAACGTCAGTAAAACCACCGTCTGAAAATCTTACATCTACATTTTTACGACCGTTGCCGTAGTAACTGATAAATCCTATCGGTACTCCCTCAAACTCTTTGGCATAATTAATAAAGCCGATCTGAAGACCTGTTGCTTTTTGAGAGGCATTCAATAATCCGGCAAATTGAAGTCCTGTCATTTCTTGAGCTATATTTGCACCACCAGAAATAGAAGCGCCCTCGAGTTTTCTCGCATAATTCAAACCACCTGAAATAAGTAATCCGCTGGCATTATCTTTTGCAAAGTTAAATGCCCCGGAAACCATTAATCCCTCAATATCAGCCAAGGATGTGTTTCCAATTCCTGATACTTGTAATCCGGAAACGTTGGATCCGGCAAAATTCAAAATACCGGCTACCTGCAATCCTTCAATGCTTTCTTTGGCAACGTTGGTAATACCTGCAAGTTGTATTCCTGACATATCACCGTATGAGGCATTGAAAAGCCCGGTTCCTTGTAATCCTTTAATGTCTTTCTTGGCAATATTTGCGAAACCTGATAATTGTATACCACTCAAATTATCACCTGACACATTAGCGGCTCCAGCCAACTGCATACCTTCGAGTTCACCCGCAGAAAAATTTGTGATACCAGAGAGCTGGATACCGGTCATGTCACTGCCGGAAAAATTCCCAATACCGGCAAGATTTATACCTTCAAGATCTCCTTTTGTAATGTTACCCAAACCTGCCAGCTGAAAGCCCGAAGCATAGTATTTGTTGTAGTTGATCACCCCCCCGACCTCAACCCCATCAAGTCCGCCGTGATAACCGCCAAGAATATTGATAGAGTATCTTGCGGTATAATTCGGAGCTTCAACACCGTTAGTGCTTAAAGGAGGGAAGAGAGTGATTCTCCACTTTCTGTATTCAAGGTCATTACCTTGATCATCTTGAGCAACAGAATGACCTGGGATTAGTGCAAATCCTGTGAGCAATAGTATTAAAGTGAGAATGTATTTAGTCATGATCTGAATTATATTTAGTGAATTCAGTCATCACTACGGATATAACTGTAAAAGGTTATAGATGAAATACCTTAGTGATATATAATTTTCAGACCAGCGGTTCTTTGAGGTCAGGAAACTTATTATCCAAAACCTCATTCCATTTATCGATCTTATCAACACTTGATAATAATTCCTCAGTATCACCTTCAAGGTCTATGGAAACGATCTTATCACCCCGAGCAATTTGATTGACAACGTTCATATCATCTTCTGATACTACCTCACCGAAAACTGCATGTTTACCATCCAGCCATGGGGTTTCCACGTGAGTTATAAAAAACTGACTTCCGTTTGTGTTAGGTCCAGCATTGGCCATTGAAAGTTTTCCGGGTTTGTCATGGATCAGATCTTCATGAAATTCGTCTTCAAATCGATAACCGGGTCCGCCACGGCCGTCTCCATTTGGGCATCCACCCTGAATCATAAAATTATTAATCACGCGATGAAAATATAGTTCATCATAGAATCCACGTGAAGCCAGGTTAACAAAATTAGCCACTGTTTTTGGAGCTTTATCAGGAAACAATTCAATGTGTATTGGTCCCTTAGATGTGTTTAAAGTGCTTGTAATATTCATAAAAGAATTAGTGTACAGATAAAGTTAAAAATAAAAAGTTTGAATCAAGTCCCGGGTTTTGGGTGCCAGTCTGTGCATTAGAAATATGATGAAATTTATAACCCAATGAAATATCAGAAAATGAGTTGAGTTTAAAAATATTTCCGATGATTATATCAAAGGTGAAATTGAGTCTTTGAGCTTTATCAGTGGGGAAATAATCATCCATATAGATGATGCCACCGTTGGTTTGTGTAAAAGGTGATAACCATTTGGATTTGTAATTTTTTATCATGAAACCAACAGGAGAAATTCCAAAACCACTGTTAACGGTTCTTCGATCGTTGGCATCCCGTTTAGGATAATCAAAATGGAGATAAGGTATAAATCCTGCAGTGTACCACAATGAAATACCCTTGTTAAGATCTTTGAGATGTTTTTGAAAACCAAATCTAAGAATCTGAGTTTGAGAGTTTCGTGTCTTGCCTAAGAATTGCATGGATTGAGCTGAATACCCTCCCCAAACAGTATATCTGATTTCGTAGGCTTCAATATCCATTCTATCCTGAGCAAATAGCTCTGAATGAATAAATAAAAACATACAGCCAATAATTATAAATAGAAGTGTAGAACTATGAGTGTCAGAAAATCTCAAAGTATATATCAGGATTTAGATTTTTTGGTATTCAAAAAACTTATAACTGATACACCCCATATCAAGATCCAGGCACCACCTAAATATAAATTTTCAACATAAAATAGGATCGCAACTGTTAAACCATAAACAAGGTGATAGAACAGGGGAGGAGCCGATGTTTTATTGGCCTTACTGTTAAGTGTGGGCATTACAAAGGTAAGTAACTTGCTAATTAACAATAAGACTGTATAAACCCAAAGAACGATGTTCAGGACATCATTGGGATAAAAAGCATATAGTGCGATAATTAGAAGAACAACTACATCGAGATAGGCGTCTTTAAGCCATTTCATTAATATTATTCTACCTGATCTTGTATTGGATTAAGAGATACTACTTCTTTGGCATGAAGACCTTTATCGCCCTCGTCCAAATGGAATTCAACTTCTTCACCTCGCCTCAGCTTTTTAAATCCATCTGCCTGAATTTCAGAGTAATGAACAAAGGCGTCTTCACCTGTATCAGTACTTATAAATCCATAACCTTTGGTATTGTGAAACCACTTAACCGTACCCTTTTGCTTGTCTGACATAAACCCAAAAATTAATTAATGTTAACTAAGTGAATAACTAACAAATGTTACCCATAACTAAGGCTAAAATAATTTTTGAGAACAATACAATCAACAGTAACCTGTAATTAGTTACTATTATCGAATTCTGAGTTCCTCAATCCATATCGTCATTCCGTCAGAATTCTTGGTCGATGTCAGTTCTGTTTGGGATCTAAGAATCATTTCATCCTCAGTTTCCATATCTACAATAAGTCCTTTAACATATATTATATGACCGTCTCTAAGTGTTTTTATTTTTTCACCTATATCGGACGTTGATGGAATAAGATGCCATAGATCGCTTTCTGCGTAAATAGTGTTTAGTGGAAGTGGAGGGCGTGTCAGATCCAGCTTAAATGAGCGGTCTTTTAAAGAGTAGAAGATGTACTCAAGATTTCTTTCGTCAGAAAGTTGATTCCATCCCACCATAGCATCGGCAGGAGCATATTTAGTGATACTGTCAAAGAAATATCGTTTCCGTTTTATGATCAATACTTCGCCTTCAATCACTTTTTTAGGAGTTACCTTGGTTCCTTTAAAAGTAAATGGCTCTTGCCAGGTCAACCTTTCTATATCGGGTGCATTTTTCACCATGACTCCCGGTCCGCGGTCGACAGGGAATGTCGAGTAGACAATATAACTGGCAGCTACAAATACACAGAAAACTAAATACTTTACCATAACTTTCACCTTATTTATTTTCTTACAAGAGAGCCGTTGACCGTTTACGTTACAGATTTATTATGATCTTATAATGTTTGGCAGTTACAATGTTCCCGATTTCTAATGATCAAGTATTTAATTTTCAGTGAATTATTTGTGTAAATACACATTGTTATTTACAGATAGGAAACCGTATCTTTTAAGCCTTCCAAAAGCCAAAGTGGCGGAATTGGTAGACGCGCGCGACTCAAAATCGCGTTCCTTCGGGAGTGTGGGTTCGAGTCCCACCTTTGGTACTAAGGCCTTGCAGGTTTCTGTGAGGCTTTTTTTATTTCTTATCTATGGCACATTAAAAACTGCAAAGTTTTATAGAAAGTAGCGAGTTATTTGTAGCATCAGGTTCATTTATTTTTATTTTAAGTGGAAATATTAATAAAACCACAATTAAATAGGTGTTATGAGTAATTACCACATAAAAAGTTTAGAGGAGTATTTTAAGGTTTATCGCCACTCAATCAGAGA
This sequence comes from Gracilimonas qinghaiensis, assembly GCF_046602855.1. Lineage (NCBI taxonomy): Bacteria > Pseudomonadati > Balneolota > Balneolia > Balneolales > Balneolaceae > Gracilimonas > Gracilimonas qinghaiensis. Next base: position 888,558 of record NZ_JBKINJ010000001.1, read on the forward strand.
GCCTGAGATATTTTGGTCTGAGATTGCTGAAGAGCATTTTACCTGGCGTAAAGGTTGGGACAATGTGTTAGAATGGGATTTTGGTAAACCTGAAATAAAGTGGTTTGAAGGTTCTAAACTCAATATTACTGAAAATTGTATCGACCGGCACCTGCTTGCCAAAGGAGATAGAACAGCTATACTGTTTGAACCGAACGATCCGGATGATGAAGCTGAACATATCAGTTACTCTGAATTGCATAAAAGAGTTAATAAATTTGCCAATGTATTAAAAGATCAGGGCGTTGGCAAAGGAGACAGGGTATGCATCTATCTGCCCATGATTCCTGAATTAGCAGTATCAATGCTGGCTTGTGCAAGAATTGGGGCGATACATTCCGTTGTTTTTGCCGGGTTTTCTTCAAAAGCACTGTCTACGCGTATTAAGGATTGTGATGCAAAGATTGTGATTACATCAGATGGATCTTACAGGGGACAAAAGACCATTGATCTAAAGGGAATCGTTGATAAAGCTATGAAAGAATGTCCCGATGTAGAATCTGTCCTGGTAGCCAAACGTATCAAATCTGATATTCGCATGGAAAAAGGACGCGATAAGTGGTTACAGCCATTATTAGATGAGGCTTCAGATGAATGTGAGATCGAGGTCATGGATGCAGAAGATCCATTATTTATCCTCTATACCTCCGGTTCAACGGGGAAGCCTAAGGGTATGGTTCACACATCGGCAGGGTATATGGTCTATACAGCTTATACTTTCAAAAATGTATTTCAGTACCAAAATGATGATGTTTATTGGTGTACTGCAGATATTGGCTGGATCACCGGACACAGTTACATTGTTTATGGTCCTTTGTTGAACGGTGCAACCTCTGTTATGTTTGAAGGAGTTCCAAACTACCCGGATTTTAGCCGGTTTTGGGAAGTTGTTGAAAAACATAAAGTGAATCAATTTTATACTGCACCAACGGCCATCCGTGCATTAGCCAAGGAAAACTTATCCTATCTTGAAAAACACGATCTATCATCACTTAAAGTATTAGGTACAGTTGGTGAACCGATCAATGAAGAAGCTTGGCACTGGTATAATGACAATGTAGGTAATAAAAACAGTCCCATTGTTGATACATGGTGGCAGACAGAAACCGGAGGTATCATGATATCTCCAATTCCTTATGTGACACCGACCATTCCGACCTTTGCAACTTTACCACTGCCAGGTGTAAAACCGACTTTAATGGATGAAAATGGCAATGAGATCAAAGGAAATCAGGTAGAGGGTCGATTATGTATCAAGCATCCTTGGCCGGGTATTGCCAGAACTATCTGGGGCAACCATGAAAGGTTCAAAAGCACCTATTTCTCAGCTTATGAGAATATGTACTTTACGGGCGATGGCGCCAGACGAGATGCAACAGGGTACTACAGAATTACCGGTAGAGTAGATGATGTGGTTATAGTATCAGGTCACAACCTTGGTACTGCACCAATTGAAGATTCAATCAATGAACATCCTGCAGTGGCTGAATCTGCTATCGTTGGCTTTCCACACGAGCTAAAAGGGAATGCCTTATATGGTTTCATTACACTTAAAGAAACCGGAGAGTCCAGAGTTCAGGATAACCTGAGAAAAGAGATCAATCAAATACTGTCTGAACATATTGGCCCGATCGCTAAGCTTGATAAGATCCAGTTCTGTGAAGCCCTCCCAAAAACGCGTTCAGGTAAGATCATGCGTCGCATTCTTCGTAAGATCGCTTCCAACAAAACTGATCAACTTGGGGATGTTTCGACACTACAGGATCCCGAGGTTGTGGAAAAGATCATCGAGGGCAGAATTGTATAATAAAGGGAACTTAAATAATAAGTCTTAAAACCTCCGGAGTTAATGATTCTGGAGGTATACTTATTATGACATGTTGCTAATATAAAATGAACATTGTTTATTTAAATTTTAAAACACAAATATATATGAAGCCTTACTCTTTTTTACTAATTGCCTTGTTATTTACAGTTGGAGCCTGTGGTGAAAAAAGCGATAAATCTGAACCGGAAATAACTCTAAATGAGAATGAAAGAAAAGAGTACCGTAAAAAAGGCGGAGAGTTGGCAAGTGCTACACAAAAGGTGCTGGGATCAAATTTGATGAATGCAATTAAGGAAGGCGGACCTGTCAATGCACTGGAGTTTTGTAAGATTCAGGCTAGTCCTCTGACTGACAGTATGGCAACTGAATTGCAAGCTCATATCAAAAGGGTCACTGATCAACCAAGAAACCCCAATAATACAGCCAATCAAAGGCAGTTGGAATACATAAATTCTGCTAAAATGAAATTAAACTCAGGTGAAGAAGTCAAACCTGAAGTCAATGTTATTGATGGAAAGATCACCGGGTATTACCCCATAGTCACTAACCAGCTGTGCATGCAATGTCATGGCAGCAAAAGCGGTCAGATTAACGATAAGACCTTAGCAAAGATCAAAGAGCTATATCCTGAAGATCAGGCTACAGGTTATGACACAGGTGAGTTACGCGGGATCTGGGTAGTGGAAATGGAAAAACCTTGATCTATTTGTAGCCATTTGGGTTATTTGATTGCCATCGCCAGGTATCTTCACACATTTGTCTGATATCACGCTCGGCCTTCCAATCCAGATCCTTTTCGGCTTTAGATGGATCGGCATAGCACTCTGCAATGTCGCCCGATCGCCGATCAGTGATGACATATGGTACTTCCTTTCCGGAAGCCTTTTCAAATGCTTTAATCATATCCAATACACTGGTTCCTTTTCCGGTTCCCAGGTTGTGGACAATAAGTCCGGGATTCGTTTCAAGTTTTTCAAGAGCTTTTAAATGCCCGATGGAAAGATCCACAACGTGTATATAATCTCTAACCCCTGTACCGTCTGGTGTAGGATAGTTACCACCAAATACAGACAGTTTTTTAAGTTTTCCCACTGCAACTTGTGAGATATAAGGCATAAGGTTATTGGGAATATCATTTGGATCTTCTCCGATGAGACCGCTTACGTGGGCACCAACCGGATTAAAGTATCTTAGTAATGATATATTCCATGCCGGATCTGCAATGTGGAGATCTTTGAGTATGTACTCTATAAACAGTTTGGTTCGGCCGTATGGATTAGTGGCAGAGAGGGGAAAGTCTTCAGTTATCGGAACGGTTTCAGCATCTCCATAGACTGTAGCTGAGGATGAAAAGACCAGATTTTTAACATTATGCTCTTGCATGACTTCACAAAGTATGAGAGTACTGCTGATGTTATTGTTGTAATATACTAACGGCTTTTCGACAGATTCTCCGACTGCTTTAAAACCTGCAAAGTGAATAACCGAATCAATTTGATGATCTTCAAAAATCTTTCTAACACCATCTTTATTTAGTAAGTCTTCTTCGTAGAAAACCACTTTTTCTCCAGTGAGGTTCTCTACTCGCTTAATGGCCTCATATCGACTATTTGAAAGGTTGTCTATTACAATGACTTTGTGACCGGATTCTAAGAGTTTCAGAACCGTGTGACTTCCAATATAACCTGCACCACCTGTTACAAATACGTTCATATTTTATTTGATTTGCAGTTTTAATTCTTCAACTACCTTATTGCAAATTCTATTTATTTTTTTTGCAGACATTTCGAGTTCTTCATCCGGTTTCTCGTCCCATAATAAAGTTTTAGCGTATTCATACTCATCTATAATTTGATCTAAACCAAGTAATTGAGCAACTGGTTTTATCTTATGACCAGCTTTTCTAAAATTGGTTTCATCTCGAGCCAACAGGTATTTTCTGTAATTACTGCTAAACTCAGTAAACGAATCAACGGCAGCTTCTGAAAACTCGCTTATGTATTTTTCTTCCCCGTATAGCATTTCTGATAAACTACTAAAGTCTATCAAGGTGGTTTTGTCAGTCAATTTATTCTTCGTTTACAGGTTCTTTGATATTGTGAGGAGTGGGTTTGCCAAATTCATCAAGATGAACGAATACAATCTTCTCAATAGTAATAATATGTTCCTTAGTGAATTTATTGCGCACCAAACATTTAACAGTTATTGAGGTGCGGCCAAATTTAACTGTTTCCATGCCTATCTCTATCACTTCTCCCAGTTTAGCTGAGTGAACAAAGTTGATTTCAGACATATATTTGGTGACGATATTGCCTTTACCAAGTTGACAAAGGACGTAGATAGCAGCTTCTTCATCTATCCAAGAGATGACTGTACCGCCAAATAGAGTGCCATGGGCATTTAAATCCTCAGGTTTAATTAATTTTCTACTGAAAAATCTCATATTATCTTTGTTGATTATTAGTACCTTAAAGATAAGGTATAATGATTTAATCAAATAATTTGATTTAACAGTGTTAGAATTAATATGTTCTATTAGAATATCAATAGAAGTTATTTTATTGTAACAAAGCGATTTAATTTTACTCTCTATGTAAAAGAAATATCATGGCTAATAAATTATGAAGACAATAGCACTGACAAACCAAAAGGGTGGTGTTGGTAAAACAACTACAACGATCAATCTGGGAGCGGGTTTAGCTAAACTCGGAAAAAAAATATTACTTATAGATCTTGATCCTCAGGCGAATTTGACTTATTCACTGAGAACTCATTCCCATCGCTTGGATAAAACCATCTACCATGCGCTTAAGGGAGTTGCAACTGTTAAGGATATCTTAGTGGAGCACAATGGGTTTGACTTCTTACCCTCGTCTCTGGAATTATCAGGTGCTGAATTGGAACTGGCTAGTGAACCCGCAAGAGAAGGTTTGCTGAAAAACGTGATCAAGGATATCGAACATAATTACGACTACGATTACGTTTTAATTGATTGCCCTCCAAACCTTGGATTACTTACACTAAATGCCTTTACTGCTGTTGAAGACATTTTCATTGTTCTGCAGTCAGAATATTTAGCACTTCATGGACTTTCAAAGCTGTTAGATCTTGTAAAGATTGTTCAACAAAGATTGAATAACCAACTTGAAGTAGGTGGTATTATCTGTACAATGTATGATAGCCGTAAGAATTTGAACAAAGAAGTAGTAGGGCATATTAAAGACTATTTTGGTCCAAAGGTTTTTAAGACTATTATTAGAGATAATGTAGCATTGGCAGAGGCTCCAAGTCATCATAAAACAATTTTTGAGTATGATGGCAACAGTGCGGGCGCCGAAGATTATTTTGCACTGGCAAAAGAAGTTAAAAACGGACACTAAACCGATGAGTAAGAAGAAAAGCCTTGGGCATAACCCACTGTCGTATAGTACGAGGGCACATGCTTCATTTGATTTCATTGCTCCTTCCTACAAAGAGGAGGAGGATAAGGCGGAGTCTGCTCAAGAAGAAAAGAAAGTCAATAAGGTAACTGCCAGTTATTACTTAGAAGAACCTGTTGTAGATAAAGTCAGAAATTTGGCTGACCAAAAGGAAACTTCTTACTCAGCTCTCGTAAATAATATCTTAAAACATTCTCTTCGTGATATCACCTCTGATTCATAAATCAGTTTTTTAGCTTTTCTTTTAATTAATAAGTCCATATTTAATGGACTATGTTTTATAAATATCATTCACCTTCGTTAACAGACTTGGCTAAAATGATGTCTGAAGTTGATCAATCAGACTCATCGAATCCCCTGCAACCATTATGGGTCGTTGTTCAGAATAACGAAATTAGGGAATGGCTGTCGCTGCAACTGTCAAAAGAAAGCGGTATAGCGGGTAATTTCCATTTTATATTTCCATCTGAATTTATTTGGGCTTTGTACAGGCTTAAAAATGATGATATTCCAAAATCGCTGCCATCTGACCTAAATGCGATGCAATGGGCTTTATTTGAATTGTTTGGTGCAGAGTCGAGTTTGATATCTAGTATTCCCTCAGTTAATGAATCTGATTTCACGATATCAAAGAGGTTTCAACTGGCAGGTCAGATCGCTGATATCTTTGATCAGTATCAAGTTTACCGGCCAGATATGTTGGAAAGCTGGATTCAAGGTAAGCCTATAACAAATCATGCCGATGAGATTTGGCAATTAAAGTTATGGAAGCTGCTAAACAAACATTGGAAAAGAAATGATGTAAATAACTTAATTCCAAGCAGGGCAGATGCTTACAATAATATAAAGAGTTGGTTAAATGAAGGAGATCAAAATTTGATCGAAAGCCTGCCTGAACAAATATTTATATTCGGGCTGTCTCATTTAAATCGACCTTTTATTGAAGTATCGACAGGCTTGTCCAGGCACCGTGATGTACACTTTTTTAACCGCGAAATTAAATTAAAAAATGCTGGCTTTAATGATACAGAGCTGATCGGGAGTTGGCTTACTCCAAATAAAAAACAACGGGATTATCTAAATGGTATACTGGGTGATCAAGAGATTCAGTACAGGTCTTTTTATGCCGATCAAGATGATTCAGAACTGCCCAACATTGACTTGCATTCTTGTCACAACACTCGAAGGGAAGTAGAGGTGCTTAAAGATCAAATACTTAGATTTTTAGATAAACATACAGATGTGCAGCCAGCTGATATGCTCATCATGGTTCCCGATCCGGCTCAATATGCATCTCTAATTGAAACAATTTTCAATGATTCAGTAAGTGGAAATGAAACTTCTCTTCCTGTAACAAAGCTTTCTCGGTTACAAACACAGATCTATGAACACGCCCTTGTAAAGATCTTAAATGTGTTGAATTCATCATTTAAGCCTAGTTCTGTAGTCGATGTTCTAGTTTTGAATCCCGTAAAAGAACGTTTTGACTTCAGTGATGATGATGTAGATTTACTAGAAGAATGGATAAATGCGAACAGTATATACCGGGGAGTTGGTGACTCATTTAATTCTCCATTTAGTTGGCAAAAAGGCTTAAACCAGTTGTTTGCAGGTTTTACAATGGCTCCGGATTTCCTTGAAGTATACAGAGGTCTTGTGCCAACTGTGGGTTCGACGTCCAGTGATGAACTTAAATTGGCTGCAAAGTTCTCTAAGTTTATACATCTGTTATTGGATTGCGTATTTGAGGTCGAGAAAAATAAAACACCTCTTGAATGGCTTAATTTGGCGCAATTTTTGGTTGAAGCCTTGCTAGTGGTACCTGATAGCACTGATAAAGGAATGGGGTTGCTACGGACAATCAAAAAATTAAATGATCAGCTTGCGTATACAACATCTGATGAAGAGGTTCCATATAACCTGATAAAAAACTGGCTTAAGAATCAGCTAAACACAACTAGATCAGCTTCAGGGAGGTTTGGGCAGGGTGTTACAGTCAGTACTTATGTTCCCTATAGGTCTGTTCCGTTTAAATTTATTGCTGTATTAGGTTTGAATGAAGACCTCTTCCCAAGAAGATCGATACGGCCTGAATTTGATCTTATATATAAAGAACCACGAACGGGTGACAGAATTCAAAGTGACGATGATACCTATTTGTTTCTGGAAACGTTGGCTGCAGCAGAGCAACACCTGCACTTAAGTTACATTGGGCAGGACCAGCGAACGGAATCTGATAGGCTGCCTTCAATGCTGGTTCAGCAACTAAAGGAGGCATTACCTGAAGAAAGCCTGAATACAATCAAACACAAACTGCAGGCCTTTAGCATGAAATATTTTACAGATCAAAAGGAGCCAAATGGTGTACATCGTTCATACTCTAAAAAACATCGGCGACTAGTTGAGAATTTGATTGCAGGTAAAAACCTGATCCCTGAATTTTTAGATGATTATTCACCACCAAATTTAGTTAAGTCTGTCAATTTGATATCGGTCAATGATATGATATCATTTTATACTGATCCGAGTAAACATTTGCTTGCCAACTATATAGGTATATCAGAAAGACTATTTCAAAATGAAGTGCAGGACCGTGAATTATTTAAATTGGGTGGTTTGAACCGATATCGAGTTGATGCGTTATTGTATGATTCCTTACAGATCCACAGTAATGTTGGGCCGGTGAAGATGCTAAATTATTTACAAGCATCCGGAATGATTCCCGATAAGTTGCAGGGTGAAAAGAATTTTGAACAAGAGTATAGTAATACTAAAAATCTAATTAAAGAGATACGAAAGTTGACATCTGGCTTTGATAAGGAAGTTGAGGTCAGTATTGAAAGCGGTGGCGTTGAGATCCATGGAAATATCAATGGGATCTATGAGAATTCACTTGTAGTTCACCGTATTGGAAAGCGCAGAGCCGTTCATGAAGTTAAATTATGGATCATTCATAATATCCTGTTGGCCAGTGATTACCCGATCGTAAACAGTTACTATATATCAGTCGACAATAAGGAAAACAAGGTGGAGACCTTAATGTTAGACTCAGAATCTATAGATAAATCAATATTTTCAGACTTACTTAAGTGGTATACGTCAGGTAAAAAAACAACGGACAAACTAAATTTCTTTCCTGAAAGCAGTAAAGAATTTGTCACACAACTTATGAAAGGTAATTCTGAAGAATATGCTCTAGGTAAATCTCATAAAAAATATTTAGGTGGCTATAATTCCTCATATGCTGAGGGGCGTCAATACTACAATAAATTGATATGGAAGGGCAAAAATCCAACAGAAAATCAGGCTTTTAAAGTTAACGCGAAAAGATTTTGGGAGCCATTTTTCAAGGCAGTTGAGGCTTCCAAATGATCGATTTAACTCCTTTAAATGTATTTGAAGCTCCTCTAGAGGGTATAAGTCTTGTTGAGGCAAGTGCAGGTACCGGAAAAACATATAACATCACATCATTATATGTTAGAGCTATCCTCGAGAAAAACCTTGAACCTTCTCAGATACTTGTGATGACCTTTACTGAGGCGGCTACTGCAGAGTTGAAAGCAAGGCTGCGTTCCAGATTAAAAGAATCACTTGATGCTATTCAAGGTAATCGGAATGATGATGATAAATTCCTGAAAGAGTTGATAGAACAGAATTTTTCCAATGCTGAAATGAGGTTAAAGGCAGCATTAAATGCATTCGATGAGGCCTCTGTATTCACAATTCATGGATTTTGTAATAAGCTATTAACAGAATACGGTGTACAGTTTGATGTACCTCCGAACTACGAATTACTCGCAGATCCAACAGAATTACTTCAGGAGTGCGTGGACGACTATTGGCGGAGTTTCCTTAAGGACTCCGATTCAGACCATTTTAAATGGCAAATACTGGATTACTTGACTGATATTGGATTTGGTCCGGATAACCTTAAAGAGGTAGTGAAGCAAGTGATGGATCACTCTTGTGCAAAAATAGTACCTGAACTGGATCTTAGGAAGCTAAAACGTATACTGGAAGATCTTGAAGCCGTTTATGTTAAAATACAGGAACTCTGGCCTGAAGAAAAAAAGATCCTGCAAAAACAGTATAACAGTGAGCATTTAAAGAAGAATATTTATACAGATGCTACTCATGATAGAGATTGGGAGTTACTCATTGATTGGTTAGGCAATGAGAACTCAAAAATAACTGCATCTGAACGATTAGAAAAGTTTGGTACTAAGATCTACAGATCTTTAAAGAAATCTGCTCCTGAATTTCCAGTCTTGGATATCTGCGTACTTATTGACGAGTATCTCGTTAAAGTTGATGCTTTAAAAGCACTCAAACCTGTTTTCGTAAAAGAATCGATAGATGACATAAGATCCCGTTTCGCCAAGGCAAAGCAATCACTGCAGTTGCTAAGTTATGACGATATGCTGGTTGAGGTAAAGAAGGGTCTTGAGACTCAATCATCATTAGACCTGCGAAATCGCCTGGCGCAAAAATATCCGATCGCACTAGTTGATGAATTCCAGGATACTGACCAGATACAGTATGGTATACTGAAATCTATATATTATGAAAACCCTGATAAGGGGTTATTCATGATCGGAGATCCAAAGCAGGCTATATATAGTTTTCGAGGAGCTGATGTTTATACCTACCTGCAGGCAAAAGATGATGTATCAAAAGGGCAGGCATATGGTTTATCTGAAAATTATCGGTCAAATGAAGAAATGATCGAGGGTGTTAACAGCCTGTTTAAAGACGGTCAAAACTCTTTTATTGTCGATGATATAAAGTTTCAGCCAGCTCAGTTCCCTGATAATACGACTGATGATAATTATTTGTATTATAGTGAAGGTGAAAGAGTTAATCCACTGCAGTTCATTATATTAAATGAAGAGAAATATTCGAATAAAGATGAAATAAATCAGGTCATATTCGGAAGGATCAGCAAAGAAATATTGAATTTGTTATCAGGGGCGTTCCAGATCGTTGATGGGAAAAATGGCAAAGTCCAGGTTCAGGAAAAGCATATAGCTATTTTAGTAAGAACGGGTAAAGAAGGAGAGGCGATACAAAGTGCACTTAGAGAGAACGACATTAAAAGCGTTTTAAGGTCTAATGCCAGTGTCTTTGAAACCGAAGAAGCTGAGGAGCTTTTCAGGGTTTTGAGTGCAGTACAAAAGCTGAGTTTTGAACCCGGTGTCAAAAGTGCATTGGCTACAACTCTTTTGGGTTTTACAGCCGATGACCTGTTAGAAATGGATCAAAATGAATCATTGTGGGCTGAGCAAATAGAAAAATTTTCAGAGGTTAGGGAGGTATGGCATAAAAGTGGGATAGAGGCAGCTTTTAATAAGATGATCGACCTGTTTCATGTATTTGACCGTTTATCGCTACAAAAATCGGCCGAGAGACGAATATCCAACCTGTTGCATATCTCAGAATTACTATCTAAAACGTCACGGGAGAATCGCTATACACCAAGATCGCTGATGAGATACTATTTTCAAAAGGTAAATAATTCCGGAGAAAACAAAGCAACTGATGAAGAAGAACTTCGTCTTGAAAGTGATGACGAACTTATCCAGATCACAACTATGCACTCCTCAAAAGGATTACAATTCCCAATTGTATTTTGTCCGTTTTTATGGAGCTCCAAAGCAAAACCCAAAAGTAATGATGTTCTTAAATTTCACTATGAGGGTAATATTCATATTGATGTGAGTCAGGATTTTGAACACAAGTATAAACAGGATTACCTAAGTCTAACAGAAATTCAAAACAAAGCTGAGGATGTGCGATTGTCCTATGTATCACTAACCAGAGCTATATCTGCCTGTTACGTCTTCCTTCCACACTACAATAAAATAAATGATTCATCTATCTCTTACATTCTCAATGGCAAACAAGATGAGAGTGTTACTGACTTTGAGTCTATCCGGCATTTTCTTGAAAATCTGGATCATATAGCCGTAAGACAGCCGGTTAATGTGTTAAAAGAGAAATCCGAAGATGGTGATAAAGTCCTAAAATTAATGCCCGCAGCTGAATTTTCAAGAGTGGACATATTTCGCTTTCCACGAATGCTCAGTTACTCTACCATTGCCGGAGATCATAATGATGAGGAATCAGCTAGGGACTATGACAGTCAAATTATAGTACCGGAAACTAAACCAAAAGAGGATGATGATGTCAAAGATCGTTTTAGTTTTCCAAAAGGGGCGAATGCCGGTTCTTTTCTACACAAAATATTTGAAGATCTGACATTCCATCGATCTGATGATGAAATTGATGATGTAATTCTGGATAATCTGGATCAATTTGGATTTAAAGAAGAATGGTTTCTTACAGTAAAGGAATGGGTAAGTGAATCATTGAAACATTCACTGGGAACTCCTCAAGCCTCATTATCACTGATATCTGATGATAATCTCCTGAAGGAAATGGAGTTTTATTTTCCAGTTAATGAAATTGAAACTGAAAATATCTGGAATATCATACGGCCCGATTTTGCACAACAATTATCTGGTGAATCATATTTTGGTTTCATGAAGGGCTATATTGACCTGATCTTTAAGTGGAATGGGAAATATTACATCCTCGATTACAAATCTAATTTTTTAGGCTATACAGCTTCTGACTATGGCTTATCTGCTTTAGAAACTGCGATACAGGATGCAGGGTATGATCTTCAGTATCACATTTATACATTGGCTTTGCATCGGTATCTAAAAATGAGATCAAAGAAATATAACTATAAAGAACATTTCGGAGGCGTTCTATACTATTTCCTCAGGGGCATAAATAAGGAGCAGCCCGGTTCCGGTGTGTTTTTTCAGAAACCAGGCGAAGCTGTGATCCGAACGATGGATAAGTTATTCAAGGGAGGCGCGCCATGAGCACTTGGAAAACTTTGCAGAACTGGAAACATGAAGGCCTTATAACTGATGTTGAACTTGAATATGCCAGATTTTTACGGCAGTTGGATCCCGCTGCAAATGATGAGATACTATTGGCAGGAACCGCGTGCATTTTTGCACAAAAAAATGGACATATATGTATCGATCTGAATAAACCTACAAATGAGCCACTCTTTGATGAGGATAAGACAGGAATTAGGCTTGATACAGCTACTTTTGAAAAATGGTTAAACTCTCTTGGGACCAGTGAACTGGTGAGTAAAGATGGATCCTTACAACCTTTGGTAATGGAAGAAGGGCGTCTGTATTTACATAAATTTTGGAAATTTGAAGAGGAACTTACAGCATGGATCAGAAACAGAGCAAAGATCACCAATGAGATCACTGAAAATGAAAAAAAGGTCATAGCTGAATTTATAAAACCGAAAAAAGAACAGTTCGTAAGTAATTGGCAGGAAGTGGCTCTTTGCCTGAGTTTCATAAAAAACCTGATTGTCATATCCGGAGGCCCCGGTACCGGAAAAACCCATACTGTTTTAAATATCATTACTGCTCAGTTATTGTCAAATCAGAATAAGAATTATAATATTGCTTTGACGGCACCGACCGGTAAAGCAGCCCGCAGGCTCATAGATTCCATTGAAGAAGGGAAAGAAAGTCTACCGAATCATTTAAAAGAAGAGATAGTACTGCCTGAAAGTGCAATGACTGTCCACAAGCTATTAGGAGCCAGTTATAGGAGTAATACATTCCAATATGATAATGAAAATCATTTACCCCATGATATTGTCGTTGTTGATGAAGCCTCCATGCTGGATATTAATATGTGGGTTCGATTAGTGCGAGCAATCGGTCCCAATACAAAACTGGTGGTATTAGGTGATAAAGATCAGCTTGCTTCCGTTGAAGCAGGTTCCATTCTTGGTGATATCTGTGCCGGCGAAAATTCTTATTCCAATGAGGTAGCAACACAGATCTCTGATTTAACAGGTACTGCACCATTAACTGCTGCACCAAATACTCCGGCAATAAATGATTGTGTCGTCTTTTTGACAAAAAGTTATCGATTCAGTGATGATAGTGGGATCAAAAAACTTGCAGATGCCATAAACGACCAAAATAGTGAAGCGGTTCTGAACCTCTTACAAAACGAGGATCATCCGGATCTAAAGTGGATTGAACCAAAAACCAATACGCTGGAAAAAATTATCTCGAAGTATGGTTTAAATCACTTTGAGGAGTATTCAGCAAATGATGAGAAAAGAATGGAGGCTTCAAATTCACGAAAGATCTTATGTGCAATCAGGAAGACGAAATATGGGGTAGAATCAATAAATCAGTTAGTCGAAATAGGAATTAAAAGAAAAAATAGTTTAATTATATCAAATGATTGGTATGATGGAAGGTTAGTAATGGCAACGAAGAATGATGCCGCACTTCGAATAAGAAACGGAGAAATGGGGATTTTCAACATAAAGGAAGATAAGATACAGTTTGAAGGTGAGCATAATTTCTCGATATCTCCATCGAGGTTAGCTGATTATGAAAGTGCCTATGCAATTACTATTCATAAAAGTCAGGGTTCTGAATTCGAAGATGTGGCCATTATGCTTCCTGAGAGCTATTCTGACGTTCTTTCAAAAGAAATTCTTTATACAGCTGTAACAAGAGCTCGAAAAAATACTCTTGTATTTGGAAGTAAGGATGTAATACAAAAAACAGTAGAACGTTCGGTAAACAGACAGAGTGGGGTAAAAGGTAAGATTTGGAGCAGTTGAAACGTCTTTTATAAATCTCGGAACTTTTTAAAAAACAAAAGCTACAATGCATTACACATTGTAGCTTGATATTATACCCCAAAAAGCCAACGTATCAGGGGGAAACAGTTGATAGCTGTTTCCCCTCATTGCTTTCTCTAATATGTGCAAGTCTATACTAAATACCACTTAGATATTTTTAATCGGGATTAAAGAATTCTTATTGTTTTATACCGGTTAAAGAATACCGTAAATAAAAAAGCCCGTCCCACAAATGTGAAACAGGCTTTTGCAATAAATTTATTATATAAAGTACTAGTTAGAAGAAGGAGCTTCTTTCACTTCCAATAGTTCTACTTTAAAAATAAGTGTTTCATTAGGTCCAATTGGGCTGCCTTGAGGAGGTCGAGCACCGTAAGCCAGCTCTGAAGGAATATAGAATTCATAAGTCGCACCTTCTCTCATTAGCTGAACTCCTTCCGTCCATCCTGGAATAACCTGATTTAATGGAAATTCAGCAGGTTGTCCTCTGTCATAGGAGCTGTCAAATACTTCCCCATCAATCAGCCGGCCCTCGTAATTAACACGAACAATGTTTTCGGTTGAAGGAGATTCACCTTCGCCTTCTTCAAGTACTTTGTACTGAAGTCCGGAATCTGTTACCATTACATCTTCTTTATTTTTGTTTTCCTCTAAAAATGATGTTCCCTCTTCAGTATTTTGTGTGCTTCTTTCTTCATTTAATTGCTGCACGTACCGATTTACAACAGCATATACTTCATCTTGGGTCAGTGCACCTTCTTCGGATCCAAGTCCGTTGCTTAATCCGGCAGCATAATTACTCATATCAATATCAGTGATGCCCTCTCTTGCTAAAAAAGTACCATTCTGAAATCCAAGTGCGTAACTTACGCTGTCAATTTCGCTAGATAGGTCAGCTTCACCATTGTCATCCATGTCCTGATTGCATCCTGTGATCACAATAGCAGAACAAAGTAATACCGCTAAACTTAATTTTCTAAAATCCATGTATATTTTGAGCTTATTAGTTATTTATGATTATCAAAGGTTTATAAAATAGGGGAAATCATAGCAAAGTGGAATAAATAATCATTAAATCTTTGTATATTAGTACTATATAAAAAAATTTCATAACAGACGAATACATTGACATTTAACGACTTTGATTTACAGGACGAACTAAAGGCGGGCTTGAGAGATATTGGTTATTCAGAACCAACTCCTATTCAGGAGCAATCCATACCAATTATTTTAAATAAAAAAGACCTGATTGGTGCCGCACAAACAGGAACTGGTAAAACGGGCGCTTTTGTAATTCCTGTGTTGCATCAGATCCTTCAAAATCCATCAGAACATACGCAGGTGTTAATTCTTTCACCTACAAGAGAACTGGCTCAACAGATCGACGAACAGATCTTTGCTTTAGGGTATCATACCGGTATTACGTCTGCTACCATTATTGGAGGTGAAGATTTCTCTAAACAGGCTAAAGCCATCAGGTCAGGAATTGACATAATTGTCGCCACACCGGGTCGATTGATAGATCAAACAAAAGTGTTGGATATTGATTTCAGTCACATAAAATTTCTGATATTGGATGAAGCGGATCGTATGCTGGATATGGGCTTCCTTCCTGATGTTACCAAGATCATTAAAAAACTTCCTCAGGATCGTCAGACACTTCTCTTTTCGGCTACAATGCCAGATCAGATCAAGAAGTTGGCAAACGACTTTATGAAAGATCCAGAGAAGATCGAGATAGCAATTGAAAAACCTTCTGGAAGTATAACTCAAAAAGCTTATTTCGTTGATCAAAAGGATAAACTGAAGCTGGTGCAGGATGTGCTTGATGAAACAGCCTGGGAATCTTGCTTAATATTTTGTGCCACTAAAAGAGGTACTGACGAACTGGAAAAACTCCTGATCAAAAAAGGGATCAAGGCGGGTAGCATTCATGGTGACAGGAATCAGGATGAGCGGAATAAATCACTGCACGAATTCAAAAGTGGTAAAGTTCCCGTCATAGTAGCTACTGATGTTTTAGCCAGGGGAATAGATATTGATAACATATCTATGATTATTAACTACGACGTACCCCGTCAGGTTGAAGATTACGTGCACCGAATCGGAAGAACAGGTCGATATGATAAATCCGGTATAGCAGTCACATTTGTAAATAAAAAGGATCGACGAGCATTTTCTGCAATTCAGGATAAAGTTGGTGATCAACTTGAAATCCTGGAAATGAATAAAAAGGGAAGTAAAAAAACTTCACAGGCTGAATATTCAAAAAATAATGACAATCAATCCGATAAGAAAAGCAGAAAAGCGTCAGGGAAGTCATCAAATAAAAACGACTCGTCTTCAAAAGAGGTAGAAGATAAGAAAGCTTCTAAAAGTAAGAGCGAATCAAGAAAACTTACTAAACAAGAGATTGCGAAAGCAAATAATAAAGTTGAAAACCTCGATAGCGTCGATGTTGTACTTAAGGGTAGCAAAAAGAAATCTTCTAAAAAATCAGATGAATCCGGTAAAGGCTCTTCTGGAAAAGATAAATCAGATTCCAAAAGAGGAAAAACGCGAAAGAAGTCAACAGATTCTGATCATGATAATCGAAATGACGAACCAGTTATTCCGGCCGAAAGGATAAAGAAAGCGACCAAGAGAAATCAAAAATCACTTAAACCTGCTAAAGGAATTTGGGGGCTTATAAAAGCTATATTCTCTTAACGAATAATTTATACAGGGTTAACATAATTCTTTGATTTAAGTTTTAAGTTTAAAAATAAAGGACATGAAAAAGTTTCTAGCATTTCTTCTCATAACTATCTCATTCACAGCCACACAGGAAACAGATTATTACAAGATCGAAACGGTCGAAGTGGCCAAAGAAAATGCAACAAAAGATATTTTGCCTTTGGTTGAGGATAAAGAGATCAAAAATGTGATCTTTTTGATCGGCGATGGAACGGGTTTAGCCCAAATTGCTTCTGGTCAAATTGCTATAGCCGGTCCTGATGGACTCTTACATATGCAAACCATGCCCGTTACCGGAATTGTAAAAACTCATTCCTCTGATAATCTTATTACTGATTCAGCTGCAGGTGCTACTGCATTCTCATGTGGATTGAAAACCTATAACGGAGCAATTGGTGTTAATCCCGAATTAACACCTTGCAAAACAATATTAGAACTTGCTGAAGACAAAGGATTAAGCACAGGTTTAATTTCAACGTCTTCAATAACACATGCCACACCGGCAAGTTTTGCATCTCACGTAATACAAAGAAGCATGCAGGAAGAGATTGCAGAAGATTTTTTGCATTCAGGAGTAGAGGTATTTCTTGGTGGTGGTGTTAAATGGTTTAACGAGAATCAAAGATCTGATTCCCTTGATCTGATTGGGAAATTCAGGGAAGAAGGATATGAGATTTTGTTAAACGATAATGAACTAACAACTTCATCTTCTGATAAATTATTGGGTCTATTTGCGACGGATGGTTTGGAAAGGGAAAAAGGGGAACCTTCTTCAAAAGCTATGGTCAGCAAAGCTCTTCAGGTTCTTAATAAAAATGAGAAAGGGTTTTTCCTGATGGTGGAAGGCAGCCAAATTGACTGGGCAGGACATGGTAACAGTGTTGAGTATCTAAAACGAGAGATCCAGGATTTTGATGAAGCAGTGAAAGCAGTGCTCGACTTTGCCCAAGAAGACGGCGAAACTCTGGTTGTATTGACTGCCGACCACGAAACAGGTGGAATGACCATGCAAAGACAAGTTGCAGAAGGTGATTCTCTTGAGATATTTTGGTCAACTGATTATCATACTGGAATACCCGTTCCTATAATGGCTTATGGCCCTAGTGCAACAGAATTTATGGGTTGGAGAGATAACACTTATGTAGGAATAAAATTAGCTGAATTGTTGGGGCTGGGTGAGTTGCCCATTTTGAATTAGGGCTTTTTATATTTTTACATAATCTAGATGGCCTCAAGGAACTAACTAGTTCTTCACGATCGGAATTTGAGAGTGATTTTCAGAAAGCAGAAATCCTTTAGGTCCGCTAACATTGGTTTTTTCATTACACAATAGACCTGCTACCTGAACAAAAATATAAGAATGCTCTTTTCAGGTTTAAGAATGGATTAATAGTGCATGATTATTAAATACTTTTATGCTTTTCGATCAATAATGTAAACTCGATTATTCTAAATATGGTGAGCAATATAATTCAAGTATCATTTTAATCTTCTTATACAGTTATATATACCAATTTGGTATATATTTTTATCATCAATGTGACGTTTCAAGAAATTAAAAAAGCCACAGATAATCTGTGGCTCCCTATAAGTCATACTTTATTTTAAAAATTAGAAGTATACAGATGCTGAGATCCTGGCGGAGGTAGCAATATTTGTGGCACTGTCACCGAAACGTGTTCCCAAATTCGCATCAGAACTGATACTAAGCTGATCAGAAAAAAAGTATTCAGCACCATATCCGATCATAAGATCAAAATTTGTCACTGAGTTGATGTTATTATTGCTGAAAGAGGTATTTGAAAATCCAAGGGCACCCGTAACATAAGTTGCCAATGATCTGTCCTGACTAAAATAGTATCGAGGCCTCACACCAAGTGAAAAATTAGTAGATTGGTCCTGAGTTGAATTGAGGCCAAGAAAAGGAGCCAAGGACAATTTATCATTAAGCATATAGGGAACTTCTATAGCTGTTTGCCCTGTAAAGTTAGCTCTTAGACCTAAAGATCCTTCTTCAGGAATACTTTGAGCCTGAAGAGAAACAGTAGTAAAACTTATGAGTACAGCAATAAGAAAACTTAATTTTGTTATTGATTTCATGGGTTAATGGTTAGTTAATGTATTAGATATATTTTAGATCGAACTAAATTATACGATCAATTTATGTCATCTAATCCGTATAACTCAATAACCTGGTGATAGTTCCTGTAATCAATACCTTTTCCTCTTACTATTGCAGATGGAGGGATGGCAATTACTCTAAGCACATCATTGTGAAAAAGGTCGGCATTCGCTTGATTGTTTCCTGCAATTTCTCCCTCCAACACTAAATTAAAACTTCCAATATCAAATTGATATCTAAGATTTACCAAGTCGTTCTCGAACGGTACTGCAAACGGAAGAGCGTTCCAGGTAGTTGTTCCTTCAAACCGCAGATATCCGTGAACGAGTCCATAATCAACCATTTCTTCATCAAGATTATCCCACCCATATTCAGCCATAGTTATATAATCATCTACATAATAAAAATCATTTGCTTGAATATTGATGGTACTAGAATAAACAAGGTCTGCTTCTCCTTCAATATCGTTATCATAAATAGTACAGGAACTTAAAGTATACAGCCCTATAATAATGAGAATAAATTTCAGAACTTTCATGGCGTCCTCACATGTTTAATTAAAATCAGCTATCAGGAGCTTAAAAAATTGCATATCAATATCGTATCGCATGTTATGATTAGGCAATTCATGCGATAGGAGCTCAGATAATTTGTATCTCTATAAAAATTCTTTTTCGCGGTTTTTATTCATTTTTTATTTCAACAAGACAACTAAAATCTAAAGAATCGGAAAGTTATACAGTTTGGTTTAAGACTTACCGAAAAATCATTAACTTCATTAAAGTGAATTTTAAGCAAACAGGGTAAAGCTTTTGAGTAAGATTTTAATGGAGATACTTGGACTTTCTACTAGCCCCAGCAGTGGGGGGGCATATGCCTTAATATTAAGTGAAGCCGACGGAAACCAAAGATTACCGATCATTATAGGCTCTTTTGAAGCTCAGGCTATTGCTTTAGAGTTGGAAAATATTAAGCCACCACGACCAATGACTCACGACCTTTTAAAGAATTTCGTTCTAAGTTTTAACACGGAGATAAAAGAAGTATACATAAATGAGTTGAATGAGGGCACATTCTTTGCTCAGATCATTTTAAAAAGAGAAGACGGAACCATTGAAATAGATGCCAGGCCAAGTGACGCCATTGCTCTCGCTGTCAGATTTAATGCACCAATCTACGTGGATGAAAGTGTACTTATTGAGGCAGGTATTAAAACAGAGCCTGAACATAAGACGGTAGAAGAAGCATTAAATAGTGATGAAACCTCACCGGGACAAAAAGAGTTATCACAGCTTGAAAAACTAGAGGCAGAGCTAAAAACTGCTATAGAAACTGAAAACTATGAAAAAGCGGCAAAGATCAGAGATCGCATTTCAAAAATGAAAGGATAAACATTGGATATTTCCGGCTGTTCATTTAGTGAACTATCATACTCGAAACTATTTACTACTTACCTCAATAATTTTAATAAATTAAGTTCTTTTTACCCCTACAATCCTCTGTCCGAAACAGATGTAAAGCGTAAAGCCAAAAATATTTCCGGGACAGTTGATAGAGAGAAACTCATTTCCGCACTTTCAGGCTACCATAGCAGTTTAGGAATAACTAATGACCAATCTGAACAACTTGAAAAATTATCCCATAATGATGCACTTGCTGTCGTCACCGGTCAACAGTTGGGAATGTACGGTGGACCTGTATTTACTATATATAAAACATTAACGACTATAGTTTTAGCTAAAGAATACGAAAAGAAAATAGGAAAACCGGTTATTCCTGTTTTCTGGATGGCTGATGAAGACCATGACTTTGAAGAGATCTCATGGACAGGTTTAATAGGAAAAGATGATTTTGTCAAGGTCGAACTAGAACAACAGGGAAATGGTATACCGGTCTTCCATGAAGAATTAAATGATTCTCTTCAACTATTTCGGGAAAATGTAAAATCCATAATGTTCGAGACTGATTTTTCAAATGATCTATGGGAGATCATGGATCGGCACTATCAGGAAGGAAAAACGCATGGTGAGGCCTTTGCTGGTTTTATGAATGAACTGTTTGCGAAACAAGGATTATTGATAGCCGGGAGCAACCACAAAGCCTTAAAACAACTTCTGGCTGATGACTTTGCAAAAAGTATCTCATCGGCAGATGCTATTTATGAAGCTATCGAAGAAAAGAGTGAAGAGTTAGAATCTGTATTTCACAGGCAGGTGGTGAATGGTGATAGTAATCTTTTTTATCTGGATGAAAACTCTAAGCGCATAAAGATCGGGAGAGAAGGGGAGACGTGGACGGCAAAGAATAAAAGTTGGTCAACAAATGATTTGGTAAAAGACATTGAAGTAAAACCTGAGTCATTTTCTCCAAACGTGTTCCTTCGACCAATCATCCAGGACAGATTGCTTCCAACACTTGGATATGTAGCAGGACCCGGTGAGTTGGCTTATTATGGACAGATGCGTTCTCTTTATGAAGTATTTGGCCTTGAAATGCCTCTTATAATTCCTCGGTATACAGCAACGGTAATTGAGTCAGGGATTTCCAGGATCTTACAAAAATTACCATTTAAGGTTTGTGAGTACGATCAACGCATTGAGGACCTTGAATCAGCTTACGTTGAACAAACTGATAATGTAGATCTTGAAATAGTGTTTGATGAATGGAAAGAAAAACTGGAAGAAGCAGCTGAGAGACCCCTTAAGGTAATTGACAATATTGACCCAACACTTGACGGAACTGTCGGTAAAACGGTTGCTGGTTTCGAGAATGAGCTTAATAAATTAAAAGGAAAGGTGTACCGGTCCATCAAACAACAGGAAGAAACACAACTTAAGAGAATAGAGAAAATCAAGGTTAATCTGTTTCCTGATGGGGGCCTTCAGGAAAGATCCATTTCACCGATCTATTTTATGAATAAGTATGGAACCGATATTTGGCATAAAATGCTAGAAGAGATGAAAGATAAAGGAATTGACCTTACAAAACATCACCTGATAGAATTATGACATGTCTGATAAAAGAGAACAAAAAACTGTATTCAGGAAAACGGTTTTAAAACAAAGAGAACAGTTTGACACCAAAACGTGGCGAAATAAGTCTGACCTTATAATTAAAAAAGTTCAGAATTTAGAACAGTTTATAACAGCTAAATATATTCATCTTTATGTTTCAATGAACGAAAGAAATGAGGTTGAAACAGAAAGTTTGATCGATGAGGTTTTGGAATCGGGTAAACATCTCGTTGTGCCTGTCACAAACTTTAGGAATGGAACGCTTACCCACTCAATACTTTCTGATAAAAGTGAATTGAAACAAAATAAATGGGGTGTAAAGGAACCCAAAACCATCAAACAATTTGATATTTCAAAACTGGATTTGATCATTATACCGATGGCCGCAGCTGATAGGAGCGGAAACAGACTTGGGTATGGAAAAGGATTTTACGATCGATTTCTGAATAATAGCAATGCTTTTAAAACGGGGTTGGTATTCAGTGACTTTTTATTTGAGGAAATACCAACTGAAGCCTTTGATGAAAAACTGGATGCAATTATCACGGATAAGGAAGTGATTTACACGTAACATTATTACTTTGACCTCGTAGTGAATAAAAAAAAGAAATTTATGGCTGAACAAACTAAACAAAGAACAGCATCCAAAACCGGAACTGCAACACTTGAATTTGATGAATTTGAGTTGAATTCAACCATGCAGGAATTCCTCAACGGTGATGAGAAAGAGACGGGAAAAAGTATTTGGAACATTGCAACAATTTCCGGCATGGTGATGATCTTTTTGGCTTTCACCTTCATTATTCAAACTTTAGGCCTGCCGACCGGTGGATTTTTATCTGGATTAACTGAAGGCTTGATCGGTTCATCTATTTTACCACTAATTGGCGGGGGTTTAATAACTTTAGTAGGATTTGGTTTTTTTGTTGGTGACAGGAAACGTGCCCGAAAGATCAAAAAGGCAAAAAAGAGTGCAGCTAAAAATAAAAATGCCACCAGCTACAATGATATCCATGGATCTGAAGATGCCGGTTTTGGATCTGGTTCGAAACTGAATAATGCACTCGACCGTGATCAAAACAGATCTGCTACTGCCTCTTCTTCTGATAATTTGGAAAAATACGGGTACCGACATTCAAAAAAATTAATGAAGTCCAGATCTGATAAAAAAATAT
Source organism: Gracilimonas qinghaiensis (assembly GCF_046602855.1). NCBI lineage: Bacteria > Pseudomonadati > Balneolota > Balneolia > Balneolales > Balneolaceae > Gracilimonas > Gracilimonas qinghaiensis. The sequence goes on from NZ_JBKINJ010000001.1 coordinate 911,625, forward strand.
CAGGTGTTTGTGGGGGATTGGCCAAATATTTCGGTATTAGTTCAACCGTAGTTCGTTTTATTTTTGTAGCTGCATTCATAATGGGTTGGGGAGCAAGTTTGCTAGTTTATATTGGCTTAGCTATTGCGATGCCAAAAGAGCCCATTGAATTGATGGATGATTTTGATTTTTAGATCAAAATACTTCTATGTATAGTTCTCCATCGAAATTTATTAGAGGTATCACTTTTATGGTGATGTCCTTTTGGCTTGTTCAGTATTAAATTGTTAATTACTACGTATCTCATTAAATGAGATGTTTGAAAAACCTTATCATCTATAATCAAGCGCCAACACATGTCTGATACTAAAGATAACCTAATTCTTATTGTTGATGACACTTTGCTGAATTTGAGGCTATTATCCCATGTTTTAGAAAACGGTGGATACAAGCATATTAAGGCTCAAAATGGCAAGGAAGCTATAGAATTGGCTGAATCAAAAAAGCCGGATCTTATCCTCATGGATATAATGATGCCGGGAATGGATGGTTTTGAGGCAGTTCATAAAATAAAAAGTAAAAATGGTCTTGAAGATATTCCTGTTATATTTCTAAGTGCCTTAACAGAGACTGACGATAAAATACAGGCCTTTGAATACGGTGGTGTTGATTATATCACAAAACCTTTTCAAAAAGAAGAGACACTGGCCCGCATAGATACCCACCTAAAGATCAGAAATCTACAAAAACAACTGAATGATCGAATTGATGTGCTTAAAGATCGTGAAGTTGAATTAAGCAGACTTAACAAAAAGAAGGATGATCTTGTAAGAATGGTTAGTCACGATATTAAAAACCCATTGACAGGAATTATTGGCTTGGTAAAGCTAATGCGTGATACAGACGATATTACCCCGGAAGAAAGAAAACATATGCTTTCTGTGATCGAAAATAGTGGAAATGATCTTCTGAATATGGTGCATGAAGTTCTTGACAGAGAAAGTAAAAAAGATGTACCTGAGTCACTTGATCTGGTCGATATAGAAATTGTAAAACTCATTGAGCGGGTCATCTCGATGAATAAAGCGAAATCTATGCTTAAAGACATTGAATTGGTACATAATGTAGAACCAGATGGCCTGCGAGCAACATTGGACCAAAACAAGATAGAGATCGCTATCAATAATCTTGTGTCAAATGCTTTGAAATTTACGCCATCTCGTGGAACTGTTTCATTATCAGTAAATCAAAATAAAGCAAAAAACACTATTCTTATTGAAGTTAAAGACTCAGGTATAGGTATTCCTGAAAGTATGCGTGATGATCTTTTTGAAAATGAAATAAAAAATTCGCGTAAGGGAACGGGTGGGGAAGCCGGTACAGGGCTTGGTTTGGATATTGTACATTTATATGTGTCGCTTCATAATGGTAATATCAGGCTTGAGTCTGAAGAAAATGTTGGCACAAGTTTCTTTGTTGAACTTCCGGTAAAACCTTCGCCAGAATAAAGCTATAAACCATCTATTATACCAAATGATGTTAATTAAAATAATACATAAGCATTCCGAATGGCTGGTATTTAGTATTGGGCTTTTGCTCCTTGCCATTATGAATCCCGGTGATGCCGGAGTTAGTCTATGCCTTTTTGAATGGTTAGGAATTGAATACTGTCCGGGGGAAGGACTTGGACATTCTATCTCATATACATTCAGAGGCGATATGAGTGCGGCTTTTGAGGCACATCTTGCAGGACCGGCAGCTGTTTTAATTTTAATTTTAAGGATCGTATTTATCTGGAAAAACATGATCACATTCAAACTAACTGATAATAAGGAACACCATGGCTAATGTAATCGATTATTTACCTGAACTTGAAGGCGATGAATCGTTGTATATCGGAAAACTGCTAACACAGTTAAATGAAGAACAGGCAGAAAAATTTGCAAACGTGTATCGTAGCAGAAGAAAAGATCCCCAAACAATACTTATAACCTGTTTACTTGGATTTTTCCTTATAGCAGGAGTTCATCGTTTGATTCTTAATCAAATTGGAATGGGTATACTTTATATTTTAACAGGTGGTCTTTGTGTGATCGGTACTATCGTAGACCTGATCAACTATAAAGATCTCACGTTTCAGTATAACAGAAAAGTAGCAAAAGAAGTACACTCATATATCAAATAGACATGGACAGACAAGAATCTTTAGATCTATTAAAGAAATACATTGATAATGAAAACCTAATCAACCACTGCGAGATGGTTGCCCAGGCAATGGAGGCTTACGCGCGACATCTTGATAAAAGTGAGGAAGAGATCGAAAAGTGGTGGCAGGCAGGCTTGTTACATGACATTGACTGGGAAAAATATCCTGATGAGCATCCTAATAAAGCAGTAGACGAGATCTTGCCTGAACATGGGTATGCAGATGATGTAATAATGGCTGTGAAGGCCCACGCTCCGGAAAGAACCGGAAAACAACCCGAAACTGAGATAGAGAGGTATCTGTTTGCCTCCGATGAACTTTCAGGATTCATGAATGCCGTATCACTGATGAGACCTAATAAATTTGACGATATGAAGGTTAAGTCAGTGACCAAGAAACTTAAAGATTCGAAGTTTGCAGCAAACGTCCCTAGAGAAGACATTAAAAAGGGAGCCGATTTGATTGGAGTTGAGCTAAATGACCATATACAGTTTCTTATAAATGTTTTTGGTGCATGATTATTCGATTTTTATTATTCTTATGATGTAGTAAATATTCGGAGAGGTACAAACATCAATAAAACGGGATAATATGAAAGTACTATACTGTGCAATTATCATAATATTGAGCTATTCAGTTAGCGTAAATGCCCAGCATTTAGAGAACAAACTTCATTACTCTGTAGATCTGTATGAAGGACTAGACACAAGTTTTTATACAGAAAGCAGTTTCGGTGTAAAAAATCCTATATACTCTGCTTTTCCTGTTAATTCAATGCTTCGCTATAATCGTGTAGACGGTTTATTTATTGGATACCAAGAAGAAAAAATGGAATGGAAGAACTCAAATTTTATTAATGTTGAAAATGTTGATCTACATGGATTAATTGGATTTTCAACTGCTTTAGGAAATATCCAGTATTCACTCGGTGCAGAGAAAAGTATCGGTCAGGAGCATAAATGGTGGCTAATAGGTGGTGAATTCTATAACTCCACATCAACAGAAGATTATTGGCGTACGGGAATTTTCGAGAATTCGGTCTCATCTTTTTTAAACGGTTTTGATTATTTCGATTACCAAGAAAATGAAGGTTTTGGATTCTACACTCTAATAAAGCCTTTCAAGAATATTGAACTGGGATTAGCTTACAACAATCAAATAGTAAAAACGGTTGAGCAACAAACTGAGTTTTCGATCTTTACCAGATATTCTGATTGGAGACCCAATCCGGCTATTGATTCGCAATTTGATCGAATTGGTCAGCAAAACCTTACCGTTGGGATCACATTAAATCCTTATGGTATCAGAAGCAATTCAATTCTTCAAACAACTCTTTCTGCCAAAGCTGAATTAGCCAACCTGGATGGGTTTAACAACGATTTCAAATATAATTCATATCAGGCTGAGGCCAAATCATATTTTCGTTTGGATAGGAGTACTGTACTGAAATGGCGTTTGATGGCAGGTGGTATTACAGGTACTGCCCCTGATTATAAAAACTTTGCCCTTGGTGGTATTGGAAGTTTAAGAGCCTTTGGCTATAAGATGATGAAGGGAAATCAGATGTTATTGAGTAATCTTGAACTTGAATTCGGAAACAGTAGGAATACTGATAGCCAATGGCCTGATCTAAGTAATATCACTATCTCCGTTTTTATGGATTCAGGTTACTCAAACTTCAATCCTGAACAAATTACAGCTGACAATCCATTGGATCATTTTGATATAGTTTTGTCTGATCTTTCCCATAATATTGGAATGGGATTAGGATTGGGCTTTATAAAATTTGAAGTTGCCAAGCCTGTTTCAGGTACAGGAGGGCAGAGTGTATTTTGGATCCGACTGAATCCAACATTTTAGCTCATATCTAAAAAATACTCAGGCCATTAAAAAACCCGGATCGTTCAAGACCCGGGTTTTTTCTTTAGGGCATTTGGTGCTTATGCAGCATCCAAAAACTCTTTTGCTCTTCGACACTAGCCTACGGTCAATGAATAGAATTGTTTCAAACCGTCTTAGAAAAGAAATCAAATATTTCTGTAACACTATTACGTCATAATTGACACCATTTCTTATCTTTCATTATGAATATTCGACAAACTTTTTCTATGAGTAGGGCAGAGCTGATTGTGGCCTTAACAATATTTCTGTTGGTAATGGGATCTGTCATGACCTCCAGACTAACCAGATTATCCGGCAGTGAAGCCATTGCATTTGATTCCAATACAGTAATAACATTTACAGAACTCTCTGGTCTTGATGAACTTGAGAAAAATCTGGATACACTTAATGTGGACTATGACTCTGTTGAATTAAAATGGGCTGCAACATTACTGGGATGGCGTAAATTTCAGCGAGGAAGATATGAATTTGAAGGACTTTTAAGTTATAACGCCTTTTTATCTAAAATGACACGTGGTATCCAAGATCCGGTAGAGATCGTTATATTACCAGGAATTACGGTTGAACGTTTTTCATCCACTATTGCTGAAAAATTACATTTTAACGAGGATGATCTTCTTCAAGTATTTTCAGATAGTACCTATCTTTCTGAGAAAGGCTTTACTGAAGAAGAACTGTTCGGCAGAATGTTACCCGATACTTATTCAACGTATTGGACAAGATCACCCAGGCAGATTGTCAACCTGGTTCTGAGAGAGTTTAAGTCGAAGGTGGAAACTACATATCAATCCCGTTTGAAAGAACTTGAATATTCTGCGAATCAGATAGTTACTTTGGCATCAATTGTAGAGTGGGAGGCAAAGAACAGTGAGGAAAAGCCGATTATCAGTGGCTTATATTGGAATCGACTAAAAAAAGGAATGCTTCTACAGGCGGATCCCACGGTTAATTATGCTTTAGGAGAGAGAAGAAGATTGTTATTTGAGGATTATCTATTTGACCACCCTTATAATACTTATGTAAACAGAGGCTTACCTCCGGGACCGATTACGAATCCAAGTTTAAGTACAATTGAGGCAACACTTTTTCCTGTTGAGCATGACTATCTATATATGGTAGCAAACCCAGAGGGAGGACACGTATTCACCAAAACATTTCAGGAACACCGACGTGAAAGTGAAAAATGGAGAATCTGGCTAAGAGAACAATATCGTATCAAAAGGCAGCAGGAAGCTCAACAAAAAGATTATATTGAAAACAAAGAGTTAAATACTAATTCTCAGCGGTAATTAACTTCTTGATCCTAACTTCCTGATTGATATGTGAACCATTAAAATTTACTCGTGTGATCAAACCTCTGAAATTGTCAAAGCTTTTCAGTCCTTCCTTTAAATAGTTTGGATTTTGTACTCTTTTTAATGATTCCAGTAGCACATTAGCAGCATCATATCCTATGTAAGCGAATTGGTTTGGTTGAGTGTCGAATCTCAATCTGAATTCACTTTCAAAATCATTAACTGAAGAGTTAGTAGTGTCAACTTCAAATGTTTTTGTATAGTATACATTAGTTTCAGGTAATCTTCCTGAGTTTATGTCGGCAGACTCCCATTCTTCTGAACCCAAAATTGACATTTTGCTTCCCATAGCTTCCAGGTTAGTGATCAAAGCACTCATCAAGGTTTGAGCAATATTACCTGTGAATGGTGCATATACCGCGTCAATATTGTAATTATAAACGGTATCTACTTCAGGGTCAAAGTATTTTACATATTCACTGATATCATAGCCTTGTGAAGCAAGGTCTTCAACATAAAATCTAACTATTTCCCCACCAAGTTTTCTAACCTCATCGATAAAAGCATAAGCAGAGGCTTCGCCTAGAGATCCTTTTTCTGCTAGAACAGCTAATGTATCATACTGAAGTGTTTGAATGGCATACTTAGCCATCTCTTTACCTTGAACGGCAAAAGTTGGGTTTAACTGAAAGGTGTAATTTAGATCGAGATTAAGATTGTCAGAATTAGCCAAAGGGGTTAGAAGTGGTGTTTCGTAAAGTTCTGCATATTCTGAAAGTTCGAAAGCTACTTCTGAGAACAGCGGTCCAATTACTGCATCTACATTATGATTCCAGATCAGATCGTTTGCAATAAAAGCAGCATTATTCACATCAGCATCAGTATTACGATATGTTAGGAATGCTTTCTGGCGAGTATTCTGTGAATTGAAATTTTCGATGGCTAACTGTATCCCAAAATATAAATGCTGAGTGATCTCAAACTCTTCTGCCTCCATGCTGAATTCAGGTAAGGCAACTCCGATATTATAAGATAATCCTGATGGAGCCTGGGTATATTTATTAGGATTATAGCGACGTGCATAGGAAGCAGAATCTTCCAATACATTAAATAAATTATCGTAACTGCTCGAGTCCGATATATTAACTGAATTTGTGTAAGCAGTAAATAATGTTTTTGCGGATGGGTAATCCACAATTCCAACAGCAGACTCTATAAGGTCTAACCTTACCTGATCACTTGAAACATCTTTAAAGGCTCTATAGCGTTGTTCTAAAGTAAGGTAGTTCAATACATCCCTATAGAAGTTCAAGGCATCCCTTTTAACACTTCCTTGCAATGAAAGTTGATTGATCTCAAAAAGAGCATCGAGTGAAGATGCAAAGTTTTCAAGTTCAAAGTCTGCTAAAGCTTTAGTGTATTTAGCTTCATAATAAACTGATGCGGTACTTTCTATTTTATTTAGAAAACTCTTGGCTTTTAAATAATTGTTTAGTGCGAAATAGGTTTTTCCGGTAAATAAATAGGCTGAGGGTTCTTCGATCTTTTCGAATATACTCAGAGCTTCCTCATAGTTTCCTTCTTCATAGAAGTTTATACCTGTTTGCAATGATTGTGCATTAGCAGATGCAAAAATTAAACAAAGTGTAAATAGTAGAGAAATTCGTTTCATCATTTCCATTGGTTTAGGATACATTAAGTTGATACTTAATTAAGGCCTAATTGTTCTAGGAATATTTATTCCCACTCAATTGTAGCGGGGGGTTTTGAACTGATATCATAAACAACACGATTAATTCCTTTTATCTCGTTTATGATACGATTGGAGACATCAGCTAAAAATTCGTAAGGCAAGCGAGCCCAGTCAGCTGTCATCCCATCCAGGCTTGTTACAGCACGAAGGGTGCAGGTAAATTCGTAGGTTCTTTCATCACCCATTACACCAACACTTTGAACGGGAAGAAGTACGGCTAAAGCTTGCCATACATCCTTGTATAAATCCTGTTTTTTGAGTTCTTCAACAAAGATGTAATCAGCTTCACGTAATAATTGTAATCGTTCTTTAGACAAGTCTCCTAAAACTCTGATACCAAGTCCGGGTCCGGGAAATGGGTGGCGATCGATGAAGTGATCAGGTATACCAAGTGTGCGTCCTACATTTCGGACCTCGTCTTTAAATAACTCCCTAACCGGTTCAATAAGATCGAGTTTCATTTTTTCAGGAAGGCCACCCACATTGTGGTGAGATTTAATGGTGGCAGATGGTCCTTTGAACGAAACGCTTTCTATAACATCCGGATAGAGTGTTCCCTGAGCCAAATATTTAAAATCGGTATCATTCCCTATCTCATCATCAAAAACGTCAATGAATGTATTACCGATGACCTTTCTTTTCTCTTCTGGGTCAGAAATACCCTTTAGTCTATTTAGGAATAGATCCGAAGCATCAACACCACGAACCGGTAAATGCAGGTCTCTGGTGTACAAATGCATGACTGAGTCAAATTCATTCTTTCGCAGTAGTCCATTATCTACGAATACACATTCTAGCTGATCTCCGATGGCTTTATGAATGAGTGTAGCAACTACAGTAGAATCAACACCACCTGACAGACCGCAAAGAACTTTATCATTTCCGACTTTTTCTCTAATGCTGCTGATCTGCTCGTCAATAAACGATTCAGATGTCCAGTCACCTTTCAACCCGCAAATATTATAAGCGAAATTCTGTAGAAGCTGTTTGCCATGATCTGTATGTGCTACTTCGGGGTGGAACTGAACCCCATAAATTTGGTCAATTTTATGACGTACAGCGGCTACTTTGGCATTAGATGTATGACCAATAACCTCGTAATTAGCAGGCAATTGATGGATGTGGTCTCCATGACTCATCCAAACAACACTTTCATTGGGTATATCTTTGAGAAGATCCTCTTTGTTGTCAACCAGAAGATTTGCACGGCCGTATTCGCGTTTCTCTGCTTTTTCCACGCTGCCCGGAATTTCGGTATGAGCCAAAAGCTGCAAACCATAACAAACTCCTAAAATTGGGACATTCCAGTCAAGAATTTCTTTTTGAAGGGCAGGGGCTCCTTTATCATTTACACTTTTTGGTCCCCCGGATAAGATAATCCCACCAGGGTGAGGCTCCCTTACAGTATCGAGATCGACATTAAAAGGATGAATTTCACAATAAATATTCAGCTCTCTAAGCCGACGTGCGATTAGTTGTGTAAATTGAGAACCGTAGTCAAGGATCAAGATCCATTCAGAATGTCGGCTGTGCATGAAATCGGATTGTTAAAAAATTTAGGCGATAACCTCTTCGTATTCTTCAGCGGATAAAAGATCCTCAAGCTGACTTGCCTCAGATAATTTGATCTTAACCATCCAGCCCTCACCATAGGGATCGTCGTTAACGAGTTCAGGTTCATCTTCCAATGCTTCATTTATCTCAACGATCTCGCCATCTACAGGGGCATATAGGTCAGATACCGTTTTTACTGCCTCAACAGTGCCAAATGTATCATCTTGTGAAAAATCGGTTCCTTCAGGTTCAAGTTCTACAAAAACAATGTCGCCTAATTCACCCTGGGCAAAATCAGTAATTCCGACAGTGACAGTTCCGTCAGCGTTATCTTTGATCCATTCGTGCTCGCGGGTATATTTTAAATCAGCTGGTATACTCATCTCAGTCCTTTTTAGGTATATATTTGAATTCTCTTTCGAGGTATTTCGTATCGAAGGTACCTTTAATGAAGTTCTCATCATCCATCAATTGAATATGGAAAGGAATATTAGTTTTAATTCCTTCGATTATGAATTCCTTCAGCGCACGCTTCATTTTTTTTATCGCCTCTATTCTGGTAGGAGCACTTACGATCAATTTAGCTATCATAGAGTCATAGTGGGGAGGGATCCTGTAACCAGAGTAAGCATGTGTATCTAAACGAACACCGTGTCCGCCTGGAGGATGGAATACTGTGACCTCACCGGCAGACGGCCTGAAATTATGCTCAGGATCTTCTGCGTTAATACGACATTCTATAGCGTGATTGACAAAATTAAGAGGGTATTCCTCGATCTTTTCACCTGCAGCCACACGAATTTGTTGTTCGATAAGGTCAATTCCTGTGACTTCTTCAGTAACAGGATGCTCTACCTGAATTCGGGTATTCATTTCCATGAAGTAGAAATTGTGATCATCATCAACCAAAAATTCAACTGTTCCTGCACCTTCATAATCAACGGCTTTAGCAGCATTCACAGCTGCATCACCCATACGTTTCCGTAATTCTTCTGTCATGAGGGGAGAGGGGGACTCCTCTAACACTTTCTGGTGGCGACGCTGCATTGAACAGTCTCTTTCACCGTAATGTACGGCTGTACCGTGTTGGTCAGCCATTATCTGAATCTCTACGTGGTGTGGATTCAATACAAATCTCTCGATGTATACGGCAGGATTATTAAATGATGTCTCAGCCTCCTGGCGACACATCTTATAATTTTTCTCGAGGTCTTTAGCATCCATTACCATGCGCATTCCACGGCCACCGCCACCGGCTGATGCTTTAATGATAACCGGAAAACCGATCTCATCACAAACTTTTTTTGCATCCTCATAGCTTTCCACAACTCCGTCACTTCCCGGAACAACTGGTACTCCACTAGAGATCATGGTAGCCTTGGCAACAGCTTTATCTCCCATTGAATTGATAGCTTCAGGAGATGGCCCTATAAACTTTATTTCGTGTTCACGGCAAATACGGGAAAATTCGGCATTTTCAGCTAAAAAACCATATCCCGGATGTATAGCTTCAGCGTTGGTGATCTCGGCAGCTGCCAAGATGCTCGGTATTTTTAAATAGCTGTCTTTACCGGCAGGAGGGCCTATGCAAACTGCTTCATCAGCAAACTTTACATGAAGGCTATCGGCATCAGCTGTAGAGTATACAGCAACGGTCTTAATACCCATTTCCTGACAAGTACGGATTATGCGCAGTGCAATTTCGCCTCTATTGGCAATCAGAATTTTTTTAAACATGAAAGCCGCTTAGTCTTTTTTAATGATAAATAATGGCTGGTCAAATTCTACAGGTTGTCCATCTTCGACCAATACCTTTTGAACGGTTCCGCTGAACTCAGCATCGATCTCGTTCATGATCTTCATAGCTTCTACAATACAAAGTGTATCTCCCTTTGATATGTGATCCCCAACTTTAACGAAAGGGTCAGAATCTGGAGATGGTGCAGTGTAGAATGTTCCTACAATTGGTGATTTTACAGTATCACCGGTCGGTTGGTCATCTGCTACAGAATCTGATGTTTCAGGTTGTCCAGCTTGTTGAGGTTGGGGGGCAGCAGCCGGTTGTGCAGGAGCCTGAGGCGGAGCTGCTTGCGTATAGCTTACTTGCTGTACCTCACCTTGTTTTTTTACTTTGATCTTGAAATCTCCTTCTTCAAGTGACACTTCATTCACGTCACTTTCGGAGATTAATTCTAAAATGTTTTTTATAAGTTTTAAATCCATGATTAGTTTATTTAGCTCGTTCTATATATTCACCTGTTCTGGTATCAACCTTGATCTTTTCATTCTCGTTGATAAAAAGAGGAACCTGGACGGTTGCTCCCGATTCTAAAGTTGCGGGTTTACTGCCGCCTTGGGCTGTGTCACCACGTAAACCTGGATCAGTTTTTTCAACTGTAACTTCGATATGGTCCTTAGGTTCTGCATAAAGAATAGTTTCTTCATCAGCATTGACGACTACAGTGCAATTCTGACCTTCAACGAAATATCCTTTGCGCTCAACTTGAGAGGCATTTACAGGTACCTGTTCATAGGTGTCTGTATGCATTAAGTAGTATAATTCACCATCATTATATAAATATTGATAGTCTCTTGTTTCGATACGGACTGATTCAGCATTTTCCCCTGAACGCCATGTCTTATCAATGTTCTTACCGTTCAGAATGCCTTTGAGTTTGGTTCTTACAAAAGCAGGTCCTTTCCCGGGTTTAACATGCTGAAATTCAGTGATCGAATAAAATTCACCGTCCATATTCAGAACCATACCATTTCTGAAATCCGATGTTGATATTTTTGACATTCTTTAAATTCTCCTTTAATAAAATTCCTCCAAAAATAGCATCTGCCTCTTTGGATAACAAACGTGTTTAGATGAAATTAGAGATCAAGTTATAAAGAATGGCAGCTGGGCATATAAATTTAATAAATATTGGCCATACTTTTGAGAATAGAGTTTGTTTTATCCCTGCAAATCCATATTCCATTTCATTAATGGCACTATCAGTAGTCCATACGTAACCCACAAATAAGCAGATAAGGAAACCACCGAGCGGGAGACCAATGCTGCTAAATAGATAGTCAAACCATCCAATAAGTACTGGAAAGAAAGCTACACAAATAGAGACAGCAAGAATACCAAGCCCTACGGTCCATGCAGCCTTCTTACGTTTAACCTCAAATTCATCTATCACAAAAGATACCGGCACTTCCAAAAGTGATATTGTGGATGTAAGTGCGGCTATACTTAAAAGAAGGAAGAATGTAACACCAAGTAACATGCCTACACCACCGCCAATGGTATGAAACAAGGCAGGCAGTATCTGGAAAACAAGATCTGTACTGGAAGCAAGTGAGCCTCCTGCCGTAATGCTGATACCTTGACTTTGAGCAAGGTACATAGCCGGTACTATCAAAAGGCCTGCCAGGAAAGCAATTCCAACATCCGCAAGGGTTACAAAGGCAGCCGCCTGTGGAATATTTTCTTTCTTATTCAAATACGAACCATAGGTAATGAGAGCCCCCATGCCCAATGAAAGTGAAAAGAAAGCTTGTCCCATTGCGGAAAAGATCAATTCTGTGTTTATTTTAGAAAAATCAGGTAGCAGGTAAGCTCTAACGCCTTCAGCACTGCCGGGTTGCAACAACACGTAAATAATCATTATTACAATAATACTGATAAGCAGGGGCATCATGGCCTTTGTTGCACGTTCAATACCATCACTCACACCACCTGTAATAATCTTTATGGTTGCGAGCATAAAGGCTGTGGCAATAATGGCATTTTTAAAACCGTTACCGGTATCTGTAAGCCAGTCAGCAGCTCCTGCCCACCCAAAGAAATAGAAGATCTCTTCGAAGGCAAAACCAAAAGCCCAGCCTGCTATTACAGTATAGAAGGATAAGATCATTACACCACAAATAACTCCCCAAAGACCTACGAGTGGGAAAAATTTGTTTGAAGTAATAGCCTTGAAGGCTCCAACAGGGTTTTTACCTGATTTTCTACCGATAGCGATCTCCGCCGCCATAACGGGAAAACCGATAGCAAAGGTACATAAAAGATAAATAATGAGATAGGCTGCACCTCCCTGTGTTGCAACTTTTGTTGGGAATGCCCAAATATTACCCAATCCGACTGCTGAACCCGCTGCTGCGAGAACAAAGCCTAATTTCGAATTCCATGAACCTCTGTCTGTGGTGGTTGTTCCAGCCAAGTTTTTCCTCCTTAGGATGATTATTGTTGAGACGGCTTAAAATATTTTAAGCATTGCTCACACGCAACTTTCTTAAAATAATTCCAGAGCTCGCCGGCACTATATACTTACTTTTAACGCTTTTTAAAGTTTTATTTCCTGAATACTGATCGTCTGAAACTACTTCCCAATAACCTTCAGGGAGTATGATCTCATATTCCTGCTCCAAACTTGCGTTCAATGATACAAAGTAATTGTACATATCACCTGAACTTTTTCCGTCAATAGAGAAGGTGATGTGAAGGGGGTCATTATAAACTTTAAAATTGATATCTTCAGCATTTGCTTTTCGTAAAGCAGGGGAGTTTAAGCGTAAATTTATCAGTCCTTTATAATAATTAAAAAGGTCTTTATTTGTTTCAATTTCGTTGAAATTCAACCAGTTTGTTTTATCGTCCTTATTATAAGTATCTCTGTCAATTTTCCCTTTCTGGGGATCTATATTTTCAGGATCACGAATGATCTTTGAGCGCGCCCATTCCTGACCCGCATGCATCATGGTAATACCCTGAGAGACAAACAGTATTAATGCTGCTAACTTGGATATCGATTTTTCATTTTGGTTGAGGTCGACGAGATGACTGACATCGTGAAATACCTGATCAGCTTTTTCAGGATCTAACGCAATTCTTATATAATCGCCTAGAGTATAACCATCATGGCTTTCAACATAATTCACGGAATGCCCTGAGTGCTGGAATAATCCATTTTCTTCAGATCTTATCGTTCCACGGATCATGTTTTCAATGCCAAATCTTGTATTATTACCGGTACTGCCAAAGATCAGACCTTTGTCTTCTTTAGGATTATAGCCTTTTATTGTATTTCTGTACTTATCATTCCAGGAGGGCCATCCATGGTCAGAAAATCCATCGGGTTTATATTCTTTTCCCCAGGGCTCTGCAATTAAGAGAACGTTTGGGTTGACCTTTTGAGCTTCCTCCTTGATGTAGTCTACGGTTTCCCAATCTATGATGCCTGCAAGATCAAACCTGAATCCATCAATATGGAATTCCTTCATCCAGTATTTTACTGATTCCACTATGATCTCTCTGGCGTACTTAGCTGAAGTATCAATATCATTTCCTGTCCAACTATCATTTTTGAAATTACCACTGTTGTCCAGGCTGAAATAATGTTCCTTAGCGGTATACTTAAGAGGATTGAGGTCGTAGTGAGATGCATGATTATATACAACATCCATCAAAACAGTGATATTTTCATGATGCAAGGCCTTGATCAACTCTTTTAATTCTCTTTCTGCGTTAAGAGATTTTCCTATCACTCTATCCGGTTCTGTAGTAGCATCGGAGGCATAAAGTGTTTCCGGTGCAAAATGAAAGGAAGTCATATAACCCCAATAATTCCTAGAATAAGGATTCCATACATTTTTTATACCATCCGGAACAGTTTCCTTAAAGGGAGGCTCGAAATACGCGAACTTCTGAAGAGGTAAAAACTCTACAGCATTGACACCCAATTTTTTAAGGTGTTTTATACCTCCAACTTCAGCTTCTCTGAAATCATTGTAAACTCCGTGCCCTTTTGTCTTAGCTGACGGATGAGCCACCATATCTTTAATATGTGTCTCATAGATGACTAGATCTCTGGGATCTTCAGGTGCTACAAAAGCATCGTCTTCCCAATTAAAATCAACAGATGAGCATAATTTTGTTTTTGGATACTGCAGATAATGATTTCTAGTCGTTACATGCCTGCTTCTGGGATCTGCTATAAGTTCATCGGTGGACAAGAAAAAATGGCTGTTTTCCGGGCCTTTAATTCTAAATGCATACCAATGCTCTTTGAAATGATCCTGAATCATGCAACTCCATATCCCGGTCTGTCCTTTTTCCATTTGAAACCCGAGACCTGATTCGTCCTCATAATCTTCAAATATGACGACCTCTACGGAATGGGCTTTCTGCGAAAATAACCTAAAAATAGTAGCAGTCTCGGTAATGGTACAACCAAGAGGATATTCCTCAAGTCCGGTAACCCTGCACTCGTAATTTGATGAGTTTTGCATTAAGTGATCGGGCTTCCCGGTTCTGCATCAGTTTCAACAAATTTGAGTGAACCATCCGGATTTTCAGCCATCAGGATCATGCCTTTACTCTCAACCCCCATAAGTTTTTTTGGAGCGAGATTAGCGACAACACTCACTTTTTGTCCCGAAAGCTTATCAGGATCAAAGTATTTGGAGATACCTGAAACTATTATTCTCTTTTCAAGGCCAATATCAACCTTGATCTCAAGTAGTTTATTGGATTTTTCGATCTTTTTAGCTGATAAGATCTCACCGGCTCGAAGATCTAACTTCATAAAATCTTCGAACTCAATGTTCTCTTTCAACCCTGGAACATCAGGTACAGGGTCTTCATCTTCATCTTTAACTTTGTCGTGTAGTTTCTGAATTTGTTCTTCGATGATATTATCCTCAATTTTTTCAAATAGAATATCGCCTTGAATAACGGAATCTCCGACTTCAAGCATGCTGTTTGAAATATCATTCCACGAGAATGAGTCAGTTAGCCCAAGTTGCGCTCTTAGCTGTTTCATTTTATCCGGAAGAATGGGATCAAACAAACAGGAGAGAGCAGCACTGATCTGTAAACTAACATGAAGTGTATTACCGGCTTTAACGGGTTCTGTCTTTCGGGTTTTCCATGGCTCAGTTTCCGTAAAATAACGGTTCCCGATGCGAGCCAAATTCATAGTTTCTGAGATAGCTTCTTTGAATCGGAAATTCTCATATGCCTGCGTAACCTTTTCTTTTTGATCTTTGATAGCCTGTAACGCTTCTTTGTCTGTTTCAGAAGGTTCAATTAATTCTGGAATTTTTCCATCAGCATAATTAACAGTAAAAGAGAGGGAACGGTTGGTAAAATTACCGAGTACATCCGCTAGTTCTGTATTGATATGCATCTGAAAGTCTTTCCAGGAAAAATCAGAATCTTTGGATTCAGGTAAAGTAGTACCTAAAGCATAACGCAAAAGATCAGGTTCAAATTCTTCCAAATATTCGTGCAGCCAGACGGCCCACCCACGAGATGTAGAAAGTTTTTTGCCTTCAAGATTTAAAAATTCGTTAGCCGGTACATTTTTAGGGAGCACATATCCTCCATGCTCCATCAATACTACAGGGAACATGATACAGTGAAATACAATATTATCTTTGCCTATGAAATGATACAGCTCAGTGTCCTCACTCTGCCAATAATCTTTCCAAAGCTCGGGTTTATTTTGTTCTAACGCCCACTCTTTAGTGGCAGACACATAGCCGATAGGCGCATCAAACCACACATACAGAACCTTACCTTTAGCTTCTTCAAGTGGAACCGGCACTCCCCAACTTAGATCTCTTGTGGCAGCACGGTCAGTAAGTCCATCGTTGAGCCAGCTCTTGACCTGTCCCATAACGTTTGGTTTCCAGTTTTTACGGGTTTTAAGCCATTTTTCAAGTTTAGGCTGAACATCGCCTAGTGGCATATACCAGTGTTCTGTTTTCTTTAGTTCAGGTTTTTCGCCGGTTAAAGCACTGACAGGTTCAATTAATTCTGTAGGGGATAGGGATGTACCACATTTTTCACACTGATCACCGTAAGCTTCTTCATATCCACAATTAGGACAGGTACCTTTCACATATCTATCAGGCAGGAACATATCCGCTTTAGGATCATAGAGCTGTTCTTCGGTCTTCTTTTTAAAAAAACCTTTCTGATTCAGATTTGTAAAGAATTCTTGTGAGGTTTCGTGATGTACTTTTGAACTGGTACGTCCATAAAAATCAAACGAGATACCGAATTCCTCAAATACTTTTTTGTTCATTTCATGATAACGGTCCACAATGTCCTGTGGAGATACGCCTTCCTTTTCAGCAGCTATGGTAATTGGAACACCATGTTCATCAGATCCACATATAAATGCTACGTCTGCATCAGTCCTTCGTTTATAGCGTACGTAAAAATCAGGAGTGAGATAGGCTCCGGCAAGATGACCAAGGTGAATAGGTCCGTTTGCATAAGGCAGAGCCGAAGTAACAAGAATTCGTTTTCTTTCGGGCATTAGAGTAAGTTAGTCGGTTTTTTTTCGAAGATAAGAAATGAATGTCTCAATATTTAAAATGATGAGACAAAAATTGGGTGAATGTTTTTTTGGGTCGACGCATCAAGCGCAGATTTTATCATAATCACTTAAACGGCTTCCTCCATCTTTCTTATCCAATTTCTTAAGTGCGGCTCTTACGCCTTCATGTACTGTATTAAAGAAGCGATTTGATTTAACAAAGGTGCTGATATCTGATTTTCTGATGACGTCACGGACCGGCCCTATTAGACCTGAAATGTATAATTCTATACCTTGTTTATTCAAGGTTTCTATGATCATTAATAATGAATCCATTGCAGAGACATCCATATCACCTATGGTTGTCCCATCAATGATCACATATTTGGGAGCTTCGGAACCGTTCATGCTTTTTTCAAGAATGTAATTTTTAAAGAACTCTGCATTCACAAAAGAGAAAGGGGCATCAACCCTGAGAATTAGTACTCCGGGGATAGTTTTAACTTCTGAAAAGCGTTCTTTGTTTTTGAAATCTCTTGTCTCAGGCATCAAACCCAGTTCAGCAACAGTTGGTTTGCTCATCTTCATTAAAAGAGCCAATACAGATGATACCAATCCTATAATGATGCCTTCCTGAATACCAATGGCTAAAACACTTATAAAAGTAATGAAAGCAACCAAGGCATCTCTTCGCTTGGTATTTATGAGAAACCTGAGTTCTTTTACATCTACGAGATTGCTCACTGATACCACTATGATAGCACCCAGTAAAGGTTTAGGCAGTATCTCAAACAGAGGTGTGAGAAACAACAGTGTAAATAGAATAAGTAGGCCCGCAAAAATATTATTTAATGATGTTTGAGCACCGGCCTGTTCTGCAATAGCTGAACGGGAAAAACTTGACGAGATCGGTAGAGATTGAAAAAGGCTCCCTGCAATATTACTGGCACCCACAGCCATCAACTCCTGATTTGGGTTGACAGTATAGCCATGTTTCCTGGCAAAAGATTTCGACAGTGAAGCTACGGTCATAAACTGGATCAAGGCAAGAGTAAATGCATTGGGGGCTATTTCTCTGATTGCTTCGGTATCGAAGGCCGGCAGGGCGAATTCGGGCAGACCGACCGGGATTGCACCTACCTGAGCAATTCCCCATTGAGATATACTTATGAATGATACTACAATAATCGTCACAGTAACCAATATCACCGACTCCGGCAGTTTAGCATAGTACCTTCTGGTTAAAACCAAAAATAGGACAAAGAAGACTGAAAGACCTAATGACGGAAAGTGAATATTACCGATCTGGTGCCAAAGATCGATTAGGATCACATGGATGTATTGAGAATTTTGGATTTCAATGTTAAGCAAGGTTCCCATCTGGCTTGCAATGATTATAATTGGGGCAGCAATGGTGAACCCGGAAATGACAGGTCGTGAGAACAGATTAAAAACAAAACCCAGTTTCATTAATCCCATCAGGATCTGAAACGTACCGGTCATTACAGCAATGAGAATAGCAAAGGTGATTTTTTCACTGGGGTCACCGCCTGCTAAAAAACCGAGACCAGCAGCTAAAATCAACATGTCTATT
This sequence comes from Gracilimonas qinghaiensis, assembly GCF_046602855.1. Classification (NCBI taxonomy): domain Bacteria; kingdom Pseudomonadati; phylum Balneolota; class Balneolia; order Balneolales; family Balneolaceae; genus Gracilimonas; species Gracilimonas qinghaiensis. The sequence continues at coordinate 930,229 of NZ_JBKINJ010000001.1, forward strand.
GCAACCGGCCCGATCGATATATGTCGTGATGTCCCAAATAAAGGATAGACAAATAATGGAATGAGACCGGCATATAAGCCATAGATTGGAGGTAAACCTGCAATCACTGCGTAGGCCATTCCCTGAGGAATAAGAACTACACCAACAGTTGACCCGGCTATAAGGTCAGCCTTAAGTTTCGAAAGGTTATAGCCTATGAGAACTTCAAGAATGGGTATGTATTTTTTCAGAAAGTACTGCATTTGTCAGTTTAAAATGGCCAGAAATAAGGAATCACAAAGGTACCAATAATCCAGAAAATAATGTTAAGCGGTGTCCCAACTTTCACAAAATCTGTAAATTTATAATGACCCGGCCCAAAGATCATAGTGTTTGTCTGATAGCCGATCGGCGTTATAAAACTCAATGATGCAGCCATAGTTACAGCCACGAGAAAAGGTGTAGCATCAATTCCTAAGGTGGTAGCTGCCTCGATGGCAATTGGGGCAAGAAGAGCAGCTGTTGCTTGATTTGAGATCAAATTTGTGAGCATCATGGATAGAAAAAAGAAAGCAGATAAGACTGCAGTTGGGCCGATGGATTCAAACTGGGTGATCAATCCATCAACCAATAATTGAGCAGCTCCGGTTTTCTGCATCGCAATACCAAGAGGAAGGACGCCAGCCAAGAGGAATATTACTTTCCAGTTAATGGATTGATAGGCCTCTTCGTTTGTCAGGCAGCCCGTCAGAATCATTAATATCACCCCGCAAATAGCGGTGGCTACAATGGGTAGAACCCCGAAAGCTGCGAAACCCACTACGCCGGCTATTATTGTCAATGCAATGGGTATTTTTGATGTCTTGTGCTCAGGAAGATTGATCTCTGTGGCTAGTACAAACTCCTCCGATGTTTTAATATCATTTACACGTTCTTTATCTACATATAGCAAAAGAGAAGTACCTCTTTGCAATCTGATATCAGCTAATTGTTCCTGCTCAATTTTACCCCTTTGTCGAATTGCTAATACGATACCTTCATACTGTTGATAAATATTAAGTTGGTTTAATTTTTTTCCTTCGTAGGATGATTCAGGAGCTACAACAGCCTCAACTAATTGGGCATTACCTAATTCAAAATCTTTATCCTCCCACGCTTTGGTGGGTTTGATAAGCACATCTTCCCGATTTAATAATTTATTTAACTCTTTAACGCTTCCGCGAATTCTTAAGACATCATTAGATTCGAGGGTAATACTTCCACGATTCGGCTTGGAAGTCATCTTTGCATCAAAAACTTCGACTATATCCAGATCAAGATCCTTTATCAGATCAGTGTTTTCCAAGGGGGTTCTCACAAACTCAGAGTTCTGCTGCAAAACCACGTCAGTTAAATAACTCTGCATTTCAAAGGTCTCAGTCAGGGGTTCGTCTTTTCGACGTTTTGGTATGATCTTAATACCAATAGTAAACAGATAGATAAAGCCAGTTACAAAGAAAATGGCGGCAACAGGAGCAAATTCAAACATGGTGAAACCAGCCATGTCATTATCTCTTGCGATAGAATCTACCAGAAGGTTGGTCGAGGTCCCGATAAGAGTGAATACCCCACCCAGCATAGCTGCGAATGATAACGGCATAAGAAGTTTAGAGGCACTTTGGCCCAGATCCCTCGAAAGACTGATGATGACAGGAATGAATATGGCTACAGCGGCCGTATTATTTATAAATGCTGAGATCACACCGATCACCAGCATGATGATCAACATGGCAATATTGAAGTTAAGTTTACTCAGTGTGTAAAAATACTCCCCGACAATATCGAGAGCACCTGTCTTTCTTAGTCCTTCACTCAATATGAACATGCATGCAATTGTTACTGTAGCGGGATTGCTAAAGCCCGAAAGCCCTTCCTTAGGTGTCAATATTCCTGATACCACTAAAATGGCCAGCAGGATCAAAGATGTAGTGTCGAAGGGAATCCTTTTGTTGACAAATAATACAACTGCCAACAAAATAAGTCCGTAGACAAAAAGTATTTCTGGAGCTATCCCAAACATTCTTAAATTTATGAAGTCATTATTAAGGGTCAAATATCAAAATTGACAGGCATTTATAAAAACCTTTTTATAAGATTAACTGAATAAGAAAACAAGGATGGAAATCCATTGATTAAGCTCTTATTTTAAGATAAAATACAAATGAATGTAAAAGCCACTTGCCACCGGTAAGTTGCTTTTTTTATTTATAGAAACCGATTAAAAAAAGATTATGAGTAAAGTTCAATATCTGACGCAAGAAGGTTATGACAAGCTTGATGCTGAGTTGAAAGACCTGAAATCAAGAGGACGCAGGGAGATAGCTGAAGAGATATCTGAAGCCAGAGCAAAAGGGGACCTTAGTGAGAATGCTGAGTATGATGCCGCCAAAGAAGCACAGGGACACCTCGAGGACAGAATTACCAAACTTGAGGATGCACTTGCAAATGCAAGGGTACTGGACAAGAAAGATCTTGATCTCTCAAGAGTCCGTGTACTCACTACGGTTACCATTTTGAACAAAAAAATGGATAAGGAAATGAAGTACACCATCGTTTCACCTAATGAAGCTGATTTTGCTGCAGGTAAGATCTCCATTGAATCACCTATAGGAAAAGCACTTCTTGGCAGGGAACAAGGCGAAGTAGTTAAAGTTGATGTACCGGCAGGTAAACTTGAACTTGAGATCTTGAAAATTGAGATCGACTGATCACTACATCTAAAATATGAAAAAACTCATCGACGTTTACCCATACAAGATCGTAAATGGCGAGGTCCATTTTTTGGTTCTTAAGCGATCATCAAGTAAGATCTACGCTGAACAGTGGCGGATGATTGGGGGCAAGGTAAAGTCAGGTGAAACAAGTTGGAATGCGGGTTTAAGAGAACTCCAAGAAGAAACTGGCCTCAAACCTTTAAAGTACTGGTCGGTCCCCTCTGTAAATCAGTTCTATGAACACACAACCGATATGATACACAGTATACCAGCTTTTGCAGCAGAATTATCAGATCAGGGATACATAAAATTGGATGATGAACATACTGGCTACAAGTGGATCACCATTCAGCAGATTTCTGATTTTATAAAATGGCCTGAGCAACAGCGTTTAATGAAGCTTATTGATGAGCTGCTAAAAAATGAAACTAACGAAATATTACCAGAGTGGATCATAGAAGTCTGATTTTATTTTTCATATTTGTTCTACTGCCTGCTGGATTAATGGCACAATCGGATGAATATGAGTTGTCTTTTGCACCTGATGTTTGGTATAACTCCGTTGATGGTATCAGACTGGGAGTTCGTGTAGCCGGTAATGTGGAGGGGGAATTCAGAAGTGGTCCCCATCGGCTTGACGCAGGTCTTTGGCTAGGGACCGCACTGCCTAAGTCCCCGTTGTCTTATTTTGTTAGATATACCGAGCCCATAAAGGGTATATCTTCGTATGCCAATGAAGGAAGCATACAGCTGTTATCAACAATTAGGACAGGATACAGTTATCACGAAGTTTCATTTAACAAAAGATGGCAACCCGGTTTTGATGAACTTCAGTTTAAAGAACTTTCATTAGGTTTCAGTCAGGAAAAATTGATCGATTTTGCATACCGACCTTATCCACAACTTTGGCAGGATGACTGGAAGTCAATAATAAGCTTAAACTTCTGGATCAGTGAGAAATGGGACAAACAAAAGTTTGATATTCAGTTCACTCTTCTTCAAAATGTAAATGAAGCATCTAATTATTTTACGGTTGGAACTCTTGAAATTACAGAGCAAATATTTTTGAATGATCTGTTTAAACTACGTTTGCGTGGTTTTGGTGGATATGTAACTGAGGATGGGGCTCCTGAATATCTGTTTGGTTATAGTTTTGGACTGCCCATGGAGTGGTTAGATACTGGTATTTCCAGAGCCAAAGGAACACTTAAAGAATCCTGGCTTAGCAGTGGTCTGATCAGTTTTGCCAGTGGCCCTAACCTAAGAGGGTATACCCGCCACGATTTTGAAATTTTAAGTAACGGAGGCGTTCCTCAGTATAAATCTATAGCTGCATTTAATACTGAATTTGAGTTTCCAAATTTTTTAAATAATAAACTTGATCGCACCATCATTGGGGATTTCGTGAAACTAAGATCCTATGTTTTTGGTGATTTGGGATGCACTTTTGATAAAGAAGAAACCGTGAATTTACCAATGGTTGAAAACCCTACTTGGGTCGCAGATGCCGGTATCGGTGTGCAGTTTTCTATTAATATCCCTGATTATCTCGGAAAAGACAGAGGTGTTGCGCTCAGGTATGAAGTTCCGTTTTGGATTTCCAAACCAATGGGATCTGAAAAGCATTTTAAATATCGTAATTTAATTGGCATAGGAGCCGTAATCTCATTCTAACTCACTCATGAAAATTTTAGTTATAAATTGTGGCAGTTCTTCCATCAAATATCAGCTTATAAACACTGAAACTCAGGATTGTCTGTGTAAAGGATTGGTTGAAAGAATTGGAGCAGTCACCTCGATCATTAAGCAGGAATTTAAAGGCGAGAAACCATTCAAAAAAACAATGGTTATTGAAAATCATGCCTCCGCCTTAAAGACCATTATGGAACTTTTGGTGGAAGCTGATAATGATCACCTCCAGTCTTTGGGTGAAATAGAAGCTGTAGGTCACCGTGTGGTACATGGAGGGGAGACTTTTAAAGACTCTGTTCTTATTGATGAAGATGTTGAGGAAGCTATTCAACAGGCATTCGATATTGCTCCTCTTCACAATCCGCCAAATTTGGATGGAATCAGGGCTGCAAAAAAACATTTACCGGATGTTCCTCACGTAGCAGTGTTTGATACGGCATTCCATCACTCAATACCAAAACATGCTTTCTTGTACGGTATACCAAACCGTTTATACAGGAGGTATAAGATCAGAAAATATGGCTTTCATGGAACATCTCACTATTACGTAAGTCGGAAGTACTATAAAATAACAGATAAAGTAAAAAAAGGATCAAAGATCATCACATGTCATTTAGGTAATGGTTGTTCAGTAACAGCTATCAAGGATGGGAACTCTTACGATACCAGCATGGGGTTTTCACCTTTGGAAGGACTTGTGATGGGTACCAGAAGTGGTGATATCGATCCTTCTATTTTGTTCTATCTCATCGATAAAGAGGAACTTTCCCTGGCAAATGTGCATGCGTTATTGAATAAACACAGTGGACTGCTTGGCTTGAGTGGATATGCTGCTGATATGCGAGACCTTCTCGAGGAAGCAGAGAATGGTGATCGTAGATGTATAGAGGCGATTGATGTTTTCTGTTACAGAGTCCAAAAATATATTGGGTCATATATAGCTGCCATGAATGGAGTTGACGCCATTATTTTTACCGGTGGTATCGGAGAAAACGCTGCACCAATTCGGGAAAAGATCATGTCAGATATGGATTATGCCGGTGTGAAACTGGATCTAAATAAAAACAAAGATCGAGGAGAGAGCACTCTTATTACTACTGAAGATTCTGACACAGAGGTGCACGTAATTCCAACAAATGAAGAATTAGTGATCGCTATTGATGCAGCAAAAATTGCAACAGCTTCCAAACAAACTCCATGGGCTTAAAACTTTTAATATGGGATTCTGTTCTTAGAATTGCAGTTTGTACTGCTCGGCTCTTGTTTAAGTCAACGACTGCTTTATTTTTAGTAGTGATTTCTCTTTTGACAGTTTCTTGTTCAAGTACCAGTTGGGTAGTTATTGAGGAAGACGCAACAGATATCAGTGATTATGAATTGATCAAGTCAGAATTTTACCTTGATTCGAATGACACAATCACACCTCAAATACCTATCCTTGATGTAGACTTAATGGCAGTTAACTCATATGAGTATGCTCAGCGCATCAAGACTGAACGTTACATACAACGATATCGCCCAAGATTAGGATATGTAATGTTGGGTGTAGCCGGAGCTGGTCTTTCATATTATGCAGCATTTTCTGATCAGTTATTACAACAGCCAACTGGTCCTCAAAGATATTCTTTGATAGGCGCTGGCACATTATTAACAGGCTTATCATTTTTGAATATGAAACCGGTGGACGAGCCAACTAAAACCGGGGAGACTCGACTGCTTCGTAAAACCGGCACGGTAGTGGTTGCTGATACTATAGAAACCCTGCCTTATACTGATGAACCGGCAAAAGTGTCTATCTCATATGGAGACAGCCTTTTAGTCACAGACAAGAATTATACATTTACCGAAAATAACGTTTCAATAAATTTGGTTGATGAGGTGAATTCAAATTTATTTGGGGAAGATCCTGAATTTAATTTAAATATATCTATAGAGTATGATTCACTGACAGCCTTAAAGAATATACCGATATCATCAATATTCGAACAGTTTGTAGTAGTTGATACAGATGTATCACCATTACGAAATGCACCAGATGTGAATGCAGATAATGTATTAACTGATCTGGCAAAGGGCAGTCAACTTAAGTTAGTTCAAAGGGAAGAAGAATGGTTCAAGGTTTTGTATGGAATTTCAGAAACCTGGATATCAGTCGGCGATGTGTATACCATCTGGAGGCCTGCTGAGTTTTCCTCAGACCTTACCGTGGTTACCATTCCAAATATACCATTTGGGTCTATAGATGTGGAACGAGATATTCCGGTTTTAGATGATCTTGCACAAAATACAGCTGCATTTATACTTTCAAATGATCAGTATTCAGGGCAGTATAGTGAAAGAACATACGGTGATCGTGATAGTCAGCTGATAGAAGAATACTTCTTACAGGCTCTTGGTATTCGCTCAAATAACATCATTCGAAGCTTTAATATTGATTCAGTTGAACAATTGAATACTGCAACTGACCGTCTGGTAAATTTACTTGACAGTAACCGTAAAAGGGTTATCGCTTACATTAATGGTTATGCTATAGTTGAAGATGGTAACTTATATATACTTGGTACTGACTATACTGGTGAGGATTCCGGGCTTATAAATCTGAAAATGTTTTTCGAAGAAATTAGAGAAGCTCAGCCGACTCAGTTTATTGGCTTTGTAGATCTCGACATTCTTCAAACTGATAATTCTGATTTTAATTATGAAGCCTTTCTATCTGATCTATCGAAGGATATTTCACAATCTGCTGTAATTTTTTCAAGCACACCCTCACAGCGCTCAGGTGTGTTTTCTTCACAAAATGGTGAAAAAAACCGACACAGTATTTTTACCTATTATCTGGCAGAGGCACTCAAACAGAACAAAACGGGAATAAATCAGATCCTGGACCATCTGAAGAGAAACGTACCGTTCAGATCTAGAAGTATCTATGATCGACCTCAGGATCCTGTACTAATTGGCAGATCCGATATACAATTAGTTGAATAATGGCTTTTATCTTCATCTTTTTAAGCATTTGTTGTTCCCTTTCTATTGCTCAGATCTTAAAGATAGCAGAGAATAATAAGATGAGGGTGTTAAATATTCTTGTTATAAATTATCTGGCAGGATCACTGATAAGTCTGTTCAATTCTGCTGAATTCGGTTCTGAGAGTCTGATCCTAATTGACCAAGAGTTTGTAATTTTAGGTGTGATGATCTTATTAGGTCTAATATTCATCGGTAATTTGGTGGTATACAGTCGATCGATCGATCGTGTGGGGATGGGAGTGAGTATAGCGGCTATGCGTATGTCATTGATATTCCCGATAGCAGTCAGCTTATTTATTTTTGGGGAAGAATTAGCTTCAATACGGTACTTGGGTATCTTAATGGCTTTAGTAGCGTTACTGTTGATGGTACCGAGGATCAAAACAAAAAGAATATCCGGAATATCGGATGCATGGCTTCCTGTTTTGATCTTTTTAATGACCGGAGCTGCAGATACAGGCCTGAAAGTTTATGAACGAATGTTTGCATCACAACTTTCAGAAGAACTTTTTGTATCAGGTATATTTTTTATTTCATTTCTGACAGGATTATGCATTTTGATAAAAAGAAGAGAACTTCATTTTACCTTTAAAGAAATTGGCTATGGTATAGCCACTGGAATAGTAAACCTATATTCTTCTATCTTTTTGATCTATGCGTTGAAATTAATGCCAGGTTCGGTAGTATTCCCGATAGTAAATGTTTCTCTGGTTATTTTAGGCACCCTTATAGGTGTTTGGGTCTGGAAAGATAAACCGACAGTAAAGCAGTGGTCAGGTTTGGCTGTTGCTGTAATTTCAATCTATTTATTGATAGGATAATGAATTTCATACAAGATATAAGAAAAAGAGCTTCATCAACATCAAAAAGGATCGTTCTGCCTCGTTCATCAGATATTCGAGTAATTAAAGCTGCTGAATACTTACAGGATAATAATTTAGCAAAGCCGATTTTAATTCAAAATGAAGAGGCTTCTATTCCAAAACATTTAGATGTGATCGATCCTGTATCGGATGAAAGGCTAAAGGCTTACGCAACTACTTTTTACGAAAGAAGAAAACATAAAGGAATTTCTGAAGCTGAAAGCATCGAAATTATAAAGGATCCACTTTTCTTTGCTGCTTCTATGCTTGCAGCCGGAGATGCAGACGGAGCTGTGGCCGGTTCTGTAGCAACTACAGGAGATGTGCTGAGAGCTGCTATCCAAGCCATTGGGTTAAAAAAGGGATCAAATGTTGTTTCAAGTGTTTTTATCATGAGTTTTGAAGACGGCAGGGTTTACACTTATGGAGATTGCGCCGTTGTGCCTTATCCAAATGAGGAGCAGCTAGCAACCATTGCCATTGATTCAGCTCAAACACATGAAAAAGTCACCGGTACAGATCCCAAAGTAGCCATGTTGTCTTTTTCTACGAAGGGCAGTGCACAGCACGAGCGTATCGATTTGGTGAAAAATGCACTTGAGATCGTAAAAACTCATAACCTGGATTTTTCCGCAGATGGTGAACTTCAGTTTGATGCCGCAATCATCCCTGAGATCGCGAAACGTAAAGCTCCTGGATCTGAAGTAGCGGGTCAGGCCAATGTATTTATCTTTCCAAATTTGGATGCTGGAAATATTGCTTATAAAATTACAGAAAGATTGGCAGATGCAACAGCTACAGGGCCTGTGATACAAGGATTGGCAAAACCTATGATGGACCTATCAAGAGGCTGCAGCTGGGAAGATATTGTCAATACAGCCTGCGTATGTGCTCTGATGAATTAAGTGAACAATAACAGGGGATGAATAGTCGATAATATGTTAATAACATTCGAAGGAATAGACGGAAGCGGTAAATCGACTCAAATTGAACTATTACAGCAATATTTGAGAGATAAAAGTTATGAGGTACAGGTTTTCCGGGAACCCGGAGGAACAGATGTATCTGAAATGATCCGAGGTATGTTGTTGAACCCTGAGATCGAAATAGATCCGGTTACAGAGCTTTTGCTATTTTCATCAGCACGGTCACAACTTGTAGCGGAAAAGTTATTACCCTTACTGAAGAAAGATGTTGTAGTGATCCTAGACCGGTTCTTTGATTCAACAACTGCCTATCAAGGCTTTGGAAGAAAAAGCATGCCAATTGAAGAGATCAAACAGATAAACGAGATTGCTACCCATAATTTGACCCCAGATGTCACTTTTTACCTTCGTCTTAGTCTGGAAGAAGCTGCTGAACGAACCAAAAGATTTGAGAAAGACAGGATGGAGCTTTCAGGAGATTCATTTTTTAAACGAGTATTCGATGGATTCGAACAGATAGCTAAAACTGAAGAGAGATTTAAGACAATTGATGCGGGGCAGGGAGTTCAGGAAATACATGAAGAGATCGTAAGTAATCTTGAAAATAGACTGCTTTAATCGACCCTCGTATTCGGCAAATCTTCGGAATAAAAGACTTTTTATTATAAAAAGTTATAGAAAATAAATTTTTATGTGCCAGGATAATTGAGGCTTAGTCATATTATCCGTAAATTTAGAACAATCTGGATGAGTCCTGCCTTTTTCCATGACAACCAGTTCATCAAAAGAATACAATTCTAACGATCATAACTACCAAGTATTAAATTATGGCGCACGAAAGAATCGAAATTGATCTACCTCTTGCCAAAGTCTACGAACTCTTAAGCAACCCAGTTGAATTTCCTAAGTTTTTGGAACGCATCGACAAAGTAGAGCGAGTCAACTCGCAGACATTTGAGTATAAAACTATGATAGGGGACGAAGAGTACAGTTGGACAACTAACTTAATCGACAACCTACGTAATACCCGTTTTGCCTGGATTACCATAAGTGGTAACCTGAATCAAACAGGTACTATACGTTTTACTCCACTTGATAATGGAGAACGCACTCGCGTTGAGTTTTCATTAGACTACCGAACCTTTTTCGGTGAACCAGAGGAAGAACTTGCTTCTTTTATTGAAGATTCACCGGCTCAGTTAGCTAAAGATCTGGCAAAGTTCAAAGAACTAGCCGAAGGAGGAACTTTTAAAGAAACTCCGATCGAAACTGATGAAGAGAAAGAAGAAGTTACTGCTTAGTCAGATCGATATATAATTTCATATTGAATGCGCATCCTTAACGATGCGCATTTTTTTTGTCATTAGATCACCATTATGAATTTCAGTGAATTTTTAGCTTCAGAGTCGAGCCATCGCCCGCATTATTTACTCATTGGCAGCCCCATTAGTCACAGTGTTTCACCGCTGATGCACAATATTGCTCTGCAACACCACGACCTTAAAGCAGAATATCACGCAGTGGGGGTTCGTCAGAGTGAAATACCAAGTTTGATAGCACACTTCAATAAACTGGAATTCCTTGGGGCAAATGTTACTATACCGTATAAGGAAACTGTGTTTGAAGCCATGGATACACTCGGAATGGAAGCGGCTCAAATTGAAGCAATTAACACCATCGTGAAGCGAGATGGAAAAATAATTGGAGAAAATACGGATGAATATGGATTTCGGGTTCCCATTGAAGAATATGAGGATGAACTCTATGGAGAAACGGCTGTTATTTTTGGAACGGGGGGAGCCACAAAAGCCATAAACTTTGCATTACAGGGTATGGGTTTGGAAGATATTATCATGGTTTCAAGGAGACCCGGACAATATGATACTTCCGGTAATATAAAGATGTGTAATTATGATAACTGGACAGCCTATGCAGAGGATGCTTCAATTATAATCAATGCAACCCCTTTAGGTATGGAGCCAAATATCGAAGCATCTCCGGTAGCAGACGATCAGGTAGATATTTTAACAGGTAAAATTTGTTATGATGTTGTGTATAATCCACAGGAAACAAAATTTTTAAAACAATCAAAACAAGCTGATGGAATACCAGTGGGTGGTTTGGATATGTTGATCCATCAGGCAGCTAAGTCATTTAAAATGTGGACCGGTCTGGAATTTCCATTAGGTCTTATAAAAATGAAATTAGATGATGTCTTCCCGGATTGAATATATCCAGCCTGCATTGCTAAATGGGCATGGTATTTCCAGTTGGTTTACGCTCAGAAATCATCAAAATGTAAATCAGAATAGTAATATACCGGGTCTGAATCTTGGATTAAATACAATTGAGCCAATAGAAGTAGTAGAGCATAACAGAAATCTACTACTTAAAAGGTTGAAAATTGAGCAGCATGAATTAGCTTATGCAAAACAGATTCACAAGACCAATATAGAAACAGTTGACACCGGCGGTGAATACCCTGACACAGATGGACTGGTAACGAATGAAAGAAACCTTGTACTTGCTATTCAAGTGGCTGATTGTGCAGCAATTTTATTGGGAGACAGAAAAAATCATGTAATTGGGGCTGCACATGCCGGATGGAGAGGAGCTGTTGATGATATTTGCATCAAAGTAATTATGAGAATGAAAGAGCTAGGGGCTGAGTCCAAACAAATAAAAGCATTTATTAGCCCCTGTATATCCCTGAAGAACTTTGAAGTGGGAGAGGAAGTAGCAATTCAATTCCCCTCTCGCTATATAGATCTCACCTCTTATGAAAAGCCTCATGTAGATCTCAATACATTTATTAAAGATCAGTTGATGGAACAGGGAATTGCAGAAGAGAATATTGAATTAAGTGGAAAGTGTACAATCGATAATGAGTATTTTTATTCTTATCGGCGGCAGAAGAACAAGAGTGGAAGAATGATGGCTATGATTAAACTTAATTAGGTAATTTATCTTGAGAGTGAGCTATAGCCAGGGTTATGTTGCGGATATCCCCGATGATCATGTTTTCCCGATGAAGAAATTCAGAGCGTTACATCATTATCTTGTCAATAATGATGTCGTATCTGAAAATGAAGTAGTTAAGCCTTCTTTGGTTGAATTTTCAAGTCTAATCACGGCACATACCGATCGTTATGCAAAAGCCGTATGGACCGGAGAATTAGATAAAAAAGAAATCCGCAGAATGGGGTTGCCATGGAGTAAGTCGCTTGCCATTAGGTCGAGATTAGCCGTACAAGGCACTATTAATGCCGGTTTGATGGCTTTGCAGGATGGATTAGCCGGTAATTTGGCCGGGGGCACGCATCATTCCATGCCGGATTATGGCGAGGGATTTTGTGTATACAATGATGTTGCAGTTGCCATTCGCGTTCTTCAACAATCTATGTGGGTAAACAAGGTGCTCGTCATTGATTGTGATGTTCATCAAGGAAACGGCACGGCTCATATATTCGAGAATGATGAATCAGTTTATACATTCTCTATTCACGGGCAAAATAATTACCCTTTCAAAAAGCCTCCATCAGATCTTGATGTTGGGCTACCCGATAAAACAAATGACAAAGACTATCATAATGTGCTCATTAGTGCTTTAGATAAGATAAAAAGCGAATTTGATCCGGATCTTGTCTTTTACCTTGGAGGGATCGATCCTTTAAAGAGAGATCATTTTGGAAGATTATCATTAACGTTAAATGGATTAAGGGTAAGAGATCGCATTGTAATTGAGACTGTCACTCAATGGGATAAACCGATTACTTTACTACTTTCAGGCGGGTATGCACCGTCATTATCTGAGACGGTTACAGCTCACGCTCAGATGTTTGAAGTAGCAAAAGAAATGGGGTTTTGAACATTCATTCCTTACCTTTAGGGTCTATAAAGAATTTAAAATTGAAGATTATTCATCTCTAAGAGTGAAAAAGAAAAAACTAGTTATTTTGGGCTCTACAGGATCCATTGGTACGCAGGCTCTTGAGATCGTCCGGCAACATCCTGATCAATTTGAGGTTTTAGCAATTTCAGCTAATACCAACTGGAAATTGTTTTCGGACCAGATCAATGAATTTACTCCTAAATTTGCCCTAATATGTAACTCAGATTATTATTCTGATCTTCGAAGCAATATATCTTCTTCTATAAAAATAATAAGTGGTGAAGAGCATTTACCGGCCTTAGCTACTCTGGATGAAGCTGATATAATACTTAATAGTCTTGTAGGTTTTGCAGGATTTGAATCAACTTTGAATGCTATTCAGGCCAACAAAAAGGTAGCATTGGCTAATAAAGAATCTCTTGTAGCTGGTGGAGAGATTATCATGAAGGAGTTGAAACAATCAAATGCTGAACTTATACCTGTAGATTCAGAGCACAGTGCCATGTTTCAGTGTATGGCCGGTGAAGATATGAAGGATATCGAGAAAATAGTGATCACAGCAAGTGGTGGGCCATTCCGGAACCACACAGTCGATCAGCTAAAAAAAGTAACCTTAAAAGAAGCTCTCGATCATCCTAACTGGGATATGGGTGATAAGATAACCATAGATTCAGCCACGATGATGAATAAAGGCCTCGAGATCATAGAAGCTCATTGGTTATTTGGTATTCCTGTTGAAGACATTGAGCCCGTTATTCATCCGCAAAGTATTATTCATTCCATTATTACATTTAAAGACGGTTCAAGTAAGGCCCAAATGGGGCCACCAGATATGAAAGTACCCATAATATACGCTTTAGGGTATCCTGACAGACTTCCATTGAAGACGCCAAGAATGGATTGGGGTAAAACGCATAGCCTGACGTTTAGTCCTGTTGACTTTCAGAAGTTTCCTTGTGTAAGATTAGCGATGGAAAGCATCAGCAAAGGCGGGTTTGCTCCTACAGTTTTGAATGCAGCAAATGAGATAGCTGTTGAGAGATTTTTGAATCGAGAAATTGGTTATATTCAAATCCCAAAAATTGTGAAACAAAGTTTGGCGAACATAGATTTGAATGATAGTTTGAGTCTTGATAAGATTAAAGAAATAGATAAAGAAACGCGAGCATTCGCAGCATCAATATTTAAATAAATTACATGGATTGGTTTTTAAGTTTATTAAACACGTTACTCATATTCGGCGGGGCGATCATGATCCTCGTTTTTGTACATGAGTTGGGTCATTTTTTGGCGGCTAAACTATTTGGCATGAGAGTTGAACGCTTCTCAATTGGATTTCCACCACGAGTCTGGGGATTTCAGAAAGGTGATACTGATTATTGCATTGGTGCTACACCACTGGGAGGTTACGTTAAGATCTCAGGGATGATAGATGAAAGTATGGATACCGATCATTTAGAAAAAGAACCTGAAGATTGGGAATACCGAAGCAAGCCGGTATGGCAAAGAATTATTACTATAACTGCCGGTGTTATTTTCAATATGATCCTCGCTTTCTTTATCTACTTCGGGATGACCTACTCCAATGGGAAAGCGGTACTGCCAATTCAGGAATCACAGGGTATTTATGTACCTGAAACTTCCATTTTAAATGAGATTGGTTTTGAAACCGGTGATAAGATCGTAGGTGTAAACGGAAAGGAAGTAACCTACTTCAATGATCTGGTTTCTGCCTCTGAGTTAACAGCTGATAACCTGAACTATTCCGTGTTGCGTGATGGTCAGAAGATCAATGTGCCTGTAAGTTCAAACTATCTGGACAGTCTTCAAACGCGTGGATTCCTGGATATAAGCTACATGCTTCCAAGTAAGGTATCATCTGTACCGGCAGGGAGACCTGCAGCCGAAGCCGGGCTCAAGGCTGGAGACAGGATCGTTTCTGCCAATGGTGACAGCGTTAGCTACTGGGTGCAATTAGTAGAGATCATACAAGAAGCTGACACTGCTATAAACTTTGGTGTAATGAGGGCAGACTCATTATTCTACGCATCCATTATGCCTGACCAAGAAAGTAAAACTATAGGAATTGCTTCACCTAATCCTCAATCTCTGGGTTTTGAACGCATTGAGTACGGTTTTTTTGAATCCATAGGTGAAGGTTATAATCAAACCATTGAACAAACCACCGGCATTTTGCAGGGTTTTGCAAGAATGTTAACAGGCGATATTTCAGTTAAACAAAACCTTGGCGGACCAATTGCCATTGCAAATATTACTCGCGAGGCAACTGATCAAGCCGGTTGGATTGGATTTTGGAACATAACGGCATTATTAAGTATTACGCTGGCCATATTAAATATACTTCCTATACCTGCATTGGATGGAGGACATTTGGTATTTCTGCTTTATGAAGGAATTACCAGGAGAGAACCCTCCGAAAAGGTTCGAATGGTGGCACAACAGATCGGTTTCTTCTTAATGATAGGGCTCTTTATTTTTGTTATGTTTAATGATGCATTCAGGTATTTTGGATTATAAAAATGATCTCTAAAGAAGGTTACGGCACAATTGCATTCGTTGTTCTAGTATCGTTATTGGTAAGCGGCTTTGCCGGTTATTATTTACCGGAGAGGATAACCTACATGTTCTATTCTGTATTTTTAGTCCTCACAGCTTTAACGGTCTATTTTTTTAGAGATCCGGATAGAAATATTCCCTCTGATACCAATCTAATTATTGCACCGGCAGACGGTAAGGTTGTTTTTATAAAGGAAATTGAAGAAAACGTTTATTTAAAAGGCAAAGCAACACAGATCAGTATTTTCTTATCACCTTTGAATGTTCATGTTAATAGAAATCCGGTTTCAGGAAAGTTGGAATATGTCAAATATCATCCGGGCGAATATCTAATGGCATGGACCGAGCATGCTTCGGAACTCAATGAGAGGGCAGACTTTGGAGTTCTTCATCCATCAGGAACCAAAATCTTTTTCCGTCAGATTACCGGATTTTTGGCACGTCGTATCGTTTACAAGATCAATGAGGGTGATGACCTTGTTGCAGGAGAACGTTTTGGCATTATGAAATTTGGTTCGCGAATGGATGTTGTTGTCCCCGGTAATGTTACAACTCAGGTTAAAGAAGGAGATAAGACTGTAGCCGGGGAATCTGTACTTGGAACTATTCAATAATGAAATATCCTATCCAAAAGAAATATCACTCATTCAAGCAGCGACAGAAGCGACGAAAGGAGGTAAAGCCACCGGTAAATAAACGAATTGCCGTTCCTAGTTTCTTTACTTTAATGAACCTTTTCAGTGGTTTTCTTGCGATTATTTCTATATCCAATGAAGATTTTGTACTGGGAGCTTGGCTGATTGCTTTAGCCGGTTTATTTGACGTTTTTGACGGATTAATGGCAAGATTGGCCAATGCCACCAGTGATTTTGGTATTGAGTTGGACTCGATCAGTGATATGGTCTCTTTTGGAGTCGCTCCGGGATTCCTGATCTACAGCTGGAGTTTACAT
The DNA here is from genome assembly GCF_046602855.1 of Gracilimonas qinghaiensis. Lineage (NCBI taxonomy): Bacteria > Pseudomonadati > Balneolota > Balneolia > Balneolales > Balneolaceae > Gracilimonas > Gracilimonas qinghaiensis. Next base: position 946,890 of record NZ_JBKINJ010000001.1, read on the forward strand.
GAACTTGGTTTTGTAGGGATCATAGTTAGTGCACTTCCTCCTTTATGCGGCGCAGTAAGACTTGCACGGTTTAATGTTAATGCACGCCTACAGCCCTCTCAGGGTTTTTTCATAGGATTACCAATTCCTGCACAGGCTATTATTTTGGGATCCTTCTTTTTGACCTTTAAAGACTCTGTAGAACTGTTTTCATTTCTTGAAAACGGAGTCAATTCAGCTCTGATACCTATCATTGTTGTGATATCTTTTTTGATGGTAAGTACGCTTCCATTTGATAAGATCCCAAGATTTGACCGAAATACGATCCGTGAACAGAGAGGGACCTTTATTCTATTTATAACTTATCTGATACTCATACTTGCCTTCAAAGAATATGGTTTGATGATTGTATTCACGATTTTCGTGCTTAAAGGTATTACGATAGGTGCTATCCAATTCTTTACGGATGATTATGGACCGGAAGGCACTGATGAATTTCAGGATTACAGCTGATTTACAATACAATCTCATGCTGTCAGCAAACTAGTTTATATGCGGAACAGGTATAGATATAGTAAAATGATCAACTCATATCAATTAATGGCATGTGTTCTTGCAAGGTCGATAGAAACAATAAAAGTCATGCCACGACCAAGAAGATTTCCGGTTACGATCCAGAAAGCTTTTTCTTTAGGCCTTGTCATCTTTCCGGGTCTCAGCAGCGTGATGTTTTATCAAATCTTTTAATTCATTTTGATCTTTGAACAGAAAGACATTTGTTTTTTCAGCTTCTTCAGACAAACAGCCAATATCAGGGGCTAATACAGCTTTATTGAACGCTAGTGCCATATGATAACTGCTGGAGGACAAAATCTCTCTATAATTGTATACGGAGATGTCAGCGGCCGAAAAGAACCAGCTTACCCGATCTTCTCCAATAAAATGAGGTATGACCTTAATTCTGTCATCTGATTGCTCGTAAACACCTAATTTCTTGTAAAGCTTTTCATTTCCTTTTTTAATTGGACCTACGATCAACAGTTTACACTTTAGATCAAATTCAATAATTAATGTTGCCACCAGATCCATTCTCTTATACCTGCTGATATTTCCAAACATTAACAAAATTGGTTCTTCATCTTCTAATACAACTTTGTAATGGGTTCTTAGGAGGTCTCTTGCCTCATTCTTAGCGATTGAATCCAGTGGATATTCAGGGTGGGATATAACGTGAAATTTTTCCTTATCACACATTAAACGATTGGACATTATATCAACGGCCTTGGCGCAATGAACATGTAAAGCTTTCGACCACTTGGCCATTTTCTGATGCAGATAAAGATGCAGATTTAAATACTTACGGTCGTGGGGAAATTCATTGTGAATAGTCCATACAACAGTTCCTCCAAGTTTTTGAAAGAAGTAAATACAAAACAATTTCCAGGGCATCCCTATCAAAGATTTGAAGTCTTGAAATTCAAACCAATGATAATGTAATATGGAGTTTCTGTTTGTTAGAATAGCTGCGATTAGTTTAAAATGATCAAAAATGCTTATGGACCTTATCTTAAACTCTTCACTTTCGATCAAATTTTTGTATAGCAGGTATAGGTAATCTGTTTTCTTGTGGGAGAACCGTATCAGCGGTACCACATAGATCTTTTCTGCGTTTGGGTTCAACGAATGATAGAGTTTGGCTAAAGCTTCTGAGTTCTTCATGATCTAAAAGGTCTATTGAATCCCTAATGAGTGTGCAGTGCCAAAGCCGGTTCACAAGCGGTGATTCGAATTAAATCAGATTCATTAAATTATAGCATCAGGTTTATGCTAATGTTAATCAATGATAAATCGTAAGTCCACTATATCATTAATTGTAACAAATCAGGATTCTGTATTGCATAAACCTGAACAGGCCTTTATATTCAGCGCGACATGAAGAATCAAATTAACGATTTACAATATTGGTGGTGGCCCGTTATAGAATATAACAGTGGGACTGCTATGTAATTGAGCATTTGAGAAAAGAAGTTTAAAACCCACTGTTCGTTCGAATGGTGGGTTTTTTTGTTTTTATGAGTGCGTTATTAGTTATTCACGACCCATTTATCAGTTTTTAAATAACTAAGATCGATTAACGAAAAATAGATGAATAAAGAACAATTTTTAGAATTAAGTAAAGAATACACGGCCATACCGGTTTATAGGAGACTACTTGCGGATGTATTGACCCCGGTTTCCCTGTTTATGAATATTCGAGAAGGAGCTGAATTCCCATTTCTTCTTGAATCAGTTGAAGGCGGAGAGCAATTGGCCCGTTATTCATTTATTGGACGAAATCCATATCAAAAGCTATCCTTTGATGGAGCTAAAACAACGCTTGAAACTAAAGATGAACGAAAAATAGTATCATCATCGTATTTTGAAAAACTTAAAGAGCTTACTACGGCCTATTCTGAACCTACACTTCCCGGGCTTCCTCGATTAAAGGGTGGTGCTGTTGGATTTTCAGCCTATGACACCTTTCGCCAAGTGGAAGACCTGCCAAATGTACCTGAAGATGACCTGAATCTTCCGGAAGCCATCTGGGCTTTTTATGATGAGATCTATGCATTCGACCATGTTAAACATCAGGTGGTATTGATCAAAACCGTCTTTGTTGAAGAAGAGGATAATCTCGAAGAAGCATATCAGAAAGCGCAGCAAAACCTGGATGAAATGGAAGAGGCGGCATTAAATTCAAATTTTAAAACCCGTCCTTTCAGTATCGATACAAATTCTCTTACCAGTAACATGGAACAGGAGTATTTTCAAAAGATAGTTAAGAAGGGTAAGGAGTACATCTATGAAGGAGATATATTTCAGGTTGTTCTTTCACAGCGATTTGAGGCTGACATGAGTGGTGATCCATTCATGTTATACCGCGCATTACGAATGGTAAATCCGTCTCCTTATTTATTCTATCTGGATTTTGAAGACTTCCAACTGGTTGGGTCTTCACCGGAAGTCTTGGTTCGTGTTCAAGAAGGCGAAACCAGAGTGCTGCCGATCGCCGGTACACGTCCGCGTGGAAAAACTCATGAAGAAGATCTCGCTTTTGAAGAGGATCTTAAAAGAGATCCAAAAGAAGTTTCTGAGCATATCATGCTGGTAGATCTGGGGCGAAATGATTTGTCGCGAGTATGTAAACCCGGTACTGTAAAGATGGAGCGAAATCAGGTGATCGAACGTTATTCTCACGTCATGCACATTGTAAGTGATGTGGTTGGTGAATTACAGGACAACCAAACTTCAGTTGATGCCCTTATGCAGTGCTTTCCTGCCGGTACGGTAAGCGGAGCCCCAAAAATAAGGGCTATGGAGATCATTGATGAGTTGGAACACACAAAACGAGGTATTTATGCAGGTGCCGTAGGATATTTTGATTTTTCTGGCAATATGGATACTTGCATTGCTATCAGAACTATGGTCGTAACCGGTAACAAAGCATATATTCAGGCAGGTGCAGGAATCGTGGCTGATAGTGACCCTGTTAAAGAATTCGAAGAAACTCAAAACAAAGCTGGCGCATTGATTCAGGCGCTCAATGTAGCTTTAGATATTCAATAAATATTACTTAAATCAGATCAATGAGTAAGAAAAAAACTATTTTATCAGGTATTCAGCCTTCCGGAAAACTACATATCGGTAATTATTTCGGAGCTATACGTCAACACATTGCCATGCAGGAGGAGGGAGATGCCTTTTTCTTCATTGCAAATTACCATTCGTTGACATCTTTAAATGATGGTAAACAGTTGTATCAAAACACGATCGATGTAACGCTTGACTATCTGGCGTTAGGACTGGATCCCAAAAAGGCCACTTTCTTTGCACAATCGGATGTACCTCAGGTAACTGAACTAGCCTGGATACTTGGAACCCTGGCACCTGTGTCATTGATGGAAAAAGGAGTTTCTTACAAGGACAAGATCGCTGCCGGGCTCAAACCAAATATTGGATTATTCACTTATCCCATCCTGCAAGCCGCAGATATTTTGATCTATCACTCTGATATTGTGCCTGTGGGCGAAGACCAAAAACAAAATATTGAGATAACACGTGATCTGGCCGGTAAGTTTAATCATACTTACAATAACGAGTATCTCAAGCTACCTGAAGAACACATAGTAAAGTCAGTAGCCGTTGTTCCGGGTATAGATGGACGCAAAATGAGTAAGAGTTACGATAACACCATAGATATTTTTGCTGAAGGCAAAGCTTTGAAAAAACGCGTAATGTCAATTCAGACAGACTCAACAGCTCTAGAAGACCCAAAAGACCCGGAAAGTGATAATGTGTTTGCCCTGATCAAGCTTTTTGCTGACAAGGAAACTCAGAGTGAGATTGCTGAAAAATATCGAGCGGGTGGATATGGTTATGGTCATGCAAAAAAGGAACTTTTAGGCATGATTGAAGATTTCTTCGAAGAGGCAAGGGAAAGACGCAAGGACTTGGAAACGGACCTTGATTATGTTCATGATGTACTGCGACAGGGAAGTAAAAGAGCCCGTAATCGCGCTGAGGAAGTTATGGAACCGATCAGGGAAGTAACGGGTATTGTAAGACATTTTTAGTTTTGTTAGCAGTGATATCCACTAGACCTTTAATTATAACTATTACAGTAGAAACGAATTGATCCTAATAATAGATAACTACGACTCCTTCACCTACAACCTTGTTCACCTGGTAGCGGCTGAAACGGACAATTATAAAGTGATTCGTAACGATGCTTTAACACTGGATGAAATACGTGAATTAAACCCAACCAAAATCCTAATATCACCTGGACCCGGTCGGCCACATGAAGCCGGTGTTACTGAGGAGATCATTGGAGAACTTGGTAAAGAAACACCTATTTTAGGAGTTTGTCTTGGACATCAAGCCATAGGTGAGGTGTTTGGAGCGAAGGTTATCCATGCCCCTAAACTTATGCACGGCAAAGTGTCAAAGGTATCACATGATGATCTATTTATATTTTCTGGAGTCAAAGAAAGTTTTACTGCCACCCGATATCATTCTTTAGTATTAGACCCTAATACCATACCCGATGCTCTTCAGGTAACCGCTCATTCAGACGATGGAGTGATACAGGGAATACGTCACAAAGAATTTCCGATTCAGGGAATTCAATTCCACCCGGAAAGCATTCTAACAACCGAAGGACCAAAAATTATTTCAAACTGGCTAAATCAATGATGGATTTTAAAATCATACTTAATAAGCTATCATTTTCAGAGGATCTAACTCAAGGTGAAGCGGAAACGGCAATGAAGCTGATTATGTCTGGGGAGATATCCGAACCCCAAATCGCTTCTTTCCTGACTGCTATGCGCTTAAAAGGTGAAACAGTGGAAGAGCTCACAGCTTTTGTAAAAGTGATGCGCTCCAAAGCCGTTAAAGTTAATGTTGATGTTACCGGTGCTATTGATCTAGTAGGTACAGGTGGAGATCAATCAGGAACTTTTAACATTTCTACAGCTGCCTCTTTTATAACTGCTGCTGCAGGCGTTCCTGTCATTAAACATGGTAACCGCAGTGCTTCCAGTAAATGCGGAAGTGCAGACGTTTTAGAACATTTAGGAGCGTCAATTGAGCTTGGTAAGGAGCAAGTGGAACAGGTTTTTGATGAAATAAATATGGCTTTTATGTTTGCCCCAATGTTTCATCCTGCTATGAAATACGTAATGCCATCACGACGTGAGATCGGTTTTCGTACTTTTTTCAATATTCTGGGACCAATGGTAAATCCGGCTGGAGTTCAAAGGTATGTTATAGGTGCTTTTAGTAAGGAAGTCGCTGAGAAAATGGTTCATATTTTGTCAAACCTCGAAACTGACTTTGCATACACATTTAATGCCCATGATGGACTCGATGAAGTGAGTTTGACATCACAATCAGAGATCTTTGAACTAAATGACAAGGTAGTATCCACCTCAATTGTGTTCGATCCGGAATCGATAGGCTTCACCAAAGTAAAAATGAAAGAATTAATGGGGGGAGGCAAAGAAGAAAACGCTCAGATCTTAACTAACATTATATCGAATAAGGCAACTGAGGCTCAGCAAGGCATTGCTTTATTGAATGCAACCTTTGCCATTCAGGCCTCCGGCAAAGTGGAAAAACTGGAGGATGCCAAAAAGATGGCAATGGAAGCACTCGAATCAGGCAAAGCACGTAAATTATTTAACGATTTCATTGATGCCACAAATGATGCAATGGGAACATTTAAATACTAATGAACAACATCTTAGACAAAATAACAGAAAAGACAGCTGAAGATCTGGCCAAGCGTAAGAAAAAGGTTTCACTGGCCGATTTTAATACTTTCGAGGGATTTGAAAAGGAAAGAGTTTCATTCAAAAAATCACTCGAAGATTCTAATACAGTTTCTATCATAGCAGAAGTCAAAAAAGCATCACCTTCGAAAGGTATTATCCGTCCTGATTTTGATCCCGTAGATATAGCACTAAGATATGAGGAGGGAGGGGCTTCAGCCATTTCTATATTAACAGATGAACCGTTTTTCAAAGGTGATATCAAATATTTGGAAGGAATTTCCAAACGAGTAAAATTACCTCTTTTACGGAAAGATTTCATTATCGACCCATATCAAATAAAAGAAGCAAAAGCACATGGTGCAGATGCTGTTTTGATCATAGTGGCAATCACTGAGGGTGATCAGCTACATGAACTACAATATGCCGCTAAAGAATTTGGTTTAGATGCTTTGGTTGAATGTTACGATCGGGACGATTTTGATCGCTTAGACTTTGAACAAACTGAAATTTTAGGCGTTAACAATCGTGATCTGAAAACCTTTGAAGTGGACGTTCACAGAGGCATAGCCATCTTACAGCAAGCTCCTAAAGATACAATATTAGTTTCTGAAAGTGGCTTATCTAGTGGAAAGGAACTGGCTCTATTGAAAAATGAAGGAATACACTCCGCTTTGATAGGTGAATACTTTATGAGGGAGAAAGATCCCGGTCAGGCTTTAAAAGACTTACTTGAGCAACTGGAAACAGAATTTGAAATATCGAATTTAAATGACTGAACAAACTGATAGAACTAAAATCAAGATATGTGGCATCACGAATTTAGAGGATGCCCGGTTTGCAGCCGGGGCACTGGTGGATTATCTGGGTTTCATTTTCTACGATAAAAGTCCCCGTTACATCGAGCCGGGAGAGGCAGGTGCTATTATAAACTGGATCGAAGGTCCTGAAAAAGTAGGAGTGTTCGTAAATCAAACACTGGATAATGTGAACAGTATCGCAAAGCAAACAGGACTTGATTATGTGCAGCTACATGGGGATGAATCTCCTGAGTATTGTGGATTGATCGAGAAGCCGGTCATAAAAGCCATTCATATTGAAGAAGATTCAGTAGATTATTTGTTAAAGCATCAGATTGAACAATATGCTGAAGTTGCCGATTATCTTTTATTTGATACCAAGATCGATGGATTATGGGGGGGGACCGGAAAAAGCTTTGATTGGTCATTGATAAGCGATCTGGAACTTGATATTCCGTACTTCCTTTCAGGAGGACTAAAAACAGGGAATATCAAAGAAGCTATTAAATCCGTTCAACCATTTGCTGTAGATATTTCAAGCAGCATAGAACAAAAACCGGGATTAAAAGACTTTGCCAAGATCGAAGCTTTTATGGAAGAGATTAGAAAAATCGAAGAAACTAAATTTTAAAATCATACTGAGCGAAAGTGAAGAACCTACAGTTTTTCGATCTGTGAAGGTACTTCTGGAGCAACCTTAGGATGACGACCGACATAATTATTATGACCACACAAACCAAGAAAAAGACTTATAAATTTCCAAATGAGAAAGGCTATTATGGCCAATTTGGAGGTAAATTTGTGCCTGAAATACTTATTCCTGCCATTCAGGGATTAGAAGAGGAATTCATAAAAGCCAAGGATGATCCTGCGTTTAATTCTGAACTGGCTAAATTGCTCGATGAATACGTTGGTCGGCCTACCAAGCTTACTTATGCCGATCGGCTTACTGAGCATTACGGCAAAGCCAAGATATACTTAAAGCGTGAAGATCTTTGCCATACCGGAGCTCATAAGATCAATAATGCCATTGGTCAGGTTTTACTTGCTCGACGAATGGGTAAAAAGCGAATCATTGCTGAGACTGGTGCAGGTCAACACGGCGTGGCAACAGCTACCGCTTGTGCCAAATTTGGCCTGGAATGTATCGTCTATATGGGTGAGGAAGATATGGTTCGCCAAAAGCTGAATGTAGACCGAATGAGACTGTTAGGGGCTGAAGTTCGTTCTGTAACAAGTGGCTCTAAAACTCTGAAAGATGCCACAAATGAAGCGATCCGCGATTGGGTTACCAATGTTGAAACAACGTTCTATATAATAGGTTCTGTAGTAGGACCTCATCCATACCCAATGATGGTTAGATATTTTCATGAAGTGATCGGTTTTGAAACCCAAAATCAGATAAAAGAATTAGAAGGGAGAAATCCGGAATATTTAGTTGCCTGTGTGGGAGGCGGATCAAATGCTATTGGCTTTTTCTATCCCTTTATAGACGATGAGTCTGTAAATATAATCGGCGTGGAGGCTGCTGGTTTTGGTGTTAATTCCGGTAAAACAGCAGCTACGATGAGTAAAGGTACACCAGGTATTCTTCACGGGTCATTAAGTTACTTACTACAATCAGATGAAGGACAGATAGAATTGGCTCATTCAATTAGTGCCGGACTTGATTATCCCGGTGTAGGTCCCGAGCACGCTCATTTAAAAGATCTAGGTAGGGTTAATTATTATTCTGTAACTGATAAAGAAGCAATGGAAGCTGTTAAATTACTTTCAAAAACAGAAGGTATCATTCCGGCATTGGAAACGGCCCATGCCTTTGCATGGCTTGAAAATCTAATGCCGCAAACTTCAGAAGATGAAATTGTGATCTTGAATCTATCAGGAAGAGGAGACAAAGACATGGGGACCATATCTGAATATATTCGCGAAGAAAGCTAAGACAGTCAATTACTTTTTAATAAAGTTGCTTGGATGCTTTATACCGGAGCATTATTGTGACGAAACAATACTTTATCACCGGCAAAGATTTTAGAATCATGAATAGAATTGAAAACGTTTTTAAGAATAAGAAACCTGATGATAAGCTAATGAGTCTGTTCATTACCGCAGGTTATCCCGAACTGGATTCTACAGTGGATCTTATATTGGGTTTTGAGAAAAACGGAGCGGATATGATCGAGCTTGGAATGCCTTTCAGTGACCCACTTGCCGATGGACCTACCATTCAATACTCAAGTGAGGTTGCCATCAAGAATGGTATCACTATGAATAAGATCTTTGAGATGGTTAAAAAGGTTCGGCAAAGATCACAGATTCCAATTATTCTAATGGGATACATGAACCCCGTTTTGCGTTATGGTGTGGATTCGTTTACAAAAAAAGCCGCTGAAGCAGGTGTGGATGGCCTTATTATACCTGATATTCCGCTTGAGGAGGATGGTATTATTAAAGAATCTGCAAAATCTAATGATCTAAACGTCATACATTTGGTGGCTCCCAACACATCCGATGAACGCATGAAACTTGCTGATGAGAATTCCAGTGGATTTGTATATTGTGTATCTGTTACAGGCGTTACGGGTGCCAGGGAGGGGGAAGAGGTTACTCGGTCTGTAGATCGGTTCATTAGCCGGGTGCGCAAGAATATCAACAAAAATCCTGTTATGGTTGGGTTTGGCATCAAATCCTTCGGAGATGCTCAAGACATCGCATCAAATGCCGATGGATTTATTGTTGGAAGTGCCTTAATTGATACTATCACAAAACATTATCCGAAAGATGGCTGGCAATCTGAGCTGTTCTCTTTCGTTCATTCACTGAAATTTGGAAAATAATAACGAGATATGAAGCGACTTTTTCTTTTTGGTTTAACGGCAATACTGGGGATCATGACCATTTCTTGTGATGGAGATTATCGACCATTAGCGGATGGAAATACCCGCGAAGTTGTTGTAGTAATGGATTCTACAACATGGGAAAGTAAAACTGCCGATGCTATTCGCGATGTCTTTGGCCAATGGGTACTTACCGTACCAAATGGAGAACCATATTATGACCTACAGTTTACCCAGATCACATCTCAGGATCAGTTGGATCGCTTAAAGAAACAAAAGAACCTAATATTTGCTGCACCTATTGAGGAAGACTCAAATGTAGGACGACAGATCCGGGGTTTATTGGATGATAGTATCGAACAGCGCGTCCGACAAGGTGAAAGCTTTGCTTTCCCGTTTCAAGATCAGTGGTATCGGGATCAATATGCACTGATACTGACATCTACATCAGACTCTACTTTGGCTGAAAAAATACGAAATACCGAGAACTCACTGCTGTCAAACATGCTGGAAAAAGAACTCAAGCGATGGGAATATTTCGTTTATGAGAAAAAAGAACTCACCGAATATTCAGATTCACTTTGGCAAAACAGGGGCTTCAAAGTTCGCTTTCAACATGATTATATAAAGAATGTTGATACGTTAAACTTTATCAGTTACCGTAGAGCATTACCTCAAAATGATCGCTGGATGTGGATTTGGTATCAGGATAACGTAGAGGACATCTCATTTTTGGATAGGGACTGGATAATATCAACACGGGATTCTCTCTCAAAGCATTTCATTAAGGGAGCAAGAGATTCCATGTATGTTCAAACCTATCTGAACAGGCCAGAGATCAGACCCATTGAATCTGAGACTTTCCAAAAAGGCAGATTATTGGCTTATGAAACCCGTGGGACGTGGCATATGGTGAATGGCTTGATGGGCGGACCTTTTGTAAACTTTACATATTACGATCCGGATTCTAAGCGTCTATTTATGATCGATTACAATCAATTTGCACCGGGTGTTCGAAACAAATTACCGTTTGTACGTCAATTTAGAGCAATGGGAAGAACGTTTGAATCTGATTCATCTTGGACAACAGATCAATACAACCTGCCAAGCTAAATCACCTTAAATATATAGAGGTTTTCAAATATATTGAGTTATCATAAAGGCATCATCTCAGCATTTGAAAAAGCTACAGATACATACGATGAGTATGCTGAGATACAAAATAAAGTTGCTGATGGTCTGATTGCCTCACTAATACCATGGAAAGAAGCAGTTCCATCCGGACCTATATTAGAAGTCGGATGTGGCACAGGATTCGTCACTGAAAAACTTATTCAACAATTCCCCGACAGAGAGATTATTGTTACGGATGCTTCTAAAAGGATGCTCGACAAATGTAAACAAAAGCTACAAAGAACAGGAATAGAGCATTCAAAGGTTTCTTTTAAGATCTTAAATGCTGATGATTATAATATTGAGAAGGATTCTTTTGGATTGATAATTAGTGGATTTACCCCTCATTGGTTCAAAGATACTTCTTTGGCTTTACAGAATCTTTCAGAAGGTTTGATTCCCGGGGGTTTTTTATTGTGCTCATTTCCGGGTAATCATACATTTCCAGGTTGGTATGAAAAATGTCTGGAATTAGGTTTACCCCATACAGCTAATCCATTACCTGACGTTGAAGAGATTGTCGTCAAACTTTCCATGGGCCCCATACAGATCGATTATTACGAAAACGATTTGTATAAGGAGTTTGAACATTCCCTGGAATTTTTCCGCTATTTGAAGAAAACGGGTGAATCTTATTCTATACTAGGCAAATCATTAAGTTATAAACAGTTTAAATTGCTTATAGATCATTGGGATAAAACGGAGGATATAAAAATGAAATGGCACATTGTATATGTGGCAGCTAAACGTGAGTTTGAGTGATCTTACTAACGCTTTTGTTTAAAGAATTCTTTAAGTAAAAACTCAGATTCGGATTCCATTACACCTTGTATTAAATCGATGCGGTGATTCAACTTTTTGTTAGAGGCAATATTGAATACGCTGCCACAGCCTCCCGATCTGGCATCTTGTGCTCCAAATACGATCGTCCCCAATTTACTCCATATGGCAGCTCCTGCGCACATAGCACATGGTTCAAGTGTAACATAAAGGGTACAATCACTCAGGTATTTTTCTGACATTGTTTCGCAGGCAGCCGAAATCGCAAGCATCTCGGCATGCGCAGTAGGGTCATTCAGCATTTCAACCTGATTGAATCCCTTACCGATTATCTGATCTTTATATACGACAATGGCTCCAACCGGAATCTCATCATTTTCAAAAGCCTGCTCAGCCAACATAAATGCTCTGGCCATGAATTTATAATGCTTTTGCATTAACGGAAGTTTTGTGATACTCATTTTTTGTCTGACTGCATTTCTTTTAATTACCTTGTTGCGAACTTAATCTAATATTGATGAAAAAAATAGAACAAAGTATAAAGGATTACATTGCTGAAACGATCCGCACTATTCCTGATTTTCCTGAGAAAGGCATCAAATTTAAGGATATTACAACCTTGCTGCAGGATCCGCGTGCCCTTGAATTGACATCATTTATGTTGCTGCAGCCTTATCGACACAAGGAGGTTGATTTTGTGGTGGGTTTGGAATCTAGAGGTTTTTTATTTGGAACTAATCTGGCGCAGGATCTGAATGCGGGTTTTATTCCCATTCGCAAGCCAGGTAAGTTGCCATCTAATACATTATCAGAAACTTATGCTCTTGAATATGGAAAAGATAATATAGAAATACATGAAGACGCTATTTTTGAGGGAGCCAAAGTGTTGATTCACGATGACCTTATCGCGACCGGGGGAAGTGCTGCTGCTGCAACTAAACTAATTAAAAGGTTAGGGGGCGATGTGATCGGCTATTCATTTATCATAGAGCTTTCATTTCTTGAAGGAAAAAATATACTAAAAACCGGTGTTCCCGTCGAAAGTATAATTATAGAATAGTGGAACATATCTCATTTTGATAACTACAAGTTACTGAACAGAAAATATCAGTAACAAGAACAGAATGAGAATCAACAGAATAACTTACATTTTATCAGCTTTGCTGATAATAACGACAGCCTCTGCCTGTAATTCATTTGTTGTGGAAAATGTAGACTATTCACAGCAACTTGAGTCAGTATTGGTCCCTGACGAAAACGGAAAGATCACCGATGTCAGGCACGGGATTTCCTTTAATGTAAAATCCTTCAAAGAACAAGAGTTTGGGGCTTCCGATTCCTCAAAACAGATAAGAGAAATTAGACTCATCCGAAATGCAGATGGATTTTATTTTATTACTGCAGATCAGTTCAAAAATGTTTACGTAATGGAACCCGGTAAAGGTTCCCTTAAGTTAAAGAACAAAATCAATGTATCAGAATCTCCCCTGCAAGACCCGGCTTTTAATTTACGAACCTCAGGTGTGCAGCTTGTAATGAGGGATACCAATAAAACCATTAAAATGAATGAAACAGGAATTTTGGAAAATGAAGAGGAGGAACAATCATGAAGATGATACTTAAAGTAACCGGTACAGTTATACTCTTAATTTGCACGACTACAGCGGTATTCGCCCAGTCGTCTGATTATCAGATCACCAAAGAATTTGAAAATTCCTATAAATCGCTCGAAGCGTCAATAAATAACGCTACTACAATTGAGGAAGCAGATAGCCTGAATAATGAAGTTGGTAAGCTAAGGAATACATATGCAGATCATCAGTCGTTGATCGACCATGCATTATATCCCAATACCTTCTATGATACAATTCAGGATTTGATGGCCGAAGTTAATGAAACAGAAGAAGTTCTGATGATTATTGAAAATCAAGGTAAAAAACTTACCTCATTGAATGAACAGATCGCAAGTTATCAGTCTGAAATTGCATTTTTAAATAATGAAACAGACTCACTTAGAACTCTTATTACAGAATCTCAAAAAAGTGAACAAAATCTATCACGTCTGGTAAAGCAATATAGGCAAAGGGTAGAGGAAAGAGACGAATTTGTTCTCAAAATGATGGACTCACTGTTTGTGGCATATCGAGAACTTGAAATGAGTCCCGGAAGCAATAAAGAGATTGCATCCAGTGCCATAGCTATTCAGCAAGGAGACAATCCCCTGGAATTTATTAATGCTACCATTGAGGAAAACATACAGGTTCTGAAAGCTGGATCATCCGAACTAAGTACTGAAGATTATCTGAAGATGCATACTATTCAGAAACGCTTTGCAGATACCTGGAATAAAGTGGGCAATGATCTGAGTCAAATTTATGGTGGTAGCGAATCCCGACAATGGAAGAATAAGATCGACGGTCAGCTTAAAGACTGGAGGGCGAGTACTTCCAAGAACATGTGGGATTCCATCAATAATACCCTTGAGCAAAACAATGTTGATATAGGCGCTTTTGATAATAATCAAAGCTTTTATACGGCTATTGAATCATTTATCGATAGCTCAGTAGAGGCTAGTGAAGATAAGTTCATAGGTGAAGGGAACAGAGATGAATTTAAATCCTTTTATGACTTCTGGACCTCTAAAGTGAAAAATGAATGGGGTAATTACATTCAGGACGGAGAAGTACTTACCATGAGTCAGATCTCAACTATAGATGCCGAACTCATTAACTGGAGAGACGAAACCACACCGACCTCATTTGTAATTCCAATTCTACTAGGTCTGAGTTTCATCACTATTGCAGGATTGATCATAGTCCTTACCAGAAAAAACTAATAGTTTAAATAAACCCACGGTAGCCTTAAGCCGGACAGTCACCTTGTTCGGCTTTTTGTGGACCTTGGTTTTACTGATTCCAGCAATCACTAGATAGTTATATTAAGTTAGGAAAAGAGAAATTACTATAAAGGACACAGAGGAATATTTAACCTTATCAGTAGATTGCTATTGAATTGACTCCTTAATATTTGCCTTATAGCATTGAGGAATGATGATTTTTTTTAAACAAATTGACTAAACAATGATTTGTGAAGAAAATTTCAAATCAGGTATTAGACATTTATGATATAAAATACTTCTAGCTAGAGAGATAATGATCTTTTTATGGTCATTAAATTAATTTGCCCATCGTTAAAATTTCATATACTTAGCCTTAATCAGAAAGTGACAATAAGATCTTTGCATGAATATTTTGGCAGTAGAGCCATTTTACAGTGGCTCACATAAAGCATTTTTGAAGGGACTTGAAAAACATTCAAGCCATAATATTATTCCCATTAAACTGAACTATAAAGGATGGAAGTGGAGAATGCATGGTGATTCCGTCACACTTACGGAAATGACTAATCAAGTTCAGGAGAATATCGATCTTTTGCTGACAAGCAGCATGACGAACCTACCTGCATTTATGGCGCTCACGAATCCGAGATTCTCCCATACACCTGTTATTATGTATATGCATGAAAATCAATTCACAAGGCCAATACCGGAAGGAGAGAATCGTGATCTGACCTATTGCTACATTAACTATCTGAGTATGCTGGTAGCCGATAAGTTGGTGTTCTCGTCGCAATTTCACCTCGATGACCTGTTAGGTGCATTACCATCATTTTTAGATAATTTTCCGGACGGCAAGCAATACGATACCGTAAACAAGATCCGTGATAAAAGTGTGGTAATGTATCCGGGTCTAGACCTGAGCAGCTTTGATGCACAGCCTGATACCAGAGAAGATAATGAGAATCCCGTCATAGTTTGGAATCAGCGGTGGCAATTTGACCGAAACCCGGCCAAGTTCTTTAGGGTGTTGAACCGACTAAATGACATAGACCTGAAGTTTGACCTCATTTTAGCCGGTGATACCCAACATGAAAAACCTGAAGAGTTTGAAAAGGCTTGGCAGCGATTCGGTCAGCAGATCACTCACTTTGGATACGTTGATGACAAAGAGAATTACAGTAAACTTCTCCATTCTGGAGATATAGTGGTTTCTACTGCAAGTTATGAGTTTTTCTGTGTGGCCATCATGGAGGCCATATATTGTGGATGTCATCCTATGGTGCCCAATGAGTTACATTACCCTGAACTCATACCAAAGAGTCTTCATGATCCACTGTTGCATGCTCCGGTTTTATATGATAATGAAGATGATCTATTCCACCATCTTAAAGAGCTGTTAACCGGAAAAACTAAACCACTGCCAAAATCTTCACTTCAGAATATCAACAAGCACTTGGAGTGGTCAAAGCGAATTAAACATTTTGACAGACTGTTTGAGGAAATGATTAAGCACTAATCGGTCTGCGCCCTTAACAGATTAAAGTCCTCAGAATGACCTAATTTTATATGGTGACATTTACACCAAATTCAGTTTGAGTTATCCCTATTTTGATAATTTAAATGACGTTTCAAGCGCAAGAATTCCCGTTGACTTTAAAAAACCCTAAAACGGAGCATCCTCGTCAGGTGCCGGATTGTGGGGGGCAGGTGGTGGCCCACCATTTCCCCCATCACTGAGACTTGGGCCTCCACTATCATTTCCAGCATTTAATGAAGGGTTATTGTTATTTGCTGAGGTCAGATTCTCAAAACGAGCATAATCTTTGACAAAGTAATGCATCTTACTTCCTACAGGTCCATTACGTTGTTTTCCAACAATCACCTCTGCTAGTCCTGCTGTAGACTGACCTTCTTCTGTCGTAGTAATGCCGTAATATTCCGCTCTGTACAAGAACATCACAATATCAGCATCCTGCTCTATCGAACCTGATTCACGTAAGTCACTGAGTTGTGGACGTTTATCACCACCTCGCTGCTCCACAGCGCGTGACAACTGAGCTAAAGCAATGACAGGAACATCAAGTTCTTTTGCGAGTCCTTTCAGTCCACGGGAAATAGTTGCGATCTCCTGTTCACGGTTACCAATATCTTTTGAGTTTGCCTGCATTAGCTGAAGATAATCCACAATAATCAGTCCAATATCCTTTTCACTTTTCAGCCGGCGACATTTGGTTCTGAGTTCCATGAGGGTAATACCGGGGGTATCGTCAATATAAATTTCGGCACTGAATAAACGACTGGCAGCATCGATGAGTCGTCTGAAATCCTCATCCTTTAAGGTTCCTTTTCTGGCTTCATCAGCCCTTACGCGTGCCTCCATGGTCAAGAGACGTTGGACCAGTGACTGATTTGACATCTCAAGACTAAACAGTGCAATAGGGGTTCTTAAATTTTCGTCAGGATGCAAAGCCGCGTTACGCGCTGCTGTAAGGACAAACGCTGTTTTACCCATTGATGGTCTCGCAGCAATGATAACCAGATCACCTTTTTGCCAGCCTGCAGTCATATCATCAATGGCCAACCCAGAAGGAACACCTGTAATGCCGTATTCTTTCCCCCGTAGGTCTTCCAGGTACGATAAGGTGTCTTTAAGTAATTTTTCAACCGGTACGGCTGAACTTCGGCTTTTCTGATTGGAGAGATCAAAGATGCTTTGTTCAGCATGATCCAAAACATCATAAGCATCGGAAGTAGTATCATACGCATCTTTTATGACATCATTACTTGCCAGAATAAGGTTTCTTTTGATTGCTTTTTCTATGATTATCTGCGCATGATACTCAATGTTAGCAGATGAACTAACAGAACGGGTCAAATCGGAGAGATAAGTAGTGCCACCACAGACCTCAAGCAGATTATTGTCTTTGAGTTCATTTTCTACGGTCAGCAGATCTAATGGATTATCACGTTCGTATAAATTGGAAAGTGTTTCAAATATGTGTCGGTTGGCTGTTTTGTAGAAATCTGTTGGTTTCAGCATTTGGAGAGCAATAGTTGCAGCACCATGCTCTATAAGCATAGCACCTAAGACAGCTTCTTCAACTTCCACAGCCTGTGGAGGAATCCGGCCACCTTTTTCTAATTCCTGAGTGTCCTTTTGCCGGTACTTATTATTATAAGACCCTGATTTATTCGCCATATTTTAAACTGAAAACCTAATAATCGTGTGCTAATTCAGAATTCAAAAATAGGTATAAAATCAGACCGAATGGTGATTCTTTTTGAACAAATTTTAAACACTGTTATCCACATAAACGATCTAATCCGGGAGCAACTTTCGAATACCGATAAATACAGGAATAAGAAGGGTGTAAGCAATAAAAAAGGGTATGATGAGATCTTTAAGCCCTGCAACAAGAAAAATACTGATGATGAGAAGCTGGAATCCCAAGCCAAATGTTGAAAGTGATGTCATGAGCCATTTAGGAAAATTTGATGACGTCGCGGCTTCACGATCTAGAGCATAGATAATCTTATCGAACATTCCATATAGATACTTATAGATTTTAAATAGAATGTTAACGTTTCTTTGATTTTCGCCCTCAAGTGCTCGTGGAACTTTATTTTCAAACACCTGACTTGTATTATCACCACCGACATGCGTTCTAAGGATCACGTAATAGTAGTTATAGAGGGTGCCTTGTAGCTGAATACCTAAAAAAGCTAAAAGTGCAAAAGCAAAATGAATATCTGTAATACACCATATAGAGGTAATTATCAGGAGGTTTAATATTATATCAGAAACGGAATCAAGATACCGACCTGTGTAGGAGGGCGTTTTTTTGATGCGGGCCAGCTCGCCATCGGCAGCATCTAAAATTGATTTCAGGATCAGGAAAAAAGCAGCCAGGTAATAATTTCCGGTTAAAATACACGCAATAGCAATTAAGCCGGAAATCACAAACCAAATCGTAACGTGAATAGGAGAAAATTGTGTTTCTTTTAGAGAATTTGCAATAATGCGAGCCAATGGCCTGCCATAGTCAGAAAGGTCAGTAAATTTATGCTCGTTGGGTAATTTTGACACTGTGGATTTGTTTGTGCTGACATTCTGAAGCTAAAGTGAAATAATCAGAACTGCGTTCCTGTATTTATTTATTTATTTTAAATAGACCTATTTGCCACCAAGTTCATTGTATCGTTTTCTCAATTTTTGAACATCCTCCCATGCATGGCGTTTCCACTTAGGGTTTCTGAGTAACGCTGCCGGATGGTAGGTGGCCATGAGTTCTCGTCCATGAAATGAGTGAAATTCACCTCTGAGTTTACTTAAGGAGGTATCTTCACCTAAAAGAGTTGTCGCTGAAATTCTGCCAACACATAAGATTAGTTTAGGATCGATAAGTTCTATCTGTCGCAACAGGTAGGGCAGGCTACGCTGTCGTTCTTCTTGTTTTGGATCACGATTGTTAGGTGGACGATGCTTTAGGATATTGGTAATATAGATTTCATCCCTACTAAAATTAATAGCATTCATGATCTTGTCCAGTAACTGACCTGCTTCACCTACAAATGGTTCTCCTTGTTGGTCTTCATTATAACCAGGGGCTTCACCGATCACTATCAGATCTGCCTTCGGATCTCCCACACCAAAAACCAAGTTGGTTCCTTGAAGGTCAGTTTTTAATTCATCAGCATTTTTACATAATGATTTTAGCTCATCCAATGTTTGACAAGCAGCTATCTTCTCATCCTGAGTCAATTCTCTCTTAGCTTTTGATTGAGGCGATCCCGGTCTTTTAATATCATCAGATTGCTCAACCGTATCATTTTTTTCATCAGTATTTGATAAGCTGACTGAAAATTTACCATACATTTCCTGTTGTTGTTTTAAATATCTTTCAGCTTTTTCGATCAGATCTTTTGGTTCCGGCACTTTAGGAATGGTTATTTGGGTTTCTAGTCTTACTTAATACTTTCAATTTACTAAATAGCGTGACAACGAGCATGTCAGTACCGATCATCGATCCCATAATTTCTCAAGCATGGCATATAGGATCACACCGGCCGCAACTGATACATTAAGGGAATGCTTTCTTCCATACTGTGGAATAGCAACAAATTCATCGATATGCGGTAAAAGGTCCTCATCGATGCCCGATACTTCGCTTCCCAAAACAATACATAGATTTTTATGAATTTTCGCATCAAAATCAGGAAGATCTGTACTCTTGTCAGTTTGTTCAAGTCCAACTATATAATAGCCCTGTTTCTTTAACTCATCTAAAGTGTGAACAGGATTATCTACGTATTTCCAGGAAACAAATTCTTCAGCACCTATTGCTGTTTTGTTGATCTCTGCACGGGGTGGTGTAGGCGTGTATCCTGATAATATAATATCTGAAATACCAAAAGCATCCGCGGACCTGAAAATAGAGCCTACGTTGTGTAAGCTTCGAATGTTTGGAACCATGATCTTCATCGCACTGAGTTTATCAGGGGCAGTTCTTAAAAGGTTTTCTTTCAGTATTTCTTTTGTTGTTAACTTATTCAATGCCTCAAGTCTTTAATTTCAGCTATTTTCGTTCATATTTTAAGATAGAATTGTTTTAACTTTAAATCACAGCATACAAAGGTGTTATCTTGGTTTGATAGAAGTCATAGAAATTCTCAATCAATTCGGTTTAGTTAAGAGAGGGACTTTTTGTATATTTGTACTCGTTCTAAATAGGCTCCAAAAACAACGAACGCAGTGCGATACAAGGTTGTTTTTTCGTGAGCTGTAAAGTACAAACTTTTAAAACATCAATAGCTAATGAGCGAAACGCAAGCCTTAGAATCAATGATCGGAGAGGAATACAAGTATGGCTTTTCCACCGATATTGAATATGAAGAGTTTCCCAATGGAATCAATGAGGATATCATTCGAGAGCTTTCAACACGTAAAGAAGAGCCGGAGTGGATGCTTGAATTCCGTTTGAAGGCCTACAGAGCCTGGACGGAAATGGAAGAGCCGGATTGGTTTAACGCTGAATATGAGAAACCGAAATTTGATACTCTGCAGTATTATTCAGCTCCGAAGAATAAACCAAAATTAGACAGCCTTGATGATGTTGATCCAAAGATTCGGGAAACCTACGATAAATTAGGTATACCACTTGAAGAGCAAAAAGCATTATCTGGCGTTGCTGTAGATGCGGTTTTTGATAGCGTATCTGTATTTACCAGTTTTAAAGAAAAGCTTGCTGAGGCAGGTGTAATCTTCTGTTCCATATCTGAAGCAATAAAAGATCATCCGGAACTTGTTAAGAAATATATGGGTTCAGTTGTTCCAGTCCGTGATAACTTTTATGCGGCTCTGAACTCAGCTGTATTTTCTGATGGTTCATTCTGCTACGTACCAAAGGATACGATATGCCCAATGGAGCTTTCCACCTATTTTCGTATTAATAATATGAACTCAGGTCAATTTGAGCGTACGCTTATCATTGCAGAAGATAATTCCCACGTCAGTTATTTGGAAGGTTGTACTGCTCCTATGTATGATGAGCATCAACTTCATGCTGCTGTTGTAGAATTAGTAGCATTGGATAATGCGGAGATCAAATATTCCACTATTCAAAACTGGTATGCCGGCGATGAAGAAGGTAAAGGTGGTATTTATAATTTTGTAACCAAGCGTGGTGCTTGCCGTGGTAAAAACTCAAAGATCAGCTGGACACAGCTCGAAACCGGTTCTGCCGTCACGCTGAAATATCCAAGTGTGATCTTACAGGGGGATGGTTCCATTGGTGAATTCTATTCCGTTGCAGTAACCACAAAGAAGCAGCAGGCTGATACCGGAACTAAAATGATCCATCTCGGCAAAAATACCAAGAGTACGATCATATCAAAAGGTATTTCTGCGGGAAGATCTAATAACAGCTACCGTGGGGAGGTTCGCATTGCTAAAGGAGCTGATGGCGCCCGAAATTATTCGGTTTGTGATTCTATGTTGATCGGTCAAACTTGTGGTGCACATACTTTTCCTTATATATCATCCCAAAACCCAACGGCAAGTGTTGAGCATGAGGCTTCAACGTCCAGAGTTGGAGAGGAACAGATCTTTTACCTAATGCAGCGCGGAATTAGTGAACAGGATGCTATTTCCATGATCATTAATGGATTTGTGAAGGAGGTTCTAAAAGAGCTCCCGCTAGAGTTTGCAACAGAAGCCAACGCACTGCTTGATGTGAAACTGGAAGGTAGTGTTGGATAAGTAATTTTAAATGTTGAATGCTCAATGTTAAAAGATGCAGTACACATTTAAAATTCAACATTTCCTATAGAAATTAAATAATCAAAAAAAGACAAAAGAACAGAAACGTGTTAGAGATCAAAAACTTACATGCCTCGGTTGAAGGCGAAGACGAACAGATTCTCAAAGGTGTAAATCTCACCATCAATAAAGGCGAGATTCATGCTATAATGGGGCCAAACGGAAGTGGTAAAAGTACATTGGCCAAAGTAGTTTCCGGCCATCCCGAGTATGAGATCACTGAAGGAGAGATTTTATTTGAAGGTGAAGACATTACCGAAATGGATGCCGATGAGCGTGCTCATTTGGGTATGTTCCTTGCTTTTCAATACCCGATCGAAGTTCCTGGTATTACCAACAGAACACTGTTACGTGAATCTTATAATACTATAGCCCGCGAAAACGACCGCGAAGAACTGGATCCACTTGAATTTGATGATTACCTGAAAGAGCGTCTTGAAATCATAGATATGAAGGATGAATTTCTTGAGCGTAGTATCAATACTGGTTTTTCCGGTGGGGAGAAGAAGAAAAATGAGGTTTTCCAAATGGCTGTACTGAATCCAAAGTTGGCTTTCATGGATGAAACTGACTCCGGCTTAGATATTGATGCCCTAAAAGTTGTTTCTGATGGAATCAATAAAATTGCCGGACCTGAAAATGCTATCGTTCTGATCACTCACTACCAGCGATTATTGAATTACATCACGCCTGATCATGTGCATGTGATGATGAATGGAAAGATCGTAAAATCAGCAGGTAAAGAACTCGCACATGAGCTTGAGGACCAAGGTTATGAACAACTTGAAAAAGAATTTTCTGTAAACGGAGAGGCTCAGTAATGAGTACAGCAGTACAAGACAAAGAAACCATACTAAAATATTTGGATGGCGATTTCGGGTCAGTTTCAAATATCCCCGTCATTGCTGGATTGAATGAGAAAGGAGCCGGGAATATTTCTGAATTTCCATTTCCAACCAAAAAAGATGAAGATTGGAGGTTCACTGATCTAAGATCTATCAGCCGGAATCATTTTGTACCGGTTGCAGATGCAGCTGTCAATCCGCTTGAAGACATTAGTGATTATTATTTACCGGAAGCTGCCAACAGTCGTTTGGTATTTGTGAATGGTGAATATAACAGTGAATTATCATCAACGGCTGACATTCCCGAGGAAGTTATTGTTGGGAATATGGCTGCTTATGCTGACCATGATATTCTTAAAGAACATTTGGGTAAATATACTAACTATGATGAAGACCGGGATGTATTCTCTGCTCTGAATGATGCTAATTTCAAAGATGGCGGGTTTATTTATGTTCCAAAAGAAACGAAGGTAGAATCACCTATACACATTCTGAATGTATTTACGGATGCACAAAAAGCATTTTACGCTACACCCCGTGTTTTGTTTGTGGGTGAAGCATATTCAAAAGCCACCATCGTGGAAGAGCATGTTGCCTTGGAGCAAAATGTATACCTAAACGTTACCGTGAATGAATTCAAATTGTTTGAGGGTGCTCATGTTCACCATGCGCGTATCCAGCGCGACAGTAAAAAGGCCAATCACATTTCACGACCGATTGCACATTTGGATAAATATGCTGAGTATCACTCATACACTATTTGTCTTGGAGCGAAGTTATTCCGTAACGATCCACGCGTGGTTCAAAATGATGAAGAAGTAGATTTTACTATTGATGGTCTGGTGCTGATTGATGGTGATCAAATTGCTGATACACATTCTGCTATCGACCATAGACACTGGCATGCTCAAAGCCACCAGCTGCATAAAGTTGTAGTGAATGATGAAGCGCATTCTATTTTCAATGGCAAGATCTTTGTACGTGAAGATTCACAGAAGATCGATTCATTTCAGGAAAACAGAAACTTGTTACTTTCTGTGGATGGAACGGTTCACACTAAACCACAGCTTGAGATCTTTTCAGATGATGTGCTCTGTTCCCACGGTGCAACAATCGGGCACTTGAACGAAGACGAGGTTTTTTACCTGCACAGTCGTGGTCTGACCAAGAAAAAAGCTCGTGAGCTGCTAGTTTACGCTTTCACTCTTGAGAGTATCGAAACCATGGAAGTTGAATCAGTTCATAAATTATTATTAGACGAAGTTGTGAAATATACTTCTCGCGACGAAGAATTTGTTGCGGTAGGCAGTTGATCGATTGAATTATTGATTTTAAAAAGACATTCTGAACTAAAGCGAAGGTATTATCAGGATGACATCATAAAATACATCATGCAAGAAACCCTGAAAACAGTAACTAAAACTAACACAGACTGGGAAGCTATTCGCAGTCAATTCCCCATACTTAAGCATGAAGTGAATGGGCATAAGTTGGTATATCTGGATAACGGGGCTTCTTCACAAATGCCACAGCGAGTGATCGATAGAATAAACGATTATCATTCCAATGAGCATGCCAATGTGCATCGGGGAATACATACATTGAGTCAAAAAGCTACGGATGCTTTTGAATTAGCCCGTAAGCGCATGCGCAAATTCATTAATGCGCAGTATGAAGAAGAGATCATATATACTACCGGGACCACAGATTCTATCAATTTAGTAGCTCAAAGCTATGGAAGAAAGCATTTCAATGAAGGTGATGAAATTCTGATCAGTGCAATGGAGCATCATGCCAACATAGTGCCCTGGCAGATGATCGCAGAACAAACAGGTGCCGTCTTAAAAGTCATTCCCATGGATAACAATGGTGAATTGCTATTAAACGAGTTCCATAGGTTACTATCTTCCAAAACGAAGATGGTTGCCGTAGTGCATGTTTCGAATACACTTGGAACTATCAATCCTGTTCAAGAGATTATTGAATCTGCTCATGCCTATGATGTTCCGGTTCTGATAGATGGAGCACAAGCCGTTCCTCATATGAAAGTAGATGTTCAGGCACTAGATGCTGATTTTTACGCATTCTCGGCTCACAAAATGTGCGGTCCAACAGGGTTTGGTATTCTCTACGGGAAACGAAAATTATTAAATGAAATGCCTCCATATCGCGGAGGAGGCGATATGATCGACAAGGTTACGTTCGAAAAGACTACCTGGAATGATATTCCCCATAAGTTTGAGGCTGGTACACCACCGATTTCAGCAGGAGTAGGATTTGCCGAAACCATCGCATTTCTTAATGAAATTGGCATGGATAACATCGCAGCTCGGGAGCAAGAATTACTGAAGTATGCAACTGAGAAATTAAGTATGATCGACGGTCTTCAAATAGTTGGTACTGCAAAAAGCAAAGCATCAGTAATCTCGTTTCTACTCAAGGATATTCATCCCACTGATGTAGGAACCATTTTAGATCAGAAAAGTATTGCCGTTAGAACCGGTCATCATTGCACGCAGCCGATCATGGACAGTTTTGGGATACCAGGTACCGCAAGGGCTTCCATTTCATTTTATAACTCAAAGGATGATATTGACCGCTTGGTCGATGGAATTAAATATGTACAAGAATTTTTTTGATAACAAAGGAGAATAAAGATGGCTAAAATTAAAGAAATAGAACGCACACCTAATCCTGACGCCATGCGCTTTGTCTTGGCTGAACCATTGACAAATGGGACTACCCGTTCTTTTGAGAACGCGAATGAAGCGGAAGGCGATGAGCTGGCATCTGCTCTATTTTCAGTAGACCATGTGATCAATATTTATTACGTAGACAAATACATTACAGTAACACAGGATGGAAATGCTGTTTGGTCTGAACTGCTACGGAAACTAGCACCTCCAATCCGTGAAGCTAAGCCGGTAACGGTAGAAGAAGATGATACCGATGTACACCTGAGTAAAGAAGTTCAAGGTTCAGATGACCCTCGTTTACAGGAGATCACTAAGATGCTGGATGAGCAGGTACGTCCATATCTATTGGCTGACGGCGGTGGTTTGAAAGTATTGGGACTGGAAAATAATCGACTGAAAGTTCACTATCAGGGAGCATGTGGAACATGTCCAACAGCTACTACTGGTACGTTATATGCCATCGAAAGTATGGTAAGACGTATCGATCCTGAAATCCAAGTCGTTTCAGTTTAATAAGTGTAAGAACATAACAGGTAACATGGAACTAACGGTTACAGAAAGAGCCATTAAAATGATCAATAACATTCGGCAAGAAAAAAGTGTGCCGGATTCAGCGATCTTACGTGTGGGCGTTGTAAGTGGAGGCTGTTCGGGCTTAACTTATGATCTTGACTTTGATACTGATGCTGAAGTTCAGGAAAATGATAAAGTTTTTAATATAGAAGGCATAAAAATCTTAGTAGACATGCGGAGCTTTTTATATTTAGCTGGCACTGAGTTGGATTATACGGAAGGATTGGATGGGCAAGGTTTCCATTTCAAAAATCCCAATGCTACCAGGACATGTTCTTGTGGTGAGTCGTTTTCTATATAATTTTAGCTGTTAAATATTTGCCTTGTCTTATAACAGTTATCACAAAAAATTAAACATTTCATGTCTGAAACAATAGTAAATAAGATCCAACAAAACACTAAGTTGGTTACCTTGGATCTTCAGAAATTCTATGATGATACGCCCATTGAGGAGCTAGACATCAAACAGTTTTTGTTTCAGGAGTTATTGCTAAAGGAAAAAGAATTTCGGCGGCTATTGAAAGATCATGATTGGTCGCAGTATGAAGGAAAATACCTACGAGTATATTGCAGCACCGATGCCATCATTGCTCCATGGGCGTGGATGTTGATCACTGCACATGCTTCAAGTTATGCGTCCCAAATTTTTAAAGGCACAAGAGAAGCTTTTCATTACGACCTTTATAAATCATCTTTGAATCAGCATGATTGGAATCAATATCAGGACAAGTTTGTAATGCTAAAAGGTTGCGGTGACATTACTGTGCCTGATTCAGTTTACTTATTGGTTACCAATAAGTTAATTGGTAAAGCCAAAAAGATCATGTATGGTGAAGCTTGCTCTAATGTACCGGTTTGGAGAGATTAGCCTTCACCTTTCATTGAAAGAGACAAATCTCTTATCTTGATAAGCGAAAACTTTCTTTAAATAAATTGATATATGAAATTGCTTGTCACTGGTACCTCACGCGGAATTGGCTTTTCAATTGCTCAGGATCTACTGAATAAAGATTATGAGGTAATTGGAACGTCCCGTTCTGACAGATCTCCATTTCCCGACAACTCGTCTTATTCTCACATTAAATGTGATTTGTCTGTGGAAAATGATTTAGAAAATTTAAAAAAAGTCTTTGAGCTTAAAGAACCACCTGAAGTACTGGTAAACAACGCCGGTATGTTTCAGGAGGCTCAGTTAAATATCAACGACGATGAATGGTTGGCAAATTGGGACAGAACTTTACAAGTAAATTTACGCTCACCAGCCATATTGTCAAAATCGGCTGTCAACGCATGGCAAAAGAACAACATTTCCGGAAGATTGATAAATATATCCTCCAGAGCCGGATATAGGGGAGACACCGGAGAATATGCCAGTTATGGAGCCAGTAAAGGCGGTTTGGTGGCCTTTACAAAGAGTTTAGCAAGGAGTCTTGGTAAATTTGGAATCACTGCTTATACGGTAGCTCCGGGATTTGTAGATACAGATATGGCTCAAGGTTCCATTGAAGTATACGGAGAAGATTACCTTACTCAAGATCTTGCACTTGATTCTATTGCACCACCAGAACAGATCGCGAATATCGTAAGCCTGTTGGCTGAAGGTAAATTGACACACGCCACCGGGCAGACTTTTCATATAAACTCCGGCTCATACCTCATCTGATCAGCAAAATAAAAATGTTTAACTGTGGCAATTAGTCTAATGATTTTGGAATTTTAAGTATGACAGATATCAGAGACCGAAAGAAGGATCATGTTGAGTTAACCGTTACTGACGGTACGCAGTACAATACGCCTACCGGGTTTGATCAGTATTATTTTGATCATAATGCGCTTCCTGAATTAGACTATAACTCAGTTACGACTAAAGCTAAACTTTTAGGTCGAACTTTTGATTTTCCTCTCTTTATTTCTTCTATGACCGGTGGATATGCTGATGCAGGCCCTGTTAATGCAGTAATCGCTGAATTTTGTGAAGCTGAAAACCTGCCATTTGGTGTAGGCAGCCAGAGAGCTATGCTGGAAGATGAGTCTTTAACAGATACATTTTCTATAGTTCGGGAAAAGGCTCCAAATGCTTTTATAGCATCAAACATTGGCGGTGCACAACTGATAGGTGGCTTAAAAGCGAATTTACTGAAAAGATTGATCAATTCTATTGAAGCTGATGCTTTGATCGTGCATTTGAATCCACTACAGGAGTTAATGCAACCTGAAGGAGACCGATATTTCAAAGGAATTTTAAATGGAATAGAAAAGATAGTATCCGACACCCAACTCCCTGTAATTGTCAAAGAAACCGGAGCCGGAATTTCATTACATACTGCAAAGCGGCTGTTGAACGCCGGTGTAAAAGTTATTGATATTGCGGGAGCCGGGGGCACAAGTTGGTCGAAAGTTGAAAATTTCAGACATACAAATCAAAAGGCAAATCATTCTTTTGATGAATGGGGTATACCGACTGTAGAATGCCTCATTGAATTGAGTAGATTGGAGTGCGAGCGTGGTTTCGAAATGATTGCATCAGGAGGTATCAGATCAGCTTTTGATATTGCTAAGGCAATTTGTCTTGGTGCTCATTTCACGGCATCGGCTCAACCTGTAATAAAAGCGATCAAAGAAGATGGGTATGAAGGTTTGGAAACTCTATATAAAGAGTTGAAAAATGACCTGAAAACCATCCTAACACTCTTAGGACATCCTAATATTCTAAAATTAAATAAGAGCGACCTTAGAAGAAAAGCTTAACCCATAAGCTGCAAGATATTCCTTATATTCATCGACTCATCAGATCAAAAGAGCATTGAGCAAAACCGGATTACAATACATTTTACTTGAGAAGGTAGAGCAGGCACTGCAGCAAATGGAACTGCCCGACTCACCCATTTCTTTATACGAACCGTATAAATATGCTATGGCCGTTGGGGGTAAAAGGATAAGACCTTTATTAACCTTAATAGCCTGTGGGTTATGTGAAGGTGAAATTGACGATGCTCTACCTGCAGCATTGGCTGTTGAGGTACTTCACAATTTTACGCTGGTCCATGATGATATTATGGATAGTGCTGATACTCGAAGAGGAGAGCAAAGTGTATATAAAAAATGGAATGAAAATACAGCTATTTTAACCGGAGATGTAATGTTTGCAGATGCCTACAAACATCTGCATTATTATGGTGAGTCTGATAAGTTTTCAAAACAAGAATTTGCTGCGATGCATCACATCTTTTCAAGATCGATCATAACAGTTTGTGAAGGCCAGGCACTGGATATGGAATTTGTAGATCGCATAGATGTCTCAAACAAAGAATATTTACAAATGATCGGTGGCAAAACAGCAGCTCTATTAAGCGGTTCACTTGAAATGGGAGCTGTGGCGGCACACGCCACACATCATAAAAGAGCTGAATTAGCTGAACTTGGATATGAGATGGGTGTTGCATTTCAAATACAGGATGATCTTTTAGATGCTATTGCAGACCCTGAAAAATTCGGCAAGAGGCCCGGTGGAGATATTTATGAGGGCAAGAAAACATATCTTACCATACTTGCGTTAGAAAGGGCAGATGACGTTGAGCAAAAGATCATCAGCAACACTTTAGAACAAGATGAACCTACTGAAGAAGCTGTAGAACAGGTACTTGAGATTATGGGTGATCTGGGAGTGCTTAAGGACGTGGACAACGAAACTGACGAACATTATCAAAAGGCATTTGACCTATTGAGTAAATTTGAAAATTCTGAATATAAAATAGAGCTTGAAAAACTTCTTAACTTCTTACGAAAACGTGATCATTAAAAAACAATCAAAAATTTCGATGCTTAATAAACTGTTAACGGTATTTGGACTGCTGTTCATATTTTCAGCCTGTCAAAACGATAAATTGATCAAAAGAGGAGATACCTTACAGGTTGCCTATCAAAAGGCTATGGCTTTTTACATGGATGAAGATTACACTGAGGCCGCTAATGCTTTTGATACAGTTACCAGACTTGGACGGGGAACTGACTATGGCCAGGAAGCTCAATTCTATCTGGCAGAAAGCTATTATAAAAACAGACAGTATTTGCTGGCTGCCTCAGAATTTGATCGCTTTGCAAGCCTTTACCCAAATGAGGAACGCCGACAGGAGGCAGAATTTAAAGCTGCCATGTCCTACTATCACCAAAGTCCACGCTATAAGTTGGATCAGTCTGCCACACGAAATGCCATTGAACGCTTTCAACTATTCAACAACCGTTATCCCGATTCGGAACTGGTTACCGATGCCGCTGATAAAATTGATGAACTTAGAAATAAACTCGCCCGAAAATCTTATGAAGCTGCTCAATTCTATGTAAGAACAGATCAGTATTTAGCAGCTACCATCTATCTTGAAGAAACCATTGATCAATATCCTGAATCAGAATGGGCAGAAAGAGCCTTGGTTGACCTTATTAAGACTTACATAACCTATGCCGACAACAGCGTGCCGGATCGACAGGAGGAACGTTATTCCAAGGCTGTGGATACTTATGAGAAGTTCTTACAACTTTTCCCTGAAAGTGACTACAGGAGTAATGTAGAGAATATGCATGATGAAGCTCAGAATAAACTTACTGATGTCCTAAATGATATGGTCAGTGAATCATCTGATAACTAATGTCTAAACGGATCGGATTATTCGGGGGTACTTTTGATCCCGTCCATTATGGGCATGTTGCTTTAGTGAACTCATTTCTGGAGTCCCACAAAATTGACGAATTATGGGTTTTACTCACTCCAGTACCACCTCACAAACAAGACAAAGAGCATGCTTCATTTGATGACAGAAAACACATGCTTAATCTTGCATTCAAAAATGACAATCGTGTGAGTATCAATACAGTTGAGCGAGATCTTCCAAAACCTTCCTATACCATTAGGACATTAAGGCATCTACTTAAAGAACATCAAAGTGTAAAATTTTACCTGTGTATAGGAGAGGATAGCTTGGCCAATTTTGATAAATGGAAAGACCACAGAGATATCCTTGATATGTGTGAACTTCTAGTTGCAGAACGGCCAGATGTTTCCCACGAACATGTTGATAAAGAGATCATGAACAAAGTACATTTTGTAGAACATAAACCTGTTGAAGTATCCTCAACTTCTATAAGATCACTGATATCTGATGGTAAAAGTGTAAAACATTTACTGACGCCGGAAGTTTATAAATATATTATGGCTAATAATCTATATCAGTAATACCACTTTAAAGTGAATTAAGCATGCCAATATCCAGAAAAGACTTTCTTCGGAATTCACTGTTAGCCACAGGCTTATCAATAACAAGTGCAAGTCAAATTATCAAGGATCTTAATTGGATTAATAAACCGGAGATGATCAAACCGCGGGCTTTAAAAGTAGGTGATACTTTGGGTCTTGTTGCTCCGGCAAGCCCAATTTATCAAGATCAGGTGTTTCAGGAAATGATTGCAAATCTGAAAGATCTTGGTTTTAAACTAAAGCTCGGTAAGTCAGTAAAAAAACAATATGGCTACCTTGCCGGCAGGGATGACGAACGCCTGCTTGATCTTATGACAATGTTTGAGGATGATGAAGTAAACGGTATCATGTGTATCAGGGGCGGATGGGGTAGTAACCGAATATTGCCGCTAATTGACTACAAACTGATCAGAGATAATCCTAAGGTATTTTGTGGATTTAGTGATATTACCTCTATCCACATGGCCATTAATAAATATTCAGGCCTTTATACTTTTCATGGACCGGTCGGCAAGTCTGTTTGGAATGAATATACAACTCAGGCTTTTCGAGATACAGTGATGTCTCCAAAATTAAAAGAGATTAAAAT
Organism: Gracilimonas qinghaiensis; assembly: GCF_046602855.1. NCBI lineage: Bacteria > Pseudomonadati > Balneolota > Balneolia > Balneolales > Balneolaceae > Gracilimonas > Gracilimonas qinghaiensis. The sequence continues at coordinate 978,881 of NZ_JBKINJ010000001.1, forward strand.
TCCCGATGAAGAAAAAGAAAACGCCTTTATAATAAACTCAGGTAAAACAACCGAAAGAATTTTCGGTGGAAATCTATCCGTATTGACAACTTTGATCGGTACTGATTATTTACCTGATCTTGAAGGAGTAATTTTGTTTTTAGAAGATGTTGGGGAAAGTGTTTATCGTATTGACAGACTACTAACACATCTTAAAATGGCAGGTATACTAGACAAAATCAGTGGGTTTATTTTTGGAAAATGTACGAAATGCAATTCAGGATCAAATAGTCTGCAGATGGGTGAAGTACTTAAACACCACATCAAACCATTACAAATTCCGGCATTCTATGGGGCAATGATCAGTCATGAAGATAACAACCTCACTATTCCAATTGGAATAAATACTGAAATGGATGCGGATAATATGGTCATTCGATTTATGGAAAAAGCTGTGTTAAGCTAAAGTAAGCACACGCTATTTATTTACAGCAGATAAATGATCAACAATTTTACCTTCCGTAGTTATATAGGACTGCATAAGATCAGCTGTAAGACATGAATGTATTGGAAAAATCTGAATCGTTTCTTCAACGTTGATCTCATTAAATACCGGTGGGCTGCATTTAATGATACCATGTTCCTGGGATAAGCTTTTCAGGTATGTTTCCACAGAAAGATGTTTAAGACGCGGTTCTCCAAAACTATTACTGCCATTGATCTCGATAGCTTCTTTAGAAAAATGAACGGCACCACCGTGAATCAAAACCTCATATCTTTCATCAAACTTTTCGATAACAGGACATTCCATATATATTGCAATTTCGTTAGGTGAGCAGGAGCCTATTTCAACCTGCATCCAATCGTAGAATACAAAATTACCCGGACTAAGCTGGTCTACAGGTCCAAAGTCATTCAGTAGACTGCAAGAGGGCGTGTCCCCAAAACAAATAGGTAGATCAGAGAATTTACTCTTTATAGTCGATAGCTTTTCTATCACAGGTTCGATCAGGTTTAATACATTCTCAGCTGAACGGGCTTTATATGTAAAACCGGCGTGGCAATAAAAACCTGCTGCATATAAGTTTTTAGAGGAATTTATGGTCTTTAGCAGTATCTCCATTTTGTCGAGATCACCAATTGGTACACCGCTACGTCCATAATCAGGATCCAATTCTATATACAGTCCCATTTCATGTCGGATCTCAGAATCTAATTTCTTGATGACATCATCAGAGATAACGAGTGTTTTAAGATCTATCCTTGAAGCAATATCATTATAAACTGATGAAGCTAAAATATTGGCAGGAAAGGCAATAGTTATATCCTCCCAGCCATCATTGGCAAAATATTCAGCCATTTTAAGGGAGGAAACGGTTATTCCTTTCACACCATTTTCTTTGAATATTCGACCAATATCAATCGACTGATGTGTTTTAAAATGGGGTCTGAATTCAATATCAGAACGGCGACACTTCACAGCCATATTTTTAATATTCTGTCTGACAATTTCCAAATCCAGATTAAGTGTAGGATATATTGAACTCATGATATTGCTCAACTATTTGTTATAAACAGGGTTCAATCCGTGATTTGGTGAATCACCGGTTTCAAGTTCTGACCTTAAAACGGAATCCCATGAACCGTATATAGGATTAGGTAGAATAAACCATTTTCTGCCAAAATATTCGGAGTATTCAACAACCTTGCTTTCTCTCTTTAACTGACTTATCTCCTTGGCCGAAAAGAAATCATTGAGGTCATCTCCAAAAATCATAATAACACGATAATTGTCTTCGACCATTTTTCGACGATTAATCTTAGATGAGTTCCAGTTAGGCTGTTCGCCGTTAGTAAGGATGTTATCCATATTTTTGGTCACCGGAAAACCAAGTTTTATCAGATTCTCACGAGTGGCATGCTCAACTTCATAAGTTCGGTTACTGAGATAGAAAATAGTTACTCCTTTTTCAGCAGCATACTTAGCAAATTCAAGAGCTCCGGGCACGGCGTCAGCGTTTGCTTCCAGGCACCAGGTTTTCCAGTCTTCCGAATTATATGATTTACCTTCGAGGATCATTCGCGCCTGAAAAGGTGAATTATCTAGCACGGTTTCATCAATGTCCATGATAATGGCAGGAGGAAGTTTGCGATAGGTTGACTCGTCTGTTTGATTCAAAGATGCTGACCAGAAGGAATCTTCCATAGGAAGGGCAAGCATTCTCTCAGCCGTTTTATACGCTTGATAATTCAGTGCGTCATATTCAGCAGAATTTTGCACCCAAAGTGTAGCCTGAAGAGAAGGGTCTTCAGGTTTGGCCTCTTCTGAGTTACTTATGGTTTGTGTTGATGCGCATGAAGTTATAAAGAAAATGGCAAGGAGGTAAATAGATCGGTTCATAAAGAACTTATTTGAACTGTTGGATTTGATCATTAAGATATGAAATCAAAACAATAGCTAATTAATTTTCTAAGAGAATGTTATTCCGTGAAGAAAACCATTATTTTTGGGTATTATGAAAACAATGCCAAAACAAAAAATTATTGGGCGAACTGAACTTGTAGATCTTCCCGAATGGAACTTCAACGATCTGGAAGCTAAAATTGATACTGGTGCATACACTTCAAGTTTGCATTGTCATGATATTGAGGCTTTTGAAAAGAATGGGGAGAGCTGGATAAAATTCTTCTTACTTGATCCGGATCACGAGGCATACAATAAACAGGAAATAATTATGCCGGTTCATGATAAGCGTGAAGTCAAATCATCCAATGGTGAGTCTGAACTAAGATACATCGTAAAAACGAAAGTACTTTTTTTTAAGGACCCTTACATCATTGAATTTTCATTAACTGACCGCTCCGCAATGAAATATCCTCTTTTAATTGGAAGAAAATTCCTGCAAAAAGGACCTTTTTTGGTAGATGTAACTAAAGAAAATTTGAATAATTTAAAAAAATAAAGACCCGGAGTCTTAATAATGAACATTGGAATCCTTTCCAGGAACTCTTCTTTGTACTCAACACAGCGCCTGATTAAAACCGCAGAAGAACATGGCCACCAGGTAGAGGTCATCGATCACCTTAAATGCGATATCGTAATCGAACAGGACGATCCTAAGATCTATTTCAAAAGTAAGAGAATCGATTATCTAGACGCCATAATTCCAAGGATTGGTGCTTCAGTAACTTTTTATGGAGCTGCCGTAGTCCGCCAGTTTGAAATGATGGATGTATTCAGCGTGGTTCATTCCCAGGCATTGGTTCGTTCCAGAGATAAACTCAGGAGCTTGCAATTGCTTGCCAGTTCCGGAGTAGGGCTTCCCAAAACAGTATTCACTAATTATTCGAAGGAAGTAAAAAAGATTATTGAGTCTGTTGGAGGAGCGCCTCTTATCGTTAAATTACTTGAGGGTACACAAGGTCATGGTGTTGTTCTTGGACCCACTAAAAAAGCTTCTGAGTCTATCATAGAGGCCTTTCATGCCATGAAAGCAAGGGTTATTGTCCAGGAGTTCATATCTGAATCTAAGGGTGCAGATATTCGAGCTTTTATTGTGGACGGAAAAGTGGTCGGAGCTATGAAGCGACAAGGAAAAGAAGGTGAGTTCAGGTCAAATCTTCACCAGGGTGGCAGTGGAGAACTCATAAAATTAAGCAAAACTGAAAGAATTGCAGCCCTCAAAGCTGCGGCTGCCATGGATCTTCAGGTTGCCGGAGTTGATATGCTGCAATCGGAACGAGGTCCGCTTATTCTTGAGGTGAATTCTTCTCCCGGTTTAGAAGGAATTGAGAAAACCACAAATAAAGATATTGCTAGTTACATCATAAAATACATTGAGAAAGCTGTAGAAGAACGCAAAAAAAATCCAGCCCGTAAAAAGAAGGCTAAAAAGAATGCCTAAACACATTACGATCAATAAGGAAAAGATCGCATTAGGTGAACAAAAGACGATAAATCTGAATATAGCCCGTTTGCCGACCTACACCAGTATCGATCTGCCTGTTTTAGTTTATCGGGCACCTGAAGATGGACCTGTTTTACTTTTAACAGGTGGATTACACGGCGACGAAATTAATGGTGTTGAGACTATCAGAAGAATGATCGAAAGGGAACTTGTGATACCGGATAAAGGAACGGTTATTGCCATCCCTATCGTGAATATCTATGGTTTTATACAAAATTCCCGAGGATTGCCCGACGGAAAAGACATCAACAGAAGCTTTCCGGGAGCGAGGGGAGGTTCGCTTGCTAAATTACTGGCTCATACCTTAATGTCTGAGATCATCCCTGTTGTGGATTGCGGTATCGATTATCATACAGGAGGAGCCTCAAGGTCAAACTATCCCCAGGTTAGATGCTCTTTCAAGATCGATAAAGCAAAAACATTAGCTGAAGCAATGGGCAGCCCGGTAATGATGCATTCTGGACTGATATCTAAAACATTCAGAAATGCAGCACACAAGAAAGGAGTCGAAATATTGGTGTTTGAAACAGGGGAATCTCTTAGATACGATGAATATGGTATTGAAGAAGGGATCGACGGTGCTCGTAGATTAATGAAGCATCTTGGAATGATCAAACATGCACCTGATGCTATAAAGACACGTGTGTTCAATAACTCAACCTGGATACGAACTAAGAATGCCGGGTTATTTATACCGAAGACAATACTTGGAGAAGAATTAAATAAAAGGCAGGTTCTTGGGTTGATAAAAGACCCATACGGAGAATTAAATTCTCGAGCGGTGGCTCCACATGATGGTATGGTAATAGGGCTAAATAATTGCCCTGTAGTAAATAAGGGCGATGCCCTTATTCATTATGCATATAATAAATAAATATCAGAACATTGGAAATAGATCTACTTTTTGTTACAGTAAAAAAATCTGACTGGCGTGAAATTTCTCAAAGTGAATACATTTATTCGCCTGAATTTAGTTCAGATGGAAAATTGAGGACGTTCACAGGAAAAAATGCCGAAACAATCATAAATGAATTTTATTCGGGTGAGCCTTTGTTGCTGATCGTGCTAGACCCTTTAAGAATTCAGGCTCCCATAAAACATATTAAAGTTAATGATTTAGAATACGTTGAAATACTAGGTGAGGTAACGAAAGATGCCTTGATCGATAAGATCATCTTAAAATCAAGTAAGGAAGAAAAGTATTCTCTCGATGTAAAGCACTTTGATTAAATAAAGTTGAGTGAGTCTGCTAAATATTGTTTCATAATCAACTGCGCTTCAAATGCTTATTCATCTGAAGGGTTATTCCGGCGGCATGAAAATTTGATCAGAAACAAGTTTCCCGATTCTGAAATCAGATATATACATTCTGAGGATTCTATACAGGGTTACGTAAATGATAATCTTAATAATTTTTCCCACTTTATTGCCTGTGGTGGTGATGGCACCGTAAATCAGGTTGCAAATTCCCTTGCCGATAAGGATAAGATTATGGGTGTGATTCCTTTAGGCAGTGGTAATGATTTTGCTAAAAACATAGGTTTAAATGCTGATTTTGGTCATAACCTATCTGTATTGATAAAAGACAAGGTCAAAAAAATAGATGCTATTCAAGCCAATCAGGAATTATTTGTTAATACCTATGGCATTGGTGTTGATGGATTAACAAATTACTACGCCTCAAAATCTAAATTTAGATCCGGCTTTCTTAAATATTTTATTGCTGGACTCAGAGCATTGTTACAAGCTGATCGTTTTGATGTTGAAGTTACCATTGATGAATCTTCTCTTGTAAAATTGGATTCAATTTGGATGTTTGCAGTTGCAAACGGAAAAACAGAAGGAGGGAGATACAAAATTTCGCCATACTCCGATAATGGTGATGGAGTAGCAGAGATCGTTATAGTTAATGATATATCGAGACTTAGACTTATCATTGAATTCATTAAACTTTCTTTTGGTGTGCCATTCAACCAAAAGGTTGTGGATGTCCTTGAGTTCACAAGGATACTAAAAGTTCACACTTCAAAAGAACTCAGAGCTCACAGTGATGGTGAACAATTGGGTACTCATAACCGATTCAGTTTTCAAATGGAAAAAGCTTGCCTTAGTGTCATTGTGAAGTAATTCTACGGATTTCAGCTTCATAATATCTTCATTAGCACAGCATATCTTAATATAACTTCTAAAACCAACAGGAGGTTACTATGAGATTTCCGGTAAAAATAATTGACAGGAAAAATGATCTGAAAAAGGGGTACTTGATTCGATTAGAAATTGGATTCATCTTAGCACTTCTTATTATGATATCTGCCTTTAAACTTGATTTAAACATTAATCAAGAAAAAGACGATTTAGTTGTAGAGCGTCAGGAAGAAGTATTTGTAGAGGAAATTGTACAAACCAAACAAGAATTAAAAGCACCGCCACCGCCAAGACCTATGGTTCCTGTAGAAGTACCCAATGATGAGATCATAACTGATGACTTTATTGATCTCGATGCAGAATTAGATCTGGACGAATCATTTATGGAGTTGCCGCCACCACCGCCACCTGAAGTGGAAGATAATTCAGATGAAGAGGAAATTTTCATTGTAGTTGAACAGATGCCTGAACTAATAGGTGGACTGGCCTCATTGAATAAACATATAACATATCCTGAGATGGCTCGAAGAGCTCAAATAGAAGGTCGTGTTATTGTTGAATTCATAATTGATAAGGAAGGAAACGTAAGAGATCCTAAAATAATAAGGGGTATTGGTGGGGGTTGCGATGAAGTAGCTCTTAAAGCTGTTAAAAAGGTGAAATTTAAACCTGGCATGCAGCGGGGCAAACCTGTACTGGTGCGTTACAGTATGCCAATAAGTTTCACATTAAAAGATCAGAATAGTTAGTCACTAAATCTAAAGTAGGTTAAATATTAAGCCCTGAAGTATCAGGGCTTTTTTTGTTCAACTGAATCAATATTCTTTTTAAGGTCATCGAAGCTAACGGGTTTAATTAGATACTCTTCGAAATTAGTTGATCGGGCTCTTTTTAGATTAGCGGGATCAGAATTACCGGTTATATAAATAACAGGGAAATGAAGCTCTTTCTCACGGATCTTTTCCATCACTGTGATGCCATCAATATCATCCTCAAGCATAATGTCCATTAAAATGAGATCTGGTGAGATCGATTGGATCTGATCTATTGCTTCAGATCCTTTGGTTACAATGGATGCAACGTCATGCCCAATTCTCTCGACCATTTTGGACAAAAGAAGGGATAAAACTTTATCGTCTTCTACAACAACTATCTTCATTACTAATACTATTTTGTTTGTTAGCCAATCGCCATAAGTAATTAAAAATTCTACACGATAATAAGAAATATTTACACAATGTAATGATTTAAATATATAATGCTTTCTTATAATTTATATTATGTAAAGTTAGGTTATGATAGACATAAACAATTCCTTGCCTATAGATGCTATTATTAATTCAGTTCGACTAATACTTCCTGAATTTTATTTAGATCAGGCATATCACCTGAATTTTCAAGGATCTCTTTGTGTACAATCTCTCCAGATTTATCTAACACAAATACAGATCGTTTAGACACCCCCTTCATTCCAAAGTAATTTTCATAAAGAACATTGTACGCCTCACTAACATCCTTGTTGAAATCACTGAGTAGTGTATAATTTAAATTATTGGCTTCTTTAAAAGCATTTAAACTGAATGTACTGTCCACGCTAATAGCTAATACCTCTGCGTCCAGAGAATCATATAGTTTCATATTATCTCTAGTTGTGCTTAGCTCTGTAGTGCAAACACTGCTGAATGCCAGTGGGAAAAAAAGTAATACTACATTCTTCTTTCCTTCAAATGAGCTAAGTGTTACTTCTTTTAAATTAGTGTCTTTTAAGGTAAAATCTGTTGCTTTCAATTGTATGATGTTTAATTTTCGTTTTGAAAAGAGACTGACTGACTAAATCGATACAATACCAATAAAATTCCCGTTGATAATAATAATTCGTTGATCCAGATGTTTTCTACCATGTACCGATTAAAAACAAACCAATATAAAATAAAGGCTAAGCTAACAAATGAGAGTCCTAAAATGTAATAATTGCGACCGGCAGCATTAGCTTTATTTACTGTGAAGACAAGAATTGTAACGATCAAGGCCCCTCCCTGATATATTCCATTTACAAGGTTTTTTATAACAATGGAGTCTATGATCATTGGAAAAAAAATAAAACTTACGAATGGTAAAGCTGTCAAATATAATGGGAATCGGGCAAATAATGGTTTTGACTCTCTTATAAGTACTAACAACCCACTAATATAGAATGTAACTGATACCAATTTACCCCAGTTCATAATGAATTGACTGGTTTGTAACTCTAAAAGGTGAAATGAATAAGCGACACATAATATGAGGGCTGAAATTCCAAAATATAGATCTACCAGCGACCTTCTACGTATGTACTGCTTGAGCAAAGTGCTCAAAGTGATCAATAATGTTATTACAACAACTAGGTCAACCCACTGTACCGGTTCCATTAACTGCTAGAATCTCTGCTTTCAAGTTCTTGTTTAGAGTTATTCGATTTTTGATATTTCATAACCAGGTCAGCTATCTCTTTCAATGTCTTTCTTTCTTTGTTGACCATCCTTAAGGTAAACTCGTATAAAGTGATTGTTGACCTTCCTTCCGTAATTTCTCTCTCCCAATCAATTAACTGTAAGTTCTTTATAAGGTTAATTAGTGCAACTCTGTGCTTAGAGATCTTGTATAAAAGTTTTTGGATGTTTTGTAGAAGCTCCTCGTCTCTTTCGTAGCTTTCTGACGGTTTGGTATATGAGTTTAGATTGATGGGACGGTTATTTTTAAAAGTATCCTCGATTACCCTTCTATAATACCGTTGCTGAGCGTGGTCGAGATAATGAAGTATTTCGGCAATAGAGCTGCCATCTGCTGGGGTTTTATCGTACGGCACAGAATCAATCACGTACTTCAAGGCTTCTGCCTCATGTTCAAGATATGCTACATCACTAATTAATGAATCAATTTGGCTCTGTTTTATCTCCATTCGAAATGAAACCTCTAAGACCGGCTGTTTGATGCGGGAGTTAAATAGTTGTTATTGTTTCTGATTGCTTTTCACCATATCAATATGGCTCTCATTTAAGAACAATTGCGATGAAAATACTTCATTGTTGTCTTAGCATCAAAGAATATTATAAGATCCTTTGATTATTTTTGTCTAAATACCATCGTTATTGGTACTCCAATAAACCCAAATCTTTGACGTATCTTACTTTCTATGAATTTCCGGTAATTCGGCGGTAACTCATGGGGACTATTCATAAAGAACTTAAACACTGGTGGGTTGCTCTTAACCTGGGTACCGTATGTTATCTTGAGTTGCTGCCCTCTTTTCATAGGTAAAGGCCGCTCACCTAACATAGTTTCAATAAAGTCATTGAAATCAGAAGTTGAGATCTCTTTTCGGCGTTCCTCGATCACAGTTTGTGCCATATCCAGCACCTTATGAACACGTTTTTTATTCAATGCGGAAATTGTAACAATAGGTATATAAGATAGCTGAGGAACTGAAGTATAGATGTATTCTTCGAAATCTTTTACCGTGTTAGTATCTTTTTCAGGCACGAGATCCCATTTGTTTAACACGATCACGAGTCCCTTGTTGAATTTCTCGGCTTCTTTTAAAACGCGCTTATCTTGTGCATCAAAACCTTGCATCGCGTCTACCATAAGAATGGCAACATCACATTCACGTATAGCCTTTTCTGTTCTAACAGTGCTGTAAAATTCAATATTCTCTTTGACCTTTGTCCTCCTTCTCAAACCGGCCGTATCAACGAGTATGTAATCCTTGTCATTATAATGAAGGTGACTATTCAAAGAATCGCGCGTGGTACCGGCAATATCGGTCACGATAGCCCTTTTGTCATCCAGTAAAGCATTGAACAAACTGCTTTTCCCCACATTGGGACGGCCAATAAAGGCCAATTTTGGTGTTTTAATTTCAGGTTCAGGATCAGCCTCAGGAAGATGTTCAACCACCTTATCGAGCAGATCACCGGTTCCCATTCCACTAATGGATGAAACCGGATAAAGATCTTCAAATCCTAGCTCATAAAATTCAGTGGCATTGAGTCTCCGCTCTTCATTATCAGCTTTATTTACTACTAATATAACCGGTTTGTCTTCTTCTCTTAGCAAAGATGCAACGGCCTTATCCAAAGCATTTACTCCGGTTTCAACATCAACTACAAATAGTATGACATCAGATTCTTCCAAGGCTATGTGAACCTGCTCTCTAATACCAACTGACATGACATTCATATCGTCTGGCAAATACCCACCTGTATCAATAACACTGAAATCACGGCCATTCCAAAAGGTTTCACCGTAATGTCTGTCTCGTGTTACACCGTATTCATCATGAACAATGGCTTTACGTTTACCGATCAGTCTATTAAAAAAGGTTGATTTACCAACGTTTGGGCGTCCTACTATTGAAACTACTGGAAGCATTTTAAGTGTTAGATTCTTAGATTATAACAAGCAATAAAGGTACGCATTATTCAGCACAATATACTATGCTTCAAAGCTTTTACGAAAACTTCGGATTCCTCGGCACTTTGTTAATAGCCATCTTTATGTTCATTTTTTTTATTTTTTGGATGGCGGGAATGGCCGGGATAACTTTACCATATGATGGTGGACGCAAGAAAGGACACAACTGGCAGATCGCGTTGGCAATTTTTGTACCCATCTACCCTATCGCATGGCTTATATATGATATGTACATGCAAAGAAAATACATGAAAGAAGATTGAACAGGTCAGCTACCCGGCTCTTGTAAATTGTTTTCTTCACCTTCTGGTAACTGCTTTTGCCGATCTTCTTCAACAAGTTTCCACTCTTCTACAAGATCCTCATTCATCTTCTTCAAAAAGCGGGATGGTTGCGTAAAATAATCTCCATAGGCAGACTGTGCCAAAACCGGGTAGCTGAAATAGAGCATATCTTCTGCCCTGGTAACGGCTACATATAGGAGCCTGAGCTCCTCATCCAATTGTTTTTCATCTTCAACCGAATAAGATGAAGGTATGATGCCATCAAGGCACTGTATTATGATTACATGTTTCCATTCCAAACCCTTTGCAGAGTGAATGGTACTTAAAACCAAAGGAGCTTCTTCTTTGGTTTTTTGTTGCGTATCGACAGCAGTAGCAGTAATGGGGTCAAGAGCTAATTCTTCGAGCATTTTAGGCAAAGAATCAAAGCTCTCCGATACATTAATAAAAGCTTCTAAGTCTTTAATGCGCTTTGGATAATCATCATAACGCTTCTTGCAAAAGATCTTGTAATAATCTGTGATCAATTCTATCACTTTAGGTATAGAGTGATCGTTTTTTTTAATATCGACCAGTAACTTACTAAGCTCCTTAAGCTGATCAATGTACGACTGACTTGTTGTATCAGAGAGGTCTAGCTGGTATGGATTTTTGGCTAATCGTATCCACTCGAAAAGTTCCTGTGCTGTCTTGGGACCTATTCCGTCTAGCAGCATAAGAACGCGGTTCCAGGCAATAGTATCCATTGGATTCACCAAAACCCTGACATGTGCCAAGACATCTTTTATGTGAGCAGCTTCAGTGAATTTTTGTCCGCCATACTTCACAAATGGTATATTATTTCGATTCAGCTCAACTTCCAGGTCAAAAGAATCTCTGCCGTTTCTAAATAACACCGCAATTTCATTGAGACGCAAGCCCTTTTCGCGTAATTGTAATACGATCTGAGAAATAAACCGGCTCTGATCGTGCTCGCTCGATGATTGTACTAAAGCAGGTAAGTTACCTCCCTGATTATTAGAATAAAGTTCCTTATCGAACTTAAAACTGGCCTGTTTTAGCAAATTATTAGCAACCTGAAGGATCTCAGGCGTAGACCTGTAATTTTCTTCTAGCTTTATAACTTTGCTCCCTTGAAATCTTTTAGGAAATTCTAAAATGTTCTGATGATCGGCTCCTCGAAAAGAATAGATACTTTGAGCATCATCACCTACAGCCATAATATTATCATGCACGCTTGAGAACAACTTTGTAAGATCGGCCTGTAACTTGTTGGTATCTTGAAACTCGTCTACCATAACGTATTTATTTGCTGAGGCTACCTTAATACGTATATCATTATTCTTACTTAATAATTCCCTCGTATTGATAAGCAGATCATCAAAATCCATCACAAAGTTCTTTTCTTTGTAAGCCTGATAAGCATCAGCTACTTGAAAGATCTTTTCCTCCTCTTCAAGGAACTGTGGATGTTCTTCTTGAAGAACCATTCTTATATCAAGGTTTTTATTTTTGGCTGTGCTAATGATGTTAAGCAGAGTATTTTTGTTGGGAAAACGTTTTTTCTTTTTGTGAAGATCAAGCTGTGTTCTAACAAATTGAATCACTTCCCGGGAATCAGAAGTATCAATAATGGTAAAATTGGCAGGATACCCTATGGCATCGGCGTATCGATGTAAAAGCATACTGCAGTAAAAATGAAAGGTTCCACCCTGAACTTGTTTGCAGCGTTCATCCAGAATATTGCTGGCCCTATTTAGCATTTCTCTGGCTGCACGCCTTGTAAAGGCAAGCAGTAATATATTTGAGGGGTTAACACCACTTTCAACTAGTCGGGCTACACGATGAACCAATGTACGGGTTTTACCAGTGCCCGCCCCTGCAACCACTAAAGCCGGTCCATTGTCATGGAATACGGCCTCAACCTGACGTTCATTCAGCAATTCCCTGTATGCGATCGAATAGTCTTCAGGCCGTTTTACCGGTTCATCTTTTTTCAATATAAATTTCTTCATGCATCAAGATACCAATCTGTTCGTATATGTAAAAATTATGTATTGCCTGGCTCGCCTTCTGATTCCAAAAGAGAAATTGTATCAATACACAAAAAAAGAAATCTGTTGTTTTAAACTTTCCTTTTCTCCCTATCGCCTGATATATTCCAACCTTAAAATTACAAGGTTCAAATACAGAATAGAAGAAATTAATGATCAACGAACCCTCATTGGCTCCAAGAGAATTTGGATGGATCGAAGTGGTCTGTGGCGGAATGTTTTCAGGAAAGACTGAGGAACTTATCAGGCGAGCCAAAAGAGCACATATTGCCGGTCAGCATGTTGTTGTCGTTAAGCCTTCTTTAGATAAAAGATACAGTGATGAAGAAGTAGTTTCTCATAACGAAACAGCCTTACCTTCCATATTAGTAGATACGGCCGATCAGATCGTTTTACTGACCAGCAACGCCAAAGTGGTTTGTATTGATGAGGCACAGTTTTTTGACGATCGTGTAGTTGATGTCGCAAATACCCTTGCAAATGATGGTAAACGTGTTATTGTAGCCGGATTAGATATGGATTCTGAAGGAAGGCCATTTGGTCCGATGCCCAATTTACTTGCTGTTGCAGAGTATGTCACAAAACTACATGCTGTGTGTGCAGAAAGTGGGACTATGGCACATTACTCTCAGCGTATTATTGAAAAGGAAGGAAAGGTTCTGGTAGGTGAATATGATGCCTACGAACCCAGGGCCCGTCATTGCTTTCGTCCACCACATGATAAACGACGTGGAAAACCAATTAAACCATTTGGCAACTCTAACGCAGAAAGATCCAATAAACAACCTGCAAATCAAGAACAAAAAGAACTAACTTAATTTACCCTCATGGATATAATTCGTGGAATTATTGGAATTGTAGCTCTTCTTGGGCTTGCCTTAATTTTCAGTAAAAACAGAAAGAATATAAACTGGAAACTTGTTGGAATAGGAATTGGATTTCAGTTTTTATTGGCCATTTTTATTTTAAAAGCCGATGTTATTGCCGCATATTGGGCCCCTCTTGGCTGGCCGATGATAGCTTTTCAAAAAGTTGCAAGCTTCTTTGTTGTGGTTTTAAATTACACAACAGAGGGAGCTTCATTTATATTTGGCCGATTGGGACAGGGTCCCGGTCACCCTGAAAGCTTAGGTGTGTTTTTTGCATTTCAGGTGCTTCCGACCATTGTATTCTTCGCTTCGTTAACAGCTATTTTATACCACTATGGTATCCTTCAATTTGTCGTTAAAATAGTCTCCAAAGGCATACAGAAGCTGTTGGGTACATCAGGGGCAGAAACTCTTTCAGTGGTCTCAAATATTTTTGTTGGACAGACAGAGGCTCCTCTTGTAATCAAGCCATTCATTGAGAAAATGACTAAATCTGAACTTATGGTAGTCATGACCGGTGGTATGGCTACCATTGCCGGCGGCGTAATGGCTGCCTATGTTGCTATGCTTGGCACTCCTTTTGCAGAAGCAAATGGTCTCGAAATAGCGGTTGCACAACAATTATTTGCCGAGCGATTACTTGGAGCAAGCCTCATGGCTGCACCTGCAGCACTCGTGATTGCAAAGATCCTTATACCGGAAGATGATGAGCCGGTTACTAAAGGTGAAGTATCCATGCATGTTGAAAAGACCGATGCAAATGGTATAGATGCAGCTGCAACAGGAGCAGGCGTTGGCCTAAAACTAGCTTTAAATGTCGGGGCTATGTTGTTGGCCTTCATTGCTTTATTGGCAATGTTCAATGGAATACTTGGTTGGGGCAGTGACCTTATTGGAATCACATCCCTATTGGGTGAATCACTTACGATAGAAATGTTATTGGGCTGGGTATTTGCTCCTATTGCCTGGTTGATAGGTGTTCCCTGGGCAGATGCCGTTAACATGGGATCTATGCTTGGCACCAAGATCGTACTGAATGAATTTGTGGCCTATCTTCAGCTTGCCCAAGAGGTAAGCGCAGCTAATATTTCTCCTAAAACTATAGCAATGGCGACTTTCGCTCTTTGTGGATTTGCCAACTTTTCATCCATTGCTATTCAGATCGGTGGTATCGGCGGCCTTGCACCAAGTAGAAAATCTGAATTGGCTAAATTTGGTATAAAAGCTGTTTTTGCCGGTACATTGGCTAATTTGATGACAGCTACTTTTGCCGGGATGTTATTCTAACATTAATACATTTTTACTGAATACGGTTAGATATGATATTGTTCCGGATTTTATCAGTTTCAATACAATTCCTGGCATTGCCCTTCCCTGTTATAGGCCAGGGATTTAAATCTCCTCTCACTGTCGGAATTGTAAATAATGAAAATATACAAGTTAAATCTCACTCCTATACAACTTACAGTAATTTTCCTGAATTCGACCTCAAAGAACGAAATAAGTCTTTTGAGGAAGCGTTTGACCAAATGCTTAATGAGTATCTGCCGGATAAAGAAAAGGAATTTATACAGAATTTAAGAGAGGTTTATAAAGTGAAGGAGATTTATCCTAACTTAAAGCAAGCCTACAATAGCTATAATTTCCGCCATGCAGACTAATTTTATACTCTTCATCACGTTTATCTTGATCTCATTTCAAGCTTGTCAGCCAAAGAATGGTAACGACACTGTTGTATTAGCTGAGGTTGGTGATGAGGTTTTAACACAGGCAGATGCTATTTCATCTATTCCTGTAAATGCCTTGCAAACTGATAGCACGCTCGCTCTGCAAAATTTCACAGAAGACTGGGTTAGAAGGCAGGTAATATTGCAGGAAGCAAATCGGCTTAATTTTACGAACAGAAGAGACGTTAGAGAACGCATGCAGCGTGTTCAGGATGAGTTTATACTTCAGGCAGTTCAGGACTATATTATCAGTGAATTTGAGGATGATCTTAGTGTAAGTGAACTTGAAGCCCGGAACTACTATCAACAAAATAAAGACAAATTCACTCTCGAAGAACCGTATGTACAATATCGTCACGTAATTACTGAATCCATTTCGGAAGCTCAAAGTGCGAAACGTGAGATAATGAGAGGTACAGACTGGGAGACAGTCGCCAAAAGATATTCAAAATATCCTGATCTTAAGATCAGAGAGTCACAAAAGTTCTGGCCGATCTCCATTTCTGGCGGTGAAGTGAACATGCTCAATCGATACTTACGTGTAATAGGTCCATCCGAAATATCGCCTATCTATCGTTCGGGCAATGAATATCACTTTGTGCAGTTAATAGAAGAGCGGCCTGAAGGTGACCATCCGGATCTGGATTGGCTTATAGAACAAATACGTGATTGGTTGACGCTTGAAAAACGTAAAAGAGCATTCAACACATACGTAAAGAATCTTTATCTTCAGGCTCAGGCAAATAACGAAATTAAAATTTATAACAAAACTGATGAAAGCAGTAATGCTTTTGCAGATACCGTTTCATTGAGAAAAATCAATAATGAAGAATAAACTTTTTTTATTACCCCTCCTTTTAATCACCCTATTTATACAATTAGATCTTACAGCCCAGGAAAAACCAATATTAGCTGATCGAATTGTTGCTCACGTTAATGACAATATCATTCTGAAGTCTGATATCGATCAAAGTGTGGCCGATTATATGAGGCAGGCTCGCGTCTCAGATCAGAATGTTGAATTTAGTGAAGAGTTATGGTTCAGTTTTCTTGAATCTGCAATTAACAACTATGTAATGCTTGAGAAGGCTGAGATCGATTCCATAACCGTTTCTGATGATGAAGTGAGCCTCCAAATGGACCAAAGAATAAGACAATTGGTTGCACAGGCCGGAAGTGAACGTGCTTTAGAGCAAGCATTTGGCAAGTCACTGATTCAACTCCGTGCAGATTTTAAGGAAGATTTCAGAGAGCAAATGATAGCTCAGCGTGTTCAGCAACAAAAAATTCAATCTATAAGCATAACCCGACCTGAGGTTGAAGAATTTTTTAATGCTATTCCAACAGATTCTTTGCCAACAATACCTGAACAAGTGGCTTTGTCACAAATTGTGATCGTTCCTCCTGCTAAAGATGATGCTAAGCAAGCCGCCTTCAATTTCGCTCAGCAGCTTCGTGATTCCATCGTTGTACACGGAGTGCCTATTGAAGAACTTGCACGTCGTCACAGTGATGATAGAGGCTCAGCTGCCAATGGCGGAGCTTTACCATTAATGGGACTTGATGAGCTCGTATCTGAATACTCAGCCGCTGCTTCCGCTCTTCAGCCCGGTGGTATCTCTAAAGTTGTAGAAACACAATTTGGATTTCACATCATTAAATTGAAACGAAGAGTTGGTGACAGAATTGAAACCAATCACATATTAATCTCTGTGGACAATGAACAGCTGGATGAAGAGTATGCTATTAAAAGATTAAATACTCTGAGAGACAGTATCATGACGAATAAAGATGTCAAATTTGCTGCTGTTGCACGAAAATTCAGTGAAGATCCGAACACAAAACCTTATGGTGGTAAGATCTTTGATCCGCAATCGGGTGAGCGCCTTTTACCCTTGAACAGACTTGATCCTGCCATGTACAGAATTGTATTATTGATGGACGAAGAAGGCTCAATTTCTGAACCACGTTCTTTCACGCTTCAGAGTCAAAATAGTAAGGCATACCGAATTGTAAAGCTAGATCAACAGATTCCTGAACATATTGCCAATCTTGAGCAGGATTACGATCGTATCAAGAGTATTGCTCTTCAGCAAAAGCAAAACCGAGTCATGCAGCAGTGGATAGAAAAGCTGCGAGATGAGATTTATATCGAATATAAAATTGAGAGACCTGACAATACAATGGATCTGGAGAATACTTTATGAGAAGTGAAATGAAGGATTCAGTGAAACTGGCTGATGAATTTCATCAAGTTTTTCACGAGATAAAAGCTGAAATTCATAAAGCAGTAATTGGGCAAGAAAATATAATTAACCTTCTGCTCATTAGTTTATTCTCTAAGGGTCACTGTGTTTTGGTAGGTGTTCCCGGATTAGCTAAAACACTGTTGATCAGAACCTTAGCAGAATCACTGAATTTAAGCTTCAATCGAATTCAGTTTACCCCAGACCTTATGCCCGGAGATATTACAGGTACGGAAGTTATCGAAGAAAACAAGGATTCAGGACGTAAAGAATTTACATTCATAAAAGGACCGGTGTTTGCTAATATTGTCTTAGCGGATGAGATCAATCGAACCCCTCCAAAGACCCAAGCGGCTTTACTTGAAGGCATGCAGGAATATCACGTTACTACAGCCGGAAAGACCTACAATCTGGATCAACCGTTTTTTGTTTTGGCAACTCAAAACCCAATTGAGCAGGAAGGAACTTATCCTCTCCCAGAGGCTCAGCTTGACCGTTTCATGTTCAACATTTGGGTGGATTATCCAACACTAGAAGAGGAAAAAGAGATCGTAAGCAAAACCACAGCTTATCAGGATATTCAAATTAATCCGTTACTGACCAAAGAAAAGATACAACAATTACAGGCTTTGGTCCGCGAAGTACCCGTCCCTGAAAATGTGCTTGATTTCGCAGTTGAATTGGTTTCAAAAACCCGTCCTAATACATCTATCGCTCCGGATTACATCAGTAAATATATGAGTTGGGGAGCTGGTCCACGAGCCTCTCAGTATTTAATTTTAGGTGGGAAAGCCAGAGCTTTATCACAAGGCAGATATCATGTGACCGAGGATGATATAAAATCTTTAGCCATTCCTGTTCTTCGTCACCGTATTGTAAATAATTATGCCGCAGAAGCTGAAGGATTTACAACTGTTAAGTTGATCAACATGCTTTTGGACGAAGGGTGACATTTACTGAAGGAGGATTTGAAATGGAATTTCACGGTTTTCAA
Organism: Gracilimonas qinghaiensis; assembly: GCF_046602855.1. Classification (NCBI taxonomy): domain Bacteria; kingdom Pseudomonadati; phylum Balneolota; class Balneolia; order Balneolales; family Balneolaceae; genus Gracilimonas; species Gracilimonas qinghaiensis. The sequence continues at coordinate 997,599 of NZ_JBKINJ010000001.1, forward strand.
AATACCTTCCCTACTATTCTGATCATTATACTGGCAATTGGGTTGATTGTTCTTGCATGGTTTTCTTATAGTAAACTGAAAAGCATATCAACAACCGGCCGCTGGATTCTTATGTCTTTAAGATCAGCTGCATTTTTAATAGTGCTATTACTTCTATTAAATCCTTATTTCTTTTCATCACGACAGGTTGAGCTAACTCCAAAAATTGCCTTATTTTTTGACAATACTGAGAGCACAACCATTAATAAAAGTGAATACAATGGACTGGAATCGTATCGAGCTCTGATTCAAGAACTTGATCTTGTCGATATAGAAAATGTAAATATTGATATTTACTCTTTCGGCGAACACGTAAAAACTTCCGTTTTAGATTCAATACAGGGAACAGCGACCCAAACAAATTTATCAGCTCCGGTGCAATCTGTTCTCGAGATGAACGATAATGTTCAGGCTGCTATCCTGATCTCTGATGGGATTATAACTTATGGCCGAAATCCCGTAATCAATTCTTTTAATTCATCTATTCCAATTTATACTATTGGGATTGGTGATACTTCTTATGTTCGCGACATTGCTCTCTCAAATATCACCACGAATACAACCGGCTACACTAATACTAACCACCTGATCAAGGCTGATATTACTCAGACAGGATTTGAAGGAGAAACGGTGAACCTCCAACTGATCACGGGAAATGAGATCATTCAAGAACAAAGATTATCATTTGAAACGAATGATCAAACCAAGCCGATCACATTTGAAATACCTTTAAATGAACCTGGCCTAAAACAGTTTGAGATCTTATCTGAACCTTTACAGGATGAATGGACACAGAACAATAATACCGGCCTTGTTTCTATAGATGTTATTGATAGCCGAGTCAGGATACTTCATCTGGCATTTGCTGTGCATCCCGACGTGAAGGCCTTGAGATCGTTAATTGAATCCGATCAAAACAATGTTTTATATTCGTTGACCTGGCTTGGCAATGACCGTTTTATCGAAGAAATCCCTAATCTGGAACAGGATGAGGTTGATCTTTTAATTGTTCAGGGACGGCCAAATACCAACGTACAGATCCCTGTCATAAGGGATCTTACCAATATCCCAATATTATTTATGGAGTTGGGAGGAATTAATACTGGAAATTTTTCAGAAAGCACCTGGAATTCCTATCGGTTGATCAACTCTGCATTGAACCCTGCTTTTCAAGCTAAACTTAAACAAAATGTGAATAGCAGTGAACATTCTATTCTAGAACTTCCTGAGGTTAACCTAAATGATCTTCCGCCTCTATTTAGCCCAAGACGAAGCGCTTTAAATGAACCACGAGCTTCAACGTTATATAACCTTGTGTATAATGGTGTTGAAACCTCCTTTCCGGCTGTATCTATTTCTGAAATGGGTAATGTTAGACGTAGTCATGTTCTGCCATGGGGTTGGTTCAAAATGGCTCAAAGCTCAGATCCGACGATCAGGGCTTTTTATCTGAACCTATTCACCAATATCATTTCATGGACTGCTAATAATCCCGATGACAGGTTGCTCAGAGTCATTCCGGAAAAAAAGATCATCAATTCGTCTTCAAATCCTTTTCTGAATGGATTTGTAAGAAATGAGCGGGGTAATCCTGAATCAGATGCTGTGATAGAAGTTGAAGTTGAGAGTGATAACTTATCAACTAGAACCTTTAATATGGAAAATATTGGGGAAGGCAGTTACCGTTTGGAGCTCCCTAAATTATCTGAAGGTCTTTATACTTTTACTGCAAATGCACGGAAATCGGGCCGGCTGATAGAAACTCAACAGGGGGAATTCCTCATATCCAATACTAGCAGCGAATACAGTGATACAAATAGAAATGATGCGTTACTGCGTTCTATCGCAAATAATTCAGGTGGGTCATACTATATTTATAATGAAATGGAAGGATTTTGGGATGAACTTCACCGTGATGGTGTCATTTCAAACAATACAGTTACAATTGAGAATTATATATTTCCGGTGAGATACATTTATTGGTTCGTTCTTTTGGTCCTTATCCTTGGTTCTGAGTGGTTTCTCAGAAAATATTATTCTCTACCCTGATTTCATTATGTCTTTCACTCCCAGATCAGTAAATGTAATGCTGGAGAACCGGAGATTCGCCCTTTCTTAATTTTATGATGTACATGTTGCTATAATCATTTTCATCGAATTGATCTACCCTTTCCTCTCCCATAACTACATTGATTAGATCTGGTGTTGTATTTGAATGCCCTACGATAAGTACGGTTTCGCCCTGATGTTTTTCTAAAAACTGACTTTTTAAATTTTTCAATTCACCAGGATTGTAAATAGTGACAGGTAATTTAAAATATTCAGCTACAGGTTGGGCTGTTTCCTTGGTTCTGTTATATTCTGTTGAATAAACCGCGTTTAAAGTGTCATAATTTTGCAATAGTGTTAATAGTTTGATGGTGCGTTTTTTCCCTGCTTCGCTAAGTGAAGGATCCTGATTTTCAGTCTTAATTTTTTCAGCATGACGGGTAAGAATAAGGACGGTTTCATCATCAGATTTGCTGGATTTTGTATTCTGAGCAGTTATTTCAAGTGGCATCAATAATGATATAATTATAAACAGGAGTGTTCTCATCGACGTAATATTTTCAATTATAGTTGGTAAATTTTGAACGATTGATTCGTGAATAATTCTAAATTGTTTCATCTTAACTGTCAATTAATTTATAAACTAAATAAACAGCGAGGATGTTTAAAAAGCAGTTGAATTTATCTAAATCGGGATTGAATCTCGTCTAAAGGAATGTAGCTGATCGTAGGCTTCTTTAATGGGTCAAGATAGGGTTGCTCGCAAGCAAAGAGTTGATCAACAATGGATTCCATTTCTTCGCGAGATAGCTTCTTACCTCTGGGTATGGCAGCCTTAGAAGCAAAAGCAATAGCAAGCTTTTCGCGAGCTTCGAGTTTTATCTTTTGGCCAAGTTCCTGATACTGATGCAACATTGAGATCAATACTTCCTCCTCATTGCCTATCTCAATATCAGCCGGCACGCCATTGATCATAGCAGTATTACCGCTTAGAAGTTGAACTGAAAATCCCATTCTCTGGATTATTGAATGCAACTCTTTTAATAAAGTGTAGTCAGATGCTGAAAGTTCAAGAGTTTGGGCAAATAATAGCTGTTGAGTGCTTGGAAGGGCCTCTTCAGTAGCGTTTATCGCTTTTTCAAAAATGATTCGCTTATGCGCTAAATGCTGGTCAATGACTGTTAGTCCGGTTCGAGTCTGAGTGAGGATATACGTATTGTGTAACTGCCAAAATCCTTTGTCCTGTGACACAGTTTTTGCTGTATCTGATTTGTTACTTAGATCCGGATCGTGAGAAAAATCTAAATTTGAAGGAGCTGAATTCCTATTGCCATATAACTGATCACTGAACTCATCACCTTGTCCCTTCACCGGATCATAACCGGTATTTATGCGGGAAGAGAAATGAAGCCCTCCATCCGTATTACGACTTGTCTTTGGTTGGTTAAAACTAAAACCTGAATCAAAACCCCTGGTTTGGTTACCGCTCAGAAACACATCTTCGTCAGGTTGAATATCAGGGACCTGAAAGTGCTTATTTAAAGCTCTGTTTACTACAGACCGAGCCAATTGAATCACACTGCGCTCATCCTCAAATTTAACTTCCATTTTTGATGGGTGCACGTTCACGTCTACTTTAGAAGGGTTTATATCAAAGAACAAAGCGTAAAAAGGATACTCGTTATTACGAGTCCACGCATCATACAAACTTAAAATAACATGCGTAAGATATCGATGTTGGAACGGTCTTCCGTTTACAAATAAAAATTGTTCACCCCTGCTCTTTTTGGCAAGTTTAGGATCTGAAGCAAATCCGTGGATCTTTACATAACTTGTTTCTTCACTGAATTCGATCAAACTGGCTTTGTAAGAACTGCCAAAAATCTGGGTTACCCGCTGTTTAAGGTCTTGAATCGGAAGATCGTATATGATGTCACCATCAGCTTCAACATAAAATGCCACATTAGTATTTGCCAAGGCTGCGTATTGAATGGTGCGAAGAATATGGCGGAGTTCAGTAACATCTGTCTTCAGAAATTGCCTTCGAGCAGGGACATTGAAAAACAGGTTACGTACAGCTATTGTAGTACCATCATCTGTAGCAGTAGGCTTGATATCGCGTTCTTCCCCTCCCCATACTTCAAATTCCCAGCCGTTTTCATCTTCAGCACGTTTTGTTTTGACTGTAACCTGTGATACTGAAGCGATCGAAGCCATGGCTTCTCCGCGGAATCCCAGTGTGCGAATTTTGAAGAGATCATCTACAGAATTGATCTTGGAAGTAGCATGCCGTTCAAAACATAGTGGAAGATCTTCTTTACTCATTCCACAACCATTATCAGAAACCTGAATTAATGTTCGCCCAGCATTTTGAATTAAGATCTTTAATTGATCGGCCCCGGCATCAATGGCATTGTCTAGAAGTTCTTTTACTACAGAAGCCGGCCGTTGAATAACCTCTCCCGCCGCAATTTTGTTGCTGATCTCGGGAGGTAACTGATGAATTATAGATTCACTGATATTATTGTTGCTCAAAGGGTTACTTAGTTAGTATTATAATGAAATTAGATAAACAACAAGGCTCAATAGTGCTGCATAGAATACTACACGAGCAAACTGAGCTGGTCTTCTTCTATTGTGTGTTTCAAATTTTATACGTTGTCTTCTTTTCTCTCTTTCATCTTTTTTGGGATCATAATACCTGTACTGATAATCGAATTTTTTGGGCTTAGGCCGGAAGCCGAACATTGGTCGGATCATAACATTACCTCATTTTTATTAGCTTAAAATGGCTAACGGGATAAATTTATCTATCACGTTTTAATATAGGGAATCAAAAGGGTGAATATCGAATTCAGAATCTGAAATATTCAGTATCCTTTATTTAAGATTTAACGCTGATATTAGATAATCATTATTTTTTTCATAGGTATTCAGTCTTCAGTGGGATGTCCTTTTGCCTCGAAATTTTGTAAACTCAAGACCCTGTTACTTTCTTCAATTTTTTAATGTTGAGGATCACGAAATAAAATTCCAAACCTCTAACTATTACTAAAAGATGAACACTGATAAAGCAAAGATATTTTATACTATTACTGATGAAGGCCCCTACCTTGCAACGCATTCCTTTTTACCCATTGTAGAAGCTTTTACCAAAGCTGCGGGTGTTAATGTTGAAACCAAAGATATATCCCTGGCTGGAAGGATTCTTGCCAAATTTCCGGATTATCTTAAGGATGATCAAATAGTATCGGATGATCTTGCTGAACTTGGTGAACTTGCTAAAAAGCCTGAAGCAAACATCATGAAGCTTCCAAATATCAGTGCTTCAGTTCCGCAATTGGTAGCTGCAATAAAGGAACTACAAGAAAAAGGGTACAATCTTCCTGACTATCCTGAAGAGCCAAAGAACAAAGAAGAAAAGAAAATTCAGGAGCGCTATAACGCTGTAAAAGGCAGTGCTGTAAATCCTGTACTGCGCGAGGGTAATTCAGACCGAAGAGCTCCGAAAGCAGTCAAGGAATATGCAAAGAAAAATCCTCATTCTATGGGTGAATGGAGTTCTGATTCTAAAACTCATGTTTCAACCATGGATGATAATGACTTTGCTCATTCAGAACGTTCAGTTACGTTAAATAATGAAGATGACGTAAGAATTGAATTCGTAGGTAATGATGGAGATGTTCATGTATTAAAGGAAAGTACCCCACTGTTACCCGGTGAAGTTATAGATGCCGGGAACTTTAGTAAGAAAGCTCTGATTAATTTTTTGGAAGAACAGGTTCAAGATGCCAAAGATAAAGGCGTCCTCTTTTCACTACATTTAAAGGCAACTATGATGAAGGTTTCTGATCCTATCATATTTGGTCACGCTGTAAAAGTATATTTTAAAGACGTATTTGAAAAACACGGTGAGACTCTAAAGGAACTTGGAGTAGATCCTAACAATGGCTTTGGAGACCTTGAATCCAAGATCAAGGAACTTGATGAGGATAAACAAGCTGAGATCCGTGCTGATATACAAAAGTGTTATGAAAAGGGTCCTGACCTGGCTATGGTGAATTCACACAAGGGTATTACTAATTTGCACGTACCAAGTGATGTTATCATTGATGCATCAATGCCGGCTATGATACGTACATCAGGACAAATGTGGAATAAAAATGACGAAACTCAGGATACCAAAGCCGTAATCCCGGAAAGCAGTTATGCCGGTATTTATCAGGAAGTGATCGACTTTTGTAAAGAAAATGGAGCATTTGATCCAACCACTATGGGTAGTGTCCCTAACGTAGGATTGATGGCTAAAAAAGCTGAGGAATATGGTTCACATGATAAAACCTTCGAAATTCCGGGCAATGGCAAAGTTCAAGTAGTAAATAAAGAAGGTAAAAGCCTTTTAGAACACGAAGTGTCAGAAGGTGATATCTGGAGAATGTGCCAAACCAAAGACGCACCGATTAAAGATTGGATCGGCCTGGCTGTACGCAGAGCTCGGGAAACAGGCGTTCCTGCTATTTTTTGGCTTGACGAAAATCGAGCACATGATTCCGAGCTCATCAAGAAGGTTAATAAATATCTGCCTGATTTTGATACTGATGGATTGGATATTCAGATCATGTCGCCTGTAAAAGCCATGCGTTATACTTTGGAAAGGACGAAAGCCGGAAAAAACACCATATCAGTGACCGGTAACGTACTGCGTGACTATCTGACCGACCTCTTCCCTATTCTGGAACTTGGAACAAGTGCTAAAATGCTCTCTATTGTACCTTTGATGAATGGTGGCGGATTATTTGAAACCGGTGCAGGTGGCTCTGCTCCAAAGCACATTCAGCAGTTCCTGGATGAAGGTCACCTCAGATGGGATTCACTGGGTGAGTTCCTTGCATTAGCTGTTTCCCTTGAACACTTAGGGAAAACGTTTGAAAACGATCGTGCTTTTGTGCTTTCGGAAGCTCTCGATGAAGCAAACACTCAGTATCTGCAAAATGATAAATCCCCCTCAAGAAAAGTAAATGAACATGACAACCGTGGAAGTCATTTTTATTTAGCCATGTATTGGGCTGATGCATTGTCTAATCAACGTAAAGACACTGAATTGGCAAATCATTTTAAGACGGTTGCGGAGCAGCTTAAAACGAATGAAGAGCAGATCAACAAGGAACTGATAGAGGCACAGGGTGATCCTGAAAATATAAACGGGTATTATTGGCCCGACCGTGAGATAGTATTTGATCGAATGAGACCTAGTAAAACTTTAAACAAGATCATTAGTTCTATTTGATCTGAAACTCATATATAACCAACAACTTTAAGTCCGGATATTACACTTGTCCGGACTTTTTTATTGATCATGCTTTCATTTTCGGAAGTTAAACCTGATTTTTTTCCAAAGTAAACGCCTTCCTGCCGGAGTTAGCAATAGAGGTAGAATCTTGTAAAATCCGTACAAGAGCCCAATGAATATGAGAATAAAAGGAATGGCATATTGTTCGTAGGCTTCATACATATACAGGATCTCCTGCCCTGCCAACATGGAGAACCAAACAAACATCGGTGTCCAAATAAGGACAGTCAGACCAAAATAAAGCGTAAACTTCCAAAAACCGGTACCTAATATCCCGGCTGTAAGATAAACAGGTAATCTGCTCCCGGGTATAAATCGGCTAAGAAATAGAATAAAAGGACCCTTTTTATCAAACCAGATAGCAGAATTAACTACACTTTCTTCTTTTATGAACCAACGTAACGGAGCCTTTCTTAAAACTGGTCTGCCTAAATACCTGCCGGCAAAATAAAGTGAGTAGTCACCAAATAATATCCCGAGTATGGCTCCCAGAACTGCATACCAGAATGGGATCAGATCGTTTACTGCCATCAGCCCTGCCCCTATAGCAGCAAGATCTTCACTGATCAAAGATGAAGTTGCGATCGCCAGTACATATAGCATATTCAATTCATTTTGGGAATCAGCTTTAACCTCATCCAGATAAGGCAGTAACTTATCCAGACTGTCTCTCGAAACAGAGTCATATCTGTTTACCGACAAAGTATCAGCATTACTTGTTGAATCTTGAGCAAAGAGATCAACAGGTATATATGCTGTAAAACATAGGATTAAAAAACTAACTGAAAATAAACCTTTCACTGCTTAAATCTTTAGGGGCTCAAATTCCCCATGTCTATGATTATACTCTTTAGTCCTTATAGTCGGCTTTAACCTTTCTGATACAGCCTTGTTCAATGCTAATGTCAGCTCTTTACGGTCATTCTTAGTGATAGTACTTTCACCAAATCTCATATAACATGTTATAGATCTGAGTTTAAGAAGTTCAAAAAAGTGGACAAAGAATGAGGTATCATCCCACCAGCATACTGAACGGTAAGCAGGTTCTTCACTTTCGGGCGTATGGTATGATAAAGCAACATACGAAACAGGAAAACGCATGCTGGCAGGATACTCTAGTAAAGGAGCTCTGAATCTTAATACTTCAGTGCCCGGACTTGTCGTTCCCTCAGGAAATACTATAATGCCCTGATTCTCATTTATATTTTTTGAAATATCACTGTTCACTCGCGTGATATCCCTTTTTCGTTGTCGGTCAATAAACAAAATACCGCAAGTCTTTACTATGAAGCCAATCAACGGCCATTGCTTTACATCACTTTTGGCCACAAAAAGACACCTTAACTGAGAGAATAAAACGAAGACATCCGCGTAACTAAGGTGATTTGAAACTAAAAAAAATGGCGGGCGAGGTACCTTACCACTTATTTCGAATTTCATTCTCATGATCACACAAACACTTTTGCCCCAATAATTGAGTAGATAGCTCCTGTACTTTTCATAATTAAGCCCGATCAATGATAACACTAACACAATCATGATAAGTGAATAGAAAAACAGTGTAGTCACCAAAAACCCACTCAATTTAATTACTGCTGCTATGTGCCTCATATTATATTTTAATACTGTAATAGTTTAATTTATCGCGTCGAAATATAAAAATGCCAATGTAAACTTTAACTGTTCCCAAACTGTTACTATGTTTATTAAATGTTCTTCAAGTATTTAAATAGATAAAATTTATTGCTAATCTTGGCTAATGCTTTATTATAAGAAATATATATCATCTCAGGATAAGGATTGGGTAATTTTTGTCCATGGAGCCGGCGGCAGTTCCTCTATTTGGTTTAGTCAATTACGGGATTTTAAAAAGCATTTTAACGTTCTTCTGATCGATCTTAGAGGACATGGAAAATCTAAAGACCTACTTCAGAAATATTACGAAGAAGATTATTCTTTTGAATTCATTAGTCAGGATGTTATCGATGTTTTAGATCACCTGGATATTGATAAAGCTCATTTTATTGGGGTCTCATTAGGAACTATTATTATCAGAACGATCGGTGAAATTGCCCCTGAAAGAGTAAAATCTGCTGTTTTATGTGGCGCTATTACCCGATTAAATGTTCGCTCACGTATTCTTGTATTTCTTGGTCATACTTTTAAAAGATTCATCCCTTATATGTGGCTCTATAAATTTTTTGCTTGGATCATAATGCCTAGAAAACGTCATGCCAAATCCAGGAATTTATTCATTCGTGAAGCAAAGAAGCTATATCAAAAAGAGTTCTTAAGATGGTTTAAACTTACAAACGAAGTAAATCCCTTATTAAGATACTTTAAAGAAAGAGAAGTGAAGTCCCCAATGCTATATGTTATGGGAAGTGAAGATCACATGTTCTTGCCTCCTGTTAAATCAATAGTAAAGGAGCACAAAAACTCGAGCTTGAAAGTCATCGAGAACTGTGGACACGTCTGCAATGTGGAGAGACCCGGTGCTTTCAACAGGGTCTCAATTGAATACTTAAAGACCCATTCTTGATAAGCTTACTTATCATTCATTTGCTATACCAAAGAAATCACTCCTTACCTATCTGCTCACTTCTTCGGTATTGTCCCGAAGTGTAAACAACCAGGCCTCATCGTTAAATGAATCTCTGACCTCATAAGTTCTATCTACTGCTTTATCAAAATCAGCATATCCTTCGTAGGCTACATAGTTGAACCTGGTTTCAGGATTGAAAAGGATTCTGGTATTATAACCTTCTCTTTCAAGGCGTTCTCTAAACCTTTCAGCATTGCCGGGTACCAGGAATGAACCGCCTATGATGAAATATTTGATATCAGTATTGATATTATTTTTAATGATCTCCTCTTTTCCACCGTTGGCTTTGTACTCAAGATACTCATCTAAACTAAAAGCTTTAGGAACAACAACCATCAATTCAGGTTTTTGAACAGGCATGCTGAGTTCTTTTGCAATTTCTTGCTGTTCCTCTGAAAGGTCTTCTTTTATCTCTTCTGTTTTATCTTCTTCTTCAATTGTTTCAGTTGTTTCTTCAGAATCCTTTGGCTTTTCAATTACCACTTCATCAGAAGTATCTATCGCATCAGGACTTAAAAACTTTCCCTCTTCTCTAGAAAATACTCTGTCGAGGTCCGCACGCATATCGTCTCTTGTGTTATTGAGTACGTCACGCTTTGTAAGCCTTGCATTGTCAAATCGGGTTCTGACCGGCTCTACAAGTTCTGCCTGAACAATAATGATCAATTCATTTTCCAAAAAATCCTTTGAATTGAATCCAAACAGATACTTGAGCACCGGTATGTCTTTCAATAATGGTATACCTCGGCGAACAGTTGTTTCTTCCGTTCTGTATAAACCAGCGACATAGGTTGACTCCCCATTTAAAAGTATAGCTGACGTTGTAGCTTCTTGTTTATTAATGATTGTACTTACAACATCAGGCTGCGCTGTTGATCTTTCAACTTCTAATTCCAAATAGACGAAAGATGTATCTTCCTGAGTAATGATCTGCGGGGTAACTGTAAGTATAGTACCTGTACTAACAAAGTTATCAGTCACGTTACCAGCAATATCTCTTTGTTTGATCGAGAAATCCTGGCCTACCTGAATATTTCCTTCTTCCCCATCCACAACCTTGATGGAGGGAGTGGCAAGCACTTTACCCAGATTATCAGCTTCAAATGCACTAAAGAGCGCCTGTACGCTGATACCGGGGCCAAATTCACCCATATTTACGACTGCGTTGAATGCGTTTTGTGACACACTTTGAGCATTAAAAGAATTTATTGCTACAAACTGATCATTAAAATCAGAAGTGGGTATTGATTCGTTACCTTCTCCACTCACATAATCATTCAAATTATCAGGAACATCACTTGTTAAAGTTGACCAATCAATACCTATTTCCTGCAAGGCTCTTTTGTTACCCTCAAAAAATGTGGCATTTATTCTTATTTCCCTTGTTTCTGTAGTTGGCAGTATAATACCCGTACCGCCTTGTCCTGTTCTATTTCCACCAGTTGCCTGGGTAGTATTTGTTATAGTTTCATCTATGGGGGTTACAATTTCATAATACTCTTCAAACTCAATCAACTCAAGGTCCTGGAACCGAATAATGTATTCTAGGGCATCTTTCCAATGCATAGCCGGAAGGTTGACTCCTATTGCTCCACTATACCCTGAGTTATCAACTATGAATCTATCCTCGTACTCCTGCGCAAAAGTGTCAATTATCTCAATGGCCTCGTTATAGGTTGTACTCTTATTGAAAGCAACAACTTCATCAGGATTAGTATATTCCTTGAGAGGGTCAACGATCTGAGCTGAGGCTACCTGAGGCACAACGTTCAACAGTAAAACCGTGAAGAGAGTAAATAACAAACAGTATCTATTTAAAAGTGCTTTCATTGTGTTCATCGCTCTAACTCCAAGGTAACTAGTTCCGTGATGCCACCTTTATTTAAATTGAAAGTAGCCGTTTTATTATTAATATCAATAGACTGAAGAGAACCGAGATATACATCATCTCCGACTGTCAGAGATTGTACACTTCCTCCCTGATCAACTATAAAAATTCTGGATGCGGTCATGCCAATTATCCTGCTTTGTTCTATATTAATAAGGTTGTCGGTATTTGGCGGTACTGAGGGCTGAATAAGCGGATAAAAAGAATTATATACTGAAACCTGTTGATTTCTGGTCAAAATATTAGTTCTCGTTACATTTTCCTGAATTGGGATTCGTTCGTAATAGCTTTCCAATGTGAAATTGAATGTAATATCAGTTAATTCCTGTGCCTCATTATTACCACCGGGTGGAACCAAAGATAATGCCGTTACCTTATTGAGTAACTGACTGTTTTCTATTGTATTTATAAAATTGACAACGTTTTCAAAGTTTCCGTAACCATTCAAGTTGGAGCGAATAATGCCATATTGATCCTGTGCGGTAGAGTCAACAAAATTAAAGTCAAAAAATACTCTTAGATTCTCTGAACTGTTTCTGATAAAATTCAGGTAGTCGAAAACGTCATCAGGATTAGGGGTTTTGTAAAGGGATTTATCATAGTTCTCTATGATAGATAAAGCATTTTGATAATTTTCATTGAGTTGAGGAAAGGCGTCACTGATCGCTTTCTTATTGTTATAATCCTGTTGTTTTTCTTGTAATGCAGCCTCCAATTTGTCCAGTTCCGGAACTTGAATGAACTGAATATAGGCAAAAGCACCACCCCCCAACAATAAGAGTGCAACTAAAAGAATAATGGTATTTCTAACGCCGTATGACAATTTATTCCCCTATTATTTCTTGTATTCCCTGAACATTCTCAGGTGTATATATATTTTCGTCTTCAAAAAAGCTTTCCACAACATATCTGAACTCAAAGACTTCTTCTAACCTGATTTCTGCTGTAGTGACGTTCAATAATGTTGCATCATTAAAAAGGTCTGCAAGCATCGGTATTCTATCTCTATACCTTGCAACACCGGCTAATTCAATGCTATTATTCTGATTTTGTCGCATTGCTGTGATCCACAGTGAATTAATATCGCTTACACCACTGTTGAGCTGATCAAGATTGGTTGACCACCTCAGTGTTCCCTGATTTAGTTCACTTAGAAGGGCTAATTTGGATTGTATCTGACCTAATTCATTAGTTATCTCATTAGATCGCTGAACTGTTGATTCAAGTGATCGAATCTGTGCTTCCAGGGTACTGATATTACCCTCAAGTCGATCTATTTCTGATGCATTTTGTGTGATAAAATAGTTCGCCACCATCGGAGTTATGAGGATAAGGAATAGCAACAGAAACCCATGCCATTGAAGCTTAAAGATCTTTTGTCGGTCATCTACATACTTGGGTAAGAACGAGATATTAGGAAGTACGTCAGATCGATGCCCGGAAGCGGCCCAGGCTGCACCAATAGCTGTAGTAAAAGATGATATAGTTGATTCATTGATATTTTCAGTATCAAGGAAATCTTCCTGATAATGAAATTCAGAAACATCAACGTCCTGAAATCTCTCCTCAAAAAATTCAATGGCAGAATCGCCAAGAGAATTGTTACAGATTATCAGTCTGTCCAGGTTTGGAACCTCGCCGGTATCTAACTGGAATAAGATCTTACTGAATACTGTATTTAAAAACTTCTTACTATTTACCCCTTCAGTTATTATTGGTGATACGATCCAAAGCTGATCTCCCCTCAAGAAGATCACACGACAGAATTCTTCACCAAACTGAACAACACCTGAAATACTATTTTCTTCGAGCTCGTAATTTGCTCTGATAAGCCCTAATAAGAGTATCTCCTCAGGAAGAACCTGATTTATAAATAACTTTCCTCTGTAAAGATCTTGGGTCCTATTTAATAGCGTTAGTAGCTGAGGTTCATCATCAATGGATGTTAGTAGTAATGCTCCATCATCCCTTACTGTGTAGGAATAAAAATCTTCGCCTTTCGGGACCCCGTGCAATGCTTCTAATCTATCGTCTACAATAACCTGCAGGTCTTTTTTCTTGGTATCAGAAAAGTCAGTATCCTTAAGGATCTGAAATATGGTTTGTCCCGCCGGAATACTTATTCCAAGATCAACCCGGTCTGAACTTATAGAACTCAGTAAATTATATAAAAGCAGTTCATTGGAAGCTGGTGCACCGGCTTCGTCCACCATATCAGTATCTATGACCTGCTCTGAAGTATCATCCAGATCTTCAAAATCAAGATCATTCAGATCATCATCCAGGTTTTCCAGATCAAGTCCATCGTCTTCATCTTCATCTTCATCAGAATCCAAGCCAAAGATCAATTCTTCATCATCAAGGTCCTGATCCATCTCAAGATCTTCAAAAACAGGTTCAGCTTTTTGCTTTTGAAGACTTTTTCTAGTTTTTAAAGGCTCTATCAGCCTGACTTGATCAAGACTTACAAGTTCTAATTTCTTTCCGGCCACTTTAAGTTTGGCAACTTTAAGTGAATCACCTTCTACAACAATACCTGTATATGTCTTGTTTTGGAACATGTACTATCCGTTAGTAGTTAATTTCACTTAATAATTGCAAGATCTTGGTCTTATTGTTCGCATGGTTTAAAGCCGTTTCCTTGGAAATAACACCTTGAGTATAAAGCCTTTTTAGGTCTTGTTCCATAGTATTCATCCCACGCTCACCACCTTCCATCAACATCTGATAGATCTCGCTTATGTTGTTGTTACGTATAGCAGCACGAACAGACGAATTTACGACCAAAACTTCTTTGGCCAGAACCCGTTTTCCATCAAGACTGGGCACCAGTTTTTGGCTGATCACACAAGTCAATACGTCGGCTAGTCGGGTTCTTACACGATTTTGCTCTTCCGTTGGAACCTCTCCCAAGATACGTTCAATACTCTCCATGGCTGAAGAAGTGTGAAGTGTTCCAAAGGTTTTGTGACCTGAGTCAGTGATCTCTAATGAGGTCATAATAGTATCGGGATCTCTCAACTCACCAATTACAATGATATCCGGATCCTGACGCAGCGATTGTATAGCCCCATCTTTAAAGGACTCTACATCTCTGCCAACTTCCCTGTGCCTCACCACAGACTTAACTGGCTTGTGGATCAGCTCAACAGGTGATGCTATGATCACTATATGCGAATCGACAGTTCTGTTGTTAGCATCAATGATCGTATCAAGCGTGGATGATTTACCGGATCCGGTAATACCGGTGATGAGTGTAAGGCCGTATTTGTAATATTTTAGACTAAGAGCCTTAGCAATTTCACTGTGAACACCTAAAGTTTTAAAGGGACGGATTGTATTATCGATCTTCCTCATATTCAAAGCAAGATGCTCAAGATCGAAATACATATCAGCACGAAACCGCTGATTCTTGCTCTCATCCAGAGGTATACTGTAGGAGAAATCAAGATTTTTATCTTCGATCAATTTTCTCCTCTGTGAAGGAAGGATAATATTATGAAGCAAGACATTGGTCTGATCGTGTGTTAAACCTGTTGGGTTTTTGGCAGGACTCTTGTTTCCAAAAATACGATACCAGACCTTTCCATCACAACCGGGCCCGCCTATGTCGATATCAGATGCCTCATTTTTGAGCATTCTGACTAGCAAAGAATCAACCACGCTGGATAATTGAGATCGATGCTCATCGTCCAGGTTATCAATAACCTTTCCAATAGCCATATGCCGGTCAATTCCTCGCATTGAACGAGGAACCTGATCTATGACTGGCTGAACTAATTCATTAATTTTATCAGAGATTTTAGCCGTCTCCATATACAAGCCAATAACATTTTAAGATGACACAGTAATAGATGTTTTTGTAGATGATATGTTACAAACTAAATTAATTTAATTTAATAAAACAACATTAAATTAATTGTACCCTATAATTTAGCTATATCCTATTACCAATTGGTATCGTTCAACAACCGTTTCTTAAGGTTTAACAACTGAACATTCATGTTGCTGATCTTTCTTTGCTGTATTTCAATGATATTTTTTGTGAATATATTGAAAAGCTTTTCAGGCTTTTTGCGAAAGAAATTTAAAGCCTCATACCGTTCATACCTCAGCAGTACGCAATCCCCGTCAGCTGTTACCTTTGCCATTCTGTTATTTTTACTAAAAAGAAAAGCTTCACCTAAAAAATTACCCTCGCCCAGTGTTGCCATTTGAATGTTGTCTTTCCAGATACTGACTTTACCCTCTGCAACTAAGTAGGCTGAATTTACATATTCAGATTCATTTAATATCACTTCATCATTTAAAAAACGTTCTTCAACGCCCAGTTGCAAAAATTCCAGTACGTCCTCATAATGGAAGTTCTTCAGAAGCAAAGGAGGCTCCTTGAGGAATTTCTTTATATAGTCCGTCATTAGTTCATCACTGGAATTTGAATTTTCACTGCTCATAGTAAACCCCTATAATAGTTACCGCTGACAACAAGTCGCTATCTGTAAAGTTAATATTAATTTTCAATTTTTACCTCTTATTAATCCTCAATAGTTGCTGCTATGACTTCTTCTATTGTTGAAATTCCTTCTTTTATCCTTTCACGACCTGAACCACGCAAAGTGAGCATGCCCTGAGACATGGCCAAATCCTTGATCGCGCCTTCATCAATGTCACCACCGGCATCAAGGATCATTTGCTTGACTTCTTTAGAAAAATACAGAGCTTCATGTATACCGGCACGACCTTTATAACCTGTGTTATTGCATTTTTCACACCCTCCGGGCTTATAAAAGGTAGTAGTCTCAATTTCTTCATCTGTAAACCCTAATCCTTTTGCCATTTCTGGATGGGGTTGAAATTCTACCTTACAGTTGTTGCACAGCCTTCGAATAAGTCGCTGAGCCACAACAAGATTTACCGCATTGGCAATAAGAAAGGGCTCCACACCCATCTTAAACAAACGTGAGATAGCACTGGGCGCATCATTCGTGTGAAGGGTTGAAAAAGTAAGGTGACCCGTATTCGCTAATTTAATGGCGATCTCTGCTGTTTTAAGATCACGCATCTCACCCACTAATACAATATCGGGGTCATGACGCAAGATACCACGAATAGATTGATCGAAAGTCATGTGATTACTGATCTTAAGCTGCCTTGCACCCTCTATGATATACTCTACCGGTTCCTCAACAGTCAATACATTCTTAGTTGGATCGATCACATAATATAATGCAGCAACAAGAGTGGTAGACTTACCACTACCGGTCGGGCCGGTTATGATAACAATACCAGAAGGTTTTTTGATGGATTTAATGAAATTTTCCTTAGCATTCTTCTGCAGTCCAAGCTTATCGAGATCGCGTATAACATTTCGGTCATCCAAAACCCGAATTACAATAGACTCAAATTTTCGATCAAATTGTTTACCCACGATAGGCATAATGGATACACGATAACGAATACCCACACCGTCAATCTGCCGCTGAATAAAACCATCCTGGGAGGCATCCCTTTCAAAACGATCAACGTTTCTTGTTTTATCCTTTATTACAGCAGTGATAGCCTCAGGTTTAACATTTTTCTGCTGATACCAAAGCTGAAGCTTACCATCAACACGAAAACGAATATCCGTAGTAGTTGGTGAACTTGGCACAATGTGCATATCACTTACACCCTGCCGCACCGATTCAACAAGCATTCCCTCAACCAAAGAGTTGAGCATGCTTTGATTGATCTCAGCATCGATCTCTTCTTCATCAACTTCTTCCTGATCTTTTTCCAGGTCAGGTTCTTCATAATCTATTTCTTCAAGCAGATCAAGGAATTCATTCTTTTGCTCATAAACCTTTGAAA
Organism: Gracilimonas qinghaiensis; assembly: GCF_046602855.1. Classification (NCBI taxonomy): domain Bacteria; kingdom Pseudomonadati; phylum Balneolota; class Balneolia; order Balneolales; family Balneolaceae; genus Gracilimonas; species Gracilimonas qinghaiensis. The sequence goes on from NZ_JBKINJ010000001.1 coordinate 1,015,380, forward strand.
GAATTTCTTCAACAGATTCATACTTGCAATAAACAAGTTCTGTCTGTTTGAAATTGATCTTATTGAGGATATTCTGAATATTTGGGTCAGACGGGTCTGCCGCTGCAATTACAATGGCATCTTGAGTCTTCTGATAAGGAACTGCCTTATGATGGACCAATTCATCTACGATCTCTTTGGATAGTTCGTCAATGTTTTCTTTAATGTGATCAAGCACTTCACCTGGGATATCCTCAACATCTTTAAGCACTTCCCGGAAAGCATAGATGTTAGCAATCTCTTTCATGATCGTGTGCCGGCTCAGCCCAAGATCCTGAGAAAGAATCTGCCCTAAACGCCTATTACTTTCCTTTGGCTCCTCAGATAATATCTGCAACCCTTTTTGAAGCTGTTCATCCGTAATAACGCCTTTATTGACAAGGATATCACCTATATGTCTGCGGATGTTTATTTTACCCATTTATTACTTCTATTGTTTATACGCCCGTATTTGGTTGAATGATCGCTGATTCAGAGGATACGACCGTAATTGCGATCAGTGCAATCATAATAAATAAATTTACAAATAAATTTATCATATCAATGACTGATTGCATTTTATAAGTTGTTTGAAGCTCGTAATATTCAGCAAGCTGCTTGGCGTTCTCGCGCAATGCTCCTGACTCTGCACCAAGCCTGAATCTACTTAATGCTGTATTAGTAAAAACACCGGTCGCTTCCATAGATTCTATCAGACCGGCACCATCCTTAAGCATTCTTCTTATAGCCACTTCCTTGATCTGCTTTTCCATATATTTATTACGGCAGGCTTCGGCAGCAACTTTTATAACCTCAATATTCTGTCCGGAACCGCTGTAAAGCGTGTAAAATACGCGAGCAAAGATCTCAATGCTTGTTTTGTGGAGCAGATCCCCGATTACAGGAATATTTATGATGTACTTATCTTTAAGAAGTTCACCTTTCGGTGTTTTAATGAAATAAATAAAGGCTGAGATCGGGATAAGAAATGACATTAAAATTAATATCCAGTTGTCACTCAACCAGTAACTAAACTCCAAAGTTGCGGCAGTCATAGGTGGGAGTGCAATATCAAACTCTAGAAATAACTCAGCCGTTGCCGGGAAAATATAACCCACATAAAACAAAATCACCCCAATAACAGCCAAAACCGTTACAGCAGGCATCATCAATGAACGACGCATATTCTTCTTAAACTCAGCATCCCGTTCAAGGAATTTAGCGGTACTTTCAAATACGAGGGCCATATTACCCGATGTGGAAGCAACACTTAACATATATGAGGCAAACTTCCCAAATACATCCTCATGCTTGCCATACACTTCATCTCCCTCTTTACCATCCTTAAGGTCTTTCTGAATAGTCTTAATAACCTCTTTCATGCGTTTATTCTGAGTATCCTCATAAAGAAGGTTCAGGATCTCATCATATGGCAGCTGTTGGTTAAGGAGATCGGCAGATAAACTGATAAAGGTTACAACTTCATCGTGGGGAACGCTGCCTTTAAAATCAAACAGCTTCTTGTTTATACTTTTAACCTTATAACCAAGTTTTACTAAGGCCTTTTCAAGTTCTTCTTTACTGTACGCCTCCTGCTCTCCTGTAACTACGGTTTTACCGGCACGTTGCGCTTTATACATGTACACTTTCTTTTCATCAAGCGCCTGTATCTTCAATCCGTTTGTTTTTGACAAGCGATCAACTTTGTTCTGTGCTTGCTTTTTGTTGTCAGCCTCAAACTCAGTTTGTACAACCTTGCCTTTTTGGGAAATAGCTTTAAGCCTGAATTGTGCCATAGTAACTTTCTCTGCTGCTTGTGGGTTCTATACATTTATAACCCGATAATGATTACTTGAAATAAAAAAATATTTAAACAGTGAACAAATTATTTATTCTTCATGTAACCAAAAACACTGTATATATCTATAGATGGTGCGATAAACTACATTATTTTAGCAAATAAGCATAATGATTTTGTCACATTTATATATATGAATCAGATAAATAGCACTCAAAAATTTGGTATTACTTAGAACTGTGAGAATCTCATAAGAATTAAAGCTATAATTATTTACTGTTTTTTAAACTGATGCGGTCTATCTTCACAAAAAACATCCTATGACCAAAGAACAAGACGGTAATCCTTATATAATTATTTTTGCTCTGTGGCTACTGGTATTTGCCGCGAGTAGTCAGGTCATGATCATCTCTCCTATTCTCCCCCGAATCAGTGAACAACTCGGTACACCTCTTGAGATCCTAGGAAATCTTGTAACGGTATATGCAGTCATGGTCGGTGTTTTTGCGATCATAATGGGGCCACTGTCAGATAAAATAGGTCGACGTAAAATTCTACTGATCGGAACCGGTGGCATAACCATTTCCCTATTTCTTCACGGTCTTGTTGATTCTTTTTGGGGACTAATGGTAGTTCGAGCCCTGGCAGGTATGGCCGGTGGTGTGTTAAGCGGTGCTGCTGTTGCCTACGTCGGGGATTATTTTCCCTACGAGAAACGTGGTTGGGCAAACGGCTGGATCATGAGTGGGATCGCCATGGGACAAATACTCGGTATCCCGCTTGGCACCTTATTAGCTGATATTTCCGGCTTTCGGATTCCATTTGTTCTGTTTGGGGGAATTATGGCCCTTACATTTATTCTAACCTATCTAAAGGTACCTCAGCCAAACGTGGAGTTATCAAAGGATAAGATCACATTCAAGGGATCTTTCGATAAATATTTAAAACTACTTAGGAGAAGTGAGGTGCGAGCAGTGGCCCTGGCATATGTTGTCATGTTCTTAAGCGTATCAGTATATGTGGTCTACCTACCTACCTGGCTTGAAGAATCATTTGGCGTGAGTGGAACCGCTATAGCATCGCTTTTCTTTGTTGGAGGAATAGCTAATGTCATAACCGGTCCTATAGCCGGTAAAATTTCGGATCGAATTGGCCGTAAAAAGATCATTATTATTTCCTGTCTGGGTTTATCCTTAGTCATGCTTATCACTACTTATGTTATTAAGGATTTTTGGGTGGCCTATATCATCTTTTTCCTGACCATGGTTCTTATTGCTATGCGGATAAGTCCATTTCAGGCCCTGTCAACACAACTTATAAAATCCGACAACAGAGGGTCTTTGATGAGTTTGTTAGTTGCTATCGGACAGGTTGGGTATGGTGTTGGAGGATCCATAGCAGGGCCGTTTTATGTAAAAAGTGGATATGTCAGCAACACGATCATTGGAACTGTCATGATTCTGATAATGGCCTACATTGTCTGGAAGCATGTACCTGAACCTGATTTTAATTCTGAAAAAGCACACTCACCTACTGCAGCCTGAAACTGACCTTCAAATGAGCGCTGGTGCCAGCTTTACCTATACCGTTACTGATATAAATGGTAAACCAATGCCGGCCGGAACCCAAATAAATGTTGAAGCCGGTGAGGGAATTGAAGTAACCGGTGCTACTGATTTCACCTTGGGTAATCGCTTGTTTCCCGGAGCAGGCTCAACCGAATTTAATTTTTCAATAGGAGATACCGATGAAAATACGAATGATGCGGCTGATCTGACCATAAAGATCACACTCACCTCTCCTTCAGGTGAAGAGACAGTATTTGATCAGATATCCGGAACAAGAAGAAAAACGGCTAACTAAACTGTTAAACTCTTTTAGTAATTATTTGAAGTCCGCTGGGTTCTTTCCCGCGGACTTTTTTTGTTTTAATTGCCCCTTAACATCTGTTACCTTCTGAGAAGAAAATTTATAACGAAATTACAAGTGGTTCATTTATGAAAGTAACGGTAAAAATGGAAACGGCAGGACGAAAAGGGAAACAGGTCTCTGTGATTAGAGGTATAACTCACAACCCTCAGGTCATCGAAAAGCTTGAAAAGAAATTGAAAACACAATTAGGGACCGGTGGAACCATCAAGGGAAAGACCATCGAAATTCAGGGGGACCATGTGGATAGAATTAAGAAGATCCTGGCTAAGGAAGGATATGAGGTGGATTAGGTTCAAGGTGTTAGGTGTTAGTGATTTTGAACCTTGGATTTCTATTTTCAAAATTTAATTTTGTAAGGAATTTGAATTTCATCGCTCTTACTTCAAAAGTAAACCATATATAAAATAAGAAGAGTGAAAAATTTCAAAAATCTTATTGTTTGGCAAAGAAGCATGGAGCTGGCAACTGAAATCCGTCAAGTCGTATATAAATTACCTAAATACGAACAGTTCACCTATCGCGACCAAATAATCAGATCATCTATCTCAATTCCATCGAACCTTGCTGAGGGAAGCAGTCGAGAGAGCAGAAAAGATTTTAAACGATTTTTAAGAATTTCACTGGGTTCCAGTTTTGAACTCGAAACTCAACTACTGTTACTAAGGCAGGATAAAATCATTGAACCTAGTGATCTGACCAAAGCACTAGTTTGCAACGACGAAGTTCAAAAAATGATCCATACTTTGCTAAGGAAATAAACTAACACCTAAAACCTATTCCCTAACACCTATAATTTAACTTTACTCTCCTGTTTAGGATCCAGATCATATAGTGATGAGGCTGTTGCCTGGATAGTCTTGTACCATTCGTTGCCAAATTTGTCGTTGATGGTGTAGAAATCCGCGAAATCCGGCTTTCGAATGGTCATTTTCCACTCTTGTGTTTTGGACTTGAAGGTAGGATCCACGTGCAGCAGTTCATGATATAACATCATCTCCTTGGTATCATTATCAAGCATATCCCAAAGCTCACCTGAGATCTCGATCAGATAGTCATTGCCCGAATAATGCTTTACCTCACGGCTCGCCTTCATACATTTGGCAGCCCGCTGTTTAGATAAGTTTGGATAAACAAGAAAGTACCCTATCTCAGCCGGACCAAATTCCATTTTGTGCTTTTCGATCACCTTCTTTGCAATGGCTTCCACCTCAGGCGATTCCATGAGTTGCTTGGTTGAATGTACAGTCGGCTCAGCGTTTAAAAAATCGTTCTCTGGCATGAATAGAATTTAGTTTTATTGTTAATATTTTCTTTATAAAATAGTGCAGAATTGATTTATGATCTTGGTACGAGTATAGATTTTGCAACGATCGAATATTCCTTCTGTGGCCCGGAAATTAGATTCGGATTCTGACCGGCATCTTCAGCATAATGCTCAGCCTCTTCCTCAGTCAATTCATTGACCTCAAAATTACCGATCAGTTTAACCGTCTTACCTTTTGAGTCGGTTGGAATGAAAAATTTATAGTCTTTGAAGGTAATACGTGCAGACTCATTTCCGGCATTTGCCACAAAAAAGCATCCCTTCTTCTCACATACTTCGGCGATCTTAGTCTCAATAGTGACCACTTTATCCTTATATCGATCTGGAGAGTCGACCAGTTCGCTCAAAGTGAGTGCCGTATCCCAGTTATTTACAGGAGCGCCGAACACTTCATACTCTTCTGTTTGCTCAACCGGTTCAGATAGGCGTATTACCTTAGCTTCCTGAGCAAATACTCCGGTTGATATAAACATAGCACCTATAGCGATCCATAATGTTTTCATAGGATATTACGTAGATTTTCAGGGAGCTCAAACATACAAATAAGTTTGGGTAAATCTCATCCGATATCGTCCGATTATCTAAATTAATGATACTCTTTTTGTCTGTTCTCGCAATAATAGATCTTTCTTCCACCAGTCTTAATTTCAACGATCTCTTTGCCACATTTGTAGCACGGTTTTCCGGTACGGTCATAAGCATAGTGCCGATATTGTTTCCTTGAACTTCCCTCCCGCTTCAGAGCTTCAACCAGTTCCGGTTCGGTTGTTAAACCTCCGGTCTTATAGGAACGCCTTGATAGTTCAACCGAATACTTTGCCAACGCCTCGATCTGCTCATCGGTACAATCCTTAGGTCTGAATTCAGGGTCAACCTTCGCACAAAACATGATCTCACTTCTCAGATAATTCCCGACTCCGCTCAAGAAACTCTGATCAAGTAACAGCGTAGCCAGTTTGCGATTTTTAAAGGTATCACCTTTATACCGGTCTAAAACTTCTTCATAGGTAGTATCAGGGTGCACCACATCGGGACCCAGTTTCTTGATGTAGGGATGATCTTCCACTTCCCGATCCACCAGCATTTCGATCTCTGAGGCAGAATAAAGAAAAGCCGAGCCTTTTTTCGTTCGGATAGCTGCTCGTAATGAACGATTGGTATCCGGTTCGTTAGGCGTCTTGCTGATCAGCCACTTTCCGTACAGCTGATTGTGTGAGTAGAGATTGAATTCATTATCAAAAGCCGTGATAATGGCTTTACCCCTTGGGGTAACCGAGGTGATCTTTCGGCCTTTCAGTGTTTCTTCAAATTCTTTGAGTTCATCGAATGCAAAATAAAGATCAATGATCTCTTCTCCGGCTACTGCCTGACTGATCTTATCAGCGGCACGCCATATTTCCGGTCCTTCTGGCATATTTTACTATGGTTATTGGTTTATAGTTAATAGTTTAGCATTCTTTACAAATCACATGAAAAATACGTTCAATGAAAGCCATCATCACCCTTATTTCCGGATTTTTGGGGATCCTATTCTTCGAGGGTTTTGCCCGACTTATCATCACTTTCTACCATCGGGTCGAATTTAACTTTTATGGCATCTCTCACCTCCCTGCTGATGTATGGACCTATGTGATCTTTGCCTCTGTCCTCACCAGCACCTGGCTGGCCGCCATGCTGGTTTTGACCGTGATGAGGTCCAAGAGTAAGCTTTATTCGGTTTTATTTGGAGGTATCCTCCTCCTTTGGCGTGGTATTGAAATTGCCAACTCTCATCAAACCGAGCCTTTATACTATTTCCTGACGGTTATTGGCTTACACCTGACTGGTATCTATCTGGCTTATTTGGCTTATACCAGACAGGAATCTCTGAGTGACTAACATCCCCCTGTCATTGAGCTGAAGCTCAATGCCGGTCCCTCTTCAAAGAGGGAATTTCGCCTGACCAATTAAATAGATTTATTAGCCGCCTTTCATAACACTAACAACCCAAGCCGTTAAAGAGAATTCTCCCTTGGAAGGGAGATAGTTTTTGAGCTGAAGCTCAAAAACAGAGGGATGTCAGTAGTTATGTATCGAATTTCATATACATCTAGGAAGCGACATATATCCATCACCCCGTCCTTCATAATAAATATCTTTGAAATAGAATCTTACAGGACGAAATGATGGATTAAGTGGCTCGATAGTACTATGGTATAAACCGCAAAGGGCGCAAAGATTACGCAAGGTTCGCGAAGTACATTTCTTTACGCGCTCAAGGGTAAAGATATGAGTTAGAAATAAAATCCCTCTTTGAAGAGGGACCGAAAATTATCTCTTATTATTTGCAGGGGGATGTCCGTTTGCTCAATTTCATGTACATTCTCACTACTTAACAATACCAAACCTTTATTCATGAAATACTCCGGCATAATTTGTTTTGTCATTTTTATTCTCATAACCGGGTGTAACCCAGCATCTGACACTCACATACAGGAGATACCCTCTCCTGCCTCCGAAAACAGCTTCTATCCCAGACTCTTTACCGATAACACCGGCACCGTATTCATGAGTTGGATGGAACAAGGAGAAAACTCCGTCACCAAACTAAAGTACGTCACTTTTAAAGATGATACTTGGAGTGAACCGGTTGAGATCGTATCTGACTCCACCTGGTTCGTCAATTGGGCGGACTACCCCTCCATTATTGCCCGAAACGGCAAACCCATGGCCGCTCACTGGATGGATAAGGTTGAAGGAGGCACCTATGCCTATCACATTAAGATGAAGGCTTACAATAAAGGCTGGACCGAGGCCTTTACTGCCCATACCGACAACACTCCCACCGAACATGGATTCGTCAGTATGTCGCCGGCTACTGATTCCAGCTATATGGCCCTCTGGCTGGACGGAAGAAATACCCTGGGGAGAGCCGTTGATGATTACGCCAACATGGATAAGGCTATGACCCTCAGAGCCGCTCATATTTCCACTGACGGAAATATCATTGAGAAATTTCTTATTGATGAAACCGTCTGCGATTGCTGCCAAACAGCCATCGTTAAAACTGAAGCAGGATACGCTGCTGCTTACCGAAACCGAACTTCCAATGAAATTCGCGATATCTACACCACAACGCTGATAGATGAAGAATGGTCAGACCCAAAAGCCATTTACGATGATAACTGGCACATTGCGGCCTGCCCGGTTAATGGTCCTGCTATAGATGCTTATGACAACACCGTAGCCGTAGCCTGGTTTACCGGTGCCAATGGCGAGGCTTTGGTTAAAATGGCTATCTCAAAAGATCATGGTCAGACTTACGGCGATCCTGTTGTACTAGATTCTGAGGCCCCTCTTGGCCGTGTAGACCTGAATATGACAAAAGGAGTACTTTGGGTAAGCTGGCTCAGACCAAATGAAGAGAATGCAGAGTTGATGATCAGAAAATATGACCTGAAGGGAGAAATGAAAGGTGAATACTCGATACAGGGATTATCCAAAGACAGAAGCAGCGGGTTTCCTCAGATAACGGAGTATGGGGATGGGTTGGTGATAGGTGTTACTGATGTATCAGGCTCAAATCCCTTTATTAAAACTACCCTTATAAAATGAAAATGATTGTCTAATTACCTAAGGATCTACAAATTCGATGCTGTCAGCGTAGACTACACCAACAATATTATCCCCTCCGGCAGCAGGTATAGCGGTAATCGTAAAAGAATCATCCCCTATATCTGAAATACTGAAGGTACCATGTTCATTATTCGGTTCAAGCTCAATTATTTCCATTGAAATATTTTGAAATGATTTTCCACCGCCGCCCATCATATCATTTTTCATGTAATATCCCTGAGCCTTGACAGACGCATCAAGCATAGTTTGGCGAATAGCATCATAGTTTGCATTTGCACGAGTTGCCTGCATGGTATTAATTGCCACTATTGTTGCAATACCAACAAGAATGGTAACCAAAATGATTAAAAATAACTGCTGTTGCCCCATAACATATCCATTGTATTTTAATTTCGACGAACAATACTAAAAACAAATAGTCATTGTAATTAGTAATTATTAATCCAAGCCTATATTACCATGATCCCAAAAACGTGGTGAAAATCTAGCAGTATTTTCTTGTAAAATATATTTCTCTCTACTTTCTGGTAAATCTTTATATGATTTATAAGTAGCTATCAAAACAAACATAGCTACAGAAATTAAGAATGCCCTACTTATCCGAGATTTTAATATTAATTTTTTTACGTCTAAAGTTTTATTAACTGGATTGTTTTTAAAATGTAATTGATAAAATCCAATGGACCAGGCAATCACTATGGCTGCCATTAACTGGCTCAGTGGTGTGTGAAACAAACCGCTTACAAAACTGTGCATAAAACCGGCTGATAATGATGCAGTTAAGGCTGTTTGTACTAAAAGAACATTTCCTTCAAGTTCACTTTCATAACTTTTAATAAACCATTTTGAGAATAAATAAATGAACAAACCTGCCAATAGTAAAAACGAAATAATTCCCCATTCGCTTAATATTTGTAAATAAAAATTATGCGGGTGGGCAAAAGCAAACCCATTAGAAATATCAGCAAAGTGCATTGGACCCGCACCCAATAACGGGTTCTCCTTAAATAACTCTAAGACATTATTCCACAGTGTGATCCGGCTACTATCATCAAAACGGGTGAGTACAGTTCTGCTGCCTTCCGGGAGCAAAAATTTAAAGAAAAATAAATATGATAGAAGACCTAAAACAAAAGTAATAAGATAAGCCATTGTCCATTGTTTAATTCTTTCTCTGAATAAGGCAGCTACCAAAATCAGTGATAGTAATGAAGCTAGCATTGTCCCCCTCGCATCAGAAGCAAACACCAACATCCACCAAAAACTAGTAAAAAAGTACAAGAGGGTTCTGTAAGCCCACAATTGTTTAGGAATTTTGATAATGAATAATGCAAAGAGTGGCAATGACCATGTATGCAGATGATTCAAAAATCTTTGATTCACAAATCCCAAAAATGGTTCTGGGAAAAGAGGCTTTCCATGTACTAACATCTGAGTGAATTTTATGCTAGGCCAAACCGGCCAATCCGGGTAAACAAAATTATAAATATAGTTTACGCTAAACCGTATAAAGTATAGAACGACCATTAGTGATAAGATCACACCAATAGTTTTTAGAAATAAATCTGGATTTTGTTTATACCAGTTTAATAAAAGAAAAACGAGTACTAGTAAAAGAATGAAGACGCAAATTTCCACAAAAGCATAAAAGGAAAATTCTGCTTGTAAAGCGGAAATAAAACCTAAAGTCCCAATAATATAAATTATGAATTTCAACTTCTTTGGAATTGCCTCCCACTCAACCCTGAAATGAGTAAAATATTTTTTAGAGAGTCCAATCTGAAATGCCATCAAAAATAAAAAACCAACCTGAAATATCCTTTTTGAATTATAAGGTATCTCAATAAATGGACTAGAGTTTGGAAGAAGAATAAAAATTAATCCAAATGAACCTATTATAAACCAAGATATACTTTTCATTTATACTAAACAGTAGTGATTTTCTTTCTTGTAAAAAAAAAGCCCTGCTAATCGCAGGGCTTTTACCAAATCATGTGATTAGAAAATTAGCTTCCCCATCTCATATTATCTGGTTCAATAGTCGCAGTTAATGGATCACTTCCTGTTGCTCCTTGTACATATCCATCGGAACTCGAAGGAGTAGCAGAGATTGAAATAGAACTGGGTGTAGTACCACTAGGCGCGGTTGTAGCAGTTATTTCATATGTACCGTTCTCATTCCAAGCTATTGTACCATCAGCATTCATATCTGAGGCACTGAAAGATATATTTTCAAAAGTGACACCAGTAAAGTCTTTACCACCACCACCTAACATTTTTGGCTTCATGTAATATCCTTGAGCAGAAGCGGCAATTTGAGCAACATCCTGACGTACAGCATCCAAATTAGCTGAATCTGCGGCAGAGCCGAAGGTATTTATAGCTACCACGGTTGCGATACCTACGATGATTGTTACGAGTATTACGAGTAATAATTGTTGTTGACCCATGATGATCTCCTAAGTGTTGTTTGTTTATTTATTTGTGTTGTTAAACTTTTTAATTCCGTCTGATGCAAATGTTAAGATTAACCGCATCAAAGTAAATTAGAAATTATTTAGTGTTTGTGAATTTGTTTCCGAACACAAGAGGTCTTATTTGCCGCCCTGTTACAAAAAATAAAATATTAAAAAATTTTAATATTGCATAATCTGTATTCAAAACAGTATGTCAATGATCAACCTATGTGTTATTTGATCTGCCTTCATGATACACAAAGGGGCAAGAAAGTTACTATTAAAATACTCTTAAAATCATATATCATTGCCTGATATGCTTTTAGGAGCACAAATTCTACATTGGCGGGACTTCTCCACCCTGCGGCATAAGCAATATTTCGTCTGCTACGGTACGCTTGCTGAGTTGTGATAAACTTAAAATCAGTCGCCCTACATCTTCCGGATCGATCAGTTTTTGGGGATCAATATCCACTCCATCCCAGGATGTTGAGTATGTTTGTCCCAGATTTATGGCAGAAACAGCAATGTTAGTTTTCATTAATTCTTTGCGGAGGGACCGGGTGTATCCCAAAAGTGCATGTTTGGAGGACGAATATGCTCCGCTTCCTTCCAATCCTTTTAGTGCTCCCATTGAGCAAATGTTAACGACCAGTCCACGGTCCAATTCTTTCATTGCCGGCAAAACCGATTGCGTTACATTAAAAGCCCCTATCGTATTCACTTCCAGCTGTGAGCGGAATTCCTCAGATGTGGTTTCCTGCGTGGGTTTATATAAAAAACTACCGGCGTTGTTTATGAGTATGCCAATATTATAGTCTTTGAGATCAGATTGTGCCAATTGCTCTTCATCCGTAATATCTGCAGCTATGGTGTGAACCGTTTTTGCGCCTCCCTCCAGGCAAATCTCTTTGGCCTTTTTAAGGTCTTCTTGATTTCTAGCCAGTAAAATAATGGAGCGATCCGTTTCCTTGGCAAAAATCTTAGCAATGGACAGCCCTATCCCTTTACTCCCGCCTGTGATCAATACCGCTGCGTCTTTGAATGCCATAATAGATGATAAACTATTTTTGAACTGTTACAAGGTAACTCCATCATTCGGCTCAAACAAAGACGTTATTAAACTTTTTTGACACTTGTGTTTGTGTTATATCAAATTCATCAGGTGGTCATTCTGATCCGCCGGTTGGTAGAGAAGAAACCATGCCTATTTAGGAAATGGAGTAAGAACTACAAAAACAATCAACCACTTCTGACAACCGATACAATGCAAACCCCGATGCTACGCTAAAGGCGAGGTTCAACGCTATCGCTCTGAATGACTTGAAGTGGGCTTGTGAGTCATAATTAAATATTAAGACCAGTCATTCTGAGGGTACTCCCGAAGAACCTTGCCTATTTAGGGATTGATCTATGCTTTGATTGACCATCCTGCCACTACCAAAAAACCACGAATTGCAACCATCGATGCTTCGCTAAAGGCAAGGTTCATCGCTACCGCTCTGAATGACTATCAATCGATTTATGCCAATTAACTCAAATATATTCGAGACAATATGAAAAGCTAATTTGGAAGAGTCTTATTTGGTGGCCATTCGCCAAGTATATTCTTATTCAAAGAATTCCATCTAGAATTTCTTTTAGCAATCAATTTCTTTTTCCATTTTCTGCTTTTACCTTTTATGTATTTCTCTGCTTGAATTGCCTCATTCATTGTTGGAAAAGCTTCATACCAAACAAGAACATAACAATAATATTGGACAGCAAATAATTTTGTGGTTCCTCGATACAGGTAATGCTCTACAATCCTTCTTCTGAGATCATTTATAACACCAGTGTATAAGGTTGTCTTTTTTGGGTTGGTTATTATGTAGGTGTACGCCTTCATAACTTAACATAATGACTCAATTGTAGAGTTTATTGAGATATATTGTACTAACGGGTTAACCGCAAAGGGCGCTAAGGATTCGTAAGGATCGCAAAGTATGTGTCTTAGCGCACTCTGCGCCATCTGCGCCATCTGCGCCATCTGTGCGTTCTCTGCGGTTATATCGATGGTTTATCCTAGACCAAGAGTTCTATTGATCTCCCTGGTGAAGACAAAGAGTTAAGGAACCTTTAGGAATTTGTGAGTTTGGAGACTGATGCCCCATTCCGGATTTTCCTTAACGAAATCTACAATAAGATCTATGGATTCCGGGGTATCCCATTCAGGTTGCAATAACAAGCGGGTTCCTTTCGGACACTTTTCGGCATTCTCCTGGGCCCACTTAAGGTCTTTATTGGTCAGAACCACGACTTTCAGTTCATCTACGTAGGAGAATACTTCTTCGGTGGGTTTCTTGAATCGTTTTGGAGAGAGTGTGATCCAATCCAATGAACCGGATAAGGGAGATGAACCGCTTGTCTCGATGTGAATTTGCAGTCCGGCAGATTTAAGTCCCAAGGTCAAAGGCAAAAGATCATGCAGAAGAGGCTCACCCCCCGTGATCACCACGAAAGGAGCTCCGCTTTCTTTAGCGGCTTTCACCAATTCGCGCACTGTAAGCCTTGGGTGACCTTCATCTTCCCAGCTGTCCTTCACATCACACCACCAGCAATTGACATCACAGCCTGCTGTGCGAATAAAGTAAGCTGCCCGCCCTGCATGCGCACCTTCACCCTGAATGGTGTAGAAATGCTCCATGACCGGGTATTCAACATCCAGGTACTTTTCAGTGTGTTCTGTTGATATTTGTGTGTCTGTCTTAAACATCCTGATCAGTGTATTCTACCCAGCTGGTATCTGTCTCCCAAACCGTAACTGTAAGGTCGATACCCTCCGGGATCCTCCCTTTAGTTACTTTATGTATAAATTCAGCAATGCGTTCTGCCGTAGTATTCTGAGAAATGAGGTCGTTTAGCACCCCATGGTCAAACCCACCCTTCTCAGAATCTTTGGCGGCCCATTTCAACTCCTTGAAATCGCAGACCATGTCGGGGGTATCCAGATATTGAGAGGGATTGAGCTTATTCGATTTTGCGGTCATCTTCACTTTATAAGAGTGTCCGTGCATTCTTCCGCACTTTCCATCGTAACCATCTATATAATGAGCCGCATCGAATTTAAACTCGGTGTGTAGTGTCCAGGTTGGCATTATCCGTAATAAATTTTGTGTTCGTTTGAAGCCGCTTTATGCAAATAAAAAAAGCCACGTTTGTGGCATGCCTAAAACTACGGTTTTTTTGGCAAAATTACTCAGACCTCTTGATGCTGCAACCAATGATGCGGGATTGACGTGTATCTACAGTTTCACCGCTTAGTAAAGCATCCAAAGCATTCATCACATAAGCGTTAGAAACACCTGATGCATTATTCGGGTTATCATCAATAGCACCGTGGTAAACTAATTGCAGGTTCAGATCGAACACAAATACCTCGGGTGAATATTGAGCCCCAAAGGCATCTGCAATCTCATGTCCGGCATCCAAGGCATATGTAAAGTTATAATTTTGTTTCTGAGCCCTTCGATTCATGTCTTCAAGTGATTCGCCCCTGTCCCGTATCCTTTCATTAGCATTGAGTGCGATCATCCCAAAATCATTAGAAGAGGCAAACGTTGCGATCTCTATCATACGGTCTTCCCATTTTGCGACCCAGGGACACGTATTGGATGAAAAGATCACGATCAACCCATTATTATCAGCGGTCTGCTGAAGCGTAATATTTCGCCCGGTAGTATCCTCTACCTGTTTATCCCCAAGAGGCAGTGTATCACCAAAACTAAGTTGCCCCTGTCCAAACCCCGAACTCATGACAAACAAAGAAACCAGTACTGTCAGTGAAAGATGCTTAGTCAAAATACGACCTCTTTTCTAAGTACAAATTTTCGTTGATTTAATAACTGATGCTATAATACACAAAGCAGGTCAAATATTCACTCTGCTGCTTTTTCAACTCAGCAACTCCATTAACTTATCATAAGCCGGACCTTTAGAGCTTTCTAAGGTTGACATTTTTAAGGCTTCCAAACCAAGCAGCTTGTATGATCTAAACAAATCAGGATGAGAAGACAATAACTTCAGATGGTCTTTCACGGTATTGACGTCACCCCGCGCAATGGGACCGGTCAAAGAATCAGAAACACCATTTTGCTCAATATTATCCAATGTGTTTCTCATTAAGGGGATCATGGCTTTTAATGACACCTCTTCAGGTATGTCTCCACCGACTGAAACTTTAGTCATCAAATTTGCCAGGACCACCAGATAATTTGAGGCAATGACTGCCGAGGTATGCAGGTATGGCTTTTGGGAAGCCTCTATCTCAATGAGATTTGCATCCAGATCTTCAGCGATCCGTTCAAATACTTTGATCAGTGCCAGATCGCCTTCCACATCAAACCACGTATCTTTAAAGTCTTTGGTTGAACCCGTGATAGAGCGGATAGGATGGAAAGAGGCTATTTTAGCACCTTTGGACCTTAATTTACCGAGAGTTGCTGAAGAATGGGTTCCTGAGCAGTGGGCAATCGATATATGGTTCAGGGATTTAAATTTCTTATCAAGATCGTTCACAATCTCAGCTATGGCATCATCCGGTACAGTAATTAGAATAAGGTTACCCAGATCTTCTTTTGAATCGGGAATTGAATCGAGGAGAGTCACCTCGGAGTATTCCGACCTCAAATCCTTAGAAACCGATCCCCTATCAATAGTTGACAAAATTCGGTATCCATTTTCGGAAAGCACTCTGAGCAGAGCGGTTCCGACCTTTCCGAGTCCGATGATCGAGATCGAGATCGAGGGTTTATCCATGTCAGACTGTTTGCAGTTTACCGCGCTTGGCGTAACCGCAAATATTTGAAGCAGATTCGATATGGTCAAGAAACTCGATCTCATATCCCCAGGAGCGAGCCACAAGTAAGCCACTCATGAAAGCGCGGGCACCATTCACGGTTTTATCATTGCTGTTCAGATAGTGCATTAAACCTGATTCGTTGTTTTTGACCACCAAAGATCTCAAATGCTCCAGTTCCTCAGGACTGCCGGCGGGTACATCACAGCAGTAAACGATCAGTGCATTCTTATTCAGGAGAAGCTCATCAAGTGTGTAGGCCAGTTCCCGAATGATCGCAGGGTCATAATCCCCGATCTGCAAACTGACCATATCGAAGTCATCAAAAACAGACTGCAGGAACGGTAATTGAGTGTATAAACTCATTTCTTTGCTGTAGCCTTCATCAGCGATAAAGAAATCATCCTCCTCATCACAAAATTCATTTCTGAGATAATCATTGACTTCTACTTCACCAAATCGTGATTCAAAGGTCTTATTGGAAGGCATGGCCAATTTCTTCTGTAGCTGCCCTGTGTATGATTCAATTATAACAATGGTATCAAACTGCTGACCCAACACTGTTTTATAGGTTGCACAGATCTCACTGAAGTTACCCTCATCAATGTAATTAGGTACAAACAGCATTCTGACTTCGTCAGAACTGCTATTCAGATCGTGTGCTTCCTCGATGTGCTTTCTTATCTCTTGTTTCGAAAGTTCTTTAATATTCATAATGCCGTATGCGGTGATTTGATTGCCTACAAACAAAAAAGCCTGAAGACACCTTTCCTGCGCCAACGCAATTGGAGTCTTTAGGCTTTGTTATCCTATCAAATATATATGCTCTGATAAGCTAAGGCTATCTGATGATTTGTTGCCCTAAAACTACAAATTTCAATTAAGTTATCATTATTAAATCTTGCAGAAATTTCTTCGTTCTTTTCCACTGAGATACTCACATCATTCAGATTTGTTCTCAGTCCGGTTCCGAGGCATTTAACGGCAGCTTCTTTAAGCGTCCATATCTGCAAGAGATCAAGGCTATTCAAAGTTTGTTTTTCTGTTTCATTCAATACCCGGTTCAGTACTCTCTGCGGAATACTTCGACCTAAGATCTCAGTATCAACGCCGATATCGAGAGATTCTGAAAGGGCGCAAAAGACCATTTGCTGGCTGTGAGAAAAGCTCACGAACAGTCGTTTATTCTTGATCATTGCGTAAGGCTTCCCTCCCTCTTCTTTATGCAGTTCTGCCTTATCAGTATCATAACCCAGATCTTCCAGCATCTTTCTAAACAGATAGCGGGCGGTCAAATACTCAGCTTGTCTTCCGGGATTTTTGAAATTTCGAAATTCTGACTTCTCTTTGTCTGAAAGAATATAGGTTGTATAGTCTTCAGAGATCGGGCTATAACCCAATGAGACCTCTTTGGGAAACCTTTTGATATGTGATGTGTCAATGATCTGCATAATAAAAATCGGGTGTGCTAAAGGATACTGAATTTGGAGGATAATGCAGAATAGATAAGCGAAATGCGGAGAGGGAGGGATTCGAACCCTCGGTATCCCGTAAAGGATACACTCGCTTTCCAGGCGAGCCCGTTCGACCGCTCTGGCACCTCTCCGTTTTTGTTTCGATGATAGTCCGTCGAAGGGCGCCTAAGATATAAGTATTTAGATCCTATATCAACGAAATTAATGATGCTTTCACTAATTAATTTTACCTCATTGAATTATCAGAATGTTAGGCGTGATCATTGGGCTTGCAGACCTCTTTTCAACAGATGCTCTATCAGAGTGAAGCAAAGAATATTGCCTTTTGAGAAGTATCAAGGATTAGTACTGCAAAACCTGTTGAAAGTGGTAGATTTATAGGCATTATTAGTTTCCTCTGCCTAAATAGGCAAGATCTTTCGGGGCTACCCTCAAGATGACTGATATTTATGTTGAATTGGGAAATTAAAATCAACCACTGGTGGGATATGAATGACCGGACTTGGTATAGAATGTTGAGTCAAGATCCTACCATTCATTCTTCAGAACTACATAATCACTGGTCAATGGTCAGTTCAAAAACCAATATTAAAACTATTTTGAACGTAGGTTCTCACAGGCTCACCATTATCTCTGGGAGGGGAAAATTTCCATTTGGTTGCTGCCTCTATGGTAGCCTCAAGTAAACCATACCCTATCTGATCAACTATTTTGTAGGAGTCTCCATCAAATAACCTTATTTCAGAAATAAAAGCATCTTCAACATTTCCATCGGCTCCAACCAGAAAAGTGACATCTATCTGTGCCTTAATATTTTGATCTTTGACCGCTTGCGGTATTGTGGGTTCCACGATCTTGAGGAGCATGGGTGGTGACTGAGGGTTGCCTACAAGCTGTGCTTTACCGGATGTCTCTCCTCTACCCGGCAATTCTGAGAATGATTCCTCTGCAAATACGTCTTCAATATCCGGGAATTCTATGTCTTCTGGTATGATCTCATCATTTGGAACAGGGACGGGAACCATAGGTTTTGGAGGTGGCGGCGGGGAATCAGCCTGACGTGTAATGATCGCATTATCGATCAGGATCTCCTCATCCGAATAGAACTCCAAAAAATCTACTTCCTCGGAAGATGAAGCCGGCCAAAGCTTGAATATTGCCAAAAAAATAAAAAGTGACCCGATCAAAGCGATCATAAACCTCTGTGTATGATCAAGGTCATTCAAATATATTTTGACAAATTTTTGGATCAAGTTTCTTTCAATTTCTGTAATTCTTGTTTCATTATGTGATAGGTGTGATCTTTCAGTGACTTCATATCATCAAAATGCTCAGATTCTATCACGTCCAAAACTTTTAATTTGAAGGTAGCATTCGGATTCAGAAGCCCGGAACTGGGTGGCATAGCCTCGTAACCCCCATCTATCACCATTGGCTGAATTCTGAATCCATGTTCTTTGGCCAAAAGAAAAGCTCCATTCTTAAACGGTTTGAGTTTACCATCCATTGTGCGCGTTCCTTCCGGAAATATCATCACGGGAACCAGATCCTTTAAAGGCGCAACGAGGTTATCGAGTTTCTTGAGAGCCGTCTTGCTGCTTCGATTGATCGTTAAATGTCCTGTCAGCCAAACCAGCCAACCCATCACGGGGATATATGTCAGGCTTCTTTTAGAAACCCACTTCATCTTCCAGGGCAAATGATATATAAAAGCCATATCCAAAAAACTTTGATGATTGGATACAAAAATGGTTGGTTTTGACGGGTCGTATTTTTCCTCCCCTTCAAATTCCATTTTCCATCCCGGACTTGCTTTCATCATGAACCTTGCCATTATGGATAAAGTGTAATTTGGTGCTTTTCGATATTTATCGAATGGAAAGGTCAATAAGAATACCAGAGAAATAATAAAAAAGAAGATCAGGAACAGAAAACTGAAATAGATGAACACATAGATACTAAAGAGATATCTCATAATTTTATAAACTTAGGAGTGCTTTTCGCACAAATCCGTTGTGTTTTTTAAGTAGTGATCTTGATGTTTCGCAGTTGATATTACCAAGTTCCATGAGTAAAGCAGTTTTAACATGTCCCTCTGCCTCATTCAACAGTTCGGATGCACGATCATAATCAATGTCAGTAAAGATCATGAGAATTCTCTTGGCCCTCTCAACCAGTTTTTTATTTGTCAGCATAAGGTCTACCATTACGTTCTCGTAAACCTTTCCCTGCCTGATCATTGCTCCGGTTGTAAACATATTTAAAACCATTTTTTGTGCTGTACCGCTTTTCATGCGAGTACTTCCCATCACAACTTCAGGTCCCACAGGAATATCGATCAAATGATCCACCTTCAAATCTATTTGATCAGCAGGTACCGTAGTTACCAGGATGGTCTGACATCCCCGAGAGGCCGCTTCTTTTATTGCACCATGCACATATGGTGTACGTCCACTTGCAGCCAAACCGCAAACAATATCCGGCGGTGCAACCTTAGCTTTTTCGATGTCCTGTGCGCCATTCTCTTCAAAATCCTCTGCCCCCTCTTGCGCCACGAACATGGCTTCATTACCCCCTGCAATAAATCCCTGAACCTGTTCAGGGGATGTGCCAAATGTCGGTGGACATTCAGCGGCATCTAAGACACCAAGTCGGCCACTTGTACCCGCACCAAAATAAAGCAAGCGCCCTCCCATTTGAAAAGCATCGGCAAGAAGATCAATCACAGCGGCTATCTCATCGAGCTTCTCCTGAATTTTAAAGGCAACTGACCGGTCCTCATTATTAATGAGTGTTGCTATCTCCAAAGATGAAGCCAGGTCAACTTCTTTAGTGTTCGCATTTCTTTCTTCTGTTGAAAGTTTTTCAAGTTGTTTGAAAAGCTTTTGCTTACCAGCATCGGAACTCAAGTTACTTACTCCCTGCGGTTTTTCCACCACATGCTTTCAGAGGACCCATTTAAGGTGCCAACTGACCCTGATTCTTCTTTTTCGTAGCCTTTCAATAGCGAAGCAGCGAGGGCTGCAACTTCTTGATCACCCATTTTATCCTGCATTTTTTCAGGTTCAAAGTGATCAGGCACAAAATGCGTATCATATCTGGCTTCAATAAAGGCAGGGTGATTCAGTGTAAATTCACAAAAAGGAATGGTTGTCTTACATCCTGCTATCTCATACTCATCAAGTGCTCTTAGCATTCGTTTTCTGGCCATTTCCCGATCCGGGCCATGGACACTCAGCTTAGAGATCATTGGGTCGTAGTTGATCGTGATCTGCTGTCCTTCTTCCACACCGGCATCCACACGAATACCGGAACCGGTTGGCACCCTGTGTTTTATCAGAAGGCCTGTACTAGGAAGGAAATTATCAGCCGGATCTTCCGCATAAATACGACACTCGATAGCATGCCCGTTGATCTCAAGATCGTCCTGTTTGAATGGAAGCTCTTTTCCTTCGGCAACCAAAATTTGCAGGGCCACCAGATCAACACCTGAGATCATCTCAGTTACAGGATGCTCCACCTGCAGACGAGTATTCATTTCCAGGAAGTAGAATTTCATGTGCTTATCCACCAAAAATTCAATAGTTCCGGCACCGACATAATCGCAGGCTTTAGCTGCTTTTATAGCTGATTCAGCCATTTCAGCCCTAAGTTCATCAGTAAGTAGCGCACAGGGAGCTTCCTCAATTACTTTTTGATGTCGGCGTTGTACCGAACACTCTCTGTCAAACACATGCAATACATTTCCGTGTGTATCAGCCATGATCTGAAACTCGACATGCCGTGGTTCCTCAAGGTACTTCTCTATATAAATACGATCGTCTCCAAATGCATTTTTAGCCTCAGATTTTGCCGCTTTGATACTGGCTTCAAATTCTTCTTTCTTGTGAACAATGCGCATACCTTTACCACCACCACCGGCAGCTGCTTTTACTAGAATTGGATAACCGATCTCATCAGCTACCTCACGTGCTTCCTCGATATCTTTGAGTTCGCTTTTCAAGCCTGGAGGCGTTGGTATGTTATGCTGGCTCATCAACTCACGGGCTTCTGTCTTATCACCCATAAGAGTGATAGCTTTCGGCTCAGGACCTATAAATATCACCCCTTCTTTTTTACACCTCTCAGCAAAAGAAGCATTCTCACTTAGGAATCCATAGCCGGGATGAATGGCATCGGCACCGGTTTGTTTTGCAGCATCAATGATCTTATCAATAACAAGGTAACTCTCTGAGGAAGCAGCTTCACCGATAAAAACAGATTCATCCGCGTGCATTACATGTGGTGAATGAGCGTCGGGACGTGAATAGACAGCCACGGTTTCAATTCCTAATTCTTTACATGTATGAATAACTCTGAGTGCGATCTCGCCGCGATTAGCAACTAATATTTTTTTGATTTCAGCCATAAGATCCTGTTTAGAATTTTTATCTAATGATAGGACTTTACTGCAAGATTCTCCAAGTGAAAGCGAAATTAACTGGCTGTTCTCATATCCATAAATATTCGCGGTAAGATAGACAGCTTTTCAGTGTAGTTTAGGTAGGCCCGATTATCAAATACATTATAATCGTTCTCTTCGATCTTATTGAGGATTCGGCTGTAGTTATGTCTTGCCATACATACCGGTAATCTACTGTCACTGTTTAAAAGAGCAATGCCTTTATCAGATCTTTCATAATATTTGCGGGCTCGATCGATCTGAAATTTCAGCATCTTTTTGAATTTATCATCCAGTTTTTTTGAAAATAAATCTTCTTCTGATATTCCAAACTTTATCAGATCCTCCTGCGGAAGATAAATTCGGTCTCGGTCAAGATCCTCACCTACATCTCTCAGGATATTAGTAAGCTGCATAGCGATACCTAGGTCAACGGCGTATTTGAGAGCGTCTTTGTGCGTGTACCCAAATACTTCTGATGTCATTAAACCAACTACCGATGCCACTTTATAAGAGTAATCATAAACTTCTTCAAAAGTTTCGAACCGGTCCTTGACAAGATCAGTCTTTACTCCATCCATCAACAAAAATGGTAATTCCATTGAGATGTGGTATTGTTTCAGTGTGTCTGAAAAGGCTGATAATATGGGATCGTCAACGATCTTTCCATCATACACGTCGATTAATCGCTGCTTAAAATGATCGAGTCTATCATCAATTTCGTCGATCGTGATCTTTTTGTCGTGAATAAGGTCTTCCGCTTCATCTACCAGGTCATCCAAATATCGGCATAGACCATATATAGCGAAGATACCTCGTTGTTTTTCATTGGGAAGAAAACGGGTAGCCATATAGAAGGTCTTTGCATGCTTCTTTGTAATAGAGCGGCAATGTGTGTATGCTTCCCTCAAAGACTCATCCTGAACATCATCTATAACGGATGTGTGGAACGAGGTTTTCTCGTATAGTGGGCGAATTACGTGGTATGGATATCTGAGTAAATTTGTCATAGTTGTACCATTTCACCCTATAAAGCTCTTATTGGATGTAAATAGTTCCTGACTAAATTAAATTATTAAACTTATTAGCGCTAACATTTTAGATATTTGATGTTTATAATTGAACCTTAAAATTGATTATCTTCTTAAGGTCGATAAGGGTAAAGTTATTAGCTTTTATATAAATTCCTATTAAATTTTTCAGGTATAATGAATAAAAAAGTAACAATTTATGAGGTTGCAAAAAAAGCAGAGGTTGCTATATCTACTGTTTCGAGGGTCCTGAATGGATCAGAAAATGTTTCTGACGCCACAAAAATCAAAGTGGATAAAGCGATCAAAGAATTAAATTTCAGGCCTCAGGTCAGTGCAAGAAAACTCGCGAGCAAGCAGCCTCAAATGCTCGCTATAGCCGTCCCATCCTTCACCACTCCTTACTTCAATGAAGTTTTAAAGGGTGTCAAAGATGAGATCAAAAAAATGGACCTCGATATTATCCTTTATAATACAGGCTCTAAAAATCCTGAAGAAGGTGTTCAAAACTTTTTTGACCGTGGAACAGCAGATGCCGTAATACTTTTGTCTATTGATGTAAGTGATGATGTACATGAGCGACTTCAGGCTACCCAAACACCTGCCGTGCTCGTGAATTCCTCACACCCCTCTTACGATTATTTCATGCTTAATGATTATCAGGGTGGTTACATGGCTGGTGAACATCTCGTTAAACAGGGATTTGAGCGAATTGGGATGATACAGAGTATTGTTACATCAAATACCTCTAAAGAAAGACTAAGAGGATTTAAAGATGCTCTCAAAAACTATATAATGACCATTGATGAAAATCTTTTCAAAAGTGGTGATACTACTAAGCATGGTGGTTTTACAGAGGAAGCAGGGTTTGAAGCTATTTACAAATTTGATAAGCAAGGGGATTTCCCTGATGCTATTTTTTGCTCTAATGACACACAGGCCGTAGGCGCTTTGTATGCCCTGTCAAAATTGGGTAAGAAGGTGCCTGACGATATCGCTATCATGGGCTATGACAATATTAAATTGACCAAGTATCTGGACCTGACTACCGTAGATCAAAAGATGTATACGATCGGTGTTCAGGCGACTAAACGTCTGGCTGATATTATTAAAAAACCTGACGGTGAGTTGTATCAGACAACGATCAATCCTGTGTTAATTCAAAGAGGTTCAACCGAAAATAAAAACAAGAAGTGAATTTAGATTTTCCAACTCAAGAAGCATTAACTCATTGTATTACTGACACTAACGTCCCAGGATTTCCTAAGCCGTATAAAGGAAAAGTCAGAGACGTTTATGTATTAGATTCCGACAAACTTGGTATTGTCGTTACCGATCGCATCTCGGCCTTCGATCATATTATGAAAGAGGCTATCCCGTTCAAGGGACAGATCCTTAACCAACTTGCAGCTTTTTCATTTGATAAGGTGAAGGATATTATAGCAACACATATCATCGATGTACCCCACCCTAACGTCACCATAGCCAAAAAATGTGATACCATCCCGATTGAAGTGGTTATGCGCGGTTACCTGACAGGACATGCCTGGAGAGTTTATAAGTCCGGTAAACGACAAATATGTGGAGTTGATCTTCCTGAAGGACTTAAAGAACACGATAAGCTTCCTAATCCTATACTTACTCCGGCCACAAAAGCTCAGGAGGGTCACGATGAGGATATATCTGAAAAAGAGATCCTAAGCAAAAAGATAGTATCTCCAGACCTATGGAATGACATCAAGGAAAAGGCCTTCATGTTATTTGAAAGGGGATCTCAGATAGCTGCCAAACAAGGGTTGATACTGGTTGATACCAAATATGAATTTGGATTGTATAACGGCCAACTTACCTTGATCGATGAGGTTCATACCACCGATTCATCCCGATACTTTTATCTGAAAGGATACGAAGAACGTCAGGCCAAAGGCGATGAACAGAAACAACTCTCCAAAGAATTTTTACGCGAGTGGCTTATGGATAATCAATTTCAGGGATTGGAGGGACAAGATTTACCGGATCTCCCTGATGATTTCAGAATAAAGGTCTTTGAACGTTATGCCGAATTGTTTGAGATGCTAACCGGGAGCACCTTTAAACCCCAATTGGAATCTAACCTGAACGATAAATTAGTATCAATTTTCAAAGATGCTCAAGGCCAATCTAAAACATAAATTCGACCTGTTTGATGAATACTGGACACCTAAGATTGTCGCAGAATTTAACGATCAGTACGTAAAAATTGCCAAGCTTAAAGGGCAATTCATCTGGCATGATCATGAAAATGAAGACGAGTTATTTTATATCGTTAAAGGCTCATTGCTGCTGAAATTCAGGGAAAGAAAGGATATTCAGTTAAATGAGGCCGACATGTACGTGGTACCTGCAGGCGTTGATCATCTTCCTGTGGCAGAAGAAGAATGTTGGGTGATGCTTATAGAACCGAAGTCCACTCTACACACCGGTTCAACCAAAAATGAAAATTCAGTAGCTATAGAAGATCAGAAATGGATCTAAGGTATTATGAGCGAGCATATTAACTTTAAAAGCATCAGGCCCCGAATTTACGTTGAGACATCACTATCTCCTGAAGAAGTGAATCAACGCATTCGCAAACAACTTAGGGATGATTGCTGCTTATGCAGCGGAGAATCAACCACGGGATATGCTACTATTTTTCCCCAGGAAGAGGATCAACATTTCTGGTCGCCACAACTTACAATAACACTTGATGCTGAGGATCAGGAAAAAACTCGGGTTCGCGGCTTATATGGGCCAAAACCATCTGTTTGGACCATGTTTGTTTTCTTCTATGCAGCAATAGGTTTCGCCGTTATGATCATTTCGATGATCGGACTATCCTATTGGTCGCTAGGTAAACCGGCGACTGTACTATGGCTTGTTCCGGTACTGATACTCGTTTTTCTTAGCCTCTATTTGGTAGCCTATTTTGGGCAGAGACTTGGCCACAAGCAAATGACTAATATACATCGCTTCCTGGAGCGCTGCCTTGACGAAGAAGTTGAGCATTTCTGATCAAAATAACTCTTTAGCTACTTCATAAACGGAAGCTGATTTACCCATTGAATAATAATGCAGACTGGGAACACCAAATTCCATCAGTTCTTTTGACTGAGTAATAGCCCATTCAATGCCCACTTTTCGTACCTGCTCGCTATTATCACACTTTTCCAGCTCACGGGTGAGTTCCATCGGTAGGTCAACATGAAATAATTGCGGAAGTATTGTTAATTGTTTGATTGATGTAAATGGCTTCAGTCCGGGAACAATAGGAAGTGTGATCCCGTTTTCTCTACATTGTTTCACGAAATCAAAATAACATTGATTGTCAAAGAACATCTGAGTGACTATATAATGGGCGCCTTTTTCCTGTTTTAGCTTCAGATACTTCAGATCGGTTTGCATATTGGGTGCTGCAAAATGTTTTTCTGGGTATCCTGCCACACCGATACAAAAATCAGAAGGTTTGGCATTTTCAAGTTCTTCATCCAGGTACACACCATTGTTCAACTCGACCACTTGCTCTATCAACTCAGAGGCGTAAGCATGGCCATCCGGTTCAGGAATAAACTCTCTTTCCGGTTTACGTGTATCACCCTGAATAAGCAATACGTTGTCGATCCCCAAAAAATTAAGGTCAATAAGTGCATTTTCAGTATCCTCCTTAGTGAATCCCCCACAGATAATATGAGGTACGGCGTCTACTTTATAGTGATTTTGGATAGCTGCACAAATACCAACCGTCCCGGGGCGTTTACGCACGGTCTTTCTCTCCAAAAGTCCATTTTCTCGTTTTTTGTATACATATTCTTCCCTGTGATAAGTCACATCCACGAACGGTGGGTTAAACTCCATCAGCGGATCCATATGATCAAATAATGAACGAATATTTTGCCCTTTAAGTGGTGGAAGCACTTCAAATGAGAATAATGTATTGCCGTCAGCTTTATTTATATGCTCAGTAACTTTCATTTTAACCTGATTAATAATCTATGATTGGAGAAAGCCACTTTTCAACTTCCTCTTTGGATACAGATTTACGTTTAGCGTAGTCGGTAACCTGGTCTTCACCAATATTGCCAACCCTGAAATAGCGCGATTGAGGATGAGACAAGTAAAATCCACTTACTGAAGAAGCCGGATACATGGCAAAAGATTCAGTCAGCTCGATCTGAACCTCATCTTCCACATTCAGAAGATCAAAAAGGATTCGCTTTTCGGTATGATCCGGACAGGCAGGATATCCGGGTGCGGGACGGATTCCGGAGTATTTTTCAGCGATCAGATCTTCATTGGTGAATGCTTCCTCATCAGAATAGCCCCAAAACTCTTTCCTTACTCTTTCATGCAAACGTTCGGCAAACGCTTCCGCAAGTCGGTCAGCTACAGCTTTAACAAGAATGATGTTGTAATCATCGTGCTTAGATTCAAATTCTTTGATCAAGGATTCGATCCCGATTCCGGCAGTCACTGCAAAAAAGCCCATGTAGTCCTTGATCCCGGTTTCTGCTGGAGCTATATAATCCGCCAATGATGAGTTAGGCTGACCTTTTCTCTTTTTATTTTGTTGTCTTAAAAAGTGGAAACACTCATGATTTTTATCAGTTTTCTCATCTTCATATAAGATCACATCATCACCGTAAGACACTGCCGGATAAAAGCCAACAACTCCCTTGGCTTTTAACAGGTCATTCTCAATAATTCTGTCGATAAGCCTCTGAGCATGATCATAAAGTGCTGTAGCCTGCTCTCCTACCTCACTGTCTTCAAGAATATCGGGATACTTTCCGGTGAGCATCCAAGTACGAAAGAAAGGCGACCAGTCTATGTATTTCCTCAATTCTGATATAGGATAATCATTGAATACTTTTTTGCCTAAAAATGATGGCTTTACAGGTTCATAGCCCTCCCAATCAATGCTGACCTTATTGGCACGGGCTTCATCAAA
This sequence comes from Gracilimonas qinghaiensis, assembly GCF_046602855.1. NCBI lineage: Bacteria > Pseudomonadati > Balneolota > Balneolia > Balneolales > Balneolaceae > Gracilimonas > Gracilimonas qinghaiensis. The sequence goes on from NZ_JBKINJ010000001.1 coordinate 1,043,273, forward strand.
AGAAATAAGCTTCTTTGTTGCCTGTCGGCCTTCATGTTGCTCCCGTAAATCTGCATACTCCTTCTTGAATAGTTGTTTTACATCATCTCTTTTCTTTGGATTGATGACATCACCTGCCATGGTTACAGCTCGTGATGCATCCAGCACATGGATAATACTGCCATCATACTCCGGATCGATCTTAACCGCAGTATGAAGCCTGGATGTGGTTGCACCGCCTATCAACAGTGGTAAGTCCATGTTTCTTTTCTTCATTTCGCGGGCTACATATATCATTTCATCAAGCGAAGGCGTGATCAATCCACTCAGTCCGATCGCATCCACATTGTACTTTTGCGCTTCATCCAGGATCTTATCAGCAGGAACCATTACACCAAGATCAACCACATTATAGTTGTTACAGGCCAAGACCACGCTTACAATATTCTTTCCTATATCGTGGACATCACCTTTTACGGTAGCTAATAGAATCTTAGGCTGTTCACTGGTATCTTTGTTATCCGCTTTCTCCTGCTCAAGGTACGGTGTCAGGTAAGCCACAGCCTGCTTCATAACCCGTGCACTTTTAACTACCTGTGGGAGGAACATTTTACCCGAACCGAAAAGATCGCCGACCACATTCATCCCATCCATCAGAGGACCTTCTATAACCTGCAGCGGGCTTCCGTAATTTTGCCGGGCCTCCTCTGCATCCTCCTCCACAAACTCATTGATCCCCTTGACAAGAGAATGTTTAATGCGCTCTTCCACTGCCTTATTACGCCACTCAAGGTCTGTTCTCTCCTTGCTTGCAGTACTTTCACCCTTGTAATCCTCTGCGAGTTCGAGCAGCCGTTCAGTAGCATCCTCTCTTCTATCGAACAGGACATCCTCCACCCGTTTAAGCAATTCAGTGGGAATATCATCGTATACCTCAAGCTGAGTTGGATTTACAATTCCCATATCCATACCATGTTCAATAGCATGATATAAAAATGCGGAGTGAATAGCCTCCCGAACGCGATTATTACCACGAAAGGAGAACGATACATTACTGACGCCACCTATTACATGAGCACCTGGGAGACTTTCCCGGATCCACTTTGCAGAGTTAAAGAAATCTACAGCATTTCGACGGTGCTCTTCCATGCCGGTTGCTACCGGAAATATATTTGGATCCAATATTATATCTGAAGGATAAAATCCTGCTTCATTGGTAAGTAAGTTATAAGCACGCCCACATATTTCTTTACGGCGTTCAAGTGAATCAGCCTGACCATCTTCATCAAAAGCCATGCAGATCACGGCTGCTCCAAAGCGGCGTATGATCTTGGCTCGTCGCAGAAATTCATCTTCTCCGTCTTTCAGGCTAATTGAATTAACCACGCCTTTGCCCTGAAGACATTTAAGCCCGGCAAGGATCACTTCCCACTTTGAGGAGTCGATCATGATCGGGATCTTGGCGATATCAGGATCAGATGCGATCAGGTTCAGGAAGTGCGTCATTTCTTTGGCACTGTCCAGCATGCCCTCATCCATATTCACATCAAGGATCTGGGCCCCACCCTGTACCTGATCTAAAGCAACTTTGAGTGCTTTATCATATTCTTGTTCTTTTATGTAATTTAGGAAAGTTCTTGAGCCCGTGACATTTGTACGCTCTCCTACATTTACAAAATTCGAGTCTTCCGTAATGATCAGCGGTTCTAACCCGCTAAGTGTAAGTGGTAATGTTTTCATATCAGTTCAATCCTGCCGGAATTTTTCTCGGTTCATACCGAGCTGCAAGATCTGCCATTTTTTTAATGTGATTCGGAGTAGTCCCACAACATCCACCCAAAATGTTTACGATTCCTTCATCAAGATACTTTTTGACCTGTCTAGTCATTTCATCAGGTCCCTGATCATATTCACCAAATTCATTTGGGAGTCCGGCATTGGGATAGGCACTGATGTAAAATGGTGACCGGTTGGATAGTTCTTTTAAATACGGAAACAGCTGTTCTGCACCTAGTGCACAGTTAAATCCAACACTTAATATTGGCGCGTGTGACACCGAGATCAAAAAAGCTTCAACGGTTTGGCCCGATAATGTTCGGCCGGATGCGTCTGTGATAGTTCCAGATACCATTATAGGAATTTGTTTTCCTGTTTCATCATAGAGTTCCTGAATGGCATAGAGTGCAGCTTTGGCATTAAGGGTATCGAATATTGTTTCCACCAGCAAAACATCCGAGCCACCGTCCATAAGTCCCCTTGCCTGTTCTTTATACGCTGCCGCCAGTTCATCAAAGGTGGTTGCGCGGAAAGCTGGATCCGTAACTTCTGGAGATATGGAAGCCGTTTTATTGGTTGGCCCCATTGAACCTATCACAAATCTAGGTTTATCCGGATTCTGTTTAGTGAATTTTTCAGTGGCCGTTTTGGCAATCTCTGCAGATCGTTTGTTCAATTCATACACAACTGATTCCAACCCATAATCTGCCTGGGCAACTGAGGTGCCACTAAAGGTATTAGTTTCCACAAGATCAGCTCCTGCTTCCAGATATTCCTCATGAATAGCCTGAATAATATCAGGTCTTGTTAGGCTTAGCAGGTCATTATTTCCCTGCAGATCGTCAGGATGATCTATAAATCGTTCACCACGAAAATCTTCTTCTTTTAGCTTATAGCGCTGAATCATGGTGCCCATGGCTCCATCAAGAATCAGTACTCTTTTTTGTAATGCTTCTTCTATTTTCACTCTTTTCTATTCAGATTAGCTTATACAGAAAGAGTCGGTGAGTGATCAGCTCGCTTATCTTCCACTGCACCTATTTTGTGTGAAGTGTGGGATTTGGCACCTGTCAGGTACATAAAGTATGTACTTAATGGTTGCCAAGACGTCAACGGGCCCAATCCCTCAGTCTTTCTTTATAAGCATTCAATAAATTTAAACTGAATATAAAGCTTGTAACCACGCAGAGCAAGATGTTATAAAGACTATTATGTTCGTTCTTCCTTTTGGGGAAATGAACACAGATGAATTTTATTAAGCGAACGATAGCAGAATTTGAATCAGGTTACTTAAAAAGCAGAGCATTAATAGGTTGATCAGATGTCTTTTATGATAAAATAGATCGGCAGATTAATTTAAAACTACCTTTAAATAAAATTAGGTTCAGTTACTAATCAAATGAAGAAAGATTAAGCCTATTTTTATGAAGCCAAAGTATATGAATCTATTTTCGACACAAAAGTACAAAAAACTGTTATATGATCAGGTTTTAACCACTGTCAAATTTATGGTTTGTGACTGGATTTTAAAATAGCATGCCAAAGCATTATAGAAAATTGAAAAGAGCGCTATAACTCAGTCACCATCCCAGGAGGTCCCCGACCCATTTGCATTGATGTTCTTCGTTAAAATAGCATAGATAAAATTTCAGTCGACATATAAGAGGTAAGCACCTAATTCAACGTTTGTGTAGTATTTGAATATCAGATCGATAGAAACCCTGGTAGTTTAGGAAGCGCATCGTGGCTGGTACTGTCGTCAAACTCATCTATTCAAATGATTAACAACGTCAAATCTTCTGAAATTGTATTCTATGCAACATAAGTGATCGATCAGAATCAAGTTATGATTACTTTATTCATAACGAGATAAAATAAATAATAAATTATCTTTTATATTTGGTTTATGGCATTCATGCTTTCACAATTTTTCCAATCTCTGTCATCCTGATTATTAATGAAGAATACGTACTATGAGCTGATAGATCAGACCTATGATTTTCCTCAAAATGGGTTCGATCTAAAAAATGGGACTCTACATTTCAATGGTGTTGATCTTCACAGACTAATAAAAAAATACGACACGCCCTTCAAGGTCTCTTATCTTCCAAGAATAAGAGAAAAGATCGCACAGTCGAGGCACTGGTTCAACAAGGCTATAGAAGAGAATAATTATTCCGGAAAATATGAGTTTTGTTATTGCACTAAATGCTGCCACTTCAATCACGTGATTCGCACCGCATTGAAAGAAAATGTTTCCCTTGAAACCTCCTCTTCATTTGATATCGATCTTATTGAGAATTTACATAACAAAGGTGTATTTGGGGCCGATAAAACAATTGTACACAATGGATACAAAACAGATGATTATATCAAGAAGATCGGCCGATTGATAAATAAAGGATTTAAGAATTCCATTACCGTTCTGGATAATGCCAGAGAACTTGATAAATTATCAGAATTAGAAACCGATCAACCTATAAAGATCGGGTTGCGTATTTCCATTGAAGAAGACCCACAAGCCTCATATTACACTTCAAGACTTGGTATCAATAAGCGCGAGATCATTGATTTCATAAAAGAGAAAGTTCTTGTGAACGATAATGTGGAGTTGGTAATGGTACACTTTTTCGTTGATTCCGGCATCAACGACAGTATGTATTATTGGAATGAATTCAAGAAAGCATTGAATCAATTTACCAAGATCAAACAACTGGTCCCTACAGTAAATGCATTGAACATAGGTGGTGGATTTCCTATTCAAAACAGCCTTAGCTTCGATTTTGATTATGCATATATCACAGGTGAGATCGTACGAAACATTCAGGAAGCCTGTCAGGATGCAAAGGTTGAGGAACCTGATATTTATACGGAATTTGGTAAATATACGGTTGGGGAAAGCGGGGCTGTGATCTTTCAGGTTCTTGAGCAAAAACAACAAAATGATACAGAATTGTGGTACCTGGTGGATAACAGCCTGATGAACACCATTCCTGATGCCTGGTCCATCAACGAAAAGTTTATCCTCTTGCCCCTTAATAAATGGGAAAAACATTATAAGCGCGTTAACATTGGCGGGATCAGTTGTGATCATTCGGATTATTATAACTCCGAAGAGCTGAATCAACAAGTTCTTTTACCGGCTTATTCAAACGATGAAGATGAACCACTCTACATCGGCTTTTTCCACACGGGAGCTTATCAGGATTCCATCAGCGGTTACGGAGGTATCAAACACTGCTTGATTCCCTCCCCAAAACACATTGTGGTAGACAAAGACGAAAATGGAAATTTATTTGATTACATCTACCGTGATGAACAAACGGTTGATAATATGCTTAATATTCTAGGATATAATGACTAAAAAAACTCCCATATACGCCGGTATTGATGGTAAACATAACGAATTTGATAATGCCTCCGTCCTGCTCCAATCAATCCCTTATGATGGTACAAGTACCTGGGGAAAAGGTGCAGATGAAGGCTTTGAAGCATTTCTGGATGCATCAGAAAACATGGAGATCTATGATATAGAAACAGATAGTGAAGCCTATAAAAAGGGGGTTCATATTCTTGAACCACTTTTGGAAGATTCATCCCCTAAAGCTGTCTTTGAAGAGGTTTATAATCAAACAAGAGAACTCTTAAAAACAGAAAAATTCCTGACCTTTTTTGGTGGTGAACATTCAGTCAGTATTGGCATTATAAAAGCTTTTTATGAGGCCCACCCAGACCTTACCGTTCTTCAGCTGGATGCTCACGCTGACCTACGGCCTGAGTTCCACGGCTCACCTTACAATCATGCATGTGCTGTTCATGACGCCTCTCAAAACGCAAATTTGATACAGGTCGGCATTAGAAGTATGGATTCTGTTGAACTTCCCTACCTCGACCGGAACAGATGCTACTTTGCAGAGAATATGTATGGACAGACTGATTGGATGGACGATTCCGTTAGTAAGATGACGGACAAGGTCTATATTACTCTTGATCTTGATGTCTTTGATCCTTCCATAATGCCGGCTACGGGAACACCCGAACCCGGAGGAATACTATGGAATCCCATGATCAGTTATTTGAAAAAGGTATTCAACCAAAAAGAAGTTGTCGGTTTTGATATTGTTGAACTCGCCCCAATTGATAACTTCACTGCACCTCAGTTTCTTACTGCTAAATTATACTATAAAATGCTAAGCTATAAATTTGCGAATTCATGAGTAAAAAAGGACCTGTTTCTGATTTCATCACCCACCATTACAGACATTTTAATGCGGCTTCACTTGTAGATGCCGCAATGGCTTACGAGGATCAGTTAAATTCTGATGCAATGATGATGATCACACTTGCCGGAGCTATGAGTACGGCTGAACTTGGCTTGTCACTGGCAGAGATGATTCGTCAGGATAAGGTTCATATTATCACTTGTACAGGGGCAAATTTAGAGGAAGATGTATTTAACTTAGTAGCTCATGATTACTATAAACGGATTCCAAATTATCGGGATCTAAGCCCGGAAGATGAGCAGGATCTACTAAACCATCATTTTAATCGGGTGACTGATACTTGCATACCTGAAGAAGAAGCCATGCGCCGTATTGAAACACACTTAGTGGAACGCTGGGTTAAAGCTTCTGAAAGAGATGAACGATACTTTCCTCATGAATATTTTTACGACCTCCTGTTAAGCGGTGATCTTGAAGATGACTATCAGATAGACCCAAAAAATTCGTGGTTGTTGGCTGCTGCAGAAAAAAATATACCTGTAATAGTACCCGGTTGGGAAGACTCTACCTGTGGCAATTTCTTTGCCTCACACTGTATCGTAGGCAGAACCCATCCATCAGCAACCAAATCAGGTATTGAGTATATGATGATGCTCTCTGACTGGTACAAAAAAAATGCCGGCAACGGTGTCGGTTTCTTTCAGATCGGCGGAGGTATTGCCGGTGACTTTCCTATATGCGTGGTTCCGATGATGGAGCAGGATCTTGGTTTAACAGATACCCCCCTGTGGTCGTACTTTTGTCAGATCAGTGATTCTACAACAAGTTACGGATCATACTCAGGTGCGGTACCCAATGAAAAGATCACTTGGGGAAAACTTGGAATAGATACACCAAAGTTTATAATTGAATCTGATGCTACTATTGTGGCTCCGCTGATTTTTGCTTACCTATTGGGCTGGTGAAACTTAATACAAATCAGAAGTAAGCGTGGCTATTACAGAAAAAGACCTCACTAAAGAACAAGCTCTTCACATCTATAAAAGTTTGTTGCTTCCCCGCAGGATTGAAGAGCGGATGCTTAAGCTGCTCCGACAGAATAAAATCAGTAAATGGTTTTCAGGGATTGGTCAGGAAGCCGTTAGTGTAGGAGTTACGCTTTCAGCCAAAGAAGATGATTATATTTTACCGATGCACCGCAATCTCGGTGTCTTTACAACCCGTCAAGTTCCGCTTTATACCTTATTTAGTCAGTTGTTTGGTAAAGCTAACGGATTCACCAAAGGTCGTGACCGATCATTTCATTTCGGCAGTTTGGACCATAAGATCGTGGGAATGATCTCTCACCTAGCTGCCATGATGCCGGTAGCAGACGGACTGGCCTTGGCAAAAAAATTAAAAGGTGAGGACGCCGTCGCTTTTTCATTTTGCGGGGATGGAGCCACTAGTGAAGGGGATTTCCACGAAGCACTTAATCTTGCTGCCGTATGGAAACTGCCAGTTGTTTTTATTATTGAAAATAATGGCTATGGGTTATCTACCCCTACTTCAGAACAATTTGCGTGTGAGCATCTCTCAGACAGAGCTAAGGGTTATGGCATGCACGGTTTCAATATAGATGGCAATAATATCTTTGAAGTAATGGAAACCATCGACAAAGCCCGAAGACTTGCCCTTAATGGCGAGCCGGTTTTGATCGAAGCAAAGACATTCAGAATGCGTGGGCATGAAGAAGCCTCCGGCACACATTATGTTCCTGATGTTCTATTCGAAAACTGGGCTGACAGAGATCCTATTCTGAGATTAGAGAAGTATATGGAGTCTCAGGGTATAGCTTCAAAAGATGACTTTACGAGGATCACAAAAGAAATTGATAAATCCTTTAAGGAGGATATGGAAAAGGCTTTAGTTGCTGATGACCCTGTGTTTAATCAGGCAACAGAACTTGACGCCGTATATGCTGATGAACCCGAATACCACCCTGAAAATAAAGATGGGGTTACAGCTGAACACCGTTTTGTGGATGCCATTCAAATATCATTAAGACAAGCTTTTGAAGAAGATGAGCGGCTCCTGATCATGGGCCAGGATGTGGCTGAATACGGCGGGGTTTTCAAGATAACTGAAGGATTTCTGGAGCAGTTTGGAAAAGAGAGAGTCCGCAACACACCGATAATTGAATCAGGCGCATTGGGAGCAGCTATGGGGCTGGCTCTTGAAGGATTTAAGCCCATAGTTGAGATGCAATTTGCTGACTTTATTTCCTGCGGCTTCAATCAGATAGTCAATAACATAGCAAAATCTCATTACAGGTGGGCTCCACCATTAAATATCACCATCAGAGCTCCACACGGCGGCGGCGTTGGTGCTGGACCTTTCCACTCTCAATCTGTTGAGGGTTGGTTCATGCAAATTCCCGGCCTTAAGGTTGTTGTACCCGGTACGGTCGAAGATGCCCAGAATCTGTTGTACAGTTCTCTGTTTGATCCTAATCCCGTACTGTTCTTTGAGCATAAGAAGTTATATCGGAGTTTAAAGGCTAAGATCTCTGACAAAGCAACCTACGAACCACTTGGTAAGGCTAAGATCCGAAGAGATGGAACCGATGCGAGTATTATTACCTATGGAATGGGTATTCACTGGGCTGAAACAATGGCTGAAACGTATAATAAGAATGACATAAGCATAGAGATCCTGGATCTGAGGACCTTGCTTCCGCTTGATAAAGAAGCCATCAAACAAACAGTTAAAAAAACAGGGAAAGTATTGCTTTTACAGGAACCTTCACTTACTCTCGGTCCATTGAGTGAAATTTCGGCCATTATATCGGAAGAATGCTTTGAATGGCTTGATGCCCCCGTCCTGCGATGTGCTTCACTTGATATGCCAATTCCCCACGACAAAGGACTAGAGCATGGATTTATGGCTGATTCACAGTTAGAATCAATGATGGCCAAATTACTCGATTATTGAGGAATACTTTTTAACAGTCTTTCTAAAAATCCATCCATAGCTTTAACCTCGCGAAATTGATTAAGGAGCTTTTTACCTTCTTTAGCTGATAAGGCAAGTTCTCGAAGATCATCATCGTGAACAAGCACTTCTTCAAAAGTAGATCGCTCAACCGATTCAAGATTATCATCTACATAATCAGTAATATAATCCTCAATTACTGGATGGTACTCATTGTCTAAATAATTTTTCATAAAGGGAGTTTGCTAAGTTTTCCTTTACACCCTTTAAGTCACAGTGATTTATTTTGTTCCCAGTTGAACATAATCCTGGATGAGTGCTTGAATTTGAGCCCTTCCGCGATTGATCCTGGATTTTACAGTTCCCATTGGAATGCCTGTAATCTCTGATATCTCTTCATAAGAAAGCTGTTGGAGATCCCTCAAAATAATAACCTCTCGGAAATCTTCGGGCAATTCCATTAGTGCCTTTTCAAGCTGTTCCATGCATAACTTTTCATGAAGGGCATCATCCTGAAGTATACCCGCATCTTCGATGTGTAATTCTCTGTCATCAGGATCAAATTCATCCTTATGGATCGATACCTTATACATCCGCTGCTTTTTTTTATACAGGCTCTTTGCAAGATTTAAAGCGATCGTATACATCCAGGTAGAAAATTTTGCAATGCGCTCGTACGAATGTTTGCTTTTATGTACTCTCAAAAAGGTCTCCTGAACCAAATCCTCACAATCCTGGTGGTTATGAGTATAACGATATAAAAAATTATGTAGGCGATCCTGAAACCGAATCACGAGTTCATTGAACGCAGCTTCTTTTCCATTCTGAAAATACTCCATTAGATCTTCATCGCTATACTGTTTTACAGATGCAAATTGAAATGCATTCATCGTTAAACTCCACTATTATTTTCCGATTAATAAATAATCGCGAATCGCCTTAACCGATGATTCGCTTAACCAAGAAGAATAAAATTGACGTGGAGTCTAGTGTACTGAATCCCTTTATAGAACGGTCTGCGTCTAAAAGAGCTTCGAATATCCGGGGCATTTCAGCATAACGAAAGTTTGAGGCATCATCCCAAAGTTTATTGAAGTACCAGCCACTGCCGATTCCCAACTCATTTTGGATCTGATTCTTAGCAATCCCCTTTTCAGAGAGTCGTAAAATTTGCCAGACATTTGTAAACACACTTGTAAAGAACCCCACGAGACGAATTAATTCTCCCGTGTCTGATTTAGTGTGTTGCAACATCTGTTCCGAAATATAGAGTGCCTGCTCCATATTACGGTCAATAATAGCCTCTTTGAGCTCTATGGCCGTAAATTCGCGGTACGAACCAATTATTTTTTTAACATCAGCTTCAGTGATCGTATCAGAAGTGTCTACAAAAGTGCACACTTTATCTATTTCAGTGGACAGTAACTGCAGATTATTACCGACAAATTGAGATAGTAATTGTGCAGCAGCAGGCTCAATATTTTTGGAGTGATGACTTCTGACCCAGTCAATGACCCAATCGGGGATCAGGTAATCTGCCATTCTTTCGAATTCAAAAAACCCACAGTGGTTACAGCTCTTTAATGTTTTTCCGATCTTTGTGTTACCGGCCGGTTTTTTTTCATCAAACAGAACAAGTAAAGTTGTCGGGTTCGGGTTCTTGAAATACTCAACGAAATCATTGATGTGTCCACTGGGTGAACCGTCTTCCTCCCCTCCCTTTTTAAGCTGCATGAAATTACGGATAATAAGAATCCGTTTTTCAGCCATCATAGGAAAGCTCCTGGCAATGGATAAAGCTTTTGCAGGTGTGATATCCTGTCCATAAAGAAGATCGTAATTAAAATCCTTTTGTTCGGGTGAGATAACTTTTGAAAATTGATCCAGCAACTGATCCAAGTAAAATTCCTCTTCCCCACAGAGAAAATACACCTGTTTAAGGTTAACGGAGTTTATCTCACCCAGTACCGACTGATAGATCTGATTGCTGTTCTGTTTGCGTGCCATGGATGGCAAAGATAAGGAATGTTAGTTTTAATGAAATGACTTATTCAATTGATTTAATTCGGAACAAAAACTGTTTTATAAAGTTTGCCCTTGTATGATGCTAAATAGAAAATCAACCAACGTAAATACTGAAGTGAGTAATCAAACCCCTGCCATTTCTTTTATAAACAAACCAACAAAAATCACAGGTGACATTAATTGTGATGAAGACCTGAGAATCGCCGGTACAATTGAAGGTGAGGTTCATTCAAAAATGAAATTTATCTTGAATGAGTCCGGTGTTATAAATGGCAAAGTTAACTCCCAGGAAGCTGAAATAGCCGGAAAAGTAAACGGTGATGTGCGTGTTAAAGATAAGCTGACCCTTAAGTCTACAGCCGTTGTAGAAGGCAAGATCTATACAAAAAAGATCTCAATTGAAGATGGAGCACAAATCAAAGGTTCACTGCATGTGGGTCCAAATGTGTCAGTCGAAGACACCAGCAGTTCAATGAAGACCTCTTCCAATACATCAGATTCCACTGAAAAGGAAAAATCTAATGATAAGAAATCCGGATCGGGCAAGATCTTCTCTAAGAAATAACCCGATACGGTTCAATTTCAAGGTTTAAGACGTCCCAATATTCCAGGGAATGGAATAAGTTTCTCTAACATGTGAAAGGCCGCATATCCAGGCAACAGTACGCTCAAGGCCCAATCCATAACCTGAATGTGGGACACTTCCATAACGTCTGAGATCCAGATACCACTCAAAAACTTCCTTATCCAATTCTTCCTCCGCTATACGCTCTTCAAGAACTTTAAGGTCGTCTTCTCGCTGAGAGCCTCCGATAATCTCACCATATCCCTCAGGTGCCAGTATATCCATACCAAGGGCCAGTTTATCAGTCTCATCCCGTTTCATGTAAAACGCTTTGATCTCAGCCGGCCAGTGTGTCACTATCAAAGGAACTTCGAACTGCATCATTAAAACGGTTTCATCACTCCCTCCAAAATCGTTATCCCACTCATAATTACAGGCCGACTCTTCACGGCTGATATTCATAAATTTAAGAAATGAAATCAATGGACGATAAATGTACTAACCCTAAAAATTATCTTTTATTATGTTTTTCGGATTCGTTGATCAAAAATCAAATAAAAACTCTAACGCCGTGGATACCAAAGCACCAGATTCACTTTTTACACAAATTGGCCAGGAAACTGAAATTGAGGCCAGTATTAAGACAAAAAAAACAATCCGAATTGGAGGTAAGGTTACCGGAAATGTTCAATCTGATGAAAAGATTATACTATCCTCTACCGGAGAACTTCATGGAGAATGTTCAGCTCCAATCATAGAAGTTTCCGGAAAAATTGCGGGTAAGATATTTGCTAAAAAAAGCTTAATCCTGAATGGTTCTTCATCTGTACAAGGGGAAATATATGCAAAGCAGTTTGTAGTCAACGAAGGCGCATATATTGACGGAAATATAACGTCGGGTGATAACGTCTTGGATGTTGATGAGAAAGTGGTTTACAATGATTCTTCAGTGCAAAAAAAGATGAAAGAAACTTCAAACAAACAAATACAAGATTCAGACAAGACATCCACTGTTACCTATAAAAGGTCCAAAAATTACGTTAAAGAAGTTACAGCTGAGCCTATTATATCAGGAGATGGAAACAGGGCTTCTTCCAACCGTGTTATTAGTAATATATTACTTGGAATTCCAGGTAATAACATCGAAAAAACATCAATCAAAGAAATTAAATTAGCTGCTGGTAATTTTATGGAAGCCCTGGGTTTTACATTCGAAATTTTTGATGAACCCACATATAACCCCTTTTATCAGCACCTCACGTATGTGATGGACCGAAATGATCAGAATGAGAAAAAAAACTTAACTGAAGTATTTTCTACCGGGAAAAAAGCATTAGAAGATGTTTTTTTGGATAGAAATAATGGCCATATGGGTGAAAAGATTTTAAAATCAGCTAAATCCCTTAAATCATCCCTGGAAAAGGTTGAAGAACTATCAGTCACTCTTGGCGGAATAATATTAGTAAAAACAACCAATGGGAATAGACCCATAATTTCGGCTGAACTTATATCACCAGAACTTCATAACGAACTGAAGAATAATCCCAAAATGGTTACACAACCCTCAGAAATTTATTTTTCTCTTTACAACTGATTCCGATATTTCACTAACTTTTGCCTTCTTTATTAAGGCTTAAGCCTGCCCATCATTCGAGGGAATGGAATAGTTTCTCTAACGTGTGAAAGGCCGCATATCCAGGCAACAGTACGCTCAAGGCCCAATCCATAACCTGAATGTGGGACACTTCCATAACGTCTGAGATCCAGATACCACTCAAAAACTTCCTTATCCAATTCTTCCTCCGCTATACGCTCTTCAAGAACTTTAAGGTCGTCTTCTCGCTGAGAGCCTCCGATAATCTCACCATATCCCTCAGGTGCCAGTATATCCATACCAAGGGCCAGTTTATCAGTCTCATCCCGTTTCATGTAAAACGCTTTGATCTCAGCCGGCCAGTGTGTCACTATCAAAGGAACATCGAACTGCATCATTAAAACGGTTTCATCACTCCCTCCAAAATCGTTACCCCACTCAAAATTACGGGCCGACTCTTTCCAACTTGGAATATTGCGTAGATCTTCATCGATCTGATCGACTCGCGTTTGAATTTCCTTTATTCGCTGGTCGATCTGAGCTTTTCTCCATTTTTTAGCAGAGCCTTGCTCTTTTTTGATCTCTTCTTCTTCCTTACCAAGGTCTAATTTTTCCTGACGACGAGATTCAGCCATTTCATCGAGCATATTTGCAGTTTCGTCACTGGTCAGAATATCAACAGCCTCAGTATAAGTCATTCGCTCAAAAGCTTTATCAGCAATTTTTTCCAATGAGTTGATATCCCTTTCAAGGGTTTCAAGTTCATCCTTACAATTCTCCAATACTCTGCTTACAATAGCCTTGATCATATCCTCAGCCAGATCCATATTCATTTCTAGGTCATAATAGGCCATTTCGGGTTCGATCATCCAGAATTCGGTCAGATGACGGCGCGTTTTAGATTTTTCTGCTCTGAAGGTTGGTCCAAACGTATAAATCAGACCATGTGCCATAGCCATCGCTTCCCCGTATAATTGACCGGTTTGAGCCAGATAAGCTTTTTCTTCAAAATAATCGGTTTCAAACAGAGTGGTACTGCCTTCAGCAGCATTCCCGGTAAAAATTGGCGAATCCATCTGTACGAAACCACGACCCTGAAAAAATGTATGGATCGCAAATATGATCTCATTTCGCACACGCATGGCTGCCCATTGACGCTGACTTCTTAACCACAGATGTCGGTTGTTTGCTAAAAACTCAACACCATGATCTTTTGGTGTAATAGGATAATCTTCAGCAACTTGATGAATTACAATATTTGACACATGTATTTCATGGCCACCAATACTTCTATCGTCAGCCTTAACAGTACCTGTTACTTCCAGTGAACTCTCCTGACGCAATGAAGTAGCTGCTTCCCATACATACTCTGACACATCATCTTTGGCTACTACACATTGGGTCAAACCCGAGCCATCTCTCATTTCAATGAATACTAAGCTTCCGCTGCTACGGTAGTTATATACCCATCCCTTTAGCGTTACTTCTTTATCGACGTGTTCTGAAAGATTTTTAATGTATATCATTTTTTAAGTTAGTATGGTATTTGTTGGTTTTAGGATCAATTTTTCAGATGCAAGGTTCAAGTTAGCATAGGGCAAGTCTTGAACCTTGAAACTAATTTTCAGGTAACAAAATAGCTTCCATAAAGTGCTCATCTACAAAGAAACTTTGCACAAAGTCCCTGATCTGTTCAGAAGTTACTGAATCTATGTTTTCAACCAGTTCATCTAAGGTAACAAACCTTCCAAAATAGAGTTCACTTTTTGCAAGACGAGTCATTCTGTTACTTGTACTTTCCTGAGATAGCAACAGTTTACCCTTTAATTGTGATTTTGCTTCTGCCAGTTCCTTTTCAGGAATAGGTTCGTTCTGCATGATCTTAAGTTCCTTAAGTATTAACTCCCGAACGTGATCAACATAATCTTTATCGGTTCCTACATAAATCCCCCACAACCCGGTATCAGTGTAAGACTGATTGAATGTCTGAATGGAATAGCAGTATCCATATTTTTCCCTTACGTTTTGGTGTAAACGAGAACTCATCCCTCCACCTAGAACAGTGTTAGCAAGCAAAAGCAGGTACTTGTCATCATCATCATAGTTCAAACCACGGCGGCCGTAGATATAATGAGTTTGCTCGATCGGTTTGGTAAGTTTTAGATCTTCTTTTTGGAATGCGGGAAGTGGTTGCTCTTTTTCTTCCCGGTTTTCTTTTTCTAGTTTGTCAAAGTAGCTGGAAACCAGATCTACAACTTTGTCATGATCCACATTACCGGCTACAGATATAAGAAGATTACCCGCATAATATCGCTCCTTCATATAATCATAAAGATCCTGACGGCTAAATGCTGATACCGAATCTTCAAAGCCAAGAACAGGCCTTCCAAGTTCATGTCCCTCAAATATTTTGCTGTTAAATGCCTCAAAAAGGAAATCATCAGGAGAATCGCGATACATTTTCATTTCTTCAATAACCACCTTTTTCTCTTTCTCTACCTCATCTTCAGGGAAAGACGGGTGTAATACCATATCAGATAAAACATCAAGTGCCTTATCCAACTGCGTATTCACACATCGTGAATAGTAGCAGGTATATTCTGATGAAGTAAATGCATTCAGGTAACCTCCTACAGATTCCATACTCAGTGCAATATCATAAGAAGACCGGCTATCGGTTCCTTTGAACAGCATATGCTCAAGAAAATGGGTGATACCAGCTTTTGATTCCGTTTCGTGTCGGCCCCCTGTCTTAACCCATATTCCAACTGTTACACTTTTTACGCTGTCGATATGCTCAGTTACGATCCTGAGTCCATTTTTCAGCGTGCTCTTATTTACAAAATCAATTTCTTGTGTGTTTTTCATCTTTATGAATAATCTTTAAATAAAAAAGCTCCGCTCATTGAATATGAGCGGAGCAAATATAATAACCTTAGAGTCTAAAGGCTTACTCTTCTTCGTCTTTTGATAACAAGGCCTTTCGTGATAATCTTAGCTTATTACCAGGCTCTACCTTGAGCAACTTAACTTCAATCTCATCACCTACGCTCATGTATTGACTTACATCTTTAACATGTTCGTGAGCAACTTCAGAAATATGAAGTAAGCCGTCTCTTCCAGGCGCTATCTCAACAAATGCACCAAAGTCCTTAATGGACTTAACTTCACCTTTGTAAGTAGCTCCTTCTTCGAGCTGACCCGTAATTGCTTTGATTCTGTTTTGAGCTTCTTCAGCTTTTTCAAGACTATCGGCTGAAATGGTGATCTTACCTTTTCCACTTTCGTCTTCTTCGATCCAGATCTCAGTATCTGTCTCTTTCTGAAGTGTTTGAATTACTTTACCACCAGGTCCGATAACTGCACCGATCATATCACCGTCAATCGTCATATTAATAAATTGCGGAGCAAATTCGGATAGTGTTTCACTTGGAGTAGAAATGGTTTCAGCCATTTTACCCAGAATGTGTAAGCGTCCTGTATGAGCTTGCTTAAGGGCTTCTTCCATTACTTCAAAAGAAATTCCCTTCACTTTCATATCCATCTGGCAAGCCGTGATACCATCAGCGGTACCGGCTGTTTTAAAGTCCATGTCTCCCATGAAATCTTCTTCGCCACGGATATCAGATAGGACAACTGAATTATTATCTCCAACTATCATTCCCATTGCAATACCTGCAACCGGTTTCTTAAGTGGAACACCGGCACTCATAAGTGCCATCGAACCACCGCAAACAGATGCCATCGAAGATGAACCATTTGATTCAGTAATATCAGAGATAATTCTGATAACATATCCGAAATCGTCAAAAGATGGCATCATCATTCTTAAAGCACGTTCTGCAAGGTGCCCGTGACCGATCTCTCGTCTACCAGGTCCTCTTAGGAAGCCAGCTTCACCGACAGAGTATGGTGGGAAGTTATAATGCAGATAGAATTTTTTGTCCTCCTCGTCAAACAGTGTATCTACACCCTGTGCATCTTTTTTGGTACCAAGGGTTACAGAAACAAGTGCCTGAGTTTCACCGCGAGTGAAGATCGCAGAACCGTGTGTTCTTGCGAGATACCCAACCTGTGTCCAAATATCACGAACATCTTCAGGTGAGCGACCGTCAATACGGCGTTTTTTCTCTAATATCATATTTCGAAGTTCTTCCTTCTCAATATCACCTAAGATATCTTTGATGGTGTCAACTTCTTCTTCATACTCTTCTTCAAGTTCGGCAACTACAGAATCTTTAGCTTCTTTAAGCTTCTCGCTATATTCTTCTTTGCCAAGCCCGATGTTCACTACTTCTTTGATCTTATCTGTAGCTAATTCACGAACTTTATTTTCGATCTCTTCAGGATAGCCTTCAGCAACAAATTCACGTTTAGGCTTACCGTATTCTTCTCTCAGTTCCTCCTGAAATTCACATAAAGTGATAATAGAAGCGTGAGCTGCTTTTATAGCACCAAGCATTTCATCTTCTGAGATCTCTTTCATTTCTCCTTCCATCATCAAAACAGAATCGGCAGTACCACCAACGATCATGTCGATGTCACTTTCCTTCAACTCAGAAAGCGTTGGGTTAATGATATATTCTCCATTAATTCGGCCAACTCTAACTTCTGCCATTGGTCCTTCAAACGGTGCATCTGAAATATGTAGAGCAGCTGAGGCTCCAAATCCACCAAGCACATCACCATCGTTTTCTCCGTCTGAAGAAAGTACGCTAGAGATGATCTGTGTTTCACATAAATAACCTTTTGGGAAAAGCGGGCGAATACTACGGTCGATCAAACGACTGGCTAATACTTCTTTTTCTGAAGGACGACCTTCACGTTTCATGAATCCTCCGGGGAAACGACCACCGGCTGAAAAACTTTCTCTGTGATCAACAACCAGAGGGAAAAACCCTTGACCCGGTTTTGGTTCTTTTGCACTCACAGCGGTACATAATACCTGGGTGTCACCCATACGAACCACTACAGCGCCATCGGCTTGTTTGGCAATTCGCCCTGTTTCTACTGATAGCACCTTTCCCGGTGCAAATTCTACACTTCTTATTTGTTCTTTCATTTGTCTTCTTTGTCTTTTGGATTTACTGAACCCTGCCAACAACAGATAAGAAATGTACCAGAGGCAGGATAAATTGAAAAAGGCTCCAACATCAGGAGCCTTTTATAACGAATAAACTTATTTACGGATACCGAGTTCTTTGATCAGTTCTCTGTACTTCTCGATATCATTCTTCATGAGGTAGTTTAACAACCTTCTTCTTTTACCTACCATCTTCAACAATCCACGACGAGATGCGTGATCTAATTTATTGTCTTTTAAATGTTCGGTCAGGTCATTAATTCTTTTGGTTAGAAGGGCTATTTGTCCTTCAGTGGAACCCGTATCAGTTTCACTTTTCCCAAACTTTTTAAAGATTTCTTTTTTTTCTTCTGCGGTTATGCTCATTGCAATGGTTTAATTAGTACTTGTATAAATCGATTTATAGTTTTTAAAGATAGGGGTTTTTACCGTAATGGACAATGCTACTCCTTATTAATTATGAGGGAATTCATTCAATTGACCTATCAACTCCAAACTATTATCCTTATCCCTGTTCAATTGATCTTTTAACTCATCAACTCCATTAAATTTCATTTCATCACGAATTCTGTCAATAAATCTAACCTGTATGGTCTGCCCGTAAATATCTTTCTCAAAATTAAAAATATGCACTTCTAGCGTTTGTTTCTGGCCTTCAAAGGTTGGTCTGACACCAATATTCATCATTCCTCCATACCACTTATCGCTAACTCTGACTTTCACAGCATATACTCCATTTTTAGGAATAACCTTATTCTCGTGCTCAGGTTTGAGGTTTGCTGTTGGGAATCCTATAGGCTTTCCTCTTTTGTCTCCGTGTGCCACTATTCCGTTTAGCAGATAACGACGGTTCAGATATTCAGCGGCTTTTTTAACATTCCCTTCTTCGGATAATGTCTTTCGTATTAGGGTACTGCTGATCGTTACATCTCCCATTTCGTGCTTGGAAACCACATGTGAATCAAATCCAAGTTCTTTACCAAGTCTTTCGATGGTTTCAATAGTGCCTTTCCGATCCCTTCCAAACTGATGGTCGTATCCTATAACAAATTCAGAAACACCGACCTTCTCGTGTATGATATCGCGAACAAATTCTTCTGAGGTGAGCAACGAGAAATCCCGGTCAAAGGGTATGACCAACAATATATCCACACCTATATCTTCAAGTAATTCACACCTTTCTTTAAGCGATGTAAGCATCTGAATACCGCTTTTACCGGGATTGATTATCTCTCTTGGATGGGGGTCAAAGGTAACAACGACGCTGCGCGCTTTACGTTCATCAGCTTTCTTTACCACTGTATCAATAAGTGCCCGGTGACCTCTGTGAACGCCATCAAAGGTACCTACAGTCAATACCGTATTAGGCACATGATCAATGTCTTTAAGTTCTATTAGTCTAGCCATATCTCCTTAAGTCTATCTCCCATTTCGTGAGGTGTCAAAGCATCCTCTACCAGATAATGCCCGATTGACGTTCTTTCCAGTTTACTTAAGTATGCTTTTGAATCTAAGGCTTCACCAAGGTCTCTGGCAAGCGACCGGATATAAGTACCCTTGCTGCACTTTACCACTAAGGTTAATATTGGAGGCCGGAACCCTAAAATATCAAATTCGTGAAAGGTAACTTGCCTTGGGGCTCTTTCAACGGTCTGCCCTTTTCTTGCAAGTTCATATAACTTCTTGCCACCATATTTAAGAGCGGAGTACATTGGGGGAACCTGATTTACAGTACCTTTAAACTCAGCTTCAAGTTTACTGAGTATTAGTTCCTGGGTAATATGTTTACTCGTCGCTTCTTCATCAACTTCACCCTCAGAATCGTAGGTCGTGGTAGATTTCCCAAAGGTAATTTCTGCAACATATGTTTTTGGCAGATCCTGTATCATTGAAATAGATTTTGTGGCTTTACCACAACATAGGATCAAAAGTCCGGTAGCTAAAGGATCTAGAGTTCCGGCATGTCCGGTTTTCTTTACTCTGATACGTTTACGGAGGAATTTAACGACATCAAAGCTTGACCATTCAAGAGGCTTATCGATAAGAAATATAGCACCTGCTGCCAGATCAGTATCTTTATTGGGTAAATTATATCTACCAAATACCGGAATTTCTTCTAAAGGAAGTACTTTAGCCATTTACTCAGAGTCAGAACTGTCCTTATCTTCTTCAGGGATGTCTATCTTGTTGAAGATCTTTTCGATCTTGTTCACATACTCTGCTGTATCATCCTGGTAGAAGTGCAATTCAGGTATCTTTCGAACCTGATTTTTAATTTTTGAGGCAAGTTCAAACCTGATCTCAGGAATACTCTCATCCAGAAATTCATAAACCGGCTTATCATCTCTTCCGGGAGCAAACACACTTAGATAAACTTTTGCGATAGACAGATCATCAGTCATGATCACATTGGTAACTGTAACAAAAGTGCCATCCGGTTGATAGGATTTCTGGATAATATGACCTAAGTCTTTTTTAATAACTGCAGCTAGTCTTTCTGGCCTGAATCCCATTACTGAATAATTAAGTGAGTGATTCGATTCGAATGAAATGAAAAAAAATTCGGCTCATAACCAGTATGGCCGAATCATTAAAAATATATTAACCGGCTGAGTCTTCCAGTGTTCGTTTCTGTTCAGTGATCTTATAACTTTCGATATTGTCACCTACTTTAATATCATTGTATCCTTTGATACTTATACCGCATTCGTAACCGGAAGTAACTTCTCTAACATCATCCTTAAATCGTTTCAATGCATCGATCTCTCCATCATAAATGACAACACCGTCACGAACGAGTCTAATCGGATTATTTCTTTCGATCTTACCTTCGGTTACGTAGCACCCTGCAATAGTACCAACTTTGGATACTTTAAAGATCTCACGGACCTCAACAACACCCATCATCTGCTCTTTGATCTCCGGTGAAAGAAGACCCTCAAGTGCATCTCTTACCTCATCTACCGCATCGTAGATCACGCTAAATAATCTGATGTCGATCTCTTCCTCTTCAGCTAATTTTCGTGCCTGAGAAGTAGGTCGTACCTGAAAACCGATTATAATAGCATCAGAAGCAGATGCTAAGAGCACATCCGATTCTGAAATAGCACCGGCTCCTGTATGAATGATGTTCACAGCTACTTCGTCGGTACTCAATTTCTGGAGTGAACCGGAAAGTGCTTCAATAGAACCATCCACATCAGCTTTAACAATAACATTAAGTTCAGATATTTCACCAAGTGCAAGACGACGAGAAATATCATCTAGTGTCACATGCTTGTTCTTACGCATTGCTTGCTCACGTCTGATCTGCATCCGTTCACTGGCAACCTCTTTTGCTATTTTCTCATCCTCAGCTACTAACAGTTTATCACCTGCTTGAGGCATATCGTCAAAACCCATCAGCTGTACGGGAGTAGAAGGACCGGCCTCTTGAACTCGTTTTCCAAGATCATTCTCCATAGCACGGACACGTCCAAAACAAGGTCCGGCAACAAACGGATCTCCAACTTTTAGTGTACCGCCCTGAACTAACACGTTGGCTACAATACCTTTTCCTTTATCCAAACGCGCTTCAAGTACAACGCCATCAGCACGTCTTTCAGGGTTTGCCCGAAGTTCGAGCAATTCAGACTCTATCAATACTTTTTCAAGCAGATCTTCGATTCCCTGACCCGTTTCGGCCGAAACTTCAGCATATTGAACTTGACCACCGTATTCCTCAACGATCACATCATGTTCTGCCAGCTCAGCTTTAATACGATCCGGGTTAACACCCTCAAGATCCATTTTGTTGATAGCAACAACAATTGGTACACCGGCTGCCTTGGCATGATTAATAGCCTCAATGGTCTGGGGCATAACTGAGTCGTCACCGGCAACAACCAGAATCACAATATCTGTAGCCTGGGCACCACGAGAACGCATCGCTGTAAAGGCCTCGTGACCAGGGGTGTCAAGGAAAGTTATCTCATTATCATTATGAACTACCTGATAAGCACCAACGTGCTGGGTAATACCACCGGCCTCACCGGCTGCCACTTTTTCTTCACGGATATAATCAAGTAAAGATGTTTTACCGTGATCAACGTGACCCATAACTGTAATGATTGGCGCACGTGGTTTAAGATCTTCCTCGTCATCTTCTGGAATCGTAAGGTCTTCATCAATTTCTTCAGCATCAATAAACTCAACTTCTTTACCAAATTCTTCGGCAACAAGTTCAATAGTTCCCGCATCCAGTCGCTGATTGATCGTGATCATCAGACCGATCGACATACAAACAGAGATAATATCGTTTACACCTACATCAAGAAGATCAGCCAATTCGTTAGCAGTGATGAACTCGGTAGTCTCGATAATATCGGATTCGAGTTCTTCCATTTCCTGCTGCTTTTGCAGTTCCTCCTCGCGTTCCTCCTTACGTTCCCGCCGACGTTTTGAGCGTTTACTGCCAACCGTTTTAGAAGACTGCATCTTCTTCATGGTCTCACGCATCATCTTATCAACGTCAGTCTCGTCTATCTCAGTTTTCTTCTTGCGTTTTTTCTTGCTTGTCTTCTTAGAACTGCTGTCGTCTTTTTTGGATGAGTCGTCTTTTCTGTCCTTTCTTCGCTTACGCTTCTTGCGAGTTTTTCTCTGAGCAATATCAGATGTAAATGACGCCTTGCCTAATACTTTAGTTCCTTTTAGTTTACCGGCAGACCCACGGATAACTTCTTCTTCGGTTTCTTCCTCGTCTTCGTCGTCCTCATCCTCTTCATCTTCTACCTCTTCCTCATCACTTTCAACTTCCGAGTCGGATTCATCTTCATCTTCAGACTCTAATTCATCCTCTTCGTCTTCAGCGTCTTCTTCTTCATCTGTATCTTCAGCTGTTGCAGCTATTTTTTCCTCAGCTTCTTTATCTTTGTCTTTAACAGCTGATTCTTTGGCATCAGGTTTTTTCTCACCATCATCTTCTTCATCAGTCTGTTCAGACTTGGTAGTTTCCTCATCATCAGACGATTCTTCATCAGAAGACTCAGTTTCTATTTCTTCTTCTTTAGAATCGTCTTCTTCTGACTTGGACTCGACAACTTCCTCAACATCTTCCTCAGGCTCAAGTTCTGGCTCTGGCTCTGGCGTTAAATCCTCTTCGGGTTCCAGATCAGGAGTTTCATCTTCAGGTTCCAAGCCAATACTTTCTTCGATGGGTTCAAGCACATTATCAATCGTAACACTGTCGTTACGCTGATTTTTCATCTGATTTCTGCGGCTTTCATACTCCTCTTTGGCTTTTTCGTGATCTGCACTCTTAGCCTTATCGTCTCCATAAACCTGATCAAGTACCGAGTACATCTCAGGTGTTACCTTGAAATTTGGACGATTCGTTGCATCAAACCCATTATCTGTCAGAGTATCCACAATTGATTGTGTGGCTACGTTGAATTCAGAGGCAACTTTAAATAATGGTTTAGGTCTTTTAGACGTCATATATAATTTTTAAATGTGAGCTTTATAAACTAAGAATTTTTATTCGGAATTGCCGATTTAAGCCTCGTCCTCAAATTCGTACGCAATTACACTCATAATTTTCTCAGCAAGCTCTGGATCTATTTCTTCGTTCGTTCTGCTAACTAATTCTTCTGCATTCAGTTCAAGTACTGCTCTTGCAGTATCGCAACCGATATCGTGTAGCATATTTATTACATCTTCACCGAAATCAACAGCAAATTCATCGATATCTATATCATCTTCGGCTTCAACTTCGCGGTAAACATCTATTTCCACTCCGGCTAGTTTTGAAGCAAGGCGGATGTTTACGCCACCTTTACCGATAGCTTTTGATACTTCATCGGCAGGCACCAATACATTTGCATGCTTATTCTCTTCATCTAATTCCACTTTCAATACTTCAGCAGGTTGAAGAGCCCGTTTAATAAATTCAAATTTATCAGGGGTGAAATTAATAACATCAATATTCTCATTCTGCAACTCGCGAACAATGGCATGAATACGAATTCCCTTCATACCAACACAAGCACCAACAGGGTCAACACGTTCATCGTGTGAAAGTACTGCAACTTTTGAACGATCGCCGGGTGCACGTGCGATGCGTACTAATTCAATGATACCATCAAACACTTCAGGGATCTCATTTTCAAATAACCTTTCAAGAAAAAGCTCTGAAGTTCTGGAAATGATAACCGTAGGATTGCCATTTTTCATGCGTACTTCAGAAACAACAGCACGTATGGTATCCCCTTTGCGATATCTGTCTTTATAAATTTGCTCACTTTTTGGCAGCAAAAGTTCAATGCCATTGTGATTAACCAAAATATCCTTATTCTGTCGTACCTGATATACATCACCGAGTATGATCTCTCCTACGCGATCTGTATAATCTTCATAGATATTGTCTTTTTCGATCTCACGAATTCTTTGAGCAAGCTGCTGTCTGGCCATTGTCACAGCGCGTCGACCAAAGTCTGTTATCTGAATTTCCTGAGCCAATTCATCATAAAGCTCAATATCAGGATCAATTTTCTTAGCATCTTCAAAGGTGATCTCAGCCACAGCATCGGTAAGCTCATCGGCAGGTACAACTTCCTGAACATGAAGAATTTGTATTTCTCCCCGGTCAGCATTCAGGATAACCTCGAATGCATCATCAGACTCGTATTTTTTTCTGATCATCGTTCTAAAAACATCTTCCAGGATGGAGAGTAACATATCCTTGTCAATGCCCTTCTCATGAGCGATCTCTGCAAATGAGGAGATGATCTGTTTTGATAATTCGTTCTGCATTAGTCTTGTAAGATTAAATTACGGGGATAATTTTGGTTTCAACTATGGCATCAAACGGAATCTTTTTTTCAGTTTCATCTTCATCCGTTATGGCAACCGCTTCATCCGTGATGCCAGTTATAACACCTTCAATTTTTGTGTACTCGCCCTCTTTGTTTTTGAACTTAATAGTAGCGACTCGTCCTTCGTTTTTCCTGTACTGACGTTTATCACTTAATGGTCTGCTTAAGCCGGGTGAAGAAACATTCAGCCGATAGCCTTTATCAAAAAGGTCATGGGCTTCGATTAAAAATCCGAGTTCCTTACTGATATCAGTGCATGTATCTATGTTAACTCCACCTTCTTCGTTGTCAAGAAGAACCCAAAGTTCTGCCAGACCGCTACCGGTTTTAAGCTCAACATCTACTACAAAAAGACCCTTCTCCTCTGCAAGAGGTTCAGCTAAGTCTTTAATATTTTTAATGATATCTATCTGCATTTTCAATAAATTCTGAAACAAAAAAAAGCGAGTGCCTTCCGACGCTCACTGCTCTCCTAAGTTAGGCTTATTTCGCCTAAATTTCAATGAATCAACGAGAATGAGAATATAATCATTTTATTATGATTCTCTTTTAATCTAATTTATAAACTCTTACTCAAATGAAGTCAACGGTTAAAAGAATGAAATTACCTATGAATGCAACTATCACCTCAATTGTAATAATCTCACTGACTCTATTATTCGGAGTATCATGCACATCAGAAAAAGAAGAGAATGCAGAGAAAAAAGCAGGAAGATCACTGAATTTCACTGAAAATGTAACCTTTCTGAATTCATCTGATAATAAAATATCAACTATACGGGTTGCTGTTGCTGATGATCAGGAAAAAAGAAATCAGGGCTTGATGGATGTAAATGAACTGCCAAGTGATGCAGGAATGTTATTTATATTTCCTGAAGAAGAGCCTCTAAGTTTTTATATGGCCAACACCCCTCTCCCTCTCGATATCATGTTTGTGAATTCAGATAGTGTTATTGTTCGTATTCATCATAACACGGCACCTTTTAACAGTAAACAGCTTTTATCGGAAGCACCGGCCAAATTTGTTGTAGAAACAAACGGTGGTTATGCCATCTCTAATGACATAAGAGAGGGACACAAGATCAGGTTTTGACAGATCTGTATTAGATTAGACTTGTTCAATTTTTTTATAGGTCTCGAGAAACTCAGTAACCTTTTCAACATTATCTTTTGAACCTATGTAGACCGGTGTCTGCTGATGAATGGCATCAGGTTCTATTTCCATGATCCGTTTTGAGCCGTCTGTTGCCTTACCACCGGCTTGTTCTATGATAAAACTAAGTGGATTACATTCATACATCAGTCTCAGTTTTCCATTTGGGTACTTACTGCTGTGCGGATAAATAAATATCCCCCCTTTGATAAGTGTGCGATGAATGTCTGCCACCATTGACCCAATATACCTTGCAGTGTAAGGCCTCCCGGTATCAGGATCCTGTTCTTGACAATACTTGATGTATTTTTTGAGTCCCAGATCCCATGAGTTATAACTGCCTTCATTAATGCTGTAGATAGCACCATGATCCGGCATCTTTATACTTCGGTCACTTAAAATAAACTCACCGATACTTGGATCTAGAGTAAACACAGACACTCCCAAGCCTGTCGTGTATGCCAAAATAGTACTGGAACCGTATAATACATATCCGGCCGCTACCTGTTTAATGCCAGGTTGAAGTGCATCGTCTTCCTTCAGATTGCCATTAAACCTGGCTTCTCTCATATAGATCGAAAAAATGCTTCCAATCGACACATTCACATCAATATTTGATGAGCCGTCCAAAGGGTCAAGATATACGATGTATTTACCGCCTTGGCTGCTGAGTTTGACAATGCCGTCATTCTCTTCTGAAATAACCATACAGGTAATAAGTGACCGGTCTAAGGCCGATATCAATTGTTGATCAGCAAAAAGGTCCAGTTTTTTAACAGCTTCACCATGTATGTTCGTAGATCCATCTACACCAAGAATATTCGTAATTCCCGCTTTGTTGACCTCACGGGATATGATCTTGGCTGCCAAGCTGATATCCCTTAGCAACTGAGATAATTCACCGGTAGCACCCGGAAACCTGTTTTGCGATTGAATAATGTATTCTTCTAAGGTTTCAAGCCTTTTACTTTTAGAACTGTCCATGGATCATTTTAATTTTTGGAAGCGCTTTTCTACAAATATAAGGATGTTTTTCTCACAAAATCTTCTAAGAAATCTTAATCATTCAGAGCTAACTCTTTCAGCTCCTTAAAGATAGTTTGAGCCTTCAGCTTAAGTTCCTCTAAAGGTCCATCATTGTATACGATAAAATCTGCCAAATGGGTCAGATTTTCATAATCAGGTTGTTTACTGATCCTATCAGTGACGGCTTTTTGCGCAGTATCATCTCTTTTAGAAGTTCTATCCACTCTGACACTTTCATCTGCTAGTATCAGAATTACGTAATCAAGACCTTTAGGCCTGCCATTATTTAGCAATATTGCAGCCTCTTTGGCAAAAATATCAAACCCTTCTTTCTCTTTCCGAGCCGCAAGTTTATCGGTTTCCTCCCATAAAACAGGATGTACCAGGTTATTTAGTTCAGACACCCTGCCTTTCTCAAATGCTTCCTGAGCAAGAAAAGCCCTGTTAAGCTCCCCGTTTTCTAAATATGCTTTATCCCCGAATTTTTGTTTGATCTCCTTCTTGAGAGTCTCATTTTTTAACATTAGTTCTTTAGCAAAGTCATCAGCATAGAGAATATAAGCACCAAGTTTTTCCCACTCTCTGCAAAAAGTTGTTTTTCCTGAACCGATACCACCTGTTATTCCAACTTTGATCATGATATCAGTTTTTAAGATCCGTTAACTTTCGACTTCCTGAAGAAGATAGGCCTTTATAAATTCGTCCAGATCGCCGTCCATCACTCCATCCACATCACTCGTCTCATAATTGGTACGGTGATCTTTAACGCGCTGATCATCAAATACATAGCTTCTGATCTGTGAACCCCATTCATTCTTACTCTTTGATCCCTCAAGTTTGGCTTTTTCAGCTTCCCGGATTTCTTTCTCAAGTTCATATATTCGCGATTTTAACAAAACCATTGCTTTTTCACGGTTTTGTAACTGAGACCGCTCTTGCTGACATTCTGCAACCACTCGTTCAGTACGGCCATCGGAAAGCTCGCCTTCCCAGATCAAACGAACACCGGTTTCGACTTTATTCACATTCTGACCACCGGCCCCACTTGAATGAAATCGTTGTAGTTCAACTTCGCTCTCGTTTATATCTACTTCAATAGTATCATCAATTAAAGGAGCTACGAAAACCGAACAAAATGATGTATGCCTTCTCGCGTTACTGTCGAACGGTGATACCCTGACTAAACGATGCACTCCGCTTTCAGCTTTTAAAAATCCGTAAGCATTATCTCCTGAAACCTCGATGGTTGCACTTTTAAGTCCTGCAACATCTCCATCCTGATAATCAACTACAGAAACCTTAAATCCCGCTTTATCAGCCCAACGAGTATGCATTCGGTAAAGCATCTGAGCCCAATCCTGGCTTTCAGTCCCTCCGGCTCCAGGATTAAAATTAACGATGGCATCTCTGTGATCGTCAGGTCCACTAAGCATGTTCCGGAGTTCCATTTGCTCTAAAGCTTTCTCCAGTTTTTTATACTCCGTATTCAGATCACTTTCCACATCCTCACCCATTTCCTGAAATTCAAGAAATACGTTGATACTCTCTCTTAGTTCATCAAGTTTATCCCAGCCTTCAACAAGACTTTTTTCATGATCAAGTTCTTTCATTATGGATTGAGCCTTTGATGGATCATTCCAAAATTCAGGATCTTGTGTTTGTTCAGTAAGTTCTATGATTCTGACTTTTCGTTTGTCGTAGTCAAAGATACCCCCTAAGCGCATCAATACGCTCATAGAGTTCATTCAAGCGATCTGTATTTATTGCCATCTGTTATATTAAATCAATTATTATCTGCGAGTAAGCAGTGCACCGAGTACCAAACCGGCTACAAAAGCAACACCAAGACCTTGTTCAGGGTGTTTTCTTATGTATCGCCGGGCATTTCTATACTCGTGCTTAAGTTCTCTTTCCAAACCATCACGCTCATACTTAAGCCTGTTTAGCAAAGCATCATATGTTTCTTCAGCTTTGTCTTGAAGAGCTTCAGTTGTATCGTTGATAGTTTCTTCGATATCTTGTTTCGCTTTGGAATTCTTCTTAGTTGCAGCCATTACTCCTCCTATTTTTGAGTTACTTGAAAATACAAATTTAACTGTTAAAGTTTGAAGTCTTTCCAAACATTTAAATATATAAAGAACGCTTTTCTCTGGGTATAGGTCAATATTTCTGCACCTTATGTCAAATTTAAAAATTATAAGTAACCAAACTGTAACTGAGTCGTCATATTGATAAAGGAGTTAAAAACTTTAAGTATGTTATAAGTATAATCGACTTTACGACTATGACAAAGCTTAATGCAGAATAACGAGAATTCGGATAATCAAATTATTGATAATATTATCGCCGGTGAGCGTAGCAGGTATTCAGAACTGGTTGACAGTTATGCGCCGATGGTATTTCATGTTGTTCGTAAATTTGTAAAAGATGATGAGCTTGTTGAAGAATTGGCACAGCAAATCTTTGTCAAAACCTATGAGCGACTTGAATCTTTTAACAGGCGGTCTAAATTTTCATCATGGCTCTATGTGATAAGCATGAACCATTGTCGTGATTATATGAAAAACGTTCGCAGAGATAATAAAAATTTCAGTGAAATGGAATCTTATGAGATTGAAAATTTAACAATGCATTCTATTTCTCCGGATTATGAGATGGAAACTAAAGAAATCAATTTCATATTGTATGACGCATTGCAAAACATAACTTCGGATTATGCGAAGGCATTTTTAATGAAATACAATGATGGACTCTCTTATAAAGAAATGTCAAACCAATTGGATGTAAGTGTTAATGCACTGAAACAAAGAGTTCACAGGGCTAGGGCTGAGTTAAGAGAATTCATGAAACATAAAATGTAACAGAGTTATGGGTAATCAAGAACTACTTAGAAAATTTCTGGACAATGAATTATCGGCTTCTGAACAGAAAGATGCTTTACATTCTATAGCCGACGATGCCGAATTAAGAGCATCACTGCAGTTTGAATTGTTTATAAGACAATCATTTGCCGATCCGTCCTTCGATCATAAATCATTTGAAGTACCTGATAGTTTTTCTGATAAAGTAATGATTAAAATTGATCAGTTGGAAAAACTAGAAGAACAGGCAGAAAAAACACCCCTCATGACCGACTTCTTTATCTGGCTTCAGTCTATTTTTACCCCACGAAGTTATCAACTCAGTCCGGCACTTATAACTTTTGCAGTTACTTTGGTAATTCTTATCCCAGCACTTTCACTATATCTGTCACAAACAGATGCAAGAACCATCGTTCAAAGCAATGATATGGCTACAACACAAACTGTTGCCGAAAAAAAAGAATTAGTTTGGGTCAGGTTTATATATGTTGATGAAAATGCTGACAAAATAGCCATTGCCGGAGATTTCAATGATTGGGAACCTTATCAGCTTAGCGAACAGCAGGTAAATGGTAAGGATGTCTGGACCGGCTTTTTTTCTATGCCACGTGGTGAGAATAAATATATGTTTGTAGTGAACGGAGAAAAGTGGGTAACTGATCCCCTAGCAAATATGTATGAAGATGACGGCTTTGGAAATAAAAATGCAGTAATCTACCTATGAGGTTCAAATTTGTAATTATGCTAATGATAGGCTCCATATTGCCAATTTCATCTAACTCACAAGATGTTCAGACTACTATAACATCTGAGTTTAGAGTAGGGTATTCCACAAATACCTATCTGAATCCTTTTTTCTCTGAGTGGAATCGAACTTATGATTCCGGTTATGGTTTAAACTCCACATTTGGTCAGCTTTTTTGGGATAAAAATAAACATAAGTTTGAATTAAACGGTGGTTATGTATACCAACCATTTTTATCAGAACAACCAACATGGCACGGTTATTTAGCCTATGGAAAATATCTGTACGATATTAATCAAAACTTTAACGCAGGATTGATTATTGGCACCACTGCTTTCCAGTCTGATTTCAAAAGGAACCTTAGCTGGGTTCAACCTTACGTTACCTGGTTTCCCTCTAGTTATACCTCTTTTAACTTTAAGATAGGATCAAATTTCACGGATTATGTAAACCTACAAGATAGACCTGATGTCAAAAATCGATTTAATTCCTACAGTCTTGAATTTGAAAGGTGGTTCAATTTTCGATGGCAGTTAAAAGCAGGCATCTATGGCAATTTGGATAATTTAAGTTCACCACAAAATGGTCTTTCTACTTCGCTGTCTCTGGGACATTCTTTTTTAAACGGGATCAAATTAAGCTCCGAGATACAGTTCATCAATTATAGCACTGAATACACTACTATAATTGATGGCGGAAGTGGTCCTGGGGGGCCATTCACCCCACCGGGTGGAACAACTTCTGAAACACAATCTATTGATGATCAGATTTGGCGGCTCAAATTTGAAGGTACTTACCCGGTCTCAAAGAATATCTCTGCTTTTGTTTCTGCTGACCGGTTATTGTATCAATCCAGTTCACTCGAAACGGGAATTACAGATATTCAAATTTCAGGCGGATTCAGATTGTCGTTCGCACCTAATTTAAATTCACCACAAAAAAATATAGTAGAACCTAAGTGGAATTTAAAGGATGGAGAGTATCTCATTAGTATAAAATACCGGGGTGAAGGTAACCTATATGTTATTGGGGATTTTAATGATTGGGAAAGACCAGGTATCCCACTCAGAAAAACTAAAAGAAATAAATACGTTACCACGTTGAAGCTCGATCCCGGTATATATGAGTACAGGATTCTGGTCAAAAACGGTAATGAAGAAAAATGGCTTAAATTTTCAAATGACATATCAACAGTAAATGACAGCTTTGGTGGTGTCAATGCTCTAAAAATTGTTGACTAAGAAACTGATAATATCATGAAAATACTTAAATACATATCAAAGAAAATGGCTAAGCTTGCTCTATTCAGCTTAATACTGTCATTTCCTCTGTCTCTTTTTGCTCAAGAAAATTCGATTTCTATACTACACCAGAAATCTGCTGATTTAGGGATCGATGCCTCACATATCTCTAAGCTGCAAGAACGAGCTCATGAAAATGGTATTAATAATGATCAGCTTGCTCAAATACTTGAACCTGCCGTTACCCTTGCACAAGATAACCTTCCATTCGACATGATCCTTCAAAAGACATCTGAAGGATTAGCCAAAGGTGTTCCTGTAAATGTATTATCAAATGTTTTGAAAGGGTTACAAACCTCAACTCAAAATGCAGCACCTATAATCGATAGGTGGATGCAAAAGCCCGCAGTAAAAAATCTGGCTGGTGAATCAGGCTCGGAATCAGCACAAACTTTCAGAAACGACTTACTTAAAAGCTCCGCAAGAGCATTGAATCAGGGCTTTTCTAAAAATGTACTCAGTGGGTTCCTGAATGAGTTAGGAAATCAGGATCTTCTTTCAAATATCAGTAGAAATGAAGTGGTTACTTCAATAACGATTCTCCCTGATCTGCCAACAAGTGCCGAAAATCAAAAACTATCTGGTGAGCTTATAATTCGTTCACTTAAGGGTAGATTTGATTCAGCTGATTTACAAAAATTACCTTCTGCAATGAGAATAGCACAAAGCAGAGGCCAAATACCAGCCGGAAGTGTTGTAAATGGCATATTAGAACGAATAAAAACTGGGGCACCAGCATCTGAAATACTTCAAGGATTATTTGACGGTAAAATTCTGGCCGGACCTCCTTCAGGTTTACCCGGAAGGCCGGTGAATGCTGGAAGTGGGAATAATCAAGGCGGCAGTTAATTTCCCAAACAACTTATTTAACTTATCTGCCTACCTTTCCTACCGTTTCAGGCTCTTCAGAAATGTTTTTTTATCCCATCTGTATCACTCTTCTTTCTTTATAAAGAAAATGATTTAATTCAGTAACCAAATCCAAAGTTCGTCGTCGTATTAGTAAAGACACTTAATAACAAAACTCAAAACATCAAATATTATGTTTTACCCAAAAATGTTTAAAACAATAACAGCACTTGTTTTCACCACATTCCTGTTCATTGGTTGTGGAACTCAATCCGATAGTCGAACCGGTACTTTTCAGGTTCTTCTTCACGATGCACCTGCTCATTACGATGAGGTAAATGTATTTATAGAAAGCGTAGAAGTTAATAATAGTACAGGTGATGAAGGCTGGGTAACAGTAAGTACTCCAGAACAATCTTTTGATCTCTTAGAACTTACCAATGGCGTACTTGAACCATTAGGAGAAGTAGAATTAGAACCGGGCACTTATCAGCAAATTCGTCTAATTCTAAGCAGAGATGGACATAGTGTTGTAACAAACGGTGAAGTACATGACATGTTTATACCAAGTGGAGCTCAAACCGGTATCAAATTAAATGTTAATGCAGAAATTCAACCTGACATAACTTACACTATGCTTCTTGATTTTGATGCAAGCAGATCTGTTGTAGTAACTGGAACTGAAGTCTCCGGTGAAAACTACATACTCAAACCAGTTATAAAAGCAACTAACCAAGCAATAACAGGTAATATTGAAGGTATAGTAAGCCCGGCAGATGCAAAACCAGTTGTTTACGCAATTGCTAATGGCGACACATTATCTTCAACTTTTGCTGACACAACAAGTGGGAACTTTCGCTTAATAGGACTTGAAGAAGGTAGTTATACTGTATCTGTTGA
Organism: Gracilimonas qinghaiensis; assembly: GCF_046602855.1. Taxonomy (NCBI): domain Bacteria; kingdom Pseudomonadati; phylum Balneolota; class Balneolia; order Balneolales; family Balneolaceae; genus Gracilimonas; species Gracilimonas qinghaiensis. Next base: position 1,077,177 of record NZ_JBKINJ010000001.1, read on the forward strand.
TCCTACAAATACAAATTACAGTGCTAAAGATGAATTAGGGGTAACAGTAATAGTTGATGAAACAACTGACATAGGAACAATATTACTGGAACAAAACTAATATTAAAATCTAGTTTAGTTAGTAAACCTGAATCAAAGCCTGCAATAAATTGCAGGCTTTTTTTATGGATGATAATCACAAAATATTAGAGTTTAAGCTTAATCCAATACAAGCTGATCTTTGTATTGTAACTCATAAAGTTTTTTATAAATACCCTCGTCTTTCTCAATTAATTCCTGATGGCTGCCAACCTCGCGAATAACCCCTTTATGCATTACCAGAATCTTATCCACGTGCTGAATAGTTGAGAGGCGGTGAGCAACCACAATGGAGGTTCTACCTTGCATCATCAATCGACTAGATTCTGTAACTAACGCCTCCGTTTCAGAGTCAACGCTTGATGTGGCCTCGTCAAGTACCAGGATCTCCGGATTGTAAACCAAAGCCCGTACAAAACAGATAAGCTGTCGTTGTCCCATTGAAAGTGAAGCTCCCCGTTCCGTTAAAACATAATCATAGCTGCCGGATAATTTCTCGATAAATCGGTGAGCTTCTACTTTATGAGCTGCATCAATTACTTGTTCGCGGTCAATATCAGGGTGGCCAAGTGTAATATTGTCTAGTATAGAACCTGAAAAAAGAGCGTTATCCTGAAGTACTAATCCAAAATGAGAACGCAGGTCTTTTAGGGTCAGATCTCTGATGTCAACACCGTCAATTTTGATGCTGCCTTTTTCAATATCATAGAACCTCATCAGTAGATTGATGATGGTTGTCTTACCGGCTCCTGTAGCTCCTACAATTGCAATATCTTCACCAGGTTCAGCTGTAAATGAAATATCTTTGAGAACATAGTCTTCACCCTCATTGTATTTGAACCATACATTTTGAAACTCGATCTTTCCTTTTGGATCCTTGATAGTTTTTGGATTATCTGTTTGAACAACTTCAGTATCTGTGTCAAGTACACCAAATATTCGTTCTGATGAAGCCAAAGCTGACTGCAGTGTATTGAATTTCTCAGATAAACCTTGAATCGGGCGAAAGAACTGTCGGGCATATTGGATGAATGCCAACAATACACCAAATGTCACACCATCCATTAGTGCTCTTGCGCCCCCATACCAAACTATTAAGGCCATGGCCAGACTTGCTGTTATTTCCACGATAGGCCAGAAAATTGCAAAATAGAAAATAGTATCAATGTAGGCATCCCTGTGACCGGCGTTGATCTTCTCAAATTTTTTACGTTGCTTTTTCTCTCTGTTGAATAATTGAACGACATCTATCCCATTGATGTGCTCCTGAATGAAAGAGTTTAGCTGTGCTATCTTATCCCTTACCTCCAGGAAAGTAACGCGGACCTTTGCCTTGAACCAGAATGTGGCATAGAAGAGAATAGGCAAAACCGTCAATGTGACCAAACTCAATTCCCAGTTCATGCTGAACATAAAGTAAAGGATAAATATGATCCTGAACATATCCCCAATAATAGCGACCACACCATCGGATAATAATTCACTTAGTGCTTCAATATCACTGGTGGTTCTGGTGATCAGTTTTCCGATCGGGTTCTTGTCAAAATATTGGACATTCAGTGTCTGGATCTTTTTAAAGACCGTGTTCCTCAAAGAGTAAAGAGCGTTCTGCCCAAACCATCGAGTGATGTAGGTATTGAAGACCAAAAGGATGAACTCACCCAGTAAGGCTCCTGCAAGTAAGGTGATGATCCACCAAAGACCTTCAAAGTCATCAGTTGCAATATACTCATCTACTGCGATCTGAGTCAGCTTTGGCCGGATCGTACCTAAATAAGAGGCAGATAAAGTTAGCACAATGGCCAACAGAATAAACCACTTATACGGTTTTAGAAAAAAATAAAGCCGCCGAATCAGAGTGGTATCGACGGCCTTAGAATCTTTAGTCTTGCTCACTTATTTAATTCATTAAAATCTATCAAAATCATCATCGTAAGATGATCTTGGAGTAATATTACGGTGAGATGACTCGGAATCCGAATCATCTTTTTTATCCTTTATTTTGGAACTATAGGTGCTGCTTCCGTACGTCTTACGTTTGTAATTTTTGCTATTACGGCTGTCAGAACGACTTGAACTGCCGCTTCTGCTACCTCTGTAATTACTTTTCCCTTTGTTTGGTCCACCTTTTCTGGAACGGAATTTCTTCTTACTGCCTTTGTGGTTTTTCTTTCCCTTATAATTCTTTCCTCCGGATTTATCATCCAATTCGGTGATCTCAACTTTTGGAGTGATAATCCCTCTTTCGTGCATTGGATCCGTAAAAATTGGGCGAAGCTCATTTGCCAGCCATGCCGGGTAAAACCCTTCACGAGCTTCTTTCAGAAGATCATGTGCGTTGGTGTACCTGGCTGAAAAGTGACCTATAACCAATAATTTTGTCTGTGCTTCAGTTGCCACACGTGCAGCATCAGAAGTGGACGAGTGCCCCGTTTCTCCGGCTTTGTCACTAAGATCATTACCAAAGGTTGCTTCATGATAAAGGATATTGGTATTCATCGCCAGTTTAACAGCATTAGGCGTGTATTCGGTATCAGTCACATAGGCAAAACTATCACCGGGACGAGGATGACCAACAATATCAGATGACTTAATAACTGAACCGTCATCTAAAGTAACATCGTTACCGGCTTTAAGATCTTTATACTGTTGATCTTGGGAAATACCCATTTTTTCAGCTTTGTCAGCATCAACTTTACCGGGTTTGTCTTTTTCCTGAAAGCGATATCCAACACAAAATTTATTGTGCTTCAATGGACGGGCTTCCACATAATATTCGTCAGAATCCATGACACGATCTACATCAATATCATCTTTGATCTCATGATAATTGATATCATAATTTGGCTGTATATCCGCAAATTTCAGATTCCACTCAACAAAGTCCTTAATGCCAACCGGACCTGTTATGGTCAATGGTTTTTCGCGGCGTTGTAATTGCAGGGTAGCCAATAATCCAAGAAGGCCAGAATAATGATCTACATCAAAGTGAGTGATAAAAATACCTTCTATTTTTGACCTCTTGATTCCCGCTTGCAACATGCGCATTTGTGCATTTTCGCCACAATCGAAAAGAAAGACACTGCCTTCTCTCCATAATGCAACTGATGGTAAATGTCTTATGGCTGTTGGGGTCGCCGACGCTACTCCTAATGGTACTACAATCATTTTATTTCTCCCGTGAGATATGATTTGAATGGGCATTGCTTTCAAACAAAAGCCCAGTTTTATTTTATTGTTTTAAATTTCTGCCAATTCCTGTTCAAGTACTTGCTTATTGTACATGGCTGTATATTTGCCATTTTTAGCTAACAGTTCTTCATGCGTACCTGTTTCTGTTATTTCTCCATCTTCCAAATAGTAGATCTTATCCGCATCTTTAATAGTTGATATACGATGACTAATCATAATAGTGGTTCTACCGCTAAGCTCTTGCCTTAAATGTTTTAATATTGCGTCCTCTGTTTTCGTATCAACGGCACTAAGTGAATCATCAAAGATCAATATTTTCGGATCTTTGATCAGTGCCCTTGCAATAGCTGTCCTCTGTTTTTGTCCTCCGGAAAGAGTAATTCCTCGTTCTCCGAGTATAGTCTGAAATTTTTTCTCAAAATCCAAAATATTCTCCTTAACCTGAGCCTTCTCAGCGGCCTGTTCAATAAGCTCTTCTGAAGCACTGTCAACTCCAAAAGCAATATTATCGCCAATGGTATCAGAAAATAAGAAGGTTTCCTGTGGCACAAAACCAATAGATCTCCTTATTTTTTCAAGTGACCAATCTTTAAGATCATGTCCATCGAGCAGTACCTTCCCTTCAGATGGATCAAATAACCTCGGTATAAGCTGAACTAAAGTGGTTTTACCGGCCCCCGTTCTGCCAACCAATGCTACATTTTCACCGGGCTTTATTTTAAATGACACGTCCTTCAATATATATTCACCAGAATCGGGATACTTAAAACTGACATGCCGGAATTCCAGCAGGCCCTCAACCTCTTTTTCTATCTTATCTTCCTTATTTTCGATGTTGACAGGTTCATCCAGCAATTCTTTTATCCTGTCCCAGGATGCCAGTGAACGCTGAAACCGGTTCGTGGTATAACCCAATGCAGCAACAGGCCAGGTCAAATAAGCTACATAGATCAAAAATTCTGCAATATTACCAACAGTAATTGTTCCCTCGATTACCATTTCACCACCCTTCCAGATAACAATGAGTAGGGATATTCCGATTAAAAAGTTGAGCCCGGGGTGAAACATCGACTCGATCATGTCTAGTCTGAGTTTTTTTTTCCTGTAATCCTCACTTTCATTCTCAAATAGTTCCTGCTCGTGGTCCACCCTGTTAAAAGATTTGATCAAACGAATGGCTGAAAAAGTTTCTTTTGCTCTTCCTGCCATTTTGGAATACTGCTCCTGAATAATAGTTGAGTGTTCGTGAATATAACCGGTTATCCAATAGGCAAATATAGAAATAAACGGCAGTGGTATTAATGCCCAATAGGTTAATTCTGCATTTACGATGAACATCATGGCAAGCACAAATCCAGCTCTTGTAACTGTATTAACACTATACATGATAACAGGACCATAATAATCGCGAACCTTGCCAACATCTTCTGTTGCTCTTACGTAGATCTCACCTGATGAATTTTCAGTGAAAAATCGCTGAGGCAACTCCATCAGTTTCTTTACTATATCATTTCTGATATCGAATTCAACCTTTCTGGATGTCACTATGAGGGTTTGACGTGTGGCAAATAACAGGATACCATATAAAACCACGGTACCTATCAAAATAAGTGAATTCTGAGCAAGAATGGCAGAGGCTTCTGTATAAAAAAGTGTTTCAAAGATACTTTCGGGTATCTCAAATCCTGCATCAGAAAGAGACTCAACCTCATCCATTGTTTGTCGGATAAGTACAGGTATCCAAATGAGAAAAAAGTTTGAAGCGGTCAAAAACAAAACACCCAGGATCATGGTGCTCTTGTACCTCTTCAGGTATTTATTTAATTCTTTTATTGCGCCCAAACCTTTCAAGGTGTTTTGGCTTTAGTGTTATTATTCTTTTTCAGATAACTGTATAGCCCAATGTCTTCCAAGATTCAGTCCAGACAGATAAGCTGATTCAACAGAATTACCCTTCATATATGAACCAACCAATGCCAGTGGTGTACCGTTTCCATCGGTTTCCATGAAATCATACGGCAACGAATCTCTTGTTTGACTGTATCTCCAGAAATGAAGTTGTTTCCAATCGGGGGATTCCGTCCATTTGCCAAGTATCGCACTCAATTGTTCTTGAATTATATCTGCTATGGCGTCTCTGTCCTTTCCAGTATATTTACTTGCAAATTCAGATGATGAATGAACAACTATTGCTTTTTTCCTAAGATCACGTTTTTTAGACTCATTTGAAATAAATTTTATGACCTTATCTTCGACTTCCATTGTAACCCAATCCGGCAGTTCATTATGGCTATAGGTAAGCATGAGAGTAAATTTAGGATCATATGTAACCTCTTCAAGATCTTGTATAAGGCTTATAATATCAGTGTCTTTCTCTATAGTTTTAAGTAATTCAACAGCTTGCGGGGCCGGTGTTGAGATAACAATAGCGTCTGCCGTTTTTGTTAAACCGGATTCACATTCCAGAATCCATTTTCTCTTTCTCCATTTCGAGTTTTGAGCATGAGTTAAACTGATCACTCTTTGATTGAGCTGGCTCTTTAGATCTCTTGCAAGGAATTTACCGATCGAATTCATTCCGTCAGGAGCAAAATATGTCTTTGATCTAAATTTATTCTTTTTAAGAACCTCATTACACCCTCTCTTTTTTAAATTACCCCTACATTTTTCTAGGATATTTACTTCAGAAAGCTCTTTCAGCAATACACTGAATTCGTCAGAATCAGCAGAAAAGTAAGGGACTCCATGATCCAGTTTTAAGCTTTTATCATTCTCAGCATACCGGGTTGCCATTCTTCCGCCATACCCGCGGCTTTTTTCAAATATGTTTATATCATGACCGGCTTTATACAACTCTCTACCCGCTACAAGTCCTGAAATTCCGGCCCCAATGATCGCGATCTTCATAAATTAGATCTGTTATCAATGACTTTTATGATCAGATCGCATATCAATCAATTTCAAAGAGTGTCACCCTTGGCTTTACGGCTGTTTTATCAAGTAAAGCCGGCCAGTACGCAACCACATCACTGGCTTTGGGGCGTCCACCTGCGAAGCCAGTAACACCACTTGGTCCTGTCAAAATCAGAGGTGCGATCTCCATACCGAATCGATTCAGGTCTTTTTTGTTTTCACCTGATAGCGATACCCTCAATTGAATTTCATCAAATTCTTTTTCGAGAGCCTCATCGGTTACTGGTATTTCTGAATTACCGTTATAGCCTATGTATTCGCTATGAAATTCATCAAATTCAAGACCAAGAAGTTCTGCACGGCCTTTTAGGATCTCTGCTCCCTTAACAGCTTTTTTTAGTGCCTCAGGCCAACAATAAACTAAAGTAGCTGAAAGTTTGTAGCCATCATTATAGCTTGCAGATACTTTATAGGTAGGAGTATCAGGATGGCCTTTTATTCCCGTGATCTTTACTTTGTTCTTATCGGTCTCTTCAACCTGAATGGAAGTAAAGTCAGCGATAACGTCCGGCGTAATATATTCTGATGGATCACCGATTTCGTACAGAAGTTGTTCCTTAACCGTCATTTCACTTATCAAGCCGCCGGTATCTTCATGTTTGGTAACATAAAAATCACCATTGGGGTATGCCTCAATTATTGGGAATCCGATATCAGTAAAATCTTCCACCTTATGCCAGTCAGTAAAATTACCGCCTGATACCTGCGCTCCACATTCGATGATGTGACCGGCAATGGTTCCCACGGCCATTTTATCCAGATCATCAGATTCCCAGCCAAATTCATGAATCATTGGTGCTAATGTAAGACCTGTATCAGTTACCCGGCCTGTAATGATCACATCAGCACCGGTTTGAAGCGCTTCCACAATTGGCCAACAACCAAAATAAACATTGGCACTGAGCAGCTCATCCTTAACTTCAGAAATTGGTCTGTCGTTGTCCATGTTATTCAAAGTATGACCATCTTTGATCAATTCATCTATCTGACCAAGAATATCATCACCGTCAACAACAGCAACTTTAAGATCAGTGTATCCTTTTTCTTTTGCAACTTTCAAGATCTCATCCTTGCATGCCATTGGATTTACACCACCGGCATTGCTGATCACCTTGACGCCATCATTTTTGATCTCAGGAAGCACCTGCTCTACCACCGAAACAAAATCTCTAGCGTATCCCCAGTCAGAGTTACGCATTCTTTGTTTCTGCATTATCGACATCGTTACCTCCGCAAGGTAATCCATTACGAGATAATCGATAGGTCCTTTCTTTGCCTGATTAACGGGTGCATTTGGGAGATCGCCCCAAAATCCTTGTCCTGATGCAATACGGATAAAATCTTTCATTTAAATACTTATTTATAACAACTTAGATTCAGATTGAATATCGGGATATTTTCACTGCTTGTGAAATAAAAAACCCTGCTTAATTATAAAGCAGGGTTTTGTTTTAAACTTTACAAATCATCTCAGATTATTTGTTTACTGCGTCCCTGTCAAGGAACTCATCAAATAACTGGGTATGACGACTTTGCATTGGGATCTTATAGCCCTTGATAAATACCTGCTCAATGTTCGTAAGCGGTTCAAAAGGATCACCATCAGAAATAAACAAGTTTGCCTGTTTTCCTTCTTCAAGAGACCCGATCTTATCGGCCACTCCAAATAATTCTGCCGGGTTGATTGTCACTGCTTTTAAAGCCTCATCAGTTCCCATTCCATATGCAGCTGCATAACCGGCTTCAAAAGCTGTATTACGTGAATTTTCTGTATCATCAGATACTATAGCCACTTTTACACCGGCTTCCGCCATCAGGCCGGGATTCTGGTAAGGACGCTGATAGTTATCATAATCACGGCTCGGTGTATAAAGCGTGGTTGTTAATACCCCGATTTCCGCTTCTGCTATCTCCTCAGCTACTCTCCATCCCTCACGAACACCTGCCAAGATAAAATTCATACCTTCATGACCTTCAGCCCATTCAATAGCATCTAGAATTTCCACCTTATCGTTAGCGGTAATCACTACTGGAACATCGCCATTGAGAACTTCACGCATTGCTTCCATTCGTGGATCATGATCCGGCCTTGTCTTTCCAGCTGGATCTGCTTCGAAGGCTTCCATCATCTCATTATAGAAACTGGCTTTTGCGATAAAATCGTTGATCTCTTTTATCTGACGATCGTATTGCTTTTTAATCTCCTCGTCACTACGATTATCCCACCAGCCACCACCGGATGATGATGGAAGATTCATTACCAAAGCACCGCTCTTTTTAACAGCCATGGAATCCGGAGAATAACCCCAAAGATCCATAACAGCTGCTTTACCGGAAATGCTGCCTGATCTGGGTTTAGCTAGTACTGTTGTAACTCCACTTACCCGTGTAACAGGAATTGAAGCACTGTGCGGATTGAAGGCCGTGAATGCATACATATGAGGATTGAATTGCCCAACCTCGGCATCATCAACAGTTACCGCAACTGCTGATATCTCAACCAGACCAAGTCCTGACCAGCCATCGATAAATCCCGGGTAAACATGTTTACCGATTGCATCAATACGCTTATAATCTCCGGTAACACGGATGTTATTGCCAACATAAGCGATCGTATCATTTTCTATTAAGATCACACCATTCTCAATGGTACCGTTCGTAACGGTGTGAATGGTAGCACCTGTTATGGCAAATTTACCATATTCAGGTTTCTCAGTAATTTGTGCCTGTGTTGTTGCTGTTAAACCAAACAGCAGAGCAATGGCTATAACAAAAATATTTAGCTTCTTCATGTTCTGTACTCCTGTTTAGTTTTGAGTATTATTTTGCATCAAAATGAAGGCATCCTGCAAGCAGGCATCTTCTTCACGCCGAGTCACGATCTCACGGAAATTAGATCCATCTTCAAATTCTGAACCCGGATCGATGTCAATTCTCATATCACTTGGGTCGTTAGATCGGTCGAAATATTTTTTACCGTCAACAAAGGTCATTTCAGCTTTACTGTAAATACTGAGTGGATGGCCGCTCCATACGACCACATCACCGTGTTTGCCTTCTTCGATACTTCCCACATGATCGTCAATACCTAGCTGTATTGCAGGGTGTAAAGTGATCATCTTGATGGCATCATTTACAGATGTATCTCCGTATCTCACAACTTTAGCTGCTTCGTGATTCAAGGTTCTTAAAAGCTGATTATTGTCACTGTTAATACTATTGATCACTCCATTTGCATTTAAAATTGAGGCGTTATAGGCAGTTGAGTAATAAACTTCAAATTTATATGCCCACCAGTCAGAGAATACAGAAGTCATCGCTCCGTTTTCAGCTAACTCCGGAGCAACTTTAAAAGCCTCATTGGCATGCTGGAATGTATAGTTCTCAATCCCGTAATCGTTAAATACACGCATCAACATAAGGATCTCGTCGGCACGATAAGAATGACAGTGCACATAGATCTCACCTTCTATAATGTCATTCAGCACTTCATATCGCAGGTTTTCTGCTACAGGTACTGGTGGGGTGCCCCGGCCTCTGCGATCATATTCTGCTTTGGCATTCATGTAAGTTTCGCGCTTGCGTTTGTAATCCAGGGCTTCATCAAAATGATTTCGAACCACCTGTTCCACACCCATTCGGGTTCTGGGTTGAATGCCATTTCCCTGTCCGTGTACTCTTGTTGGATTCTCACCCAGAGCAAATTTAATAGTGCGTTTAGCACCTTCAAATCTCATTCCCTCCTGAGTGGTTCCATAGCGTAATTTCAGAGTTTCACCTTGTCCACCGATCACGTTTGCAGAACCGTGCATCAGGTGTATGGTGGTTGCCCCACCGGCCAATGCATGATAGATTCCAACTTCGTTGGGATCCACGGATTCTTCCATGGTAACCTCTGCGGTAACAGGGTTTCGAGCTTCGTTAATATCCACACCGTTAAGGTGAGAGTGAGCATCAATAATACCGGGCATTACAAACTTACCTGTGGCATCGACCGTCTCAACTCCTCTAGGAGCACTCAGGTCTTTCCCGATATCCTGTATAATCCCATCCTGGATCAGGACGTCAGTATTTTCGAGATCACCGTCCGTAACGGATATTACAGTAGCATTTTTTATCAGTACAGAACCTTTTTCCTGTGCATGGACAGAAACAACAAAGGCAACTGCGATCACACAGAGTGTTATTAATTTCTTCATTGTATTACTCTCCAGTTAATTCGTGAATAATTCCGTTCGTAACGTTGTGTAGAACCTTGGCATCATCTTCAGTCATTTGCTTATTAAATACTGAAAAACTTGCATTTTTACCTTTTGCAATACTGCCGTGGGTTCTGTTAATTCTCAAAATGTCAGCTGTATTAAAGGTCATAAGTTCGACAAGATTCTGCTCACTCATCCCACCTTCCTCGAGGAGGGTTTTAATTTTACCATTCAGATCCTTGAGATCTAAACCAGCAGATGCATAACCAACTCTAACACCGGCATCCATCAGGTTTTTAATATTTGCAACTTCAGCTTTCCAGGCTTCCAACTGCTTGTCTCGATAAGCTTGTTCTTCTTCAGAGATCTCTTCTTCCACTTCATTAGTTTCCGAATCTTCTGATTCTTCATCTTTCTTGTTTTCATCCTTATACCAGTCAGGGGCATCGGTAAAGTCCACGCTGGCAAGAACAGGAATATTTCTTCGTTTGAGTTCGTCGGCTTTTGCATAGGCTTCCTTGCCTGAAACGATAACCAGCCCGAAACCAAATTCGTCCTGTAGTTTAAATAGTCGTTCAATATTCTCTTTAGAATCTACTTCAAAGTAAAGAGGGGCCTCCTTGTTTATAACCGGAAAAAGAGCTTCCAATACCTGATCTCTGTTTGGCGCAGGCATCTCAGGATTCTGAGAATAGTACTCGATATGTTGCTGCAGAGCTGTGGCATCAAACATGACCTGTCTGAATTTTGCCATCACTCCCATGAGTGTAGATGGATAGGCACCACTTCCCCAGCCACCGGGTGCTGTATCAAAGGATCCGGCTAGTCCTACATTATCAGAAAGTAACTTTATATTGGTGTGATCGTCCGAAAGATAAAAGATCTCAACACTACCGGGGAGCATATAACCATTTGGGTACAAAGCTGCCGTCGTGAAGCCTGCTTTCATTGCTGCTGCAAAATTTTTATCACCAGTCAAAAGATCTGAGGGGTTCCTTTCTGGTTGAACACCCGCCCTGTCATATGGAGGATTACCCGGATCATCCAGATCAGGAAGATTACTTGGAAGATCAGGGCTACCCCAGATCGAATAGCCATCAATAAAACCCGGATACACATGGAGACTGTCTCCTCCATCTATTTCGTAGGCATCAAAAGGAATGTTCACGTTAGTTCCAACAGCTTCGATCACACCATCACGCCAAATTATAGTAGCGGATTCTGTGGCAAAGCCATCAGCATTATGAATAGTAACGTTCTTAAGCGCATGTGCTGGTGTAGTTTGTGCAAAAAGTTGCTGCACTCCCGACCCCATAAATAACAGCGCTATCATTAGAAATGTTTTTCTCATAGCAAATGATAAAGTTAAAATTTCGAATCGTCTGAATAACTGCATTAATTTGATAGTAATAAAGGATATCCTATCTAAATTTTGTAAATCTTAATCGCAGCCCCGTCTATCTCAGTTAATGCAAGAGTATGAATATATACTATTAGAGCTCTTAAAGATGGTAAGGAGCTAAAACATTCATTGAACTCCAGAGTTGAAAACACCTGTTATTGAAATAAAGATGAGTCATTCAAAATTCGCCAATAACCTTGATTTGCTTCAAAGCCGGTTCTCAGGGTAGTTAAAGCTTCAGATCTTGAAATTCTTACTGTAGCATAGCCCCTGAAGTAGCTGTCTTTGTTTAATGAGGTTTTATTTGCAATGGTTCCTTCCTTCTGTATAGCCTGACTAGCATTACGCAGCATAATCAAAAACTCAGGGGTATTCACGGTTTCATTTCCCTTATCTGATATACTCTCTCGTGTCTCCTCAATTATTTCAGACACACCTGCTTCTAGATTTACCCTGGCTTGAAGTTCTGCATTTTTGATGGCAGTCACTGAATCTAAGGCAACTGCTTCTCCATAGCCAATAAATGAAGTTGAGTCAGTCTGAAACATTACTTGCTCATACCAAGACGGATAGGCTATGTCCTGAGATTCGGTTTGTTGTGGTGAAGTTGTTTCCTGGGTGGCGGAACATCCTATCATTCCAAATGAAATTACCGTCGAGATTACAAGTACTTTAAACGTATTAATCATTGATTTTTTCTAACCGGATATATCCTGTTGCTCCTTCGTCATTTTTAAACTGAAGGGTGACTGATCTGTTTGTTTTAAAGTTTTCGGTCAGAAGTTCTTCTAATCTTTCGAGATTCTCAACCTTTTTTCCATCTATTTCTGTGATCTGCTGATCTTCCCTCATTCCTCTGTTCCAGGCTTCAGAATAACGATATACCTGATGTACATAAATATCCTGAATCCCGGGGTTTTGGGGATTGGCAATGCCTACTAATCTAAAGCCTTGATCGAATTCTTTATATTCTATTCCGCCATTATTTCCCTCGGGGATCTCATCAGGCACAATATTATCTTCGTTTAAAGCAACTTCAGGCACTTCTTCAGGTTCCTGCATTTTCAAAGGAACTTCTTTTTCGAATATGTCACCATCTCGCAATATGGTTAGCCTAACATTTTCTCCGGGACTCAAAACAGCTACCTGTTGCTGAAGCTGATTGGCTTCATTTACTTCCACCCCATTTACTCTGAGCACAACATCTCCCGACTGTAAACCTGATTCTGAGGCCGCACCATCTCGGCTAACTGTTATGATCTCGACCCCTCTAACAGTTTCCATTCCCTTTTCTACTGCTCTGTCGTAGTCAACAGCAGCAATAGAAACTCCAAGCAGAGCACGTCTGACCTTACCATATTCGATCAGATCGCTAGCAACTTTGATCGCAAGGTTACTTGGTACAGCAAAACCATATCCCTGATAGTTACCCGTTTGTGAAGCTATGGCTGTATTAATACCCACCAACTGCCCACTGGTGTTTACTAAGGCTCCACCGCTATTACCTTTATTGATAGCAGCATCAGTTTGTATGAAGCTTTCTATCCTCATTCTGTCATTAATGATCTGTACATCCCGACTCAAAGCACTTACAATGCCTGCAGTAACGGTAGATCTTAACCTGAATGGATTTCCAATGGCTAGTACCCACTCTCCGACATCTATTGTCTCTGAATCGCCTATAGTTGCTTTTGGAAAGTCAGAGCCGTTGATCTTTATTACAGCAAGATCGGTACTCGTATCATTACCAATAACCTGAGCAGGATATTCTCGTTTATCACTCAATACAACATTCAGTCCATTTTCAACAGCCCCTTCAATCACATGATGATTGGTCAGAATATAACCATCTGAAGTAATGAGTACACCGGAACCAACGGTGCGTGCCCGCTGAGGCATCAGTCTATCCCATATGCTTTCATTATCATCAAGATCTTCTTCTTCAAACTGATGATTCTCATCATTTGGAATACTACCCTCAATGGGTACTATAGCTTCAATGTAGACTACCGTTGGTGTGACCTCTTCTGCAATCTTACGGAACAGGAAGCGGGTATCCTTGTTTTCAAGTGCTTCATCACTGATAAAGGGGTCCGAACTTCTGTTGATCTCCGTTACACGGACCTCAGATAAAGGTGCAAGTTCTTTATTGATGGAATATAAAGCAATGAGAGTGCCAAAAGTTACACCGATCATCAGCAATAATATTCCGGTAAGGATCAGATCTTTTCTTTTCATAATAATATAGTTTTATAGCATCTGCTCAAAAATGGAATCAGATTTTCGCTCCTGATATCCTTCGATATGGTATTTAAAATACACATCAAGATGGTGAACAAGTTGTTTCAATTCACCGTTGCCAAATTGAACCTTGAAAATTTTACTGTTTTTACCTGCCATAGCCAAAATCAAAAAATGGGTTTGAGCGACTGTAAGTTTATAAGATAAATCGTCTTCAGAATGTTCCGAAAGGTTACCTCTAGAAATATTTAAATAAGCGTTATCCGGTATGTTCTCCATATTACTTATCAATCCAAAACCAATTATATCTGCTAACCTGATCTGAACGTACGCAAAAACAGACGGGTATGTTTCTTCAGAATAACCCAGCCATTTTATGAAGGTGATAACAAAATCGAAGACAGGGTCATTTACTTCATGTTCATGGACAATTTGTGCTATTAACTCTAAAGTTGCATATAAAATTGCGGTCTTTTGCAGATCGGTCCTGAAACTGTGATCACTATAATAGACCGAAGCTTCAGTTAGAGTTTGAACTCCCCTTGATTGTTTATAATAATAAACCACATCTAGTACCGCGCCGATCTCAAGAATGCCGGAAAGCTTATTCTTAGGTTTTTTTGCTCCCTTTGCTATAAGTGCGATCTTTCCGTGCTCTTTAGATAAAACCGTAAGTATCTTACTCGATTCCTGAAAGTCTATGACCTGCAATATGACAGCTTTCGTGTGTGTGATCATGACTCAATGAACTCAATTCTAAACCTAAAATAAATATCCAGCCTCTCTTTCAACATCTGAAATATTTCATAAACATCTTCAAGTTCATCTTCTTCTGCCTTTGCCATACGGATGTAACCGTTTTCAGTTATAAGGTCTAATGTAAACCATTCTGCGGCTTCCATGCCTTTTCCAAATAATGCTTTTCCACTGTCGTAGTTTGATAAAAGGAACTCATCAATCTCACCGTAACTAATAGTTTGAATTCTAAACCTGAAATAACCGAAGAATTTATAGTACTTGGTTATTGTGTATGAATCTGAATCAAATTCAAATTCATAGCGTGAAAAGATCTTCTGTAATACAGCAAATGCGAATATGAAGAAGAATAATGCAAATACAAAACCAAGAATAAAACTCGAGAAAAACAGTAAGAAGTCGATCAGTGTAAAACTGGACTCGACTCCCAAAAAAACAATATTACGGTCTTTATATAGGTCGTAATTCAATGATTGATCTTACTCTTGGTCGCAATTCACTAGGTTTGAATAACACCGGTTTTGAATTCTTCAATCTCGGGATTTAGGTTTGCACAACTGATAGCTTTGGAAATTCGATCTCGAGTTTCAAGTGGATTAATGATGCCATCTACCCAAAGTCTGGAGGCCGCGTATCTTACATCTGTTTGACGGTCATATCTGTCGCTGATCTTCTTCATGATCTTTTCCTGATCCTCTTCGCTAACCTCTTTTCCTTTTTTCTTCATGGAGGCAATCTGGATCTGCATTAGCGTTTTCGATGCTGAAGCACCACTCATTACTGCGATCTTTGCAGTTGGCCAGGCATACATAAAACGAGGATCATAAGCCCTTCCGCACATTGCATAGTTACCGGCTCCGTAGCTATTACCCACCACAATCGTGATCTTAGGAACTGTGCTGTTACTCATAGCATTCACCATTTTTGCACCGTCTTTGATGATACCGCCATGTTCGCTACGCTTCCCGATCATGAATCCGCTTACATCCTGCAAAAAGATGAGAGGGATCTTCTTTTGATTGCAATTCATGATGAACCGGGCTGCTTTATCGGCACTATCTGAATAGATAACACCTCCGATCTGCATTTCTCCTTGCTTGGTTCGATTTATATTACGCTGATTGGCAACAATTCCAACGCTCCATCCATCGATTCGTGCATACCCTGTAATGAGTGTCTGACCATAGCCCTTTTTGAATTCAGTGAAGCTATCTTCATCGATAATACAATCAAGTAATTCATAAGTGTCGTAAGGACTGGTTCGTGATTCGGGTAAAATATCAAAAATGTCACTTGCTGGTCTTTCCGGCTCTTTAGCTTCCTTTCTATTGAAGCCGGCCGTATCAAACGGACCAAGTTTATCAACGAGATCCCTGATCGTAGTAAGGCACTCTTCATCATCTTCCATTTTATAATCAGTGACCCCGGAGATCTCAGTATGTGTTGTAGCTCCACCCAGGGTTTCATTATCCACATCCTCTCCGATCGCTGCCTTCACAAGATAACTACCTGCCAAAAATACGCTGCCGGTACCATCTACAATAAGGGCTTCATCACTCATGATAGGCAGATAAGCGCCACCGGCAACACAACTACCCATAATAGCAGCGATCTGTGGAATACCCTTAGCTGAGATCACTGCGTTATTCCGGAACATGCGTCCAAAATGATCCTTATCCGGAAAGATCTCATCCTGCATTGGCAGAAAAACACCCGCTGAATCCACCAGGTAGATCAATGGAATGTGATTTTCAATGGCTATCTCCTGCGCTCTCAGGTTTTTCTTTGCTGTTATCGGAAACCAGGCTCCCGCCTTTACTGTAGCATCGTTCGCTACAATCATACATTGTCGACCACTAACCTCACCGATACCTGTGACAACACCCCCTGCAGGGCATCCACCTTGCTCTTCATACATTTCATACCCGGCCCACAAACCCAGTTCATAAAATTTAGAGTCATCATCGGTAAGCATCTCAATGCGCTCTCGTGCAGTTAACTTTCCTTTTCCATGCTCTTTATCGATGCGCTTTTGCCCACCTCCAAGTTTGATCTCACCCTCTGTTTCTCCAAATTCTTCAATAAGCTGGTGAAGCCAGTTTTTGGTAGCGCTTCCGGTTGATGTACTCATAAACAGTTATAATTTAGTTTTATAATGATTAATGAAATGGTGCGTTGAAAATAGGGATTATATTTAATCAGTAAACCCCGATATTCAAATAATTCATTCAAAAAACCTTTAAAAGTATGTATAAGTTTTTGGCAGTACTGTTAATAGCCCTGGGAATGGCTGATACAGCATTATCTCAAAGGGTTTCTTACCCACAACTGGTAAATCGTTCTGAAACCCCTCAGATCTTCATCAACGATATTATCGTTCCAGATAGCGACAGTTCATCTAGCCTGATGTTCTCATTTCGTTTTAATAACGACTTTATCCCTTTTAGAAAACTTCAAGCTTCTGAGCTTGATCAAGCCCCGGCCAATACTGAATATTATTCAACACTCAGGTTCAGTGCGGAAGTTTTTGAAGGCAAAATAAAGAAACGTAACAGTCCGGGTACTAACACTGCTGGAAGAGATAGCTGGACAGATACTGTCTACGTTTCGAGTTTTGAGGATACCCAAGCCAATAAAAAATATGCTTCCGGTGCCCTCTCTACAAAACTCACTCCGGGGTCCTATAATTATGTACTCCAATTATCTATGCTTCAGGAAATAAACGAGAGAAGTACACAGCGCAGAGAGATCGAAATTCCCAATTTGTCTGAAATGGAAAAGGGTGAGATCTATCTGATCAAGTCAGTAAGCTCAACTTCAAACGGTACAAAATATGAGCTGATAAATATGGATGATAACGTTGTATTCGGTAAAGATTTTACTGCCTTGATCCGTATTCCCAACTATCAAAAAAACAATATCTATACAGCTACAGTAAATAAAATCGTAGATGACAAAGAGAATAATGATAGCACTGAATCACTATTCAGCTCAGAGATCTCAGATGAATCCTTCTTTCAAAATACTTCATTAAAAATAGTTAAAAGCTCAGAGCCAGCACTTATCCTTCAGAACTCTGGTAACTTTACATATGCTGTCGTAAAAATTCCGTCAAGTAAATTTGACAATTCAAGATATAAACTGACAGTTAAACACACCGAATCTGATAAAACAGTATCGGAAAGAACTTTTCAATCGTACTGGCAGGATATGCCGGCGAGTCTCTATAACTTGAACATCGCAATTGATATGTTGAAATTCATCGCTTCAAATGATGAGATAGAACGCATCCGTCGAGGTTCAGATAAAGAAAGGGAAAGGAAATTCCGGGAATTCTGGGAGAAACGTGATCCTACCCCTAACACTGTTTATAATGAACTTATGGCAGAATACTACAACAGGATAGATCATGCCTATAAAGAATTTGGGAGCCAACAGGAACCACTGGGGCATGAAAGTGATCGTGGTGAAGTTTACATAAAATTCGGCCCGCCCAATTCTAAAGAAAGAGTCTTCCCTCCCGGTGGTAAAACCCGCGAAATTTGGAAATATCCTAATCAGACCTTTGTATTTGAGGCAGTTTCAGGTTTCGGAGATTTCAAGCTTATAGGCAAACGGTAAGGTTATGGATTACAAGGTTAAAGTTGTAATTTCATGTACTTATGCAATCAGATAGAAACCCTATAATTTCAATATCCGTTGGTGATTTCAATGGCATAGGTCCGGAGATCATTCTCAAAAGCCTCTCTGCTATTGACCTTGAAAGATCAACCCCGATCCTCATTTCTCCCTTAGGAGTTATTGAGTTCTATATTGAGCTTCTGAATATTGACCTGAATTACAGAGTGCTTAGAAATCGTAATGAAATACGAAGCGGTGTGGTTAACATATTGCCAATTTACAAAACTGATATTAACGTGACACCCGGCACGCTCTCACCGGAAAGTGGAACAGTTGCCATGAATGCCATAGAAACAGGTGTTGAACTGTGCCTAAATAACAGGGCTGACGCATTGGTTACAGCTCCTATATCAAAGGAATCAGTAAATCTGGCCGGATATGACATCCCAGGCCATACTGAGTTTTTGGCCTCATCAACAAACACAGATTCTGTTTTAATGACGCTGATCAGTGGTGATTTAAGGGTGGCCTTGGTCACGACACATATACCTGTGAAAGACGTTGCCAAATCATTAACACCTGCACTCATTAGAGAGAAAGCAAGACTACTGGCGAATAGTTTGATAAATGATTTTGGGATCAATGAACCGAAGATAGCTGTCTTTGGGCTGAATCCACATGCCGGAGACGGTGGCGTGATCGGAAAAGAAGAAATTGATATGATCATCCCAACTCTAAACGAAATAGATCAGGAAAATGAAAATTATCATGTTACCGGTCCATTTCCCGCTGATGGATTTTTCGGGCAAAAACTGCACGAACAATACGATGGAATTCTGGCAATGTACCATGATCAGGGATTGGCACCCTTCAAGCTACTGTCTTTTGGAAAAGGTGTGAACTTTACAGCCGGACTGCCTATTATCAGAACATCACCAGATCATGGAACAGCCTTTAATATTGCCGGAAAAGGTATTGCAAACCCATCCTCATTTAAAGAAGCATATGATCTTGCTGTAGAACTTTCAAACAAGAAATTGCGTGAAGACTGATTCAACCCCCATTTACACTGCCTTAGCGGAATTGTACGACACCCTTATGGATGACGTAGATTATGAGATGTGGGCTGACTTTATTGATGAGGTCATTCAAACCCATCATCCCAATCCGGTCGACGTCCTGGAGCTTGCCTGCGGAACAGGAGCTATATCACTATGTCTTGCCCGGTTTGACGAATATAATCTGACGGGGACCGACCTATCTCCTGCCATGATCGAAAAAGCTCGTCAAAAGGCTGCCGAACAAGAACTCGATGTACAATTCCGAAGTATGAACTTTCTGGATATCGATATCGATCAGAAATTTGATATTATATTTTCAGTTTTTGACAGTGTTAACTATTTGCATGACGAGACTGAGATCCTGAAAATGCTCCAGGGTTGTTACAAGATATTGAACCCTCACGGACTTTTGATCTTTGATTTTTCAACCCCCCAAAACTCTCTTGAAGCCGTAGATTATCTGAATAATGAAGAAGGCAGTTTCGGTTCATACCGGTATTTCAGAAAAAGTACGTACGATCCACATAACAAATTTCATTATAACATCTTTGATATTGAGTTGATGGATAATGACGGGAAAACCGTTTTAGAGAGTTTTCACGAGGTTCACGAACAACGAGTTTATCCACTCGATCAAATGTTGTCAATTTTAGATCAAACGCCCTATCATCAGGTTGCCAAATACGAAGATTTTGATTTGGTTGATGCAGACGAAAACAGCGCACGCGTAACAATGGTTCTTAAATGTCAGAAACAGCAGTAATTGAACTTAAAAATGTAACCCTGAACTATGATAAGAACAGGGTTTTGGATGATGTCAATTTTAAACTCCACAACGGCGAGTTCGCTTACCTTATCGGTCCTACCGGTATCGGTAAAAGCACCTTTCTGAAACTTTTATACAGAGATGTAGTTCCCGACTCAGGCACCGTCAGGGTTACTGAATATCCTGTTAATAAGATCAGTGAACGTGAAGTCCCGATGTTGCGGAGAAGACTCGGGATCGTATTCCAGGATTTTCAACTCCTTAAAGACCGCAACGTTTTTGATAACGTCGCTTTTTCTCTTCAGGTAACCGGTGAGAAACCAAAATTCATCAAAGAACGCGTGTTGGAAGTTTTGACGATGGTAGGATTGAGTCACAGACGTAAACACCTCCCAAGAGATCTATCCGGTGGAGAACAACAACGGGTCGTTATAGCTCGTGCCCTTGCCAATGAGCCCCGCATCTTATTAGCTGATGAGCCTACCGGCAACCTTGACCCTAAGGCCACTAAGGAGATCATGGAGCTTCTCAGAACCATCAATAACCGTGGCATGGCTGTTTTAATGATCACTCATGATTACGCTGTTGTAAAAAAATACAGAGCAAGAACAGTTCGCATGGTCAATGGTAAAACGCAGGATCTTGTGTGGAAAGGTGACAAGTTAGTACCAGTTAAGTAAAAGAGCTTCAATTCAGACCAAAACTCACTACCATGGTCAATCAGCAACAATTGACGGAGCAGATCAGGGCTTATGCACTGGAACTCGGTTTTGATGCCTGTGGCTTTGCCAAAGCCCAGCACCTTCCGAATGAAGAGCGACGACTTGGTGAGTGGCTAAATCAGGACCGCCATGGAACAATGGCATGGATGGAAAATCATTTTGAAAAACGCGTTGATCCCACCTTGCTTGTTCCCGGATCAAAAACTGTAGTTTCTGTTCTGGCGAGTTACTGGCACCCATCCCATGCCCGGCAGATCGGTGTTTCAGATGAACCTTTGATCTCAAAGTATGCTCAGGGTCGTGATTACCATAAAGTATTAAAGAAGAATCTGAAAAAACTTTTTCAATTCACTAAAGAGAAATATGGAGGGCTGGAAGGACGTATATTTACCGATTCAGCTCCGGTTCTAGATAAAGTATGGGCTCAGCGTGCTGGGCTTGGATGGATCGGCAAGAATTCCAATTTACTGAACAAAGAAGTTGGTTCTTTCTTCTTTATTGGTGAGATGATCATTGATGCTGAGTTAACCCCTGACTCCCCCCAGACTGACCATTGTGGGACTTGTACGCGCTGTATCGATGCCTGCCCAACTGATGCCATATACGAACCCTACCGCGTGGATGCCACCAAGTGTATATCCTATCTCACTATTGAGTTAAAGGATCAGATAAACGAATCAGATCAAAACGGGATCCAGAACTGGATCTATGGCTGCGATATTTGTCAGGATGTGTGCCCCTGGAACAAAAACGCAAAGCTTTCCTCCTTTTCAGATCTTCATCCCAGGGATTATGTGGTCAAAAATGACCTTCAATTCTGGCAAAACCTTACTCAATCTCAATATGATTCTATCTTTGAAGGAAGTGCCATTCGCCGTGCTAAGTTCGATAAGTTTACCCACAATATTTCAATTGTATCAGGTAACCTATCGGAATCAGATCATAAAAACTGATAGTCACCGTTTGTAATTACTCTGTCAGTTTCATCAATACCTATCCCTTCCATGATAAACTTATCTCCACTTTCATTCTCTGTTACTTCCATATAGAGAACAGAAGCTTCTCGCATGTCTTGTGGATAGTTATAATCCGGTGTTTTCTCATTATTGCTGAAAGACGGAAACATTCCGGAAAAATTCATATCGATCTCATCCGTATAATACATGATAATGGTAGATTCATCTGACTCAATTTTTTTACCCTGAGTGTTATATCCCAAAATGGTTTTTGAAGGGAGATCCGTGATTACCAGGTCTTCTTTTTCCATTTCTGAATCCTCAGTCCCTGTCATCTCATCAGGCATAGAATATGTCAATGCTATTGAATTGCCCTCTTCCTCTACATAAGAGATCGTACTTTTGAGATTGCCATCCATCACCATGAATACCCCATCAGCTTCTGGCATCTCATAGCCTACGTAATTACCGTTCGAGGTCAAATAGTAATCAAACAATAGCTCATCCTGCATTCCGGCGTTGGTGATCTTCATTTTGAATCTCCAGTCGAAAGAATAACTCTCCGGAAGATTTTCCGGTTTTTCTGACCTTACACTGTTTCCGTAGGGATTGTTTGGTGAATTAAACTGAATATCTATTTTTTCAACCACAGCATTCGCTAGCTGTTCAGAGATCTTGTCAGATACCTTCTCCTCGACCTTTGATTTTGTTTTATCCTTGATCTTTTTCCAGATCTGTGCTTCAGCTGTGGATGCCATAAATGAGTACATCAGAACCAATATTACGCTAAATTTGATCGTTTTCATATATGTTGAGTTGTATTAAATTGCGATTATTGTTCCCCTTTTTAATTGATACGTATTGAATGTATAGAAAAGTTCATTTAATAGATCACTCATGCTATTGCAGATTAAAAAAGCCGCCCTGTGAGTCAGGACGGCTTTGCGTAATTATTTATTAACCAAGGTTAAGTACTGTTATAGTTATGTTTTATCAAACGCCACAGCTCACATCCTGAAACTGACTGTCCCAGCAGTAACGGTTGTTAGGATCTTCACCTATCTGATAGTACCCTGTTTCAGTGGCACTATCCCAATGGACCAGTATAGTTTCTGAACCGTATACATAAGTGATATCAAAGGAAGTACCGTTTTGAGTGAAGGTGTAGAACTCTTCTCCCTGAACACCATTATCATAAAAACTTGTAGTCAGTTCATATTGATCATCCCCATTTCTCACCCATTCAGTTACCATAAAAGGTTCTTCAGAGTTAGTATCCGGATTCAATGAATTAAAGGTCCAGTTGCCTGATAATCCGTCTTTTGCCACGGTTCCTTCAACCATTGTGTAGTCTTCAAATGTATTACCCTGACCGTCGTCAAATGACCAATTCATTTCCCATCTTACAACATCAACAAGCTCTTCTGCACTCAAGTCTATAGATACAGATTGTCCTTCAAACGAATAAGAGTAGCTCCACGTCCAGACTCCATTATTGAATTCAGCCGCATTTGTACTGGCAGAACTAAAGAATGAGCCATATATCTGACTGAATTGTCCAAACATAGCCAGGCCCATAGCATAGGACTTCGCTTCATAGAAATGATTGGTAGTCTGAATTTTAGGATTATTTTCAGTGAAATAAGTAAGTTCAGGTTCAATCTCCTCAAATTGAGGGAGCACAGGCGGCTCCTCATCTATCCCAGAAACGGGATCATCGCTTCCACAGGAGGTCCAAACAAATAGTAACATAATAAGAGTGAACGATAGCAGTCGAATGGTATAAGTTGTCATATTTATACTGATTGTTGGTTAACATTTGCATCAGTACATACGAAATAATCGAGATAAACAGCTCAGATAAGAATATTAAATTTTATCTCTCTTATCGATGAGCGCCTTGTATAATAACTCTCGAGCCCTGAAAATGTGTGCTTTAACCGTGCCCAAAGGAAGTTCCAGGATCTCAGCGATCTCTTGATAGGTTTTCTCTTCCATATGCCGCATTTCGATGACAAGGCGATATTTTTTTGGAAGATTGTCGATAGCATCCTGAACAATTGCTTTCCGCTCTTTTTTCATAACGGGCTGATCTGTAGAAAAGCTTTCATCCGGCAGCTGCATTTCCATATCACCATCCTTCGTTTTATAAGGCTGATCTATCGAAAGCGTTTGAAGTTTTTTCTTTCTCAGATAATCAATAGTGTGATTTGTGGCGATACGATAGATCCACGTAGAGAAGGCGTATTCATTGCTATAGGAATTGAGGTTATGAAAAGCTTTCATAAAAACTTCCTGAACCAGATCATCAACAAGTTCCACTTCCTTTATCATCTTTCTGATATGGAAATAGAGCGGCTTCTGATATTTATCTACGAGTTTACTGTAGGAATCTTCTCTGCCTGCCAACGCTTCGCTGACCAAGGTATCATCTTCCAGGCTACTGGCAGATGCATTTTTACGTGGCGAGTTATTTTCTAATTCTGAGTTTTCTTCTGACATATCTGAATTAATTCAGCCCTTAAAATACAAACACTGTAATAAATGAAAATACCTTTTTTAGCTATAATTTTTAAAATGAACCATTTTAATTAAACTTTACGCATTAATAGTTGAAGCAGAAATGTAACAACTATAATAAAAACTAAAATAAATACTTATGAGAAAACTAACTACTTCTATATTCTTGGTACTTTGCTCATTTCTGGCAGTAGAAAGTGCACAGGCGCAATTTAAAGCAGGTGTCGGCCTGATGTATGGCTCCGAGGTTGAGCAACTTGGAATTCGCGTTGATGGGGTTTTTACGATCAATGAACAATTCAGAGGAGTTGCAGACTTCGGTTACTACTTCCCTGAAGATGTAAACGGTGGAGACATTAACTATTGGGAACTAAACCTAAACGGTAATTATATGTTCCACTCTGATCCGGAGACGGGACTTAATGCCTATGCTTTGGCAGGATTGAACTTCTTCAATTCATCTGTAGATATCGATGGTTTTGGAAGCAGTTCAAATAATGAAACCGGGTTAAATATAGGAGCCGGTCTCGAGTATAATCTGGATTTTGCGGAACTCTTTGCAGAAGCAAAATTTGTGATCAGTGATGCAGATCAACTGAATATTGGTGCCGGGCTTAGATTCCCGTTCTAAATTCAGAATTAAAGGTAATGTTACAACTAAAGCGTTGCTGTTAAAACAGTAACGCTTTTTTATTTTGTATTTAAAATAGCACCATGACGTATCCCGCCTGTTGAAACCGTCAGTTCCTCGCGGCCAAATCGCTCCATAAACCCCTCCAAGATCAACAATCCGGCTAAAAAGATGTCAGACCTACCCTCAAGAACGTTTGGAAAAGAATTTAACATCTCATCGGAGGGTTGATCTATAAATTTTTCTATCACATCATTAATTTCATCACGATAAATGATTACATCATTCATATCAGTCGGGTCATAGTTATCTGACTCCATGATAATAGCGGCAAGTGATGTAACAGTTCCGGCGACACCTACTGCTTTAAAATAGGAATTGTTATGAAAGAAACGATTCCTGAACGTCTTTTTGATAAAATCTCTGCAGGCTTTTATCTCATCTTTTTTAGCAGGGTCATGTTTCAGGAAACGTTCAGTAAAACGTACAGATCCCATATCAAAGGAATATTTATCAACCATATATTGATCCCTGACATGAGCAACCTCCGTGCTTCCTCCTCCAATATCGAGAATAAGATATTCACCTCGCCCACTTTTCGGTGTTTCGATCATTGATAAAGCACCGGCAGCCGTCCACCTTGCTTCATCTTTACCTGAAAGCAACCGAATATCATAACCGGTTTTTGCCTTTATTATTTGTATGAATTCATCCCGGTTATAAGCATCGCGTACTGCACTTGTGGCCGTAACAATCGGCTCTTGTGCATCGGGATATGAATTCTTAAGAAAAGTTTTGTACTCCAGCAGTACATCTACCACTCTCTGTGTTGAGGCTTCATTAATGACCTTTTGAGCGTCCACTCCCTTTCCGAGTCTTGGTAAACGCTGCTCTTCGTGAATCGGTTCAATGATCCCCTTTCTCTTTTTTTCTGCCACCAAAAGCAGCACAGAATTGGTCCCGATATCAATAGCTGATCTGGTCATCTGGAAAATAGTATTGCGATCCACTCACCATGCTGGCGTGTATCAATGTGACTTAGTTTCTTAACAGATTCCTGTTTTAGAATGACTTCTTCATCTTCTATAAGTAAACCTGAAAGCAGGATCTTGCCATTATCAGTTAGTCTGCTTACCAGGTCTGGCAACAAATCAATCAGTGCATTGCGATTAATATTGGCTAATATCATATCATACTTCTCACCTACTGGAATGACCTCTGTTGAACCTAATTTGACCTCAAAATTATCTACTTCATTTAGCAGTATATTTTCAATGGCATTGGTTTCACTCCACTCATCAATATCGAATCCAAAAGCACTTTGGGCTCCTAGTTTTAGAGCAGCGATGGCTAAAATTCCTGTGCCTGTTCCAGCATCAAGTACTTTATCACCTTTTTTAAGTACCTCTGGAAGCCATTCCAGCAGGACTCGCGTTGTGGCGTGGTAACCGGTTCCAAATGCCATTTTTGGATCTATCAGTAGATTGATCTTATCATCAAGATCACCATCGAAGCTCGTCCAGGTAGGATGCACATAGAACTTGCCAATGGTCTGTGGCTGAATAGTTCTCTCCCACTCTTCATTCCAATTCTGTGGCCCGATCACTTTTTCCGAGATTATGACCGAATCTGTACCAAGAGACATTAGAATACGTTCAATCTCCTCTCTTTTGGAATCATCAAAACGAGGAGAGGGTATAGTAGCAACAAGGAGATCATCATCTTGTTCAAAGCCTTCAAAATCACGGTCAAATAATTCAGCGATCAGTAACTCCTGTAAGTCGTCTTTAACAGAAATACGCAGTTCAATATAGTCCATTACAATCTGTTGTAAATTAACTCTGCCATCACATCACCCACTGCTTGTAAGGTTTCTTTGCTTATTATATCCAGATCATCATTTTGAGAATGCCAATACGATGGAAATTCAGCAACGCCATTACTTTTTCGGTAGTGGTGTATGATATTAATAATGGGAATCCCGGCTTGTTCATTCACTATTACATGATCATCAGATACGGCTGCTCCCTGCTCGTTGAGAAACATATCACCATAACCCTTTTCATCTGCAATATTCCAGACCTCATTTACCAAATTCGGTGCGTAATTCACGGAATACTGCTCCTTCGGAAACTGAGCTCCGGCTCCACCAACCATATCAAGTAAAATACCAAAGCGGGGACTGTATCCGGGAACAGGTGGATTTTTAGACCAATATCTCGAGCCGAGAAAATACCGGTTAAGATCACCTGATTTTCCATAATCCTCGCCATCAAACAAAATGATATCCACTCCAACGGGTGGTGGATTATCCCGGAACATTCTAGCCAGTTCCAGCAACACACCAACACCACTGGCTCCGTCATCCGCTCCCAGGATCGGATTTTCTGCGTTAGTAGAATCCATATCAGCACGCGGTCTACTGTCCCAGTGAGCACTAAGCATAATGCGATCAGGTCCAGATAGGTTGAAAGCTGCTATCACATTACCAAGGTTCAGAGTTTCATCATAACCTTCTGCTTCAAATCGCTGAACGTAGACAGCATTATCACCGGCATACGACTTAAATTTATTCTGGAAGTAATGAAGTGCTTGTTGATGGGCTTCTGTATTTGGAACCCTTGGTCCAAATTCTACCTGCTGTTCTACAAAATGATAAGCTGAATCAACATTAAATGAAGGAACTTCCCTGCCTTTTTCTGTAAAGGTCAGGCCTTCGCTTTTTTCATCTCCACACCCGATCAGGATCAGGGTCAGGATACTTAGCAAATAAAGCCATTTACTCATCCCTATGAACCATGGTAGATGACGATTGATCGACCGGAAATACAATTGTATCCATGATATTAACGTGTTCAGGACGGTTAGCAGTGAAAAGAATGATCTCGGCTATATCCAGAGCCATCAATGGCTGCATGCCTTTATAAACCTGATCCGCTTTTTCCTTATCACCACTGAAACGCACCTCACTGAATTCTGTTTCCACTAATCCCGGTGACACCATACTCACTCTAACTTTGGTACCGTGAAGATCCTTCTTTGTGGCTTCTGTTATTGCTTTAACCGCGTGTTTTGTTGCCGTGTAAACCACTCCACCGGGATAAGACTCGTGCCCTGCAATGGATCCGACATTTATGATATGACCGTAATTTCGCTCTTTCATTTTAGCTGAGATCAACCTGGAAAGATATAATAGTCCTTTTATATTGGTATCGATCATCGTATTCCAGTCCTCAAAAGAGGCAGAATACACAGGATCGGTTCCCTTGGCCATCCCTGCATTGTTCACTAAAATATCAACGGGCTCGTTGATCGAACCAATGAATTTTGAGCAAGCCTCAGAATTCTGAACATCAAAGGCAGCTGTTGTTACGGTAACGCCATATTCAGATTCCAGGTCACGTTTCAGTTGCTGAAGTTTTTCTTCTCTTCGTCCGGTTATATACAGATCAACACCTGTTTCAGCCATAAGTTTTGCCGTGCTCTTACCTATTCCGGCAGAGGCACCTGTAATTATTGCTGTTTTTCCCTGTAATCGATTCATAATAAGATCCTAAACTATTGGGTATGAATTTCAGCTAGTCGGCCGGCATTAATCACTTTTTCTTCATGAAAGCTATCAGCCATAAATTGAATTCCGTAAGGCATTCCGTCGCTGTGAGTCCCGGCGGGAACACTGATACCACAAATACCGGCAAGATTGGCCGTTATCGTATATACATCATTCAAATACATCTGAACCGGATCATCAAGTTTATCACCAATATCAAATGCTGTGGTTGGTGCGGTTGGGCTCACAATGACATCCACTTTTTCGAATGCTTTCTTATAATCATCCTGAATGAGTCTTCTTACTCTCTGTGCCTTACCATAGTAAGCGTCATAATAACCTGAACTCAAGACATAGGTACCAAGCATGATCCTGCGTTTTACTTCCTGACCGAATCCCTCTGTTCTGGATTTTTTATACAAACGGATCAGAGGTGAATCTAATTTAGCTAATTTCTCCTGCAACACGATCTTTTTCTCACCTATAGCTGACTCAAATTGTTCTTTGAGTGCTATCTCTTCCTTCTTCAGGTCATCCAATACTTCTTCCTTATCTGCCCGATGCCCATATCTTATACCATCAAACCTGGCAAGGTTACTGGAAGCTTCAGCTGTTGCAAGAATATAATAAGTAGCAATCCCGTATTTTGTATGTGGAAGATGAATAGGCACCAACTCTGCTCCATCTGCTTCCAGCTTGCTTAATAAATTCTCAATGCCTTCCTGGATCTCAGGATCAAGTCCGTCTCCAAAAAACTCTTCTGGCACGCCTATTTTGATATTTTTATTCGGATTCTGTGCCGCCTCAACATAACTACCTTTTTTGGTTTGCGAGGAAGTATTATCTCGTTCGTCAAAACCAGCGATCACATCCAGGATTCTGGCTGTGTCTTCGACAGAACGAGCCAGAGGACCTATACAATCAAAGGATGAGGCAAAAGCAACAAGCCCATAACGTGAAACGCGGCCATAAGTTGGCTTTAATCCCACTACTCCACAATAAGAAGCTGGCTGTCGAATAGACCCACCGGTATCTGAACCTAATGTAGCCACTGCCATATCAGCTGCAACAGCTGCCGCACTGCCACCAGAAGATCCACCGGGCACTTTATCAGTGTTATGAGGATTTTTAACCGGTCCGAAGTTTGTGTATTCGTTGGCCGACCCCATGGCGAATTCATCCATATTCAGTCGACCGATCAGAATGGCATCCTCTGCTAACAAGCGTTCAATTACCGTTGCATCATACACACTATCAAAGTCTTCAAGCATCTTTGACGCACAGGTCAGCTTCTTTCCTCGCTCAGCAATTACATCTTTTATACCCAAAACCACACCGGCAAGCTTACCGGCTTCGCCCTTATCGATCTTTTTCTGGATCTCTTCAGCTTGCTTTTTAGCAGCTTCAAAATCAGTTGCCACATAGGCATTAATGACCTGATTCTGGGATTCAATTTTAGAGATATAATGTTCGACAATATCGAGAAGCTGTACTTCCCCGTTTAAGACTTTTTCGCGAGTCTCTGAAATAGTCATGTAATTCAATTTCTGCTTTTAATTGCTTTTAGAGGTGTTTTCTTCGTGATTAGCAGCGTCATTAATATCTTTGGAACTGTCTTCGATCTCCTTCTTGATATCTTTTGAAGCTTGTCTGAATTCTTTAATACCTTGTCCCAATCCACGGGCCAGTTCGGGAATTCGTTTGGCTCCAAATAAAACTAAAATCACAATGGCAATAATTAGAATTTCAGGGGCACCTAAACTGTTAAACATAAAAATAATCCTCTTAGGATTTAGTTGATGTATTTGTGCGAAGATAACAATATTTTCGGCACGAATTTGGAACAAAAATTTAATTAATTCACTTGTGTTTTAATCACACTTGTGTTTATTACACTCATTCATTTTAAAATAATTACAAACATATGATTTGGACTGTAGAATTAGCTGCTGCACTTGATGACGCTCCTTTCCCGGCAACCCGTGAAGAACTTATCGAATGGGCTGAACGGAATGGCCTGCCTAATCAGGTTATCGTGAACCTCGAAGAACTTGAAGAGATAGAACAGGGTGAAGAACCTGTTTATGAAGGTATCGAAGATATCTGGCCTGATTACATCAGAAAAGAAGACTTCTTCCATAACGAAGAAGATGAAGGTTTCGACTATGACGACGTTTAAATGTTAAGCAGCGTCAGCAGAAGTTGCGGTTACATTTAGTAGCCGGTCTCGTCCGACCATCGTAACCTCTCACTCTGTAGTACTTTGCAAACACCTGATACCCGTAAACTCATTTCAGCGTTCCTGCTGTGTTTTATAACATGGGTTGGATTGCTTTATCCTATAAATATACAGGCTCAGGATGTTCAGGGTGAAGGAAACACCGAAGACGTCGTTCGAAGGGTCAGGTTTTCAGGTAACCAAGATATCAAAGATCGTACACTCACAACCCTGGTTCGAACCCGAACCAATCGTGAGTTTCTGAGCATCCCTCAATTCACACCCTGGCTTTTTATATGGAAAATTTCAGGAGGAAGATTCGGTGAAGAACCTGCCTTTTTAGACCGACAAACTGTCGGGAACGACATTGAACGGATCACCCTTTATTATGAATCATTGGGATACTTTGATGTTTCGGTTGATACCAGCATCTCAGAATACCGTTCAGACAAGATCGAAGTTTCTTTCATAATCGATGAAGGACCTCAGCACCGAATTAACACTGTAACCTACAGTGGGTTTCCCGTTTTTACTGAGCCTAACAGAAGGTTTGAATTTCTTCAAAGAGGTTCCTTTACAAAGGGAAGACTCAATGACACCACTTTCACAGTCAATCGAGCCTACAGCTCACAAGCGCTTAGTAACGAACAAGAGCGACTCATCACCTTCCTAAAAAACAATGGTTATGCCTCTGTACAACGTGACTCTGTGATAGCCTTGGTCAAAGAAGATACCACAACTTCAAACTCACTTGATGTATTGTACCGAGTCAGACCCGGTGGTCAATATAAATTTGGTGATATCAGAGTTAGATTAAGTGATACAGAACCTCCTGTTAATTACGATGAATCGGATACCTTAAGCGGACCACCCCATACGGTAGATTCTTCATACACGATATCGTTGTTCAAAGAATCAGGAGCCCAATCCAAATTCCGACTACTCTCAGATCAACTACTATATAAGCCGGGGGAAATGTATGATCACTCACTGTATCTTGAAACAGTAAATGAGTTCCAAAACCTGGGTATGTTATATATTCAGAGGTTCAGTCAGAACGAGGATCAGGTTCAGCCCGATTATACAAAAGAAAAAATTCCCACCTACTTTGATCTGCAAACACTGACCAAACACAGTATTTCAACGGAACTTTTTGGCATGAAGCGATATGGTTATGGCACTGGTTTTGGGGTTGACTACACTAACAACAACGTATTC
Source organism: Gracilimonas qinghaiensis (assembly GCF_046602855.1). Taxonomy (NCBI): domain Bacteria; kingdom Pseudomonadati; phylum Balneolota; class Balneolia; order Balneolales; family Balneolaceae; genus Gracilimonas; species Gracilimonas qinghaiensis. Next base: position 1,109,284 of record NZ_JBKINJ010000001.1, read on the forward strand.
GGTAATGCTGAAAATCTAAGTATTGGGGCAAACGCCAGTTTTGAGTATGTGAGGCCTTCTGTTCTTGAAGAGATCGACACTACGGCTACGCAATCCTCTTTGTTCAGAAGTTATGAACTTACAGCCGATTACTCGGTACCACGATTGAATTTTCCCTTCTCATTCCTTGACAACAGACCCGGATTTACCAGTGGGGTTACGCGTTATCTCTTAAGTTACAGCCGGTCAGATCAGTTATTATTTGACATAAACTCAGATGTTGGTTTTAACATGCGGTATGAGGTCAATCACACTTCAAATTATTCAAGTTTTTTGGATCTCATTGAACTTGATCTCGTAGATACCAATCCATCCTCTGCTTATATCCGGAATCTAAGAAATGAGTTTGGTACAGATACCTTATCTGATGGAACCATTGTAGATGCATTTGAACTTCAGCGAATTCTGGAGGATTTTAACCCCCAAATATCCTCCACTGTCCGATACACATTCAGAAGTCAGAATACAGATCTCATTAAAAGAAACCGGGGTTATTTCAGTGAATATTCTGTGGCTGTTGGCGGTAATATCCCCTACCTCATCGATAACCACTTAACAACTCCCGGTACTCTTGAAGGTAACCTGCCCTCGCTTTTTGGTTTAAGCGAAAATAGCCTCAGTTACAGCCGATATATCAAGTTATCTGTAGATTATAGGAAATATTATCCGATTTCAGCTGATGGTGTACTAGCTTGGCGTATATATGGTGGATATGCTCATCCTTATGGTAGATCCAGTTCCATTCCACTGAATCGAAGATTCTTTGCCGGAGGAAGTAACGATATCCGTGGCTGGGCTCCTTTTCAACTGGGACCCGGTGATATTTCCACTGAAAGCGTAAATATACCCGGTGGTGAGATCAAGCTGGCGGCATTCACTGAGGTCAGACAAGCATTTATCAGGGATTTTCTTGGGGCCAATTGGTATGCAGCCCTTTTTGCAGACGCGGGTAACATTTGGTATGGTCCAAAGAACGATTTCAGAGATGAAAATAATCAGGACAGGCTTGAACAAGGTCGATTCCAATTTGACAATTTTTACAACCAAATTGCTGTTGCCGGGGGACCCGGTTTACGCCTTGACTGGGAATATGTAATAGTAAGGTTTGATTTTGCCTTCCGGCTGCACGACCTTCAGACTGGTTGGTTAAATAACAAACAAACCTATTTTAACTTCGGTATTGGTCACTCCTTCTAACCTCAACTACTGACTCTATGTTCGATAAACTGAAAAAGCTGAAAGATCAGTCCAATATTGTTTTTAAGTCAAAATTTCTGGCGAATCTCAATCCAGCAGAACGTTACGAATTTCTTCAGCTTTGCCATCGCAGAAGCTATAAGGAAGGAGAATATGTATTTTATAAAAATGATCCGGGTACAGGTATGTACTTTATTGAAGACGGGATTATCGAACTCACCGTTGGTGAACCCGACGATAATGTTTCGGAAGAAAAACCCAATTCACTTGAACTTCACTCGCCTGACAGTTTTGGAGCTCTTTCAATCGGTTATAATTTGAGAAGAAAAACATCAGCTCGCTGTGTTTCTAACTGCGAGCTTCTTGGGTTTTTTAAACCGGATTTTGAGGTTCTCAGGGGCCGGCATCCAAAAATTGCGGTTAAATTTCTTCAAACACTTACCAATAAAGCCCTGAAGCAACTTGAAGTGACTACAAAAAAACTATCTGAGGTTGCAGACGAGCAAACAGCACTAAATTTACAAATTCAATCCTACTACGAAGATAATTCAGAGGAATCAGTTTAATTTATGGCACTAAAAAAAGGTCAGGAAGTAGAGCTAGAGATCATTGATGCAGCATTTAAAGGTAAAGGATTGGCTAAGGTTGATGGGTTGGCCGTATTTGTGCCGGGCACCACACCCGGTGACAAGGTTAAAGCCCGTATCATCAAAAAGAAAAAGAAACATCGGGAAGCTAAGCTTTTAGAGATCCTTGAGCCAAGTGAGCACCGCATCGAGCCCAAATGTCAGCACGCAAATGTGTGCGGGGGATGCAGCTGGCAGCACATCCCATACTCCAAACAGGTAGAATATAAGGGACAGCAGGTCAAGGATCATATTAAGCGGATCGGCCATATGAACGGAGATATCGTAAAGCAGGCTATTGCATCCGATCAGGAGTTCTATTACCGCAATAAGATGGAATACAGTATCAGTGCCCGCCGATGGCTTACTGAAGAAGAGATCAAAAGTGATGAATACGTGGATGATTCAGCATTTGCAGCCGGACTCCATGCTCCCGGCCGGTTTGATAAGATCCTGAATCTAAAGGAATGCCATCTGCAGGTTCCTGAATCATTTCAGATCCTGGATTTTGTAAGAAATTATTGTATTGAGCATGGCATTGAACCCTATGATACTCTTGAAAATACGGGATTCATGAGAAACATCATGATCCGAAACTCACATTATACCGACGATTTCATGGTCAACCTGGTCACCTATCAGGATGATCAGTCGGTTATGGAAAGGGTAAAGGATGCCCTGTTACAAGAGTTCCCATTCATCACAACGGTGGTCAACAACGTAAATGATACCAAAAGCCCGACAGCTGCCGGTCGTTATGAGAAAGTGCTGTTTGGTCCCGGTTTCATTGTAGATAAGATCGGTGACTTCATCTTCAAGATCCACCCTAATGCTTTTTTTCAGACCAATACAGCTCAGGCCGAAAAGTTGTACGATGTAGCAAAAGATTTTGCTGATATCAAGGACGATGATATTGTATATGACCTGTACTGTGGTGTTGGAACTCTTAGTTTATACATGAGCCGCAGAGCCAAACACGTGCTTGGTATTGAGCTGGTGGATGTAGCCGTCGAAAATGCCCGATTCAATGCTAAAGAGAACGAAGTTGATAATGTCTCTTTCATCAAAGGGGATATGAAGGATGTATTCACACAGGATGTCGTAGATAAGCATGGAGCTCCGAATGTACTGATCACGGACCCGCCCAGAGCCGGCATGCATCCTGATGTGGTGAAACGGCTTTGTGAACTCAAGGTACCTCGTATTGTTTATGTAAGCTGTAATAGCTCTACCATGGCCCGGGACCTTAAGGAATTAAAAGAAGTGTATGATGTAGAGATCGTTCAACCAGTAGATATGTTCCCTCAAACCTACCACATAGAGGCGGTAGCCAAACTCTCACTAAAAGTTTAAAAGCCGTTATACAAGAAAAGTCCAAACCAAAGAATGGGGATGCTTTCGACCCAAAAAGAAGCATAGTATCTATGTTGTTCTTCTTTAGCTTTCCATATAGCCCAGAGCGTAATTACAGCAATCAAAGCGGTTTGTGAAAGATAAGATTCCGAGATCACCGGATTCAAGAACTGAAGGATTATAAAAACTAAAAGCAATCCTGAACCAAGCATTCTACTTTCTTTTACACCTAATAACTGAGGAAGAGACCCCAACTCTTCTTCATCATGCTTCAGGTCCCTGATCTCAAAAGGGATCGTTAATGCGATCACGAATGCAAATCTTGAAAGCAGCTCAATGATCACTGAAGGCTGCATCAGGTTAACTGAATGTGCCAGGGGTAATAATACTGAAACCCCTGCCCATGCAGCCGCTATCACAAAGATCTTCCAGCCTTTGATCATCCGTATATTCTTACCCTTAAATATCGGAATTGCATATAGAAGCGTTAGAATACCAAACCCGGTAGCATAGTAGATTACAGTTTCAGGAAGGTAAAACGCTATATAAATTAGTCCCAAAAACGCCCCCGCTGTAAAGAGCCGTATGCCTTTTATGTTTTGAGTAATAGAAAGATGATGCTTATTACCTACCCCGGCATATTTCACGAAGTTATAGCCAACGATCGTTCCAAGATAGATGAAAGCAAGTACCCAGATATTCAGATCCAGATCAAATTCAGCATAAGTTACAGCCGTAAGAGCCGTTACTGCCAACGCTACATGCAAACTGCTTTGGATGTAAAACCGGAAAAATTTTTTCATAAAACAGAAGTTCTTTTACAGTAAATAAATAAACTATAACCAAGTATAGTTCAATTATTTTATTAATTTAGACGACCTTCTATAAGTAATTAATATACAGATAGATATATTTCAAAATATTACATTCTAAGATCAGCAATGGGTACAGTTTCTCTCAAACTCACTGAAAGAGTATACAGGTCAGAAAATGATTTTCAAGATCTGAAAAAATCATGGAATAACCTTGTACGTTTTACAGGAGCTGACGTTTTTCAGCTTCATGAATGGCAATATTCGTGGTGGGATAATTTCGGATCAAATAATGAACTGTACATTATTACTTACAGTCTGCAAGATCAACTTATTGCCATCCTGCCTTTTTTTATTCAAGAGAAGAAATTCAATAGATTCAGGTTTGTAAAGACTCTTCATTTCATAGGCTCTCACCTAACAACAATTGAGGGCGGAATTCTTCCTGTTAATAAGGCCTTTGCCGGTTATCTCGACATTATAGTTCACCCTGATCATGTTGATCTGATCTCAAAGAAAATACGGGTTTTGTTCGAAGAGTTGATCCAAACCGTAGATCAAATAAACCTTGATGAAATCCCTGAACATAGTCTATTAATGCATTCCCTCCCCTCTCTTAGAGGATCTGATAAGTGGATTTTAAACAAGACTGAAGCTTCTGTATGCAGTCAATGCCTGATAGGTTCAGACTGGGACCGATACTTAAGCACCTTGAGCAGATCTACCCGGAAGAATATCCGCAGGGGTTTACGCAGCATATATGATGATGAGGTCTTTGATATCAAAGAGGCGGAAACAGAAGAGGAATTTGATCGCATTTTTGACATGCTGGTCAGGCTTCATCAAAACAGATGGCATCAGCAGGACCTGCCTGGAATTTTTGCAGATAAGAGAATGGAAGATTTTTTCCGATCAACGGCTTTAAATTTGTTCAAGAATGGATGGGCTTCCATTCACTGGGCTGAAAAAAAACAGCAGATATTTGCTGTAGAGCTCTCCTACCATTTCAATCACACGATTTATACTGTTCAAACAGGTTACGATACTGAGTCTGAGTACACAAGATACAGCCCAAGTAATCTGATCATCTATCATATGATGAAGACCGGTATAGATAACGGATACTTGGTATTTGATTGGCTCAGGGGTGCCGAAAGCTATAAATCAAGTACAACGAGTCTTGTGTTGCAAAATCAAAAACTGACTCTATCTGCCAGAAATAATTCAGGATACAGACTTTTCCTTACTGAAATCTCAACCAATTTGCTTACAAAGTTTCAAAATGAAAAGTGGGTTCTATCAGTCTATCTTGGAAACTATACTTTATTGAAAGCACTTAATAAGAATTTCAAAAGAGTTATCTTTCACATAGTATCTAAATAATTTAGTGACAGTCTTTTACTTGATTGAATCTTTCAATTCTATATATTCGGATAAAGCCGATAATTAAACATAACTTTATGGAATTTAGGATACCTGCCCTTCTCATATACGTTGTCATGGTAATAGCCTATAACGGTTGTACTTTTGCTCCTGAGCAAGTGACTGACGAAGACTATAAAAGAGCTGAAAGGGCTCTTTCATCTCAAACGAATGATCTTGTTTACGGAACTATTTCCGGAGAAAGCTGGACTGAGGATGGTATACTCCTCTATCAGCATACTGTAAAAGAAGGAACCGAACATATGAAAGCGGATCCAGCTATAGGAACGGCAGAACGCGCATTTGATCACGACCGTCTCGCCAATGTGCTATCAGGTATTCTGGACAAAGATGTGGAACCATTAGACCAGCCCTTTCGGAGCTTCGACTATACAGACCAAGGTGAGTCTATTACATTCAGTACGAATGGCAATATATTTACCTGCAGCCTTATCGATTATGAGTGTAATTCAAACGGTGATGCGAGTGTTCGAAACTGGAGTGAATCGGTTTCCCCGGATGGTAAAAAGTCTGTTTTCATCCAGGATCACAATTTGTATATGCGCGATCTTGAGACCAATAGTATTACACAGCTTACCTACGATGGCGAAGAACATTTCGGTTATGCGACCAACAATGCCGGTTGGGTAAAACGAGACAGCCCTATAGTACTTTGGTCACCTGATTCAAAACGAATTTCAACATTCAAACAGGATGCTCGCGGGGTCGGTGAAATGTATCTGGCATCAACCAAAGTCGGGCACCCCGAACTGGAGGCATGGAAATATCCTCTTCCCGGTGATAGTATTATCTTTCGCCTCAACCGTGTGGTGATCAATCTTGAACCTTCTCCAAAGGTTGTGCCACTTCAAAAAAGTCCTGATCCGCAGCGATCAACTATCACAGACCACGTAGCCGACTGGTCCGGAAAATTCCTGGATAATGAATGGAGCGCGGATGGCAGTACTCTCGCCTTCGTATCAGTCTCCCGTGATCATCAGGATGCGGAACTCTTTGTAGCCGATCCAAATAGCGGATCAATAAGATCTGTTTACCGAGAAGAAACCGATACTTTTTTTGAATCCGGGGTGGAAAGCATCAGCTGGAGACTGTTGGAAGACAGTAACGAATTTATCTGGTTCTCACAGCGCGATAACTGGGGTCATCTGTACCTTTATGATCTGGTTTCCGGAGAGCTCAAAAATCAGATCACTTCCGGTAGCTGGACCGTCCTTGAGATCCTGAGAGTAGATGAAGAAAACCGAACCATTTATTTTACCGGTGGCGGTCGTGACGGCGATAATCCATACTACCATTACTTGTATCGCATAAATTTTGATGGAACCGGCATGGAACTCCTGACGCCTGAAAATGCCCATCACCAGATCAGCCTGTCACATTCAGGTGAGTACTTTGTGGATACCTATTCCACCCCAGACACTCCTCCTATCTCAGTTTTAAGAACTATGGATGGAAAGATTGTGGTGGAGCTTGCAACAGCTGATATCAGTGACCTTCAGGCCGCAGGATGGGTAGCTCCTGAACCTTTTATGGTTCAAGCCCGTGACAATGAAACTGAACTATACGGACTGATGTATAAACCATCTAATTTTAATTCCTCCAGATCCTATCCGGTATTGAATTACCTGTATCCGGGACCTCAATCGGGCAGTGTGGGAAGCCGTGCATTCCGTGCCTCCCGCTCCGACAAGCAGGCCCTGGCCGAGTTGGGCTTTGTGGTGGTTGAGGTGGATGCTCAAGGTACTCCCGGGCGATCCAAAGCCTTCCACGACTTTTACTACGGCAATATGGGTGATAACGGAATTCCGGATCAGATCGCTATGATACGGGAGTTAGGTACACGCCATTCCTGGATGGATACTTCTCGAGTGGGAATATTCGGACATTCCGGAGGTGGTTTCGCCTCAACTCGTGCCATCCTAGCGTATCCTGATTTTTATGATGTAGCTGTATCAGGGGCCGGAAACCATGACAACCGAAACTATGCCGATCCATGGGGTGAAAAGTGGCAGGGTTTACTTAAAGGAATGAATAACGATGGCGTAACGGATGATCAATCAACTAACTATGATAATCAGGCTAACCAGTTACTGGCTGACAACCTGAAGGGAAAACTATTGCTGACGCACGGTACTCTCGACAGCAATGTACCTCCCTATAACACTCTGCTGGTCGTAAATGCCCTCATCGAGGCCAATAAAGATTTCGACATGATCATGTTCCCGAACCGCGGTCACGGCTACTACAGCGAAGACTACATGATGCGCAAGCGATGGGGTTACTTTGTGAAACACCTGAAGAACGTGAATCCGCCAAAGGAGTTTGAGTTCGGAAAGCAGGAATAGATCTGAGGGTAGTCCATGGAAAGGTAAAAAAGTATATGATCTAACAATAGATCACTGCTTACTAAAACCTGTTCATTAGTTTCCCTTTATAAATTTTCGGATTTCCTAATTCCTCTTTTGTAATATGTTCAAGGTTTTTGGGTTTTAATATTATTCGTTTAAAAGCATTAAACCTCTGTTACATCTTAAATTCCATATAATTATTCTGGCGAGGTAGTTGTAATTTTAAGGACAAATGTGGGAATATGAATACTCAACAAAAGATCTGGCAGGGGTTTTCATTCAGTGTTTAGGATCTTTTCATGTATCTCAACTTGAATATAACTTCGAAATAAACCACACAGTGATGGAGTTCGATAAACAATTTTTATCCTTTTTAAAACCTCAGCTAAGAGAAGAAGTAATTGAATTGTCTTCAGTCAAAGAATTTTCCAAAGGCACGGAAATTCTAAGGGAAGAACAATATGTAAAAGTGTTGCCTATCGTAATCGAGGGACTGGTTAAGGTTTACTCCAGATTTAATGAGAAAGAATTACTGCTCTATTACATCGAACCCAGCCAAAGCTGTGTTATGACTTTTTATGCTGCCTTAAAAAATACTCCAAGCCAAGTTTTTGCAGTAACCGAAGAGGCTTCAAAAATTCTTTTAATTCCGGTTAAATATCTACCGGGATGGCTTAAAGATCACCCGGAATTCAATGAATTGTTCTACAATCAATTCAACTTAAGATATACAGAGCTTTTGAACACCATAGGTCATCTTCTGGTAGACAATATGGACAAGAGGCTATATGATCACTTAAAAAAGAAGTCACTTTTAACAAAAGATAGCACCATTAGAATGAGCCATAGCCAGATTGCGAATGAATTAGGAACAGCCCGCGAAGTGGTTACAAGAGTCTTAAGCAAGCTTAAAACTGAAGGTAAAGTAGTTCAAAATTCAATTGGTATAAAAATTATTGAAGAGTAGTGACCCCAGTCACTGATAAGTAATTAATCAGTTACCATATTAATGCCATATTAATTTATAACACTAAAAAATTTAGAATCATGAAGAAAAATATGGGAACAACAGATCGAGTAATCAGAGTCATAATTGCAGTAGTAGTAGGTATTTTATACTTCACAGGTACCATTAGTGGTACACTGGGCATAACTTTGTTAGTTTTAGCAGCAGTATTTGTATTAACAAGCCTGATCAGTTTTTGTCCTCTTTATGCTCCCTTTGGTATCAGAACTTGTCCACTAAAAGAGAATGATTAAGAGGTTATAAATAACTGCTATTTAAAGTGTGGGAAGGATGTTCAAGAGTATCCTTCCGTTACACTCGTTGCAAGAACCCACCTTTGCTACTTTTTTGAACCGGGATTTTCAGGATTACTAATGAATGTTCAGGATTTAGGTGAACACTATGATCTTGATTTCTACAAGTAGCTCCATCCCTTAGGGCAAGGTTAAAAATGATTCAAATACCTGGCTTTGTTTTAGTGATCTCCTCTAAATTATAGGTGTCATCCTGAGCGGCTTCGGGTTGAACGGGATTATTATCCATACCGCGAAGGATCTCAAATTCAGACAAGGCTAGCATTCCACAATTTGAGATCAATGTTTTTGCCAACGTGCAGCCACGTGATTTAACTATCAATTAAAAATCCAAATTTTATCTTTTTAAACACTGTTTACTGCTTACTGTTTACTGATCACTGTAAAGACAGCATGTTGTCGAAACAACCAAACAAGATCATCTCTACAAAGACACTACATTATTTAAACGGCCACTGCAGGTACCCCACACCTTCGCCTAAGCTTATAAATTGACATTACTTCCAAAGATGGTATTTTGGCTGAAATGTTTTCCGGAGTATATGCGAACGGCTAATATGTATGATCTTTCTCAAATCAAAATATTCGAACCGAAATGGTCTTGATACCAGTTTGAACCATTTTTTACGGTTCATCCTAACGGACTTATTGTTCGAATAATATTATGTTATGTTCTAAATTTAAATACAGACTTTTATCATGCTAAAATTTATAAGTGGCCTACTTATTGACTTAAGTTAAATTGGTGGCATAATTTTATTTGTATTAAGCTTTTTCAAGAATTACAGAAAGCATAGAACCAAGATGTTTGTTGATAGTTTGATATTAATTGCTGTCGGTTTCATCTTCCTAGATTACTCTGTTTTGTCAGAGGCTTATCAAAGCGGCTTTAAATCCGGAAGAAATATTTAGTAAACCCTGTTTAAAACATAACAAGGCGTTTTAAACCGGACTCGTTTAACGTTCGGGGCTTTAATTTTTAACAACCAGGCTCGCCGTTTAAATGCCGGGTCGTTACCAAGAAGGAAAGTATGACTACAAGAAATGAACATTGGAATGGGATCTTCTCCACCACAGCTGATCCCGAACTTGGCTGGTACGAGAAAAATATCTCACAGACGCTGAAGTTTCTAGAGGAAATTCCACAGTCTGAGTCCGCTACGGTCTTCCTCCCGGGGGCAGGAACTTCCATGCTTGTCGATGAGCTTTTGGCGAGAGGCTATCAAATCGTTCTGAACGATATCAGCGATAAAGCCCTGAATAAGCTTAGAAAGCGGGTTGGTACAAGTAAGAATCTAACATGGCTGCAATGCGATATATCCAAACCCTTACCCGAAGGAAGTCCCCCAGCCGATATTTGGATTGATCGTGCTGTACTTCATTTTTTGCTCGAGGAAAAAGATATTCAGGGGTACTTTATGAACTTACAGTCCGTGATAAAACCAGGCGGATACGCATTACTGGCAGAGTTCTCGACTTTAGGAGTTCAAAAATGCGCAGGCCTTGAACTCCATCGCTACTCCATAGAAGAAATGACAAGACGCATGGGCTCAGACTTTGAACTAATCAAACACGAAGATTATACATATATCAACCCTAGCGGCGATCCACGTCCATATATTTATGCGCTGTACCGAAAGTACAAGCCTAACAAGACGCTATAAAACGCACGCGGATCTGCCGGGAGTCAGCAGCTGCTTTGTCGTTGGTTTTCGAAGATATTTATTTTAAATGTTTAGCCATGGGTTGACCCATAATCTCCACGGGTTGTCTGGTTTGTTAGTGTTTGAGATCACCGCTCCCTTCCTAACTTTGTGGGTATCTGATCGATCCTATACAAGTTACACCAACGGTTATTACCTATAACTTACGGTAACTGGAAATTTGAGGCAGAAACTTTTACTACACACGATGATACTATTTCTTTTGAATTGATTCAGTAAGATATTGAGGTTTTGAGAAGAATAAGTTCAGTATTTTCTTGAATTATTTTGTTTAATATGACACCTTTTCAAAAGTGGTTCTAATAAATATCCAAAGTTATGAGAGTTTCTATCCTACTATTGGCCGTGATCATATTTACTATTGCAGGTTGTGTCAGCAGTGCCTCATTAGATCCTGAATCGCCAAAGAATGGTGATATAATACAGGATCAGGAAATTGCATCCCAGATACGATCGTCCTCCTCTTCAACTATGATCGGAGAAGTTGAATATAGGATCGAATCATACACTTGGAGAGATTTTATGCCGATCGTGGATCCCCCGGTAAGACTGATCTTAAAAAATACACTGGTTCGAACAGATGGAGATCCTATCAAAAGCTCTATTGAGGTTATGCAACAATACGTGGTCAAGGGAAATGAGATCTGGCGTCCCAGTGATATGGAATTCCGGCAAGATCAAAGTAATCCTCAGAAACTTGTAATACTTTCACGAGGAGGTCCAACCTGGGAAACCGGTTCAAAGATTACGGTTGGACTAAAGATCGTGGATCAGCAGACCGGAGCCTTTCATTGGTTATCAGCAACAGAAGTGGAGATTGTTAGAACGGAATAGAGGAATCTTGCTCTTCGTTATGGTCAATTCCAACTTGCTTACTAAATCTTTGAGATTAGATAATCCGCTTCTTAAATAAATTACTGTCGGTAATCTTCTTTACTTACAAAATTAAGCCGGATGTAAGACCGCTTTAAATATAAGGATCCCTCATTTGTTTGATTGTAGCCACTTATGCTTTCGGCGGAATTCTGATCGGTTAAAATTCATTTTAATAATGAAACAGAGAGAATAGAATATGAAAGGAGATCCTCATGAGTAATCAACTAGATGGAAAGAAAGTTGCAATTTTAGCAACCAATGGATTCGAAGAAATTGAACTAACCAATCCCAGAGAAGAACTTAATAAAGCTGGTGCAGAAACACATTTGGTCGCTCCCGACTCAGGCCCAATAAAAAGTTGGGATGATGGTAACTGGGGAGATAATTTTGATGTAGACAAAACATTGGATGAAGTTTCAGCCTCCGACTACGATTCGCTTTTACTGCCTGGCGGCGTTATGAATCCCGATCAATTGCGTATGAATAGTGACGCCATTCAGTTTGTAAGAGATTTCTTCAGTGACGGCAAACCCGTTTCTGCCATTTGCCACGGGCCGCAACTATTGATCGAAGCAGATGTACTGCAGGGTCGTGAACTAACTTCATACCCATCTATAAAAACCGATCTTAAGAATGCCGGTGCAAGATGGGTCGATAATGAGGTAGTTGTAGATCAGGGATTGACAACAAGCCGAAGTCCTGAAGATCTGCCGGCCTTTAATGATAAAATGATCGAAGAGATCCGGGAAGGAGTACATAATGAACAAATGACCGCTTGACCAAGTCTGAACAGTTTTAATGCAAGAAGGCTCCGTTAAATGCGGAGCCTTTTTATTTTTTGAATTAGCTTTCTTGCCCATGGCCTTCACCTGCACTGTCACTTTTCTCAATGTTGCTTCCTGCATCGCTCTTCATCAGTCGCTTACGGAAGAACCAGACCAATCCCAGGGCAATACCCCATTGTACGATCACGGTCATCACTGAGAACGGACTTAAAGGATTATACCAGGTATCAGGGGCATATTCAGTGGCACTTAAATACATCCACCATCCCAATAAGGTTACAACTTCTACAGGCACCACATACTTAATGATGATCTCCCACCATTTGCCAAGTGTAGATGAGCGTTCTTCTGTATTGATAAGCTCATTACGGAATTTAGTGGTTCCATATTTGATGACTGCATATGAGATCAAAGCTCCGGAAACCATCAGTCCCACGCCCCAAACAAAATCCTGATTGGCGAAGAAGTCAAGGTTCAGGGCAGATGGCATACCGAAACCAAATCCAGCGAGACAGATCACAACAGTAGCTCTCTTTCGAACAGCTCCCATATCTACAAAGACCTTAACAGCCAGCTCTATCATGGAGATCAGCGAACTGAAAGCAGCAAAAGTAAGTCCCAGAAAGAAAAGGATGGCAAAGATCCCACCGCCTCCCATGGTTGCAAATAGCTGAGGCATCCAGATAAAAGTCAGACCGGTTGAAGCAGGCCCTGAAGTTTGCATTACTTCAAGGATCTCACCACTCCCCATGGCAGGACTTAAAGTCCCGAATACTGTTGAGAAGATGATGATGGCCGCAACCAAAGAGACCATGTTATTACCGATACCGGTTTGAAAGGCACTGATGGTTACATCATCACTTTTGCGCATATAAGCAGCGTAAGTGAGAATGAGTCCCCAGGCAGCACCCGTATCCCAGGCATTTTGTGTCAGGGCTTCCAGCCATATTCCCGGTTTTTTCAGGGTTGACCAATCCGGCGTAAATAGATATTCAATTCCAAGTCCACTTCCCTCAAGAGAAAGGGCTTTGAACAGGGAGATGACCAAAACCAAAAGAAGAGAAGGTATAAGTATCTTATTAACCTTTTCAATAGATGAAATACCTTTGAGCACAATGAATCCACCGATACCCATTACCAGTGCATGCCCGGCCAGCGGCCAGTTCGACCCCTGAAATCCCTCCCATATAGCATTAGCCTGCTGAAGATCTGCCGGAAGAGCCGTAGTAATGGAAGTGATCAGGTAATACAGGCACCAGCTCGCTACCACACTGTAATAGAACATAATGGCTGTAGCAACAAACCCTACAAAGCCTCCGAGCCACCCTCTTTTTTCGCCAATGAGTGCCACGAAAGATCCAACAACGCCTTTACGTCCATTACGTCCCATTCCATATTCTGCAATAATAAGAGGTATAGACCAAAGCAAAAGAAAACAGATCCAGGCAAATAAAAAGGCCCCGGCTCCTTCCTCCCCACCATTTTGAGCTGCAATTCGGGGAAAGCGCCAAATGTTACCGGTTCCGACTGCAATTCCCAATACACTAAGGATCATTCCCATTTTAGTGGAAAATCGTTCTTTAGAAGGTGCTGACATAGGAGTTTTATTTTCAGTTACAATACAAAAGGGCTGCCTCTCGTTTTGGCTGCGAGAAGTTTAAAATCTTATGTATCTTATTTTGATTAATATAAGGCTGTGCTTATCATTGCGAGCCAATCATAAAGTGTATTCAACAATATTCCAAAACCTTTTTTGAGCCGTTAACTTATTTTTATGTTTGCAGATCACAAGACAACGAACAAATATCTGGCACTTTTAGCATTCTTCGCTTCACTGATCATCTATATACTGACACTGGCTCCCACTGCCAGTTTTTGGGATGCCGGTGAGTTTATAGCAGTAGGTCACGGACTTCAGGTCAATCACCCGCCGGGAGCCCCCTTCTATTCCCTGCTCGGGAGAGTTTTTTCCATGTTCATGCCTACGGCCTATGTAGCAGTAAGCATTAACTTTATCAGTGCCCTTTCATCAGCACTGACTATTATGCTTCTATATCTGATCATCGTACGACTGGTACGTGAATGGAAAGGCGATCCTGATGCAATGAATTTCTTTGATCAGATCGGCATGTACGGAGGTGCATTTGTTGGCGCCATGACCTTTGCCGTAACTGATACCTTTTGGTTCAACGCTGTGGAGGCCGAAGTATATGCCCTTTCAATGTTCTTTACCGCTATTGTAGTGTGGCTGGCACTTAAATGGGCAGAAAACTATGACAAAAACTATAATGAACGATGGCTCGTACTGATCGCTTATATGTTCGGCTTAGCCATTGGTGTTCACTTATTGAATTTGCTTGCTCTGTTCTTTGTAGCTTTGATCGTCTACTTCAAACTCTACGAATTTGAGTGGAAGTCGTTCCTGGCCATGGGAGGCATATCCGTTGTTACTTTCTTTGCAATCTATCCGTTCACTATTCAGAATATACCAAGCATCGCAAATGGAATGGATGAAGCAACTTATGGTCTTATAAGTCCGATCGCGTTTATTTTTCTGATCATGATAGTGGTAGCATTTGGCATCTACTATACGCACATCAAGAAGATGCGCCTGGCAAATATCATCACCATCAGTTATGCGATGATATTGATCGGTTTTTCCTCCTATTCGGTTATCATGATACGTTCTATTGCAGATCCCCCAATTGATGAAAACGATCCTGAAACCACCGAAGCCTTTATCAGTTACCTGAAACGTGAGCAATATGGCGCCACTCCTATTCTGAAAGGAAATTATTTTGACGACAGTACCGAGCAGATAACAAGAGATGCTGAAAAGTTTTTCCCCCGCCGTTATTCACCGGCTCCAAATCATATTGACTACTACTCCAGATACAGTTCAGACTGGGACTTCTTCTGGAACTATCAGGTGAATCATATGTATGTAAGGTACTTTAACTGGAATTTCATTGGTCGGCAGGCTGATGTTCAGGATGCCGGTTGGCAATCCGGATTCACTGCTCCTGCCTATCCAAGTAATAAGGCCAGCAATGCGTATTTCTTTATTCCTTTTCTGCTTGGGCTCTTTGGGATGATATATCACTTTAATTCGGATTGGAAGCGGGCTTTTGCCGTATTGGCTTTATTTATTGTCACAGGACTGGCTATCATCGTATTCCTGAATCAAACCCCCTATCAACCCCGGGAACGGGATTATGCTTACGTGGGGTCCTTCTTTGCTTTCTCGATCTGGATCGGTTTGGGGGTGACCGGATTGATCGAACTGGTTACCAACTCTATCAGGAACAGGTGGGCCGGCGTGGGTGTTTTGATGCTCACCATGATCGCCTCCCCTGTCTGGATGGGTTACCAGAATTGGGATGACCATGACCGCAGTGGCCGTTATGTGGCACCAGACTATGCCCGTAACCTGCTGGAATCCACGGCACCAAATTCGATCTTGTTCACCAACGGTGATAATGACACCTTCCCGTTATGGTACTTGCAGGAAGTTGAAGGTGTCAGAACGGATGTCCGTATAGTATGTCTGAGCCTGTTAAATACAGATTGGTATATCAAGCAATTACGGGATCAATGGTCGCATGAGTCGGCACCACTTCCTATTTCACTTTCTGATGAGGAGATAGAACGCGTCACTTCCGGTTTATCACAGTGGCAACCTCAGCAGATCAATATTCCTGTGAATAAAGAAATGCTGAGACAGGCATTTTCCGATGATCGGAATTACAAGGAATCAATTGGTATACCTCAAGATACTTCCTTACAGGTTTTACGTAAGGGCATTGATTTTGAAATGCCTGTCGATTCATTAGATGAGACAATGAACTGGCAATTAGATGGTCGCCTATATGGACAGGACCAACAGGGCAACAGTATCTACTACTTGCAGACTCAGGATCACCTCATTCTGGATCTTCTCCGAACCAATAATTGGCTAAGACCGGTTTACTTTGCCAATACGGTTTCATCTCAAAGCCAGCTAAACCTTCAGGATTACTTCAGAACTGAAGGTAAAGCCTATCGGGTAGTCCCTAAGAATTTTGGAGCCGGACAGGATGGCCACATTAACACCAGGATCTTCATTGATCGCCTGAATAAATTTCAGTTCAGAGAATGGGACAATCCGGATGTATATCTCGATGAAAATATTAGAAGAATGTTGAGCAATTACCGATTCAACTTCATGTCCCTTGCCATGAAATTCATGGAAAAAGGACAGGCGGACAGTGCCGGTTACTGGCTGAAATGGGGCGAAGATAAGATCCCCTTCAGGCCTTCTGAGACCAATGAGTCTATCAAACTCTTGTACTCAGTACGCTATGCCCAGGTTGGTTTAGGCGAAGATGCAACAAGATTAGCTGGTACTGCTGAGGCTCCCCTGCTAAACGACCTTAATGCAAGCCTGAATAATTTTGTGCGAGTTGAAACAAAATTCAACGAATTACGAAATGAGTTTGAAAGCGCAAGAAGTCAGGGTGATATTAGCCGTCAGCGTGAGATCAGATCAGAGTTGAATCAATTGAATGAAGATGCTCAGGAATATCTGACACAGGTTAGGACGGTCAGGCAGTCACTCACCCTTGTTCAATACGCGTACTTTATGGCAGAAGAAACTGATAAAGCAGAGCAATTGGCAATGGAAGTTGATTCCTTCATGGGACCCGATTTCCCTGCTATGCCGGCTAGTAAAACGGAAAGCGAGGCTGAGATCAGTCGGTACGGTTTAGGAATTAAATAAGTGCCTGTTTAATTATTTACCGCACTATATTATATTCAAAGCATATTAATAAGCAGTTATGATTCACAAATTTACAAAAGAAAATATCGATGAGATCGCCAAAGTACTTGGTACATCTCCAAAACCGCTTGGTAATGATGTATTCCGATTTGAGGTAAAGAACGAAGATGATCCCCGAAAATTAGCCCTGGAGATTCATCTTGGGCTTCAGGTAGACGGAGAAACCATGAACATGGTTTCCGTGTATGCTTATAACACCTTTCTGCAGCTGCATAACTGCACCGCTTTTGTTGCCAGTGAAATGCTGCAGCAAGTCACCTTTTTCGGACGATCCGGTGAAAAAACCTCCGGACTTATCGTTGAGAAAACAGCCGGATGCAGCTTGTATGCCAACGTGGATCAATCCATATTGACCGGCGACTTCACTCAACTTCCCGAAGACCTGATGATGTGCGGTATTGCACTTTCACTCACTGAGTCTATGGATGATGATTTTTCATTCTAAACCCATCTCCTCCACCAATGAGTGAACCGACTTTGCAGTCATTTAATGAGAGTTCGGTCAATGTTCCTCTTGATCAACCGACCGCTCAGAAGATCTTATCATTGATCGAGGTACATGAAAAAGTGGTTTATAGTTTCGTTGAGTTGGTCTACGTTGATGAAGAAGAGATCATACGCATCAACAATGAACATTTAGACAGAGATTACGTTACCGATATTATCTCCTTTCGGTATGATGAAGAATCTGATGGTGACCAAGAGATCGAGGGCACATTATTCTGCTGTGCCCCAAGGATTAAGGAACAAGCTCAGGAATTTGGAGAGTCTGCAGAACGTGAGTTTGAACGAATACTGATACACGGTCTTTTGCACCTGATCGGTTATAATGATCAGACTGAGGAAGAAAAAAGGTCCATGACCGAACTTGAAGACAAATATCTGGCGTTGTCTGAAGACAACAAATAAGCAGACTTTACGTACATCACTTCAAAAAGTGAATGAGCACCGATAACAAACCAAATATCATCAAGGAACAAACCAAGGCTTTTGGAATGCAGCTTTGGGATCTGCTTCGCGCCCAGGTTGATAAACACAGTGCCAAGGAACTTCCGTCAGGTAACCGTGATATCCCGCCTAAGAAAACCTTGGAATACCGGTGGTTGCTGAACCTTCTTTTTGGATTACCCTATATTCTGCTGGGAATATTTGTATTCTCGTTTTATTGGGATTTTACAGGATACGAAGCTGCCTTTTTTGATCACACCTTCAACTTTGAAGGCATACTCCGAATTGTTAGCATAAGCGGATTGATCGGTTTTTTAACGAACTGGATCGCTATCACTATGCTTTTTCGGCCCACATATAAGCGGCCAATTCTCGGTCAGGGTTTGATACCGGCCCAAAAAGACCGAATTGCCTATCGCCTGTCTCGCGCGGTATCTGAAGACCTCATCAACCCGGAGATCATAAAGCAAAAGGTCCATGAGTCAGAAGCCATTGCAAAGTATCGTGAGAAAGCGACCGTCTATATAAAAAAGATCATAGATGACCCTGAATTCCGTTTCAATCTGAAACAGATAGCAGTGGGTTATGTGGATGAGATGATCGCTGATCGGGAGATCAGATCCAATATTGCAAAAAAACTGATCGAGCAGATCGACGAGGCAGTTGATGAAAAATCATTTGAAAAAGTAGCGCTAAGAGCCTACAGTTTCTTTAAAGGTCAGGAAATGCAGGACTTGGTTGAAAGTGCCTTGCTCAAACTTCCGACCGGTATTGAGAACAGTTTGAATAAGATGGATACCTTTTTGGATGAACTGCCAGAAAAACTGGATGAAAACGGTTCAGTGATAGAAGAAATGGTTACAAAAATGCTGTATAAACTTATCAATCAGCTGGATGTTCAAGCACTTGTTGAAGATAATTTGAGACAATACGATGAGAAGAAACTGGAGACCCTCATCAAAAATGCCAGTAATGATCAATTGCAATATATTCAGTATTTAGGTGCAGTTTTAGGTACTTTTGGTGGGCTGATTATCTGGGAACCAATTGCCAGCTTACTTGTTATTTCTGCTATAATAGGGATAACACTGTTCCTGGACATGATTTTGATCAGGATCAAGAGAACAAACTAATTCAAATTATTGGCTAATTATTATGAAAACAGTATCCAGGGCATTTTATATAATAGCAGTCCTCATCTTTGTGGTCAGTTGCAACAGTACCAAAAATATAACTGATGAGATCAGCCACTCGGCAAATAGTTTCACCATTAATTCATTCAAACCAGCAGCTGAAACACCAACTGAGACCTGGCACCTGACCCCTGCCCTGAATGAAAGCTACACCGGAACCGGCGTGGAGCAGGCATACCAGGAATTACTGTCCGGTAAATCACCCAGACAAAAAGTGATCGTTGCCATCATTGATTCAGGAACTGATATCGAACATGAAGACCTTTCCGATAAGATCTGGATAAATGATGATGAAATCCCCGGTAATAATATTGATGATGATGGCAATGGTTATGTAGATGACCTTAACGGCTGGAATTTTATTGGCGGTGCGGATGGAGAAAATGTTGACAAAGATACTTATGAAGTTACCCGTCTTTATGCTGAGATGAGGGATGAATTCAAAGAAAAAGATCCTTCAGAAATTCCTTCTGACAAAATGGATGAATACCAATACTTCCTTGATATCAAAGAGGCTTACCAAACACGAGTGAATAGAAACCAACAGGAGTTACAGCAGATCACTCAGATAAGGATGGCCGTTCAATTTGCTAAAAATACGCTGGGTATCGACAGTATTGATGATATTCCGGAAGACAGTCTTCAACTTACCGGCAACGAAGATCAGCAAACATTACAGTCCAAACAGATCATCAGCAGCTTAAAAGCAAATGGAGCCACAGAAAAGGATATTGAAGATCTGGACGAATATAATCAGCAACTCAATGATCTGAGTGAATATGGATTGAACCCGGATTTTGACCCTCGCTACATTGTGGGTGATGACTATGATGATCTCAGTAATCGCTATTATGGAAACAATGATGTAAAAGGCCCAAGGAGTGATCACGGTACCCATGTGGCAGGAATTGTAGGTGCGATCCGAAACAATAATATTGGTGCCCAGGGAATTGCAGACTACATTGAATTGATGATCGTCAGAACGGTGCCTGATGGGGATGAACGTGATAAGGATGTGGCAAATGCAATAAGGTACGCAACTGAAAATGGGGCAAAGGTCATTAATATGAGTTTTGGAAAAGGCTACTCCCCTCAAAAAGAATATGTTGATGCCGCCATCAAATTTGCAGATGAACAGGGTGTACTCTTGGTTTCAGGAGCCGGTAATGGAAGTGAGAATATTGATGAGACTGACTCCTTTCCAAGTCGATTTTATGAGGATGGCAATCAGGCTATTAACTTTCTTAGCGTTGGTGCCACTTCATGGAAAACAGATTCTACCCTTGTGGCCAGCTTCAGTAACTATGGCAAAAACACCGTTGACGTTTTTGCACCCGGTGTTGATGTGTATTCCACTTACCCCGGCGATGAATATGAAAAGAACAGCGGTACAAGTATGGCCGCGCCCGTGGTGTCAGGTATTGCCGCTCTGATGATGTCCTATTACCCGGATTTGAGTACCACACAGATAAAGGACATTTTGCTAAAAACCGTAACCAAGATAAATTTAAGTGTCTATAAACCTGGTGATATGAGTGCTGTTTCTTTTTCAGAACTATCTTCAACAGGTGGAATTATCAATGCATACAATGCCATTAGAACAGCAGAAGAACTCAGCAGGTAATTCAATTCTATGAGTCGATCAAACCATGATTATGATGCTGTTATTGTGGGCTCAGGGCCTAACGGACTGAGTTCAGCTATCCGTTTGTCACAGGAGGGTTTGAAAGTTCTTGTTCTTGAAGCAAAAGAAACCATAGGCGGTGGCACACGCACAATGGAATTGACCGAGCCGGGTTTTTTGCATGATGTCTGCTCAGCGGTCCATCCCACTGCAGCCGGATCCCCTTACTTAAGAACCTTAAACCTTGATAAGTTTGGACTTGAATTCATACAGCCCGAAGTGGCTTACGCCCATCCTCTTGAAGATGGTGACGCCGCTATAGCTTACCGATCACTTGAGAAAACAGCAGAAGGACTTGGAATCGATAAAGACGCTTACCTCAAATTATATAATGAATTTGTAAACCAGTGGGACTATTTATCTCAGGATATCTTTGGAACGTTACGCATCCCTCAACATCCACTTCTCATGGCTAAATTTGGATGGTATGGGATGTTTTCTGCAAAGCTTTTGGGTGATTCATTATTTAAAAAGGAAAAAACCAAGGCATTGTTTACAGGATGTGCTGCACACAGTATCGTCCCATTAACCCGGTCTTTCACCGCCTCTTTCGGTATTGTTTTGGGGGCTTCGGCACATTCTGTTGGCTGGCCTGTAGCTAAAGGTGGGTCTGCTACTATAACTAATGCCATGTCAGAGTTATTTAAGTCACTTGGCGGGGAGATCAAAACGGGGTACCACGTTAAAAAGCTATCTGATATTCCACCTGCAAAAGCCGTTTTATTTGACCTTACTCCTCATCAGATCGCACGAATTGCAGAAAATGATCTGCCAAAAGCATATTTAAACAAACTTAGAAGTTACAAATATGGGCCCGGAACCTTTAAAATGGATTGGGCTTTATCTGAGCCTGTTCCATGGACAAACGAGGAAGCACGAAAAGCAGGTACATTACATTTGGGCGGAACCTATCGCGAAATAGCCTTAGCCGAGCAGGCCGTTTGGGATGGTGAACACGCTGAAAAGCCTTATGTACTGGTTTCTCAACCATCAGTTTGTGACTCCACAAGAGCTCCTGATGGCAAACATACGCTATGGGCTTACTGCCATGTTCCGAACGGTTCAGAAGATGACATGACAGATATCATTGAGGATCAGATCGAACGATATGCTCCCGGATTCAAGGACACCATCATCAGTAAGCATACCATGCATGCCATGGAAATGGAACAGTACAATTTCAATTATATTGGCGGAGATATTAATGGTGGTGCACAAACGATAACGCAGCTGTTTGGCCGCCCCATCTTGAAATGGGACCCGTATAAAATACCGGCCAGTGGTTTATATATTTGCTCTTCCTCTACTCCTCCCGGCGGTGGTGTTCATGGAATGCCAGGTTATCATGCGGCAGAATCCGTTTTAAAAAATGAGTTTCACATCTCATAATATATATAAAGTGATATAAGTTTATCTTTGAGCATGCTAAAAGCGCTGCATACAACTATTCAAAACTTGAGATCGAATTCCAGCCGACAAAAAAGTCGATCGAGGCAATGGACCTTACTGAGCCTTCTAATAGCCCTATTGATATCCATTCCCATCCTAACGGTTGTCTTTTCAGTTTTCACACCGGCAGGTGAAATTTGGAGTCACCTGGCCTCAACAGTGCTTGATGACTATATCAAAAATTCTCTTTTACTTATCACAGGCGTTTCAATCGGAGTGATATTAATTGGGGTATCTTCTGCATGGCTCATCACTATGACCGAGTTTCCCGGACGAAAAATATTCGAATGGGCATCTATATTACCGTTCGCCATACCTGCTTATTTACTGGCTTATATTTATACCGATTTTTTAGACATAACCGGTCCATTGCAAAATATGATCAGAAATCTATTTGGATTAGGAATTGATGAGTACTGGTTTCCAAATATCAGATCGGTTGAAGGTGCTATACTTATTATGTCTCTGGCTTTTTACCCCTACGTATATATGCTAACCAGGTCTTCTTTTCTTGAGCAATCTACCACGCTTCTTGAAGCAAGCCGGATCATGGGCTATTCAACCTGGCAAAGTTTCATTCGAGTTGCTCTCCCTGTGGCAAGACCCGGAATTGCAGCAGGAATGGCATTAGCCCTCATGGAAACCTTGAATGACTTTGGGACGGTACAATATTTTGGAGTGCAAACATTTACCACCGGTATCTACAGAACCTGGTTTGGTTTGGGTGAACGACCCGCTGCAGCTCAGCTCGCTGCCTTCTTGCTGGCATTTATCGTGGTACTGCTCATTCTTGAAAGATGGTCACGAAATAAGATCAGTAATGAGAAATCCAATTCCACGCGTTTTAAACGTTTGAACCGATTTGAACTCAAAGGAGCAAGATCTGCGCTCGCATTCACTGTTTGTTTTATTCCTGTGCTGATTGGTTTCGTGATTCCAATGATCCTTTTACTGGAAATGTTCTTCTCCAACCTTGAACTATTGGATTTTAAATTTCTCGAACTGGCACTGAATTCTTTCACTGTATCAGCTATAACAGGTTTTTTGGCTGTTCTTTTGGCACTTGTAATGGCTTATTCAGCCCGATTAAATCCAAACCGTTATGTTAAAGTATTCAACCGCATCAGCTCACTCGGATATGCTGTTCCCGGCTCGGTGATCGCTGTAGGTGTGTTGATTCCATTTGGTCTCTTTGATAACACCATTGACGGGTTCTTCAGAGAGCAGTTTGGCTTTTCAACCGGATTGTTACTAAGTGGAACCATCTTCGCAATGATATTTGCCTATCTGGTTCGATTTTTATCCGTCTCATATGGCGGTGTGGAAGCCAGCATGGAAAAAATTACACCAAATATGGATGAAGCCGCACGCGGACTAGGACATCGCTTTTCTAAAGTTCTAAGAAAGATCCACATTCCCATGATGTCGGGTGGCCTGCTTACAGCTGCTCTCCTTGTATTTGTGGATGTAATGAAAGAGCTGCCCGCTACGCTTATTGTTCGACCTTTCAATTTTGATACCCTGGCGGTTCAAGTGTATCGCTATGCTTCAGATGAGCGACTGGCTGAATCGGCCGGAGCCGCTTTGATGATCGTATTGGTTGGAATCATTCCGGTGATCATTATCAGTCGTTCTATAGCAAAATCCAGAAAGTCTGAAACGCAATAAAAAAGCCCCGACGCAAAGCGTACGAGGCAATTTATTAGTCATTTTATAAGTTAGAATTGACTACTTCCAGCCGGCTCTATCCATAATTCTTATGGCTTCAGGGTTATTACTCCCTAAAGCTGATACATTCACTGAATCACTCTTATACTCTCCAAATTCCTGAAGAACCGGTGCTACATCAGCTTCATCGTTTATCGGATATTCATTATTACCGCTAATAAAATATTCCTGAGCTTCCGGTGTGGTCAGATATTCAAGAAAACGTACAGCATTGTCTTTATTGGGAGCATTCTTAAGAATGCCGGCACCACTGATATTGACATGGGCACCTCGTTCGCCCTCCCCCTGATTTGGAAATACGAATTGCACTTTGGATGCGGCTTCCTTATCAGCTTCATCATCTCCTGTTATCATAACAGCAAGGTAATAGTGGTTTGCGACAGCCACATCACATACACCGGCAGCAACAGCACGGATCTGATCCCTGTCACCACCTTGCGGCTCGCGGGCCATATTTGAAACCAAGCCATTGGCCCACTCTTCTGTGGCTTCCGCTCCGATGGTTTCCACCATGGAGGCAACCAGAGATTGGTTATATATGTTATTTGATGAGCGGATACAAACCCGATCTTCAAATCTAGGATCTGCAAGATCCTCGTAAGTCAGGTCCTCAGGATCCTCTACAGCATCAGGATTAACTACTAAACCGCGGACCCTTTTTGACAGTCCGATCCAAAGTCCTTTAGGATGCCTGAAAGAGGATGGAATTCGCTCCTCAAGTGTTTCCGATTCAATTGGTTGCAAGATATCCGCCTCTTCAGCTCTCCAAAGCCTACCTGCGTCTACCGTTATCAGGACATCGGCAGGAGAATTAAGCCCTTCACTCTTTACGCGTTCAATTAGTTCATCTGATCCACCTTCGATCAGGTTTACCTCAATGCCGGTTTCCTTAGTAAACTGACTGTATAGATCCTGATCTGTGTCATAGTGACGTGCTGAGTAAACATTCACCTCTTGCTGACTTGAACAAGAAACCATGAACATTGCGATCACAATGGTCGACAAAAGAAAAGATTTCATAATATAAATTTAAGTTAAAATTACATTCTTTATATATTTAGAATGAATTAAAACTAAGACTTTATTTAGATAGAGTCTAAATAAAATTTCACTGCTTTATAAAAGGATACGTTCACTGCTTATGATTCTCAGGATCAAGCCATCTGAGAGTCTTCCATTGATACATGCCTGAATTATGGCCGTCTCCCCAGGTTATCTTAATAGCATGATTACCAACCTGTTCAATATTTCGGATCTCGATCCTTGGTGGATCTTCTTCTAAAAAAGCTTCAGGTTCAAAATCTCCCATATTTCCATGCCCGCCTCTGCACATTACACAAGGACAATTTACTCTTAAACCATGTAGTGGATATCTGGAAACAACATTATCGCTCCATGCGATTTCCAGAACCTGATCTTTATTGCTAACTTCAATACCTGTGGGTGTTACGTTTTCGTCCATTAGTACCTTATATGCTTTTAATTTGAACCACGTCAAAATTAACCAATGCTTTGGATAGTTGTTTCCACAATTATAGTTTCTCTTGTCAGTATTTATTTGGGTCATTCGCGTCTACTGCACATCGATCAGATCACACCAAGACGCTCATCGATTACACTTATTTTGGTTCTGTTACTTTTTCTGAGCCTGCAGTTATTACACAGAATAGGATACTTTCCTGAAGCTGCTGCAGGATTTACCATGGCAAATATGTATGCATCACTTTTCGGGTTCTTTTTTGGGGCTTCAATTCAACAATTCAATCAAAAAATGGATGCAGGTAAGATTTTGTACGTAAACCGGTCCTTCTGGACCGATGTTTTACCAAATGTGATCGCTCTTGGAGTGATCCTATTCGGGATACAGCGAACCTCAATATTTTCAGACATTCCCATAACTCCCATTCGTGTTACATCTGGCCTATCAATTATTGCGTTTGGATTGTATGGGCTGACAATTCGTTTAGTTCCCGAATTCAGGGCTAAAGGCTTGATATTACTTGACCGGCAGATCAAATGGGATGATTTCGTAACCTATTCATGGTTCTCTGAGGGGGTCATCGAGATCGAGTATAAACAAAATGGAGCGATCAAAAGCTTCAAGACCATGATCCCTGAAGAAGATGAACTTTATTTGGAAAAAACACTATCTAAAAAAATTGCCGAAAGACTGGAAAATGACGAATTTTGAAAAGGAATAAGAAAACATGAAATATTATACATTGTTTTATTCTCTTATTTTAAAACCCAACTATTATAAACCAAAATACCCCCTATGGCCTCATTTGATATCGTAAATAAAATTGATGTTCAGGAAGTTGATAACGCCATTAATAATACCTTAAAAGAGATCAATACACGATACGATTTCAGGGGGTTACACACAGAAGTTGAGTTTCACAAAAAAGAAAACAGGATCCATTTAGTAGCTGCTGAAAGTATGAAGCTCGAGGCAGTTAAAGACATGCTTATCAAGAATTTCATCAAGAGAAATATCAGCCCTAAAGTACTGGATTTTAAAGAACCGCAGGGAACATCTCAGGGTCATTTAAAGATGGATGTACAACTGAAAGAAGGCATTGACAAAGAAACAGCCAAAAAGATCACAAAGGAGATCAAAGGACTAAAACTAAAGGTTCAGCCTCAAATTCAGGATGATCAGGTTCGCGTGACAGGGAAAAAGATCGATGAACTTCAGGCGGTCATCAAACATCTAAAAGCTAAAGATATGGGTGTGCCACTGCAGTTTGTAAATTTGAAGTGATAAAATTTTAAATGCTCAATGTTAAAGGGTATCTATTTAACATTGAGCATTATTCACTTAAAATTCCTATCCCATTCTACCATGATACACCTGTTCCTGATATAAGGAATATCATGCTCATCAGCTATCTTCTCTGCTTCGGGAGACGAAACATCAAGTTGAGTCCATACCACAGGGTTTTGACCGGTCATATCTTTCCAGTCTACAACTTCACTGACTGCATCCGCAGAATACCTTGAGTTCCTGAAAACGTTTACGATATCGATATTGACGTCATCAGGGATATCGGTCAAACTATTGTAACTCCTTTCGCCGTAAATTGCATCAGCCTCTGGATTTACAGGTATGACCCTGTAGCCTTTCTTAGAAAGGTATTTGGCTGCATAGTTACTGGTTCTGTACTCATTAGGCGAACAGCCGATCATAGCTATGATTTTAGCCTGTTTAAGAATTTCCCGAATTTCTTTGTTATCACTGATCTTCTTCATAGGTGTTTACGATCCTCATCTGTCTCGAATATTATGTATATTTGCTAACACAATATATTCACAATTAAAACAATATTTATTTTGTCTAAAGTAAAAGACGGTGACACCGTAAAAGTTCACTACACTGGAAAATTAGAAGACGGATCAGTATTTGATACATCTGAATCCAGAGATCCGCTGGAAGTTACACTGGGAGAAGGAAAATTAATTCCCGGTTTTGAAAAAGCTGTAGTTGGTTTAGAAGTTGGAGATAAGACCACAGCAACCATCGAAACAGGCGACGCTTACGGCGAACGCAGAGAAGACCTCGAATTGTCTATAGAGCGAGATCAGCTTCCTGAAGACATTGAACCTGAAGTTGGTATGCAACTGCAGTTAAATCAGCCAAATGGCCAGCCGGTACCTGTTCAGATCACGAAAGTGGAAGATGAGAACATCACTATTGATGCTAATCACCCTCTCGCAGGCAAAGATCTGGTATTTGACATCGAATTGGTTGAGATCGTAGACTGATCTTAGTTCAACTAAATTTATATGTGGAGTTCTTTTAAAGAGGAACTCCATTTTTTTATTTTTGAACCCCACCCTACTCCTATGGCTGATTTTGATTCTAAAAGCACAATTTCCATAACCTGTCCAAAGCGGATAACCCCTTACCTTAAAAAAGAACTTAGGGATCTCAGATTTCCGATCAATAAAGAAAGACTGGCAGGTGTAGAAACTGAGGGCAGTCTGAACGACTGTATGTTACTGAACCTTAGCTTAAGGACGGCTCACCGTGTGCATTACAGACTGAAAGATTGCAGGCCTAAAAATGCTGAAGAACTCTATAACGAACTCATTAAGATTCCGTGGGAAGAATACATTGATAAACATGGGTACGTAAGTGTAACCTCTTTCATCAAGAATAAAACGGTTACCAACACACAGTTTGCGAATTTAAAGGCCAAAGATGCAATTGTGGATAGAATTCGACAGAAAACGGGTGTGAGGCCGGATTCTGGCTCAAACTTGAACAAGTCTGTGATCTTTGTGTTCTGGAAAAACGATCGTGCGCAAGTCTATCTCGATACATCCGGCGAATCCATATCCCGTCGCGGTTACAGAACACAAACCAGCGTAGCACCCATGCAGGAAACTCTGGCAGCTGCCCTGATATTGGCAAGCAAATGGGAACCTGGACAGCATTTTATCAATCCCATGTGTGGAAGCGGAACCATTGCTATTGAGGCAGCCCTGCAAGCCCTCAACAAAGCTCCCGGCTTATTACGACCAAACTACGGTATAAAGCATATTCTTGGCTTTGATGAAGACCGCTGGAATGATCTCAGGTCCGATCTAAATAACAAAACGAATAAATCATTCGAAGGACGGATCATTGCCACAGATAACGACGTAAGAGCTGTTAATGCCACACGTAAAAATGCACGTACTGCCGGATTGGATCATCATATTGAGATAAATAAATGCGATTTCAGTGGAACAGAGATACCTTCCGATAAAACCGGAGTGATCATGCTGAACCCTCCATACGGAGACCGCATTGGAAATGAGAAGGACCTAGAACCGACGTATGAAGGTATTGGAGATTTCTTTAAACAGGAAGCCACCGGTTATTGGGGATATGTGTTTACCGGAAATTTTGACCTCGCTAAAAAGATCGGGTTGCGAACCAACCAAAGAATTGAGTTCTATAACTCAACCATTGATGCCCGTTTGCTCGAATATGAACTCTATTGATCACAGATATGTAGGAATCAGGGACTGGCTTGATTTATGGACTATTCATAAAATGAATGGTTATTCATCTCTGGAATCCCTGAACTCTACAGATCTTTAATCTTGTTTTTAGCCTCTATCCACTTACTCATATATTTGGTACTTCCAAGTTTATGATGATGTAAGATTTCTCCTGTAAAATGTTGCATGCGATGGGCTGAAAGATTTTCTCTAATCTCATAGATGCGCTTTGTCAAATTATCACCATGCTGTTTTTTATCATACAAAGTGTTTATGAGATCTATACTGAGAATTTGTGATTTCTCCCACAAATCTTTATTCGTATATAACCGAACAGCTTCCTCTGCAAACCTATTCGGATCATTACAGATAGCCCCAGGCCACGGAAGGCCGTCATGCATACCTTCTGCTCCAATCGGAGTTGTTATGCTTGGTGTCCCGCATTGCATAGCTTCAATTAGCTTACCTTTTAGACCTGCCCCAAATCTAAGTGGAGCCAGTAGTACCCTAGATTCACTCACTACTTTTTTGGCATCATCTGCCCGTCCCTTTATCAGAAACCCCTCTTTCTCATTATGCAATTGTTCAACCTTTTGAGATGGATAAGCTCCGTAAATATGGAGCTCTGAATCTGGTAGTCTCTCACGAATTTTTGGCCATATCTCTTCTTTTAAATAGAGCACAGCATTCCAGTTTGGTTCGTGCAAAAAATTTCCAATACTTATAAAGTGTTTCCTATTATCATATGGCTGCCATTGATTTATATCATTTTCACAAAGGGAATCAATAAGAAACGGAACATGAATTATTTTATCATCTTTGATTTCAAAATGCTGGCTCAGAATGCTCATTTCAATTTCTGATATCATAATTGAGAGATCACTGCGCAGGATACTGGCAACCTCTCTTTTCGCAATATCACTGTACAGATCTTCATCATCGAACTCACGACCTTCATTCCAGGCTTTACGGCGGCCCTGCCTTAAACAGTGAAGATCCTCCGTATCAAGAATCGTCATTGCCTCAGACACCTGCTCTCTAACCCTCCAACCAAACTGCTCTTCCGTCATGAAGCGATCGTACAACACAATATCAGGTTTGATTTGTCTGATAAATTCATCGAAACCGGAATCGTTGAGCTTTATGACATAAGTCTTTACGCCCATGGATTCAAGGTCAGCCATAAATGGACTTTTAGCAGCTGCCGTTACAAACGTAACGGACCAGCCTTGCTCCCTGAACAGTTCAATGATCTGCACCATTCTTGAGCCCGCCGCTGAAGAATTTGGTTCAGGCCAAACTTTTCCGATGATCAGTACTTTAGTCGACATTGGCTTTGTTCATGAAATTCAACTTATATACGTATTCAATTGGAATTCAATTGATAATTGCGATCTTCTAACAATAATATTATATCTTTTTGACGATAAGAAGTCCGTCTCTTATAGGTAACAAAATTTGCTCAACCCTATCATTCTGAGAAACCTTGAGATTGAATTCATGAAGAGACACTGCTTTGGAATCTTGCAGGTCAAGAACAGCGCCATTCCAAAGTACATTATCCATTACGATCAACCCGCCTGACTTTAATTTATCCATCACCTGATTATAATAATATTCATAACTAAGTTTATCTGCATCAATATAAACCATATCGAATTCACCATTCAGCTCAAGTAACTCATCTTGTGCATTTCCTTTAATTAACTTTATAGCTCCTTTTTTGTCGTACTGCCGAAAATGACGTTCCGCTAATTCCTGATTTCTGACATTCATTTCCATCGTGACGATCTCGCCACTATCAGGAAGAGCTTCAGCCATCATCAAAGCTGAATACCCTGTAAAAGTACCGATCTAAAGAACTCTCCGGGCACCGCTGACGGAAATGAGTAGTTTAAGTAACTGACCAATCAAATCGCCGCTCAGCATGTCTATAAAGTCGAGCTCTTTGCCAGATAAAGCAATAATACTCTTTATTGTACCTGACTCCTCAGATGTAAAATTTAAGGTATACTGCTCGATTCCCGGATCAGTTATCTGAACGATGTGCTTATTTCTACAATTCTTCATATTTGAAAGATAAGGGGCAACCCCCTATTATGACCAAAAAAGATCGCTTTGAGTTTTATACCAGCCAACGAATCCCCATTGTATATCAGGTTTTTCAGTTTATACACCAAATGGAAACTAAAGAGAACTTTCGAACAGGTATGGATTAAACAGGAATACACCCCTTCTGATGATACTAAAACAGTGTACTTCCTGAACCATAACTCCTGGTGGGATGGATTGATCCCTTTATATCTGAATGAATATTTCTTCAAACAAAATGCCCGGGCCATCATGGAGGATAAACAAATGAAGAAGCATCCCTTCTTCAGTAAAATCGGCGCGTTCTCCATAGATCTTAACGACCCAAAAGCCTCAGTAACCTCATTGCGTTATGCTATAGAGTCACTGAAAAGAAACAACGCCTGTCTCTTTATTTATCCAGAAGGAAAGATCAAACCCGCCTCAGAATCTAAACCGGATTTTAAAAATGGTTTGAGCTGGCTGTATAAAAAAGTGGAAGAAATTGACTTCGTTCCAATCGGTATATACATGCATTCGTTCCGATCAGCCAAACCTGAGTTATATATATCAATAGGAGATACAGTTGATTATGATAATCAATTGAATAACAATGAATTAAATAATTTATTTGAGCATGATATGCAACAAATTTTAGCTCATATTAGAGCAACAGCCGGCTTTTCTGATGAAGGCTTTATTCCTCAATTTTAGCCTAAATAATTTAGGTCACCAAGTCCAGGGATACATGAGGGGCGATTTTTGCACCCAATGTGTCTTGTGTTTAGTATAGTTGAGCCTCATATGTACGAGTGGCCAGTAAACTTTCTTATATATATTTTCAGGATATATGTATTCTGATATACCTTGCGCTGCATGCACTTGGCCTTTGTACTTGATTACTGAATTAGCAATGAATCGCTGATAAAAAGGGCCATTATCAATTTTATCTCTTAAATTAATATTTACAGTTACTTGTGCTGATTTCAAGTTGATTTTTCGGGCAGATCTCAATCCAAACACATTTGATACCTTATACCCCAATTCAGCTTCACTTAAATACTCGATCACTTTGTGATTTTCACTGTCAATAAGCCACGCTTCGAACTGTCTTTCGTCATGCTTTTCCATCAGGTAATAGATGAGTGTGAATTCATCATAATGATATCTTCCCCAATACCAATCCTTAAAACTTTCCTTCATAGGTTCGTAACCAATGTTATGGTCATGGTAACCCCTACCCTTTGTCTTGATCACTTCACTTTCATCCTTACCATTCAACCTCAAGTCAGTATTAAAATGAAGACTCGGCAGGATCAGATTCCATAAATGTTTGTCTTTGCTCTTGGATTCAAGAAGCGTCTTCTCAGGAAGTGGTCCGCTACCGGATATGGACCCCCTTAAACTGTGACCAGACGGAAGAGTTTGATCAAGTATCATCTTGTAAGTAAACAGATCATTTTTTAGATCATACTGAAAGCTGTTGCTGTCAACACACAGTCTCAGTTGTTCCGAGTCCCAATTAAATGCTTTTTCATCGAATTCCAGGAAACTATAATACACTGGCTTGCTGTTTCGATATATTGAGATACTAATTGCAGGATGTATTTTACCCTCAACCGGTTCTTTCTGTAGTTCTTTGATCTTTTTAGTGGAAAATGGATTTTCATGATAAAAGATGATCACAAAAGAAAATTCACCATCATAACTCATTCCATCGAAATACCACCACTCATACCCTTCAAGTGGTTTCCCATGATCCGGAGAAACTTGATCTAAATCAGTACTTATATTCATAATAATTTTTTTTGAGTCAAAGGCTCAATTTAAGATTCTGCCTGTTATATTCATCTATGGACATTTTACTTATTGTCGCTGCATCATATTTTATTTACACTATTACCGTATTTGTACGCAACTTGTTCGAATTTCGTTCTCTCAAAGAGTGCTCATATGGATCTGATAAACAACCCTTGGTCAGCATTTGCATACCAGCAAGAAATGAAGAACTCGTAATTGAACGATGCGTAAGCTCTGCCTTGGATCAGAATTATAACAATTTTGAGGTCTTGGTTCTTGATGATAACTCAACAGACAAAACTCCTTACATATTAGATAAACTTAAGGCTGATAATTCAACTCTCAGAACCATAAAAGGTAAACTTAAGCCTGACAACTGGTTGGGCAAGCCGTGGGCGTGTCAACAACTAAGCAAACAAGCTCGTGGAGAGATCCTGGTATTCATTGATGCCGATGTTTGGCTTGAAAATACAGCCGTTTCCAGATCGGTCAATGCCCTTAATGACTCTGACGCCATTACAGTTTGGCCAAAGCAAGAGCTCAAAACCTTCTGGGAGAAACTTATCATTCCGATGATATATTACGGGTTATACAGTCTGCTTCCTGCAAAGTACGTAGAGGAAAATCCGAAATGGCTTCCTAAAACAATCAGAAAAAAGGTTGGAGTACAATTTGCAGCTGCCTGCGGTCAGTTTATCGGCTTTAACCGAAAAGCTTATGAAAAGATCGGGGGGCATTCATCGGTAAAAAATCAGATCGTTGAGGATGTGGAACTTGCTAAGGTCATAAAAAGAAACGGTCTTAACATCACTATGTACGACGGACTAAAGACAGTGAACTGCAGAATGTATCGATCACACCATGAGATCTTTGAAGGCTTAAGAAAAAACTTCTTCGTGGGTTTCGGTAAAAATACGGTTTTATTCCTATTTATGTCTGTTATGCAGTTTATTGTATACATTGCACCGGTTTATATTCTGTTAATGGGCGAACCTGATCAGCGCTTTTATGCAGCCATTATTCTTGGGGTGATATTTATACAGCGTTGGTTGCTTGACATTAAATTCAATTGGAATCCGCTTATGAGTCTTTTACAACCACTTACCATACTTTGGTTTGAAGTCCTTGGCATTCGCTGCCTTTGGGATCATTACACCGGTAAAAAAGCCAGATGGAAAGGCCGGGAAGTTTAACGAAAAATTCATTCCACCTTCACGAATATTAGTTTTCTTTTTAGCAGATACATGGACATATTCAGGCATATGAAAGCATTGATAGATAAATACCTGAAATACCTTGCCGTAGAAAAAAATGCTTCTAAACATACTATCACTTCTTACCGACACGACCTGGAGACTTTTCTGATTTTCACGGCCGGTGTTGAAGACACTGATCCTGAAAAGGTCGACCTTTCATCAATAACTCGACTATCGATCAGACTGTGGTTGGGTGATCTTTCAGAGAAAGGTATGGCAAAATCTACCATTGCACGAAAAGTGGCTGCACTTCGCTCCTTTTTCAAGTACTGTTTCAAACGTGGACATATTGAAAAGAACCCGGCTCACTTGCTGGTTGTCCCCAAAAAAGATAAAAGCTTGCCCAAAACTGCTACCGTAGAAGATATTAAACGTATGATGGATGCGGTGAACACTGAAACCACACGGGGGCTTCAAAATCGTGCCATACTTGAATTGTTTTATGGTACCGGAATGCGACTCAGTGAATTAACCGGTTTGAACCGGACAGACATCGATCTCAAACAAAATCAGGTAATTGTTAAAGGAAAAGGCAATAAACAGCGAATAATCCCATTAGGTAAAACAGTATCTGATGTTCTTAAGGAGTTTATCGAGAAGAGACCGGAACTTTATGGAAACAGAACTGACGCCGATGCTAAAAGAGCCTTATTTATTGCAGCAAGTGGTCAACGGATGTATGACAGGGCTGTTGGACTGATAGTTGAAAAATATTTTAAAAAGACCAGTGAGGTCACACAGAAAAGCCCTCACGTATTGCGGCATAGTTTTGCAACCCATATGTTAGACAACGGTGCAGACATTCGAATCATTAAAGAGTTTCTAGGGCATGCTAATCTTGCTGCTACGCAGGTTTATACACATACAAGTATCGACAGACTAAAAAATGTGTACGAGCAAGCCCATCCGAGAGCAAAAACATAATTAAAAATAAAATTACTATAATTAAGGAGTAGAAAATATGAAAACTACATTCACAGCACGCCATTTTGAAGCAAGCGCAGATCTACAGCAACATTGTATAGACAGTGTCGAAAAATTAGAACAGTTTTACGACCGAATAGTTATGTGTGATATCGTTTTACAGCCTACTCCATCAGATGAAAATCCACATCAAGCCGAATTGATCATTAAAGTACCCCGCAAAGTTATCACAGTTAAAGAACCGGGAAAATCATACGAACAGGCTGTGCACAATGCTGTTGATACCGCTTCACGGCAGCTAAAAAAATACAAAGACAAAATGCACGCTAATCAATAATTTTTAATATGCCATTTAAACCGCAAGACCCGATCCCCCGAAAGGATAAAATTTCGGTAGAATATTTAGTTGAAAAACTAAAAGAACGAGTCAATATAAAAATTGAATCCTGTGTTGCTGAAAACTGCAGTACAGACAAATTTGTTACCGAGGCTGATCTACACCGGCCGGGATTGGCTCTTGCAGGTTATATTGAACTTTTTACCTATCAGCGAATACAAATAATTGGAAATACGGAAACTCAGTTTCTGGGCCATATGGGTAGCGATAAGCA
Source organism: Gracilimonas qinghaiensis (assembly GCF_046602855.1). Classification (NCBI taxonomy): domain Bacteria; kingdom Pseudomonadati; phylum Balneolota; class Balneolia; order Balneolales; family Balneolaceae; genus Gracilimonas; species Gracilimonas qinghaiensis. Next base: position 1,145,281 of record NZ_JBKINJ010000001.1, read on the forward strand.
GCTTGAAGCCTTCCGAAATATAACTCAATTCGATATTCCCGTCATCTTCCTGACTGATGGTAATGAACTGCCCGAAAAGTTATTACAGGCAGCCAGAGAAGCAGGGGTCCCGGTCTATTCTACCCCACTTGAGACTACTCGCTTCATGTATCTGCTACGGGATTTTATGGAAGATCAGTTTGCCATACAAACGATGGTTCATGGATCTATGATGGACGTTTACGGAATTGGAATTCTCGTGGCCGGAAGATCCGGGATCGGGAAAAGTGAAGTGGCTCTCGATCTTGTTGAACGGGGTCACCGTCTGGTAGCGGATGATGTAGTCATGTTGACAAAAAAAAATAATGTCCTGATGTCTTCAGCAACCGAAATGAGCAAGCATTTCATGGAGATCAGAGGACTCGGCATTGTAGACGTAATGTCTATGTTTGGGATCCGGTCGATACGATATCAAAAACGACTGGAAGTAGTACTTGAACTTACCTTATGGGATGAAGCACAGGAAGTTGAGCGAACGGGTTTGAACCACGATTCGGTCAAAGTCCTGGATCTGGAGATCCCGCTTATTCATCTACCAATCACGCCAGGTAAGAATATTACCGTGATCGCTGAGGTGATCGCCATGAACTATTTGCTCAAACATTATGGTTACGACCCGGCCAAGGCATTTCAGGAACGGATAAAAACAAGTATTGATGATAAAGCCAAAGGCGGTGACATGGCCCCAAAAAGAGCTATTGAATACTTTGAGGGAGATATTGAATAAATATCATGTAACATTAGAGTTAATTCCTACTCTTTGATAAAGGCGGTGAGCTCTGTATCTTGAATGCGTTTTGTAACAAGAATAATTTATGTCTTTAAAAAATCATTTTTACTACGACGAGGCTAAGTGTGAGTTTGTTCCTATTACGTACAAACGAACCGAACAAGTAATTTACAATCTTTCAATTTGGATCCTTTCCGGTGTCATATTAACCGGTATAGGGATTATTCTTCTCTCAAATTATATTGGGACCCCTGCTGAACTTGCTTTAAAAGCTGAAAACGAAGCTCTCTACGAGCAGTTAGAATCAACCCGTTATTCCATTGTTGATCTAGATAATCAGTTAAGTGAGATCGCTCAAAAAGATAACGAGATGTATCGATCAGTTTTGGGGATGGACAAAATATCCTACGAAGAAAGGCAAGCAGGTATTGGTGGTTCAGATCCTTACGAAGACTTTGATGTATACTCAGAATCCACATCTGAACTGCTTAAATGGACAGCTTCCAAAGTTGATAATCTGGAAAGACGTATTGGTATTCAACAATTAAGTTTTGAGCAGATCAAGAATCAGTACAATGTGAATAAGGAGAAGATGGGCAATATTCCGGCTATCAAACCAACGACAGGGATTCTGCTTAGTGGCTTCGGAATGCGTAATCATCCAATTTTAGGTTATCCCCGCCCTCATAACGGGCTCGATTTCAGAGCTGATGTGGGCGATCCCGTGCTTACAACCGGTGACGGTAAGATCCGCTTTGCCGGTAAGAAAAGTACTCTCGGTAATGTTGTAATTGTAAATCACGGTTTTGGTTTTGAAACAATGTACGCCCATTTATCCGGCTTTGCTGATGGTATACGTTCAGGTGTTGAGGTTAAACGCGGACAACAAATTGCGATGGCCGGTGACTCAGGACTTTCTGAGGGACCTCACCTGCATTATGAAGTTCACTACAACAAGCGTCCTGTCGATCCTATTTACTATCTATTTGCAGATACTTCACCGGAAGAATATGCTATGTTCAAACAGATAGCAGAGACCAACCAAAATTCTATGGATTAGGACGAGATCCACCTAAAGAACTTTATATTAAGCCCGGCCAAATTGGTTCGGGCTTTTTTGTGGAATAGATTAAATCTTTTCGTTTAATTGGCTCGATTTTAAACTCTAAGAAATGAATATGAAACGCCTACTCCTTTCTACCCTGCTCAGCGTTATGAGCCTTTTTGCTATTCAAGCTCAGGATGTGCTCTCATCTACAAATAAAGAAAATATCGACAAATTGGTACAAAACGCTGTATCAAGTGATCTCGCCTGGGATAGATTGAGTTATATGGCTGATACCTTTGGCCCCAGGTTCAGTGGTTCTCAAAATCTGGAGGATGCCCTGGATTGGATCCTGGAGGAAATGCAAAAGGATGGATTTGATAAAGTATGGGGTCAACCCGTTATGGTGCCACACTGGGTTCGGGGTGAAGAGCGTGCAACTCTTATTTCTCCACGCAAACAAGAACTCCCTATGCTGGGATTAGGTGGAAGTGTCGCAACTCCGGAAGGTGGCATTACTGCGGAGGTGATCGTGGTTAAAAGCTTTGAAGAGCTTGAAAGTGTAAAGGATGAGGTTAAAGGAAAGATCGTTCTGTATAACGCAGAATTCACCTCCTACGGTCGTATTGTTCAGTATAGAATGAATGGTGCTGTTGAGGCTGCCAAACTCGGTGCAGTGGCAAGTATCATTCGTTCTGTTGGCCCTTTTTCTATGCAAACACCTCATACCGGCACTATGAATTATGAAGAAGGCGTTGATAAGATCCCGCATGCTGCAATCACGGTAGAAGATGCCATGATGATCCAAAGAATGTACGATAGAGGTAACAAGATCGAGATTTACCTAGATATGAATGCTAAAACACTTCCAGATTTTGAATCCCGTAATATCATCGCTGAAATTAAAGGATCCGAATATCCTAATCAGATTATAGTTCTTGGAGGCCACATAGATTCATGGGATGTTGGCCAGGGCGTAATGGATGATGGCGGTGGAAGTATTGCATCCTGGGAAGCGGTTCGATTGATGATAAAGAATGGTATCCGTCCAAAACGTACCATTCGCGTTGTACTTTGGGCTAATGAAGAAAACGGTCTTAGAGGTGCCACTGAATATCACCGCTGGATCAAGGAAGTAGAAAACTCCCTCAATAACCACGTATTGGCTATGGAATCAGATGCCGGTGTTTTTGACCCCATCGGTTTCGGTTTTACCGGCAGCGACCGTGGGTTTGAAATATTGACTGAGATCGGTAAAACCCTCCAGCCAATTGAATCAGGAAAAGTAACAAAAGGCGGTGGTGGTGCTGATATTGGTCCTCTTATGAACGACGGTGTACCCGGTATGGGATTGGTTGTTGATGGAGAAAAGTACTTTTGGTACCATCATACGGCAGCAGATACCATGGACAAGCTCGACAAAGATGACTTTAATGAATGCGTGGCTACAATGGCCACTTTTGCATATGCTGTTGCAGACATTGAAGAACGACTCCCAAGGTAATCTATAAAGGTTAGGTACGTAAATGAGCTGAACCTCAGTATAAATTATTTATCGAGATTATTTTCTAACCACTGTTTCTCCAGCTTTTCGCCTGCTTTAATAGATCTTTTGAGCCATTCATATTTAAGTAGATCAAGCTCTTCATCACTGAGTTGCCAATTTAAAGTTGATCTTCTCATGCGCAGGGTCAGGTCATACAAACAGATCGCTGCACTTACGGAGATATTAAAACTTTCGCTAAAACCGGCCATTGGGATCTTGACATAACCGTCCGCATTTTCCTTAACTGTATCACTGATGCCATCCAATTCGGTTCCAAATACAAGAGCAGTTTTTTGATCGATATTCAGGTCATTCAATTCCGTATCATTTTCATGGGGACTAGTAGCTATGATCTGATACCCCTGCTCTCTCAGGCTTTCCAGGCATCTTGTAGTATTATTTATGCCTTCATTGTTATACCTGTGGATGCTAAGCCACTGATCTGCCCCAATCGTAACCTGACTTGAAGCATCAAATTCGTTATTATTTTCTATGATATGCACATCCTGAATTCCAAATCCATCACAACTTCTAAGAACGGCACTGGCGTTATGTGGCTGATAAATATCCTCAATCACCACTGTAATATGTTGGGTTCTTTTGTTCGCAACTTCCGTGATGGTATTCCACCTTTCCTCAGTAGCGAACCCTTTCAGGTAGTCAGTGAGTTTTAACAAAGTGCTTTGTTTCATAGTTGACAAAAAAAAGTCCCTCAAACAAAAACTTGAGGGACTATACTTAATTAGTTCAAAATGAGTTCTTAATCACACCGAAATGCAAATCCTTTTTTCCGAATGGTTTCAATATAATCGACCTCTGTATGTTCTCTGATCTTCTTTCTCAGGTAGCTGATGTACACATTGATATAGTTTGTTTGCGTGTCAAAATGAATATCCCACACTTTTTCAGCTAATTCTTCCTGAGTGATGACCCTGTTTCTGTTTTTCATAAAATAAACAAGGAGATTAAACTCATTGTTGGTCAACTGAACAGGTTCTTTGTTGATCGTAAATTCTCGCTTTAAGAGGTTAACTTTCAGCTCCCCACAGGAAATTTGCTGTTCACCGCCCGATTCAGTTCTTCGTTTGATGGCGGTCATGCGGGCTATCAGCTCTTCAGTATTAAATGGCTTGGTCAGGTAATCATCAGCACCCACTTTCAACATTTTCACTTTTACATCAGTCTCTTGTTCGCCTGAAAGTATCAAAACCGGTGTCTCAACATTCCCGTCCCGAATATTTTTGCAAACCTCATATCCATCCCCGTCAGGTAGCCCTAGATCAAGAATTATCATATCGTAATCGTTATTTATTGCATGCGATTCTCCATCGGTTGCATTATCAGCAGTTGAGACTGAATTACCGTTATGTTCCAGTACGGCTTTAACCAAAGTTCGTACTGAAGGATCATCTTCTATTACAAGTATGTTCATTTTTTACCTGAAATTATTTAGTGATGATATGGCAAAATTAAGTACTTGTTTACCATATTAGCCGCCTTATTATAATTGGATTAAAATAACTTAACAAACATTAGAAACAAAGTATAACAAAAAATCACGTATCAGAATACCCAAGTGACATTAACCATTCCTTAGACTCATTTATAAAAATGTCTTCCAGTTTGTGACCGGCATTCACTAACCTGAATTCTGCTTTAAACCCATCTTCCTTTAATTGTTCCACACATTCTTTCTGCGGTTCAGGATAGACACTGGAATCGTTTTTGCCATGCAATGCCAGCACATTAATATGGTTTGCCTCTCGCCTTTTACCCTCAAACGCTTCGGTTTTGATACGTCCGCCTATAGTTATAAGCTCATCGACGCTCTTTGGTCTGGATAGTGCATAGTACCCACCTAAATAGGCACCCATTGAATATCCAAATAAACAGACCTTCTCAACATTAAGATCCAACACTACTTCCTCCAATATTTCCTGAATAAAAGCTGATGCAGCTTCCATCGACTGAAGAAACTGTTCCTGATCTCCATCATACAAATACCACGCTCTGCCCCAACGGGAAACTTTAATTTTACGTGTCGTATCATACACCGGGTAAGGTGCCTGAATAAAAAGATGATAGGCATTCAGTTCTAACATCCTGCTAACCTTCTTTTCAAAGTATTCGATATTCTGCTTGAATCCATGCAAGTACACGATCATTGGTTTAGATTTCCCAAAACCGGTTTCGATAAGTTCATAGGGTACATCGATCTCAAATGGTAATGTGCCGGTTTTCAGTGTATCAGACATATAAAATTAGTGTGTTTTATCATCAAAAAGTCCACCTATCGATTACAACATCCACAGCTGACCTTTTGTTAATTACAGAAGTCACGCATAGGAACAGAATGGATATATGAGCAAATGGACCAAGAGTTGAAAAGAATTCCCCTGTAAACCCAAGGGTCATACCATTGATAAGAGTACTTATCAAGAAGTAAAAAATTTCAAAGAAGAACAAAGTTGAAAAAAAGTTCATGAGGCCTATCACATATGGATTTCTATCCTCATAAAACCTTTCCAACACTTCTATGCGGGAATACTGACTGTTAAGGTTCTTATGAAGATCTGCCTCTAATTCCTTTTTTATCCAGCTCTCTTTCTATTTCATTCTTTTTCCTCATAGAAGTATTCGATCATATTACCATCTGGGTCTGAGATAAATAGAAAACGACCTTTTTTACGGTTCGCGGGTCCGCTCATCACGGTAACCTCTTTTTCCCGGAAGTATTTTGCCAGTTCATCAACTTGTTCGGGGCTATCCACATAAAAACCGAAGTGATCTACCCTGAAATCTCTAGATGTTGGGTCGTAACTGGTTTCTGCCTCAACGATCACCAAAGTATCTTCATCCCCTATCTTATACACGGCCATACTTTGGCCCATAGTTCTTACGAGCTCCAGGTCAAGGATATCACCATAAAATTCCTTTGAAGCATCTATACGATTTACTCTGATGGTAATGTGATTAAGACCTGATGGTTTAAAATTCATATTCTAACGATAATTAATTTATTTTTTATTTCTCCGCTAAACATACAACCAACTGCTTAAATTACAAACCTAAACATGAACTACAGTTTGGTTTTTGATTCGCGTACTTTGATATTTATACAGTTTAAAATAAAAAAAGTCTTTTGTCTACACTATATATTGTTGCCACACCTATTGGAAACCTGAGTGATTTCTCCCCTCGTGCCGTAGAGGTATTGAATGAAGTGGATTATATTGCGTGCGAGGATACACGAACCTCCGGTAATCTGCTTCGACATTTTGGAATCAATAAACCTACTTTTTCATTTCATCAACATAATGAACATAGAAAAGTTGGGCACCTGACCAATATTTTGGATGCAGGCCAAAATGTAGCTCTTATAAGTGATGCCGGTATGCCCGGAATATCTGACCCGGGGTTTCTTGCCGTGCGGCAAGCACAGAATTTGAACCATACCGTCACCGTCATTCCCGGTCCGGATGCAGCTACAACGGCTCTTGTTGCTAGTGCTTTACCCTGCGACCGTTATGTATTTGAGGGATTCCTGCCACATAAAAAAGGGCGCCAAAAGCGATTGGGTCAACTTGCAGAGGATGAACGTACCATTATAATTTATGAGAGTCCTCATCGCCTTTTAAAGTTACTCGGTGAGATAGAAAAGCATTTTGAACCTGAAAGACTTGCGGCCGTAGCGCGGGAACTCACCAAAAAATTTGAAGAAGTGGTGCGCGGTACAATAAATGAACTTAAAACTGAGTTTGAGTCACGCGACAGTATTAAAGGTGAGATCGTGGTGATCGTTGCCGGAAAAGGATATTCAGAATGAAGCATTGGTTTGATAACAACTGGGTAGTTTCGATAAGCGCCGGGGTTTTACTGGGGCTGAGTTTTCCGCCGGTTAATTTATCTTTTCTTAGTATACCCGCCTTTATATTGCTGTTCCATCTGGTTCAAAAAACAGATTCTTATAAACAACTGGCGTACTACAGTTATGCCGGGTTTGTAGTTTGGAATCTGATAGGAACCTACTGGCTGATGATGGCGAGTCTCCCTGCCGGTATAGCCGCTATTCTTGCCAACAGCGTACTTATGACCATCCCATTGTGCCTGGCAAAGTATTTTTCAGCCAAAAGCAGCTCGCCTGTTCTTATCGCACTGTTACAAACTTCTGCATGGGTTGGGTATGAGTTTTTACACCATAACTGGGACCTATCGTGGACCTGGCTGGCCATCGGTAATGCCTGGTCTAACTGGATAGGGATCATTCAATACATATCTGCTACCGGATTCCTGGGTATCTCGCTTTGGGTAGTGCTTACTTCAGCCCTAACCTATCAGTTTATCTTGAACAAAGAGAACAGACTTCTCTATACAACACTTACCGTTTTTATCATTTTTCCTTTGTGGTCATTCACCTTATTCGTTACTAATGAGATTGAAACAGATCCTAAAGACGAAATTGAGGTTGCCATCATTCAACCCAATCACGATTCCTATGAGGATTTTGCCGGTATGAGTGGATTGGATGAAGTCATGGATAGCTTGATGAGCCTGACAGATAGAACGATCAACCCTAAAACGGAACTCGTGATCTGGCCGGAAAATGCCATTGATGGTGCTATATTCTCCAAATCCAGAACAGCATCCAGAATAGCTGATTCTGCCAGATCATGGAACACAAACTTTATTGTAGGCACCGGACTGTTCAAAACTTACGATACCGATACCGACAAGCTTTATAGAGGCATTATCCAAAGTTCCGGACACCCATACAATTATTTCAATGCCACCCTTTTTGTGAAAGCAGACGGAAGCATTTCAGATTATGAAAAAGCAAACCTGGTCCCTATTGTAGAACGAATCCCATTTGTAGAAATACTTGCCACAATTGATGTATTTGACTTCGTTGATTGGGGCAGTATTGCAGGTTTTGGAAGGGGCAGAACTCCTGATATGATCGAAACCACAGCATTTACATCACCCGGATTGATCTGTTATGACTCCGTATACCCCTCCTGGATCCGGGAATTTGTCAGAAATGAAGCCACTTTTATAACTATTATCACCAACGACGGCTGGTGGGGCAACACCTCAGGTCACCTTCAACATTTTGCCTATGCCCGACTCAGAGCCATTGAGTTCGATCGATGGATCGCCAGGAGTGCCAATAATGGTATTTCCGGAATCATAGCACCAAACGGTAAAGTCATCAGTCAAACAGATTATTGGGTTCGAACCGGCTTTGTCTCACAAGTGTATAACCGATACACTGAAACCCTTTACACCCGCTTTGGAAACTGGCTTCCTGTAACCTGCCTGATTTTTACCGGTGGGTTTTGGGGTTTCTTTTATTTCAGAAAAGAAAATTCCTGATCTATCGTGACTGAATAGCGATCCTAAAATTAAATCTAATATCATGATTGGTTCTTGGCGGAAAAGCTGAGGACTTTGGAGCCACCTTAGTATAAGTATATTCAAAATTTGATGTGACAGTTTGAGAAAAGCGGTATCCCAGTACAATGGATCCGTTAATCCTGCGCTGTCCTGTGACGAACGGGGCCGTAAAATCATATAATCCTACATTTTTTACCGGATCAGGATCACTCAATGCCTGACCTATATCCTGATTCAGGTAATACTTCTGTTCCGTATCATCGGCGAAACCACCGTTAATGGTCACATCGATGTTATTCTTGATCCGAGGCAAAAATGGGAGCGTCACTCTTCTAAAGGTGTAGTTGATAGAACCGGTAAGTCCCTCTGAAAGTCGATCTGTTACTGTTTTACTTGATAATGCCAAACTGCTGGTCTTACTTCTGTCTAAGCTGATCTGCGTTCTAAGATTCGATTCCCAGGTTACGTTAAGCTGTAAAAATGGAGAGAATCGCTGTTCGATGTTTATTGAATTCGGCTCATACAGATCTCTACTGTCGATCAGGCTAAAGGCTCCAAGCCCTTGTTCCGATTGCAATCCTGTAATACTGTTCAGGTTCCAGCCAAGACGATAACTGCCACTGTAACTGTGGGTTAAAGTTGCCCGCCTCATGTTATCACCGATGAAGGGGATTACATTCTCAACACCCGTCCATGTGAGTCTCCAGTTTGGTCTTGGAATTGGCGTATAACCTTTTTCACCAATGGAGCTAACACCACCTCCCAGATAAGCCTTCCTGAAATCCTCTTCCAGGGTATTACGGTTCAAAACAATACGTCCATCTCCATTTCCACTTTCATCACTGATGGTATTAGTGCCATCAAGATCCTCAAAAGCGGTTTGCAACTGTCTTTCAAAAAGATCTCTATATCCATTTCCAAAAGCCCAAACCGAAGAACTGATATTTCCGCTTGCTGATACAGTTGAATTTATATCACCGTCCTGATTCAGAGCAAGGTTATCTGTTCTTCTTTCATCCCATTTAGTATCCCAGGAAAGATCCAGGCTCAGGTTTGTGAGTATATTTAGGGTCGTCCCAAGCGTGATGTTATCAGAATAAGTGTTGTTTTTCGGTAACGTGATAGTTCGTCCCTGCGGACTTTGCCGTATTAATTGCGATCTAGGTATTTCATCTTGTAAACCTATCCGATACGCAAATGGAGGGGAAAAATGATCAGAATCGGGATTTCTAAAAGCATAATACAATTGAGAATCGCCCCTATAGCCAGACTGACTTGAAGTTTTGTTATCATTATAACTGATATCAATACTACGCATACTGAATAGTGCCAGAATAAACTTGCGGCCAACGTAGGTAAAATCCTTAGCCAGATCGGGATCTTTTTCCTGGTCTTCCCGTTTTCGAAGCTGAGTATCTTCCCGGTTCTTCTCTACCATTTTTGTATAGAATGGCATTTTATCGAATAACTCTTCAACTTCAAATATAAGAGAGTGATCAATACGAAAATTGTTTGCTATTCCTGCGCCAAGTTGTGAACCCCTGGGACTGTTTGTCCAGTTATATCCTCCGCTGTAGGAAGCAGTATAGCTCATCCAGTTCAAAGGATTTATATTATTCAACCTGGGTCGCCAACTCAGGGTATAACTTTCCTCATAATTCGATCTTCGCGCTGATAGAGAATCTGTAATGATCTTATTGAGAACCTCAAAAGTTGGCACTACACTATAGGAAAGACTATCAGCTTCCTTTCCTGTGGCGTTGATATCTGTCCTTCCTGCCCTTGAAAGGTCGTATCCGGTACTGCTTCTGAATGAGATAGGGATACTCCGTGTCAGGTTATAATTAAACCCAAATGAGGACCTTTGATTAAAAGTATGACTCTGTTGAAGTGGCTGAATATCTTCCGGACCGTTCAGGCTCGTCAGGTTTCTCCGTCTCCTTTCAGAATAAGATCGGTTAAGGTTAGCTGAAGCATTAAGAGATGAAGGCATATAACCCAATCTGAGGCCTGATAAAACATTTATCAGCGGAACCTCCTCTGTAAATTCAAACGGCCTGATCAATCCAACGTTGTTGAATGATAGATTGTACTGAACCGACGACGTAAAATTCCAATCATTCTGAAATAATGTTTCCGGATTTTTCGAACTGCCTTCATTATAAACATAACTCAGCTTCGTTCGGTCGATGGTATACTGAGCCAATTTCCCTTTGGAGTTTTGTTTAGAGATATTGGCAACATTAACCGAAAAGTTATTACGTACGGTCTCAATTTCCTCAATACGCTGATCTATGACTTCCTCTTTCTCTGTATCAGAGAGCTGTGAGTTATTGATTGTTGCATTCTTGAAATCCTCAAGCCTGATATCCCCCTGATTTGGAAGGAATTTAGGAGTTGATATATTTCTTCGGGTCGAAACAGTAACGGGAAAGTTCCAACCATAGCGGTCGGGAACAAGTTTATGTAAATTTACTGTTGAGTTGAGTTCATAGCCGATATCATCCGAAATACTTCTTTGGCCTAAACGAGATTCGAGCCCTCCAAACCCGTTTGTGGTTCTAGAGAAATTGGTATTAACAGTTGCGAAATCCGCGAGTTTAAAACTGGCTTTGGCATTTGCCTTCCATCCCTTTTCATTATCAAAGCCCGATACCCTTAATTCATTTAACCAGAACTCTGCCGTCAGGTCAGGTACACCCTCAGAGTTCACATCGGTTGGGTCAAAAGGATTTCTGATACCCATAGCCAGTTCAGAGATCCTTCCTAAAGACGGATTACCCTTGATGGCTATAATGGCTCCGGGTACAGCTTCATCCTCCTCAGTTGAAAGTGGCAATTCAAATTTTTGATTTAAGTCTCCCGTACCCTGCTGATCCCTTAATTGCTTCAACTCATTGAACGCTGACAGTATTACATTCATACTGTTCTCTTGATATTTCCAGACTTCTTCCGCATCTCCTTCAAGACTGCCGGCTGCATCGGGACTGTAAGTAGAAAATGGGAAGTTAGGATCTGATGGTGTAACAGGCTGCCTGTATTCATAGTAGTTGGCGTTCAAGTCAGTTCCCATCCTGATCACCAGTTCGGCATTATTTCGTTCCTCCCGTCCGTCTCCGTAGCCCTCACCATGAACAAACATGCGCATGTTTGAATAATTAAGTAGATTCAAACCACCGGGATACACCTTTTTTACCATCTGAAGCTCACCAGCTTCAAGGTTCTCAACTCCAAGTATCAGAGACTGCTCATTCTCAAGCGTTTGAACCTGAACACCTCGGTTTAAGGCGCGGATAGCCCCATCCGGCTGCCGATAAGGTATTGGTGTTCTATTGGCATTTTCCTCAATATTAATGGTAGCGATGCTTAAATCTGCAGAAGCATTTTGAGTTTCCTCAATATTATCAACCTTCCTCCATTGGCTTCCAATAAATTCGAAGCTGGCAAATCTAAGTGTAAATGGTTTTTCGTAGCCTGACATCCACATTCTAATGTGGCTTATATTTTGGAAACCATCAATATCCCCAACCTTGCGTGTAAATTCTGAAAGTGGTAATCGCACCAGGTGCCAGCGGTCCTGCTGCCTGTCGCCAGGTACCTTATCCACGATATAAGTTCCCGGACTTCCGATCTGCAAAGAGCTGAAATCGGCCGGATTAAAATCGATCTCGTACTGATAGTAATTATTATTGGTCTCAATATTTGCACGGCTTACCAATCCTTCGGAATCAGGTCTTGGAGTTATAGCCCGGGAATCACCTCCGGCTGTGGGTGTGTTGCCTTCGTGATATCCCAACAACCGGTGAAAACGCTCATGAAGCGGTAAATTCTGCACCCTTGATTCCCCGTAAAATACGTAGTCATCGTTGGAAGGGTCAGCCAATATAGACTGATATTTATCACTGCTGACCCCATAGGCAACACGCATCGAGTCGATAAATGTTGAAAATAAGGCCGTTTCTACTTTTTGGGCATCAAAGCCATTAGCACTTGGAACTCCGTCAAAACCGACATCTTCCAGAGATCTGTTTTCGTTGGAGAACTGTCCCTGAGGCGCAGTAGGATTTGCAGGAACATAAGACCGTGCATTCTCACCAAAGCTGTCAAGTTCAAGGTTTGCCGGGTTATTGGCCAGACCATCCTCAGAGTTAAGATCAAAATTGGGAACTACATCTTCTGATATAGTACCAACATCAATGTAGATTTTACCGTCATAACTTTGGAGATCGCCGGATGAAGGGGACTGACCGTCAGGCAAAATAGGCTGTACCCAAAATTCGATAAATTCCACATTATTTTGCGTGAGATCTTCCTGTCCCGATGGTACAGCTGCTGTCATACCACCCCACTGATTCTCAGGTGCATTTTCAAGATTCTCTTTCAGATTTAAATTATAATTATAAGGACCACGAACAGACGGGTCGTAGTATAAATCCAGTGTATTAATCACCTCATCCTGAGCCAGATTCGTTTCACGGCCCGGAAACACGTTTTCAGTCAATACCACTTCTGATTCAGGCGTAACTTCAACACCACCTAAGATACTGCTGATATTTCTTGGGATGCTATACCAGGCAAACTGACTCCGCAGATCTGACCTTTCAATTTTTGATTTCAGTGTATTCAATGGTGTTACAAATGGATCCGTGAAATATGATTGATCAGGAGCATAGCCGGGAATAGCAGCCGGTGCTGCGGCAAGATTCCATCTAGTCGGACTCATAAAAGAAATAGTAAGTTCAGAATCCTCGAAATCGTCGATAAAAACGAGACCATTCTCCTCATCACTGAATAAATTACCCTTATCAATGGCATCCCTGACCGCATTTGTCTGTGAAACTCCGGGCCGGAGCTGAGCCACTTCACCGCTTACTTCAATGTTGGATGGTTCTTTTGTTTGCAATAATGGAACTCTGTCGATGGCCTTCGTGAGCCATGGTGTGTCAAAAGAAGCCTGAGCATCCATTCCGAGAATAGTGTTATTAATAGTTTCATTACCTATCCTGATCTTATCGGAAAGTGGCTGTTCTTTTAGTTTGAAGTAGGTACTTCCAATTTTGATATCATCCGTAAACTCATATTCAGCCCGTAAACCTGTAAAGTTTTTCTGCCCGATCACGTTCAGCTGATTATTTTCATACTCAATCCTGATATCCTGACCCGATGCCAGATAGCGATCATTCAGGATCGTGATATTTCCAAACGAATAGTCTACCTCGTAATCCACGCCTTCTATTAACTCCGTACCACTGGCAAAGACTTTGACCGAGCCCTCAACCAAACTTATTCCCAATGAGAAATTTCCAGACACACCGCCACTTGAAACCCCATCAATCCGATAAAAATTATTCTTATTCGATTGGTCAGCAGTATTCTGCCTTTCATTATATAATTCGATATAAGTTACTGACTCGATCAGTGAATCCGATGCGCCTGTTTCTTCCAATAATGATCTTATACGGTCTCCAAACGGCTCTAAATAAGGAAACAATATATTTCCATTTCTTGGGTTCAAAACTATACCTGAAAAGTCAATTAGGTTGTCTGGATTTACAGAACCCTGTGTATCTGTACGGTCAAGCCCAAGATCCTGAAGCAGTGTTTGATTCCGGCCCGGCAGATTAGTTTCGTCCACATTACCGGTTGTATAATTGATCTCAACATCTAAGCCATCTTGCGTTACGTTTGATACCCCCAAGGAATATATATTTCGCATGGTAAGTGGCCACGCTTTCAGGTCAGGTGTAGGGTTGCTGGGTCTAATCAATTTAAGGTAGGTCAAACCTGTTGATTGCGGATTTACATCTCCAACCACAACATTTTCGATACTTTCATCAGGCACACCCTCCCTCACATACGAAACAGCGAGATAAGAACCTGAATTCAGGTTACGATTCAGGCTGATGTAACCAAGCGTTTTGTTAACTGTGTAATCACTTCCTTCCTGAAGAGGCCGAAAATATCCGTTATAAAAATCATTTCCATTAACGTTGAATGATTCTGCTGATGCGCTGTTATTCCCTCGGTTTGCTTCTAGCAATGCATCATCAATACTGTCATTTGATGGATTTGGCAAACTATAGGTACCATCAGGATTCTCAACAACACCAAGATCAACAAAGGCAGCTGCTCTTACCGCTTCCGGGTCGGTAGTATTAACCTGAGGTTCAGAAATCCAAACTCTCATATCTGAGATCTGGTAAGCCTGACCAAGTTGTTGCGGATCAGCCACGTTATTTTCAAATTCCTGACGATTATAGAAATCAATGAAGAAGTGCCGATTATTCTGATATTGTGCCGGACGCAGTGAAAACTGTGTTTCCTGCGCCCCACCTGAGATGGTTTGAGTCTGACTTTCGCCTTTTTGCTGTGAGATCACAGATGTCATTTTCAATGATCCGATCTCAGCCACTGATTTTATACCAAACAGAGACGCCCCACCCCTGATAAGTGAGTTGCCTGTCTCCATCGACACGTTACCCAATTCAATGGATTTTATGATCTCATCCTCATAACCCTCATAAATGATGTTCAGCCTGTTCTGGAAATCAAAGGCACGTTCTGTATCCCAGTCTGTTGCAATAGTCAGTTTATCACCAACAGTACCCTGTATATTCAACTGTAAATTTTGATTGAAGGTCGGGTCAATTCTCCGCTGAAGATCCGGATCTATGGTAGGGTCGTCGATATTTTGAACCGATACACCTATATTCATATTAGCCGTTCCGTTTACAGTCAGATTTACTTCCGGTTTTCCAAATATAGAACTGAATACAGATTCTTCCCCGCCCGGAATCTGAAGGCTGAAATCAAGTAACCCTCTTTCATCTCCCGTAAACCGTTTCCCTTCCTCGATCAGCTGAAACCTTATCTCTCTTTTTTGTTGCTCTCTTTTAAATCTTACGTATTCAGTGAAAGATAAAGTGGCCGGTGGCGAGACGTTTTGACCACCAATGCGGCGAAAGATCTTGTAGGTTGAGGTAGAATCCCAGCGGACGTCAAAGTTCTCTTTCTGACTTTGGATATAATATAATTTTGGTAATGGTACTGCCGTTGGATATCTGCCGGGAGACCTGAAGATCAGACTAGTGCTTTTGTCCGCGGAATCTGTGACAGTCGTATCCATAGCCATATCGGAACGTTCCTGTGCGTAAGACGAACTGATAAAAAGCAACCCACTCATAAGACAAACGAATGGCAAATAGTAAACTAACTTTAAAAAAGAATACACCGGATATTTACTGGCTCGGTTATTACTTATTTTCTGTAGCTTTATGCGATAGGCAGAAGTTGTTTTCTTTTTTAATTAGCGAGTGAATGGTTGCGAACGATAATACCATATATTTGAGTATCTTGAAAATGTTATCATAAATGAATTTTTTGGCTCTCAATCAACACAGAGGCAATTTTTCTGCTAAAACCCCTAATGACCGAACGTAGTATTGTGGCATCAAAAATAAATAAATTACAGATCGACCTGCTTAAAAGGCATGTCAACCCTTTTTTCTTCTGCTTCTTTACATTGATGTTTCTGTTGTTGATGCAATTTCTGATCCTTCACATCGATAACTTGATAGGGACTTTAAGCAACATTTCTTGTCAGTCATTGGGTGAACTTTATACTCATTTATCATAATTTAGGTGAACATAGGGTGAACCACTTTTTGGTGCTTTTACCCCTATGATTATCGTCTGTTTACTCCTTAAATGAAATCCACCAATTCAGGTGGAAATTGATGTGGATGTAACTCATCAGGAAATAGTTCAAGATCAATCATGTTGAGCTCAATATCATACACTTTTTGTTGCAACTCAAGGACTTATTTTGTTCTACAAAACCTCTTCAAGTACTTTTACTCTATTTTCAAGTTCATTGATTGCTCCTTCAATCGTCTGAACAATGGGATAGGGAAATTCTGTATCATGTAATGACAAGAAACCCAATAAATTTGCATCACACTTATTGCATTTATTCGCAATACTGACTTTTGCTTCGTTTAGGCAGTTTGGACATTTATATTTCTGCTCACTACCAATCATTTTGTCAATTACCGTTATATCAACTTCAAAACTTAAGTCTGACCGTAGTACATTTAGAACAGATTTAAATTTTGAAATATCGCTTTTGCTGTATACTTCTTTATACATGAGCGCAAACTTCAATCCTCTCAATCTGATAGTCATATTATCAGACTGAAGTAGTTGAGTAATCTTATCTACATCATAATAATTGTTCTCCGATAAAGCATCTATGAACTTATTAAGCTTTGAAGGAGCAAGTTCATCTATTTTAGAAAAGAAAGTATCTTTATAGTATCTAAGCGGGATGGAAGACAAAAAATCTTTACAATCGTAAAGTCCCCTGCTTTCTAAAAATCCTTCCATGTAAATATTAATAAGCCTTTCATCAAGTAGATTATTCTCTTTAAGTTTCTGAAGTAAATTCTTTTTTATGTCTTCAGGCTTTTCAATTTTATCCCTTTTGTTAATGAGTTTTTTCAGTTCCTCAAACTCTTCAAACTCAATATCTAGTTCACTAGTATTATTGTCTTCCGAGTGTATCAACTCTTCTTTCAACTTAACAGCAGTCCCATACATATTGTACATAAACATCGACTTTCCTGAACCTGAGACTTCATCTAAGTCCACATTCAAAGCAATGATTGCATTGGCTCCCATCTTCTTTGCTTTCTCTTTCATTTCCTGCATACCTGCAGTTTTCATTTTATTAATGTCTTTCTTATAACTCTTTGTCTCTCCCCCAAAAATATCTCTGAAGCCTGCAAAGGCATCTCTGAATAAATTGGCTCCCACAACAATGTGAGAATCAACCATTCCATAACTTTGTACAATGTCTTTTGAGTCGTAATTGACGGTTGTAAATAGCATTTGCACCTTGTTTAATTATAAATATTTTCAACGCATAACATGCACACTACTAGAATCATGACTTTCTTAGTTATGTATTTTAATTACCCAATTACCAATTGAATTGACCTTTATATGGAAAGTACCTGTCTTATAGATGTTGTTTCTTCCCCTATTATCATCTGAATTTATTATTACTTCTACAGTTTCATCATTTTCATCTATTAAATATCCTGACATAAATTGTCCATCATTCGTCCATGTAATTCTCCAAGGGCTTTCAGCAGTAAAAACATCTGTATTCTTAATGCCTGAACCACTGAAGTATAAACTTGTCTGAGTATCTTTAATATTTCTTTCTGAATAGGAATCTACATCTCTCACTACGAATTCATCATCAAATATTGTTTCTGTAAATCTATTATTAAAAGTCGAGTGATAGTTTATTGAGTCAACTTCTATGTATGGCCCCATTTCGAATCTTTTCATGTAGTACTCTTCATCCTTCTCTTTTGGTAATACTACTATGGTAAACCTTAACGCTCCCTCATCAGAAATATATAAAGGAAGGTAACTTTCACAATAATCATATTCCGATAAGTCATCAATTTGATTTTCTATTGTTCTAGACAATCTAGAATAGATAGATTTTCTAGAATAATAAAAATGTTCCTCTGTTGATTCATTTAAGACACAAACCCAATTAAATTTGTCAGGTTTAAAAAGAGCATTAGCTGATTTATCTGATAATAGTAAACTCGTCGTTTCTATATCATTACCATTATGTTCTTCATATGAGATTGAGTATAAATTCTTATCCTGAAATTTAATTTTACTCAATACCAACCCTCCATTAGACTCTTTTAAGTAACTTACATATCCTTTTTTACCCTTCCACTCTTCTTTACCATCCAAATAATCCCAAAGTGTAAATTCTTCTAATTTTTTTTGACTTATAATTATTGGCTCATCATAACCTTCTCTTTCAATTGTGGAATCGATTTCACTAGATTTAAAGTTTTTCCTTTCTTGTGAAAAACAATTCTGCACAATGGTGATTGATAATAAAACAAACAATAGAACTTTTTGCATTTTCATGTGATTAGAACTTAACTCTAATTAAGATTGTTGACTGCACTTCATGCGTTCTCTTACCTATAAATCATAGCATACAAATTTCTCTCTTTTTTTAATTAAGTGATACGCTTCACCAAGGTCAACCTGATTCATTTATATGTAATTAAAGAGATTTTTCATGGTTGAAGGAGTAAGCTCTTTATGATACCACTCTGAGGCATTATATTTGACTGACAGAGGTCCTTTTAATATAAATTCATAAACTGTGTCAAGAAATTTTGGGTTTTTTTTAGCCGATATTTCTATCAACATATCAAACCGTTGATGTCTTTCAAGAGTCGAATTTACTCGAAGGTTTTACAGGTAGAAAAAGAATACTTGGTTGATAAGATTGAAATGTACTTAATACCCCATTAGAGTGGTGTAAATTACGTTACCATTTTCATCAAACTCTTCTAATTTATATTTTTCACTGTCATAAGTTCTTTGTTTCCATAATGTTCCGTCAGGTTTATACTCAGTCCAAACATTAAAAAAATCTCCCTTCTTGAACTGTCCCTCTAACTTAACATTACCGTTCTCATAGTATCTTTTATAAAAACCATCATAAATATCATCTGTCAGATTAATTTCTGTTTTAATATCACCGTTTGGGTAGAAGATACTCCATAAACCATTTTTACTACCATCCTTAAAATTTCCTTTTAATTGAGGTGTATCAGATAATGGATAGAATTTTATTAATTCCCCGTCTTTAACCCCATTCTTGTATTCTAATTCTAAACTTTTTTTACCAACAGATTTTACTACCCACCTACCATCTCTTTCTCCATTTTTATAAAAACCTGACACAGAACTTATATCATCTTCAAAAAGAAAAAAATTTCCATCTTCGAATAAGTTATGATTACTAAATTTCTTGAAACTAACACTATAAAAAGTTCCAACATTTGTAGAAATTAAATCGAATAATTCACTTCCATCACCCTTTCTATGGTATTGACTTATATCAACAACAAATCTTCCATTAAACGACCCCTCACTAAAATCTAAAGTTAATATCGTATCTTGACTTGAAGTTAGTTCCACATATCTACTATCGTATAATCCATCAGAGAATCTCACATCAACATTCAAAACACCGTTTTGATGGTACTTTTTGAATATTCCATCCTTTTTTCCTCCCTTGTACATTATCTCTGACTTAATACTTCCATCTCTAAAGTAGGTTTTAAAATTACCGTCTTCTTTACCATTTATATAATTACCAACACTAAGTAATTGTCCATTGTCATAAAATGTTTTCCACTCTCCCTCCTTAAAACCATTCTCAAATTTACCTTCCTTTTTTAATTGTGTATTCAAGTGAAACTCTTGATAAAGACCATCTCTCAACCCACTTTCATATTCAACTTTTAAGGTCATCACATTTTCTGTAGAGTCAACACCAACCCCTGTAAAAGGCGTATTACTATTTACTTGATAAGTTGTATCATTTCTTTCAACAAGTCTCTCTGTCAACACATACGAATCACTAAATTTAATGTCAGAACAGGATTGAAAAATTAAAACAAGAAGTAGAGATAAGATTAAATTAGAATACCGTTTCATACTTAAACCCGAATATTTATTCGATATAATTTGACTTAGTTTTATATGTGAAGTCAATACAAGATAACTTAACTAAATACTTACATAGTCAATAATATTTTTAACCTTCTGAACGGTTGAAGTAGAACAACCTACCACCTTAGAAATATCCCTGATGGTAAGTCCATCTTCCAAGTAGTCTTTTATCTTCTTAGAGATTGGTTTATTCATATACTTCAATTTTTTAATTGTAGAATACATATAACACATGGGATTCATCTATCAACCAATATGTCATTCTTGTAACCATAACTACAGAGAGATTATGGTCGGGTGTGGAATTATTACACCTCATGCCAATATCGTGCCTACTCCCTGCTACCCCTGCAAGAGGCTGACAAAAATTGATGTCAATCATGAAGATCTGATCTGTTCTAGATGTAAACGAGAAGTTGAACCTTTTGAACCATTCCTTTCGGATGATGAGGATGTATTTATAGACGAGTTGAAATTCAAGTGTCCAAAGTGTGGTAAAAAAGAGCTACAATTTTGGAATGTTGGTATATGGGACTGATTTTAATTAATATCTAATAACATAATTTTATATCTAAAGGGATTTTAAATGACACATACCAGATTATATTATCTGATACTTTTCTCACTTCTCTTGACTCTGTCCTCATGTGGGACTGAAACCACCCCAACCTATTTAAGTAGTGATGGAATTACCATCAAATGTCCTGATGGTAAAATTGGTGATATTAGTATAGTCAACGGAATTGAGTATGAAGTAGTGGACAGGGAGCTATTAGAACAACGTTTATATGAAGGTAAAGACCTTTCAAAAGTCTGTGTCTCTTTAATCACAAATATGAGATATTTGTTTTATAACAGTGATTTCAATCAGGACATTTCGAGTTGGGATGTAAGTTCTGTGACTGATATGAGGTTGATGTTTTATGGGTCTTCATTCAATCAGGATATTTCGAGTTGGGATGTAAGCTCGTTGAGGGAAATGGGGGGAATGTTTAATAGGTCTCCATTCAATCAGGACATTTCGAGTTGGGATGTGAGTTCCGTGACTAACATGGAGACCGTCTTTTATAAATCTTCATTCAATCGGGATATTTCGAGTTGGGATGTAAGTTCTGTAAGGGATATGGAATTGATATTTTATGAGTCTCCATTCAATCAGGATATTTCGAGTTGGGATGTGAGTTCCGTGAAGGATATGAAAGGTATGTTTCATTCATCTCCTTTTAACCAGGACATTGGAAATTGGGACGTAAGTTCTGTGACGGATATGACTTCAATGTTTATTGAGACTCCATTCAATCAGGATATTTCGAGTTGGGATGTGAGTTCCGTGACCAGTATGTGGTTAATGTTCTATGATGCTTCATTTAATCAAGATATTTCTAATTGGGATGTAAGTTCTGTGACTCATATGGGTAATATGTTTCATTCATCTTCTTTTAACCAGGACATTGGAAGTTGGGATGTGAGTTCCGTGACATTTATGGATTCTATGTTTAGGAAATCACCATTCAACCAAGACATCGGTAGTTGGCACGTGAGTTCAGTGACGAATATGGATTATATGTTTAATGAATCTTCCTTCAATCAAAACATATCCAGTTGGTGTGTCTCAAACATATCGTCAGAACCTGAATATTTTTCTTTCAACTCTCCACTTATTGAAGAGTATAAACCCGTTTGGGGAACCTGTCCTTCAAATTAAGTTCTTCAGCTTCTGAACCGTTGAAGTAGAGTAACCTACTATTTTTGACACATCATGAATTGACAAACCATCTTCTGAATATTTCTATATCTTTTTAGAAGTTGGTTTCTACATGAACCCCCTATTTAGATTTAATTTTTTGTTACAATCACTTTACTCTTTTTGGGTATACCCCAAAGAGTAAAATTCCATCCCCTCTCAGGCCTTGTTATACTCGCCTTATTTTACTATTTAAGGCCCTGAAAAAATCCACCCTTAAATAGTAACAAATGAAAGTCTTTTATTCCCGCGTTTCTACTCAAGATCAGAATGATTCAAGGCAGTTGAAAAATCTCAATGAGTTTGACTATGTCTTCACTGATAAATGTAGTGGATCTATTCCACTATGGGAAAGACCTAAGGGTTCTCAAATCAAAACACTGATTGATCAAGAGAAACTTACTCATTTAGAAGTTCACTCTATCGACCGCCTTGGGAGAGATACACTCTCAGTACTCAATTTATGGAAAGAACTGACAGAATTGGGAATACGATTAGTTTGTAGAAATCCCAACTTTCAAAATCTGAATGAAGATGGAAATACAGATATGTTTTCCGAACTGATGATCTCCATCCTCTCCACTATGTCAGATTTTGAAAGAAAAATGATTAGGGAGAGACAGAGAGAAGGCATCGAGAGAAGTAAAATGGAAGGGAAATACCGAGGCAGGAAAGTAGGTACATCTGAAAGTCGAGAGAAGTTTTTGAATAAACCTAAAACTCAGATGATTATAAAAGATCTTGATAACGGCTATACCACTCAAGAAATATCCCATCGATGTAGATGTAGCTATTCCACCATCGATAAAGTTAGAAAGACATTAAATGAGGAGTATTTTACTGAAGTAAATTAGTCCTGATTTTTCTTATCGGGTCTTTATTAACACCTCGTCCTTAAGGGGACAGGTATGGCTTTAACAAATGATTTCAGTTTTCAGAATTGTGTTGATTCGGATCATACTCTAATTTTAATAAAAAACTCCTTTTTACCCCCAGTCCCTCCCCTAAAATCTTTTTCGATTATAATTAAGAGTAAACAAACAGGATTATGATTGAAGAAAAATTTATACCACCATTATTTGAGGATGCAGCAAGAATAGCAACGGATTATCTCATAAAGAGAGGAAAGCTAAGTCATTTTGATAAGGACTCCCATGAAGTTGTAGCTGCGTTACTGAGAGGCGTAGACCTATATAAAATTTTTGAAGTTGAAAGTGAGAAGCAATTTGATGAATACTACTTTGATTTTGTACCAAAGCTACACGAGAGGATAGTCCATTATTATGAGGACGATGTATATGTAGCTGTCTTTCGCCAATATCCTGATACAGCTAATTTACTAAATGCCTACCTGAGAGCTGCAGTAAGTGCTTGCAAAGTTTATATCCCTTCTGAAACGATACTAAACATTATCCAATTGCAGCACCCCGTAATGAGTCAAGAATTCTTGAATCTTATGATTACGGGGATAAAGTCGACTGAGGGCATCACAGATCAAACCACATATAAATTAGTATTGGATGAATACCGACAAATAGTAGAATCTGAAACAGATAAATATGATGAGTTAGTAGTCCCCCTTATGAAAAAATTAAACATATAAATAACAACAAAAATGAATTTAGAAAAGCCATTAACTAATCACATCAAGCAACTCTCCACGAATGCTCTCGACTTTATATATAAGTCGGGGGCTATGGGGATCTTTAAGAAAGGAACTAAAGAACCGATTTTTGCAAAGTTTCTCGAGTGTGATATTCAAGAACTCTTAACATCAAAAAGTTTACATCAATATGATCAGACTTATGACCAAATAGTAAAGAACCTGCATCAGTCACTATTTCCACTATATATGGACAATTTGAAGATCCAAAAGAACAATCCGTACAGTTATACCGCGCGACTACTTAATCAGTACATTAAATTAATTTTTCAAAACTTATCTCAATACAATTTATCAGATCAAACTGTTGAGATCATGAATGTAATACATCCCATCATTAGTAATAAATTCATTGAGCAGTACCTGCCGAACATCAAATCCATTGCAGAAATCGATGGTCATGAGATGTATTATGAACTAGTCGAGAACTATAATAATTTAGTTGAAGAAGAGCATGAAGTAATAAATAAACAGCTTTTATGTATGCTTCAAGGGATTGATGTGTGATCTTTAATTGGTATAAAAAACTTCTACTAATAAGTGTTTATATGCTTTTTGAAGATAGAATTTCAATGACTCTTGATTTTTTTAGTGAGTTCAATAAGGCAAGAAACTTTGCAGAAAAATACTACAGAAATGAGATTGAGCAAACCTGAGGCTCTCTAACTATTTAGGTGGTTTATTGACATCAAATCTTTGATTCATGCTATCTTTCAAAACAGCATTATCTTTCGATCGTTGTACTTTTTTATCCCGATGATATAGAGGCAATTCAAAATCCTCTTTAATAAATTCTAAATCTTTACGAAGATGATTAGGCAAAATTCCTAATGCATCGTTTATAATTTCAATAACCTTGTATAGGTCGATTTCAAACATTTCCTTAGACTCATACCTATAGCTATTTAGTATGTTAAAAATTGCCTTCTCTAAATCGACAGATGATAGTGTTTTATAGTAAACAGCTAAATTCCAATTGACTGAAGATGTTGCCCTGCTAAATTCTTTAATTCTCTCTTGAGGATCTCTTGCAGACATTCCTATCTTAAGTAGATCTGTTTTATCACTGTCACTTATATAGACATGCTGTATTTCATTTTTGAAATAATTTTCGGAGCCACAATAATTACATTTAAGTAGATTATGCTGTTTCATTTCATAATCTTCAATTACAGATAACTCATTATAGTCCTCACAAAAAAAAGACAGCTGACTTAAAGACATAGCAAATCTCTAATATTTAGTTTTATTGTCAATAGATACTTAAATGCTATCTATAGATTATTCAAATTTTATTAGTTATTTGTCCAATCTACAGCTATAGCTGAACTAATTCTATTGAATTTAGTTCTTGCTCATTTTCTCTTGCATTAGCTGACGTGCAGTATCCCAATCTAACGGTGTTTTTAAACCCCCTCTCATTAACCGATCCACTTCTTGTAAAGCAACCTGTATTCCATCATTAAACCCCTCACTTCGACCATTTCTGATTCCTTTATCAAACCCCAAATAAAAGCCTATGAAGAATAGCGTAGTTGAACCAATTAAATAAGTTAAAGCACTCATGATACTCCCGATTTAAGTTTATGAGGTGCCTTTAACTTATAGCATAGCAGTGACAGATGCTGTCACCGCTTATTGCTTAATTTTCTATCGTTCGAAATATCGATTTTCAAACAATTTATTAATACTTAGTCAATTCAAAGGCATTATTGTGGACAAGTGCCCCATATTGGTTTGTTTGCCTCAATGAGAGCACTTCCTGTAGCAAAGTCAGTGGGCTTTGAAGCTATCTTCGAAACACACCAATTTGAAATATTTTGATTAAATGACCCAGCGTTATAAAACATAGCTTCCATATTAGTAACTGAAGATACATTCCAATTGCCAATATCCTGATTGAATAAACCAGCCCTGATGAACATATATCTCATATTAGTTACTGATGATACATCCCAATTACCGATATACTGATTAAATGAACTAGCTTGTCTAAACATGCCCTCCATATTAGTAACTAAAGATACATTCCAATTGCTGATATCTTGATTAAAATTACCAGCTTTATTGAACATACCGTACATAGCAGTAACGGAAGAAACATCCCAACTATTGATACCTTTATTAAATGAATGAGCTTCTCTGAACATATCGCTCATATTAGTTACTGAAGACACATCCCAGCTTCCAATATTCTGATTAAAAGACTCTGCGCTATAAAACATACCTTTCATATTAGTTACTGAAGACACATCCCAACTACTAATATCTTGATTAAATGAGTAAGCACCTTTTACAATATCTCTCTCAGTTCCGAACATATCTTCCATATTAGTAACTGAAGAAACATCCCAGCTTCCAATATTCTGATTAAATAAACCAGCATTTCTAAACATAGCCCCCATATTAGTTACTGAAGACACATCCCAGCTACTGATATCTTGATTAAAATAAGCAGTATGACCAAACATCATTCTCATATCAGTAACTGAAGATACGTCCCAATTGCCAATATCCTGATTAAAATCAAAAGCCGTATAAAACATAGCCCTCATATTAGTAACTGAAGACACATCCCAACTACTGATATCTTGGTTAAAATGATATTTTTCTAAGAACAAAGAACTCATATCATTTACCAAACTCGTACAAACTTTAGATAAATCAGCTTCTTCATCTCTTCTTTGAATTAGCAAATCACGATCCACTGCCTCATATTCAATGTCATTGATTACACTAACCTGCCCGATTATAGCATTAGGACATCGAACTGTAATACCATTTGGAGCAAGGACAAATGGTTCTAAAAAAATTGCTGTTACACTTTTATCTGCGTTCATTGTGACAGACGCAGGATTGGAAGTACCTGTATGATCCCCTTGCCACCGTTCAAATACCCAATTCTCATTTGTTGATGCTGTAATTTCAACAGTTTCTCCCTCTTCATACTCTCCACTTGTCGGACTAACACTACCTCCCTCTGCAGGATCTACATTGACAGTGAGTTGATATATGGGTGTGCTATCTGTTGAACAGGATGTTATTGCCAAAAGTGAAATTAATACCGCCGAAAAGAAATATTGAATTCTCATGATTATTTAAATGGATTTATAAAGATGACTGCCCAAAGAGACACGTATTTCTTGATTATGTATAAAAGGTACAATAATCAATTTAAATAAATGTCTGTTTGACAGGTATTTATGGGTAGATATTTAGAATAAAACTGCCAATTACTTTTTAGCAGCTTTTAAGGCACAAAATACTTCTTAATATTTATGAACAAGTTCAGAACCCAACACAATTGATTGAATATCTAAGCTCTTTGGCGAGCTTATTCAACTTTATGACATTACTAGTTGAGCTTCCACGGGTAGATCATCCATTCATTGATCACCAAAGCACGAAGGTTCTTCTTAACCTTGAATAGATCATTTTTACGTATGTAGTAGATTCTATCATCATCCTTTATCGGTTGATACAAAAAATAATTTTCGTAATCAGGATAATTCTTTATTTCCGTCGGAGACAAAGGTGGATATTTTATAATCCTTCTGACGGGATTTCTGTTCAAAGACACAAAGAGCTGCGATTGGGATGGGTGCTCTAGTCCCTCAAATAAGACTTGGATCTCCCATATCAGAAGGAAACAATCTTCTAGACTCATACTATTCATCAAACAAACTAAACCCTACGGGATCTCTGCTATCAAAATTATCTTTCACGAGCCTCTCCCTCTCCTTTATCTTTTGGTAGGAAGCATCAAGGTCTACTTGGTGCATCTGCGCATATATGAATAGCTCTTTAAGAGCTGCAGGAGTCAATGGTTTTTCATACCACTCAGATGTTTTGTATTTGGGCGGAAACTCCTCCTGAAATACAAATTCGTAGAAAGCATCCACAAAATCATCGCTGTTATCTTTGGGGTTAACTTCTGCTAGCACATCTAGTCTTTGCTGACGAGCAATGATATTAGCAGGAATTTTTTCAGGATTGTTGGTAGTTGACAAGAAAAGCACGTTATCTCTCAATATTGGATTATCGAGGAGATTTAGAAGCCCAAGATGACTCTGTCGATAACCAACTAAAGATGAAAGTTCTTCAATCAAGAAGATGATTAAGCGATTTTTAGCAACACGATTGAGTGTATTAAGACCATGTGAGTTTAGTCGATCTATATCATCTGAATTGTTCAGTCGAATAACGATTGCATCGAGTTCTTTTATCATGGATTTAGAGAACCAATCCAAGAAACGACTTTTACCCACCCCCGTGTCCCCATAAAGCAAGACTGATCTTTTAAATCCCAATTCAGATTTTTGGTAAAACTCCTTGTTGTTCAGAAACAGAATTAGTTCTTCATAAACACTATTTAATGAACTATTGTACTCATGAAGCGGGAAATACCCCCGTCCCATAAAGCCGTAGCTTTTTTCATGTGCGACATTTTTAAATTGGTTTTTATCAACTTCCTTTTCATCGATAAACCCATTGAGTTCCATTAACAAATCCTCTATGGATTCATTAGAATCAATTCTATTGACTTTTGAAGTTTTAGAGAGAATAAAATCATGATCCCTTGTATATCCAACCTGATACGTACCCGCGGGTATTTGTGTCGTAATAGGCTTTGAAGGAAAGCTGTAGCCAAAGCCATGGTCATATATGACGTTGTGTATTTGGTGCGATTCAGCGGGAATTTTGAAGTATTTCCTTGCAGTTTGAAATCTTTTTGGGAGGTCTGTGTTATAGGCTTTCATTTGATATGATTTAGGGTTAGGTGCTCATTTCTTGAGGTCAAAAAATGAGCGGGGCCTATATAACCAAAAAAACCTTCTAATTCAGGTAATCTTCTGATTTCAAACTCCCCCCTAAGTATGGAGAGATCACTTTGATAGCACTTCCCTACTTACATTTTTATAATCTTATCAATGAAAAGAAGTGATTGTGAGTGTATTCTCAGGGATAGCATAAAAATATAACCCAACAATCATTCATGCTTATATATAGAAGCTTTTTGGAAGGCAAGGATGGGAAATGGATAAACAACGGTTAAGTATACATAAAAGATTTGAGGTAGGATTTTTAACCAATGAACGGAGAGCTAAAACATCAAAAGTTGGCTAAGCACATCTCCTTAATCCATATAGGATACTGCCTGCTTAGTTTATTTAGGCTTTAAAATGTTGCTTAAAGGCACCTAAAATTATTAGATGTAATCTTACTTTAATGTTTTTGAAAGCTGCAGTTGTCGAAGCTATATGATCAATAAAATCAATTTCCTTTCGCTCTTTAAACTTAGATATCATTTTTTCACTTATCTCAAACTCAACTTCATCAGCTGAGTTCACTTTCTTTCTAAGCATATTTGATCTAGCAGCATATTTAATATATGATCTTTGATTATTATCAATTTCTTGTAGTGGTTCAACTGCAATAAATGCAGAGGTTATTTTATTTAGATCAATATCATTTTCATAGGCTTTTTGAAAATCACTGACAACTCTGTTAACAAATTTATCTGCTTGTTGGAGCCCGCCGCGAAAGCTTGCTGCAGAACCAACTTTAAACTCAATGATATGCTTAACTTCTTCTTCGTTTTTGATCTCAGAATTTTCAGGAATTTTAAGGACCGCTAAATCATATCGACTATATTCTCGTGCTGATATTAAATTATCAGTGCTGCTCTGTAATTCTTCTTGTAACAACCACGCATATTCATCACGAATAGGACCTTCAGGTTTACTAGTTAAACTCAAGTAGGCTAGCTTCCCAGTATTGTTTGATAAATTTTCTACTACGGTTTCGAATTTGTTTTTAAGAAACGTTCTATAATCCATTTATCAGATATTAATGTTTTATGAATAGAGCTAAGGCAGTATAACGATATTGCGCATAAGAGAGGTGAAAGTTGCCCCGAATTTGATTTAAAATGTACTGCGGAAACTGACCAAATTGAAACGGGCAGCCAATGGTGAGGCACCTCCCACTTAATGCGTAGGTTATAGGGCAACATGAATTTAGTTTAATTCTCTTAATATTTTGTCATGGGTTTCTTCCCAAGTTGAACCTAAATATTTATAATTATATGATCTATGTTCAGTTGTCCAATTAGAAAAATCTTCTTCCAAGCCAACATAATATAAATGGGCTTCCGAGTTAGCCAATGGCTCCCAAATATGTTTGTCCTCAACATTCGGCTTGACTCCAATTATGAATACTTTATCTGCTTTCTCAATAATACCTTTCCACTTTTTCTGAGCTTCCTTGATTTGAGAAGGAGCAATGGCTAGTGGTTTATTTTTAGCATATAAACACATTGCAGGATATAACCCAGTGTTACCTTTAAAAACCCTTGGTACATCTCTTGGTTGAATTACTTGTATTCCTCCTTCAAAAGATACGCCACTAGAAAATTGAACACCTCTTGAAGCCTGAATATTATTGGATTTGAAATTGCTAGATCCGTGAAGTTTGAAAATTGATGCGGAATTATCAGAAGGTTCATCAAAGTAATTTATTTGAATACCTTTTTGGGAGACAGCTATTTCTAATAAACATTCATAATTGAGCGATGAAAATACAGTTTGGTTTAACAATGACACATTTTTTATATGACTCACCAAAGATTTGTAATAATTGGATTTGTCATCATATAGATTAAATCGAGAGAAGAAAATTCCCATATGCTGCATGAGAGGAGCAATAGAAAAGCTGTGATTCCTTATCACTTCATGCATTCCTTTTTCAAAATCATTTTCAAACTTAGACGAGAGTTCATCAGGGATTTGACCCCATGTCGTAGGAAATAATCTTTGAAGAGAATTAAAAAGATTATTTCCAAGCGGGGGATTGATTGGATGAACATTACCTGACCCAAATGATGCTCCAGCACCGAAAAGAAATACAATCATAAAATATCGAGCTTCATTGCACTGAAATAATGAGCATGTCCACAATTATTACAACTCAATACTACCATTGGCATTAATGAACCCTCGACTGTCATTTTATGCTCAGTATCAAAAATAGGAAATCCAACCAATTCATTGTTGATAGTCCATTGGTTTCCATTACAAAATTTACAACTCGTGAATTGAATATAGCTTGATAGCTTTTGTTTTATTTTACGCTCTTGCTCGTTTGATAATGGCATTGAGTTAGAAGTTTGTTGAAATTTAGCTTTATGGTAACCCTATAACGGTTTGGCAAATATGCGGCGCTGAAATTATGATTTAGTAAAAGTCACTAAAATGAATTTACAGGAAAACAGGCAGCCTAACCCCGTCCGCGTCCGCTTAATTTACTTTGTTAGGTTGCTGATGTATGATTAATAAAAATATATATCTAATTATCGCTTTGGTCATATTTCCTATGTAAAGACAAAGCTTCAATTCCAACTTGTCTCATCCCATCACTTAGATGATAAATATCTTCAGAAGATGTGTTTTTGATACTAGCGCTGCCACTTATAAAAAAATTATGAATTAACTGACTTGATGTGCCGTCATCATGATAACCTATCGTGCATTCAAATTTATATGTTCTAATAGTTTGATATATATCTTGTTTACCATCAGTCTCATAACAAGCTGAGCGATGTCTTTTTATAGAATGAAGTTCACCATCAATAATAATCTCATCTACTCTTTCATCTTTTGATTTATATAATTGTTCATTAAAACTTAGATCATTCATAACAACAGTAGTGGGATCATTAGTAAGTACTATTATCTCCATCCCTATATAGACAGTTTTATATACGTGATAATTAAGCGCAGATGTATCAATAAATATCGAATATTCGCCATCATTGTCTAGTTGCTGAAAATCAAGCATAGAATTTTTCACACTTATAAATAGCTCTCCATTAGGCGAATCTCCACCAAAGAGAACATTATGGTATTTGTAATCTTGAGCTACTATAGAACAATTAAGAATAAAAAATAGTAGTACTGTTGCGACTAACTTCATCTCTTTGTTTTTATTCATTGTTTTGCATTAATTTAGATCAACTTAACGTAATATTATACGAACAAGGGGTTTGTTAGGGCGAACAGAATGAAAACGCTCATATACGCTTTAATGGCTCTTTTGATTCGCATAATGTAATTCTTGAGATGTTATACGAATGGTCGCTGCCTAAGGTATTCGTATAACTTGCACAATTATTAATGGGTTAATAAAAGGCTAAAAATTTTAAACAAGCAAATTTATACTAATGCTGTTTTACGGGATTCACTAAAAAGTTAATCTCTCAATTCAATTTCCAAGGAAACTCAACCCATTCATTTTTTACTAACGAGTTGAGGTTTTCTTTCACTTTAAAAAGATCACTCTTTTTAATGAAATATAGCTTTTCATCATCCTTATTTGCTTGGTAAAGGAAATACTCATCATAAATATTGTAATCAATAAGTTCGTCTAGAGAAGGGGGATATTGGACGATCTGCTTTACAGGATTACGGTTTAAACTCTTTATGAGCTGTGCTTGTGATGGTTCTTCTAAGCCCGCGTATAGAAGTTGAATTTTATTTATTAGAAAAAAAGACTCTTCTAGCGTCAAGCTGTTAAACATAGCTGTATCAAAAAGATCCAAAGCATTCGAATAACCCTCATCTTCTTCGATTGCCTTTTTAAGCTCCATTAGTAACTCCTCGAGAGATTCTTCGGACTTAATTTTTTCAATCTTGGAAATCTCTGTCAGGTTCTTGTCTTCATTTAGTGAATTAGTAACAGAATTGGAATCAATATGAATTTGCGTTTTAATGGGTCTTGAAGAGCATGAAATGAGGTAGCTGAGGTAAGATACCACGTTACGCATTTGGTGTACTACAGAGCTAATTCTAAGATGGTGCTGTGCTTCTATGAGTCTTTTATAGAGTTCTATTATATAGGTTTTCATTTGGAATGATTTAGAATTGATGCTCACTTTTGTATTGGAAAAACAAGCGCGGGCCTATATAATCAAAAAAACCTTCTATATCAGGTAACTTCTGATTTAAAAATTACTTCCCCTAAGTATGGTGGGATCATTTTGATAGCACTTTCCTACATACTTTTTTATAATCTTATCATTGAATAAATAGAGAAGTCATTGCGAGTGTATTCTCAGTAATAGCATAAAAACATAACCCAACAATCATTCATGCTTATATATAGAAGCTTTTTTTGAACGCAAGGATGGGAAATAGATAAACGACTGTTATGTATACATAAAAGATTTGAGGTATGGTAAAATGAGAGCTAGTACATATATAATATAATATTAGGTATTATTTATATGCATTTTAACGTATAATTTAATATATAATGCTTATATGCTTTATCAAATCGTCAATATTACTTGATCATTTAACTTCCTTTAGCCAAATTTAAGTTTACCTTATATTTCAATTCTAAGAGCCTTAAATTTGAGTAGCCATATCCTTACTCCCTTTTTTAGTGAAGTCTCTTTAGAAGCGCTTTTCCTTTGCTGAGGTTGGAAATGATAG
Source organism: Gracilimonas qinghaiensis (assembly GCF_046602855.1). Lineage (NCBI taxonomy): Bacteria > Pseudomonadati > Balneolota > Balneolia > Balneolales > Balneolaceae > Gracilimonas > Gracilimonas qinghaiensis. Next base: position 1,178,507 of record NZ_JBKINJ010000001.1, read on the forward strand.
GTCATTCTTAACCCCTTTTTTGGAGTTTCAACTTGAAATACCCCTTAAATTGGCTTCAAACAGATAACTGATCTATACCTGTTTTATTGAGAGTTTAACTATCTAAGTCCTGTATTAATAATTAATTAAATATCTTTATTTTAAACTTAGATTTTAATTTAATTCTTTTTAAGTACATAATTAATAGTATTATAGATATCTATTCTTTGTTCTGCAATTAAGTACTCTTTTGTTTAAGTCTAGTATTAATAATTAATTAAACATCTATTTACCAATTATTACCCCTATAATTGTCTATTTAAGTCTAATATAAGTAATAAGTAATAAGTAATAAGTAATTCTTTCTTCTTTTATCTATTAATAATTAAGTATATACCATATAACTTAAATATTTAGTATAGTAGTAATAACTAGTATATACCTATTATATATATATATATTAATTATCATTAACAGTGTTAATGGCAAAATTTGAGATGGCTAGTGTTGAAACCCTCAATAATCCTTCTCTATCTTCTTTAAACAGGGATTTTATAGTTTATTTCTAGCCAATCTGAGGAATTACCTACTTTTTTATCTCTGTTTCCCATCATTTTATCTTCCACTCCTTCTCTAATTATTCATTAAAGTATATAATTATGTATATAATATAATATATATGTACAGTGTAATAAGTGGTATATACAGAGAAGCTTTTCTGCGTTTTTTTTCACATATCATTAGTAGTGTCCATGAGAAAAATTCATTTAGTCACAACAATATATCCCTAATTCAAACGTTAACATATACAAAGGCAGATATTAAAAATAATATGAGAAATCTTCTGTCAGAAACTATATGGACTACAATAAAACTCGAATTTTAAAACACACAGATGCATTAAGTGAAGAATTACTACATAAACAAATTACAAACAGAAGACATAAAACCATTACTCCAAGACTATTGTAATGAACACTACATCCCTTTCTTGAAGAACAGTGACAGAAGAAAACAAAGAGAGAGATACAAAAAACTAGTGACAGAGCAGGACAAGCAAGAAGCCATAAACAAATTTGTAAAGAAGTATACCAATAGGATCTACATACTACTTAGCAGTCTGTATGATCCTGACAATACTGAAGGAAGCTATCATTTTGATTGGTACTTCAGGGAGCAAAGTTGCAAATGGCAACAAGATATACTTAGCATTGAGCACAGAAAATTTCTGCTCAAATTCTGTTATAAAAATAGATTAATAGAGAGAGATAATAGAGATGGAGAGAAGTATGTATCTCCTAATGCAGGACTTGCTTATACACGTTGCTACAAGTACAGAGTAAATCCTAAGTACTACAGAGATGAACATACATGGCAAAAAAGATTTAGACTCAGAATTACTAAGAAGTACTTTGATTCACTTAACAATAAGAAGAAAGCCAAGTACAAGGAAGAGAATACAAAACCAAAGCCTTCTGAGTTTGGACTGCAAAGAAAAGAACATTTTGATGAATGGGTACTTGATGAAGATAGATTACCTGAAGACCTACTTCCTGTAGCTGAAGATTATAAAAAACAGAAAAAATTCTACACAGATAACTCTTATAAAGAAGGCAGAGACTACCATAATAATAATCTAGCAGATAAGAGACTCAGACCCTTCATGAGACATATCTCTGAACCCAAAGGTACTGAACATCAGATTGTGGAGTTGTCCAACTCATTTCAGTATTTCTTATCTACTGTTTTAGTTGAAGAGATGGATCTATCCAAGAAAGAATTAGAACAGGTAAACTACATGGGCCAGGTACTTCATCAAATATCAAAGAAAAGTAAGAAAGAACTCATTGATGTCTTTGTAGATGCCCTTAGAGATAAGGATTCTTTAAAAATGTTTTATTGGACGTTGGATTTGTTTTTTGATTTAAAATACAAATATGGTTTAGATATCGATACCAAGACCAATCTGATTGAATTTGAAGATCAAAAGAGAAGACAACTAACCCTGTATGTACTCATGTCATTGGCAGGAATAACATATGATGTACTAATGGAGTTTGACCCTGATACTACTGATAGAAGTAAATTCAAGAAAGATATTAGTACCATGATCAATAAAAGCAATGAATACAATTGGAAGAGATTTGGAGTGGATGAGATTTACATGGATTATTTCATTGAGGTATACAGGGTCATGATGAAGTGGAAAGAATATCATCACAAGAATCTAGGTCACATAATGTCTCAGTTTGAATCAAAGTTCATTCATTCATATGAAGAAAAGCTTCTTACGCATGATATCCCATTCATGAATATCTTTGATGGAATTATGGTAAACAAAGACATTGCACTAAATTTGCTTACCAAGATGGCAAAGGGAAGTAAAGAGAAATATGGAATGACAGCTCCACTGAAATTAGATGCTGTTGCTTAAAATTCTGTTATACTTGGTGCCTGAGAAATCGGAAGGACAATAAGAAAGGAAAGTCATTCATTTGGCTTGCTCTTTTTTTAAAGCAAGTTTAGCAAGATTATCAATATAAGCAGGACATTGACCATTCTCCCATTCACAAACTGTTCTTTGAGTAGTGCCAAGATGTTTAGCAAATTCTGTTTGGGTAAATCCTAATGACTTTCTAAGCTTTTTGATATTCATTAAAACATCCTGACTTTTAATTTACCATCACTAAAGTATGCTTGGTATTCAGGATCATCCCTTGTTGATTTCAAAACCATCACTTCATGCCATTTATCATTCATGCTTAATTTCTTGGCAAGCTTAATGGCATAGTCTTTTCTATTTCGAGTGAAAGTATCAGCAGGATCTCCACCACAAATTTCACCACTCACTTTATCCACTGTTTTTTTAATACAGGTTATTTCATAAGACATAATTTTTTCCATTTAATTGAATCTTATTTTATGAAGAATATTCATAAAATACAAATGGATAATCAACGCAAAGTTTCTGAAATTCAGCTTCTAAAAGTTGTTATTTATTCCTGAATAGTGGTCAATACCCCATCTTCAAAGTAAAGGTACTTACCATATGGATACACCCATTGCTCATTTACACCATAAGCGTTGGTGCTTCTGTTTATATCTCTTGGTCTACCCCATGAAGCTCTTGCCATTTCATCAGTCATACCGATCCAAACTTCTTCCCTAATTATCTTTCTTGCTGTTGCCCTGCCAAACTTATCAATCAACTCAGGTAATCTAGGATCTTCTTCTCTTAACCTCTCAGTCTCTCCTGTTATTTCATCCAACAAGTCTGTCTGCTCCAAAGCACCATGGGTTATATAACCCTCTTGCCCCTTATATGATATTTTGAGATAAGGACGTTGAAAAAAGTCATAGACAATTACCTCATCTCCTACTGAAAGATCAGCAATTTTTTTAGCAGAGACAGTTGGTTCTTCCTTCATGCTATATAAACTGCTTGAAACTGTGGCAGTAAATCCCTCCTCCAACATTTGTTCCTTTTCTTCTTGATCCTGAATGTCTTCAAGTTCATTTCTTTTCTTAACTAGCTCCCATCTGACATCTTTGATTTTCTCATTCAGGGAGTCAATCTGTTGCTGTATGCTCTGCTCTCTCAGCTCTAAAGCTTCAATTTCAGCATTTAAAGAGTCAATGGACTGACTTTGGACAATTAATGGAAGTGATAGAAATAGCAGAAAAGTGATTAGATATCTCATGAGTGTTGTTTTTGTTGGTTTTGCACCCTTACAAATCGGTTTACCTAACATTATCAATTACTTATGATAGTTGCAATTGTAAGTTAAGAAAGTTTATTGCCTGTTTTATAACACCTGTTATTATGTGAAATATTACTTCTAATATTATTATTTATAATGAAATTTAAGATTTATTTTTTTACATCATTTAACAATTACTGTAAAACAATTGTGGCTGAATTTTACTTCAACCCCACCCCTCATTTATACCTTATAAACCCTTTTATGACACTAATTGGATGAATCATTATTAATATCTCTAGTTATTTTTATAACTATTTCTATAAATCTGAAGTTAATAATTTTCATTGTGGATAAGTCCCCGTATTTGTGGAAAAGTAATCGGTTTTTTATTTGCGGTGTGGTGGTCTCACACATAACTTATACAGTACTTCTTTAGGAGATAATAATCGGGAAGCACTACATAATTTGTCTCTCATCTACGAAGGTATAAATGATATAATTGTAGCATATATAAGACGAGGAATTAAAATGAAAACCAAGTTAATTAAAAACCCGAAAACCATTAAGGATCTGAAAGTCCTTGATGAAAATTATAATCTCCTATCAAGAGAGCTGTACCACTTATTAAAAGTGAGATTAAACATTTCTTTCAAAGAACTCCAAAAGAAGGGTTTCTATGAGATGTGCAAGTTGGTTGAATACAACAGACTGCTTCCAACAAGTCTTTTAAGAGAATTGAAAGCAATCCATCAGATACATGAAGAATTCATTTTCAAAAATTTGAATTCAGTCTATGGTCTTGGTGGAACAATGGGTCTCTTAGTTGAGACTGCTTCTGATTTTACCAACCCTAAGTTTAAAACCAAGAGTAAGTTATTGAGGATTCTATTAAAAGAGACATCCAAGAGGCTGAAAAACCATAATAAGTAAGATTGAAAGGGAGTCATTTTTGGCTCCCTTTTTTATTTCCACACTTTAAAGCTAATTACACTCATCTTCCCACCTGTTTTTGTAGTGTTGAAGACCTGTTGTTTCGCCACCTTGGAAATACTTTCCATTATTGACTTTTTCAACGAGTTCAGTAAATGAATTCATCCCACCTTGAGTCCAATAATGTTCAATCAACCATGCTTTAATTGCAGGAACACTCAACTCATAATTATATTTATTGAGGGCCCGTACTGTAGTCTTGGCTCTATCATTATCATAAGAATTTGTTATCCCACTTGATAGGTTAATTGATTCAGTTAGTTCTTCAAGAGCTTTTTCAACAACACATGGAAGTTGAAGTTTTTCTTGCTGTACACCTGACCTTAGTTCGGTTACACCAAATCCATTTACCCAATCATCAATTTCTTCTCTAATCCATGGTAAAGCAAGAATTGCTTTTACATGTCTATTACACTCAAAATTAAATAAGTCATCTGCTCTCAGCCCCATAGTGATTATTACATAATCAAAAAATAACTCATTAACTGTGTTTCTTGATTCCAATCCTAATTCGATACCATTTATGGGTACTCTTTCTCTTAGTCTTTGTTCTTTTACTTCTTCTTCAAAAATTCCATTTAGCCATTCTCCACCAAATGTTGGAACACAAAGAATTATATGAGATACATTTAATTTTTTTGCAACTTCAAATGCTTTCCCTACTATTTCAGCTCTTGCTTTTAAGTCAACTCCTGAAGTATCAATAAAATACCTTTCCATAGTGATATTTATTTATTGTTTGGATGTTTGTAGTAAGAGCAATCTCAGAGCAATTCCTTACAAAATATTTTCAGGTTAACTACTCAGCTATGTAGAAATGATTTGTTTTCTGCTCAAATGGAACATACAAATTCACAATAAAGTACTCCCCTGCATCAAAGTTGAATGATCTTCTTGAATAGTACTCTGAGTCCACATAAGTTTTTTTTCCACTCTTTAGCTCTACCAAAGTAATCATCTTCTATTATCAGTCCATTTATCTCACTCACTCATTATCATCATGTCCCATTGTTCCTTCACAGAACATTTGTAAGTGTCTCCAACAAAACTTCTTTCTTCAGTGAACTTTGTTAATTCCCCATCAACCTTGTCACAGATATATTTAGCAGGAGTAGTTTGAGCAAATGAAATTGTGGTGACTATTATGGATAAGAAAAGAGTGGTAACTACTTTTTTTGATAGTGTCATAACCCGAAATAATTTGATTGTAATTCAGGGGTAGGTTAACTGATTAGAATTTGTATTTCAAATACAAATGTTCTTGTCAGATTTTGATTCTAAGAGCCTTGAAAAAGAAAAGCATGCAGACTATGGGACTTTAGTTAGGTAAGCAGGTAGTGGTGGTTCCTAGTCTGTGGTGGTAAAATTATAGTCCTGAACACCTCACAACTTACAGGTTCACCCACCTTTTCTTGATTCATGTTATTTATAAGCACTTCTGATTATTGTACTTAAGTGTCATATATATTTGTTATATTTTTATACCCAATAAAATATAACAAATGCTAAATCAATGAATAACTACTACATATACACTCCAAAGAAGAGCAACAATGGAAATAATTGGGTAGTCAGGTACAAGCATAAGATCACAGAGAAGAGAAAACAGAAATCATTCCCTGTGGACAAGTACACCAAGAAAGAAGTTCAGAATCTCATCAAGGAAATAAAAGCCAAAGACATTGTTCACAATGCTGATGATATTGCCTATGACCCTTTTGATTCTTTTGACCTAAATGGTGGGATCACAATTCTTGAAGCTGTGGAGCTTTACCTGAATACTATAGAAGGTAAGCTTGCTTTGAAAACCTATCTGTCTAGAGAATCAGTTCTGATGAGTTTTGTGAATTGGATTGGAACAGATAGACTGATGAAAACTATCACTGAAGCTGATGTCATTAAGTACATTGAAGAAAAGACAGACAACATCACATCACAGAATGCTTACCTAGCTATGTTTGGATATGTCTATACCTACCTTGAAAAGAAGCATGACTACAAATACACTCCAACATTTGAGAAGTTTGGCACTAGGAATCAAAGGAATGCAAAAAAGGCTTATGAAATATTTCAAGAAGATGAGTTTTGGAAGTTCTATGAATTGGGCATGAAGCAGGAAGGCAGTAGAAAGCATAAGTATTGGCTCCACATGCAGTACATGGTTATTTACTTTTATACAGGGATGAGAACAGAGGAGCTAGCTCACATCAAAGTGAAAGACATTGACTTTGAAGGTGAATGGATAACTATTGGCAAGAACCACCCCACCAAGACCCATGAAGAAAGGACTGTGTGGTTCCCAAAAAAGGCTCATGAGTACATGAAAAAAGTTATCAAAGGTAAGGCTTCTGATGACTATATTGTCCCTCGTGAATGGAAGAATGAACAAGGAGATTATCTAAGGACAGTCTTCTACACTTTTAAAAGGGTCTTGAAGACTTTCAAACCTGACAAGAAAATAAGTTTGTATGACTTCAGGCATTCCCATGGATGTTGGTTGATGAACAATAATTTCTCTGTTCAATTCATTATGAAACAGCTTGGTCATTCCAACTATCAAACCACCATGATTTATGCTAGTATGGTGAACAAACAAATGAAGCCTGAAATAAGTGAATTCTATAAAAGAAATAACTAGACACCATGTTTTACACTATGTGTATAAAAATAGGTGAATTCACCAATTTAGGTGAACATAGGGTGAAGCATCATTTTTTGGAAAGCTCCAAAATCAGGCTCTATAACCTTTATGGGTACGATTATAGAAATGTATCCACCTTCGTATCTTGAAAATGTTATCATAAATGAATTTTTTGGCTCTCAATCAACACAGAGGCAATTTTTCTGCTAAAACCCCTAATGACCGAACGTAGTATTGTGGCATCAAAAATAAATAAATTACAGATCGACCTGCTTAAAAGGCATGTCAACCCTTTTTTCTTCTGCTTCTTTACATTGATGTTTCTGTTGTTGATGCAATTTCTGATCCTTCACATCGATAACTTGATAGGCAAGGATATCCCGCTCTCTGTAATTTTAGAGCTTATTATTACCAACCTGGCTTATATGGTCGTTTTGGCAGCACCTATGGCTGTGCTGGTAGCCACCTTAATGGCATATGGTAAATTTTCTGAACTGAATGAACTCACGGCCTTACGCGCCTCCGGTATCAACCCACTGAAGATCATACGACCGGTTCTTGTAACTTCCATCCTGCTGTTTGTTGGGCTGGCCTGGTTCTCTAACAATGTATTGCCTGAAGCAAATCAAAAGGCTCGCTCACTATTTATTGATATCAGGGTCAAAAAACCGGGTTTCGACCTCAAACCAAATATCTTTTATGATGGTATTGAAGGTTACACTTTTCTGGTGGAAGAGATCGACGGAACCACCGATAGCCTGTACAATATCACCTTGTTTCAGGATCCTGAAAATAACAGAGATAGGATGATCATTACCGCTGATAAAGGTATGTTGGTGAGTAAAGGAGATCAGGCATTAGACCTTCACTTAATTAACGGAAACACTCTAAAACACACTCAGGCCCGAAGAAATAATAAGGAAGTCATTGAACGAAATACTTTCAATAAACACATCATGACGCTGGATCTCTCAGATCTATCCTTTATGAGATCCGATCCAGATGAGCGCAATAAAAGTGACCGGACCATGAGTTCCCGGGCCATGCTCGCTGTGGTTGACTCACTTAAAAAAGAGATCGATCAACAGCTCGGAATGCTGATAACCGACAAACCTCTTTACCCAACAGAAGTCTACAGAGGTGAAGAATCCTTTTTCTCATCTGAACTTGTGATGCCTTCACATCTTGATACTATTCCCGGCTATCAATCTGATTACGTTATGGTCAATCATTTTGACAAAGCGGATCTGCAGAGACGGTTGGTTGATGAGTCAACCCGAAAAGTCCGTGAATACCGCGGCCGGATAGAATCAATCAAAGCCAATGTGGAATGGCGCGAAAAAAGGATAGCGAGATATTTGGTCGAGATACATAAAAAACTATCCATCCCTTTTGCCTGCGTGGTTTTCATTCTATTTGGAGCCCCTGTTGGCATTATGACCAAACGCGGCAATTTTGGTTACGCTGCATTGATCAGTACTGTGGTACTTACATTCTACTGGGTTTCCTTGATACAGGGAGAAAAGCTAGCTGACCGGCTCCATGTCACACCTTTTGTAGGTATGTGGACCTTCAATATCCTGCTATCCATAGCCGGTATTTATCTAATCATACACCTTTCAACAGGCTTCAGTTTTAAAGATATATTCAGAAAACAGTGATAAACCGATTTGACCGATACATATTCTCTCGACTGCTAAGTATTACCGTATTCGTATTGCTCATGCTGATCTTCATATTCATTATGATCGATTTTTCTGAGAATAGTGATGACTTTGCTGATCAGGGAGCTCAGATGGGGCAGATCTTTAAGAACTACTATCTCAACTACATTCCGGAAATGACACGGCTCGTTATACCTGTGGCTGTATTTGTAGCGTGTCTTTTTCTCACAGGACAATTATCCGACCGACTAGAGATCACAGCCCTGAAAGCAGCGGGTGTGAGTTTATACCGATTGATAGTGCCTTATTTAGTATTTGCTGTAATTTGCGCTCTTGGGATAAGCTACCTAGACGCAAATGTGATACCTAAATCAAACGCCGAAAGGATCGCTTTTGAGGAAAGGTACCTTAAAAATAAGTCTGAAAAGATCGATCAAAATGATATTTACAGGCAACCTTCGCCAAGCACAAAACTGCAGGTAAACTATTTCGATAGTAATAAGAACATAGCCTATCGGGTTAGATTGTTAGAATTTGAAGGGGACAAGATCAGCCGAACCACCAATGCCAACCGTATGGTTTGGATCGACTCGACCCAAAGCTGGCAGATGGAAGTGGTTAAAGAGTTAGTTTTCAATGAAACGGGTTATACCGAAGAGTCCTATACAACCAAAGATACGGTGATCAATGCTTTTCCTAGGGATCTGGCAAGAACCACCTCAGATATTTATCAGCTGACCTATGAAGAAGCTTTTAATTATATTGCTTCCATCGAACGAAGCGGTGCCGGTGGCATCGAGATTCCGCAGGTTCAGCTCTTTGGCAGGATTGCCTATCCCTTCTCAATCATCGTGGTCATCATTGTGGGCTTTTCATTCGCCAGTGTCCGTCGCAGAGGCGGTAAGGGTGCCTATCTGGCAGCAGGTTTAACCATAAGCTTTTTATACCTGGCATTTATGAAGATCATAGAACCTTTCGGTTATTATGGCACACTGTCCCCCGAGCTGGCAGCCACCCTGCCCCATATATTTTTCTTTCTTCTTGGAATAGGCTTGCTGTTGGAAGCCAAAAAGTAACTCCAACATTCATCTTAATAAGTTCTAAATTGAACAGTGAATATTGAATATTCTAAGTTCTCACGCTTCCGGCTGTGGACCTCTATACATGTGCATATCCACCTTATCATTGGAATTAATGGCCCCGTGTTCCTTTTCATACCTCGAAACATTATCGTTGAGGGCATTGGCCAGACGTTTTGCGTGATCTGGTGTCAGGATCATTCTTTTTACCACTTTAGCTTTAGGAAGTCCGGGCATAACTGCAATAAAATCCAATATAAATTCAGATGGAGAATGAGTGATCATCACCAGGTTTGAATAGGTCCCGGTAGCTTCATCTTCTTTGAGTTCAATCTCCATTTGACCGGGGTTCATTGTCTGATCTTTCTTATCCATTTTCTTATTTCTTTAGAATTTAAATTCTGACTGCGGATGTTACTCGTCCAAAAATCCTTGTTCTTTCATCCACTCATCATTATACACTTTATGGATGTAACGTGTACCACTATCCGGCATTATAATCACTAAGACGTCATCTTCTCCTAATGGGTTTTCCTTTATGTAATCCAAAGCTCCCTTGGCAGCAGCACCGCACGACCAACCTACCAGTAATCCTTCTTCACGAGCCAATCTTCTGGTGATAAGTGCCGAATCCTTATCATTCACCTGTATTACCTCATCTACATAATCAAAATCTATGGTACCAGGAATAATATCCTCACCGATGCCTTCCGTCATGTAAGGCTTGATCTCATTCTTGTCAAACTCCCCGGTTTCAAAATATTTTTTATAAACAGAACCGAAGCTATCAATACCGATCACTTTGATGTCAGGATTTTTCTCCTTCAGGTATTTCCCAACACCGGATATTGTACCGCCTGTACCCATCCCCGCTATGTAATGTGTTACCTTACCCTCAGTCTGTTCCCAGATCTCAGGACCTGTAGTTTCATAATGAGCTATCAGGTTACTTTCGTTATCGTACTGATTCGGGTAATATGAATTTTCGATCTCCTCACTTAGCCGTTTTGCCACTGAGTAGTAACTATCGGGGTGATCTGCCTCTACATTTGTTGGGCACACGATCACTTCTGCTCCAAGAGCTTTCAATAGATCAACCTTCGTCTTACTTTGTTTATCAGTAGTAGTAAATACACACTTATAACCACGGGTTACCGCTACTAAAGCCAGTCCCATCCCAGTGTTTCCTGAAGTTCCCTCTATAATGGTCCCACCCGGTTTCAAAAGCCCCTTTTCCTCTGCATCATCGATCATTTTGATAGCAATGCGGTCTTTGATACTGTGGCCCGGATTAAAATATTCAACCTTAGCCAGTAAGGTGCCTTTTGAATTACCATTTACGTGATTCAGTTTGATGAGCGGAGTATTGCCAACCGCTTCCAGAATGGAGTTCAGATACATATTTATAATTTGTGTTGATTGATTTACTGTCTTAAAACTAAGAAATAATTAGTCCACACACTTAAGAATATTCACAAACTCCGGTTTATGTCACTCCAGATATTTAAATACAGATATTATTTACATATATCTGTTTTAACGCTTATTTTCGAGCCGAAATAAAACCTATCTTACCACATGTTCATACACCAAGAAAAACCAAAAGATTTTGACTGCGGCTACAACCTTGATCTGATGATAGCAGCATTGCCACGTATCGAGGATACTGAAGAACGTGTTTCCTACGCAAAGCGTGTAGTCGGCCTTATTAAACAAAGTCATCCAACCTGGGTGGACAAAGGCGGTAAAAGTGAAGCTGCCTGGGAACACTTTTTTAAGCTGGCTGAATACGACCCCACTGAATATGGCATTTACAATCCTTATGCCAACGGACAGGATGACGACGCAGAATAGATTCTCGATATGATCTCCTAATCATATCTATCCCAATGGCTTAAGCTCTTCACTATTTTTTCCATCATTGAATAGTCTGTTTAGATACGGAACTAAAAATAGTTTTACATTGCTATTAAATTCCGTACTTTCATTTTATATTGAAAACTAAACAGGTAGCATATGGATTCTGAGAATCCCCAAATAGGAACTATTGAGGAATGTTTCAGCGAGCAAATAACCGCACTTGCCCTGAAAGAAGCCATTCAACTAGTCAGGAATGAACCGAATGGTATTTTTGAATATCTTTCCCTTTCAATTCAGATTCCTACTGTAGACCCCCTGGCCGTTTTAGAACAAAATGAGAAAGCAGACACTTTCCATTATTATTGGGAGAAACCATCAGAGAATTTCTCCATGGCAGCAGCCGGCGCCATTCATCGCATAAAAACAACCGGTGAGCAGCGTTTCAGACATGCTTCTGATCAGGGAAAGAGTCTTCTGAACAACGTATACCATATTTCTGAATTAAAACATTCTTTGGCATCAGTACACTTACTCGGTGGATTTTCCTTTTTTGACCATAATATTGGCAAGGAATGGAGAGAATTCGGTGCAGGTTCTTTTACTCTTCCAGAATGGCTATTGGTGAGAAAAGGTGACCTAACAGTTTTGACGATCACTAAAAAGGTTGATCACGACAAAGATGTATCTGAGAACATTAATGCCTTTTCGAGCTGTATAAAAAAACTTGAGAAGATCTGTGATGCTGGCACATATAAGACCAATACAGATACTTCATTCAACTCCCGTATAAAGGCGCCTGAAAAAGCTTCTGATGAATACAACAAATGGGTGGACTCTGTTGAGAATGCAACAGACCTTATTAAAGCAGACCAATTTAAAAAGATCGTGCTGGCTAGGCAGTTGAAGATTGAGCTACACCAACCTGCTTCAGCAACAAGAATATTAAATCAACTCAGAAATCAGTATCCCGACTGCTACACCTTTATGATAAGTCACGATGGTGAAACTGCATTCTTAGGATCAACTCCTGAACGACTTGCCTCCTTTCACGATCGAGATATTGAAACAGAAGGACTGGCCGGCAGCATATCAAGAGGTAAGACTGCCTCTGAAGACGCCGCACTTGAATACCGTTTACGGCACAGCCAGAAAGACCTGAACGAACATGCATTTGTGCTTGATGCGATCGAAGAGAACCTCCAGCAATATTCCGATGTGTTTGAGCATCCTGTTTCACCAGATGTAAAGAAACTGTCGAATGTACAACATCTTTACACTCCGGTTCATGCCACAATTAAAGATGGTGTATCAAGAACTGAGGTTTTATCTAAATTGCACCCAACCCCTGCCGTTGGTGGCTATCCGCGCGATGCTGCCATGCCATACATAAACAAGCTGGAACATTTTGATCGCGGATGGTATGCTGCCCCTGTTGGCTGGATCAATGCCCATGGAAATGGAGAGTTTGTAGTTGCCATCAGAAGCGGATTATTGAAAAATAATGAGGTGAGATTTTACGCAGGATGTGGTATTGTAGAGAACTCTGATCCCCATAGAGAATGGGAGGAGACAAATTTGAAATTTATACCCATGTTAACTGCGTTGGAATATGCTAGAAAATGAACCTCAGAATTCGGCTTTTTACTGGAGTACTACTTTTGTCAGGGCACTTTATGAGCAAGGCGTTGTACACGTCGTAATTTCACCCGGCTCAAGGTCTACATCACTGACGCTTGCTTTTTCAGCTCATTCGGGATTTGAAAAACATATTGCCGTTGATGAACGCTCTGCCGGATTTCTTGCATTGGGTATTGCTAAATCAACCGGTATCCCTACCGTTTTGGTTTGCACTTCGGGTACGGCTCTTGCCAACTACTATCCTGCTGTGATCGAGGCTGCTTACTCAGGCATTCCTTTGATCATACTTAGTGCAGACCGCCCCCCCCATTATCAGGGATTGGGGGCTTCCCAGACCATCGACCAGCAAAAGATATTCGGCAATTTCCCTGTATTTTATCATGACGTAGGAGAACCGGATTCCAGTGATCGGAACCACAAGAGATTAGGGCTTGCCGCTACTCAGGCCGTACAAATGTCAGTTGAACACTCCGGTGTTTCTCATCTAAATTTTCCCTTTTCCAAGCCCTTTGAACCCGATCCAAATTATCTGAGACAGGTTGAATTCGAAAACGAAAAACGATCCCGAAAACCCCTGCCAAAATATACCTACGAAACTGGCACCATGAAAATGGGTGAGACCTTTTGGTCAGATCTGATCTCTGCAGAAAAACCATTGATCGTGGTTGGCCCTACTTCCAAATTCGATCAACTGGACTTTATTACACCTTTAGCTCGTGCCTTGAATGCACCAGTATTAGCTGAACCAGGTTCCATGGCCCCCTCCTCGCGCCATACCATACAAGGATTTGACGGGTTTTTAAGAAACTCTGATAATTGGAATAACCTTGAAGCCGACCTCATACTCAGATTCGGTCAGCAGCCGGTGAGTAAGGCATTGAATAATTATCTGGATAAACAATCAGATAAGTTGCAGATCAGCTTTATGAATCCAAATCAATGGATCGACGGCAGCTTATCATCATCCAAACAGGTTATTCTAAAAGCGCCTTTGGAGATATCTGATGTCTCCGGAGTGGCCGGTAAAAACTGGCTGAAAACGTGGAAAGAAACTGAAAAAGCTTTTAAGATCCACCGGGATGACCAACTCCATCCCTCCACCCCTATCTCAGATGGTTACGTATTCTCTAAGATCCTGGAAACTCAACCCAAGAAGTCTTTTATAATGGCATCTAACTCCTTCCCTGTTCGGGATATCTCCCTATTTGGAGAATTTGATGGAAAAGAGATCTATGTAAATCGCGGTGCTGCCGGAATTGATGGGATAACCTCGACTGCAATCGGTTTGAGTGTTACTCAGGATAAGCCGGGAATACTGTTTACCGGAGACATCGCATTTCTCCACGATTCCAACGCCCTAATGCTCACAAAAAAAGTACAACATCCCCTCGTTGTTGTTGTCCTGAACAATGGTGGTGGTACCATTTTCCGAATGCTCCCGGTATTCCAGCTAAAAGATAAATATTCCCCATATTTTGAAACACCCCATAATGTGAAGATCGCTGCATTATGCAGGGCTCATAGTGTTGATCATACCCTTGTATCAAGACCTGAACAGATCATTCCTACATTTGAAAGCTTGATCACCCAAAAAGGATTCCACGTAATGGAAGTTATGACGGGTCCGGATGAGTCCATGAGACAACGACATGACCTGTGGAATTTTAAAGTTCAGAACTGATCATGAATATTAAGATCCGTGGTGTTTCTTATTATTTCGAGATCCATCAGGAAAACCATGAACTTCCTACACTTGTCTTACTGCACGGATTTATGGGTAGCGGGAAAGTTTTCGAACACCTCATTCAAGAACTTAAGATTTATTGTAACCCTGTTACCATAGACCTGCTTGGACACGGACGCAGTGAAGGAGCCGAGCTTCATTATCGCTTTTCCACAAAGGAACAAGTTACCGACCTCAGTAAACTGATCTCTGAACAGCTGCAGGTACCACTTTTCCTCTATGGCTACAGCATGGGTGGACGTCTTGCTCTTCAACTGGCCAAGCACCGTCCTGATCTTTTCAAAGGCCTGATACTGGAAAGTGCAACCTTTGGACTTGAAGGCGAAACTGAACGACAGGCCCGGCAAGCTCTTGATGCCCGGCGAGCTGATGCCATCGTTGGTAATTTTGAGGGCTTTCTAACTGATTGGCAGAAAATGCCCATGTTCCGGTCTGATAAAATTGAACCTGAACTGATGACTTCCATGATGCAGATCCAAAAGGATCAGAATCCATTCTGGCTTTCAAATTCATTACTTGGATTTGGTACCGGAACCATGCCCTGCGTTAAGAAAGATCTGAAGGACATACGCATACCTGTGAAACTTCTAGCAGGCAAGAATGACTCTAAATTTCTTCACGTCAATAATCAGATGGAGAAAGAGTTACCGAGCGCAGAGTTAGGTATTGTTGAAGATGCAGGGCATCGCATCCATTTGGAACAACCCGGAAAATTGAATAGAATTCTGAAAACATTTATACAAAATCATAATCGATCATGAATTGGAAAACGGTCAAAGACTACGAAGACATTACTTACAAGAAATCTAATGGAGTGGCCCGGGTCGCCTTTAATCGACCTGAGATCCGAAATGCTTTCCGACCTAAAACTGTTTTCGAATTGTATGAGGCATTGAGCGATGCAAAAGAGGATAATGATATTGGAGTTGTACTGATCAGTGGCGAAGGGCCTTCACCAAAAGATGGAAAATGGGCTTTCTGTTCGGGCGGCGACCAGAATGTACGTTCAAAAACAGGATATAAAGCTGAAGACGGAATTGCCCGGTTAAATATTCTAGAAGTTCAGCGACTCATTCGCTTTATGCCAAAAGTAGTTATAGCCGTTGTTCCCGGCTGGGCCGTAGGTGGCGGACATAGCCTGCATGTAGTATGTGACCTCACCCTTGCAAGTAAAGAACACGCTATTTTTAAACAGACTGACACTGACGTTGCCAGCTTTGACGGCGGATTCGGTTCAGCCCTATTAGCACGGCAGGTGGGGCAAAAACGGGCCCGTGAGATCTTCTTTCTTGGCGCTAACTATTCCGCTCAGGAAGCTTTCGATATGGGTATGGTAAACAAAGTGGTACCTCATGACGATTTAGAAAAGGTGGCTTATGAGTGGGCTCAGGAGATATTGACAAAAAGCCCAACCGCAACCAAAATGGCCAAATTTGCCTTAAATGCTATTGATGACGGCATGGTAGGTCAGCAGATATTTGCCGGTGAGGCTACGAGATTGACCTATATGACCGATGAAGCTGAAGAAGGCCGTAATGCCTTCCTCGAAAAGCGTAAGCCGGATTGGGATAAATTTGACCGTTCTCCATCCTAATTCTGTAATCGTAAAATGTAGCTTCATTTGAACATTGAACCAGACAAATTTTAGGATTTAGCTTATGGAAATCCAGCATGATTCTACAGAAAATAAAGGCGAGTTCTATATTCAAAAAGACGGTGAGCGTATCGCTGAAATGACGTACTCAAAAGCCGGTGAAAACAAGATCATCATTGATCACACCGAAGTCTTTGATTCAGGTCGCGGTAAAGGCTATGGTAAAAAATTAGTTAAACACGGCGTTGAATTTGCCAGAGAAAATAACCTGAAGGTTTTGCCACTTTGTTCTTTTGCAAAGTCTGTTATAATGAATAACGACGATCTGAAAGATGTGCTTTGATCTATATTTGCAGTAAATTTTTAACTATTCTGTATCTATTATGAGGGAAATGGTTTTAAACAACTAAATTTGGCTAGCAATTAAACGCTACATTTTTGCGCCTTTATTTTGTCACATTCGGTACATCTCTTCCACACCGGACATCAAGCTCCCAAAAACAAAGATCATCAATAAAAAGTACAAGACCATAAAGATCAAATAGATGATCAAAGTAGCACGTGCCCAGTTTCGCTTGTTCGGATTAATGTTATCACTCAGGGACCATACAATTAGCATAACCAACCCGATCAAAGGCAGAAATGAAATAAAAACAGTCAGAACCCACTCGCCCAGGCTCATTACATTCTGATCATATTGGTTCAACTCAGGTGTGGTATAATCTCCTTCCATACAATTCCATTTTTATTTTGGATTATCTAAACCAAAAACTTGTCAATCAACTTTGATGGACAATGAATACTGTTTTTCTTCAATGCTGAAATGTGCATCTTTCCATGATGCAGGGCCAAACTTTCCTCTCGCATTATTCGAAAAACCATAAGCTTCCTTCGGTATTCCCAAAAAATTAGAATCCAGTTTCCCATTCACGTTCTTATCGTGATACACGGCAATGGCATAATCTCCAAATGGTAATTTCGCCTCGTCCCAGACAACCGTATCGCCTTTAACTTCCAGTACTACGGCGTGTAATGGCTCTTCTTTATCACCGTAAGCTTCCTCAGAATTAAATACGGCAATTCTGACTTCCCCTTTTACCTCAGAAATACCTTCTATTACCAATTCAAATGAAGACATATTGTCTTCAAATTCCGGATAAGATATTTCCTGTGCTGAGACGCTTACTGCAAGTAATGCAAAAACTAAAAGTGAGTAAACTGATTTCATATAAAAACGGTCTTCTAAAAAATTAAATACGTGCCCAACTTAATTCAACATATTAAACTAAGCACTTTTAAAATAGTTTCATACCATTACTCACATGTTTGTCGGGTACGGCCAAAACAACCTGACCATCCTCGTCCGGAAACCCGGTAACAAGACATTCAGACATAAATGGTCCGATCTGCTTTGGAGGGAAATTAACTACAGCTAGGATCGTTTTTCCCACCAGATCATCTTTAGTATAATTTTCAGTTATCTGAGCTGAAGACCGTTTTATACCAATAGATTCCCCAAAATCTATAGTGAGTTTATAAGCCGGTTTCTTTGCTTCAGGAAAGTCGTCCGCTTCTATGATCGTTCCGCTTCTGAGTTCTACCTTTTTATAATCATTCCAGCTTATAATTTCCATTTACCCTATCTCTTTTAAAATTAAAAAGCCCTGTTTCCTTTCGGTAACAGGGCTTTAATTTAACTAAAAATGAATAACCATATAGGCTATTTGATGAATAACATCTCACGATATACAGGCAGTGGCCAGTAGTCGTCAGCTACATATCGCTCAAGGAAATCAATGGCATCCCGGATCTCTGTCATGACCGGAAGCACTTCTGATTCTACTTTTGCGGCATGTTCTGAGGTGTCTTTATACTTCAATTTAGATTGAACATCCGCAAGCGTATCAAGTGCAGACCCAAGTTTATTGAGTCCGTCATTCACTTTAGTAAGCATAGATTTAGACCCGGAATTATTAATACCTAGCTTATCAGCCTGCTCTGCAGCTTTGCTGAGTTCACCAATATATCTTACGGTTGCCGGATAGATCATGGTTTTGGCAATTGACTCTATCGTATCAACTTCAATGGTTCTGGCAGTGATATATTGCTCAGTCCATATCTCTTTTCGGGAGTGAATTTCCTTATCGTTCAGAACCTTGTACTTGTTGAACAGTTTGATGTTCTTCTTGTTGCTGAGGTGTGGTAAAGCATCGGGTGTAGTCTTCAAATTAAGCAATCCACGATTTTTCGCTTCATCTTGCCAGTCATCTGAGTAACCATCACCATTAAAGATCACAGCCTCACATTCCTTCAGATTATCAGAAAGTACTTTCCCAAGGGCTTTTTCAATAGAACTTTTTTTACTCGCCTTTTTGAGGTCTTCCGTCATATCCTCTATCGCTTCTGCCACAATAGTATTCAGTACCACGATCGGGAAAGAAGGAGACTGATTAGATCCAAGAGCACGAAATTCAAATTTGTTCCCCGTAAAAGCGAATGGAGAAGTTCGGTTTCGGTCACCGGCGTGCTTTGGCAAATGCGGCAGAACAGGTGTTCCCAACCCAAGTAATCCACCTTGCTTTGAACTCTTGGCACCACCATTTACCAGCTGTTCAATGATGTCATAAAGCTGTTCACCAATGAAAGAAGAGATAATAGCCGGAGGAGCTTCATTTGCTCCAAGTCGATGATCGTTTCCGGCATGGGCTACTGATATTCTCACCAGGTCCTGATGACGATACAATCCCAGCAACACGGCCGTGAAGAAAAACAGGAATTTCATATTCTCATGGGGACTTTCACCAGGCTCAAGCAGGTTATCGCCTTCAATGGTAGATAATGACCAGTTCAGGTGCTTACCGCTTCCATTCAATCCATCGAATGGTTTTTCGTGAAGAAGGCATTCCAAGCCGTATTTTTTGGCGGTTTTTTTAAGCACCATCATAGTTAACTGCTGATGATCAGCCGCCACATTTGCCATTTCAAAGATAGGCGCAAGCTCATACTGGCTAGGAGCCACTTCATTATGACGAGTTTTAACCGGAATACCCAGCTTATACAATTCCTTTTCAGCTTCCAGCATAAATGACAATACGCGCTCGGGGATAGAACCGAAGTAATGATCATCCAGCTCCTGCCCTCTTGGTGGCTTGGCGCCCACCAACGTTCTTCCTGAAGTCAAGATATCGGGGCGGCGGTATACAAACTCCTGATCGATAAGAAAATACTCCTGCTCGCATCCAACTGTTGCCAATGCTCTTTTAGTTTGAACACCAAACAGATCCAGCGCACCTTTGGCAGCCTTATCAAGAGCATCATTCGAACGCAATAAAGGTGTCTTATGATCCAAAGCTTCACCTTTCCAGGAGGCAAAGGCTGTAGGAATACACAGATACGTTCCGTTTTGATTTTCAATGATGAAAGCAGGAGAGGTCGGATCCCAGGCAGTATATCCGCGCGCTTCAAACGTTGGGCGAAGTCCCCCACTCGGAAAGCTCGATGCATCCGGTTCACCCTGTATCAATTCCTTGCCTGAAAAAACAGCCATGGCTCCGCCACCCTGATTAGGTGTGATGAAACTGTCATGTTTTTCAGCAGTGGAACCGGTCAATGGTTGAAACCAGTGCGTGTAATGAGTGGCTCCCTTTTCAGTGGCCCAGTCTTTCATGGCTAATGCTACAGCATCAGCAACGTCTATATTCAGGGTTTGCCCCTCATCTATGGTCTTTTGAAGATCCCTCCACGCAGCCTTGGGAAGTCTTTCCTCAAGCTTTTCTAAGGTAAGCGTGTTCTTACCAAAGATCTCCGGAATGTCCATGGATGTACTTCTCAACTCACCCGGTTTAAAGTTTCTTGCAGCAGCTAAATTGTCGTATCGTTGTATAGCCTTGGTCATGTGATTCTTTAAAGAATTTGGTTGGTTGTTTAAATGACGACCAAATATAAAGCTATATTTCTCTTTTACTCAACTTTTTTAATTAATTTTTTATTAACAAATAACTTACACAGGTTAATTAATATATTTACTTAATTTTATTAATATTTTAGGGAATTTAAACCGCTTTCAGCCTAATTTATTTGCCTGCATTACTGTATCTCTTCACTTTTTAAGCCAACATCAAAAGTCGTATCTTTTATTCTCAAATTATCCACAACTAAACCTGAAAACTTTTTCAATTGAATTCATCAAACTGGAGTCTTTGGATCGAAGCAGCTCGCCCTCAAACACTTCCCGCTGCGGTTGTTCCGGTCATCGTTGGTGCGTCGCTGGCTTATAATGCTGAACTTATCAACTGGACCAATTCTACCGTGGCGCTCATCTGTGCCCTGCTTATTCAGATCGGCACTAATTTTGCCAATGACTACTTTGATTTCATCAAAGGCTCTGATACCGATGAACGAATCGGGTTTCGTAGAGCAACCGCTTCGGGACTAATCACTCCGGAACAGATGAAGCAGGCCACCATTATTACTATGCTTCTGGCATTTCTTCTGGGACTGTACCTTGTATGGGCTGCCGGCTGGATAGTTCTGGTCATCGGCATCCTTTCCCTCATTTTTGGAGTCCTCTATACAGGTGGACCTTTCCCTTTAGGTTATAATGGACTGGGTGATCTTTTCGTATTCATCTTCTTTGGTTTCGTGGCTGTTATGACCACCTATTATGTGAATGCACTGGAATGGTCTGAGGCATCCTTCTGGGCTTCCATAGCGGTGGGAGCTTTATGTGTGAATATTTTGGTAGTAAATAATCTTCGGGATGTGGAACAGGACAAAAAATCCGGAAAAAGAACCCTTGGGGTTCTTTTAGGTGAAAATGCTCTTAAGACCGAATATATATTAATGGCTGCTCTTGCCTATACGACCCCCCCCCATTTTTACTTTGTACTGGGATATGATCTGTGGATCTTTTTACCCATTTTGGTCGCACCTTTACTTATTTACTATTGCTATCGCATATGGTCAGAAAGAGACAAAAGTAATCTGAACGAGATGCTTGAAAAAACCGCTAAATTTATGATATTGTATGGATTTCTGTTTTCGTTAGGTATACTCATGAACTAATGCTTAAATACTACAAATATCATCTGCCGTTCACCTCCCCATTACAGATCTCGGGGAAGAAGTTTTTTCATCGGGATGGTGTGATATTGACCTATAAAGATCCTGAATCAGGACATACGGCCTTTGGTGAAATTGCGCCACTACCCGGATTTTCAACAGAGGAAATAAGTGAGGTTATCGAGGTTCTGAGATCGAACCGTGGATATATCACCTCTTCCATCAAAGAGAACAATGGTAAGGAGGCACTTAGAGTACTTGACCGAATCCACCGCTTCCCCTCCCTCAGCTTCGGACTCGATACACTGCTCCATGACCTGACTGCCAAACGCGAAGAAAGATCACTGGCCAAATATCTGTTTAAAGAGTTTGGTTCCAACATTCAGTGTAATGCCACCATTGGCATTCAGGAAGTTAAAACCGCCCTTAAAAAGGCTGATGAATTTATTGAAGCCGGATATAACACGCTCAAGATCAAAGTTGGCTATCAAATAACAAGGGAATATCGCATCGTTAAACAACTTCGTGAAACATATCCCGACCTCAAAATTCGTCTGGATGCCAATCAGGCCTGGCTGCCGGATGAAGCGATCAAACATCTCAACTCTCTGGAAAAATTTGACATAGAATATTGTGAACAGCCGGTATTGAAGGATGATATCTATGGTCTGAAGCGGGTTACTGATGCGGTGACCATTCCCATAGCTGCCGATGAATCTCTTCGGAACAAAAGGTCAGCAAAGGAACTATCATTTGTGAAAGCCGTGGATATGGTGATCATTAAACCGACACTGATGGGGACTTACCAGGATATTTTCGTAACAAAAGAGATAGTCGACACTCATGTTATTGAGGCTGTACTGACCACGGCGCTTGAAAGTGCGATAGGTCGTGCAGCTATTGCAACCCTTTCAGCAGGCTTAGGTGATCCTAAATATGCTCAGGGCTTGGCAACCGGTTCGTTCCTTAAGAAGGATCTTTCTTCTGATAGTTGGCTTAACTCTCCCATCGTTGAGATCCCTGAGGAACCCGGTTTAGGTATTAATATTGATATGGAAGGACTCGAAGAGCTTTAAAGGTATATGTTCAAATCAAGGCTACATAATTTTGAATTCAACAAAAGCGAAAAGCAGGATACCTTTTTGTCTTCAAGACACGAAATGTACACCTACTCAGATCTGGATCGCTTTTCGGCCTATTTCAAGGATCTTGTTGAAGATAATGGGGATTCCCTGAAGTGGCCGGTAGCCTTTGTTGCTGAATCGTCTGACGTACTGGTCTTTTGTATCGCAGCTTGCTGGAAATTGGGTATCCCTTTTATTCCTATCGATCCAAATGCTAAAAATGGTGACCTTGAGCGTTATCTTGACGAACTTAAACCCGCCCTTATATTTTGTGACAGTGAGAACCGAAGCCGGTTGGGATTTGATAACGTCATACAGATCGATGATAATTTTCTGCTCGATTCCTTTAATTTTGACGCCCGCAATATAGATCTTCCTGAAGCGAACGATCTGGAAGAAGACCTCATCTTTGGATACTTTTTTACCTCAGGCACCACCAGTGAACCCAAGATCGTTCCACTTAAACGGCGACAGATATTGAATGCTTCCATTGCCTCTGCTGAGAATTTCAAACCGGATCCCAACCATTTTTGGCTGCTCTGTCTGCCTCTGAACCATATCGGGGGTATATCTATTATTCTGAGATCCCTGATCTATGGTTCTGCTATATACCGGCTTGCTAAATTTGACGAGGAAATGGTTCGTGAGTTTCTGGAGAATAATAAACGCTTTCAGGCTGCATCACTGGTTCCAACCATGCTCAAGCGCTTGATGAACGACTCCCTTTTTAAAACTCATCGTGAGTTCAAATCCATACTGCTTGGGGGCGGACCGGTAACCCAACAATTACTGAGAAAAGCCGCTGAACGTGGTATACCGATCGTTTCAAGCTATGGAATGACGGAGACCTGTGCACAGATCATAGCAAATCCGCTGTTGGCCCCTTCCGGTATGTATACCCCCCTGAAAAGCGCAGGCAAACCATTCCCCCCCAACGAAATGCAGATCAGAGATGAAAACGGAAAGGTATTGGGTAAGAATCAATCGGGATTATTATGGCTCAAAGGTCCCCAGGTCTTTGACGGATATTACAATAGCTCGGAAAATGACGTTAAGTTTGATGAGGATGGTTGGTTCAATACCGGTGATTACGGACATATGAATGGTTTTGGTCATCTTTTCATTGAATCCCGACGCACAGATCTTATCGTCACCGGTGGAGAGAATGTAAACCCCAATGAAGTGGAAGAAGCCATGATCAAGCTGCCACTGATCAAGGAAGCCATTGTTATCGGGTTACCGGACGAGGAATGGGGCGAACGAGTTACGGCTGTGGTAACGCTGACCAACGGCAAAACCCCTCAGATCGAAGAGATCAAGGAACAGCTCAAAGACAGCCTCATCGATTTTAAGATCCCCAAGGAACTGAAGATCGTTAAAGAATTTCCCATGACCGAAACCGGTAAGGTTAAGCGCTGGGAGCTGGTTAAGAAGTTTGGATAGGGTTTTAACCTACTCCATCATTCGGCTCAGTCATTTTTGGAACACATTCAAATACCCACCCGAGCCGGGTGATGGAGTGATGTATACTTTATACTTATCCCTAAGCTCTGCTGCTGGACGAGATTAAATAATAAATAATACTTACAGGGAATGTTTTTTAAGGGTACAATAATACAGGTATTAATATTTTTTATGCTATCAGGCTATTCTTTAGCTCAACCGAATAGTTATATAAAAGGCTTGGTGGTAGATAGCCAGACAAACGAACCCATTGCTTATGCAAACATTGGATTCATAAGTATAGGGAAAGGCACTTCAACAGATGAATACGGCATGTATGAACTCCGTTTACCCAATGGTGATGATTTTGATCCGCTACAGGTATCTGCCATTGGATATTATAGTATAAAAGTATCGGTTTTAGAAGCATTACAAACTGATACACTAAAGCTAAAACCTCGAACTTATGAATTCGAGGAGATCAGGGTATCAGACCGTAAACCAAAAAATAAATGGATCGGTAAAAAAATTCGTCCGATCATGCCGGGAGCATTTGGCGCCAGCGGACCGGGAAAGACGATAGGAGCAGCTTTTGCATTTAAAATAGAATGGCAAGATAGGCTTCCATTAAGACCTTTGAATGCTCGTTTGTTCCTTAATGAGAACCTTAACGACAGCCTTCGCATAAGATGCAGGTTTATGAGTATTGATGATTCAGGAAATCCCGGAAAAGATCTAATACCATTAAGTTATATTCACACCACTGATAAAAAGAGTGGTTGGGTAACGTGTAATTTTACGGACGATCTATTGCTCATAAATGAGAAACAATTCTATGTGGTTTTCGAATGGCTTAAAATGAGTAACTCAAAAAATGTAGCCCCTCTTTTTAGCAAATCAGTTCATATGAATGTAAATCCATTGGTAAAAAGACAACCATTTGGTGAATGGAAAGAAATTGACTGGGCAAACAACTTAGTTTATGGCCTCAAAGTAGAATACTAAAAAATATAACCCCGGTGTTTCGAAGCCTGGCAGCAAAGACAAACTTCCAGGACTAGCAGCTGAAGATGGTACATCGGAGTGAAATTAAGATATCTCGCTAGAATCTGGTTTGAAAGATGAGGAAGGACCGAAAACACTCCATCATTCGGCTCAGTCTATTTTTGGAACAGATTCTAATACCAACAAGAGCCGGGTGTTGGAGTTACTTTTGCATCCCACGTTTGCCTGAATTTACGACTCACCAAAGCAACCATCCATCACCCCGTCCTCACCTTTGCAGATGAACAATCGGATATGACCAGACGGAATGATTGGTTATTGGAACGCTATGATTTTTTGGAAAAATACCCTGTGAGATCACCGAAATTAGCCCCGTCCTTCAGCCTGTCTGCCGGAGAGACAGGTGTGGGGTAAATAAGTACCAAGACGTAAAACCTCCGCCCGGTTGGCATAAGAGCCACTGATGTTTACCTGAAGTTGGCTTTTGTGGTTTTATAGAAAACAATTTACGAGCGTAGCATTCTTATTTACTTCCGGGACTGCGTTCCAAAGGTGGACCTTCGAAACCAGTACAAAAACCTGCTCCATCGGAGCACCGTGTTTGTAACCCACCAGACCCAGGAATGCCCTCGCGCCGTAGGTGCGGTATGTTACCGAAATAATCAGGAAGTACAAATCAACTCAACATAACGTCCCTAAGGGACGTGGTTTTGGAGGGCTGTCATCTTTTTACAAACAAGTTGTCCCTAACGGGACAGGATCAGGTTATAGTTAGAATGTCGGCCTTCCCAAAAGATAAAAGCTTCTAAACGCAAACCGTGCAGCCGAGCCCGTCTTCCTAACCTGTCTATGGTAACAAGATAAACACTGAACCTGATCCATCGGAGCACCACGTTTGTAACCCACCAAAAGATGGACATACGGAACGAGTACAAGCTATCGAGTTTCTTTATACTTTAACTCTAATTCAGTGAATGATTCATTAACTTCAATAATACTATTTTCAGAAAAATATAGCATTCTACCTAATTCATCTGAATGATAATGTCCCTTTCCTGTTTTTGTATCTATTAGGTAGCTTAGGATTGAACTCTTAGATTCGAGGGATTCTCTGTCGACAATTTCTCGCCGATCTACTTGAACTAAAATGAAGCCATCCATAATTAGTACAGGTTTTAGAAAATTATCAAAGATGTCATTTTCTGGAGGCATTATCTTAAGCCCAGGACTTCCATCAGTTACAATTTCTTCAATCTTGGGGAAGTTCAAATCTGCAATTGAAGACTTCCACATCTGCTTACCATTTGACAGTGAATATCCTTTAAGGACATTAACTCTATCTGATATATATACAAGCACATTATTATATGGGTCACAAATAATATCACCTTGAGTTAATCTATCAACAAAAACTGGTGAGTCTGAAATATATGATTCTCCAAAAGATAATCGATATGAATATTGAGGTAGAGTGAACTCATGCAGCATATTAGTTTTACGCATTTCAGAACTCATCAGACCACTATCTAGAATATCTGAATTGTGTATGTATAACACTTCATTAGTAGTACAAATACTTTTAATGTTCTTTTCAAAATTTACAGTACGATTAAATGAAATAGAATCACTAGAAATATCATACTCTTCAATTCGAAAACGACTTGATATCAATAAAAGAGAATCTTCATAAAGTTCAATGGACTTAGCATAAGATAATTCTCCAGGTCCTGGACCTCTTCTTCCAATTGTTTGAAGAAAATCTCCATCAGAACTATATACTAATACTTTTTGCTGTCGGTCATCCAATACAAAAATACGGCCACTTTTATCAACCTCGACATCTTTGATAAAACCAATATTTCTATCATCACCAAGAGTTTCAGTAAAACTATATTGATCACTTGAGAAATCAAGATTAGGAAAGTCATTAATTTTCTTATTGATTATGTGTTCATTCTCTAGTCCAGGATTAGGAATATTTTCTGAGTTAGGATGTATTCTACTTTCATTATTCTTGTTGCAAGAACTAAGTAGCAGTGAGAGAATAAGTAGTAAAAAGAATTTATTCATGTTTAATGTATATATGGAGAAATCCATACTCGTTCCAAAGCGGTACGAGTATAAAAGTCATTTTTCATTAATAAACTTATATATACCTATGGTATAATTATCCGCATTAAAATCTTCGATGAAATAGAGTTTATTATGGTGGACAGCTGCCAACGTATGTGGAACGGGAATCTCTTTTATGAAATCCTTTGTCTCCCTGTCATAGAGTATCAGAACATTTTTCTTCATATTGAAGTCTGTAGTTTCAAAAAACTCCTTAGTAAGAATTTGTATATGCAAAACTATAAAATGATCTGCACCATAAAGGCCCGCCGTTACAGAACTACCGTCTGCTCTCTTTTTAATTTCGGAGATAGGGAGGTTGGCATGGATTTCTTTGCTAGGTATGGAAAAACTTGAACTTCCTCCAAAATAATCTGTTTGTTGATAGGTACTACTATTGTAAGCTTGTATATAAGGCGAGCCAACTGAACTGGTAAATATGGTATTTGAACTAATTAGGATTGTATTTTCTGCGCTATAGGAATTGTCTTCCGTCGTAAATGTATCATGTTTTCCAAAGACAGTATCAATCGTACCCTCATAATCCACTATAGCTAACAATTTTGATTTATGCGGCTCACGGATAAATTCGCTTTCCGTAACAGGAATTAAAAGTCGGTCTTTAAAATTATATATAGCATAGGGATGAGCCCACAAATCACCCTCCGAAAATATTGTATTTGATTGAATGAGTTCCCCGCTCAAATCAAAAATTTTAAGCATTCTTTGAGCTGCATCATTTATGATCACCTGATTTTCGCTATTAACTTCAAACCCGCTGACATGCATAATTCCTTTTGGGCCTTTACCTCTTTCACCCACTACATTTATAAACTGGCCCAAGCTATCAAATGCAAAGATTCTGTTTTGATTCCGTTCGGCAAATATCCAAATATCTCCCGCATCATTAATCCGAAATTGTTCTACAAACTTACCAAATAAAGGTTCGGAATTACTTAAAACCACCGAATCTACTTTAGATAAAGAAACAGAGCGGGGATTTTCCAGATCGGTTTCATCCGGCGAGCAGGAGCCGAAAAACAAAACAAGTAGGGTGATAAAGAAAATAGAATTAATACGTGCAGCCATAACATGGGTCATAATGAATTCTATTCGCTCAGGATCTATCGGTTTGATTTGAAATCTGGGTTACCTTATTACTTACAAGTATTTTCTGAATATCTGTTACCGTACCCATAGAAGCCATATCATTTACATAAAGCCTCACTTTAGTATCACTTATAAGTTCGCTGTTATTTTTAAGTGCAACAGATAGATCTGCAGGATAAAGTAAATTTCCGTCAAGCATAATTTTTCCGTTACTCATGATATCAATTATTAAATCATTTTCGAACTGCTTGAAAGCTTCCGGAGTCATCATATTGATCTCAACTTGTTCTACTTCTTTGAGAACCAACTCTCGGGAAATTTTATTAATTAACCCTGTATAAACCATATCTGATGCTGAAACTCGAACTTTTGTTTCTTGCCCCATTTCAAGAGCATCAATGTGGCTTGGTAATGATGAGTCTGAAAGTAAGGTCCCATTTATTTTAAGATCCCCATTCTCATAAATCCGAATATCTACAACCTCTAGTGTTTCAACTTGGTTGGTATTATTTTGATTATTCCTATTATCCTTGATGTCAGAGGAACTGCAGGAAATAACAAATAGTGGTAATAAGAAAATTAGAAGAAATTTTTTCATAGTTATGTAATTAGATTATTAATGATTTAAAACTACTTTAAATATATGAGTGAGAGCTTTAACAAATGATTTCAGCATCAAATCCTCATTTTTCAAAAATTACTTTTAAATGCTTTTTCCCATGTTACGGTGATCCGGATTGTGATCGAATGATTTTTAATTAACAATAGGAATTTGGTCACTCTCCTCCATTTCAGATTCCTCATTTTTCGTGTTTAGCCTATACTTCTTGATCAAAAGATCACTGCTGAACACTGAATAGTAGTAGCCTTCATAATCCCGCACGGAAAGACTACCTAATTCTTCTACAAGATCTGAGTCCTCAAAGGTATATAACAATTCGTGGTCTGCATTATAAACATCCATAAAGTGCTCATAGATCGGGGATTCCGTTTCACCGGTTGATGCCCGGCGAGCATACGCATGCGAATCATCAATATTGACCGGGTGTTCAACCTGTACCAGGTAATGTCCGCTGTCTAAAAAAACAGGAGAATTAATGTTTCCTAAACCGTAAAGACTGACACTGTTTTCGTTCGCATATATTCCCGGCCCTAAGATGCCGTCAAACTCTCTGTGAACCTCTGTTTTGAGATTCCCAGCATAATCATAGATCTGATGCCGATATCCTGTATTGAATGAGTAAATAAAATCTTCATCCCGCATTTCTATTCCACCACGGATCGTTGCCCTGCTGTATTCTTCATCTTCTGTCTCAATGATGTTAATATTATCCTGTACCCTTAGGCTGTCAGTTAACTCCATAGTGTAAACCAAAGCACCCACGGTTCCAAAGTTTGCACCGCTCATCAATATCAAGCCATCTTCACGAATATCCACCAGGCTGGCAAAGCGCA
Source organism: Gracilimonas qinghaiensis (assembly GCF_046602855.1). Classification (NCBI taxonomy): domain Bacteria; kingdom Pseudomonadati; phylum Balneolota; class Balneolia; order Balneolales; family Balneolaceae; genus Gracilimonas; species Gracilimonas qinghaiensis. The sequence goes on from NZ_JBKINJ010000001.1 coordinate 1,208,710, forward strand.
TATCTTCAGGCAAGTTGTAGGTCTTGATAAAGGTGCCGGAAAGATCGAATTCGTCCAAACGGGAGCCCTGAATATTAGCTACATACAGTTTGTCTTTGTAAAGGCTGATCCCAAACGGACTTTCAAAATCACCGGGGCCTTTACCCTCTTCTCCTGTCGCCCAACGCAGATTACCTTCAGGATCAAGAGAGATCAGCTTGCTTAACCGGCGATCTATGAAATAGAAATTACCATCGTTGTCAATTTGCAGATAGCCTATGTTGCTTATAACAGGTTCCTCGATCATAGAGAGGTCAATGGTCTCAACCAGTTCAATCTTCACCGGTGCCTCTTCATCCTGCAAAAGCCCCACAGAGGGATTATAGATCACCCCGTTTTCCTTTTTGATGGCAGAAATATCATCCCCACCGCTTCCGCATCCATAACCGGTTATCATAAGTACCGATACTAATAAGCCGGTAAAAATTTTACGTGTTATGTAGTCCATTTATCCGATTGATCTGTATACAATTTATTTGAATATAACTTAGGCATTAAAGTTTAACCGCAAAGGGTGATCAATTTTCAAAAGGGTATGTCCAAATAAACAATATAATTCTGATAATCTTCCATATAAGGTGCTACTCCCACTATTCTGTTGTTACGTTTATCAAATGATATTGCTGATAAATAGGAATCCGTAACCATTCTAAATACTGGTTCACCATTCCAATCAAAAACATGAATTTCACTCTCCTTTAAATTTGAAGTATCACCATAAAATGCATTTTCTAAATCGTCATAATTATTACCTGAATACAACAAGAAAATGTAGTTATCAGAAATAGTGATATTGGAGTAGTGAATTAGTGTTTCGCCAGTAGCTATTGAGTTTTCATCTCCAAGAATTGTAACCGGATTCTCATCAAATCTTGTATCTGAAATCAGATTCAAATCGTAGTCATATATTTCTAAGGTTTTAAATCTTTGAGTAGTTACGGCGACTCTTTCTTTGTCCTCATTTGGAGCTATTTCCCCTGCATAAATATACCCGGCTGACCTATTTCCCAATTCCTCTTTCAGAACTGGCGTAAATGGAGTTGTACTGATAATCGAATCTCCCCTTGTATCAATTTTAACCAATTTATCTTCCCTCATACCACCTGAACCAACCAGATAATTATCATTTAAAAGAAAAGCTCTTTGAAGCATAATGACATTAGATGGAAGGGAGTACTCATATTCAGGTAAAGGTCTCTCGCTATATAAAACTGAATCAACTTTAAACCTTTGAAGAACTCTTCTACCCCAGTCCAGATATTCAAAAGTACTATCTCCTTTAAATGCACCTTGATTAACAAATGCTGGCGAGCTTACTTCGCCAGGACCTTCTCCCTGATCACCAAATGAACCAATAAATTTAAAATCAGAAACTCTAAAAAATTTAAATATATCATTGTCAGTATTTCCATCTCGTATTAACATGAGTGAGTTTGAAATGACTATAAATTTTGGATTGGATAATTGAGTATCAAGAGACTCTATTTTGTTAACCTCAACATTAAAAGTTTGGTTAAAAGAATCGTTACTAATTAAAAACAAACCGTTTTCCTTTTTAACAGCAGAGGTATCATCCCCACCACTTACGCATCCAAAGCCGGTAAAAATAAGTACTGAAAACAATAAGCCAGTAATAACTCGGTGTGTTATATAATTCATTTTAAATTTTTCATCTTGAATTTTTAATTATTCCCAAGAGAACTCTTCACCCTCAACCCCGTCATCACCAACAAAAGGATCGTACTCACCGAAAGCCCCCAAATAACCACAATAGCCAGGTTTTGCCAGAATTCGTTGTTGCCGAAGATCATCATAGGTATCAATCCTGTGATAGTTGTTACGGTGGTGATCAGTATGGCACGGATGCGTTTCCGGTACACATGCATCCAGCAGCGCAGCCCAAAGATGCCATTTCCGTTTTCCAGCTGCTTCTGATGATAAATGAGGATGGCGTTATTCACCACCACTCCGATACATAACAATGAGCCGGCAATAGCTCCTCGGTCAAAAGCCATATCATTGGCCAGGGTACCCAACATGATACCAACCAAACTGAATGGAACCGCCATGATCACAAAAACAGGATATTTCACACTTTCAAGCAGAGCCGACACGATCATCCACACGCTCAGCAAACTTAGCAGGGCGATAAAAATAAAATTCCGACTGCTTTCATCATTACCGAAACCAAAGAATCCGCGCCCAAAGGTGATCTCAGCTCCCACAGGTACCGGTGTGGTCTCGATCACCGATTCAATAAACTCACGTCCCATGCGGTAATTCCCCAGGTAATCCACGGTCACGGTTCGTTCGTACGATTGATTGTTGCGACGAATCTCTGTCAATCCTCCTTCCTGAACGATCTCCCCGATCCGGCTGATATTGAAGTTCACATTCCCAAACTTTCGCGTCCGGTTCATCATGTCTTCCTCAAACGCTCTATCCCGCTCACTGCGCCCGATCAGGTACATTTCCTGTCCCCCAAACTCGACCTTCCCCACGGTATTCTCAGGATTCAGATCCAGCATTAAAGTTGAAATAACCTCCCTTCGGTTAAGATCGTTGGCCAGTATCCGTTCTTCATCAAGCCGTAAAATGTACTGCTGAAAATCATCCCGGCGAGAAAAATAGCTTGAGTTGATATCCACCTCGCGTACGCGGCGACTGGTTTTGAGTCTCCGCTCAAGATCCTTGGCAAGATTTAGCAATTCGTCATAGGAATAGCCTTCCAACCGGATGGAATGATTGGATGAGCCTCCTCCAAAACCCGTGCTTATGCCCTGAAGATTCAACCCGGAAACAGAAGTGGCAAAATTCCCGGTTCGTGCCCCAAGATAACTCGCCTCACCAAAAAAGGTATAAGGTTCCGTTTCATACAGATACTCAGGATCTACCACAAACCGTATTCGAGCCCCAAAATACTCGGACAAATTGGCTTCGTAATACTTAAAAGCGTGTGCATACGGCTCAACGATCGTTTCATAATTCTTAACGATCTTGTCGATCTCAGAAAGCGGCGTTCCCAGTGGTGAGCGAATGTACACGTTGATGCTCTGCTCATTTCCCCTTCTCCATGGACTTCCAAAATACGTTTCGTCCGAAAATCGTTTAGTCAACCCGCCGATCCATCCGTCTATAGAATCCCGGTTATCAAAATAGACCTGAGTGAATTCCGGCCACCAGGTTCCCTCCTCAGCATCCCATTCCGGTTCCTCTATAGCAAACAACGGCAGGCCGATCACACCGATCAGGACTACCGGCAGAACCCACCTCAGTTTTGACTTCAATAAGAAGCTTTTCATTACCAATCGGTTCAGCCAGCCTGAAACCCGACCGGATCTCTTTTTCTCAGTAATTCTTGGGGTGAGCCAAACCAGTGAATAGGGAATCCATGTAAAGGCGATTAAAACTGAACAAACCAGTGTAACCGTTAGAGCTACGGCCAACGGCACCAGGAAAATTCGAAGTTCATCAAGGGCAAACAGCAGCGGAATAAAGATCCCTACTGTCGTAAAGGTACTTCCCATTACCGGCACCACCGAATTACCGATCTCATTTAGTATATGCTCAATACGGTCTGATCGACCGGATGGAAGCCCTGGATTCAGATGTTCGAACACTACCACGGCATTATCGATCAGCATACCCAACGCCACCGTAATTCCCGCCAGCGTAATGATATTCAGGCTATATCCCAACAAGTATAGCACGATCAGGCTCAGCAATACGGAAAAGGCCACGCTGCCCATTATCACAAGAGGGGCCCTGAGCTTACGAATGAACAGGATCACCACAAAGAACACCAATATCCCACTTACTATGGCCTGCAGTTGAAGGTCATCAAACTGCTGACGCAATTCCTCAGTGGAATCAACGGTGAGCATGAGGGATAAACTTTCCGGGAGCTGGGCTTCAATATCTTCCATGGCCTGAAGTACCTTTTCAGCCAGTGTAAAAGCATCCGCTCCCGATTCCTTCACAAATTCTATGGTCAGGGCCGGATCACCGTTTATTCGCTTGATGGATTTTGCCGGGTAATCCTGAACGGATATTTCTGCAAGGTCGTCCAGTACCAGTTGTTTTCTGGATCCGGGAAGTTCAACCTTAAGTCCAGCTATATCGGCTATGGTTTTGAATTTTGGCGGGATGATCAGGCTGTAGCGAGAAATGCCCTCTTCCAGAAATCCGGCAGACCGCCAGCTCAGCTGCTCACGGACCTGCAATAAGATCTGCCGCGGTGACAGGTTGTACTTTTCTACCTCATCCACATTAAATTCGATAACCAGGGCCGGATCCTGCACACCCCGGATGGCAACTTCGGCAAGCCCCTGAATGGAGAGTAATTTTGGGCGGATATTGGTTCGCGTGTACTCCAGCAGCTGTCGCGGTGCCATATCCCCATTCAGCGTATAAACAATGAAAGTCTGCTGATCTTCAAGCTCATCGGGAACCTGACGGGTGATACTTGGCAGAGAAACACTTTCAGGCAGGTTTTCATCCAGCGTAAACAAATATTCCCTCAGCTCCAGCACACGGTAATCAACCGGTGAATCCTTTCGAAAGGTGATGGTCACAGAGGACCGCCCCTCCTGTGTGATGGAACGTATATCGGTCACGTCCCGCAGGCGATTCGCTTCTCTTTCCACCTTTCGGGTGATCTCCATCTCCATGATCTCAGGAGAGGTACTACCCCAGTTATAACTGACCGTTACGGAAGGTAAATTAAGTTCAGGAGTGCTCTCAACCGGCAATACACGCCATACCGCCACCCCTATCACACACACGATGATGTAGAAGAAGGATACGAGATATTTTCGATTTAAGAGTTCTTTCAAGTGAATTAAGAGTAAAATTTAGTGCACTTAAGGCTATCCCATTTAATTAGGAGTTTCCCCTCTTGGGAGGGGATCAAGGGGTGGGTCTTCCGTAGTTTTTTAAGATCCACCGTTCAATTTCAGTTAACACGCTTTGTGTATACTGTTTTGCATCTGATTCAGAAAACCGCAGAAATGAAATACCCAGATTTTCTAATTCCTGTTGTCTTACTTGATCATATCCAATTTTAAAATCATGAGACCGGCCATCTATTTCGATAGCTAGTTTCAAATCTTTACAATAAAAGTCTACAATGTATTTATGAATGGGTTTTTGGCGATCAAAATCATAGCCCAGTATCTGTTTATTCTTAAGACCTTTCCAAAGTTCAATTTCTCCTGGAGTTGAGTTTTTTCGAAGCTTTTTAGCTATTGGAACTAATTCTTTTCGGTATGGAATGATTTTTCTCCTTGGCGACATTTACCCAGCCCTTAATCCCCTCCCAGGAGGGGAAAATCATGGTTAAATCTGTTAGTTTGTCTGAACATTATTATCTCATATAAAGGCTGATAAATGAAAATTTAAAATGCTCATAGCACCAATTTTTCATTTTAAATTTTGAATTTTTAATTCACCAACAACGGCACCACTTTCTGCTGATGACTGATGCTAAAGTGCTGATCTACGGCCAGTGTATCGCCGGGTTCAATTTCGGGGTGATCTATCAATACCCAGTCGGAGTTCATTGCCTCTGGGGTCACATATATCCATTCAACCTCTTCATTATTCAGTAAACGGAACACAAGGGTTCTTCCATCACGCTCCAGCAGGGCCTCACGTGGCATACGTACCTTACTTTCCTGACTGCGAACAAACACCCGACCGTCTACTGTCATACCTGTTTTCAGGCCGAATTCGCTGTTATCCACTTCCACCAGTACCTGCCCGGTTTTGGTGTCTGCATTCACCTCCGGGGAGATGGCGATGATCTCACCCTCATATCCGGTGCCACCCGGACCAAATAGTTCAACCTTCATGCCTTCATCCAGATTATTGATCTCCGATTCCAGCACGTCAAAGCGTACCCGCACTGTGGAGGCATCTATCAGTGAGGCCAGCTCCGTACCGGCTGAAACATAGGAACCCACTGATATAAAAGTTTGATTGGTCACTACATTTTGAAGAGAAAGCCGCCCGGAAAACGGAGCTTTGACAGTCGTGTAACTCAGGTTCAGTTTAGCCCGGTTATACGCCACTTCTGCATCTGCCAGTCCACTGTTGATTCGGATCATTTCGTCATTACTTTCGCCGGTGTAACCTTCCCGAAGTCGCTTATCGATCTCATATTGATTTTCTGCCTTCAGATAGGCCTGCCGGGCTTGCTCGGCCTCATATTCCCATTCATCATCCACAAATTGCAATAAAACCTCTCCCTTGTTAACCTGCCGACCCTCTTCAATGATATGCGACTCCACATACCCACTTATCCTTGGTACGATCTTGGTCTGCCGCAGCGGTTCCACCACCCCTCGACTCTCGATATAGAAATTCAATGGTTCATCATTCACCACATCAAATACCACCTCGGGACGGATCTCAACACTATCCATATCCGGAGCCTCCGGCGTCTCCCGCTCACTCTTACATGCAGTGAACAGCGTTACAATGATCAGTAAACAGTAAAGCAATGTGGTATTTTTTGATCGTTTCATAATTCGTTTTCTAATAAAAACATTGTGGATTTACCGCAAAGTGCGCAAAGGTTTCGCTATGCTCGCAGAGATTTAAGATCTTGCATACTCAGTGTATACTTTACTCAAACTGCGGTTAAACATTTCATAATTGAAATCATTCAATATTCCATTTAAAATTTCAAATTTATCATTTAACATTACTCCCATTCGTCCATTTAAACACCAATGGGATTAAATACAAGGTCAAAAAGGTACTGGTGATCATCCCTCCCATCAGTGCTATCGCCAGTGACTGCCTGAATATATATCCGTCGCCAAAGGGTATGAGCATTGGGATCAATGCCAGGATCGTCGTCATACTCGTCATGACCACCGGCCGGAACCGATTGATACCCGCCTCTTTGATGGCTTCCTCCAGGTTCCCCGTTTCCTCAAAATAGCGGCGCATGAAATCAACCTTCAGGATGGAATCGTTTACGGCAATACCGGTCAGGATCAGGATGCCCATGAATGACAGCGCATTCAAACTGACACCCCCGATGTACATGGCAAAAAAGGAACCGATCCACGCAAACGGTATAGCCAGAATGATGATAAACGGATATTTCAGATTCTCATATTGTATGGCAAGGATGAGGTAGATCAACAACACACTTATCATCAGCAACCAACCTAACTCTTTCAGCAGGCTTATGACCTGCAGGGCTGAACCGCGCACCTGTATCTCATGCCCCGATTCCTGCATAAATTGATTGACCAGCTGTTGAATCTCTCCTCCATCCCACCACCAGTCCATAAAGGTCAGATCAGAATTAAAGGTCAGTATCGGAGCCTGACGGATACGCTCCAGCTGTTCGGCTTCATCGATCCGGGAGATCTCTGCCACATCGGTTAACGGTATGATCTTATTCCTGATATCAAGGGTGATCTCAGTGGGATCCAGTGATCGCCCCCGCTCTCCTATCAAACGGATAGATATCTGCTCATCCTGACGGTTCCAGTCGGTTATGAAGGCCCCGCGGGTCAGCGATTCCAGGTAACGGATCACCTCTGCCTCGGTAAGCTCAAAGGCCAGCATCTGCTCTGACCTGAACCGGATCTGATAGGCTTGTATCCGCTGTGGGTATTTGAGCTCCAGGTTCGTTTCCCCGTACTGTTGACTCATGAAATCTGAAAAAGCACCGGCCACGCGGTTACTGAAAGCACGATCGGTGCCAACCACACTAAACTGCACCGGGGCGTCCTGTCCAACTGATACCACACCCGTGGCATTATCCGATATTTTTTGAAAGGTCCAGTTAGCGTAGGTCCGGGCGATGCCTTCCATGGTCCGCTCCACTTTCCTCGCTTCCTCAAAACCCGAAACGGGAACGGATATGGTAAATTTGTTAAGTCCCTCATTGGTGATGGAGCTTAGATTCGTATTATCGGTGTAGCCTCCAAGGGATAGAATGTTGGACTGTCCGGTTCGCTCCATCAATATGTTGGTCACATCCGCAGAGGCCTGCTTAGCAGAACGCAAAGCCGTGTTTCCGGGCATGGATACCAGGTACTCCACTTTAGATGGCTCATCAGGCGGAAGTACGGCTTTTTCTATGGTCATAAAGGCAAACGCAGCACCGGCTAACAAAACTACGGCCACAAGTATGATGGGCAAAGGTTTTTGAATGACCCGACCCAGATTTCGCTCGTAAGCCATAACCACATTATCAAGTCCTTTGGAGACTTTGCTGAGGACGCCCTTGGATTTCGATTGCTTGCTGATCTGTGCCACAAAGACCGGAAGTATGAACAGTGCAACCAACAATGAGGCGATCAAACTGAAGGACAGCGTAGCGGCCAGGTCCCGGAAGAAAGCTCCTTCAAATCCGCCTAGAAAAATAAGCGGCAGGAACACTGAAATAGTGGTAAAGGTAGACGCCGTTACCGCAAGACTGATCTCCTTGGTTCCTTCCCGGGCAGCCTCAAATCTGCCCAGACCTTTTTGCCTATAGCGACTGATATTCTCCAGCACCACAATGGCATTATCCAGCAACAGTCCGATCCCGAGGGTGAGACCGCTGAGTGAAATGATGTTGAGCTGAATGTCGAACAGGAACATCACCACGAAGGTGAGGAAAATACTGACGGGGATAGAGATCCCGATGGTAAACGGACTCCGCGCATCATCCAGAAACAGGAACAGAACCAGAAAAGCCAGCAATCCACCGATCAGTAAAGTTTGCAGTAAATTGGAAATAGAGTTCTCGATATAGCTCGCATCTTCCTGTATAACCTCGATAAGGATATCCGGGTTTTGATCGCGGATCTCAGTCAATACATTTTCCAGCGTTTCAAAGACCTCTACGGTGTTGGAACCATATTCCTTTTTGACGAGTACGTTCAGTACCTCTTCCCCATCAAGCAAGGCAAAAGACGTGGGGTCAGCCTCGGCCATGCGGACCTCCGCCAATTCCTCCAGCAGCAGCACCCGTCCGCTTGCCAGGGAAATAATGGGGATTTTACGCAGATCTTCCATCGACTCGATCCGGCTTTCGATCTTCAGGGCGTAGCGGTACCAGCCGTCCCGAAGCTCACCGGTAGACGAAAACAAATTCGCGTCCTGCACGGATTGTTGTATCTGAGAAAGCGACAATCCATAACGGTCAATAAAGCGCGGGTTGAACCGGATCTGTACTTCGGGCTGCACTTCCCCTACTAATAAGGCCTGGGCGATTCCCTCCTGCTGTTCAAGTCGACGCGTAAAAACCTGATCAGCCCAGCGCTTCAGGGAAAGGCGGTTCGAAAATTCCTGATTGGAGACATTGGCCAGCTGAAGCGCAATGGTAGCGATGGGCTCATCCGAAGCCGAAGAATACACCAGTTGCGGTCGCTCAGCCTGATCAGGCAGCATATACCGCGCCTGATCCAACCGTTCCCGCACGTTCAGGAAGGCGATATCCATATCGAAGCCCCATTCGAAGGTGAGGAAGATAAGGCTTTGCCCCTGCCGCGAAAGGGATTCAAGTTGCTGCACGCCACGAACTCCGGATAGCATGCCCTCTAGCTGCTCGGTAATGCGGAACTCCACTTCGGAAGCGGGCGCCCCGGAATAGTCGGTACGCACCAATAGCGTAGGCCGGTCAATATCCGGCATCAGCTCTATGGAGAGCCGTTCCAATGCAATACCCCCGAAAATGAGTACCGCCAGAACCAAAATTACAGACGCTATAGGTTTTTTAAGCAGCAAATAGTGAATTTTAAGTTACTTAGCAGAGAATAGTGAATTAAATTGGGATATGGAAACTATGGATTTAGTAGTGTGTGGTTTTCTTAGTTTGAAGACACTAGGGGAAATTCTATTAGTTGATCTCTATCATCATACTTTGACAAAGCTATCACCCTACCGTTTATAATATTAAACTTTCTTATTATCAGATCTTGTACTCGGTAGCTATATAAATACTCACCGTTTTGAGTATCATATACATCAATGGTTTTGGATATACCGGATGTACTTCCCGAAAATAAAACGTATAGCTTTTCCTCATATACGTCTACATCCAAAGTGGCAATTACTGAATCGTCATTAAGCTTAGTTACTCTCACATCTTTCATTCCCTCAATATCCAATTCCCTGTTAATGACTTCAGGTTTCGGTATATCCTCTATACTATTTATGGTTGACACGACACCGCTATTTGCTGAGAATTTTTTGATGAAACCCGATTTATAACCGGCATAATAAATGCCTGTACTGTCTGCAGTAATACTGCCTTCTTTCAAAAATCGGGCATGCATTGGTTTGATACTGATCCTTCCCAGCCGTTCTTTTACTGATGCCTGATGATCGGATATCGCAAGCTCAGAAACACCTTCTTTATAATTCTTGGGCTGCCAAACATAGGTTGACTCGGAAACCGGTACCGCCTTTACGGGAACAGATGATGCATTGTTGAATGATATACTCCTAACTAGATCACCACTTGAATTCCAAACACTGATACGGGCCTGTTGAGGATCTGTCAACCAAAAGTGTTCGTTGTACTTGTCGTAGGAAAGATCGGTGGGATTACTGAATTCTTTCGGGCCTCCACCTGATCCTTCTCCAATTTTTTTTACTGAATTATCAGAGGTATTGATAAGAAAAAGGTTGTGAACACCATAATCATAAATTGCAACGAGTCCATTGTTATCAACAGCCAGTAAAGCAGGCTGAAAAATTCCCTGATCCCCTAAATTCATGATCAACTCAGGTTCTACTTCATGGTATACCCTTTCATTTTGGGCTGATACATTGAAATTAGATACTAACAGAATTAGACCTACTAAAATATTTACCTGGAAATACATACTTGAAAGTAATTTTATAATAAAAACAGGTTTACCCACCCAATTTACATTAGTGCTCGTCCCGGTGCTCCGCTCCGGAATGCCTTACCGTGGCTCTGCCTCATACTACTGATTGTGTTCCAATCCGACAACTCTAATAATTTCAGTACTATCATATTCAAGCAACTCCACCATCAATAGCTGGAGGAGCCTCCATCTTACATTCTACAGCAGAGCGGCGGGACTAGAATCAGGAATACCTTCATGAGATTCACTCTTTGCGTTTAAAACTCAGTCAGCTTATAAAACGTCAACATATTCTCTTTTCTGTCAGTATCATATGTCCTTAATACTGCCATGTCCCCATTGATTCGTAGGGTATTTGTAAAATGCTCCAATTGCACAGAAAAGGCATACGAAAGATCATCTATCTTGTAGAAATCAAGTGTTTTACTATAGGCATCCGTTCGGCCTGAGTACAGCATAATGACATAATCATTATAAACACCAACGCCTCTCGATCTGTACAGAAACTCATCCGACCGTTTATAGACCACTTGTTCCTTCCCCCGGGTTATATCCGTTTTTGATTCGGTAAAATTGGTGCTTACATACAATTCCTTGCCGGCTAACTCCATCTGTTCATGATCGTATGCTTTCATGAGTTCGACATCTGTTCTGGTAAACACAACTATGGAATCGTTCATACTCAAATAACCGCTTTCCATCCTCATTCCAGGACCTTTCTCACTGTCCTCTTCGTCTTTCAAAAATGAGATCAACTTTCCCTCGTTGTCATACACAACGAAATCACTATCCTTACCAGGATTAGCATTATAAAGCACGATCTTTTCTTCATTACAGGCTATCCGAAACGGAACAAATTTTCTAGGCCTGAATGAACTCAATAATGTCTCGCTGTCCACATCCCAAATGGTCACTCTGGCCAGGTCCGAATCTATAACTATAACTTTGTCACCTGTTATACAGATATCAGTGGGATTTCGAAATTCTTTAGGACCTGAGCCTACCCCATTTCCCACTTCATTAAGCTCTAATACTTTTAATGATTCTTCTAAAGGCTCTAAGAAAACTGAATATAGATTTCTATGTCCATAGTCATAAACAAAAAGTTTATTCAGGTCAGTATCGAATGCGTATAAGGTAGGACGGAAAAGTTCTACTTCAGATAAATAGACCGTTCCTATTTCATTAAGTACATCTGTTTTGAAGACCCGCTCGACATTCGAATTTTCAGATTGAATATCTGTTTCACTCTGCCCAAATGCGATGTTGGTGGTTACGACTAATAGTAATGGTAGGATTAAATTGTACTTCATTTGAGTCCCCGTTATTTCCTGTGTTATATTTTTTTTGGTGTTTCATCCCTAAATGCCCCAATTAGAATTTGCAGAATATTAATTTATGCTTTTTCGTTTCGAACAAGCCTAGTAATTTCATTGCGAACTTTAAAAACACTATTCAATCAGTATCTAGACGTAAAACTTCTAAAATGTATTGCTTACCTGATCGAAAAAACGAGAATTTCAATTATAGAATAAATGTTTATGTGAGCTTTACACACTATCAATTATATTCAATAATCAAATTATTGCAATAACTTTTCCAATTATTTGATCTTTATGGATGAAACCCCAGAACCGGCTATCCATACTTCTATTGTAATTATCACCAACAAGAAAATAATATTCAGATGGAACAACCAAATAATCTTCATTCTGAGAAGCAAACATGAATGTAGCATTAATTGCTTTTGTATTTTCGAGCAGGTAATCAAAATAAACTTCTTCTTTTGTTGAATCTTTTAAACTGACTTGAAGTAAATCATATACCGTATCGTGAGGAATTTCAACCTGATTAATAATCATGGAGTGTTTGTTAGCGAATAATGTATCACCAGGTTGACCAACAGCTCTTTTAATAAAAACGATGGGTTTGGTATTAAATATTTTAGTAAAAGCAACAATATCATTTTGACGAATGCTTCTCCCTAAATCGTAATTAAACACTACTACATAATCACCTTGCTTAATTGTTTGAGACATAGAACTACTTTGAACCTTATAAATTGAAAAACTAAAACGAATAGAAATTGTAATTAATATTATCACTAAACCGTATATGAATAACTTTTTCATCTATGTCGATAGTTATAATTACTAGTTACATTACGGTAATCCTTCAATATTATAAATTTTCAAATCATGCCCTTCTTTAGGGTTAAACTCTATTGATATTAGTTTATCGTTTTGGATATAAATTTCTTTAGCAGGAAATGGTATATCAAATGTAAACATATAATTACCTGTGTGAACTGAGTAAACATCTACTCCATATATATCCCTATCCCTATTTCTTGATCTACTTACAAATAGTAAATCAGAGTCATTTAGAAATATTTCACCATTTATACGTGGAGCACTAGGATTAAATCTTGTCATTCCTTTGTTTAAATTAATAAACAATGGTTCTTCAATTAGTACGTCAGATGCGGTTCTAAAAAATTCTATATTACCGGCTCTATCATATTTCCTCAAAGTCCCTGTAAAATCTCCAGAATAAATTAAATCACCTTCATCATCACAGATTATATCTCCTGTAAGTACGTAAGGATATCTTTCATCATCATTTGAAATTTCCTGAAATGTATTTGATAAAATTAACTCATCATTTTGAAAGTCATATTGGTGAAGAATCCCTTCCTTATTATTATATCCATTACCATATTGTGTTGAAAGTACATATAAAACCAGATCACTCGAGTTATTTAGGCTACAACTCGCTATTTGATCAGGTTTGATAAACCTATTATTTAGGCTATATGTATACTTCAGCTTTTTACTTTTTAAGTCCCAGATATCAATTTTACGAAGATCGATATCTGCAACCCATAGCATATTATTTTCTCCTAAATACATATCAAATGGTGATTCATATTCTCCTGGCCCTCTTCCCCTATTTGTATTAATTTTTATGATATTGTTTAATTTTCCACTCTGAAAATAATAGACCTGCCTACTTCCCCAAGCCATCATTGCAATATCTAATTGCTTATTAACTGTCATAGCGTGTGGATAGAAAATACTGTGACTGTCCAAATAGGTCGAATCTTCCAGTGTAAACTTTAATGTTTTCCAGTTACTAATGTCTTCAAATTTTACTTGTGAAGAATTTGTAAGTACAGTTTCTGAAGTTTCTTGTCCCATTGATAATACAGGCAGAAAAAGAGCAATTACAAAAATTATATTTTTCATATGCTTATAGTGTTTGAGTGCTCAATCAGATTGAGCACTCGATTAATATTTATTTACTTAAGCTTGGAAAATCACCTTCTTCACTTCCTACACAATCTTTTGTAATTCGCCAACCCAAAACTTTAACAACTGTAGTTGTGCCACAATATCCGGGACTGCCATCACATCCGGCATCGCCACAGGGACCCGCATATGCTTCTTCGATGCCTACTATATTCTCAAGTGAACGTGTTTCTGAATCTGTAGATTTTAATTGAAATCCACTGACTAAGAAAACTAAAGTTAACATTGCTATAATTTGACTTGTGTAATTTTTAATCTTCATGATATTACCCATTTTATTTTATGTTTTATTTTACCCCGATTGGAGTTTCTTTAGATTTAAAAACTGCACCTATAATAGTTGTGGCCATCCCGAACAATAATGTATTTCTTAATACCATAACCCCATCGAAATTTCCATAAGTAAATTCACCGAGGCACCCACAAACCAACTCCCAGTTATTTAAATACCCCACTATACTGATCAATAAAAATATTGAACATAAGGTACCTACTAGTGTAGCAGTCATCCGTGGTTTATAACGTGCGATTAGATTCAACCCAAGCACAATTTCTATTGCTGAAGATAGGTAAACGAAAACGGTGGCGTTATTTTCACTTAGTAGATCGAAAAATAGAATTACTTCTATAAGATTATCCGGTGAATATATTTTTAAAATACCGGCAATAACTAAAACCCCTCCCAGGATCCATCGAAAATACTTAATAACTGACATTTTCATCTTGACCATGAATTAATTTTAAGTTCCACTCTTATTCTAAAATCATATGATATAACAGACAAGTACTTCTATTCCCTATTTTTACTCGTAAATTTTACTCCCCGTTTTTACACTTTCTTGGTGCTTTACCGGTATGACGAACTATAAATTTATTTAAGGCTTTTTCGTCCCTTAACCCTATCTCAAGTGCCAATTCAAAGCAACTTATGTTGGGATCTTCTTTGATTAACCACTTAAACCTGGCAACTTTTAAATTGATAAGAGCTTGCTTCGGTCTGACTTTATAATGGTTTCTAAAAACTCTTGAAAAGTACTTGGCAGATGAATACCCCATCTTATCTGCCCACTCTGTTACTGTTCCTAATTCTTCTAAATTATCCCGAGCAATATCAATAGCCCGTTCCATTGGTATCTTCATAGACTCAATAATTTATGTTTATAAATACAGTGCAGTCTACTACAGCAAACTGCATTATTTTGTCCTTCCAATGGTTGAGGGCTAACAGTCCTCAATTAGCGTTTCACCGCTTGTGGTATTTTCCACTATAACAAAGAGAAACAAGGCCATGATATGTTACACTTTGTAAATTAATTTTATTTTATAAGTTCGTAACTTATTGAATAGCAGTGTTTTACGAATTCACTTTTCATCACTGTACTGGGATCAATTTTGCCCTCATTCCGGTGCTCCGCTCCGGAATGCCCTATCGAGGCTCTGCCTCATTCTACCGAATTCATTTACATTCAGCGACTCAATTTAAAAACACTAGTCAACCTAAAATCCCTTATTCATAGATTGATGCGGAGCATCAATCTTACATTCCGCAGCGGAGCGGCGGAACGAGGCAGACGAGATTGTTGTGTGCACAAGGGGAAATTAACCCTGAAATAGAGTCACGGGGATAATTCCTTCCCCACCCTTATAATCAATCGCAGAGGAATACTTCCAATGAACCGGGTTCTCTACAAAACCTGTCTTCACAGGATTGAAGTGAATATATTCCATCTTCTGTTGCAGAATTTTATGCGTGAATATTTGTTTCGGATGAAGTCCTTCCTGCCAAACCTGGTGTTCGCTATCCCGATGATTCTTCAGCTTTTTAGACTTGAAATCTGCCACCAATTCAGTTCTGTTCTTCTCTATCAAATAATCTATGATCACTCTGCCCGTAAAGGATTTGAAGGCTCTTAGCTTCCTGGATAACTCTTTGTCCTCAACTATTAGGTGAATATGATTCGGCATGATCACATAGCCATAAAGAGTCACTTTACTTTCATTTTGCAAATAGTTCAAAGCATCCAGAACCATCTTTGTTATGAGTGGATCCATGAATATCGGTAACCCTCCCACTACTGAGCTTGTGATGAAGTATGGATAGTGATCTTCGTGAAATTTGTATCGGCTTCGTCCCATGATTTTTGGCTTTTAGATAGTAAGAGCCGGTTGGGAGCAATTCCTTACAGATTATTTTTAGATTATTCTACTCATACTTGGTGTTTGGAGTTTGAGGCGGAGCCTCAATGGGGCGTTCCGCAGCGGAGCGGCGGAACGAGGGGTTTTGTAATTTAGTCCAATCTCACCAACGTTTCCTCAATTACTTCTCTGAGGTTGGAATCCACACCCGCCTCGTTTGCATATTGATCCCAGTTCATAACCACCTCGTTTACCTGATCAATAATAACCCCTGCTTTCTTGATGTTCATGGATTTTGCTACTGTGAGCAGGTCTTCTCTTGTGATCTCTTTTCGCTTTCCGTTTATGCTCAGGGAATGCTGACTGACCCACTCACTTCCCGGGCGGTAGGCATGGCAAAGGTCGTAGGCCGGAGCAAGTTCCCATTTTCCGCCTTCTTTCAGTCGGAAGGAAAAGTTCTTGGTGTGATCATCACAGTTGCGGGCTGCTACGTTAAAGACCATACGCCGGAACATCTGCTCGGCTTCAGGATAGGTCAGCCGTAGTTCCCTCATGGTTTGGAAAAGCTGTTCGTAGCTAAAGCTAAGCACGTCATTGAAATCGAAATGCTTGATGGCGCATAAGGTCTGAATGTGATGCTTGGTTTCAGCTCCTTCCCGGTCAAATCGTTTAGTCATAAAGTGTGCCCGGCCGTTTTCTTCCAGCAATCTGGATGGCATCATCTCGATTCCGCAATCTTTGCCCATCAGGTAGTAAGCCATTTCAACCCGGCCGTAGCCCTGTGTTTTACCCAGTTGCACATCACTGACTCCATCCAGCTTTATGAGCCAGTGATCAAAGCCTTCGGGGGCTTTGGTTTGACCCGATCTTACCTCCCTTGTTTTTTCATTGTAAGTAATTACTGCCTTAGGACGAGCCCCACCCGCTGAGGTACCGATCCTTAAAATTTGCCGGATACCTTGCCCCTCTTCCTTATCGAGTTGGGTGGAGAAATCTTCCTTCTTAGACAGCATCTCGCTTGCCAGCTGCACGAGGCTTTCCACTTCAATGTTGAACGTCTGCTTATTTCCCTGTAGCTGGGCAGGTTCGAATTCCAGCGCTCCCATCCCCCGCTTTCCGATGAAGCATAATTTCTCAACGGGATTCATACTGTCCTGAGGTCGCCCCTGCTGCGCCAGCCACACATTGATGAGCTGATTTCCGTAGTTGTCGGGCAGGGAGTCGGCCAGCAATCCGGGCAATCCTTTGAACGCATCCAGATCTGGATTCTCTTTTTTTCTGAGGTTGGGGAAGGTGAAAATGTTTCTCCCTGCATCAACGGGCATGGTAAGCGGAGCAAGATCGATCCCTGAATTTTTGAATGAAGGATCGTATTCAAATGAGGTCAGACCACGACTCTGATCCCAGGCGACCGCTCCTACGGTTCGCCCCCAAATATTTACAAAAGCTGTTGTGATCATTACCAGTCACTTTCCCGGGTTTCCGATCGTTTGCTTCCGGAAGCCCTCTTTCGTTTTTGTTGGTCTTTTTTGGCCAGTTCAATGGGACTAATGACTTCTTCGACCTGAAAAGCATTCAGATGTTCCAATAACCCCAACACTCTTAAAATCTGAATAAAAGTTCCAAGAGTCACCGTCTCTCCCCGCTCCAGCAAGCTCAGGGTAGAACGACTTATACCCGCTTCTTTGGCCAATTTCTGCTGGGTTTTATTCTGCTCCAGCCGGTGATGCTTCACAAACTTCCCCAGCTGTTTGATCACCGCCTGATCACTCATAGAGTACCAATCTGTGTATGAATTATCACTCATAGCAACCTTTATTTGTATTAATGAATGAATTACCATTCAAAATATACACAATGTTCTAATAAATAACTGTATTATATTTCATTCATTATTGCGGTTTTTACATGATAATGAATGATTAATCATACCGTCAAAAGTTCTCGTTCCGGTGCTCCGCTCCGGAATGCCCTTCCGAGGCTCTGCCTCAAACCTGAATTTAGCCTATATAAACAGAGTAGCAGTTATGGAAGTCGAAGACTTCCTTAGCATGAACTTTTCAGTCACCGCTTCGCTAAAGACTGAAAAGATGCAAGGGGAATCCATCTGACGGATTACCTGTCTGATGGATGGCTAAGGCTTTATTACTCGAATTTAACGATCGGTCAGACGGACTTTAAGCCGTCAGACCGAGACTGTTTAGAATAACTAAACACTAATCACTAATCACTAACCTATTCCAACCCAACACGCTTGAAGATCACATCCACATTGCGGATGTGGTGGTCGAGGGTGGCAATCAATTTTTGATTTAAGTTGAATAAGTTGCCTGTATTGGAAGTCAGAGACTTCCAGAGCTGATATTTTCCAGTCTCCGCTACGCTCAAGACTGAAAAGATGTAAGGGAGGTCCGGTGTAACATTCCCAACGGGGACGTGGGAATGAGTTTTAAGAGACAAAGCTGCAGGCTGAGCCTCAACTATACGTTCCGCAGCAAAGCGGCGGAACGAGTGTAAGGTGGGCCTTCGGAACGAGGATAACTCAAAACTCATCACTCAAAACTCAAAACTACCCCAGCCCAACTCTCTTAAAGATCACATCCACATTCCGGGTGTGGTGGTCGAGGTCAAAGGCTTCATCGATCTCTTCCTGTGTCAAGGCTTCGGTAACAGTTTCATCAGCTTCCACGATGGGTTTGAAGAGGGTTTGTTCTTCCCATGACTTCATGGCCAGCGGCTGTACCGTATCATAAGCCTGCTCGCGAGGCATGCCTTTGTCAATGAGCTTATGGAGAAGGCGCTGGGAGAAGACCAGTCCCTGGGTCTTCCAGATGTTGGCTTCCATATTGTCCTCAAACACCACGAGATTTTCGATCACCCCGGCAAAGCGGTTCAGCATATAATCCAATAAAGTGGTGGCATCGGGCAGGATGATCCGTTCGGCTGAGGAATGTGAGATATCGCGTTCATGCCAAAGCGGAATGTTCTCATAGGCGGTGACCATATACCCTCGTAACACCCGGGCACAACCGGAGATGTTTTCCGAACTGACGGGATTACGTTTATGCGGCATGGATGAGGATCCCTTCTGCCCTTTACGGAAGGCTTCCTCGGCTTCCCTCAGTTCACTGCGCTGCAGGTGGCGTACTTCCACGGCCATCTTTTCCATGGTGGAGCCGATCAGCGCCAGCGTGGAGAGGTAATAAGCGTGACGGTCGCGCTGCAGGGTTTGAGTGGATATGGGCGCCGGACTCAGTCCTAATTTCTCGCAGGTATATTCTTCCACTTCCGGCGGGATGTTGGCAAAGGTGCCTACCGATCCGGACAGTTTACCGAACTCCACATCAGCTGCGGCTTGTTTGAATCGTTCCAGGTTACGGTTCATCTCCGCATACCAAAGAGCACATTTCAATCCAAAAGTTGTTGGCTCAGCGTGAATACCGTGGGTGCGCCCCATCATGATCGTGTACTTATGGGCATTGGCTTTTTCAGCAAGCACATCCACAATACGTTCAAGTCCTTCGAGCAGGATGGCATTGGCTTTCTTGAGCCGCACGCCCCAGGCGGTATCCACCACATCGGTAGAGGTGAGTCCGTAGTGCACCCATTTCTTTTCATCGCCCAGTGTTTCGGAAACGGCTCTTGTAAAGGCAACCACATCATGGCGGGTCTTGGCTTCGATCTCCTTGATCCGTCCTACATCAAAGCCCGCATTTTCGTAGAGTTTGTCCACATCCTCCATGGGGATCTTGCCGAGCTTGGCCCAGGCCCAGCAGGCGGCGAGTTCTACGTCCAGCCAGGCTTGAAATTGTGCTTCATCGGTCCACAGATCGGACATTTCTTTGCGGGAATAACGGGAGATCATGTAATCTTACTTTGGATGATTAAAAGTTCGCCCAAAGATAGGATTTTAAATGAACAGATTAAGCCCGGATTTGTGGTTCTTAAACCCTTTTACTGAACCGGGATCTTAAGCATAGTTCCGGCTTGTATGGTTTGATCCAGTTCCACTTGGTTGATAATGGCAATATCAAGTGGCTGAATGTCCATAGGAAGTGGATCAGGCAAAAATGAACTGAATGGAGCCGTTCTTGAAGCCGTAACCAACGTAAGCTTAACCGGCTGTATTCCAAGGATCTGCTGATCATATAGCTGATCAAATCCATTCTCGACTGAAACAAAGGCAGATCTGTAAGTATCAAACTGTGCACTCGTGGTGTAACTCAGGAACCGGTATATATTTCCATCATAACCCACAGCTGTCACTTTAAGTTTAAGTTCTGTTCCATCCTGAGCCTGAGCCGTGGCGATTCCCTGATATCCACTCAGGGAATTCGTTGAAAACCCTTGTTGCTCAATGATGGTAATACCTTCCTGCCCCAAAAATGTTCTTACGGATGATTCCGGAGTCTCATTCTGACTGTCAATGGTGAACTGTATGATAGCATCCTGAGCCTCATTCACCATGACTACGGCCGTGGTCTGATTGATCAGTTGAAAATCGGCAGGAACAGGGAACTGAAATTCAAGATCAGGGTGATAGAACATGCCATCCCGCTCAAAGCCTTCCCGGGGATTCTCACCAAACACAATGCCTTCGAGCATCTGCATGAATTCCTCCTTATCAAGAATGGTTTGTTCGTACCCTTTACTTTCCCATTCCCGGGCTAATCTTGGGATAGTAGTTTCACGTTCACCTGGATCGGGGTGACTTGACAAAAGCGTTGGAATTCCACCTCCCTGACTTTCGGAAATTCTTTCAAGTGATGTGAAAAATTCAGCTCCTTCTGCCGCCATATAATTTTTCATTGCCGAATACTCAACCCCAAGTTCATCTGATTCTCTTTCAGCATCGCGACTATATTTGAGGAATAACAGTTGTGCGGTTTGGCTGCTCATTTGTAAAATATTGGCGCCGTCATAACCCAGCGATTCGCCTAAAATTGCGCCTCCAATTATAGCCAACTGTCCAAACTGCTGGGTAGCGGCTCTCTGGGAAGCATGCCTGGCAGCAACGTGACCGATCTCGTGACCTAAAACCATGGCCAGTTGTGCTTCATTATTTAAATGACTGAGTAAACCACGAGTTACATAATTATAACCGCCCGGTAAGGCAAAAGCATTCACAACAGGACTGTTCAGCACTCTGAACGTGAATTCAGTGTTTTTGAACTTCTCAGGGGTATCCTCCCTTCTGAGATGACTGACTTCAACAAGCTCCTGCCCGATCTCAGATACGTAATTACTAAGCTCTTCGTCATCGTACAGGCCGTATTGGGAAATGATCTCAGAATCAGCTTGTTTACCGATCTGTACCTCTTCTTCCCAGCTGTAACCATAGACCCTTTTATTTCCCGAAACAGGATTTTGTCCCAGAGTAACACATCCTCCGAATCCTACAGATCCGATTACAATAAGTGTCAAAATCTTTTTTCTGATATTCATGATATCCCGTATTTGAATTTTGGTCGGTTAAATTCTCATTTCACAGACCTTATAAAATAGTCTTTTGGTAACCTATTACACAATATTTACTTCAGGTGTGAGTGCCACACTGAATTTCTCATGAACCGATGCACGTATCTTTTCTGCCAGTCCTATGATATCCGCTCCGGTGGCATTTCCGTAATTGACCAAAACAAGGGCCTGCATTTTGTGTACTCCTGCGTCTCCGAATCGTTCCCCTTTCCAGCCACACTGATCGATCAGCCAGGCGGCAGGAATCTTTATTCCATCTTTATCCGGATAATTTGGAACCTCAGGATGATCTTTTTTAAGACGCTTAAACTCAGTTTCAGTGATCACGGGATTCTTAAAGAAGCTGCCTGTATTTCCTAACTCCGCCGGATCGGGCAGCTTACTTCGCCGGATCTCGATAACAAGGTCACTGATATCTTTAATCGTTGGTTCAGTGATACCTTTTTCCTCAAGCTTTTCAGAAAGAGCCCGGTACTCTGTGTTCAGTTCATGATCTTTTTTAAGATTCAGAGTCACAGAGGTGATCACATATTTACCCTTCAACTCATTCTTAAAAATGCTGTCCCTGTAACCAAACTTACAATCAGCATGTTTAAACGTTTTAAGGACACCGGTGTCAAGGTCCAGAGCCTCAAGGGAGTGGAACACCTGTTCCAGCTCCACACCATAGGCTCCGATATTCTGAATGGGAGCAGCACCAACCGAGCCGGGAATCAGTGATAAATTTTCAATACCACCCCAGCCTTTGTCGATCGCCCGAATCACCGATTCATGCCAGTCCTCACCGCTCCCCAGCTTCCATAGAATATGATCATCTGTCTTCTCGATCATTTCCCTGCCCTTTATATCCAAATGAATTACCAAGCCTTCAAAATCATTGGCAAAGAGGATATTACTGCCACCGCCCAGCACCAGTTTAGGAACCAGTTTATAATCCGGTTTCAGAAGCAGCTGTCTTAGTTCATTTGCTGAAGTAACGGAAGCGAAGTACCTGCTTTTGGCACTTATCCCCATCGTATTATATTCAGTGAGATCGAAATGCTCTTTTACCTCAGTTGTGTCGGACATATAATTATTCAGCGGGTGTATTTACTTCTTCCGGGTTCTCTAACTTAACTCTAACTTTTTTGATCCGGTTATTTTTAACGGAGTGAACCGTGAGCTCCATATTCTTAAATTTCATGCGCTCCCCTACCATCGGCAGGCTTTCAGTGAGGTGATAGATCAATCCTCCCAGAGTTTCATATTCATCATCATCAGTCGTGATGTCGCAATTCAGGATCTCTTCCATGTCATCCAGATCGATCTTGGCATCAAAGATATAGATCCCACTTTTGAAGCGCGTAAAGAGTTTTTCTTCTTCTCCGGAATCATCCGTGATATCGCCGACGATTTCCTCAAGGATATCGTCCATGGTTACGATACCTTCGGTTCCTCCATACTCATCAACCACTATGGCAATGTGCGTTTTTTCCTGCTGAAAATCCCGGAGTAGGTCATCCAGTTTCTTGGTTGCCGGTATGAAGAGTGCTTTTCGTGAAACGGTCTTCCAGTTCAGGATGGGCTCTTCCTCTTCTGAATTCAGATAAGGAAGCACATCCTTTGCATAAAGCACTCCCTGTATGTTATCAAGATCGTTGTCGATTAGCGGCATTCTGGACAGGCCGTTTTCCCTGATCTTAGACAGTACTTCCTTTAAGGTCTCATTGAGAGTAACGGATACAATATTTACCCGCGAGGTCATGATCTCCCGTACCATGATATCCCCGAAGCCGATCACATTTTCAATGATCTCCCGTTCGTCTTCATGAATAGATCCCTCCTGCTCACTTACCTCTGCCATGGTTCTGATGTCCTCAGAGGTCATTTTACTGGCGGGTTTTGGCAGGTAGCGTTCCAGGCTAATGGTACTGTCAGCGATCAGCTTGGCAAAAGGTTTCAGTAAAATAAAAATAGTGTAGATGAATGCACTGTTCGTTCGTGATACCTTCAGTGGATTATTGATGGCAATGATCTTTGGAGTGATCTCACTCAAAATGAGGATCATAAAGGTGAGCACCAGAACTTCAACGGTATATACCCCAACTTCCGATAATCCAAAGGCTTCAACAATATCTCCGGTAATTACGGCAGCGAGAACAGAGGCCACGATATTGGCAAATGTATTACCAATTAGAATAGTGGCGAGCAGTCGCCTTGGCTTATCGAGCATCCTGAATATGCGTTGGTCAGCTTTCGACGAGCCACTCACATCCAATTCTTCCATACGATTGGCCAAAGAGAACAAAGCTACCTCAGATCCGGAAAAAATGGCTGACAAGGCAAGCCCGAGAAATAAAAAAACTAATTGTATACCAAGTACTACCGGGTCCATACCCTGAATGGCCACATCAACGGGAAATGTGAGCACGGAATCCTGAACCAAACTAAAGGAGTCTTCTTGTAAATCCAATTAAAAGGCTTTGTTAATTAGCATTCTAGAAAATGATGAATGATAAAATATAAAACTTTATGCATACGGTAGCTATAAATAAAAAACGGCATGAAGAAAACCTCATACCGTTTTTAAACTTTTATTGAAATGATGCTTTAGAACGGAAGATCATCATCCATATCGTCGAAATTGCTGTCAAGTTCAACGTTACTGTTCATTGGCTTACCGCCACCTTGATTTTGATTTTGCGGACGATTAGCAGTCTGTTGGCCACCACCGCCTTCACCTCTGCTGTCTAGCATAACCATACGCAGAGCCTTAATCTCAGTTGTGTAACGTTTCTGCCCATCCTTGTCCTCCCACTGGCGGGTTTGGATCGGGCCCTCTATATATACTTTTGAACCTTTAGTCAGATACTGCTGACAAATTTCGGCTGTTCTGCCCCACGCAACTACGCGGTGCCATTCGGTATTCTCCTGATATTCTCCGTTACTGTCCTTGTATCTCTCGCTCGTGGCAATATTCAGTGTAGCCACAGCTGTGTTCGATTGTGTGTAACGTACTTCCGGGTCCTGACCCAGATTCCCTATTATCATTGCTTTGTTAAGTGAACTCATGTCGTATCCTGTTTTTTTGTTATTTGTTTGCAATGTAAGAGTTAGTTCAGAAGAATTCCTTACAAAAAAAATTTAAAAAACTTACAATCATTAAGACTTACTTAATGATTAGAATGTCTTTTTGACCCCAAAAACCCAAAAATCATCAAGATCCAAGATTACAAATTTGTAACATTTTCACTGATCAGGTCTCTTGTAATAAACCAAAAAGACCGTTGTTATGATAAGCGATCAAATTATAGAAGATTATCTTGAACAGGAGCACTCGAATAGTGAGATCAAACAGAGAATAAAAGTTTCATTATTGTTTCTGTCTGTGATCTTTCTGCTACTGCTTTCCTACTAAATACGTACCTTTCTGTATTCATTCACTTTACCCTGATTTTTTATGGATACAGACCGTTTTCCCTATTGGCTAAAGATCGTTATCGCCATCGTTTTATGTAATATCGTTGGTATAGCAGCAAGTACGGTTACACTGGATGCCATTCCCGGATGGTATGCTTCCCTCAATAAACCACCTTTCAATCCTCCCAATTGGTTATTCGGCCCCGTTTGGACCACTCTTTACGTTTTAATGGGAATTTCTGCAGCCATGATCTGGCAATTGGGTTTGAAACGCAGGGATGTGAAACACGCACTATCTGTATTTGGTATCCAACTCATGCTCAATGGCATCTGGTCCTATCTGTTCTTTGGCTTTCAAAGTCCTCTGCTCGCCTTTATAGAGATCCTTCTTCTTTTGGGAGTGATCATTTTGACTATGATCCGCTTCAAAGACCTTAAACCGCTGGCAGCATGGCTTTTGGTCCCTTACCTTCTTTGGGTAAGCTTTGCTTCGATACTGAATTTTTCTATATACCTTCTCAACTAAAGTGATTTTACGGGGATCAGACTGCTATTTAGAAAATTTACAATAGAGTAATATTTTTATTGTAACATTACGGTCAGTTTAGTAATGGGTAATAAATGAACATTAAATTTATTAAGGGTAAATGAGTACAAAGATTAATGGGGAAGATCCCAGCAGGTCAGGTTGGAAGTATTATGGGCAAAAACGTCCGGAATTTGCAGAAGAACCTAAGGACGGACAGGAATCCGTTTGGGATTACCCGAGACCTCCGGCAGTTGATAAAGAATCCCGGGAAGTACTGGTTATATTCGAAAACAAGATCATTGCCAGAAGTACTAGTGCCCTGAAACTCAAAGAAACAGGTCATCCTCCCAGCATTTACGTTCCAAAAGGCGATATAAACAGTGATTACCTGAAAAAGTCACAGGGTTTGACCCGCTGTGAATGGAAAGGTGAGGCTACATTCTGGAATGTTGTTGTGGATGATAAAATAGCGGAACAAGCAGCCTGGTGCTATCCTCAGCCCAATAAAGAGTATAATAATATCAAAAGTTACTTTTCATTTTATCCATCCAAACTCTTTTGTTACCTGAATGGTGAACACGTTGAGCCTCAACCCGGTAATTTTTATGGCGGTTGGGTCACGAAAGAGATCGTTGGGCCGGTTAAAGGGGCATCTGACGAAACGTACTTGTGAAAACTGTATCTTCTTTTCACAAAATTTTAAATAAGATCGGTTCCGAATTCTTTCAGAACTGCGTAATTGAAGTTATAATACCAGAAATTGAAATTTAATTGCTCATCATGATTATAAAACGATACTTCCTTCTGACATTTGCAGTTATATTATTTACCGGATTCAGCTTCACGCACGCACAGGTTGATGACTCTTACTTTGACTATATGGATATATTCGACCTCCAAATGGTCGCAAATCCAGAGATCTCGCCTGATGGAAACACTATTGTATATCAAAGACATCAGTTTGATGTTATGACGGACCGCAGAATAGTGAACCTATGGACTATAGGGTTTAACGGACAGGATCACAGACCTTTGACTTCCGGAAAATCCGGTTATGGAAATGTAGCCTGGTCTCCAAGTGGCGACAGGATCGCTTATACATCAAGTGAGGAAGGATCCAATCAGATCTTTGTGCGGTGGATGGATTCGGGAGTTTCAGCTTCTCTTACAAATCTGACTGAAAGTCCCGGTAATCTAAAATGGTCTCCCGATGGAAGTATGTTACTCTTTTCTAAGTTTGTACCTGCTCAATCATCCCAAAAAATAGCACAATTACCTTCACCTCCGGAAGGTGCAGAATGGGAACAGCCGGCACAGGTAATTGATGACGTAGTTTACAGAAGAGACGGTGGCGGTTATGTAGAGAAGGGTTATAATCACATTTTTGTGATCTCAGCAGAAGGCGGTTCTCCCCGACAATTAACCAGCGGTGACTATAACTATGGTTCAGCATCCTGGGCTCCGGATGGAGAACATATCCTCTTTACTACCGATCGAACTGGAAACGCAGAGTTGGATCCAAACAATGAGCAGATCTACGAAATGAATGTTGAAACCGGTGAAATGACACAGATCACGGATAAAAGAGGCCCCCATAATAACCCTAAGATCTCTCCTGATGGCAAACTGATAGCATACACAGGTTTCAAGGATGAATTTGTCGGCTATCAGCTTACCGATCTGTATATCATGAACCGTGATGGCTCTGACATCAGAAAGATCTCTGATAATGTAGAACAAGATATTTCATCCATCAACTGGGCTTCCGATAGCCGGTCTGTCTTTTTCGGATATACTGAGGAAGGCGACAGTAAAGTTGGAAACATCAAATTGAATGGAGATTATTCAACTGTTGTAGAAAGCCTTAGCGGTGCAACCATTGGCAGGCCGTACAGTGGCGGGTCCTATTCCGTGGCAAGTAATGGCAGAATCACCTATTCAGTAGGTTCATCCACAAAACCGGCCGAACTGGGTGTGGCTCATTTCCCAAACCGAATGGCCCCTCAAACTCTTACCAGCTTGAACGAACAGTTTTTAAAAGCAAACAAGATGGGCGAAGTTGAGGAATTCTGGGTGGATTCTTCCGTGGATGATTTCAAAGTGCAGGGCTGGATCATCACCCCTCCAGATTTTGATCCTGATAAAAAGTATCCAATGATCCTTGAGATTCACGGTGGCCCCTACTCAAGCTATGGACCTCAGTTCACGCCGGAGTTACAGCTTATGGCAAGCCGCGGTTACGTAATAGTTTATACGAACCCACGCGGAAGTACCAGCTATGGTAAAGAATTCGCTTCATATATCAACCTTAACTACCCAAGTGAGGATTACAACGATCTGATGGATGCAACCGACTACGTTATCGATCAGGGTTATATCGATGAAGACAATTTATTCATCACGGGTGGCAGCGGTGGCGGAGTACTCACAGCATGGTCGATCGGTATGACGGATCGATTTGCAGCTGCAGTAGTTGCCAAACCGGTTATCAACTGGTACAGTTTTGCCCTTACGGCAGACGGTGCCGCTTTTTATAGCAAATACTGGTTCTCAAAACGCCCATGGGAAGATCCGGAGCAGTACCTGGAACGGTCTCCTATTTCATTGGTAGGAAATGTAACCACCCCTACTATGCTATTGACCGGAGAACAGGATTACCGAACTCCGATGAGTGAAACCGAGCAGTACTATGCAGCACTAAAAATACAGGACATCGATGCCGTAATGGTTCGTATTCAGGGCTCCGGGCATGGCATTGCCGGCAAACCAAGCAACCTGATCCGCAAGGTCGGGTACATTATAGGCTGGTTTGATTCGTATAAGAAGTAGCATATAACCGTCAGTAAACAGCTTTCAGATTTAGGGTTAGTGCAATTATTCTAGTTTACAGTTCTAGTTCAAGCATCCGCTAGGGCTAAAACTGAAAGCTGAAGACTGACGGCTGACAGCTGCACATTTCTCTTCTTAAAACAAACACTATTCGATATCTTCATCCAAAAGAAAATCAACCACAAACTACATCTAAATGCTATTTGCGGTAACCCTTCCGTTTCTTAACGAGATCGTGGCGCTGTTTCTCGTCAGCGTGTTGATCGCATACATTTGTTATAAGATCAAATTGGTGCCCATTGCTGGGTTCCTGATTGCCGGTGTTATCATCGGCCCTAATGCCCTTGCACTTGTTCAGGATATAGAACTTGTTGATATGCTTGCTGAAATAGGTATTATCTTACTGCTATTCACCATTGGAATTGAATTCAGTCTCGAAAAATTAGCCCGAATTCGAAATGCCATTTTAGTTGGAGGAGGACTTCAGGTTATAATTACCATTGCTTCTGTGGTTGGCATCTTACTACTGTTTCAGGTTGATTATAAGATCGCTATTTATACAGGATGCTTGGTAGCCTTGAGCTCTACGGCCATTATTCTTGGATTATTAAGCGAACAGAGCAAAACAGATACTCCTGTCGGCCGGCTTTCACTGGCTGTCCTGATCTTTCAGGATCTTGCTATTATTGCCATGGTACTTTTAGTTCCTATACTTTCAGGACAAAGCGATTCAATAGCTGATGTTTTCTGGGTCTTAGGCAAGGCTATAGCCTTGATCGCTGTGGTAGTATTTTCTGCCCGTAAGATCGTCCCATGGATCCTCGAAAAAGTTGCACAAACCCGCAGACAAGAGCTTTTTCTACTCACAGTGATGGCCATCTGCTTTGGTACAGCCGCACTTACAAATCTGGCAGAAGTGAGTTTGGCACTCGGCGCATTCCTTGCCGGTCTTGTGGTAAGTGAAAGTCACTACAGTGAACATGCCCTCAGTGAGATCCTTCCCCTTAAAACCATTTTCAATGCGGTATTCTTCGTTTCAGTAGGTATGCTCCTTGATCTTCAGTTTGTTATCGATAACCCACTGCTTTTACTTAGTATTGCATTTGGCATTTTAGCTCTTAAATTTTTAATAAGTTCAGCAAGTATTCTTGTTTTAGGCTACCCTATAAGAGTTGCTGCAGCAACAGGATTGGTGCTTGCACAGATCGGTGAATTCTCCTTTGTGCTCGAACGTGCGGGTCGTGTAGCCGGGTTGACGCCTGGTGGTTTTGGGGAAGTTGGATCACAGACTTTTATTGCCGTTTCCGTTTTACTGATGCTTTTAACGCCCCTGATGCTGAAGTTAAGTCCAAATGTTGGGGAATTACTTTCAAAAACTCCTCTTAAAAAGTTCGGAGAAAAGCTAGAGGAGTCAGCTGAGGAACTTCAATCTACCGATCTTGAGGACCACGTAATTTTGATCGGATATGGGCCAGCAGGAAGAAATTTGGCTAACGTTTTAATTGAATCCGGTATTCCCTTTGTAGTCATCGAGATGAATCCTGAATCAGTCAACGAAATGAGGGAACAAGGCATAAATGCTATTTACGGAGATGCATCCAGAACACCTATTCTTGAGCATGCAGTTATATATAAGGCCAAACTTTGTGTGGTTGTTATCAATGACCCGAGGGTGACTCCACGTATCATAAAACTGGCGAACTACCTTAACCCTACTATTCAGGTCATCGCAAGGACCCGTTATATGTCTGAAGTTGAACCTTTGAAGCAGGCAGGTGCTCATCAGGTAGTTCCGGCAGAAATGGAAACTACCGTTCGCCTCTACTCAAATGTATTGAAATCCTACATGATATCTGACGAGGAGATAGAACAGCACATCCGAGATCTTAGAAAAGAAGATTATCAGATCATGAGGGGCAGTATTCAGGAGGCTCACCTCATGGTTCTTCAAGGACTAGATGATGAAGGTCTTCATACCCGCGCCGTTATTGTACGGGAGGGATCTTACGCGGCGGGTAAATCTCTGGGCGAATTGATGCTGCGGAACCGGTATCAGATTACGGTACTAACGGTTCATCGTGGAGAAAATCATTTCGGGAACCCGGCCGGAGAATTTACTCTCAAACCCGGCGACAGGCTTATAATGGTCGGTCTCGCTGATCGGTTTGCTGAAGCGGGTGAAATATTCCGTGAAAAAGATGTCCCAGAAGATTTGAAAAGAGCATAACCTGTTTTTACCCTAGTTAACCCTTTCTTTATGTGCATCTAATTTTTCTTCACTAAAGTTTCACACTTCACATCTATTATCTGAGCAGTAAGTTCAAATTGAAATCTTTTTACAATTATTTGTGGAACAAATCAGGTTTTGCTCCCTCTTAATAAGAAACAAATTAGGTTATACCGTAAATATTAATTTTTTTTAATATTAGAGTTTATTAACTTAGTTTTGTATTCAATCAAATCCCTGATATGAAAAATTTACCCTTTATATTCATGCAAAAGGTAAGTACAGCCATCAAAGCGCATTTTGATAAAAACCCGAATGATCTTATCGTATTATCTTTCGGTGCGTTTGTGCTTACTTTTATTCTATTGGTTACACCCCATATGCCTCAGACTTCTCCCCCTACTTATGCTGAACAGCAGGAATCCATTCAGCAGGCAAATTCAGATTTAAACAATACATCTGCCGGTGAAGAAGACAAAATGATCCTCAAAGCTCATCTTAAATAATAAAAAAGTTCTGATTAAGTTCTATTTCCAAGCTCCGAGTATCAATCCCATCAGGGTATAAACTACGATCCAAAATCCACCATTTATAAAGATATAGTTCCAGGATTTTTGCTCGTAGAGGCCATTTACCCCTATAGCCATTGCCACCCAACCGAATCCTGCCAAAAACCCATAAAAAGCTCCTTCTTGTAAATTTACTTGGTTTCCAAAAAACATCGCAAGGCAGTAGGCCATTATGAACTGAAAAACAAGGGTAAATCCAAACACCTTGACTATATTACCATTTTGTATTTTACTTTCAGTCAGCCCTGTAGCTTCCATCCATTTCTTTCCGAATAAAGGCCCGTACCAAATAAAACCTACTGCAAAACCTACAAGTGTAGCCGCTATGACAGCTAACCAGTTTATTGTTAAACCTTCCATTTGTATCCTCCGGTATATAATTAGTATCAAATAAGTGATTGTATGATTAAATAACCTAAGGTGTACCCAGTTTTTTAATTAACTAAAAAACCATGGTTACTACAATTCCAGCAAAAATAAATCCATCGGTAAATGGAGCAAATGACTCAGCTTTTGTTTTTATTTTCTTACCTTCAAATATGAACTAATTCTGAAACCAAACTTCACCATGACGTATCCTGATTTTAATCAGACAATACCTATTGACGAGATCGGAGTAAAAGAACGTGTTGCCCGATTAAACTCACGCAGTATCAAAAAAGACTCAAAGGTACTGGCCCTCAAACTTGCCCTGAGTATGATCGACCATACCACATTAGAGGGAAGTGACTCTCCGGGCAAAGTGCGTCAGTTGTGTAAAAAAGCGAAACAACCTTACCCTGCCATCCCTGATCTGCCAACGGTGGCTGCTGTTTGTGTATATCCACGATTGGTTGGTGTTGCCAAAAAGGAGCTAAAAGATACTGATATCAAAGTAGCAAGCGTGGCTACTTCATTCCCAAGTGGACAATTTCCTCTATCAATCAGGCTAGACGATACACGTTTTGCGGTGAGTGAAGGAGCCGATGAGATCGATATGGTCATCAGCCGCGGTGCATTTTTGAACGGAGAATTCAATTTGGTATTTGATGAGATCGCTGCCGTTAAGGACGCTTGTGGTAACGCCCATTTAAAAGTGATACTTGAAACCGGTGAACTCCAAACTTTAGAGAACGTTCGCAAAGCCAGTGATCTGGCCATGCATGCCGGAGCTGATTTTATAAAAACGTCAACTGGAAAAGTTAGTCCTGCCGCCACTCAACCTGTTACATTGGTCATGCTGGAAGCTATCAGGGATTTCTATTATAAAACCGATAAAATGATCGGAATGAAACCGGCCGGTGGCATCAGAACTGCGAAACAATCGATCCAGTATCTGGTATTAGTAAAGGAGACCCTCGGAGCGGCCTGGCTTGATAAGAATTATTTTCGGTTTGGGGCTAGCTCACTCACCAACGACATCCTTATGCAGATCCTGAAACAGGAGACCGGTCATTATCAGTCTCTGAATTACTTCAGCAACGATTAAGCTCTTTTAAAAAGATTTTCAATTTTAGAATCCTATTGCCATGCCAAACACTGAAGCCAAAGAAGTTCCATACAAGCCAACATCCCCAAACTCAAAACTGGATTTTGCCTCAGTTTGGGAATATGATCCTGCACCCCAGGATTCAGGCTTTGCCGAGATCAAAGAACAGTACAACCTTTTCATAGGCGGCAATTTTGTTAAGCCATCTAAAGGCCGTTACTTTAAAAGTACTAATCCTGCCACTGAAGAAGTGATCACTGAATTTGCTGAGGCTACCCAAAAGGATGTTGATAAAGCTGTTAAAGCTGCTCGAAAGGCCTTTGAGGGTGAATGGTCTCGTATATCGGCTAAAGAACGTGGCAAGTACATCTATCGTATTGCAAGAATGATTCAGGAAAGAGCTCGTGAATTTGCTGTACTTGAAAGTATGGATGGTGGTAAACCTATCCGCGAATCCCGTGATGTAGATATACCTTTAGTTGCCGCATATTTCTTTTATTATGCCGGCTGGGCCGATAAGCTTGAATACGCCTTTCCCGGTAAAACACCGGAGCCACTCGGAGTTTGCGGTCAGATCATACCCTGGAACTTCCCCATGCTTATGCTGGCTTGGAAGATAGCCCCCGCCCTGGCAGCAGGTAATACCGTTGTTTTGAAACCTGCAGAAACAACTTCTCTTACGGCCCTAAAATTTGCCGAGTTGATCAAGGATTGTGCTTTGCCGGATGGAGTTGTCAATATTGTAACCGGGGCCGGACAAACCGGAGCTGAGATCGTGAATCATAAAGATGTGGATAAAATTGCATTCACAGGCTCTACCAAAGTCGGTAAACTCATTCAAAGCTCACTGGCCGGCACCGATAAAAAGTACACTCTTGAATTAGGCGGGAAAGGTGCTATGCTCATTTTTGAAGATGCACCGGTCGATCAAGCTGTTGAAGGCATTATTAATGCAATTTATTTCAATCAGGGCCACGTTTGTTGTGCCGGTTCCCGTCTGTTGGTACAGGAAGGTATCGCAGATCAGGTCATTCAAAAACTAAAGGATCGCCTGGAAACACTTATCGTTGGCGACCCACTTGACAAAAATACCGATGTAGGAGCCATTAATTCCAAAGAACAATTTGAGACTATTAATAAATATCTTGAACTGGGTGAGGAAGAAGGTGCAGATCTATATCAGTGTGAATGTAATATCCCTGAAAACGGCTATTTCATAAGACCAACCCTATTTACCAACGTATCCCAGTCTAACAGGGTCGTGCAGGAAGAAATATTTGGGCCGGTACTTACAGTTCAAACATTCAGAACGGCTGATGAGGGTATTGATAAAGCCAACAATACCCCTTATGGTCTCGCAAGTGGCGTCTGGACAGATAAAGGTTCCAAGATCTTCAAAGTTGGCAGTAAAATGCGTTCAGGTGTTATTTGGGCGAATACCTACAACAAATTTGATCCTACCTCTCCCTTTGGCGGTTATAAAGAAAGCGGCGTGGGACGTGAAGGCGGCATGCATGGATTGGCAGCATACATCAAAAGTTAAACCAAGAAATTAGTTAATGGTTAATAATTATTGGCGACTATACTCTTTAAAAATTTACCAATAACCGATTAACCAATACACCATTAACAAATATTGATCATGGCTGAAGATAGAATAGACGTAAAGAAAACATATAAAATGTACATCGGTGGAAACTTCCCCCGCAGTGAATCAGGCAGGACCTATAAAGCTTTGGATACGGATGGAAATCTGTTAGCAAATGCCTGCCAGGGTTCGCGTAAGGATTTCCGTGATGCTGTAAAAATAGCCCGATCTGCATTTTCCGGATGGAGTGGCAGAAATGCCTATAATCGGGGACAAATACTCTATCGTATTGCAGAGATGCTGGAAGACCGCCGAGATCAATTCATGAAGGAACTTGGCCCTATAGGTTTTAAGACAGCCGAAGCAGAAGCCGATATAAATGCATCCATCGACCGGCTTATTTATTATGCAGGCTGGACCGATAAATACCAACAGGTATTCGGATCGATCAACCCTGTAGCAAGCTCACACTTCAACTTCAGCATGCTTGAACCTACCGGAGTGGTTGCCGCCTTTGCTCCTGAAAAGAGTCCTCTCTATGGTTTAGTATCCGTAATTGCTCCGATCATTGCTGGGGGTAACACCGGTGTATTCCTGGCCTCTGAGGAATTCCCACTGCCTGCTATCAGTTTTGCAGAGGTCCTGAATTCATCAGACGTACCGGGTGGCGTGGTTAACATCCTTACAGGATCCCGTGAAGAATTAGCGGAACATTTTAGTTCTCACATGGATGTAAATGCTATATGTTACACCGATGAACTTCCGCAAGAAATGAAACAACTTATAGATGAGAACGCTTCTCTTAATGTTAAAAGAGTCGTTAAACGCCACGTTAAGGATTGGTACAATAAGGAAGCGCAATCTCCGTACTTCGTCACTGATTTTCAGGAAGTCAAAACAACCTGGCACCCCATAGGATTTTAATGAATTACATGAAAAGATCTCTCATAATATTTCCCCTTTTAGTTCTGATAGTATATGGATGTTCAACAACTGAACAGACTGTCGAAGAAGCAATGGATGAAATTGAACGCAATTATTCCTCCAGTGAAGAATTCGAGATGCTGAGATTGGAAACATTGAGAACCACACTCGCAGACTCATATTCCAATAAAAAAAACGAGATCCCTGAGGTTTTTAACCAAACCAAGATTCAGCGCGAAGTTGAGAAAAATATTTACGAAGGTTACCGCATACAGATCTTTTCCGGTGAAGATGTAGTTGGGGCAGATACAACTGCCGGTAATTTCAGGGCTTGGGCAGATACTACCATTGCAGGCTACCAACCAAAAACTTATGTCTTTTTTAAAACACCTTACTATAGGGTCCACGTTGGTGATTTCCACGAGAGGGATAAAGCCATTCAGTTTTCAAATATCGTAAAAAGATACTTTAAAGATGCCTGGGTTGTTTACGATAATGTTGATCCGGGAAATGTTCCCACAGATTCTACAACCATTGAATTGATCAGAAGAGAGGATCGTTAGGCTGTTTAGATCAGACCCTATGAACTTGAATAAATCTTGGTAATTAATACTCAACTTTTTGTGTATTATTACGAAGAAGTAAAAGAATCTAAGCAAATAAGCAGATAACATTGGGTTTAAAGAACGAAGCACAGTCCGGATACGGAACCAAAAAATTCTACAAGGAATATGTATCCGGTATGAGCCGGAAACGGTTTTCAAAAGAATTAAGTGCAGATACCGAACGATTGAAACTGGTTTATAAGGAAGCAGTTGAAGATATTGAACGCCAACAGGGGCAGCAACTTCCGGGGCACGTCAAGTTTCTTCGCTTATTCTCAGACCTCACGCAACGCCTCAATCCCACCAGGCGTTTGATTTTCGGATTGGGTTCGGTCAGTTTTATAGCCCACTATGCTCTTAGCTTTTTTGGTCTCTTACCTTACTTCTTTATAGGCGACCTCCTTCTTCCTTTTGGATTTCTTTCCATGTTCATGTTGCTTCTTATTGAACTGCTGGAAAAATCGGATGTTCAAAAAGAAATTGACCTGGCCCGTGAAATTCAGTTAAGCCTTCTCCCGGGCACCTCTCTGAACAAGAAAAACCTTGAGGTGTACTCATTTGCTCACACAGCCAAAGAAGTAGGCGGAGATTACCTAGACGTAATCGAGACTGATGGTGGCACTTACGTCATCATTGCAGACGTTTCCGGAAAAGGCCTTAGCGCAGCTCTTTACATGGTTAGATTACAGGCTTTGGTTAGTATGATCATTGAAAAAGAGAAACCCACACCCAAAGAATTATTTCTTCAGTTAAACAACTATATAAAAAGTAACAGCCGGGATAAGACCTTTGTCACAGGTTGTGTAGCCTTTTTCCCAAATGATGAAGAGTTTTTTGAGTATATAAGAGCCGGCCATAATATTCCTGTTTACTATAACAAAGATCGTGATGTGATCTATAAGCTTAAATCAAACGGTTTTGCATTAGGGATGACCTCAACAAAGCTTTTAGATCAAAATATGGAAGTCAAAAGATTTCATTTTAAACCCGGTGATTCTGTTTTCTTCTACACGGATGGTTTGAATGAAGCCCGGAACATACATGGTGAAGAGTATGGAGAAGATCGCATAGAATCTCTTATAGAGATCTACGGTTCGCTCCATGCAAAAACGATCATTAGCAAGGTCCAATCTTCACTCGAAACATTCATTGGAGATGAAGATCCATTGGACGATATTACATTTACATGTATACACCGCCCAATGAGAAAATAAATTTGCTTATTTATTCTCTAAAACGGCTTCTACAACAGCTTCAGTTGTAATACCAAAATGCTCGTAAAGCTCTTCATAAGGAGCTGATTCACCAAAGGAATCTAAACCTATCGATTTACCTTTTGGGCCTACATATCGTTCCCAGCCAAAAGTTGCTCCTGCTTCAATAGATACTTTATTCGTGACTGATTTTGGAAGTACGCTTTCTTTGTATGATGTATCCTGATTCTCAAATAACTCCCAGCTTGGCATACTTACCACACGGACATCTACTCCCTTATCAATAAGTGTTTCCTTCGCTTCAATGGCATACTGAAGCTCTGAACCGGTTCCTATAATGATGGCTTCAGGCGTTTCACTATCAGAATCTGAGAAGATATAGGCTCCCTTATTTACCAGATCAGCTGGGTTTGAAGACGTTCGTTCCTGCGTAGGCAGATTCTGACGTGTTAGGACAAGCAGTGTCGGACCGTTTTCATTTTCCAAAGCAACTTTCCATGCATGAGATGTTTCATTAGCATCACCCGGTCGTAGAATTGTGACATTTGGCATAGCTCTCAAACTAGACAGATGCTCAACGGGTTGGTGAGTTGGTCCGTCTTCACCCAATCCGATACTATCATGTGTTAACACAAAAATGGATGGAATTTTCATAAGCGCAGCCAGTCTGATCGCCGGTCGCATGTAATCGGTAAATACAAAGAAAGTAGCACCGTAAGGTATCAATCCGCCATGAAGGGTTATTCCATTTACAGCAGCACCCATGCCGTGTTCTCTGACACCAAAATGCACAGTCCTTCCTGTGGGCGAATCCTCGATAAATGATCCGTAGCCTTCAATATCAGTTTTTGTACTTCCACCAAGATCTGCTGAACCCCCAAATAAGTTTGGAATAACATCTTTAATAGCATTTATTACTTTCCCGGAAGCTGCACGGCTTGCTATACCCTTTTTATCTGCTTTAAAGACCGGAAGCGATTCAGTTAATTTATCTGAGATCTTTCTGCGCATCCATGTTTTGAATTCTTGAAATTCCTGAGAATGATCTTTTTCGTACGATTCTAAAACAGTATTCCATTCATCCTCAGCTTTTTGGCCCTTTTCAATTGCTTCGCGGAATTTATCTAAGGCTTCCGAAGGAATATAGAACTGCTCCTCACTCTCCCAACCATACGCTTGCTTCGTTAGTCTTACCTCCTCTTCACCAAGTGGTGAACCGTGGGATGATTCACTGTCTTGCTTGTTTGGACTTCCAAAACCTATATGAGTCTTACATACTATCAAAGACGGTTTATCTGTCACAGATTGTGCTTCCTCAATAGCAGCTACGATCTTATCATGATCATGTCCGTCAATTTCGATCACATGCCATTTATAAGCTTGAAAACGTTTGGATACATCTTCTGTAAACGTAATATCAGTTGATCCTTCAATTGATATCCTGTTTGAGTCATAGAGGTAAATTAGCTTACCCAATCCCATATGGCCTGCCATAGATGCTGATTCATGGGAGATACCCTCCATTAAATCACCATCACTAACAATAGCATACGTATAATGATCAATAATACACTGATCTTCTTTATTAAACTTTGCGGCAAGAAAATGTTCAGCCATTGCCATCCCAATACCTGTTCCAAAACCCTGCCCCAAAGGTCCGGTCGTAGTTTCAATACCGGGTGTCATTCCATATTCGGGGTGACCAGGAGTTTTACTTCCCATTTGTCTGAAGTTCTTGATCTCTTCTAAACTCAGGTTGTATCCTGTTAAATGCAATAAACTATAGATCAGCATTGAACCGTGACCGGCAGATAGAATAAACCGATCTCTGTCTAGCCATTCCGGATTTTTGGGATTATGCTTTAAAAATTTTGTCCACAGTACATAAGCTACATCAGCCATCCCCATTGGCATACCCGGATGACCAGAGTTAGCTTTTTCAACCCCATCAATAGACAAAGTTCTGATTGTATTAACGCATAATTGATCAAGTTTAGATGCAGGCATAAAAAGCTTTTATTTATTTTAAAGGTGTTGGATTGAGAAAGGTCTTAAAGATACCAATTAAGGATTTTGGATAAAAAGGATTCTTAGATTTATTGCATAAAAAAAGCCGCGCTCGTGAAGAACGCGGCTTTCATATCACTTATATGTAACAAACTATTATTCTGCCGTTGAATCACATTTCAGCTCGAATTCCATCTTATGCTCAGCCGGAGCTCTAAATGACCCGTAAAGTGCATTTGAAAACGCATCACAAGCATTCGACTTATCACCAAGAGTTTGGTAAGCAAAGCCTAATTCAAAATAGATCTTAGCTTTATCAGTTCTACCACCATTTTCGTATTCAAGTGCACGGTTGGCGTGATCAATAGCTTGCTGAGCATTGTTTTTCTTATTATAAGCTTCAGCCAAACGGTAATGTACATCTGCTGAATCACTATTGTAGTCAAGCGCCTTGTTCAGTGTTTCAATAGCAGTATCGACCTCTCCATTGGTAATTGCTTTAGATCCTACTGCAAGAAGTTCATCGTGAGCAGCATCCCTCGCTTTATTGGAAATATTTATTTTGTTGGTTGCATCTCCTACCTGAATAGCTCTGTCATACCATTCCAGCATGTCATCAATATTCTGATCGATAATACCGTCTTTGTTGGTATCATTAATTTTCTTAAAGATCTTGGCTTTTTGGTAGTAAGCGGCAGCGTAATTAGAATTCAGGTTCAGGGCTCGGTCTACGGCTTCATCTGCAGCTGCTATCTCATTCTGACTGTAAAGAATTACAGACTTGCTATAATATAATTGAGGAATAGCACCCTGGGCACTTGGAGCATACCGGGTATCACCATACTCCTCACTTACGCTGATAACCTCTCTAAAATCGTTGATCGCTTTTTCGAGATCAGCAATCTCCTTGCTTTGTTGAAATTGCTGATAAGAAGTACGCGCTTTAGCAAAATACATCTTTGGAATTTGGCTCTCTGCATTTTGCTTAAGGTCCTCACCTTCAGGTCCCAACTGGTTAGCCATCGTAACGACCTGTTCAAATGAAGAGATCGCAGCGTCGTAATTATTAGATTGTGCTTCTTCAAGGCCTGCATTATACAGCTGAACTGCTTGCGTTCTGTCTTGAGCATGAATAGAAGTTGCTGTTAGCCCTAAGACCAACGCAAGTAAACTTATTTTAAAAACCTTCATATCTATATTGAGTTTTATCGTTAGTTGCAGCGCCGAATTTAATAAAAAATGACACTGATATTAAATTAATAACTGCTTTTTTAATGTTTTAGTATTTTTTATCAAAAATGAGAGGAGAATGTTCCCTTTTTGAATTAAAAGTTTGGCATTGGTTCTTTCTGGCTGTAAAAGTCACAAATTATATCTACTACTTCATCAGTTGAATCAGTAACGTGAAATAGGTCCGTATCTTTATCTGATATCGTGCCCCATCCTTTCATTGTTTTATTTATCCAGTCAACCAATCCCTCCCAGTAGGAACTTCCAAATAAAATGATCGGGATCTGATCAATTTTTCGGGTTTGGATCAGTGTAAGACTTTCAAATAGCTCATCCAATGTTCCGAATCCACCGGGAAATACCACAAATCCCTGCGCGTACTTTACAAACATCACCTTACGAACAAAGAAATAATTGAAATTGATCATGAAATCCGGATCCACATGCTGATTGATACCCTGCTCAAATGGAAGGCTTATCCCCAAACCTACTGACTTACCCTTGGCAAGCTCAGCACCTTTATTAGCTGCCTCCATAATACCGGGACCACCACCGGTGATTACTCCGAAGCCTTTTTTAGTGATCTTATCCGCAGTTTCAACTGCAAGTTGATAGTACTCATTTTCTGGAGTTGTTCTTGCTGAACCAAAAATTGAGATGCACGGTCCGATCTGAAAGAGCTTGTCATAACCCTCCACAAATTCACCCATGATCTTAAACACACTCCAGATATCCCGATCAATGCTTTTGGAATGATGCTGATTTTGAAATTCTCTTTCTTCTTTGGTCATATATTTCTAAAAATTTATAGTAAATAATACAGTAGGTACTGATCTGAATGTATTTTGTGCAATTAGTACCGGTTCAATATTCGTACGAAGTGAGAGGTCATCACTCACATCAAAGGACCTCAGGTGAGCAAAAACATAAGCATCGATGGCATTCAATGCATATGAAAGCCCAATAAAAACGTAAACAAGGTCACGCCGATTCCGATAAAAATTTCTGTTTTGCCGTAATGCTTCAAGGCTTGAGTTCTGGGGAATGTAACCTGGTGTTGGCCCAAATCTCAGGTCATCAGGGGTGTTAGGATTTAAATTATAGTATGCAGCCCTGTAATCCTTATAATCACTGTGGAGCTGAATACTGTAATATGTAAGCCCACCCAAAAGCCCATAGACTATTGGCACCTTCCAGATCTGCTTATTCGTAACCTGTCCCCAACCGGGGATCATAAGTGACTGCTTTAAAACCTTTTTAGGGTCCGGAAATTCTACACTTGAGGAATCTAAAATCAAGTTATCCGGCTGGAATGCACGGAATTGTCGGTTATGATTATTTTCCTTGACAGGTTGACTTAAACTCTTCAAAGGGAACAATGCTATCAAAAGTACGAGAATACTAATCGACCGTATCAAGGATTGACAATATGCGTTCAAGGTCATCATCTGAATAATACTCAATCCTGATCTCACCACCTTCTTTTTTTGGTTTCACATTTACTTTTGTACTGAATGTACGGCGTAACCTGGCGGAAATATCTTTATAAAATGGGTCTGTAGAAGTATCCTCCACTGTTTTCTTTTTACCGCTGTTGCTTTTTGTGGGAGAGCTTACTTTTCGGACTTCATCTTCGATCTGGCGCACCGAGATGCCCTCTTCTACTACTTTATCAAGGATTTTCTTTTGAATGCCCTCATCCTCTATCGTGATCAATGAACGAGCATGCCCCATGGATATCTTATTTGCCTTAAGAGCTGATTGAATAAAATCAGGCAGATTCAACAAGCGTAACATATTAGTGACTGTAGTCCTGTTTTTACCTACCCGTTTTGCCACTTGTGCCTGTGTGTAATCAAATTCCTCAAGCAGCCTTTTATATCCCAGGGCAACTTCAAGCGGATTAAGTTCTTCCCGCTGAATATTCTCTATGAGAGCAAACGCCATACTCTGCTCGTCATCAGCTTCTCTTATAAAGGCTGGAATTTCCTTAAGTCCACCTAGCTTAGCAGCTCTGAGTCGCCGCTCACCACTGATCAGTTCAAACCTTTTCTCACCTATATATCTGACTGTTATGGGCTGAATGAGACCGTGTTCGCGTATGGAATCAGCCAGCTCTTCAAGTCTTTCCTCATCAAACTCTTTACGGGGCTGATGCGGGTTTTTTCTAATGTGGTCTACCGGTACAAACAGCACAATGTTTACTCTGTCTTCCGGTTTAACAAAACTTTTTTCTACACCTTCGCCTTTTTGAGCCTGTTCACCTGCACCAACGTTATCTTCGTCACGGTATTCAGGGAAAAAAGCACCTAAACCACGCCCTAAAACTTTTTTTGTTGCCATAGTTATTAAATATTAATCAGTGAGAACCGGGCTGTTCTTGAATAGCTTCTTATTATTTTTGATGATCTCCCGAGCCAGAGCAAGATAATTTTTAGCACCAACACTGGTTGAATCATAGAGCAATGCCGGTTTACCGAAACTAGGAGCTTCTGCCAGTCTAACGTTTCTTGCTATTACAGATTTAAAAACCCTATCGTCAAAATATCTTTTAACCTCATCAGCAACCTGATTTGATAATCTTGTGCGAGTATCATACATAGTTAAAAGTACGCCTTCGATATCCAGCTCAGGATTCAAATGCTGCCGTACGATTTTGATTGTATTTAAAAGCTGCCCTAAGCCTTCCAGTGCAAAATATTCACATTGAACAGGAATAACGATAGAATCTGAAGCAGTAAGTGCATTGATGGTAAGAAGTCCTAAAGATGGTGGACAGTCAATGATCACAAAATCATACTTTTCACGGGCACTTTCGATGGCTCTTTTCAGAATATTCTCTCGCTGGTCACGATCTATCATCTCGATCTCCGCACCTACAAGATTGATGTGTGCTGGCACCAGGTCAAGAAAATCCAATTCTGTTTGCCTGATCGTCTCATCAATTTCTGTGCTACCGATCATAACCTCATATATAGAATTAGTCACCGTTTTTGTATCGATGCCCAACCCACTAGTTGTATTACTTTGCGGATCGATATCTATAACAAGCGTTGAATGTTCAATAGCTGCTAAACTGGCAGCCAGGTTAATTGCCGTAGTTGTTTTTCCTACTCCACCTTTCTGATTGGCAATTGATATTACTTTTCCCATTAAATCCTGCTTTAAGCTTGTAATAGTTTTATGATAAATACCAATATAAAGCGAGGTCTACTGCCATACAAAAATACTTATTCACATTTAAGGGAAGAG
Organism: Gracilimonas qinghaiensis; assembly: GCF_046602855.1. Classification (NCBI taxonomy): domain Bacteria; kingdom Pseudomonadati; phylum Balneolota; class Balneolia; order Balneolales; family Balneolaceae; genus Gracilimonas; species Gracilimonas qinghaiensis. The sequence goes on from NZ_JBKINJ010000001.1 coordinate 1,252,362, forward strand.
TTTTCCACATTAATTACTTAAGGCATTGGACGACAATTATTTAATTAGAAGAACCTGTAAGCAAGACCCTGTTAGAAGAGCTGGTATTACCCATCGGTTCACTCACAAGCTGAAGTTTTTCGTAACTTTTAAGCAGATCGGGATGAACAGCTGTTTCAGAAGTATTTGGCTCTTCGCCCGCATATCTAAGAATGTCGTTACGGTCTACCCAAGGCTCAACTGTTTGACTATTTGCTATATTTGTTGACGCGGTTTCAACGGGAATCGAACTATAATATAAATAACCGCCCGTCAATGAAGCCAATAGAGCTGCAGCTACAGCAGCTCTAACAAAGATGCTTTTATAGCTATACCCTGCATTTTGTTTTGCTGCTTCTTCTGCTTTTTGGGCTATGTTATTGGTTATTTCTTTGGGGGGATTCAGATCAGGAAGTGCCGAAAGCTTTTTTTTAGTAGCTCTCAGGCTTTCAACTTCGATCAATAGATCTTCATCTTCCCGCATTTGTTTTTCAAATTCCAGCTCCTCAGAAGGGTCCATTTCCTTCATCAGATACCGAATAGCCTTATGATCATCCGTGTTGTGCATGTTTTTCTTTTTCTCTTTCTTCCTCGAAATGTTTTCTCAGATTTATGAGTGCGTATCTCATACGACCTAAAGCCGTGTTGATGGATACATCAGTAAGTTCAGCGATCTCTTTAAAAGGCATTTCATAATAATGTCTCAAAAGAACTACTGAACGCTGCTCTTCAGGAAGTTTGGCAATATGTTTCATCAAACTTGAGCGGGTTTCATCATCCACCAGCTGTTCGTCTGCATCCACAATGCTTTCATCTTCCATACGATCGAAATAATCCGTTGAAGAGTCCTCATCACTCCATCCACTAACGTCAATAAATCGCTTTTGTTTTCTTAAATAATCAATAGTTGCATTATGAGCAATTCTCATAACCCAGGCGATCCATTTACCCTGTTCATTGTAGGTATCATCCATCTTGGTGATAACCTTGGTAAAAGTAGTCTGAAACAGATCATTGGCAATTTCAGGATTCATCACCATGCTGTAGATATATGAATAAATTTTTTGCTGGTGACGGTTCATGAGCTCGTTGAATGCAGATTCGTCTCCATTCTTTCTGAAATATTTTACAAGTTCGCGGTCTTTAAGACCTTTGTAATCCGGTTTTTCTACGTGTCTTTTAATTAATTTCATAATAGTCACCCTTAATTTGGGATTTTGCTCTCAACATATCAAACAATATTAATGGTTAAATGTTTCAATATGTTTTATCAGAACGTGTAGACGTTAAATTTGAGTTATCATATTTTCGTCTAGGTCCATTCTAACACATGCAGTACAGCATTCAAATAACATGTTAATGCGAGTTAATCACCAACGAGGCAAATACGTTTAATCCTGAAGATAATTGTATACTTTTTTACCAATTTTTTCACCAACTACCAATTGTATTTCAGGAAGACTTTTTTTGCGGATCTCTTTAACCGAACCTAACTCGGTCAGTAGTTTCTGAGCTGTTTTTTCTCCTACACCCTCAACATTAAGCAACTCTGTTTTTACTGTACGTTTAGCTCTTTTTTGTCTGTGAAAAGTGATAGCAAAGCGATGAGCCTCATCACGTGCATGCTGTAATAATTTCAGGGAGGATGATTTCTTTGGGATCATGATCGGGTTCTTCATTCCCGGTAAAAACACTTCCTCAAGACGTTTTGCAAGCCCAATAATCTCACATTCACCATAAAAACCGATTTCTTTTAGGGCCTCTACAGCGGAACTTAGCTGACCTTTTCCACCATCCACAATGATAAGATCCGGAATTTGCAAACCATCTTTCATCACGCGTGAATAACGTCGGGAAAGCACCTCTTTCATTGAGGCAAAATCATCTGGCCCTTCAACGGTTTTTATATTGAACCGTTTATACTCACTTTTTCGGGGTTTGGCATCTACAAAGCAGACCATGGAAGCTACCGGATCGCTACCCTGCAGGTTTGAATTATCAAAACACTCGATTCTCCGCGGTAGACGATCTAGTTTAAGATGTTCTTTGAGTTCTTTTATTGCATGCGGTATACGATCGCGTTCGGCTTTAGCTTTTTCAAGTGCGCGTTCATTCAAATGAAGTTTGGCATTTGATTGAGCCATTTTTATGAGCTGCTTCTTTTCCCCGATCTGTGGCACATGTACGGGAACGATCTTTCCTCGCTCCTGCTGCAAATATTGCTCTAAGGGCTCTGTTTCCGGTAACTCATGGCTCAGGTATACTTCATCCGGAATGGCGGCCATATATTGACCGGTATAGTAGTCTTCAACAAAAGACTGCAGCATCTCTCCCATTTCCAATCCCTCAATATTTTTCAGGAATCGATGGAATTTTCCGATCATCTTTCCTTCACGTACTTTGAATAGCACGCCACACGCTTCGCCAATTTCCTCGTCTTTTCGGATCGCAAATACATCCCGATCCACTTTCTTGGAAACCACCATCTTCATCTTTTGACTATAGTGTTGAACAGCCTCAAGACTGTCGCGCAGTTGAGCCGCTTCTTCAAAGGCTAATGCATCAGAGGCGATCTGCATTTCTTCCTTCAATTCACGGATTAACTGATCGGTCTGCCCGTTCAGCATCCGCTCCACTTTTTTTATAGTTGCCTGGTAGACCTCATCATCCCAATCACCGGAACAGTTTTCGAGGTAATCATCAAAGCAGGAGTGCCAATTTGGGACACTTTTTGTTTTATCGATATTCTTTTGTGAAACAGCACAAGTACATAGGCCAAAAGCTTTTCGGATAGTCTCCAGCATCCGCTTCATTGCCCCTACATTATCATATGGACCAAAATATTTACTGCCATCCTTTACCACCGTTCGCGTTGGATACACCCGCGGTTTGGTCTCGTTAGTAATACAAATGTAAGGATACGACTTGTCATCCCGATACATTATGTTATACCGCGGTTGATACTGTTTGATGAGATTATTCTCCAGAATGAGAGCTTCCGCCTCTGAATCGGTTACAAAAACGTCCAGATCATCGATCTTGGAAACCATAGTTTTTATACGACCATCTACCGGCCGGGATTCCTGAAAATACGACCGAACGCGATTTCGCAGCCGCTTGGCTTTACCCACATACAGCACAGAATCATTGGCATCTTTGTAAATGTAAACACCCGGCGAAGTAGGTAAATTGGCTACTTTTTCAGAGATATTGACTTGTCCTTCGTTGCTCATGGCACAAAGATAAGAGAATTTTGAACACAGTATAACGCGAAGCAGTAAATTCATGCGTTATTAAAATAATTTCGATAGACCGAATCGTTTTACTTATCGTTATTAACCTCATTTCTCGTTACACCGTGTAATTTTGAAGCTCATGCTTGCAACGTTTTGAGATAAAGCCTTTGACTCAACCAGGAACTCAAGTCGGAATGTTTGTCAAAAACTCTGATCCTATTTTTTGATTACACTTTAGCAGTTACCACCTGAATCTGAAAATAAGGTTAAAACGACACTCCCTTCGAACATTGAGAATGATGGCGGTGAGTTTATAAACAAATGCCCGAATTTATTCATCGGATCAACTTCCTGGAATTACTGCTTTCAGAGCTTAGTTCAATGGTCAGACGGTTCCCTGCTGAAAAATCATCCATTTTTAGTTCATAGATTCCCTAATTTCAGATCTATGGAAACAACACAGACCTCTCCCAACATCCCCATTATTTTTGAAGATAATCACTTATTGGTGATCGATAAGCCGGCAGGTTTGCTTTCACAGGAAGATCATACCGGTAATTCTGATGTTTTGAACCTTTGCAAGCAGTACATCAAAGAAAGGTACAATAAGCCGGGAAATGTGTACCTGGGATTGGTGCATCGGTTGGATCGACCGGTCAGTGGAGTGATGGTACTGGCTAAAACTTCCAAATCAGCCTCACGACTCTCTTATCAAATTCGAAAAAGGACTATCAACAAGACTTACTGGGCGTTGGTGGAAGGTCAGGCACCGGTCTATGGAGAATTAGTTCACTTTCTGGAAAAAGATAACCGCTCAAACACGGTAAAGGCTTACACTTCACCAAAAGCTGAAGCGAAAGAGTCTCGTTTAAAATTCATTACTATAAAGACAAATGATAACTATAGCGTGATAGAAGTGGATCTTATTACGGGACGACCGCATCAGATCAGGGTGCAGTTTGCCAAAGAGGGACATCCTCTGTGGGGAGATCATAAATATGGAGATCAGCAGGAAGCTAAAGGTAAGGATATTGCCTTAAGGGCAGTCAAACTGGAACTGGAACACCCGACTACTAAGGAATTGATGACATTTAAAGCGCCAAAACCATCAGGGAAGCCCTGGAATATGTTTGAATACTAATCTTTTAAACTATCCTTTTCAATTTCTATTGATACTGTATCCATTTTAGGGGAGGGCAGGAGAGTATCCAGACCAAAAACACTGATATTTAATGAGCCTGAAAGTACTAATGAGTCCGGCCTTTTTTCAATGTATGGAAGAGTATCAGAGGTATCAGCCTCAGGGAGATAGTGTAAGCCACTTAGCTGTTCCATATTTTGAAGGATCCATTGGCTCCTGCCAAGTACATATTCAGAAGGCGGTTCTGGCTCAATAATTTTTGGATTTGGAAGTACCGTAGCCATCCGGGCAGACTCAGTTGGATCGAGTCCGGAGGCCGGTTTCCCGTAATAATATTCTGAAGCCTTATTTATGCCGTATATCCCCGGACCAAATTCAGCAATGTTAACATACACTTCAAGGATACGGCCTTTAGTCCAAAGCAGTTCAATCAAAACGGCAATCCCAGCTTCAATTCCTTTTCTTAAATAATTTTGGGCAGGTGATAAAAACAAATTCTTGGCAACCTGCTGTGTGATGGTACTTGCTCCGCGGATACGCCCTCGTTTCTCTTTCTCTTCAAGTGCCTTATCGATTGCAGTCAGATCAAGTCCCCAGTGAGAATAGAAGCGCTGATCCTCTGAAGCAATAACCGCCAATTTTAAATGATCCGGAATTTCATCGGCAGAAATCCAGCTTTCCCTCAAACTGTACCTTTCCTGTTCAAACTCATTCCATTCCTCTTGCAAGGTAAAAGCAGTGAACGGTGGGTTGACCCATCGTAATAAAAGGATCAGCAAGCAAAACCCAATCAAACATCCGAGTATGATCCCAACGGTTATTTTGGCGTATTTTTTCCAGAAGCTGGATTTTTCTTGTTCTTGCGATTCCATAATTCCATTGTATCAATTTTCAGGGAGAGATACTGATTTGTGAGATTTTTTTCTTTAACAGAATGAAATCTTAAAAACATAAAGCGTATGCTATACGCCCTTACGAGGGCTTTTCAAGCAACGCACGTCTCTTTTAAAATGATCATAGATCATATTCTATCCCTCTTCCGGGAGTAATCTTCTCTTTAGCCAAAGTATTAAATAGTTTGAATGTGTGATCATAAACTATTCAGAGTATTGTATTTGGAAATTCTCCTTACAAAGGAATTTGCGTACTTTACTCAGACTCTGATCTTTCCTCCAGTAGCTCATCACTAAATTCATCAGTCATGCTATTAGGAAGCTGTTTTGAAGTTTTTGCACCTAGTTTTCTAATCATTTCAGCCTGACGAACTAAATTCCCTGCACCTGTTGACAGTCGTCCCATAGCTTCATCATAGCTATCCTGTGTTTGACGAATACGCTGCCCGATGTCTTCCATGCTTTCCACGAACAGAACAAATTTGTCGTACAACGCCCCACCGCGTTTGGCAATCTCCATGGCATTTTTATTCTGATATTCCTGTTTCCAAACGCTGTCAATAGTGGCCAAAGTAGCCAATAAGGTAGAGGGACTTACAATAACAATGTTTTGATCGAAGGCTTCATAGTAAAGATTTGAGTCATATTGTAAGGCAGAACTGAATGCCGGTTCTATCGGTATAAACAACAGCACAAAATCAGGGCTTTTTGATCCGTGGATCTGCTCATAGTTCTTCCCACTAAGTCCTTTCACATGAGCACGTATTGAATTGACATGCTCTTTAAGAAACTGTTGTTGTTCAATTTCATCATCTGATGAACTAAATTTCTCGTAGCCTTTCAATGAAACTTTTGAGTCTATCACCATATATTTTTCATCCGGCAGATACACTACTACATCAGGTTTATTATGCCCCATCCCATCTTCTTTGGAAAAACCCTTTTGCGTCTCGTATTCACGCCCTTTAGTAAGACCTGATCGCTCCAGAATTCTTTCCAAGATCACCTCTCCCCAATCACCGACGGCTTTATTATCTCCTTTCAGGGCTTTGGTTAAATTTTTAGCATCCTCACTCATGGTTTTATTAAGCTCCATCAGGTGTTTCAATTCCTGCTTGAGTGAGCCGCGTGCTTCGACTTCATCTTTATGGGTCTCCTCTACTTTCTTCTTAAAGGCCTCCAGTTTTTCACCCAGTGGATTCAGTAGCTGATCGATCTGCTCTTTGTTTTGTTTAGTAAATTTCTCAGACTTCTCCTCCAGGATTTTATTTGCCAGGTTTTCAAATTGGGTAGTTAATTGTTCCTGCATTTGAGCAAGCTCTTCCTTTTGCTCGGTGAGCCTTTCCTGCAGGTTCTTATAATCAGCTTCACGTGAGGCTAATTTACGATCCAATTCATTTGCCCGATCTCTTTCTGAACTCAGCTCAAACTCACTCTTTTGCTGCAATTGACGATACTCTGCCTCAGTCTCTTCCAGTTGTTCCTTTAAATTCTGATTCCGCTCCTCCAACCTTGAAGACTCAGACCTTGATTTAAAGTGAGCGATCGCAAATCCGGCAATGCCCCCTATGATGATTCCTGCCACAGCCAATAAGTAATCCATGTAATTCCTAAAATAGTTTTATTTAGATCTGCCTATGTATGTAATTTGAACACGCAAATATACCTATGATGAGTGACAAATCGTGACACCTTAAGCATTAAAATGTTACTAATAACTCAAAATGCCTTCTACCAGGGTATTTGAAGATCGGATAATCTGGACTGATAGTAATCCTCCAGTCGTTTCTTCATGTCATCACTCAAACGGTAGTTCATTGCGTCGAGATTTGACTGAAGCTGCTTATTGTTTCTGATTCCCGGTATAACCGTTGTAACGGCTTTATAGGATAAAATAAATGATAGAGCTACAGGAACAAGATCATCCTGCCCAACAATATCTTTAATCTCATCAACAAGCTCGGCTCTTAACTGAATATCTTCCGGAGTCCAGCGCGCCCTGATTCCTTCAAATTTAGTGTTTCTATCATATTTTCCTGTCAACCATCCTGAATCAAATGGTATTTTTACGATCAAAAGGATTTCCCTGTTTTCAACTTCATCAAACCAGACTTTAGGTGATTGGTGAAAGATATTAAACATGATCTCGATCACATCCACATCACTGCTATCCAGAACCCATCTCAGTTCATCAGGAGTATCTATGCTAACTCCGTAACCACCGATCACTCCCTCCTGTTTCAGTGATATCAGACGGGAATAATGTTCCGTCTCACCCTTCAAAACTTCCTGAACCGGGTTGTGAAGTATAACTGAATCCAGTTTATCCCGGTTTAGTGCATCAATGCTCCTATAAATGGATTGTGTAATGCTGTCAATTGAAAAATCTATATTCCCATTACGATGATGACCGGTTTTTGTATTTATGAATATATCTGAATCAAGACCTTTCAAAGCCTTTCCCAGGATCTTTTCACTCTTTCCCCCGGCGTAGTTTGGAGCCGTATCAAAGAATGTAATACCCTCATCTACCGCTTTTTTAACAAGTTCTATGCCTTCTTTTTCAGACATTCCGGAAAAATCCTGATCATTCCCGAGTTGCCAGGCACCAAAGCCAATTCTACTGATCTTTTTATCAAAGCGCTTACTATTTCTGTATTCCATGATCATTTTGTGTTTTCTGATAAGATTTTCTTCATTTGTATTTGGACCTCTCTGTTTCGGTAGAACCCTCCATGCCCTTGTCCTTTTATAACCTGATAAGTGTCTCCCTCTTTCAAATAATCAGTGAGTTTTATTGACCTATCAACCGACAATAATTCATCATCTTCAGCATACAAGATATGAACAGGTTCTTCAACTTTTTTAAGTGCTATATCAGTCCTTAACGGATACTTCAGGATCTTATCTGGAAGGAAAGGAAACTCCGTATTTTTTACATCTATCAAACTGTAGAATGGCGTCCAAAGTACGAGCCTTTTGGGATCAGATAATGTAGCTACCTGGGCTGCTACGCCAGAGCCCAATGAGTATCCAACAAGAGTGATTTTTTCTTGTCCATATTCTTTTGACGCTTCCCTGAATACAAAATGGCTATCACTAACTAGATCACTTTCATTTTCAAGACTTCCGCAGCTTTTGCCGTAGCTCCGGTAATCAGGGTAGATCACGTCATAACCGGAGTCAAGAAAAAGCCTGTATCTGTCGCCACTGGTCCGATTAGAACCCCGATTGCCATGCAGATATATAACCAAACCTTTAACTGTATCTGCATCCGTAAAGGCATGTATCGCATGTATCCTTACATTCTCTTCCGGTTCAAACCAACGTTCTTTGTACTCAAAGCTATAGTCATAATGAGCATCTGATTCCAAGACCCTTGGACTGAAAATAATGGTTTCCTGAATGAAATAGAAATATCCACATACTCCAATATATACCAGCAGAATGGATCCTAAAAAAGCCGTTAAGTTCTTCGTTTTCTTTAACATTTACTATTTGAACGGTTTTTAAAGGTTTTGCAGTTATTATAGTATGATCTCAGAAAAATTTGTGCCCTTACTTTTTAAAAAGTTCTTTAATGAAAGCATTAAAGAGAAAATTGAAAACGTTACTCTTTATGTGGCAACTATTGGTTTCCTTATCCACTTAGCAGCAGTATTTTTGCATATGAGCGGACTTATATCGGTTCATGCTGAAATTCAGGGGTTCCTATCAAATCCTATTTCAGCTTTATACACGCCATTTTCTTTTATTCTGTTTTATGAAGTCTACCTTTTAATTTACTATCTGCCCCGATCATTTTCTGTTTCCATAGCAAAACAGTATGAAATTGTTTCACTGATCCTTATTCGCAGAATCTTCAAAGATATTTCTTATCTGGATTTTCAAAATATAGAACTTTTCAGTGCTCAGAATTTAACTCTGATCTATGATATCACAGGATTTTTGATTCTATTCTTTCTGATCTTTCTGTTTCGATACTTATTGGTAAATCGCAAAAGTCATACCGTCACCCCAAATATAGAAGGCTTTATTTTGTACAAAAAATTACTCTGTATTTTTCTCATCCCGGTCTTCCTCTTTCTTTCTGTCTACAGTTTTACTAATTGGCTGTTTGAATTGAATCAGCTTAATTTAGGTCTTATTACTTCGATTCGTGATTTTAACAACATTTTCTATAACGAATTTTTTGTAGCACTGATCATCGTGGATGTTTTGATCCTAATAGCTTCCTTTCGGTATACCGATCGATACAGTTTACTCATCAGAAACACCGGGTTTGTTGTTACAACAGTATTAATTCGCATTTCCTTTTCTACAGAAGGATTGGCCAATGTCCTATTACTCATTTCCGGAGTAGCATTTGGTGTGATCATCCTCTATATCTACTCTTTATATGACAAAATTGATAAAGGTGAAAGCACCAAAGAAAGTTATGCTTACCTTTGATCTAGGTAAGCTTTCTTTCAACGAGATCAAAGAAACCCTGCACCAGCAGTGCTAGAAGTGCTGCAGGAATGGCCCCTTCCAATATCAGGGAAATACTATCTAACCTGATACCAGTCAGGATGGGTTGCCCGTATCCGCCTGCACCAATTAATGCTCCTAAAGTTGCGGTTCCCACATTTATTACTGCTGAGGTTTTAATGCCTGCCAGTATAGTAGGAATAGCCAACGGCAGTTCAATTTTTTTGAGTATAACAGAATTGGGAAGCCCCAATGCACGAGCCGACTCCATGGTGGTTTGAGGGATGCTTTTAATACCAGAATGCGTATTTCTGACTATAGGTAACAAACTGTATAGAAATAAAGCAGCCATCGCCGGTAAAGCACCAATCCCAAAGAGAGGGATCATAAAAACGAGCAATGCCAGCGACGGTATAGTTTGAAGAATGCCCACAACACCCAGTACAGTTTGCTCAATTGAAGACACTTTAACAGCCAGTATGCCGGTAGGAATGGCAATTATTATTGCTAAAACCAGAGAGATACCCACGAGATACAGATGCCCAAGTGTATTCTTCCAAAGCCGTTGCCACAGTCTATTGGTTGTTACCTCAGTTTCAACACCAAAATTATCCTGAATGAAGTTTGAAGCCACGATCTGACTGTCCTTGCCATCCAGCTTCACTTCCGCATTCATAGATACCATTTGATCTTCCGATATTTTCCCGGCAAGCCGGTTCAAAACTCGTACCGCTCCGGATGAGCGCTCTTCCAGATCGGCTCTGTAAAGAAAAATGGCCTGATACTCCGGAAAGAAATTGCGGTCGTCTTCCAACACTTTAAGCTCGTAGTATTCGATTTCAGCATCTGTAGAATACAAGTCAATTACATCAATACTGCCCGACTCCAATCCACGATAAGCCAGATCGTGATCGAGTCCGGTCACGGAATTCGGATTAAGATTATAGGTGCTTCGAATGCCCTTCCAACCGTCGGTACGTTTGATAAATTCGTTGCTGTAACCATGTGATAGTTCGGAGTGATCTCTTAGATCAGAAATGTTTTTAATACCCAGTTTTTCGGCTTGAGACCTTCGCATTCCCAAGGCATATGTGTTATTGAAACCCAGAGGCAGGGTAGCTTTTATTCCAAATTCAGCAATATGACTTTCCAGTTCAGTGAAGGTGGAAATGGATGTATCTTGTAAGATTTCCTGTATTATGGTGCCGGTGTAATCGGGATAGGCGTCAATTTCGCCCTGAACTAAGGAATTCCACAGAATACGGGTCCCGCCCAGCTGATCGTAGTAACTAGCCGGAATTCCTTCTGCCCGGATTAATTGTGTGGAAATTTCACCAAGTATAACGGATTCCGTGAACAGCTTAGATCCAATAGTGACTGACTTTTTATCCTGTCCGTAAATGTTGATTGGCCCTAAAAGAAAAAAGAGCACTAATAAAACAACGTAGAATCCAAATACAGATCCTTTAGCCCCCTCTCTCCGTTTGAGATGACGAATAGGCTTTGGAGACTTACTAAAGATAGCACCACAAGCTTTATATTTAGAGAATACGAGAGTTCTAACGGCCTCCTCTGAGGCATTATTAACTATTATCAACCCAATTCCTCCAATGGACTTCGTTGTGCAGTCACAAACCGTTTCACAAAATCATTCACAGGGTTATTCACAATATCCTTGATGTTTCCCTGCTGTATGATCTCACCGAAATGCATCAAAGCGATAGAATCTCCTAAAAATGCAGCTTCTCCCAAATCATGCGTTACCACCAACACAGTTTTATTCAATTCTTTGAAAATCGACTTAAGGTCATTTTGTAGTTCATACCTTACCAATGGATCGATAGACCCAAGAGGCTCATCCATGAGTATGATATTCGGATCCAGCATCAGAGCCCGCATTAAACTAATTCTTTGGGCTTGTCCTCCTGATATTCGTTCAGGTTTTCTTTGTAAAAGTTCACTATCGATCTTCGTCAGGTTTACCAGCTCCTCAATTCTTTGTTCTGTCTTGGCAGTATCCCATCCCAAATACTTTGTAACCAATGTTATGTTTTCTCCAACTGTAAGGTGAGGAAAAAGGCCTCCACTTTGGATCACGTAGCCCATTTTTCTGCGCATTTCCAACTTATTTCCGGAAGTAAGCTTTTCATCTCCAATAAGTACATCACCTGAGTCGGGTTCAATCAACCCCATAATGATGCGTAATAAAGTAGACTTACCGCAGCCACTGGGACCAATTAACGACCATGTTGTTCCGTGGGGTATTTCCAGTGAAACCCCATTCAGCACTTTTTGATCGTATGACTTAAATATTTTTTGGACTGAAATCATTTATTCAAAGGAACTGAATTTATACAGTTAAAGTTTTTCGAGGGAATACCATAATCAAACCTACACTTTGGGAAAAACACATTCTAAACACATTTTTCATCAAGTCACTTTTGGGGTTATTGCCCTTATAATAAATCTATTATTTCCTGAATTCATTGAATCTGTAAGATTCTGGTTTCTGGGTATTGTCATTCTCATAATCGGAATGCCACATGGTGCCCTGGACCATATAATATCCTACCATTCTTTTCCTGACAAGTCAGAAAAAGAAAAAAAGATATGGTTTTACGGTTATTATACGCTAATAATGGCAATATATGCTTTGTTATGGATATGGTTGCCACTGCTCAGCTTTTTGATCTTCTTAGCTATCACTCTCTATCATTTCGGTCAGGCAGATGCTGAACGATTGAACATAAACCCTACTGCAAAAAAGATCCTGCAATACTCCAGAGGCCTTACTATTGTGGGACTGATAGTTTATGGAAGCGAACCGATTTATATATCTGAAGTTATTAATGTCATAACCGGTTATGATTCATTAGAGTTGATCTCTTTCGTGAACAATTACTATGTAGTACCCTTATCATTTTCTTTAGTATATCCTGTTGCTTATTTATTTGCAGCTGTTTTTGTAGCTGAAGAAAAACTTCCATTAGTCTATCATGCTGATGCTATCGTTGTTCCTGCTCTATTTGCTTTGGCAGATCCGTTCTTTGCATTTGCTGTCTATTTTGGTGTTTGGCATTCTTTCAATCATGCCAAAACAATGCTGAAGTACCTAAGAAAAAGAAACCTTGATGTTACTATGGCATGGTTCTATAAAAAAACATTATTGCTCAGTGTTATGTCTTATATAGGTTTGGCAATCCTTTATTTCATTACCCAGGCCTTTGGTAACGAAAAGCTACTTATAGCTCTTTTATTTATACTCATCAGTGTGCTCACCCTACCTCACATATTTATAGTAGAAATGATGTACCGTAAATACTGAAAAAATTAAATTGCATAAAAAAACCCCGCTGTAATACAGCGAGGTTTTATTGCTCTCTTTATGAATAGATCGGATCAGGCACTGACAGTGCTTTGTCCGACTTCATATCCTTCAGCTTCCGATTTGGCTCTGGCAATAGCATAGATCATTAGGCCGTAACCTGCTTTGGCCAGTACGTCGGCAATAGAATAACCCACCTGAATAGCGATTTCAGATTCTGCACCGGTCCAGCCAAAAAATGGTGCCATGTAAACAATAGGGTAAAAACCCCATGTGGCTAGTAACAGCAGCCTGATATTCCTGAACAGAACCTGAACTTTACCGGTCTGTTCTGACATCGCTGATCCCAGTTCTACCCACAGTACATATACAATGTATATAAATGGAATTGTACTTAATAAGCCCCAAAGTCCTCTCATTGAAAACATTGAGTCATCCATTAATATTTCGCCGGGATATCCCAACAAGATCATTAAAAATGCAGCAATGACAAGTTTCGTCAGCATGCTGCTCTGTTTATGTTTAGCCAAACCAATTACCAATACCAGTTCTACTACCAGTAGGGGTACTGTCAAGAGCCAGTCTATATATCTGTATGCATCATTAAAGGGTTTACCTGATGCTATATAATTTCCTGCATCACTTATCATATAAGCAGCTTCCCAGGAATTAAAGATTCGTAAATAGTGATAAGCTGCAATTCCGACTACAAGAGTCGAAACTATTAAAGATATTCTGTACTTAGGTGCTACTCTGTCTCTTGCTAAAACAAAAAACAGCCCTGAAAATATCATAGCTGCTATTGCAAAAGAAAGCATGTTATACACCAAGGTGTACTCACCAAAGGTTAAAGTTGGTTGCTCCAACATAGCGTCTCCGTTAATTAAGGTTGAATAGTTGAACACATAACTTTCAAAAACAAATGAAAGTTCCATCCTTTACAAAGAGCTTATTCTAAGACATGATTAGCTATTTTCAGCAATTATTTGCCTGTTCCTTCATTATCGGACTCAGGGGAATGATTCTTCAGTCCATTACATTCTATAATCAAAACTAAACAAATCTAAATTATGAAAACATCTGATTATTTTATTTTGGGCTCTGCCCTTATATCGATGATACTCTCAATTTACCTCTGGTTCACAGTGGACAAGGAAACCGGATTATTTGTAGGATTATGGGTGCCTTCCCTACTTGGTTTCGGCTTATATATCAAAAATATCTACGGAGGATCTAATGGATGATTCAATCATATTTTTTGCTGGTATATTTACAACCGTACTCTTTTTGATAGGCTATGGCATTACCATAAAAGAATTCAGAGAATTGGAGGAAGAGAGGGGAACAGAACGTTTTAGAGATGACAGTAGTGCTGAGATCAAAAAATGATCTCAGCCTTTGTCATATTCACTATTTGGGATCAGCACCTGCCATATCATGGATTTTTTTCCACTCACTCTCGGTCACGGGGGTAATTGAGTAACGTCCAAGGCGGAATAATTCCATATCATCGAGAGCTGTCTCTTCTTTCATGGCATCTCGAGTAACCGGGTCGTCGAATTTTTGCACGAATTTTACATCTACCAGTTGCCAGCGCGGATCGCTCTCAGTACTTTTTTCATCAAAATATTTTGAACTGGGATCAAATTGTAGAGGATCGGGATACGGCTCGCTGCTGACTTCCATCGCCCCGACAATCACAGGTTTAGAGATATTTGAGTGATAAAACAAAACCCCATCACCTACCTTCATATCATCGCGCATAAAATTACGTGCTCCGTAATTCCTAACTCCGGTCCATGGAGTTTCCCCATCTTTTTCCAGATCGTCTATGCTGTAATCTTCCGGTTCCGATTTCATTAACCAATATTTTTTCTCAGCCATAATCTCGATTTATTCTCTTTTGTTAATGTTAAATTTTGAATGTTAAATGCTAAATGGTCAAGATTACATTTAGCATTTAACATTAATTCACTTAGAATTGTACTTGTCTACGTACCACAAAATTGTTTTGCGAAGCATTCCTTTAAAGTCCTGAGACGGTTCCCAGCCCAATTCGTTCTTTATCTTTGAGGCATCAATAGCATATCTGAAATCGTGACCAAGTCTGTCTGTTACAAAAGTTATCAGGTTCTTGTAGTCGCCCTCAGGACCTTCACCCACTTTTTCGTTGAGAATATTACAAATTGTACGAACAAGGTCGATATTCTTCCATTCATTATTACCACCGATATTGTAGGTTTCACCGGCTCTTCCTTTATGAAAGGTGACATCCAGGGCATCATTATGATCATGCACAAATAGCCAGTCACGTATATTTCCCCCTTTCCCATATACAGGTATTTTGTTATGATTGATGGCATTTCGGATCACAACCGGGATCAGTTTTTCATCATGCTGATGAGGACCATAGTTGTTGGAACAATTGGTGGTTACTACATTCATTCCGTAGGTTTGAAAATATGACCGCACAATGAAATCACTGCTTGCCTTGGAAGCCGAATATGGAGAATTCGGTGCGTAGGGAGTCTCTTCAGTAAAATATCCATCATCTTCCAGCTCGCCATATACTTCATCTGTAGACACATGCAAAAAGCGATTGTTCTTCCAGCTCACTTCATCCTCTTTCCAAAGCTGCCTGCATTCCTCCAGGATGTTGAAGGTGCCCACTACGTTTGACTGAATAAATGGTTCAGGACCTTTAATTGAATTATCTACGTGTGATTCTGCCGCAAGATGAAAAACACCCTGTGGCCGGAATGTTTTTACAATATCATGTACTTCGTTACGGTGTACCAGATCTACTTTCCTAAAATGGTAGCGCCCTGAATCTTTCAACGACCTTAAATATGACGGATCAGAGGCGTAGGTAAGTTTATCCAAATTGTATATTTCCCAATCAGGATATTTTTCAAATAACCTCAAGATCAAATTTGACCCAATAAATCCGGCTCCTCCTGTAACAATTATCCTCATATTTAAAACAGATCCTCTTCTTTAACTGATGAAAGTAATGGTAATTTCCGATCCTTGTCAGAAAGAATAGGCCGGTCAACATCCCAGTTGATTCTGATAGTCGGATCATCCCAACGGATGCCTCTCTCTCCTTCCTTGTTGTAGTAATCCGAGCACTTGTAAGCTACGATGGCTTGATCGGATAGCACCGAAAACCCGTGCGCAAATCCTTTTGGGATAAACAACATTCTCTTGCTCACATCCGAAAGTTTAATGGCTACATAATTACCAAACGACTTCGAAGCTTTTCGGATATCAACAGCCACATCCAGAATGGTTCCGCTCAGGCACTGAACCAGTTTAGCCTGTGGATTTTCGATCTGATAATGCAAACCACGGATCGTGTTATTATACGACTTGGATACATTATCCTGCACAAAATGCTCGTCAATGCCGGCATCTTGCAGAATGGATTTCCGGTAAGCTTCAAAAAAATAACCGCGGTCATCTTCAAACACATTGGGTTCGATGATCTTTACATCAGGAATTCTGGTATCAGTTATTTTCATGTGTCAATATTTGCCAGCAGATTATGTAACCCTTCCTGCCAGTTTGTTAAGGTTATACCCGGGATAGCTGCGATCTTTTTAGTACTGAGTAATGAAAAAGTGGGACGTTTTGCTTTTGTTGGGAACTCTGAACTTGGGATCGGTTTCACGTCAACCTGTTCTCCCGTCTTTTTAAAAATGGCTTGAGCCAGATCGTACCAGGTTATCATTCCTGTTGAAGTAATATGATAAACACCTGACATATTCTGATCGATCAAATGCCATGTATTCTCCACTACATTATCCGCAAACGTTGGACTCCCAAACTGATCGTTTACAACCTCCAGTTCGTCCCGTTCTTTTCCTAACCGGATCATGGACTTCACAAAATTATTACCAAATCGGCCACATAGCCATGAAACGCGAATGATCAAATGATCACAACCGGAATTCCGAATACTAACCTCCCCCGCCAGTTTACTCTCACCATAGGTATTGATCGGCTCTGGCGGATGATCTTCCGGGTATCCTTCCGGTAAGTTTTTTTTGTCCGTAAGGCTTCCTTCAAAAACGTAATCAGTGGAAAAGTGGACCAGTTTAATTTGATGCTCAACGCAATAGTCAGCCAGATTTTTTAATCCGTCAGCATTGACAGCAAACGCCTTTTCTTGCTCATCCTCAGCCTGATCTACTTTTGTATATGCTGCACAATTGATGATCAGATCAGGCTTTAAATTATTTAGAACCCGTCTTACATCCATATGATCCGTGATATCAAGATCAGAAGAAGGAAGAGCAATGAACTCTACCCCTTGCTTGTTCAAAAAATATACCCATTCACTGCCTAGCTGACCGTTTCCACCGGTGATCATAATTCGCATATTCAGCTCCGTATTAGCTCGTTTGCAATTTGATAGGATTCCGGTGTACCGGCATCGGTCCACCAACCCTTTAAAACCGAACTCTTCATCTCACTTTTTTGGATGTAGTAGTTGTTCACATCCGTGATCTCTAACTCTCCCCGACCCGAAGGCTTCAGTGTTTTGATACACTCAAATACGCTTGGATCATAAAAATAGATCCCGGTCACAGCATAACTCGATTTCGGTTCCTCCGGTTTTTCCTCAATAGAGATAACCTTATCACCGTCTATCTCAGCCACACCGTATCGCTTTGGATCCGGGACATCCTGTATCAGTATCTGGGCCCCTTTGCCGGGATAGTCTTTCACCGCTTCTTTAAGTGAAGTCTCAAAAATATTATCACCCAATATTACCAATACGGGTTCATTACCCGCAAAATTTTCGGCCAGACCTAAAGCCTGCGCAATGCCTCCTGCCTCATCCTGCACTTTATAGGTGAACCTGCAATCAAAATCCTTACCGGATCCCAAAAGGTTTACAACCGCGCCCATATGTTCTGTACCCGTTACGATCAGAATCTCATCGATACCGACCTCGATCAACTTTTCGATGGGATGATAGATCATAGGCTTATCGCCAACCGGCAACAAGTGCTTATTGGTCACCTTTGTAAGTGGATACAATCTTGAACCCGTGCCGCCTGCCAAAATAATGCCTTTCATTGCTTTTCAGAGTCTATGAGTGCCGTTTATCAATACTTAAAACTAAACTTTCTGCTGATGAATTTGAAATCATTATTTGCATACAGTTATTCAAATATGTAAATGATCTTCAGGCAGTTAGAATTGATTAATTTACCTGTTCAGAGTTGGAATACTGATTATATTTATATGCAGAAATTATGCATATGAGCAAAACAATAAAATTATCATTTACGGTTATTCTGCTGATCTTGTCAGCAAGCGGCTTAACTAAAGCACAGGATGTGATCCGTGCTTCTGGTGGTACAGATCTATCTATAGATCTGATCACGAGTGGGCAATACGTAACAATTGATGGTCCAACCATACGGGAAACGGCTGTTGGTCAACTTGCTGAGAATAGTACTATTGTTCTGACATTGCCTATAGGTTATGAATGGAATACCGCTTTGACCGGGGCTGAAATTACTTTAACAATAACACCTACCGGTGCAGCAAATACTCAACTGGAAGCAAGTTTCTCAGGTTTCAGTAATACACAAGAAGCTTTATTTACTATCGACAGAGCCAGTGAAGCCAAGGGAAACGGACAAGGCCCGGGCCGCATAGAGATCTTAGGCTTACAAATCCGGCCTGCAACAACGGCGGTGCCGGATGCAGGTACTATCTCAAATACCGGGACTACCGGACCAGACGCCAATTATGGCAATTTAAGTAAAGTTGCGGGTTCAATTAACGAAGTTTCAGTTGAAACAGCAGCTGATGGTACCGGGCAGGTAGTTCCGGCTCAGGATATACTGGCAGGTAACTCTCTGACTGTTTATTCGATTGGTCGTGACATCGGGGGTAATTTTGTAGAGAATGTTGCTTTAGCCACTGCAAATGACTGGTCACTCACGAATGTAACTGGCAATATACCTTCCACAGCCCTGGATCCGGCTGTTAACCTCAGAAGCGCTGTTTTTTCCTCTCAACTGACAGGCAGTACCGATATCCGGGCGTCACTGTCCGGAGCGACCTCTGTTCCATCAGGAACCATTACCGTGTTGCCGAGAGATGCTGATCAGATCGTCATAGATTCTCAGCCTCCTGCCAATGCCATTGCCGGAGAAGTTTTTACAAACAACCTGGTTATCCACGTTGAGGATATTTTTGGCAATCTGGTAACCACGGATAACTCAACTGAGGCAACGGTTTCTATAAACAATGGAAATGGAACATTATCAGGTACTCTTACGCGAACGGCTGTCAATGGGGTTATAACATTTAATGACCTGTCAGCAGACATTGCAAACACCATCGATCTTTCAGTTATCAGTTCCGGTTTAAATTCACTTACCACATCTGCTATTGAAGTAGATCATAATATACCGGCAGGATTAACCTATCTGGTTCAGCCTGCCAATACAGCTCAAAATCAGACTATCACTCCTCCCGTTGAAGTTCAGCTTGTTGATACCTTTGGCAATATTGCAGACACACAGGGAGTAATCATTGATCTGAGTGCAAGTGTAGCACTCGATG
This sequence comes from Gracilimonas qinghaiensis, assembly GCF_046602855.1. NCBI lineage: Bacteria > Pseudomonadati > Balneolota > Balneolia > Balneolales > Balneolaceae > Gracilimonas > Gracilimonas qinghaiensis. The sequence goes on from NZ_JBKINJ010000001.1 coordinate 1,272,036, forward strand.
GCAGCAGCACAACTTCAGACACAACGGATGCTAATGGTAAAGGAGTTTTTGATAACCTTATTATTGGCAGTACAGCAACGCTCGGTAATGCCACTCTTACCGTACAAAATGCAGGTGGCACATACTCTCAGGTTAGCGATACTTTTGAGATCATCAGCCTAAATTCGCTGGCTAAATTTATTGTGGAATCAGGTACTGACACCCCAATATCTGAACAAACAGCCGGACAACCTTTTGATATCAGGATCGAGGCTATAAATGGACTCAATGAGGTCTATACTGATTTTACTGATACTGTGCGTATTACATCGAATTCGCAGATCACTGTTAATGGGAACCCTGTTTCGGGTTTGTCTTCACTTCCATTTGAAAATGGTATTCTTAACACTACAATTACTCTTACAACTGCCGGTTTATCAACCATAAGCGTTGAGAATGAAGCACTTAACAGATCCGGTCAGAGTAATGAGTTCAATGTACTACCGGGAACACTTGATCCACTGACAACACTAATCACAGCTAACCCGACAGAGATCCTTGCCAATGGCAGCAGCACTTCTGAGATCACTGTTCAGTTACGGGATGAATATTTCAATAACCTGCTTTCAGGTGGTGAAACGGTTGAGGTATTTACCGACTTTGGAAGCTTTACCGGGAATACGACCACTTTTAATGCTGTTGACCAAGGCGACGGAACTTATACTGCATTACTTACATCCTCTCAAAATGCTTCTGAAACAGCAACGATAACAGCAGAAGTAAACTCAGTTTCAGTGCCTGATAATGCCACGGTTGATTTTACCCAGGGCGAAGTTGCCGGTTTCATCATTGATCTGCCATCTTCAGGTACAGGTCCTGATACACAAACAGCCGGTGTTCCCTTCCCGATCGATGTTCAGGCTATTGATGCCTATGGAAACCTTGTTACCGATTTTGATGGCAATGTGACAATTAGCTCGAATTCCAATATTACAGGCGGTATTAGTGCTTCTTTTTTAAATGGCCAATTGTCAGCTCATGACATAACATTGACGCAAAGTAATTTAACAGCCACCTTGACGATCACTGCTAATGATATATTTAATGTGCAGACAACCAGTGAGGAGTTTGTTGTTAAAGCGGCTGCTCCCGATCCCACAACATCTGTGGTGGTCGCAAATCCGAGTGTATTGCAAAATCTTGGAACCAGTGAATCTGTAATTTCAATTGTTCTCAGGGATGTCTTCAACAATAAGGTTTTGGAACAAATACCTGTATCACTTGACCTGACTCAAGTGGAAGAGAATGGAGGACCATCACCAGACGGCAATGCTAATGCCAGCCAATCTGCTCCAGTCTGGAACGTAACACAACAGAATTATATAGCGACCCTTACAGCTACAAATACCGTTGAATTGGTTGAAATAACAGGAAGCTTTGGAGACAGCCCTGCCACTCTGATAAATCAAACAGCAACAGTGGATATCGTGAATCCTATCTTATGGACGGCCGGTGCCACTGGGCCACCAGAGAATAAGACAAACTGGATTAATCCTGAAAACTGGAGTCCTCAAAGGGTTCCAGGGGAAGGAGACTATGTTATTATTCCTGGAGATGTAGATCCTCCTGTGTTAGATATAAATCCCAATATAGGTAGCTTTGAAATCCAATCAGGTGCCACATTCACGCTTTATGGTGGTAATGCCATTACTTTAAGCGGAGCTCTTATCGTAGACGGTATCTTGGACATTTTAGATAACACAAACATTTCAACACAGGGTGGCTTTACTGGGTCGGGCACTTTTACGGCCGGTGCTCAAACAAATGTCTCCGTAGGCGGCGATATTACCGTCAGCAGTTTTCTTGCCCGTAATGAAGGTGCCACTATCACGTTAAACGGAGACAGCCCACAATCCATTACAACGCCAAACTTCCTGGCACAAAATCTTAATATTGAAAATGACGTCACTTTTAGCACCGGAGCCGATCTGCTTGACGTAAATACTTTGAATATCGTTAGTAGTAATACTTTCGAACTGCAGTCAGGTGCCGGCATAACCCTTGATGTCACGCAACAAATAACCGGTCAGGGAACCCTGCTGCTCAATGATAATACGTTTGTTCTGCGTGGTAATGCAAGCCTGGAAAATATTGATGCCAGTGATGGAACCGTCATTTTTGGTATCAGGCTGGCTGAGAACTTTGTTGACTACCCCAACCTTCAACAGCAGCAGATCTCCAATTTCACAGAGATGCAAAATGCGATCATTAACAATACTGAAGGCGTTCAAACTTTTGATGACATCCTTATTTCCGGTGACCTGACCCTGCAAAACGGACCGCTGATACTGACTTCAGGTAACAGCCTCATTGCTCCCAATATCAATTATGTGAATGGTACACTGAGGATGCTTAGAAATATTAATGCTTCCCGTGGCTGGAGAATGATCTCTGCCCCATTGCAGAGTAACTTTGACGATTTTTTAGACAAAACCGTAACCCAAGGCTTTACCGGTTCCAGCCTTGGTAATGATCCGGCAGATTCCCTGCAACCCAATGTGCTTTGGTACAACACCACTTTTGAAGTGGCTGACAGTGAACTTGGTACCACTGATAATCAGCGCTGGAGAGCTCCGGGAAATATTACCGAAACACCGGTAGCCGGCCGCGGTTACTTTGTTTATTTCTTTGGCGATATTGCCGGTGACCCACGCTATAACACCCCTCTCCCACTATCCCTGGATATCGAGGGAACAGAGTATCCGGCCGCAACCGGGACTTTTAACTTCTCAGACATAGCCTACAACGAAAATTCTGACGGGTGGAATCTGGTCGGAAACCCATTTGCCTCGAGCCTTGACTGGGATAACCCCGGGTGGACAAAAACCAATATCGATAACGTACTTTATGTCTGGGATCCTGTGACCAACGACTACTTCTACTGGAACGGTATAGGCGGCGGTAATCTGGATGGAACCAAATTAGGAAATGGCATTATTCGGCCGTTTCAGGCATTCTGGGTTAAAGCGAACGCGAACAACCCGGTACTGTCGGTCGATCAAAGTGCCCGCACTACCGGAGGTACTTTTCTCAGCAAGAATAATAAGGAACCAGAGGTCATTGCACTGGAACTTTCATCCGGTGAATATTCCAAACCGACACACATTACCCTGTCGCCGGGTGGCAGAACGCAAAAGGATGACAGAGATGCCATACGGTTGCTTCCTTTCGAAACAAATACCTATCTGGAGTTCTTCACCACTTTGGATGACGGTACCCAACTCGCCATCAATAACCTGGCTCGAGATTTCGGTTCTGATATCCAAATTCCGTTACATGTAGGAGGTTTTGAAAATGGGATCCCGCTTAATGGATCATTCACTATCAAGCTTCATAATTTAGAGGAACTGCCACAGGGATGGTCTATCACATTAAAGGATAAAAAAACGGATCAGCAGGTAGATCTTAGAGATCAAGAGACTTACACCTTCGATCTCACTCAGCAGGCCGGTAAAGCTAAAATGAATACAGTACAGAATTTCAGTTTAACACATTCCACTTCTGGATCTAAGGCCAAGGCTGACCTGAACTCTCGGTTTACCCTGATACTTTCACCGGGCGAAGACGCAGATGGACTCCCGGATCAGTTTGAGTTGTACAACAACTATCCCAACCCTTTTAATCCTACCACCACGATTCGCTTTGCCGTTCCTATCGAAGGACCGGTTCAGCTGGATGTATATGATATTCTCGGCAGAAAAGTTACCCAATTGATCGATCAGAACTATCAGGCCGGGTTTCATGAAGTGAATTGGAACGCCGGCAGCCTCGCCAGTGGAATTTATATCTATCGCTTATCTACTGAAGGCGGTGTACTCACCAAAAAGATGACGCTCGTTAAGTAATCAATATCCTTTCAGATACGGTTTAGATAAAAAAATCTAATTTGTATTGAATCAGACTGTCGTCATATTAAATCGTAACAAATAAGGGAGCGATAGCTCTTGTTATAAAGAAAGCTATCTAATGTTAAGATTTTTTAATATTTTAAATAGTGAACAAAAATTAAACACATAAGCCATGTCAGGATATTCGGAAGTACTATATGTGATATTTGCGATGGTCATCGTTGCCACCATGGCGCTGAACGCCAACCGTGTGATACAGGTAAATAACGTATCCATGATCGAAGGGCAGCTTGAGGGGCAAGTGATTTCATATGCTCAAAATATAATTGAAGAGGCAAGAGCATTAGCTTTTGATCAGGAAACTACAGATGATCCAACAAGTGAAAATAGTGTTGTTCCTGTTACTATTCCTGAAGGGTTCACAAATGATTCAAACTTGGGTATAGATTCTGGTGAAACTCAAAACGACCGAACTACCTACAACGATTTTGATGACTATAATGAACATAGTGAAACTGTTACCTTTAATGGCGTTGATTACATTATTAATGTAACTGTAGATTATATTAGCCATGACAATACTTACACTACATTTACAATAACAAATTCCGAAACTACTTTAAAAAGAATTACGGTAAACGTACAGTCAGAATTTCTGAATAAAAACCCGGGTTCTGATAACACAAACTATAACTTCAGCTTTATCAGAAGCTACTACGCGGATTAGATATGAACTTTGGATTAATTATAAGTTACGTCATAGCGGGCTTTTTAATGATCATGATCTTCACGATCAATTATAACGTGGGATTCAGTAATCAGGAGGTAACCACAACCCTGATCAAAAAGACTCACTCACAGTCCGTTCAGGATATGATCATTCACGATATACCCAAGATCGGATATGAACAATATGATAAAGTTGGTACTATAATAAGTGATCACGGTTCTGTATTTGTTAAAGCTGACAAACATGAGATTTCTTACTACAGTGACCTTAGCAACGATGGAACTTACGAAATGGTAACCTGGAAGTATGACCCGGATAAAACTCCGGATCATGCCCAGAATCCACACGTAAATACCCTTTACAGAACAGTTGGAAGTGATGTAACTGAAATTACAATCGGTATCACAAACTTTGAAATACGATATTATGATGAATATGGTAACGTTGATACAACATCTACCGCACCAATGTCAACGCCGATTACCGGATCAGCTTTAGATGATATTGTTCAGATCGAAATAGAATTTGAAATGCAAAACGATTACACACTAAACTATCGGGCATCAGACCCCGAAAGATATGTTACAACGACCTGGGAGAAACGCTTCTCTCCGGTTAACCTCAGACAAGATTAGGAGATAAATTATGGGACGCGCAATGTTAATTATAGCCGCCGGAGCCATTATTGCAGTAGGTATTTTGCAGCTGGGGGTTCAGGGTAAAAGATCTTCTATAGCAAAAAATGCTGCAGTAAATGCTTATGATGTAGAAATGCGTAACAAAGCCTTCACAGCGGCACAGGTTACCATGGAAGTGATCAACGAGTATGGTAATGAAAGTGAAGCATTCATTAATTCTAAACTACCAACTGAAATTGATGGTACACCGGTTAATGTCGGTTTAACTATTATACCAAACACCAGTACAACAACCTTTGCTGAGCTGGAAGAGGAAACAGTTGTAATAAACACTACCGCTTCGTACGACGATCCTATGACTGGCAAACAGAGAAGCATAAACATTATCACAAGTTATGTAAAGGAAGCCATGCATTTCGTTCCCGAGTTTAAGGGTGCTATGCAGTTTGCAGTCCCAAATGGTGACTTCAAATTTAATGTAAAGAGCTCTGCTACTCAAATTAGCGGGACTGAAAACAGTGGTAGTGGTAACTGTACTGATAAACCTGCAGTCGTTGTTACGGATGAGGAATCTAAAAATGTTGTTGATCTCGGAAAAAAAGACGATGATACGTTTGCTGGTAGTGCTGAAAATATTCAGATAGACAGTGAACTTTCATATGAACCTGTTGATGAATTAGTAGCCCGCCTTGCAAACATGAATGGAGTTCAAAATATTACATCTGAAAATGTGGGAGACTACGATAACTATGGCTCTGCTGATTCACCTGGTGTATTTTTTGTTGAGGACGATGTAAAATTTGCTTCAAATGCTGAAGGATTTGGAATTATGGTTGTAAGAAACCAAGGTTCAATTTCTTCAGATTCTACATTCGTCATAGATTCAGACGGAAATGTAAAATTAACCGGTAAATTTACCTTTAACGGATTAGTGATATTTGAAAATGCATATAGTATGACAGGGAATGGGACTGCAGCAATAAACGGATCTGTATTAGTTGGAAAAGCTAAGGAAACCTACGACCAGTATGATCAGATAGATATTGACCTTAATGGTACATTCGATATTAGATATGACTGTGTTGGCGAAAAATATGCTCAGGCTGCATCAGCCACGGCACTAAAGCAAAACCGGTACAAAAGACTTAGTACGTACGAATAAGACCTTAGTCGTTCTTATTTAAGGTATCCTATATCTTCTTTTATCTTTGCCGGACGGCTGAGGTAAAAAAAGATTTTTTTTGTTTTAAACCCAACTACTTAACCTTTATTAGAGGGAATTAAAATAAACTAACTAGTAAAACATGATCATAAAGCCGATATTCAATTGGTATAAACATGTAAGACCTTCTGTGATCATTTTTATGAAGAGAACGCTTTTAATAGCACTTTTTTTAGTTTTAGGGAATAATTTTGTCAAGGCGCAGGATAACGAAAGCAATTCCACTACCGTTAATGTTTCCGCAACGGTTATTGGCACCTCTTCTATTGAACTGGTCACTGTTAATACCATTCAGTTTGGAGATGTCCAGCCCGAGAATGGACAGATATATATCAATCCTATCAACAGCCTTAATGCCGGTTATATGATCGCCAATGGAACTCCTGAGGCTGAATTCAGATTGAACTACCTGCCGGAGCGTATTCTCACACAGATCAATGGTAATGGATCCCTGACCTTCAATTATGAAATTTCCGGCAACTCAGAAGATGATCAGGCAACCTCAGAATTGCTGGATCTTGATAACAGGAATCTGCGTTTTAACAGTGAGGGTCAGTTTTTTATTTGGGTAGGTGGCCGGATCGATCTTAGCAACGCGGCACCCGGAAATTACGAAGGTGACTTTACTATTGAGATCGACTATATATGAAAAAACAGGGATCACATAGCCTTTTTTTTACACATACTTTTAGGACTTTAAGGTCCTTATTGGTTCTCTGCGTGATCCTATTATCCTCCTCCACCCTTCTTAAAGCTCAGGAAATTGATTTTGGGCAATTCAGCAGCAAATACACGGTTTCTATCACGGAACTCATTCCGGCCGAAGATCTGGCCTTCGGCATGGTCATTCAGAATGAAGGTTTGAAGACCATTGACCTTCTGGATGCCAAGGTATTAATGATCGAAGGCGTTAAGTATCTGGATGTGATCGTGGATATTACTGCGGACAATTATTTGTACCTGGATAGTGACGTAAGCTGTAACGGCACCAACAGCAACTGTATTCCCTTCAACCTGCAAGCCGCCTATGCCAATCGCGGTAATAACAACACCAATCAGGCCGTACTAATGCAAGTAACTTCTAACATTGCTGTCGCGCAGTTTCCAATACTTTCAAGAGGTAACCGGCCTCCGGGCCCTCCCCCAACTCCCGTTTACGAAGGCTACAACCCTGCTTTATTTAACGAAACAGCCTATCTGTATTTATATGGCTCTATTAACGTAGGTAACCAGAATGCCGGATCTTACAGCGGACAAATTACAGTGACTGTGACCTATGATTAGGCACTTAGCTTACATATTGCTCGCAATCCTGCTCACCACTTTTGCCACATCTACCGCTTTTGCTCAGTTTATCAACCTCCGTTTAACAGTTGAACCGGAACTCCGGGCCTCTATTATTCAGCCACTGGACTTTGGAACACAGATCACCAACTCCGGCCGGACAAGGATACAGTTAGGTGATGCCAATATGGGAATCTTCAGTGTAAGAGCCTATCACACACAGAATATCTACATAGAACTGCAATATCCGGACGCCCTGGAAAATAACGAACCCGGGGTTGAAGCAGATATTCCTCTGGAGTTAGGCATGGCCTATAACAACTCAGGTACGGATAATCCTCAGAACAGCAGACCTCTCCCCCTTAATAAAGGCCTTGTTTCCATTACACAAAACACCTCAATTGAATTAGAAAATGACGTTTGGAAGCAGATGTACATCTACGTGTACGGTTCCATTGTGATCGGCAACATTCCGAATGGCATCTACACCGGTGATATTGTATTGAACCTGGATTATGACTGATCTATAGTAATATTCGGTAGAAACATTAAAGAACTCTAAAGTTTAATGTGATACTCAGTGGTTACATTCTTCCCAGATATTATCATCTACCTACTTTGAAGTATTAACGTTAAACGGCTTTAATTAAGACTATCTAATTGGACAGTAACAGGATCTTCGATAATTTTGGATCAGAAATTAATAAACAAACAAACTCAATCTCACGGACATGAAAGTTTTTAAAAACACTCTTACACTTTTCGCTCTTCTAGCTGTGTTTAGTACAGCATCATTTGCTCAAGGACCAGCTAATGCAACAGTTGATGCAACAGCAGATGTATTATCTGCTCTAAATATTGATTTTGGTGGGGAATCCTTAGTTTTTGGAGAGCTAAGCCAAGGAGATTATACAACAATTATTTCAGCTAACAGTTCTCACAACGGTGGAGCTGATCAAAATCCAGGAACTGGAGCTTCGACAGCTGTAGGTACAATTTCTGGTAGCGCAGGTGCAAGAATATTAGTCTCATACAATACTGGCGTTACCATGACAAATTCAGCAGATAATACACAATCTATAGCTGTAAAACCTGTTATCTACTTAGTTAACAATGACACTCCCGCAAATCAATTAATTGCAAATGCAGGTACCAGTACATTGATTGATTCCGATACAGTTAGCGATATTACTGTAGGTGGTGAAATAACATTAACTTCTGGAACTCCTACTGGATCTTACAGTACAGCGAATGGATCAGGTGTTGCACTACAAATTACAGTTGACTACAACTAAGTAGACAAATTTTAGTAACCATGCCATGGAGTTAAACTCCATGGCTTTTTTTTTAGCTCTACCCTTTTCGACAAATAATTAATAGGTTGGTTCGTTTTTTACTAAATTTGGACAAATGTGAATCAAATCATCTCAGATGACAGCCATACGTAACTTATTACTCGCAATTGTTCTATTGCTTCCGCTGCATTCAATTGCACAGGTAACGATTGCTCCAACCAACCTATTTATTGATAGCCAGTCTAAGTTCGGAACTTATATGGTTATCAACAACTCAAATACCCCGCAGGAGGTCTCCATTGACTTCTTTTTCGGTTACTCCCAAACCGATGAAAGCGGCAACCGAACCACCGTGGAAGGAGATTCAGTTTTAGCTGAGGATCATTCCATAACGGAAAACATCCGGGCTTTTCCACGCAACTTTGTTTTGAGTCCGAATCAGCGGCAGATCGTGAGATTGAGAATTACCCCTCCAAACACGCTCGGAGATGGTGTATATTGGTCCAGGATCAAGACCTCCTCTACCCCACAAAGTCCCCCGATCGAACTTTCGAACGATCAGTCCGTGACGGCCCAGGTAGGTATCGTGATCAATCAGGTAACCGGCCTGTTTTACAAGAATGGATCTGTAAGTACCGGTATTGAAATTGAAGAGATCAGAACAAAAACTTCGGATGATAACATTTTAGCCGTGCTTACGGATTACAACCGAACCGGAAATGCACCATTTTTAGGCACTATCTCTGTATCACTTGTGGATAGTAATGACAATGTAGTTCAGTCAGGCTTTATCTCAACCAGCCTTTATTTTGATGGTACACACCGACAGGAACTGAACATCGAAGGTGTACCTGCCGGAGAATACACGCTCAGAGTCAATTTTGAGGCACAACGAAACGATGTCTCATCACGTGATATCGTTCAAATGAATCCCGTCACAGAAACTACCACTGTAACAATCCCATAAGGTGACCAAACGTTGGCTAACGGTAACATTAAGCATATTCTTTATTGTTTTGGGCGCCGGTTCAATGACCGCCCCACTTTCTGCTCAGAGCAATAATGCTGAAGAGATCGAGGTCTATCTCGATTTCCGTCACCGTGGAGTCATTAATTCCGTCATCATCTCTTACTATAAGAATGATGAATTCTATTTACCGGTTTCCGAACTTTTTTCCCTTTTTAATATTGATCATACTGTAAACGGCCTCATCATTGACGGCCGTTTTGGCATTGAACAGATCCCCTACCGCATCAACTTTCAGTCCGGTGAGATCCGTTTTGGGGATGAACGGATTGAGATAACCGCAGAAGATTACATCCTGAGGGAGATCGACTCCTACCTGCGTGCCGATCTTTTTTATGAGGCTTTTGGACTTGATTTCACTATCGACTTCAATAACCTGAGCCTGAACCTGGAAACCCAGCGCGAGCTGCCGGCCATACAGCAGGCCATCAGGCGGCAACGGCGCCAGATCGCAGATCAAAATAGACTCGAACAGGAACAGTACCCATTGAGATATGATCGGGAACGCCCTTTCCTTGACGGTGGCTTTGTGGACTATAATCTTTCAGCCAATGTAAATTCTAACCGGAACGTCTACAATTTTAATACCAACCTTGGGCTTCAGGTGTATGGTGGAGACCTTCAGGGAGCTATTTTCGGAAGCTATTCAGAGAATTTCACCAACTTTGCCACAGACAACCTGAGATGGCGTTATATGTACCGTGATCAGCCTTGGCTCAGCAAGCTTACAATTGGTCAAACCACCACAGACGGTTTTGCGCGAAATGCCTACACAGGAATTAGGCTCACCAATGAACCCATAGAACCCAGACGCCTCTTTGACGAATTTGAGGTTCAGGGTACCACTATCCCCCAATCAGAGGTAGAACTCTATCTGAACAATGCCCTGATCGATTTTCAGCAGGCCGATGAACTGGGAAATTACCGCTTTCTGACGCCGGTCAGTTACGGATCCTCTCAGCTTGATCTCAAGATCTACGGTCCAACCGGACAGATCATTGAGCGATCGGAGCGCCTGCAGGTGCCCTTTACCTTTCAGCCAAGCGGTGTCTTTAACTATACTGTAAATGCCGGTCGGCTGGACAATCCCATATTTGGTCAAATTACTCAGGACTTTACTGCTCAGGGAACCGGGGCCTATGGTATATCAGAATGGCTGACAGCAAAAGCCGGGGTTGAGTACTATGAGGGTTATCACGAGTCGTTACCCACGTTTACGGCCTCCCTATCATCCCGCATAAAGAGCAACTACATATTGACCCTGGAAGCTGCCAGTGAGGCTTACTATCGCGGCTTGCTCAACGTGATCTATCCGAACTCAGCGAGCTTTACCCTGGACTATACAAGTTACAATGAAGGATTCAGCATCTATAACCCATCAAATGATGAGCAGCGTTTGGTAGCGAGTGCCTTCTATCCATTCAACTTCTGGGGAGTCCCATTTAATATCAGGACCTCCATATTTTCGAGGTACAGAGCTTCAACCAGTTCCTCCAATTTTCGACTGGACCTTAATTCAAGGATCAGAAAACTGAATTTACGGGTTGGCTACAGTGACCGGTTTTCCGGAAGTTTTGATCCGTTCAATCCTACCAATACGGCATTTTTGGAGACCTCCGCGACTTACAATGTTTCCAGAAACAGAAATCTACCGGCCTATCTCAGAGGTGTCTTTTTAAGAGGACAGTTCAGATATCAGCCGAGTCTAAATCAGATGGAATCAGCTGAGGTGTTGTTATCCCAAAATGTATTTGAACAGGGCCGGTTGCAGCTTTCCTATGGCCGAAATTTCGCGGGAGAGTATAACAGCCTACGATTCAACCTTGTGGTCGATTTTGATAAAGTCAGAACCAGCACAACTTACAGTAACATTCGTGGGTCTGGGAACCTTACACAGAATGTCCGTGGGTCCATGGGTTACGATACCAATTATGACAACTTCATATTCACCAGCCGCGATCAGGTTGGTCGCTCAGGAACAGCCGTCAAGCTCTTTGTTGATAACAATGCAGACGGAATTTTTGGGGATGAAGATGACCCTATTGCCGGTAACGCTCTGCGGATTCAGCGTTCAGGAGCAACCAGTACCGTTAAGAACGGAGTGATCTACTACACACAAATGCAGCCCTATTATTTCTACAACATGGAGCTGAATAAATCTCTGATCCAGAACCCAATGCTGGTTCCCGAGTTTGAAAAATTCGGGTTGATAACGGATCCAAATCGGTTCAAAAAAGTGGAAGTCCCATTTTATATGTCCGGTGTGGTTGAAGGCAGGGTTCAGCGCATACTCGAGAGTGGAAATACTACCGGTGTGGCGGGTTTAAAATTAATGATGACTGATCAGGATGGTTCTTACAGCAAAGAGCTCAGAACCTTCAGTGATGGCAGCTTTTACGATTACGAGGTTCCACCCGGAAACTATACCCTGCAGGTCGATTCCGCACAGCTTGAGATCCTGGGCGTCTATTCTGAACCTGAGCAGATCAATTTTGAAGTTGAAAGATCGACTGATGGTGATTTTGTAGAAGGACTGGCTTTCGAGCTCATTCCATCCGGAAAAACGCGAGAAGACCTTCAGCAAATTGCAGATGCAACGGAAACCACGACCCAAGCTGAAATTGATACTACAGAAACCATTGAGGAGCCTGTAAGTATTATTATGCCGGATACTTTAGGCATGATCGTTGTGAATGACGGCCGGATTTCTGGAGTTGTAACTGATTCTGTAACACAGGAAGGACAGGACAGCGAAGTACAGGAACAGGCCGGTGATCAGAATGGTACTCAACAGAAAGCAGCTGAGCAGGATGGTGTTGACCTTGACACAGACTTACCCCCTGTCATCGCCCCGCCCGGCCTGCCGGTAACAGGTGTCGCAGATACGGATACTGATTCCGCACAAACTGATTCACTACAAGAGACCGTTGTTTCAGATCCTATAACTGATTTAACAGATGATGCTATTCAGATCACAGATTCAACCACCACTGATATTGATGAGCTGACGGACATGCCGGCCGATAGCTCCATTGCGGCTATAGAAGAAGGTGCTGAATATGAAGTTATAGATAGTGTTCCAAAAGAGGATTCTCTAGTCGTTGAGCCGCACGCGGCAATTAAGGAAGGGATCCAGCCTCCTATAGTCACAAATCCGGAACTTGCAGACGGTGATTCAGTCCTGACATTACCTGTGGATTCAACGATAACGGAAGGGCAACCGGATACAGAACAGTTCGCTGACTCCACTGATCCGGGTCAAAATATGACCGGTGGTGAAGGAGTAACCGCTGCTCAGCCACCGGTACAGCAGACAGGCAGACCTGATTCAGTACAGACCTTCACAGGCGATCCTGACACAGCAGTTCAACCTGTAATTGATGCCATTCCTGCAGCTTTCAGATCAACAGATAACATCGAATCGCTGACTCCGGGACGATGTATCTATGGTATACAGTTTGCTTCCTATTCAAAAGAAAATCAGGCTGAAGATCTTTCCCGCAAACTGGAAGATGATCACCTGACTTTTACCATTTACAACACACCTTACCAGCTTTACGGGCTTCGTGAGATACAGTATCAAAGTCTGGGTCGGGTCACATCAGCCACCAAAGAGCTGAACACTTCCTACGATTTCGAGGCGGCTGTTATCAGTCAGTGCTATGCGAACCTTGACCTTAACCCGGAAACAACCACCTATTATATCCAAATTGCGGAATTTGCGACTGAAGAAAATGCTAAGAGATACCTCAGGGACCTAAAAGATGTTAGTGGAATCACAGCAACTGAGATCCCCGGCGATAGATTTGGTGTGAAAGTTGGTATCGGTCCTTTTAGATCAGAGAGACAAGCAGCTGAGAGACTCAGAGACCTCAAAGGTGATCTCGAAAACTACTCCAATGCAAGCATCCGCAGATATGCACCGCCTGTAAAAGTAACCGATCTGAGCTTCGAGTTCCTGCTTTTACTTGATGAGTTTACAACGCAGGAGCAGGCCTTTGGCTATGGCGATAGGGTAGAAAACACTCTTTCCCTGAATACCAAAGTCTTGATCGATGAGAATAAGGAGACTTATGTAGTAACCACCGAATTGATGGAAGGCTGGACGCTCATTAATGACTTGAAGGAACGCGTTATAAGCTCAGGCGCTTCAGAAGACCCGGTCATCCTGATGATCGAAAAGAAGAATTAGAAAAGATCCGAACCCTTAAATGACCTGCTTTCTCATACGAGCCACAGGTAGATTAAGCTGCTCGCGGTATTTGCTAACGGTCCGCCTTGCTACTTTATACCCTTTTTCATTAAGCATATCGGTAAGCTTTTGATCACTATAGGGGCTGCGTTTGTTTTCATTGTCAATGATATCCTCTAGCAAATTTTTTACTTCACGGTTTGAGACTTCTTCCCCGCTATCAGTCTCAAGTCCCTCATTGAAAAAGTACTTGAGTTCATACACTCCAAAATGAGTCTGCACGTATTTCCCGTTCACCACTCTCGATACTGTAGAAATATCCATGCCGATCCGTTCAGCTACATCCTTGAGGATCATTGGCTTTAGTCCCTCTCCATACTTAAAGAAATCTTCCTGAAGGGCCACAATGGTCTTCATAATATTCATGAGCGTATTCTGCCGCTGCTTGATAGATTCAATGAACCACTGGGCAGAATCGATCTTCCGCTTCATAAAGGTGCGGGTTTCAGCATCCGTGTTCTTTTTCTTTTTAGCTTTGATGTTCTCCCACATATCTTTGTATTCCGGTGAAATTCTCAAGGAAGGAGCATTTCGCTGATTTAGAGTGATTACAAATTCGCCCCTTTCAGTCTCCCCGCTGGTTTTGCCTTTCCAATACACTTCAAAATCAGGCTCGATGTAATTCTGAGACTGTTCCATACCTGTAGACACTGCCCCTGGTCTTGGGTCCATATGTCTGATCGTTTCGACCGCCTCCTGCAGCAGTTCCCGGTCGATATTGAATTTCTGAAGAAGCTTATTGTAATGCTTCTTTTCGAAATGTTTCCATGCATCGCGCACGATCGCAATGGCAAGATCTCTGGCCGGCAGCTTTTTTTCTGAAGCCTTCAATTGCACCAGAAGGCAATCCTGAAGATCGCGAGAGGCGATCCCGGTGGGCTCAAGCTGTTGTATCCTTTTACGGACCGATTCCACTTTTTCCTCACTCAAAAGTATACCGTGGTTGAAGGCGATATTGTCTACTACAGCTTCAGGTTCTCTTCTGAAATAGCCATCTTCATCCAGCGAACCGAGGATCTGATCCGCAATTAACTCCTCTTCATCCGTCAGATCCAGCAAAGCCACCTGATCTTCCAGTTCCTCAAGCAGTGAGGCATGATATGGATTTGGGAGCTCTTTCCATTCTTCAATATCCGGATTATAAGAAGTGCTGAAATTTTCACCGTCATATTCCGTATTCTTGTCGAATTCATCCCAGTCAACCTCATGGTCATCCAGACTTTCGAGGGCTTCCTCACGATCTTCATCCGGCGAATCCTGCTCTTCCAGACTTAAGGTCTCCGATTCCATGGGATCTGCTTCCTCCAGGACAGGGTTTTCCTCCATCTCTTCTTTGATCCTTTGCTCCAAAGCAATGGTGGGAAGCTGCAGCAATTTGATATACTGCAACTGCTGTGGCGACAATTTTTGCTGCAGACTTTGTTGCTGCTTTTGGCCAATATTTTGCTTGTTGCTAAGCACTGCTTATTCTCTTATTGATTTACAGGATTCAATGAATTCGTCATACCATTCCTTACCATACCTTCGAACCAAAGGTTTTTCTAAAAATTCTGCCAAGTAGGTATTTTCTTTTTCACCTTTTTCACAGGCAGCGGAACATAGTTTGAGAACATACTCAAAATTTGCATAATCAAAACCCGCAATATGTTTGAGCCGAACCGGAAACAAATGGCAACTCAAAGGTTTTTCCCAATTGAACCGCCCTTCGAAATAGGCTTTTTGGATCGCACAGTATGCTACATCATTGTCATCATATTTTACAAATATACATTCCTCTGATCTCACTGTTGAGATCTCGTAACCTGCCTTTTCTGAACCGATGACGACTCCGTCTCGTTCAGCCACTTCCACCGACTCAGGCAGCAGCTCATCTTTTAACTCACGATATGCTTTATGTAAAACCGGGATCTCAGATTTAGAGACGGGAGCCCCTGCATCACCAACTACACAGCAAGCGCCCTTACATCGCGGGAGATCGCAGGTAAATTTGGCTGTGGCAATATCGTCTGATAGAATTGTATTTTTAACTTTGAACATGAACCAAGATAACAATCAGCTGAACTATTTTCGATGAAAGCTTTTTCTATTTGGCTTTAATTTGAAATACTGCTGATCACTGTAAATAAACCGTCATAATATTTGTGATAATTTGTGAGTGGTTCTATCTTCCTGACCTATGCGAAAATTATCACCATCAGAGAAAAAAATACTGGACCGGCTTTTATATCCTGAGCCATTCGAGGTCATTCAGGAAGAAACGCAGTTAGCATACGGTGAGATCAGAGACGACTTGATCAATCTTATGAATTCACGCCTCATTGAAACTGTAGATCCGGAAAATCCGAATGCTAATACTACCAACTCTTTCGATTCTGATAACGTCAAAGATTCAACTTACAGGATCACTAATTCTGGCATTAACCTAATGAAAAGACAATCATGAAATTTCAGGCGACAATCGGAGAAAAGGAACTGGATATTGAATTATCTCCCAAAGAGGGAACTTTTAAATCCGGAGAATTAGACGGTGCTTACACATTTGAACGCGTAAACGGCCGTTACTTTCTCAGAACCGGAACAAAAACCTACAAGATCGATAATATCAGTAAGGAAGGTTCAAATATTGAATTTTCCATGAACGGTGTCTGGCACATCATTTCTGTTAAAGATGAGCAAGAGCTGCTACTCGACCGTTTAGGATTTAAAACCGGTGCCGCCGCTGCTGAAGGTATATTGAATGCTCCGATGCCCGGCAAGATCCTCGAGATCATGGTAAAAGAAGGTGATGAGGTCGAGAAAGATCAGCCATTGGTTATTCTTGAAGCCATGAAAATGGAGAACGAGCTAAAAGCTCCTATGAGCGGAACCATCTCGTCCATCTCTGCTGATGTTGGGCAGTCACTGGAAAAAAATTCACCCATACTGGAGATAGAAACCATTGGATAAATTTGTTATAAAGGGCGGATCCCCTCTCAAAGGTACCATACCCATCAGCGGCTCAAAAAATGCTGCCCTTCCTTTGATGGCTGCCTCCCTGTTGGGCAGTTCAGCATCTACATTAAAGAATATCCCACGGCTAAAAGACATTTACACCTTCAACAACGTGATCCGTGTAGTTGGGGCTCAGGTCACATTTGAGGAAGATGAGAACACCCTGATCATAGATCCCGAGAATGTAAATTACCTTGAAGCTCCCTACGACCTTGTTCGCAAAATGCGTGCGTCTTTTTACATGCTCGGTGCCTTGGTCGGCAAGTACGGATATGCTAAAGTTTCCCTTCCCGGCGGTTGTGCCTGGGGACCCCGTCCCGTCGACCTCCACCTGAAAGGTATGGAAGCCATGGGCATTGATATCTCTCTGGAAAAAGGGTATGTAATAGCAAAAGCGCCTGACAAAGTGGAGGGTGGAACCTTCAGGCTGGAGCCGAGCTCAGTCGGTGCTACTGTTAATTTATTATTGGCCTCTGTTTTAAAAGCCAAAGAATTTACCATTGAAAATGCCGCTAAAGAACCTGATGTGGTTCAGCTTTGCGACCACCTCGTTAAGATGGGTGCCAAAATTGACGGCATTGGAACAGATACCCTAACCATTCGTGCCGTCGATCAGCTCACAGGCATTGAGGCCTCCAACGATCCTGATCGTATTGAATTGGGTACATTTATGATACTTGGTGCTATGGCACCGGGAACGGAACTCACCCTGACCGGCTGTAACCCTGAACAGCTTGGAAGCTTCACCAAAAAACTCAGAGAAACAGGAGCTGTGGTTGAAATTGATGGAACCACCATTGAAGTAATAGCTCCAAAATCACTAAAACCGGTTTCCATCAAAACTCAGATCTACCCGGGCTTCCCTACCGACCTTCAGGCACAATGGGCCACGATGATGACTCAGGCTGACGGCGAATCTAAGGTTACTGATACCGTTTATTTTGATCGCTTCAGTTATGTACCTGAACTCACACGCCTGGGTGCTGATCTGGATGTAGAAAAAAATACGGTTCACATTTCAGGCAAAACACCATTAACGGGTGCTTCCGTTATGAGTACGGACCTGAGAGCAAGCGTAAGTTTGGTTTTAGCTGCACTGGTGGCTGAAAATACGACCGAAGTTTTACGCATCTACCATCTTGACCGGGGATATGAATCTCTAGAGACAAAATTACGAACCGTTGGTGCTACCATAGAACGCGTAGACGAAGAGTAAAGCAATCTGATCAGTTAGACGGCTCCAACTGTCCATACTATAATGTGTTCTCCACCTCTCAATCTGTTTAAATGAACGATTACCTTTTAAGGCGGGTAAAACTTTATTTTTTATTTACAGATGCGTTTACATTAATGGCTTTTCCCATGTATATTAATTAAAGAGAAAATCACCATAGAAAAGCTTTTATAAACAATTTTCGATTGCATAACGCACAGAATACATACCAAAAACAATTTATGACGGCATCACTGTCTACTCGTATTGAAGATGCCCTCATTGATTTTCTCTTTTTCTGCGGATCATTATTTACAAATCTTACGCAGCTACTCTTTTCTGATTCCGAAATGGAATCAACCCAAAAAACAATTTTAACAGATATTATACCCAAAGCAGCCGCTCGACCGATTGCTTCAAACCGTGCTCTCACTAACGAGACCCTAATCGATTTGCATCGTAAATTAATCAGATGGTTCGTTTGCAAGGGAAGCAGTGGCTTTTGGGAAAGGAAGAATTTTAATGAAGAATCAAATTATAATTCACTCTTCGGGCAATCAGACCCGTATTGCGCTTTTGGAAAACAACGAATTAGCGCAGTTATTCATAGAAACAGAAGAAAACCAGCGTACTGTTGGTAACATATATGTAGCAAGGGTTCATAAAGTGCTAAGCGGTATCAGAGCCGCTTTCATTGATATGGGCACCCCTAAAGATGCTTTCCTTCACTTTTCTGATGCCGGTGATCACCTGGATGAATATATCACCAAACTAAATGGTCCTGATGCCATTCCCAACAACGTTAAGAAAGATGTAGCTAACAAAGACAATCTTTCCAATATTGAGAAACAGATCATGGCCGGTAAAATGCTTCGCACCGGACAAAAGCTGCTAGTGCAGATCGTAAAGGAACCGATCGGCTCAAAAGGACCACGGATTTCAACTGACATCACCATTGCAGGTCGTTTCCTCGTTCTGATACCTATGGGTGATTATATCGCTGTTTCTAAAAAAATCGGTCATTATAAAGAACGTCGCCGCCTGAAAGGAATTCTGAATAACATGGTTCCTGATGGTTTTGGAGTGATCGTTCGTACCGTTGCTAAAGGTCAGGATAAGAAATCTCTGGAAGATGACCTTAGAAATGTACTTCAAAAATGGGAACAGATACTTGATAAGCTCGAGGACGCCAAGCCCCCTGCCCTGCTTTATCGTGATCTGAACATGACAGAAAGTCTCATTCGCGATCTCTTTGCCAAGAACTATGATCGCGTGCTGATCGACGACCCCGAGCTCTACAGACAGATCAAAGGCTACGTAAGTCAGATCGCACCGCAAATGGTGCCCAATGTTCAGCTTTATAAAGGCAAGGAGCATATTTTCGATTATATGAAGATCGCCCATGATGTGAACTCTATTTTCAGTCCGAGGGTAAGAATGAAATCGGGTGGGTATCTGATATTTGAACAAACAGAAGCCATGTATGTGGTGGATGTGAACTCCGGCCCTTATGCAGCCAAAAAGCGACAGGAAGACAATTCCCTTAAAACCAATCTGGAAGCTGCCAGGGAGATCGCCAAGCAGCTAAGGTTGCGTGATATTGGTGGTATCATCGTAGTTGACTTCATTGACCTTCGGGACGATAAAAACCGTAAGAAGATATACGATGAACTCAAGAAGGAATTTGTTAAAGATCCAGCGAAGACCAACGTTCTCGGCATGAGTGATTTTGGTTTGGTTCAGATCACAAGACAGCGCATCAGGCCCAGCGTTGTAAATTCCGTATCAAAAGTATGCCCTGTTTGTGGCGGTTCCGGAAATGTGGTTACAGAAGACACCATCCTTACAGACCTTGAAACATGGTTAAGCAAATTCAAGCATAACACCAGCTATCGTGCTGTTGACATCTACGTAAACCCTTACCTGCGTTCAGTACTTACCAGAGGCATAGTTAGTACACGATGGAAATGGATGGCAAGATTCCGTATTAAGATCTCCCTGATCGGAGACGAATCGGTTTCAATGAATGAGTTTAGAGCAACTCTTGTTGGTTCCGACATAGACATCACTGATATTGTAATGAGAGATGAGTCTATAGAAGAAGTCCTAAATCGTGAAGGAGAGCTTGTTGAGCTTGAAAGCGGTAAGGGAGACAAGAATAATCTGGATATATCCAAGAAAGAAAACAGTTCGTCAGGTCGTAATGACAAATCGAACGGAAGAAGCAATTCCAAGTACTATAAGTCTTCAAAATAGACCTTGGCTTGGTTTTTGTGATTAACTGTTAAACTCTTTCATCAAAATATTATTTATGAATTTATCTGAACTACATGCAACAACTGTTGTGGGAGTGATCCACAATGGAAAGGCTGCAATAGGGAGTGATGGTCAGGCTACAATGGATAAGACCGTCATGAAAAGCACCGTCAAAAAGGTGCGGAAATTATATAATGGTAAAATACTGGCAGGATTCGCAGGCTCCACAGCCGATGCCTTCACGCTTTTTGAGAAATATGAGGAAAAGCTGAATGAATATAACGGCAGTATGGAAAGAGCCGCTGTTGAACTTGCCAAGGAATGGAGAAAGGACAAATTTCTCCAAAAACTTCAGGCTCTCCTCATAGTCATGAATAATGAGAAGTCATTGGTAATATCAGGACAGGGCGATGTTATTGAACCTGATGATGAAATAGCCACTATTGGAAGCGGTGGCTCCTATGCCCTTTCAGCTGCACGCGCCATGGTAAAACATGCGCCGAATTTGTCATCAAAACAGATCGTTGAAGAATCTCTCAATTTCGCAGCTGATATTGATATCTACACGAATCATAATATTACCATTTTAGAAATTGAAGACTAGTATGTTAACTATTGAAGAAAAGAATTTAACACCTCAGCAGATAGTATCTGAACTGAATAAATATATTGTAGGTCAGCAGTCTGCGAAGAGATCGGTTTCAATTGCACTTCGTAACCGATGGAGAAGGCTGAATGCCGAAGAGGAGATCCGAGAGGAGATCATACCAAATAATATTTTACTGATCGGCCCAACCGGAGTCGGAAAAACAGAGATCGCCAGAAGGCTTGCAAAGTTGGCTCATGCTCCTTTCATGAAAGTTGAGGCCTCAAAATTCACTGAGGTTGGATATGTTGGACGAGATGTGGAATCTATGATCCGTGATCTGACCGACGTTGCCATTAGTATGGTGAAGAAAGAAATGCAGGATCGCGTTAAAGAGAAAGCAGCTCAGAAAGCAGAAGAAAGAATACTCGATATCCTTATCCCTCCTGTTAAAAAGAGTGGTGTTGGCTTTAACAGTTCATCATCCGGCAAAGAAGATTTTGATCCGAAAAATGCCACTGATTCAGAATTAAATGAGCGAACCCGTGAACGGTTCAGGGAAAAGCTGAAAGACGGTGAATTGGAAAACCGAGAGATAGAAATTGAAGTCAAATCCAGCAAAAGCCCAATGATGCAGGTATTTGGTCCGCAAGGAATGGAAGAGATGGGCATCAATTTGCAGGATATGTTGGGTAATCTTGGAAAGGGAAATAACAAGTCGAAAAGAAAACTTCCGATCAGTGAAGCACGTGAGCTTCTAACTGAAGAAGAAGCCGAAAAGCTCATCGATCATGAAACAGCCGTACAAGAGGCCCTGGAAAGAGTTCAAAAACAAGGCATCGTCTTTATTGACGAGATCGATAAGATCGCTGAATCATCAAGCGGCGGCGGAAAAGGCGGACCTGACGTAAGCCGTCAGGGTGTGCAGCGCGACCTCCTCCCTGTTGTTGAAGGAAGTGCGGTTAACACTAAACACGGGATCGTGAAGACTGATCACATATTGTTTATTGGATCCGGGGCTTTTCATGTTTCCAAGCCATCTGATCTCATCCCCGAACTTCAGGGTAGATTTCCTATCCGCGTGGAACTAAGCTCACTGACCGAAGATGACTTCGTTGATATTTTATCCAAGCCGAAGAATGCCCTTACCAAACAGTATATTGCCATGCTAAAAACTGAGGGTGTGGAAATAGAATTTAAAGAAGATGCCATCAGAGAAATTGCCCGCATTGCTGCAGAGGTGAATTCTTCTGTTGAGAACATCGGTGCAAGGCGGCTGCACACGATCATGTCCTCATTGTTTGACGAATTGTTGTTTGCCGTTCCTGATGACATTAATTCCGGAAAGATCACCATCGATAAGGCTTACGTGGACAAGCAACTGACCGATATTGTAAAAGACAAAGATCTGAGCCACTACATACTTTAACAGTATATTAAGTGTTAATAAATAACCATACCCTCACAATTGTGGTATACTTAATTATTTAGTACACTCGTTCTGAACGGAACTGTCTGTGCCAGAATTGGTTCTGATCTATAAGTATAAGTAAAGACGTAATATGATCTACATGCATTTAAAAAAGATATTATTTCCAAACATTCTAATTCTGTTGCTGCTTGCTACTCTCCGTTTCACGGGGATAGATCCGGTAATTCAGTCAGATAATAACGATACCGAAAACCTGACCAAGTACCATCAGGCCCAGAGAAGTATCATTACCAATTATTTCAAGGAACCTGACCTCAATGAAATGTATAAGACCAGTATCAAATACATGGTCAAAGCCATTACGGACAGTACTTTGGAGATCACTTCCTCTCCTGCAGATACCACTTTCGATGGTGTGGAAATTGCATCAATAAGAGATTCCTTCAGAAATTTTGAGCGGGCCTATCTTTATGTAGCTAATAACAGTGACGATGAAAACATGGGTAAGCTCACAGAAGCTGCCATCAGAGGTATGTTTTCAACACTGGATCCCCATTCCGTTTATATTGAAGCTGAAGATAATGAACAGATTCAGGCTGAATTTGCCGGAAAATTTCAGGGAATCGGTGTTCAGTTTCAGATCATTCAGGACACTATTACAGTGATCACAGCAATATCCGGAGGTCCCAGTGAGCAGCTTGGAATTCGCTCCGGTGACCGTATAATCGAGATCGAAGATTCTTCATCCGTTGGATTCACGAACGAAATGGTACTGCGAAGATTACGTGGTGAAAAAGGCACAAAAGTTGACGTAACTATCAAACGTCCAAATGTCAGAGAACCGATCAATTTTACCATAACACGTGATGATATTCCGCTCTACACCGTTGATGCCTCATACATGCTTGATAGCCATACCGGCTACATCAAGATCAATCGTTTTGCGGCCACTACGCATGATGAATTCATGCAGGCTACCAAAGAGCTAAGAGCTGAAGGTATGGATCGCCTCGTTCTTGATCTTAGGGGCAATCCCGGTGGTTATCTGAGCCAGGCTATAGCCATTGCAGAAGAATTTTTTCCGCGCGGAACCGAACTGGTATCCACCAAAAGTAAGCACAAACGCTTTAACGGTGAGTATTTTTCCAGGAAAGACGGTTCTTATATTGACAAACCCGTCATTGTTCTGGTTGACGAAGGAGCTGCTTCTGCCAGTGAGATCGTGAGTGGAGCTATACAAGACCATGACCGCGGACTGATCGTAGGAAAACGAACTTTCGGTAAAGGTTTGGTACAGCAACAGTATGAGTTGGTTGATAAAAGCAGCGTTCGTGTGACAATCTCACGATACTATACGCCATCCGGCCGAATGATCCAGAAGCCTTTTGTTGAAGGTGGTGAGGAATATGCATATGAGATCTATAGAAGAGATAATGCTATGGATGATGCATCTGAATTCATTAATCACATACCCGACTCTCTTAAATACGAAACAGATGGTGGCAGAACTGTTTATGGCGGTGGGGGTATTGTTCCCGATTACATTGTACCTGCAGATACTTCTACCTCAGCTTATATTTTTAACTTTGCCATTCGCAATCAGGCATCGTTTGATTACGTACGTAATTATCTTGATGATAACGGCGAAGCTTTCAGAGCAGAATGGGAATCTGATTTTGAGACATTCAGAGAAAACTTTGAATGGAAGGAATCTCATGTAGAAGGCCTGAGATCTCTTCTTATTGAAAGAGGCATGTTTATCTCTGATACTGTAGAGACACCAGATTTCAGAAACGACACATTATTTGTACCAAAAGGTCACTTTGAAGATATCTCTTGGTTACTTGAAGGCAGGATGAAAGCCGAATTAGCACGGCAGGTTTGGGGAATGGAATACTTTTACCCTATTGTAAACGACGTATTTGATAATACGCTGAAAAAAGCGATGACCCTATGGGATGCTGTAGCCAAACTGGAGGAATTAGCCAACGGAAACTCAAAAGCATCTGCTACTATTGGTAACCTAACCGGAAATGATAACGATGAATAGTTTCAAAATTTTATTGATATAGAAAAAGGCCTCAAATGAGGCCTTTTTTATTTTATATGATTTTCCAAATTATCGACAGATATATGTGACTTTCCATAATCAATCATCATCTTTGAAAATATCCTCGATCAAGTGTCCGTATTTTTCTGCAATTACACGTCGTTTCACTTTTAGTGTTGGAGTTATCTCTCCGGTCTCTACAGTAAACTCATTAGCCACGAGCCTGAAATCTCTGACCTTTTCGTGAGAGGCCAGTTCCTTCGAAAAGGCCCTTAACTCCTTCTTGTATATATCTTTTACCTCGTCCAGTTCAATAAGATCTTCATTGTCTTTGAATGACAAGCCCTGCTCTTTTGCCCACTTACTGAGCGCTTCAAAATCAGGGACAATAATCGCAGCCATGTAATTCTGTGCTTCACCAACCACAACGATCTGATCGATCCATTTACTGGTCTTGAAGAGGTCTTCTATCGGGCCTGGATAAATATTTTTACCACCGGCATTAACGATCATATGCTTGATACGATCTGTGATCTTCAGAAACCCGTCCTCAAATTTACCAACGTCCCCGGTATGCAGCCAGTCATCATCGTCTATCATCTCCTTGGTAGCTTGCTTATTGTTCCAATAGCCCTTCATAACGTTAGGACCTTTGCATAGAATCTCTCCTTCTTCTGAGCTAAGGTCAATTGGATAATCTTCCCCACTGATGGTTGCAAGCATTTCACCGTTTTCCAGGCTTTGAATTCCAACTGTGACACCAGGTATGATGGTACCTACGGCCCCGATCTTTTCTTTTCCGGGTTGGTTGGCTGCCATTACCGGTGAGGTCTCCGTAAGTCCATATCCCTGCAAGATATTCATGCCTGCACACTGAAAGAAGGTATCGATCTCAGGTGGTAAAGCCGCTCCACCTGATACGAATAATCTTACATGGCCACCGGTACGTTCCTTCAATTTATCAAATACGAGTTTATCCGCTATTTTCTTCTGAAGGGTAACCAGCCCGCGTTGACCTTCCGCATACTTCTGACCGGTTTCAACGGCCCACTCGAATATTTTTTTCTTAGTATCGCTTCCTTCTTCAACACTCTTAACAATGAGGTTGTACATTTTTTCAAACAACCGTGGCACACTGATCATGATAGTGGGTTGTACCTCCGGCATGTTACGGGAAACCGTATCAACACTTTCAGCATAATAGATCTCTACACCACTTGATAGTGTGGCATAGTATCCTGCTGTTCTTTCAAAAGAATGACAAAGCGGGAGAAAGGAAAGTAACCGATCCTTATCATCCCAGTAAATATGCTGGGTAGCCGCTTTAACATTTGACACAATGTTATTATGGGTCAGCATAGCACCTTTGGGTTGACCGGTGGTACCCGATGTATAGATCAAGGTAGCCACGTCAGACGGCTTAACCATTTTACTCCGTTCTTTAATAGCCTTTTTATGCTTTTCTATATGCTTGCCACCTTCAATAAGCATGTCATCATACATTTGTACAAAATCATGTTCCATTAGGTGCTTGAGTGTAGGTTCATCAAAGGCTACAACCTGCTCCAATTCTTTACAATTCTCAAAAACCTCTACAGCTTTTTTTAACTGAAGTCCAGTGGAAACAAAAAAAATCTTGGCACCCGAATCTTTCAATATAAATTCACACTGATGAGAAGGGAGCGTAGTATAAAGAGAAACGTTAATGGCTCCTACAAGCTGAATGGCAAGATCAACGGCCACCCATTCATATCTATTCTCACTGAGTATACCAACCCTGTCCCCCTTTTCGATCCCTCTTTCTATCAGGTAGGTGGCTATAGAGTATACATCGTCAGTTACCTGATCCCAGTGTATCGGCACATACGGCTGATCAGGAGTTGGCTTATAGTAAAAAGGCTTTTTGTCCGTCCCACTGTATTTGTGAGAGAGGTTTAAAAATAATTCTGTCAGTGTTTCAAAAGGGACTACAGTAGGCATATTTAACTAGTTTATTCCGGCTTTAACTCCGCTGAAATATAATACTCTTAAAATGAAAAGCCTGAGTTTCATATGCATGTTTACAAGTTGTATATTTAGGCGAATCAAAAGAGTTTTATGGCACATCCAGCACACGAAGATACAGTAAATCTTGTAAAGGAGATATTTCGTTCCTATTTAAAAGAAAGAAACCAGCGCCAGACCCCTGAGCGCTTTATGGTTCTGGAAGAGATATATACGGCAGACGGGCATTTTGATGCCGACGATATTTTCTTCAGGATGAAAGAAGGAGGAACCAGAGTTTCGAGAGCAACGGTCTATAATACACTTGACCTTCTTGTGGAGTGTGGATTGGTTCAGCGACAGCAGTTTGGGAAGAGTCAATATTATTATGAGCGTGCCTACGCCTACCAACAGCACGATCATATAATTTGCAGGGAATGCGGACACGTACTTGAGTTCTGTGATCCCAGAATTGGCGAGATCCAGCGCATGTTATCTGAGATACACGACATGGATATTGACGGACACTCCCTCCACTTCTTTGGGACCTGCACTGATACAGAAGCCTGTGAGGCCCGCAAAAAAGCCAATAACAACAAACTTGCGTCTGTTAAAGACTGATGCTCAAATCAGGCGAGAACATTCTCTTTGCCTGAATCTGATACAAACAGACATGCTGATTTTGTCAGTTCCACGTAACTGCGCAAGGTATCAAGATCAAATGAATCGGGTAACCCCATGATATCAAGATCAGCCTGCGGAGACGTTCTTAGCTGTTCCTCAAAACTTCCGATCTCGACATGTGCTGTAACACCGGAAAGCCGGGCTAACTCAATCAGATTTTCTAAGTATTTATAAGCTTTTTCAACTTCATGCTCTTCAACAACTGTTATTATTCTCATCTTAGCTCCCCAATTTACCTTTAACTTATAGGCTGTAAGTAAAGCCAGATCTACGTTTCCAAGATTCATTTCGAGGTCCCAGTCAGGTGATTTTTCTCTTAACCAAACGTTGATTGAGGCACTTCTTCCAAGTTGAGCAATATTATCCTCAGCATATAACTGAACCCCGGTTTGATGGATCTTTGCTTCTTCAATGATCGACCTGATCTCATCATCATTCACATTTTCATAAGGCAGCCGGAGAAATAAAATATTGGGCTTAAAGAACGTACCCTGCAGTGTTTGCATGGAATTCAGCACAGCTTCCGTATAATTCTGTGATTCAATGATTGTCCACCGGGTGTATACATTTTCTGTACTGAATGACATTGACACGTCCATCAGGTCATCCCAAAATGTGTTTACATCTCTTTTACCCTGGATCCCAACAATTTTCAACGACCCTTTAGGATAGACGAGATTCCGGATCAGACTGAAACTTCCTCTGAGTTCCCTTGCGCTTTTGACAGGTACCAATAAATTCGGTTTCCAAGCTCTTTCATTGTTCTCAGGTAGCATGGATACCTTTTTGGCTGCCCATTCAGCAAGTGATACAAATAGTCCACTTCTCATATCTCCATAAGGCACTTTGAGCTGCCGATTTGAAAGATATAAGTAGGTTGCAATAACAAACCCCATTGAAATGATACCAAATGTGGAATTGATCACAAACATGGTAAAGACACAACCCAACGTACCCAAAGCAGGTACAAAACGCGGGATTTGAAATGTCGGCCGGAAACTAATCATATCCATTTGCTGCTCAATGAAAACCACCAGATTGATCATCATATATGTAATGAGGAAAAACATGGTTATTAACGGAGCTATGGTATTAAGATCACGTACCATGATCGTAGCCAATACAATGATACCAGTGAGCATGATCGCATTTCGCGGCTCTCCATTTTTCGAAAGTTTTGCAAATCTGTCACCACTTGGGAAGATCCTATGTTCTCCCAAAGCTTGCAGGATACGCGGAGCTCCTACAATAGAAGCCAAAGCTGATGAGAAAGTGGCACCAAGTAATCCTCCTAAAACGGCGGGCGACCAATAGGCATAGTCTATCATTACGTTGTAATTAGTTACCAGCTCATCAACCGAAGCAACCCTTGCGAGCCAATAGCCCATAGCCAAGTAAATCACGTAGCTAATAGCAATTGCGGATAACGTGCCTTTTGGAATACTTTTTTTAGGATCTTTTAACTCCCCACTCATATTCGCGCCGGCCATTATACCGGTTGCAGCCGGAAATAACACCGCAAATACGATCCAAAAAGAGGCTCCCTGAAAACCATATTCAGGGGCTCCCGGGTAATCTCCCCACCACTGAACTTCATGAACAAGTGCTCCATCAAATACACTCAATCCCACGGAAACCAATGCAGCAACGATCACAGCCAGGATCAGATATTGTACTTTAAAGGCAAGTTTGGCACTTAAAAAGGCTATAATAAATAGTGTAGCAAACACTGCCAGGTCAACGACAATGGCCATATGTTCCGGAAATATGTATAACCAGCCTTCCCTGAAACCGAAAATATACATTGTGATGGCAAAAGATTGCGACAGATACAACGGGATACCAACACTTCCTCCAACTTCCAAACCCAGTGATTGCGAAATAATGGAATAGGCTCCACCGGCTTTTATCCTGATGTTTGTGGTTATGCACGACATCGATAAACCGGTAAAGATCACTATGGCAAATGCCAGAGAGATGATCAGCCATCCACCCAAAAGACCAGCATTTCCGATCACCCAACCTTCACGAAGGAATAAAATAACCCCTAAAATGGTCAGTAAAGTTGGAACAAATACTCCGGAAATAGTCCCATATTTATTCTGATCCGGTGAAGATTGTTCGTCAACCTTATCTTGTAGAGTTTCTTCAGCTTGCATATTCTATCTTAGAATTTTTGAGATATTAATAAAAAATCAGCAGAACCTATTCAGAAATATAAGTTTCTTTGATAAACCTTCTCGCTGCCCAACGGCTTCCCCACCACCCCATCAGCATGGACAGCAGCAACATAGCTCCCGCTAAAAAATACCAGCGGCCGAAAGGCCATTCTAAAACACCCAGATCCGTCAGATAGTATGGGATAGCCAGTTCAAAAATAAAGAACACACTCAGTACTGCCAATAACCCAGCTATGACACCCTGCAGAATTCCCTCTACAATGAAAGGACTGCGAATGAATTTATGAGTGGCTCCAACCAGCTTCATTGCTCTGATAAGATCACGTTTTGCATAGATAGTTAGTCGTATGGTGTTGTAAACAAGCACCAGTGCTGCTAATAAGATGAGTATACCGATCCCGCCCCCAACCAGTGTGAAGGTGTTCAGGTTTGATTCCATGACACGAAGTAAGGCTGCATTATATTCAACCTCGTCAACTCCCCGAATATTCTGCAGCCTTGAAACCATAGTTTCAATGCTTTCGGCACCGGCATCGGTATTTACACTGAGTCGGTATGAGGCAGGCAAGAAATTCAGTTCTGCCAGTTCCTCTACTCCGGCTCCAAATTCTTCCCTCATAATAGCAGATGCACTGTCCTTAGAGATATAAGTAGTTTCGAGAACCAATTCCTCCTGTGTTATCTGCTGCCGGATCTGATCCATCGTTCTGTCATCCACATCCAGTAAAAACACTTCCACTTCAACCAATTCTTTGATCGACATGGCCTGGCTATAAACGTTAAACCCAATACGGGTAAGCACACCCAGTAACAGGACAGCCACAAACAGCGAAAATATTGACGTACTGGCTGCCAGTTTTGTACGTTTGATACCGGAAATACCTTCCCTAACAATGTATTTTATACTCATATTAATTTCTGAATTGTGCTCTAATTCCTACTAATAAACGTCGAGGTGGCATCGGAAAACCGGCCGCCTCAAAGTACCCTGCCTGACCAAATCCGTCAAGGGCATTTTCCCACCTCATTACAACCATGATTCCTCGAACCCTCGCAGAAAGTTCCGCATCCATTCTAAAGAATGGCGGTATATCCTGTTCAATACTATTTCCCTGCCAGATCCCAAGCTCCGTGTTATAGGTCCTGGATCCATACGCAAACGGTGAAAGAAGTGTTTTAAACCCCATTTTTAAATAAGCTGCCCTATCAAAAACATAGCCTTTCACAAACGCTGAATTCCTAACCCAAAGTATCTGATCATGTTCGTTGATCGGTGAATTTAAAGGGTCGGCTTCCATATAATTGAACTGTTGAAGCGTTGCCGAACTGCTAAATTCAAACAAGTGATTCTCAAAATCCCCATAGAATGTACCTGTCATTTGATCGTAATCGGGACTGTTGGTAAAGCTGCTGTCCGATGATATCCACACTGAATTCTGCGAAACCTTGTAGCGTCCCTTCAAGCCAAATTCAAGTTTAGAATTAACGCTCATCTTCAGATCGCCTGTTCCGGAATAGCCGGTTTCATTTTCAAGATCAGGGTTACCGGAATAGCCGCTTCCTTCCCAGAATTGTGACTGCACAGATGGAATGTTACTAAAACTATTACCACTCACCTTAAGCTTTATCCAGGTCACCGGATTCAGGTTCACACCAACTACGGTTTCATAACCTGAATTATCGTTTGAATCAAAACTTGTCCCGGCCCTGCCAAACAAGTTTAATTTATTTGACAAACCAAAGTCGGCAGTTATCTCGCCATTATAAATTGACCAGTCAGAGACAGATAAAGAGGTATTGTCATCGGCAATTTGGAAAGCTGCCCTGCCTTCTACTCTCAGGTGTAAGCTCCCAAGATCCATCTTTTTAAATGCCCTGGGGCTAAAACTCCGGATATTCTGTGAAAGAGTGTCGATCACGAAAAACAGTTCTTTGTTATTCTTACTGTAAGAGATTTCCAGTCCGGCATTTTCTGTGGACGACGTATCTTTACGATGATAAATGCCGGTAATAAGATCCCATCGATTTATTTCTGATTTTGCACTGCTGTTCCTCGGCTGTGACCTGAATTCATCGAAAGGAAACTCTGACGGATTACCGATAATATATCCAAATGGCTCATCCTTGTTGTACTGATTTCGTAAGTACAAAGCTCTTAGCAAAAACTTACTATTCAGGTGATGATATAACCTACCTGTGATCTGGTTTCCCTGTACGTTACTGTTCGGATAGTAATCGCCTCCCCTTCTGTCCCAGTAAGATAATTCGAGATTCGTGCTCTGAGTAAAATTACGTGATACCAGGAATTCCAGATTACGATAAGCACCACCCGCTTCATCATATATCAGGTAGCTGCGTGGCTTCAGAAGATAAAAATCCCTGATCCTGATTTCAGATCGATATGAACCTCCATAATATTCCACGGCTTTGTCAATTTTTCTATGGGGAATCAAATTGTAATTTGGCAATCCCGTAATAGGATCGTTGATTACCAGGCCATCCAGGAGGATCTTCTGCTCATAGGGTTGGTAACCGTTTATATGATAGGCATCAACCCGACCGATAGTTCCCTGCCGGAAAGAGATCACGTCGGACCTGTATGCCTGATGGTCACCCCAGTTTGGCCATATCTGCCACCTCAGCAAACTGTCTGTTGTGATCAACTTCGCCTGATCAGAAAATTCTTCTTTCCATGGAAAGATCGGATCTATTTCTTCGGGTTGCTTGAAGGTTTGAACCGTATCCTGAATAAGGGTTGTATCGCGGGGAACAGAAATAGAGTCTACCGGTTCTGCAACTTGTAGGGAATCAATGACCTGTGCTATTGCCTGGCCATTGAAAAAAAGAAATATGATATGTATGGCTAAAAGACGACTCAAGGAAAATGTTTTTTTAGGTCATATGGCATTTCATCTATTCCTTTAAGTTGGCGCCGGGCGATCTCCAGCACTACCATTTTTGTTCTTTCTTTATTTATCAGCCGATCTTCTGTAAACATGGCTTTAACTGCAAAATGAGGTCCGTTCTTTTGATAATATCCCATCCAAACCGTCCCCACAGGCTTCTCCGATGTCCCTCCGGTAGGCCCGGCAATGCCTGTTGTAGAAATACCGATATCAGCATTTAATCTTTCTGCAGCACCTATTGCCATTTGCAGAGCTATCTGTTTACTGACAGCTCCGTATTCGTCAAGATCTTTATCGATCACACCCAGCTGATCAATTTTAACTGAGTTAGCGTAGGAAACAATACCCCCTTTAAAATACGCACTGCTTCCCGATTTGTCCGTGATACTATTTGAAACCAGTCCCCCTGTGCAACTTTCTGCTGTGGCTAAATGTAAGTCAGATTTCAAAAGCAACTTACCAACGGCCTCGCTTAGCTCGTACTCCTTACCTTCCCCATAAATAAACTTACCTGCTTTATCATATATTACTTCAGTGATACTTAACAAATGATCGTGAGCCTCTTCCTCTGTGGCACCTTTTGCATTAAGGCGTAAAGTAACGCCACCCGCAGCCGGCAGTAAAGCCATACTAACTCCATTATTGAAATAATCACTCAAGTCGCCAAGCACCTCATCACTCAGGGTACTTTCTCCGATCCCTGCCGTTTTCAAATATCGTGATAGCAGATATTCAGATTCACTGAACACCTCCTTGATCTTTTCGTGTACTTTTTTCTCCATAAGATACTTCATCTCATATGGCACACCGGGCAATACAGCTAAAGCTGTTTCATGTTCGTAGAACCACATCCCAGGGGCCGTTCCGGCTTTATTGAACAGGACCTCACAGTTTTCAGGAACTTCAGCCTGAGCATGATTAGAGTTTGAAAAGGGAATATTGCGCTCTTTAAATATCTTTTTTATGTAATCAAGGGTCGGTTCATGTAATGTAAGCCTCACATCAAATAGCTCTGATACAGCCCTTTTGGTCATGTCATCGTGTGTCGGGCCAAGACCCCCGGTAGAAATAACGAGATCAGAATGTTCAAGTGCGAAAGAAAGAGTGCTTTTGATCTGATCAAGGTTATCTGTGATGGTATGGATATAAGTTACTTCGAATCCGGCACGGTTAAGGAAATCCCCAAGCCACGAGGCATTTGTATTTACAGTATCACCAATAAGTATTTCATTTCCGACCGAGACAATCTGTGCATTCATGGCGTATAAATTCTGTAATACACTGCCCAATTTCCACAGTTAAATAAGTTATTACTTATATTTTTAACATTAGCAATTGATGCCTGTAAAAGGCTCAAAATCATTCCTGTAATGAATTGAATTACTTAGTAAGTTTGGTTATTAAATGAGTAGCTATTCCATGAAAAATTTACCCAACATACTGAGTACCCTGCGGATGATCCTGGCACCCATCTTCCTGTTTATGTACATACAGGACGAATTGATATGGCGCTCACTAAGTGTTGCCGTTTTTGCCGTTGCCGCTGTTACTGATTTTGCCGATGGCAAGATCGCCCGTTATTATGAAATTGAAAGTGATTTTGGAGTCTTCATAGATCCACTGGCAGACAAATTTCTCACCTTTGCAGGCTTTCTCTGCCTTCCCTTTCTGGATGCAACCCAATTCCCCTGGTGGGCCATTTCTGTTATTCTTGTGCGTGATATTTTGGTTACAGCACTTCGTTTATATGCTAAACGGCAGGATATCACCATGCAAACCCGCTTTATGGCCAAAGCGAAAACCATGGTTCAGATGATCTTTTTATATGCTGTTTTACTGTTGGGTGTATTCAAACAAGCAGACATTGATTTCGCAGATCAAGCCTCACAATTCTTTAATTCCGGAGCACTTTACTACGCTATGCTTTTTGTGACCGCCATTACTGCTTACTCAGGCGTCGAATATCTTTGGGTGAACCGAAAACTCTTTAGCAGATAAACTCATTTTGAATAAGCTGAAGATCTTACTGGGAACCGGGTTCTATTCGGGATATCTACCAAAAGCACCCGGAACTTTCGGAAGTCTGGCTTCATTGATTTTTATTTACCCAATTCTGCAAGCACAAAATTTTTATTTCATCATATTATTTGCGCTGATATGCAGCCTCATTTCATTGTGGGTTTCATCCTATTTTGAGCAAGCATTTGGCGAGGACCCCGGGATGCTTGTTATGGACGAGTGGGCCGGGCAAAGCCTTGTATTTTTATCAATTAGCATGACAGGCGTGCTCAAAACAGACCTGATCGTACTTTTGGCAGGTTTTCTACTATTCCGGTTCTTTGACATCCTAAAGCCTTTAGGCATTAATCAGATCCAAAAATATAAAGGCGGCATAGGAATTTTAGCTGATGATATACTTGCAGGATTATATGCGCTTATCTCTTTAAAAACCCTTATTTTCATGTGGCCGAAAATATTCGGGATAGTTTAATGATCTCACTCATCGTTACGGCAATCATATAAAAGAATTTAATTTAAGATGATACTTGATACCTCATTTGCACGTGAGCTAGCGACTCATTTGTTAGATATAAACGCTGTTGTTTTACAACCGAATGATCCATTTACATGGTCTTCAGGGTGGAATTCACCTATCTATTGTGATAACCGGTTAACACTTCGTTATCCCGAGATAAGAAATAAAATTGAAAATGAATTCACCCGCATCATTAATGAAAAGTTTTCAAAAATTGATGTAATTACAGGTACCGCTACGGCAGGTATACCCCATGCTGCCTGGGTAGCAGCCAATCTGAATAAACCAATGGCCTATGTACGTGCCAAAGCTAAAGCCCACGGAATGGGAAATCAAATAGAAGGTGGTGTAAAGAAAGGCGAGCATACTGTTGTAATTGAAGATCTCGTATCTACCGGTGGTTCTGCCATCTCTGTGGTAGAAGCTCTTAAGTTTGTCGGCGCCAATGTTGATGCCGTGCTATCAATTTTTACATATGATTTTGATAGAGCGACTGATCGCTTTGAAGAAGTCGGTGTACCTCTCTATTCCCTCACTGACTATAAAACATTGGTTAACGTAGCAGTGGAGAAAGGAACTATTGACGGAGATGACCTGGATCTCCTTTCATCTTGGAGAGATCATCCTGATATTTGGCCTAATTCACCTGAAGAGGAATAATCAGCCTACCTAATTCAAAACCTATTTATACTGTGTCACAAAAGACTTTTTATATCGAAACCTACGGTTGCCAGATGAACTTTGCTGACTCCGAGATCGTGAATTCCATTCTTTTGGAAGATGGGATGAAACCCGTTCACGAGGCTGAGAGTGCAGACGTTGTGTTGGTCAATACCTGCTCGATCCGCGAAAATGCAGAAACTAAGGTCTGGAACCGACTCAAGGAACTTCGCTCTATTAAGAAAGAGAACGGAGAACTGACTGTTGGTGTCTTAGGCTGCATGGCTGAGCGCATCAAAGACAGGATCATAGATCAGGAACATCTTGTTGATATTGTAGTTGGCCCTGATGCCTATCGTGATATTCCCAGACTGCTTAAAGAGGTTGATGATGGCAGAAAAGCTGTAAATGTGCTTCTTTCCCTGGAAGAAACCTATGCCGATATTGCTCCTGTCCGCACAACCGGTAATGGAGTGAATGCTTTTGTTTCCATTATGCGAGGATGTGATAATATGTGTGCTTTTTGTGTGGTTCCGTTTACGCGTGGACGTGAACGAAGCCGTCCTCTTGAGTCGATCATTCGGGAAATCAGGCAACTTTCACAGGATGGGTACAAAGAAGTCACTCTACTTGGACAAAACGTAAACTCTTATTTGGATGGTGAAAATACCTTTACAAAGCTTATGGATGAAGCAAGTAAGGTAGATCCTGAGATAAGATTTCGTTTCTCCTCTCCTCACCCTAAAGATTTCCCCGACGATCTGCTTTACCTGATCGCTGAGCGTCCAAATTTATGCAACTACATTCATATTCCAGCTCAGGCAGGAAGTGACAGTATGTTGGAAAGAATGCGCCGTCCTTATACCAGAGAAGGTTATCTGGAACTGATCGAGAAAATGAAAGAGATCATTCCAGGAGTATCTTTGTCAACTGATATTATTGCCGGCTTCTGTGATGAAACTGAAGAAGAGCATCAACAAACGCTATCTCTGATGGCAGAAGTGGAATACGACCTGGCTTATATGTTTGCTTACTCAGAACGTGAACGCACCTTAGCTGCCCGTAAGTTTGAAGACAACGTGCCTGAGGATGTCAAAAAACGTCGTCTTTCAGAGATCATCACTCAACAGCGTAATATTCAGGAACTCCGCAACAAAGAAGAAATCGGCCACAGGCATCTTGTTCTAGTTGAAAGCACAAGTAAGAAATCGGATGAGCAGCTCAGCGGGCGAACTGACACCAATAAAATGGTGGTGTTCGA
This sequence comes from Gracilimonas qinghaiensis, assembly GCF_046602855.1. NCBI lineage: Bacteria > Pseudomonadati > Balneolota > Balneolia > Balneolales > Balneolaceae > Gracilimonas > Gracilimonas qinghaiensis. Next base: position 1,309,109 of record NZ_JBKINJ010000001.1, read on the forward strand.
CCGTAAAGACTTTGCACCCGGTGACTATGTGGAAGTTGAGGTCACAGATACAACTTCTGCTACCTTGATAGCAAGACCGATCCGCAAGACAACACTCAGCGAATATTATGGAGCTGAAGTTGTAGTCTAAGTGAGACTGAAAAGAACATATCTGTTTGTTTTTGGTCTCCTGTTCTGGTTGTGCAGTTTTAATAACTTTGGACACGCCCAACCAACACTTGGTGTAATATGGGATGTACCGGATGATAACCGTACTATTGCTCAACAACTTGAGCTATTCAATGACATGGGTATTACGCATCTGGAGCTCAATCATCCTGTATCAACGAACCTGCTTTCTGAGCTGGAAACAAAACGCTTCTCTATACTTATCAGATCTGATCAACGATACTACACACTCGGAACCTTGCTTTCTAAACAAGATTCTTTTCAGGAAAACGTTTCAGAACTGATTCGCAGGTACCGGGATTACTCCCGTGTAGCCGCATTGGGAGTCATTTCCCAAAGTCACTTTAAGAATACCGAATTCACATCTGCTATCACCTCCATATCTGAACGCTTTACATCGCAAACTGACAAAACACTTTACCACTATTTAAATAAAAAATGGTTTACACTTGATGCTCTTGATCTTCCTTTCGGAATCCTTTTGGGAGATAATGAATATCAGAGTCGTGACCTAAAAGAATTTGATCAAAAGTTTCGAACTTACGTTGATAATAATGATGAAATGATCGTCTTTATGCACTCTGAATGGGTGACCTATGCAGCCAACGCATTTCCCGAATTTCAGAACTCATTGAAGTTATATAGGCAAGATGGGATCTGGTCGTTACCCCTTCCTGATCAAAACTCACCAACTCCTGAGCCTAACTGGCTGGTTTTTGCCCTGTTGGTATTTTGGATCATTCTGGCTGTTCAATTTAAGTTCATACCCAACGCCCGTCCAATGGTCCTCAGATATTATTTTGCCCATCGTTTTTACGTGGATGACATTCTTCACTATCGGGAAAGGTATGCTACCCAAAGCATTATGATGATGGTTGTTCATGCCCTTGCAGGAGGAGTTGTCGCTTATCTCACAACCACCTTGTTAGTGAGTGAAGCCGGACTAGAAGCACTGATTTATCATCTTCCCTGGCTTGATTATTTTGGAAACGGGTACATTTCAATCTCACTAATTTCAATTGCCGTGATATTGATTTTTCAGGCAGTCAGTATTTTATGGCTTTATCTGCCTGCCAAAAATCTGGATCATGTAAGTCAAACCATTAACCTATATGCAGGATTACTTTATACTGATTATATAACATTAACCTTACTGATCTCATTTTACTTGACCGATTTCAGTACAGCACTGGTGATCATTCTTGCTACATTTTATCTACTGATCGGATTCATCAACTTTTACCTTACCTCATACAATACTGCAAGAAACTTAGGTCCTGAAAAGATCATCTACTTTTTCATCACTGCAGCTTTATACACTGTGATTGCAATATCAGTGTTGGTTTTCCTGATCACACAAACTCAGATCATAGATATCCTTTCCCTTTCTATTTCTCTATAGATATTAGCTGTAAGTGACCTTTTACATTGAAGGTTTCACAGTTACCAAATTCAAAATATTCAACTGACTGTTCAATTTTTAAGATTCGATCATAGCCAGTCCACCTGCCACGCAAAAATTTATTATTAATAAAAAAGCCACTGTCTAAGCTGGGTTTCTCAGACAATGGCTTTAAACCCGAAGTCACAGTTTCTTACTTCTTAAATATTCCCCACGTTGGTTCAGACAAAGAAGCTGGGTGACTTGGGGTATTTGATATAATTTTTGGTGAAGCACTTCCATCTGATGGCATTATACTTATTTCAGAGTCTGTAGTAGATGATGGCCTACTCTGTAACACAATTTGGGACCCGTCAGGCGACCAATCCAAACCATTTATTACTTCACAATTTAGTTCATTCTGAGAGGTCAAAGCCCGGATGTTACTACCGTCAATATTCATCCTGAATATTTGAAAACAATCTCCGGGTCTATCTGTATATATGATCTCTTTTCCATTAGGGGAAATTCTTCCATATGAATATATGCCTGGTGTTTGTGTTATTTCTCTTCGGTTGCTTCCATCCCCATTCATTAAGATCAGTCCATACTCATATGTATAGGTACCGGTTTGTTCCCTATATGATATTAATATTTCATTACTGACTGGAGACCAATGGACATAGTCCTCATTGATATTTTCTGTTTTCGTGATCTGAGTCAGATTTGTCCCATCTGAATTCATTACAAATATTTCACTGCTACCGTTAATAGTTCCAACAAATACGATCTGTTGGTCATCAGGAGACCAAGCTGGATATCTTGGTGAACTAAAGGTTTCAATTTGGAATTTTTTAGCATTTGACCCATCTGAATTCATGATCACAATATTTGGAATATCACCCAGCTCCATATATACAATTCTGGAACCATCATTTGACAGCACCGGACTTTTAACCCTTAAAAAATCTCCTGTCTTAGTTAACGGTACTACGTTGGCCCCATCAGGATCCATCATATACACTTCATCATCACGGAATAATATCTTTTCAGGTATTATTATCTCTTCACAAGAAAGTGCATAATTAATTTGTGAGGTCTGCCCCGCAATTACCTCGAAAGTATTCGGATTTGGAGTTCCGTTAGAGATAGTACAATTTGCTGCGATGTCAGTGAGCTCTAATGTGTGACTGCCCTCCGGAACTGATGAATAGGTGTATAAGTCATTAATGCCTACAGGCACGGCATCTCCTTTGTCCAAGTACAAATTATAACCATCAGGATCCAAATCAACGCCTGTAGTACTGATTGAAACTTCAACAGTACCAGTTGTAATCACTGTAAAAGTTGGACCTGTAGCCGTCTGTCCATTTACAGTTACTGTAACCGGACCTGTTGTTGCTGACGCCGGAACAAAAGCCACTAACTGGGTCGATGAAGCACTATTCAGCTCAGCTCGAACTCCGTTAAATTGAACATCATTCTCAGAAGCAGTTGCACTGAAATTACTTCCGGTAATCGTTACCTGAGTACCTGTAGTTCCGGAGGTTGGACTAATACCTGTGATATCAGGAGCAAGTGCATCACATTGAACATCGATATTGGTGACAGTAGTATCGCCGGCCGTAACGCTAACATCATAAGGGTTCGTGCGATCCTGGGTAATAAAACAGTTTGAGGCAATGTCTGTGAGTTCAATAGAATGACTTCCCTCTGACAGATCATCATAGGCTACAAAATCATTTACATTTACTGCTGAAGCTGCTCCTCCATCTAAAATTAATCCGTATCCATCGGGGTCAATACTTGTACCTGTTGTTGAAATATTGACTTCCAATCTCCCGGTGGTTATAACGGTAAAAGTCGGGCCGGTTGCCGTTTGTCCGTTGACCGTAACTTCTACCGGACCGGTTGTAGCATCAAATGGTACAAAAGCCACTAACTCTGTCGCTGAAGCACTATTCAGCTCCGCCCGTGCACCGTTAAAAGTAACGATATTCTCAGAAGCAGTTGCACTGAAATTACTTCCGGTGATCGTTACCTGAGTACCTGTAGTTCCGGAAACAGGCGTAATATTTTCGATGGTTGGTGCCGGACCTGTACAGGTTACATTGAATGCTGTGAAACCGGCATTGTCTGGATTATTCAGATTAACAAGTCTTGGATTTTCACCATCCACGGTACAATTATTTCCCAAACCGGTTAATTCCACACTAACTTCGTTTTCCAGAATACCGGTGTACAGGGTTGAACTGTTCGGTTCTACAAATCTGGCATCCTGCCCGGTCACCGACAATGTATAACCGTCACCGGCGGGCCCGTCTGTTGATACCACAACTTCAAGTGTTTTAGGCTCAGAAGTTTGTTCTACCGTAAATACAGGCCCCTCAGTAATATAATTTTCACCAACCGCTACATACACAGGCCCTGTTGTTGCGTCTGTTGGTACCACAGCAACCAACTGAGTTGTACTTTCAGATACGATCTCTCCTGCTACAATAGTTTCTCCACTGGTAAAACCAACTGCGTTACCGCCTGCTATATCACTAAAACCTGTTCCCGTAATAGTCACCTCAGTACCTATCGGACCACTGATAGGATCGATAGCTGTTATCTGTGGCAAGACAACATCGATTGGTTGTACTGTAGTATCGGTCTTTCCACTATCGTCAGTAACTACTAATTCAACATCATAGCTACCCTCAGCTTCATACGTGTGGCTAACAGTATCACCTTTAGCCGTAAATCCATCTCCAAAATTCCAGTCATAACTTACGATCTCACCATCGGGATCACTGGATGAGGTACCTGTAAATCCACAATCTAGACCCAGGCAAAACGATTCTATGACAGCTACAGGTGCTCCTATTTCGACAATGAATTCCGGGCCTGTAACTGTGACTCCGTTCACAATTACAGTGATAATACCATTTGTAGCGCCTTCCGGAACCTGTGTTTGAAGTTCCGTTTCGGAAGCGCTCAACACGGGAGCTTCAACTCCGTTAAACTGAATCGTATTTTCTTCAATATTCGGACTGAACCCATTTCCGGATATCAGCACGTCGGTTCCCACTTCACCACTTAAAGGTGCTACTTCTAATATTTGCAATTCTTGCACGCTGAATGTTGGTCCTTCCACCGTATCGCGTCTTACTGCCACAGAAACCGGACCTGATGTGGCCTCAAGAGGAACCGATGTCAAAATCTGACTTGTAGATGATTCAAGTATCTCTGCCTGCACTCCATTAAAAAAGACACTGTTCTCAGATATTTGATCACTAAAGTCTAAACCGTTAATTCTGACCTGTGTTCCTACTCTTCCCGATGTGGGGTCTATATCAGTTATCTGGTGTCTCAGCAATTCAAATCTTGGCCCTATGGCGGTATCCTGATTGGCTACAACCATTATCAAACCTGATGCTGATGCATAAGGTACGGTGGTCACCAACAGTGAATCAGAAGACTCCAGAACCGCTGATCTAATTTCATTTAGATACACTTCGTTCTCTTCCGGAACAGGATCGAATCCTGAGCCGGCAATGTACATGGTATCACGGTATCTGCCGGTTGAAGGACGTATTTCATCAATAATGAGGAATAGGCTTCTGGTCGAATCTATAGTAAAAGTCGGCCCCGATAAAATATCTTGTCCGGCAATCACTTCAACCGGTCCTGTATTAGCCTCTAAAGGAACTCTGGTTAAGATCGTTGAATCATTGGCAGATTCAATTTCAGCCTGAACGCCATTAAAAAGCACTTCCGGATCATTTGTAAAGCCTTTACCACCGATCAAAACTCTCGCGCCATACGGACCTTGAGCCGGCACAACAGATTTGATCCCTTCCACCTGATCTTGTACGCCTGTCCTGTTAATATCACTGCAGCCTGCCTTGAACAGTAAAAGCAACGCTGCTATCGCGAAAAAATAAACGGTTAATTTCTTCATGTAAATATTTGAATAATTGTTATCCGGAACCGATTTGCCCCTCATTCAATACTTACGTAATCAAAAAATAAAACAGCTCAAAAGATTTGAAATTTCCCGAATACGTTCTAACACTAAGTTAATTATTGAGAAATAATCCTTTGGGCATCTTCAAACCGATCGGCTTTGTGGAGTGCTGAGATCAAATGTTCTTTGAGAATGTTGTTATCATTATTGTTTTCATATCGTAATAGCCAACGCTCACAAAGTTCATGAAGTTTTCCGCTTTGCTCACTTACAGCAATCAGTTTACGGTAAGCATCATTATTTTTTTCGTCAATAGAAAGTGATCTTTCATAGAAAAGAATCGCGTTTTCGGGATCATCCTGTTTCCTATAAATATCCCCGAGACGAAGGTAAACCTGCTCATCTTTCGCTCCATACCGTATGGATTCCTCCAATGAGCTTTTAGCCAGTGACATTTTCCCGGCCTTAAATGCTGATTCGCCCTTAAAAAAATGTAAGCGTGAACTCGAAGGGTATTCTTCCAGTGCACTTTCCATAATGTTGATCTGTCTATCCGGATCAAATGTATTCTTTAGCAGATCATACCAGGCATTAACATAACGGTTTATTTTTTCAGTGAACCGCCTTTCCTGTAACATAACAGGTTTAGGTGAAGCGTCGCCATCCAACACACGTTCCGTTTGTGAGGTCAATACTGCTTGTGATTCAGAAAAAATGTCAAGCATTCCTACAATGGATGAGATGAACTGCTCAAGGTTTTCTGATCTGTTTAGATTCTGATCTAGAAACTTTAATTCAAAATAATCCCCTAATGCATAATAGGGTGTGCTCTGTAAATAATGTGTGTATTGCCGAATAGCACTCTTATTACTCTGATCGGTAAGTTCAATGATGTGAACAGCTACCTTCGGATCTTCTTGGATCTGAAACGCTTTTATAAATAGATCTAGTGCTTCATTTTCCTGCCCTGCATTTCTAAAAACCAAAGCAGATTCTTTTAATACATCGTAAGACTCCGGCCAGTTCGATAGCACCTGGCGATAGGTTTCAAGTGCCTCTTCATCGATCTCTCCGTACAAAGTTGTTCGGGCAGATCTTAATGCTATATCAGGACTTGGGTCTGCTGTTTCAATAGAATCAAGTATGGTACGTGCTTTGTCGTATTCCTTCAATAAAATGTGAGTGTCAGCCAATTCAAGTGCGACCATTCGGTTTTCAGGGAACGCGTTTCGCTGGAGCTTTAGTACGTTCATTTTAGCTGCCATATCAAAACGCTGCTCACTCATCGATTTAAGAGCTTCATATATCTGCACATTATCCGGATATTTTTCAATTAGCCGGTTCATATGCTCATTAGCCTTTCGTGCCTGATTTGAAGCCATAAGGGCCTGGCCATAGATCAATCCATAGTTCACATTATCAGGATACAATTCATATAAAATTTTGAAAGTTTGAACCATTTCGTCCCGATCATCTGCTCCACGGTAAGCTTGACCTTTCAGGAACAAAAGTTGTTCGCTTGTAGGAAATCGCTGTAAACCTTTATCCAAGGCTTCAATAGCTTCCTTCCATTTTTCTGCCTGTATCAGGGTATAGGCAAGGTTATTATGAACGGAGAGACTATCCGGCGTGAGATCCCTTGCATGCTTATAGTCATTAATTGCTTCAGACATGTTCCCGCTTAAAAACGCATCATTGGCTTTTCGTTTATAAAGATGGCCGAGATAGGCGTCCGCCTGCTCTTTTTTTATAACACTTCTTGAATTACTTCCCTGTGAGGCAACAAGCTCTGAGATCTTCTTATAGATCGGAATGGCTTTAGGATAATCGAGATGGTAAAGAGCCTCTGCCTTAACCACCAGCATCTGAACATTTTCAGGTGCGATATTCAATGCCAAATCGGCTGTTGCAAGTACTTTCTCATATTGCTCTAAACCCATATGGCTGGCTGCCAGGTAATAATATGCTTCAATTAGAACAGGGTTCTTTTCGATCACCTTCTGAAGCTGAGGTATTGCCTTTTCAAATTTACCACCCTGATAGAATGCAATACCATCCGCTAATTCATAAGACTGCGCCGATACTGCTGAATTTGTAAATGGATAGCAAAGCAGCATCACTAAAATGAACTTTAACAAAAAATGGGAATTCCACATACAATGTATCCTAGATCTGAAAATATTGAACTCAAAGATTCCCAAATAAAATTGAAACATCAATTTCTTTCAACGGCCTGAGTGGCTTTTGAAGTTCTGGATTCTCTTCCGCTCTTATCAACACCATGGATCTTATACCAGACTCCGCTCTCTCCGGCTGCATCAGTCCAGCGTGTAGCAGGCACTTCAACTTCTGCTACCTTATCATAAACTCCGGTCGCTATCTCTGATCTGTATATCACATAACCACTTAGTTTTTTCACATCACCCTCTTCCCAGGCCAAAACAACACCATCATTCATTTTCACAGCCTGCACATTGCGCACTCTTTCAGGAGCGTGAGTGGCTTGTGTGCTAAGTGTATCTGTTACCATTGGTTCACTTTCGTTGCCAACAGAATCAATGGCCGACAGTGAATAGATATAGGTTTTATACAGCGACACATTCTCTTCTCTAAAATAACGCTCTCCTTTTCTGACCTCAGCTACCAGTGAATCAGATTGGCCTCCGGACTCAGTCTCTCGTTTATAAAGTCTGTAATGGGTGACATCAGATGAACTAGAAGCATTCCACGTTATTCCCACCCTGCGAGCATCCTGCATTTTTGCTTCCAAAAGATCAGGGGCATCAGGCGGCGTGATATCCGGAATTTTTACCGCTGTTATCACCGTATCACTTATACTACCATTTTCACTCACAATGGCGACACCATATTCAATGGTGGTGCCTTCAACAAAACGGATTCCACCAATTCCGGTATCTTCATAAAACGTATTCTTATACGCTGAACTGTTAAGCATGCTCCATAAACCACCTGACCCGGAGCCTTTTTCTCTTCTCAGGATCTGATAGGAGCGCAGGCCACCGGGCACCTCTCCATTTTCCCAGCTTATCCTTGCAACTTCGTTATCGATCAAAGTTGCTTCGATGGACGTTACCGGATTCGGTACACGTTCATCAGCTATAAAAACATGAGCTGCATTACTTAATTCACTTTCATTACCCATTGTATCCAAGGCCGTAATCTTGTATCGATACTGATGCCCCGGTTCTGTGACAGAATCTTCATAAACAGTTTGAAGTGGTGACAACAACTCTGATGTTATTCTGCTGTATTCTTCCTGATCATCTCTGGCGCGATACACATGGTACCCCTCCAGATCCAGTTCTGTTGACACATTCCAGGTGATGCGGCCTGTATAGTTTCCAATATCATTTACCTGGACATTTCTAACGATGTCAGGTGGTATGTTTTCCATTACGTTTAATGCCGTAATGTTACTTTCATCTGACAGGGCACCCGTAAAATCAACCGCTTGCACCACAAATTCATACTGCTCATCAAGTCTTGGAACTTCACCTGAATAATTAAATTCAGTTGTTTCAGTAGTTCTGGCCAGAAATTCAGAGTTTAAAGGAATCCAGTCTTCAGAACCGGAAGGCCGATAGAAGATCTGAAAACGGATGATATATCTTGAGCTTCTCACGGAATTTGGAACATATTCCCAGCTGAGATCCACGGTTCTGCCTCTGTTAGCCACCTCTAACCCGGATGGCGCCGGCGGATCGATTACCTCCAGATCTACTTCTCCTTGAATATTCTCACCGGTCGGTCTTTCCAGATCATCCACGATCTCAAATCGATAATAGACATCTTCTCCAATTGGAGCCTCTTCATCTATATAAAGTCGCCCCATCTCTAAGGCAATAGCGGGCGATGCAAAATTTGCAATCAATCCAACATTGCTGTTTCTCCTCAGATTGAGAAAAACGGCCTGTGGTTCTTCACGGCCCGTAAGTTGTTGAGCCAGTTCAAACTGTTCTTGCAGGCGATATTCCAGATCGTATCCATCACTGGCCGGATAAAAAACTTCATCATTAAGCTGAGTCCAGTTATTACCATTTTCACTCCTATAAATATTATAACCATGAGAAAGAGGTATTTGCTGAGCATGATAGATATAGGCCCGACCATCATCTTTTGCAATACCAATGATCTCACGATCAGGTGCTGATTGAGCTGTTACAGAACTTGATAAAACAGCCATGCATAGCACCATCAATAAATATTTTAACCTGAATATGTACAAAACCATCTGAAAATTTTCTGAATATTTGATTTAAAATCCGATTGTTTGATAAGAGTTTTTTGGAGCCTGGAAGTTCTTGATCTCATGAGAATCAGACATAGTCAAAGGCCGTGTTATGGTACGTTGCATACCGGCCCCGTTTGTAATTTTGATCCTCACTTCAAGATCTGTGTAATCAGGAACCTGCCCATCTGAAAAGTAAACATATTTTGAAAGATCAAAACTGCCGTCTCTAACTCCATAAATAGACTGCATATTTGACCATCCTTTAATTGGCAGTGGGTTCTTATCCCTGTAAACGGCATATCTAACGGATGCAATACCTGTTTCAGGATCCTCAATATCATCCAATTCAATATGAAGTCTGTCATCAGCTGCCTTATAAGTTACATCTAAAGTTGGCATCACAGGAATGCTTTCGTCGAGAGCTAAGGGACCGGTCGCTCTTGTACCGGAAACTTTCCCATTTCCATTCACCGATCTGTAGTTGATATAAATATCTACTCCCTCAGGAAGTTCTGACCTTGGTATTGTTAAATACCGATCTGTAGTATTCCCAAAATATGAATACTGAACAAAATAGCCATTTGAACCTGAAGACGTGCTTGTCTGTGATAGGTTATAATTTTTCTGGTGACTCCACGTAAAATCGACCTGACTCTCTGTTGGCCAAGGTCTCAGATCTGTTGCTCCCGGTGAGGTTCCTAGGGAATACTGGATACCATTAAGGTCTGTCTCGGGGTCATAAGGAAGTTCTGTGAAGTACAGTTTAACATCATTTGGATTCACTTTTGCCTGGAGCCTTCCTGTTTTCGGGGAAGTAGGATCACGTGGTTTTTTGGGGCCTACGGTATAAATATCACTTACATTACCCGCTTTGTCCACTGCTCTGACATGTACGTACACTTCAGTGTCGAAGTCTTCGAGGATAGAGTTTTCTTCCTCACCTGTATAGGTCATATTCAGGTCCTCTGTAACTGATACTTCAGATTCGATAAACTTATCATCCGCTACATTTTCAGATGTTGTAACCAGGTATTCATACCTATCCAATCCTGATTCTGAATCAGAAGAGCTCGTCCATGAAGCAGAGATCTCAGGGGTAATTGCATCCTCCCAAGCATATTTATCTGCTTCAGTAACGTTAAGATCAGGAGCAGATTCGACGACTGGGTCAACCGGTGTGGAGTACCCTAAAGTCGAAAATGTCATGCCTAAAGGTGCCGCTATGTAAGCAACGCCTGGTGTTGAAGGCTGACTTGAATCATACTTTATTGGATTAGAACTTTCCGTAACATCACTTAGCATACCTTCACCATTGGTAACTCTCACACTCAAATAATAGGATGTACCCTCGACCATATTGAGTAATTGAGTCTGCCCTGTTATTTGAGAAGTTGGAATGTTTGCAAGAAAATCACGCGATCCCTGAAGTTCTGTCCACCCAACCACATTGGTATCACCCTGAGCCGTACCAATTGCATATTCATACGTTGAAATATCCGATTCCGGATCATAGGCTTGTATTTTCAATGTGATGGTTTCCGGTTCACTCGTCCAATAGGTTTTGGAAGTCGTATTGATACTATAACGGCCAAATTTACCGCTATTTGATGTCCATTTATAAAAATCACCCAACCTAATGACCGGTTTCTCGGGTGCAGATGTGTCCTCATTTAGGATCGATGTATCTCCGTCACCACCAAATAAACCTCCTGTGTCATTAAATGCCAACCCATCAGGGCCAACATCAACATAAAAAAGAGACCTTCTTGTAGCAGTGTTTCCTGCATTCCCTCTCACTCTTAGGCCGAGATTTATAAGCTTGGTTTCACTGGTTGAAGAAGCTGTACCCATGGCAGTTTTAAAGGGATATATATTTATTGATGTATTAGTACCTAAAGACAAATAATCATCATTTCCAACAGAAACAGACGTGTTTAACACATCCTGATTGCTGGTAATATTACTTTGTATAATATTGATACTGTTTTCGATCACTCCTCCAGGATGTGTAGCTGACCAGGATATCTCTGTGTTATTGAAGAAAGTGTTAAATTCAATAGACCCACCACTGACTGATTGCCTTGAAGGAACAGCCTGAATGTCAGCAATTTGCGGCGGTCTCAAATCATTTGACAACTCTGTAAGCCTTGATCTGTAGTCTGTAGAATCTGTTGAGGAAAGTGCTTCCACACCCGTTGACTGACTCACATCTTCTTTCCAGTTAATGTAATTATCAATCATATTATAAAGTATAGCAGTGAGTTCTGCTTTATCAGTATAAAAGGAGTCCAACATATCAGTCAGCCCTACGTGACCTTCTTTGAGGGAATCCTGAACAGATGACATTCTTGGCACTACTTCATCAGTGACAACCTGAGCTGATTTATCGGCGTGTTCCTGTAAACCGAGAACATGCATGTTATACCAGAAATCTTCATTCATATTTGAGACAGAATCACGTACACAATCTAATCCACCGGCGCTACAGTTTGGAGTGATTAGCTCGTTATATAAGGTATTAACATTAGTCGGTGCACTACTTGATGATGGATCCGAAAAATTAGGATCAAAATTCGAATCACTGAATCTCAAAATAGCCTGATTACGTTGAGCTACTTTATAAACCTCATTTTTATATTCATTTGGACTTGAGTTTCTCCCTGACAACGCAGAATTATACCTGTTGTTTAAGGTGCTTATACCATTTTGGATACTACTATTATTGCTTATAAAATCTCCCCTCAGATTGTAAGCCCATTCCCATTCCATCCAATTCCAGTTGGCCTCCAAGGCAAAGTATCTTTCTAAATTTTCGTAAACATTAGTATATGCCTCTGCTAATGCATTTACGCTTGGAGTAAAAGACAAAGAAGTGCCGGAATTACTATTGCTGCCGCTTCCAGATATTTGCTGGTTTAGATCGGCTAAGGAAGAGCCTTCCTGGGAAATGTTAGTGTTTATGGTGCCTGATAATTCAGCAGCCAACATACTTTGCATATCGGTCAGGTTTTCCTCCACTTGTGCTATGCTCTGCCTAAACTGTTCATCTAACAGTTCCACTTCTTGTTTAAGTGATTCAGTATTTGATGACTGACTTTCAGCGAGATCTTCATCTACATTAAAAGAAACGGACTGAGTAGTATTAGTAGAGATTGCTGGTTTTACGACATTTGACACCGGGGAATTATTCATACTTGACAGCATATTATCAAATGCAGTTTCGGCATCACTGTTGAATTCCATCGCGCTTTCTACACTTGTGCTCAGTTTTTCAGAAACGGCATCAGAAATAACCAGTGCCTCATCAACCGCTACCTCTAGATCCTGTCTGGCATTACTACGAGAGGTAAAAATATCATATAGCCTGTAATACTTTGGTTTCACCAAAAGGTCTGTAAGAATATTCTGTAAAGATGTAGGCAATGTACCAGCTTGACTGTAGTACTTGTTTTGTTCGACCTCGTTCTCTATGATCGATGCAATATCACTCCTTTCAGTATTATCCAACGCATACATATTTGCTCCCGCCCTGTATACATCTTCAGAAGAATAGGCTGGCCCGCTAAATACGGGTGGCTGATCGAGTGCTTCCTTTGCTGCGTCAATACTGCTTAACATAGATTGTATTTTGGCCCTGAATTGATCCCTTTGCTCTCTGGCCTGAGCAACAAGGTCGTTATGGTCACCTTTACCAAATCCACCATCAAGCTTACTCTCAGTTACTGATACCCAGGCTGCCAGACAACCTTCTTTGACAAGTAGATCTACACATCCCTTAACAGCTCCGTATAGTTCAAAACCACCGGAACGTTTTGTGACAAATGCTGCTTTTGCCTCTGCCGTGATACAAAATCCAAGACAAGCCTCAGCATTAAACAACACATAGGCACCAAACGGCATACTGAAATCGGGATCATCTATCATCCAAACTGAACCGGTAACATTGCTGTTAACCTTGAGGATCGGAATATCCACACCAAAACCTACACTTACTTCAAGCAACACACCCGAATTGGAAGCAAGGAACTCACCGTCTCCGGTCATAGTGCCGGCATATATTGAATAATCGGCATTCCCAATTATTCCCCATACTGTTTTACCGTTATTTTTAGTGGCAAAATACTCAATAGTACCATCAGCTGTGACTATGGCCGGTTCATCACCTACATCGGCATCAACAATAATAGATCCATTAATAAACATTGGCTCTCTTTGAACATGCAATGACATACCTCCTTCGAGCAGGGTCTGTGCCGGTGCATTTGAACTACCATCCATGCCTAGCACAACACCACTGGCATCCATGTAGAAACTATTACTGGTCAACTCAAGAAAGGTACTACCCTCGATCACATATTCAGTACCTGTACCGGCAAGGCCGAAACTTGCATATAATTGTGCCGCAAATGTAAGTGAATCTGCCTCTGCAAAGTTTTCCTCACCTATAATTGTATGTCCCATACCCGATACAGCACTTCTTACCATATCAAGGTCATTTTGGTCAGGTTTCCAGAAAAATCCACCCCCGGCACCGGTCAGATCAACCACACCCGGTATGATAGGTATGCCAACATCACTTTGTGCGGCCACAAACAAGCCATAACTTGTTTCTCCATTCAGATTGGCAAATTTTCCGGCCACTGCCGCCTTTACCTCAGCGGTACCAAAACTGAATATGCCACTGGCTGCTGCTCTGAGAAGAAATCCATCATCAGAATTCATGTAATGCATATTCGCCATGATCGAAAAATTATCCATCATGGATGCATTTAATCCGTCTATCATCAATTCAAATTCACCGGAAGCTTTCTTCATAAAGAATATAGTCTGAACTCCTCCGGAAATCCCACCACTTCCTGCATCCGTTCCTGCATCAATGGTGATACTAAGGGCACTTAGCGATGCATCAGTTTCACCTGTATCTACGGGACATGGTCCAAAGCAGAGTAATTCAGTTACACCAGTTTCAGTGCGGGTTGGAACTCCGTTTTGGTCTCCATCCAGATCTCCCGGTTCTTTCTCAGAAGCATCCGCGATCTCAACATCTGTACCGTTCTCGTATTCCTCATAAATGAACTGACCGATCTCGATGGAGGCTATTCCATCCATCTCAAGTGTACCGGTTCCATCAATATTACCGGTATCCTTGACTCCCGTTTGATCAATGATAAAATTTTCGTAACGGATAGAACTGGAAACCGTCATTGCCGGAATACTCATTCCCAAGTCGCCACTCAGTTCAATTTCAAAACCATCTTGAGTAGTAGAAATTTCATCAAAATTGACGGCTACACTGAATACACTGAAATCATAATTAAAACCGACATTGCCTGTAGCATTGAATTGCACGTAAGGTGATTCGGCTGAGAGTCCAATTCCAGGATTCTGTGTGATCTGCCCTGCTTCCCCAAAACTTATAATGGGTGATGTTTCTCCCGATTTGTAGAGGTCACCATTGGCATAAATTCCTGAACTTTCCCAATCATAGGGATCAATATCAGCCTGAATAGCATTCAGTTTGAAATGACCGAAATCACCAAGGGCATATTGCTGTTCCAGATCAAAAGCCGGTGCTGTAGCATCAACCTGAACCACATTTTGATCATCCCTGTAGATGCTGATGGTAGAAGACGACGTTTGGTCGACAGGAGCGGGTATAGTAACGGCAAGTTCACTATCCAGTCTCAAGCCCTGATTATCGGTCAAGGCAAGTGAGTTTATAAGCACATATTCCGGAATCAATTCAATATCTTGAGCTTCAAAACTTGAGAAGCTAAAGCCACCTTGTGTGTCGATCATCAGGCCTTGATAATTAATATCCCGATCTAAAAAGTTAACATTACCTGAATCAGAACTGACTGCTATGCTTCTTCCGTTTAAGGTGATGGTGGGATTTTTTATCAGCCCATTAAAAGCCCCCTCAAATAAACTGAAGGTTTGATCAGCCAAAGAGCCGGACGCACCGGCCAAAGCAAAGTGAAGGCTGGGACTGGAATTATAATTATTCACGCCAACCTCAAGATCCTGTATGGTTACATCAAGTGGTTCTCCAATAACATCTGCCATGGAGATCTGTCCGTTCAATACCAGGTGAAAAGAACTGGCATCGGTTACAACGTCAATTCCATCTTGCTGATTGAGGGCAAGCGTTGCATCTCCGACTGAAAGATCACCAATTGAACCCGGATCGATACTGAAGTCCCAACCGGTATCTGACCATGATGCGGTGTAGAATATCGGATCGCTTCCTCCACTCACTTCAAGGATCAAACTGCTGTTCAGAATACCTGAAACCGCAATGCTGTTTGTACCTCCAAATTCCGCTTCGATACCCCAAAGTTCAGCTTCAAAAA
Source organism: Gracilimonas qinghaiensis (assembly GCF_046602855.1). NCBI lineage: Bacteria > Pseudomonadati > Balneolota > Balneolia > Balneolales > Balneolaceae > Gracilimonas > Gracilimonas qinghaiensis. The sequence continues at coordinate 1,325,215 of NZ_JBKINJ010000001.1, forward strand.
TGTCTGTTTCTTGACTTCCCTGAATATTACCTGAATGATCGTAGGCATAAAGTGGTGTGATACCATCCTGATATGCTGTCAGGTGAGTACCCACTGATATCGTTCCCTGTGAAATTCCATTTTGATTGATCACAGCATTCGCAATGGCTGAATGTTCGCTCAACGGACCCGGCAGATCCGCCTTCAAACCTGCCTTTAATTCTATGCCGTTGCCTTGATCACCAATATTAAACTCAGTCAAGCTTACCGGAATATCTAAACTTGATTCCAGCGAGTATGCACTTTGCAAATCTAATGAACCACCGGTTACGTTATATGAGCCATCTGTTGTTAAGCTAAAGCCTACATTTACCTCGACGGGACTTCCGCTTTGATCATCAAGAGCTGCAATCACCATTGGAAGTGATGACCCATTCGTGCTTATTGTGTATCCTCCCGTTTGTCCGTTAGAGGTAACATCGACGAGCAGACTATCATTAGAATCTTTGATGTCTACATAGGCTATATCCTCAGAAGGCAATGGAATTCGGGATGGCAGAAAAGCCGTTATCATGCCTCCCAGATCAAAACCGGATTGATTTAAAATAGCCAGTGGATCCTGAGATCTAACACCATTTTCTACCTGATAGAACAGGGCACGACCCTCATTTACTGCAAACCCGCCCACATTCAGGGCAAATCCATTTTCATATTCTACCTCCAATGCAGCGTACTCATCTCCCTGATACCGAATGCTTGCCGTTGAAGAACCGGAAAGTACGAGGCCATCACTCGTGAGCATCATATCCCCATTCAGGCTCATATCAATGGCATTATCTGCCGGCATAGCCGTCGCAGGATCTTTCAGTTTAAGAGATAATGGTTGTACCCCAACCTCCATAGCAAAGTTAGTGGCTATGGAGGCATTTCCGGATTGTACCCCGAACGGGTTAAAACCTATTAAAAGATCGTTGAACTGTACAGTAGATTGAACACCATCAGCAGAGAGATTTCCCCCGCCATTTACCAATAGACCATCTTTATTCAACACAGCCTGATTGATCCCAAAGGTAAACAATGGATCGTTTGGTCCGTGCGGCAGGTCTAAACCAAATTGTTGATTAATAGTCACGGAACCGTCTTTGATATCTCCTTCAATGAGATCCAGTACCAAATTTCCGTTTGCCGTTACCGGTGTTCCCTGATCAGATGCCGGAAGGGTGATACTTACCCCACCATCCAGTTCTGCCATTTGCTCATCGGCAGAAACACTAAAATTAAGATCAGCATTGGTGACAGCGATCTGAGCCGGTCCTAATTCAAGATAACCACAGGGTTGTATGCTGCTAACCGTACCTTCAAAATATTTACTTTCTACAAGATTCAGTGTAAAAGTGCCGTTCTCGACACAGGCATTCGGATCATCTACTTTAAAAGCCGGAAGATTACCTAATTCTCCATCCAAATTGATATTAACCGCCTGAAAACTTCCGTTCGGGCCTTGCCCCATTTCAAGAGAACCAAAGATCTCACTGATCATAAGTGTTGGTGAATCCGGATTACCGGGAGTGATGTCAATTTCAGCTCCACCAATTGGTTGAAAGGGCTCAACAGACCCTGTCAGAAATCCATCCATTATACCTACGTCGTTAAAAGTTAATCCGTCAGGAGGATTGAGTCCCGTGCCTTCAAAGTCAGGTAGATTCACTTCAAAACTCATGTTAACATCCGGATCGAACTCTACGCCCTGGCCCCAGTTGAAAGTAAATGGAGACGTCGTTTCAAGAGAAAGAGGTTTGAACTGAAATCCTGCGATATTGAACTCCGGTAGATCAAGTCCGGCAAAACTTGAGGAATTGATATCCTGAACGGGGATCTGAATACCATTATCGCGTATTTCAAAACCCTGTAAAGGAAAGATGATCTCCTCCGGCCCGGCGGGTTGAATCCGGATGTCTGCATCGATGGCAAAGGCAAAATCAAATCCCTGCCCAGCAGTGTAATTAAACTTCGGTATTCCGTCTATAGCATTCAATTTCAACCCAAATACTCCAAAATCAAACTCAGGCAATCCGTTAAAGTCTTCGGTTACAAGATCACGCAATTCCATGGTACCCGGCGTCAGCCTCAGGTCAAATTCAGCTCCGGTAGATATCCCATTATCAGTATTAAGGTCAAAACCACTGTCTATTGTAAGATCAAAATTTGGCGATGTTGCTCCTTTTGCCAAAGAGAACGTCCCATTGATACCTTCTACTTTCAAAAGAGCTTTATCTTCCGGCAAAAGCGGTACCTGTGCGTCCATTCCTGTGATATTCAGATCGGCCTGTACCATGCCGTTACTTTGAATAAATAAGCCAAATTCCTGTTGCTGATCCGGCAAGTCGTTTTCAAATAAATGAAGATCACCCAACAAGTGTAAAGCCGTCAGGGGTGAACCATTTACAGGTCGGGATCCGAAATATAGTTTTTTAAGTGTGATCGGAACCTGACGATCCTTTAACTGCCACATTGGGTCATTCTGTGGGACTGTTACCTCGATACTCCCTTCAAGGATCTCAGGATTGGTTGGGTCCCCGGAGATCACAACGTTGTTAAGTGTTACGTTTGTAAGTGAAGGACTCCCTTGTGGATTGAAAAACGGAGCCGTTAATGTCAAAGTTTTTCCCGGCAAGGTTGACATTGAATAATTGCCATCCGAATTTTCGGTTACATCTACCAGTAATTCTCCTTCATCCTTCAGCGTCAGATAAGCAATATCCATGGTTGGTAGTGGCAGGTGTTCAGGTATCAAAAGATCAGCAAAAAAGCCCGGTGCCGGATGGAAACCATCTTCATCCAGCCATGCTATACGGTTATTATCATACATGATATCAGCTTGACCATTGCCTACCTCAAACGGAAAGATGCTGAATCGGAAGCCATCTGAATAGTCAACCTGAGCCAGATCGTATTCTTCTCCGTTGAATTTCAGTGAAGCGTCAGCCTGACCTTCGGTATGAATACCCTGTGAATCTATCTGAATTTGTCCTGACATTCCCATGAATAAACCGGGGTCTTGTAATAATTCAGAATCCAGTTCAACGGCCTGAAAATTCAGGCTTTGGTCACTTTGGTCGATGCCGGCCGTAAAAGCAAAGGCGTTATCAAACAAAATACGGCCTCGTTTGATCTGCAAGGTTTCAATATCTATCAGCAGACTGTCAAAAGTCGTTCCCATAATTTGGTCTGAGGGAAGGTTAAATTGCTGACGACCATCCACACTAAAGCCTTCTTCGGTCAGTTCAGCCCTGTTCAACCTAAATGTAAGTACGGGATTCTCAGACGGTATATTCCAGTCAAATGGCTGGTCTATCAGAAAATCCAGAGTATTAAATCGTCCCGTTATCAGGTTCAGATCAAAGGACCCGGAAGCGGTTTGCCCTTCACTCAGGTCAAGATCGGCAGAGGCCAACAGAGATGCCCTTTGTCCGGTTCCCGGGTCATGGTCAAAAACCAGTCGCGACGAAGTGACGTTAGCGGTAAATGGCCCTACTAAAATGTCACAGGTAGGTATTATATTTTCTATTTCACCCTCCAGTCCGGTAGTAATTGACAAACGGCTATCTCCAATTTCAATCGTTGGGTCTGCATTACAGGCAAAGGGTTGCCCCAGAGTCAGGTTTCCTGAAAAATCAAGGCGGCCTATTGGCTCTTCCCCTGTTTCTGTAAATTGTACGCCGAACTTTCCGGCCATGTTATCAATGTTGAATGCATAACCTGAACCGAATTCAAAGCTGCACCCCTGAAAATCCTGCGGTACTATGGTAGCTGAAACTTCATCTCCACTTACTTTTCCTGCTCTTAGTGAAAGCTGCTGACCTCTGATACACTTGGGATAATTAGATCTATTGGGTACACCTACATTACCTGAAAAACTTAGATCCCAGGGTCCTGGTCCGGTCTGATTCCATTGAAAAATGGGGAAAAGGAATTCAGCCAGCTGAAGAGTTTCAAGTTTTACATTATAATTGTTGATATCAAAGTCAGGCAATCCTGCCAATTCCTCGGAAAAATCAATTTCATCAAAGTGAGCTCCTTCCTGATCGATCAGTATGTCGCGCACATCATAAGAACCCCATTCACCAAAGGAAGGGATTTCAAATTTCGCTCCGAGAAGAATCTCAAAATCCCAATCTCCCGTTTGAGAATCATAAGCCAGTTCATTAAGCTTACTTTGGTGAAGCTCCAGTGTAAAGAAACCCAGGTCTATTTTTGGTTTAATGAACCTGCAGCTTTGATCCTGTGAAAGATCATTGATCTGAAGCCCTTCCTCAGAACTCAGAGAAATACCCGCACTGGCCCCACAAGCTTGCCCCTGATCGGTTTCAAGACCAACAGAAGCCATCAAATTGATACTATAGTCCAGATCGCCTGAGTTGGGATCTATGCTCAAATCTCCCAACATACGCTCTATCACCATATTCATTCGGTTACTTTCCTTAACAAGCGAAATTTGTACAGGTGAACTGCATCTAAAAGTGGTCATTAAGTTACCCTCCAGGAATGCAAAACGGGTCTCATCACAACCGGTCTCTTTACCGAGTACTTTAACTGATCCTTTCCCATAAACGGTTCCCTCAGGAAATGAAGCCTCAATAGAAGTAACTTCTGCCTCAACTAGGTTATCTCCATACCTAAATAACGGCGATCCGGTTGCTTTCACGGTACCTCTCGCACCCTGTGGCTCCAGGATCAAGCGACCCTGGGCTTTGAAACTTTGTCCGTCCGGGCTCCTAAGCTCTACTCCGCTTGATACACCCTCTCCAAATCTCCATATTACATCGTTCAAACTTACCATCTCAGAGGCTGTGCTCAGAATACCTGTAAGATCCTCTCCACTGCCCCTCAGAGATCCTCCCATCAGTATGGGAGCTTCAAGTGAACCCTTTTGCAGACGCAGGTTATTCACAGCAACCGTTAATTTTTTCTGTCCTGATGCAACAAAATCCATCAGTAGGGTGGCACGACCATTCAGTTCGTAATAGTTGGTTCCTTCACTCACATCCATGCGGTCTAAATCAGTGAGGCGTGCAAAACCCGGAATAAGTGGTAATTCCTTAAGTTCACTCAGATCCGCAATAGTTCCAGAACCAACTCCTGATTTGTAGGTAAACGTTCGAATGTTACTTTCCCCATCGTTTCTGATCGGAAGATCATCATTCACAGATCTTGCGGTAACCCTCCATGCATAATCCTGTCCGGGTTCCAAAGGCAGATATTCAGGTGTGTATACTAATGTATTTTGTCCGGTCAATCTGGCCTCAGCGTGGGCCCTGTTACTGTTTATAGCCTGCAACGGAGTTTGATTTCCTAATACCTCTACCAAGAGAAAATTGTAGTCGATCGGATATCCCGCAACAGGAACGGGTGTCCAGTTAAAAACAGGTGTTTCAAGAGTCAGATTAGCCTGATCAGACGGATTGACCAAGATCGGGGCTTGTGGATAGATGACCGAAAATGGATTTACTGACGGCATCGATGAGATCATGCTTGCATTATCTTCAGGAATAGCCCGAATGTTCAGAATATAATTTCCTTCAGGTATCGACCCTCCCTGGATGACCTGTTGCCTTTGTTCATTCGTAAGCTGATCCAAAACATCATCAAAGGTTTGCCTGAAAAGAAGTTCATCAAAAACTGAGGTAAATACGTAAGCACCGGGACTGAATGTTTGAGGCTCAGAAGTCACCTCAAGCACTTCCCTTCCGTCTTTCGATAGGCTAAATTCAAAGCGAAAATCTACCGGTTGCGTGTTGGTGTTGTTATAGGTGAAAATAACCTGATACCGACCGTTTCTGAAGTTTTCTTCGAACTGATCAGTGAACGGAGTATTTATTACGCTTGGAATTCCTGTGACATTGATATTTGCAACACCTTGAGCCTGGGCTGATTCCGCTCCTGTTATAAATACGCAAAGCAACAACAAGAATCCTGCTGTTGTATTTAAAAACCTCGTAATGTGAAATGATTTTTTTAACATATATCGATTTATAAGATCTTTGTATTAAAACCGGTGTTGAAAATTGATGGTCCCTTCCAGTTCAGTGTATTTTGTACCTGCTCCTTCTAAAGCATTATTGGTGCGGCTTCTCAGACTCAGTGAAAGTGTCCCCTTTTCATAGACTCTGTAATTTGAGGATAAATTGACCATCAGCTGTTGAGTTTTGAATATCGTGTTTGCCAGATTTTGACTACTTCTGTCCAGTTCATTTGTATTTTGATTGAAACCCAAATTCAGGTTCATGGTGAGGCTATTTTCAAAGAATGAATAGGTCGCTCCCGCATTGGCGCCAAGAGTGGTATTGTCGGTTCGGGCCGAGTTATAGACCAGGTAGTTTCCCATGGCATTTACTGAGAAACCTGATGGAAAGGTCAGGCTGTAATTGAGAGAGCTTGAGTAGGTGTCAGAGGTGAAATTATTTTGATTGGTATTTGCAGCGCCTTTGAACTCATTATCCATTTTAAAGTAGGAACCGGACACTCCAAAATTATGCATCAGATCACCTTGCTGTACCGTAAAATTAGGCTGAAGCATGAAGGTGTGTGAAACTTGCATCTGCCCAAGCCCCGCCTGCTGAAGGGAATCAACCGCCGCACTTGAAGAAAAATCATTGACCATCAGGTTATAATTTGCACTAAGCATTATCATATCTGTCAGTTGATACTGGGCGTTGGTTCCCACGGCTGTATTCCTGCGAGTTTGAAGACGTGTACCTAGTAAATTATCGCGTCCCAAAGTCAATGAACCCTGCAATGAAAGGCGATTATCCAGCAAACGAGCCGTAGGGGCGATCATGATCTCTTCCTGATCGTCTCGCATCCTGCCTATTCCAAGTGATCTGAAGCCGGGTTGGATCCTCTCGTAACCTACCTGCAATCCAAAATTATTCAGATTTAATTCTGCGCCTGCTTTACCCGCATAGTTGATACGAGAGCTGATCCTTGGTTTAAATATATTATTCACAAAAGATGGAATACCGGCAGAACCGATCGGTAATGCAGCGCTGTTCAGATCGCGCGTATAAGCTGATACCGTAACCTGACTTGATACATTAAAAATGCCATCAAAAAATGAAACTTGGGCATCAGGTGTCAGAGTCAAGTTTTCCTGTGGAGCCACTTCAAGAGCATTATTTCCACTATTAAGATCGCTGACCTTATCTATAGAGTAGTGCGAGCTCAGGTAAAAATGAGAGTTATTCTCAGCATCGTAACCAAATTTACCGGCGGCGGTCCAGCGTTCATAAGCAGGATCCCTGAAACCATCCTGAGCCTGAAATTCAACTTTTCTGCGAGCTTGACCTCCTGAAATTTCAAACAGCCAGTTTCCCGGTGTAGCTGTGACATATCCTCCCCGAATAGTTGTGCCGCTGAGACCATAATCCGAAAAACTTGGGCTTACGCTTCCGGCTTGAACGGTGACCCAATCCCACGAGGCATTGAAACTAATGTTATTCATATTTTGCCTGAGGCCGGTTTGATCAGTAGAGTACAGAAGGTTCAACCCGGAACTCAGTCCAAATAATGAGAAATTGAGATTAGCATTGGTTTGAAGTGAAGCCGGTGCCCTTCTATTAGCAATACCGCTGGCGGTGTAGCCATTGGCCTTAATACCAATACTACCTGATGCGGTAAACGGACGAATATCTGAATCCTCAATTATTGGGTCGGTCTGGGCGAAGGCTGACATAACTGCCCCGAAGCTCATTAAAACCCCTAAAAATAACGTTAATTTCCCCTGCACTTTGATACGGTTTCTCTAAAGTTGATAGTTGCACTCACCTATACTTACGAGAAACATTTGAGGAAGGGCTCAAAAAAGTTCAAATAATTTTTAATTCCATATCTCAGCATTGATCATGGGGCACCCAACGCTCAAAACAAACTATAGTCTGAGGGAAAGCAAAAGAGCCATTACCTGAAATAAGTGTACTTAGATCTCTTGGGTAATTAATACTGGCAGCCTTATCAACGATGGTATGGTGTACTATGATAAGGGCAAGGTTTATGACTACAACAAAATGGGGAAAAGACGGACTTAATAGTCAAAACCTTTTCATTAAAGTTATAAAAAGCAGATAAAACACTTCTGCCCTTAATTTAAAACTTAAATTAACCACCATGTCATTAGCTAAAGTAATTGAAGTGATCGCTGAGGGAGAAACCATTGAAAAGGCCATGGAAAATGCAGCATCGCAAGCCTCAAAAACCGTAAAAAATATCAAAAGTATTAACTGTGAAAATATTCAGGCACTTGTTGAGAATAATTATGTCAAGAAATATCGAGTAAATGCAAAAGTAACATTTGTGTTGGAAAACTGATTGCTCATAAACAAATCAAGTTCATTTCAAGATTTTTCAATCTGTGGTATATCCTAGATTCTTATACCTTCAGTGAATATTTTCTTAAGGCGTTCATTTGTTTTACACATATCACCTGCTTCTGGCACTGTAACGGCGTCTCAAAATATGACATAAGTATGTCTCCGCTTGCTATATAGCTCTAGATCAATGAGACTGTTATTTTTATTTATGTTAGATGCCATATACATAGCTAAAAATATTTTATCCATTGAATTCATCATTGCAACAAACAAAAAAGATCCATGCCTTCTTTCGAAGACATGGATCCTAAACTTAACACCGGTAACAATACTCTGTCTCATTACCTATTTATCAGGGGGGGGGATTATCCAAGGAATCCTAGTACAGACTGTGGCCCCATGTTTGCCTGAGATAAAGCTGAGGTTGCAGTCTGCTGCAGAATTTGCAGCCTTATTGACTCACTTTGCTCTTTGGCAAAATCAGCATCCATAATTCTACTTGCTGCAGAACTGTTTGCGCTGATTGCCTGAGAAACTGTCACCTCTCGCGTACTCAGTGAGGACTGCGCAATACCCACGGAATTCACGCGGTCAGTCATCGCCTCAATAGCAGAATCTACATCCGCCATGAAATTACGGAATTCAGAGGCTCCCCAATTGGACAGATCCATAGAGCCTTGACCTGTTTCTTTAGCCGTACCTGCAGCTGCTGTATATCCTGTTGCTCCTCCAAGGGCAGTACCTCCACTTTGGAAAGTCACTACAGCATCATCTACAGTGTCGGCATTTGAAACAATAATATCGGTGCCGTCCAGTTCAGCCGTTACACCTTCGACTCCTAAACCATTGATTTCATCAACTACTGTTTGCAAACTTGCTGCAGATGAATCGGTAACACCAGCAAATGTTGTACTGCTTGCAACTCCGTCAACAGTGATCGTAACTCCGGTTATGTTATCTGTAGCAGTTATTCCGGCAGAAGCATCAATTGTTGCAGTTCCGGCATCGTAAGCTGCTGTTGACCCGGTAAACAGCTGGTTCACATTAACAGCCGAAAGATTCGCATCAATGGTGTCTTCTGCACGCTCACCTACCTGAAAGGTAAGAGTAAGATCGCCCTCATGTGTTCCGTTATTACCGGCTAGCAACTCAGTCCCTTGAAATACGGTCTGGTTAGAAACCTCATTAATTTCATTTCCAAGTTGCGCAATCTGCTCAGAGATGTATCCTCGCTCTGTATCTCCCAGCGTGTCGTTCGCTGCCTGGGTTGACAGTGCTTTCATCTCCACCAAATTATCCATAACCGTATCAAAACTTGACTCGGCAATATCGAGTACAGACTTGGCGTCACCAACATTTTGCAATGCCTGTCCCAAACCGGCTACCCGACTGTTTAGTTTCGTGGCAATAGAAAAACCCGCTGCATCGTCTTCAGCCCGGTTGATTCGCAGGCCGGTTGACATGCGCAGCTGGTTCTCAGCCATACTCTTGTTAATCTTATTCAGTGACAACTGGGCATCCAGCGACTGAATATTTGTGTTCACTCTGTTTAAATCACCAAAACTTGACATATCTGATCACCTTTAATTTTGTTGTGGTTTCTTGCTTAATGCTTTTTGTGTTTGGTTACCTCAGTTATCGGGGGCAAAAAGACGACCTTAAATTTTATTTCCAAGATTTATTAATAGAAAGAAGTTTATTGTCTAATTAACGTGAATTCTTTATAGAAATAGCTCTAGCTACCACTCTGAGCGTCTAAAAAATTATGTTACCCTATTGAGGCTTCGGAATCGCAGTAACCAACTTCGCACATTGCTCTTTAAAAGCGCTTGTAATGATAATTTCACATGGAGTATATCAAATCCACATAAATTCACAGGAACAGCTCCAATAAGATCTTTAAAGCACGCTGAGAAATGATCATTTATAGTGTAATTGAGTAAACTTGAACCATTTTTATTTCTTCTAATAACTTTTTAATAAACATCTTAAGTTATATTCTGCCGAGTATATCATTCAGCCCACTTCGGGCGCCGGCTCACTGTTAATTTTATAAAGTGGCCAGACGAAGACAGAAAATACAATAAGCATACTCTATCACTTTATACCTTAAGCTCTTTCCAAAACAAAAAGATCCATGCTTTCTTTCGAAGACATGGATCCTAAACTTAACACCGGTAACAATACTCTGTCTCATTACCTATTTATCAGGGGGGGGGATTATCCAAGGAATCCTAGTACAGACTGTGGCCCCATGTTTGCCTGAGATAAAGCTGAGGTTGCAGTCTGCTGCAGAATTTGCAGCCTTATTGACTCACTTTGCTCTTTGGCAAAATCAGCATCCATAATTCTACTTGCTGCAGAACTGTTTGCGCTGATTGCCTGAGAAACTGTCACCTCTCGCGTACTCAGTGAGGACTGCGCAATACCCACGGAATTCACGCGGTCAGTCATCGCCTCAATAGCAGAATCTACATCCGCCATGAAATTACGGAATTCAGAGGCTCCCCAATTGGACAGATCCATAGAGCCTTGACCTGTTTCTTTAGCCGTACCTGCAGCTGCTGTATATCCTGTTGCTCCTCCAAGGGCAGTACCTCCACTTTGGAAAGTCACTACAGCATCATCTACAGTGTCGGCATTTGAAACAATAATATCGGTGCCGTCCAGTTCAGCCGTTACACCTTCGACTCCTAAACCATTGATTTCATCAACTACTGTTTGCAAACTTGCTGCAGATGAATCGGTAACACCAGCAAATGTTGTACTGCTTGCAACTCCGTCAACAGTGATCGTAACTCCGGTTATGTTATCTGTAGCAGTTATTCCGGCAGAAGCATCAATTGTTGCAGTTCCGGCATCGTAAGCTGCTGTTGACCCGGTAAACAGCTGGTTCACATTAACAGCCGAAAGATTCGCATCAATGGTGTCTTCTGCACGCTCACCTACCTGAAAGGTAAGAGTAAGATCGCCCTCATGTGTTCCGTTATTACCGGCTAGCAACTCAGTCCCTTGAAATACGGTCTGGTTAGAAACCTCATTAATTTCATTTCCAAGTTGCGCAATCTGCTCAGAGATGTATCCTCGCTCTGTATCTCCCAGCGTGTCGTTCGCTGCCTGGGTTGACAGTGCTTTCATCTCCACCAAATTATCCATAACCGTATCAAAACTTGACTCGGCAATATCGAGTACAGACTTGGCGTCACCAACATTTTGCAATGCCTGTCCCAAACCGGCTACCCGACTGTTTAGTTTCGTGGCAATAGAAAAACCCGCTGCATCGTCTTCAGCCCGGTTGATTCGCAGGCCGGTTGACATGCGCAGCTGGTTCTCAGCCATACTCTTGTTAATCTTATTCAGTGACAACTGGGCATCCAGCGACTGAATATTTGTGTTCACTCTGTTTAAATCACCAAAACTTGACATATCTGATCACCTTTAATTTTGTTGTGGTTTCTTGCTTAATGCTTTTTGTGTTTGGTTACCTCAGTTATCGGGGGCAAAAAGACGACCTTAAATTTTATTTCCAAGATTTATTAAAGATTGCGTGAAGAGTGATTTAGTAGTTTTACCTTTTTAATTTATCTCAGTTCTCGATTTCAACGTAGTTAGTACGGAAGGATTGGTACATATCCAGCCATCTCCATCACTATATGACCCATCACCACATCAATTCAGACATAAAAAAATCCATACCCTCTTTCGAAGACATGGATTTAAAAAGACAAATTAATGGTCAAATCGAATCACGTTTAAAACATGCCCTTCGGGCGGGCTAATAAAATTGTACTTTTTTCGCCCTGTTAATTATTCTTCTTGAATTTTTCTTATAGCAAAACTTTGACTTTCCGTAGGCTCGACCGTTAAATAAACAAGTTCCCAATTATAGTTAACACAAAACTCATGCACGGCTTCGATCACACCATATCGGTACATTGAAACCCAATTCCCTAAGCGATAATCGTGCCCGGCCATAATGCCTCCTGGTTTCACTTTAGGGGCAAAGAGTTGAAGTTCATCTCTGGTTGTTTCATAAGAATGGTCAGTATCAATATAGATCCAATCAAAGTATTCCTCTTTAAACTCATGGGCCGCTTTTGTTGACATGATTTTATGAATCCGTACAGTCTCCTCTTTTATCTCTTCTGCAAAATAGTCTTTTACGGCTTCAAACTTGCCATCATGAAACCGGTCGGAACCCCACATATCAATAAGATGGAATTTTTGTGGTTTCACTTTTTTATGAATCAGCTGACTGAATTTACCTTCATCCACCCCAATTTCAGCCACAATACTGTTTTTCTTCATTTTACCAAGTAGCTGATGTCGGTTTAAAAGTAATTCACAATTCTCAATATGCTCGGGCTGTAATGACACTTTTGGGATCTGGTTTTCCCGCAGTTGACGCTGCTGAGCCAAATGCTGAACTACCTTATCGGCCACTTGTTTTATTTGGTCTTTACTTATACGCTTGCTCTGTTGGATACTTTCGTTTTTCATGCTATCAGTATTTTTATTTAATTACGAAATCACTATTTATTTAGCTGGGACACCTTTAATTGTTGCATTATCTGAAATGTCTTTGGTAACTACAGCACCAGCCCCAACCACACAATTATCTCCAATCTTTATATTAGGTAAAATGGTAGCGTTGGCTCCAATGTGGGTAAAATTACCCACATTCACTCCTCCTAATAGGGTTGCGCCAGGTGAAATATCACAATAGGCTCCTACATTCACATCATGATGCACCGAAGAGCGTGTATTAAGTAAAGTGCCATCTCCAATACTTACAGAATTTGAGATGAATACAAATGGCATCACATTTAAACTGGAGCCTAAAAAAACATCATCCTGTGAAACAATTGCATGCGTAGAAATAATGTTGTGTTCTTTTCCTCCAACAGAACGTAGCTTCTCGTTAATTTTTTTACGTTGACTTGTCCCACCTATTCCCAATAAAAACCTATTATCTTCTTTGAAATATAATTCAACTTCTTTCAATGATCTTATTACTGGATAGCTATCTAAAAAAAGTGTTGTACTTTCTTTGCTAACGTCATCAAAAAAGAACAAATCTTCATTCAGTTCTTGTAATACAGATAACAGATCTTTGGCATGCCTACCAGCTCCAGCCACTAGCATTATGGTACCTTTTGTTTAAAAGTTCGGTGATAATAACTTGCTGTTCATATTTTAAGTCATCAAATAAGGGTAAACATAAAACCTTCTTTGATATCCTTGCCGATACAGGACAGTCTCCGATCACATATGATAATTCCGTTAGAGTAGGATAAAAATATCGGCGGGGGCTTATTCCTTTCGTTTCTAAATTAACAACTGTTTCAATTAATAGACCCTCATTCTCAAAAATAACGGGATAGTACGCATAGTTATATTTCGTATTCTTAAAAATAACCTGTTTTCTGATATGGTTATTATTTTTAAATAGTTTGTCATATATGAGAGACTGTTGTTTTCGACTTTTCAATATTCGCTCAACATAATTCAAATTACATAAGCCCATTGCAGCATGTACCTCTGAATTTTTTCCGTTTATCCCTATACCATTATATTTACCGGGGCCATCATGTCCAAAATTTCGCATGTACTGCACCCTTTCTTTCAACTGTTCATTGTTGGTAAAAATACCTCCGCCTTCTACGGTATGGTATAGCTTTGTGGCATGAAAACTAGTAGTTGAAATATCCCCATAATTAAATATGGATTGTCCTCTGTAGGTTACACCAAAACAATGTGAAGCGTCATAAATAACCTTCAAATCATGCTTGTCTGCGATCTTTTTTATGGCTTCAATATCACAAGGGTTACCAAATACATGCGTAGCCAATATAGCTTTGGTGTTCTCAGTAATGCCCTCTTCAATCAAATCTGGGTTGATGTTTAGTGTTTTTTCATCAATATCTACAAAAACGGGCTTACATCCTTCCCAAACAATACTGCTTGTGGTAGCCACATACGAAAAAGGTGTCGTAATAATCTCACCCTTTATGTCAAGAGCCTTAATTGCAATTTGAAGAGCTATAGTTCCATTCGAAACAAATACAAGATTCTGAGTGCCCAGCCTTTTATTCAACCTTACTTCCAATTCCTGGACCAAAGGTCCATTATTTGTAATGTATTCTCTTTCCCAAATTCCATTCAAATAATTTTGATATTCCTCAATAGGAGGAAAAAATGGCTTTGTTACTGGTATCTTTTTTTGGGGATGTTTAAACATATTTCACTCCTGTTCCGAGGTAGAACTTTTAGTTTTTAACAATTTGACTGCATGAGGTTTTCAAGAGTTCAGCGCTGTTTTTTAACCCAAATTTTTGCAGAAATGTTTTTTGATAATCTTCCAATTCATCAGTTGATGGTTTGGGGATATCAGAGAGGCTTTTGTAAGAATCGAAGCTTTGGTAATCCAAAGGCTGAAGGTCATTTTTTAACAGAAATCCCCATCCTGGGTTTTCTTTCACATCACCATTTATCTTAACCATCCTTCTTAAGAAGGATGGTTTATTGAGATAAAGTGACATGATCAAATTTCCCATCGATTGCTGCCTGTTGTGAGCTGTAATGATCATGTCAGCTCCAGCTAAAAAGTTCAGATATTCAGATGGAGCTATAAATTCTGTATGAAACTCTACAGAATTCTCAAATTTCAAGAATTTTATGGTCTCTACTAACTTCTGCTTATAGGCTTTTGAAAAATTATAAGCTACCGGAAGTACTATTTCATAATCCACTAAATCTTCTTTAGCCGCCAGTTGCTTGAGTATACTGATATGCTCATTCGATTCATCACCGGAATTTCCAACGATGATTCTCTTTTTACCACCTGGGTTATTATCAGTAACCTCAACTTTTCCGTATAACCCAGGGATAGGATAAACGAAATCAAACTCAGGTTTTTCTTGATAATGCAGCTTGTATAAATCCTTATCACCTTGAAAAGCGGAGTGGATACTATTTATGTAGTGATCAGGAAACGCAACTGTTTCATTTGCTTTAATTGGATTGTATAAATCACCGCCCCACATAAACCATCCTATATGCTTCTTATCTCCGATCGTATTGATTAGTTTTTTTTGCCAGTCAAAGAAAATGCCATGAAACATCACCATATCTATATGCTCTTTTAGGCATTCCTGGGCAATACATTCAATATTTTTCTGGAAGTTGAATAAGGTTGCAGCCGGATTATTGTTAATCTCTACCGAGTAATTAGGAATCGCCCTGTGTGTTTCGATATAAATCATATGCTGCTGATCCGAATTTAAGTTTACATGCTCTATCAAATCTGACAAGCTTTGGGCATATATGTGGTTAAAGCATATATGAATGACCTTAGGGCAACTCTTCTTGGCTTTTATTATGCCGTTTATGACACCGTTATTAAACTCAGCTTTTGAAAATCTTTCTTCTTTCAGTTTTAAAAAATCTTTAAGGCGGGTAATTAACTCCGGATTCCCCTCCAAAACCTCCAACAATTTCCTTTCCTGCTTGCCACTCAAATACGTGCTCATATCCTTCAGCAGGATCCAGGCTTCTACGGTTTTTACCATGAGCCATTTGGGCAGGTCGGTTTTGATGGGGTTGTTGTCTTGGTCCTGGATAGGCAACATGAAGGGTAGATCCACATCCATGTTTTCCTGACCAAATTTGGTGGTTTCGATCAGCTTTTGCATGACCTCCACAGCCTGACCACGTTTGCCCAATGCATTCAATGTTCGAACGAGTGTAAATGTTACAGAGGTACTGTTTGCTCCCTGATTATACAACTGTATTAGAATCTGAGCTGTCTTCAACAATAGAACAGCTTTTTTGCTTCTTGGCTGATGAAGCTCGGAATCGGTGATATCAATTTGTTCGGCACTAATCAAATAGTTCAATGCCTGCAGGTAGCTCATGATGCCTTCTGATTCACCATGATTTTCCCACTGCTTCATGAGAACCTGAGTCCATGGAAGCTTGCTCAACTCTGTCTTCCACAGATCTTTTTTAACTTCTTTGGGTTTCACTGATTCATCATGCATCCAGCCAGCCTTCCTAAAATCTTCGATCTTGCTTTCAGGAATACCGACCAGGTTTTGCCTATAGGGACCGGCACCTACTTCAATGTTATAATCAACTAAAATACCGGGTCCCGGAATGTACTCATATAGAGTGTATCCGTGATCCTTCAATGCATCAGCAAAGAAATCTACGTTCTTCTCAGCAATAGAAATCAACAGCACCGGTGATTCACTTTCCAAAAGATCTAATGCACCCTTCAAAACTTCGGCTTCCGCTCCGTTTACATCTATTTTAAGGATGTCGATTTTCGGTTCTCCTTCAAACATCCACCAACCATCTAGGGTAATAGTTTGCACCTCTTCCTCGCCGGTTTCATCCAGTTTATTAAATTCAGGCGTTTCTGCGATTTTCCATTTTTGTTTACCCGCCTTTTCCCAAACAGCTTTTCCGATGATCTCCAGATTTTCTAGGTCGTTTTCCAGCTTACTCATCTCCAGGTACTTTTTCGCCACGTTTCCTGGCTCAAAAGAATATACTTTCCCCTCCTTTCCAGTCAGATTAGCGGCAGGTAGGGCATAGACGCCAAATCCGGTACCAATATCTACGAAATTCATTCCCGGTTTAAGATAGTCGCGTATAAAATCCAGTTCGTTTTCATACCATTCATTTTGTTCCAATAGTACGTATGGTGTCAGCATTTCTATATCAGGAGGAGTGCAAATAGTAATCCCATCGAAACACTCAATGGAAATTTTATCCACTTTCTTTCCATTTTTTACCTGTTCCATATTAATATCTATGATTGCTTCCATATTTTTTTCAATTAATATTAATTTCTACGAAAGGGTTTTGATATCGATATGGTCGCACCAATCTTCGCTAGGACTGCCTTCCTCAAAAGATCGGACACGCTGCCTCCAGATCTCTCGAAAAGCTTTCGAAAGATTTTCAGCAAACCGCTTTCCGTTACATACCGGAGAGGACGCTACCACTTCTCTAAGTTCCGAACGTATTTCAGCCAATCTGTTTAAATCTGATGCCAGAGAAACAGCTGTTTCCACATACTCCTCCCAGCTTTCAGAAACCCATTGTGGATATCCTGCGTTATTTACGTGTGTTGCGGAGTGCCTCCCTGCAAAGGTTGGTCCGGGCTTAGTAATCACAGGTACCCCCATCCACAGGGCTTCACAGGTGGTTAGACCACCTGAGTAAGGCCAAGGGTCAAGAGCAATATCTACATCGTTGTACTTCTCAAGAAGTTGGTTATGTGGGGATACCGACTCAAAAAGTATTCTGTTGACGGCTATATCGTTTTCTTTAAAAACATTTAAAACTCTTTCCCTTACTTTATCAGCGTCATACTGTTGTCCTTTCAAAAATAGCTTACTCTTTGGTATTTCTTTTAAAATCTGACACCATTTACCAAGTATAACTTCATTGATCTTTTTGGGGTTATTGAAACATCCAAAGGTAATATACCCGTTATTTTTTAGTGGGAGTTCGCTGACCTCCGGTGCGTAGTCAGGTGGCAAGTAGCTAATATAGTCATCAGGCATGCGAATCAGTTTTTCGGTATAGTACTCTTCCTCTCCTCCAGGACTTTCAATGGAGTCTGTAATTAAAAAGTCCATATCAGCAAGGCCTGTGGTATTAAAAAGTCCACCTACCCACTTCACTGTTATCGGTGCCGGTTTATGACTAACAACAGTTAACTTTCCACCACCAGAGTGACCTGAAAGTTCTACAAGGATATCAATTTCATCATTTCTGATAGTTTGAGCAATATCCGAATCCGATTGTTCTCCGACAAACTTCCAGTCATCGCTTATTTCAAATAGCTGATTTGTGATAAAATCGACCCTTTTAGTGCAATAATAAAAAAAGAGTTCAAAATCATCTTTATTCAAATGTTTTAAACCATCAGTAATCATCCATCCCACCGGATGGGTAAAAAATCCAGCTGAAATAAAACCGATGCGCAGCTTTTTCTCTTCGCTCATATTTAAGGGGACTGGCCTATTAATAGACTCTTTTAAAGAATGAAGCGTATCCCACTCTAAATGTTCACGATAGATCTCTTCCTTTGACTTTGTGGGATTGTAGTGCATGCTCATCAACATATTAGAATGCACAAGTTTTTCATCCGGTTTAAAACTCAGCACTTTACGATAATACTCTTCTGCTCGTTCATATTGCCCTACAGATACTAGGTGATTTGCAATATTTGCGAAAAAGCTATGCTCATTTGGAAATTTTTCCAGTTGAGTTTCAAAGTAATTCAGAGCTTTACCGAACCTCCCTATTTTCACATAAACCGATCCGATTAAATTATGTAAAGCAATATTTGTCGGCGAAATATCTAAAGCCTTATAAAGAGTTTCTTTAGCTTCCTCATATTTTACCAATTCCATTAACGCTTCAGCTTTTTTACGGTAAGCCTCTATACATTTGCTATTCAATCGAATAGCGATATTGAACATTTCAACAGATTTATCTAGAAAGCCTTGTTGAAAGTAAATTTCTCCAATCTTTAACGGAATTTCACTGTTTGAGGGTGCATGATGATTTGCCTTTCCGTAAAATTGCAAAGCCTCATTAAACTTTCCCCTTTCTTTATAAATTTCTGCCAATAAAATCCACGCATCTGTATGTGAACCATCTTTCTTCAGGCATGATGTTGCGTAGTGTTCAGCATTAGCCTGCTCGCCTTTTTCTGAATAACAAACAGCTTCATAATAGTCCAATTCGGCATCGTTTAACCCGCGGTTTCGAAGTGCACTGATAACATTGCTCGCAGATTGGAGGTCACTCTTTGCGATAAATCCCCGGATCATCAACTGCAATACTTCATCAGTCTGTCCATTTTTCTCTATTAATCCTGCAAGGATTTTAAGAGCCGATTCCGTGTTTCCATTATTTTGGTTTAAAATCTGCTTTGCCTTATAAAGTTCAACATTCAAAACTGCACCTTGTTAATTTGAAAAATTAAGTTCAAATCAATGAAGTGCAAAATTAGTACCATTAGTTTCATCTTGGACATCATCTGTCTTTACAGTGCAGAGATACATATCTTTCTCTTAGAAGTGCTAGCCTATCTTCTATATAAGTGGCAAATATTTCCTTTTGAATACTAAATTTTCCGCTCTCATTAGCACATCTGATAGTTTGAATAGCTGCTTAGTATATTGAGAAAGGATTATAACCGAAGAATGAAAGGCTTAAGGTTCATCTCCCCTTTTTGGTATAATAATTGTCTTACACAAATAGACTCTCGTGAAAAATTTGATAAATACACTTAATTATCATTGAAATCGTCCGATAACCAATACGTGACATTAACTTAAAGCGAAATACTCAAATGCGTGATCCACAATTAGTTTATCAACAACAAGCTGTAAAAGATTCTTCACCGCTTCAATTGGTAGTTAAAATGTACGATCTGGCTATCCAATCGACATATCGTAAAGATGGTGAAAAACTTCGGAGTATTATTTCGACTATGATTTCTGGTTTAAATTTTGATCACGAACCGGCTGATCAACTTTTTTCCCTTTATCACTATTGTCAAAATCTTTCAAGAGAAGGTAAGTTTGAAGAGGTTAGGGAGATATTAGAACCGCTTAGAGATACATGGGATGATATTGCAAACAAATAGCTTAACACTCAAAAGTGATAAATATCGCACAATAAATAACCAACTAAATAGCTATGAGTTCAATTCAAAATCTTTTCAGACAACAAAATCCTTACGAAAGGTTTGTTACTCAGTTAGTTCAACTTGAGAGTCAAACTAAACTTAAGTTTGAAGCTCAAAGAAGTACTCAGAATGAAATTAAAAGTGCTTTGGGTGAAGTCAGTTCCTCAATATCAAAGTTTATTAATAATATTAAAGAGCTCGAAAATCCAACAAATAATTCCTTTCAGCCTCTTTCTACTTTTTCTTCTAATAAAGATACTGTTGAAATATCCAATGTCGATGGAATTAAAAAGACCGCAGATCATAAAATTAGCATAGAAAGGATTGCAAAAAATGATATTGCTCTATCTGATACTTATTTAGGTACAGAAAAAAACCTTTCCAATTTCGGAAATGGATCAGTTGATATTACCATTGGTTCGAAAACAGAAACCATCACTGTTGAAACACAAAAAGATGACGGAACCGGTATATTGGTGGATAAAACAAATGAGGAAATACTAAGTTCATTTGCCATCGCAATTAATAATATTTTCGGAGAGGAAGCCCAGGCAACCGTTTTTAATGTAAGTGATAATAATTTCCAGTTATCGGTGAAAAGTTTGGATACCGGTTATGGTAATAGGATTCAGTTTCAAAATGCAACCGGTACAATTGCAGAAATTACCAATAATACTACTCACCTTACCCCTCAAATTGAATTAGATGCTAAATTCAGGCTGGATGGCGTTGATTTTATACGATCTCAAAATACTGTAGATGACGCAATAGGTGGTCTAACCATAGAACTGAAAAAGGCAACCGGCGTAGAAGAAACTATTTCACTGTCAAGAAATATTAGCAAAGCAAAAGCTAACATCAATAACTTGATCTCAGGTTTCAACAATGTAAATAAAACTATACGTGATCGTACCTTTATAGACTCTGAAAATAACCGCCGTGGAGCACTCCAGAGTATGAGGTCTGTTCGTAACCTAACATATAATTTACGGCAAACAGCAATATTAGGTTTTGAGGGAGCCGCAGAAGGAGAATTACAAAGACTTTCTGAAATTGGTATTGGTTTTAAAAATAATGGAGAAATGTATGTTGAAAACTCTTCTCTGTTAGAAGAAATGCTTCAAAACCGGCCAGATGAAGTTGAGCAATTATTCACTGCTGAGGGTTCAGTAATCGGTCAAATGAAAAGCCAAGCAGAAACTTATACGAAATCAAACGGAATTATAAGTTCACTCGAAAATGGTGTTGAGCAAAAAATCGACCGTTTAGACCGACGAATTACATCTGAAGAGCGATATCTTCAAGATTATGAAGAACGCCAACGTGAACAATTTAATAAATTGCAGCAGATTATTACTCAGGGTGAAGAACAATTTGCACAGGTAATGAGTTTTAGAAACTCAATAGGTTTCTGATTAATATAGCTAATATTAAAATATTCCAATTTAAGTTTTATAGAGGATGGTCGATAATGGACTTACATATTAATAACATGCATTATAAAATATATATTTAGATAGCTGATGGATCCCCAAATGAAATCCGTTGAAAAATTGATCACTCAAATTAATGATAGCAGCTCCAATATCTTAATTGAACTGGATAGCAATGAACCGTCCTTTGATACCATTATCAAAGAGTTAAAGCAACGAGAAAAGTTTGTTAAAATGCTTGGACAGTATAAAGATAAATATACAGCTTCATCTCTACAAAAAGGTGAGATGACTTCGATTAAGTCCCATTTTAATGTGTTCAACGAACTGAATCAAAGTATTCAAGATAAAGCGAAAGACATGCTCGAATTTCAAGAGAAAAAACTGGCTAATGCCAAAAGAAAAAGAAAAGCTGAAGATCAGTATAATGTTTCACAAAACCCTAATATTTCATATTATTGAGATCAGAAAATCAAAGGGATAAGACCATGGAAATTAATAAACTAACATCAAACTTAAGTAATCAGGTTAACGGTACAAAATCGGAAGCAGCGAGTGAGGCTTCAAGCACCTCTAAGGTTGAAAAATCTTCCAAAGATTTATCTGATAAAGTATCACTAAGTAACAATGGCGCCCAGAAAAGCGAAGAGTTGTTTGCCAAAGTAGAAATGGAGAAACTGAATGAGTCTTCTTTTGACAAAGTGAAGGAAATGAAGGTCAAACTCCAGGCCTATGAACAAGCCAAGGGCGTGTCGGATGAAGCAGCCAACAATACTGAGATTGGCAAAATGCTGAATGATCCTGAAGTTTGGGGTAAAATAGCAGAAAACCTAATTGACAAATAAGTCACTCTTATTTTACTTTATGAGTGTTTCTTTAATTAACTTAAAAGAGAGTTTTTCAACTCTCTTTTTTTGTTTATGATTTTTTGTTTATGATGTAACTTTAGTTCCGCCTGGATAGTTGTTTCGCTGAACTATTCCCTTTTCAATCTACTCCCACATGTTATCTATGAAAAAACCGGTTGTAATTGTTGATGATGATGAACTGCTCCTTGAATTTTTAGAAGAAGTTCTAACCACAAATAATTTTGAAGTCTCTGCTTTCGGCAATCCAATGGAAGCTCTAAAGTTTCTCGAAGATAATAGAGTCGAATTGGTTATCACAGACGTAAAGATGAATGAAATGACCGGAGATGAACTTCTTAAAGAAGTAAAATCCAAATACCCGGACACCGGTGTTATAATGATAACCGGATTTGGAAATATCAATCATGCTGTACGGGCACTTCATAAGGGAGCATTTGATTACGTGACTAAGCCTTTCAAAGCCAGAGATATACTATACAGAGTTAATCGATATTTTGATGAGGATGTGAATTTAAGTTCTCCGGGTGAAAGACGCGAATTTAAAGTTGAAAAAGCTCCAAATAAAACTTCACAAAAAGAAAAAATAAGCCCGGTAGATCAATCTGAAACTTCCGAACTCGAGTTTATTGGTAACGATCCACAGATCAAGAAACTCTTGCGTATTTTGCCTCAAATTGCAAAGAACGTTGCCCCCGTATTAATTCAGGGTGAAAGTGGAACAGGAAAAGAAGTTTTTGCTCACCAGATCCACAAACACAGTAACAGGTCTGAAGGTCCTTATATCAAAATAAACTGTGCAAATTTGCCTTCAGAATTGGTTGAAAGCACTTTATTTGGGCACATAAAAGGAGCTTTTACCGGGGCTACATCAGACCGCGAAGGCGCTTTTGATGCTGCTCAAAAAGGCACTCTTTTACTGGATGAAATTACTGAGATCGATATTACAGTTCAGGCAAAACTACTTCGGGTCCTTCAGGAAAACGAATTTTATCGAGTTGGAAGCCAAAAACCGGTTCATGCAGACGTCCGCATTTTAGCTACTTCTAACAGGAATATAGCAGAGTCTATTGCAGATAAACAATTTAGGGAAGATCTATACTACCGGCTGAATGTATTTCCCATAGAGATTCCTCCCCTCCGTCATAGAAAAGGAGACGTTCCACTTCTTGCCAATTATTTTGTGGATAAATACACTAAAAAATATGATATGGAGAAAAAAGAGCTGACTGAAGAGGTTTTAAACCACCTAATGTCAAAAGAGTGGCGGGGAAATGTCAGAGAATTAAACAATAAAATACATCGGGGTGTTATTCTGGCACAGAATAGCGATAAAATTACTACAGAGCATATTGATAATGCCATGTTTTCCAATGTTGATAATAACCTAAGTGAAGAAGTTTTAAATAATGCGGATGTACCTCTTATGTCCCTGGAGGAAATGGAATTGAAACTGATCAAAAAGGCACTTAATCACACCAACGGAAATCAGAAAGAAGCGGCCAAACTTTTAGGTATCACTGACCGTACAATTCGTAACAAACTTAAAGGTACATAAAGTAGCCAATTTACCGGAGACATTAATTATTACTTTTAGGCTACCTTAGCTGCTAATTTTCTTGCTTTTTCAATGCGATTAGTTTTTATAGAAACAACAATCAGTCTGCGTTTATACTCATCCTCGTTTGGATATGATTGCAATAGTCTATTATAAATATTGTGAACGAATTCATACCATTCATTTTTCATGAATAAGTTCATGTAATCATTGAATTCTATCTTTTGCTCCTCGTTGAGCTTATTCGGGTATGAACCTTCAAATACTTTATTAAAGAAATAAATTGCTCTTTCTTTATCCTTAAGTTCAAGACAAAGAAGTAAGAGCTTCCTCAGAAACGAAGTCTCCACGTTACCATTCTTTATCTTAAATATTTCTTTTAGATACTCCTTCGATTTATCTCTTTTACCTAATTTCATAGATAGGTCTGCCAGATTTACAAGAGTTTCTTCTTCACTCAATGCTACATCAAAGCTTGCTTTAGAGTACAGCTGAGACAATTCATGATATCGATTCAAAGCAAAAAATGCTTTTTCCCATTTTCGTTGAAGCTGATAGATTCTGAATTCGATCAGGTAAGGTATATTCTGCAAAGATTCCGTTTCCATCGACTGTTTTGTAACTAGCAATGCCTTCTCCCACTTATATTGTTCCGTATAACAGCTTGCAAGTCCATTTACACCCGCCAACCTGTCAAATGGCAAGAGATGTTCTTTTTTTAAAAGTTGCCGATACTGTGACGCTGCCTGAGTATATTTACCCTTCTTAACACAACGCTCTCCCTCTATTAAATACACTGAAGGTGCATAATCTGAAACTGAAAGTTCTTTAAGAGGATCTACTTGATTGATAAAATCCGATTCGCGCTCTATTTGAATCGGCATATTTGAAATCTCTATAGAATTACCCGTTATAAATGCTGTACAATCGGGAAAATCTTGGCCTTGAAATACCGCTTTGCCGCTATTATGAACAAAACGCATCTGATAAAACTGTTTTCGTTTTTCCTCGGCTTTTACTGTAATTAAAACAGGTGCCCATCTCGTAAAAGAAATATCTTTCTCCTCCGGGAAATCCATAAATATAACTTGCTCATCGTTTTCAATGAAAAGGACCCATTCACTCTCAACTTTTTTTAAATAGCTATTCCAAAGTGTTGTACGGGTTATATCTTTATTATAAATATGCCAACTTATATCCGTTGTATTCAGCAAAGGTCCGGATTCCGGTGCCAAAACGTGTACTCTATTAAATACTGCACTTAATCGAGTCAGTTTTTTAATATTTACATATTTCATGTCTGTGAAATGAACTACGATTTCAGCCCAGCTTACATACTTCAAATTCTTTTTTAATTGTTGCCCGTTTTTCATGGAATTCATATAGCTAACTTATAAATAGTGAAATGATTTTGTTATCAAAGATAATCGAGAAGAGTGTTATTAAACATAGTAGAGTGAACAGCCATTGCTGATTCATAAGCTACTTGATTTCGCTGCATTTCTGAAAAGGCCTCTGCAAAATCTGTGTCGACCAGCTTACTTACATCAGCATTCTGAGTAATCTTCGAGCTTTCATATTGCTCAAACATATATTCCATTCTATTAATATTGTTACCAAGCTTTGATGTTAGGTCTGTAACATGCTCAATTACATTATCCATTGAACCCAAATAATTATTTATGGTAGCCTGGTCATTATTCCTGAATGCCTGTTCAAGATCATTCAAGACTACAAAAAGATCTCCAGACGCAGTATTGGCTAATTCAGAACCTGTTACACTGAACTCGATATTTACACCGTCACCTGCTTTAATAATTGGACCTGTAGCATTACTGTTGTTTGTCACATTACCTGTTACATCATCCACCTCGAATGGCTGTTGATCACTGTTTGTTCCAGCAAACAAATATCGGTCTCCATAGCTTAGATTCAATGAATTTGCTAAAGTGACTTTTAAACCCTGAATCTGATCGGCCATGCTTTCGCGATCTTTGGCGCCATAGGAATCAGAAGATCCTCTCACCGTTAATTCTTTAATTTCGATAAGGCCATCTATCATTTTACCTAACTTGTCTTGAGCTAAGCGCCCTTGCCGTAATCCATTATCGATGTTGTCTTGGAATTGCTGTTCCTTACGAATGTTTTCTTGGGTGATTCGTGCACGCTGAAATGAAACTGGATCTTGCGATGGAACTCTGACACTTCTACCACTCGACAGATCAGACTGTATCTGTCCTGCTTCGCTGCGATTTTTATTCACATCCCGCATAAAATTTCCAAATAATAGCTTTTGCGTAACTCTCATCTTTTACCTCACTATTCCAATTAATGTATCATACATATTTTGAGCAGCGGACATTACTTTAGCTGCTCCCTGATACGCATTCTGGTACTGTATCATTAAGCTCAACTCTTCATCAATATTCACACCAGCCTCCCTTTCTTGCTGTGTTTTAAGCATATTCAGTTCAGAATCACGCGCTTCGATCTGTGAATTTAAGTTCTGCAGTTTAGTTCCCGGAGTGCTAATAAGCTCAATGGAGAAATCGATCATTTTACGCCCTCCAACCACTAGTTCATTTCTTAACTCTGCAATGTCAGCTGCGATGATCCCATTGCCTGCTTCAGCATCAACAGATGAAGCAGCTATATTTCTAGGGTCCATTTTCATAGCGGAGTTTAACTGAATTTCTGAGGCTGTCGTACCTGCCGGATCAAAAAAGTTTCTTGAAGTATCATCATTCAAACCATAACCGTTTCTGTGGATCTCATTTACTTTTTCGACAAGGGTTGAAGCTAGTAGATCGAGCTTACTATTCATCTCAGAGATCTGCTTGGAATACATCTCAACCTCTGCACCGAGCCGTCCGCCGGTTACGTCAATAGTTTTCCCGCTCTCTATTCTTAGCGTAAACTCTTTACGAATGTCGTCGATCTCTGTAGTTACAGTATGAGCTTTATCAGAATCAAGTATTGTGACTCCACTAACTCTGATCTCGACCGCTCCGGTTTCAGTGACCTGACTATCGAAATCAATTAAATTAGAAAGGTCTTCCATTCTAGCCACTCGCATGTCCAGACTTGCGTTATCTGATTTACCTGCAGCCTCGCCTTGTTCAATAGCTTTATTTAAGGAATGAATTTCGCTGAGTATACTATTTAACTTCTCTACCGATTTCATCCCTGAATCTCTGCTCAACTCACTGATTCGCTCAATATTCCGGTCAATGTCCTGAAATTTACCAGTCAATTCCTGAGCATTACTTATTAAGCTATTTCTCAGACTCATGTCCTGAGGATTCGATGAAAGCTCTGAAAAACTATCCAGAAACTTACTTATGCTAAGGTCTAAGTCATTTCCTGAATCGGTTGCAACCACAGCTTCAAGCTGTTCAAAAACTCTAGCCTGCCCTTGCATAAACGACATATCCTGCTGTTTTTGATTCATCAGCACATCATTCATTTGATTGCGCATACGTGTAAGTCCGGTGATCTCAACTCCCAATCCGATGTGAGAGCCTGACATTTGCATACCATTAGGCGACTTTTCAAGGCGCTGACGGGTGTAACCGGGCGTGTTTGCATTAATAATATTATTCGAGGTAACAGAAAGTGATCTTTCTGCACTTTTTAACCCACTTTTTGAAATCTCTAATAATGAACGCATATCAGATCTCCTGATTTACAGCAACACCGGTAATGATATCGGAGCGCATGCCATTTGCAACATATCTGGAATTTTTCTCATTATGCTGGCTATATATAGCATGCATCATCTTAGCATTTTGTTTCATGGCAAATTCCAGGAGTTGGATTACCTGATTGTGTTTTTGCTGCAGCTCTCTGGTGTTGTCGGATAGCGTTGAATGCCAATAGTCTATCTCTTCTCCCCATTCAGGAAAAACGTTTTTTAGCTTCAAAAGCCTGATGTTGTTTGTGTCTTTGCCTTCATTAGAATATTTGTTCAGTAACTCTGTCAAATCCTTCATGAATTCTTTTTCATTTTCCTTGTAATGCCACGAAAGCGCAGTATGAGCATCGATTAAGGATTCAATTTTTTGAGTATCTGATGTGATAATAGCGTTGATCTGATCTTCCATAACACTCATAAGTTGTTTAGAGCTGTTATCCAATAACTCTACAGTATCTGAAAGGCGTTGCAATGATATATTAGTAACTTTATCGTTTTTCATTATAAATGAGATTATAGATTATGAATTTCCTTTTAAACCGGTGCTTTGTCCCCAGTATTTAGAGACAAGGTCTGCCATTCCAAGCTTACGCTGACTTGCCAGTTCATTTGCGAGTGCATCCGTTATATGTTCACGATATAAGTTGTTTGCATTACCCATTACTCCACTGTTATCGGACATTTTGAATGAATCTTTAGTCATTTCTTTCACAAGATGCTTTGCAAATATTTCTTCAAAATCGTTTGCGGCCTGCTCCTTTTTAAGATCATCCGATCTTTGTTCTGCGTTCTGCTTCATGGTCATAGGTATAAATGGATCTACTTTCATAAGACTGATTTCTTTTTTAGGTAATGTTTACATCACAATTAATTTTGCTCTGAGTGTACCAGAACGATCCAATGCTTGAAAAATGGAAATAATATCACGAGGACTCAGCCCTAAGGAATTCAAGGAGGCCGCCAATTGCTGAACGGTCGTCTCTGGCTCTAAGGTAAATGTTTGAGCAAGGTCCTCCCTCAATTCGGCTTCCGGTACGTTCAAAATGGTTGTTTCTCCCTGACTGAATGCCGGTGGTTGACTAATGTATGGATTCACCTGAGTACGCAACTGAATATTTCCATGCGAGATCATAGCTTCGTCTATAATAACTTCGCCACCTGCTACAATAGTACCGGTTCGCTCATTTATGACTACACGCGCCGGTGTTTCCACTTCAATTTTCTGATCTAGAATAATGCTTGTGAATACATTCATGGTGCCTCTCTCGCGAAAAGCTTCCGGCCATGCAACACGAACCAAGCCAGAATGATGTATAGAGGCTAGTTCTTCATCAAAAGCCTCATTAATGACTTCAACAATATTTCTCGCATTAGAAAAATTTGGGTCTCTCAATACCAGCCCAAGCGGTACCTCAGTGTTCAGATCTACTTCTTCATTCTGCTCTACTATTCCGCCACCTGGTATAGTAGCTGTCAGAGTTTGATTTTGGCTTACCCTTGCCCCTGGCAATTCTGCTGTAATTCCTCCTACCACCAACGGGCCTTGAGCTTTAACAAACACTTCTTGGTTATCTGGGTCTATGAGCGGGGTCTGTAACAATACCCCACCCTGTAAGCTACGTGCATCGCCAAGTGATGATACCGTTACATCGATTTCACTACCCGGTGCATGATATGGAGTAATAGATGCGGTAACCATAACAGCAGCCACATTACGAGTCCGGAGTCTTTCCGAATCAACCGTAATTCCAAAATTCTCCAGCATATTCGCTACAGATTGTACAGTAAAAGCAGCACCTCTATTTCCCATTGAACGATCTCCGGTTCGATCCAACCCAGTTACAAGACCATATCCGATCAATTCTTTACGTTGCATATTTTCCAATTCAACTAAATCAGATAACCTTGTTTGTGCGTGACCTGTCAGGGAGATAAATACAGATAAAAGCGTCCCCAGGATAATAGTACTTATGAACTGGGGCATTTGGTTATAAATGTTTTTCATGATTTTCATATTTTAATTACCCAATTGTTTTAAGATCACAACAGCACTTAATCCCAGGGAAACGACTCCAATAGCGGCTTTTTTAAGAATTCCTCGGTTCTTTGTTTTGGGGTTGATGCCACCCTTTTTCTGGTAACTGATATTAGCATTAGCGATCCTGTACGAAAGCACCTCATTATCACTGTTAACATCATTTTGACGTACTATGCCATTCAACATCATTTCATGCACTTCGCCATTCACTTCGGTGAGCCTGTTGCCTTCCACAATTAGATCTCCATTTGGTGTAACCTCTTTTATCTGAACACTGATAAAACCCTCAAGAAGCTGCCTTTGATTGGATAGGTTCTTCTGATCAGAACCATAATTAACCGTTGCATCAGCACCAAATGTGGGTTTAAAGGGCATGAAATTACCTGACATGGATCCTCCTGCTGATCCACTTGCACTCGAAGAAAGCCTCGCATCAGACGTGGAGCTACCATTTGTACTTTCGAGAAGGATCACAGTTATTACATCCCCCACCGTATTTGCTTTCACATCGCGGTAAAGAGATTTTTGAGCAGAAGCGATTTGTGGCCATAACAAGCCGCTTATTAAGAATATGCCAACTAAGTAATTTTTTATTGCGTCTTGAGCCATAGAACTTCTCCTGAGCTTGTAATTTGAACCTGATATTTTTTACGTGTTTCTTTACAATAGATTTGAATTTTTTCTTTTTCAGCACCATCCTGTCTGGATTCACAATTCAATAAAATTTGAAGACCATGTTGGTGATAGACCATTTCAATTTCATCCCCTGCTTTTACCAGAAATGATGCTCCAATATCTTCCTCATCAATGAACTGACCGGCTGTAAGTGACCTGCGAAGCGTTTTTCCTTGTATATTTTTCAGATCATGGACAGGATTGTCCCGAGTCAAATCAATATTCATCCAACGCCATTGTACATCAGTTTCTTCAATGGTTTCACCACGATTTTTTCTCTCAAGAAGTACCGGTACTTTTTGTTCAGCCTGAATTAAAAGTTGCACTTCCTTATTTTTTTTGCTCCCATATTCCGTAAATGTAACTTTGAAACTAGTGTACTTTTGAAGTGCTCCAACCAGTTTTACAGTCTCAATATATGATCCATCCAAACTTCTTAAACTTCCGGGAATCCATCTTACAAATAGTTCAAAACGTATATTTTCATTTTTAAACTGCTTATAGATCGCTTGTTCTGCTTTGTCTAAAATCACTTGCTCTGCATCCGATATAGATTCAGCAGGATGTAAGAAAAAAGCAGAGATAATGAGTATGAGAAGTTTAATAGTCATGAAGCTGGCTGTTTATCGTTTGATGGAATTTGTTACTGACATCATATCTTCAGCCGTCTGAACCATCTTGGAGTTTGTTTCATATGCACGCTGGGCTTCAATCAGCCGAACCATTTCAGTAACAATGTCTACATTTGATTGCTCCAAATAGCCCTGACGAACCACGCCAAAACCTTCATCACCCGGATTGCCGAAAAATGGCAGTCCTGACGCTTCAGTTTCAGCAAATAAGTTATCCCCCATAGCATCAAGTCCACCCGGATTTGCAAATTTGGCTAATTCGATTTGCCCAAGTTCAATCTGTGTGTTATCTCCGGCCATCATTGCAGTCACTGTTCCATCTTGCGCAACTTCTATTGCGACAGCATCCGTCGGTATCTCGATCTGACTAGCCAGAGGCAGGCCTGAATTATTGACCAGCATTCCCGTAGAATCCATACTGAAATTACCGTCCCGTGTGTAGCCAACAGATCCGTCAGGAAGTTCAACCTGAAAAAAACCAGTACCGCTTACGGCTACATCCAATGGATTTCCGGTTTCAGCAACCGCACCTTGCATAAAATTTCGTATGGTGGCAACAGCTCTGGATCCATGCCCAATCTGCAGTGAAGGACCTTTGCCATTTGTTCCATTTATTGCGCCGCCTCGTTTCGAGGATGCTATATTTTCATAGAAAAGATCCTGAAAAGCTATCGTGCTTCGTTTGAATCCGGTCGTACCAACGTTGGCCAAATTATTAGCTACGTTATCTACCGATCTTTGCTGAGCACTCATTCCGAGTGCGGCTGTACTTAATGCTCTAAACATATTTGTTTGGGTTATCCATGTTAATATTTAAAATTTTCCTAATTGCGTGCTAACTCTCGACAACAGATCATCAGAAGTTCGCATAGCTTTTTGCTGAGATTCAAACATCTGCATGTTTCTCATCATATCAACCATCTCAGTTAGTGGTTCTACATTTCCTTTTTCGTAATAGCCTTGCATCAGGGTTCCCACATTCGAATTTGTCAATGCTTCCTGATCTGTAACCGAGAAATAAGCACTCCCCTTGCGTTGCAGTTGAGCAGGATCTTCCACATTCACCATCTGAATTTTATTCACATCAGTTTCATTAATGCTAATGGTACCGTCTTTAGCGATTTCTAATTTAGGAGCTACACCTGATGTGCCTTGATTCGTAAAGTACTCTGATAGCTGGATGTCGCCAGATTCTCCTAATACTTTTGCTCCCTGAGTGTTAACCAGAAAACCATCCTGATCCATGTGAAAACGTCCGTCTCTGGTTAAGAACATTTGTCCATCTTGTTCCACAGTAAAAAATCCTTCTCCATTGATACCCAGATCAAACTCGTTACCTGTAGGCTCCAATAAACCCTGGTTCAAATTGATCTGTTGCATCGGCACGCTTTTCGTTACCTCTTTACCATCCACATTCTCTTTGAACATACGGTAGAATACTTTATTCCCTTTAAAACCAGGAGTGTTAATATTTGCAAGGTTATCAGCAGTAATATCCTGCGATTTTTGTAAAACCTGCATGGCCTGCATATGTGCGTATATCCGATCGATCATTTATATACCGTTCAAAATTTCATGGTTAAGATGTTCTATTGTGAACCGATAACCGCTTATATATCCAATTCACATTCCCATACAGTTCAATTATTGTGCCACTGTGAATTTTTTATTCATATCAGGAAAGTGAAGAATAGCAATTCAAGTGAGCTTTAGTAACTTTCCACAGTTAAAAAACTCTATTATACTGTATTAAAGCTACTTTTGACCGATTTTTGTGATCATTTGATTAAGACCATGCAGTAGCTAAAACATTCAACTGCCTTCTTTACCTCCACTTATTCATTTCATGGAAATCTTTTCCTGCCCGGAGGACAAAATATCCGCATCTCTGTTTATCAATATCTTAAAACACCCCTCTATCACCCTATTATTAAATGGTACCGTTTTTGAACTGGATGTCTCATGTCAGATAAAAATTCAGATCAGGAAAAAACGGAAGAACCCACGGCGAAAAAGCTGGAAGATGCCCGCAAGGAAGGGAACGTCAGCATTAGTACCGAAGTCTCATCAGTTGCTGTGTTGACTACATCCGTTATAATGTTTGTGGCGTTAGGAAGCTCAATATCCGCACAGTTTGCTCATTTGTTTGAAACCTTTTTCATAAATGCAGGAAGTGGCTTTTCAAACGAAAATGAAGCTATGAGTCACCTTTCAGAAGCGTTATGGGCGATGATCGGTATAATGGGTCCTACCTTGTCTGTATTATTAGTTGTCACATTGTTGGTGAATTTAGCTCAGACCAAAGGTGCCTTTTCTGCAAAAGCAATGGCACCGAAGGCAAGCAAGATGAGCCCAATGAATGGCATAAAGAAAATATTCTCGGCCAAGGGAGCTGTAGAGCTAATCAAAGGCTTTGCCAAGCTGTTCATAGTTGGGCTCATAGGATACTATAGTGTGAAAAATGAAGTGGACACTTTTATGACTTTCATGATATCACCTCTTGACTATAACCTCGGCGAAATGGGGACCTTTGTCTTAATGTTCATTACCCGAATCCTTGCTGCCCTGTTAGTCCTCTCAATTGCTGATGCCATTTATCAACGGTATCAGCATCATAAAGACCTGAAGATGAGTAAACAAGAGGTGAAGGATGAATTCAAGCAAATGGAAGGAGACCCGAAGGTAAAAGGATGGCGTAAAAAGTTTGGGATGGAGCTTCGTAATAAAAAAAGGCTAGACCATGCTGTTCTCAGTTCAGACGTAGTAGTCACCAACCCTACTCACTATGCAGTAGCCTTACGTTATGATCCAAAAAGTAACGATGCTCCTTTAGTCGTAGTTAAAGGACAACGGCTCCGCGCACTCCGGATAAAAGAGCTCGCTAAAGAATATGGCATACCAATTGTAGAGAATAAACCAGTAGCCCGTGCTCTTTTTGCCACAGCAGAGGAAGACAGTTTCATTCCAGGTGACCTCTACAAGGCTGTAGCAGAGATCCTGGCGTATGTTTACAAACTTAAGAATAAACACAAAGTATAGATCTAATGATATTTGGCGGCTTAAATACCAAAACATTAAAAGGAACATTTTTCCAAACGGACGTACTTATTTCCTCTAGCATAATCATGATCCTCTTGATCATGATTATACCGTTTCCAACAGAATTGATGGATTTTTTCCTGGCATTGAACATTTCCCTGTCTTTAGTTGTACTGCTCGTCGCCTTCTATGCACTGAAACCCTTGCAATTTGCCGTCTTTCCGGGAATGCTTCTCATTCTTACACTTTTCAGACTGTCATTAAATGTGGGAACTACCCGATTGATTTTAAGTGAGGGATATGCCGGTTCCATCATTGAATCATTCGGTGGATTTATTGTTCAGGGTAATTTCATTATTGGGATCATCATCTTCTCTGTTTTAGTAATCATCAACTTTGTAGTTATTACGAAAGGGTCAACACGTATTGCAGAGGTTGCTGCCAGATTTACCTTGGATGCCATGCCCGGCAAGCAAATGTCGATTGATGCCGATCTTAGCGCCGGCCTGCTTACAGATGAGGAAGCAAAAAAGAAACGTGAAGATATATCCCGGGAAGCCGACTTTTATGGAGCCATGGATGGTGCCAGTAAATTTGTTCGCGGTGATGTTATTGCCGGACTTCTCATAACTTTTATAAATATAATCGGCGGCTTAATTATTGGTACGGTTCAATTGGATATGCCTATCGGGGAAGCTGCCACTAAATATACCTTAATGACCATAGGTGATGGCTTGGTCTCTCAAATACCGGCTTTATTGATCTCCACTGCAGCAGGTATCATTGTATCACGCGCAGCAAGTGAAGGAAACCTAAGTAAGGAATTGACAGGACAATTATTGGGCAATCCCAAAACAATGGTGATCAGTGCCATCTTTGTGTTTATGCTAGGATTAATGCCCGGGCTTCCACTGCTTCCTTTCTCAATGATCAGTGGCTTTTTCTTATTCATGGCTTACACTAATCTTACTAAAGAAGAAGAAGAACGACAGGAAGCTGAGGATAAAGAGAACAAACTCCTTTCCGGAAAGCCGGAAGACCCTGTTGAAAATTACCTTTTAGTTGATACCCTTGAACTTGAGATTGGCTATAGTCTAATCCCTATGGTGGAAGCTAATCAGGGTGGAGATCTCTTGGACAGAATGACCTCCCTGCGGAAGCAACTTGCATCAGAACTTGGGATCATTATTCCATCGATCCGAATACGTGATAATGTTCAGCTTGATGCCAACCATTATACTATCAAGATGAGGGGCATTATGCAGGGTGAAGGTGAAATATTGCCGGGTTATCATCTTACACTTCTTCCCGAAGATTTTAAACCCGATATACAAGGAATTGAAACAAAAGATCCAACTTTTGGAATGGACGCTATTTGGGTGAGCGGAAAAAATAAGTCTCAAGCGGAAAAATATGGCCTTTCGGTGATCGAATCAGGAGCAGTCATTACCACTCATTTGATGGAAGTATTGAAAAAAAATGCATTCAAATTAGTGGACAGACAAATGGTGAAAAAATTGATCGACAACATAAAAGAACAGTCGCCGGCACTGGTAGAAGAGTTAATACCTGAGGGCATGAAAGTAGGTGAGATACAAAAAGTATTAAAGCGATTGCTGCGTGAACGGATTCCTATCAAAGACCTCAATACCATCCTTGAAACGCTTGCAGATCATTGTGGCCAAACCAATAATACTGATGTACTTAATGAGTATTGCAGAAATGCACTTTCAGAGACCATAACACATCAATTTACCACTGATAACATGGTTGTAGTGGTAATGATGGACTCGAACCTTGAATCGCATCTGATCTCTCAGGCACAACAAGGGATGCTTAACTCCAACACTTTGGGTTTAACGCCTGATACCGTAGAAACCTTATATAAAAATTCATCTGTTACATTTGATAAGATGATACGCCAGGGATATGAACCGATTCTACTGACTTCACCAGTATTGAGATTTACGCTTTTTGAATTTTTGGCACCAATCTTGCCAGATATCAATGTGCTATCGTATAACGATATCAGTCAGGACGTACAGTTCAAAACCTTCGGCAGATTAAAATTAGATGCTGAAGAATTTGAACCTATAGGAAACGAAACAACAGAGCAATCTGTCCATGGAACTGAAGAATTTGCAACCGTATGATACTTAAGAACGTTTTTGGTAAAACTATTGAAGCAGCTAAAAAAAGTGCGCAACAGATGTATGGTAACGATTTATTGGTCTTAGAATCTAATAAGGAAGATGGATTGGATAAAGCCAGCATTACTATCTTTTCAGATGAAAAGAATAAAAATAAAGAGCAATTTCCGGCCAAATCTCAGGCAGAATCTGAAGCGAAAAAAGCTGCAACTAACGTTTCGGAAAAGGACCCAGGCGTAAAATTTGAACAATCTGCTTCCACGGAGAGAAAGCATACATCCGTTGACTTTAAAAAAGATAAACTTTCCTCACTTAGACAATATGCCCGTCAACTTGATAATTCGAAACTGAATGACACGGACGACACCCTCAGCAATGACGCATTCACATTCAATGGTGAACAGAAACAAAACATTCAAGGTAAAAACAGCACTAAAAGACATGATACTGAAATATCAGCTTATGGCCGTGCTGCAGTTAGAAAAGTATTTAAGGAAAATAGTAAATCAAAGTCACCGAGCTTAGAAAAAGAAGAACATGTAAATAGGGATCGATCCAATAAAAAATTGGCCCACACCAAAGGCTTTATTACCCATTTCAAACAAACGGAAAGCTCCCGTGAAAAGCAAAAGCGACCGCTGGTGATATCACCAAATAGAAATGAACAGCGTGAAATCAACGCCCTGCATAAACGTTTTGATAAATTGGAGGCTTTACTTGATTCTGCCCTCATGTCAGCCAACCTGGATTATGCCTCTCACCCCGCTTTCCAACAGTTAGTCCATACCGGGATCAATACCACTGTAATTGGCGGCTGGTTCAGTAAGATCATTGAAAAAGGAATTGACCCTTATGATCAACCGGAGCAATTTATGGTTAAACTCGCAGCTATCATTAGAAACGCATTGGGTGAAGCTAAACTGGATGGCCCTCAAAAATATATGCTTTTCATAGGGCCATCCGGATCGGGTAAAACCAGCCTCATAATGAAATTGAGTCAGCATCCAGAGCTGATGGAGAAGAAGAAAGTAGCGATACTAAGCATACATCCAAAACAAAATAATACAACTCCTTACTACACCATTCTGAAGCCATTTTGTGTAGACCATGATCTGCCCTATTTCGAGATCAGTAAAGGAAAAGATGTAAACGATCACCTGGATATTTGGAGTGAATTTGACCATGTTCTGATCGACACTCCATCCATCAATATTGAACGGGAAAATTCTTTCCGCGATTTTTGGAAAATACGCCAGATGCTGACTCCGCTTACACCGCTTGAGATCCATTACGTGGTAAACGCTTCTTTAAATAAATTCTATTTCCGTAACTCATCCGCTAATCATCATCCCCTGCAACCGGATCATATAGCAATTACGCACCTCGATGAAGTTTCTGAATGGGGACCGATAATCCCGTTTCTACAAGAAATGGGATGCACGGCACGATATATAAGCAGAGGGGGTGAGGAATCACCTAACAGCCTCGGAGAATTTGATCCGCGCTGGTTTGCACAACGAATTTTACAGGATAATTAAAAAAGGCATGGATACACTTCAAAATATAGATCAATCTTTTGTAGCTACCGTGATAAGCGGAAAAGGTGGCGTGGGAAAAAGCATGAGCAGCATAAATATTGCGCTTCAATTCAAAGAATTGGGCCATTCAACTGCAATCATTGATGCAGACCTTGGACTTTCGAATTGCGCTACGTTCTTAAATTGCCATGCTAAGCATACTGTTTCTGATTGGATAAACGGAAAATGTGGGCTCGAACAACTTCCCCAAAAAGTAGAAGGTATTACGCTGATTACCGGAGCATCTGATCCAAGTCAGGCTAACATAAGTTCAGAAGTAATGATGGATGCCTTAGATCAGATCACTCAATTTTTAAAGAAAACTCATGATTACATCATTATTGATACCCCGGCCGGTGCCGGTGAAATGTCATTATGGGCATTGGACACGGCCGATATTGGAATTCTGGTAATCGTAGATGAACCTGCTGCTATATCTGATGTGTATCGCCTCTGTAAATATATTTACAATATTGATCCTGAGTATCAATTCTCCGGAATCGTAAATTTTGCTGAAAATGAAGAAAGTGCAGAAAAGACATTCATGCGGTTTAATACCATCCTAAATTATTTTCTAAAAAAGAAAATACCCTATTGGGGTTTTATACCGACTAGTAATTCCATAAAAAAATCAATCATGAAGCAACAGCCTTTGAACCAGAGCCTGAATGTGGATGAAGAACTAAAAGAAATTAAATTTATAACGCAACAAGTGATCGCTTATTCGGCAAACCGAAAATTAGCAACATTGAGGCCGGTTCACTAAAATAAGGAGATAAAATGTTAATACGATTAATAACAGTCATATCACTAATCTTGTTTTTACTTCTTATGCTCTCCGGAGCAGAAGTAGATGTAGCTATGTATCGAAGTATAGTAGCCTTTATGAGTCTGTTCTCAGTCATCTACATTACTATTTTCTTGTTGAATGTAGTGAAGGATAATAACTCTGATAAAATGACTATGTCAGGGACCGGGAGCGGTTCGTCAAATGATCAGGGGGATAGTTAATCATGGGAAATAAAAGCTTACAAGAACTTGTCGAACTCTACTGTAAAGATCCGGCACCCGGACTGAGAAATTCAATTATCAGTAAATCTATGCCGCTTATTCGTAGTATCATTGGAAAAATAAGCAGGCCCGATCAACCTTTAACACAGTTGGAGGACCTGGAAAGTGCTGGTATCTACGGTTTGCTTCAAGCTATGGATTCTTATGATTGCGAACGTAACATTCAATTCAACACTTTTGCCTATTACCGGGTGAGAGGGAATATTGTTGATTATCTGCGCAGTATAGATCAACTTCCGCGAAAACAACGTAAAAGTTATGGTGAGGTTCAGAGGGTTATTGATCAAAAAAGTCAAATACTTGGCCGTGAGCCTTCTGATGAGGAGATCGCTGAAGAACT
Organism: Gracilimonas qinghaiensis; assembly: GCF_046602855.1. Lineage (NCBI taxonomy): Bacteria > Pseudomonadati > Balneolota > Balneolia > Balneolales > Balneolaceae > Gracilimonas > Gracilimonas qinghaiensis. The sequence continues at coordinate 1,364,352 of NZ_JBKINJ010000001.1, forward strand.
GAATATGGACATTCAAGATTATCATAAGCTACTATCCAATGTCCAGCAGCGAAGTGCCTTGTCACTTGATAGCCCCGCTTATGATGATAATTCCAATTCACACTACGATTTTCATGAAAATCCTGACAGCGAAACCCCTGATCAGAACCTTGAAAAAAAGGAACGAACCAAAGCTTTACAAGAAAAGATAGGTACATTAAAGGAAAGAGAGCGATTGATACTTATGCTATATTACTATGAAGATATGACCATGAGTGAGATTGCCTTGTTAATGGAACTTACAGAAGCGCGAATTTCTCAAATCATTGGAAAAATTCTCATCAAATTAAATGCAGAGCTTAGTGAAGAAAATATAATGTATACTTAGAGTAAAGCTGTATTAAATTTCATAAAAGCAGTTTCTGTTATCAGACAAGATAATTTTCAGTTCCGCATTAAATAGTCACTTTTCCCTAACTGGGTTAACTGTCTTATTATAGGTTTTCTTTTCTTAGCCGATCATTAAGTAAATATGTATTTAACATTTGGTTACTGTTACCGATAATAGGTTGTAGCAGTAAAGAATGATATTTCTAATGACACTCATACCCAAAATATCACGATTAAAAAAAATTCCGCATCTCCTCAAACGAAAAAAAGATGCTGAAGAACGTTCAAAAAAGAAAAAGAACGATTCTGAAGACAAGCATCCACCTTTTGAGATCGATGACAAGATTTCGTTAAATCCTGAAGCCATTACCGATCTTAAAATACACCAACCTCCGACTCCTAACCGACAGGCAAAATCTTCCAATGAACCTGAAATTGGTAATAATATTGACCTTACAGTTTAAATTTATTCCCATCAATGGGTAAGTTCTCACCTTTTGTTCGTAAATCTGCTAAATAAATGTGCAAGATTTAAACAGAAGTTGTCCTATAACGAAACGATACAAATCGTGAGATTTGGATCATGTTTAACCAATCCCACATTGACCTGCATAACCAATGCACATCATATTGCATTAAAATTTTACTATTAATCACTTCATGAATACTTCTGTAAGTAAAGTGATAGATAATAATGGCAGTAGCTGACATTATTTGATAACATATACTTTATAAGTTATTTATTGATAATGTGAGGTCAAGAATAATCAATTAATTCCTGGTGCTATTATACCTATGATTTCAGCCAGAAAATCGTATAATTGAAGGAACATCATCTCAAAAGCTGTCGGCAAATAAGGTACCGATAGTAATAGAAGACTTAATCCTACCCCTACTTTTATTGGGAATGCAATGAACATCATGTTAGCCTGTGGCATTATACGGGCAAAGATAGCTATCGAAACATCTAGTAGAAAAATCACAATAATAAATGGAGTGGTAATCTGTACCCCAATCACAAACAAATAGGTTGCGATTTCAAGCATATAGGGACCGGCTAGATGAATTTCAGCCTCATTAATTGGAATAAGATCAAAACTCTTAACTAGTGCACTGATATATACTTTATCCCCATCTATGGAAAGAAATACCAGAACAGCTACAAGAGTGAAAAGGTTACTAATGATAGCACTTTGCTTCTGGGTCATCGTATCAACCATATTTGCGAAGCTGAGTGCCGAATTCAAACTGATAAGCATTCCTGCCATTTCCAATCCTGCAAAAACCAGCTGCCCTATCAATCCCAAAGCAATTCCAACCAAAGCCTCTAAAATAATGGCTGATACAATGAATATAACTCCGGATTCTGCCGATAAGAACACACTATCCGAAGGTATAACCGAGAACAACATCACAGAAGTAACAATGGAAAAATAGATCTTAATCTGAGCCGGAAATGCGGATGTACTAAAGAAGGGAGCTGTCATGACCAAAGCACTAACTCTGACAAATACTAAAAAGGCCGATAATATCAAATCAATTGACAAAGATTCCATAACAGTATTTTTCAGAGCTTAACATTAGCTCATGAGTTCTCATTGAGCTATTTGTGGAATGAAATCGAAAATCCGCTGCATAAAATCAACACTGAACTGGAGCATAAAACCAAACATAAAGAACAGTACGATTACCACAACAGCCATTTTGGGGACGTAGCTCAAAGTCATTTCCTGAATAGAGGTCGCCGCCTGAAAAATAGCTACAGTCAGACCAACAACCAATGCTCCGATCATTGCGGGTGCACATAAAACTGCGACAGCGACTAACATCTCTTGTAACCAATACAATGCTGACTCTATATTCATAAAAAATATTTATTTAAAACTTTCTACCAACGACTGCACCAATAAATACCAGCCGTCTGTTAAAACAAAAACTAAAATTTTAAAAGGCAATGAGACCATCACAGGAGGCAAAAACATAATACCCATCGAGAGTAAAATGGAAGCCACAACAAGGTCAATTACCATGAAGGGCAAATAGATCATAAAGCCGATCTGAAATGCAATCCGAAGCTCGCTGAGAACGTAGGATGGCACGGCAACATATAGTGGTAGACCTTCAATACTATCTACTGTACTAACTCCGGCCATGTCCATAAAATAAAGAAGGTCTTTTTCCCGCGTCTGATTCACCATAAATTCTTTCAAAGGAACTGCAGCTGTAGCTAATGCCTCAACTTGCGTCATTTCCTCATTTATATAAGGTTGAATGGCCTCTTCGTTCATTTGATCGAAGGTGGGTTTCATGATAAAAATCGTGAGAAAGAGTGCCAATCCTATCAAAACCTGGTTAGGTGGCGATTGCTGTGTACCCAATCCCATTCTCAGAAAAAAGAAAACTACGATTATGCGCGTAAAGCTGGTCATCATCGTAACAAATGCGGCCCCAAACGACAGTATGGTGATCAGAATCAATGCCTGTATAGCCAAACTGAAATCTTCGTCACTGGTATCATCATTTCCGATAGACAGTCCTATTTGCGGAATAGCTTGCTGAAGCATTATTGTCGAATTGATTCCTGCCTGAAAAGCGAATCTTGACTTCAACGGTGATGCTTCCGTCGCTGAGCCCGCTGTTGTTACGATAATCATGGTCACCACGATCAATAGGCGAAACATATATTTCCTTATTGTTGAGATCATTTAGTTGTTGGCGAGCTTCAGAAAAGTTTTGAAATTTTCCTTTCCTGTTTTACTTTTAGTGGTTTTGCATTCATCTGCTTCATGGGCTGTATTTTCAGTCTCACCTTCCTTCCACTCCTCTTTTGAATAACGATGCAAAAGATTTACTCCTGTTTCTGCTACCCCTACAATCCACACTTCCTCATTTATTTCGATAAACTTTAATTGTGCATTTTGTGAAAGTGAATGAGAGTCAATGTCCCTGCTTTTAATTTCTTTTTGAGTAACTGCACCTTTCTTTTTAGACCAATACCACACAGCCACTAAAACACTAACCATAAAGAGAAAAGTGATAAAAGCATTTTGAAACATGTCTGGCTCTTCTCTTTTAGATTCCTGAACCTTACTAACTGAAGTCTTTTTAAGAGATTCTTGTAACCCTAAAGTACGTTCCTGAACTTCAGGATCACTGCTTTGGGCGACAGTTCCGGTGTCCATCTTTGACACCAGAAACAGCCATATGACCAGCAATGCCAGTGAAATACCCAGTACGATCTTCAGTATACTTTGCGGCTTTTTACCCGATTGTGAAAATGCTTTTTGAAAATCCATCAGGATAGGCTCGCTATACGCTGACGAGTAGTAATAAGGTTTGAAATACGAACACCAAAATGTTCATCAATTACAACCACTTCTCCATGAGCTATGCGTTGTCCGTTCACCAGGATATCGACCGGTTCTCCGGCTAATTTTTCGAGTTCAATAACGGAACCTTTGGCAAGCTGAAGTACTTTTCCCAGCGGAAGCTCAATCCTCCCAAGTTCAACTGAAACATCCATTTCCACATCTTTTAACAGGTCCATACTGTTACCATCCTCGTTTTCAAGAGGAGGAGTAGTTTCATCAAAATCTTCAAATTCAATGTACTTACCCGAAATTACTTCCTCTGGCTCTCCATTTCTTTCTTCCTGTGCCTGTTGGTCAAAAGCCGTTTCCTTTAGATTATTATCGTCAAGAATCTCTTCGGTTACTTGTTGCTTCTTTTCCGTTTCATCTACGGACTGCACAGGTTCTTCCTTCAAAATCGGCGCTTCCGGGTCACCAATTAAGATCGCTGCACGTACTTTATCGTCAGCTAGTCCTTCAACCTCCAAACTTCCGTGGTAATATGTGGTGTGTTTAAACAAATCTTCAAGGTCACTCAACTGATATACTTCCACTTCACCAAAACCGGTTTCAATATCTTCTTCAGCTAGTTTTTTCTTAAGCGTCTCGGAAAGTTCATCCGAAAATTTCTTAAGCAGATCTTTGGTGACCTCATTGAATTTCTTTTCTTCAACACCAAGCATCACGCTTGAAAGCAAACCGAACCATTCATCATCGAGAATACCAAACACATCCATTTCAAGACCTTCATCCCTGGCATAAAGAATGATATCGTTTTCTTGTAATGTTTCAGGAGCAGATTCAGCTTCAAGTTCATTAAATGAAGTGATATTGATCTTGGTTTCTTCGAGGAAAATGGAAGTCAAAAATTCCTGAATTCCCGGTAAATAATTTTGTAGTTGTTCTTGATAATTGTTCATAGCTATACCAGTTCTGTTTCATTTATTTCTTCAAGCAATTCGAATACTTTGACAGCTCTTCTTCCCTGTATGATGCCGGGATAAGCCTTAAGCTTGGTTGTTCCATTAATGCGGACTGCCAATGGCTTATCAGATTTTTGTTTTAAGGGAATAGTGTCTCCCTCTTTTAGATTTATAATTTCATTTAGAGTGAGCCGGGCAGTACCCAAAAGCGGTTGAATACGAACTTTTGCATGGTGCAACGTGCGTTTATAGCCCTCCATCTCATCACCTGTAAGCTCTTCCTGTTTAGATTTCATCCCTTTCTTAAGGATAGTATCACTCATAGCTTTTTTAAGTAGGCTATATGAATATGAAACTCCCACTTCAAGTTCTTCTTCCCCTAGATCAACCTTAAATTTTACAATGATGGTGGGATCAACTGAAGCAAGATGAAGGTTTTCCGGCTTACTCTCATAAGTAGTAGAGTCAATCGAAAAGTCCATATATGGTTCCCACGCTGATATAATTTCCTTATTAATATTCCTTATAATCCGGTTAACGATTTTTTCTTCAATAACGGTAAGCGTTCGGCGCTCTTGAATGGCACGTCCCTGCCCGCCACTTTGGCGTTCAATAAGATGGATGCAAAATTCCGGGGGCAGAACGATAATGATCTCCCCTCCGAGTTCGTCAACGGAAAGCAGGTAGATGGTACTTGGGCTTTCAATATTTTGTACAAAATCCGGAGAGGAAAGCTGCATTATCTTACTGAGGCTAATATCTACCTTATACCGAAGCGAAGAACTGAATATTCGGCTCAGGTTTCTGGAAAACACATCATGTATGGTTCGCAAGGTTCTCATAATCTCCTTACTGAACAACTTGGGCTGTCTGAAATCGTACGATTCTACATACTTAACTTTTCCTTGTGCACGCTTTTGTGCTTTCAATTCCATAAAAAGGTATCCATTGTTCGTTTACTATCATTGCATTACATACTTAGTGAAATACAAATTGCGTACCGAACGAACCTCGATCACAGAATTAATTACATCGATAAGTTCATATCTTAAGGAATCACGGTCTTCTACTTTTACCAGCTCCGGTATGGTTCGCTTAGAAAGAGTTTCAATGACTTCCTGTTTTAACTTCATTTTATTGTTATCCAACTTAGAAATATGCTCTTTATCGTCCAATTCAACACTTATTTCCACAAGAAGATATCTTTTACCGTTTGTGTTTGCCGGATTAACAACCAATTCGCCAACCTCGTAGGTACCAAAATCTTTTGGACTTTTTGAATTCATGGTTTCATAAACTCCCGGATAATATTTATCCACAATGGCGTAAGCAAGGTACCCTTGTGCCAAAAAAAACAAAAGGACAAGGAAATATTTTCCTATTGAGAGAAATTTTGACGCTCTGTCTTTTTTCTTAGTCTTTGATTTTTTTGTTGCCATAATAGTTCTCCTGCTTGAATAATTTGTTGTTTCAGAACCAAAGCTCTGTATTACGTGAATTCATAAGAAGCTCATCACGTAGATAAATTTCTACTCTACGGTTTTTCCTTCGACCTGATTCTGTGTTATTGTCTGCAATCGGATTGTACTCACCTAAACTGCTTGCTTTAAAATTTCCAGGTTTTATTTCTGATTTCTCCTGCAAATACTGCACTACCGAAACGGATCTTGCAGCGCCTAGGTGCCAGTTGGTTTCATGGATCGAATTTTCACGAATAGGCACATCATCAGTATGGCCTTGTACTTCAATTTCGATAACCTTTGCATCAATCCTATCGGCTACCTCGAGAAGAACAGTCTTTGCATTTGGAAGTAGTTCTGAAGAACCACTTTCAAAGGTCAGTGAGTCGCTTAATGTGATCTTGACCCCGCTTGAACTGACCTCAATATCAACCTCTGATGAAAACTCAAACTCTTCCAATAAATCTGCAAAAGCCTGCCAATATTCAACTCGCTTTTCCAACAGATCTTCAACATTCAGGGAATCTGCCGGTATTTCAAAATCTTGGGATTTCAAATTTTGTGCATCAAAAAAACCGGAACTCTTTTGAAAATAGGATATAAAATCTTTGAACACACCGTCATTAATACTTGGTGTAAGAGTATAAAGCAGAACAAAAAAAACTAATAACAGCGTCATTAGATCGCCGTAAGTCATCAGCCAGTTGCCAGAACTTCCTTTAGATTTTCCCATTCTTTATCCTGTTGTTCGATCCAAAGTTTGTAGAATTTTTCATCTCTTTTCTTGAGAATACTCAACTCTTCATGATGCTTTAAATATTCGGCCCGACTTTTCGGGTCTACGTATATAAGCATCTTCTTTTCCATTATTCTGGGATTTACACCCTCTACTATTGATATAATTCCAATCCTAAATAATTCTTTTCTGTTTCGGTCTAATTCACTCAGATATTCAAGTTTACCCGCCAGGGGGCCAAAAAACATATTAGCTAAAATAGACCCATATAAAGTTGTAATAAGTGCTACAGACAAACCTGCCCCCAAAGACTCCGGATCAGAAATATTTTGAAGCATCAAAACCATTCCCACCACGGTTCCTATCATCCCAAACGCCGGTGCATAGTTTGCCATTGAATTTAAAAGCATGATGGAGAGCTCCACTTGTTTTTCCCTGCTCTGAATTTCATCTTTCAGAATACTTTCTAAAGTTTCTTCTTTGAAGCCATCCACGGCAAGTTGCAATCCATTTTTCAAGTATTCATCTTTTAAATGCTTCAGATCTCCATCCAGCACTAATATTCCATTCCTTCGAACGCGGCGTGCAAACATGGAGAGCAACTCCATGTCTGTACGAAGATCAATTGAACTTAGCTTCATTAGACTCAGGGTGGTATCAAAACTGATCTTGATCTTTGCAAAACTATAGTTAATAGCCGTTGCTGCGATTACCCCTCCCACTACAATCAAAACAGATGAAAAACTCATAAAGGTAGACAAACTACCCTGAGTAACAATTGCTCCGATTATCAATGCGAAACCTAAAATAAATCCTATGCTACTTGAACGATCTAACATAGAATGATTATCGGTATATACAATGATATCTTAAATAATTAAGCTATGAATTTTCAAAAAAATAATAAGGTCTTAAGGTGGGTCGTACAGTAATTATATTTAGATAAAAACCCCACAAGCAGAGTTATAAGTCTACATTGTGGGGTTTATGTTGTCCTTTTGTCAGCTTACGAAATTTTCATAAGCTTTAATTCAGAAAATTAACGTTTAAGATTTACTGCTTCGGTTAGCATTTCGTCAGAAGTACTAATTACTCTTGCACTGGACTGATACGCACGTTGGGCTGTGATCATATCTGTGAATTCCTTAGCAAGATCTACATTTGACCCTTCTAAAGACCCGGAATTAATAGCAGTTCCGGAAAAGTTATTAGCAGTATCAATAAACATTTCTCCGGCAGCTGATGTGGCTCTGAATAATCCGCCTCCGATCATTTCAAGACCATTTTGGTTCTGAACTTTTCCAAGTGCCATTTGTGCAAGTACCATAGCATTACCGTTATCGTATACTCCTTCAATTTGTCCGGCTCCGTTAATGGTTACATCAATCAATTGACCTTGAGTATATCCATCTTGGCTAATCACTTTCGCAGAATTGCTTCCGGCATACTGTGTAAATCTTGTACCGCTCTGGGAATTTCCAAGTTCAACTGAGAAGTTGGTAGTATTAGCTCCCCCACCTGGTTCAAACGATAGATTAAGAAGGTCATCTGATGAAAGCTGTCCAAGTTCATCAAATGTAACGATTCCAGAAGCACCGGAAGTGATCTCTTCACCATCCAAGAAGCGTGCTGAATACTGCCACTCATTTGGATTTGTCTGAGTAAACTCCAGCAAAAGAGAATGAGCATTACCCAATTCGTCGTAGACGGTAGTACTCATTGTCTGTGCATTAGTTTCACCTTCCTGAACAGTTTGTAAACCAGGTAGGTTAATATCACCGGTTCCTGTAACCGACATGTTTGTTATATCGAGTTCACTTTCACCCAATTGGGCTGATCGGAGCATCAAAATACCGTCCACTAAGGCCATTTTACCCTCAGCATTTGGCATCTGTGTATTGAATGCATTTACCATATCATCAAGGGTCGTACCATCATTTCCGGCTCCATATGTGAAGCTGTAAGTAGCAGTAGTACCGTCATTCAGAACCACATCAAAATCGATAGTGTCTCCGGCAACCAAATCTGTAAGTGTCTGGCTCAGGTCGTTAATATCGGTATTGTCAGGTGCAGGACTTCCGTTGATAGTAAATCCGCTTTGTGACTGAAGTACTTTAGCTGTACTTGTACTTGCATTCAGGTTACCAGCAAGAGTTACATTTTCCGTCTTTTTGGGAGGGAGCACATTTTCAAAGTCAATTCGTATATCCTCCGCTGCACCACCGCCTAAAACATTTCCGTTTCGGTCAGCGATATAGCCTTGTACAGACCGTCCACCCTGATCTACTAAATATCCGTCTTTATTAAATACGAAGTTTCCAGCTCTAGTCATAAGTTGTTCGCCGTTATCAGAAACCATAAAGTATCCTTCACCTTCAATGGCCAGATCAGTTGCTCTACCTGTACTTTGCATAGCACCTTGGCTGAAATCACGATCAATAGATGCTACTCGAACTCCCAAACCGACCTGATTACTGAGCTGAGGGGCAGAATCACCACCTCCGGCACGACCAAGTCTCTCACTCATCATTTCGGAAAATGAAACTCTGGATGATTTAAACCCTGCTGTTTCAACATTTGCAATATTGTTTCCAATGACGTCCATTTTGGTTTGAAAAGCTCTCAAACCACTTACGCCTGAATTAAGGGATTTTATTAGTGACATAATTAACTCCTGTTTTGGTTTGCAGTTTTATACTGCTGACATGCTTTGAGCAATGCCGTATCTGTTATTAAAATTATTGATTAAAAAATACCGGTACCGACTTCTTCTACGTCACCGATCGGTACCTCAATACCGTTAATTGATAAAAACACTCCATTTCCACTGAAGCGTACTTTATTAGCAACTCCCTCCATGTATACAAGGGCATTTACGTCTTCATCGCCATTTTTGGCTACTACTTCTATCTGGTAATTTCCTTCACCAAGGCGTTCACCTGAGTTGTTTTTTCCGTCCCAGGTCCAATTGTTATCTCCCGATGATACTCCATTCAAAGTTTCACGTCGTACTTCAGCACCACTAGCGTTGCGTATAACAATTTCCACTTCTTCAGCCGAAGATTTAAGCTTATATTTAATCTCGCTATTACCTTCAGCACTCAGGTTCACCTGTTCGCTTAAAGCTCTAACCTGTTTTCCGGTAAGAGTGGCTGCCATTGAGTTAGTTAGACTCGCACTCATCATGTCTTGACTGTTCTGTAAGATTTCTAAACCGCTATTCACATCTATCAATTGCTCAACTGAGTTAAACTGTGCCAGTTGTGATGCAAATTCAGCACCATCCATTGGATTTATCGGATCCTGATTTCTCATCTGTGCTACCAAAAGCTGCATAAATTGTTTCTGCCCCATTTCGGTTTTACCCGAAGTGTTTTGCTTTTGAAAGGCCGATGCGGTGTTTGCATTGATACTATTTATATCCATGATCTCATATCACTTAGTTAGATCGTCCATTCCATTTGGTTATAACCAAACTTGCGGACTGCTTGCTGAAGATGTTCTTCCGCTTTTTTGTTTAATATCTTATTTGAGCCATTTACTAATGAAGTGTTAATCCCTTCTCTATTTCCTGAAGACGGGGAATTATCTGAAAATTCTGAAGCGGTTTCATTCCCACCTTCGTTAAAATGAAGATCTATCTCAAGTTCACACTCCTGCTCCAAATGATCTTTAATCTCTTGGCCATACTCCTGCATCAATTTGTTCAACTCAATACTACTGGAAGCAATTTTAACCTGTATCACTCCATCAATATTACGTGTTGAGAGTTCGATCTTATTTCCATCATCGAGAACAAAACTGTGCTTTTGCCAACTTTTAGGAATTTCTTTACCGGAGGAGGTTGCCCTTTGAAGCGCTCCTGTTAAGCCTGGCAACACACTCCTCTTTAACGTAATATTGTTGATCGGCATGTCTGCCAACTTATTCATGTTCAGTTTGACCTGTTCACTCGTTTCGTTTTCAATGCCTTCAGTTGATTCTAGAATATGTTCGTTGATAAAACCACCCTGAAAGTCTTTAATCTCTGTTTCTTGCTGGTTATTGGCCTGAAATTGAATCCAGTTTGGTTGAGTAATGAAGCTCTTGCCATTTTGATTTGAACCTGTCCCTGTCCCACTGTTGAGTGGCGTTAACCGGTCTTCTGATATTCTTTTACCACCCGAATTTAGGTTGAACAGGTCGTATCGTTTTGTTCTTTCTTCATTATTTTTTTGAGAATTGACAAGCTCAACCTGCAATTGTGGTTTTTCTTTCAGGTCATCTTTTATAGAATGATCCCCATTTACTATTTCGATCTGTGAATCTCTACGAGCTGTGAAATTATGCGGTGATCGTATTTTCGTGTTATTATCCGATATCGTGTTCTCTAAGCCCACTTGCTTTGTTATTACCGAACTATCGAGTTCAAAAAACTTTCTTCGAGCCTCGGTTTGTAGCTCATGCTGAGTTTCTTTGTCAATATTATTGATACTGGCTACAAGCTCACCTTCCGCTTTAACGTTTGGGGTTTCTGTGCTAAAAGCAGATGAAATTTGATTATTTACAACTTGATCCGGCTTCGTATGAAGAGTTTTTTCACTTTCATTTTCGAACCTGCGATCAAAGTGATCATGAATGCTGCTTTCTTTTAAAACTCCATTTGGACTTTGTTCAGAAGATTCTTCAGTAGGTAAAAAGTTATCCGAACTTCCATTAACTCTTTTATTATCATTAATTTCTACCTTTTCTCCTTCATTCGTTGGTAGTTGATCATGTGAATGTTCTATACCTTTTGTAATTGATGCGTCATTGCCATCCACAAACTCTACATTTTCATTAACTGCTTCTGACCTTTCTGTTTTCTCTTCCAAGCTAATGTCCGATTTTGATATATATTTATTATCTGAATCAAAAGCTTTAGACTTTGGAGTCAGAGATAAACCGGATCCTTCTTCAGGGGGCATTTCATTTTTGATTTTTTCACCGTCTACTGAAGTTTTCCGGTCTTCCATATCAGACTCATCTGAAGGCTCACTAACTAAGATTTCCTCCTGCTTCTCCTCTTGTTCCGTTGACTCTATGTCCGTTTCCTCTAATCCTTTAACAACCTTTTGATCTTCAATCTTTATTTCGCTTTTCCGGTTTTTCTCATTTGAGATCAACTTAGCGGTTTCCTCACCGCTCTTGCTTTCACTCATCAGAAGAGATGTTTGCTGTCCATTTTCTTTTTCAGTATTACCTGATTCTGTTTCGCCGGATTGGGTATTTCTTTCTGCTTCATTTTGAAGAGCCATGAGCATTTTACCAAAGAAACCCGTTTCGTATTTTTTTTCCTTACCACCATTCTCTTGCTCTAAAGACGTTGATTTACCGGAACTTGAAGAGGCCGCTATCGAGTTAAATACTTCTTTTATCATCGCATTATCTCCGTCATTAATTCCGCTGCTTCATCAGCACCCAGGGAGCGTAATATCTTCTGCCTTTGGATCGTACCACCACCGTCGTATAGGCGTACAATTTGATCTTTAGTCATCTTTTCAAGGATTGGCCTTAATTCATCTTCTTCCAGATTCAATAAGCTTTTTACACGCTCTGAAAACTCTTTTGGGTCAAGTTCTGTTTTTTCTTCCACCGGATTGCTAAGCAACTCTATTTGAGCCTCAAGTTCCTCTATAACTGCATATAAAGAATCAATAATACCATGCAATCTGATCTCACTTTGCTCAAAGCGGTGAATCTCAGATTCTGTTTTAGAGGTTATGTTTTGAATAGAATCTGGAAGTTCTTCAATATTTACAGAATCAACCTCTGTCGTCACATAAACTTCCATAGAGTCGCTCAAAGATTCTTTACTTATGACCTTTTGGTTGACCGCATTAGTATTTCTTTCTTTTTGAAGGTCATTTTTAAATTGCTCTTCCTGTTGCTCTTCAAAATTGGTCACGATCTCGTTGAATTTTTCTTCATTAAGTTGTGGGTACAGGAAGAAAGCGCCCACTAACATCAGTATGAATGGAATAAGTACTATGCCAGCAATCTTAAGTATGGCTGATTTGCTCATTGATATTACCTGCTGAATGATTGAGTGGCTATTTCATCCATGAACTTCTGTTCCTGCTTCGCCACGTTGTCATTAAAAATGCTTTTCTCAAATTCTTTCACTTTCTCAATGATGTGTAGGTTTTTATGAGCTTCTGCAAGATCGTGTCTGGCTTTAGAAACATTCTTCTCTGCTTCGCACAGCTCCTTACTTAGTTTTTTCATTTTCTGGTGTACTTGCTGAATGTGTGACCCCCGTTGCCGAACCATATGTACATTTTGAATTTCAGTTTGCTCAGTATTCTCTAAAAAACCTTTCAACTTAATTTGAATTTGTTTGCGTAATTCCAGGATCTCGCGCTTATTCGCCATTTCTTCAGCAAGCTTTTGCTTCTGAGCTTTCTTTTTGTGATTTCTCACTTTTAATACCGGATCAAGAGAAAATTTAAACTTCATAAAAGTTTCATTGTTAATTGATGATCTTCTTCAGTGTGGCCCAAAGGTTGTCACTGAAATCACTTTCGTTTATGTCTTGTATCAAAAATGATTCCAAAGCCGAATACTTTTTTATAGCTTCATCAATTTTTGGATTTGAACCTTTCACATATGCTCCAATATTGATGAGATCTTCAGCCTCTCTGTAAGTGGCCAAAATTTCTCTTGCTTTCATAGCTATGGCTCGTTGCTCATCGTTTACAATTTTAGGCATTACCCGCGAAATACTTTCGAGTACATCGATCGCCGGATAGTGATTTTTATGGGCTAAACGGCGTGAAAGTACAATATGGCCGTCTAAAATAGATCGAACAGCATCAGCAATAGGCTCATTCATATCGTCATTATCAACCAAAACAGTGTACAAACCGGTAATGCTTCCTTTTTCTGTTTTACCAGGTCGCTCAAGAAGTTTTGGGAGTATAGTAAACACACTCGGAGTATATCCCTTTGTAGTGGGAGGCTCACCTGATGCCAATCCAATTTCTCTTTGTGCCATGGCAACCCGGGTCACCGAATCCATCATCAAGAGGACATTTTTTCCTTGGTCGCGGAAAAATTCCGCAATAGCTGTTGCAGTGAATGCTCCTTTTACCCGGCTCATAGCAGCAGTATCTGAGGTTGCCGTAACTACAACTGAACGAGCCAGCCCTTCCTCTCCTAATGTGTCATGAACAAACTCCTGAACTTCACGTCCTCGCTCACCTATAAGTCCAATAACATTTACATCTGCAGACGAATGTTTGGCGATCATTCCCAACAATACACTTTTACCTACACCTGACCCTGCAAAAAGGCCGACCCTTTGCCCAATACCCACTGTATTCAAGGCATCTAAAGATCGTATACCTGTATACATAATTTCATTTATGGGCTTTCTGTCTAAAGGTGAAGGAGGGCTATTATGTACAGGCTGCTGATGTGTGGTTTGCAGATGCCCCTTACCATCGATTGGCTCACCATTAGTATCAACGACACGGCCCAGTAATTTGGACCCAACAGCTACATTCAAAGATTGTCCTAGTTTTTCAACCAGACACCCGGCTCTCATCCCCATCACACGATCAAAGGGCATTAACAGGGTTTGGCCGTCTTTTAATCCGACCACTTCTGCTTGTACGATCGTATTTGTGGTAGTGTGAATCCCAAACAACTCACCAACGCTACCCTGTAAACCGGAACATTCAACAATCGTCCCAACTACAGACGATACTTTTCCATAGTGTTTGATGGATTCTACTTCAGTTGCAAGCTTTACTTTTATTTCCTGCACATATTCTTTTAATGCGTAAGTTTCCGCTAATTCCATGTGGGCAGGCTTAGGTTTTTCTTAAATTCCATAAGCATTTCCTGGAATTTATGCACGATGGTCTCATCATTAGTATCAAGTTCAAATTCACCAGGATTACATTTTTCATCCGTTTCTAGGAACATGGTTAGCTTAGATGCATATTCCTCTTTGAGTTCCTTCACATGTTCAAAATCGTACTCTGAAACTCTTATAATAGGCTTTGAACTCTGATCCAGCTTTTGAAATATAGGCGTCAACTTTTCGGTCATATTTGACCTTACTTTCTGATCCCTGACCGGGATACCTAAAATAGCTTCCGATATATCAAAAGCCAGGTCCAGTACACCCGGCTCTATCATTTCCGTTCTTCGTTTCCATTCTTCATGCCCTTTTTTAATAGCTGCCTGAATAACATCGAGTTTACCATCGATTTCGTTACGAGCAATTTCAAGACCTTCTATTTTACCCTTTTCAAAACCTTCTGTGAAGGCTGTTTCTTTTTCCTTTTTAAGTTTCTGTTTCCAAAACTCATCCCTTTTATTAAGACGATATTCAAGTTCCTCATGATCAAGGTTATTAAGTTCGCCATCCGACTCAGCGGGCTCATTAAAGATCATCTGGTAATTTAATCGAGTGACCCCATTTTCATACCATTTTACTTGATTGGTATTTAGAACATTTTGACTTTTCATATTATTCTACGATCTCCTCTTCATCCATTTTACGCGTAGTAATCTGCCCGTCTTCTTCCAACTCTTTGATCTTCTTAATAATATGCTGCTGTGCTTCTTTCACATCCTTAAGAGGTACAGGTCCCAAAGCATCCATATCTTCACGCAGCATATCTGCAGCACGGTTCGACATGTTACTGAGGAATTTGTCGGAAAGCTCTGTTGCCACTCCCTTGAGTCCCATAACCAGATCAGTTTTCTCCATCTCGTTGATAATAAGCTGAACGGTGCGATCATCGAAATGCAGAATATCTTCGAATAAGAACATTTGTTCTTTAATATCGCTGGCCATTTGTTCATCCTTTTTCTTAATCTGATCAAGCACATGTCGTTCAACAGTGATTTCGGCTCCGTTAAGGATTTGTGCTACAATGTTGGTACCGCTTTTGACACGATCGCCAATTGTATCCATTCCGCCCATGTGTTCTTTAATAACCTCTTCAATTTCTTCGATCACTTCTGCAGATATTTTGTCCATGGATGCAAGTCGAAATATGATCTCTGTTTGCATATCTTGGTCAAGAAGGCCTAATATCTCAGCTGATTTTTCGATATCAAGCTGAGAAAATATTAAAGCTGCAACCTGCGGATGCTCATTTGAGATGAAATTAGCAATCTGTGAGATCTTAGTTTCCTGAAACTCATCAAAAACGCTGCTGCCTGACTGGGCTTTAAGTTTTTTCATGATATTTTCAGCTTCCTCTCCATCTCCTAAATGAGATAGAAGTTCTTTAGCATAATCAAGACCGCCTTTAACCATGTGTTGTTTAACTTCCATCAGCTGATAAAATTCACTGAGTATTTCGTCAACAATTGCGGACGGGACATCCTGTAGTTTTGCTATTTCCATGGTGATTTTTTCAAGCTCAGTATCACTCATGGTTTTCATCATGGCAGAAGCCGATTGCATTCCAACACTCATAACAAGTACCGCTGCCTTTTGAACTCCACTCAGGTCTTCGATGCTTTCAATTTTTTTCTTTTTCTTAGTTGCTACAGCCATTTTACGATATTATTAGTCTGAGGTTAACATAGCACGAACTACCTGAGCAGCCTCGGCAGGTTTTAACTCTACAAAATTCACGATTTCTTCTTTACTGTAATTCTTTTGAGGTAATTGTTTTTGTTTTTGCTGATCAGATAATGCAGTCTGTGCATTCTCACCTTCTCGCAGTGCCCCCTCTTCTTTATTTCCTTCCAAGACATCTTTCTGTACAGCCCTTTCTAACTGATCATCCGCTTTAAACTCACTCATCACATTCAAGTCACCATCTCCCATTTTCTTGCGAATGTTGTTCAGTAGAAGTATTACAGCAATAAAAGTGAGTCCTATCAGTGACCATCTTAAAATATTATTGTTAAACATGGGTTGATTATTATAGTATTCATCGACGCCTATTAACTCCTTATCAAAAAATTCTATCTGTTTTATGCTAAGTTGATCTCCGCGTTCTTCTTTCATTCCCAAGGCTAGCATCACTACTTCCCGAAATTCCTCTACTGCCTCTTCTGGGTAAGGCTCGTAAGTCGCTATTTGTTCTCCTTCAGGCCCTTCTCCCATTTCTTTTTTATAGTTAAGCAATACGGATGCCGTCACATTTACAAGTTCACCCTGAGTTTTTTCGAAAACTTCACGGGTCCGATTTACTTCATAATTTCTTGTTTCCGAACTTGAAGTCGCCTCATTGCTTGATACAACCACCGGGTTTCCACGTTGTTCAGGAGGCAACCTGGCATCAATAGGCTGTGGTTCAGATGCTTCATTCGCATCGGTCTGCTCTCGCCTTTCTTCTGATATTATTGTACGGCTATCAGGCTCTATAAGATCAGATTCTCTCAGAAGTCGGTCGAAATTATGCTGTACAGAAACTCTTAGAATACTGTTACCTGCTCCAAGAACCCGATCTAACATTGTTTGGCCACGGTCGGTAAGGTATGCTTCCGTTTTTTGACGGAGCTGCATTTGGGATGATCCGAAACCAAATTCACCTTCGTAATCAATTTCATCTGTTAATCTGTTTCCGGCTTGATCTAATACCGTAACATTGGCAGCTTCCAGTGATTCCACACTTCCAGCTATAAGTGCTGTGATTCCATCAATTTGTTCTTCTTTTAATTTGTTTCCTTTTTGCAGGTTTAAGATCACCGAGGCAGATGCCTCTACAGAAGCTTGTTCAAAGGGAGATCTTTCCGGCAATACCAAATGAATTCTTGAAAATTCAACCTGCTGCAAACTATTGATCGATCGAGCAAGCTCTCCCTCAAGAGCTCTCTTTTTATTCACCTGTTGCATAAAATCAGTCATCCCAAGCGAGTTGGAATCAAACAGTTCGTATCCCTTTACATCAGTTGCTGCACTACCGCCTAAAGTGGCAAGCTGCATTCGCAACTCATAAACTTTATCGTCCGGCACATAAAGGGTGCCACCTTCTCTTAACTCATAGCTTATACCCTGGTTGTTAAGTTCTGCGACTATCTCCTGGGCGGCTTCTGGTTGTAACCCTCCAAACAATAAAGAATAGTCTGTTTTTTGAGACCAATAAAATATTGAGCCGACAACGGCAATGATAATAACCATCAATCCCACAAACATGACGCGTTGTGCGTTACTTAAAGGCCCAAAAAAATTTTGAAATGCTTCTGTATATTTATTCATTAATCAGACCGCCTTATATTTGCATTCTGCTTAGTTCTTGATATGCTTCAATGCCCTTATTTCTAACCTCAACCATCAGCTGAAAACTGAGCTGAGACCGCTGCATTGAAATCATCACATCGTGAACGTTATCCGTTTTACCCGCAACATAATCCTGCATGTTTTGCTCGGCTGTTTTCATAGATTCATCTACACCATTAACTGCCTTTGTAAGCATATCTGCAAAGGAATCACCGTTATCTGGGGATTCAATTTCAAAATGCCGAGGGCTTAGCTCAGTGCTTTTGGGAAGCTGTATTCCTTGTAATTGTATCGGATCTGTCATAGTAGCTTATTATTTAAACCTTCATTTAAATTCTCGTATCGATGTTCGTTCCACGCATAACCTGCTGTTGACTCAGGTTCCCATCCATAGAATAAATTTCCAAGGCAGACCGTCCTGTAAACTTTTCTTCGATAAGTGAAGATTCGTCTTTGGTTAATTTCGGAAGTTCCGGAGCTTCAGCTGCTTTTCGCAGAGCGCTTGGTTTTAAAAGCTGAGTGATTTGCTGGTTTTGCAGAGATTGAATACTGTTCATTTTAAATTTCCATAGATCGTTTAATAATTTCTTTTTCAGCTTCAATGCTGCTCAGATTGGCTTCATACAACCTGTTGGCACTAACCATTGTCGCCATTTCCCTTATAAGATCAATATCAGGATATCGAACCATTCCGTTCTCATCGGCATCCGGATGGTCCGGATCAAATTCAAACCTGAAGCTTTCCTTTTCTTCAACATTGAACTGAGGACCCAACCCTTGCATCTTCTGGCCGTTAAAATTATTAAGTGGACCTTGGTATGGCTCTATATGCCGAGAATTAGTTTTTTTAACCACACCAAGTGTTTCTCCTAATACCTGAGTAAAATTTTGTTGGACTGGTCCTTGAGTTCTAACCGATTGTGGCCGATAAACGTTATTGGAACCTTGCGGTGCCGTGGTCTGTGCATTAGCGATATTTCGAGAAGCGACAGCAAGTCGCTCACGCTGTACGGCCAAACCTTGTGATGCTGTCTGAAAAGTTGATGAAATCCTATCTGGAAGCATAATCTTATAATTATTGATTATCGGTTAACACCGGTTATACCATTTTTAAGCATGCTGAAATGATGGCGAAGAGACCGAGTTACTACTTGTACTCTAATTTGAGTATCAGCCATTTCAATCATTTCATCTTCAAGCAGCACATTATTGCTGGTCTCAAGAATGGAAGCGTTTACGTTCTTCATCCCGTCCACGCCTTGTTCTTTTTGAGCTTTTTGTAATTCCTGCTCAAACTGCACTTCATGACGCTTATAACCAGGGGTGTCTGCGTTAGCAATATTGGAAGCAGTCATTTTCTGACGTAGAGCATATGCATCCATTGCCTTCCCTAACATCTGACTGTGGTTACTGTCAATTAATTTCATTCTAATCTAAGATTCAATTTCAGTGTGTGTGACGGGCTAAATGCAATTGCTATGCCATCGGCAATTTTTGCAATTTATTTGCTCTCAGATTAAATAAACTGGGAACATCTATCAGGAAGCAAGTGTATAAATATCCGTTTGGCGGTAAATTTTTCCTCTCTAAGGGATATCTATACTTTTGATTTAAGAAGAAGAGTATTCTGTTGATAATAGAGAAAAGTTCTAACCTAAAGTTCTCCGGTTAAATATAAAGTGCCGTTATTTATTATTATCTTATATTTAATGGAATTGCATAATATCAGTCTATGACAGCTTTAAAAAATTACATAAAAGGCCTTCCTAACCCTGTATTTTTGCTTGATTCCTCCTCTGAGTACATTCTATTTTCAAATGACGTTGCTTCCAATGAGCTGAATCTAACAAATAATTCCAGAGTCTTGGTTAATGATAAGCTACGTTTCTATGAAGATTCACCCGGTCATCAGATCACACAGCTAAATGGAATTTGGTATAAGACTAAAAAACAAAAGTTTGACCTTCCAAAAGCCTCTTTTCAGATTTTAGAACTACTTGATATTGAAGGAATACCTAATAAAGAGGTTATTTTTAACTGGAAAAACCTTATCTCAGTAATGCTGCACAGGCTCCGTTCTCCTTTAACCGGGGTAAATGGATATATTCAGATGCTGGAAGACGAAGTTAAAGTGGAAAGTTTCCAGCACAGATTTGATTCCATTCATAAAGGGATGAACAATATTTACGATATAATGGATGAATTGGAAATGCTGTATAATATATCTCCTGAGTACGATGATTCCGATTTTTCATCAATTTCGATAAACGCCTTAATTCATAAGGTTCTCTTGAGCTTTAATGATAAGGATAGAAAAAGATTCAAGATAGATGAGAGTATTAAACATGCAGGGCCTTTAGAAACCAATGGTGAAGTATTGACAAAGATCATGGCCCACCTTTTTCAAAATGCTTTAGTGCATTCCACCGATAACCAGGTCCAAATATCATATTCGTCAATTAACAATGGCAGCATCAGCGTTATAAATGAGGTGTCTTCAAATACTAAATCTATAAACACACATATTTTTAATCCGTTTGTAACAACACGGGCAACTAATCTTGGTATTGGATTAACATCCGCTCTAATGTATGCCTTTCAAATTGGCAGTATCATTTTATTTAATGAAGAAGATAACTGTGTTAAATTCACACTTAAATTCCCATTTAATTAATGCGGAAGATTAGCATTCGAAATACCTTTTTTATCTTCTTTTTTGAACGTAACAAAGAAACTTGTCCCGGTCTTATCAGACTCATATTTAAAGTCACCCTCTATTTGTTTTAATAATGAACTGAGTAACTGATAACCTGTTGTACTATTCTGTTTTCCCAACTCATGGTATTCCTTGGCCATTCCTATCCCATTATCTTTCACTGAAAAACAAATATTTTCACCTCTAGAATACACTTTTATATCAATCTCTCCACTTTCATAATTTTCAAACGCATGTTTGTACGCATTTGATACTACTTCAAACATAATAAGGGTACATGGATGAGCTTGGTTTATATTCAATTCGATAAACTCTAAATTCCATTTTAAAGAAATGTTGATTTTCTTTTTATACACACCTGAAACATAGTGCACAACTTTTTCAACTACTTTATCAAAACGTATTCTATTTAGACTTTCTGACTCATATAAAAGTTCATGCATCGATGACATGGCCTTAATGCGACCGGCACTTGAAAAAAGTTTATCCTGAACCTCCTCATCTGTTTCATTAAAGGCTTGTAATTGCATCATACCGGAAACCACTGCAAGATTGTTTTTAACTCTATGATGTAATTCCGATAACAATACATTTTTTTCTTCTAAAGCTTTTTTAAGCTTGTCCTGAGTTTCCCTAAAAGGAGTCACATCCTGACCAACTATAATATAATTGGATATAAAACCTGTGCTATTTTCTATGGGTGAGAGCGTAGCTGAAAATATAAACATCTCCCCATTTTTTTTTCTTTTGATCAGCTCACCTTTCCAGGGATTACCTTTTGCAATAGCTTCCTGTAGTTCATAAAATTTATCACTTGAAGCAATATCCGAACTTAAAAAACCCGGCCCGCGTCCTTCTACCTCGCTAAGGGTGTAACCAACTGTAGTCAAAAAAGTTGGGTTTGCGTACTCAAATTCCCCCCAACGATCTGTAATTATTACCATAGCAGGGCTAAGTTCCAATAACTTAGATAACTTTTTGCTGTTTAAACATTCTGTCTCATCATCACGTTTGCATTGCCACGCACCTTCAAATAATGAATTTGTTACGTTTATTGGTATTGATGTTTCATGAAAGTCATTCCATTCTGCTGGATTATTAAGTGATTTTGAATTTTTTGCTGCAGTTGGTTTAGAATTCCCAAGTTTCCGTAGCCGGGATTCTCTTTTAACCATATTTTCTTTCAATTTCTTCAAACCCCGAATGTTTTCAGGCTTTTCTCTGGGAAATAAGTTTTCCATGATATCAACTCCCTTCTATGTTATAATTTTGGAGAATTTTATAGTAACTACTCTTATCCAAATACAGATCACTGTTAATCTCAGAATGAGTACCAATAACTTCTTCCGTCGAATTGCATGAGATATATATATCATGCCATAAAGAACCCAACTCTTGAATTTTGTTTAGGCTATTTGATTTCAAGCGTATTTTGCTGCTCTCATCCGTTGCACCAAAACTATTTTTTATACGCTGATAGATTTTTTCATCTTTAGTGGAATAGAATTCAAAGCTATTATTATCAGTTTTCGAACTTACTGCTACATATCTCCCCGATAATCTTTCTTTTTCAAAATGATGTCTATGCCCAATAACATTATAAAGTGAGTTATAGGCTGCTAGAAACACTGCTAAGGTAACCAAGAAGCCAACCGCGAGTATAAAAAAGCTGTACTTCTGGCTCCGCCTACTCTTATCAGCACGCAAAGGCCCTTCCTTGTTTATAATCTCATCTACAATTTTAATCATGTCAGGCCTTTGCTATTATAAAATCCTGGCTGCCCTTTAATAAGAATGTCTGCGTTCTCCATGTAGCTATTGAATTTCAAACCTTTCCTGAATATTCTTGAAAAAGTCAGTTATAGCTGTTATCGGATAATAATTAGATAACTTAAATTATTTTTATTGCCCCTTAATCACTGAGTTCCCTTTGTCAGTTATCATTTATTAATTTTCTTATCTGTTTATTAAGTAAAAGATGAGTCAATGGCTTATGAACAAAGCCCATCCCTTTTCGCATAATAGCATCCACTCGATCTTCATTATTATCTGTTGATACTACTATTGCGGGTATATTTTTAAAATCGGGATGATCATAAGTATAGTCCAGCATTTCCATTCCATCCATTACCGGCATATAGATGTCTACCAACATGATATCTACTTTTTCGTTTTCAAGGACTTTTATTCCCTCTTTACCATTTTCAGCTTCAAAAATTTCACCTACTTCAAAATCAGTTTCCGGAGATAAAACTGTACTTCTAAGTATGACTCTCATAGCAGCATTATCTTCGACTATCAAAATATTAATCTTCATTACGGCTCAATTTTTAGATCAAAATAATTTCCATTAAAACAAAATGGCCACAATAAGTGCGAATATTGAACATGCCAAGGCACACGATGAGATAATAAATAAAGTATCATTCTGTTTTTTTTCGTGTTTAAGGTCAGCTAAAACAGAAGCAACCAATGGAAAATTTACACTCAATCCTTCAAACTTATCCGTTACAAAAAAAGTAGTGACCCTGCCTTTTTCATCTTTGTAGCTGTATTTTTTATTGAAATGATAAAATATGCGTCCAAAAATCATATCTTCTTCAACTCCACAGGCACTGGCAATTTCTTGAACGTTTATAGGCACCCGGCTTCTCGCAATCCTGTCCGGCTCTTCTTTTGCATATTTCCGAAATGAGTCGTAATAACGCTCATATAATTCCTCCATAATTTCAAAATCCGTTGGAATTCTGCTCATTGTATTATTACTTGATTAAGTAAGCTTTTGTGGTGTGTACTCATTGCTCGTGCTTGCACACCGGTTATATTTACTTAAATTGATTTAATATTGATTAAGGTAATCTTCCCTAGGTTTTTACCCGTTGCGGATACGGCACTTAAATAAGTATAGAATACTAATACATTACAGCTAATGCTTTTTTCAATCTGTGTACAAGCTAAAATTGATTTCCCCATAGCAGGACCTAGGTCGAAAGATCATGGTTATCTTAACTTGCACTGATGCCATTTGTTAAGCTTTATAATTCTCCTCTTTTTGTTTTAGAGAATCAACTTCCTTAGCTACGTCAAATACTACTTTATGCACATCTAAAATCATCTTTACAGATTCTTTCACTTTTCCAATACCTGCCAGGTATTCTGAATTCGCTTCGATACCAAATGAAGGAACATCTTCGATTTGACTGTTTTTAATTTCAGATACTTCGGAAACTTTATCTACCAAAACACCCATGAGATATTTTTCATCCTGTACTACCACTACACAGGTCTCGTCTGTGTCTTCTATAGGCTCTAAACCAAAGCGTAATCTCAGATTCATTACGGGTACAATCTTACCTCTAAGATTTAATACTCCACGGATATACGAAGGCATCTTTGGCACAGGTGTTATGGGTATAAGACCAATTATTTCCTGCACTTTAAGGATTTCAATAGCATACTCTTCCCCTCCAAGAAAAAAGCTTAGAAATTTACCTCCTTTGATACTGACTTCATTTAACTCTGCTTCTTTTTCTTTTACAACTGCCTCTTCCATAATGTTTTTATTTAAATCTAATTTAATTAAGGAATTATACTGATCCGAATCTTGAACCCGGATTAGCTGAACTGTATAGTTCGGTGCTATTATTATCGGACCTTAATGAGTTTTCTTAAACATTATTTAGTCAGTAGATCATTTGTAAAGTTAAAATTCAATACCTGATGTAACTCTCCAGATACAAAGAGATGATGCTCCTTTATTTTTCCTGTAGTTAATACAGATACATATAAACCAAATTCTGATTTTATCTATCCTTAATTTTGACTACCAATTCCTCGATTTCATATCCAAAAAACTCAGGAAGAATATCGATGATCCGGTTTTCAGATTTACCAGCTTACTCATAGCTGTATTTGGATTAGGAAAGATTCGCAGCTTACAACACATGATTCCTCATCTTAGCCCGGAACAAATAATTACGTTGCCCTTTGATGCTTAGAATTAGGATTTATGTCCTTTTCTGTAACGTTTTGAGAAGATAAGGGACTAATTCAGCAGGTGTACCAATATTGTAAGCGGTTGCACGCAGTTACTAATCCATGAGGCTATACAAACACCCTGATACTCATACTTCAATCGTTGGCTTTCATTTTATTGAATATAGTCGGTATAATTCAAAATTTAGACTTAGGGAGAGCTGCTTATACTAATCTCTGATCGAACTGGAAGAATCAAAATGACTGAGAATTGCTAAAACAAGAATTTTATACAACCTAGAGTCTTGATTTATCTTTTTTTAATTAGCGGTTATAGGAG
Organism: Gracilimonas qinghaiensis; assembly: GCF_046602855.1. NCBI lineage: Bacteria > Pseudomonadati > Balneolota > Balneolia > Balneolales > Balneolaceae > Gracilimonas > Gracilimonas qinghaiensis. Next base: position 1,389,436 of record NZ_JBKINJ010000001.1, read on the forward strand.
GCGCCCATTATAAGCTTATGCTATTGTTAATTATATATTCTATATAAAAAATTGGGATGAATATATGAAGTTATCCCTCTTGCTTTAACCAAGCTTTTAATGTCTAAAAACTATACGCTACAGCAAGATTTAATTGCCCCAGGTTTTTTTTACCTGATGAGTTCAGCCATTGATAATCTGTTTTAAACTCAATTTGCTTAAATGGCTTATAAAGTACCCCGAGTGTATATTCGAAACGTTCATATTTCGGGTCGGCTTCAAAACCTATAGTTGTAAGTTGTGTATTATAAGCTTCAACCCGACTGTATACTATAAAATGCTTGGTTTTACTGCCTGTATTTGGATCATATAAAAAATTATAAGTGACTTCTATCAAACTTCCGTATTGACTGGATCCTATATGCTTGCCCAAAATTTGATTAATTTTATCTGACTCCTGTATTGTACTGTAAACACCAACCAGCCTTGAAGTTATTGCACCTGATTTATAAGCAGCGAAACCTTCCATTAATGTGTAGGCAGCGCCTTCAAGACTTCCTCCAAATTCTTGATTGCTTTGCAGGCCCGAAAACAACGCTGAAGTACCTAATGTAAAATTGTAATTCAATTTATATTTTACCTGAGCTGCTGCAGCAAGGTTATTTATAGATGATAACAGGCTATTATTTCGGGCAGAATAAATACCAGACTTACTTGATATTTCCGTGGCTTCCAAACCAGTAGTTAAACTTGTTTGGTAACTTAGTTTAGAAGTCAGATCGCCATATGCAACTACACCCAATTCCCTCCATGCATAGGATAAGTACTTTTCAACAGGCGCTATTTCTACACCTGAATAAATCTTTGATTTAGAACCGGTTACCGGCAAATTTACAAGCCCTACTTTTAAACCAACTCTATCTGATTTGTGATAATCAAAATAAGCTTGCTTGAAAAATACATCACCTCCATTGTAGTAGCTATCAAATGCATGTTCAATTTCTAGTGCAGTTTTAAACTTGAGGTATTTATTTACCTTGTAACCTGCTTTAAAGTGAAGTTCATGCAAATCAAACTTACCAACTTCTGTAGAGCCATTTTTATCGTAAACTACATTGTTGTAATGGAGTTCTGACAGAACGTTATAGCTAAATTTATTCTCATATTGATCTGCATTTTGATCTTTATACAAATCAGTGTCTTGAGCCTGTGCTTCAAACAACGAAAGAACTAGAAGGCCAGGAAGCACAATTATTAATGAAAGTATAGTCTTTATCGTTTTCATAACTTTAATTTTTAGTGATTTATTTGCTGAGTTCTTTTAAAGAATTCTTAAAGATGAAATAAAAATGAATGCTGTTATACTTTTAGCAGCATTCATTTTACCACCTACTAAAATCCATTTAAGTTATCATCATCATCAAAAGGTATGAGTTCATGAACCTCTTCTTTTTTCGAGGAACCGTTTTTACTTCCATGACCATTTGCACTATGACCGTTAGCATGCCCATTGGCACCGTTGCCGACGTGACCATTTCCATTTTCATTACCGTTATATGATGAAATACTGTCAGCTTTTTCTTTTCCAAATCCTGGTATATTTAAATCGACCTTTTTAAAGCGATCAATTAGCGTAGAATCTTTCTCTGATCCTTGGTATGATGAATTCTTACTGCCCACCAGGCCCATTAGTTCAGTTACAATACCATCCAATTCCTTAGCCTGTGAAGAAAGCTCTTCTGCCGCACTGGCCGATTCCTCAGATGCAGATGCATTACCTTGTACTACATTATCCATCTCAGACATGACTGAGTTCATTTGTTGGATACCATCTGCTTGTTCTTTTGAAGCAGCAGATATTTCAACAACCAGGGTGCTTACACTACCAATACTTTTCTCTATCTTTTGAAGGTTTTCAGAAACCTCCTCTGCTACATTTGAACCACGATCTGAACTTTCTTGCGATCTCTGTATTAATTCAGACGTATTTTTAGCAGCTTCTGCACTTCTTTGGGCCAGGTTCCGAACTTCTTCGGCAACAACAGCAAAGCCTTTACCAGCTTCTCCGGCACGGGCAGCTTCAACTGCTGCATTCAACGCTAACAAGTTGGTCTGGAATGCAATATCATCGATCGTTTTAATGATTTTAGACGTTTCTTGGGAAGAATTTTTAATTTCATCCATTGCCTCACTCATTCGAGACATAGCTTTCACCCCATTTTCCACCAACGGTTTAGATTCTTTCATTGCATGCTCCGCTTGAGATGAATTTTCAGCGGTAGATTTAATTTGTGAAGACATTTCCTCTAATGAAGACGATGTTTCTTGTAAACTTGCCGCCTGTTCGCTGGAACTTTCTGCAAGAGACTGGCTGGAACCCGATAACTGGTTGGATGAGGCTGTTACTTGCTCAGATCCACCTTTAAGTTTATCAATGATGTCCTGAAGAATATTGCTAATGTTTCTTCCTGCTATTAATCCAACAACAATTCCTATAATCACAGCAATAAGGGATACTATACTTATAATCCAAATATAACTGCTTGCTGTTTCTTCTGTATTTGTGGCTACCTCACGGGCTGATTTCTCAGCTCCTTTATAGACCTCTGCAGATTTAGATAATAGTGACTCGTATTCTTCCCTTGCATTTTTTCTTGTTTCTGCCAATACCTGCCTTAGATCACCTATTTGGCTGTCATCTTGATTAGCTTTAAGCTCTGATGATACTTCACTATATTGTCGCAGATAACTTTCATAGAGATCAATCTCCTCATTTAACCCTACTAATTTCTCCTCCACCAGTGGTAGTTCATATTTATCTACAAGGTCAACTAGCCTGCCGTAGTTATTGTAAATATTTTCAAATCGAGATAGAGCGGATTCAATGTCTTCTTTATCCCCGGAAATACTATATGAGAGATGATCATAACCTGCATTTCTTACTTCTGTTGCAAAAGCAGAAGCTACACTCCATTCGGTTAGATGTACATTACTCAGCTTTTCAGTATTGTTATTAACTATATTGAGTGAGAAAATAGCCACTGCTCCTAATATCAGAGTTATAGCAGAAGTCACCATTGTCAAGATAACTATGCGCTGCCCAATTGTCCGTTTCCCATTCCGGGACCGATCTTCATTATTGAAATTACCGTTATTATTGTGTCTCATGATTAATAATGTTTAGCTAGAGTTTAGATGATCAAACTTGAATACCCGGATATCGAATTACTTAGCATTTAAAACTGCCATAAAACTATTTTTCAGATATCTTTTTTCGTACTCATTGTCCAAATTTTGAATTCGTATACCTTACACTTACTGAAAACAAAGCAGCCTTTAATGCAAATCAAATTTTTGAAATAGGGTGTATACATACTTCTAATACCCATATCATTCTGAAACTGGAGAACGCTGAAGCTGTTTAACTCAGTACTAAATTCTCGACAGTTAAGCATTATCAGGAGCTTTACCTGTTACCTGCAACTTTCACTAAATTTTACACTGCCTTATTATTAACAGCTAAAACTAAAGTTCGAGTCTGGTTTAATTATCGGTGCTTATATCAAATTCTTAAATTTTATCTTGATAAGTATTTTAATCTGATCAGGTAGTCATCACGTTTTGGCTGGGGTTTATTACGTACACGAGTTTAGAGTGTTAGATCAATTAGATTCGGCCAAAGTTAAAAACTCATACTTTTTGACTATGGAGTCATCGTTTTATCCATTTAACCATTTACTTATCACTATTACCTTTCAGTACAAGCTGATGCATAGAATAACCGAATTGACGTACCACAAACGTATTAGCATTTAGAATAGACCAGTTTCTTTAATAACAAGACAAGTATTGAAGCCTGACTGAGTAGCATCCTAAAAGAATTTGCGCCGGACATACCAGACCTTTCTAACATTACTATTTAGCCTAAAAATGCCTAAATATTGCACCTTTCAGATCTAGGCTAGCAATAACAAATAGGAGCTATACATATTCGTAAGGCAGGAAGTGATTATTCTGCATAAGTCCTTAAATTTTAACCCTTACTATTATCAAGTGTTTGCAGCGGATATTAACTCTTATTCAAGAGTTGCCCCATGCCGGGATAGTTGCAAAAGAAAAGCTGGTAAAACTACATTAAAAACCACTCAGTAGATTTATTTACCCCAAAAATTATATACACAAACTATTATTAGACAAATTATATGTGAATGTGTCACCTTGCCTATAGATCAAAAGAATATTTCTGTTTCTTTTAGACCATACAAATTTCAATAAGGTAGCTGTAACCTGGTAACTATTCTTGATTGATTGAATTAGTCCAGAACGCCTAAAACCGATAATATTTTCTCCCTTAGTTTCTCTGGTGTAAAAGGTTTATGTACAAATCCTGCATTATGTTCATTGATCCTTGATATGCGCTGTTTGTTACTCTCTGTTGATACAATCAATACGGGTAAATCACTGGTTTCCGGTTTATTTCGAATAATTTCCAGCATTTCCATGCCATCCATTACAGGCATATTTACATCAATAAACAGGAGGTCTGGTTTGCTTTTTTCCAGCATTTCTAGACCCTCTCTGCCATTACCCGCTTCATATATTTCACCTACTTCTACATTACTTCTGTAGATAGTTTTCTTTATCATACTGCGCATTATGGCACTGTCATCTACAATGAGTATATTTATAGACATATTTTCGTCCTTTATATAGTTGGTTGTTGAATTTGTTTTTTCATATAGCTTATTATACGATCTGCTATCTGATCTAATGGCAAAATATCCACTGCTGCACCAAGTTTATTTGCTTCCCTGGGCATTCCATATACCACAGAAGTATTTTCATCTTGTGAAATGGTATATGCTCCTTTTTCTTTCATATGTAAAAGCCCCTTCGCGCCATCTGCCCCCATTCCGGTCAAAATCACCCCCATTGCGTTTAACCCAACTGCTTCTGCCACAGAATTGAACATAACATCTACACTTGGACGCTGATGGTGTACAGGAGGTCCGGATTTAATTCTCGTAAAATATTTAGCCCCGTTTTTTTCAACTAACATATGGAAATTACCGGGAGCTATCAGAACCTTACCGGTTTCAACAAGATCACCATCTTCAGCTTCCTTGATATTCATATTTGAAATTGTGTTTAACCGGTCTGCAAAACTTTTGGTAAATACCGGAGGCATATGTTGTACAATGACTATTCCGGGTAAATTAGCTGGCAATGTAGGTAAAATCATTTCAAGTGCACGGGTCCCCCCGGTAGAGGAGCCAATCGCTATAACCTTATTGGTAGTGTGTACCAAGCTTAAGTTATTTTGTTGAAGAGATTGATTTATTTCATTTCCTTTCTTTTTATGAGAAGCAGATTGTTGCTTTTGCAGTTTTGCCATCGAAGCAGTTCTTACCGCTTTAATAATATCTTTTGAGATATTTTGTGTGGAGTATGCTGACCCTGGTTTACATATCACATCAACAGCTCCCAATTGTAAGGCATTTAGGGCGTTTTGGCTATTCTTGGGCGTTAATGAGCTCACTACAACCACAGGCAAAGGGTGATGTTTCATTAATTTTGAAAGAAATGAAAGGCCATCCATCCTAGGCATCTCAAGATCCAGGGTGAGAACGTCCGGTTTTAAATCTAATATCTTTTCTCTTGCTACATAGGGATCCATTGCAGTGCCAACCACTTCAATGTCAGGTTGTTTATTAAGTTCATCTGCAAGATACTTCCGGATAAAGGCTGAATCATCTACTATTAAAACTTTGATCATAATTTACCTCAACTGTGAAAAAGGGTTATGTCGGCAATCCCTTCATCTAGTAACACTTCAGCTTTGTCGCATTTCATTCCATCAAATATTTCATCTGTATTTTCATCTCCTTTTGCCATTCTTGGAGGCCTGATATAGCAGATTTCATTATTGTTCGCAAAAATGGGTACTGTATTGCCACAGATGATATTTGCAATTTCACAAAGAGCCCCTTCTTTTTCGTCATCTGACGCTTCTTCAACACCAAGCATATTTGCCGCTATGGCACCCAGAAGAGACTCAGATGGTGAGATCACCATCCCGCCTTTAACAGCGCCGTCGAATTGAACGATTGACCGAAATGTGCCATCCGGTCTTTCGATATTTCCGGATTCTTCAATCTCCCATTCATCTAAAGGAAACATATAACAGGTAACTTCAAATGTTTGATATGCAATATCCTTAATCGTTTTTGTGACTCTAGTGCTCATATCTTATTTGCTTGTGCTTATTCTGGTAGAATTTTAATCGTTATGATGAACCGCTCAATCTTTTTGACATGTTCATTTATAATTATAAAATCGTCTGATTAAATTTTAACTGGTTGACTTCTCGTTGGCTCTTTTGAATAGCTTTTACTATCTCGTCACGAAGTTCTTCAGGAGTAAAAGGTTTGTGAACAAAGCCATCAGTCATATTTTTAATGATATTTATTCGACTGCCGTTACTTTCAGCTGATACTATTATTATTATAGTTTCATCAAATTTTGGATCTGTTCTCATTTTTGCGATCATTTCTGAGCCTCTTATTACCGGCATATTCAGATCTGCAATAATCAAGTCGAACTCCAGATTATTTGCCCAATAAAGTCCAATTTTTCCATCTGCAGCTTCAATGACCTTATCTGTTTCAAACGGACAAATTTCGATTGTTCGGCAAATCATTTGCCTCATTATTTTGCAGTCATCTACGATCAGTATATCTAAAGAATCTTTCATTAGTTTGTTGCATTTAATAATCTAGAGGAAACTTTGCCATATTATTTTTTGTAGCAAATTGTTCATTAATTGGTTCTTTATTGATAGTTACAATCCCAGTTCCAATTTCGAGAGTCATAGTTCGTGAGATATGTCCTCCAACATCTTGTTTAGAGATCATAAAACCATTTTTCCAAAGCAGCTTTCTAAGGGTTGTGAAATTACGCTTTCCAATTTTGAAATAATCATCTGCTCCACTTTTCTTATTCATACTGGCGCCGCCCGCTACAATTATTTCTAGATTCTGTTTCTTTGCTCCCAGGGCGTAAACTTCCTGAAGTAACCATTGAAAACCGGTATCAACATACATAGCGGGTTTAATTCTTGATTTCTCAGGATCTGCTTTTGAAAGCGGTAACATTACATGTACCATGCCGCCAACACTGCTATTTTTATCATAGGCTGTAATGCCAAGACAACTTCCTAAAGCATGGGTAATAATTATTTCACCTTGTTTATTGGAAACCTTTATATCACTTACACCTACAACTTTTCTCATATTTAATTATCCAACCTTTTGATAAACGGCAGGAGCTAGACCTTTGAATCCATTTACTTCTTTAGGTACACCCTCCGAATGCCCAAGAAACAAGTAGCCTCCAGGCTCCAAAAGCCGGTAGAATCTTTCTACAATCTCAATTTGTGACTGGCGATTAAAATAGATCATCACATTTCGGCACATAATTACATGAAAGGGTCCCTTCATTGGCCAGTCAGTACTCAGATTGAGCCTTCCATAAGTGATCATATTTCTTATTTCTTTGGAAATCTGATATTCTCCCTTCCCGTTGGTATTGAAATAATTCTTCTTAATCAGATCGGGAACATCTCCCATCCTTGTTTCAGGATAAATACCCTGCTTCGCAATTTTTATGACATCGCGTGAAATATCTGTTGCTAGTATTTTCACAGAAGACCATTGGTTCTGCTTCTTTCCTTCCAATAGAGTAATAGCAGTTGTTATAGGTTCTTCTCCTGAAGAACAGCCTGCAGACCACCATTTTACATCACGACCAGCCATCTTAGGTAGTACCTGATTCTCGATAAATTCAAAATGCTTACTTTCGCGAAAGAAGCTGGTTTTATTCGTAGTAATTACATCAATCAGTGCTAGAAATTCGGCTCCCGAGCTATCCTGTTCCAGGTAGGCAAAATATTCTCCAAAGCTTCTGACTCCTGTTTTCCTTACTCTTTTCATTAGCCTGCTTTGCACCAATGCTTCTTTACCTTCATTGATCGCAATTCCACAATATTTGTGAACCATCGCCCGGACTTTTTGGAATTCCTGATTGGTTAATTTCAATCCTGAAACTGTTTTCTTAAAAGAAACTTGTGAACTCATGATCAAACCTTTAATCCATTAATGCTACGGTATCTAGGATCAAGCCCACACGACCGTCTCCCATAATGGCTCCTCCCGAAATATGATCCATCTTTGCCATCATATTTATGGATTTACCTACCAATTGTTGCTGTCCGACTACTTCATCAACCAGCAATGCATACCTTTTCTTGTTATTTTTTATAACTATCAGTGTACCTTCTAGTAGACTTTCTACAGCACCATTTATACTAAATAAACGGTGTAGCCTCACCACGGGCACTGATTTTCCACGGAAAGAAACCTGTTCAGAATTACCCATCACGGTAAATACATCATTGTCCTCAGCACGAAAGGTCATATCAATATTTAAGGTTGGTATAATAAATCTTTGATTACCGATACGTACCACCATTCCGTCTGTAATAGCAAGAGTAAAAGGAAGTTCAATCGTAATCGTTGTACCACTGCCCAATTCTGAAGCTACATCTATTTTTCCCTGTAGTTGTTCTATGGAGCGGCGTACCACATCCATACCTACACCACGACCTGAAAGGTCGGTCACTTTTTCCGCCGAAGAAAAACCGGGCAAGAAAATCAGATTATAGATCTCTTCTTCTGAAAGTTTATTTTCGGGATCGATCAAGCCTTTCTCGACAGCTTTATTTAATATTTTATCCTTGTCGATACCCCTGCCATCATCTTCAATTTTGATTACTACTTTACCACCTTCCTGTGAAGCTGAGAGTTGAATATGGGCAGTTTCGTCTTTACCTGTTTTAGAGCGTTCATCTGAAGTTTCAATACCATGATCCAATGCATTTCGAATCATATGTATTAACGGCTCATTGATTACATCGACCATGTTACGGTCTATCTCGGTATCTTCTCCCTGAATTGTAAATTTAACCTGCTTTCCAGCCTTCCTTGAGAGATCTCGCACAAGCCGGTTCATTTTATGGAAAGTAGCTTTCATCGGAACCATACGTAAAGACAAACTCGTATCCTGCAGCTCCCTTAAGATCTTTGTTGCATGATTTACCTTTTTCTGCAGCTCAGAATCTTTTGGTATGGTCTTATCTTGTGCAACTACAGAGTGGGCGATGACTAACTCTCCAACCATGTCTATAAGTCGGTCAAGTCGGTTAACACTCACCCTGACTGAGGATTCAGTTTCAGGTTTTTTTGAGTTCTTATCTGCGGTTCCGTTTAGATCTCCCGAACCTGTCGACTCACTTTTTGAAGCTATACCATTTGCATTTTCATTCACCTCCTGATCGATAAGATCAGGTTCTGTGAGTTCATCAAAGGCTTCCTGAGCTTTATGAAAGGCTTCTTCCGGGCTGGTCGATTCTTCCGTTACTTCTAACAATGCTTGCATCATTCCATCGAAACGAAGTGGTTTAGACAGTGGATCTCCACCTTTAGCATGTTCTACAACAGCCAACATTTTATTAATAATATCAATGGATTCCAGTGAAATATCAGCACAAGCTTGGTCAAACTCTAACTCTCCCTCCCGCACCATACTCAAGAATGTCTCAACCCAATGTGTAAATTCTGATATAGGATCAAGTCCCATGAAAGCGGAAGTGCCTTTTATGGTATGAAATGAACGAAATATAGTATTAATGAGCTCTTCATCACCGGGTGATTCCTCCAGATCCAATAAAGCTCCTTCCGCCATTTGAAGAAGATCTGAACATTCAGTTACAAACTCCCCGACCATTGCCATTTCAATATCTTCAGGAATTATAAAATCTTTTTCATTCTTTATGTCATTAGTTTTGTCTTTTTTATCAACAGAATCTAAATCCTGCTCATTAGATTCAGGTGAATTATCCCATTCAATATTAGACTGAATCTCAATGGCTGTCTCCGTCTTTTCGGAGATCTCTCCTAACCAGCCGCTCACGTCACTATCGTCGATCGCTTTCTCTAAAATAGATATTGCATCATTCAAAGGCACACATACAGCCTCAGAAACTTGGCCTCTAACATGCTGCAACACCTTTTTTAAGTCGTTTTTATTTTTTCCCGTAGCGGAGTCTTCCGATAAGGTCATAATGAAAGCCGCTAATTCGCTAAGCAACTTTTCATGCTCAGGTTCACCGACAGATTTCTCTGCAGGTTTTCCATTTTCCGGATTCTTATCCTGTGAAACCTTCCCAAGCTCTTCATCATTTATTACTGTATCAGCTGATTCTGATCCACCTTTTAGTGACTTCTCAAGGTCTTCGTAGGCCTTTTCAAATTCTTCAACTTTAATGTCACCATTCTGTAGAATATACTCTCTGATAGTATTTACCGCCTGCATTGTCGCAGACTTAACCATCATAAAGTATTCATCTTTTTCGTACAGGTGCTTCAGACCATCCCAGGAAAGGTTAATCAATTTCTGAAGCTGTCCAAAATTCTGATCAAATTCCTTGATCACTTTCTCGAATTTGGCACCTGCTTCAGGGAGATTTTCTCTATCAGTTGGCCATAAATCAGCCATTAACCGAATGATATCTTCTAATTCCTGGACTAATTTTTGATTTTTATCAAACATAATTCTGTTATTATCTAGATTCGCTCATTGCCATGTTCAGCAGAAAATCACCGCAGTTACCGGAAAATTTCATTTTTACTGTGGGTGGTTTATTAGGCATAAATAATGTCAGATCACTTCCACGTGTAGCCGTAGGTAAAGATGACTGCCCCCTAAAACCAACCTTTTCAATATTAGCGGCCACGTCGCCAGCTAAAATATTAGCTATTTCACCTACCAAGTCACCCATATCATCACTGTCAAAGGGAAGTTCAACCCCAAGAAAGGACTCTGATATTTTAAAAGCTGTTTCTTTCGGAATGGCCATCATCAATGAAAAAGTGAGATCAGGATTAAATACCGCTATGTTCCCGATGATGCCATTTAAAGGTTCTTTATTATCATCACTAATTTCTACGTATCGAGGTGCCTCACCACAAATAGACGAAAATGTATTAATTACAGAGTCTTTAACGATATCGCTAATTTCTTCAGGTATTTGATCTGCTTTCTTTAGTTTTTCTATAATCATGATCTATAAATTTAAGAGTTTAGAATGCTGCTAAAGAAGCTTTTTTGCTCATCTTCTTCTTCATTATTACCGATAATATTACCCTCATCATCAAAGTAGCTACTGATGGCTTTGTGCATTTTATCAGCTGTAAATGGCTTGGTTATATACTCATTGGCACCGCCTTCATTTAGAGCCTTATCAACCTTGCCCATAGACTTCTCAGCCGTAACCATAATAATTGGAATATCGCTATAACCTTTATCCCTGATTGCCCTTGCAAACTCAACCCCCGTCATCTTAGGCATATTCCAATCCACAAAAAGGATGTCGATATCGTCGTTAAATTTATCCAAGGCATCCTCACCATCCATAGCCTCTTCATATTCAAATTCAGCCAACATAAGTTGGTCTAAGGCCCTCTTCACCTGACTTCTCATGATCTTAGAATCATCTACAACAAGTGCTTTTATTTTACTCATTTTTTGCTCCGATTTACCTTCGTAATGGTATCTCTACCTCTAATTGATATTAGTAATTAGGTTTTAAAATCAAACAGACCGTAAAAACCGGTACTGCTTCTTCACTCTCAATAATTATCGGTTCAAATAGGAAATCCTTAAGGCCTTTTATCAGTTAAACTTCAATTACACCAAAGTTTATCATGTATGGACCGATTCGGGCGTCACTTTAAAGACATATATTAGCTTATTCTAATATGCTATATTTTTTTCGCTCACTATTATGGAGACGAAATTTGGGGAGCTTTAATAAATGCAATGGATGTAGAAAGGTTATACAGAACATTCTTTGGACTTGAGACAGAATATAAGATAAGTAGCAAATCTTCAGTCGCTTACCTTTCATTTCGAAAGGAAACTTTCAGCTATCATAAAGAAACTATATCTGATTCTGGAATCAGTTTCCAAAAACATCTACTGTCTCATCTTAGAACATCAGAATCATACCACACTGGATTATCTGAATCGAATTTATTGGATTTGCATGTCGATACTGAAACTAACGATAGGATATCAGGCAGTAATTGGTCAAACTACAAATTTGGTCTTGATGTCATGGAGAAATTGGTCAATGAAAAAACGAATGTTTTAAGGTCGAAAAGAATACACACCTATTTACGATCCGGTACTACAAAGAAGAAGGGCTTATTATTGGATTTCTGTGTATAGGATAATGTGATCAGATCAATATGTAGGCAACGAAAGAGAGAGCTTTCCGCTTGTGTCATTTGTATGGTTAAATATTAAACGACCACCTATTTGATCAACCAATTTACGACTCGCAAGTAATCCTTCATTCATAGGATTTTGTTTAGTGTATTCGTACTCATCTTTCTCATTTGAACAGGACAGTACTTTTCTTATATCATCGGCCTTGTGTTTTGAAACATTAAACGAAATAAATAAATCCACCAAACCTTCGCGTTCGTAAGTTTCAACCCGTACTGAACTCTTACTACTGGAACATTTCATCGCGTAGGAGATTAACTTATAAATTATAAGTTTCATAGTATATAAAGCGACCTTTAAATAAAGAGGTTTTTGAGACAGTCCGTATTTGATTTTCAGTGAAGATGGATCAAGCTGATTACATACATCTCTTACTGCCCAATTCAGGTCAACTTCTAACGCTTCCTCTTCTGTTTCTTCGTGCTGTACTTCTTCATACAATTTGTTGAGTTGCTGAAGGATTTCATTTACTTCTGTAATTCCAATTTCGATCCTTTTACGATATTGTTCAATCTGATGCACATTAGCATCCTCTTTAAGCGCCATATTAATCAGTTCTAAATAACCCGAAATAGAACTTATAGGGGACATGGCGTTATGCATATTTTCTTTGACAATACTTTTTCTAAGCTGTTGCATGCATAGTAGATGCCTGAACTTTTGCCGTAGTTCTCCGATACTATCATGTTTTTCGCCACTATTCATAACCAACATATTATTGACAAAACATATTTCGTTCTCTGCCTTTTCTATCATAACCACCTAATTAAAGCCAACGTTATTTTTAATTTTTGCCCCACTAAACAACCGCCTAACTGTAATAATTCGTATGCACAATAATAAAATTAATTTAATATTAAAAATTCTTAATAAAAGAAACCTACTCATTTTAATAATCGCAATGACTTTCATAGGGTTAAGAATTTAAATTATGATTTTACAGTTCAAATTGATTCTTCGTTCGCACAATACAACAATGATATAAATACTAACATGATATTTATCTAATATACTTCTAGTTAACTCTGTCCAATTCCAATCGGAGCACTTTTTATGTTAAATAAAATCAACATTAGGAGTATTAAATAATTCATGATCGTTATCATTTTGATACTGGCGAATTTTACTGGTGGTAAGCACAAATAATTTGAATCATTTCATTGGCATAAACATTCATTACTATAATTGCCCTCTTCATGTAACTTAACATTTCATGTTTCGTAGCAATTTGCGATATATATGAAATAGAGCTGCTCGAAGAGGTATATATAAATAAAAGAATTAACCAAATTCCCTTAATCACATCTAAACATCATGGATACACTTTAAGGGCTTGATTTTTTATGTTAAATTGATTGATAGATAATTATTTATATGGCTCAGAATAAACAAACTCTATCTTCTGCTAACGGACTTTTTCGCTCTGTCATTGAGAATAGTATTAATGACATTTTCCTAATCGAACCTGATACACTCAAATTTGTGTATGCGAATAAAAAGTTTATTCAATCACTGGAGTACTCCCAAGAAGACCTTTTGAATTCAAGTTTCGAAGATATCTTGACTAATGAGCAAAGAAGTTTTGGTTCGGATATGGTTAATACAATCTTAGTTAAAAAAAGAGAATCCATAAGCTTCCAAATTGACATTCAAAGAGACGACTGTAGTTACTATACTGCTAAAGTAAATTTAAAAATGCTTCAACACGAGGGTAAATCTTTTATCCTTGGGATCTCTGAGGATTTAGGGCAGCAAAAAAGAAATAATTTACTTCTCGAAAAAGAAAAACAGAAAACCAGGGAACTACAGCTTAGCAATAAATACAAATCTACATTTTTTGCTAACTTGAGTCATGAGATGAGAACGACACTAAACTCTACTCTTTTACTTAGTGAAATATTGTCCGAGAACAGGCCTCATAACCTTGATGAAAATCAACTTACCTATATTAAAACCATATATAATTCAACCACGAGTTTACTTACATTGCTCAATGAGGTACTCGATTTATCCAAAATAGAGTCAGGTAAAATGAGTATTAGACCTGAATATTTAGAAATTCAGGAATTTTGTAAGGAACTTGAATGTCTCTTTCAGCCCGTAGCCAGCGAAAAGGGAATTAACTTTGCATTTACCAATGAGCTGGTAGACGAAATTACATTTAAAACAGATAAGCTGCGTTTAGAACAAGTATTAAAAAATCTTATTTCAAATGCTCTTAAGTTCACTAACGAAGGTTCTGTGAAATTAAGATTATACCAACCGAGCTGTAATAAAAAAGATAGCTGCCCACATGACAACAGCACGGATATGATAGCTTTCCAGGTGATTGATACAGGGAAAGGGATCGCCAGTAACAATCTTGACCTTATATTTAAAGAATATGAACAGGCTGAAGCTTTTGATAGCCAACATACTTACAGCGGAACCGGTTTAGGATTATCTATTTCTAAGGAAATAACTGAATTGCTTGGCGGTAAGATTGAAGTAGAAAGTAAACTTGGCAAAGGAAGTACCTTTACGGTTATTCTACCCACTGACAGTAGCGAAGCCATACTCAAAAATGCAAGATCCGGTAAGATCAAGCTTACCACCGATCCAGCTTTAGGTGATCGTATCAAACCAATAGATAATATGGCTTCAAGTAGTAAAATAAATGGCACAGTCCTTTTAATTGATGACAGTGAAACTCACAATATGGCTCTAAGTGAGTTTTTAAGCTTTAAAATAGATAATACATTTGCTGTAGGTACTGCAACCGATGCCTTTGAAATATTAAATAAGGAAATAATAGATTGTATCGTCCTGGATATGTATTTACCGGATGCCAATGGACATGAGGTTTTAAAAAAGATTAAGAGTAATGATAAGTTACGCTCGATTCCGGTTATCATCTATTCCGGTAAAAACATTACTCAACATGAGGAAAATGAGCTGGAAACTCTCGCCGATGCTATAATTCAGAAAAATGCTATGAGTTATAAAGTGTTGCTTGCCAAAATTATCGGTGTCCTGCAAAAGGTGCTTCAGCCTATGAAGAAAAAAGAGGACGATCTACCATAAAACGGGTAGATCATCTCTTAACCAATTTTACATTGAATCTAATTATGCCGTGATTAATCAAAATACATATACAACCTGGTGACGGTCACGGAACCGGCATAAAATTAAATCTATAAAAAAGGCCTGATCCAAATGAATCAGGCCTTCTGACGCTTTCAACTGAAAGATCTATTTTAAGCGGGTGCAAATTCGATGTTTTCAGCTTGAAAGGCCTCATCTAACGGAGTATCAGCAATATGGTTTGTATAGTTACTGATCGTTTTTAAGGTAATTATCAGGGTTACCTCAAGTACATTCTCTTCAGTATAACCGGCATCCAGGAATTTCTGTATGTCAACATCTGTGACATGCCCTCTTTTTTCGACGGCTTTTTGAGTGTATTCCACTAAAGCGTTTAACTTATTATCCGGTAAAGTTTTCTGATCACGAATGGCATTCACGATTTTCTCATCCATATTCAGCTGATTTTTTAATATAGTAGAATGAACAGCTGAACAGTAATGGCATTCATTTTCAATACTGACTGCCAGAATCGCTGCCTGCTGTTCCTGTTGTGTGAAACTTGATTTACCTATGATCTCATTCAGTTTGAGGTACCCTTCCAGTACAGAAGGCGCTTCAGCAAATTCACCAAGCAGATTAGGTATAAACCCGTAGTTGTCCTCAGCTGCGCTGAGCAAAGGCTTGGCGTCTTCAGGTGCATTCTCAATGTTGTAAATAGTGATATCCATGTCGTTTGCAATTTTATTAATTTACTGTGAAATATATCAGGGATAAGTTTATATGCATCGGTTTAAACATACCTTCATTCAAAACGATGTATTTGAGGAAAATTGAAAAAATCTGCCCAAGCAAACCAATAAGCATTGTAGCCATCTGTAGAGGATAACTCTTCACCTTTTCTGGGACCTTCTACTGCCTCACCCCAAATATTCCATACATTACCCTCTTGACCTGAAGCAATAACCGGCAGACCCTTTTGTGAACCTTCGAATTCCAAAACTGTCCCATCACTCAGGGTCCTATCATAGGATACTGCCACTTTATTTTGTGAACTTCCTGCCACTAATAATTTTACACCCTCAAACTCATCATTCAACACTTCAATACCAGCATCAAATCCATCAACTGGATAAACTTTTGAATTTGGTTCAACCTGTATTCCATGCACTAATGTTTTTGCATCAAGCCTTTCATCAGGGTGATATACTGGGAATAAAATTCTGGAGTCATCGTCTGAGTAGTCTTCTCCATATAAATATTTCTCATAGTTTCTCTCAAAACCTGTATTTGTATTCAATACTAAAGAATTTAGGAAAGCTTGCTTCCACGGCCCCCAGGTTATTTCAACGACCTGAATTTTTTTGATATCATCTCCGATAAGTGCTCCATTCACCTTTTTCCAAGCATTTGTGACCAACGGCTTCCAGTTTCTCTATCGTACGGAATCAGGTTGTTTTTATGTATTAATCCAGACACACCAAACTCTGTCACCTTCCCATTTATCTCTCTATACCAACCTATTCCAGAACCTGTAAGTGGGCAAAAGGTAACAGCTATTGGTAACTCAATTACATGATCATTTACGATCTCATGGTAATACAAAATAACATGTGGATAGGCTTTAACTTCATTGCCTTTTTTTACACCTAATACCAACCCCCAATCTTCAAGAAAATTAATATCTTGAACCACACTAAAATTTGGATCGTCAATTGAAGGGATCCCATCTACTCCTGGCCCACCGTCCACTACTTGCTGACAGGGAACTAACCAATTGCCACCTTTGCATTCTACACGATCTGCTTCACCATTGTTATTTGATTCGCTGTTAACTGAAGTGCATGCGTACGTGAATACATTCAAACAAATTACCACAAAGAAGGTTAGTGCTCTCACAGTTATTTTCTTTCATTTCAAATTTGGTCACTATGAAAATAGTAACCCATTGATCATTCAGAGTGGCTTTGAATTGAATGTCTTACTTAATAGGAAAAGATTTTAATTACTATAGGAATAAAACAGGTTACAAAATCACTCAAAATATCGATGAACCCAAGCAGCTGTAACAGAGCCTACATAGAGTGCATCTTCTTCATTACTAAGTAAATGGTCTGCGTCATCCATTGAGATAAAGCTTTTTGGATGTTTGGCCATTTTATAGATATGAGCCGCATTGTCAATGCCTACCGTTTTATCGATCGGTGAGTGAAAGATCAGAAGTGGTTTATCCAGGCTTTTGATGATGTTATCCATATTCTGTTCTTCCAGGTCATCCAAAAACTGTTTCTTGATCGTAAATGGCCTGCCGGCAAGAACAACTGTGGCCTCTCCTTTTCTGTCGATCTCCTCTCTTTCATCCAGAAGGTGTCTTGTAACATGCTTTGGATTACATGGCGCAGCCACTGTAGTTACAGCCTCAACAGATTCGATCAGGTGAGCAGCTTGTAAGACGGCAGCTCCACCCAAGGAGTGTCCCATAAGCATTCTTGGGGCCTCCCATTCTTCTTTCATATACTCTGCAGCCGCGACGAGATCTTCGATGTTGGACGAAAAGTTAGTGTCAGAAAAATCACCCTCACTTTCTCCCAGTCCGGTAAAATCAAACCGAAATACTCCAATGCCTTCTTCAGTTAGAGCGCTGCTAATGTGTCCTACCGCTCTCAAATTTTTACTGCAGGTAAAGCAGTGGGCAAATAATATAGTGCCTTTACTAATGCCATCATCCGGTTCATCTATCCTGGCAGACAGCTTATCTCCCTGACTTCCCTTAAATTTAATTTTCCTGCTGTTCATCAAAGATCAATTTAAAACTTTCATGGCATCAAGCAGTGCCTGATATTCTTGCCTGCACTCTCCACAATTGTCCAGATGTTCTCTGATCAACGGCATGGCTTTTTCGGGAGACTTTCCTTCAAGCTCCATTTCTGCAAAGGTGTGTAAATCTTCAAAACAATCATCACAACCTATCTCACCTTCATGAGTGTGAGGAATTTTACTAATTAATTTTTTAAGTACGTCTTTATTAAATTTCATGTCTTTTCAGGAATTAAGACCTGAGCTACCCATTTAATTATCAATTATATCGGCGCCTCTATTATAATTTGGTAAATGAACTAATCAAAATTGAATTATAGGCTTATCTGAAAAAACTGTATGACATTAACGTCACACTGTCCATAATTTGCTATAAACCTATTATATCCAAATATTTGAACGTGTCATATAAAAATTTCAACACTGTACTGACTCATACTTCCATTGTGTGTTCTTATTATTTTATCCTTTAATAACGTAGACTCAAATAAAAGCCAATTTAGTAAAAACCGCCCTCAATTCGATAGGAGCGACTGCCTGATACCAGCTAAAGAGATTATTGACGGTGGTCCTGGTCAGGATGGGATACCATCTGTAGGTGAGCCTGAATTCATTCACATGTATTAAGCTGGCTTTCTTGATGGCAAGCGCCTGGTCCTTGGTATCCAAGATAGATGATGTGGTCATACTTTATCCTCATCAGGTCATGGATTGGCATGAGATCGAAAACGATACATTTCGTAGGGTCACACAAGATTTGAAAGGATCTCTTTCCCTTTAATGTTCCAGTGAGATGCATTCCAAGTTACTCGACCGTCTTTAAGTAGAAGTACTTGAGGTGATTCATGCCTGATGTTAAGTCTTTCTGCCAAATAGTTAGAAAGTTCTCTTTGCTCGATCACATTAATAAAATGCATATTCGCTCTGTTAGAAAGCAGGTCCATATGGTGTTCCAACTCCTCTTTTGTGAGGTAGCTGACGCTGCACCTGCTACTGTGTTTATAAATCACCTGAGGATGCATCTTAGATCTATCCAAAAGTGAGTTTAATGTTTCTTTTCCTGGAATTACATTCCAATTTTTCACATTCTGAACTTTGGTTTTATTCATTTTTAGTAACAATTTTTTCAACATGATTACTTTTCAATTTTTGTATCGCTAGTCAAAGAATTGGGCCATAGCTAATAAGACACTTGATCAACTACTTTATGATTAAGTATTTGTCCTCCTGAATGACATTTCCAAAATAACTGTCAAGCTTATTCGGGTATTTAGCCAATCAAATAATTATCAAAATAAGGACAGGATAACTCGGATTCTAATTCCGCGATCTAGCGATATTCAGGATTTTCAAAATTCCAGCGTGTGCCTGTATCCCAGGCTTCTCTCGAATTTCCCTGCTTGGGGTATCCATTTTGATCTTTTAGCATACGTGCTAAATGGAGCAAATTATAGGTCATGAAAGTTGTGTTACGCTGAGTAAATTCATTATCAAAGCCAACGGGTCCATCTTCTCCCTCATCTCCATAACTTGGTCCCGGACCGGCCTCCCCGATCCAGCCAGCATCTGCCTGAGGGGGGATACTATATCCTACATGCTGTAATGCATATAATATTCCCATTGCACAATGCTTGATCCCATCTTCATTACCTGTAATCAGACAGCCGCCTGCTTTACCGTAAAAAATATACTGACCTTTTACATTCTGAAGTCCACTCATTGCATACAGTCTTTCGATAAGTTTAGTGGCAACTGACGATTTTTCCCCAAGCCATATTGGTGTTCCGACTACCAGAATATCGGTTTCATACACTTTTTTCCATAACTCCGGCCATTCATCTTTATCTACCCAATACTCCGTCATATCAGGATAAACACCATGCGCCACATTATGATCAACCAAACGAATACATTCTGCTTGCACGCCCTCTTTTCTCATGATGTCCATCGATACATCGATCAATATGCGAGTATGGCTTTTTTGGGGTGATTGTTTGAGTGTACAATTTATAAACAGTGCTTTGAGACCTGAAAAGTCTTTATTGTCTTTTGACATATGCGTGCTCCTTTGAGATTAATATTTTTTGATTGAACAAAAGTTTTCAAGACATAACCACCTGATATCCGTCTACTATAAAAGAATGTTAACTCGGGTGGTCATCCTAGTCATCAAGCAATTCTACCTTCGTTTTGACTTCGTTGATCACTCCAAAAGCTTTAGAGAAGAATTTAAGACTCCGCGAATACTTCCCTTTACAGCCTTATATAGAGGTTTTGCGTCGTGCTTTCTCCTCAGCTAATTCCGATATCCAAGAGATTGACTACTGATCAAAGGGGTACCGGAACAACTGCAGATTTGCGCCTGGAGCGGTGAGATTTTTAAAGCTATAACGGTTACAATTAACCCTGATAGCAGTCCGGTTCCGAATTTTAACGTATTCCCATTAATGAATTTAGCTTAAGCATGATCGCATTATCCAATACCATTAAGATCTTATCTTTAGTGTAATCAGGTACTAGACGCCACGCTCAGGCTTTTTCTTACCTTAAACTCTTTACTGATGTATTTGTAAGAAACTGAACACAGAATTTGTTTTCAGAATCTGTCCACGATGTTACGTGCTCGAAATAAGGCTTCGTCATATTTCTAAATGACTCGAGAGAATATTTATGAGAATTTTCTGTATGAATTGACTCCCCTTCATCAAAAGCAAACTCTCTCCCTGCAATTGTTATCTTTTGGTCTTTTTTACTTACGAGATGCATTTCAATTCTGCTCTTAGCATCGTTGAACAAAGCTTTGTGTTCAAAGAGATCGACATCAAAATCAGCAGAAAGTTCCCTGTTAATTCTCTTTAAAATATTTTTATTGAATGCCGCTGTAATTCCTTTGGAGTCGTCATATGCATTTATGAGAGTAGTACGGTCTTTGATCAAGTCAAAACCAACTAACAATCCACCTTGCTTATCCACTAATTTAGAGATCAGTCCTATAAAACCTTCCGCCCGATCTTTGGTGAAATTGCCAATTGTAGAACCCGGATAATAAGCTATTCTGCGCTTTCCGGAATCACCGCTTCCGGGTATATCAAAAGGCTCGGTATAATCCGCGGCAACCGGTTGGATCTTTAAACCGGGATATTCTTCTTGTAGATCTTGAACTATATCAGCCAAAAAATCCTTCGAAATATCAACCGGCACATATGAATCTATGCTATCAATATTATCTAAAATAAGTCTAGTCTTTAAACTGCTTCCACTTCCGAGTTCTATCAACCTTACATGCTTACCGATCTTGTCACTTATTTCATCAACATTCTGTTCCAATATAGAAAGTTCAGTGCGTGTCGGATAATACTCTTCCAATTGACAGATCTGCTCAAATAGCTCAGAGCCTTTTTTATCGTAAAAGTATTTACTGGGTAGTGATTTCTGAGGTTTACTTAATCCTTCTAAAACCTCACTCAGCATGCTTTGGCAGACAGACTTATCTTTTTCTTTTACCGCTGTATTTTTCATCGTAAAGATTTAATTGAATTATTTTGCCAGTCTGATACCGGTAAACTGCCAGCGCTCGTTCGCATGGAAAAAGTTTCTGTAGGTCTTTCTAAAATGTGATCTTGATGTTGCGCAAGATCCGCCGCGTAGCACGTATTGATTACACATGAACTTTCCATTGTACTCCCCTAGGGCACCCGGAAGAGGTTTATATCCGGGATAAGGTGCATAGGAACTTTGTGTCCATTGCCAGACATCACCAAACATTTGCTGGAGTCCGGTTTCCGCACTTTGCAAAGCTACAGGATGCAAATTGCCTGCATCAGCAAAGTTTCCCTCGATCGGCATTTTTTCAGCTGCAATCTCCCACTCTTGTTCAGTAGGCAGTCTGTATCCTTTCCAGCGAGCATAGGCATCGGCTTCAAAATAACTCACATGAGTAACCGGTTCGTTCATATCTACTTTCTGCATTCCACTTAAAGTAAAATACCACCACTCTCCGTCCTTATTCTGCCAATAGAGCGGTGCTTCCCAGCCTTCATCACGGACGGTTGAATAACCTTCATCCAACCACCATTTTGGCTCCTGATAGGCTCCGGATTCTAAGAATTCAACAAATTCAGCATTGGTTACCAAGCGGTTAGCCAATTCAAAATCATGGATGTAGGTCTTGTGTCTAGGAAACTCATTATCGTATCCGAATTTCTCACCCTTATGCCCCACTTGGTATACCCCTTCTGAAAAGGAGCTCCAACTTAGCTTAGGTACTGACTCGACCTTGGGTCTTTCTACTGTTTTATATGCTACGTTCAACGGATTTTGAGAAAACATATACTTAAGATCCGTCATTAACAGTTCCTGATGCTGCTGTTCATGATGTATTCCAATTTCAATGATGGGACCCCATTTTTTATACTGTTCATCTGAGGCATTATTGATCAGTTTTTCAACATGATCGTTAATACTGTTTCTGTACTCAAATACCTGTTTGACAGTAGGCCTTGAAATGTTGCCACGACGAGCCCGACAGTGGGGTACTCCGGTTTGCAGATAGTATGAATTGAAAAGGTAACTATACTGAGGATGTATTGGGTCATAATCCTCAAGTTCCTTTTCCAGCAAAAATGTTTCGAAAAACCAAGTGGTGTGAGCCAGATGCCATTTAGCCGGACTGGCATTTTCAGTTACCTGAACCACATAATCTTCTATTTCAAGTGGTTCAGTTATGGTTTCTGTGAAAGCCCTGACCTTTTTGAATTTTGACATGAGTTCTTCTCTGGTATAACGAAAAACATCACTTTTTAAAACTTCTGAATTTTGTTCTTTGTGAGTCAATGTAGTATCCATAATACCTGTATTGGTTTCTTTTCAAATTGACGCCTTATCTGAACACCTTATTACTAGATTAATATCAAGCAGTTCAGAATAATTCCATTTCTATGATCAGATCACGATGATATGCATGCTAAGGCATTACTTTAATTCATCTTAGCTTATTGATTCTTTTCCTAATTTGAGACAAAAGCGTATACAATGACAGGAACTATGAACTCTAAGGATTCATTAGATTTTAAAACGGCACAAAATTTACTAATACATTTCAAACTGACTCCATTTGAATAGTATATCACTAATCTATTTAATTGATTACAACAATGTATCAATTAAATAGACTCAACGGGATAGCCCATTGGCTACCGAGACTTTCCTTAGCTGCTACCTTTATCTACCATGGCTTTCCAAAAATAGCTATGGCCGCCGATGTTGCTGCCATGATGGGAATGCCAACGATCATGGTACTTATGCTTGGTTTGGTTGAGATCGGTGGTGCGCTACTGTTGCTGTGGGGTGGATTTGGTCCCGAATGGGCAACGCGAATTGCTGGCCTAATGTTTACAGCAGTTATGATAGGTGCTATTGCGATGGTACACGCCCAGTTTGGATGGAACTCCATCAACATGGGAGATAACGGTGGACGTGGAATGGAATTTCAGGTACTGATCATTGCCGTTTCTCTACTCTACACTTTTAAAGGTAACGCATTAAACGAAAAAACCAGTGAGTCGTAAGACACATACTAGGTCCATAAAGACATGGAGGAAAGTCTGACAGGCTTTCTTCCATTTATTTACATTCCATTACTAACCGTTAAGCTTCCTCTTACATCCAGAGCCTTACTCCCCTTAGATCTTGCCAAGACATTCAGCGGGTTTATCTCCAATTCTTTTATATTCGGATGATCTGCTGCGATCTGTCCCAATGCAACCAACACTTTTATTACGCTTTGAATATCCCCTTCAGGGTACTGCCTCCAGCCCTTAAGCTTTTTATAGATCAGAGTTCGCTTGATCAGGTCAAGTGCTGCCGTTTCAGACAAAGGAGCTATAGCCATGTCCACATCTTTGTACAGTTCCACATCTGTACCTCCGGAGCCGAATAACACCATCGGCCCAAATTGATCATCCCTGACAAATCCTGCGATCACCTCCGGCGCATCAATGATCATTTCCTGAACGATCACTCCATCCATAGTCGCCTTCTGTTTACTCACAGCCGATTCGATCTTTTCCCATGCTAACCTGACCTCATCTTCCGAGCTAACGTTCAATACCACCCCTCCGATGTCAGATTTGTGTGAAATATCATCCGAGATCAGTTTTATGGCTACCGACCCATCAACCTGACCAAAGTATTCCACCGCTTCATCCACTGTTTTGGAAATAAATTGCTTAGGAAATTCGATTCCATAAAGTTTTAGCAATTTTTCCCAATTTCTATCCTCAACCAGCTTTTCCGCTTCTTGCTTATCCACATTTATAGGGGCTTTGCTTCGTTTTTCGGCATTCGCCAACCAGTTCCGGCGTTCTATCATAGCGGACAGTACTGAAGCAGAACGTTCAGGAAATGCGACGTTTGGAATACGCCGTTTTTGCAGGATCTTAAGCGCATCTTCCACAGAAGCTTTCCCCATGATAGATGTTATCACAGTTTTATCATGCGATCCGGCCACTTCACCAACTACCTCGGCCAAGCTCACCGGCAGAAACCAATCCTGAGGGGCCTGAATAACTACAACAGCATCTATGTTATCATCAGAAAGTAAAGCTTCCAGGGCCAGTGTATAGGTACCGGGACCCGATCCGGCCAGAACATCCACCGGATTATTGATACTGGCTGCTTTTGGGAGTCTTTTCCTGAGAAATGCTTTCGTATCGTCAGACAGTGATGCAATCTCTAAGCCGTATTTTTCAAGAGCGTCCACAGCTAATATGGCCGGTCCGCCGGCATTCGTCAGAACAGCCACCCTCTTTCCTTTCGGTAGAGGTTGCCAGGCCATAGCGCGGGCCCATTCAAACATCTCCTCGATGGTCTCTGCCTCCTGAATACCACTGTGACGAAAGGCCGTTCGGAAAGCTTCGGTGCTACCCGCCAAAGCACCGGTATGAGAAGCCACTGCTTTCGCCCCGCTTTTTCCCTTTCCACCTTTCAGCATTAAAAAAGGTTTTTCCTTGGCAGTCATTTTGGCCTGTTCCATGAATTTCATACCGTCAGCCACTCCTTCAATATATCCTGTAATTACCTTTGTGTTTGGATCAGCGGCTATGGTTCTCATCATGTCTGTCTCATTTACGTCGATCTGATTTCCGAGACTCACGATCCTTGAGAATCCGATCCCGCTTCCACTGGCCCAGTCAATGATCGCCGCTACCATGGCTCCGGAGTGAGAAATGAAACCGATCTCTCCCGGTTCAGGCATTCCAACCACAAATGTGGTATTCACCGGTGTATGTGTATCTATGGTCCCAATGCAGTTTGGCCCGATGATACTCATACCATGGGATCCGGCAATATCAAGAAGCTCATCCTCAAGTTCTTTACCCTCTTGACCTGTCTCACTGAATCCTCCGGTTACGATCACTGCATGGCCGATCCCCCGCTCTCCGCACTCTCTCAGCGCGTCAGCAACGACCTTAGCCGGCACTACGATAATAGCCAGGTCGACCGGATCAGGCACTTCACTTACCGAAGGAAAGCATGTCATATCCAGAATCTCGTAGGCCTTTGGGTTCACCGGATAGATCCCGCCTTTATAGCGATATTGAATAAGATTCCTGAGAACACCGTGCCCCAGTTTGTGGGCATCTTGTGACGCACCGATTACAGCTACACCCTTTGGAGCAAAAAACGGATCAGACATACATAACGAAATTTAATTGAGTTCATACGGTTCCAAACTATCATATTTCAGACAGAATATTTGAATAGATACAAAGCTTATATAAAGGTTTGATTAACCCGATCTTAATATATAGAACAGGATAAAATGTCGAGATTCACTATCCAATACCAAACTAATAAATATATTCATTTACCCTTCCACCACCGAGGAACAATTGATAAAGAATTTTGTTTCATTTTTAGATAAACATCATGTAACCTATTTGAGTACATTTTTTCTTTTCGTTAAAAATAAATTACTAACTGAAATCTTTTTGGAATGCAGACTTATATATTAATTATCTGGACGTTACATTCGTTACTGTTTTTAGGTTGTGAACAGGTCACAAGTAAATCACCTGATTCGGTTTCTGATGAGACGTTGGTCATAATGCCCTTGGGTGATAGTATGACGAATGATTCACGTTCAAGAGTTAAGTTGTGGAACCTGCTGGAGGGTGACGGGCATACCTTAGATTATGTTGGCAATCAACAACAGAGCAGTTCAATTCCAGATCCTGACCATGAAGGTGTTGGAGGAATAAAGATTCAGGGTATAATGGACAAAGCCGAATCACTTATGCAGACTCATCAACCTAAATTTATAACATTAATGGTTGGAACCAACGATATAGCCTGGTATTTCGACGAGACAGGTCAAGAAATAGCTAACCGATGGAATGAACTGATCGACAAGATATATTCAGCTTCTGATCCTAATACTTACATTCTTGCTGCTACTATACCCCCCGTCAGTTCCAAGAACGTAGGCAAATCAAATATGGCTACACGCGATCGGGCCGTGTTAGTGCAACACTATAATGCTGCCCTGCGCATTTACGTTAAAAATCGCCGATCGCGGGGTGAAAAAATTATTCTAGCGGATATGGAAGCTGCTTTAGAAGCAAGTCAACATTTAGCCGGTGATGGAGTACATTTAAATGGGGAAGGGTATTCGATCATGGGAACGGTATTTTATGAGGCTATAAATAAGGCACTAATTGAGGGCCATTAGATCCAATTTTTGATCCTTATTACTAATTTATTTCAGGCAAATATTTGAATAATTTTATTTTCTTAATCCGGTAGTAATCTTTTGGTAATCGTTATTCCTTTTTTTTGCATCTGCAATGGTTAGATAAAAAAAGAGCCTGAAGCACGGTACCATCACAGATATTAAAATAAAACAGCTACCCACTGACTCATCGTTGATGCTATCCTCTGCTTTAGGCTTTACTGTATAGTTAATTTCAGAGTTCGAAAGATCTTCCCGTTATTTATTTTATCAGTATAAAATTTTTATATGTGATCGTGATTCTACTTTCTACATATTTTATATAGGAATACGGGCCTATCAGCATCGGTCAATTTTACCTTACTGGCATGAAATACATCACTTTGGAGTAGCCCAAATTTTTTTAGATCACTAACCAAATAATAAAACTTTTTTGTTTTCGTAATCTCATTTACCTTGGATCTTACTGAGCAATATTTAAGCTAACACACTCTTTATTATTGATTCTTGTCTTCCTCATGCTTTAAATACCATGGCAACTTTCATTTTGAAACTTAAATAGAAATACATCCTGTAGGATTACCCTAAAAATTAACAAATGCTGAATTCCTTAAAAAAGTTTGTCCTCAAAGACCTGGTTCTTGAGGTCAAAGATATACGCAGTCTGGAATTACTAAAAAATATTCATGCTGAATATTTACCATGGACCGGGGCCTCCATACACCCCACTGCCCTGCTTTATATGTTAAATGATATCACCATTCATCAAAGAAAACATATAGTCGAATGCGGTAGTGGAATATCCACCATTTATATCGCAAGTTTGATTCAAAACTCAAACAGAGATATAAAGTTTCAATCTATAGATCACGATGAACACTGGATATCGATCATGAGAGATCACTTGGAGAAACATGACCTTCAGGATCAGGTTGAACTGATACATGCACCTCTAGCACACTGCAAACACTGTAAAGATACATCATATGAATGGTATGATACTTCCGTTTTAGATAAACAGGTAAGTGAAGCCCCTATTGACCTATTATTTATTGATGGGCCTCCCGCAAAAAAGAGGTCCTGTGATCTATCGCGCTATCCTGCCCTTTCTTATTTCAGATCCCGGCTGGATGAGGAATACATCGTTATTCTTGATGATTCGTGCCGCAAGGGTGAAAAGAAAGTATCCAAACTGTGGGAAAAGGAGTTTGGATTAACTTTTAAACAGGAAATATTGAAAGGAGATATTCTGATATCCAAGAAAGGTGGACCTTACACTGTCCTTTAAAAATCAGTGTCTAAAGAAAGATTCGATATTCAGTTGATTTACCTGCGTAACTGATTTAGTTCAAAAGTATATATGGATCCAGTCACACATGGCCTTGTTGGCGCCAGCCTCTCACAGTCCTTTGCAGATCACAGTAAATTTCGTGTTGCTTCATTAACAGGCTTTGTTGCAGCCATTTTTGCAGATGCGGATGTTTTTATTTCAAGTGCTTCCGATCCACTTCTCAATTTAGAAATACACCGGCAGTTTACTCACTCTTTTGTCATCATACCGTTTGGAGCACTTATTGTCACTGTATTACTTTGGTGGTTCGTAAGAAAGCATCTCACATTTAAAGAAATCTATCTCTTTAGCCTGGCCGGCTATGCCACAGCAGGAATTATGGATTATTTTACCAGTTATGGTGTCCATCTGCTCTGGCCGTTCATTGATAAAAGATATGCAATGGATATCATCTCCGTTTTTGACCCTTTATTCTCGACTGGCGTGTTAATACTGACAGTACTGGCATTTTATAAACGACAAAAACTGTATTCCGGTCTGGCTATGATCTGGATCACAGGATATCTTTTATTTGGATTTAGTCAACACCGCAAAGCTTTAAATACTGCAGAACAAATTGCCATTCGAAATGGTCATTATATAGAGCAAATGGTAGTTAAACCAACCATTGCCAATCAGCTGCTTTGGAGTGCACGTTATGTTAGCCAGCAGAGAATATATTCCTATGGCATCCATATGAATCCTTTTGCCGATCCTGTGATCTATAAAGGTGAATCAGATTCTCTTCTCAACTGGCGATCTGAGTTCTCTTCATTGAAAGGAACTACTTTATACAAAGACATTCAGAGGTTTTCAGACCTATCTGACGGGTATTTGATCATGCATCCCGATCATGAAAATGTAATTGGTGATGGTCGGTATTCCATGCTTCCTACGACCCTCTCACCGTTATGGGGCATTTCAGTTGATACGACCCGGCCTAATCAGCATGTGGAATTTGGAACTTACCGTGATGCAAACCCCGAGGTTAGAAAAACCTTTATTGATATGTTGATGGGTAAAGATAGTCATCAATAAGTGTACCACTTTATATGCGAATTCCATTTTATGGCCTAACTCATTCCATCTTAGTCTTAGGATTACAGCAGAACATGGAATTACGCGTTCTAGTACCCTGTTAAGTACCTAATTACAATCAATACAGAATACAGATAAAATTACTATGGCGACTAAGGAGAAAAAGAAAGCTAACACTAAATATGATATACATGAAATCATTCAAGAGCGCTGGAGTCCCCGGTCTTTCTCTGACCGTGAGGTAAAACCTGAACTTATTCGAAAACTTTTTGATGCTGCAAGATGGGCCCCTTCGTCATTTAATGAACAACCATGGAGATTCATTTATGCCCGAAAAGAAGAACCGGGACAGTTCGACAGATTATATCGTGTAATGGGTGAGTTTAATCAAAACTGGGCAGGAGAAGCGCCGGTACTTATACTCACCATTGCCAAGAAAAAATTCAGTAACAATGGTAACCCAAACAGGGTAGCAAAATTTGACGTCGGGGCTGCTATGTCATACCTAACTTTCGAAGCCACACGCCACGATCTATATGTGCATCAGATGGCAGGCATCGATCAGGAAAAAGCGAGAGAAATATTTGATATTCCTGACGGCTATAAAGCCCTGACCATGGCGGCTGTCGGCTATATAGGTGATCCGGACGATCTGGAAGGTGACCTCAAAAAGACAGAAGTTTCCGAACGCACGCGAAAAGACATTGATGAAATTGCCTTTCAAGGTGAGTGGAAAGGCGAAAAGGAATAAATAGGGCTATATCAAATCGGACCAAATGCCAGCATCGCATTAGCTACTTTTTCAAAACCTGCGATGTTGGCTCCTTTAACATAATCGATACTATCTTCACCATTGGTTCCGTAATTCTTACACTGGTCATGGATATCTTTCATGATCTCACGCAACTTATCATCTACTCTTTCTGCAGTCCATTGTAAGCGTATCTTATTTTGGGCGATCTCTAGTCCGGATACTGCTACTCCCCCCGCGTTTGAAGCTTTACCGGGGGCATATTGGATGTCTGATTTTCTAAATAACTGACTTGCTTTATCCATACAGGGCATATTCGCTCCCTCTGCCACCAATTTAACACCATTATCTAGAAGCTTTTGAGCGTCTTCGTCTGATATCTCATTCTCTGTAGCGCAGGGCAAGGCAATGTCACATTTCACACTCCAGGGGTTTTCTCCTTCACGGTATTCACAATCAAATTCTTCGGCATATTCCCGAATTCTGCCTCGTCTTACTTCTTTCAGTTCTTTAACAAAAGCCAGTTTTTCTTCATCAACTCCCTCTTTATCATAAATCATCCCATCTGAGTCAGATAGCGTGATCACCTTAGCTCCCAATTCTATGGCTTTTTCACAAGCATATATAGCCACATTTCCACTGCCTGATATTAAAACCTTCTTTCCTTTGAGCACTTCATTTTTTTCTTCCAGCATATTGCTTACAAAATAAATCAAGCCATACCCGGTAGCTTCAGTACGAATAAGGCTCCCTCCGAAATCGATATCTTTTCCGGTTATAGTACCTGTAAAACGGTTCGTTAATTTTTTGTATTGCCCGAATAGATAGCTGATCTCACGTTTTCCCACACCGATATCACCGGCAGGTATATCGGTATCATCACCAATGTAGCGATGCAGTTCCATCATCAGGTTTTTACAGAAGCGGAATATCTCATCATCACTTTTGCCTTTTGGATCAAAATCAGATCCGCCTTTTGCTCCACCTATAGGCAAATTTGTGAGTGCATTTTTGAAGATCTGTTCAAATCCCAAAAATTTTAGCACATCTTCATTTACGGTTGGATGAAATCTCAACCCTCCTTTGTACGGACCAATACTGTTATTGAATTGTACTCTCCATGCCCTGTTGACATGTATATTTTTATCATCATCCTGCCAGGTCACCCGAAATCTGATCATCCGATCCGGCTCCGAAAGGCGTTCAAGAATAGCGGCGTTCTCATATTCCGGCTTGTCTTTTATATATGGAATAATATCTCCGAAGACCTCTTTTACTGCTTGATGGAATTTTTCTTCTCCGGGATTAACTTCCTTTACGTATTCTAAAAATGGTTTTAAATCATACATATGATCTCTATCCAATAATGCTGTTCATAAATTAAATCTCACTATTTTAACCACCTTTCAGCTCGTTTCATTCTAAGATATGGAATACAACCGAGATCTTATCTTAGCCTATCATCTTTTAGGCCTTTTAGGATCCACAAAATTCCAAATAGATTGTCAACCAAAGTACTTAAAAAAACCCATTGAAAGTGTCTAACGAACGCGATGGATCTCAATGTATTATGCAATCCAACACTACAATTCTGAGACCAATTGCAAAATACTCAGTATTCCCGCTACACTTCAAAATGGCTCATACGCTTAAAATTAGTTTTTATATTTAACTGATGATATCTAATGATCCATTTCCAGAAAGTCTAAAACAGATCTCCAGTTTGGAAATTCATGGCTTCCAAACTGTATCCATTTTCCTTTAAATTCATCCGCCCCGTTGTAGCCCATATCATCGATAAGATACTCACCAAGCATCAGATCCTTCCTTTTGGTTAGAATAAGCTTATTCCGGATCGGCTTACCAAAATGTCTTTCAACCCATAAACGCTTATGAGTCCAGGCTTCTGGGTTATCCCAGGGTGCTGATGAAAGTATAAAGATCTCAAATCTATCATCATCCAATAATTTCTTAACGGCTTCAACGCCGTCTTCAATCGTTTCAAGGTCTTTGTAAATGCCAGGTAATTTATCCGGACGTCCTTTATAGTCTTTATTTTTTGCAAGAGGATGTTCATCCCACGCTTTGTGGAAGTCAGCAATGACTCCATCCAGATCCACATATACTATCTTACTCATAATTGATCACTGACTTTCTTTTTAAATTTCCATTACATTTATGCTGCATTTATATATTATAGCATTACGTATAATCTAAAAGTTTCAGAAGTATTCAAGGCGTCTTTTATCCTTTTACTTTGAGTATACGTATCATACTTAAGAAATTGCGAACCGCTTTAAACCACTCTTTTCATTTTCCGAAGACCACCAATATGAATGATTTGAAATTAAAAATTTAACTCATCCTCAACATCTTAAGTAAAGCATAACAGGACATAATTCCAGGTATTTATCCATGTACAAATATATAAGACAGGTAATTCTTAATTACTACATTAATCGTCAGCAGGATGAATGAAATAAATTGGAAGCAAATTGAAACCATTGTTGATCAAGCTTTAGATCTTCCTAAAGAACAACGGCTGAGGTTCATTAAAACAGAATGCAAGGGTAAACCAAAACTTGAAGGTGAAGTTACCCAATTGCTGGACTCTATAAGTAATTCAGAGGGTTGGCTGGAAAATCTGGAAAAATATAAACGCGATATGTACGATGAGTTGGCTGATAATATAGAGCTGCTCTCTTCTGAAAAATCCCTGATCGGATCCAAAGTAGGGTCATACCAAATCGAAGAAAAAATCGGTGAAGGAGGAATGGGATCAGTTTATCTGGCAAAACATTCCAGCGGTGATATAAAACATAGCGTTGCCATAAAGATCATTCGATCAGAAAAAGCAACTTCGGATAATATCAAGCGATTTAAACGTGAGCAAAAGATCCTGGCCGGCCTCCATCATCCAGGTATTGCTAGAATGTATGATGCAGGGACCACAAGTGATGGTTACCCATATCTCATTATGGAGTATATAGATGGAATACCCATCAATGATTATTGTGAAAAAAATGAATGCACCCTAGGTAAAAGACTGGATCTATTTATTGATGTACTTCAGGCCCTTCGTCATGCTCACGAAAACCTGGTCATTCACCGTGATCTGAAACCCGGCAATATATTGGTTGATAGATCAGGTCATATTAAGATTCTCGATTTCGGAATTTCAAAATTAATTGAAGATGAGGAAGACAACTCGCTGACAAAAACAGGAGCTCACCTTCTTACCCCTCGTTATGCAGCCCCAGAACAAGTTCTTCAAGAAAATATTACCACTGCTACCGATCTTTATGCCCTTGGGATTATATTTTACCAGCTTACTTCCGGTCATTATCCATTTGATTTTAAAGAGCTTTCAAGGCACGAGATGGAACAGGCCATCATAAAACAGGAAGCCTGTAAACCCAGCACCAAAGTTTCTGATCCTAAGGTTAAGAAACAGCTACAAGGGGATCTAGATGCCATAGCTTTAAAAGCCATCCGTAAGGAGTCTGAACATCGCTATCGAATGGCCAATGAGTTTCTTGAGGACCTAAAGAATTTTCAGAAAGGCAATCCGGTTACTGCACGTGAAGACTCTTTTCGTTATCGGAGTCAAAAGTTTTTTAAGCGCCATAAACAGGGTATCGCCGTCACTGCAGGGATTCTCCTGTTCCTCATTGGACTTACTAGTTTCTACACCTTCCGGATTGCTCAAGAACGAGACCAGGCTCAGGTACAGGCTCAACGGGCCGAATTACAGGCAGAGCGTGCTAAACAAGTTTCCGAATTTATGATCAGCCTCTTTAAGAGTAATTATCCTGAAAATACACTTGGTGAAGACATTCCTGTAAGCTCTGTTATTAATGCAGGCATAGAAAACTTAAGTAAACAGGAAATGAGTCCGGTTAATCGAGCAACCATTCTTGGAGTTATTGCTCAAGTACAGGTAAAACTATCTGACATTGAATCAGCAAAAAAACTCAGCACCCAAGCTTTTAACCTGGTAATAGATTCTGTGGATAATCATAACCTCGGTACCGTGGATGTACCTACCATTTATGGACAAGTTGCATATCAATCCGGAGATTTTGAAGAAGCATATCAGGCATTCAAAATAGGTGATTCTTTGTATAAGGCTAATGATCTCACTAATACATATGAATACCGTACCTTAAAATACAATTTGGTTAACCTATACACTGAACAAAAAAAATACCAAGAAGCTTTACAGGTTCTTGGTCTTTTAGATCCTGAAACCTACGGTGATGATAGAGAGGCCATTATAGAAAAAAGTGATTTTTATAATTACAAAGCCATTGCTTTAAAAAATCTGGGACGACAAACAGAAGCACTGTCGATATATAAAAAGGCTCTCGAGTACAGACTGGAAGCCTATGGCCCAAACAACCCCGAAGTAGGAACCATATATAACAATATCAGTAGTTTGTATATCTCTTTAGATCAGTATGAAGAAGCGCTCGAGTATGCTGAAATGGCTTACAAGATCAGAAAGAACACCCTGGGACCCTCCCATAGTTTAACAGCCACACCGCTTTGGTCTCTTTCTGTAATCCACAGAAATCTTAATAATTATGAAGAAGCATTAAGATATGCAGATGAAGCCGGCACAATATTAAAAGAAACTCTTGGAGCAGATCATTGGAGGTATGCAACCACTATTCGTGGACAAGCTGAAGTTTTGATAAAAATGGAAGAGTTTCTAAACGCTAAGAAGAAGGCTGATAAAGCTATTGAAATAATTAATACCAATTATGCATCAAATATGACTTTTAAAGCTCTTTTCAGTGCAACTTATACAGGTATATATAAGGGGTTAGAGGACCTGGATAAGGCCGCAGAGTACTATTCCAGTTCAATTTCATTTTTTAAAGAAGGCCTGGGAGAAAATCACCCTCAGGTAACACAAATGCTTATAAGTTACGCAAAAATGGAAATGAGCAGGCAAAACTATGAAAAGGCACAGCCTCTTTTAAAAGAAGCGTTTAAGATCCAAAAGAATAATGAACAAAGTGATGAAGAATTGAAAGTGACTCAAACACTTATTGACGAATCTGTAAAAAAGTTACAACGTGCATCAACTGCCTCTTCCAAATGAGTTCTCATATCTTTTCAGTTTTTTTTCAATGCTGTAAATATTGTTTTCCCAATAAACCTTTTATTTTAAAATACAAGCGCATGAAAAAGAAGTCAGGAATGAACAGCTTAAGTAAAAAAACAGAATCTTATTGGACCCCATAGATTGTAAAAAAATGATGTTAAAGGTAGTGTCAACCGGTAATAGCTTTAAAACCTATGGGTCAGCTTGGCTTAATAAAAAAGGCACCCGGGTGATATTACGAATGCCCTTGCGTCGAATTTTATATGAACTTACTGAAAAGTTGCTTGCGTAGCGACATCCAACTTGTCGGCTACATTACTGAATATTTCAGCGTTTGAGGTTTCACTGATAACAATAACACCGTTTGCGTCTCGACTGGCATTGTCTAGCATTTCCGATGTAACATCAGAAAACCAGAATACAGGGTCGAAGGTGATTTGAGTCGTTGCCACGCTTTCTTCCAGAAATTCCACTTGGTCTGCTTCCGCCTCAAAGACCTCTCCGGAATTAAATTCAAAATGCAGGGAAACTTGGTCTTCGATGTCGATATGAAAAAATTTTGCGTTGTCGACGGCAACGGCTCTTTCCACAACGGGAAAGCAGAATGGTTGTAGGTTCATTGGTCTTGGATTAAGAATTAGTGTTTTATTAACACTGTTCTTATACCAATAAATGAAGGAAAACTATTTAATAGTGCTTTAACAGGTACAATAGTAAGAATGCTGCCACCCAATTAAAAGAGAATTTAGCTGTACTGAGCTTAATCAATATGACGAAAGCATACAATCTACGGTGATAAAGAATGTTTATTTTGAAGTTGCGCTTCAATGCTCTTTAATCAATAATAAGTGATGATTTTACTTCTCCATTGATTGAGTAAATCGGAGGAAAGCCATAAATTTGTTTGTCAGAATTGACCCTTATCATTTTGCCCTCTAATGTACCATGGTTCTGCTTTTTTTGTAGACGATCAATTGCATAAAAATCTTTGAGTTTAAGCAGTAATTCAGATACCATAAGACACATTCTTAATCTACCCAGCAAATGAAAATAACTAAAGATATACAAGCCACTGAAGAGGAGATCGAGGGCCTTGAAATGCACTCGGTCGTAAATATTATTTCCGTGATCAGCAGTCAGCTGCAGCTCATACAAATGGACACTAGTTATCCTGAGCTACTTGATCCGCCCATTAATAGAGCTTTGGAATTTGCCGATGCCAGTCATTCTAAGGATAAGTCCGTTTTTAATGTAGAGTCCCTCAGGAACTTTGAGGAGCATATCAATGAAACGCTTAACGATCTCAAAACAAAACAACCTGTTTTAAATGATGATTCTCATGTTGATGAATACTCAAAGATCCTTAAAAATGTCTTTGATGTATTTGAGGTTCGTTTAAAAGAGATCATTCAGCGTTGGGAGGATCCAAATACCTGGATCCCGATTCGGGTTAAGAATTTCGTGGATGATTTCAAGGAGTTCTTCTATGCTATGGAAAAGAATAGCAAAGGTCGGTATAAGATCATCTACAATATTGCTGAACAGGATGAGAAGGATTATCTGGTAAATTTTGCCATCAATAGCGAGGGAGAGGAGATTATTTACATGCCACTGATCCTGAAGGATGTGATCAGAGATCTCATTGCTAATGCCCGGAAATACACCTCTCCCGGTGGTGAAATTACCGTTGGTATCTCACAAAAAGATAGGATTTTCAGGTTTGTGGTAGAAGACAGTGGATATGGAATCCTAAAAGATGAACTGGAGAAAGTGGTTGACTATGGATATCGCGGCAGCAATGTAAAAGAGACTGTTCGTACCATGGGTGGTGGCTTTGGTCTGACAAAAGCTTACTATGTGGTGAATGAGCTAAACGGGGATATGTGGATAGACTCAGAAGCAGGTGAAGGGACTAAGATCAAAGTTGAAATCCCGATCCCTGAAGATATAAATTCGTGATTGAACTGTTATCCAGAAGAGAGTGATTTTAAATCAATTACTTTCGGAATTATCTAATCTATATTAGTTTCCAATTTCGCCTTTTAAAATTGTGCTTGAGCTGCCTTTTATCTCTTTTTTTCCAAAAGTCAGTGTAAATTCAGTGCCCGTATCCACACGCTTATACTGATGTTCGCCATCTAGTTGTTCTGTAAGCACCTGAATGATCATCGTTCCACTAGAATGACTCTTTTTCCCGAAATCATCGGGCAGGCCAATACCGTTATCCTTTATTTTTAGTTGAACCTGGTTATCCTGCTCGGATAAATGAACAGAAATGTTACCGCCTTTTTCTTTGGTAAATGCGTGTCTAAATGCATTTATAAGTACTTCATTTACAATTAAAGAACACGGGACGGCCTGATTAATATTTAATTGAACCTGTTCTAATGAAAAATCTATTTTTATATTTTTCCCAATATTAAAAACCCTCGCAATGTTATGGGTAAGTTTCCGGATATTTTCTGAAATATCGATTCTGGAGAAAGTTTCGTTTTGATACAGGCTCTCATGGATATTAGCTATGGTTTTGATTCTGGAGGTGCTGGCCGAGAGCCTTTCCAAGACTTCAGGGTTTTCCTCATCGAAAGACTGTAGTTGCAGCATTGCTGAGACAACCGCCAGGTTGTTTTTAACGCGATGATGAATTTCAGCCAGCATGATTTCTTTTTCTTTTAGTGATTGCTTCAGCTCATCTTCTTTTTCCAAAAGTTTCGTTATGTCTTCTTTGATAGCTACAAAATGGGTGATCTCGCCTGTATCTTCGTCCAGGATAGGTGAGATGATCGCCTTCTCCCAATATAACTCCCCATTTTTCTTAACGTTTTGGAATTCACCGGTCCATATCTTTCCTGACTTTATTGTATGCCAAAGGTCTTCATAAAATGCTTCAGACTGCTTTCCTGATTTTAAGATTCGCGGATTTCTCCCATACACTTCTTCAAATGAATATCCGGTAATTTCTGTAAAATATGGGTTTACGTAATCAATGCTTCCCTCAGAATCTGTAATAACAACCGAGACAGAACTGGCTTCAATGGCTCGGTTAAAAAGTTTAAGCTTTTCTTCTGTTTTTTTGCGCTCGGTGATATCCATGGCCATGCTGATCACTAGTCGGCGGCCGTCTGGCAATTCTCCGATGGGGGCAGAGCTAAAATCCCAGA
Source organism: Gracilimonas qinghaiensis (assembly GCF_046602855.1). Classification (NCBI taxonomy): domain Bacteria; kingdom Pseudomonadati; phylum Balneolota; class Balneolia; order Balneolales; family Balneolaceae; genus Gracilimonas; species Gracilimonas qinghaiensis. Next base: position 1,427,827 of record NZ_JBKINJ010000001.1, read on the forward strand.
TCCGCGAGTTCCCAGAGCTGGTGGTGATTTTAAATTCACCCTCCGCCTTGGACTCATCCAGAGCATACAAGCTGTCGATGTAGGACCGCACCGGTTCCATTTTTGTACCATAGGCTTTAAGGGTCCAGTCGGCAATGGTTGGAATATCGCTGTGTTCGTAACCGGTCAGGCAAGTCCAAGGCGTATTAACGGTAACCACCTCGCCGTCTTCGGCGTGGATCATAATCGGAAAGGGCGCACCTATTACAGCCCGACGAAAGCGCGCTTCACTTTCCCGAAGTGCCAGTTCAATCTTTTTTTGTTCAGTAATATCTAGAGTTGCTCCCACATATCGCAAAAGATTGCCATCCTGATCAAAATAAGGATGCGCTTTGTCATATACCCATCTAACGTCACCCTCTGGTCGCACTATACGGTGTTCCAGTTCATATACTTCCCGGTTTTGCATGGCCGCTTTAAAAGTATCATCAAATAACTTCGCATCTTCAGGATGAATATATTTTTCCAGCATTTCATCATATTCCGGAGAGGGTTCGCTGGGGTCGAGCCCATAAATGCGGTATTCTTCATCTGACCAGATAGTAGATTGAGTGGCTGCGATATATTCAAAACTTCCAAGGTGAGCAATTTCCTGAGAATTACTCATAATTCGGGTTATCCGTTTTAATTCCTCTTCTGCTTTCTTTCGCTCGGTAATGTCGTTATGCACCGATACCCATACCTCACCATATTCGATATGCTTGAATGTCGAAACATTAGCTATGCACCAAAATTCGGTTCCATTTTTTTTGATATTGTGAATCTCACCGCTCCAAGTTCCTTTTTCCGTCAGAGCTTGAATAACTTCTTCGGCCTTTTCCTCTGGATTTTTATTTGTTGGCGCATTAAGAATACTCACATGTTTACCAATAAGCTCTCCAGAGTCATAACCAAACATGTGGTCAAAAGTTGGATTTGTATAGACAATCGCTCCATCACTGCTTCGAATTAAATAGACACCTTCAGCTAAATTTTCTGTAATTTTGCTTTGAAATTGTAATTCTTGCTCTGCCTGTTTGCGCTCACTCACATCTTGCGCTAAAATAGCAATTTCCTCTCCCATCGAGGTAATTACAAGCCGGAGCCAGGTTGGTTCTGACAATACTTCCCCAGCATATACATCCTGTAAAACTTTTGGTTTCCCTGTACTAGAAACTTCTACATACGAGTCAAATATTTCTGTTCCCTTATGAGTTGGAAATACGTCAAGTAAGCGTTTACCAATTACATCCTGATCTTGGGTACCGTTAATACGTGCAATAGTCTGATTCTGATAAACCCAGACAAAATCAATGATTTCGTTTTGCTCATTTCGTAATGGATGAAGTATCGTAAATCCATCCGGAGACAGTTCCTGCGCAATTCTAAATTGCTCTTCACTTTTCTCTAGTGCCATTTCCGCCTGTTTGCGCTTACTTATATCTTGCGTACTTCCATATAGCTTAATGCATGTTCCCCTTTCCTGAATGGCATCCCCTGTCGTACGTATCCATTTCTCATTTCCTTTGGCGGTAGTAATTTTTAGCTCAAGATCGTATGCCTTACCATTTTCTATAGCCTCATGTACCGCCTGCTGAATAGCCGTTCGATATTTGCCTTCTGGATAAAAGTCGATGGCTGTTTCCACATCAGGCTGATAATCCTGGTCTACCTCATGAAGGTTTTTTACCTCAGTTGACCAATATAGTACATCATGAACCAAGTCTAGTTCCCAGTGACCAATATTCGCCAAATGATAGGATTTGTCTCGTAAACTAGCTTTTTCTGCCCCTAATTCTTTATTTTTTGTCTCTGTAATATCATGGTGTGCTCCCAACAATCTAACGGGTTTACCGGTTTCATCCCGAATTATCATGCCCCGACAACGAATCCAAACCGTTGAGCCATTTTTATGTGTATATCTGACTAACTGATTATAAAGATGTTTAGGGTTTTCACTATGTTTGCGGAAATTTTCATTAGTAATAGCCAGATCATCCTCATGGATTATATCCTGCCAGGCTGCTGACTTATGTGGCATATCTTCCGGATCATACCCTAATACCTCCCAGAATCTGTTATTCATCCACATATTTTCTGGGCTCTCTAAATCCCGGTACCATAATCCGTCTAATGGCCCTTCCTGAATAAAATCAAATATACTCTCATCGGTTTTAATTAACTCGTAGAGTTCTTTTTTTAAGTAATTACTTTTGATTTTACTACCCATGTGTCCCTAATTTTTGCAACGATTTTCAGCAAGATTACCAATCCATATATTAGCCTCGGAATATTTTAGTAGTTAACAACAAGCTAATGCTTAGTAGTATTTTTCAATTATGAACATACTATTAATATGTGTTTTCTTAATGAAGATAAGTTATTGCCCATTTAAGAAGCGTTTTCTGTGTTTGTATACTAAAAAATTCGATTTAGACTAACCTCTCTTAGCTTGGCTACCTTAAAATGAGATCAAGTATAGACTATCAATTATTGCTGGAAGAGTGAAGGGTTTTGGGAGACCTTTGAGTATAGCAAAGATGCTTGACAAGATCAGTGAGATTAAAGGCATTATTTCAGAAAAAGAAGAAGAAATTAGATCACTGGAAAATTCTATTCAGCTGGAAGATGAACAGTACATTCAGATCATTGAAGAGTTCAATTTCATATTCCAGGAAAAGGATCCTAATGAAAAAAAGGACATAATAAAGACCTTGATCAGAAACGTAGAATCTACAGTGGTCAAGAAAACAGATAAGGGTAGTAGCGGAGAGATAAAAATCAACTATGTCTGTGATCATTATCTTATTTCAGAATGGAACGAAATAAAAAATGCGAACTCTGATAAAGGTATCAAAGTTCGCACTTCATTTGGGCCTGGCTCCCCGGGTAGGATTCGAACCTACGACCAATTGATTAACAGTCAACTGCTCTGCCACTGAGCTACCGAGGAATATCAGTGAATTCCCTTGTTGAAGGGGCGACAAATATAAAGACATTCATCACCTACTTTCAACACTTTTCTTCACTTTTTATAGAAAACTTTTTCCAGCACTAATCCACGTGCCGGTGCTGTAAAAGTAGGAATCTCAGCATCGGGTTCCTGAAGCACTCTTTTGAAGTCTTCGATCGACATTTTCCCCTGTGCGACACGTACCATTGTTCCCACCAATCGGCGTACCATATTTCTGAGAAAGCGGTTTGCCCTGATCCGGTATCGAATGACATCACCGTCTGTATCAAATAAGGATCTTTGAATTTTACACAATGTGGTATAGTTATCCTCATTGAATTTTGAAAATCCTGCAAAGTCGAACTCCCCGTTCAACAATGCTGCGCAATCCTCCAACAATTTTAGATCTACAGTCTGTCGTAATGCCCAGCTGTGATGTCGCATCAAAGGAATCGGCCTGGTTGTGATGGTATATTCATATTCCCTGGAAATGGCATCAAAACGGGCGTGAAAGGATTCATGTACTTCTTCATATTCAATAACCTGTACCTCATCACCCACTAAACCATTAACACCCTGCAAGACCCTTTCTATATCTGTACCCTCAGGTAAGTCCATATGAGCTATCTGCCCCCTCGCATGCACACCTGCATCAGTTCTCCCCTGTCCGATCAGATCTATATCCTGCTGTAGTACTTTTGAGAAAACCTGCTCAAGAACACCTTCCACCGTTCGGTCTGTTGGCTGGATCTGCCACCCTGAAAAATCAGTTCCGTCAAATTCTATGGATAGCTTATACTTTTGCATCAAATATCATTACCATTTAAATTAATAATTATGATCAGACCTTTTCAAAATAGAGGAATAAGGTACCTACATTTTCCGATAAATATTAGCTGACACCCTATGTTCAAAAATGTTATCGTACGTAAACCTTGCCCAAATTTGGTATCGGGAATTACCACAGCCGATCTCGGAAAACCAGACTATCACAAAGCGCTTCTTCAACATTCTCAATATGTTGATGCTCTTAAGAAACTTGGTTTAGACGTAACAGTTCTGGAAGCCGACAATAGATTTCCGGATTCTGTATTCGTTGAAGATGTAGCCATCTGTACTGAAAAATGTGGTGTAATAACCCGGCCCGGTGCAAAATCCAGAAGGGATGAGATCACGATCATTGAAGACAAGATACATTCTCATTTTGACCACGTCGAATCCATCAAAGAAACAGGTACGTTAGAGGGTGGGGACGTCATGATGATTGATGACACATTCTATGTCGGACTTTCTGATCGTACCAATGAGGCAGGGATAAAGCAGTTTCGGGATATCATGGATAAGCATGGGTTTTCGGTACATCAGGTTACTCTTGGTGATATCCTGCACCTAAAGACCGGCGTCTCATATCTTGAGAATAACACGCTGGTTATTATACCTGAAATGATTGAGATCGAATATTTTCAATCGTTCAATAAGATCGTTGTACCACCTGAAGAAGCCTATGCGGCCAATTGTATATGGATCAATGGCACGGTAATTATTCCTGCAGGATATCCGGTCACAAAACAGAAGATCAAAGTAGCCGGTTATGACATTATTGAACTGGAAATGACCGAATTCAAAAAACTGGATGGTGGTTTAAGCTGCCTTTCTCTTAGATTCTAGGCTCATAGTTCATTTTCCAAGCAATCGATAAATAATGGCCAACTGTCCGGTATGATATGCGTTATGCTGAAGAACCAGTAAGGCTTCTCGCAATAAAGTTTGGCCATCGCCATGATCCAAAGGTTTATTCAACGCGTTCGACTCATCCAGGATCAGATTCATCATTTCATCCCGTTCTTTTAGAAAAGACTTTTTTAACTTCTCCCACTCCTCTTCTGACTCGGGGGCTGGTTCCACCGGCCAGTATTCTTCCGGCCATTCCATAGGTTCATAATAAGTGTTACGGGTGAAGTCCAGTATATCAAATTGAGCCACACGCATATGAAAAAACTGCTCATAAAATGAATAAGGCAGATCTGCCGGACGTTTACCAAGATCTTCATAGTCGATCTCTTCCAGAAGCTCCTCAATTTTTAAGAAAGCTTGTCCACCTTCCAGTTGCTGTACGATCTGCTCTCTTGTAATACGATGTGAATTTACTTCCATATAATTTTTTGGTGATTGTTTATTCTATTAATGCGGGTTGTGGGAGAATCATTCAATACATCGTTTTTATCAGAGGACATTAATGACCTCTCTGATGTACTTGACATCTTAATGCTCCAAATATATTTACTCACCTAAAAACTGATCCAATCAAGTACATAAGGTTGGGTTTCACGCCTTCCTTATCAACATATCCAATACCCATAAATAAAATTGTAAGGAATATGGATTTAACCGCTCTTACTCTGAAACTCTTTAAGCTTTAGATCTATGCCAAAAACTTTTAATTCAATTTGGGTTCACGTCATTTTTAGAACGAAAAACAATGTTCCTTACTTGACTTGGGAAATAAGAAATGAGGTATGTCAATTCATCAAAACAATTGGCAACAGAAAGGGATATGCCATAGATACTGTCAATGGTGTAAAAGATCATTTACATGTCTTACTTCGAATTAATACAACACAGACTGTTGCAGAATCGGTACAATGGATAAAAGGAGCGTCATCTCATTACCTTAATGAAAAATACAAATGGTCTGATGGTTTTAAATGGCAGGAAGGATATGGTGTTTTCTCAGTAAGTCTTAACGATATCAGAACGGTTCGGAATTACATCTATAACCAAGAAAAACATCACAAAGAAAAAACATGTATTTTTAATTTTGAGAAGACTCCATCTTAATGCTACTTGCCATTATTCTTATTCCCAAGGACATAAATGACCTTTCTTGCGTACTGGAATATTTTTCATGTTGATCTAATATAAACATCGACTAAACAGCTCTTCCAGTACACAAGTGAAGGGATTAATCCCTTCTACAACTGCAACTAAATTCCAATATTTCATTTTTAGCAAGGACATAAATGACCTCGCTTGTATACCTGAAAGCGTCATAATTCAAACCATACATCATCACTGAGCATTCGCTCCTATCCGGTACAACTGCAAAGGGTTTAAATCCTTCACCATAAACCCCAAACCACCCCACTAAAAAATTGATATATAAACCATACAGAATGTTTAATTTCCGTAGTGTTTAATTTTCATCAATATGTCTTATGAATACCATATTCAAACTGCTGCTTTTCTTTTTGATACTGATCATCGGTTTTGCGGGAATTGCCTTTTACTGGACCTTCTACAAACCCCTGCCCGATTATGAGGAAACCATCACCCTGAATGGATTGAATGAATCGGTGGATATCCATTGGGATGACTTCGGAGTGCCCCATATCTACGCCGGCAACGAGCAGGATCTGTATTACGCACTTGGATATGTTCATGCCCAGGACAGACTATGGCAGATGACGCTCACACAGATCATGGCTGAAGGTCGCTTTGCAGAGTTTTTCGGAGACGATGAGGAACTGATCGAGCTTGATAAATATCAGCGTACGCTCGGGTTCTGGAAAATTGCTCAACAGTTGGTGGATACTCTTGGTCAGGATGAAAGACGGGTATTGAATGCTTATTCAAACGGAGTGAATGCCTTTATCGACAATAATTCGAATAGACTGCCGGTGGAATTTTCATTGGCTGAAATTGATCCATTGGAATGGACTCCCGTTCGCTCCCTTGCCGTAAGTCGACTTATGGGATGGGAATTGAATATGGGGTGGTGGAGTGAAGTCACTTATCAATACCTCAAAGAAAATCTGCCTGCCCGGCAGTTCGATCAGCTTCAGCTACGTTTTCCGGATGAAGCACCAACCTCTCTGGATGATTCAGAATCAATGGGTTATTCCTCTGCACTTATGCCTTTACTGAAACAGGAAATGTACAAGAGAAGGTTATTGGAAATGGAAGGAACTCACGTCGGCAGTAATGCCTGGGTGGTTGATGGCTCACTGACTGAATCCGGGTACCCTTTACTGGCGGGAGATCCGCACCTTGGTCTGGATATGCCCGGAAAGTGGTATGAGGTCCATCTTAATTTAAGTGGACGTAATGTTTCCGGTGCAACACTGGCAGGAGTTCCTGCTGTTATCATCGGTCAGAACGATCACATGGCCTGGAGCTTTACCAGTATTATGAGTGACGACACCGATTTCTACCTGGAACAGCAAGATCCTAAAGATCGGGGTCGCTACGTGGTTGATTCCCTTTCAAATGGGGAGATAGCTTTCGAGTCCTTTGAGCGTGTTCGGGAGATCATCAAAGTAAAAGACGGGGATGACCGTTCTCTTGAGATCCGATACACACAACACGGCCCTGTTATTTCTGATATATATCCGGTGCCGGAGCTTACTGAAGATAAGATCATCTCCATGCGATGGACAGGCTTTGAACTTACCAACGAAATGAAAACACTGTATAATATAAATTGGGCCGAAAATTTTCAGCAGTTCAAGGATGCACTACCCACGTTTGGCGTTCCGGGTTTAAACTTTATGTATGGTGACACAGAGGGCAATATTGCCATGTACTCGGTGGCTAAACTCCCGATCCGCTCCGGTGACCCCATAACACTCCGCCGTGGTTGGGATCCCGATCAAAACTGGCAGGGATTTATTCCATTCGATCAATTGCCACGGGTCATCAACCCTGAAGATGGGTGGATCGCTAACGCTAACAACAAGCTCACAACGGATAGTTATCCATTTTACATAGCCACATTCTGGGAGCCGCCAAGCCGGATCGAGCGCATTGAGCAGACACTCCTGAATAATGATAGTTTCACATATAAAGAATTTGAGTCGCTACAGAATGATTCGTACTCAAACTTTGCGGCCAAACTCACCCCTCTCATACTTGAGATCCTTCGTGATCAAGAGGCTTACAATTTTGATCTTCCCATTTCCTACCTGGAAAACTGGAATTTTGAATACAGTATGAGTTCCACAGCTGCTTCAATTTTTGATGTATTCTTTCTCAATTTCACCAAAAATTCCCTCCAGGATGATTTCGGGAATGAAGCTTACGAGAATTTTATCCATCACGAAACGATCCCGGTTCGAACTATGACCTCTCTTATCGAAACGGAAAGCTCCCTGTTTGATAATATCAATACGGGTGAGGTAGAAACCAAGGAGGATATCGTAGTCAAAAGTATGCAGGACGCTGTTCTTTTCCTCAGTGATTCCCTAGGAAGTGAGCCGTACGAGTGGCGCTGGGAGCAACTTCATACCATCACTTTTGAACCGCCCCTGTTTGCTCAGGCTGCTGATGCACCTGGCGCATCAACGGCCCTGAAGCTGATCGTAAATAATGTATTGAGCAAGGGACCTTACGAGGTTGAAAGTCATGGTATGAGCGTTAATAATGGTCAGTATCACTGGGATCAACCATTTGAAATGGTTCTGGGACCTTCTATTCGTCGAATATCTGACCTTTCCGATGTGAGCAGAAGCAAAAGTGTGTTGCCAACCGGTCAGTCCGGCAATCCGCTTTCCAAACACTTCGGCGACCAAACTGACAGGTGGCTGAATGGAGAATACCGGTGGCTGTATCAGGATTCAACGGCTCTTTTTGATGAAGCTGAAATACAAACCATGCGATTGGTGCCCGGGGAATAATGTGTAGTAAGCTTTTCCGGCAGGGCAATTCGAGCGTTGATCAGCTAGGTCTACTTTGAGACCACAGCTTTAATACGTGACTGTACCCTTCTTTTGATATGAATCCTTTGTAGCTGAACATTTCGTTACCACCAGGTGTCAGAAATAGGGTTTTTGGCGGTACTTCAAGGTTATACGACTCAGCAAACTGTGCCTCCGTTATTATATCGCCATTGAATCTAATAGCTTTATCAGATTCGATATTGATCCTGACCGGATAGAAATACTTATTTATCGCTTCAATTATTTCCTGTTCTTTAAATACATTCCGATCCATTTTTTTACAATAAACGCACCATTCTGCAACCGCAAAGATCAGGATATCTTTTTGTTCTGATTTAGCTTTTTCCTGTGCCATTTCCATGGAATACCACTGAAGTTCATTAGAGAGCCCCTGAGCGGTAACATCATTTAGCTCTACCAACAGCAGTGTTATTAATAATATAATACCTGTTCTGAATGTGAACATCTATGCTGATCCTCTCTTAATTGATTCGGTATCTGACTCCTAAAAGAAATCGCCGCCCCTGAAGTGGCCCATACACGTGATCGGTTGCAAAATCATCACTAAAAGGCCTTTCTGGAGCGATTAATGGATCTTCCTGAGTATAATTAAACATGTTTTTTACAGCTCCATAAATATCAAAACCTTGCCTGAACTTCTTGCTTATCTTTATATTCTGCTCTGTGTAAACCTCAGATACAGAGGGTGCATTAGGATATTTCGGGAGGTTCATTCTGCCAACCACTCTCCCGGTATAATCGATGTAGGTTTCAATTGAATCCCACCCGTATGACAGCGTGAATACACTATTGAAGTTAGGGGCAAAAGGAAGATCTCTCCGTATTCCGGTACTGTTCTTGAATACATCCTGAAATGTTATCCCTGCAGAATACATCAAAGGACCTGGAAAATTATGTGCTATACTCAAAGAAACTCCACGACTCACAGAGTATCTATCTAAATTGCCGTATCTGATCTCATTTTCAACTTCATAAGTTGGTATGATTTGATTTGTGAAATAAGTATAGAATGCATCAACATCCATATTCAGTACTGAAACTCCGATATCCACTATCTGATTCAGGTTTACCGCCATATTATAAGATCTTTCCGGTTCCAGATCTTCAGTCACAATAACCTCTCTGGACCCTGACAAAGCTTCATGCTCTTCAGTAAAAAGGTTAACAACTCTGAATCCCGTTCCCGCATTAAATCGGAGAGTTGTATGATCAGTTGGCGATAGCTTAAGATTGATGCGTGGGGAATAGATTAACCCATGATCTTCAAAATGGTCGACCCGTGCTCCAAGAAGGCCTGTGAAAGTTGGGCTAAAGATCTGTTCATACTGTGCGAATAATCCCGGTATGAATCGCTCATCAACTGACCCATTTTCTAACCGCTGTTCATTAAAGGTTTGGTCAAGCTTATCAAATCTTAAAGCAGCCCCTAACAACACATTTTGATCATAACGAAACTGTTTATCCCAAATCAGGTTCGCAAAGTAAAACTGCTGATTGGCTTCATAACGATAATCGCCATAGTAACTGTCCTGATCATGATAACTGTAAGAGTAGTCTACCCTAACAACTTCATTTACCGGAAGTTCATAAGTGCCGAGCAATTCAAATCTGTTGGTCTCGATCGCCTCCCCGTAAATACTGTCGCTTCCTTTCAAAGATTCATTAAATTCAGAAGTACCTCCTACTCTGTTTTCGTAGTTGTACTTCCAGGCCACATTCATTTTTCTTCCATTTGGCCTGTCAAAACTCCATTTATTAAATAAGGAGATACGATCTCTTTTGGTGGCATCTGCAAAGTTATCTCCATTCTGATCAAGGAATTTATCGAAGTAGAAGCCATTCCCACTGAATAATGTTGAAAATCCTTCTGTATCCGGTGAGTAGGCAAGGTCTATGTTATTTTCCCGGTGACTGGTAGTATACGCTTCCAGATTTAACTTGGACGTTGTTTCAGGATCTTTGGTGCGAATATTGATAACTCCTCCCATTGCTTCTGAACCATACAGGGTTGAATTAGGGCCTTTTATAATCTCCACACTTTCTATGACACTCGTATTGATCCCATTCAACCCATATACTGAAGCAAGTGATCCCATGATCGGCATTCCATCTATAAGAACTGCTGTATAAGCGCCATTCATCCCATTTATTCGAATGTTACTGGTACTGCATACGCCACAATCTACCTGATTGAATAGGCCATTAATGTAACTGACCGATTCCATGAGATTATTACCAGGGTTCTTACGCAAATATCGATTCGAAACCACGTTTACTTTCACCGGTGAGTCACTGACAAACGTCTCCCTCATTGTACCCGTTACCACCACTTGATCCATCTCGACCAGTCTTTCCCTCAATTCAATATTAAGTTCAAGAGCTTGCCCTGCTTCTAACTGTATCTGTTTTTTAAATGACTTATGACTAATTCCCGAGGCTTGCAACTCATATTTACCGGGTGTAATACCCTCAATCAAATAATAACCTGAACTATCTGAGCTTGTGCCTTTGCCGATATCAACAAATCCAATACTTATCCCTGCCATAGGGTCACCGTTCGAAGTAATATAACCGGAGACTCTAGCATTTTTTTGCGCTTGCAGGCTGCTATTGAAATAAAGTAGTAAGCTTATAGTAATAGAAAAGTATTTAATTATAACTTATTTTTTAGTTAAGACTAAAAATATAATAAGTCTAATGTACTTTCAATGGATCAGGTAGTATCATTTCTAACCTGATGACCCCTAAAACCAAATATTGGCAGGAAATTTTAAATACACGGGTTAAATTGAGAGGAGTTTAAAGATTTTTGTTCATCCTGATCTTTAAAACAGGCAGCTACCATTTAATTTTATGCTGAAATATTCGGATTGGGAATACAACAAAACATTTACAAACACGTACAGCCTGTGCTGTTATATTTGGCAAAAATGATCCTTAATCAATCTCGTATGAAATCACGCATTTTCTCAATCCTTTCTTCTATTCTCCTCCTAGCTTTTGTAAGCACTTCCTGCTCTCAGCAAGAACAAACTGAGTTCTCAGTCGATTATGAGAAATTCACGCTAGATAATGGACTCGAGGTTATTTTCCATAAAGATAATTCTGATCCCGTTACCGCTGTGGCTTTGACTTTCCATGTAGGTTCTGCCCGAGAAATTGAGGGAAGAACCGGTTTTGCCCATTTATTTGAGCACCTGTTATTTCTTGAGTCAGAAAACCTCGGGAAAGGCGGACTTGATGAAATGAGTTCACGCATTGGGGGTTCAGGAGCCAACGGTTCTACGAGCCGTGATCGTACCAATTACTTCCAAACGGTTCCGAAGGATGCCCTGGAGAAAATGATATGGGCTGAAGCCGATAAGCTCGGTTATTTTATCAACACGGTTACTGAAGATGTGCTGGCCAAGGAGAAGCAGGTCGTAAAGAATGAAAAACGTCAGGGTGTTGACAATCAGCCTTACGGGCATGCCAGTTATGTGATCGGTAAAAATCTATACTCTGAAGATCACCCCTACAGCTGGCAGGTGATCGGCTCCCTGGAGGATCTGCAAAATGCTACTCTTCAGGATGTAAAGGATTTCTATAATCGCTGGTATGTGCCAAACAATGCTACACTGGTCATTGCCGGTGATTTTGATTCTGAGCAAGCTAAAGAATGGGTTCAAAAATATTTTGATGAGATCCCTCGCGGTGAGGAAATTGAACCACTTGCCGACCGTCCTGCTTCCCTGGATGAAACTAAAAAACTGTATTACGAGGATAATTTTGCCCGCCTGCCCGAGCTAAGGATGGTGTGGCCTGGAGTGGATCTGTATCATGAAGATGCCTATGCCCTTGATATCCTCACTCAGCTTCTTTCTGACGGAAAAAAAGCTCCGCTTTATCAGGTATTGGTAGAGGAAGAAGAACTCACCTCAAATGTGTTTATGCGAAATGGTAATTCAGAAATAGCCGGAGAAATATCGCTGATAACCCGAGCTTATCCTGGCACCGATCTCAATGAAGTTGAATCTGCTGTATATGATGCCTTCACTCGATTTGAAGAAGAAGGTTTTTCTGACGATGACCTGAATCGCATCAAGGCCGGCATAGAGACAAATTTTTATAACGGACTCTCAAGCGTTCTCGGAAAAGCATTTCAACTGGCGCAGTACAATATCTTTGCGGATGATCCTGGCTACATCAACGAAGACATTCAGAAAACCCTTGCTGTGACCAAGGAAGATGTAATGAGAGTATACGAGCAGTACATAATGTATAAACCCTTTGTTGCCACAAGTTTTGTGCCTCAGGGACAAACCGATCTTATTTTAGACAACTCTGTTCAGGCAGAAGTTGAAGAGGAGCAGATTGTGGCTGCGGGTCGGGGTGAGGAGTTTGAAATTCCTGAAGAAACAGATTACGAACGTACTCCCTCTAGCTTTGACCGTTCTGTTGAACCCCCTTTCGGTGAGACCCCGACCCCGGCTATTCCTGAAGTTTGGGAAACTGAACTTGCCAACGGATTGAATATCTATGGAATTGAAACAAATGAGTTGCCTCTTGTTGAATTTGAGATCACTTTAGACGGAGGATTAATGCTTGAAGATCCGGAAAAAGTGGGCGTTTCTAATCTCATGGCAACCCTGATGACCAAGGGTACGGCTAACAAAACACCGGAAGAACTGGAAGAAGCCATCGACCTGTTAGGTGCCAGTATCAATGTATATGCCGGCCAACAATCTTTGACTATCCGCGGTAACTCTCTGGCTAGAAATTATAATGAAACCATTACACTGGTGGAAGAGATCATGCTGCAACCCCGCTGGGATGCACGAGAATTTGAGTTGGCCAAACAGAGTACCCTAAGTCAGATCGCACAGCAAAGTGCCAACCCAAACAGCATTGCTTCAAATACCTTCAACAAGCTGCTTTACGGTGAAGAACATATACTTTCCTACAACTCCATTGGAACCACCAACACCGTTGAGAATATCACACTTGATGATCTGAAAGAGTACTATAATGCCTACTTCTCCCCATCAGTTGCTGATATGCATGTCGTTGGTGCAATAAGCGAAAATGATGTAGTTGCTTCTCTTTCCAGCATTGAAGAGAACTGGGATAATAAAGCTGTCGAGATTCCCGAATTCGATCTTCCTGATGCACCCGAATCTTCCACAGTCTATTTCTACGATGTGCCCGATGCCAAACAGTCCGTTCTGCGTTTCGGTTATCTTGCCATGCCTGAAACCCATCCTGATTTCTACCCTGCTACCATTATGAATTACAAACTTGGCGGTGGTGGTTTTGCGTCACGACTGACACAGGAACTTCGTGAAGGTAAAGGTTACACCTATGGTATTCGGTCCGGTTTTTCGGGTTCTGATATAGCCGGTCCATTTAGTATCTCAAGTGGTGTAAGGACAAACGTTACCTATGAATCTGCAGCTCTTGTTAAGGAGATCCTGGAAGAATACCCAGAGACATTTTCTGATGAGGACCTCAAAAACACCAAGAGTTATCTTATAAAAAGCTCTGCCCGTCAGTTTGAAACATCCGGTTCAAAGCTGAATATGTTATCAAATATCAGCTCTTACGGCTGGTCGCCTGATTACGTACAGGAAAGACAGGAAACGGTTCAAGCCATTACAAAAGAAGAAATTCAGGAACTCGCAAGAACCTATGCAAATCCGAACAAGATGGTCTGGCTGGTAGTCGGTGACGCCAAAACTCAGATGGATCGTCTGGAACAGCTTGGTTTTGGTGAGCCGATCCTTGTGAATGAATATTTTGAGTAGGTTGTGGATGTTAGTTGTAGATGTTAGGCGTGAGATATAAGACGTGAGACGTGAGATTAAAGATGATAGATGTGTACCTTATTCTAATGTCTTTAATCTCATGTCTTATATCTAACATCTAATATCCGATATAGGACTCACCGGCCTGTAATTCTCCGATCCCCTTTCGAGTTGCAAATTGAACCGGAATAGAGATAAATCCGCCTCCGTGTTTTGCTTTTTTAACCACAAAGTGAAGATGAGGTCCGGTGGCAAATCCTGTGGCTCCGGAATACCCTATAAGCTGACCCATTCGCACTCTTTGTCCCGGTTGCACGTTTACACCACGATGTTTTAAATGCGAGTAATCAGCGAAAGTGCCGTCATCATGCATTATTGTGATGAAATTTGCGTACTCCATGAATTCTGCGGTTGGACCACCTTTGGTATTTCCTCCTTCCATCATAACCACTTTTCCGTGTCGGGCGGCATATATTGGTGTGCCTTCGGGCATTGCAAAATCCAGGGCATGAGGTAGTTCGCCCTGATGAGAAAATGCTCCGTTAAAACCCTGGGTAAGCAAGTATTCCTCACCGATCGGGAACGGGAGTCTATACGCAAAAGAATCATTATGCCGAACGTTGATATCTCCCATATAATACCGGTATCGGGAACTGTAATCCCAACCTGCTGATAGATTAGAATATTCAAAATCCATGAGCTTTTGTTCCGTATTAGGTTGAAGCACCTGCACAAGTGGAAGGCCTTTGCTTGGTTTCAGGTTTTCGTACTCCACCATATACTCCAGGGTAACCGGGTAAAGATTTGAGTTATTAGCGTAGATCTCGATCCCGGTTTCAGTTTCAATTCGGTAAACATTGACTGAACTGTTATCTTGGGTCAATCCTGAAGTCAACAAGATCAAAAGGAATAAGATCGTTTTCATACGAGTTTCTTTTTGTAATTCACTTTAATAATATCGGCAAAATAACGACATCATCTTAAATGGAATTAACCTTAATTCAAATTCTCCTGCTTTTAGGGGCGGCCATCGATCAAGATATTGACGATTCTGAGATTTACCTCAGAATTAAAAACGGAGATCAAAAAGCTTTTAAGACCTTCTTTGAGAATCATCATGACGAGCTGTTTCGCTACCTGAAACAGAAAGGAGTGGCAAAAGAAGCCGCCGAAGATTTGATTCAGAAAGCCTTTATCTACATCTGGGAAAACCGGGCTGGTATCGATGAGACAAAATCTTTACGAGCCTATCTGTTTCGTATCGCCTATACCAGAATGCTGAATCTGTTTCGTGATCATTCTAAATTTGATAAGAATCAGGAGGTACCTGATGTAGCTGAGGCTAATAGTGCAGCGGATGAAGATATCAACCGAAAAGAGCTGAATCAGACCATCGAAAATGCGATCTCGGCTATGCCGGATAAAAGGCAGGAAGTTTTCAGGTTATGTTTTCTTCAGGAGTTCACCTATAAAGAAGCGGCTGAAACGCTTCAGGTATCTGTTAAGACCATTGAAAATCACATGGGACTGGCACTTAAAGACCTGCGCTCTTCTCTTTCTCAGGTAGCCAAAGATTATTTATAATTTCTTTTGGGGGTACACTCCTTTACGTGTGTAATAAGGATGAACACAAGACAGTTGGAAGCTGTTTGCTTAACCGAATAACTACACATAAAGGATTATAACAATGAATTTTTCAAGATTGTTTACCCCATTAACACTGCTCTTCGCGGCCCTTCTTATTACAACCGGGTGCGACCTCGCAAACTCTGACAATGACGGACCAAAAGATGTCGCCGTCAAAATGCAGGTCAACACGAATTCTACTGCTGCTAAATACAAAGCCGTAAGCCTTGATTCTTTGACTGAGATCAAATTTCTGGTCGAAGAACTGGAACTTGAAAGCGTTTCAGATGACTCAGCTGATTTTGAAGTTGAAAACCTGATCGTAAATCTTCCTTTAGACGGAAGCCCCATTGAATTGACCTCTCATGGTATCCCTTACGGTTTATATGATGAGTTTGAGATGGAGATCGAAAATGATGACGATGAAAATACTATTAACGACCCTGACTTTATTAAAGATGGAGATGACGATGGGTATTCAATGGTGATCAAAGGTTCTTATAACGGTGAAGAATTCATGTTCAGAACCGATACTGACTTTGAGATCGAATTGGATCTGAATCCACCTCTGGAGATCAGCGAAACGAGTGGTTCACCTTCAGTTGCCATCAATATCGATCCATCCGGTTGGTTTGTAGATTCTCAGGGCAACTCCCTTGATCCTACTGATCCAAATAACAAAGAGATCATCGAAGAAAACATCGAAAATTCTTTCGATGCTGAGGGAGATGACGACGATGATGATGAAGACGACCAAGACGACGATGATGATGATGACAACGACGACGATTAATTACTTATACGTTTCTTTAACATAACCCAATCAAACCCTGCCATCTGAACAATGGCAGGGTTTTTCTTATTTTATCAGACCGTAAAAACTTTTACCATCTATTAGGGGTTCACACCGTTTAATGTGTAATATCTGTGAACACCAACAACGAATTTTTAATCATGAAAGCACTAATAACGAACTTATCAAAAGCAACCGGATTAATTCTTACTTCAGCACTGATCTTCTCAGCTTGTAGCCTCGGAGATGTATCCAGTGAACTCAACAACAATGAATTGACTCCGGAAGAAATGGAGGCAGCAAGTCAGATCATGGGAGAAGCCCTTTCAGATGATAATGACGGCGTATTTTCCAGTTTGAATGATGCACTGGCTACGGTTTCAAGTGATGGTTTTTCCCAAGAGAATACATCCTTTAAAAATGACGATGATGACGATGATTATTCCGGAAGAGGCAATGAACGTAATTTCAATTACGAATATGATCCTGCCACAGGTACCCACACTTTGAGTTTTGACCGAAGTGTAGTTAAACCTAATTTCGAGAAAAATATCTCGGCCCTTTTAACCTATATTTTCACCGATATTGATGATCAATTCATTGCAATGCCTCGAGTAAATAAAGACCGTATCGAGAACATTGAGTTTACAGCCAACAGAAATGGAGACAAAACCAGTAATTTCCGCTCCTCTGATTTCAGCAGAGCTGATACCTTTGCGATCACCGGCGTCAGCGATGCCACATCTATACTTACACTGGATGGAAAACATACAGGCAATGGCTCGATAACAGGTGTCCGTGGAAATGGTGATACCTTTGAGCGTTCATTCGTAAACGAGATCAATTTACTCGATGTCCAGATCAACAAGGACACCGTAGCATACTATGGCTCACTAGAACAAGGTGTTACCGGTACTTTGACTTACGAAATGAGTCTTTACAAAAATAATAATGGTGACGAGTCAACCAAAACCGTTTCAGGAACTATTGAGATGGATGGTGATGGAACTGCTCTGCTGCGATTCGAGAACTTGGCGAAGATCTTCAAAGTAAACCTCCAAACAGGTATAGTTACCGATGATGAAGATGACTTGGAAGCGATGGTCAGCGAAATTGATACCGTTGAAAGAACCGTTCTTCTCAGCAACGATATCTTAGTGATCATTACCGGTCGAACCGAAGTAGAAGGCGACGAAGGGATTGAAACTCTGGAAGAAGTTGCAGTAGCTCTGGAAGCAGGTACTGTAGTTTATGCTGAAGTTGAAGGATACATTAGTCCCCAAGATCAAACCAGATTTATCGCCGATGAGATCGAATTCGAATACGAGAACGATGACAGCGACGATGATGATAATGATGATGACAACTAGTCAATAAAATTCAATAATACCGGGTAAGTAACTCTTACCCGGTTATTTATATGGCAAACAACCCTAACATATTACCTCCTAACGATCCTGATCTTCTTTTGGCAAAAAGAATCGGAGAAGTTTTGCCCGATCTGAAGACCTTGGATGCTGAAGAGGATTCTTTGCTCATTGACCTTTTCAATTATAAAAGATCTGTCGAAGAGAGGGAAAAAGAGACTATTAATTCAGTTAGCATTTGGGATTCCATAGAAAGCAGGATCAATGAATCAGGTTCAGAGAATGCCAAAGGCAGGATTCTAAACTTTTCACCCGCAATCAGGCGTTTTGCTATTGCGGCTTCGATCCTTATCGCAGCCATTGTCGGAAGCTTCCTGCTTCAGGATCAACCCCAGTCAACTCTAATCGGTGAAAGTTTTGCTTCAATTAGTCAAGTCACTCTAAATGATGGTTCAACTGTAAGTCTCCGACCCTACTCTAAGATCTTTGCAATTGAGGAAGGTGATGCCAAAATGTTTTATAAACTGGAAGGAGAGGCTTATTTTGATGTGACCTCAGATCCACAGAGAATCTTTTCTGTTGAAACCGAACGATCGAAAGTTGAGGTACTCGGTACAAAATTTGTTTTAAGCGAATGGGGAAACACCTCAAATGTGTATCTTGAAGAAGGGCGTATTAAGTTTGAGTCCCTAGATTCAGGCAATTCTGTTGTTCTTGAACCAGGTGAATCCTCCAGAATCGATATAAATACTCTTTCACCTGAAATTATTCAAAAAGACCCTCAGGTCTTTAAAGATTGGTTGAATAACGAACTTGTATTCAGTAACGACCGTGTGGGCGATATTTTCAATGAACTTGAACAGCATTATAATATTAGAATTCAGAGTTCAGAATCCATTGAAGACGAAACTCTCAGTGGATCGATCGAATTAGACAATATTGATGCTGTGCTACGTGATTTCGAACTTGTACTGGGTGGCAACTTTACGAAAATTGATAGCAATTCTTACGAATTTAAAGCCGATTCTTAATTGATGATCAAAAACTTCTTCTATTCGGTCTTTTTGGGGATAATTATGGCAGCTTTTTCATTTCCTGCTATGGCTCAATTCAGCTTTCAGTCAGTACCGCTGATCGATGTGATTCACACCTTAGAAAATAAAACTGATTACAGGTTCCTGTACAGAGAATCACAGGTCTCCGATATCAAAATCACACTTGAAACAAACCGAAATGAATTTATCCAGGATCTGGAAGCAGAATTAACCTTTTATCAGATCGCTATAGAATCTGATGATCAACGAAGGCAGATCGTTCTATATCGCCAAAAAGACAGTAATACACCCACAATAACCATCAGCGGTCAGGTTGTGGACGGTAAAAGCGGTGAAAGATTGCCTTATGCCACACTATTCTGGAAAACAGGCGATAAAACCAACGGAGTAGCAAGTAATTCATCGGGTGTTTTCAATATCAATACAACGGTGCGAAGTCCTGATTTTACTCTTAAAAGCTCATATCTGGGCTATGAAAGCAATGAGATCACACTCGATCTCCGACAGGGGTCATCATTTGAGGACGTAACCATTCGGCTCTCCCCAACTTCCGTCAAGGGACAGGATATCGTGATCACAGGATTTAGCTATCCTTCAAGCTCTGACAGCATCTACCGAAATTTTATAAACACCGGTGTCCTTAGTCCTTTCGGAGAAAATAATACGACCCGGGCCTTACAATCACTTCCTTCGGTCTCAAACGGTCCCGCCATAAATAATGGTATCACCGTTCGCGGCAGCTCGCCCGATGCTACTCAGATCCTTCTCGATGGGATCACAATATATAACCAAAGCCACCTGTTTGGATTACTGGACAGCTTCAACCCGAATGCTCTGCAAACCTCAGGTTTCTTCTATGACGTAACACCGGCTCAGTTTCCATCTTCACCGGGCGGTACACTTTCCATGCTTACCAAAACCGGTTCCATGAATCAGTTTAAAGGTTCTGGAGGTCTCAGTAACACGGCTTTCAATGCCACCGTTGAAGGGCCACTTAGAGCCGGGAATAGCAGTTTTCTCTTTTCCGGGAGAACATCAACCATGAATATTGTAGACTGGCTGGGAAACAAGGACCTAATCGCCTATGGGTTGAATATTGACCGACCCAGTGAAGTTATGGGCGATAATCTGACCGACTTACAGTCACGCCTTGTAAACCCCGGTGAATATGATGCACTCTTTTATGATCTGCATGGCAAACTATATTATGAAAGTAAGTATGGAGGCAGGCTTACCTTTGGAGCCTACTATGGCGCTGATAACGTTTCACAGGATGCGGAGCGACTGGTTCGACGATTCAACCCGAATAATCCTTTGGATCGTTTCAGCCTTCAGAATGTTGAAACTCTGAACAAGTGGGGAAATTTCAGCTCCAGTATATCTTATAAAACACCGATCTCTTCAAAGTTGTACAGTCAAACCCTGACGGCTGTCAGTATTTATAACACAGAATTTAAAAAAGATGACTTTGTATACAATAGGGTCGATTCAGGAGGCACTAACGTACAGGTATTTACCTTTCCCCTGGAGAATAAAAGTGTATTCAATGAGATCAAATTTGACCAAAGTTTTGACCTGAGTCTGCCCTCAGGTTTCTGGACCTTTGGAGCTTCATATCAATATTTTATAGGTGAATATTTTGAGGAGTCTTTTGATCGACCGGCATTCTTGAATGAATTTGAATCCAGCCTGATCGATGTATATGGCCAACTTGATCATACCGGGTGGGATATTCTGAATCTTCATATCGGAAGCCGGCTCCATTACTACACTGACATTTCCAAAGTTTACTTCTCCCCCAGGATAAAACTGAAAATACTAGATGACCATCCACTTTCATTTGGATTGGGATATAGTAAAAATTACCAGTTTACACACCGGTTATCGTTCTACAATGTGAGCAGTCCTGATATTTGGGTAGTAAGCACAGATCAACAACCGCCAACAGCCTCGGATTACTACACCGCTGGAATGTACATCCGTATGGGATCGTGGGGCTTGCTTCAGGTCGAGGGATATTATAAATCTCTAGACAACGCACGATTGTTTGAGATCAATTCCCAAACGCTTACCAATAGTTTTAACGCCCTGCCATGGCTTTACAAAAATAAAGGAACTTCTAAAGGTGTTGAATTCATGTTCAGGAACCAATTTGGACCTATTACACTCACTAATTCATATACCTTATCTGAAGCCACCTTCAACAATCCTGAGATCTTGAACGGTGAAGAGTTCTATGCCCAATGGGATCAGACCCACAGTCTTACCAGCTCAGCTGAGATCAATATAACATCCAATTTAACCTCATTCCTGAGCTTTAATTACGCATCCGGTACACCTAATCGACTGTATTTTTTACGAATTGAAAGTGAGGAGCGCCTCTCCGATTATCAACGGTTGGACGCAGGCCTTGAATACTCAGGATCCGTAGGCCCTACCGATATTGAGCTAAAAGCTTCCGTATTCAATGTCCTAGACAGAAATAACACCTGGTATCGTGAGCTGAATTTGGTGATCGACACCTCTGTTCCACAGAATCAGCGCCGACTTACTTCCCAGCCTGTGGATGTCTATGATCTGGGCTTTCAGCCTTCTTTCAGTGCTCAGGTCTGGTTTTGATCTGATGTGCCTATAACTGCATCCACTTCCATCTCCACGATCAGGTCCGGATGAATAAGATTACTGACCTCAACGAGCGTGGCTGCGGGTTTAACTGCGCCAAAGTATTCTTCATGGGCTTTACCAAAAGCTTCCCAATCTTCAATATTCGTTACAAAAGTCCTTGTTCTGACCACATCTTTCAGTGAAGCTCCTGCTTTAGAAAGGGCTTTCTCAATGTTATTAATGCATTGAACCGTTTGAGTATACAGATCACCCTTACCTACCACATTGCCCTTATCATTAATAGCAGTGGTTCCCGATACAAAGATCTGATCACCGACTCGAACAGCCCGGCTGTAACCAACTTTGTTTTCCCACTCTGCTCCGAAACCGTAATTCTGTCTTTTCATTTGTCCGCTATCCCTGCTTCTGCCGTTAAGATCAAAAAGGCTCTCTGAATTCCCTTGTAGCCTTCATTATTGAACCACCATTCGTCCAGAGAATGTGAGCCCCCGCTGCTTCCACCACCACCTATGGTCATGGATGGAATACCCATTGAGATCGAAACGTTGCTATCCGTTGAAGAACGAGCCAGATCCGGTTCATCCCCAAAATGTTCAGTCACTGCTAATGCTCTTTGGATCAAAGGTGTGGATGATTCGATGGTACCTGAAGGACGATTTCCGATCATCTCAACATTAACTGTTAAGTCAGGTCCTTCTGTTTTGATACTGTTTGCCTCCCTCAAAGCTTCATCAATAGCTTCATGCATAAGAGCATCGATCTGCTTCAGACTCTCCTGACTTTCAGATCGCATGTCTATTTCCATCCAGTTTTCGAAAGGAACCGAGTTTACCGATGTCCCACCGCCGATACGCCCAACGTTATAGCTGGTTCTTGGGCCGGTTTTAACAAATTCTGAGGCCTTATCCTCAAAGATCGCAATAGCCCTGCCAATGGCATGAGCCGGATTCCCGATCCCAAAAGCACCCCACGAGTGTCCGCCTGGTCCCTCAAACGTCACTCTGTAACGGTGTGAACCGAGCGCCTGATTGACGATGCGGGAATCGCTGCTCCCATCTATGGAAATAAACGCATCAATGTTATCGCCTTCAGTTTCAAATAAATGCTTTACTCCTCTGAGATCACCAACACCTTCTTCACCAACCGTACCTACAAACCAGATGTTATCCCGGGTTGATATCTCAAGAGTTTCATAGGTATCGATCAAGGTAAGTAAGGCGGTTAATCCGCGGGTATCATCAGTAATTCCAGGAGCAAATAAAGTGTCATTTCTAACCTCCACTTCAACGTCAGTTTCTTCAGGAAAAACGGTATCCAGGTGGG
This sequence comes from Gracilimonas qinghaiensis, assembly GCF_046602855.1. NCBI lineage: Bacteria > Pseudomonadati > Balneolota > Balneolia > Balneolales > Balneolaceae > Gracilimonas > Gracilimonas qinghaiensis. The sequence continues at coordinate 1,451,105 of NZ_JBKINJ010000001.1, forward strand.
CCGAGATCACAATATTTCGATCACCTTCCGTTCCTGGACGAACACCGATCACATTGCCTTCATCATCAATTCGAACCTGTTCCAGACCCAGTTCGGTCATCATCTCTGCATATTTTGTTGCTCGAAGCTGTTCCAAAAACGGGGGCGCTGGAATTTCAGTGATCATGATCTGATTTCGAACGGTAAATTCATCGACCTCTTCGATATGTGCCAAAGCCTGTTGGATCCTTTCATTACCTGTCAGGTCACCTACTTCATCTATATAGGTCTGCTGCACAGTAATTTCAGTATCAGCATCAGAATTCTCATTCGCAGTTTGATTGGTACAGTGATTCAGACTGACAAGTACCGTTAAAATAAAAAACAGGTTCAGTAAGTATTTCATAAAGAAAATGGTGGTGTTAACTTTTAATTATTGTTTGCGGTAAAGTCAGGTCCCAGTGGTATTTCAAGGCTTCCGGCCTCTTCGGTCAATGCTTCGGCTTCCGCCTGATCTCCGGTTTCATTTAGTATCTCGACCAAAGCTGATCTTGCCTCAAGATGAAATGGATTGTATTCCAGGGCCTGCTGATATGAGTTTTGAGCACTTTCATTATCATCTTTCATAGCAGCCAATTTTCCTTTTAGAGCAGCGACTTCTGCCACAAAAATAGGCAATATCTGATCATTTTCCAGTTCAGCCGCAAGTTCCATTCCTCTATCGATCTCGGATAGTAACCCGTAAACTTCGGCCAGCAATAACTTATCCTGTGTGCTGAGTTCATCTGTACCAGCTTTGTCCAGAGATTCCTGAGCTTGGTCATTATTCCCATTCAGTGCATGGATCCTGGCGATCCTTAACCGGTATCCCGCAATATTATTACCAGCCGACTCCAGAATTCTCTGACCTTCCTGCAAAATTTCCAAAGATTCATCACTCAGATCCTGCCTCATTAGAACATCGGCATAAGTGGATCGAAGACTGAAGTCTTGTGGATTTTGCCCCAGAAGATCCCGGAAGTATGGTGTGACTTCAGCAGAATATCCGAGCCGGCTTTTTAACTCATTTACAAAGGTCTCTGCTTCTTCCTTACGGTCTGTCAGATAAGTCGAAATAGTAGGCGCAGAGGCAACATATTCTTCTGCTGTACTCAGAGCCATCGCAACTTTACCATAGTCCAAATACCTCTCGCGCATCAGTCGGTTCAGCTGTGCCGCTTCAGCCAGATCACCCTCAAGTGTTTTCGCCTGATTCAGTAAATCATTTTGATTTTCTAAAGCCTCATCAAAATCAAGGTCTCCATTTAAAGCCTGATGATGAATGATGTTTGCTTCATCAACATAATTAGGTGCATACGTATCATCTATATCTTTAGCTTTTTGAATGAAAGATTGAGCCTCCTCATAATTTCCCTGACGGGCATGAACCTGTGAATATTCAAGTAAGGCAGGTACATAATTCTGACTATACGTTAGGGCTGTATCCAAATAAGATGCTGCAAGAGAGGGGTCATTATTAGCTCTTTCAGCCAGGGTCAGATAGGTCTGTGACCAGTTATCTGCCAGTACCTCCTCATTTCCCGCCAGATATTCCTCTTGTTTCTGAAGAAGGTCTTCCAGAAATGAATAATAATCCGGGTCCTTTTCCAAGATGTATTCCTGTGTATTCATCGACTTATGATTCAGTGGGTGAACCTTTTTCTCCGCAAGAAAGCCTGCATATCCTTGAGCAAAGAATTCACTTTCGTTGTTGGATGCATAGTAATCCAATGTCTTATTATTAGCCATCGCATCATAATATAGTGCACGGATCTGTCGGTCTTCTGCATCAGTTAATATCCTGCCGTGATAAAGATGGGCATATTCATGAGCCAGTACATTACGTTCAAGGTGAGCTCCTCTTTCAAGATATTCAATACCGGTGGCTCCACTGCCAACCCCTCTAATATCCATCCACTGCCGATTATCGAAGGTGGTTCCAAATCTGAAATAATTCCTGTCCATAGCGATAGCCAGATCGATATGAAGAGGTGGAATAGCAAAATCAGAATCAAATTTCTGGATCATGTCCAGATAGGCTTTACTTGGGCCGATCTGCTGAGAGATCATTTTTTTTACACGATCGCCGGGGTAGTATTCAGCATCCTTAAAGACCTCATAGAACACTGATCCTTCTTTAGGTATAGCAGTGTTATCTATGATCTCTTCTAGTTCTTCATACTCTTCGAGATATTGAAATTGTCGCTGTTTAATGACTGCAGCCAAGGCATTGTGTGCCGGGCCATAATTTTTTTTCCGGTCCAGGATTCGTTGAAAATGAACTTCGGCCGAATCCAGTCGCTCTACCCTATCCATGCTGTAATACATATAATAGAATGAACCCCGCATCATTTCCGGCAGGACTGATTCAGGATATTCCTCACTGACCTTTCGGGTCAACTCGATCGCTTCACCCACGCGTTCCTGAGCCAAGAGCGCATCTGCCTCTTGCAACTTTTCCCGAACTTCATCATCGGACTCAGTTGCATAATCAGCATAGGTCAGGTTGGTGTGACCATTTCCAAAATGCCAGTGTGCCAGGTAATGCAAAGGGTTAACCTCGAAAGCCAGATTCCACTGGCCGGCCATATTATCGAGCTGAGTCGCATCTACTCTTCTCCAAACCGCATACCCATAGCTAAACCGTGCATCCGCATTGAATGGATTAACCTCAAGTGCCTTTTGAAGTGCAGGCTCAGCTGCTGCAGGATCCTGATCCCAAAAAAGCACCTCTCCTTCCAACAGATAGCCCTCAGCCAGTGCGGGATCCCAATCCTGAACATCCTTTGCCCACTGTAATGCTTCCTCATAATCACGATTCAGAAGCGCTACCCTGCCCTTTACGACTCCTGCTTTTGCATCCGATTCATTTTCACGCAATATGGCATCAGCGATCTCCTCAGCATTATCAAGTCGCCATGCCTGAATCTCAAGATCCGCTTTCAACAGACGGGCTTTTTTATGAGAAGGATTGGTTTCCAGCACCTCATTTACTAATGCCTCAGCATTTTCATATCTGTGTTTTTTAAAGTCCAGGCCGGCCCTGACCAATTTTGTCTCGTCCGAATCATCCAATTCATCCAGATAACCTTCTGCCTCTTCCCACAAACCAAGTTCCACCAGTTTCCAGACCTCGCTGTGGGTCAGCTCCTGCTCCAGTGACTGCAGAGTTTGAGTTCTTTCCTGTTCTAACTGCCGGTTGGCTGTGGCTAGATCATCTGCCTTATAGTCTGCAGTGTTGTTGCAGGATACAAACAACAGCAAGGCAAACAGTGAGAGTAATCGTGGTATGCGTTCGATCTTCATCAGAATCATATATTCCAAAAGTGAATGTCGTTTTATTCTGATGGATTATAACAGAAATGAGGCATTGTTATCGTTTAAATATTATAAAATGCTTCAGGATGAGCATTGACATAAACAATCACCCCCATCTGTTCCCGTTTCTGAATTCCAAGTCGTTTTGGAGCTGAAATACCTCACGAAATATAGCACCTTGACGAGAGAGAAAAATCGTAAACCTATTTAACGGTCATCCGGTCATTCGCAGTCGGGAGTTTTTGGTTCTTTTTAGGTACAAAAGAACAAGTAAGGTGATTATATTAAATAGCCTGAGCAAGTAAAGGAAGCTAATGCTAACGAATTCGAAAACACCATTAGATCAGACAGATAATACGCCACACCGAGGTTGAAGTATTAGGTTGAGTCAGGGCCTCCATCAGGCATCACGGAGCAGAGCACCGTGACGAGGTAAAATGTAACTCAAATTGATTGTTAACGGAACTTCACCTACCCATAATCTCAGGAATCGGAATTTCAACTTTGATCTTAGTCCCTTCACCTGCTTCTGAGTCTATCCACATATCCCCGTTTAGCTCATTCACAACATAGTAGGCCTTGGTCAAACCAAATCCGCCACCCATAGTACGAACCGTGTCCTTTACGTTACTGGCTCTGTATCCATAATCAACCACTTTTTCGATCTCATCCTCGGGAATGCCGTAGCCCGTATCTTCCACCACAAATTTAAAGACCCCATTTTTTTGCGAGATACCAATGGTGATATCCCCACCCGGCGGCGTATATTTTCTGGCATTAGCAATGAGATCTCTGATCACATCCTTCAGGATCAGTGGCATGTAAATGATCTCCTCTCCCTCGCTGTTAATGGCAAAATTTACCAGATAATCCTTCTCATCCTGTTCAGCAATATTGTAAATGATCTTATACCTACCTTTGCTATTCTTTTCCATAGCATAGAAGAATTCTTTGAAATCATCTACGAAATTCCTAACCCGAATCGGGATCCAGGCATTTGGGTCCTCCCAACGCTGAATGATCTCTTTTAAACGGACCTCAAATACATCAAAGACATTTTTAAGGATCTTTGAGTATTCATCAACATGAGAACCATCATTTAATACAGGTTGCTTTGTTTTGAGATTGTTAAGAGTTTCATTGATATCCTCCTCAAATTTCCTGAGGGACTCAACATTAAAAACCGATTTATCCTTGGAATGACTGGCATCGGCAAATTCTAAAGCTCTACTGATGACAGGATCCAACAACTCGGGATTGTCTGTCTCCATTTGTATGAGCTACAGCTGGCTGCTGATAACGGAAATAATATTTACGACCGAGTGCATTTCAAGACCTTCGATCTCTTCTTCAGTGGCTTTTATATCTTTAGTTATTTTCATTGGCTGAGTAAGTTAAAAATATGTCTCATAGTATCTGAATTACTACTTAAATTCAAAGATCATTAGTCCGTTTTAGATTCCATGATTTTACAGAAATTGGTCACCAAATAAGTCATAAAACCCGCCCAGATTAGCCAAAATAAAAAAGCCAAAGCACCTTATAAGGCACTTTGGCTTGAGTTTTAAATGTATTGTGGAGGTGCGGGGAGTCGAACCCCTTAATTGTGGTGGTTTGAAAAACCACCCATTTCGCTCCGCTCAATGTCCGTGAAGCACGATTTAATGATGTGATATGAGTGAACCCCGTCCGGTTATTAACGGGACGGTTATTGAGTTGGTTATTGTAAGCAGATTTTTGAGCAAAATCTACTTATACACTTAACTTAAAAAACATCCAATACCATTTGCATCCAATTCATAAGACCCATATATTTAACGCATAACCTCCAAACCCCCTTATATCAATGCTAACAATCACCCCTCGTGATTATCAACAAGCAGTTGTTGACAAATCAATAGATTCGTATGACCGTGGTATTAGACGGCAACTATTCGAGTCAGCAACCGGAACTGGAAAAACTTATACATCAACGTTTTTAGTAGACGCTTTTCGCAAGCATGTTCGCGGTAAGAAAAAAGCGATGTTTCTTGTCGACGAAATTAACTTAGCATACCAAGCACGTAAATCTTTTGTTACAGCAAATCCCGATTGGAACATTGGGATTGAAATGAACGATCATGAGTTCTCAAAGAAGGACGACATCGTCATTACATCTATCCCTACCATTGGCCGTAAAGGTTCGCGTAGGATCAAGAAGTTTGACCCTGACGAGTTTGGGATGGTTATTGTTGACGAAGCACACAAGTCAATTTCCGATAGCTGGATCAGGTCTTTAAATTACCTTCAAGTTGGCCCAGACAATTTCGATTCCGATAAGCTCTTATTTGGAATGACGGCGACACCTAATCGTCCCGATGGTAAACCACTAAACATTCTGTACGATGACATCATTGAGAAGTTTGATTTACGATGGGCATTACAGAACGGATGGCTTACCGATTTTGAATTCATCCGAGTGGATACCGACACCGACATTTCACATGTCAAAAAGAACCGTGGAGAATTTGTTCAACGTGATCTTAACTCCGCAGTTAATAACCCTGACCGTAACGCACAGATTTTTAAAGCGTACAAGGAATACTCGGACGAAGAGCCAGCCATCTGTTTCACCGCCTCGGTGGATCATGCAAAAACACTGACCGAACTATTCAACATTAACGGGGTCCCTTCGGCAACGATCGAAGCGAACACTCCAAAGGAAAAGAGAAAACAATACATCGCCGACTATAAGGCCGGTAAGATTAAGGTTCTCTTTAATTATGCTACCCTCACTACAGGATTCGACGCGCCGGATACAACGACTATCATTCTGGCTCGTCCCATTGGATCACAACTCCTATACCAACAAATCTTAGGTCGTGGTCTTCGTCCATCATCTGACTCTTTAGTTGATGCCTTCAACACATCGAAGGAACGGGCGTTGGCTATGCAGTTTTCACAGAAACCGTATTGTAAAGTAATTGACTTTCACGACGTTACAATTGATAAGTCGGCCTGTACCCCTTCCTCTCTCTTTGGTCTCCACCCTGACATGTCTACGGAGCCGAAGAAGAAATTCTATAAGGACGTTGTCGAGGTACTTGACGATAAGCAGAAGGAACACCAAATCGATGTCTCTGAGATTAAGAATTTGGATGACATTGAACTGGCGGTTAGACGAAGTAAGTCTTCCCTATCATCAGTTACTTCTATCCCCGATGAAATTCAGTTACACTCGAACAAAGCGTGGTCCAAAATTTCCGACGAGCATTATGAAATCTCCTTTCCAATGGAAGATAAGATTCTTGTAGTGACCACCAACCAGTTAGAGCAATACGATCTGTCTGAGTACGACATGAAAGAGAAGGAAACGAGGAACCTCAACACCTTTGGTTCTCTATCCGGCGCTATCAACAACGCGGACCGTTTTGCTGACAATAACTACAACACGAAGATGGCTGACGTCGAAGAATGGATGGACGATGGGATCACCCGTAAACAATCCAAAATCCTTAAACGCTTCTTATCCGGCAAGGGCCTGAAGATCGACTCGAAAGACCGCTACGAAGATACTCACGTTCCTCTTCACTATTACAGTGGTGACCTACTACACAAAGGTTCAGCGACAAGGTTAATCAGTAGACTCTTCAACCGATGAGAAAAATAAGAAACAAGATACAAGAATTGAAGTACATCAAACCTTCATTGATTACCAAACGTTATGGTATGCCTGAAGAGAGAGTGTATAAACTGATAATGGACAATTGGAAAGAATTCGAGAACCCGCAATTTATGGGCGGAGCCATCCACACTCAATACCGGATGGATAAAATGTATTATGAAGTGTGTGATTCCCGTTACAAACGAGGGAATTTCATCCCAGCCAACCAATTAAACGCCCACGTAAGAAAGCTCAAACGTAAGCGTAAGAAAGACCAACACGTTTCAACATATCAACACTGTTACCGTTGGGCCAGACAAGCCGATAAGACCGGTAGTGTTGGCGGTAATAACACTATGATTTACACCCCTAATATTTGGGTAGAGCTTGACCGTGACAGCCTCGACGAAGCTATCCAAGATTCGTGGTTGATCGCTCACCGCTTTGGTTACACCGATCACATGAAGTTCTACTATTCAGGGAACAAGTCGATCCACATTGCGGTCGACGCACGTCTGTTTGGAAGTCCGGTAGGATGGGCGAAAGATTACGCTGGCCGTGGGAAATTGTTCTACAACATTGCTCACCGTATAGCCAGTGATGTTCGTCACGGTAATGGCATTAGTGACCCTAATTTCTTCGATCGTGAAACGCTCTTTCAGGTTTATGAAGCCACCTTTAACGAACCCCCGCCAGACGATGAACAAGGGATCGTCACCGCGAAGAAGGCACTTGAAAATACTGACCCTGCATTGTACTCGACCAACTCTCTAATACGCACGGAGAATTCGATTCACGAAAAAGGGAATAAACGGAAATTTCAAGTAAGCCTAAAGGGACTCGCTAATAACAGTCTTGAACCTTCCAATCATGAGTACCCCGACTATTGTATGCCTAAACTTTTGCACTGGACATTCCAATGTGTCGAACCGAAGAAACGAAAGGTTGACCACTCTAACTTTAAGAGTAGTGGGAAGATCGTTATCGACATTTACAGTAAGTACATTGGCGAATTCGATCCTTCGACTGCGAACTCGCAAGGGTTTGTGACCGATTTACGAAATCCACTATACGAAGACTCCAACGGTTCCTGTTCAGTCAATCTCGCGACTGGAGAGATGCACGATTGGGGGGCACATCTTACGTATGGAGTGGCCGATTTCTTAGGTAAAGTAAAAGACATCGGGACAAAGAAAGCAGAATCTATAATCAAAAACGAACAATTCGAATTAATATGAAATATTTATCAGCATTTTTAGGACTCTTATGTCTTCTGTTGGTCTACTTGTTTTTCGCAAGTGTTTCGACTCTGGCATTCATTGAGGTTAACGAAAATACCGGACTTGTGGTTGAAGACGTTACCGTTTTAGATACCACTACCGTTTATGAACTGAAGTTCGTCGGATCGTTAAACTCCATTCAAGTGAAGAGCAATAACCCCACTCTTTACGCTAAAGGCGATACACTACGTTTGTTAGACTAATACCAACCTCCAACCCCCAATTATGAACAATGAAAAAAGTCTGCTCTTTGGGCAGGACGATGAAGAGAATATAGTCTCCATAGAACGCATGTCCGATCGTGAGTATGTTGAAATATTTACCCGTGACGGTAATGAAGTCAACTCCCGACGTATCCGAACCCCGTTGTTTGGTTTCGTTAACTCCCGACAGGACGCACTCAGGAAACTAAGTAAAGACGATGCTCGTGTTACCCCTTTAATGGGAGACTTACATTACGATCGTATGATCGAGACCTACAACACGAAGCTTCTGTACAATTTGAAATACAACGCAGACCGTGTTGAGATACCGACAATGTATCACCAATACTTTATCCAATCCGGCAAGACCTTGTTTAAGGGAATGGGATTTGAAGACCACCGTGCGTTGGTGTTCGACATTGAGACTATCACAACAGATGGTTACGATTTTCCTAACGCTCTGCGTGACGGTGATGAAGTGGTTGTCATTGCGATGTACGACTCTACCGGATGGTGGAGAGTAATACACGGTGTCGACTATAGCGAAGAAGAAATTCTCCGTGAGTTCATCAATGAAGTACAACGTCGTGATCCTGACGTAATCGTTGGTCACAACGTTTTCAATTTTGACCTTCCGTATGTTGATGACCGGTGCAAAAAGTACGGTATAGAATTGGCTCTTGGGCGTAATGGTTCAACACCATACACCTACGACACTTCAATGAGATTGGCCGATAAGGATCGGGCCTATACAAATTATAGCATCTACGGACGTCATGTAGTAGATACAGAACTTTTGGCCAGACAAGCCGATGTAGTAAAACGTAAATACGAAAACTACGGACTCAAGTATCTCGCTAAAGAACTTGACGTGGCTACTGAATCACGTACCTATGTAGAAGGGTCTGAAATCTCAGACACTTGGAAAACTGATCCGTACAAGATCATAGCCTACGCTTTGGATGATGGCCTCGAAACTATGGGCCTATACAAAGGCTTCGGTCAATCGGCGTTTTATTCCACACAGTTCATTCCAATGGGATACCAAGACGTATTTCGTTTAGGGTCCGGCGGAAAGATCAATAACCTGTTCATGCGTTATTACATGATGAACGGACACTCCATCCCCTACCCTGACAATGAACGTAGTATCACAGGTGGCTATGCGGATGTGTTTAAGTATGGGTTTTTTGATCAGCATTTAGTGTATGCCGACGTCGCGTCCCTTTATCCGTCACTGGCTACCTATTTGAAGATTCAGCCCCAGAGTGACATTCTCAAACTGTATAAACGACTCGTTCTCTTACTCAAAGCATTACGGTACGAAGTGAAGGCGAAAGCCAAAGACACTGGAAAAGAGATGTACAAATCTCAGGACGGTGCGTTCAAAATTCTACTCAATACTTTGAGTTATGGTTACCTGTCGTGGAATCGTGGATTCTTTAACGATTACGAAGAAGCCGAGAGAATCACTGAAGGTGGTCAAGAAATTCTTAAAGAGATGATCGACCAAACAAAAGAATGGGGTGGTGTCCCGATTAAATGTGACACCGACGGGATGCTTACTTCTGTCCCTCAATTGTTCGAGGATGCAGACGAATATTGTAAGACCCTTTCCGAAACGTTTGACGATCTGATCGCTATCGATAACGACGGTGAGTACGAACGTGGGATCATCATTGATAAAAAATCTTACGCTCTCGTAGAGAAAGGTGAAGTAGAACCTAAGATCAAAGGACAAACGATTCGTGGTAGAAACATCGAACCATTTGGTAGAGAATTAATCATCAAGATTATCAACATCACTGTCGGAAACACAGAGGATGTAGCAAAAACAACTGAACAAAAAATACAACGAATTAAGGAGGAATATGACGCTTACCGAGAAAGCATAATAAACAAGACCATCGATCCAGAGATGATCAAGAGTGTTGGAAACATCAAAGAAGACCTCGACGATTACTTACACAGGGTAGAGATGGGAGCCGGTAACGGTGGTAGAAATGCAGACGCGCCTTACGAACTCGCGTTAGAATCCGATCGTCAATACGAAGTCGGAGATACGATTATTTATTACGTGAAAGAACCGCCACGAGTTTGGATGAGCTTTCGCAATAAAAAGAAGAAAAGAAAAATAAAACTCAAAAAGTATGAGTCCGCCAATTTTCTCGCGGAATACGACAACGACCTTGACCCCGAATATTATTTGGATCGTCTCGATAGTTGTGTCAAAAAATTCTTGCCTGTTTTCGGCGAAGACTTATGCGAACAATTAAACATTAAAATTTACTCAAAAGACCAAGAAAAGGTAGACCGATATGCATATTAATGACTTAGAAGGAATAGAAGACGTAAGAAAAAGTGGCCTCCAAATGTACATGTTCCGTGGGACATTAGGTAAGGACCCTGAAGAAATCGAAACACGCGGAAAAACAATGGTGAAAATCGCCGTTGGTGTTGATCATAACGTACCTGTGAAGGACGACAATGGTGACATTATTGATTGGGAACACGAAGGAACAAGCTGGTTCAACATGATCGCTTTCGGTGATATGGCTGAAGAGCTACTGTACTTCGAAAAAGGTGAAAGCATTCAGGTCACTGACGGTCTCGTGAAACAACGTAAGTGGGAAGACGATGACGGAGACGTTCATTACGACTTCAACTTCATCATCAACGACTTCGAAGAGTACGTACCTCAAAACAAAGATTAATTAATGCCCCCTTCGGGGGGCCTTATAAACCTCCAACACCTATGTTCAAAAATCTTATAGATAGACTATACAAAGCCAACCCGCAATACGACTCCATCGTGACCCAATACGGAAACGATAACGGAGAATGGACCGTGAAATTCTTAGCCGAACAAGAAGGCGTAGGAGTCACTATTCAGTATCCATTAGTGTCCCTTGCGGATGACGAAGAAGACGACACTCCAAATTCAGATTATTTGGAAATGCACCTCACTTTCGAGCGTGTCGACTCAGACATCAAAAAACAAATAAGAAACCAACTATATAAATGAACGAATTAGAAGAACGGACAGAAATACAAATACCCGTCGAATTCGATAATGAAGAAGTGAACGAACTCACAGAGTTTATTCTGGAGTACAATCATGACTACAAAAACCACATGAACAAAGTCGAGAAACACATGTGGGGAGCCTTTGAATCCAAATGGTCGCTCGGTGAGCAACTGTGGATTTACGAAAATATAATCTTAGACGAATTCGAATACTGGAAAGACTATGCAGAAGCCATCGATGTCCACCCTACCCTCTTATCTCGCGCCAAGAATGGATATGAACACTTACGCGACCGAGGTGCTGAAACGTGGGAAGACGTCGAAGACTTGCTCAAACAGAAAAGCATCCGGCCAACCGTCAAAAACTTCGAGCGTATCGGCGGACTTCTCGACGCCCCTGAAGAGACCGAATCTTTCGAAGACTACACAGAGCGAGACCAACGAAGATTGGAAGAACTCTATGCGGAAGCTGAAGACATTCTTACGCGAAACGAGAATCCAAACCGAAATGAACCTGTGGCAGACATTGTTACAGACGCCGAACATCTCTCCGAGTATCTTGAAGAGATCAAGGATAAGGTCAAACGTCAGAACCCGTACCACATCGAATGGCGGAGTGGAACTTATCTTGACTTCATCCGTGGTTTTGGACGCGATCTAATCACCGGAGAACCTTGTGAACGCTGTGAAGCGCACCACACCGACCCCAACAACCAGACCGGTAATTATGGTACAAAAGTAGCTGATTGGGCGACCATACCAGTAAGTCAAGGTACTCACCACAAAATTACCAATGGTGAGATTGTCCCTACCCCAGAACAAATTCTTAAAGCACAGACAAAATGTTTAGCTACGTTTTTAATGACTGCGCTATGAGAAAATTAAACGACTCATCTACACTCGACCTTAACCCGAAACCTGACGATGAGAAAACGTTGAAATGGATATTGGCTACACTCGTGGCCTTTATCCTTCTTCGTGCTTTCGCGTCATGTTCAACCTCCACACCCAAAAATTATGAACCAAGAAACGATAGAAACAGAATTTCTACCACCTTCTCCAGTGAAGCGGACAGAACCCAACACACACTTCAAGGACCAGTTTGGTCCAAAGATCACCTCACCGAACCAACTTTTATTTTTCCCAAAAAGAGCGATTATTTCCGATAAGGTTGGCTGGTGTCGTAACACCCCCCGTCCTGTCGGCTGGGTACAGAACATGCAATTCCGCAACGTAGCTAACGCTATCAACACAGGTATCTACCTGTACCTACCCAAAGAAGTGGAACAACATCTTGTCATTTGTGATCCATTCGACATGCCGGAAATTACTCTCCATTTCGATCGGATTAAAGACAATGGTCACGTTCAATATCTGTTCTGGGATTCACTGGACGATTTCGATCATATACGTGATATGAAATTTGATCAGTATTTAAACTGTCTACCCGACGGTCATGAGTTCGAAGACACATTTGTCGCTCTCGCAAAATCAATGTTAAAAGAAACCTCCAATACCCAATGAAAACAAACGAAATAGTAGAGGGTGGAAGATTCACCCCAGAATTTTATCTCGACTCAGGGTCGATCCTTGTTAACCAACAACTCAATAGTAATGGTTGGCCAGCCGGATCAATGATCCATTTATATTCATCACAGGAAGGTAGCTTCAAAACCTCTCTTGCCCTACACGGAATGATCAACGCTCAGGATCGCGGTATGCGTGTCGGGTTTGTTGATGCGGAGAAATCCTTAGACGTAGAATGGGCCAAATCAATGGGCCTCTCTGACGATCCCGACCTATGGGTCTATTCAATGCCTGAAGACGGCGAGACTGCCCTTCAACACACCGAAACGATGATCGAAGACTACGGCTGTAAAGTGGTTGTACTTGATTCGGTAGATGCGTCCCAACCTTCCAAATACCACGAAGAAGAATACGGTGATGCTGTGATGATGGTCCACGCCAAACTTATGAATAAATTCGCCCGTCGTATCTCAGGTGTTCTTAAAAACAACCAAGCTATCTGCTTCGCCATTAATCAAATGCGTACAGCCGGTGGTAACGGAATGAGTTACAACAAACCGTCAGGTGGTAAGGGTCTCCCTTTCTACTCTGCTTTGAATATGGAAATGCGCCGGAATACCTCTCCTTCCAACTTGGTAGGTGCAATGGACATTCCCCTTCTTTTCCGTATCCGACGATCCAAGATCGGACGGTCCTTCCGTGACATCGAAACAATCGGCAGACAAGGCGTTGGCATTGACCGATCCGGTGAACTTGTACAACTGGCCTTGAATGTAGACTTCCTACAACGCGCCGGTAGTTGGTACAAAGGCAAGAAGAACGAAGACGGAAAACGAGAAACTGTGGGTCAACATATCGATCTGGCCCGTGAATATGTAAAAGAACACGAACAAGAAATCTTGGAGTTGGCCAATGCTCAGTCTTGAACAAATCGGTGCAATTCTGTACAAACATGATCTTATGATCACGGAAGAAACGTTTGAAGACCAAAGTACAAGAACCTTCGAACACCGGCTTTCGGTGACCCCAATCGATAATGATCATATTGGAATGTTTAAAAATACCACAATTCCGATGATCAAAGCCCCTAACGAATCCCATTTACAACTTGTCATTCATCAAGCAAAGAAAGAATTCAAACACGATTTGTTTGAGTGTATGGCGAAGGGGATCAAAAACGAATTCGAACCTCTAATACCCAATCAATGAAACTAATAACGATTGAGAATAAAATATCGGGTCAAACCTACGTCGGAACTGAACCATCGAAAGGTGGTCGGACTCTGGCGAAGTTTTTTGACCTGTTCGTACAAAACCCAAATATGTGTCCTGAACTCACCGAAGACATCAAGTTCCTCGGAAAGAAAAAGTTTGACGTGTCTCTCGTAGATACTAACGACAGTGGTGAGTCGATCGCACTGCAACAAAAAGAACTGATCGATGAACTTGGAGATGGGGCCTACAACGAGCCTCACCTATACAACGTGTATTTCAAAACGGTGTTTCATGATTGAAACTTTAGGAGAAGACAATATACGGTCACTGAAAAGGGCCTTTGTCAGACGTAAAGAAGCAGTGTCAACACGAATCAAGACTATCATCAATGAGTATGAAATGGAGTTGTCAAAGGCGTCCAATTTAACGGAACGTAAGTATACATCATTTCAGATTTCTTACTACCTCCGCAACCCTAAAGAAACCCCAATGTGGAAACTCCTTGAAGTCTTAACATTAATCAGATCAGGTTTGAGTAAACAGTTCAAAGACAGAAAAGTAAAATACATCCTACACCCTACTTGGATAAGAGATAAGTTCGGCGAACCAATCTTCGTCAACGGGTCCCAAGTAGCAAATCTCCACGGCGTTTCGTTAGACGAATGCATTCTTAAAAGATTCGCAAGTGATAAGCAATGGGTAGAATGTGAACATTTAAAAATGAAGAAATGACCTATGACAAACAGACAACTAACCGTTCTGGTCGGAACCCTCGCAACCATCCCAGACGTGAACCAACACATCATCAAACACGTTTACGGAAGGATGATCACCGGAGAAGACATTCAATTTCGGACGATGCTCGACCACAAGGCGGACAATGCCATTGTAAACCAACCCCCTACGGACCTGTTGACTATGCTCAACGACTTCCAACCGATCCGAAACAAAACCCTGTCCATAATCGTGGATGGGAAGACGATCGAGGAAGAGAAGAGAAAGGAGATGAAAGAAGCTCTGAACGAAACATTAACATCATTAGGACTCCCAAACTTTAAATAACTATGAAATTCACTCTTATATACGAAAGTTCCAACGGCGTGTCTGCCGAAAACTACGACAAAGACCACAACCGTTTCAGTGACGAACCCATTGAGTCTTTAGAGGACGCCAAACGATTCTGTAAAGACGCCATCGACTACTTCAATGGCTCGTTAAGGAGAGGGGAAACAGAACGTGAATACGTTGATTGTATCTATGGTAACCACGCCAAAGTGATTAACATCACCGACCACAGGCTCGAAGAATTTGGACCTGTTTCAAAAGAAGAAGCTTACCAAAAACTTAAATCATAGTAAAAAGGCCCCTTGCGGGGCCATTACTTTTTTTTGTCTATACTTTTTTAGTACCTCCCGTTCTGATCGACTTCGTTCATCGGAGCTTCAGGTAAGAGTCTAAGGGGTGGCAGGAACGTTCTTGCGGTGTTGTACATAAAGGAAGGTAAGTTCTCTTCACTTGTGTAATTACCACTTCCAACGCCTTTCGCTGTGTTGATTGTGTTTTCAATTAAACGCTGACCCATTGAAAGACCGGCTGGAGTTACATCCCCAAACCTTATCACTCCAGAAGAAACCGGCCCACCTAATCCGATGTCCATTGCTTCCGTAGCTGTCCTCATCCCCAATGCCCAAGTATATGCCGTCAAATGAGCTAAGTCTTTCTTGGCGTTTGGATCGGTAATGTACCCAAGATGGTATTGTTCTTCAGGTTTGGCGAACCTGTTGATTGCAACATCCCCTACCTTAAATTCGCCCGAACCATAGCCTTCTTTACGTAGCTCATCTTTGGCTTTTCGATTATCCCAACCCATTATTTCATTTGTGTTAAAGGCAAGGTACGCCATTGCTGTTCTTACTGACCATTTGTATACAGAGTTAATACCTGTGGCCATTAGTGATTTACCCAACGTATCTAACGCTAAGTATGGCATATCGTCAATGGCCTCTTGGCTGAACCCTTTCTTCTTCAAATACCCAATGCGTTTGTCGCCTCTTAATCGGCTCATCGTCATTACGTTAATCAGTTTCAACTTACTCATTGGACCGGTATCAGCGTTTTTAGCACCGTGTTTCGTGATCCATTCGTTTAAGGGGTTCAATCCTCTGCGTTTAACAATCTGTAAAGCTTGGTTAAATGAGAAGTTCCAAAAGGTAGTCAGGGTTTTCCCTGCTGTTGAGTGGAATCCTTCTGGACGCCATACCTTGTTCTTCCCGTGATATGTTTCGGTAGCTGTGTGAACAATCTTCTCAAAGATGTCTTCCATCTCTGCGTTGAGTTCAGGCATTTTACCGTCTCTCATATCCTTCATCCCTACTTCGAGTTCTTCAACGCCTTCGATAAATTTTTCGATCTTGTTTGAAGGAATACCGAGTAGTTCCATTTTGGTTTCGACGTCGTTTTTGGAAAGACCAACGTCTGTCCCGTCTGCCATCTGTTTTGACTTCTTAGCCATATCGATAGCTTCGTGAGCAAAGGCTACCCAATTAAGAGTAAGGTTGGTTTCGTTTTTGGACCTCAAGTTACCTAATGCAAGTCTCGGAACTATATTGTCTTGGACCGGAGACCCATTTACACGGATCGCTTTTGGTATGATCTTTCTGAAATCAACTTTATCTGTGAAGGTTTCCTGCCACGTTTTTGAACCACTTGCCAATGTACTTGCGGATTTGTGGCGTAATTTTCTTCCGCCTAACACTCCAGCGAATTTCTGTTTGTCATCAAAATCAGCAAAGGTATCGTCTATTCCAGAAATGATGTGGTGTCTTTTAGACATGTCGATCAGGTTATTTAACTGAGATGTGGAAAGTGAATTCCCGTACATCTTACCTGTTGACTTATAGCTCGTGTGGATGGCTGTAGAAATTAATGGCTGGACTGTATCGAGAAGTGAAATGTTCATTGAGTACATACCGTACAACATACTTCTGTAAGCCTCTGAAAGTTGTTGGGCCATCATCCTGTTCGCTATAAACGCTTTCTTGTCGGTAGCTGTCGCCATCTCTGGGACAATGTTACCCACTGCGTTGTATGCTGTTCGCATTCTATCGACGATCGTTGAGGCGTGTTGAGAGTCGCCGGTTATTTTCGTCATCTCCGCTTTCATCGGTTTGAAGAATTCGGACTGTAACGATTTCGAATCGAACACACCTTCTTGCATCATTCTAATACGGAAGTTTGTGTCTCTCGCGTACCGGTCAAGGGTAGAGCGAATGTCGGTTTCAATAAATTTATGATCAATGTGGAACTGTCGTGGACGGTCCAAAAAGTTAGAGTTCTTGGAAAGGCCAGACGTGGACACATAATCGTAAAAGTCTTCAATGTGTTTCGAGTTCGCGTACTCAACGATGTTGAATGACCGTACATCACCTTCGGGGGTTTTATACTCCATTGAAATATCGTCAAGGTTCTTGATCACGTATCTTTTAGCTGACTGTGTGGACCCGTCTTTTCCTTTGACGTCCACGATACGTTCTTCGATCATATCTGCTTGCTTGAGTCTGGCAAGTAAGGTCGCGTTAGGGTTGGTGTCGGCTTCAATCTCTGTAAGTTCTCCGAGTCGTTGGAAGAATCGTTGACGAAGATCGTTGGGAACCCCATCACCATCTAATTCCAACATCTGTTTTATTCTGGCTACTGCACTCTCTTCAGAGTCAAACATCTGATCGGTAAGTTTACCGGTTTCTTCATCAAAGACTTTAACGGCATCGTTGCCACCATTAAGTTCAAAGATGGAGTCCTTCAGTTGTTTTTCGTACTCTTCTTTTCCAAGTTCAGCAAACATCTTATTGTTCTTCTTACCAGCAAATATCTGAGGGAAGTACATGTCTTCTAAACCAGACGTAGACTTGATCCTCATGTTTCGGATGGTGTTCAGTCTTTTTACTGACGCATCTTTCTTTCTGGCTCGACGAAGTAGTTTCTTTACCGTCTTGTCGCTGTGTGCTTTAATATACTGACTCCACGATCCCTCAAAGTGAAGGTAAAAGTCCGTCAACATCGTAGCGTACTGACCTTCGGTGAATTGGTAATCATCTACCTTCAGGTCCGTCTTATCTAATCGTGCTGACTGTATGGCTTTTCGTTCTGCGTCCAACAGAAGACCGTTACGTTTTCTAATGATCTTCTTCAATGGTTTCCTCATAGACTCGATCATCTTCATCGCTCTTTCGTCTTCGAGTAGTGCATTGTCAAGTTCACGGGCAATACCGGTCTCATCGTTTTCGTACACTTTCTTGACCGATGGGGTCATCTCCAACTGGCGCATTACGCCATCTGAATCACGTCCCAATTTGGAATTCATGAGTCGGAAGATTCCTGCGTTGAACGCTTCCAATTGTTGAGCTTCCAATTCTTTACCGGAAGACTCTAATTTAATGATGTCAGAGAATCGTTTGAACTCTTCGTTGAAAAACTCATTGAACGAATTGGTCCCGAACTCTTTCTCGAAACTGTCCTTAAAACGGGTCATCATTTGATGACGGGCTGTCGGCATACCTTCCAAGACCTTCACAAGTCTCTTAGCGGTTGGAGAGCCTGATCTTTTTGCTGTGGTCAATGTAGACTGTGTCCAGCTACTACTCATGATCATATCGATCGCTTTGCCTGAATTCTTCGCCATAAGGACCGCCTTCTCGATAGAATCGACGGCACGTTTAAACAACGGGTCTTTACTGGAAATGGTAACTCCCAATGCCCGTCCTTTATCTTCCAATTCTTTACCGTCCGCTTTCAGGGTGTTCTGTAGTCGAGGGTCATCAAGTTTAGTTTTCGCTTTCTTAGCGAATCCTTTGACCCCTGTGGACACCAACTTGTAGGACTTGGGTGCGTACCTCATCCATCCCTTTCGGGCGAGTCCTGCGCCAATTAGGGCCATTACCATTCCGCTCAACCCAGCGCCTTCCATCTCGCGCTCATCATACTCAAAAGCACCTGATTTCTCGGACAACGCCATTATGCCAAGACCAGCCGTCGTCATTGCGAATGGTTTATAGATACCGGTCTTATCCATATCAACCAACGTGGCCTTACCAACGGCACGTCCGGCGGGGCCGATGAGTTTAACCATAGCTTCTTTTCCGCCTGTCAGCACTTTTTGTACCTTATAGTTATTGAAGACGTCTCCCATCCCCATACTTATGGTGTCCCCTGTTTCCACGTCGTTAGGGTCCATCCGTTTTGCTTCGGACATTTTACTGGCCGGTTTGCTGTTTGTCGTCACTGGCTCTTCAAAGTCAAGAGATCGGATTTGAGAAAGGATTCGTTCGGGGATGCCCATGCCTTCAAGGTCTGTTAGTATTTTTTCCTTGTCGGTCATTTTCTTACCATTACTTCCACCGGCACGGTAGGAAGGGGATTCGCCGATTCTCTCTATCTTAGACACATCTTTCAGATTGGTATTCAAAGCGTTCGTTGCATCCATGACTTGATCTTCACCAATGGTTGCGTATACCTTTTCTCCTTTGTGTGTGAAACGGATGGAATCGATGTTGTCGTTGACCATCTCGTCTACGTTTCTACTGGTCACCGCGTTCTTCTTGGTAGGTGTCATCGCGTCCATTGATCTTTGGATGTTTGCGAAAAACTCTCCGCTCGGATCGGGTTTCACCACGAAACCACTTGCACCGGTAATCGGATTGTCTACTTCTACCATTGACACACGTTGTAGTGTACCATTCTGTGTGGCCAATTCGTTAGGGGAAATGTACCGATAGAATGGGTTCATCTTATACACACCATCGATCTTAATGAGTCTGGTCGAAGGCACGGTCTCGTCCAACCCACCGTTCGGGTGTGTCGGTTTCTTGTTGACTAAGAAGTGGTCAACTGTACCATCGGCGTTTTGTACATAGTATACGTTTCCTGTCGATCCACCTTTCGAGGAATCGAATTCACGGACGGCCCTTGATTTAGTGAGCTTCGTAAAGTCGGTCGCAAGAGACCCACCAAGATTAAAGGCGATCGTTTTAGCTTGTTCAACCGTTTCAGCAACTTCGCCAATGGCTCTTAAAAACGTTGCTTGTATCCCTGTTTCTTTTAACGCCTCGTCTTTCTTCTTTGCTCTGTTGACGGAAGCCTTGTAAGACTTTTTCTTGCCGTCTTTCAAACGTTTGTTTAGAGTTTCTACCTCATCCGAAAGTTTTTCTTCGAACTCGATTTTCGTCTGGTTAGCTTCGACTTCTTCTCTAACTTCCTGTAGTTTCTTGAACACTTTCTGTTCAGCTTTAGGATCGGTCTCGTCAATGTCGGAAGAAAGTTTAGCGATCCGGTCAACCAAGAAATCCCGTGCAGATTTAATGGCTCCTTCATTGTATTTACTAATGCCGGAGGCCATCGAAGGGGTGTCAATAATATCTGACAACAAGGTTGCTCTCGATGACAACGCGGACACATCGTCCATATTAATCATCTCACCATTCTCATCTTTGAACCAAGACTTCTTAGTGTCTGAAAGCTCTTCTACTTCTTCGAGTAGTTTCTTTGAATGGTTAGTTTTGCGTTCAATGTGATTTAATGCGGTAGCGACTTTTTCTAATTCTTCTGTCGCCTGTTCAGCTTCTTTGCCTGTTGATTTATGTATCGTTGTTTGAAGCTCTTTGGCTCGGTTCTCTAATTCGTTGGTTGTCCTTGAAAGATCGGAAGGGTCTTTGTACCTCTCGTTCCCTTCAAGGTATTCTGAAGCGGTCTTAGTCTCTTGTTTAACATCGTCGGTAGTTTTGACTCTACCTCTGGCGTCTCCCTTGACGGAAGCGAACTTCTTGCGACTTCGCAAGAATTCCAAGACGTTGTTCAATCTTTTGATTTCGACCTCTAAACGTTGGGCCTGTTCAGGATCGGACTTTTCAATGGTTCTTGTTTTGTTCTCAATTCGTTCACTGACCTTTTTAATGGCTCCCTTAACTTGTTTAGGGTCTTGAAGGTCAACTTCACCATCGGGGTCGATCTTAGTTTTGAAAGCGACTTTACCTTCTGTCAATCGCTCGTCGAGTTTCACCTTATCTATGTTCTTACTCAGTGGACCATTGGCTTCTTCTTCGGCTTTACCGGTAATTTCACCAACGTCGTATTTCTCTCTGAATGTGTTTCCAGAAGGGGTTTCGACGATTATTTCATCGCCTTCTATTCCTTTCACGATACCGCTTCCTTTTGGAGAATGGTAAGGTTTACCAAACTTATCGAAGAAAAACTGGTTACCGAGTTCATTATCTATTTCTGAAGGTCTGTTACTTTTGGTAAAGGCTTCGAACGCTTCTTCTCTGGCTTCTTCGGTGAATTTTTGGGACGTCTTTCTATTCAACCCACCAATCAGATCGTTCATCCAATCCTTTCCTTTGGGTTCAACCACTTTAAACTTCCCGTCACCGACGGATTCGACTTTAGCGTTTGGGATCGTGTGGGCCATTTCGACAGCCTCACCTTTCGTCATGTACTTCGAACCGGCTTCTGTTTGGTGGAGTTTGTACTCTATGCCGTCCACTTTTTTCAATTCAGAGATGAAACCGTTGTACGTTTCTTCATCCATTACTTGCGACATCTTACCAGACACTTCTTCCCAAAAGTCATCATACATTTTGTCCGCCATTTCATCGATAGCTTTCATGTCCTGATCACCTTTGGATAAGGTCTTGTCGTAGTCTACTAAGGTCTCTTTGATACGGGTACGTAAATCTTTTACGACCGGTCCGAGATTCTTCGTAAACGTATTGGCAAGGTACTCTGGACTGTGAGACCACGCATCGGTTGTTCTTGATACTCCCTTAGCGCTCTCCTTCAATCCTTCTTTTAGGTTTTTGACTGGTTCGTCGGTCATGCCGGAATTCAAGTATTTGAAAAAGGCGATGGTATCAGATTGGTACACTTTGAATGGATCATCAGTTTTTTTAACACCTGTTACCCCGTAATCCATACTCTTAAACTCACCGTTCTTAATGAGTTTTCCCATATTAATATTAGCTCTCGCAACTCCAAGTGCAGAATCGAATAACACCCCAAGAGCTTCATCTGCTAAAACACTGATCCCAATTTTAGTAAGTTTCCCGCCTAACGAATTACCGTGGCTTTTGTACCACCCTTCGGTGTCGGTTTCGTATCCTGCGTAATCGGTCGCAACGTCAACAAACCCAGAACCAAATAACGACTCTGAATCTTGGTATTCTTCATCTGCGAATGTGCTGGTGATTTCGAACAACGCTGTACCTGTGGTAAAATCCAATACGTTTGACAATGGGTTGTTGCCGTTCCTTAATCCCGTTGCCAATTTCTGCATTTTGGACCCAGAGTTCTTGTACAACATCGCTCCCGTTTTATCTTTAGGGAGTTTTAAGAATTTTGCGGATGTGGAGAGGTTCTTCGATTGTCTCAAGTCAGACAACGCCTTCATTGCTTGGGTTGCCTTTCTGTTTTGAATTGCTTTAGTCAATCCTTTCCCAATTTGTTTATTGGCGGTTCTACCGCCCATTTTTAATCCACCGATGAACCAAAGCATTGGGGTTGCGATACTCACACCTTTTTGAGTCCAGCTATCTGTAAAACTCCAAAGGTTGCCGTCTTTCATGTCCCGAAACTGTTGGTACATGACGTCAAAATCTTTTCTTAACTCTTTCGATGTTTCAGCTTCGCCATTTTTAAATAGATTGGCCGTTTTCTCGTACAGGTCAGCCCCTTCACCGAGCATCGCATATAACTTCTCTCCGGCGAACTGAGCGACCATTTGACTGGTTGCATGAGTAAAGGTACTCAACACGTTCTGCCCCCACTGTAGACCACTCTGGTCCAATTCGTACGCCACTTCAACGTTGCCGTTTCGTTGGGATAAGGGTTCGTCTGAAGGAACTTTTTGAACATCGTCTTCGAGAATGACTTCTCGTACAACGTTACCATTGTCGTCGTACGTTCTCTCTACTTTATTTACGTAAGAGTTGTTGAAGAATCTTCTTTTTTCTTCGTCCTGTACTCTCCCCATTCTGTTGGGTTCAAGAATTACTTCCGCCCCTTCTTTCCGTATAACAGTTTTCAACGACGACCGTTGATCAAGAATGTCCAATGCGGTTTGAACCATTAATGGGGCTTCGTCCATTTTCACGCGGTATTCCATTTGGCCTTCGCCAATTTTTCTCGCACCACCATTCTTAAACGAATATCCGGCCACCGTTTTAAATAGATCGTCAACACCAAATCCGGCTTCACCATCTTCCACAAATTTGGAGAGGTACAGGGTCATCATTTTGTAATTCTCAGAATCACGAAATGCGTTGTCTGAAGAGTTCGAAATTCCATTCACGAATTCTTCGGGTGTTGTTTCAAGTTTCTTCGCCATCGCTTCGTACGCTTTGACTGACTTAAATCCTATACCACCCCCTTCTAATTCTTCGGGTTTAACGTCAGCGAGGTCTTCAGTGTCCGGTGTCTGGCCAAAGGTCATCTCAAAAAGCCCCATCATCGCTTTCGAATCTACAGACTCAAATGGTCTATCTTTGGTTTCTTTCGACGCAAACTCAGGATGCTTTTCGTCGTACCAACGGCGTGAAAACGCATTGTGGTTATACTCGTTAGCTTTTTTAGGAACGAACGGTTTGAACTCGATGTCTTTAGCTGTTGAATCAACATAATCGTAAGGGGCGATGCCTTCCTTATTTTCTTTGGTCAAGTAGTCAAAGGCTGTACGTGCTGTGGACGTTTGTTCCTCGTACGGTTTGTCTGGATCATACATAGTCGCATAATTCAGATATTGGGTGAGTCCTTCCTTGTTGTACTTCTCGTACATCAAAAAGGCTTTTGAATATTCTTGCGGGTTCTGTTGTTTGGCTGTAGGGTCGAGGAAACCAACGTTGTGGGATTTGTTCAACTCCCTGTCAAACTCTTCGATCTTGTCTTTCATCAAAGACCCATAAAGTGTAGAGTCTGCACCGATTTGGTCTCTTAATGCAACATCGTCAATTGATAGATTGTTGCCGTCAACATACTCTTCGTACTTATCTTTGTTACTAAAGATAGTCGTTTGAGGATTGTTAATGAGGGGTTCGTTATTGTCAGTTCTTTTTGTTCTCAGGGAACTTGAGATCGTAGTGGCTACGTCTTCGCCTGAATATGTGGTACGGGTAACAAGACCTCGTAATTCGGCCTTAGTGGTATTGAAGAGCTTTCCTTTATCGACCTCAGTTGTGTCGGGCATCTCAGCCATCTTATTGTTCACCATCGAAGAAGTGACCGAATCAAAAAAGTTACCGTTCGTTCTCATCTGGTCCATAACGTAGGTGGGATCAAGACCAGTCGCTTCGGGAACGAATTGTTTTATGTACTCGCCGATCTGTTTGTCCTCGGCTGTGTATCTTTCTTGGGTTGGTGTTGGGTCTTTCTTTTCAACGTCATTGTGTACAACCGTACCTTGAGTACCGCTACTTTTTTGTTGATCGTTCATAAAATGGGGTTACGTTAAATTGTTAATGGTGAGGCTTTCGAATACTGATGGCATTTTCTTGGGGCCAGCCATAGAGGTTGGTTCCCCTTGTTCTTCGGCTGGGTTGTATAGATAACTGTTTGGGTCAGAATCGTTGACCGCTTTATCTCTTGGGGTAAGTTTCATTTGGTATATCTCATCAATAGACATGTTCGGATTCGCTCTCTGATAAGACTCGACGATTTTCGAAAGGTTCTCCATCCTTTCTCTAACAAGACTGTATTGTGTCTGTATCTGTTGTTGTTCTGTACTTAAATCTGTGTAACCGCTAAGGTCGACCGTCAAGTTGTTTTCTAACGTCGAATACCCTTTGTAGGCGTCCCCGATGGTTTTGTTCTGAAAATCGAACGTGACTGCACGCGCACCTTCTTCGTCGGTGGCTGGTATGTCGATGGAGACTGGTTCTGAGGTTGACACGTTTATGTACTTGTCGAGAATGTCCATATTCTCTATGTCCATATCGGGACGGTCATCTAAAATTGCGTTACCATCCATCACATCTTGAGCGAATGGAGCGTCGATTCTCCCTGTCTTTAAAATGTCTTTCGCTTTTTGGTGGTAACGTTCGTACGGATAATACGTTGTGGTACGCCCTGCTGAAATGTCTCTAACGGGCATAGGTTCTCCGCGTCTGCGGGTGTTTTCTTTGTACTCTACCTGTCCGTCTACGGTGTTTTTCAATTCATGATAATCGGCCAACTCATTATTCAATTGGTCCATCGTAAGGGCTTTACCGTCTTCAAAAATGTTTCCTCGTACTCTGATCTGTACACCGGCGTCTTCAGTATAAACGGGTTCATATTCGACGTCCATCACGTTTAACAGGTCGCCGTGTTTGTTCTCTAACTCTTCTCTAATGTCGTCCATCGTATCACCCAAAGAAGACCCTGAACCAGAGTTAGTGGTTTGTTCCCGTAACATGTCCATTTCGTGTTGCTGGCGGTCTTCGCGATCGTCGATACCGTCTTCAAGTTTGACGTCGTACCGATCTTCGTTGTAGTCACGCTCGTCATCAACCATTTCTACACGGTCTTCCTGTTGGGTCTCGTAGAAACTCTCTTTGAATTTCTGACGAGTCTTCTCGATCCCTTCCTGAAAAGCTTGGGAGTCTTCCTGCATACCTTTTTGGAAGTTCTGTTTCGACTTCATTAACGCTTTCTGTCGGGCGAATTGTCGCTCTTCTGCTTCACGTTGTTTCTTTTCTTTAAAGCCTACAAGAAGATTGTCCAGTGCTGGGGTCAGCCTGTCTACGTATCCTTGATAATCAGGTGTTTTTATAGCCATTGTCGTTTACCAAATTTTAATAAGTTGTCCTTCTGCCAGTGAGTTCGGATCGTCGAGAGAATTGTACTTGGCGAGTTCGTCGACCGATACCCCGAATTGTGTTGCGATCCCACCTAACGTATCGCCTTCTGACACGCGGTGTGTGTAATCAAAGTCACTGTTGGACCCTAACAATTCTTCAACACCTTTAGACGAAAAGATGGTGTCTGCGTCTGGGGCGACATCTGTGATGGCTTTACTGTTTTTATTAGCATCGTCTACGTACTTGTTCGCCACTTTGTCTTTGGAAGGTTCGGTTGGTTTTCCACCGCCACCACCGCCACCACCGACTCCATCTACAGGTTCTTCGTCTTTGAACATGAACTCGCTAATGCCAATACCGGCTACCTTACCAACAATATTAGCAAGGCCGGATTTACGGGCGAGGTCTGCATCTGCTCTGGCTGTTTCTCTGGCGATTTTGTTCTGATCTTTCTTCTGATCAATACGTGTGTACTCTTGACGAAACCGTTCTTTGGCTTTGTCTTCGGCCATCATGTCTTTGTTCTGAATGTCTTGTTCGGCTCTGGTCATTTGCTTATTGACATTTTCGTTGAGCCTGTCGTTGGAAGCCACCGCGACCGAGGCGTTGGTTCCTGAGTTACGAATAGACTTCTCGGCCCGTTCCCTGCCTTCGCCAATGGAAGACTGGTACTGGTCCCGTAAGCTTTCTTTCTTACGGTCATCTAAACCAACAAGGTCTTTTCTATATGAGTTAAGCAACTCCATATTTAAAGGAAGTTGCGGGGCGTTTTTATATGCTTCGTCTGGGTCGGGTAAAAGCCCGAATAAATTAAATGCCATCTATATGTACTCGTTTAATCCATCCGCGGATGAATGTTTCTAATTCTTCGTTTTTCTCGCTTATGTCGATGTAATGTTTCATCTGATACCCATTAAGTAAAACCTCTACGGAATGTAGATCGTCTTTATCGTACAGAACGGCGAGGGCGTTCAAAGTCTTACTTCCTATGTCTCCATCTACTATTAAATTCTTATATAAAGTCGCACGTCGGTTCAGTAGATTCAGTGTTTTTTGTAACCATTTAGCTACTCGGTTTGGACCGGCGTTGACTCCTGACTCGAACATCTCTTTGGCGATCTTGGGATCGAAAGCGCCGATGTTGTCAAGGTTGTTTACGTCCCAATATTTTCTTTTGTATACGGTTCTTGCGAAGTCTAAATTCAGATCACGCATGTCACCACTGAAGCCATTTTCTCTGGCAACGGATTCGGTGATACCGTACATCGTTTTCCCACCTGAGTCGTATGGGTTATCTACGTAACCGCCCTCGACCAAAATTAAATGATCGAAGGCATTACGAAAGACTTCTGCTGAAAACATTATGCGCTGTCTTTAGGGTTTTCAGGACGGGTGACTGACTTCATGTTAGGCTCTTCATCCATCAACTCTTCCACAGTCGGTTTGCCTTCTGTCTGTGGGGCCGGTTTATCTTCGGCTTCTGGTCGTTGTTCTTGTTGTTGTTTTTGGATTTGGCTTTGTCGTACCGCTTGGTTGTAATTAAACAAATCTTGACGGATCACTTGAATACTCTGATTCAATTCTCCGGCGTCGTCCACATCTTCAAAAGAGAAGTTTAGATGACGTTTGCAAATTTTTTCCATACGATTAAGTGCAGATAAGCCTTGCACTACTACTTGGGGAATTTCTTGTTCACTCATAATTGTTCGTTGGTTGAGGTTGGGTTAACGTTGGAGGTTAGATTTAAAGATAAGGAGTTGTGTCGGGTATTCATGAGAATACCCTTACAACTTTACGCAGTTTGTTCTGTAAAAGCGTTCGCGATTTGGTCGCGTGCTACTTGTGCTCGTTCCGCGGTCTTGGACACTTGCATAGTTTCTGCTGAATCCACTATTGCGAGTGCTTCTACTTCTGCGTTGGTTTCGTCGTATTTAAAGACAGTTTTTTCGTACTCGCCGTTTGTACCAGTCTGTCCTTCTACGATGATTCCGTTCGATGCTACTTGTATGTTTACCATTTGTCTGTTGTTTTAGGTTTGGAGGTTAAAAATGTTTTAAAAGTGTTGTTAGTAAAACCCATCATCACGACCGCAAGATGTAATGGTAGTTGTAATTGATTCTCCCATTCCCGTTTCCCCACTATAATAAGCGTATACTCTAAAAAACACAGTATCGCCATCTAAAACGACATTACACACGTCAAAAGTGTAACTGGTTGAAGAACCCGACAACCCTGTAACTAAATTGTTGGTTATCGATCCCCTTATAATATCGATCGAATAACTGGTTGGGTTCCCCATTTCAGGCGTGTTCCAACTAACTTGTGAAAATTGTCCTCCATCTAAAAACGTAACGTTTGTTGGGTCGGGAGAGAGCGGGGCCACGTAATCCATCGTTATTGAAGCGCTTATTCTCGTATTACTCGTGAACGTATTGCCTGTTACCGTTACCGTGTGCCAAGTTTTGTATCTAACCGTATCATTATTACCAAAGCTCGAAGTGTGTGTACCAGTCTGGCCACTAACCGCTGTAAAGGATTGTAACGCCCCCCAATCGGACCAACTTCCGTTTGAATACCTTTGCCATTGAATGTATGTCATACCGTCTTCTCTATTCGTCCAAGTGGCTTTCGCATTCGTAACACTTAAATCCGGTTGGTCGATATATATGGGATAAGGGTTGTCTGGATCAGGGACAGCAACGGAAGAATAGGCGTTTACTGTTTCAGAAGAAAAATGATCATTTAAGTTCTCGTTAAATTTATTGAAATACCTTATCCTCAAATAATACCTTGTGTTTTTCTTAGGCATTTGTTGAGTTATGTTTTTCGTTCCTCCCGATGTGTAAAGGTAATAATAACTATCATCCACACTTGAAGGAACCGCCGACCCACGAGAATATTCCCAAACGTCTACTATAACCGTTGTATGATCGTTGCCTGTGTTGGGGGGTGGTACTGAACTCAAATTAAAAGATACGTCTATGTACCCATCCAATGTTGCCGACTCACTTGCGGAAAGTGAATTTGCTGTATAAGACGGTTTTCCGTATCCGGCAAAAGCGTCTCTTCCGTAACTATTTCCAACACCAAAAATGAACTCACCCATAGATTTCAAAGAACGCGCTCCAGAAGGATAACCTCCCATAGAGTGTATATACGCTAACGTATTACTCCCAAACTCTTGAGCTATTCTACTTCTCGCGGGATTGCTTGGTATAGCCATTATTTTCTTCCTCCAAGTTCATCAAATTTATGTTCCAACATTGCTACCCTTCCTCTTAAATCAGCGATAAGGTTCGTTTGTATATCAGTTGTTTTTGTGAATGCCCTATTCAATTCGCTAACACCAGAAAGGGCGATTGAACTAATGGAATACGATGACAAAGTGAATATCTCACCAAATTCATCGTCCTGACGAACGTTAACTAAATCCCTATCGTACTTCATTATGTCTTGTGCGATGATACCATACTGAGGATGTTCTAACCCTCTCTTATTGTATTTATAAAGTCTTACATAATCCGCAATATCTATTGCACTATGGGGGACCAAATTGCTTTTTATTCTTCTATCGGAAGGGTCCCTATGGTCGTCGGATTCTGACCTACCATACACCCGAACCCCGTAAGACATTGTCCGTAGTCTTTCCCCACCATTTTCAAATAAACGAATGTAGGGTCGAGATGAACTTGTTATAAGATACATTAAAGCGTGATTCGTACCTTGTGGGTCCTCCCCTTGAAAATAAAAATTCCCTCCTGAATGATTATAATTTTTAATATAAAGATGTCCTCCACTATGCCAAAACCTTTGATCTGCATGAGTACCAAAACGAACGTTTTTCCCATCTTGCCATTCGGTGTGTCCATATACGGTATCGTCTGCGTTGGACCTTAAAAAACCACCACTACTGATCCCGTCTAACAGGTCAGCATCAAGCCCACTTCCTGCGCCATCGTTTCCTTGATGCCAAATTTTGTTTCCAGTAACACCATTAATATATGCTTGTCCGTTTCTTCCAACTGAAAACCATACTTTACCGCCACCATCCACGACTCTAAACCACCCATCATAATCGTAAGCGGTCTCCAATCTAACGTCGTAAGAAGAGGAACCGGAATTGTCTAATATTAATCTGGAATCCGAACCAGAATGTATTCTCACGTCACCGTTGAATCTTGCCGAAGACTGTACGTAAAACGTTCCACTTCCACTTAATCTCGTAAACCTTAAAGTTCCACTGCCATCGATATAATTACCCCATATAGAAGAACCATCATGTTTCCAAAAAATTGCATCTCTGTCTGTTCCCGTCGTCCCATCTAAAACGAGACGAGAACCGGCCAAATCAATTATCGGTTCGTTTCCTACGATGGAAAAATTACCTCTGTAAAAATTACCATTTACTGTAACATTGTTAGCGAAGTAAGCATTTGCGCTGGCGTCGATCAACGTAGTTATGTTGTCAGGGTTCCCTGAATTACTATTTGAAGACGCCACTTGAACTCCACCTTCACCACCAATGTAAACTACTTCACCGCCTTGAGAAAATTGCATCTCTCCGGCCTCGATGTACATTTGTGTGCCTGTACTGTTGAGTCGGTAAATGGAAAGTGTTGTAGGAACTTGAGAGTTCGAAATTGTTCCGCCCACTTCAGAAAAGTTTGGCCATCTTGTCGTGTAGGCTGGTTCGCCTGTAATGTCACTCCACGGGTGAGTGTGTCCGGTATCAGCTTTAGTTGCGGGGTTGAAATTACCAGCATCCCACACTTCATTCCCATCATATATCAAATCGTTGTTCGCAATGGTCAACGAATGGTAGCTGTTTCCATCGTACAATTCCCACCATACCGCAGTGTTGTTTCCTGCGTCATCTTTTCCGTACCAATGAAGGGCAGAATAGTTTGTATTTCTGACTCGTGCGTCTGCTTGAATATGTGCTCCTGTCCCAGCATCCCAATACATAGTGCCGTCGAACCTTGCACTATTGAAACCGATGGTCCCCCCAAAGTTACTATGGGTGTGTCCAGACAATGCGTAACGCCCATCACCCCACGTAGTATCAAAACTGATCGTACCTGATCCAGTACCGTTGTATCCACCGGACATTCCGCTTATTCCAGTACCAAAGTAAAGACCGGAATGGGCGTGACCGGTATCAGACTTGGTCGCGGGGTCGAAATTACCTGAATGCCAAACCGTAGCGCCGTTTATTTTAATGTTGTGATCAAGTTGTAGATATTGGGGATCGTCATGTTCTACCCACATATCAACGGCAGTTAAACCTCCTAAATGGAAACTCATTGAAACCGATTCACCTGACACCGAAGAAGGGTTGTACAATTCAAATGTGTTGTTATTATATGCGGGTGTTCCTGTGACAGCTTTTTGTATGGTCACTGAATCACTAAAAGTACCACCCGTTTTTGGCATATACTCAGAATGACTATGTCCCACAACAGCGTAGTTTCCAAGATCAGTAATATCCGCTTCCGTGTGGCTGTGTCCTGAAAGCGCGTAATTGCTATCCAACATAGAATCGGTTATTGATCCTACCGGAATATCTGAAGTTGTAATGTCGCCTGTCTTACCGAATACGGACGAAACGGTTGTTGAAACCTGTCCGCCACCACCAATGGATTCTACGGTGTCTGCACCGATTCTTCTGAATATACCATTAGAGTTAATGGCGATCGTGGTGTTCGTCTCTTCGTATGTAATGCCTGTTAAGGATACCTGACCGTAGTCGGCAGTCTCTTCAGTTTTTATAATTTGGACACTTATGTAATGTTCTTCTACGTCAGGTAACGCGCCATTGATGGATTCCCCGTTGATGTTGTTGGTACTGAACATAAACTGGAAATCGTCTTGGGAATAGATGTTGATCTCTCCCCTTTTAAACTTAGTGATGTTGTCATTAATATCTCTGGTCACACCCAACAACTGAACTCTTATTTCCTTTATAACTGAACCGTCTGCTTGGCTCATATCCAAGTTGTATTCGTACACAACGTTGGCTCCGTCGGATACTATAGTGACTTCTTGTGTTTTTCCTACAGATGATATGTAAGAAGTGTTGTCGGAAGGGATGTCTAAAACCCCGTTAGTCCCACCTACTACCTTACCATTGGTGTAACTTTTAATGGCCGGTGGTATTCCGTCGGGTCTGATCGACAACACGTCTTTCAATTCAGTACCAAACATAGCTGACATCTTAAACTCTGGTTTAGAACTGTCAAGTCCTATGCCACCAGCCGTTGTAGTTGAATCGATTGTGTTAGTGGCGATCCCCCAATTGGCAATGGTCGCTCCAAGTGCGGTAAGGTCAGCAACGTTAATCTCATTGGCTGTTATAGCGTTCGCACTGATCTCGTCGGTTGTCAGTGTTTTATATGCTATCTCCGTAGCGGTTATCGTTCCCGCTGTGATGGCGTTCGCTGTGATGGAATCTACGGCGAGTTCATTGGCTGTTATCCTGTCTGCGAATGCGTTGTTTACGAATAGGTTATCTAAGAATCCGTTTACTGCCGTGTACTCATTAAAGAATGCAGTGGAACCGACAAGATTTCCGACGCTAATCTCGTTGGCTGTTATGGTGTCTGTAGCTATCTCATTAGCTGTAATAGCGTCAGCCAGAATTTCGTTTGCGGTAATGGCATCTGTGGCGATTTTATTTGTTGTAACGGCATTGGCAGAAATCTCACTTGCGGTGATTGCTCCAGCACCGATTTCACTTGCTGTAATTGTACCTGTGGCGATCTCGGTTGCGGTAATTGTCCCCGCCGAAATTGCACTCGCTGTTACCGCGTCAACGGCAATTTCGTTCGCTGTTATCCTGTCGGCGAATGCATTATTGACAAATAGATTGTCTAAGAATCCGTTAAGGGCAGTAAATTCATTATAGAAAGCTGTGTCACCAACAAGGTTTCCGACGTTAATCTCGTTGGCTGTAACTGTACCTGTTGCGATCTCTGTGGCCGTGATTGTGCCCGCAGAAATTTCATTTGCGGTAATGGTGTTACTCGCTATCTCGTTGGCCGTAATTGCGCCTGTTGCGATCTCGGTCGCTGTAATTGTCCCGACGTTGATTTCGTTAGCGGTAATTGCGTTACTCGCAATCTCACTTGCTGTAATGGTCCCTGCACTAATTTCACTGGCCGTGACTGCACCCGCTCCGATTTCGTTAGCTGTGATTCGGTCTGCGTATGCGTTATTGACAAAGAGTTTATCTAAAAATCCGTTAAGGGCAGTGAATTCGTTGAAGAAGGCAGTGGACGCGACGAGATCATCGACACTGATCTCACTGGCGGTGATTACATTGGCCCCAATCTCACTGGCCGTAATGACACCGGCCCCGATTTCACTGGCTGTTATAGTACCTGTTGCGATCTCGGTCGCTGTGATTACACCGGCTCCAATTTCACTGGCGGTGATTACACCCGCACCAATCTCACTGGCTGTTATCGTACCTACTGCTATTTCGTTTGCGGTAATTACATTAGCGCCGATTTCGCTGGCCGTAATTGTTCCGGCAGAAATGTCGTTCGCTGTTATCCTGTCCGCGAATGCATTATTGACGAATAGTTTGTCTAAGAATCCGTTAAGGGCGGTGAACTCATTTAAAAATGCCGTAGACGCCACGAGATCGTCCACTTGTATATTGCTGGCAACGACCGCATCGGTAGCGATCTTCGGAGTAGTTATCGCATTGTCAGTTATTTGTGTACCTGTTATCTGTCCGGTTACATCGGAGGCCGAAACTTCTTTGGTCCATTCGATGCCGGTATCTCTGTATAGTGTATTGTCTGTACTTAATAAGACAACTCTTCCTGCGTTCCCTGCGGTTGGTAACGCGTCTACCTTTTCAATGGCAGAAATGTTTGATGCAAAATTATTAAGACTAACTGACCCTGCGGAATCGGCCAATTTATTGTTTAATTGTGTCTGAAGGTCTGGAAGGGTGGTTGTGTTGAGTGTAGAAATGTCAGATTCGTTGGCCCCTATTCGTGTGTCAAGGGCCGGTATCGTAGTGATCTCTAAGGTAGATATGTCCGATTCGGTCGCGTCGATCCTTCCGTCCAGTGCGGGTATCGTAGTGATCTCCAAAGTGTTTATGTCGGACTCGTTGGCTCCTATCCGTGTGTCAAGGGCCGGTATCGTAGTGATCTCTAACGTATTAATGTCAGACTCAGCAGTCCCAATCCTTCCATCCAATGCGGGAAGGTCTACAGTGTTGAGGGTGTTGAGTTCACTGTCGTTGGCTCCTATTCGCGCGTCAAGGGCGGGGAGATCAACGGTGTTCAATGTGTTGAGTTCGCTGTCGTTATCGGCGATACGAGAGTCCAACGAAGGAAGAGTAACATTGTTCAACGTATCCAACGTACTATTGTTGGTCTGTAGTTGAGAATCTAAGTTAGGTAAGGTGACTGTCTTCAGTTCTGACAAATCCGCCTCTGCTCCGCCTAACCTATTGTTAAGGTCTGGAAGCTGAACGTTGTTTAGATCGTTAAGTGATAGTTGATTGGCGTCAAGCTGAGACTGTAAATTAGGTAGGGTTACAGTTTCGAGTGTCGCAAGATCACCATCGAGTTCAGTCAAACGAAGATCAAGGGCTGGTAAATCCACCGTATTTAACTGATCCAAGTCCGCTTCAAGTGCTGGGAGTTGGATGGTGTTCAGATGTCCCAAATCTGCTTCAAGGGCCGGAATCTCGACGTCGTTAAGTTGGTCAAGTTGTGATTGTAACAGGGGCAACTTGTTTGTGTTCAGATCGGCAAGGTCAAGCTGTAGTTGATCCAATTCGCTGTTGATACCATCGATCCCAACGTCACCCCCGACAAATGTAGCAATGTCAGAAACCGATATGACCGATAGGTCGCCGGTTGCTGAATAGGTGATGAATCTGTTTGAAGAAGGTATGCTATTGACTAACGCTTCTTCTAATAAATCGATTTGGTCTAATACAGGCATTACTTCTTAATCGTTAGAAACTTACCGCCGATCGAAAGAAAAGCTTGGTTTTTAAGTTCAAGTAAGAACACTTTTCCGACCGCGCCGTAATGGTTAAAAATTCTTGTAACTTCGACAGGTATGGTAAGTGAGGAAGAATAGGATAAGAAGGACGTCTCAGGAGAATCAATCAACGAGTTTGCGAAACTCTCAATGTCAATAGGGTCTTCCGTGACAACGCTACTAAAATTAGCAACGCCTAAAGCTGTACGAAGTGTCCCGTTGGTAGAATTAACAGGACTGTTAGTTAAAGAATCAATGATTGAAAAAAACGTAGCGATGTTTGATTCAGTTGTTTTAATCCTTGTAGGTTCTGTCCCGACTAAATCAGAAAGTTCTGAAGTGGAGCCGGTCACTGGTAAATTTTGTATCATTCAAATTCGTATGGGTTGTCCCCGTAATGGACACCAACTTCTTTACTGACAACAACTTCAGGTGTAAAGATTTTCAAAAAGAACTCGCCAAGAGGCATCGCAGGATCGGACGATAAGTATAGTGTCGTTTCCTGATCGATGGGTCCGGCTATTTGGGTAAGACCAACAGGGTTCAAGTCAAACTCTTGTCCATCGGAAAACGCTGAAAACGACAAAGTCTGTCCTTCAACGTCGACTTTTGGTGTCAACTTAATTGGTCTTTTTGTTTCGCCTGTGTAAAGTTCGAGAGCCATAGGGTGTTGGAGGTTTATCGTTGTTTGTAAAGATACTCAATTCCCAGCGCACGAAGAAGAAATCCCTCGATAACTGTGTTTATTTTCCAGTGGACAAAGCGAGAATTATATGAACGATTTGGTGCGGATTGGAATCCTACCTTATAACGGTTTCTCACTTTACGTTTACCTTTGAAATCGACCGTTTTAGGGTTTGTGTTGTCTTCAGAGGCGTAGCTAAATTCCAAATCGCCAATGTTGACAGGATCGGTGTCGGCAAGTAAATCGATATAGAATTTCCTGAACTTCTTAGTGGTGTTCATTTTTTCCAGATCGTTGGCTACAGCTTCAAGTACGGTTTCAAATTGCGATTCCGCAAACGTGTTGCCGATATTGTGTTCGACAATGCCTTTATTGTTGGACGCATACACAGCGTTGCCGATGTAGGTTCCTACAGCGTCCTTGTAAGTGTAAGGTCCCATCCACTCATTTAGTTCAGTGCTAAACGCGTACGTTTCTCCTATACCCGTGAGTTCTGGAGAAGACACTGGAGCGTTGTCTTTTATGGGCGCGTCATATATTGTGGCACGGTATTCGTCATTTACCGAATCGTAAATGGAAGCGACCTTTCCGGTAACCTCGATACGACCCTGATTGATGTTTTCTAACTGGCCACTGTATCGCCAAAAATCTTTACCGTCACAAAAGTAAAGTCCATTGTTACTTTGTAAAATCGAATTACGTTGTATGTACGGCACGTTCTTTAGAATCCAAAAAGGATCGTTAAGGAACTGTGCTGAATTCACATATACGTCTCCTTCGGGGCCAGAAGACATTTGTTTACCGACTTTGATCACTCCGACGGCCCGTTCACAGAATACGATGAGATCGTTTCTGAATGTTTCAAGGGCAAGAATTTCTCCGTACTGTGAGGAAATGTTCAGGAAGGATGTATATAAAAATGTGCGCGATCCTGAATTGTTTCCACCCTCAACGCTGGGTTCACTCCAAACCAACTGATACGGGAAGTCTGACGTTAATACATTCAGGTCCGTTCGTGTGAGCGCGTTTTCGTAAATGTTGTTTTCGTCTTGACGTACGAATGAAAAGTCTGAATCTTTCTCGTATTGAAAACCGGTATGTTTCAAAAAAGTGCCGTCAAGGATTCTATTATCAAACGTGTTCTGGTCGCGGTAAGAACCGATATAAATCAACTGGTCTTCTTTGAATGTCGCTTCGTCCGATACATAAACATTAACGAACGCTTTTAAGTTTGGCCAATACATGTAATTGGTCCCATCGTACACGTCATTTTGTGTCGTCTCGTCTTGTAGTAGTTCGAAGTCTGCACCAATTATTTCAAACGTAGCAGTTTTGTTCAACCCACCGTTTGTTCTTGGATCATAACCCAACACAAGTTTAACCCCTGAATCAGTGAACTGTAAGTTTTCATAATTTCCTATGAGTTGTGTGTTTGAAATGTCAGAATTCTCTATTTCAGAATAAATCGAATCTGCCGGAAGGACCAAATAAATTTTTGCGTCAGGAACATTAATCACACCAGACACCACAACTCTCTGACCACCGCCTGAACTATCGTATACGTGATCTATCTCCACAGCTTGTTCTAAGTAGTCTTGGTCGTTTTGGGAAAAGCTCAACCCACTTACCGTCGATTCAGTCATTTTAAGCTTCAGACCGTTCTCTTGGACTGCCTTTTTCAAAGAATCCACGTACGACATCTTGTAAGAGTAAACGGCGTATTTTTCGAAAGTAGCACCGCTAACTGCTTCATGTGTACCAACAAATTGTTCTCTATAATATGGAATTTTGGTTCCACAAATGTTCGCGTTGATGTGTTTCTCTGGAACATAATCGGGAGCGGATGGATCACCAACAACTTGATCAACGTTGCCAGTTACCTGAATGGTTTCTTGATTGATGAAAAACAAACTTTTGAATTCTTGACTACCGTATTGGTCATCAACTTCCGTGTCGAGACCTGTATCCCTTACCACATCTTGGATCAAGAACGTAGTTTGGTTTGTCCCTGAATCGTAGCCGGTACGTTTCACAAACCGATAAAAATACTTCCACCCAAGAAACACATGTGGTTTCTGTCTATAGTATAACAACCCTTCAGCCACAGAGTCGAGGGTAGGGACACTCATATTCTCTATAGATAACGAATCGAATTCGATGGTTTTATCTACTTCTTGTACATCGTTTTGGTCGGTTTTCAGGTACAAGGAAACTTCATCGTATCCTAATGTCGATAAATCAGGGATTGTTGTGGGACCAACTTCGATCCCGTCTGTCTTCGTGAGTGAGGTGACTTGGTTACTCACCGGAAAATGGAACGAACTCTGCCCATCTTCAAAGACCACCTTAGCGTACATTTGTAGGTCCGTATTTGGTGGAACCACGATTTGTTCATCGGTGTCAGTTCTTTCTGTTACTGAGATCGTGAACTCATTCGGAAAATTGTCAACTTCTCTTGAGGGATATTCAATGTTAGCTTTGACTAACCTGTCCCTCACTTCTGTCTGTGTCTTATCGTTTGACGTGTTTGTCGTAACGTTCTCGGAAAGTTCACCGCCAGCCACACTCCCATTATCTGTGTACGACACGTACTTCTCTGCCGTACCTAAAATGGGTTCTTCGTTTGGGTTGATGCTCTGTATCAGACGAAAGTTCTGGCCTTCCTCTTTTCTGTACAACTCGATACGGGCGTACTTGATCGCTCCACTTTTGGAGTTCAAATCTTCGGCAACCTTCAATTGTAACACCGCTTTTCTTTGGGTGTTTGTGGTTTTAATGACCACCGGTTCCGAGGTTTTAGTCGCTTTGCCGTCTAAATAAATGTGCCTGTAAGAGTAGTAGTATGTTGTGTTGGCGTCTAACATTATGAGGTCTCGGTTACGTTAATGACTTTAGGTATCTCCGGTACTACATCGTTCAAATAATATTCGTTTTCGATTCTATTGACCATCAAGGTCGATCCAGAGATATACACGGTATTCGTTTTTCGTGTAAGGTCCGCAAAATCGTTGGTCATATCGTGTATGGTAAACGTATTGACAACGGTGAATGGGTTCGTCGCTGTATTAAATACCACCAGCTTCGCCACGTTTTGTGTTGAATGTCTGTAAAGCACAAAAAGATCATCGTTTGGGCCAATGATCATATCGTACACTTTCTCTGACATATCGAGGGCAGTCCCGCTTCGGGTGATGTACCCTTTAATTCGGGACACGTCAAAGGTGTTCCCCCTCTCGCTTATCCGCGCGTTCTGGAGCTTTTTAAATCTGGTAGGGTCACCTTCGTAATCGTTGAAACGTTGGTTAACCCCTTTCTTAAATTCTTGGTAATTTAGTTCCCGACTCATATTGTTCGTCTTCTTCTGCGTCTGCCAAGATTGCGAGTGCTTGACCGTACTCTGAGGTTAGGATTTCGTTTATGTGTCTGTCGCCATTTACTTGACGCTTCGTTGGCATCTTCTTCGGCCTGTCTCGGACTACCAATTCCAAGTCTCATTTCAACTGAGGATATGACCGAATTCCAATATTTTTCAGGAAGGTTATCGATGTATTCTTCGTCTGGGTAAAACACGTACTCGATGTACATTGTCTCCCCTGCTTTTGGGAATGGAGAAAGGGCAACGATGTCCTGAAAGTCTCCTTCAATTTCTATCCGAGTATCTTTATACAATGGCTCGTTTCTAAGCTGGGCCATTCTGTCAATGTTAAACTCGTTTTCCCAATAGGTGTATTCGGCGCTCGAATCTTCGATCCTTACATTCTGCAACTCCGAAAAATCTTCGGGCATCTTAATGTAATCGAATACGTTCTCGCCGTTGTTGTTTACAAATGTCTTCTTCACCTCTTCAGCTTTTTTAGCTATCATCTTCGGAGGCAATATGGAACGTTCCTGTAATTTAGCGATCGTTCGTTTGACGTGGAATGGGACCGAATTTAAAATCTCGTCTCTGTTGGTCTCAACAACCTGATCATCAACGACCCTCTCTTTCGGAAGTTTGGTCTTGATCTGTTGTCGGACGGCTTCGTAAATATTACTCATCGGATTCTACAGGTCTTTTAGTTTTTCGGGCCAGTTCTTGTACCACAGTCTTTCTCACTTTGATGATGACCTCGTTTGGTAAGTCAAGTTCATCGTCGGGTTCTTCGATCCTCTCGTAATCGGGAACGTAGAACAAGTTAATCTGTGTCTTTTTGTTGGTGTACACTTTTCCTTTGAAGATGGAATAAGCGGGACGGGTGAGTTTAGAGGTTCGCAACTCGTCAAATGGCACGAACAATCCGTACATGTAAGACATCCCACGTTTGACCCAATACAGTTTGTCGAGTCCGACTTCGTCTTCAGGATTTTTGCTCTGTGGTTTAAGGGCGGAGGTTGCGTGGTAATAACTTCCAGTAACCGGAGAAAACAACACGTCGTCTTTGTTGATGTCCATTCCTGAACGGTAGTGTATGACGTCCTGTCCTTCGAACGTTTTATTGTGTGTATTGAGGTTTTCGAACGTTTCGATACATTCGTACAGATGGTTCCCTTTGCGGACAAAATCACCTTTCACAAAGGTCTGTAGTTTGTCCATCAATTTATCTTTCACCAAATACACAATGGAACTGACAACCGAATCTTCTGTGTCTAATTCTTGGATCGGCTGAGGACTAATGGTGGTTTCGTAAAGGTCTGGGAACGAGAGGGAAGCGCGTGTGAAATTGAATTTCTTTTCGATCGTATAGAACGAAATGTTGTTCTCCCCTTTAACGTCGACCAATCTAAATTGTTCAGCGTTCTGATTAATTAAGTCAACTATTTCAGACGCAAAAATCTCAGAGTCTTCAATGCCCTGAGATGTGAGATCGGATGATATTTTCTGTACTAACTCTTTTAGGATCATTAATGCAACGTTAATTCGATTTCTTCTTGAAATTTCTGTCTGAACTTATCGGCTTTGTTCAGGTCTTCTTCTTGTAGGGCCATAGATACACACGCATTGTACAACACGGCGTTTGTTAGTGTATCGGGTAACCCCTGTAGAGATGTGTCTGTTGCGACCAATTCTTTAGGTTTTACTATACCGTAGACTTCCACATTGTCAGTGTCTTTTGTTATCCCCTTACCCCAAATCTTAATGATCTTATCTGGGGTGTCTACTGATCCTGTGTTTATGATCTGGTAGAAAAACTGAAACAGTGTCGGCAATACGTAACCTGACTCCAACATCTTCTTTTTGTCTGGGGGGAGTTCGGTCATTCTGATCACTGACGGGGAACGATAGGTAGCCATAATTACCGATAACATATCGGTAGGCAACGATGCGGAACTCACGTCAAAATTTTCTTGAATGGATACTATTCCGTCAACGGTGACCTCTCGTACTACACGTAGGTCATTCAGGACATCGAGTCGTAATTGAGATTTTCTCTCCATACTCGCGCCTAACGTTGCGACTGTCTTTTGGGAATGGTTCAGGTAGCCCAATATAGCTTCAGGGCGGAAGAAATCGTCATCCTCCGCCCCAAAAGCGTATTGTGCCTTCTTGATCAAAGTCTCAGGCATTGGTTACTTATTTTTTAGATTTGGAAGAACTCTTTTTCTTCTTCGTAGCGGTCTTTTTCTTGACCGTGTTCTTAGAAGTGTCTTCGTCGGAATCTGCCTCTTTGGAGGTGTCTTCGTCGGAAGTGTCTTTTCCGTAAGCTTCGGCTTCGCCAATGTCAGCGACAACGATCTTCTCGATGGCTGAAGTGATTGGTTCGCCCACAAGCTCAGATTTGATAAGTGCTGGGAAAGTGTTCTTGGTTCCTACGACTTCGCCGATTTCTTTGATAGCATCATTGGATACTTTGTCGATATAATCCTTGTCGATGTAATCTGGTTCTTCGTCGTTTTCCAAGTATTGTGAAACCTTCTCTGGATCACTTACGAGTTCATAACGGCCTCTTTTATAAAAAGGGTGAGAAAGTAATCCGGCAATTTCGTTTTTGTCGGTGGTTTTATAACTACCACGGTGAAACGAGATTTTAACGCCGTTTACTAATAGAGGGCCTATTCTGTTTTGGTTTGGGTTTTTAGATGCGAAATATACGTCCATTGTTAGCGGGTTTTTTGGAGGTTAAGGGAAATAAAAAAAAAGACGAGGTAGCTTCACACTACCCCGCCAATAAAGGTTTAGGCTTCTTCGATCGCTACTGTGTAGTTAAGAAGAGTGGTCTTCAGACCTTCTGTGGTCTTAGCACGCATGATCTCTTCTTCGTCACCGCCGTTCTCACGGAAAGTTTCTGAAGATGGACCTTCGTTTTTGAAAACCAGTCGTTCTGTACACTGCTCAACGGGGAGCAACATACCGACCGCTTTACCAGCACCTTCCCTCAACGAACCGCCAACGAGAGGATGTTTGTATTCAAAAATAGGTTCGTGAACAAAATCGATCACACCTAAGTTATGTTCGAAACGCATTGTTCGGACACCAGCAACGAATTCGTTACCGTAGAACTGCTGTTTGTCTTCAAACGCTCTTGACAGATAAGAAGCGAACTTACCGGAAACGAAACATTGTCTCACGTCAGGTCCACCTGATTCTGCACCAAAGGCGAATTCAAACAGGTCATAGATACTATCTTTAAAGGCGCTCGGATCGAAAGTGGCTCCACCAGCATTCAGAGAATGTAGGTTTTTATTGCTCATTCGAGTCCAAAGTCCAGCGGAAGAGTGCAACTGATCGCCGTTGTCCAGCGTAATCGTGTCGTCGTCTCCGTAGATTGTACCAATGGTTCTGGAGCGTCTCAGTTCTTTAAACAGATCGGCTTCCTGCTCCATAAGGAAATCGATGTAGTGATCGGTGTTAGCAGAACGCGGTGTGTAACCGGTATCATGAACGATCTTGCGGATCAATGTCCAATCCTGCTTAGAAATCTTGCCTCTTGGTTGAGGTTTGTAATTTCTATCTCCACCACGTAGGGCATCCATACGGTGAATAACCGCGTCGCTGGAACCAGCTACTTGCAAGTTTGTACCGTCGAAACTCTGAATTACCAGATACGTTTTCGAGGTGTCAACGTTTACTACGTCTTTGGTGTAAGCGAAGGTATAAGAACCGTCAGCGCCTACATAACGAATACGATCTCCCTCTCGGAAAATACGTCCGTCTTCCGCAGACATGTAAAACTTCGCAAGGTTGGTCGGGGTGTATCCCGTCGCTCCGCCTGTGTTGTTAACTATGTCAGCTTGATCTGGAACGCCGGTTGCAAGACCAGTGGCTTCATCGGGAAGCAAGTCATCTTTGACATTCCATTCGTGTTTATAATTAGATACGACGTCAAAGCCACCAAATAGCTGAATAAAGGTGTCAATGGTGTTATCGTAAGGTTTGTAAAGGGCTACTTCTTTGGCAACACTTCTCTTCTTCAAAGAGCCGTATCCAGCATCCTGTCCGAGTCCTGCGTCGTAAGACGTCAGAATATCATACTCGTTCAGTACACTGTTAGGCGCGTTGCCATCTGTTGTTAATGGCATATATAATGGGTGTTAGGAGGTTATGGTTACTTGGTTTTGTACATATTCTTTCGGGATCGAATCTGCGAAGTCGTGTTTTCCAAGTGTCTCTGCCTCATCATTTCTTCTGGGGTCAATGACTCTTTACTCGTGGCTTCGTTTGGTTCGCTACCAGACTTGCCGGTTGTGGAGAACATGCGTTTCTTCGACTTATCGTTTGAATTGTCAGTCTTTTTTGTTTCCGGTTGCTTTTTGGTAGCTGACCGTCCACGGCGATCCAAGACTTCTCGAACCGCAATATCGACTGCGTTTTCTCTGATAAGTTCTCGATTGGAAGAGTCTCTGAAGGCGGTTGCTTCGTCGTAAATTTCGTCGAACAACTCTTTGTCTTTGCCGGAGAATTCTAAACCGTACTCTGCAACGGCACGGTCGAATCCGTCTTCCATACGAGATTCATTTTGTGTTTGAATATTCTTGACGCGGGATTCTTCCTGTTTCTGTTCGGCTACGGTGTCCATTTGCTGTTTCACCATACCCTGAACGACGTTGGGAAGTTCGTTAGTCATGTACTGACTTTTCGCGTTCAAGATCATTCGATCTCTATCGAAATCGCTCAGGCCCTCTAATTTGTTTTCATTGAGGTATCCTGAATCTATGAGCTTGTTTACATCAGGTAGGAACTCATTATCGACTTCGTTGAATTTACCTTTTGAAGAGGAAGTGTCAGATTTACCGGATGGCTTCTGACTGAAGAGGCTTTCAACATTGATGTCTTCACCTTTTGATGCTTTGACAAGCGCGTCTTCGAGTTGTGGAAAGTTCTGAAGCGCACGGTTAACGTTTTTGACCGTAGCGTCTTTCTTCTCCAGTTCACTCTGAACTTGCTTGAATTGACGTTGAAGTTTTCCAAATTCTTTCTGTGATTCAAGGTATCCTTTTGAAAGCTTCTGCTCGTCTCCACCGAAGACTTTGTTTAATACTCTGTCTTCAGGAGTGTCATAACTTTCGGATGACCCAACCGTGTCGGAACCGTCAGTTTCATCTTCGTCGTCTTCAAGATAAGGACTATCTTCGCCATCGCCTGAAGATTTCTGGACAACTTCGTCATTTTCTTCTGCCGGATCGTCGTCTGGGGTTTCGTCTTCTGTTTTTGTAGTATCGTCTTCTTCGCTGGAATTACCCTTCAGGGCTTCCGCGAGGGATCGTTTGCGTTCGTCTTCGAGTTGGTTTGGCATTGTTTACTTGGGGTTAGTTGAAGGTTGTTGCGAGGTTCGCAAGGCGTTTTGTGAAGTCGCCTTGTCAATGTTTTGAGCTTTTTTGGTTTGGCTTGCTGACTGTTTAATTTGTTCTAATCCACTTGTTGAGGGGTTTTGTTTTTGTTTTTTCTGTTGTTCTGCTTGTAATCTCGTTTTCTTAATAAGGCTGTCGGCGGTCTTCGCGTCCACACCTTCTTCGTTCAACACGATCTCTA
Organism: Gracilimonas qinghaiensis; assembly: GCF_046602855.1. Classification (NCBI taxonomy): domain Bacteria; kingdom Pseudomonadati; phylum Balneolota; class Balneolia; order Balneolales; family Balneolaceae; genus Gracilimonas; species Gracilimonas qinghaiensis. The sequence goes on from NZ_JBKINJ010000001.1 coordinate 1,495,799, forward strand.
CGATCTTCTCGTAATCAACTTTGTTCTGTAGTTGTTCGAGCATTTGTTGACGGCGGAATAATTTGATCTTCTTGATGATCTCGAATCTGTCGGGAGAATTGGAATATTCGAAAGCAAGTTCTAATGGGATCAATCCGCCTACTGCCATCTCCATCATCTTGGCGTTCAGTTCGTTTTCAAGAGTTGGGTCTTCTGATCTGGGTTGCATACTGAAAGCGAATTCTCCAGAATTGATTGCACTTTCGAACAGGTTAAAATCTCTGTCGACTTCTACCTTCGTCCACTTAGCGAGTCGCTGACCGATCAACCGGCCCACGGCTCTCGGATTTTCTTTAGCGTACCGAACGGACATCGGGATCACATGTTCTGAATAGAACGATTCAAGTGTTCTAACGAAATTGTCAAAGATCAATCCGTTGGTCGACTCTCCTTCCTGAAGTTGCATTTTGTATCTGGAGGTTGGTGTCTCGCTTTGAGTCACACCAAGCTGGGCCAAGTTCACGCCGGAGATTCTAAATAGTCTCTGGTCGTAATCGGCGATGATATTGTTGATGGCCGGAATACCTTCTCCGACCGTATTAATTTGTTTCATCACATCGTCGATCGTGCGGTTGTACTTCAGCTTCATCACTAAGAGGCCACCGATCTTCGTATACTCATCGGCCACGTCATCGGGCGTCAAATTTGAATCGTCAAGGGCTTGCTCGTCGACAACGACTAATCCCTTTGCACTATGGGACATCATAAGCTCACGTATCGCCAGCGCCTTGTTCAACGCAATGACGATGTCTTCAATGTCTTCCAAGAACCCACTGAAGTTCCCGTCGTTATGTACAGGGAAGAATGCGGTGAATGGGTGTTTGCCTTTCGGGTGAGTCGTGCGTTGGTGTAGGAAAAGTGTGTTGTATGAAAACACCATCTCGTACCACACTTCGCGGAATGTTTTCTCGATTGTGTACCGTTCTTCGACCATTGCCAAGACTCGCTCTTTGGCGTCCTCTCGGCTCAACTCTTTCATTGCTTCCTCTCCCATATCCTCGGTCAATTCTCGGACCATCTTTATGGCAAGGGAGTCGTAAATCTCGTCTTCTTCCTGATCATGTTTGGCGTAGGTCTCGTCGCCGGTTTCTTCGTCGATAATCAAGAACCGTGGCTCGGTGGTTTTGTAATACATATCCATCACCTTGAGTTGCATCGAATCTGTATTGTCGAAATTCCACCACGCTTCCCAACGTTTGTTAGGTTCAAATTTGTTGTTGTTTCTTAATCGGGTGTAACGTTCAAACAGTTCTTCTACTTGGTCCCCGATCTCAGGAAACTTGGATTTGATGTCAGATTTGTACCAGCGTACTTTATCTCCGATATACTCTGCGTCAGACAGATCGTATTCAATCGCGTTGGTGTCCCACACCATACGGTTAAGCGAACGTCGGGACCATTGTGGTCTTCCGTATACGTCCATATCCGCTTTAAGGAAATCTGCCCCTGTTATGGCTCCGCCTTCGAAGGATTCACTCTCACTCCACTTACCACCTGATAACGATTTGAACTTGGTTAAGAGTCCTGTAATCATTTCAGCATATTTATCATCACCATAATTATGGAAAAACTCTTCGGCTTCTTCCCTGTTATCGAATAGGTCAGCATTCTTTTGAATGAACTCTTCCTGAGTCTTGATGTGACGATCGTAACTGAAGTTGTCCAACGGCACGAATTCATAAGAGAACCGGCGCTTACGTTGTTTGGAAATGAGGTTATTGATCAATGGTCTGGCTACAGAAAATTCAATTGGGGTAGCGTCAAAGGAATCGAAGAACGCCATATCGGATGCATCCCATACGATGTTCTTATATAACTCCATCATTCGCTTACCTACATCCACTCTTTCGGACAGGTCTCGTTCTGCTTGGTTGACGGTGTCTCTGAAACGGGAAACCAATTCTTTGGCCTCGCTGTCAGGCATGTCGGTGAAATTGTTGAAATCTTTTCTATGTGTTATGTTCATCGTTTACCAAGTTTAGCGTGTGAATTCTTTTTTCGTCGGGCGTTTGATTTGGGGAATTTGTACCCTCTCTTTTTCCCAAGAGTAGATTGTTTCTTACCGATCCTGCGGTTACTGTAGTCAACCTTGATGATCTCTTCGTAATCGGTTCCTTCGTCGTTTACTTTTGCGACTTCTTCTTCCCATTTTTCTGAACCCCATACACATAACGCCAGTGCAAAAACCTGATCATCATTACTGCCTTCTTGGGCTTCGGGACGAACGGTTCCGTTTTTCATCACTTTCACGAAATCGTTGTGTTCTTCGACGGTGCTTAGATCGGGAAGTTTGTTGTAGTGGTCTTTGATCCAGCTTTTGTAAAAGTCCAAGAGGTCCTTTCTGGTCTTCTTATCTTGGTGGTAACCAAATTTGAGTTTGTTACCTGTAAGCTGAAAGAACACGTCACCGCGATAAGGAACTAACCCATCCGGTTTTAGAATGTTGACTACCGTACTCAAGTTACCTTCAGGGATTAACAAGGCGTGGTTGTAGAAATACCCGATCCGCATCATTGTGAGGGCCAGATCATCTTCTTCCATACGACCGTGCCATTTGGCTACGATCTTTTGTTCAAGTCTGTCGAACACCATCATCGCCCCATAATCAGCCCCTTCCACGTTTCTGGATGGGTCAGCACTGACGACATACCTATTTTCGTACATCGGGTCTGGGAAGTCGTAAATTTTGAGATCACCCATCGCATCTTCGACGAATTTCATATCTTCGTCTATGAACCCAATGGAATGTTCGCGTTCGCCTTCGTCCTTGAGTGTTTCTTTTAGATCGTAAAGTTCTGTGGTGTTGAAGAAACAGGAATCGGAAGCGAGGAAGGCATCTCTCGGAAACGTCGGGTAGTACCGGTAAGCTTCCTGTAAATCGTAGGAACACTTATTCTTGATACACCATCTGTACCAGTTGATCTGTTCAATCGACAGACCCATTTCGTCCATCAAGTATTCTTCGCGTTGTAGAAAGTCTTTCTTACCAATGGTCCCAAAGTCGATTCCTTCGAGGTCAGTTAATTCACCACCCCTTAATGGGAGTGAGTATTTATCGTCGTCGTACCACGGAAGGAACACGGGACGGTAACCGTCAAAATGGTTGGATTTCCCTTCGATGTAACGGGTCCACTGTTGTTCACTTTTCTCCCACAGTTTATAGAACCCTTCGCCCTTACCGGAAACTCCGTTTGCGGTAGACTCCAGCATGAGAAAGATGTCTGACTTACGTGGGAGAGCCTGTGAAGTGGAACTCAGTACATCCCTGAAATGGTCATAGTTGGCAACTTCAGAGAGATGTACCGCGTTAAGTGTAATACCTTTACCAACGTTATCCCCACCACCGGCAGTACGAACATTCAAACGGCCACCTATATCGCGACCTTTTTCGTCCTGCATCTTAAATTCCATTTTCTTACCAGACTTAGCTTTGGTCTCTGGTCGGATGGGATGGTCACTTTTAATCGTTTCACCTTCGTGATCGACAATGTCAACTCTTTCGGGAATATTCTCGTAACATCTCTTATAGATGTCGTACAATAATCCTGTGGTTTCATCATCATGAGCGAGTACCAACGTATTGTACAATGGGACTTGGATCATATTATCCATATTGATCATCGCCTTTTCGGTAGAGATACCTAACTGACGACCTTTCAACACGATCAATTTTACTTGTTCATACCCGTAAATGTCTTTTGTCCTTTTCTTCTCTTCCTGAACAATTTCGTACAGTTTTTCTTGGGCTGGTTTAGCCTTAAAAGAAATGATCTGATTATCCTCTGACCGTATATGATAGAGGTACGGAGATCGGGTCAAGAAGGAACCGAAAGCGTCAAAAGGAATCTTTGGGTTGTCTGACATTACTCGACCGGTCTTACTGACAAGGGTGGGCGCATAACACTAATGAGTTCACCTTCACCGGTGATCTCGTGAAACAAAAAGGGAGGGATGTCTAAATCGTCACCATCACAAAGTTCAACTATACGTACATTTTTGTGAGTGGTTATATCTTTGGGGTTCGTCGATTCAAATAACTTTATGATGAAACAACCTTCGAGAACTTTAACGTGTTCGTTCTGCCAATGGTTGTGGGCGGTTAGTGTCGATCCGTTGGCCCAAATTTTAAACTTCTCCACTTCGTCGTCTCTGTAAATTTGTTTTTTGGTCCATCCGTCACTGATCGGGAATTCTTTATCGGTAATAAGAATCTCATCAACTTCGCCACTTGCGTACATCGCAATTGTAGCTTTATCGCCTAAGAGTTCCATTAAGCGTAGACGAGCACGTTTTTCTCTTATTTCTCGTCTTTGGATTCGCCTGTGGATGTCTTGTGTCTGCCCATCTCGATTATTCGTTCGTACAGGATTTCCTTCTCCCTCGCTTTTTCCAGCAAAGATGCTTCGTACTTTTCCCCATATTCCGTGACTTTCTTCTGAAGGTGCTTGTTCTCGTCTAAAGTTTTCTTTATAAAATTTTTCCATAGCCAATAAATTATTCCGAGGGCGAGAGAGAATAGCCATCCGTACTCTTTCGCCAGTTCTTTAAGGATTTGTATTTCCATTTCTTTGGGTTTGTCATACTTGGTGTTCCTTTGATCAGTCTTTTTTGTACTGATTACTTGAGCTACTTAGAACACTGTTTAGTAAGATGAGACTACTTCTCTAAATCCACTATTAGTTTAGAGTCTTTACTTTCTTCTAAGAGTAGTTAACTATTCTTTAAAGAGTAGTTTATAGACGGGACATCAAATAAACTGATTCGATGGGACTAATAGTTAGTCAACTGTTTCGTTTCGTTGTCTTCATTCCTTCTTACTCAATCCCCTAAATCCCCTTTCTCTTTCTTCCTTGCTTCAAAGTTAACCACCATTTCTCGCAATTCATGAATATCCCTTGACAACTCTGGAACTTTTTTTCTGGACATGTACAAATCACTCAAGTTGTCTAAGGATTTCTTCGGGTAACGCTCTATAGTGGTTATATTTGGAATCAAACCTCCAACCCCCGAACAATGACCCCACAAGAAGCAATATTAAATCACGAAAGGAATAAAAACGTCCTGTTCTACGAGGATGAGCACAAGTACGAGTTCATTACCGAAGATGGGACGAAAGAACAATGGTACGGAATAACGTCGTGGATCAAAGAGTTCCACGAGAAGTTCGATCGTGATGGTATATCAAAATTTGTGGCCAGTCGAGACCGGCGTACTCAAGAAGAAGTGTTAGCTGAGTGGGACAAAAAACGCGACGACGCCATCGAGTATGGTAACCACGTTCACAAGCTTGCCGAAGATTACATTAACGACGGTCTCATCATAGACGATGAAGAAGACCTCGCGTGTATTATCGAAGCAGAAGGTAAACTCGGTTACCGATCCGTTCTTTCTGAATGGGTCATATACGATGAGCGTCTTAAACGTTGTTCCGCGATTGACTGGTTGGCTTTCAACCCTGAGAACGACAAGTTTGTCATAATGGATTTTAAGACAAACAAAGAGATCAAGTATGAAGGTTACAATGGTAAGATGATGCACTACCCGTGCGAAATGTTACCTGACTCAAATTATTACCACTATTGTCTACAACTGAGCATATACAAAAAGATCGTCAGAGAACAATACGATCTGCCTGTACAGGATGAGATGTTCATTCTTTACATCAGACAAGGCGAGTATGAACTACTGCCAGTTTTCGATATGGGTCACATTGTCGACCTAATGTACGAACACAATGAATATCTTAATTCTTGATCCCTCCAAATCTGCTACCGGATGGGTCGTGTACGACGACATCGAAGAAACCATAATAGCTTACGGCACTTTTAAGTGTGAAATCTCGAAGAGACAGAAAAAAGAACTGAAGAAAACAACGGAGCGCAATGCTGTCGAAATGTATTTGTACTCTCGTTTCCTCGAAGATGTGTGTGACAGATACCAAATTGAAAAAGTCGTATCCGAACAACCTCACGGCAGTCAGTCTGCCAAAGCGAGTTGGGCCTTATCGATGGTCGTTTCCATCATAACGGCATTTAGTGTTTACAAGCTCGGACAGGCCCCGACATTTTATCTGGAGTCGACGTGTAAGAAATCGTTCTTTGATGTACGTTTCGTCGATAAGATACAAACCCGTGAGGCTATGAACGAGATGTGGCGCTCTGAAGGATATAAACCAGAAACCCATCACGGTAAAGTCGTTGGATACAAAGATGAAGCAGTTTCAGACGCTCTACTTGTGTTAACCCATCATTTGCATCATGCCTAAGTATATCTATAAACGCGAAGACGGAACCAAATTCGAAAAGATTCAATCAATGAAGGACGATGCTTTGAGTGAATGTCCTACCACGGGCCAACCGTGCCGTAGAGTCATTACTGGAGGCGTTGTCGGACCAGAATACACAACTAACACACGAAAACCAATGAGTGCAAAAGAAGTAACACAAAAACAAAAAGATAAGATTACGACACTTGGTTCGGATTATTTACCGATTCAAGAACGTCAACGTAAACGTTTCGAAAAGAAAAAAGCGGAACGAGAGCGCAACGGCGAGACTCAGTAATTTTTAACAACCTCCAACCCCCTACTTAATGCCAAAACCCCCAAAAGAATGGGGGATTGTCAAATTTCTCAAGGACAAAGGTGGTGATGTCGGAAACGTTTTGGAATCAGTTGCGAGTTTCGCAATGAACCAGAGTGGCGTCGGCAACATCATTCAAAGTGTTCTTGGGGCTGACCTATCCCCTGAAGACAAAGACCTCGCTTTACAAAAGCTGGCCAACGACATCGAGAGTCAAGAACTGACTTACGAAGATAGAAAGGACGCACGGAGTCTTTACAAAAAAGACGACCAGTTACAAAAGCTATTTGCGATCACCTTCTTGGTGTCGTTTATGATCCTGACCGCAGGACTTTTGACTATGCTCTACCAAACCGCAGTGAACGATATTGATTTTAGTCAATTCACTGTGACACTTATCTCCGCCATCTGGGGTGGAATGTCCGCCAAAGTTAACACCATCATCGACTTCCTGTTCGGTGGTTCATTCGGTAAAGACCAACAGGACCGTGAAATGACCGAATTAGCAAAATGGAGTAACCGATGAACGACAATAAGATTTCAGTAGAAAAAGTCAACAATTTTGTAACGATCATTCGGATCGCATACGAACACGGAGACGAATTCCCATTCTTCCTTTCCTCTGACCACCACGCCGATTCGGTAAAGTGTGAAAGAGAGATTTTGAGAAATCACTTGGAAGAATCAAAAGAACGTGGAGCCAAGAATCTATTCTTTGGTGATACGTACGATCTCATGCAGGGACGGCACGATCGTCGCAGTGCGCCGGAAGACCTCAAGGACGAGTACAAACGTTCTGATTATTTGGACGCCGTTAGCGAAGACGTGGCGGACTTTTACCGCCCGTATGCCGAGAACACCATTGGCTTTGGTCTTGGTAATCACGAAACATCTGTGATTAAGAATACCGGCCACAATCCGCTCAACACTCTCATCGACAAACTATCCAAAGAGAACCCAAACATTATGCGTTGGGGATACCGAGGATTCATTTTCTTCCGTTTCGAACACGTCAACGGTGGCGGTCGATTCACGAAGAAACTTTACTTCCATCACGGAAGCGGTGGGACAGCACCAGTTACCAAAGGGGTCTTGAAAACAGGACGCCGATCAGTATACCTACCAGATGCAGACATTATCTGTACCGGACACACGCACAACGAGTGGTACTTCCCTCTGGATCGCCTACGCGTGAATAGTCACGGTAAAGTGTACTACGACAAACAGATTCACTTACAGTTACCATCGTACAAACGTGACGGTGATGGCAAAGGACCTCCCGTCGCAGGATGGGCCGTCGAAAGTGAATTCTCACCGCAAGGTATTGGGTCGTGGTTCATAAAATTCAAAGTCGCCAACGGGAAAGCAACAATAACTCCAGAACCAATAACCCACTAAGTTATGCCACAAAAACCCGAAGACAGGGACTACAAGAAAGAGTACAAGAACTACCACAGTAAACCCGATCAGATCAAGAAACGCTCGACCCGTAACAAGGCCCGACGTAAGATGGAGAAGAAAGGGAAGGTCCGAAAAGGCGACGGTAAAGAAGTTGACCATCGGATACCACTGAGTAAAGGCGGTTCTAACAGCGCCGGAAACTTACGTGTTGTCTCCAGAAAAGAGAACCGTAAGAAGTACGATGGCGGAAGCCGTAAGCGTAAGTCTCAGACTAAGAGTCGCGCTAAGAAGAAGTACAAAGCCAAAACACCGTCACAGAAACGACGTGTTGCGGAAAAAGTGACCGCTCGTGTTCAACCCCTCAAAAAGTCCATTCGCGACAAAGGGGTAACCGGACCTAAACATAAGCGCCGGTAATGCCGAGCAAAAAGAAAGGGCGCAAAAAACATAAGCGCCGTAAACTTTACGAGACCGCAAAGGATCGTAAGAACGAACGAGAGATCATATCTGTCGTTGAGGAAGCTTGGGGGGTTGAGGTGCAAGCCTTACCCCGTAAGTATTCTTTTGATTTTTGCATAGTCCAAGATGTTGGCGGTAATTTTAACGAACGGTATGAAATCCAGACGTTTTGTGAGATCAAGAACAGGTCCATAAAAATGACTGACTACGAGTTCATCGTCGTTGAATTAACCAAATACTTCGAAGCGATCAAAGTGTATGAGTCAACAGAGATTCCAACCTACCTTTTCTACAAATTCACCGATGGATTGTACTATCATGAATTCGGAAAAATAAATAAGCCTTTCTATAAGTACACGATGGGTGGACGCAAAGACCGTAACGACCCTCAAGATCACACGCCACAGTTGCTTATACCAACTGATATGCTCATCAAAGTGTGACTCCTTTTATCAGTTTTTAAAATGGTCTGAAGATTTTTAGAAAGTTGTCTGGGGATTTCATTGGTAAACGAGCGATGGGTAGTATATTCGAATCGTCATGGGCAACCAAAGACCCCTATAACCTCTAACACCCAATTTAATGTCAGACGAAAGAGATGTAGCACAGGCTTTACTTGAGGCTCTTAAAGAGAGCAACAAAGCGATGGAACCTTTTATGGGTGAATCGTACGAATTGTGTTACAGATTAGAAGAAAACGAAGACCTCATTCAGATGGTCGAACACGACGTAGAACACTTTTAACCACCAACCCCTCAACTATGCCAACGATAAAAGGAATCAAAGAAAACGTAAACCAGTATCTACTTGAACGATCCATCGATAAAGCGTTTGGTTTGTTTACCAAAACATTCAACGCTATTGAAAAGGCCCGTTTGAAACTGATCGACTCTCGTCAGAAAACACAGAACAAGGCCCAAAATTTGTTCGAAGAGAAGATGAACACCGTCGATATGTACGACGCGATGATCGACGAGAAAACCGAGAAAGTGGACGAACTCAATACCGAGATCAAGAAACTCACTCGTTTCGAAAACAGACTAAAGGAAATTACTGAATAGTATACGGTGATCTTCAGGCGGGTCCCCATATACTCGTAAACCTCCTTACACCGACCACACATTCCTGAAGCTCTGTGTGGCATTAGCCGGAATAGCTCAGTTGGCCAGAGCGGTCCCCTTGTAAGGGATAAGTCGTAGGTTCGAATCCTACTTTCGGCTCTCCCAAAATGGGAAGTCATAATTATAGTTTTAATCATTATTGCTTACAGTTATGATTTATACTGGTAGTAGATGACCAGAGAAGTATTAAGCACCTTACCCCCGTCTTTTCCCCGATTGACGGGACATACGCCTATAGCTCAGTTGGTAGAGCAACGGCCTTTTAAGCCGTGAGTCGCAGGTTCGATCCCTGCTGGGCGTACAAAGGACGGGGGGTGTTGAACGTGCAGATGGCTTCTACCCATCAACGCAGTTTTGCATCGTTCGTCCCCACTTTAATGTGCCAGTAACGAGTTTAGCCTTCACTCGCCGTAAACAAAAAAGATCAGGGATTACTTGGGTCCCCGCATTTATAACCTCCAACACCCACTTATGTCAGCACACAAGAAGATATATCTCGATATGGACGGAGTCATTTGTGACTTCGTTGGACAGTATGCACGGTTAACCCAAACCAATCTGTCGGAACTCGATAATTGGGACATTGCCAATTATGTTGGTATCTCCCCGTCTGAGTTCTGGGCGAATATTGATGAATACGGTGAGGCGTTTTGGTCTACAATGGATAAATATCCGTGGACCGATGGTCTTATCGACTTCTTGATGTTTACTGATCATTTGTACTTATGTACCTCTCCCTCCCAATCGCCTTCCTGCCTGTCAGGTAAAATGAAGTGGATTCAGAAAAACCTTCCCTCTGAATTACACCGAAAGTTCTTCATCACGCCCCACAAAGAACACCTCGCGGGACCGGCGCGTATTCTGATCGACGACAGTGAACGCAACGTCGAAAAATTCAGACGCGCTGGGGGAAAGGCGATTCTTTTTCCGCAGAACTGGAACAGTGCTAAAATAACTGATCCTCGAACTAAAATTACCAATGAACTAATGAGAATGCTATGAAATTTAAAGTAGGAAATAAAGTAATCACAGAAGACGGTATTTGTACATGTGTATGTGCGGACCTTTCAACAGCCGTATTCGGACAGACGAATGTGTGTATCGATAAGGATGAGGAAGTCATTGAGTCCACCAGTTATGAGGACCTATTCGCCGTATCCAACCTTGACGATGACGACGACGGATTTAACTTCAAACGTATCTCCGGAATCAAACAGGCGACCCTATGAGTGGATTAGTAGGAGTGGATGGGAAACCATTACAGAAGACCGAACCGGTAACGCCGGAACTACTCGAAAAGAACCACGAGAAGATGGTAAAGTGGAACGATCATTTAAAATCCATCATACCGGCCAACCAAGTGAGAATGCACTTTGAAAGTCAAGACGATGTTGAGAATTAAAGCCGTCATATACAATAAAGGGTATTGGTCGTTCTCGTGTACAAAACAAACGAAGAACCCCGACAGATCAGTTTTTATAGCTGACTGTGGCCCGTACTCTATTTTTCTAACCATACAACACATTTAACATGTCAGCAACTATTACCGCAGAAGATTTAACCACGTCAGGAGAGATCAACAATGCTCTCATTAACACTATATCAACAGGTCCGTTAAAAGCGGAAGGTTTCGACAACGCAATCGTCGGGGTCGACTACTATGAAGAGAGGTTGGTTTATGATGCTGACCGGTGTATCGAAATCTTACAGGAAGACGGTATGTCATACGAAGAAGCCCTTGAATACTTCGATTTCAACGTCGTACAGGCTTACGTGGGTCCAAACACCCCTATTTTTATCAACCAGAACTTTTCAGAAGACTATTTAACAGAATGAAGGACCACACAAAAATCGCCCTATTTTGGGGTATCATCTATATAACAGTAATATTAATCTCTTTACACGTTAACTCATGACCTTAGTAGCTCTTATACAGTTAGTTATATTTATGGCGTACGTCGCATTCGTCCAACACAGATTCGGTAAGCTCAAGAGCATATCACAGTCAACCTACAGGTTTAGTCGCCGTGAACGTATCCTCTTTGTAGTCTTCTTATCGTTAATCGGGTTTCTCAACCTGTTACACGGAATGGGCGCGTACGGATTCCTTACGATGGCCGGACTTGCTTTCACTGGCATCACCCTTAACCACCAAAGTACCGGCGCAAATACGAAGTACGTGCATTTGGTAGGTGTCGTAGGGGCCATTGTTTCAGCTTTTTTAGGATTCATCGTCCTCGAAGGTATATGGATCACCACAGTATTAATGGCAATGTCCATACCGATGCTTTATCTATACGATAAGGAACACGTTGTGTGGAATGCCGAGATCGTGGCGATGTTAATGATCGTCCTGAGCTATGTAATTATGTAACCGGCCCCGCCGGAACTCACCCGACAAGTGAACGCTCAAGGATCAGCCCTAACCGGTTGGTCCTTTTTTTATGTTCAGTATTTTGTATTGTACACGTAACGTGAACACACGATTTTAATGAACATGTGTGCGCCGGAAAAAATCTCGCAATTAACTATTGCGAAGTCTTCACACTTTCTTTATATTATGAGTCCACACTACTAAATGCTCCGCCAGAGGCGTATCTTTGCATATCTAATCTGGCCGTTGTTTTTAGGGTGTTGGAGGTTATAGGGAGACGGAGGGGTCCGTCTCCTTTTTTTATGTCTATACTTTCTGTGTCCATTTTGATCAGCTTATTTTGCACTTCCTGACTCCCTTTCTTACCCGAAAAATATTTAAGCGAATCTCTTTTTTACATTAATTGGACGAATTGTTTTCTCGCAATTATCTTCGCAATCGGGTTAAGTGTGTAATAATTACACATTTACATCAATTAAGAAATTTTAACCGAATAATTGATTTTCCTTGTTTTCGGCCTTACTTTTATACTTGTCAATTAAGCACAGTTGTATTAGAAAACGCTCGAACGAACGGTAATGTGCCTGTTTCGGGGTAATTACAAATGAAGATCGAACGTCGAGCACTGATACACTAAAAACACTGACAACAACAAGAGATACGTTAACAAATAACCCATAAGGATTAACATGAACGTAGGTTCATACATATATATCCCGATCTTCTCTATAACCTCCCTATTTACCCAAACTGCAATGTTTTCAACCCGTAAGCTACACAATTGGTTTAAAGGTTCCACCAGTGAACAAAGCCAATTTGAAGCGAAATTTGCTCACGCATTACAAACGGAACTATCACGCTTGCGTGCGAAAGATTCGACCCCCCGACGTACCCCCACCCACCTCTGAGGCCAGCCCTCACTTGATTTTTTAAAGTTTTTTTCGTAGTCGCGCAGGCTTCCTTTTTGGCCATCACACGTCACGCGACGCGCGCGAATCAAACAATATTTCAACCAAAGTCAAGTTTACCCCCCAAACATTAGATAATTCTAATAAAGCAAATTAGATTTGCGCCGTATTGGAAATTTTTTGTAGTTTAGAATCGCATTCAAGCAAAGGCAACAAGCCAACGCTTGAAAGGGCGCTTATAAGCCTTTCCCTGAAATGGGCCAATTATAAGGTAGGGCCGAAAGGCAAGTACTCAATTTTTTGGGTATCGCTTTTCGCTTGAAACATTCCCGTTTCTTTGTCCTATGCTCTTTGACTTATTGACGTATCCGAAAGGCTCTGTTTCACTGCAAAGTGTTATGAATTAAGAGAGCTTTCTTAGGTGAACTATATCTACGTTAACCGATTGAATCTGTGCATATCTATGCAAGTGTGGCCCTATGGAATGACACCTAAAAAACGTTTGAAGCGTACAAAATAACTGAATCATACTATCCGTATGTGACTATGTTATAGATAGGATACTAACTAATAAAAGCTACCTTATCGCTGTTTAGGTATAGTATAGGTATGCAACAATGGACCGCGCGAAAGTTTAGGATTTTTACGCATAACTGCGCCAAACTTTTCAACCATTAATCCATCATTGCGTATACGCTATAACCGATAGGCTCGCGTAACGTCTAACCGCTTGGCTCTGCCATCATTGCGAATGCATAGGTTAGATTAATAATGTGCTACTTTACCCCAATTAATAACGTTTTTTGTGAGAGCTTTTCCGTCGGTCCAAATCCTTTTGAAATGGGGTTGGACCTTATACCCAATAGCCAAACAAGGCTTAAACTATAACTAACAATACCCTAACATATCATATCATGAAAGATTCAAAAAATACACTATCCAAAAAGCAAAAAGAAACTTTAAAAAACCAAAAAGAAGCACGAAAAGAAGCGCTTCAGGACGTATTAGAGCAAGAAAGAAACCTTTCTACGGCCTTGAAACGTCTACGAAATATTGACAAAGATAGCGACTTTGACTTCCGACTATCTCCCGCTATGCGATTGGTAGCTGAGGACCGTAACATTCAAATAGCTTTGAACTTTGCGACCAAAGGTCAGATGGAAAAGTGGGACTGTGAATGGATTGACAAAGAAACCGTATCACTTGGGAAACGTCGCGTTGGTGGCTTCAGAGTTACAGGTGACAAAGAGAAAGATTCAGAGAAACGTAATAAAATTATCACCCGTGACGTGACAAAAATAGCGAAGTCTTTGGAACTCGCAGGGCAGGACGTAAACAAGGCCAAACTACGCAAAAATTACAAGTCTGAAGTTGACTCTGTACAATTAGAGCGCCGGTTTTCTTTGAGTGAAGTTCTGAACATGCTTGAAAAAGTAAACAAGGAATGGACCAAGCACGGAAGCAAGCTTGAATTGACTATCGTTAACATGAAGCAAGTATTCGGCCTCGAAGTCTTAGACAAAGACATTAAGACCGCGTAACACTCACATACATTCATACACGGCCCGTATCTTAAAAGGTATGGGCCTTTTTTATATCCGCCTTTGATTGTTTGACAGCAACCACGGGATTATTCTGTACTATCATTACTATGCCCGTGAACTACGGGTGAACTATATAAAATAACCTTTCCTTACAGGTGAGGTATAACCTCTAATACCCTATAACTATGACTAATACACTCGAACTACATCAAACCGTTGACCAACTTGGAATAGAACTAACCGATAACGAATTACTACGGCTCGAAGCTTTGGTTCCTCAAACGTTGGAGTATGCCAATATAGCTATGGACTACATAGACGCGGTACTTGAGACCGTAGACATGTATATCAAACCCGTGACCGTATAACCTCCAGACCCTCATATCTAAAACGACGCTATATCTTATAATTACTTGGGTGAAGTATGCCCTATCATTAGGGCTGTACTGTACCTATGTGGTATCAGTATTTATTGCATAACCCTATAACCTCCAACCCCCTATCATTATGATCATTGGAATAATTAGTCTGTCCTGTATGTTTATGCTCGGCGGATTCATTCACGAACGACCGAAACGTGGTATAGTCGCAGGGATTTCTGTGGCCGTACTATCATTACTAATCATTGGAGCCGTACAAACACCAATGTAAGAACTATCATAACCATAACTACGAGAGACTTGCGAGTCTCGCAAACCAATAATATTATGAGTGACCAAACCATACAACCACTACCGACAAAGATATGTATAACATTTAAGTTTGGATTCTTTGTACATAACGCTGGCATTGAAATCTTTAACAAAGCTATGGATGAGATCGGGTTCCCTGCGGGTGAATCATACCGGCGCGAGAAGTTCGGATTAATGCAACGTAATACTACATCGTGGATGGGTTGTCTGGATAACCGTTACCTCACTAAGCTTGAGCCGTGGGTGGATGAGTACGTCCGAGACTACGAAAAACAATGGGAAGACAAACTGTTTAAAGAACTGAAAAAATAAGGAACTATCATGTCTAATAACTACGATTACTACACCATTTCACAGGATAACTACGGGAACATTAACGTGTACGGATGGGACACCTATCCCGAACACTCTGTACTCGCAGGACAATCACGGAAGAACTTTATCGAATCATTCAACACGGATGAGGAAGCTAAAGAAGCGTTCCCCGATGCTGAGTTCTCATCACATTGGACCGAACCACAGAACACATTCGACCACCTATAACCCCTATCATTATGCCTAAATACAAGTTCATTTACGAAACACCGCAGGGAGAAACTAAAGCCCGTGGTGTTGTAGCTAATAACGAAGACGAAGCGTACGATAAGTTTTACGATCTAAAGCTTGGAGTGGTCCGCGACGTCAAAAAACAATAACCTCCAACCCCTAACCCCAAGACAATGGAACACCCAACCGTCCACGTATGTGAGGACTGCCGTAACGCTATTGTTAACGACGACTACACAGGACTGGACTACTATCATGACCGTGAAGAAGCAGACGAGCGAGAGCGCCAAATACGCGCCGGATTGAAACGATTAGGCTGGATGACACCGACCGATAATACCATTGAATTCTCATTGAATCAATGCGAGTGTTGTAAGATCGACGGTGACGGTAAACGATATGAGATGGTTCTGTTTCGTATGGAACTATCATCCGCTTTGGCTTAGGGGTACATCGACGTTCAGTCTGACCGCTGGGCGTTGATTTATTATTACGTTATCGTAACCCGATTGGAGCAATCCGATCTGCAATGTGGTTGCGTATGACATCACTTTTAACCTCTAATACCCTATCATTATGGAAACTACAATAGACACTGACCACAATACCGTCTATATCCACTGTCCGAACTGTGACAATTGGGAAGGACTCGGTATTGACGACGCGCGTCATTACTTCCACGACATTGAAATACTTGAATGGTTGCCCGATCGTGAAGACGAACCGGAACGATCCATCAATAAATGTAGCGCATGTGAAGAAGAGTTCACCGTCATTTGGGATTACCCGCCGGTCACCTTAGAAATCAAAGAAGATGAGTGGGAAGGACCCGACGCGTCCATTGAAATCTCATTATTTGAGTATGGAATAATCTGGCAGAAGAACGACGAGTGTGAACCCGATGAACTATGTTTCATTGCTGAGGTTCCGTTCGAAGACCAACGACTGTATGACTCTGGCTATGTGTCAGAAGATGACTTTGATTGGGCAGACATTGACGGCATACTGTCGTGGAATGGACTGACCAAAGAAGAGTGGGACGAATTACCGCTTGGACAAAAAGTTCAGGACGTATGTAACTATCACGGCTCTAACAATTTATTCACTACCTACGGGGCAACACCCGAAAACGAAATAGAAATACTATAACCTCTAATACCCAAAACAATGAACAGCACAATAATATCTGACCTACAAGAAGAATACGGAACTATCATCTTCACCGATACGGCAGGAATGGACACGTCTAACCTAACCGTACGATGAGAAAGTTGATCAGTCTTTTTTACATCATAATCGGATGGGCCATACTGTGCGCCCTTCCACTAATCTTATAATACAATACTATGAAACGACGCATTAAAGCTGACGATTTAGACTTCAGCATCAAGGACGGTAAACTATACTTTGGCGACGTACCAGTGGAATCTGACGGACATTACGATTCACTGTACTATCCGTTTAGACAAAACCAATTTGGTATCCGTGTACCCGTAGAAAGTGTACATTGGGGTACGAAAGAAAAGTTCACACATTTAGAATGGGTGACTGGTCTCGACGTAATGTCTGACGGTAAACTATGGATTGGGTCTATTCGTATGCCTCACAACCCATCTATCGAAGACGTTCGTAATTTCATTCCATCGGGCATACATAGCAACTTTGACCCTATTAAATGGAAACTTGATCACTTGTGTAGACACACGATGGACAAGGAATGGGTCATCGTTGAAGACCCCAGAAGAAGTATGGACGACGGACAAATCATGTATAAAGACGTATCTGAACTTATAATCGAATAACCCTATCACATTATGGAAGCACTAATCGTACCTGTCTTACATGAGTTCTCAATGAATTCACATTACGCAATTTACTTTAGAAACAATTACGATTCTACGCCCAGAAAACTTGGCGAGGTAGAAGTCGACGATTGGAAAGGTGAAGAAGACAGAGAAACGGAAGTTCAATACTTTCTTCTCGACAAATTGACAAACGATCAAATGATGAAAATTCAAATACATTATCTCACATTATAACCTCCAAAACCCTATCACAATGAACTTTACACAACTACAACCGATACCGATGTTCGCTAACCGTACGACCATCGAAGATGCTATGGACTACGCATACGAATTGAACAAAGGAACCCCAGACCCATCGCTACTGGTGGCAGTGTCCGTGCTGTACAATACTATATCGGACAACTACTACTTGATGGACAAACCGGTCATTGAAGACGAAGTGATGGATGTTATGGACTCGGCCCGTGGTGTTTATATACCGCGCGATTTTTGCGCTATGTTGCTCTCTTCTACGTGGGTATGGTATGGTGTACACAATAACACTATCAGTTACTTAGAAAGTCACGACCCCTACAATGGCGACCACTATTGGGACAATTGGGAACAAACCTTAGACAACCTACGGGTAGTTATTGATGATCAGGTTTATATGTTACATCAAAACTGTGATCTATTCCTCGTACCGGTTGACATCATCGACTCTCCTGAATTCGAAGAATGGAGTGAGGCATGAAGGTAAGAGTCAACATGTACGAAATGGACACTAAGGAAACTATGTCCAAAACAGTTAACGATTGTACCCCTGACCAAGTCGCTGACTTTGAGAGGATGCAAATGAACGCCACGATTTTCAACGAACACGATAAAGAGAATCGTACGACACGTAACTGGATCATCGAAGAAGTAGAAGTATTCAAGTAACCTCCTAACCCTATCACATTATGACTAAAGAAGACCTAATCAAACAACGGTATAACGAACAGTTTTTCGAAGACATCACCTTCGATTACGCAACTCCCTTAACCTTGATGAGAAACATTGAGGAAGAAGTGTACGGTGAGTTAAATATTGAAACCGGCGCGGGTGGACATCTATTCAATTGCGTTTACGGATACGGTAAAGGTGACAAACGCGGACACGAAGGACTGATCCCTCTGACCGATAAAGCTGAAATGATCATTGAAATCTTTAAAGCGAAAACCGGTATGGACCCTACGTTCACAGAGTTAGACCAATACGTAGACAAAAAAACTACGAGACATAAAATCGCTGACATCATCAACGATACAGAATTACATACTTCATACGAACGTATTCTTGATGAGATTATTGATGAACTGAACCTATCCGTCTACATTAAGTAACCTCCAACCCTTAAACCCTATCACAATGGGACTATTTAGTTTTAAAACAAACGACACAGAAAGAAGTATACCAACCACACCAAGTGACCGTGAACCTTTTCCAGTCACGATGACTGATAACAAAGGGAATAAGTGGCACGAGCCAGCTTATTATGGCTACGGTGAGTTTGGTGGTAAAGACATCTTTGAGTTAATAGCAGAGATGAACGGTAAAGAAACACGAGATGAAGGTATCGTACTGCACCACTCGGACGAAAAGGCACTATCACCAAACCTTACCGAAGACCCCGACCGCGAGTGGGTGGACGAACCACTGACCGACTGTCCACATCAAGGATTCTTTTATCCTGACGAATAACCTCTAACCCCTCTTATCATATAACAATGGAACTATCACACATTATAGAACACATACTCGCTTTAGATTATGACGACAGAGAAACAGAAATCGGTAACTACAAAATATCAATTCATTACGACGATTGGGCTGAATCCCCGCGCGATTGGGACAACTTTGGAACAATGGTCTGTGGCCATAACCGGTACACTCTTGGTGATGAACAATGGTCTCCAGAATTTGCCAGTGAGTACGGTATGTTCGAGTATTTCCACAGTATGTCAGGTTTATTTCCCGACAAAGGCTACTACTCAGAATTCACGGATGAAGAATTCCAAAGAATCGAAGAGTGGGTCGATCAAAATATTATTTGGCTTCCTCTCTATCTGTATGATCATTCAGGTATCACTATGTCAACGTCGTCGTTTAGTTGTCGTTGGGATTCAGGTATGGTTGGGTTCATTTGGGTTAGTCGCGAGGACGCCCGAAAGAATTACCACTGGAATCGGATCAGTAAACAACGTGAGGAAAGGGTCTACGATCATCTTCGTGCCGAAGTGGAAACGTATGACGAATACCTTCGTGGTAATGTCCACAGCTTCGTGGTCGAATACGAAGACGAAATCATAGATTCCTGCGCCGGATTCTTAGGTGACTGGCACTCTGACGATGGGATGGGACGTCACATGATCACAGACAACATCGTTCCGGCAGTTGAACACCACTATAAGAAACGATTGGACACACGCTTCGAGAAGGTCAAAGCTCTCATAAATAACTGTGTCCCCATCACGAAACGACCACAACTAATTGCGAACCTCTAAATAGGAACTATCATGTACACTCTAAAATACACGTTCTATGAATTCGCCGACATTGACGTGAGTCAATACGACGTTGAACTGATCGATGCCAATGGTGTGTCGATCGCTTCCCGATGTACTTACGAAGACATCAAAGATGAGATGGACCCAGACAACATCTGGCAAAACCAAATCGAAACCTACGAGGTCAAACCCGACCAAGTACTTGCGATTATTAACGTATTAAAACTAACCTCCTAACACCCTATCACAATGAGCTTTATTACAAGACTAACACACGTAAAAAGTATCCTTAACGATTTACAAAAAAACGCACCGGAAACAGCTTTACACGCACAATGTCTCGGAAGTACAGTACAAAGACATCTGAATGACATGAGTATCGCGTTAAACATTGACGATACCGAATGTGTAAAACATTGGGCCGACCCAGAGATCGGGTCACATGTAGCTGTGTCTGAAGATACGTTCCTGCCGGACCTTGTTGCACGGATACTCAGAAAAGCCGATGGAGAGACCATTGACTATGTGGTCAGGGAAGCCGAGATCGAGTCGTGGCTACTCCACAGCATAGTAGGAAGGGTAGACAACCAATCCCTACAAAGAGCGATCGACGAACGCAAATCAGTACGCTCTGACGAAAAATGTACGGTGGTGTTCGGTGACATTAGATATTACTTGCCAGAGTATTACGGCGTCAACCACCCTCACGCAGAAATCCATTCAATAAAGTCGGTTGTTAAGTGTCGGAACATAACCAACGCACGAGAGATCGAAGAAGAAATGAAACGGTTCTTTGACCACAGCATTATCCTCGAACATTTCGACGGAGTGATTGAATACAAATGTGAAACAAAAATGGAACTATCATGAAACTTACACAATCAGATTACGAAACTTTAGCACGAGCTACGGAATGGTCTCTTGGGATGTTGGAACACGGAGACAAAACGCCTGACGAAGAGGTGTTTGAGAAGAACCTTCACAGGGTCAGTATAAAATTTGAATACGAGACTGACCGTATGTTATCAGTTTTTGAATTCCACGCCGGACGTGAGAATGAAGCTGTGAACGAAGCGTTGGGTAATTTTATCCAGTATTTAACATTGCAGGACGATGAACTGTACCAAGCAATATACACTGACAACTACGAAGACGAACGGTTCGATTCTGTCGAGTCGATCTTGACGTCAAAATATACGTGGTTTGTAGTCGATGGTGATCTCGCGCCGGACAACATTCCATTACAAAACTGGATGAATAAGTTTAACAACATGCTCGAACAAATCATCGAGTACGAATGTGCTCTATACTATGAGCAGGACCCCCTATCATGAGCAAACTACCACAACTAATTGCGAACCTCTAAATCTTATTACAATGCCTAAATACGAACAAGACCTCACAATAGATGAAGGAGTCGAACTGTTTGAACGACATCCAAACATTACCGTTGAGATTTCGGATGGAAGAACCTTTAGTGTCCATTGGACGGAATACGGAATGCAAGGAGAAATTTTGTCAACCAGAAAAATAAGAGGCTTTAGCAACATCAATGTCCTCAAATCAACTGCTTGTGTCGTCGGTCAAATTTACAAGATCGGATACAATCAAGGTTTTCTCAAAGGCAAAAACACGATCCGAAGAAAGATTAACCACATTTTAATGGAAGAATAAGGAACTATCATGAGTAAACTACCCCACTATTACGTTAACGAAGTCCTTTTCTTGGACTTTGATGACGCGTTGGAATACTGTGACGAACATTCGTTACCGTACGAAGACATAGAAAAATCGTATGAATACAAATAACCTTCAACCCTATCACAATGTCATCCAGAAAAGTAAAACTACTACCACAAGGTAAACCTAAGTGGATCAGATGTTACGACAATGGCGGTAAATCTTTTGACCGTTACACTGTCGTATTCACTGGCCGGTATCGTAAGTCCCCGTATGACGATTTCATACACTTAGGATTGAGCAAAGACCCATTCCATCCGCAAGGATTTGGACAACACGGGTTCTCTGACGAACAGATCGACCGCCCGAAGTATGCACACTTGGGTAGCCCGATCGAGTTCGAAGACTTACCAACTAAATGCCAAACCGCAGTGATCAACACCTATGTTGACGTGTGGAATTTAGAATAGGAACTATCATGAACAAACACGAAAAAGTACAACGTAGGAAAGCGTTGAAACAACAGAAATCGAAACAAGAATACCACGAATTGAGAAAAGAGATGAAGAAATTGATCGTTCTCAAATCCAGACAATTATCATAACCTCCAAACCCTATCATATCATGACTACACCTAAATTATTTTTAACTGACTACGCAAGTTATAATCACGGCAAACAATTCGAATTCGGACATTGGGTAGAACTCGATGACTTTTCTGGAGCAGACGAGTTCATGCAGTACGTGACCGATCACCTCAAAGAAGCCGACGAGAAATCTCCACTGGACGAATATTCCATACGTGAGGAACCTATGTTCACCGACTACGAAGGGTTCCCCCGCTTCCTCTATGGAGAGAGTCTTGGAACCAGAGATGTCGAAAAGATATACGAATATCTCGAACACTTTGGGGACATCGACGATGAGGATGATCACGAGTGGTTACACCTCCACAACACCTATTGCCGAGAGACCAACCGTTTCGATGATGAGATTTATGAAAACGATGAATACTTCTTCGAGACGTTCTTTCAAGGAAGTAATTTCGATTTGGTCCAACGGATATTCTTCGGTGACTACAATTTCTCTGACGAGTACGTCCGGTTCAACGGCTACGCCAACCTCGAAACCTTACACGGAAGAGACCTTCACGACCACATCGACAAAGAAGCAATCATCGAGTGGGTCCTTGAAGAAGGTTACCAATACGTATAACTCAGACACAATAAATGCTGACAATTATGGAACTATCATTAATACATAAACAACAGAAGCGGTTCAATAAACTACACCGTCACCGGTTTAGTCATTGTATCCGCCAAAACAAAGCCGAGGACCGGTACTACGAGTATTGGATGTTCAAAGATGAACCCAGACTCGCTATTGTCGAATTCTCGGAAGACCATTACGAGATATATGTGCAAGAAAATTAATTTTTCTCACACTTGCATTAAACAATTATAATCAATAACTTAGACGGACCCAGTGACGGTCCGTCACAAATTAACCTCCAAACCCTATCATATTATGGAACTCCAAGACATACACACCGTTATACCTTCCTTCACAGGATTCTACCATTCAATCTGGTACTACGGTGACACCGAATACGAAGAAGCCTATAACATATCCACTGAACTCAAACTTAAACAAAACCAAGACGACGGTGACATCGTTGAAGCGATCCTTGAGGTTGCAGACTACGAAGAACACGAAAAAGACGTGTGTCTTGAAGTCGCCGGTCATTGGGAATATGTTCTCAAAAAATTAGGGTATCTCGAAAAGCTTGAACACGAATCCGTGTGGAGTCCAAGAGAGTACAATTTCCAGACCGATAAGAACTTGGTCGTCGCTTCCTTCACCCAAGAACAACTCACAAAAGCTAAATCCGATTTTTACGAATATCGTGATGATTTACATTCTTCTGTCAAAGACACTTTCACTTCTTACGATGGGTTTATGTCCTTTCATTCCAACGACATTTACGATGAAGAGTGGGAAGAGTGGTACACGGATGACTACAAATACATTTGGGTCCTCTGGCAACTTGCGTTGATTCACGGTTATGAGATGGACGACATGCACATTTGGGAGATGACTGACATTCATTTCAGTTTTTATTACAGCATTGAAGAGGTGCAAAATATCCTAATGCCTTATAAGGAAAGTGACTATCACTGCAAAATTTCAGGCAACCCTCTTAATGAGTACAACTACTTCGACCATAAGACCATTGAACTTGCTGAGAAGTATGAACACAGACTTGGCAAGCGTCCGAAGGTACTATCATTCGAGACCGTCAAAGATGAGAAGTTCCCGTGGTTCGACAACCTACCGGAACACGAACGAGAACACTTCTTAGATGATGAGCAAGTCTTCTACGAAGCCAGTGAAATCTTTCACCGTGAAACGCAAAATTCGGGAGAGTTGGTATGAAGTTCAAATTCTGGGATCGCCTCGCTTTAGTGGCGATCTCTCTTTTGTATGCCGTAATGTTTATGTACCTGATTTATAACCTTCAAACCCTATCATAATGTTAGCCCAAGAAATAAAAGACCAATTCGACGAACTGTTCGATGAACACCAAGACTTAGACGTCAACGTAAGAATGTTTATTGACCACGATCATGTGTACAACATTGGTAGCATCGATGTATTTAATGACGGTGTTGACCAACATTTACACAGTATTGATCTCAACGCTGAACCAGTCGATCCACCCGATGAGGTGGGATTGTTCTACGTATTGTTAGACGAAATAGAACTCGAAATCATCAAAGATGGTGACGGTAACACAATAAAGTTCGACAATAAAGAAGAGGCGTACCAAAAAGTTATTGGAACCCCTTACCAAATCATAACCATACCTTATTCTAAAATTTAACCTCCACACCCCTATCATAATGCAATCAATCAAAATTGAAATCACGACAGAAGACATTAAGAACAAAGCCAGACAAGTCGGTTGGAACATTACCGAAGGTCAGGCGATGGACATCTTATCCGCAATCAACAACAACGCATTCCCCCAACACAAAGAAGAGATCGAAGAGTCCGTTCATTACTATATGATCGACGTGATCGAAAGTCAGCTTGAGACTAAGCGTCGGAAGATCACAAAGATCGTTGAAAGTGAAATGATCGAGACTCCGGTAAAAACGCAAGCATTTGTCGAAAACATTGTCGGCAGAGTTATGGAAGAGGTATAAACGATCGGACCTATCACAAACGATTACGACAAATACATTGTAGCCTTTTCGGGTGGTAAGGATTCTATTGCTACGTTTCTTTATCTGCTCGACTTGGGTGTACCTAAAGAAAAGATCGAACTCTGGCATCATTGTATCGATGGCGGTCCTGATTCAGATTTATTTATGGATTGGGAATGTACAGAGGACTACTGCCGAAGTTTTGCGGAAGCGTTTGATGTACCGATTTTCTTCTCTTGGAAGAAGGGCGGGTTCGAACGCGAGATGTTACGTGAGAATCAACGTACCGCACCGATGGTATTCGAAGATGGAGATAAGAACCTTGTTGAAGTTGGTGGTACTCGTGGAAGCGAGTCTACCCGACGCAAGTTCCCTCAAGTCTCCCCTGACCTATCAGTCCGGTGGTGTAGTGCATACCTCAAGATCGATGTGTGTGCCACTGCCATTCGTAACCAAGACCGGTTCAAAGGAATTAAGACGGTTGTCTTATCTGGCGAACGTGGTGAGGAATCAAAGGCCCGTGCGAACTACGCAATTATGGAACCCGATCGCTCTGACCTGAGAGATGGTAAACGATTCAAAAGATACGTAGATCGATGGCGACCGATCCGTGACTGGAAAGAAGAACAAGTATGGGACATTATCGAACAATACAACGTTCGTGCGCACCCTGCCTATTATTTAGGTTGGGGCCGTGTGTCCTGTAAGTTCTGCATTTTCGGTAACGCAGATCAAGTCGCTTCCGGTTTTGCGATCAGTCCAGAACAGGGCAATAAAATCGCTGACTATGAGGCAGAATTCGATGTGACTATCAAACGCGACAAATCGTATCGTGACTTGGTAGACAAAGGAACCCCGTATGGTTCTATCACACCGAGCCTTGTTGACTTAGCAACCGCTTACGACTACAACGAAAATATAATTATGGACCAGTGGACACTTCCTGCCGGAGCATTCGGTGACTCCTGTGGTCCTACCTAACCTCCAAAACCTAAATACATGTTCAACGCCTTTATACGAAAACAATTCGAATCCAGAAAATTAACCACAAGGAATATCATCAGGCACTTCTCGGAAGGGATGGAGCCGGATGAACAAGACGCCCTCATGAACTCACCCAACAAGCGGATCGAGGATGAGGACGCAGACCAATACCTATTACGACAACACTTTAAACGTAAAGTGAGTCAGGCGTACAAACAAATACTACGTCACCGTCGTAATTCTAACTAAACATTAAACTATAACCTCCAGATATGTCCAATCAAACAATAGTACAACGCGTCGATAACAGTAAATTAGTCAGAGAGAAGTTGGGAATTGACAAATTCCTCGCTGAACACACAATGCCATCTCACATGCGGTTAGCTTTAAAAGAGTTTCGTGGTGAGATTAAAACAGAGTTACATCGACGCACGAACTGACACAACATTGGGGTATATCTAAACAAACACTAATATATTATGCTTTTTAAACTTCTATTCAGCTTTAACGGGGCTACAATTGGAACAGGAACACTTAAAAAATACCGCGCTTTCGTTTTCTCAACGGAGAGCATAACTTTGGGGGGTTACATACCCCCCTTTTAATTAACCTCTATCACACCTAAATTTATAATACAATGACTAAGGAACTAAACGACATCTTTGAAGAAAATCTCGAAAACTTAATCGTCACTGCTATTGAAGGCGGTTCGAACTATTGGTACTGGCTGACGAAGGAAGCGACCGATATTATCAGAGAAAACGCGACCGACAATACCGATCCGTTATCTGTCAAACTATGTAGAGCCATTGAATCAGGTCATATTATCCCAATCCACAAAAAGTCTGATAAAACCGAAGTTGGTGCAATCAATATGGCAAGTGCAAAGAACGCATTCAAGAAATTACACAACAACTACCCTGAACGATCGGCCCGTGTTATCACTGGCGGTTATGACGCTAACGATGCTGACGTATGGTTTCAACTGGCGGTCATGAACAAAATTGTGTTCGGGTAACTATCATGCAACAATTAATCAAATGTGAAACATTAACTGAATTTACTAAGGTTAGTGCAATGTTGGTCGCTGAAGGGGTTACCTTTAGGGCCAGAACAAAAAATCTAACAATCGAATTAACCGGAGGATATTAATTATGTTAACAGAAGAAAGAAAAAACGAATTACGAAAAGAGTACCGAGACGCATTACTTGAAATCGACTACCGCCCACCTTTCGATACGATGAGTGACGGTCTGGACGTCGACGCCTTTAGTGGGTTTGTTGGTTACGGCAACGATTGGGGTAAAGACAATCTCAACGAAGAAGAGATTAGTTACCTCACCCAACTTAGGATTGAAGTTTACGATCTCAAACGAGTGTCCCAAGACGACGCGTTGAAATTCACTGTTGAACATAGTGAACACAATAAAACTGACGTGTATGTGATCAAAGAAGGCGAAGCGTTGAAAGGCGACTTTTATCAATACCCGTTCTTCGGCCCTTCCATTATCACAGTAAATCGTGGAACTCATCGAGGTCACCAGTGGCACGAAGTTCATGTTGACGACGAGAACTTTTGGGAATGGATTGCTAAACTCGCTACCGAAGGTGCCAACGCATTAGAATCGAAAGACAAATGAACTATCATCCAGTTACCGAAGCAGTCTATGAATTACTTAAAGAAGACGAACGGTTTAAAGAAAAGAAAATAGCCGGTGTCGACGCTTTAATTGACGAAAAGAAACAGTTAACCCCAATAATAAAAATTCCAATCTTTACTGTTAAAAAAGAAACACAATGAATACTGATAACCTCCAAACCCTATTAGACAGCACTGACGATTTCGTGTTCGAAGAGTTCCGGTTTGACCGGTTCAAAGGACAACTTAAATGCGGAACGGTCGGGTGTTTACTTGGCCACTACGCAACGATCTCTGACGATTGGGAATTCACAGCGAAAGATGAACCTAAATTAAAAGAATCGGACAACTCGTTCGTTACTCCTTTATGGGACGCTTCCGATCACTTTGATTTATCTGTCGATTTGACTGAATTAATTTTCTGTCCTCTCGAAGATTGTGATGACGAATTCGTACAAGAAACTTACCAACGCTACATTGATGAAGGCATCGTACTACTTGGTGCTGACGCTTCCAAAGAGGAAGTGGTATCCAATGTTCAACATTTAATCGAGAACCCTCACATCGCAAATTTATGACAAAACTTAACATTACCGACAACATGATCTCCGGCGTATATCTACAGATGGCCCACGAAGCTGGGACTATTGACGATGATGAATTTCATGACTTACGAGAAGATGTTTCAGTTATTTTAACTGAGCAACAACTGGACGCGGTTAAAAACTTTATTGACCCGAACGGTTATAACATCGAAAACTCGGTTCATGAGATCATTGAAGACGCCATTAACCGATCAACGAACGTATACGATTTCGAACCCCCAAGAAATAATATGAAGTTGGTCAGATAATCTTTGGTGAGGGCTACCCACCCTATTATATTCCACCAAGTTAACCTCCAAAACCCAAATTACAATGATAACTAAGGATGATCTCTTTAGCGACATAGAGCGCTATTGGGAAGATGCTTGCCGAGGATTCTACTTGCTCGAAATGAAGAAGATCGCAACCGGTATGGTTAACGCAAACCTTCGTTCGGACACAGAACATTCCCTCACCTTTTTAAAGAATGCCACCCAAGAATACTTGGAAAGGTTTAACGGTAAAGCTCGTACCAAAAAAGATTTGGAACGATTGGACACCGTTAAGAAGTATCACACACAAGCACACAGCAAAATCCCTAAAATACTCCAACCCCAATCATGATTACAGACGCAATAGACGCGAGCTTGATGTTGTTCAATGAGGAACACGACGACCTCAACGACATTAAGAACCTCAAGAAGATCGAATCCCTTCAAGGCCAAGCTGAGAATCTTTTCGAAAGCTATAAGTCTTCTGGAACCTACGATCCGTTACTTGTACACCTGATCGGCAAACACCTCGAAGAGTTTGGAAAAGCTCTTAAAGATGTGAGCAAGGCAGGAGCACAAGAAATCGCAGAACAACTCTCAGAAGAAACCGGTGAAACAACACTCACCACCTTTGGGAATTCAGTAACCGTTTCATCACGGACCTATCATTCATACGACGACCCTACACTAACCAAACTTATTGCCAAAGAGAAAGGCATTAAAGAAGCGGTCAAACGTATGAAAAAAGAACTCAAGGAACAGGGGAAGACAAAGACAACTGAATCAGTGTCCCTTTCCGTTTCAAAAACCTAAAACCTCCAAAACCCTAATATGTCCATATTTAGTACCCTGTACGATATTAATGTACAAGAACACACCGAAGACAAGAATGGCTTTACCTACTTACCGTGGGCGAGAGCTTGGAAGAACGTTAAAGAGAACTTCCCCGAAGCAAAATTTGAATATCACCGTTTTGACGACGGACGCCTTTTCTTCTACGCTGAAGATTATGGGTCAGATGTTCAAGTGTCTGTAACGATCGAAGATCACACTCACACCGCTGTTCTTCCTATTCTGAATTTCAAAAACAAACCGGTCTTTGGTATTCCATCAAGTGATCAAGTGAACCGCGCGTTACAGCGTGCCCTCACGAAAGCCTGTGGAATGCACGGTCTTGGTCTTGGCCTTTACGAAGGTGAAGACATTATCGACCCAGACCCTTCTGACGTTGACTCCGGTTCAACAAAACGCTCAGGCAAAAAGAGTGGTAAGAAGAGTGGTAAAAAAACCTCAAAGAAAAGTGGTAAAAAGTCCTCCAAAAAGTCAGGTAAGAAAACTTCTTCAAAGAAGAAATCTACCGAAACCGAGGACACTGAATCCGAATCTTCAGGAAGTTCTAAGAAGTCATCAAAGAAAAAGTCTTCAAAGAAGAAAGGTAAGAAGACAACGAAGAAAAAATCTTCTAAGAAATCTTCGAAGAAAGGGCCTTCAAAAAAGGCATCTAAGAAGTCTTCAAAAAAGAAAAGTAGCAAGAAGGAAGCCCCCGAAACCGACGGTAAACCACCGTGGGAAGAAGACGTCGATCCAGAGATCGTCGAAGCTTTTGAAGAATGCTCAACCCCTGACGAAGTAACCGAACTCATGATGCAATACAAGAAAGATGCGGACGACCCTGTCCAATTCATGAAAGTGTACATGAGTGAAGCGAACCGTTGCATCGAAGCCCTGTCCTAAACCCTAACGCCCCGATGATTATAGTCGGGGTGTTTTTAACCTATCATTGAATAACCCTTAGCTGTACAATGTTAAACGATAAAACCCCTAAAGAAATAAGAAACCACTTCTCTGACCTTGAAACGGTGGAGATAGAAAACGAAAAACAAAAATTATTATCAGACGCAGATTTGATCGAGCACCAGTTAGAACTGGCCAAAGCAAGAGAAGCTGAGACCGGCGAAAAATATTATCGCAGTTGGTACACTAAAGCCAAGTATGCGATGAAGTGTAAGAGAAGACAAGCCTCGATCGCCAATAATATTATTGGATTCCGTAACAACCAAGACGACAAAGAGAAGCAAAATGCACTGAAACTTCTCCGCATTATTAAGGATGAGATCGGGACCACACAATTCGCAAACATTATGAACGCTTCAAATACCTTTGTCTATGTTAACGAATGAACCAATGTCCGGTAGCCAACGAAAATACAACACACCATTAGGTGAGTCTGTTATGAGGATATACAACGGGAAAGAAGTTGTTGTACTCGAATTTGTCCGTCCACTACAGAACGGCGAACCACCTCACCCGATGACGGAACACCGTGCGGGGCGGACATTTACGAAAGGAGAAAAGCTTATAACGCAACTTGTACTTTCCTATTCAGCGTACTATACTTTGGTACAGTTGGGAGTGCATAACATAAAACAATTAAACGAAAGGGATTAGTCTTCGATGACTTCCGCTTCTTCAGCTTTTTTAAACGCTTTAGTAAGAGCACCGAGACCGGAACCATCTTTACCAAGAAAAATGTTGGTTTGTTGGTTTTCGATTTGTTTTTTCTTCTCGGATTTCCATCCTTCAACGTCCAACGCTTTAAGCTGTTGACTACGAATTTTGGAATTCTTTTTAGCTTCTTCGAAGTGAACAAAGTGAAGAGACTCACCATATAAATTCTTAATGGTATTAGCTACATTTTTAAAATCGGTATCGTTGTCAAACCAACGGTACATTGTTGAAGTCGGAATTCCAGCACGTAATGCTGTTTGTGTTTTTTTCGGAAAACATTCGGCATATTCAATCAAATACCTATGTTGTTCAGCATCAAGCTCACTCCAACCATCGATTAAACTAAGGTCGATGACATCGGCGTCAGCAAAACGTTGATGGATAGCGTCGGTTTCTGGAACTAATTTAGTTACGTTAGACATATACTTTCAATTTTGTTTTAAATAACTCTAAAAGATAACCAATAAGCTCTATTATGCCTGAAAATAAAGATACAACTCACGGAAAATTAGGAAACTTAAAACACACAAAACGCTCAACCAACAATACGTTGGGGATGTCAAAAGAAGAATACGAAAAATATCAGAAGGACATCGTCAACGAATACGTCAATGACGATCGGTGGTCACTACGTGCCCTATCACGACGAGAAAAGGAAGATGGTGTCCAATTACACCCTGACCGATTACGGCGATGGATCATTTCAGCGGGTCATTCTATCCGGTCTGCTGAAGTTGCACGTCGTAAGTCATCATCCGGTGGTGAAAGTCGCACCTTCTATTTACGCAAGGATCAACTGGACGTTGTCGATAAGTTCGATAATGCCAGCGAAATTGTTCGTATGGGCCTCGATGTCGCCTTTGGTATTCCAACACGCAATGCTATTCTCTTTTTAGATGAGTACAAGAATGTCATTTTCTTGGACAAGCTTAATAAGATCGAAGCATTTACAACATCTGACCTGACGGACACTGAAGGTAAGATTGTACAGACCGTGTTAAACAAAGCGAACCTTCACGGGATCGGATACGTTGCGAGATTCGCAATCGAAAACGAACTCAACTACTACGGAGCGAACGCTGAGGACGATTCCAATGAAACTGAGTAAGAAAGATATACACACTAAACATACCCTACCCTCTGGATGGTATTCGTTTACTATCACACAAGGGTATATGCTCGATGAGACAGACGATCCCATTATGGTGCTGTGTCATACCGTTGACACTGGCACGTTAGCTTATCAGCATGTTTTGTTGCGTGTGAATCTGATTAAACACTACGGCCAGTCAAGGCTTAAAAAAATGTGCGACGCTATTGAGTTCAATTGGTTCGTTGTTGACGTGTACCACAAACTATTCCCGATCCAATTCACTGGACTTCGTGGAGAGATGAAAGTTGAACAAGTCTTTGACGATCGCAAGAAGATCATCTATAACAAGATCATCGAGTGGCGTATCGTTGAAGGCGACCCTCAATACAACGTTATGAAAGACAAAGACGAGAAGGTCTTTGAAGAATCTGAACAGAAAGGAAAACCCAAACTACCAGTATGAGTTATACAGACACAATTTTTAAACATTACCAACAATACAAGGACCTTTGTAAAGTCCTTCAGCACGAAATCCAATCCTCTTCTAAAATAAAGATCAGTGATGTTTCTTATAGAGAAGACGATCGATGCGTTGCGGTATTGCACGATGGTCAGGTAGCTGACGCAAACGAAGTGTTAGAAATTATCGAAAAGAAAGGTGTCTTAACATTAGACGACTTTCAAAAAATTCAGTATTGATGTCCGACGCAGGAAAAGGGTCCGACCGTAGACCCGCCTCGATTAGCATTTTCGAATACGGTGACAAACACGACCACATTTTTAATAAAACCTCCAACCCCAACAAATCACAATGCAAGAAACAATTAACCAACCAGAACATTACACCTCACAAGAACTTGAAGTTATTGAAATGATGAAACTCGTGGCCTCTGAAGAAGAGTTCAAAGGGTTCCTCAAATTAAACGCTTTAAAGTACCTACTTCGGTTTGAACTTAAAGACAATCCGGTCCAAGACATTGAGAAGGCCCGTAGGTATATGGAAGGCTTAAAAAACCTGACACTCGACCCCGACATTTTCAACGTGTTCCGCCCCGAACGAGAGAACGATCTTGGGGTTTCCGATAAAAGATTCGGTGACATTTTCCACGGGATGTTAGAGGACACTTTTTCTGCCCACCCCGAAACCAACTACGATGATTTTCGTCTTAATGTTGATGAGAAGAAAGAGTACGACGAAAAACGCGCCGAAGAACGACGCAGAAACTTACAGGGTTTTATCAATCCTGAACCTACCACACGTAAGCGACCAATGAACGTGGTCCTGTTGTGTAAGACCTTTATGGATGGCATTAGCGAACACAATCGCATTATGGACATCTACCCAGACAGAGACGTAATGGTTTATCCGGTTCTTAAAGCAAACGATAAAACCCTAAGAGCGTTGGACGAATTGATCGCCTCAAAGGAAGGGGAAGAGTTTGAACTTCTGGCAAGCAAACAGTTGACATCCTCACGGACCAACTGGCCGAAAATGTTTGATGAACTATACGAGTTCATACAAATGAGCGTTTAAAGAAACGGCCCCGCAAGGGGCCTTTTTTATTACATGAAACCTGCCTGTCTCATTTCCTTCTTGATCTTGATGGGCGTTACTTTTGCATAGATTTCAGTAGACGACATACGGGAATGACCCAACATCTCTTTTACTGTTTCCAACGCTACCCCTTTTGTAATCATCTGAGTTGCGAATGTATGACGCGCAACATGTGATGTTAACTTCTTTGTGATCTTACACAAGTCAGCGATCTCTTTTAAATACGCATTCATTTTTTGGTTCGAGATCGTAGGCAGTAATGTAGGTAACGACTCGTACTTTTCGATTAGCTGTTTGGCACTCTTGCTAAGAGGCACAGTGAATCCGTTACCAGTCTTAATGCGGTGGGTGTAAATAAACTGATCACCATCCGAATCCTCCTGAATATCTTCTTCTTTAAGAGACATCAAATCCGAGAAGGAAAGACCAGTCTCACACGCAAAAAGGAATAAGTCTTTAATGTAACCCAACCGTTCAATGTCGAACTCTTTCTGTTGAATACGCTGGAGTTCGTTGCCGGTTAGAAATTTAGGACTCTTCTTTTCGTAGGTGAAGTTATAATCGATAAACGGGTTATCTTTTTTGTGGCCTTTTTTAATAGCAATGTAAACCACTTTACGTAAATGGGTCAGATATTTTGATGCTGTATTCTGGGAGCAACCATTGTTCTTTAGGTACTCTTCGAAATTGTAGAGAAACGGAGTGGAGATTTTGGTAACGTCAACGTCTTTCTTTCCGATCTCTTTTAGAAAAGACCGCACATGATTTAACGTAGTTTTGTATTTCTTGTGCGTGCTGACCGTAAAGTTTTTACCGATCTGGTTACTCATACGGTTATTGTGATCTTCGAAGATGGAGATGAGTGTCACAGTCTCGTCTTCCTCGTCGATAACTTTAACTAACCGTTCAGCGTGTACGTCTTGATCTACCACACATTGTTGGTATTCCTTTTGTAGACGGGTCTCAACAGCAGATAAGATTTCGTTGATCTTAACGTCTTCGGAGTCTTTACGTAACCGTTGTTTATCTGAGTCCCAATCGTTGTAATGCACATAAAGGCCCAGAGATTTCGTTTTCGCAATCGTACCGTTCTCTTTAAAACGTAGGTATAACTGCGATTTACCGTCTTTTTTTCTTTTTCTATCTTTACGTGGAAAGAATAACCAATCTAAGTTGTTGTTTAACATGATATTATATATTGAGAATTGTGGATTTTTGCTTATCTCAATAACCAAACAGTAACCAACGAATTGTGGATACTGTAGCGGTTACTCAATATCACGTTAAGTAACCCTCAAAGTAGCGAAAGTACCGCTTTGAGAGCGTCTAAGCGAACAAAGTGGAGGTGCGGGGAGTCGAACCCCGGTCCGGGAAGGTAGACCTGTTAGCATCTACATGTGTAGGTACTGATTGACATTCGCCTGAAGCCGAGCCCAGTACCTAAGCGACTTCAAACTATCCTGTTAAAGTTTCACGTTAAAGCGACAGAAAGCACTTTAACGCTATCCTATCTTGTATGACGTCCGGGCTGGCAATGATAGGCACTTAACCAGCGGGACGGCTCAACAGTTTAAGCTGCTAAGCGGTATGAGTAATTATTGTCAATTACTTTTGATCCATAATGATTGTTATTACGAGAATCATTGGACAATCTCGACACGCAACCAACGGTGATACTCAACCCGTCGAATCCAGAACACCCCCAATACGTCAATGAACTGTTTTAAATATACGAAATTCTACGCTAATTTCGTAACATAATCATAACATTGTAACCCTCTGTTTTATTGTCCTGTCAGGCATTCCGGCTTAAAAAATGTGTGTTTCCGGTGACCCGGTGCAAGGTGTTTCCACGGGTGATATATTGTTGCCCAAACCGGTTCTTGATCTGATCCATTGCCTTGATCCGAGCCGCCTTTTCCTCATCATCCTGAAAGAACACGTTAAGCTGGCTCGTCTTGTCTATGTCGTGTGTGCCAAGCACGATATTTCGTATCTCCTTCCCGCTCCGGCACACCTGCTCTATGGCCGGCAGGATCTCCTTCATACAACCCTGATACACATAGTCATCAATATTGGTGTGAGCGGGTGTCACGAAGCGAAAGCCCACTCCGGGTTCCCCGGGTTCATTGAAACCAAACATCCCCGAATAGCTGGCAGCGCGAATGCCATATGCCCGCATGCGGTAGCACACCTTCTGAACCGCTATAGCAAACTCACCCTTGATGCGCTCCACATCGGTTGAACCTTCGGAAAACGTATGCCCGTAACTTACGCCCTGCTTGGGTTTGTAATCCTCGGATATCTCCTCCATTACCCTGCCCTGATCCTCTCCCGTGATGGTTTGATACAGCATCTTTCCAAAATTGGCGCCAAACAGCCGGATAAAGGTCTTCTCATTTCCCCTTTCAGCCACATCGGCAATGGTCTTGTAGCCCTCAGCCAATATATGCTCATGCCGGCGGCGGCCTACCCCCCATACCTTTTTCACCGGAAGCGGCCATATTTCATTTCGTTCATCCTCATCGGTCAGGACCAGGGTCCTCCCTTTGGGTTTATTCAGGCTGCTCGAGAGCTTGGCATAGGTCTTGGAACGGGCTACCCCCACGGCTCCCACCAACCGCGTTGCTTCATAGATCCGCTTCTGTAATCTCAACGCAAAATCATCGATCTCTTTGCGCGACCGATCTTTCAGAAAATCGATCTCCATAAAATACTCGTCCATGGAATAGCGCTCCACCACCGGAGCAAACTCCTTAAAGATGAAATGCACTTGTTTGGAGATAGCCGTATAGGCATCATAATCTACCTGAAGCATACAGACATAGGGACATATCTGAAAGGCCTCAAATGCACTGATCCCCGTGCTGATCCCCATCTTACGGGCTTCGTAACTGGCTGTGGCCACGATCCCCTTTACCTGCCCGTTCTCTTTGCGCCATCCGCCTATGATAAGGGGAATACCGTATATATTTTTTCGCAACTGTTCTACCTGCGCATAAAAGCACGCAAAGTCGAAGTGCAGATATAACCGGTCCTTTCGTGAGGTGTGCTGATGCTCAGGATATATGGTATTGTACAGGGTGATGCGGTGGACATCCTGCTCAGGCTGATATGAATGTGGCTTATGTTTCGACATTTTTCTGCTTTATGTATTGATATGTATAAAATATGTGTATAGTTTAAAACGACCAAACCAAATCACTGGTCATGAACAAATTTCCGCTGGTCGAAATGATCGCTTTTTTTAGCCGATATTCGCAGGCCCAAAAGCCCGCCTGGAGGAAACCATACATGAAGCACATGGCTCGCATACGCTCCTGCCATAGTAAGGTGGATGGCGGGGTCCGGAAATCATTCTTCAGCGTGGAGACCAAAGAGGGACCTATCATTGAGTTGGTGTTCAATGAGGAGGAGCTCCTGTGGTCGCTGGATCCCAACTCAGATATGGAAAATTACACGGTGGATCGCATGTTGGCTTTCATACAGCGCCATAAGCATCTGCCATCGAGGGCACATCGCATCGTTCCCTATCGATTTGAGATCATTCCGAAGTCGCAGATTCAACAGGAGCAGTCCGGTATTGAACTGCCATTGGTGCAACGCATGCAGCCCTACCGCTTTCAATCCGGCAAGATCAACTCAGCCCAGGTCTTGGACATCCCTACGAAGCACATAGAAAATGTTATGGTCACCAAGCAATTGCATTATGTAGTGGAGACTGACGTTCAGCGATTTTTCCATCTCGTATATATTCTTGATGAGATGGACTGGCGCATGATCCAGGAAGTGGATGAGGAATTCTTTTTTGTGCGATAGCGGCTTTAAGGAACTTTTGATGCTTTTTCTTCATTATTTAAAGTGACTATTCATCAAAAAAACAATACAATGGACAAGAAATCAGATCCAATAGATTATGATGGCATGGGCGATTTTTCACGCTTCTATCACGCCTTTGATAATGGAAAAAGTTTGGAAAACCAGATCAAAGCATGGTTTCGTAAGACCTTCTCACGCGATCGAAAAAATAACTGATCTTTTCTACCCAAAAAGATCGGCCTTGGCGATGAGACCCGGCTCATCATTACGAACATTTCCCACAGCTTTAGGTACAATATGCTCCTGCAGTCCATCATTGGGATAAGGTTGCAAAAATTCCTGAAGGTATGCGAGATTACCCTGTGCCGGATCCAGCCATTCGCCAAATTCTGAAGGATGCAAGATCACCGGCATGCGGTCGTGAATTTCCTCCATCACCTGATTTGGTGAAGTAGTAATAATGGAAAAAGACCGACGTGCAGGACGGTTGTCGGGTGCCAGGTCTGAATAAAGTCCTGCAAAGCCAAACAGCGGTTCCTGCTTTGGATAGATGTAGTGAGGCGTTTTATTTCCCTTCGAGCCCGTCCATTCATAAAAGCCATTGGCAGGTATGATACACCGCCGCTCGGCAAACGCTTTGGTCCACATAGGCTTTTCAGCAACCGAATCATCCCGCGTGTTAATGGGAAGAAAAGGAGATTCACCGGGTTTGGGCTGCCATCCCATAAATCCCCAGTGCATAGACTCCAGCGTCCGTCTTCCACTCTCTGCCGTAAAGGCTACAGGCATTACGTTAGAGGGTGCAATGTTATAGCTTGGATGATATTCTCCATGCCTTTCCATAACACCCAGAAAATGATCGATCTCATCAAGTTCTTCGTAGAGGACGTATCTGCCACACATATCTTAGCTTTAGGAATTTTAAATTGGTAATAAATGTAACTATAGTTTTCTTCCCTGAAAAGAATACGGTTGCATAACTTTCAGTGGATATTTTCGTGTAAGTCAATCATAATTATTCATCGTTATTTATTCAGGTATCAATGCATCGCATTATTCTAATTTTATTGGGGATCCTTATCTGCAGTACAGTAGAAGTGACCGCACAGCAGACAGCATCCGTAAGTGGCTATGTAACCGATTCTGAGACCGGTGAAACTCTGATCAGTGCCAATATCGGGTTTCAGGGAACCCGCCTCGGGGCTTCCACCAATACTCTTGGTTATTACACTATTACTAATATTGAACCCGGCACCTATACACTTATCGCAAGCTACATTGGCTATCAGAGCTACAGTCGTCAGATCACTCTTGAACCGGGTGAGAACCTCCGTCTCGACATTGACCTCATCCCTGAAAGCATAGAATTGGAAGAGATCGAAGTGCGCTCGCAGGCAGAACTGGAGGAGCAAAAAAATATCGGAACCGCACAGGTTAATACTGAGCTAATCAAGGAATTACCCTCCGTTTTTGAAGCCGATGTCTTCCGCTCCGTTCAGCTTTTACCGGGAGTGAAGGCTGCCTCTGACTTCTCGAGTGGTTTGTATATTCGAGGCGGAAGTCCCGATCAAACCCTGATCCTGCTCGACCGAACCACTGTGTATAACCCGAGTCACTTTTTTGGGTTTTTCTCCACTTTCAACCCGGATGCCATCAAGGATGTACGGCTTTATAAAGGTGGCTATCCCGCTGAATACGGTGGCAGACTCGGTTCCGTACTCACCATTTATAACAAAGACGGGAACCGTAAAGAGACCGCGGGCTCAGCCACCGTAGGACTGCTGGCATCGCGTGCCAGTATTGAAGGTCCGTACAAAAAAGGTTCATGGATGTTTGCCGTTCGTCGATCTACCCTCGAGCCCTTACTTGCCGGACTCCGCCAGTCTGTCGATAATAGCCCCTCTAAATTCTATTTCTATGATGTTAACGGAAAAGTCAATTTCGACGCCAATGCCAACAACAAATTCTCTCTGGCTTTCTATGCAGGGCAGGATCGGGTGACCTTTCCCTTTACCGATGATGCTGTTTTTGAACTGGATTACGGAAACCAGACTGTGAGCGGAAACTGGACCCATATCTTCTCAGAAAAACTTTTTTCCAATACAGTCGTGACCGGCTCCCGCTATTTCAACTATCCCGATTTTGATCTCGCGGGAACGCCTTTCCGAAGGGAAAATAATATTTATGATTTCTCGCTTAAATCAGACCTGGAGTACCTTCCCAATAACGACCACCGTTTAAAAATGGGGTTTTGGTCCGGCATCTTCACCTTCAATCTAAATGATATTTTCGACGACAGAACCACCTTCCAAAGCCGCATTCAAAATCAGTATGCCTCTTTCTACGTACAGGATGAATGGCGGCCTTCCGATCGATGGATCCTGACACCCGGCGTAAGGTTTAATTATTTTTCAGACGGAGATTATATTCGGGTTGAACCGAGGATGGCAGCTGAATACCGCCCAAATAAGCGGATCCGATTACAAGGTGCCTATGGCCGCTACAATCAGTTCATTACCCTGATCTCAAATGAGGCTTTTTCGGGATTTGATGTATGGTTGACTTCGGCTGAAGGCGTTTCACCGGCCTATGGCGATCAGTTTGTGGTTGGTGCCAAGACCATTCCCTTTACAGACTATGGACTTGATATCGAATTCTATTACCGAAGCATGAATGACCTTTTCGAATTGGATCCATTCCTTCCGGATGTAGGCGGACTTCCTTATCAGGATGTATTCAGGTTTGGTGAGGGATATGCCTATGGCGCAGAAGTGTTTTTTGAAAAAAGAGCCGGACCCTTTACCGGCTTCCTCGGGTATACTCTTGCTTATACCTGGCGAAAGTTTCCGGGCTTCAATGCTGAGATATCCAATCAGGAACAAACCGCACGATTCTATCCCCCAAAATATGATCGCCGGCACGACATCAACGCTGTCGGAAATTATCAGCTAAGTGATCGATGGAAGTTCACGGGCTCTTTCAGTTTTGCAACCGGCCAGTCTTACACCAAAGTCTTGGGCCGTTATGTGCAATATGACCTGCCGTGGACCAATGAAGACCGAAATGCTTTTACCGTTGGCAAAGTGAATGCCTCCCGACTCCCAAACTATCACAGACTCGATATCTCATTCTCAAGATCAGGCCGTTTCTTTAACCTGGGTGATTCTGAACTGCAACTTCAGATAATTAATGTCTATTCACGAAGGAATACCTGGTTCTATAATTTTGATTTTAATGAGAATCCGATCGAGATCAACGCAGTCAATATGCTACCCATACTGCCTTCCATTTCATACACTGTAAACTTTTAAGACATGAAGTACTATACACTCTTATTACTCAGCTTTGCGTTGGTTCTTTCTTCTTGTGATCCCTACACCCAGGATGACTATGAAGAATATTATGTGGTTGAGTCCTATCTGATAGCCAACGCTTTGCTTCCCGAGGTGCGCCTATCTACCACCGTCCCCGCTGATGCTTTCTACGATTTTGAGGAAGCCGCCACAAACGATGCAGGTGTCGAAATTCAATTGTTGGAATCCGGCCCCGGAAGCAATATTGAGCTTAGTTGGTCTTATCGGTATGATACCCCCGGTATCTACGTTCCTGAACTTGATCATAATGTAATTCCCGGCCGAACCTATAAACTTGATATCATATTCCCTGGCACTTCAGAGCGAATTACATCGACTGCTACGGTACCTGAAGCCTTTGAGATCATCGGGGAAGTTCAGGATTCTATTGTCTACCAGTCAACCGAACAGCTCGAATTTACCCTGAGTGCAAGTTCTTACCCCAATCGTCAGAATATTTATGTATTCAATGCCATAAGCCTGCAGCCATTTTCTGAGAACCTCACTCCTTTTTATGCGGAATTGCTTTCAGACAGTGATGAACCTGAAGAAGATCTCGAGGAATTCGCTAACAACAGCTCGGGCATCATCAACGAGAGTGGCTTTGAGTTTAACCCTGATGGTAGTGCTACAGTACAATACCCATGGATAGGCGTGGCCTTTTATGGAGACAATTTGATCGTTGCTAACACCATCGATGATAACGTCTATGACTTTATTCGATCGCAGGAAACACAGCTTGGCGGGTCCACTCTGTCGCCGGGAGAAATTCAGAATGTAATTTATAACATCGAAGGTGGAATTGGTGTGTTTGGAGCCTTAGCTTCGGATACCGTTCAAGTATACATCAAACGCCCCGGCTTATAATATGACTTTAAGGATCTTACTGGTATTTTTAGCAGCTTGCTGTTTTGCTGAACCGATCTCGGCTCAGAATTCAGGAGAATTTGAGATCGCCCGGGCAAAATACCGCGGTGGCGGGGATTGGTATAATGATCCCTCTGCCCTCGAAAACCTCATCCGTTTTACCAAAAATAATATTCCGATCCCTATTTCAAATTCCTACAGCGATGTGGACCTGGGCAGTGCAGAACTCCATTCCTACCCCTTTGTATTCTTAACAGGTCACGGGAACATCACCCTGAACAACGCTGAGATCCGCAATCTCCGTGAATACCTTGAAAACGGTGGATTTCTTTTAATTGATGACGACTATGGTCTCGATGAGTACATCCAACCTGTATTGGATAGGATTTTCCCAGAAGAAGAATTAGTAGAGATCCCATTCAGTTATCCAATATATGACCAGGTATTCGAATTCAATTCCGGGCTACCCAAGATCCACGAACACGACGGTAAACCTCCTCAGGGTTTTGGGATCTTTCACGAAGGCAGTCTGGTAGTTTTTTACAGCTACGAATCCAATCTCGGGGATGGCTGGACCGATGCTGAAGTCCACAACACCCCACAAAATTTAAGGCAACAGGCACTGCAAATGGGCGCCAATATTTTAGTCTACGCTCTCACCAGTAATTAATAATGCAGCTGATTCATTATCTGTAATTACTATAATGATGACCCTGAAGGGGTCTAAAAAAAGTAAGCTCATAATAGTAAGTTGCAATAACATCACCCAGCAACTCTCAGTACTCACCTCTCATTCTTCATTTTATAGGTAAAGACCTTTTCGTTGACCTCATTACTGACACCCTTTTCAGGATCCGGATACAGGTCATCAGGGTCGGTAGTCTCA
This sequence comes from Gracilimonas qinghaiensis, assembly GCF_046602855.1. Classification (NCBI taxonomy): domain Bacteria; kingdom Pseudomonadati; phylum Balneolota; class Balneolia; order Balneolales; family Balneolaceae; genus Gracilimonas; species Gracilimonas qinghaiensis. Next base: position 1,538,249 of record NZ_JBKINJ010000001.1, read on the forward strand.
CGGCGGGTCAATTTGGACTTAACGTCTTTTTGCTTTTCCATCAAAGATAGCTTTTCATCCCCTTTAGCCTCTCCTATACGATCAGCCAATTCATTCAGCTTTCTTCTGTAAAAGCTGATCTGTGACGCACGAATTGAACTTTTAGCCGTCTTATATGGATTCTTATCCTTCTCATATTTCAGGCCAATCTTCTCTTCGTGACGATCACTGGCGGAATGCTGTTCCAGCAACACATCGCCTACCAATCTTGGGAAGGGCTCTTTCTCGCCCGTGTAAGTGTTGACTGAAAAATCTTTTTCATCTTTATACCGCTCAATGATGTCGTTATAGAACATACGCAACTCATCATCCTCAAAGAGTTTTGCATTGGTGAACGAGCAAATGTATTCCACCATATTTCGACCGTAAGTGATCATCAAGCGTATCAATTCCTTCTCAAAATGTGGTTTTTTCTTCGATAAGGAAGCCCTTCTGATCGTCTCTTTGCTCGAAGCAGATCTCAGTTCGCCGATCGGGGGAGCGTCATCTTGCGGTCCATCCTGATTTTGAATCCTTTGACGAACTTCCTCTCTCCTCTCAGAACGCTTTTCTTCCCATCGCTTATCGTTCATAACGCGCTCAAGCTGTTCGTAAAGATCTGATTCCTTCACCTTCTGAAATTTCTGGACCTTTTGATGCAGATATTGAACATACACCTGCCTCTGAATCGAATCTTTAATGCTGGCTATCGATTCCAGGATCTCCGTAATAACCTTTGGAACTTCAGTTGGCTTATCAAGTCTTCCTTCCTCTCCGGCTTTCAACAAGAGAAAATCCACAAAATCTCCGGCTTCTTCCTTTTTCAGGTCATCAAAGGATTCCTTACCAAATTGTTTTACGAAAGAGTCAGGGTCCTGTCCATCGGGGAGTTCCAGTAATTCTACTTCCATCCCTTCTGCAAGTGCTATGTTAATGCCACGCTTCATAGCGTTTTGCCCTGCATCATCTGAATCATATATCATTACAATTCGATCTCCATAGCGATGCAGGATCTTCATCTGCCCCGGCGTTAGTGAAGTACCACTGCTCGCAACCACATTCCCGATACCGTTTTCCATCAGGGTGATCACATCGGTGTAACCCTCAACCAATAAAACTTCCTTATGCTTTCGGATCTCATTTTTCGCAAAATTCACTCCGTAAACCACATCACTTTTATTATACACCTTGGTCTGTGAGGAGTTGATGTATTTCGCTGTCTTCTCATTGCCCAAAACCCGCCCTGCAAAAGCAATGACCTTTCCCGTTGGATTAAAGATCGGAAACATCAGTCGCCCGCGGAAGGTATCATAATAACCATCTCCGCGATTACTCTGTTTTATGAGGTCAGCTTCCAATAAATAATTTTCGTCGATACCCGCATTCTTTGCAGCTTTAAAAAGTTCCTCTCCCCCGGCAGGCGCATAACCTAAACCATATTTTTTGAAAACCTGTCGATCATAGCCTCTGTCTTCAAGATATTTCAGGGCTTTATCAGCTTCCGGATTCTCGATCAGATTTCGGTAAAAGAAAACACCCGCAAATTTAAGGGCGTGTAATATTCCCTCTCTGAGCTGTGTGGTCTCTGCGGGCTCATCATTTTCTTCTTCGGGAATAAAAACACCGTAACGTTCAGCGAGTTGGCGGACAGTCTCCGTGAATCCGATACCTTCCTGATCCATCACAAATTTGAATACATCACCTGACTCACCGCAGCCAAAGCATTTGAAGATCTGCAGGCGGGGTGTTACATTAAAAGAAGGCGTATTTTCATCGTGGTAAGGACACAAACCTACAAAACCACTGCCGGATCGCTTCAGCTTCACGTAATCCTGCACAACTTCTACAATATCTGCAGCAGCCCGTACTTCCTCTTTTTTTTCGTCACTTATCATACTTAAAAATGAGCATTTAATGGCTCGGAATAAAGTAAAATTATGAATTCATTCTGATTATTTTTGAACCTGATCTTTATACTGATTCGGCAGTACTTGTATTCCCATGATTTTACTAAATCAGTTTAACTATTCTTAAAATAATCAATTGGTTTAGACTGTTACTAACATGTACATTTCAATAGTCGATATTCCGAAAAATCTAGATAGTATTACAGACGTTATATGAAGGGTTTACTTAAAATTATTTCCATTTGTACCTTCTTTGCACTTTCAATAAGTATGCCGTTGACTGCACAAAGCTTAACGGAATTCCTTTTTGGGCAAAGAGTCAATAAATCCTATACGGATCCGGCGCTCGATGTCACATCAGAAGCGTATCTTGATTCCGTGATCACGAATACAACGCTTAAAGAAAAGATCGGTCAGTTGTTCTTTGTTCCAGCCGAAGGTCGATTCACCAATCGCGATTCAAGAAATTTCAGACTGCTAGAAGAACTGGTTGAAGATTATAATGTGGGCGGCATCATCTTTATGCGTGGTGACATCTATGGTCAGGCTGTACTGACCAATAAGTTACAGCGCATGGCCAAATTTCCGCTTTGGATCTCACAAGACATGGAATTTGGCGCTGCAATGCGGATTTCCGGCACCACCCGGTTCACCCCCGCCATGGGCGTAGCCGCAACCGGCAACAAGCGTAATGCCTTTATGATGGGTAAGATCACAGCCCTTGAAGCTAAAGCTCTTGGTGTTCATCAGGTATATGCGCCCGTACTTGATGTGAACAACAATCCTGATAATCCGGTCATTAACGTTCGTTCTTTCTCGGGCGATCCAAATATGGTTTCAGAATATGGAACTGCATTTATTCAAGGCGTTCAAAGTGAAGGCATCGTGGCAACCGCTAAGCATTTTCCGGGACATGGCGACACCGATACAGATTCCCACACAGACCTTCCCGTAGTAAATCACTCCTACGAAAGACTGGACTCCCTAGAACTGATTCCGTTCAGAGCTGCTATTGACGGAGGTATAAGCAGTGTAATGAGTGCTCATATTGCCTTTCCTGAACTTAATGGAGGTACTTACACACCTGCCACTCTGAGTCCCTTTATTCTGGAACAGATCCTGAGTGATTCTCTCAATTTTAATGGCATGGTGGTTACTGACGGGCTTGAAATGAATGGGATCTCATCCAAGTATTCACCGGGACAAGCTGTTGTCAAAGCTTTGCATGCCGGCGCCGATATCATGCTCATCAGCCCTGATGTATTCACGGCCATTAATGAAGTAGAGCAAGCCGTTAAAGATGGTGAGATCACCGAGGAACGTATAGATAAATCATTCCGTAAACTGATGTTATGGAAACAGCAGTATGGCTTATTTGGGAAATCTAATCAGATTGATATATCCTCTCTGGATCTAAAGGTAAATACAGCTTTCCACAGAGCAGAATCCGATCGTATTGCACGGGAATCCACTACTATTCTGAAAAATGAAAAAGATCTGATCCCACTTTTACCTTCAAAATATCCTGAGATCATGGTTATTTCAGTGGCCGATGACAGTGATGGAGATACCGGTTCATCTTTTGCCCGTCAACTTAGAGATTATCATCCAAGCGTTTCATTTCATGTCTATGACAAACGCACCAGCGAAAAAGATAAACGGGAGATGCTTCAAAAGGCTAAGGAGGTTGATCTAGTCATACTCAGCTCATTTATCTATCTGCGTTTTGCACAGTCTATCCACCTATCTGACAGTCAGGTATCGTTTTTAAATCGAATTCTTAGAACCAACAAGCCTTCTATACTGGTTTCATTCGGAAATCCATATGTGCTTTCTGATCTAAAAAATGCTGATGCACATATACTCGGCTGGTATAATTCTTCACAGCAGATAAGCGGTGTGGTTCCTGCTATTTTTGGTGCCACTGAAGTCAATGCCCGTTTACCTATTGAGATCCCCGGACTGTATGATCTCGGAGAAGGCATTGGGATTCCCCACACCACTCTTCGCTTCGGAACACCCGAAGAAGTTGGGTTGGATCACAACAAATTATTTGAGATCGACAGGATCGTAAATGAGGCCATTCGTGACTCCGTGTTCCCTGGGGCAGTGGTTGCTGTAGTTAAGGACGGTGTACTGGCCTACAATGAAGCCTACGGCTATCAAACCTACAACAAAACCAATGCTATCAAGAACACCGACGTGTACGACCTGGCATCAATAACTAAGGTATTGGCTACCACAGCTTCAACCATGAAACTGATCGATGAAGGAAAGATGGGGCTGGAGGATCCGGTTTCAAAATTCATTCCCGAATTTAACACGCCTGAAAAGAAAAATATTACCGTTCGTGATATTCTGCTCCACCAAACCGGACTGCCACCTTTCAGAGTGTACGTGGATTCTCTGAAAACTCGCAGTGAGATCATCAAAGCCATTAAAAATGAACCACTAACCTATGAACCCCGCACCCAATATGTATACAGCGATCTTGGAATGATATTGTTGGCAGAGATCATTGCTGATGTATCAGGCCAACCATTTGACCGCTACGCGCGCAGTGAGTTCTACTTCCCAATGAATATGTACAGTACATTCTTTAATCCAAGTAAGAACAGCCGTTGGTTAACGCGCAGGATTCCCCCAACAGAAATTGATACGGTTTACAAACGTGGATTGGTCCAGGCACAGGTTCATGATGAAAGAGCTTTCTATCTCGATGGAATTGCCGGTCATGCCGGGTTATTTTCTTCCGCCATAGACGTAGCCAAATTCAGCACTATGTTGCTTAATGATGGCACTTACGCCGGTCAACAATACCTCAAACCTGAGACAGTGCGAATGTTCACGACCAAACAATCCGAACTTAGTGGACGCGGACTCGGTTTTGATAGAAAGAGTCCATCCGGCTTTACAACCGCCGGAAGTAATGCCAGCGAAGACACCTTTGGCCATCTTGGTTTCACCGGCACCAGCTTCTGGATAGACCGCAAGAAGAACATGGCAGTGATACTGTTAACCAACCGTACCTATCCAAACCGGTCCTACGGCAGCACCATCAGCAGAATCAGGTCACGAGTGGCAGACGCTGCCTATTCAGCTATAATGAATTGATCATTTATGTCAAATAATTTTCCAGAAAAATCGTACGCCCCCTATTCTCAGAACCCCAAAACCTGTGTAGTTGAAAGCAGTACGGGAAAATTCTATGCCGGTATTAGAATTGAAAATATATCTTATCCTCTGACGATCCCTGCTATACAGGCTGCCTGCACCATCTGTTTAAGTGAGGGCGAAACACCGTCTAAACTCTATTTAAGCGATTATAAATATGAACAGCTGAGTTTCTGGAAGAATGAATTTGATCTGGAAATCATCATTGAACAGGATCTTCCATTGAACAAAGCTGAAGATCTCTTAAAATCAATTTCCGGACAATTGGATGCTTCAGAAAAACTCAAACAACTGCTCCCAAAAGCTGTGGTCCCGAACTCAGATTTCCAGGTAGCTGCCATTTTGTTTACAAAGACCGGCTATTTCGAAGGTGTTAATGTTGAAGTCAGTGAATGGTCCAAGGGGCTTTGTGCTGAACGGGTGGTTCTTTCTAAAGCCCTTTCAGCCGGATTCAGAAACCTTCAACGACTTGAGATTCACACCAAAAAAGGTCAAATAAGTAGTCCATGTGGAGCGTGCCGGCAGGTTATTGTAGAGTTTTTACCATATCATGATATAATACTACACCACGCTGACGGAACAATTTCTGAACACTTAAGCGCCGACCTTCTGCCATTTAATTTTAAGTCCTCATCTCTCACCAGAGAATAAAGGCTGGCATCCGTCTGCATTTCGCATATCTACCCGGCTCTCTATTAGATCTCACATCAATCCTGCAGACTTGATCTCGCCCGTATTTAGCAGAAACATGAACAGGCTGATCATGTTTTTTGTTATAAACTAAGTCATTGACAGGTAAACAATAACAGTTAGACTCATGAGTCAGATTCAAAGCATCTCAGAAGAATTGGCAAAAGAACTAATGGATGAATTTTCAGAAGGAACCGGATTAAGAAGTGATTCGGAGATGAAGCAAAAGCGCTATCTCTGGACGGATGCATTGGCCCTTCAGAATTTTTTAGCTCTTGCATCATTGTATGATGAAAAAGAGTATGAAGAAACGATCCGGGAATTGATCAATAAAGTTCATCATACACTTGGAAAATTTGACCAAAATGATTCCCGAAGTGGTTGGATAAGTGATTTACCGGAAGAGGAAGCACAAAAACATCCAACGGTAAAAGGACTTAGAATTGGGAAGCCACAACCGGAACGGAAGCAATCTGAGCCTTTCAATGACCGGAAAGAATGGGACAGAGACGGTCAGTATTATCACTACCATACCCGTTGGATACATGCACTTCTTCAGGCATCAGAAAATTTAGATATCAAAGAATGGAAACAACACGCTGTTGAATTAAGCCTTGCCGGCAGGCACTTTCTCCAAAAAACAGATGGTCGATTCCATCTCTATTGGAAAATGAGTGTTGACCTCAGTTATCCTCAAGTGCCAACGATGGGCGCACATGATCCACTCGAGGGATATCTGACCGCGCTTGAGTGTGAAATGTTGTCATCTGCCAAATATGATTTTACTGAATATCTTCAAAAACTCGAAAAGATCTGCGAAGGCCAAAATTGGAGCACAACTGATCCACTAGGCTTGGGAGGACTTTTACTGAATATAGTTCGATCTGCAGAACTCAGCCGATATATGATACTCCCTGAATCAGTTAAACCAAAAAAACTATTCAAAGAGGCTATGAGCGGACTTGATACCATATCAAATAAGTTAAAAGTCACAGATCCTGCAGAATACCGTCTTGCTTTTCGTGAGTGTGGCTTATCGATGGGATTGCGAGCTCTAGACCATCACCGAGATCTTCTGATAGAGAACGACCTTAAGCTAAACAAACTCGAAGAAAATCTGGGGCTTGCTGAAGATATTGAGAGCTTCTGGGGTCAACCTGAAAACAGAAAATACTCTAGTTATCAGGATCATTTGCATATAAACAATGTTAGTCTGGCTTCTTCCCTGCTTGCAGAACTGAAACCGGAATTTTATAGTACCACTGTCTTGGGTTAACACAGTTACTCAATTCGGATATTGATTGATCTGTTTTTTATCTAAATGCTACCGGCCGTTATAGTTAAAACTATTGGTGTGTATACTTTGTTATACAGGATAACAAGATGACCATTAAGAAAACCTTACAAGAAAATGAGTGAGCTATTACATCAGAAACAAGAGATGATTGAAAAGCAACTTAAAGGTAGGGGTATTGAGGATCCTGCAGTACTTTCGGCAATGAAAAATGTTCCGAGAGAAGAATTTATACCGAAAGACCTCGTGGAATTCGCCTACAAAGATGCTCCGTTACCAATTGATGAAGAACAAACGATTTCACAACCCTATGTAGTCGCTTTGGCTGCGGAGATCCTTGATATCGAAAAGGATGAAAAAATACTCGATATAGGTACAGGTTCAGGATATGCAGCTGCCGTACTGAGTGAACTTGGCGCCGAAGTGTATACAATCGAGCGTCATAAAACTCTCGCGGAAGCGGCTAAAAAACGTTTGGATCGGCTTGGTTTTGATAACGTTCATGTACGTCATGGTGACGGCACAGAGGGCTGGCCTGAACATGCCCCATTTGATGCCATTAACGTTGCAGCAGGCGGACCAAAAATACCGGAAGACCTGAAAGATCAACTTGCTGAGGGTGGCCGTATTATTATTCCGGTTGGAGACAAGATCAGAACCCAAAGGCTGGTTCTAACCACCAAAAAAAATGGCGAGTTCAAAGAGAAAGAGCTCGGCCGCGTTCAGTTTGTCCCACTTATTGGCTCCGGCGGCTGGCTAAATAAAGAAGCGAAGGAGGTCTCGCCATCAAAACGGGAAAAAACGGTAACCGAACTTATCGAACAAGCTGCGGAACCTTTTGACAAACGTGAAGGAGCCGACTTTACTTCACTGTTGGAGCGTGTTGGCGATGCCAAAGTAGTATTGATCGGAGAAGCATCACACGGAACTTCCGAATTCTACCGCCTTCGTGAACAGTTGACAAGAGAACTCATACAAAAGAAAGACTTTAATATAGTATCACTTGAGGCCGATTGGCCCGATGCTGCTCATGTAGATAGATACGTAAGAGAAACTAATATCTCCCTTCCTGAAGAAGAGCCCTTCACAAGGTTTCCCACGTGGATGTGGAGTAACGGGGAAGTTCTTAGTTTCGTGAAATGGCTGAAAGATCATAATGAAAACAGATCTGAGAAAGAAAAAGTAGGCGTGTTCGGTCTCGATTTCTACAGTATGTTCTCTTCGGTAAAAGCCATTATAGATTATTTGGAAGACATTGATTCCGACCTCGCCGAAACAGCACGTAATCGATACGGCTGCCTTACCCCATATGAAGGTAATCCGTCAAGCTATGGCGCAGCAGCTATGAGCGATCAGTACAAAAATTGTGAAAAGGATGTGACAGAAATGCTCTCCAAGATCTTATCTGAAAGAGCTGATATAGCAAAGAATAATGGAGGCCGATACTTTGATGCCATTCAAAATGCACGATTGGTTAAAAATGCTGAAAAATACTATCGTAGCATGTATTTGGGGGCACAGTCGAGCTGGAACCTCAGAGACAGCCATATGTATGACACTTTAAAATCTCTTATGGAGCATAAAGGAAGTGATGCCAAAGTCGTGGTTTGGGCTCATAATTCTCACATTGGAAATGCACAAGCCACTGAGATGGGAGCAAGGGGAGAACACAATATCGGACAGCTTGCAAAAGAAGACCTCGGCGACAAAGCGTATAACATTGGCTTTGGAACTGATCACGGCACTGTAGCTGCTGCTCACAATTGGGGGGATGAAATGAACATAATGGATGTCCGCCCAACTCCAAAAGAAAGTCTAGAATTCCTGATGCATCAGGCTAAACCAAATAACTTTATACTGCCATTGCACAAACAAGGGCATGAAGATTTAACGGAAAGACTTGAAGAAAGCAGACTTGAACGAGCCATCGGAGTTATTTATCGGCCTAAAACCGAAATGCAAAGTCATTATTTTCAGGCTTCCCTGTCCAATCAATTCGATGAATATATTTGGGTAGATGAAACTGAGGCGATCACGCCCCTTCCTGCACGCAAAAAGGAAGAAGGCGTACCGGAAACTTATCCTTTCGGGTTGTGATAAAAAAAACAGATAGCCTGATGGAGTCAAAAATTGGTGAAACTGCAGTATTCGATCAAAAGCCGGTACTAATGCTGCCGCAAATAAGTTCGTAAACAGACTAAATTGGAAGAAAGTGACAAAAATGCCTTAAAAAACATAAAAAAGTGCTTTATTCACAAAATAATGCAGTTTTAATTTGACTCAATACCCCCGATTGAATAGCTTCAACGCACTTTCTGAAAACAGAAAATTTTAACCAATAATAATTTAACGGAGCTATTAATGAGCAGAGTTGAAGAAATCAAAAATCTCGTAGAAGAAACCGCAGTCGAAATGGAAAAATTCTACGACAAAGGCAACAAAGCAGCAGGAACACGCGCACGTAAAGGCCTACAAGAACTAAAAAAATTGGCCCAGGAAATTCGCCTTGAGATCCAAGATATCAAAAATAAAGACTGATCTATTACAGCTTTTTATTTTACTATAAAGCCGCTTGAACGAGCGGCTTTTTTATTTTGTATATTATAGTAAACAAATTAACTAATACATTTATGTACAAAGACTTAGCCGACGCCGTTGAATCTCTCAAAGAGAAAGGATTTGACCATGTATTTGAATTGGGAGAAGACAATATAACCTGCAAATCTCTGAAAGCTACTTACACTACAGATGAATTAAGTATTATTGAGTCCCATAACTTTGATAAGGGGACCGACCCGGGTAGTGAATCCACAGTGCACGCTATCAAAGCAGATGACGGAGTTCAAGGTATACTCGTTATTTCTTATGGGAAGTATGTAGAGCCCGGAAAGGCAAAAGTCATTGACCGGCTCCTTAATACAGCGGACTAAAATACGTTTGGGATCTAACCTCTGAAACGCTCAGGAATCGGATTATCTTCTGACTCGTGTGCCCAATATATGGTAACAACCCACCAGCGCTGCCCATCGTTGAATAACTGTATGCTGTTAATTCCTTTATTGAATGGTTCAGCATCCATCTTGCTTCTCTTAGAGCCATAGGTACTCATTACATGAACAATGCGGCCATAATGATGCTCTTCACGGTTGATCTCATACTCATAAAATCCATTCTCAACGAAATAAGGATCGGTATTCTCTATGAATTCAGCCGGACTCATGATCTGATAGCTGTTCACACCGCCCTCGCCACTTGCAGTTGGGATAAGTCTGGAACCGGGTAGCATCAGGTTCCTGAAACGATCCCAGTCTCTGGGTTCTCCTTTTTCTCCTGATATTGAGGCGTACAGAGCTTCCATCAGATTGTCTATGCTTTGCACGTCTTGCTGCCTTTGAGCCTCGCTGACCTGAGCTATGCCATGTTGTACAACAAATAGCATCACGAACAGAAGTGTATATGATCTTTTCATAGATGAATTGCGATAAGTTTAGAATTTATTACGAGCACTGAATAATTAATGGTCCCTATGGGAGTTTTCTGCCTTTATTCTACACAGTTATCTCTGCGGCGTGTATCTACAATATGAAAGATCTTCCATCCCTCAGATGTTTTTAGCAGCTGAAAAGAGTTGACTCCACAATGAGAGAATTCCTCACCTACATAGAACTCATAGGGTGTCCATGCGGAAGCAAGTTTACCATCTACCTTGATCTCATATCCATTCAGCTTTTCATTCAATACTCCGGGTTCAGCCCTGTGGATGTCCGATAAAAACTGACTCAGATCACCATTGACTACACTTACACTCCCATCCTGATGGTTTCTGATGGTCTGCATGATGGCATCACTTTTGAATGTTGAAGCCACTAAACTGCTGTCACTTTTGATCATCCCTTCGAACAGGCGATCAATCGTTTGCTGCACCTCTACCGTTTCTGAACTCTGTGCATTAGTGGAATGGAAAAGCCCTGACAATATTAGTAAGGCCGATAGTAATAGAAGTCTCATAGGAATTTCTTTTAATTCATGTTGGAGCTTCAATTACGTAAATAAATCTGAGAAGTTTGTAAGAAGATGTAATGGATTTGAAGGCAGAATGAGACTGGGGATAGAACACGGATGAGGCGAATTAAGTGGATAATCGTGGAAATATTTTATAATACTGCCTACTTTGGATTTATCTAAAACTGCACTTTCAGAGAATTCAAAGCTAGGCAACGTGGTAAAACCAAATTAAAGATATAGATTTAGGAGTTAATCATCTGCCCATACAAGCCATCCGCTTTCGAACTCAAGTCCTTGTTTCATACTAAGCGTATCTTTTTCTAAATACGCACCGGACAGTCCCTCATGATAAAAATACAGCTTCTCGTTACTTATCTCATATTTGTATGAAAGGTACAGAGCCGTTTGGTATTGTGCCGACCAAGTGTACCCCCTGTACATCCTACAGACATATTTATGGACCATCTGTAGAATATTCGTAGAATCCATCACAAGTATTACCTGATGTGGCGTAAAACGCGCTATCGGTACCAAAGGCAATTTGGTAATTTTCTTGAAAAGTGTTTTCAACTTCAATGGGGTCTCCGGATTCAAGCACAAATGCCTCCAGGGTCCATTTGGTGTCTTCCAATCGGGGGCTGAGACTCGGCGGTGTTACCCCGGTCTGTTAGATCGCAGGATAAAAGCAGGAGTCCGGAAATAATTGTCAGAAACAACGTTCTTTGCATTGATTTTTTCATGGTATTGCTTCTCTTTATTTAACGGACCGCAGTGACTTATCGGATCAATCTTTCGGCCAGGGATTATAGTATTCGAAACCTTCCTTATTGAATACGAATTTTCCGGCTAAAGTATCTTCAACAAAAGGAATCTCATCATGAAATAAGACCAATGTATCTCCCGTGCTCTCGAAGCGTTGAGCGTTTCTTAGCATACGCTGGAATTCTAACGTGTAATCACAAACACCCCTCGTTCCCCCGACTCTATGTATGTTAATGTGGTTTTCTGCCAGTACTTCATAATTCCCGCCAATCCAGCCACAACCGGGATGTGATTCAAATGTGCTGTCTTGTTTAAAATAAATAGCAAAGAAATCTTTCCCGTGACTTTCTTCATTAAGCTCAAATCGTACTGGCTCTCTTCCATCGGGCTGCATCTCAGCAAGCATCCATTTTGTTTCGGCCAATACATTTTCTACCGGAGGTTCTTCCTGACTTTGGCTGGCGTCGCTATTAAAAAGATCGCAGGAGCTCAAAATGATGCCGGTAAAGAACATCAAAAGCAAAGCAGGTATTGAGATTATATTTTTCATGGTACTACCTCTCTTTTCTTTATTTAACTAACTGCATGGTTATATCTTGTTTAAATTCCTTACCGCTTTCCCCTATGGCTTGCAGGCGGGCAAAATACCATCCGCTGGACAGGCCGGCAGCATCAAATGACGCCCGGTACTGGCCGGCCGGCTGGTTCCTGTCCACCAATACAGCTACCCGGCGCCCGAGTAAGTTGTAGACAAAAAGCTGCACGTCCGCTTGTTCCGGCAGCGCGTATTCCACCGTGGTCACAGGATTAAACGGGTTGGGATAATTTGAGCTTAACGTAAATTCTTTCGGCCTGGCGGGTTCTTCACTTCTCGGCATTACTTTCATAAACAGATCATCTGCTGTTACGGTTTCGGTATTGGACGCCCCGGATTCCTGTCCGAGATCATCCACCGCAGTTACGTAATAGGATACCGGGTCTCCGTCCACATCGTTAATCGAGGTTTCCTGGTCTGTAAATGTGCTCACCGAAGGCTGGCCGATCATAGTCCAGTTCTGTTCTCCCTGCCATTTTCGATACACCTTATAAAAATCCAAATCGGCCTCCGTATTATCATCCCAGTCCAGTTCAGCCGGGGCCAGTTGCATTTGGCCACCACCGGAACCTTCATTCACGACCACCAGGTTTGTGGGAGCTGAGGGCGGCGGGTCAAACATTACCTGCAACGCTTTATATGCATTGAGGCGGCCTTCACTCACAGTTATCCCGCTTAGATCGGGAACCGGGTCCACACTGTCCAATATCCAGTCTTTAACTTGCAGCATCATCCCTGCAGGATCATTTTCATAAAGCTGAAGCTGCGTGGTGGACATATACGAAAACATTAAAGCCACCGTCCCGGTTACATGGGGTGCTGCATACGAGGTCCCGGTGTCTCTCCCGTATTTATTATTGTATTGGGTTTCTCCCCATGATGGAGGAGGATTTGGATTAATGGGAACAGAAGAAACAATCATACTGCCAGGGGCCCCCAAATCCACATGAGTAGCACCATACGCACTGGTATCGGATAATGCATCGTTGTGGTCCGTATTGGCAACGGTAATTAAATAATCACTTGAACAGGTGTCCGGTACTCCGCCACCTGTATCAACATCGTAATCATTATTTGAAACAGAGGAAACATTAACAATACCGTATTCTCCTAATGAATCATAGGCCGCACACCAAATAGGGTGATTGGCAGGATTCGCATAATCTAATCCAAATGATGAATTCGTAACCGGTATAAAGGCTCCTTCCTGTCCGTTTGTATTCTCATATTGCTTTCGTAAAGTTATAATATATTCGTACGCGCTCCATACCGTACTCTCATAAGGAGAACTACCCATAACGGGAAGTACTTTCGTATTGGGTGCCACCCCGCTTATCCCTGTATTATTGTTTCCTTTGGCCGCTGCTATTCCCGTTACATGTGTCCCATGAAAGTCGTACTCTTCTGCATCCGGGAAATCACCGTTGTCATCGTATGCATTCCACCCGTCATAATCGTCTACATATCCGTTCCCGTCATCGTCATGGTCATTGCCCGGAATCTCCTCCTCATTTTTCCAAAAATTCAGGTCTTCGTGATCCAAATCAAAAAAATTGTCAATTACTGCAATTACGATTTCATCGCCATTGGCTGTCGTATTGCTTGTGGTGAGGTTCCAGGCTCCCTCTGCGCTAATATCTGCCCCAGAAGTACCTCCGGTTTGACCGGTATTATTCAAAGCCCATTGGTCCCCGTAATATTCGTCGTTGGGTGTGGTGGACCGGCTCCGTAACTCCACTTTATGATTCAACTGTGCGGCTTGAATTTCTGAGAACCCTTTGAACAGGGCCAGCCTTGCCCTGGTGTCAAATCCCGGGACTTCCGGGAAGGAAAGCTTCCAGATGCCAAGGTTTGGTAGGTGTTTTTCAATTCGAATGCCGCTGTTTTTAAGTGCTTCCTTATTGAGAACCTGCTCAATGGAATGGCCTTTTTTCAGTGTGACTAACAATTCTCCTTTAATATAGTCAGGGGCTTCCTGGGCAGATACTACCCCCCCCCCCCACGCTGTACAAAACAACACAGTAAGGGAAAGTATGAAGGCTTTAAAATTTGTTGCTACATATTTCATAAATCTCAACTTAATTTAGATGTACCCATCTATGTAACTAAATATTATTCTTTTAGAAAAACAACATTTCAAAAATCACTCTTAATTAAGCAACTTTTTTAAATGAAAAAAGGAGCATGGGAGGAAGGGTAAGTTGTTTGATCCAAAGTTTCCCCCGGCAAGTTTGTCGGGGGATCAAGGGGTGGGTAAAGGTGCCAAGGCTCAAAAAAGTTATTTACAGCACTTTCTTTTTTTACAGGGACCGTGAGGTCCAGCAAGGCATTCCCAACCGGGTGGTTGGGAACGAGCTTAAGTTTGTTAGAAAATGTAATGGAATTTGAAAACAGAATTAGACCGGGGAATGGAACACGGATGAGACGGATTGAGCAGATTGGTATTTAGAGAAGCACTACGATGTTGATCAAGGTAGTAGTTGATTCAAGCAAGACGCTTGACCCAGTTTATTATTACCTGATAATTAAAAAATCAGTGACCATCCGCAAGATCAGCGTTATCCGCGTTCCATTCAACCAGCTATAGTAAAAATGAAAAAGCCCCGCATTCTATTCGAATACAGGGCTTTCAATTACTTTGGTTACGCTAAGTTTACAGTAACATCGAAAGTGGATTTTCCAGCAGATTCTTAACGGTATTCAGAAATTCTGCGGCTTTGGCTCCATCCACGATACGGTGATCGGATGATAGCGTCACTTTCATGCGCTTGCCGGGAACCACTTCTCCATTCTCCACAACCGGTACGTCACGGATAGCTCCAACGGCTAAGATACACGCATTCGGCGGGTTTATAATGGCTGTGAATTCCTCAATGCCAAACATCCCCAGGTTACTGATGGTAAACGTACTTCCCTCCATCTGTTCAGGCTGAAGCTTCCGGTCACGTGCCAGTGCGGCCAATTCCCTGGTTTCGGAGGAAATCTGTGCCAGGCCTTTTTTGTCCGTATGACGGATGACAGGTGTCATCAAACCTTCTTCGATGGCTACAGCAACCGCAACATGAACTTCTCCATGCTGTTTGATCACATCATCGTGCCAAGAGCTGTTCACATACTGATGGCGTGTCAAGGCTGTAGCACACGCTTTAACCACAATGTCATTGAAGCTGATCTTCACGTCTTCATTTGCATCATTTATTTGTTTGCGGGCTGCGATTGCCGACTTCATATCTATGTCAATAGTCTCATAAAAATGAGGATTCGTAAACTTACTTTCCGACAATCGTCGGGCTATGGTTTTCCTCATCTGAGAAACCTTGACCTCTTTACTTTCGATACTTTCAAAAGTTTGGGTTGATTCACTCGCAGCAGCAGGAGTTTCCTCTTTATAGTCTTCAATATCTGCCTTTATGATACGACCGTTAGGTCCGGACCCACTAACTTTGGACAGATCTATATTCTTATCCTCGGCCATTTTTCGAGCAAGTGGTGAAGCTAATATTCGTCCATGTTCCCCGGTAGATGCCTCAG
This sequence comes from Gracilimonas qinghaiensis, assembly GCF_046602855.1. NCBI lineage: Bacteria > Pseudomonadati > Balneolota > Balneolia > Balneolales > Balneolaceae > Gracilimonas > Gracilimonas qinghaiensis. Next base: position 1,554,225 of record NZ_JBKINJ010000001.1, read on the forward strand.
TGTCTTCTTTTTTGGAAGGCTTGCTTTCAGTTTTTGGAGAAGTCAGTGTGGCTGAACCACCATTGCCTTTACTTTTAGCCTCTTCATCTTTTGCTTCTTCTTTACCATCGTCAGCTGATTCTTCAGCTTCGGCTTCTTCTTCAGATTTTTCGGAATCAGCAGATTCAGCTTCCTCAAGGATATCGGAAATATCTTCACCTTCCTCACCCAGCACGGCCATGAGGCCACCCAAAGGAACGGCGTCGCCTGTATCAACTAGGATTTTAAGAACGGTTCCTCCATCAAAGGCCTCAACTTCCATGGTGGCCTTATCAGTCTCCACTTCGGCAATAATATCACCGGCCTCTACTTTATCTCCTTCTTCTACATTCCACGATGCGATCACCCCTTCTTCCATGGTGTCGCTAAGCTTTGGCATTTCAATCTTAATGGCCATAATATTTAGTCTATACTGTTGAGTGAGTTATTAATTTTTTGAGCTTATACTATTTTAACGGGTGTTAGAGTGAAAAGGCAAAGTTGAAAGGTGAAAAGTTGTACTCTGCATACTTTTCACCTTTCACTTTTCACTTTTGCCTAATTCCTATATGTAACCTGATTTACAGCTTCGATAACATTCTTTGCATCCGGAAGCCAGGCATCAAAAAGATTCTTTGCAAACGGTGCATTCACATCCGGCAGTGTAACACGCTGAACGGGAGCATCCAAATAATCAAATGCTTCACGCTGGATCAGGAATCCGATCTCCGCTGCAAATCCTGCAAATGGATGGGCCTCATCCACTACCACACAACGATTGGTCTTTTTGATCGATTCCACGATCAGTGGCAAGTCCAACGGCTTGACCGTTCTTGGGTCGATAATTTCCACATCTACGCCGTCTTTCTCAAGTTGCGAGGCAGCCTGTTTTGCCACATGGTACATCTTTCCGTGAGCCACAATTGTTACGTCGCTTCCCTCACGTTTTACTTTTCCTTTTCCGATCGGGATTATATAATCTTCCTCTTCGGAAACCTCGCCTTTCATTCCATACATCTGCTCCGATTCCATGAACAGTACAGGATTATCATCACGGATAGCAGATTTAAGAAGCCCTTTGGCATCATCCGGTTCAGAAGTGTAGATCACTTTCAGGCCAGGGAAGTGTGCATACATGGTATCATAAGCCACGGAGTGTGTTGCACCCAATTGACCTGCAGAAGCATTTGGCCCACGGAATACGATCGGCATCGAAATCTGACCTCCGGTCATATAGCCTGCTTTGGAGGCATGATTAATAATTTGGTCAGCAGCTAAAACTGCAAAGTTAAAAGTCATGAATTCTACAATAGGACGAAGTCCGTTCATTGCAGCTCCCACACCAATTCCGGCAAATCCAAGCTCGGAGATCGGTGTATCGATCACGCGCTTATAGCCGTATTTGTCTAAAAGTCCTTCAGTAGCTTTATAAGCACCATTATATTCGGCAACTTCCTCACCCATAATGAAGACTTTCTCTTCACGAGCCATTTCCTCGTCAATTGCCTCTCGTATTGCTTCTCTAAATTGTAATTCAGCCATTACTTTATATAGTCAGTTTAAAATTATTTGTGGAAATATGGTTCATCTTCGGCAAACATATCATCGTATAGAGCCGACTCATCCGGGAAATCAGAATCATCTGCAAACTCCACAGCATCCAGTACTTCCTGCTCTACCTTCTCCTCTATTTCCTCAATTTCTTTATCCTTAAGGATCTCCTCATCTTTCAGATAAGTTTTCAGTCTTTCAATGGGATCGTTCTTCTGATATTCTTCCAGTTCCTCTTTATCACGATATTTTTGAGGATCTGACATTGAGTGACCGCGATACCGGTAGGTTCTGATCTCTAAAAAATAGGGTTCAGATGATTCTCGCACTTCTTCGGAAACCTCCTTCATGGCTTCATAGACAGAGAATACATCCATTCCATTTACAACCTTACTTTTCATTCCATATGCCTTAGCTCGATCAACTATCTCAGTTACCGTGTGTCGGCGGGCTGCAGTACCCATGGAATATCCATTATTCTCTACGGCAAAAATAGCCGGTAGTCCCCAGAGGTTGGCGATGTTAAAGGTCTCATGCAACGCCCCCTGATCCACAGCTCCGTCACCAAAGAAGGTAGCTGAAATGCGACCGTTTTGATTGTACTTGTTCGCAAATGCAAGCCCCCCACCGATCGGGATGTGGCCACCTACAATTCCGTAACCGCCCCAAAAATGATTTTCGGTTTTAGCAAAGTGCATTGAACCGCCTTTACCTTTGGAGCATCCGGTTTTCTTACCGAACAATTCAGCCATCCCTTCATTTGGAGTGATGCCTCGACACAATCCCCAACCGTGATCGCGATAGGCTGTGATGATATCATCATCGTCGTTCAGTGCAAAAACAGTCCCGGTTGAAACAGCTTCCTGACCAATATAGAGGTGCAAGAATCCGCCAAATTTTCCTTTTTGATACTGCTGCATTGCACGCTCTTCAAATCGTCGCTGAAGGTACATCTGCTCATACATAGCTTTGAGGTCATCCTCACTCAAGCCTAAGGATTTATGCTTTTTCCTGGTGGGGCTCGGAAGATCAACACCTTTTTGCACGGCACCGTCTTTTTCACTTCCTTTTCCCCGGGGGGCAAAATTTACTTCGTCTTTTTTCTTTTTAGCCATAATATTTTTTTGAGATCAATCTTTGCATCAAAGGGCTGCAAATATATCCATTTTTTTATGAAGATTTTGTGATTTGATTCTGCTCCTGGTAAAACATCAGAATGGAAGGCGGATGGCACCGATCTACTAGATCGTCACTGATTTAGATTAATTCAATTAACCAAAAAACAACGACTATTCGTCCAATTTATGCTATCCTCATTCTATTCTGATGTTTAATTAGGAAATAGATTCTTCGATCAATTCATTCACTTTTTCTAGTGCTTCAGACAATTTTTCGGGTTCACGTCCGCCAGCCGTTGCTAAATTCGGCTGACCGCCTCCGCCTCCGCCAACAATTCGTCCCAATTGACCGACCAATGCTCCGGCTTTTAGTTCTTTTTCACTGATGATGTCTTCAGTGAGAGCTACCATCAGATAAACTTTCCCTTGCTCCTCATCTTTAGAACCAAGTACAATGGCAGTATTTTCTTTTGTCTTCTGAAGTCCATCGTAACCAAGTTGCTTCAATGCGTCCATGTCTGCGCCGGCAATCTCTCCTTTTACCAGTTTAATGCCTGAATCAAGTGACACTGCATCCCTAATAAGTTCATCCAGTTTAGCGCCTGTATTTTGCATCTGAACTTTTTCAAGCTCTTTCTCAAGAGCTTTCTTGTCCTCGATCAGTTTCATGACATCGGCAGCCAGATCTTCGGTTTGACCGATGGCTCCTTTAACCTGCTGTAATAATCGTTTTTCATCCCGAAGAATCTTATCAGCCTGAGTTCCACAGACAGCTTCGATCCTGCGAATACCCGCAGCTACCGAGGTTTCGTTGGTGAACCGGAAATAGCCGATCTCACCGGTAGCTCCAACGTGAGTACCACCACACAATTCCACAGAATAATCTTCGTCAAATGTAATCACACGCACGGTTTCGCCGTACTTTTCACCGAACAGCATCATAGCTCCACGTTCTTTGGCTTCATCCATCGGAACGTTCCGCTCTTCCTGCAATGGGATATTTTCCTGAACCTTCTCATTCACAAGCTGTTCAACTTCCTCCAGCTGCTCGTCGGTCATGGCTTCGAAGTGAGAGAAGTCAAAGCGCAGATGGTTTTCATCCACCAGTGATCCTTTCTGAGCAACATGGTCACCCAAAATTCCTCGTAATGCGGCATGAACAAGGTGCGTGGCAGAGTGATGTTTCTGAATTTCTATACGTTTGTCAAGATCAATGGAAGCAGTCCATGTACCGGATAAATCTTCAGGCAAATTGTCTACGTAATGAATGTTTTTTCCGTCAGCTCCTTTTTGCACGTCAATGACTTTCAAATAATCTTCATCATTTTTGAGCACACCTGTATCGGCAACTTGACCGCCACTTTCAGCGTAAAATGGTGTTCTAGTGAGTTGAAGGGCAAATCTGTCTCCTTCTTTTCTGTATCCAATAATTTTAGTTTCTACCTCTGCGTCATCATAACCTACAAACTCAGATCTGTGGTCCGCAACAGACCCTTGCTGAACTGCTTTCCAAGCATTAGTTTCACTCTGGTCCACCGAGAACTTGCCGGCAGCACGAGCACGATCTTTCTGTGCCTTCATGTGCTTATTAAATTCATCTACATCTACTTCAACTCCACGCTCGCGAGCCATGAGTTCCGTCAGATCGATTGGGAAACCGTAGGTATCGTGCAGTTTGAACGCATCCTCACCGGATAGCTTCTTCTCCCCTTCCACCATCTCGTTAAATAGCTCAATACCCTGACCCAATGTTTTCAGAAAGCTCTTTTCCTCGGAACGGATCACGTTCACTATATATTTCTTCTGTGCCTTGATCTCAGGAAATACATCCTTGAACTGCTCGGCTAATACATCTACCAGTTTATAGAAGAACGGCTCCTTGAAATCAAGGACATCCCAGCCGTAGCGGATGGCTCGACGTAAAATTCTTCGGATCACAAAACCTCGACCTTCATTTCCGGGTGAAGCACCATCCGCAATGGAGAAGGTCACTGCCCGAATGTGATCGGCAATAACACGCATAGCAATGTCTTTATCTTCATCCTCACCATATTTCAGTCCGGCCAAATCGGCAATTTCATCTAAAAGCGGCGTAAAGACATCCGTATCATAATTGGATGTCTTTTCCTGAAGTACTGCACAAACCCTTTCAAAGCCCATTCCGGTATCAACGTGTTGGGCAGGTAGTTTTTCCAGGGAAGCATCCGGCTTACGGTTGAACTGAATGAATACAAGATTCCAGATCTCCATCACACGGGAATCGTCCATGTTCACCAGATCCCGACCGGGTTTCTTTTTGCGCTCTTCATCTGAGCGAAGGTCGATATGTACCTCTGAACAAGGTCCGCATGGACCGGTCTCACCCATTTCCCAAAAATTATCCTTCTTACTGCATTTTAGGATGTGATCGTGTGAAATTGACGTCTCACTTTTCCATAGCTCTATAGCTTCGTCATCTGCTGGCAACCCATCAGCATCATCTCCCTCAAACACGGTGGCATACAGTCTTTCAGGATCAAGCCCCCATTTGTCAACCAAAAGCTCCCAGGCCCAGCCTATAGCTTCTTTTTTAAAATAATCACCAAACGACCAGTTACCCAGCATTTCAAATAAGGTGTGGTGGTAGGTGTCATGGCCTACTTCTTCCAGGTCGTTGTGCTTACCACTGACACGAATACATTTTTGAGTATCAGCCGCACGTTTCCAGAGCTTGCCATCGTGCTTGAGGGCATCCTCTTCTCCTAAGAAGATAGATTTGAACTGATTCATCCCTGCATTAGTGAAAAGCAAAGTTGGATCATTTTTTGGGACTACAGGAGCGCTGTCAACAATAGCATGATCTTTTTCAGCAAAGAAATCAAAAAATTCCTGACGGATCTGAGCAGAAGTCTTGTGCGACATTAAATTTAGTGTGTGAGTGTTGAATTTTACAGAGCCTTAAATATAGGAAAAATATGGCTTGAACTCATGCGTGGTTTGAGATTCGTTAAACCTTATTCGCAGACCGGTATATCGAAAATCAATTTATTCTTAAAAGCAATTGATCGATGCAACAAATGATCGATTTAGAAGTCGATTCTTATAGCCCGTTCACGCTAAGTGGCATATCATTAATATATGACTGTAACAGAGTGGAAAGCCTTAAATTAAAAAATTGGGTTCTCCTTACTCGCATGTACTCTCATTTTGATCTCCTGACTTGAGGACAAATTACAGACTTAAATACTCAAGTGATTATTAACTCAGAAGTCTTTGAAATCCGGGCAATCTCATAATCGCCAATCGCAATTCAAAATTTAAAGTAATCGAAGCCAAAAGAAACTGGCGTTGCAAGATTATAATTTTGTATGTACTTTTAATTAAAAAGTACTTTGCATGAAAGAACAACAAGATTACATTCAGGATATTGCAGAAATACGGTCCATGATGGAGCGGTCTTCTAAATTTCTATCACTCTCCGGTTGGGCAGGTATATTAGCCGGGTTCTATGCCCTGATCGGAGCATGGATCGCCTATAGCATTCTTGATTTTCACCCTGATGAGATCTTTTACTCCTATCCTGATCTTACCGGTGTCATATTAATTGCAATAGGTGTACTCACACTGGCTCTCGTCAGCGCCATTCTGGATTCTAAACGAAAGGCTCAGAAAAGAAATGAAAAAGTATGGAATGCCACCTCGCGCAGAATGTTGACGAACATGTCTATTCCGCTTTTTACAGGCGGATTCCTGATCGTAATACTTATCTCCAAAGGCTTAATTGGATTGATCGCTCCCCTCACTTTGGTATTTTATGGACTTGCCCTATTCAACGCCGGATTTTATACCATCAAGGAAGTCCGGATCATGGGTTTTGTACAGATGGTACTTGGATTACTGAACATGGCCTTTATCAGCTACGGACTTCTTTTCTGGGCGATCGGTTTTGGTCTTGTTCACATCCTGTATGGAATGTATATGCATTTCAAGTATGAAAGGTGATCGACAGTGAAGTTATCATTCGACGATCTACACAAAGCATTTGAAAACAGGGTTAGGTTGGGAATAATGTCAACACTAGCTGTCAACGATTCCCTGGATTTTACCTCCCTCAAGGAATTCCTTGATGTGACCGATGGCAATCTGGCCACTCATGTCAAAAAACTGGAAAAAGAAGGATTTTTGGAGGTAGAAAAATCTTTCATCGACAATAAACCTAACACCAGTTACTCTATGACACCAGAGGGCAAAAAAGCGTTTGATGAACATCTTAAAGCTCTTGAACAAATCATAAAATCACAGAAATAGCAATGAAAACAAATCAATTCAAAAAACTAAAAATGCATACTCTGCTTTCACTATTGACCATCTTCATCGGCATTGCATTATTGACTTTCATGGTCATTGTTGAAAATGAACCGGGAGCCATTCCTCTCGCATTGATATTGGTCGGAACTGGTTGGTACTTTTTCACTCGATCCAAAATTCGTTCACTACAGAGTTAAACAGGGCTCAAAAAAATTTATCATCATACTTTGTAATTCAAAGTTCTTTCAATTTGAAAACTCCAACCTCACATAAATGACGACTACACCCCAACAATATCACAATAGATCCGCTCTCACTGAAGGGATGATCGCGTTTATCCTTGCGATTACTGGAGCTGTAGTAGTGATCTCTTTCTCATATTATTCGGATTTCAATGATCACATTCATCATAATTATCCATCAAATTTAAACAATTAATACAGAAGTAAACTCATGAACAAACATAAAACACTCTTCGGAACTATAGCCAAACTGGCATTGATTACATTCACCTTATTATTGGTCCCGCTGGTCGCCATGCAGTTTTCAGATGATGTAGTATGGACGGCATCCGATTTCATTTTTGCGGGAACACTAATATTTGCCACGGGACTCACCTACGTTATTATCACCCGGCGATCAACAAGTACTATTTACCGGATAGCCATCGGATTTGCATTATTTTCAGGGTTATTCCTTATCTGGAGTAATCTTGCCGTTGGGATTATCGGTTCTGAGAATAATGAATTCAACCTGCTATACTTTTTAGTGATCGCGGTCGGGATCATTGGAGCTTTTATCGCAAGATTTAAGCCAACAGGTCTTATGTACACAATGTTTGGTATGGCAGTGGCTCAAACAATGATCACTATTGCTGCTCTGAAAGCCGGAATGTCGAACCTCCCAGACAGTTCTGTATATGAGATCCTGGCAGTTAACGGTTTCTTCTTCACACTTTTTGTAATTGCTGGTATACTTTTCCAGTATTCAGTCAGAGATTAAATAGGTAAACCCTAACATAATTTGTGATCACGATTAATCACTTTAGGAACGAAATCGTATGCTCAGGAATTAGTTCATCACGTGATAATCCTACTTCACAGATATAATTAATGAAGTTTATAATCGGAATTTTGTTTTTCATTCTTTCTATGGACACTCAACTATTATTTGATTTTAATAAGAACTCAATCCTTGAAAACTGGAGCGTTGTGGATGACGAAGTTATGGGAGGTCGCTCCCAAGGTTCTTTTGCACTTTCTGATGCAGGACACGGTCAGTTTTCAGGTAAAATATCTCTTCAAAACAACGGGGGTTTCTCATCTGTTAAATATGAATTCTCCCCGATCGCTTTAACCAAAGATCATTTGATTCGGATTCGTCTAAAAGGAGATGGTAAAAAATATCAGTTCAGAGTAAAACATAAGACTGGTGATTATGCATCCTATATCTCCTATTTTGAGACAAACGGTGATTGGCAGGACGTTGAATTTAAGCTTGGAGACCTGTATCCGACCTTCCGGGGAAGAAAGCTAAACGAACCAAATTTCGACCATAATTCTATAGAAGAAATACGATTCCTGATTGGTAACGAAAAACCGGAGTCATTCAATCTGCTCATCGATAAAATTGAACTGATCAAAGAATGACAAAAGCTGATATCCTCATCATTGGCGGCGGTCTTACAGGATTAACACTAGCTTATTTATTCAAACATACCGATCTAAAGGTAGCCGTAGTTGAGGCACGTAATCGGCTTGGCGGAAGAATTTTAACCGTTGGCGGGCACGGTCAGGCAACAGTTGAAATGGGAGCCACCTGGTTGGGACCTGCTCATACCAAGCTCCAATTTCTATTGGATGAACTTGGCCTGAATACCTTTCAGCAAAGACTGGGTGGTAAAGCCATTTATGAGCCGACCTCCATGAGCCCACATCAGTTGGTTACCCTTCCCGTCCAGCAGCAGCCCAGCTTTAGAATTGAAGGCGGAACCTCGGCTTTGATAACTACTCTGAAAGGGCATTTAAAAGATGTAGATCTTTTTTTGGATGAACCCGTAAATAAGATCACCTCTGAAAAAAATAAGGTTATTGTTGAAAGCTCTGACATTACTTTCGAAGCCGGTGTTGTAGTTTCTACACTTCCCCCAAAACTCTTATCTGAGTCCATAAAGTTCGACCCTGAGCTTCCCAAAAACGTTTCGGAGCTGTTAGCAACTACACACACTTGGATGGGAGAATCCATAAAATTCGGATTGATATTTGATGATCCATTTTGGCTGGAAGAAGATTCAAGCGGAACGGTATTCAGCAATGTTGGGCCCATCAATGAAATGTATGATCACTCAACAAGGAATGATAATCAGCATGCAATAAAAGGATTTCTAAATGGCAGCTATTTCTCAGTATCTAAAGAAGAACGACTCCAAATGATCCTTAAGCAACTCAGTAAATACTATGGGAATCAGGTCAATGATTACACAGAATATCACGAACTGGTTTGGGCGAATGAACCATTCACATATTTCCCCTATGATAAGCATGTACTGCCGCATCAAAACAATGGACATGCGATCTTTCAAAGAACATACCTGAATAATAAGTTTATCATTGCCGGAGCTGAAACAGCTGAAAATTCACCCGGCTATATGGATGGTGCCGTACATAGTGCCTTTCATGTCTATGATCAGATCATAAAAATGAAAGAGTGACACGGTCTGAAAATAAAGTCAGTCCAAACTCAACATCTTTGAGGATTTACTTTTAGATTTTAGAAAATTAAATATACGGTCTGACTATGAAAACCATTCTCAATTACTTTTTCCGCGGCATACTTATCATTTTCCCGGTAGCATTGACCGCATACCTGGCCTATTCAACGATAATCTGGACAAATTCTCTATTCAACAATCTGCTGTTCAGCTGGTTCAAGTATGAAATTCCAGGATTAGGGATCATCACAGGATTCACCCTCACTACAATTTTTGGATACGTGATGTCCCGAACCTTTGCCAGACCGATCGTTTTCCTGTTTGAAAAACTTATGACCAAAACCCCATTTATCAATATTGTTTATAACTCACTAAAGGATCTGACGGAAGCATTTGTAGGTGAGCGAAAGAAATTCACAAAACCTGTCATTGTTGAATTCAGTGAACCGGTTGGCATGAAACGCTTTGGTTTTATCACTGAAGACTCTCTATCACATTTTGGTTTGGAAAACGATGTAGCTGTTTATTGCCCGCATTCCTATAATGTATCCGGCAACCTGTACATCGTCCCAAGAGATAAAGTTACTCCGATCAAAACTGACCCCACAAATTTCATGCGATTTGTGGTATCAGGCGGTGTGACAAAAACTCATGTTTAAAATTTAATATACTTCCTCGAAGCAACGAGCGCCGGGCTTTACCTTTCGGCGCATTTCCTGCCATTTCCACTCATCAGGATCTGTATCTACATAGTCACCTTTCACCAGCAGATATTCAGAAAATCCTTTTTTTGCCAATCCTTTGTAAATCCCAGACTCCATGCCTTTGATCCCACAAATATAAATCAGGGTGTTCTCTTGGCTAAGGATAGGATCTAGTATTTCCTCTTCGTCTTCAATAGCCGTTTGAACGTAATATTTAGAACCATCAGCTCGTCGATCTTCCCTTGAGATCTTAGCAATATAGTGGAAGTTGTCGTACTTTTTCTCCATTTCCATAAAGTAATCCGAATAGATAAGGTCTGTACGGTATGCAGCTCCAAAAACAAGTGCAATTTCACCTTTATAACCGGATTCCAGCATTTCCATGATCATTCCTCTAAATGGAGCAATTCCTGTTCCGGTAGCAAAAAATACATAATTGAAATCCTCCGGGTTTTCAGGCAGTAGAAACCTTTTTCCACTGGGACCTGTAGCCTTCACCTTGTCACCGGGCTTAAGGTCTGCCAGATAATTTGAACAAACACCTGTATATAAATTACCGTCAAGTTCCTCAATTGTTCTCTTCACGGTAGTAGAGATCAGATTCGGTTTACCGTCTTCTCCTTTCGTTGGAGATGAGATAGAATACAAACGCAGCTTATGGGGTTTACCCCTCTCATCTTCACCGGGAGGTAAAATACCAATTGACTGCCCTATGCGAACCCTGCCTTCAAGATCAGTTCCGGATACGTCAAAGGTTACATGGCGAACAAAATTTGGACTGCTTTCCTTAGTACAAATATAATTTTCTACAACTGTGATCTCTGTAGGGCTTTTTTTAGAATAGATGTTAAGCTCTACTTCGGGTAAGGTAATTTTTGCCATATTTTGTATCAGTGATTGGGTTCAATAAAAAGTCCACACCTTTTTCTGATGCGGGGGGCAAAAATAGGTGTTTCTGAACTAGAAATAAACCAACTACGGGGAAGTTTACTATTGATTACTTATTCGATTTCTTATCAACTCATCAACGGATAATCTGGCACCACTCTCTTCCATCAATCTTTTGGCTTGTTGATGAGTTACACCTATACCTCTCATCCTTATAAGATTATCTTTGGTAAGTTCTTGCTTGGTGTAACCAATATCCAGCATATTGCTGGTGAAAAAGGCCGTTACATCTGCATTTCTGAGATCGATGAGATCCTGAATGCTTAACTCGTAACCCAGTTCTTTCATCATTCTGGTAAAAGTGCCACTTACGTCAGCATTTTGCAATGCGATCAATTCACCCAGAGTCACATCCGAGTAACCGACGTCTCTTATTTGAGATGTGTATGTTGCTGTCACTCCTTCTTCACGAAGCGCGATGAGTTCTTCATGCGTCATCAAGCCGTAACCCATTTCTTCCATGCGGGCTCCCATTCTGTTCAGCAGGTCTTCGTCAGGTTGATTGAGTTCCTGAACAAAGGATTCGATAGGATTGACATCAAAAGTTGGGAAATTAATCTTGGATCCCGCATAGAAAACTAACGTAGCGATAAATGCGAGAAGTAATATGTAATTAGCGACTTTTGACCCGGAAGAACTTTCCTGTACTGACGAACCGCTCCCCATATCGGTATTTGATTCTTCTTCAAGATCTTCCAGATCGTTACGCAGATTTTTAAACTTTATGCTCATAGTTTTACCCATTTGTTATCTGAAAACCTACGATAAAAGTTCAAAAAAGATACGTTAGAAATTTATTCGACAAGGTCCAAAGAACGGGTCAGCTCACCAATAGTAAATGGTTTTGAGATAAGGTCAACACAATTTGTTGCCTTGGCCCTTTCATAGTTCACCTTGTCAGAATTGCCAGTCAGATAGATAACTGCTGTATCGATTGTTTCTTGGATTCTCTTTACTGCTTCAATACCATCGACCTCTCCCTTTAACCTGATATCCATGAGAATGATATCAGGCTCATGCTCTTCAGCAAGCTTAATAGCCTCTTCTCCTGAAGCTACTTTGCCAACAAGATTATGACCTAATTTTTTAATCATATTCTCAATAACAAGAGAAATTATCATATCATCTTCTACGATAAGAACTTTTTTCACTGATTCTGCCAATTTATTTCCTTAATAAGCTTAAGATTATTCTTGTTTACCCTAACACTAAAGAGAGGATGGGTAAACAAAAGTTACATTTTTATTTTGCTGACCTGAAAAATTGTTTTCTTCTTCTGAAAATCTTATAACTAAATCTACCACAATTCCCTCTTCTATGTCTACATATGCCACCCATCCCGGAAATGTATCGTCGATTCCGTAGCTGACCGGAATGGCCCAGCAAGTCCGAATTTCTAGCTCTTCTCCATTATTTCTTTCTACGGGATAGTGTATTTTTCCAGGAATACCCTGGAGATCCTCAGCCTGCAAACTATATGTTGTATCTACTCCGGTGTAAGGCAGTAAATCTATTTCCATTCCTACCATTTCTTGCTGTACATCTACATATCCAAAATTGATATAATCAGGTGTTTTAAAATCTGCATACCAATTACCCCAAATTCGGTTCACACCAAGTGCATCTAAAAAGACCGTAATTTCAGTCCCAATAACTTCTGCAGAGTCAATAAATTGTTTTTCAAACGTAAGGCTCCATTCAATATTAGCACTATATTCATCGAATTGACCACAGTTTATACACCCGGGTTGTGGATTCATAGAACTTAACTTAAGACGATTGGTATCTTCAATTCCGGTGAATTGCCGGTTTCTATACAAAACTCGTTTAGCGGCACTGAGCAACGTATCAGTGTTGGTCATTTCAATTCGTACTACATCTCGATTTACTCTCGCACATGGGTTCTTTCCGTCAATAAAAAGAATTTCACTGTACCCGGTAAAACCATACTCATTAAGAGTGGAGCAAAGTCGACCATTATTAAGTTCTTGATAATCCTCATTCAAGGCTTGAAGCTCACCAAGTTCCATTTTAGAATAAACCGTAGGATACTCGAGTGCAGCATCACTAATGGTAAGCATGTCACAAGCAGAAATTGAAAGAAGCACGGCTACCACTGTTGTTAATGAAATGAGATTTTGCACGCCTTTGATAATTGGTTGATGATATCTTAAACTACCAAAAATAGGATGATCTTACAACTCCGGCCGGTTTCAATTCATCAGCTGTTTAAATAGAAAACCTTATATATGTTGCTATGAACAAAAAAAAGATAATATGTGTGATTGGAGCCGGTATCAGCGGCCTAAGTACCGCCTCACTACTCATGCAACTGGGATATCAGGTTCATATTATTTCAAAAGATGATCCGAGGTCAGCTGCTTTGAACCCGGAATTTTCAAGTTTGTTTCCGGCGGCTTCCATCATTCCTCACGCTGTCAATTCAGACGAACTCAATGAGGTCTTCAGTATTAGTAAGAATTATTTTGAAACACTCTACAGTCAGCGATTCCCCGGTGTAACAAAAACAAAGCATTATGAACTTTTTTCTTACCACAAAGAAGTGCCTGATTATGCAAATGTAATGGAGCAATTCCGGATCTTTAATGAATTCAGAGGTGAGTTCTATCCGGAACATCCGGATCACCATGTTAAAAGTGGCTGGAGATTCGAAACCTATTTTGCCGACTGGCCTCTCTATTTCCCTGCCTTGATACAGAAGGTACTTAATAAAGTATCCGGGTTTGAGATCAAAGAATTAAAAACTGAAGACTTGCCTGCCCTCCCTTTCGATGTTATCGTCAATTGCACTGAGATCGGAAGTATAGATCTTTTTGGAGATACCTCGGGCCGGATCATCCATAGGGGACATTTGATCAACATACCAGGTGCGGCCACGATCATGGACCCTAAAGGAGATCCGGTATCTTACAATTATTATCCCGGAAAACAGGTTTACAGAAGTGAATCAGGTTGCGAACAGGACGTATATTGTTATTCCCGCAATGATGGTTTGGTTTTAGGTGGAAGCCGACAAAAAGGCTACATTAATGAAAATAGGGAATGGCAGGGTGAAGAGAACGTGGACCCGGTGACAAACGTGCAAAATCTGGAATTACCTACTCAGATCATAGAGATTCACAAAGAAATTCTTAAGTTTTCCTTTGATTACGAGCTCCCTCCTGTTTCTGAAATGCATTCAAAGCTCGGATATCGTTTTACGCGTTCTACTGAGAATGGTTTAAGGATCCAAGCGGAGGAAGTTGGTGATAAATTGGTAATTCACAATTATGGTCATGGAGGGGCAGGTGTTACTCTTAGCTGGGGATGTGCACAAAAAGTGAGTGGCTTGCTGCAACAGCTTACGTGGTAAAACCCATCTTTTTTTTATAATTCAACCAATGTCCACGTATCAAAAGCAAACTCCCGATCAACGTAACGGCTGCCTCACCGTAATCCCCTAATGTATCATTGAAAAGCCATGCCAGGAATATGATCACCAGTCCAACAAATAAATAACCTGATATTGATTTAAGATCTTTTCGGTTCTTCACAGAAAGGATCACAGCAGGGGCAATGGCCAGAAAAAAAACCAGGTGAGTATATTCGTGAAAGTCATCAAGAGCCGGCCAAAGCGGAATCAGCGATACAAATACCGGGACCAGCAGACAGTGTATGGCGCATAATCCGGAAAGTCCTATCCCCAGACGGTCCCAGAATCCTTTATTATCATTTTGTTGGTAATCACTCATCAGCGTTGAGCAGTCGGATTATCAAATTTTTTTTACAGACCCCAAAGGTAAAAAAATTCTATAACAGCTATGAGGTTTTAATCATCTAAAATATCGATAAAGCCATTATCTATTTTGGCCAAGTTTTTAAACTAAAAGACAAGTGAAACAATCACAGTCCATTCCCACCACTCACTTCTTATTAATGATCACGGCCCGAATCAGCCAAAACTTTATTCACAGATTCTGAAAGTTAGACCGTAATCAATATTTTTTAGGACTCAGAAACCTGTTAACTGAGTCTTTTCTTTTCTTTCGATGCTTTGTATTCCTACCTGTCACTCGTTTTCGCCACATTTTAAAGCTCGATCGCTTCATTTCAGATCGCATCAATTCGATGGTTTCCTCTTCATTCAGTCCAAATTGAAATTCGATGGCATCGAAGGGAGTGCGATCTTCCCAAGCCATTTCAACGATTCTGCTTTTATATGCTTGTGATAAGTTGTCTGCTTTGCTCATATATAATTGATTTATAGTTCACTACAAATTTCAAATGAATTTCAATCCATAAAAAAGCTCCTGCCAATTTAAGCAGAAGCTTTAAAAATTAATCTGAATTCCGGTAACCAATCACCTGCGATCGCCAAATATTCTCAGCATAAAAATAAACATATTAATGAAGTCAAGATAAAGGGCAAGAGCTCCCATAATAGCTCCTTTACTTCCCTCTTCTGATTCCACATCCATCTCAAGACTCATGCGTTTGATCTTCTGAGTATCATAGGCTGTGAGTCCTACAAATACCAGTACACCAATGTAGGTCACTGCCCAATACAACATTTCGCTATGCCAAAAAATATTTACAATACTGGCAATAATTATCCCTATCAACCCCATAAAAAGTATATTCCCCCAACTGGAAAGATCCGTCTTGGTAAAATATCCGTAAGCGCTCATCACCCCAAAGGTTCCTGCAGTAATAAAGAAGGTAGAAGCAATAGAAGCGGCCGTGTAGATCAGGAACAGTACCGAAAATGTGAGTCCGTTCAGCGCCGAATACAGCAAAAATAAAGTAATGGCCCGAGTAGCGTTCATGCTCTTAACTGAACTTGAAAGCCAGATAACCAATCCGACCTCGGCTATGATAATCCCAAAGAACAGGATCTGATTACTTGCAATAGTGTTGACCAATGTTTCGGAACTCGCTACTCTGAGTGCGACAAAACCGGTTATTGCAAGAGCAAGAGCCATCCAGCCATACACTTTGTTAATAAAAGTAGCCTGAATCGAATTTACCTGTTCTGCTGTTAATTGTTGTGTATTCATTATTTCTTAATGATAAATAATTAGTTTAATGTTGAAAGTGTTTGATTGATATTATCAAACCACAAAAAAGTGCAAATATTGTATGAATAAAATACTAAAATTCATCGGCGTTTGTATACTATGTATTATCATAGTTACAGGTTTGGTCTATCTATTTGAATGGATATTTTAATTAAAAAAAGATGAGGTTACTATGAACAAAAACATGGGCTCCACTGATAAGATAATTCGATTTATACTTGCTGCAATTTTTGTAATACTATACTATTCAGGTATCGTTACCGGAACTGCAGGTATCGTTTTATTAGTACTTGCAGGTGTATTTGTATTAACCAGTCTGATTGGGTTTTGTCCGCTTTACGCTCCGTTTGGATTAAGTACATGCAAGACTGAATCTTGACCGCGTAAGCACTTGCAAAACTGAGGCCTAAACAGGCATACCTATAACAATATTAAAAAGGGCATACTATTGATATGCCCTTTTTTTCCAATTAATTATAATTTTCAGCTTCCAAACCAATAGCTAAGCTTAATTAGAAATACATTCGTTGGTTTGGCATTGAAAAGATCATTCAGTTGATCACCCAGATCAAATGCACCAACTCTTGAATAATCCTCCCGCTGTTGCTGCCATACAAAATAAAGGGTTGATCCGGGAGTGTACTCCCATCTGAACACGGCATTACCCTGTAGAGAACGAAAGTTGAAATCGGGATCAGCGATGGAAAATGAAGAAGAACTTCCGTTCCCATCCGGATCGATCGTATAAATTCCATTCTGATCTGTTATGTTGCCAATATCTTCACCATATACATCATAGTTGTACGTATATGGTTCAGCCACTTCTTTGAACCTTGAGAAATCTCCAGTCGCTACATATGGCCTGAAATAAGTTTGAAGACTCATGGTTGGACTAAAGGTCCAATTCAGTCGAAGATTCGCACTTAATGTATGCTGTTCTATATCTGAGAAAACATAACGATTTTCATATGTATGAGTAGCATTTACATCACTTACAGCAGTTATGTACTGATCAACATCCACCTGATGCCTATATTCCGGTCCAAAACTTAATTGTATGAAAGTTGTAGGGCGATAGTTTACTCCTAACCAGACCGCGTTATCGTACTCACCGGCTACTTCACGGCGAAGATTTCCTCCAATATTAAAGCTGATATCTTTACTCCGATCAGTGTTCAGGTTAGAGATCAGATTCCAGTCTTTTGGCCGCTCCAAAACCGGGCCGCCACGACTGATGCGATCGTAATACTGCTTGAAGTTATAACCAAAGTTATAATTAAATGACCATTGATTATTGAATGACACACTTCCACCATTCATAATACTGTTTCTGATCTGGTCACCATCATAATTCCATCCTGAATCGTAACCGATAAAGAAATCATAATATCTTACATATTTAGGATCTATCTCTCGATATATCACCACTCCACCAACCCATTTAAGATCGGCCCGTGTTTGGAATCCTAGATCATTGACCTCATAACCCGGTGAGGTTTGTGAATAGGTCAAAGCAGCCAACCAATTATCATCACCCCCCTGCTTCTTGATACTCATTTCAGTGGAAAAACCCTGCAGTGCCGTTTTTGAAGGATCGACTGAAAGAACATCTGAATCAATACGATCATAATATCTGACCGGTGACCGCTGTGTTCTTACAATAGCCTCATTACTGCCATGTACGCTGCTGGCAGACAATGCACCGCTTGCTACCCAGTTCTGATCATCAAACTGATGCTCATAATCTACACCACCCACATATGCAGAGCTATGCATGAAATCTTCAAAGTAACGTCCATCCAAAGATCGGTTCACAGCTGTAGCAAATCCACCCAAATAGGTATTACCTTTATTGAAATCTTTCTTGGCTCGGCTCACCAGATAGTTGGTTGCCGGTTCAACTGCAATAGAACCATCATTACCATTACCCAAAGTGTAATCTGCATTTTCCTGAAGGGTATAAGCGTCCATCAGACCAATAGACCACCCATTTTTGGTTTTGCCACTCAATTTTGCAGCCGTTGCAATCGTAGTGAGATCCGGAACGGTATTATATTCAGCATTTACGCCGGCTCGGCCCGGTGAGCCCTGTGGAGAGCGACCGATCCTTCTTGAGTAAAATGGTGTGGGTACATTATATCTGATAAAGGTTTTGGTTTGACCAAATTGAAAAATATCCCTTCCCTCTAAAAAGAAAGGACGTCGTTCTGAATAGAAATTCTCATTAGCTGTCAGATTTATAACTGCAGGGTCCGCTTCCACCTGACCAAAATCAGGGTTTATGGTAGCAGAGAGAGTCAGATCTGAAGTTATTCCATATTTGATGTCAGCTCCTACCCTCCCCGAGAGATCATTTCGCTGATAGTAAGGATCAGAGGTAGGCCGTTCAGGAATGCGGGTAAAATCGGCTGATACGTAAGGCATGATTTCAAGCCTTCTGGGTTCAGACAATTGTTTGATACCACTTAGTTCTCCAAAATTAGAAACAATTCCTGAGGCATTCTGCGAAGTGGGTTTCCAAAAAATTTCTTCGCCGCTTCTTGCTATGCTGCGCTGAAAATTGATACCCCATCTCTGTTCATTAGCCTTGGAATCGAACCTGAGCTGTGATAATGGGATCTTCATCTCAGCCGACCAACCATAATCGGTAATTTGTGCTTTGGCCTCCCATACAGCGTCCCAGGTAGCATCTTCGTTGGTATCATTGATGATCATAAAATCTCTTTGAACACCACGAGGATTTACCGCAAAAATGAAGGCGGTTCGTTTATCATTATAACTGTCAAAACCCACGGTCACCCAATCACTTGTTTCGGTACCGTCTCTTCGAAATAAGGGTGCAATAATTGAATCAGGTGCAGAATCGTATGCTTTGAATCCTATATACACGTGTGAATCGGTGTACAGGATCCTGGCCTCTGTTCTTTGAGTAGCCGGTGCTCCATCGTTTGGAGAGCGCTGTGTAAAAAGAGTAGCTATGGGGATATTAATCCAAACATTTTCATTAACAAGACCGTCCAGTTGTAAATTTGATTGGTCTATTAATTTGGAAGCACTAATTGAAGGTGATGCAACCCTGCCTGAACGGATATTTTGCTCCTTTAATGTATCAATAACTTTGTTTTCCTGATAAGAATTCTGGGCATTTACTCCGCCAACAAAGCAGAGCAATCCTAGTGTTAGACATACGAATCTCATAGTAATTTTTATTTTGTTTGAAAGGAGTCCTATCCCCGCAACATATTATGTAGCTTTATGTTACGGCTCCTAAGTTAGGTTTATGTCTTACACGAATAGCAGAAGAAAAAGTTACTATTTATTTTGTTTTTTTCTGATGGAGATATCTCCATGAAGAGTTTTGAATAAAAATTCAGGTCCGCCGCCATTAACTTCACCTATGATCCATTTATTGATGGCGATCTTGAACCCATCATCACTTTTTGACTCTGATTTGGTTCCTTCACGATCGATATCCATATCGAAATTTGTGTACACATCACCCCATTCGGTCTTCATTTTTGCAGTGAATTTTGAATCTGCCGGGAAGGCGACTTCCATATCACCATTCACTCCTGTAAATGACATTGGTGAACCGGGTGTAATGTATTTGAAATCAACATTCATATCCCCATTTACAGAGTTTACAAGTACCGTTCCACTGATATCGCCAAGATCAATATCTCCGTTTACTGCACTGATCTCTAATTCTCCTTCCACATCAAATACATTTACATCACCTTGTACTGTATTTAACTTGATGGAAAAATTACGGGGTACGTAAACCGTCATTTCAAGATCATTAGTTGGAAATGGGCCGGTGGAAATTTCGACCTCATTATTGTCTTCGACCACTTCCAAACCCATCCCGCCTCCGGAGATCCGTTTCATACCATTTTTCATAGCCTGACTGTCTTCCTCACGGATACCATCTCCGCTGTAATTGATGATTACGTTTTGTTCATTGTGACTTCTTACAGTGATCTCATCCGAAAACATCGCATTGATGCTCAGTTTTCCAGGCTGCCCCGGATCCGACAAAGGAACCTCTATAGTATTCTGGGCAAATAAAGGAACAGAAAGAACGCTTAGAATTAATGCCGAAAGTAAATTGATCTTCATACTTCTCATGATATTATATAATTTGATTACAGTTGTTTGATGTATGCATTTCCGTTTAGTAAGCGAAGTTGCACTGTTGGCCCACCTTGTCCGAACTGTATGGTATCAGAACTTCCAATGCTGAACCGGTTCATCCCATCCTTTTTACCTTTCCGATCCGAACGAAAACTTCTGTCGTCAAAATCGGTATATAGTTCACCGTGTAAACTTTTAAAGGTTACATTTGCTGAAAAACTTTTTGAAGCCAGTACTTCAATATTGCCGTTAACTGTGTGAAGCTCAACATCTGCATGAGGAGTCTCTTTGAACTCCGCTTTTATATTACCATTCACAGTTTCAGCGATGATCAAACCGCCGGTTATGCTTCTCAAGATTACGCTCCCATTTATATTACTGGCATCTACCCCACTACTCAGGCCTTCAACAACCACTTCACCGGCATTGATGGTAGAGATCTCCGACATCAGATAATGTGGCACCTTCATTTGAAGATTGAACTCAAATCTCTGAATTTTCTCTTCCCAGATATTTTCCCTATTCGAACGATAATTCAGTTCGTTGTCTTCGATCTCTACTTCAAGTCCCGGATGACGCACAAATACAAACAGGTGTCCGTTTTTGGAGAGCTTATCCAGATAGAACTCACCCGGATCAAAACTGCGCCTGACATTCGGTTTCCCGGTTATGATCTTGGTACCGGTTATCAGTATCTCATCTCCGTTGTAACCTTCCACGTTCAGATCTCCGTTGATATTGTTGAAGTGAAACACAGTCTCACGAGTCAGTTCAGAAGCTGATATCCGCATTTCCACATCCTCAGTTACCCTTTCAGTTACCACATTTGACTGAGCCGATATTTCAATACTCAAGAGACAAAGGGTCAATATTGCCAAATACATTTTCCTCATATTTTCACTCCTCACATCAATACAGCAATGCTGCTTTGTAATTTTTGTTGAACGTTATAATCGAGCTTTCGCTCCTCTAATACTTTTTCAAATTCTTTTGCAGATGACCTCAACTCAAGTTCTGTCATGGCATCCGCTAGTTCGATCAGGACGATCGGGGATTCCTGTGTTGCGATTGAGTGCACCAAACCCTGCCTCACCCGTTCGTTATCGCCCCAGCGCTTGAGAGCCTCGATGGTCTGAACCCTTACATTCACGCTAGGATCATTGTTCAGGGTGAAAAGTAATGCATTGACCGCTTCCATATCGGCATTAGGTAATTCTGTACTGATATTTACTGCTTTCAGGCGATCAGTAGCAGATGAACCTTCCAGCATATTCACCATCATAATTTCCTTCAGTGACTGCATTTCCTGACTAAGCTGATCGATCTCACTTCCATTCTGATCTGACCACGAGCCAATAAATACACCAATAAAAATCAGCACCAACGCATAAGCCATTCGGGGCAATGTTAACGATTCAATTAAACGACCTAATTGATCCAATAACAATTGCTTAAACCCAATGCTATTCGATCTTTTTTCCTCTTCAAGCATCGTATAAAAACGTTCACCCATCGTCTCAGTCGGTTTTGGAACTGAGAGATCATTGAGACCTTCGTGAATCTCCTCCACTTCTCTAAACTCAACAAAGTCGATCTTACCTTCTGCAATCAAAACTTCCAGTTTCTTCTTGCCCTCACTATCCAACTCTCCTGCCAGATACTCTGCGATCAATTGTTCATATTTATCATTCATAACTGTATTCCTTTTCGAAAGACTCAGCCAGGTCTTTCAATTCTTTCATTGCCCTAAACATTTTCACTTTAATGGCGCCTTCGGTTGTTTCCATGATCTCGGCGATCTCTCTATACTTAAGTCCTTCGTAGCGACTCAATATGACCACTTCCCTTTTTTCCTGATCCAGCTTATTCAGTGCCATTTCCAGAATCTCTTTCTTCTTCATTTTTTGGTGAACCGATTCTTCAGTTCCCTGCGACATTTTAATACGGGATTCATCGATCTGAACCGGAATGCCATTTCTTTTACTCTTTCGATGGTGATCTATGAATTGATTCCGTGCAACACTGAAAAGCCATGTCGAAAACTTACCATCACCGGTATAACTCTGTCTGTATTTTAATATTCTTTCGAAAACGGACTGAACCAGATCTTCACAGGTGTCCTGATCTTTACACATTCTGTAGAAATAGACGTACAGTCCACGATGATATCGCTCAAACAATAAGCCAAGCTTATCGAAGTCGCCATTCTTCACCTTCATCATTAATGCTTTATCTGAATTTGAATTCACCTCAGATCCCGGGTTTTAGTGTTTTCACCCTTATACACTGATGAGACAGCAAAAGGTTACACTTTATTTTCCTTATTCGTTGGATTGTACATGGAGTACACGAATAATGATTAACAAATAACTAATACTCATTCAAAATTTCCTTATTAAAAACTCAAAACTTCCCACAACCTTCCGTATTTTCAGTGTCCAATTTTTAACCGAATATCATCCATGAGCGATACCAAGATCTTTAGTTTTTTAGCATCCCAACTTAATTTTAGCGGCAAACAGATCAGCACTGTAGCAAAATTCCTGGATGAAGGTGCTACGGTTCCCTTCCTAGCCCGATATCGAAAAGAGGCCACCGATGGTCTTGATGAAGAACAAATACGTGCTATACGCGACGGACTGGAAACTCAGCGTACTTTGGAAGCCCGCAAGGAGACCATCCTTAAATCCATCAAAGAACAGGAAAAGCTGACACCGGAACTGGAAAATCAGATCCTGAACTGTACCGACCTGAAAACATTGGAGGATATCTATCTACCCTACAAGCAGAAGCGAAAAACCCGTGGCGACAAAGCCAAGGAAAAGGGGTTGGAGCCACTTGCAAAGCTTATCTGGGAGCAGGAGATCACTTCCGGGGATCCCATAAAATATGCCAAAGAGTATATCAACCCGGAAAAAGAAGTGGAAACCGTGGAAGATGCTTTTGACAGCGCCACCGATATCGTGGCTGAATGGATCAACGAAAACCTTGACGTTCGTGAAATGCTGCGTAAGGTATTTTCAGAACATGCTAATATTGTTACTAAGAAAAACCCAACGGTAAAAGAGCGGACCAATTTTGAGGACTATTATGAGTTTTCAGCGAAAGTAAACAAGCTGAAGCCCTATCAAATTCTTGCAATTAACCGAGGTGAAAGGGAGAACATCCTATTTGTAAATGTTGATCTGTGGGAAGAACGTACACTTGAGAATATTGATGATATTGTGATAAGTAACGATCTAAGTATCTTCACAGAACACCTGCAAGATGCTGTGGAAGATGCATTCAAGCGTCTGCTGTTCCCATCCCTTGAGCGCGAACTCCGAAATGAACTCACCGACAAAGCCGATGCACATGCCATCGAAACATTTGCCACAAACCTTGGTAATCTGCTCATGCAGCCACCACTGGATAACAAAGTGGTTATGGGGCTCGACCCCGCCTACCGGACCGGATGCAAAGTGGCCGTAGTGGATAAACATGGAAAATATCTTGAAGGAACCACCACCTATCCCACCCCTCCGCAAAAGAAAGTAGCCGAGGCAGAAGTGGTATTCGAAACACTCATTGAAAAATATGGCGTTGAACTCATCGCCATAGGAAACGGAACAGCAAGTCGCGAGACTGAGCAGATTATTGCAGAATTTCTTAAAAAGCGAAAAGAGAAACATCCCGATGAAGAGCTTCACTATTTGATCGTAAATGAAGCCGGAGCTTCTGTGTATTCTGCTTCCAATGTAGCACGTGAGGAATTTCCGGAACTGGATGCCGCTCAGCGTGGTAATATTTCTATCGCCCGACGAGTACAAGATCCCCTTGCCGAACTTGTTAAAATCGACCCGAAATCTATTGGTGTGGGTCTCTACCAACATGATGTAAATCAAAATCAGCTTTCCGGCAAGCTCGATGATGTTGTTGAAAGCTGTGTGAACGAAGTTGGGGTGAATTTGAATACCGCTTCGGCCCCGCTTTTATCCCATATATCCGGATTGACCAGTCGGGTGGCTACCAATATTGTAAAACATCGTGAAGAAAAAGGCATTTTCATCGAACGTGATCAAATTCGTGATATCGAGGGTGTCGGCGATTTCCGTTTCCAGCAGGCCGCAGGTTTCATGCGCATCCCCGAATCCAAGAATCCACTGGATAACACCGCCATTCACCCCGAGAGTTATGAGGCGGCTGAAAAGCTATGTAACCTGTTTGGGATCAATCTTGAAAATCTTTCAAAGGAAAAAGATAAGATCGCAGGCAAATTCAAGAACATGGATCCTAAAGAAACGGCTGAACAGATCGGCGTGGGGATTCCAACACTGGAACTTATCATCGAAAACCTGCAAAAACCGGGTCGTGACCCTCGCGAATCACTTCCTAAACCATTACTTCGCACGGATATCATGAAGATGGAAGACCTGAAAGAAGGTCAACAGCTGGAAGGCACGGTCCGCAACGTGGTGGACTTCGGTGCTTTTGTAGACATCGGTGTAAAGCAGGATGGACTGCTTCATATCTCCAATATGGCAGAAAATAAAAAGATCGAAGATCCCCACGATGTTGTTAGTGTGGGAGACATTATCAGTATTGAGATCCTTACCCTGGATCTGGAACGAGGCAGGATCGGGTTGAAATTAGTTGGTGCTTAGTCACTAGCATTCGAACCGGAGGTTCAGACAGGCGTTACCAACCGGAGGTTGGGAACGAGAATCCCCGGTTGAATATACTATGACAGGGCTCGTTCCGAACGTCCCGTTCGGAATGCATACCGGAACCTCCGGTTCCACTCAGATAATTCAGGATAATCAACCTGAGTAAATAGTAATAGGAATCAATCCCTCCCCTCCCAAATAGTCTCTCACTGAAGAATATCGCCAATGCTCAGGCCGTTCCACAAAACCCCGGACTACTGGGTTAAAATGAATGTACTCTAATTTCTGAGCTACCATTTCATTATTAGAAAGCTGTTTGGGATGAAATCCTTCTGCCCAAACCTGGTAATCACACTTTAACTTATGCTTCAATTTTCTGAATGCGATTTGGCTTAACAGCCTAGCATTTTTATCTGCTCGCAAAATATCAATTATCTCTCTCGCCATAAATGATTTAGCAAGCCTCAACTTCTTAGCTAGATCTTCTCCTTTTACGATAGCGTGAAAATGATTTTCCATGATTACGTATCCATAAATAAGTACCTTTCGTTCCGTTTGAAGAAACGTGAGGCTATCCAATACAGTTTTTGCTAATTTTGGATTGGACAATAGTGGCAACCCATCTTTTATTGTACTTGTGATAAAGTATGGATAATGTTCTGCGTAAATTTTGTACCGGCTTCGGCCCATGATATTTACTCTTTTGCTTTCTCATAGTTAGAGAGATTTCGGGATGATTCCTTACAGATATTTTTACAATAGCCTTATTTACTGTGTCGAACCGGAGGTTCAGACAGGCGTTACCAACCGGAGGTTGGGAAAGAGAATTAATGAAGTACAAATAACCTTATACTATTACATCAATAACCACATGGATAAAGCACAGCAGCTTGAAAAGCAATATCACTTCCAGGTTTATAATCGCCTACCGGTAACCTTATCTCATGGGAAAGGGGCACTGGTTTGGGATACAGAGGGTAATGAATACCTGGATGCCTTTGGAGGACTAGCCGTAAATAATCTGGGACATTGCCATCCTAAAATTGTGGCGGCCATCAAGGAACAATCAGAAAAATTGCTACATGCATCCAATTTCTTTTATAATGAGCCACAAAGTCTGCTTGCTGAGAAACTCGCTAAAGTTTCAGGGTTAGACCGAGCTTTCTTCTGCAACAGCGGAGTGGAAGCCATGGAAGCCTGTGTGAAACTCGCTCGAAAATGGGGAAAGAAACACGGAAAGTCCGGGAATTTCATTACGCTGAGTGAAGGTTTTCATGGTCGTTCGTTGGCTACCATTGCCATGGGAATGCCAAGTTATACCGAAGGCTTCGACCCCATGCCGGAAGGATTTGAGCAAGTTCCTTTTAATGATTTTGAAGCACTGAAAGCTGCAGCAAATGAAAATACCATCGCTATTGCTTTTGAAACCATTCAAGGCTCAGGTGGGGTAAATGTGATCGATGCGGAGTTTTTGCGGAAAACCAGAAAGCTCTGTGACGAGCTTAATATTCTAATGATCATCGATGAAGTGCAGTGCGGTGTGGGGCGATCCGGAAAGTTTTATGCCTACCAACACTTTGATGTTATGCCTGATATCGTGGCTACAGCCAAAGCATTGGCCGGAGGTATTCCCATTGGAGCCGTTATGGCTAAAGAAGAGGTTGCTTCAGCTTTTAATTTCGGAGACCATGGCACTACATTTGGCGGCAATCCATTTGCCTGTCACGTAGCAAATGCAGCACTAGACGCCATCGAAGATGAAAAGATCATTGAACAGGCCGCCGAGAAAGGGCTCTTCATGGTGGAATTGCTTGAGGAAAAACTAAAAGATAATCCATCAGTTATGGATATTCGCGGAAAAGGCCTTATGCTAGGAATAGAATTGGATCGCCCTGCCCGACCTGTGGTTGACAAAATGTTTGAATATCAGGTATTAGGAAATGCTGCCCATGGAACTGTTGTTCGGTTTCTGCCACCGCTGGTGATCACTAAAGACCAGATCGAAAAAATAGTTGATGTACTTGTCATGGCTCTTGAGCAAACAGCCTAACAGTCCATATTCAATTCAGCTATACATTTCATAAGTGAGAGTAAGGTACATACCTCAGTTTTTCATTTTTAATCTTTAAAATATGAATTTTCTACCCCGGCAAACTGATCTTCCCAAAATGGATTTTTTCCTCCGTCACTCCGGGAATGGGAAATCCTTCACCTGAAACCAAATCGTTGGCGAAAAAGGCCATCATGACAGCCTCTTTGGCATCGGCAGGTATTCCCAATTCATCAAAATCTCTGAACTCCGCCTTAGGTATTCTTTCCCTAATTTCGCCCATCAAGGTATTGTTATGAAACCCACCGCCGCTCACGTAACATTCAAAAAAATTCTCACTTGTGATCTCACCCACAGCTCTTGAGATGCTTTGGGCTGTCAATGAAGTCAGTGAGGCAACCAGATCTTTTTCAGTGCATTCAATACCATGCCCCTGCATCAGTTGCTCAATATATTTGAGCCGAAACTCTTCTTGCCCGGTCGTCTTTGGAAACGACTTCCTGAAATACGGTTCCAACAAAATGTACCGAACCAATTCTGAATGTATCTTGCCCGATGCAGCTACTTTTCCGTCTTCGTCAAAAGGCTTATCAAAGTACTTTTGCATGGCTTCGTTTATGAGCGTATTTGCCGGGCCGGTATCACCCGTTATGACCTCTTTTCCACTTTCTTTGGAAGGAAGCCAGGTAAGGTTCGCAATACCTCCCAAATTTATGAGTAACCGATTCCCGGTTTCGTGCCTGAAGACAAATTCATCAAAGATACCTGCCAACGGAGCACCCTCACCTCCTGCTGCTGTGTGTTTTTGCCTGAAATCCGAGGTCGTAATGATTCCCGTTTTCTGCGCTATGTGATCACCATCCACTATCTGTAAAGTGGCATTGATGCCTTTATTGATTTGAGACGGTGCATGATATACCGTCTGTCCATGACTCGCGATCAGGTCAACTTCCTCTAGCGGAACTGTCCAGTCCGTTAACGCATTTGTTACGGCTTCTGCGTAATAATTTGCAAGATCTGTATGCAGAAGAGTCAGCTCCCGGGTTTTTGTGGTCTCACGCGATTGAATGGCCGATAAACGTTCCCCTAATTCCCTTGAATAAGGAATTGAACGGAACTGGTTCACCTCTATACCATCCGCTCCACATATACATAACGCGATATCAAGCCCATCGAGGGATGTGCCTGACATCAAACCAACGATCAGTCGCTCCGGTTTAGCTGAAATTTCACTCAGTTTTGCGATGTATTTATTCATAGTTTTACGTATAACTTTTAAGCAAGAACCTAAGCAAAATGAGCGAACCTACCGAAGACGAAATTAAAGCATTTGTAGAGGACGTTGAATTCCTGATCAATACGCTAAAAGCAAGTTTTGAATCCACTGATGCTCAATTTTTCATTGACGAACAAAATGAGATTCTATATGTGAAGCTGGAAGGTCTCAATGATTACGCTGAAGATGAAATAGAAGAAATAGCGGCACCGGTCTTGTCAGAGCTTGACCTTGATTTTGAAGAGATCATATTGCTTCCCTTGTGATCCAGATCGTTAAAAAAGCGCTTTTTTCGTAAATTTTTGATACATTTGATCCATAAACAATAGAGCAATTCCACAATCAATTAGTTAATGAAAGCGACCAATTCCGGATACACAATAAGCTGCATTATGTGCGGCAAAGTAAATGATGAAAAAGAAACAAGTACGTACTGTACTGAATGTGGAGGTGTTCTTGATATTGAGTACAAAGAAGCACGTAAGGAAATTCAGTACCCTCTTAAAAACATCAAACCGGATCCGCTCAAAAATCACTTTACAGCACTGAAAAAGCTGGAAAGGCTTTCTGAAAAATATGACGCCGAACTATACGGAAAGCTCGAATTTGAACATCCTACAGGTTGTTTCAAAGATCGTGGCAGTTACATTGAGGTCCAGAAAGCCCTCGAATTAGGTGCTGACGCCATTTGCCTTGCTTCAACCGGAAATATGGCCGCGTCTGTAGCAGCCTATGCCTGCTACTTTAAGATCCCGTGTTTTGTATTTGTACCTGAAAAAACTCCGGAAGTAAAACTGGCTCAGGCTACCATCTATGATGCCACCATCATCAAGATCAAAGGGGATTTCATGGTATGTGAGAAACTTTGCCGTGAATTTGCCAAATCCGGTAATTACTACCTGGCCGGTGATTATGTATTCCGCCAAGAAGGACAAAAATCTTTTTCCTATGAACTATATGAGCAGGGAATGACTGACTTTGATTATATCTTTGTCCCAATTGGCGCCGGAACCAATTTTGCCGCGATCTACAAAGGTTATAAGGAACTTAAAGCAGCCGGACTCATTGACAAGATTCCTCATTTTGTAGCAGTTCAACCTGAACAAAGTTCACCAGTGGTAGAAGGAATATTCAAGAAGGATAAGATCGTCAAAGATCATGTTAACACTATGGCAGATGCGGTAGCTGTGGCCGATCCTCTGGATTTCCATAAAGTATTTCGTGGCATCGAGGAAACGGATGGTTTGGCTTTCACGGCCACCGAAAATGAGCTACTTGATTCCATGAAGGAAATGACGGTTGAAGAAGGCTACTTCACTGAGCCGGCTTGTGCGATTCCACTTGCTACATTCAAAAACAACCTGGATACCTTCAAAGGTAAAAAATGTCTTTTTGTTCTTACCGGAACCGGGTTAAAGAGTGCCCACATTGTGGCAAAATATTCGCTTTCATCTCCTGTGCTGCCCCCAAACCTGGATCGTATACAACAATACATTGATTCAGGCTTTACAGACATGCAGAAGAATAGCTGGGGTCAATCTCGAAATAACGGTTTTGAAAATGTGAACATGGATGAAGGCCATACCAAGCTATATGATGAGTATGTTCATAACATCAATCGCAAAGGTAAAACGCTAAAAGAAGAAGAGATCAAGGTTCTGCGTTCATTGGTTTATAACGAGGATACTGACCTGACTCATCCGGTAGAGGTCGTCGACTACAAACTCACCATGCGTAAACACGGACTGGTTAGTGCTGCTGTTAAACTTAAAATTCAGGGCAGTGACGAAGTGATATCACTGGACCAGGGAGTTGGTCCTATTGATGCCATTCTGACGGCCATCAAATCAGAAACTGATGCCTTTCTCCCCTTAGAGGTGATCAATCATGAAGTTGAGATCCTTAGTCCGGATACCGATTCACTGGTCGTTGTTACACTAACCCTGGAAAAAGAAGGTCATCAATTCACATCCAAAGGCGCTTCACCTGATACGCTTGAGGCTGTAATACAGGCATTTGTGAAAGGATTGGCGGTAGCTAATAAAGCATTGGCAGTTTAATTAAAAGTGCTACGGTGTTTAAGTGTTAAGGCATTACCGTGGTACAAGGAGTACCTTAACACGGTAATACCTTTGCACTATAACACTTTTATCTGAGAGCATTTTCTAATTCGAGGGAGGCATTACTACCTTCGTCTCTGTATTTCACGATAATAGGACACGCCATACTAAGATCTTTTTCCCTTGCCCACTCATTATTGACAGGACGAGTTCCGGGAATCACCACTGCATTTTCAGGAATATCAGATCCTCTATCCAGCATTTTCTCATTTACTATATCATAGACCGGAACAGCTTTTGATAAGGTCACACCGGGGGCGATCACAGCTCCTTTTTTAACAAGGATGCCTTCCACGATCACAGATCCGGCACCAATAAAGCAGTCGTCCTCAATGATAACCGGGTTCATTCCAACCGGTTCCAGCACTCCACCGATCTGAACCCCGGCAGAAAGGTGCACATTCTTCCCAATTTGAGCACATGAACCTACAAGGGCATGACTGTCAACCATAGAACCTTCATCCACGTAAGCCCCAACATTAATATAAGCTGGCGGCATAATGATCACACTGGATGCCACAAAGGCACCACGGCGTACCGAAGACCCACCCGGTACTAATCTGACGCCATCTTCAGGTGCAAAAAAGCGAGGTGGCAAATTGTGTTTATCCACAAAGCCTTCGTAAATACCCTCGTATGAAGTATTCTCACCATTCTTGAAGGATTCAAGAATAGCTTCTTTCACTTCAATATTGGCTTCCCAGCCGTTCTCATTCTTATTGGCCGCTCTAAGCGTGCCTTCTTCCAGTTTATCTAAAACTTCTTCGTAATTCATTCTGTATTTTTGATTATTGAATTTCTTTTTGTTCTCACTTTATAAGTCATTCTGAGCGAAAGCGAAGAACCTACACAATTTAGACATGTGAAGATCTTTCGTCCCGGTAAATCGGAACCAGAATAACTTACTGATAATAATTAGTGTTTTTCCAGCCAGCTGCTGATCTCTTTATCCGCTTTCAGAAGCTCCTGCTCCAATTCCTCGGAGATATCTCCAAGTGAAAGCGGCAACCTGACTGTATCGTTTGTGATCCAGCCCTTACGGTTCAACAGCACTTTGGCCGGAACCGGATTTGGAGCATTGAATAAAGCATCCGTAGCATTTTTCCAGATAGGAAACAGATCATCAGTCTTTCCCTTCAGACATAACTCTGTATATTTATGGGTAGCCTTTGGCCATACATTGGCAGCTACAGAAACAAGTCCAACACCACCCTCTTCTGAGAAGGCTGGAGTCAATCCATCATCACCACTGTAGAATTTTATATCAGGGGCCTGACGCCTAAACTCCTTGAATTCTTCTACACTGCCACTTGCTTCCTTGACGCCCATTAAATGATCGAATTCCTTACTTAATCGTGCCGGAACGTTTGGGTGCATTTTCACGCCTGTACGTGACGGCACATTATACAACATACAAGGGATCTCCGTTTCCGCCATCAGTTCGCTGAACCATTCAAATTGACCCTCAGCGCCGGGTTTAGCATATAATGGTGTTACAAGAAGAAAAGCATCCGGTTCGATCTCATTACAAAAATGGATGAAGTCAGCCTGAGCCGGAAGATCAAAGCCTCCCACTCCCACCATCATTGGAATATCCAATTCAAGACCTTTGGTGAAGGTAACAACTTCACGTTTTTCTTCTTCATTCAGGTTTAACCCCTCGCCGGTACTTCCCAGAACTAGTACGCCGTTTCCGGCTTCTTCCTGTTTTTTGAGTATGTTTTCAAAGCTGTCGTAATCTATGCTCCCGTCGGTATTCATAGGGGTTACTATTGCGGTCCAAAGCGGAAAATTTTCCATATTTACTGTTCCTCCATTACTTGGTCATATAACTGCCCAAAGGTACAAATTCCTGATTCTATACTCGAATTATTGATCAACTGCTTTGCAGCCCATATTGCACCTTCTGCAAATAAAGCTCTGTCAAGGGCTTTGTGTTTCAGGGTTATCTCTTCTGTGCCGGTTTTCATCGTTAATTCGTGAATCCCCTTCACATCTCCTTCACGAGCTGATGTAACCTCAGCCTCCCTATCCAGCCATTCCTTCCATGACAAAGCGGTACCGCTTGGGGCGTCCTTTTTATGCACGTGGTGTACTTCATGAATATGAAACTCAGGATCCCTCAGTATCTCTGAACCGGCTGAGATGGCTTCTATACTTTTACGGATGATATTCATACCGAGACTGAAATTGGTAGCAATCACCCATCTTGAATTGTTAGCTTTCACTTTCTCATCCAGATCCTCAGGCCAATCATATCCTGTGCTTCCCCAGGCAGCCGGCACACCTGATTCTATCACAACATCTACTATATCAGGTACAGCATCTCCAGGCACAAAAATGATAACAGCATCCGCTTGCTTTAATTTTTCAACCGTAGGCGGATTGCTTTCATCAAAAGCTTCACCCAGTTCTTGTCCTAAAAGCTCAACTACATGTCTACCAGTTTTCCCGGGTCCAATTACTGAAATTTTCATACCTCTATATACTATTCTGTGATAAATTTATCGTGCAACATTCGTACGATCTGCTCGGCTTCTCCATGATCCACCAAAAAACACAGATTATTTGAGCTTGCCCCATGGCAGATCAAACGGATATTATATCTTTCCAGAGCCGTGAATAACGGCCCGCCTAATCCTGAGGT
The DNA here is from genome assembly GCF_046602855.1 of Gracilimonas qinghaiensis. NCBI lineage: Bacteria > Pseudomonadati > Balneolota > Balneolia > Balneolales > Balneolaceae > Gracilimonas > Gracilimonas qinghaiensis. The sequence goes on from NZ_JBKINJ010000001.1 coordinate 1,587,512, forward strand.
CTTCTGCATATCGTTACCAATCAAGGCAATAAGGGCCAGATCACTTTCTACTGATACCTCTGCAAACTCCCTTAACTCATCCAGCACTGAATCTGTGAGTTCCACTTTATTAGCCGCATTTACGGCGGTATCGAGCGTCAAAGCAACGCTTACCTCAGAAGTACTGACCAGATCAACAGAGATCTTATGTTCAGCTAATACCTTAAACAACTGCGCCAAAAATCCATGCTGATGGAGCATTTGCAGGCTATTTACAGTTAGTAAAGATTGATCTTTTCGAAGTGAAATTGCCCTGATTGCCGGTTTCTTTTTAGCCTCTTTAACTATAAGGGTTCCAGGTTCAGCCGGATCGCTGCTGGAAGCCACTCTCACGTTCACGCCGCCTCTTATTGCAGGCTTTAACGTGGCCGGGTGAAGAACCTTTCCTCCAAACACTGAAAGCTCGGCAGCCTCATCAAACGAAATTTCGTGAATTTGGAAGGCATCCGGAACTATCCGCGGATCAGTGGTATAAACTCCGGCTACATCGGTCCATATCTCAAGGGTATTGGCTTCAACGGCTTCGGCAAAAAGTGCGGCTGAAAAATCACTACCGCCACGACCTAATGTTGTTGTATTTCCAAAAATATCAGACCCAATAAAACCTTGAACCAGATAGGTCGTATTTTTATCGATCAGTTTTTCCGCTTTCTTTTTGATGACCTCATAATCAGGTTCAGCATTCCCAAATGTTGAATCTGTTTTGATGACCTCACGTGAATCCATCCATTGGGCATCGATACCTCTCTTTTTTAAAACTTCAACAAAGATACTTGTGGACATAAGTTCGCCAAATGCATAAAGCCGGTCTTTCCATCTTTTATCACGCCCCACAAAATCGAGATGTTCTCTCAATTCAGAAAGCTGAGAATAAAAAACTTTTTCAAGTTTCTCCGATTCACCACATTGCTTGATTATATCAACGTGCCGTTTCTCAATTCTCTCCAATATTCCTTCCCTGGTTGTAGAATCAAGGTTGTAAGCAGAAAGAGCCACAAGATCATTTGTGGTACCTGAAGTTGCACTTATAACAATAAGTTTCCTTTCAGGATCAGTAGCAACAATACCGGCACTACGCTGCATAGCCTCATATGTGCCCACACTTGTACCGCCAAATTTTGATACGATCATCTATAAACTTTTAAACTTTTATTATTGAGTTAAGTGAGGCAATGAAAATAAGTACACTTCAAGCCAATCCCTTATAGAAAAGCTCTATTTAAATGTTTTTAACCACTTTATTTTAGATAAAACTAGTATGATGGAATGCTCAGTTTTTTGTATCCTCTTTCTTTAATAAAAATGAGATCATTTAAAAAGCATGGAATCAACACCTCTTATTACCAGCGATGCCGTAACGTTTGGACTGCTAATGGCTATTTTGGCAGCGATCTTCATCACTTCACACAGTGACAATCCCATATGGAAGAAATTCTATAAGTTCGTACCATCACTGCTGCTATGCTATTTCATACCATCTCTTTTAACAACCTTTGGAGTTGTATCCGAGGCTGATTCCAATCTATATTACGTGGCATCCCGTTACTTACTTCCGGCTAGCCTGGTTTTGCTCACATTAAGTATTGATCTGAAAGGAATTCTAAATCTTGGGCCCAAAGCCGTCATTATGTTTCTTGCCGGTACCTTCAGTATTATGTTAGGCGGGCCGATTGCCATTCTGATCGTAGGCACTGTAAATCCTGAAATCATTGGTGGATCCGGACCTGAAGAAGTATGGCGCGGACTTGCCACTATTGCCGGTAGCTGGATCGGTGGTGGAGCCAACCAAACTGCCATGCTCGAGATCTATGAACCCAGTACCGACCTATTTGGTGCCATGGTAACAGTTGATATCATTGTAGCCAATATATGGATGGCATTCTTACTCTATGGAGCCGGAATTTCTGATAAAGTGGATAGCTGGTTTAAGGCTGATTCCTCGGCTATTGATCAATTAAAGCAAAGTATTGCAGACTATCAGGCAAGTATTGCCCGGGTTCCGACTTTGGTTGACTTCACCAAGATCATTGCAGTTGCTTTCTCTTTGGTTGCTGTTGGTCACCTTGCAGGCGATACCATCGCTCCGTGGATCACAGAGAATGCTCCTAACCTTTCCCGACTAAGCTTGAACTCTTCATTCTTTTGGATTATTGTGGTTGCAACAACCGGGGGACTGATCTTGTCCTTCACTAAGGTTCGTAACCTTGAAGGGGCAGGAGCTTCAAAAATAGGGAGTCTCTTCCTCTACATTCTAGTAATGACCATAGGGATGAAAATGAATATTGCCTCCATGCTCGATGCTCCCGGTTACTTTGTGATCGGTGCCGTTTGGATACTCATTCACGTGTTTATCTTATTACTGGTTGGTAAACTAATAAAAGCACCGTTCTTCTTTGTGGCAGTGGGAAGTCAGGCAAATGTTGGCGGGGCTGCATCTGCTCCAATAGTAGCTTCTGCATTCCACCCTGCATTGGCTCCGGTTGGAGTTTTACTCGCTGTGCTTGGATATGCGCTGGGTACGTACGGCGCCTGGGCAAGTGCTGAACTAATGCGCATTGTATCAGGATTTTAAGAACGGCCGTACTATCATTTCGTCGATCGAGCCTATTAGATTTTACCATTAACAAATCGGGATAAGCTCTCTTCTTCTTTGTATCTTTGTGCTGATTTTAATCTCAGTAACAAAATTATACTTTTTGAAGAGAGCACTTAAGTTTCTATTCGTCTTTTTAGCTGCTGCTGCGTTTGTCTTCGCAATGGTAATTGGGTTAAACTATTCCGGTTTCAAGACCCTTTTTCAAAATGAAGAGGGCATGGCCGAAGGCAGTGAATTTATTGAAAGCACTTATTCACTCAAAGGTCTTGCTCAGTTCATAGGAGAACACCCTGAATGGGTTTCAATAACCTCATATAACGTCAATAATCCTGACTCCGGCATCTTTTATCAATCTGATGTGCCTAGAACTTTGGGAGCAACTGCCAATATATTTCTGCTTATCGAGTATGAAAGACAGGTTACTGAGGGAATTTTGGATCCAAATGAAGAAGTAACCTTACAAGAGATCAACAAATTTGCACTTCCTGAGATCAGTGAAAACAACCACGGTCAACTAATCGAGGAGTTCGATAATAAAACTGCTCCACTTGATGATGTTGTAAAAGCGATGCTCGAAAATAGTGATCTGGTTTCTGCAGATTACATATGGTTCAAACTGGGAGAAGAGAACATTCGTTCTTTAATGGATTCTCTAAATGTTGCTGAATCTTTAATACCTCTTCCCTTCAGTGGAATGTACAGTAGAATAAATCCATCTCTCAATGACACCTCAGATCTGAGATCTATTTCATTTGAACAGTTTTCAGGGGAAGTGATACAAATTGCTGAACAGCTAAACAATGATCCTAACTTCAATAGATCAGTTAAAAATCAGTTTGATGAAAACCGCTTGTCCCTCAGTTTTATGGAAGAGCGTGATGCCCTTGCTTATTTTCCTCAGGCTACTACACGTGAGTTGGCTGCATTGATGCTGCGCCTATGGAATAATCAGATACTAAGTGAGGAGATCTCAGAAAGAGTCAAAAACAAATTGCGTTGGCCTATGGGCTCTGAGCCCATTGCCCGTAACTTTGAAGATTACGGTGCTATTTACGATAACAGAATGGGATTACTGGTTGGGATCGATTTTGGAACATCCATCTATGATGGACATACATCTGTTCAAGCTGTATTCTTTGATCAGCTGCCAGTAGGATTTTGGGTCCATATGTCTGCAAATTATATGCAGGAAGATTATCAGCAGCGCCTGATCTGGGATCCCGCACTTTACGAAACCACTCTTAAAGCAATAACTCCTGATAATGAGTAAATACCGATTTTTATATGCTTACTGGCTTGTTCCAGCCTATCTGTTATTTCTCGTTTTCCAACAGGGCATGGTTTACAAAGGCTCTATGGATACCTTTGAAAACGGAGAGTCTTATCTTGCAGAAGTAACGGATTTTGATATAAAGCAAATTGCGGCTCAAAGTAACGGCTATGTAGATATTCGTTTCAAGGTAGATGGTGAGGTCATAGAACGGAAATTATCACTTTCGGTACAGATGGCCCAAGAATTGATGGAATCTTCAGCTATTCCTATCAGATATCAGGAAGGGGCATTTCAAGAGATCGTCCTCTTTCCTACTTATGAAATCCAAAAAAGCACCTCTCTCTTCAATATGAGTGTGGCAGGTATTGGTCTTTTTGTGACATTCATAGCTGGTATATTTTTGAACCGATTTATAAAACGCAGGTCCGCTGACGAGCACGCTGATGAATTTGAAATTGAACGGGTAGATTAATGGCAGGTACTTTATATCTCATTCCAACCACTCTTGGCAAAACCCCTGAAAATAACACTCTTCCGGAGTACACCCTCAATATCATCCGGAAATTGGATGTTTTGATGGTGGAAAACATCCGATCTGCATCATCGTTTTTACAATGGGTAGGTGATACTATACCGGAATACGAGATCGATTTCTATCCTCTCAACAAGAATACCCCGGATCAGGAAATTCATTCCTTTCTCAGGCCAATCTTAAATGGCAGGGATGCCGGTGTTCTTTCGGAAGCAGGAGCACCCGGAGTAGCCGATCCGGGAGCCCGATTGGTTAAACTAGCTCATCAATATCAGATCAAGGTTGTTCCGCTTGTCGGTCCATCATCTATTTTATTAGCTTTGATGGCAGCTGGTTTTAACGGTCAGGAATTCGCCTTTCACGGTTATCTCCCAATGGATCAAAATAAGCGCAGATCTATGATCAAACAGCTGGATGGGGAATCCAGACGACACGATCGCACACAGATTTTTATGGAGGCTCCCTACCGTAATAATGAGCTTTTGAAAGATATTTTAAAGATCGCCTCACCTACCACAAGTTTATGCACGGCAACCGATATAACTCTTCCATCTGAAGATATTAGAACATCTTACATCAGTGAGTGGAATTCAAAGCCTCTTCCCAATCTTCACAAACGACCTACTATCTTTCTACTTTATGGCAAGTAATAGCTTCACAAAAACTGCCAGTATTATTTTATTGTGAAGATATTATGAGGATTTACAAATATTTACTTACATAAATACTTGATGTATATCTGTAGCACATAGATTTTATTTTACTTAAAGCCTCAATTATATCTACAATAAAAAAGCTTCCAAAAATTGACCTTATGGCTCTGTTTGGGTAGCCTAGAGACAATTATTAAAGGACAATAGTATTTGTGACACTGTCACTTACATTATATGTAACAAGTCATCAGCCTGACTCTCCTATTCATAACATTAAATAAACAGGCTTTTGACACCAAATCACTAACCAATAAGGAAGGCATAATATGACCTACAGATACAATATAGGTGCAGGGATAAATGCACCCAACCCAAAAGATAAATTCCAAAGAATGCGGAGTATGGGACGGCAACTCGTTTGCTTTCTTATCCTCATGTTTGGAATCAGTACTCTGGGCTACGCTCAGATCACAGTGACCGGTACAGTTACATCCGAACAGGACGGTAACCCTCTGCCCGGTGTAAATGTTCTGGAAAAAGGAACCTTGAACGGTACCAGTACGGATGCGGATGGTAATTACGAAATTACTGTTTCCACTCAAGAATCCGTTTTGGAATTCAGCTACATCAGCTTTATTAAACAAGAAGTAGTTGTTGGTGACAGAACCACGATCGATATTCAACTTTCTGAAGATGTGCAACTTTTAGAGGACGTAATTGTTGTGGGTTACGGTGAACAAGACCGTAAAACATTGACAAGTGCGGTTTCTTCTATTAGCTCGGAAGAGCTGCAAAATACACCTTCAGCCAGTACTGACCAGCTTATGCAGGGTCGTGCAGCCGGTGTACAGATCAGTACGAATTCCGGTACGCCCGGTGGCGGTATCTTTGTAAAGATCCGTGGTACTTCTTCAATTTCAGGCGGTAGTGATCCGCTTTATGTAGTTGACGGAATTCCTATTCAGACCGGTAACTTTGGACTCGGACTGGGCGGTGAAACAACCAGTGCCCTGGCCGATATCGATCCCTCTGATATTGAATCCATAGAAATTCTGAAAGATGCCTCGGCAACAGCTATCTATGGTGCGCGTGCAGCTAATGGTGTAGTATTGATCACTACCAAACGTGGTGGATTTTCTGAACCAAGAGTTAATGTTAACATGTATCGTGGATATGAAGAACCGGTTAACAGGCCCGACCTAGTAAGTGGTCCGGAATTTGAAATGCTAATGAATGAGGCTGCTGTGAATAATGGTGGGTCTGCCCCATATGCAAATCCTCAGAGTGCTATTGACACAGACTGGGCTGATACAGTTTTCAGAACAGGGATCGTACAAAACTACGATGTAACTGTAAGCGGTGGTAATGAGAATGTAAAATACTCCGTATCCGGTTCTAATTACGATCAGGATGGTGTGGTTAAGCCTGCTACGTTTACAAGAAGCAGTGCCCGTCTCAATCTTGATATCCTTGCATCTGAAAAATTGACTTTTGGAACTAGTTCAACTTACTCGTTCTCAAATCGAAACCGCGCCCGTAACAATGATAATATTACCGGTGTTCTGGGAGGCGTGTACTTTACTCCCTCAAACCTTCCGGTTTACGATGCAAACGGCAACTACACTAAGTTCAGTATCTTTGAGAATCCTGTTGCCGCAGCCAATGAGGTAGATTTCAACATGGATACGAACCGAATTATAGGTAACGTTTTTGCCGATTATGAGTTCTTTCCGGGTCTTACCTTCAGAACCAGCTGGAGTCTGGATTACAATGAGATCAAGGAAAACCGTTACGATAATACTCTTCTGAACAATGGTTCTGCCGTAAATGGTAGTGCCCTTTCAACGGTTGCGACCATTCGCAACTGGACTGCAGAGAATACCCTGAGTTATTTATTTAACGTAGGGAATCATGATGTGAGTGCTTTGATAGGTACTTCCGTTCAGGAATCTGAGTTTGAGCGTACTACTGCTGAAGGCGAACAGTTCCCGAGCAACGATTTCCGTCGCATTCAGGATGCCGCTGTTCAGGCAGCCTCCTCATCCGGTAGCAGCTGGGGTATTGCCTCGTTCTTCGGTCGAGTAAAATATGAATTCGACAGCAAATATCTGGCTACAATTACAGTGCGTCATGACGGTTCCTCCCGATTTGGTGAGAACAACCGCTGGGGTACTTTCCCTTCTGTAGCAGTGGGTTGGATTGTTTCAGAGGAAAATTTCTTCAATTTCAATAATATCTCTGAAATGAAGCTTCGTGCAAGTTACGGTATCACCGGTAATCAAAGTGGTATTAATGATTTTCAATCCCGTGGCCTGTGGGGTGGTGAAAGCTACGGCGACAGTCCCGGAACAAGTCCAAACCAGCTTGGGAACCCTGATTTGAAATGGGAAACAACAAAACAACTGGATATCGGTCTGGATATCGGACTCTTTGATGACCGCTTGAACTTTGTCTATGACTACTATTACAAAAAGACAGAAGATCTTCTTCTGGCTGTACCGGTGCCATTCTCAACAGGGTTTGAAGAGCTAGTTCAAAACTTTGGTGAAATTGAGAATAAAGGTATGGAATTCGGAATTATTGCCGATGTGATCCAAAAAGAAGATCTGAACTGGAATCTGAGTTTCAACATCTCAGGCAACAGAAACAAAATCCTTAAACTGGCCGCCCCGTTTAATGTTTACAACCGAGACATCTACCGTTATCAGGAAGGATTCCCAATGTATTCATTCTACTTCCACGAGCAAACCGGAGTTGATCCACAAACCGGTGAACCTATCTTCACCGATGTAGACGGCGACGGCACCTTCAACCCAAATGTTGACCGAAAGATCGTAGGTGATGCAAACCCTGATTTCTTTGGCGGATTCACTAACAAAGTAAATTACAAGAACTTTGATCTGTCGGTCTTCTTCCAGTACAGTTATGGAAACGATCAGTTAAACTGGAACCGATTCTTCCAGGAGCACGGAGGTACCAGAAATACCGGGTATCTGAGTTCACAGCTTGACCGCTGGCAACAACCCGGCGACGTTACCATGGTACCACAAATGACCAGTTCCAACTATGCCGGTAACTTGCGTCCTTCCCGATTTGTTGAAGACGGATCTTACATGAGACTCAAAAATGCTACCATCGGGTATACCGTACCTGTAGAGATTCTGAACAAAGTTGGTGTGGGAATTTCAAGGGCTCGTATTTACCTGAGTGGACAAAATCTCCTGACATTCACAGACTACAGTGGTCTTGATCCGGAGGTTACGGCAACCGCAACTTCACCACTGACTCGTGGTATAGAGTTTTACACCATGCCACAAGCTCGCTCTATTCTCGGTGGAATTGATATCTCATTTTAATTGAATAAATTTTATTACCTATGAAAAACTTTAGAAATATATTACTTATAACATTGCTGGTGGCGGTTGGGTGCGACGTTCTCGACCAGGAACCACAAACAGCAATATCGGATGAAACGGCTATCCGGGATCTTAAAAGTGCAGAAGCTGCACTCAATGGACTCTATAGCCAATTACAGGCAGGAGATTACTACGGGGACAATCTGCTAATAATGTCAGATGTGACATCTGATATATCCCAAAGCATTGGTACGTGGGATTTCTATCGCGAGATGGATACCTATGTTACCTCTGCCGGTAACCTTGAGAACAGAAACCTATGGTCTCAGGCCTATACAACGGTAAACCATGCCAATAACCTTATCGCTGATGTTCCTGCTATCGATGATATCCCTCAGGCTACACAGGATCGTATTTTGGGCGAGGCTTACTTTATAAGAGCTCTTGCTTTCTTTGATCTTACCAGAACCTTTGGTGGCGTAGATGGTGTTTACGGTGAGCTCGGTGTGCCGATCGTTACACCTCCTTCACGCGAGATCAACGAAAACAGCTTTCCAAGCAGAGCCTCTATTGCTGATTCGTATCAGCAGGTTCAGGATGATCTTGATATGGCTGAAAGCTTACTATCCGGTTTCAGTTCACCTAACAGGGTATCTGAAGCAGCCGTTAAAGCTCTTCAGTCTCGATTGGGCCTTTATATCGAAGATTTCGATATGGTAGAAACCTATGCTACGGAAGTAATAGACGATTACAGCTTTCAACTAGTTCCTGAATTCCAGAGTATATTCAGAGATGAAAATACAGCAGAAGCTATCTTTGAACTTACCTACACTACAACCGATGGTAATGGTATTCGTGGTTGGTATTTCCCTTCAAGTGAAGGTGGCCGTGGTGATATTGCCTTACACGATGAGATAGTAGCACTTGCTACATCTCGTGCAGATGATGAACGCGGTAATCTAATCGGATTTGATGCTAACGTTGGGGCTTACTATCCAACCAAATATGCCAAAGCCGGTGGTGATGACAATATTCAGATACTACGTTTAGCTGAAATGTACCTAAACCGAGCAGAAGCAAGGGTTCGTAAGACTTCTCCTGATCTGCCTGGAGCATTATCTGATCTGAATGAGATCCGCAATCGTGCCGGAATGGCTGATACTACAGGTACAGGTGTAGATGAAGCTACTGAGATACTCGAAGCTATTGAACTTGAAAGAGGACTCGAGTTCATCATGGAAGGCCACAGATGGTATAACCTTGTAAGAACCGGAAATGCACTCAGTACTTTATCCGGAATTGAACGGTTGAACAGTAGTGACCCAATATCACTGACCGATCCGGGTCGTCAGGTATTTCCCATTCCATCACGGGATATGGATGCAAATGAGAACATGGTTCAAAATTCTGCCTACAACTAGTAAACAGGCAAAATTCATTAACAGGCCCCGATCTATAAGTCGGGGCTTTTTTTAAAAAACCTTTTATCGGGTTCACATCTTTTTACGCTGCTCCCATTTTATTTTTTATACATTGGGCTACATGCGCTTAGCATAAATCTTCAATAAAATTAGTTATCTATGATACCGAATAAATTACATTTCAAACTCAGTGCCTACATATTTGCATGTGTGGCTGCTCTGCTTGTTTGGGGCATTACGCCTGTTCAGGCACAGATCTTTGGCCATGGTCAGGATATTGAAAACCCAGACTATGAACACACTCTTATGCAGGATTTAGAATACAGAAATATTGGCCCGTTCCGTGGCGGACGTTCCGTAGCCGTTGCAGGTCATGCTGACCAACCTCACACCTATTACGGTGGTTTCACCGGTGGTGGTGTTTATAAAACTACCGATGGCGGCAACAATTGGTACAACGTATCTGACGGTTATTTTAAAACCGGATCCGTTGGTGCCGTTCAGGTAGCCCCTTCAAACTACAACGTAATTTATGCCGGTATGGGTGAAACCTGTATCAGGGGTAATATGTCGGCAGGTGACGGTATGTACCGTTCTGTGGACGGTGGTAAAACATGGGAACACATCGGTTTAGGTGATTCTCATTTTATTGGAGAGATCGTAGTTCATCCGGACAACGAAGATGTTGTTTGGGTTGCTGTGCTAGGGCACGCATTTGGAATGGAAGGAAATTCTGAGAGAGGGGTTTTCAAAACTACCGATGGCGGCGAGACCTGGGATAAGGTGCTCTTTCACAATGACAGAACCGGTGCTGTTGATATTGAGATAGATCCGAACAACCCGCGTATCCTTTATGCTTCTATGTGGGAAGCCTACCGAAACGCATGGGAGATGTCTAGTGGTGGTGAAGGCAGCGGCCTTTACAAAAGTACTGACGGCGGTGAATCATGGGAGAATATCTCACAAAGACCCGGCCTTCCCAAAGGCATGAAAGGGAAGATCGGTGTAGCTATTTCCCCTTTGAATTCTGACATCGTTTGGACTATAATCGAAGCAGATAATGGTGGCCTTTTTCGTTCAGATGATGGCGGAGAAACCTTCAGCAGAACTACTGCAGATCGTAACCTGCGTCAGCGTGCCTGGTATTACACTCACGTAGTTGCCGGTACCAACAGTGAAGATGAGGTTTATGTGCTGAACGTAGGTTTCCACAAGTCAATTGATGGTGGTGAATCATTTGAAAGATTAGGCACACCCCACGGCGATCACCATGATCTATGGATATCACCTAACGATGGTAACCGGATGGTTGTTGCCGATGACGGTGGTGCTCAGGTAAGTTATAACGGTGGAAAAAGCTGGTCTTCTTACCACAAATATGCCACTGCACAGTTTTATCAGGTAATTACTGATAATCAGTTTCCATACAGGATATACGGTGCACAGCAGGATAACAGTACAGTTGGTATTTTGAGCCGAACTTCAGGTTCCGGTATCACAGAAAGAGACTGGGCTCCAGTTGCCGGTGGTGAAAGTGGGTATATTGCCCCTGACCCTGAAGATCCAAATGTAACCTATGGTGGTAGTTACGGTGGGTATTTCAACAAATTCAACGACTTTACTGATCAGAGTGATCGTGTAGATGTATGGCCTGACAATCCAATGGGTGCAGGTGCTGAGGACCTCAAATATAGATTTCAGTGGACATTCCCGATCTATATCTCTCCTCATGATCCAAATGTATTATATGCAGCTTCACAGTACATACACCGTTCAACTGACGAAGGTATGAGCTGGGAAACCATAAGTGATGACCTGACCAGAAATGACAAATCAAAGCAAGGTCAGTCAGGCGGTCCGCTTACAAAAGATGACACTAGTGTTGAGTATTACAATACAGTTTTCACTTTTGCGGAATCAACCGTTGAGCCGGGTGTATTATGGGCCGGTGCAGATGATGGTTTAATTCATGTTAGCCGAGACAATGGTGAGACCTGGACTGAGGTAACTCCGGAAGGAATGCCTGAAGCCATGGCGAGTATTATAGACCCGTCCCCACACGATCCTGCTACGGCATATCTTGCAGCTAACCGGTATAAGTTCGATGACTTTTCACCCATGCTGTATAAAACTGATAACTACGGAAGAAGTTGGACCAAGATCACAAGCGGAATACCGGAAGGTGACTTTACCCGTGTAATACGTGAAGATCCAAATAAAAAAGGTCTACTTTATGCAGGTACTGAAACCGGTGTTTACGTTTCATTTGATGATGGTGGCAAGTGGCAGCCACTTCAGTTGAACCTGCCTGCTGTGCCAATCACAGATCTTACAGTCCACAAAAGAGACAAAGATCTGATCATTGCAACACAGGGTCGTTCATTCTGGGTCCTTGATGATTTGACTGTATTACATCAATTAAGCGATGAAGTTAAAAATTCGGATTACTATCTGTATAAACCGGAAACTACTTATCTCTTTGGTCGCCATTCTGAGCCAAGTCCAGGTGAAACATTTGGTGAAAATCCGGAATCCGGAGCAGTAGTTTATTATAACCTGAACGAAATACCTGACTCTGAAATACAACTTCAATTCCTGGAGAATGATGGAACTGTGATCAGAACGTTCTCTAATAAGGAAAGGCTTGACGGAACCCCTGTCGAGGAGTCAGAAAACTTCTATGAAGTAGAACACAACGTTCCCGGTGATGTATTAACCACAAAAATGGGCAACAACTCATTCGAATGGGACCTCAGATATCCTGGTGCAACAGATATTGATGGTACCCAGATTCTTTGGTCAGGTAATACATCCGGACCCGAAGCTATTCCTGGTACATATGAAGTACGACTGATCGTGGATGGTGATGTAGTTGGTTCGGAAAATTTTGAGCTGACTAAGGACCCCCGAATTGAAACTACTCAGGAAGACTTTCAGGCTCAATTTGATCTGCATCAAACCATTATTGCCAAACTTGATACCACTCATAAGACGATCAACCGAATCAGAGATGTTCGTACTCAGATCAATGATGTGAAGTCAGACTATTCCGGCAATACTGAAATTCAGGAACGTGCAGACGCAATGCTGAATGTTCTTGAAGAAGTTGAAAGTGCACTCATGCAGACTAAAGCTGAGTCGTATCAGGATGTTCTTAACTTCCCTATCAAGCTAAATAACAAACTTGCTGCGCTTGCAAGTACTGTTGCCACTGGTGACGGACGACCTACACAACAACAATACGAAGTGTATGTTGACCTTGCTGACAAGGTGGATGCCCAGTTAGAAAAAGTTGCACCTATCTTTGAAGGAGAACTTCCTAACCTTATTCAGGAAATAGAACAGCGCGCTATCCCAATTGACAACTAAAAGTTTTAGGTAATACAGCCTAAAAATATAAAAGCAGTGATAATCATTTATCACTGCTTTTTTTTGTTCAATAAATTAATCCGCTCAGTGAGCGCCTGCTGAGTTTAATAATTCCACTACATTATCATGGTGATGAGTTATGGCTTGATCCTTAGCTGACCAGCCCCTGTCATCATGAACATCCACGTCACTGCTCTGTTCTATCAAGTACTGCACTATTTTATAATGACCGTTTGTGGAAGCCCAATATAAAGCCGACGTACCTCTGTTATCTCTGTGATCTACCTCTGCCCCATTTTTAACTAATAATTTTACTATATCCATATGTCCGTATTTAGCTGCTTTTAAAAGAGCCGTTCTCTCATGGCTATCCTGTGTATCAACATTTATCCCTTCTTTAAGTAGCCGGGATATTGTTTCGATATTGCCGGTTTCTGCGGCTTCTAGAAATGCTTCATTATTCATGACGTATCCTCCTCAACTGAGTATTTAGATTGGCACCTGAATAGTAAATTTCAGGTAATCAAATGTCAAATTTGAAATACGACGTAAAAGTGAAGATTGAATGAATCATGGCATCTGTTACCTATTTATATCCAGGTATGCATGTGACATTGGACCAGGAATAAGAAGCAACTTTCTAAAACCTTGTTGTGTGATGTCGGGTTCATATAACACATAAAAATTGTTGATTTCTATAAAAAATTATAGCCTGCATCTAAATTCAACATATTTTTAAAACAATCTAAGTTGTTCGCCTGTATCCTTTATAAAATGTTCTGTGGATAGCTTATGCCTATTTTTATTCAACTCTAGTTTGTTTACATGAACATGGAAAAGATCTCGTATCTGTGCAGCATAGGAACCTTGACCTTTCATACGCTCACCCCATTTACTATTGTTCAATTTGCCATCTCTAATGTCGAGAAGCTTATTTAAAACTTTATTTTTGCGGTCTGGGAAATGTTGTTCCAGCCACTCAACGAACAGGTCCTTCACCTTATATGGCAACCGAACAATACTGTAACCGGCAAAATCTGCTCCGGCCTCTTTTGCACTCTCAAGTATGGATACTAATTCATGGTCTGTAATACCAGGAATTATGGGGGCAATATTTACACCTACAGGTATTCCTGCTTCTGAGAGTTTTCTTATAGCTTCCAGTCTCCTACTTGGACGTGAAGTTCGTGGTTCCATCACACCGGTGATTTTTTTATCCAAACTTGTGACAGATATCGTAACACTTATGCAGTTATACTCATTAAGTTTGGTTAGCAGGTCGATATCTCTCGTTACCAGATGATTTTTTGTGATCAAACCAACCGGGTTTCTGAATTCAGCCAGTACACTCAGGCACTCTCTGGTAATACCAAGTTCTTTCTCTATGGGTTGATAGATATCAGTAACTCCACTCATGGCAATAACCTGCGGCTTCCAATTATCAGCTCGAAGCTCTTTTCTCAGAATCGATGCCGCATCATATTTGACCATGATCTTACTTTCAAAATCCAGCCCTGAGGAAAAGCCAAGGTACTCATGATATGGTCGGGCATAGCAATATATACAACCGTGTTCGCAGCCTCTATATGGATTGATGCTTGCATTGAAACCAATATCAGGACTATTATTGTAGGTGATCAGCGATTTCGAGGCATCCCGTATTAGTTGAGTTTTAGGGGATGGCTTCTCACCTGTTTCCTCATCCAGGTCATAATCCACGTAATTTCCTTCAAACCTGTTGACCGGATTATCTGAAGCGCCTCGACCCCGGATAGCATTTTTGTCCATATTCATAAATAGTTTACATATTTCTTACATATAATATATGCAAACCAGTCAGCAAATTCAGGTGCCGGATCATAAATTAAAAAAAGGCTCAGATCAGAGATCTGAGCCTTTATAAATATCACTTTCAGTGCTTATTCACTGTATACCTTCTCTCCTGCAACCCATGTTTCCAATACATCGGTTTGCCATATCTCAATGGCGGGAACTTCAAAGAAATCACGATCTATAATAATGAAATCTGCCCATTTACCGGGTTCAAGACTGCCAAGTACATCTTCCTGATGTCCCGCATAGGCAGCGTCTAATGTAAAAGACCTTAGTGTCTCTTCCCTGCTTAGTTTTTCTTCAGGATACCAGCCGTTTGGTGGATTTCCCTCATGATCCTTCCGGGTGACTGAAGAATACAGCCCAAAGAATGGATTAACGTGTTCTACGGGGAAGTCAGAACCATTAGCTACTACGGTTCCCTGATCTAGAAACTTCTGCCAGGCATACGCTCCTTTAATACGTTCTGAACCAACTCGGTCCTCAGCCATATTCATATCACTGGTTGCGTGCGTAGCCTGCATAGAAGCAATGATATTGAGTTCTTTAAAACGTGGAATGTCTTCCAGCGAAACGATCTGTGCATGCTCGATCCTGTGGCGAAGGCCTTGGTCTCCAAATTCCTCAATGGCTTGTTCAAAAGCGTCCAATACCACATCATTTGCTCTATCGCCAATTGCATGGATATTGGTTTGATATCCATTTGAGATAGATTTATCAACCATTTCGTTCAATTCTTCCTGATCATAGAATAATAAGCCTCTGTTTCCGGGATCATCAGAG
The DNA here is from genome assembly GCF_046602855.1 of Gracilimonas qinghaiensis. NCBI lineage: Bacteria > Pseudomonadati > Balneolota > Balneolia > Balneolales > Balneolaceae > Gracilimonas > Gracilimonas qinghaiensis. The sequence continues at coordinate 1,603,367 of NZ_JBKINJ010000001.1, forward strand.
TACGGTTCCTTCATAGCTGCACCGCGACTCCCCAACGCCCCATCGGCAGAGATCTTTACACTTCTGAGGGCAAGCCTGTCATTTGCATATGATTTGATAGGACCATTCTTTGATAGCTTATCGAAATCGTCTCCTGTTCCGGCGATCATAGCATATATCCGTGTGATCATTTTACCTTCATCAGCAAAATTCTTGTACAGTTCCCAGGTTTGCGCCGGAATACCAGCATCATGTACGGATGTAATTCCTTCACTCGACATTTTTTCAAGGGCTTTTTCGAGTGCAAGTTTTCGCTCCTCTGCGGTCGGGGCCGGAATATGTTGGGTTACATAACTTTCTGCTGCATCAATAAAAACTCCGGTTGCCTTACCGCTTCTATCGCGGATCACTTTACCACCTTGTGGATCCGGAGTGTCCTGACTTATATTGGCGATCTCTAGTGCCTTTGTGTTTCCCCAGCCTGCATGGCCGTCAACACGAGTTAACCAAACCGGACGATCGGGAACAACCTTATCAAGATCGGCTGCTGTAGGAAATTCATTTTCGGGCCATAGTGTTTGATTCCACCCACGTCCCTGAATCCACTCTAATTCAGGATTTGCCTCAGCATAGGCCTTGATAGAGTCTAATGTAGCCTCAAGCGTTTCAATACCTGCCACATTAATATTTAATTCCTGAAACCCTAGCCCCATAACATGGGCGTGGGCATCAATTAAACCGGGCAAAATAGTTTTTCCTTCAACATCGATGGCCTCACCAATATTGGATAGCTCTTCACTTCCAACCTGTCTGACTTTTCCATCTTCAATGATCATTTTTTGAAAAGTGATCAGTGAGTCGTTGTAAAAGGTATAACCGTTAGCATTTACGAATGTCTTCACATCCGCATTATCTGAACAAGCCGTTAGCAATGCAGATAACATGAAAACAGTAATTAATAAATTTTTCATACACATAGTTTGATTAGAATTTTACTGAATATAAGCATTGAGTCATGAGATGATAAGTGAGCATCCAAATTAACCTCAATCAAGATCCTATTTTACAAAAGTTGACCTTAATTTAATGACTCAGGTTCGAAATAATTCAGATCAGGTCTGTTCTTTTCCATAAATCTTTTTTTACATATGAGGGAACCACATTAATATCATTTAGTTCCTCCATAGTGAAGAATTTCAAATCCTTAATGATCTGGTCTCGGTCATCTACCTCCGGATCTCTTCCTATACAAAGATTTCCACCAGTTCTTTCTACAGAATGATAGAATTCAATAGCATGAATTCTATTTTTTATCACTTCACTTACATATAATAGGTCTTTCACAGTAATATTCAAGCCTGTTTCTTCTTTGAACTCTCTTTCTAGGGCTTCACTGAGACTTTCACCGAAATCAACTCTACCACCCGGCGGTATCCATATAAGTTTATCTGTAACGGGTGAATGAAGTTTTATAAGCAGGATTCTCCCTTCTTCGATCAGAATACCACAAGAACGAACCCTGATCTTATCGGAGTATCTTTTCTTGTCCATTAATTTATTTAGCTACTTCTTCTTCTTCAGCTTTAAGTGAGTTGTACAGACTAGAGTCTTTTGCATTATGAAGACTGGCTTTAACGAAGTCCACAAACAGATGATGCGGGTTATTGACCGTACTCTTTAATTCAGGATGAAATTGAACTCCAACAAACCAAGGATGCTTAGGGATCTCAATGATCTCTACCAGGTCGCGCTCAGGATTCATTCCCGCCAGCTTCATTCCATTCTCGGTGAGCTTATACCTGAGGTTGTTATTAACCTCATATCGATGGCGATGACGCTCTTCTATGATCTCTTGACCATAAGCCCTGTATGCATTAGAATCTTTATCAAGCTTACATGTGTACTTACCAAGACGCATGGTGCCACCCATATTTTCGATATCTTTTTGATCCTGCATAATATCGATGATAGGATATTCGGTATCCTCATTAAACTCTGAACTGTTGGCTTCTTCCCATCCGCATACATTTCGTGCAAATTCTATAACAGCACACTGCATACCTAAACAGATCCCTAAGAAGGGAATGTTGTTGACCCGGGCATATTTTACGGATGCCAGTTTACCTTCAATTCCACGTCCACCAAAACCCGGTGCGACTAAAATACCGGAGATGTCCTTCAGATGTTCTGTCACGTTCTCTTTAGTAAGTTCTTCTGATTGGACCCACCGTATTTTCACCTTACAGTCGTTAACTGCACCGGCATGTATGAAAGCTTCAACAATCGATTTATAGGAATCGTGGTGTTCAACATATTTTCCTACCAGTGCGATCTCAATTTCACCGGATGGATTGCAAACCGCTTCAACAAATCCAAGCCAGTTATCTAAATTCGGTTCTTTGGTTTCTAGCTTAAGCTTTTCAATGACACGTTTATCTAGTCCCTCTTTCTGCATTAGCAACGGAACTTCATAAATACTGCTGGCGTCAATAGACTCTATCACATCTTCAAGATCTACATTACAGAACTGGGCAACTTTTCTGCGAATTGTTTCATCAAGAGGATGCTCGGTTCTGCAAACCAAAATATCAGGTTGAAGTCCACTTTCCGAAAGTGTTTTTACAGAATGCTGAGTTGGTTTAGTTTTCAATTCACCCGCAGCAGCCAGATAAGGCACTAAAGTGAGGTGAATAGACAGCGTATTATGCCGCCCTACATTATAACGCAGCTGTCGCACAGCCTCTATATAGGGCAAACTTTCAATATCGCCTACAGTACCACCGATCTCTACGATCACAATATCATAATCTCCGGACTGACCGAGTTTAAGGACATGCGATTGGATCTCGTCAGTTATGTGAGGTATAACCTGAACGGTTTTACCCAGATAAGCACCCTGACGTTCTTTTGTGATCACATCATAATAGATACGACCGGTCGTAACATTGTTATCCTGAGAAGTTTGTATATCAAGAAACCGTTCATAATGACCAAGATCCAGATCGGTTTCAGCTCCATCATCCGTTACATATACTTCACCGTGTTCGTAGGGATTCATCGTACCCGGATCAACATTAATGTAAGGATCCAGTTTTTGGATAGTTACCTTAAGACCCTGAGCGACAAGTAAACGCCCCAGAGATGCACAGATTATTCCTTTACCTAACGAAGAAGTAACCCCTCCGGTTACAAAAATATATTTAGTGGACATGCGAGATGTGAGTATGGTTGATGGATGTAAAATATAGGGGGTTCCCTACCCTCATTCAATGCAAAACGGGAATTATCCACCCTTACTTTTCCACATGTTATCCACAATTTGTTTAAGTACGTCCGGCTTATCACTGAAAATTCCGTTCACACCCCGTTTGATCATCTTTCTCATTTTTCGCTCACTATTTACAGTATAAACAAAAACCGGGATATTAGCGCCTGTTGCCTCTTCTGCCCACTTTTTTGAATATTGACGGTAACTGCAGTTAAAGGCATCTGCCTCATAGGCATCTACCAACTGTTTTGGCCCCATACCCTCAGATTGTTGCTTATCATACAACAAGCCAACAGCGATATTCACATCTAATTCCTTTAAATAGGCCACTGACCGGTAATCAAAACTAGAGAATAAGACATGATCCCTCATATCGTATTTCTTTACGAGGTTGTAGGCTTTTTCTTCAATACCATTTTTAAGTTCATCTGTGACTGCTTCTGTCTTTATCTCAATATTCAGAGCTATCTTGCCTCTGGCAAATATAAGCACTTCCTCCAAGGTAGGAATTCTTTCATGTGAATGCTTTTCCCCAAACCATGATCCCGCATCTAGTTTTGCTAACTCTTCATAAGAGTAGTCAACCACTTTGCCTTTGCCATTGGTTGTTCTATTTAGTGTTTCGTCATGAATCACAACAGGAATTCCATCTTTGCTTAGCAGAATATCCATTTCTATCATTTCAGCCCCCATATCATAGGCGGCTTTAAATGCACCCATGGTATTTTCAGGATAGTAGGCACTGGCACCCCGATGACCAATTACCACAAAGTTATCACCATTATCTGAATATAATGATACCGGAAGGGGCATATCATTCACCTGTGCATTTACTGAAATATTTAATAGGAAAAAGAAGGTAAGCGAACCTAATAACAAGAAACCGCAATAAGAAATGCAGCTATATCTACGATAAATAAGAGTTAACAGTCCCTTCAATTTTGATTGTTGATCACATGCTTGATCGCTTTTTGCAGCAATGAATCAAATGTACCTGCATAGGCAATAGTTCTGTGCAGCATGAACAGGCCGCTCATCAAGGAAATTGATCCAAATACAGTCATAAGAGTGGCTAGCCAAACCGGCTGAATACTTCCAATCAGTGAAAGCGCTACCACAGCACTGCCCAAGAATATCTGTAACAGGGAAGAAACGAAATAAAGACCATCAATAGAATGGACCTTATCCATAAACACGGATATTCGTGACGTTTTATTTGACTTTATATGATCTTGAAGATCGTTGCTAACGGTGGGATTTTTAAATTCTTCTTCTTCAAACATAACCTTTATCTTTCTTGCTAACTTATTAACCCATAACTTTCATTCATTATAATGAAAGTAGAATGGATTTAAAATAATTTATGCCAAATACTGACAATTTTTTCATCTACGGTCGAAATCCAGTGGAAGAAACCCTGAAGGAAAGGCCTCACGAGGTCGATAAGATCTTTGTGAAAAATAACATCAAACCATCTACTTACAAGGATATTTCAGAACTTGCAGATCAAAATGAAGTTCCCCTTGTTAAAGTTCCCGGAGCTAAAATTTACGGCCTGGTTGGCAAGGTAAATGACCAGGGGTTTGTGGCACAGATAAGTGCTGCAAAATACACCGATTTTTTTGATTGGGCCGAAACTCTGATCCTTACTGAAAACCCCGCTGTTCTGTTACTTCATGGTATCGAGGATCCCCACAATTTTGGAGCTATACTGCGCTCAGCTGCCGGGGCCGGTATTGATGCGGTGATCATCCCCATGCAAAATCAGGCTCCAGTCAATGCTACCGTATTCAAGACCTCTGCCGGAACAGCCGGAAGAATTCCTATCATCCGCGTGCATAACCTTAATCAGGGATTGAAAGATCTCAAAGCAACAGGATTTGAAATCGTAGGACTGGATGGCAGTGCTAAAAAAGAACTATGGCAAGCAGACCTTGACAGACCGATAGCTTTTATGATCGGGAATGAAGGGGAAGGCATTTTACCGGAAAACCTTAAGAGATGTGATTCACTTATCAAGATCCCTATGGAGAATAACGTAGAATCATTAAACGCATCTGTGAGCGCAGCATTGGTTTCTTATGAATGGAAGAGACGAAGGTCAAATTAGTACCTATTTGTATAATAGGTAAGGTTGTCTTTTAGTTTTAAAAATGCTGACATCTTCTTCCCAGCCGGGTAATGGTTTACCGCTCTCAATAGAAGACTCAATATCTATCCCAAACAGCTTGTTTGCAAAGTTTGTGACCTCAAAGTTGTCTGTATGTTCTCTTGCGTAGACTAAAAGATCTAATCCCAGCTTCAAAGGATCAGTGTTTTCATAACCGTTTGGAAAAGAGATCTTTATCCCTTTAGATGGTATATTTTCCAATTTGGGAATTAAAGCTTTACCAGGAATATTTTTGGGAATAAAACAGACTGAGTCGAGCCTAACGTGGTGTTTTTCCTCAAGATTCCTGATATCAGATGAGTTATAGGTAAAACCGGGTGATCCAATGGTCAAAAACGGTTCGTCAGTTCCCCTGCCTTCTGAAAGGTTAGTACCTTCAAAGATCACCGTTCCTGTATAGGCAAATGCATGATCGAATGATGGCAAGTTAGGAGACGGCGCTATCCAAGGTAACTTGGTGTCCGGCCATATCATCTTGCGATTCCATCCTTCCATTTCAATGACCTTGTATTTCAGGTTATCTCCTGTATTGATCCACCCTTCACCAACCGCCATCTGTGCGATCTCCCCCATGGTAAGACCATAGACTATGGGCATAGGATAATAACCGACAAACGATTTATATCTCTCTTCCAGAGTCCATCCGGCAACATACTCTCCGCCTAATGGGTTGGGGCGGTCAAGGACCCATACCTCCTTATCATTCTTCCAGGCGGCTTCAAGTACCATACCCATCGTTGCGCTGTAGGTGTAAAACCTGACTCCCATATCAGGCAAATCAAATAGTAATAGGTCTACTTTATCGAGCATTTCTGCAGACGGTTTTTTAGAACTTCCATACAACGAATAGACCGGTAAACCTGTAGACCGGTCTACTCCGTCTTCAATGATCTCTCCGGCCGCGGCCTCACCCCTAAAACCATGTTCTGCGGCATATAAGGCTCTAATATTTACACCAAGGCTCAATAAAGTATCCAGCATGTGGGTGCCATCAACTCTGGAGGTGGGATTCATGATCAACCCAACTTTTCTTCCCTTTAGCTTTTCCAGATGCTCATCCAATAACACTTCCGCTCCGGTTTTTACTGCCGGTGAGTTCTGACTTTGAATATCACTGCAGCTGAGTATTGTCAATGTGAAAAATAACAGCAGAGGTAACGTTTTCATGAAGACGATTTATGATTGAAATAAAAAGCCTCGTTCAACATAATTAAACGAGGCTTAAGATATTATAAAAGCGGTTGGATCAAGCCTGATTTGCAACAACTTCTGATTCAGCAAAGAAGTATGCCGCTTCGATCTTGCCATTCTCAACGGAATCAGAACCGTGAATAATATTTTCACCAACACTGTCTGCAAAATCAGCCCGTATAGTTCCTTCCTCAGCTTCAGCAGGATTTGTAGCACCGATCAGACTTCTAAAATCAGTGATCGCATTTTCTTTTTCAAGTATCATTGGTACACAGGCCCCACTGCTCATGAACTCACAAAGTTCATCATAAAACGGTCTTTCTTTGTGAACTGCATAGAAACCTCCGGCAGTGTCTTTGGTCAGCCGAGTCATTTTCATTGCCAGAATTTTAAATCCAGCTTCTTGAATTCTTTTGGTAACCTCTCCGATCAGACCCTTTTTTACGCAGTCTGGTTTTAGAATAGTCAGTGTTCTTTCTTTAGCCATTATTATTGTGTCTTAAATTTTTGTAACATTTAGTTATAGAGATACTCTATTTCTTTACCTCGAAGATACGGGTTCGTTCATCAAGTTTCGAACTTTTAGTACTTTTTGGGAAAGATATCCTGTTATTTATTTTTCATGAAGGAAGGACAACAAATACATCGCTGGGTCTTTAATTTGGCAGCTTCACCTGCCAAGTTGTGGCCTTATGTATCAGACACTAATCGCATATTCAGGCTTCTGGGTGCTCCACCCGTTCAGGAAATGCCTCTTTCACGAAATACTCCAAAAGGATATTTAGAACTATCTCATAGTATTCTGAATTCTCAGGTCACTTGGCAGGAAGAGCCTTACGCGTGGGAAACTCCTTTTAGGTTCAAAGTCACCCGTAATTATAAAGTCGGCTTTCTGGAGCACTTGTCAATTTTTACAGAATGCATTGAGACAGATGAAGGAACAAAACTGATCGTTAAAATCACAGTTGAGCCTTCAAACTCATTACTCTACTATCCAATCAGATTGTACGTAAACTACGTTCTAAAAAAGAAGCTGGCCGATTACCTTGAGATCGTGGATAATTCTGTGAGCCAGGGATTACACCCTTACGAACTGAATGAAGAAAAATCACTGATCAGAGGCGCTGATAAAAAGATTAAAAGGATCACTAAAGAGCTGGAAGAAAAGACCAAGCGTAAGCGGATCGTTCGCCACCTTATTGAACTTATCAGAAAAGCGGAGGATGAAGACCTTAAAAGTATTCATCCATACAGTTTGGCCAGGTATTGGGGTGAAAAAAAATATTCGGTTCTTAATGTATTTCTTCACGCCACCAATCTTGACCTTCTTGACTTCAGTTGGGACATTTGTTGTCCAAAATGCAAAAGTCCAAAAAATAACTTCCGGAAACTACAGGATACTAGGGGTCACTTATATTGTGAGGATTGCAATGACGATTACATTATGGATTTCAACAAGAACACGCATCTTGTGTTTAAACCACATCCTCTTATCCGAAATGTTTCTAATAGATCGTATTGCTTAGGTGGACCTGGCAGTAAACCCCACCGTGTAGTTCAGCAAAGTCTGTTGATCGGTGATGAACGTTATCCTGAATTACAACTTGAGGAAGGTACTTATCTTTTCAGGACTCATAATCATGAAGGACATTTGGTTTTTCATGTACGTGAAAATGGCACCGATAACGTGAATATTTATGTGACTGACGAAGATTTTCATAGTCAGAGTATCACCATTTCCAAAAATCCGAACCTTGGTATCTTCAATCATTCCTCTCAGCCAATGGTTTGTTTCTTCGACAAACTTAATTGGAAGGAAGAAGCCATTTATGCCACTGAAGTATGCTCCAATGTTGATTTCAATACCCTTTTCCCGAATGAAACCTTGAAAGAAACGAGTAAGGTGAGGGCCTCTGAGGTCACCATGTTATTCACCGATCTGATGAATTCCACAGAACTTTATGTTAAGGAAGGTGATGAAACTGCTATCGGCCGTGTGATGGGGCATTTTAGAGTAATCCAACAGATCATTGCCGAGGAACGCGGTGGTATTGTAAAAACTATAGGTGATTCAGTTATGGCTGTTTTCTGGGAGCCGGTCTCTGCCTTGAAAGCTGTTCAGAGAATTCAACAAATATTCAGCAATTCATCTGCCGTTGGTAATGCTTTTAAGATCAAGGCCGGAGTGCATTTTGGAGACTGCACAGCTGTAAACCTCAACGGCCGTATCGATTACTTTGGTACTACAGTAAACCTGGCCTCTCGTCTGGTTGATGCAGCATCAGAAAAAGAGATAATGCTTTCCGAAGCCCTCTATGAGCATCCTGACATCAAACTTTATCTAGATAAAAACACCAAAACCTTCTTCGTTAAAGACAGTTCCAAGGAACTTAAAGGATTCAGTGAAGAGGAAATCAAAGTTAAACAGATCCGACTCGAACGCCCACCAATGCGTCTTGTTATATAGTTAGGCAGCTGTTAATATTTTATACCTGCACTTTTCAAAGCTGACCTTACATTTGTTTTTATATTTGCCCTTACCTTCGCATCTTTAAGAGTAACTCTCACTCAAAGTTTATCATAATGTCTTCAAATAAAATGCATCCTTCCATTGCTGATAGCATTCAGTCAATGAAGCCTAAAAAAAACATCGCTCTCATTGCTCATGATCATCGTAAAATGGATCTGCTTGATTGGGCTGAATACAACAGCGAAATCTTGTCTGATCACAACCTTTTTGGAACCGGAACGACCGGAAAATTAGTCTCAGAAAAAACTGAACTGCCGGTATTCAGATTCAAAAGCGGTCCGCTTGGCGGCGATCTTCAAATCGGTACAGCCATTGTCCAGAATGAAATAGATGTGATGATCTTCTTCTGGGATCCCCTTCAGGCACAACCTCATGATGTGGATGTAAAAGCCTTACAAAGGATCAGTATTGTATACAATATCCCGATGGCCTGTAACCGTTCGTCAGCTGATTTCCTGATCACTTCACCACTCATGAAGACAAAGTATGATCGATTCATCGTAGACTATAGCCAACGTTTCAAAAAAGACTTTGATGCCGAATAAGTTAGCCAAAGAAAAAAGTCCATATTTACAACAACATGCCGATAACCCAGTAGACTGGTACCCTTGGGGTGATACGGCTTTTAAAAAAGCTAAAAAAGATAATAAGCCGGTATTCCTTTCCATAGGCTATGCAACCTGTCATTGGTGCCACGTTATGGCTCATGAAAGTTTTGAGGATCCCGAGATTGCAGAGATGATGAACGAGACCTTCATTAATATCAAAGTCGATCGGGAAGAGAGGCCTGACATCGATAATATGTACATGACCGTCTGCCAGATGCTGACCGGGCAGGGTGGCTGGCCCTTAACCATCATTATGTCACCAGATAAAGAACCCTTCTTTGCAGGTACCTATATTCCAAAAGATGCCCGATTCAACCGTATAGGACTGCGGCAGCTTATACCTGGAGTGGCAGGCATGTGGAAAAATGAACCAAAACGAGTCAAAAAAGCCTCTGAAAAGATCAAAGAAGGCTTCCAGCGATCTCAGGATTTTGAAGGAGGAATGTTTCCCGGAACAGAGGCTACTGATTTTGCTGCAGAACAGCTTACCAAAAGTTTTGACACAGAGCATGGAGGATTTGGAACAGCACCCAAATTTCCAAGTCCCCATAACCTCATGTTTTTATTACGACAGTGGAAAATAAGTGGAGATCAACGGTTTTTAGATATTGTAACAGATACTCTTACCAATATGCGTTTAGGTGGAATTTGGGATCATATTGGGTATGGATTTCATCGATACTCTACCGACCGGGAATGGCTTCTCCCTCATTTTGAGAAAATGCTGTATGATCAGGCTTTACTTCTGATGGCATGTACAGAAACATGGCAGGCAACAAAAGATCCGCTGTTTCGAAAAACAGCTTATCAGATCATACATTACGTAAAACGGAAACTCCGGCATCCTGAGGGTGGCTTTTATTCAGCCGAAGATGCCGACAGTGATGGTGAGGAAGGTAAATTCTATGTATGGACACGTTCAGAATTGAGTAATAACCTTGACAAAGACGAACTTCAGTTCTTCACTGATCATTTCAATATCAAAGAAGAAGGCAACTTTAAAGATGAAGCAACAAAAAAACTGACCGGAGCTAACATCCCTCATCTCAGCTCATCTCTTAATGATAATGAATCCGAAACCTTCCAGACAATCAGAGAACATTTATTTGATAAACGGGAAGAGCGAGAGCACCCTTTGCTTGATGACAAGATCCTTACTGACTGGAACAGTTTGATGATAGCAGCCATTGCTAAAGCAGGCTTCATTTTTAGTGATGAAGATCTCATAGAATTTGCAGAGAGAGGTATAGCTTTTATCAATAATAACCTAGTTCATTCCGGACATCTACTTCACAGATACAAAGACGGGGAAGCCGGTATAGACGCCATGGCGGATGACTATGCTTTTTTGATCTGGGCCCTGATAGAATGCTATGAGGCCACATTTAAACCTGAATATCTTGAACAAGCCCTTAGCTGGAATAAGAAATTTTCAGACGTGTTCTGGGATATTGAAAATGGTGGGTACTATTTCAGTATGCAGCAGGAAGATCAGATATACGGTCCTCAAAAACAGCTTTATGACGGTGCAGTACCATCATCAAACTCAGTTTCACTTTGTAACCTGATCAAACTTAGTCGACTAACCGGAAAAACAGAACTTGAAGAAAAAGCTCAAAAGATCGGAGAAACATTTTCGGCAGAACTGATCCGCTCAGGTTCAAGTATCACTCAGAGTATGCAGGCAATTCAGTTTCTGAATGCTGATTCAAAAGAAATTACTTTTGTCTCCCCTAATAAAGATAAAGAGCTTTTCAACAAACTGTTCCAGGAGCAGTTTGAACCTTTCAATGTAGTACATTTCAAACATGAGTATAATGCTTTAAAACTGGCAAATGTTGCCCCATACACAGGCTCACAGGAAGTAAAAGAAAACAAAACAGCTCTATACGTTTGTACTAATTTTACCTGCAAACAACCGATCTTTGATCCTAAAGAAATGATAGATTCATTGCACAAATAAGAAAAGCTCTCGTTCATTAAAGAGAGCTTTAAAATGTAATGTGTGAAGCAGAGCCTGTTTTAGCGTTCCATCATCATCCTAAAAACATAGTCTTTAAAACTCATCAGTGTAACACCACTTGGTATTTCGACCATAGACTTGGCGACAGAAGAACGATTCACGTTATTGACCTTCATAATAGTTTTTCTTTCATCTCCTTCAACTGCTTCGATCAACATTGGAAAGTTCTTTCCCTTGAACACAACATCCTGAGCGACACCATTTATCTCTGAATCGATGCTTTTTGGCATGTTATTCCATTTTTCGGCTAACATCCCCCAGTTAATGTCAATTTCTGGAGCCAGCCAAACAGACAAGTGCTTGTTTGGATTTTCAGAATCTGTAATGATCATCTCAGCAGTTTCATACCCCAAAATTGTTTGAGTTCTATCAGAAAAGCTGTAGTCAGGTTTTGGTGTATTCCGGTTTTCCTTTGAATCACCCCCCCAACTGCTCAGCATCTCAACCAAACCCTCGATCTCTACTTTTGTGACCTGTAAAGCCTGATCTTTCTCAGTCATGATCACAAAATCTTTCATATCATTTCGGATCAACAAACCATCTGTAGACATTTGATCCATCACTGAAAAATTATCCTGACCTTTAAACATGATCCTGTTAGGGGTAGCATATAAGTTCACCTGACTCACTTCTATCTTTCCGTCATCCTCAGAAAAAACATCCATAGTGATCTGCCCCTCGAACTGAGCATGAACTGAACCTGAAAAAAGGGCTAAAAAAAAGATAAGCCCAAGTAGTGATAATTTTTTATTTAACATATAAATTGATTTTGATTTAGAGGTCAAATTTTAAACGCTTTAGAAATTGATTTGTTACGTGTCAGGCCGGAATAAGATCTTCCATTCCTACGTTTACTTTTTTGATCCACCCGCCTGCAAGTACGTCATCTCCCTCATAACATACAATGGCTTGTCCGGGTGTAATTGCTTCCCGACCTGCAGGAAAGTGAACTTTCATTTCAGTATCGCTGAGCTGGGTCAAGAGACCAATCGCGCCGTCATCATTATATCTAATGGAACCTGTTATCTCCATTTCATCTTCCGGGATCTTATCATATTTGACAAGATTCATCTCCCCTGCAACAAGTGTTGAACTCACAAGATCTTCTTTCTCACCGATCGTGATGGTGTTTGTTATAGGATTTATATGAGTAACGTAAACAGGCTTGCCCATTGCAAGATCAAGACCTCTCCGCTGACCTATGGTGTAAAATGGATATCCTTCATGTTCACCAACTACTTTTCCATTCTGATCCACAAACTTGCCACCGGAAACTCTTTCTTCCAGACCATCAACACGGTCTTTCAGGAACCTTCGATAGTCATCGTCAGGAACAAAACAGATCTCATAGGAATCAGGCTTGTTAGCCACGTTCAAAAGACCGTGATCTTCAGCAATCTGACGAATTTCAGTCTTTGGATATTCTCCCAATGGGAAGATAGTTCGTGCCAGATGCTTTTGATCGACTCCCCAGAGTGCATACGATTGATCTTTTTTCGGGTCATGCCCCCGGGATATCACATGCCGGCCATTTTCCGCCCGAACTTTTGCATAATGCCCTGTGGCAATATAATCACATCCTAGATTATCAGCCCGTTTCAGCAAGGCTGCCCATTTAATGTGTGTGTTACATAGCACACAAGGATTTGGCGTTCTGCCATCCATATAATCATCTACAAAGCGGTCTATCACCCAGTCTCCGAATTCCTCACGAATATCTACAATAAAGTGCTTGAAGCCATGATTCACAGCTATATGGCGAGCATCATTCATAGACTCAACTGTACAACAACCGGTTTCCTTACCCGAATTACCACCACTTCTGTGATAATCCCATGTTTTCATCGTAATACCGATCACTTCGTAGCCTTGTTCTTGCAACATTACAGCAGCAACCGATGAATCCACACCGCCGCTCATAGCTACTAAAACTCTTCCTTTTTTACTCATAGTACTAATTTATAAACTTTTTATCTGGCGCAAGCCAAGTAGAAATATAAGGTTTTTTTAGGTGAAGGACGATGACCGTTGATTGTTAATGGCTATTTAACCAATAGTCTCTTATATACTCGGTTCGACACCATACCCCGAATAAATAACTACCTCATGTTTAAGAAATTGTTTCTCACCATCACTGTACTTTTGCTTCCTTTCTCCAGTGAGCTAATAGCTCAGCAAGCAGCATTTCCCATTATAGAAAACTACGGTGGGATTTATGTAATACCGAATTCAGTAGATCCGGAACCTGATCGGGAATATAAAATCGTTGTTGACCTCAAAACACTTCAGCGGGATAAATCCAGTATTAATCCCGGGCTTAATAATGTAGCACGAATGATCAATCTACATGCTTTGGGCGGAGTTAAACATGAAAACCTGAAAGTTAGTGTAGCTATTCACGGAGGAGCTACTGATGTTACCCTGACCAACAAGGCCTATCAAAAAAGGTATGAGATGGACAATCCAAATATTCCCCTCATTAAAGAACTCAAGGAAGCGGGTGTTGCACTTTACGTTTGTGGTCAGTCACTGATAGCCAGAGAATATGAGTATGGTGAGATCCATGAACAGGTCAGATTGGGATTGTCGATGCTCACAGTATTTACTACGCATGTTCAGAACGGATATGTACCCATGGTGTTTGACTGAACAATGAAACTCAGGTCTCAGGTCTCAGGTCATATAAAGATAAGGTTTCCACGGCTCTTGAACGCCCCCATTGGAATCCCTAAAGAAAGTAATCGGTACCGGTCTGTATGGCTTGCTCAATAATTCCATCTTAGCCTCTTTTGGGGTACGATTCCCTTTTCTGACGTTGCAACGATCACAAGCCGTAGTCAGGTTTTCCCAGGTATCTTTGCCTCCCCGGCTTTTCGGCATAATATGATCGATGGTAAGACCCGATTTCTTTCCGCAATACTGACAGGTATAATCGTCCCGCCGCATCACATTTCTTCTTGATAATACGATCTTGCTATACGGAACCCGAATATAGTTTCTCAACCTTATCACAGATGGAAACTGAAACGACCTTCGCGTGGTTCTTAATTCCTTTTCAGGGTCATCATGCAAAAGTTCAGCTTTTTCCAAAAAGATCAGTTTCATAGAGCGCTGTACTGAGCAAACACTCAAAGGCTGATAATCCTGATTTAATACCAAAACATTCGCATTCATTGAGCATCCAATTTAGTTACTGTTGATGATATATCAGTTTTTAACTCTTTCATGAAGAATGCAGTGTTTGAAAAACAAAAAAGGCGCCCTGCTTATAAGAACCTATATGCAGGACGCCTAAGTATGTAATATTTGGCTTTAAATATCAATAGCCAATGAATTGTAGCAGTTCCCTCCTTACTTCATCATTTATTGAGATCGCCAGAATAATGGATACGGCTAAACCTATCAATGCATAGCTCAGATCTTTAAAGGCCATAATGAATACTTTTGAAAGTGGCCGTCCCATCTCTTTATTATCCATAATACTGATCCCCAATTCACGTCCGGCCAGTAATCCCAAGAATACCCATGTAGTACTCATTGGCACAGTACTGATAGACAGCTTGTAAACAAGTAAAATAGCATATACAAAATCAATGATTGTTGCCGATCTGATGTCAGTAACTCTGGATTTTTCAGTAACGATCTCCTGAATTTTATCTCCTCTCAAGTAAAACAATAATCCCAAACCAAAAAAGATAAAGAGAGAAAATCCAAGGAATTGACTGATATCAAGCGAGCGCGGAAGATATACGGCTATATTCGCAGCATCCTGCATAACCCATACAGCCCACAATGTACCTGAAATGATCCACTGAAGGGGTAGCCAGAACTTCTTAGGCTCGCCATTGAATTTTTTTTCTACGGTTTTGGTAACAATCAGCCAAACAACAAGTCCGGTAATTAATGCCAAACCATATCCTGACAAACTCTTTCCAAGAACTGACGTAATGCCTTCAGCTGAGGACGCAAAAGCACTCAATAAAAGAAAAGTGGTTGACACCGGCATTCTCATTCGAGTCAGTATCAAAAGAAAGATAGGTGCAGCTACCTGAAGAAAGGTAAAATTGGTTGGTGCTTCAGAAAATCCTTTTGAGGTTAATCTTTGGTAGGTTACATCACCATCATAGATATACCAACTAACCGTAACCGTTACTAAAAAGATACCACCGATCCAAAGCCAAAGAACCCACCACTTTTTATCCATATTGGAAGCAAGGAAGGTGCCGATCGTTTGGATACTGTCATTTGCTATTGCTGAGTACCCTGCAAAAAAGAATCCTACCCACATTGCAAGTTCAGCGTAGGGGAACGCCACACCGGCAATAAAAAAGAATACTCCTATGAGTCCTATAAAAACTCGTTCTTGTCTGATAACGTCGTAAAATCCAGTTGGAATAAACCGTTCGATAGGGCTTGAGCCGTTATTTTCTGATGAATCTGACATTTACTTTTTATGTGTGCTGATTTGGGTCTAAGTGTAAAAACTAAATGTTAAGACAGTATTACGATTATGAATTACATGGCATACTTAACAATTAGATAACATGCGATATCTCAGCAGTATTGACTGATTAATTGATCTTATGCTATAACATTGAAAAAGTTTATAATTGCCTGATATTTATTAAAAAAAAGCGATAGTTTTAGGCTTACCATAATATTTGGAACCGCTTTTTTGACCTAAAATAATAACATTTACATTTCACACTTCAATGTCTAATAAAGACTCTATCTCCAGCGGCTACTATAAAGAACCAACCCCCCATATTACTCACGATTCTCCCTTTGCTTCAATGATGGAAAGATTCCGTTTTGCGGCAGAGATCCTGAATCTGGATGAGGGTATCTTTAAATACCTTTCAAGTCCTGAAAAAGTGATCATGGTTTCCATTCCGGTTACCATGGATGATGGCAGGATCGAGGTATTTGACGGTTATCGTGTGATACACAATAGTATTCTGGGCCCATCAAAAGGTGGTATCCGTTACTCTGATGATGTGACCATAGATGAGGTCAAAGCCCTTGCTGCCTGGATGACCTGGAAGTGTGCTGTGGTCAATGTTCCATTTGGTGGAGCTAAAGGTGGTGTACGTGTCAACCCAAAAGAACTTTCACAAAGCGAACTTGAAAGACTGACCCGTCGCTACACTGCCAATATGCTTGAAGTATTTGGACCTGATCGCGACATCCCTGCTCCTGACATGAACACCAACGAACAGGTTATGGCATGGATCATGGATACCTATAGCATGAAACAAAATAAAACTGAAACCGCTGTTGTGACAGGTAAACCTATTATTTTAGGAGGATCAAAAGGTCGCAAAGAAGCTACCGGGCGTGGTGTTGTTACCTGTACCCTTGCTGCCTTGGGTAAGCTTAGAATTTCGCCGAGTAATACTTCTGTTGTAGTTCAAGGATTTGGAAATGTTGGTTCTGTTTCAGCTCAGCTTATGTACGAACAGGGTGCAAAGATCCTTGCAATTAGCGATATCAGTGGTGGTTACTATAACAAGGATGGAATTGATATTCCTGAAGCATTGAATTATTCTTTGACTAACAACAACTCACTTTCAGGATTTAGCGGAGCTGAAAAGATCACAAACAAAGACCTGCTTGAACTAGAATGTGATGTCCTGATTCCTGCAGCCAAAGAAGATCAGATCAACAAGGATAATGCTCCTAACATAAGAGCACGAATTATTGCTGAAGGCGCTAATGGACCTGTTACAGCCAACGCTGACAGGATCCTTGAAGAAAACGGGATCATGGTGATACCTGATATCCTTGCAAACGCCGGTGGTGTTACTGTATCCTACTTTGAATGGGTACAGGATAGACACGGTTATTTCTGGACTGAAGAGCGCGTGAACCGTCGACTTAACCGAATGATGCGCGAAGCTTTCGACAACTTGTTTATGGTAAGTGAAAAGTATAGTATTACACTCAGACAGGCGGCATATGTGTACGCGATCGATCGCGTAGCCACAACGCTGAAATTGCGTGGTATTTATGCATAATCAATGAAATTACTACACGAACTTACTCTTAAGTCTGCTTACGAAGAAGTAGAAAAGCTGGAAGGATTACTTAACGAGCTACAAAAAGAGCTTGAATTCGATGATGAATTCTATGCCCGACTGATGCTTGCCGTAAGTGAAGCCGTCACAAACGCCATTGTTCATGGCAACAAACTTGATCAGTCAAAAAATGCCACAGTGTCTGCTTACCGGGACGGTAACAAATTGACTTTTATTACAACTGATGAAGGTCAGGGTTTCAAACCGGATGAACTGCCGGATCCCGTTGCTGAGGATAATTTATTTAACACTGGTGGCCGGGGCGTCTTTTTGATGAAAGAATATGCCGATGAGGTCTTATTTGAAGAAGATGGGCGAAAACTGACCCTGACCTTTTATCTCGACAGTTAGTCCCTTACGGGCTTTTCTGCAATAGCCTTCCGCTAAGTCTTAACAATTCTGTTTCTGCCGATTTCGCCGCGATCTCTGCCTCAATGAGCCTATTCTCTGCATTCAGCAAGCTTTGCTGTGCTTCCCTTAATTCTATTGAGTTGATCGTTCCAAGCTCAAATCGCTCCAATGCAATACTAACGGTTTCATTATTGATCTCCAGATTCTCCTCTTCCAGATCTATCAGGTCTAATGCATCTGTATATTGAGCATAAATCCGACTGATCTCTGCTGTGATCCTTAACCGAAGATCCTGTTTTGAAAGCTCCTGATTTTTGAGCCTGATCCTAGCATTTTGCATTCTGCGATTCTTATTAAAGCCATCAAATAAATTAACCGAAGCACTGACACCATAACGCCAACCCTTGGTCTCAGAAAACTCTGAAAACCCTGAACTTGCTTCGGTTCTTGAGTATCCATACCCTCCTGATAGATCAACATTTGGCATCCAATCACCACGAATTTCACGGATTTCGGCCTTTACAACCTGTTCATTCAAGCGAGCAATCTTAAGTTCCTGATTTTGTTTTAAAGCATCACCCAGTAGCTCCTGATAAACTAAACGATCAGCTAGCTCTATCTCAGGCTGTACAGAAAACTCTACTGATACAGAATCTCCCAAAATTGAAGTAAGTACAACTTTAAACTGATTCAGATTTGTATTGGCTCGAATGAGAGCTGTACGGTCTGTGTTATAATCAGCACGGGCAAGAAGTAACTCATACTCTGAACCTGACCCGAGGTCTCTTTTAGTTTCCGCAATACGAATTCGTTCTTCAGATATCTCAACCGTGTTCCCTAATACTTCAGCTGCTTTTTGTTGTCCGGTTATCTGATAATAACCCGTAATGATATCAGCCAAGACATTTTCTACCTGAAGTTGTAATTCGGCTTCACTGATATTCATTTCACTGGAGAGACGATCAAGCGTTGCAAACATGGTCAATCCATCAAAGATCCTCCAGGTAGCATTTACCCCGTAGTCATACACAGTAGTTACCGCACCTTCATCATTACGATCTGTAATGTTAGGATTTCCGTATACTGTCACGTTATCCTGTACTCTTTCATTTATAGACCCAGTTGCAGAAATGACGGGCAAAAAGCCTGCATTGCCGATCGAATTGTTATTCTCGGATAACCGAACCTGATTTTCTACAATGCGGATCGAAAAATTATTTTCAAGACCCACCCTTACCGCATCTTCAAGCTCTAAAATGACCTGTCCATTAGTTTGAGAGCTTAGACCTGTAAATATCACTAGACTGAAAACGAATATTAATTTCATCAAAATGGACTGTTTCAATGTTTGTGGTCTCATACTTGTGCGGGTTCCATGTTGTCTATTTTCTTTAATTTTTCATCATCAATCGCACCTTTTTCAGATCGGTCAGCTGAGATGTAGCTGTATAATGCAGGTATGACATAAAGAGTTAAAATACTTGCAAATATCAACCCGCCAATGATCGCTATACCCATTGATTTACGACTTTCAGCTCCGGCGCCCAGCGCAAGTGCGATCGGGAGAATACCGAGTACAGTTGAGAAGCTCGTCATAAGTATAGGTCTGAATCTTGCAACAGCCGCTTCTTTGATAGCTTCAAGGTTTGTTAATCCCTGTACCTGTCTCTGATTTGCAAACTCAACGATCAATATGCCATTTTTGGTCACCAGCCCAATGAGCATGATCATGCCGATCTGACTAAAGATGTTCAGCGTTTGATTAAAATACCAAAGAGTAAGTAATGCCCCGGTCAATGCCAGCGGCACCGTAAACATGATCACCAATGGATCACGGAAACTTTCAAACTGAGCAGATAACACCAGATAAACCAGTACCAAAGCAAGCAAAAAGACATAGATCAAACTTGAAGAACTTTCAACGAAATCTCTTGAAGGACCTGATAGCGAAGTTGTGAAAGATGCATCCAAAATTTCATCAGCAATCGTATCCATGGCGTCAATACCATCACCGATAGTCTTACCCGGTGAAAGACTCGCAGACACAGTAGCCGACGCATATCTGTTAAATCGATATAACTGGGGCGGGCTGCTTGTTTCTCTCAAGGTAACAAGGTTATCCAACTGAATGATATCTCCATCACGATTACGCACATAGAGCGATTTTAAATCGATAGGAGCATTTCTGTCTTCTCTGGACATTTGCCCGATCACCTGATATTGCTTTCCGTTTCTAAGGAAGAATCCAAATCGCTGACCACTGTAAGCAAGCTGTAGAGTTTCAGCAATATCACGGGTTGAAATTCCTAAAGCCTGAGCCCTGTCGCGATCGATACTGATCTCAACTTCCGGTTTACTGAACTTCAGATTCACGTCCACAAAAGCAAAGGTTGGATCCTGACTCGCTTTTTCCATGAATTCAGGAATTACTTCTTTTAATTTGTCTATAGTGTTGGCTTGGAGTACGTACTGCACAGGTTGACCACCTCGACCTCCACCAATGCTTTGTTCTTGAGCAACAAAGGTTCGGGCCCCACTTAGGTCCTGTATCTTCGTTGAAAGGTCATTATATATTTCTTGCTGTGACCTCTCCCTTTCCGATGCATCAGTTAAAATAAGTCGTCCAAAACCGGAATTCACCGATCCTGATGAGCCAAATCCGGGAGATGTCACCGTTATCAATCCTTCGGTTTCAGGAACCTCTTCCAATAAAAAATCTGTCAACTGATTCATATACCTATCCATGTAATCAAAGGTGGCACCTTCAGGGGCCGTTGAGCTTACAATGAGCCGGCCTCTGTCTTCCAACGGCGCTAGTTCCTGCTGAAGACTATTTAAAAACACCCAAATACCCCCAATACACAGTGCCGTGATCACAAATGCCAACCAGCGCTTTTCCATAAATGATTCAAGGCTTGACTTATAAACCTCATTAAGTTTTATGAAGAAAGGTTCCGTTTTTTTATAGAACCAACTGTGCTTAGCATCTGATTTAAGAAACTTTGTGGAAAGCATAGGTGTAAGTGTAAGGGCCACAAACGAAGAAATTATAATGGCACCGGCCATAACCACACCAAATTCAAGGAACAGTCTTCCGGTCAGACCTCCAAGAAAGAGTATCGGGGTAAACACAGAAACAAGTGCCAACGATGTTGCGACTACCGCAAAAAAGATCTCCTGCGAACCAAGTATACCGGCTTCGATCACATCCATTCCGTTTTCGATCTTTGCGTAGATATTTTCAAGTACAACAATGGCATCATCAACCACTAAACCAATAGCAAGTACGATTGCCAGTAATGTCAAGACATTGATGGAAAATCCCGCAATATACATCACAAAAAATGCACCTATCAGTGCAATTGGAATAACAATGATTGGGATCACAGTGGTCCGGAAGTCACGCAGGAATAAGAATATGATTAGTACCACCAAGCCCAAAGCCAGGAAAATAGTTTGCTGTACTTCGTCAATGGAAGCCCGTACATATTCTGTAGTATCAAAGCCCACAGCTGTTTCTATATCCTCGGGCAGGTCTGTTTTGATCTGTTCCACGCGTTTATAAAATTCATCTGCGATCTCGATCTGATTAGCTCCGGGTTGTGGTACAATAACCACACCTACCATTGGAACCCCATTTCTTTTCAGGATGGTCCTTTCATTGGCAGCACCCAGTTCTGCATTTCCGATATCTTTGAACCGAATCACATTACCATTAGACTCAGCAATGATCAGATTGTTGAATTCTTCAGGCTCATAAAGCCTACCCTGTGTTCTCACCGTCAATTCAGTCAAGTTGCCCTCAATTCTACCTGATGGCAATTCCACATTTTCGCGCTGAAGTGCTTGCTGAACATCCAATGGGGTCAGCCTGTAAGCTGCCAGCCTGAGTGGGTCTAGCCAAAGGCGCATAGAATATTCCTTTTCACCCCAGATCTGTACGCTACTTACACCGGGGATGGTCTGTACCCGTTCTTTAAAATCGTTAAAGGCTATATCAGACAGGTCCAGAAGACTTCGTTTATCACTTCTAACATTAAGAAAAACAATCGGGCTTGAATCTGCATCCGCTTTGGATACTACAGGTGGATCGGCATCGGGCGGTAAGTTTCTTACCGCACGAGACACTCTTGATTGCACATCATTGGCAGCATCGTTCAGATCGATCTCAAGCTCAAATTCAACAGTAATGGTACTTCGTCCTTCACGACTTGTCGAGGTTATGGTACGGATACCGGCGATACCGTTGATCTCTTCCTCGAGCGGTTCAGTGATCTGAGATTCAATGATCTCGGCATTGGCACCGGTATAAGATGTGCTTACCGTTACTATGGGTGGTTCTGTAGCCGGGTATTCTCTGATACCAAGGAATGTAAATGCCACGATCCCGAGGATCAGAATTACCAACGACATGACCGTAGCAAGAACAGGACGCCTGATACTTAATGACGATAAACTCATAATTCACCCTCTTCATATTTATCAACCTGATCAACACGCACCGGCATACCTATCCTAACCTGCAACAACCCGGTAGTTAACACTGTATCACCCGGAGCAATACCTTCTACTATCTGTACGTCACTCTCGGTACGGATACCCGTAGAAACCTGCTGCTCAGCAACCTTTCCATCTCTCAAAACATACACTTTTTGGCCCTGCAACTCGGGTATCACCGCAATAGTTGGGATCATTAAAGCATCAGTTATCTCTTCCAGGATCAACTCAATGTTTGCAAAAGCCCCAGGCAGCAGTCTACTGTCATCATTGTCAGCTTTTGCTCTGATCCTCATTGTCCTGGTTTGGGTTTCGATACGAGGTTCAATTGCATAAATGATAGCTTCAAAATCCTCGTCCTGACCTTGTACATTAAAAATGGCAAGGTCACCAACTTCTACAACACCTGCATACCTTTCAGGAACAGAAAACTCTACTTTAATGGGATTGATGGACTGAAAATTGGCAATATTCGTAGTCGGGCTGATATAGCTCCCATCACTCACATACTTCAAACCTACTACCCCATCAAACGGTGCATAGATCTCAGTCTTGTCGATCTGAGCTTTAATGAGCTCGGTTTCCGCCTTTAGAATATTAAGTTCATTTAGGGTTGCATCATACTCTTCCTGACTGATGCCGCCGCGTTCAAGCAGTTGTTTCTGACGCTGTTCACGAACTTCAGCCAAGCCAATTCGAAAATAAGACTGCTCAAGCCGGGCTTGGAGTTCACTGTCGTTTATTTTAATCAGCATTTCACCTGCTTTAACCTGTCTTCCTTCTTCAAGTTTCAGGTCCACTATCTTGCCGGAGGTTTCGCTTCTGAGTTCGATAGCTTCGTTAGCCAAAAGAGTACCCGTAGTAAATATCTTATTTTCAAAAACCTGTGGCTCCACTACATGAACATCCACAGATAGAGGATCACTCTCTGAGTTTTGCCCCGAAGAGTTTCCGCCATCTGCTGACTGTTCAGTTATTTTCGGATAGGCCAACAGTGCCAAAACCAACAGTACACCGGTTATTATAAGTACTCGCTTCATGTATCAGGATGTATTGTATTATGTATTTGGTTTAAAGATAACTACTGGAAAGCAGCAAGCATTCTATATTCATGCAAAGCATTGTAAAATTGCATAAAAAAAGCGGTGGTTTGTTACCAAACACCGCTTTCTAAAATAAATATGTAGTTAGATTCAGGCTACTTGTGCTTCAAGCTGCTTGGTTAGGTGAGATTTTGGTACTGCACCTACGATCTGATCAACAACTTCACCATCCTTGAAGATGAGAAGAGATGGAATACTTCTTATCCCGTACTTTACAGAAATTTCCGGATTACTGTCCACATCCACTTTACCGATCTTGGCTTTCCCATCATACTCTTCAGCCATTTCTTCTACGATAGGCCCAATCATTCTGCAAGGTCCGCACCATTCAGCCCAAAAGTCTACCAGTACCGGTTTATCTGATTTCAATACTTCTTCTTCAAAATTTGAGTCTGTAAATTCTATTGGTTTAGCCATAGTGCTGTTATTTATGATTTGATAGTTTCTTTTAAGATCTCAACAAATATCGGGATAATTCATTCAATGTATCACATTCTTTTAAATTATTGGGTCCATAGCGGACCTTTATACTTGCGCGATATCTTATTGCAGTTTTATAGATGCTCTAAGCTGTCAGTGAATTACCGTTAACCAACTGAACAGCTTCTTCACCCAACACTTCACGCAACCCCCTGAGTAATTCATCGTTCGGTTCAACCACAAAATTTCTAACATTCATACGAATCGGAGCATTCGCTTCCTCACTGTGAATTTGCAAGCGAACCTGAGAAGTGCCTTTATTCAATGAAAATAATGTTTCAACTTGCTTCAGGTCGTTCTTATCAAGATCAGATGTTTTAAGATCGATCTTAATATTTAACTGTTCCTGATATTTTTCACGAAGATTCTCTACGCGTTCGAAACTATTAGCAATAACTTTAGGCTCTCCGCCTCGTTTATCCACAACTCCATCAATGTATAATACATTATCAGTTTGTAGCAGATTGGCATACTGATCAAAGGTCTTGCTGAATGCGATAACTTCTGTAGAGCTGTTCAGGTCTTCAACCTGCAGAAAGGCAAATGGACGGCCTTTTTTGTCAGTTACCCGTTTAATTGCTGTAACTATGGCAATAAACCGAATACTAGAACGGTCCGACATCCTACTCATCACTTCATCACTCAGATCCTGTTTACCAAATAACCGAATCTCTTCCTTAAAGCGACTCAGTGGGTGCCCACTGAGATATAACCCGATCAGATCCCGTTCCTTATTAAGCCTTTCGATCTGTGACCACCTTACAATCTCTCTTAAATTTGGTTCCTGTGATCCGGGGCCGCCGCTATCCCCGCCAAACAAATTACCCTGATTTAATCGAATTTCTTCCTGCTTGCGCACCGCATATGAGAGTATATCCTCTATTGACTCATGGAGTTGTGCCCGGTTATCGTTAAGTGTATCAAATGCACCCCCGATGATCAGGCTTTCAAAAGTCTTTCGATTACAAACCCGCAAATCTACACGTGTGGCAAAATCAAAAATTGAAGTAAAATCACCGTTTTCTTCGCGCTCTTCTACTATATGTTGAATAGCTGATGACCCGACGCCCTTTATCGCAGACATACCATACTGAACCCTTCCTTCTTTGGCACGGAATTTTCCTCTTGCCGTATTGATATTTGGCGGGTCAACCGGAATATTCATGCGCTGACATTCCTCAATAAAAGACGCGATCTTTTTAACATCACTCATGTTGTGCGTCATAACAGCCGCCATGTACTCAGCCGGATAGTTAGCCTTGAAATACATGGTGTGGTAGGCCACTACAGAATAGGCTGCAGAGTGAGACTTGTTAAATCCGTATCCGGCAAACATCGCCATTTTGTCGAAAACTGCTTTGGCAGTGGCTTCGTCATAACCTTTTTCAACAGCCTGACCTACAAATTTCTTTTCCTCAGGCGGAAGCAGTTCCGGTTTTTTCTTACCCATGATACGGCGAAGTACATCGGCTTCTCCGAGTGAGTACCCCCCCATTCGCTGCGCCACTTTCATGATCTGTTCCTGATAGATCATGATACCGAAGGTCGGCTCAAGAATATCTTTCAGGTCCTCATGATCATATTCAACCTTTTCACGGCCATGCTTCCGCTCGATATAATCCGGAATAAACTGCATGGGTCCAGGCCGGTACAAGGCATTCATAGCGATAAGGTCATTGATGCCTGTTGGTTTCAGGTTCCGTAAATGCTTGCGCATCCCTTCACTCTCAAACTGGAAAGTTCCCAACGTTCCGCCTTGCTGATACAGTTTGTAGGTCTTTTCATCGTCAAGCGGAATATCATCAAGGTCGTACTCCTTGCCATGATTTTCTTTCACATAACCGATAGCCGATTTTAAAATGGAAAGGGTCTTTAGACCCAAAAAATCCATTTTCAACATTCCTGCATTTTCGATCACATTACCATCGAACTGCGTTACGTATAGTTCCGCATCCTTTGCTGTACTTACCGGAATAAATTCAGTGAGTTTATCTGGAGCGATGATAACTCCTGCCGCATGGATACCGGTGTTCCGAACCGAACCTTCCAATACATGAGCCATTCTTAGTGTTTCAGCTTCCAGGCCCTCACCATCTTTAATGTTTTTGAGCTCCTTCACTTCAGAAAAAGCATCATCCAGAGAAGTACCAGGTTTTTCAGGTACCAATTTCGCAAGCCGATCGGCATCCGAAAGGGGAAGATCCAGCACCCTTGCCACATCACGAACGGAGGAACGGGCGGCCATAGAACCAAAGGTGATGATATGTGCCACCTGGTCCTTTCCATATTTCTCAACTACATACTCAATAACGCGCTGCCGGCCATCATCATCAAAATCAATATCGATATCAGGCATCGATACACGTTCCGGATTCAGGAACCGCTCAAAGAGAAGATCGTATCTAAGCGGGTCAATATTCGTGATACCTGTACAGAAAGCTACAACAGAACCGGCTGCAGAACCACGTCCCGGTCCCACATAAACGCCCATATCCCTGGCCGCAGCAATAAAATCCTGAACGATCAAAAAGTACCCGGCAAACCCCATTTCCTTGATGATACCGAGCTCAAGCTCGATCCTTTCAGTGACCTCTTCATCAATTTCTTTGTACCGAGGTTTTGCCCCCTCGTAGGTCAGGTGCTTTAAATAATCGTCCTCTGACTCAAATCCTTCCGGAAGATCGAACCGCGGTAGCTGTATCTTCCTCTCAAGTTTTATCGGCTCAACCTTATCAACAATCTCCTGAGTGCTTGCAATAGCCTGAGGCATATCCAGAAACAACTCTTTCATCTGTTCTTGAGTCTTGAAATAAAACTCATCATTCGGAAAGCCATATCGGTAGCCACGACCTTTACCTTTTGGTGTACTTACCAACTCACCGTCATCAATACAGATCAGGGCATCATGAGCTTTCGCGTCCTCCTCATTCAGATAAAAAACGTTATTCGAGGCCACCAGTTTAACACCATACTTCTCCGAAAATGACTTAAATACCTCATTGACTCTTTTCTCTTCCTCAAGCCTGTGATTCAATACTTCCAGGTAAAAGTCGTCCCCGAAGGTATCCATCCACCATTGTAATTCTTCCTCAGCAAATTCCTGTCCCTTGTTCAGGATCAGGTCGGCCAGCCACCCCCTCACCCCACCGCTCAGGCAGATCAGGTCCTCTGAATACTTGGCGATCGTCTCTTTATCTACGCGGGGAAATTTATAGTAATAACCTTCCGTAAAACCTACTGTACTGATATTGGAGAGGTTTTTATATCCGTTTTGGTTCTTGGCGAAGACCGGTATTTGATACCGGCGATCCCGATTATCACGAGTAAACTTTTTTTGAAGGCGGTCTTCAACCACATACAACTCACAACCAATAATTGGTTTGATGCCCTCGGCGTGGGCAGCCGAAGCAAAGGCAAATGCCCCATACATATTTCCCAGGTCTGTCAATCCCACAGCAGACATACCTTCGTCTTTGGCCTTGGCAACCAGGTCTTTGATACCTGCAGTAGCCTGCAGAACTGAAAATTTTGAGTGGTTATGAAGATGTGTAAATGTAGCCTGCTCTATTACCTCGCTACCAGTTGTCTCTTCTGTGTTTCCACTTTTTTTTTGAGCCTCTAGCTGCTCGTCGGTTTGCTTGGTCTTGAACCGGGACGGCGAAACGAGATCGATGTACTCATCCCGCTTCATATAACTTTTTGCCGATTCATAGAGCCTGGCATCCATCGGAAAATTGATAGTGGTAGCACCGGTCCGAACCATTTCCAGAAAAATCCGTGCTGTAGCCTCTACATCAGCAGCAGCATCATGGGCGTCTTCAAATCCTTGATCAAACAAGGCATGGTGCAGTTCGCCAAGGGATGGCCATTTATAATTTCCGCCACGGCCACCTTCGATCTTGGCAACATCGGTTCCATCAATTTTGGTATCGATCTTAGGCTTGTCCAAAATGGCAGATGAGATTTTTTTTCTGAGATACTCAGCACCCATGATCTTTTCATCAAAACTCACATTGTGGCCGATCAGAAAGAAAGCACGATCGATGTCCTTAGAGAATTCCTTGAGTACAAATTCGAGTTCTACACCTTCCTCATGAGCACGTTCAGTAGAAATACCATGAATTTTCTCAGAATTAAAGGGTATAGTAAACTCCTCCGGTTTAACGATATAATTTCCGCTGTTGATCAGCTTCCCGGTATGATCATGCAGTTGCCAGGCAAGCTGAACGAGTCTTGGCCAGTTGTCTAATTCAGTAATTGGAGCCGAAAAATCCTGAGGTAGCCCGGTGGTTTCGGTATCAAATATCAGATACATATAAAAGCTTTCATTGAATAGAACTTCGAACATAGAATATACTATACATTCACCTACATATCGAAGTTATTTCCGACGAGTTATCCACATTTTAAGGAGCCACCTTTCAGTATAATATTTTACATCTATCTTGGATTCATTACATTTGTTGAGTGCTACATTAATTGATCATCCAAAATAATACCATGAATACACCGTTCTCTTACACACTTATCAAAAGCTTCACATTGACACTTTACCTGATTCTTGCTGCACTCCCGCTGGTGGCTCAGTCAACGGTGGGAACAAATGTTCATGTGGATATCTGGAACAGTGAAACGCCAATCGTTCAAAGTAGCAACGAGGACGTGAGGGGCACACAGTGGTATCGGGACGAATGGACACTAGGCAGGGTAATCTTGCGTGATAACAGCATTACAGAAATTCACAATATTAACTACAACACCTATGAGGACAAGATCATCTTCAGAGATGGGGATGTAATGAAAGCTTATGATCCAACTCAGGTCCGTGGATTTCAATATGTGGATAGATCGGGAAATAAAACTCAGGAATTTATAACGGGAATTTCTGATCGGCAGCATGGTATCGACCCTTATGACCTGCTCCAGGTGATATACAATGGGGATACCAAATTTTTAGCTCGTCACGAAACGATCTTTGTCCGCAACAGAGGCCGTGATATCATCACTAATAAACGCTACAGCGAATATGATGAAACAGTGACCTATTTTTTGATGAAAGATGAAAAACTAAACAAAACGCGCCTGCGAAAGCGCAACATCCTGAATGACATAGGTGATCAAAAAGATGCACTGAGTGATTTTGTGAAGTCAAGCGATCTTCGTTTAAGATCAGAAGAAGAAGTGGCAGCGCTTCTCAATTATTACGATCAAATAAAACAATAAATATAATTTGAGCTAATTTAAAGTGTATCATAAGATCACTTCAAATGAGGAGTGATCTTTGGAATCATCTGCGTCGGACACTTCTATGTCTTTTACATAGCTTGATCTCGGACCTTCTTTACACCGTTCGATTAGCTCTTTCACTTTATTTTCGGTGCCCTGAAAAACAGCTTCCACCCTTCCATCCGATAAATTCTTCACCCATCCTTTTACGCCAAGGTTTTCGGCATTCTTTCGGGTAAAATGCCTGAATCCTACACCCTGTACGCGACCGGTTATATAAATATGTTTTTTCACTGATTACTTATTTTTTTCAATTTAAGTTCTATTTTACCTTTCTATTTAATACAAAGGAATCATTATCTTAAGAGTTCACCAATTTTCCGAAAAATGACCTTAACTCAACTTTCTTATATCGTTGCTGTCGATAAATATCGGCACTTCGCTACTGCTGCACAAAAGATCTATATCACACAGCCAACCCTTAGTATGCAGATCCAAAAACTGGAGGATGAACTCGGTGTTCTGATCTTTGACCGATCTAAATCACCTGTTGTTCCTACCGCCATGGGTGAGCAGATCATTGAGGAAGCTAAGAGTATTCTAAGCGGTGCAAAACATATTGAGGATATGGTGGCCGTCCAGGGCGATTCGCTTAAAGGCACGTTCAGAGTTGGTATCATTCCTACTATTGCTCCCTATCTGGTTCCATTATTTCTGAAGCCATTTATTGATACACATCCTGATGTTGAGCTGATATTTGAAGAAGCTTTAACATCTGAAGTACTTAAAGGCTTGAATGAGGATTATTTTGATGTTGGGATCATCGCTACTCCCACAGATCAGAATATTTTTGAGAAAGACCTGTTTCTTGAACCGTTCATGGGATATGTGAGTCGGGAGCACGAACTGGCTAAAAAAGACAAGATCACCATTGATGACCTTTACCAAGAGGATCTGTGGTTACTCAACGAAGGCCACTGCTTTCGGGATCAGACCATCAAACTTTGCAAGAAGAGTAACGAGGAGCTTAACAAATCACCTATCATGTTTGAGAGTGGTAATCTCGAGACCCTTAAACGATTGGTAGAGCAGGATTTTGGAGTTACTCTTATGCCCTATCTGGCTCTAAATGACATTGACAAACGATGTGCGAACGGCGTGATCAAAAACTTCAAAGACCCTATTCCATCCAGAAAGATTCGTCTGGTGTTCAGCCGTGAGTTCCTTAAACAAAACCTGATCGAAGCCTTTGCTGAAGTAATCAAGAACTCGATTCCTGATGATCTTCGCACTCAGGAAGAGAAGATGGTTATTGAGTAGGGAACTGAACATTCAATAACCAACATCCGACACAGAATACTCAATTTCGATTTAGTTTTGGATTCACAACAAGACAAAGTCGGGAAGCACTTTTTTGAATTTCCCCCTGCCACGAACTGTCACCCTCTCTTCTTAGTTTAGTGTGTAAGAAAATTAAAAAGTCGAAAAAGATTGTCTTTGCGAGTAACCTGAAAAGCTAAACGCAGGATTGAGATGTATGGCGACGAAGTGTTCTCCCTATATCAATATCATAAATAATTCAGGGATATCGCTGCATTGGAAAGCAATAATATCGGCTACTAACTGGTTGACACCTCGCGATGACAGCCAATAAATAAAACACACATGCTCAAGATCACCAAAGCCGGAAATCATGGAATTTTATTGCCTCAGTTGGGAATAGGATTGGATTACAACGGCTCCAAAGCTGATCATGTGTTTGTTTCTCATGGCCATGCCGATCATATTCCCTGGAAAGTAGATGCCAAGGTTTATGCTACTCCACCCACCAATAAATTCATGAAACTACGTGGGGCAAGTTACGAGGTACAGGAATTAGCTTTTAATCAGTCAATCGAAACGGAGAACGCAAGGGTAACCTTTTACCCCGCCGGCCATATTCTGGGTTCAGCTATGACCTTCGTAGAAAGTGATCAAGGTAATGTACTTTACAGTGGCGATTACCGTACACCTCCCTCTCCCGCCACTGAGGGGTTTGAGCTCCCTGATGCGCAAATAGATAATTTCATCACTGAAGCGACTTTTAGTCTGCCCGTTTATAAATGGGAAAGTTATGAGGAACTAAAGACTCAGATCACGGAGTTTGCGCAGTCAGCCCTGGAAGAGAATTATACTCCCATTTTTTTGGCGTACAATCTCGGAAAAGCACAGGAGATCATGCACTTAGTGAAAGACCTTGCTCACCCGGTCCAAATTCACGGTGCCGGATATAAACTTTGTTCGGTTTATGATGAGGAAGGTTTTGACCTTGGAGAGTACGAAAGCTACGATCGAGAAACCTGTGAAGGCAACATCCTGATCTGTCCGAGTTCGGCCATCAGAAACGGTTTTGCATCAAATGTTCGAAAAAAGCGGATCGCATACTGCAGTGGGTGGGCAACCATGGAATCGAGACGGAGTCAGCTTACCGTTGATAAGCTCATTCCCATTTCCGATCACCTTGATTTTTTTCAACTGATCGACCTATGTCAAAAGATTAGGCCTAAAATGACTTACATCACCCACACTCCAAACCCTGATGTGGTTAAACATTATCTGGATGAGAGGAACCTGACTTCCCGGTTTTTGGACAGGAGTTGAAACTGAAATTCAAAATTTAAAATTCAAAATGAAAAATTGGGTGCCTTCATATCATCACTTCCAAAGGCTTAGAAGAAACACTTTTGTTCATTTAACTCCGGATGAAAGAGCCATTTTGAATTTTTCTTTTTTAATTTTTAATTAACCCGTGACAATTCAAGCAGCACATACCTTCCTCAACTTATCAAAAGTCGCACAATCCATAAACGAAACACGTGGCAGTAATGACAAGGTCAAAATCTGTGCTGATTACTTCAGTTCGCTCGAAGATGAAACGGATCTTATGCTTGCCGCGCAATTTCTGGGGGAAGGTGCCTTCTCAAACATTTCAGGAAAACGAGCCTCCGTTGGAAGCCGAACCTATTCAATCCTTGCGGCTGAATTATGCGAGATCGATTACGACAAGGTATTCAAACCCAGTAAAACAGCATTGGGAAGTTCCTCAGAAACTATAGAAAAACTTTTTACTAATATCCCAGAGGCAAGAGCAAAGTGGTTCCCACAAGATCTGACCCTCAAAGAAGTGGAAGCAATTTTTGAGAGTCTTCAAGCCGTTTCTTCAAGGGCTGATAAACAAGAAATCCTGACTAATGCATGGACTAAAATGAGTCCTCTCGAAGTTAAATACTTTCTGCGTATCATGGGCAGAGGGTCTCTTCGGATAGGTTTCGAATCTAAAAGTATTGTCTCTTCCATTGTAAAAGCTTTTAAGAAGAGTATAGAGGATGTTCGATATGTTCATATGATCACCGGGAGTCTTGGTAAAACAGCCGCTCTTGCACGGAACGATCAGCTAGAAGACGCTCAGTTCAAGTTGTTTCAACCCATTGCTTTTATGCTTGCTTCCCCGATAGAAAGCCGAACCATTGAGAATTACACAGATTATCTGGCTGAAGAGAAATTTGATGGGATGCGCTGCCAAATCCACGTCAAAGGTAATGAAGTCCGTATCTTTTCCAGAGATCTGAATGAGATCACTCATTCTTTTCCGGAAATTATCACTTTTTTTGCAGACCGTAGTCTGCCTGGTATTGTGCTGGATGGAGAGATATGCGTATACAAGAATGATACTATCATGCCTTTTCAGCATCTGCAGAAGCGAATGGGATTAAAAAAACCTTCTAAAAAAATACTTGAGCAACATCCTACCATTCTTATCTCTTACGATGTCTTATTTTATGACGGCAAACCAGTCTTTGAGCACACGCTTTTGGATCGACGTGCTCTGTTAACCGAACTATCCAAAGAATATGTCTTTCCTGTAACCTCGCAGTACCCCATCAGTCATGAAGATGAAATCGAAATGCTCTTTGACCAAGCCATTGCTCATGGAAATGAAGGCTTAATGCTAAAGCACAAGCAATCCACATATGAGTACGGGCAAAGAAGGAAGTCGTGGTTAAAGGTTAAAAAGCCCGGCGGTTCCATTGATACTGTTATGATGTATGCTCATGCAGGAAGTGGCAAGCGAGGTGGGACATATTCTGATTTTACCCTGGGAATTTCAGTAAGGAATGATGATAGGTACGAGGAAGAATTTATTCCTATTGGAAAAGCCTACGGGGGTTATACAGATGAAGAGTTAAAGAAACTCAATAGCAGGATCAAAGAGATCACGGCGGAAAAATATGGTCCAACTTTGGGACTCTATCCCGACATTGTAGTGGAACTTGAATTTGATGACATTCAGGTCAATAAAAGAACCAAAGCTAATTTCACCCTGCGTTTCCCCAGATTTAAAGCCATTCGCTGGGATCTTTCACCCGATGATGTGGATACCCTTATAGATATAGAACGGTTATATGAAAATAAACTGAATCAGGAACGCCTCAAGCAAATCAATAATCCTTCCTTCGTGTTCAAATAGCCTTTTGAGCCTGGAAATCTATTTTTTACCTACTGAAGGGAATGCCTATCCATACTTAAAAGTTGAAGTGCCATCAACATACTTACCATCTCCAACCCTTTTAATAGCATTTAACAAATTCTAGGGAGAGATTTGGTAAGGAATCAGGTTTAAGGGTCAAATCAGATAACTCGGACAAATGAAAAATTTCTCAAAATTGAATAATACAATAATAGTGGCTGTACTAATGGTCGGCATCACAGCCTGTTCAGAAGATGACGGGAATAACTCAAATCAACAGCAGAATCAATCGGGAGTGATTCCATCTGTTGAGGCTGTTCAGGCACGTTTCGGATCATTGCCTCTCGTAGAACGCTTTAGTGGTAACGTGAGATCAGAAAATCAGGTTGCTCTTTATCCTGAGATATCCGGAGTTGTTCAGAAAGTTTTTGTTCAGGACGGAGATTACGTTGATCAAGGCGATCCAATAGTGAAACTGAATACCGGAATTCTTGAAAAACAACTTCAGCAAGCTGAAGCAAATTTTAAGATAAGCAATGCTCAACTCAAACAAGCCCAAGCTCAGTTTAATGAGATCCGGAATGAATATCGCAGAGTTAAACAACTCGAAGAAAAAGACCTTACCAGTGAAGCTGAAGTTGATCAGATAGAAGTGCAGCTTCTTTCAGCCGAAGCAGAGGTTGAGCTTGCTGAAGCTCAAAGAGATCAGTCTGCTTCCCTGGTAGAACAACGAAGAGAAGAACTCAGTAAAGCTATAATCAAGGCTCCGATCTCTGGAACCGTTGGCCAGCGTAATGCACAGATCGGCATGCAGGCTAATACAAATACACAACTATTCCTGATCGGCGATCTTTCAAAATTAAAAGTCGAGATCATCCTTACTGAGGAGATGCTCAACCAGATCAATGTCGGACAAACTGCAAGAATTTTGATCAAAAACAGAAACGGACAGCAGATTGCACTGGATGCTGAAATATCCCGGATTTCTCCTTTCCTGAATGAAGTAAGTCGAAGTACTGAAGCTGAGATCGATGTAAATAACAAAGACGGGCTACTGAGACCTGGCATGTTTGTGCCGGTTGATATCCTTTTCGGCGAGAGTCAGCAGGCGACACTTATACCGGTCAGTGCCCTTTACACTAATACCCAAACCGGTGAGAGTGGCGTATTTTTAGCCAGATCACTTGGGTCAGAAATTGAACCGGTTAGTGACAGTTCAGCAAACGGATCAGATCGTCCGGCTGCAATGTCAACTCCAACCCCGGTTGAGTTTGTACCTATTAATGTCATTGCCCAAGGTAGAATGGAATTGGGTGTTTCAGGTATTGAAAGCGGACAATGGATAGTCACTATTGGTCAGGACATGCTAGCGGAAGGCCGAGAGCAGGCTCGGGTTAGAAGCATGAGCTGGGATCGTATTTACGAGTTGCAAAACCTGCAGCGAGAAGATCTCCTGGAACAGATCATGCAGGAGCGCGACCGACCTGAGAATAATATGAATCTCTAATCTGAAGCATCATGCCAATTACAGAAACTTCGATCAAGCGACCTATTGCAACCTCGATGGTCTTTCTGATCATCATTACACTTGGTGTTATCGGATTTCGATTTTTACCGGTCGATCTATTACCACCTATAGAATATCCACAACTCACTGTTTCAACAGACTATGCTAACGTTGGGCCCGCAGAAATGGAGCAGATCATTACAGAACCTGTTGAGAATGCTCTTGCCGGTGTACCCGGCGTAGAACGGGTGCGTTCAGGCTCCAGTCAGGGAAGAAGCCGTGTTACCCTTGAGTTTGCACAAAGTGTGGACGTTGACGTGGCATCAAACGATGTTCGTGCAGCCCTGGATCGAGTTCGTGATAACCTTCCACCCGAAGCTGATCCACCAAGGATCTGGAAATTCGATCCCAATAACTTTCCGATCGTGATAATCGGTGCAAATTCTGATATGAATCTCGCAGAACTCACAACCGTATTGGATCGCGAAATTTTACAACGATTTGAGCAGATCAACGGTGTCGGTTCCATCGATATTTGGGGTGGCATTGAAAGAGAAGTCAAAGTCGATATCAGGCGAGATCGCCTGATCGCAAGTGAACTGTCAACTGCTGACGTGCAACAAGCCATTGCAGGTGAAAATGCTAATTTACCCGGTGGTAACGTGAATTCCGGTGTGAAGCAACTTTATGTGAGAACCCTTGGCGAATATGAATCTATCGAACAGATCGCTAATACGGTTATTACTACCGTCGATCAGAAACCAATTAGAGTCAAAGACGTTGCTGAGGTTACTTTTGGGTATCAGGACTTGAATCGAGTGGTCTATATTGATGAGCAACCGATGGCTCGCTTTGGGATTCGTAAACAGACCGGAGCCAATACCGTAGCCGTTGCTGAAAACATCCGACAGGAGGTAAAATATATAAATCAGGAACGCAATGATCTTGAGTTATTCGTAACCACAGATCAAAGTGAATTTATTCAAAGCTCTATCGATAATGTTCAGAATTCTGCTTTATGGGGAGCCCTTCTTGCAGTTTTTATACTCTATATTTTCTTTAGAAACGGATCTTCAACTTTCATTATAGCTGTTTCAATACCGATCTCTATCATTGCAACATTTGCCCTGCTCTACTTCAGTGATCTGACGTTGAATCAAATGAGTTTTGGAGGATTAGCGCTTGGGGTTGGTCTCATTGTAGATAATGCTATTGTAGTACTTGAAAATATCATCAGACTTAGGGAAGAAGAAAGTGAAGATCTCAAGCCAAGTGCGCTCATTGGAACCAAACAGGTAGCCGGTGCTATTGTAGCATCTACTATTACCACCTGTGTGATCTTTTTACCTGTAGTATTCATGCAAACCGTATCCGGTCTGCTATTTCAGGAACTGGCTCTTGTCGTGGTCTTTGCCCTTGCTTGTTCCCTGCTAGTGGCCCTGACACTTGTACCCATGCTTTCCAGTCGCTTTCTGACCGTTAAAAAAGGCGGTGACAACAAAAAGGGCCGTTTCCAGAAGTTTTTTGCGCGCATGGAAGGCAATTACTCACTTGGTCTTGAAAAAGTACTTAAACATAAACCGGCTGTTTTTGGAATCACAGGATTTTTGGTAATTGGGAGTTTTCTGGCCATTCCAACTATTCCTGTTGAACTGGCACCTCAAACCGATGCCGATGAGATCGATATCGACCTTCAAATGGCTGACGGAACTAACATTGCTGTACAGAATGTATATCTGAAGGAATTGGAAAACATAGTCAGAGCTACCTTGCCTATGGATGATGTTGAATATTTTACAACAGAGGTTCGCGATGGTCGTGCTGAGGTCGAAATTGCCATGGTACCTCAGTCTGAACGTTCCCAAAGCACTTCAGAGCTGGCTGAAGAAATTCGTGGAAACCTGGAAGGGCAAATTCCGGGTGCCGATATAAGGGTAAGTGCACAATCCGGACTTTGGATCATGCGACGAATATTCGGAGGTGGAGGAGCTGAGGACTTACAGTTTGAGCTCCGTGGTTACGATCTCGAGAAAGCTTATGAACTTGCACAGGAGATCAAGCTTCGGGTTGAAAAACTCCCGGGCATTGTTGAAGTCCGGTCCGGACAATCAGAAGGAACTCCTGAAGAAAGAATATTATTCGACCGCGAAAAGATCTCTAGTCTTGGTCTCTCAGTACGCGAAGTGGCACAAGTTATTCAAACCAATATTGGTGGCAGCCGCGCCGGGTCCTACCGAATTGGAGGGGATGAATTCCCGATCACAGTACGTCTTCGACCTGAAGACAGGCTCGGAACCTTGGATATAAATAATATTTCGGTAAATCTGCCCGGTGGTGGTGTGGTTCCGGTTTCTTCTGTTATAGTAAAAGAAAGTGGCCGTGGACCCGAAGATATAAATCGTATCAACGGTCAGAGAGTAACCAATATCACTTCAAATCTTGAGTCAGGCGTTGCTCTTGGTGAAGCCGTTGAGATCATACAGGAGGAACTTGCCGATTTCCCTCTGCCTGAGGGCTTCAGCATCGTTTATAGCGGTGAGTATGAGGAACAGCAAAAAGCGGCGGCAGATTTCAGCATGTCGATCATCATGGCGTTAATTTTGATCTATATGGTTATGGCCGGACAGTTTGAACGTTTTCTTGATCCGTTGATCGTGATGTTCTCTGTTCCGCTGGCTATGATCGGTGTGATCCCCGCCCTTTTGATCACGGGTACAACTATTAACATTCAAAGCCTCATGGGAATGATCATGTTGGTCGGTATTGTAGTCAATAATGCCATTGTGCTTGTCGACTATATCAACCTGATGAGGCGTGATAAAGGATTACCTGTATTTGAAGCAGTAATTGAAGCCGGACGAATCAGACTCCGTCCTATTTTAATGACCACATTGACAACCGTACTGGGTCTATTGCCACTTTCGTTTGGTTTGGGTGCGGGAGCTGAAATTCAGGCATCACTTGCCAGAGTTGTAATTGGCGGGTTGACGGCATCTACACTGGTTACTCTGGTATTTATACCCGTAGTCTACGTTACTGCCGATACCATTATGGTGAAAGCTAAAGCCATTAGCTGGAACCCATTTACTTCAACCAAAGAAGTGGAACTGGCAAACTGAATCGGCAGAAAGTTATTTAAGTAATGACCCTTTATAATCTAATCCCATAGGGTAATTAATACTTTAGATCAATTAAGAGTATTCTCAACTGAATTAATAAGAAAAGTAGTTAGGCTATCATCCGGTAACAGTGTTTCTCCGCTCCACCTGAAGTTAAGACCTTTCAGTCGCTCTGCCACTGATTTCTCTCTTCCTCCGGGTGACAGGAATACCGGGATCACGATAACTTCTCCTGAAATTTTTCCCTGTCTTACAACTGCTCTTAAATGCTGCTTGGCCTGTTCGTGTATCTCTTCAGAAGCATCATCCCGCACGGTTAGAGCCATAATATTTTTGAATTTTGAAAGCCCTTCCTCAATTTGTTTTTGCTGAACCTGAACTGCCAGAGATTCCATGCTCTTAACCCAACCGGTATTATCTTCCTCACCGTTGGGTCCATGAGCAACTAAAACCACTGTCTCGTTCTGCGGAGTTTCGCTAAGAGATAATATTCGCCTTCCCAGTATTTCAGCTACAATTGGGTGATCATCCAAAGCATCGGTAAACTGTATAGGTGTATCTACTTCAATTTGATTTAGCGTTGGGGGAAAAATCATGTTATGCATAAAGTGTGATTCATCCAAATCTACACCTGCCATTTCTGCGAATTCATCCGTGTAATGCATCACGGCCATCGGCTGATCTGCTAGTTTGTCGCGTAATCCAAGAAGGAACTCAGCCTGCCTGACGATCGGACTGTGCTTAGAAATAAAGAGTGGTACTACAATAATATGATCTACATTTTTTTTCTCAAGGTTTCGAATGGCCTTTTGCATTGAAACAAAATTTGCCATACCCCAAGCGTATTCTACAGAATATGTATCAGCCAGTGGCCTAGCCGCCTGCTTCACCATCTTATTCCAGGTGGTTCCCCCACCATGCGCCATGATTAATATTCCTACGTTCGAATTTTTTTTGGGTATGGAGCTTGTCATCGATAGAAAAGTCTACGTAATATGATGAATTTAAATTCCCAACAATTTACGAATTGCAATCTAATTTTCAGATAAGATATGCATTAAAAAATGTTGATATCAACGCTTTTTCTACGCAGATAATGTCCGCAGACACGACATTTGAATTCAGCGAATAAATAGCAATTCGCGGCACATTCGAAATTTATGTACATCAAACTACTTTTTCACTTATCTCCTTTGGTAATTGACTACGTAAGTGCTCCATATGATCTTCCGATAGGTAATTTCGAAGTGAATCAATAGTGATAGAAATAATATCTTCTGTTGGTAATTTCCAGTCAAAATCTGCTTCGCCATATTGATTCTGAAGAGCCTTAACCTTGATTTTCATGCCTTCAATGGTATCATACTCATAGGGTGGGGTTTCATTATACTTCCAACCCATTGTATAGTGTCCTTTCAATATCATGGGTAGTGCAGAAAGAAGATCCATGGATTCACCCATATGGATGCGATCCCGGATAGTATGCATAACAGCCCGCCAAACTATAAATACCCGCTGCTCCTCCTCGGGATGACCCAAATCTGAAGATAATTTATTTATATACTTTTTGGTTTCATGGATATATTGATCGAAATCAGCTTCTAAGTTATTCATATCTAATCCTGTTTTGACTCGGATTATTATTGACTATTAAAACAAAATTTCGTTTCTCTTAATTTCATTTAGAAATAATCCGGATCACTCAAACTTCTCCGTCTTAGCCCTCTTTCCGAAAATTCGATATAACTTTATCTTTTATTTTCACTCTACTATACTATAATAAAAATGTTCAACCACTTCATTCTCAGCCATCAACCAAAAATGAGTACAGATCTGAATCGCTTATAACATCACCCAATATAGCTACTGTGCAAGATCTTGTATAGGTAAATCTTCTTTTAAAGGCAGACCGGCTCAAAGCATTAGCTCTGAAATAGAAGGATGTACGGAGTATGATCCTACAATAGGTTTTCAAACATACCACGACTCAGGGAGCCGTGGTATATAGACATTTATATTCCCTGAAAAGAATGTCAGGACTCCTGAAGGTTCTCCTTCACAATCCGTTCCTGTACATCATGTGGTACCGGTGCATAGTGTGAAAATTCCCTGGTATAGGTTGCACTGCCCTGTGTCATTGACTTCAGTTTGGTGGAATAATGATCGAGTTCTTCCAATGGTACATGGGCCTTGATATTCTGAATGGAACCTTCACCATCCATGCCCTGTATCTGTCCCCTTCGGGAACTCAGATCACTCATCACATCACCCATATAATCTGCAGGTACGCGTACCTCAATCTCATACACAGGCTCCATCAGTTTGGGTCCTGCCTGCATGAAAGCATCCTTAAACGCCATTAGTCCGGCTGTTTTAAAAGCAGCTTCATTGGAATCTACAGAGTGCATGGAACCGTCATAGACCGAAACGCGAATATCGCGGGCGCGGCAGCCACTCATCGGACCATTTTCCATTTTCTCCATCACTCCTTTCAAAATGGCCGGCATGAACCGGTTGTCAATAACACCGCCTACAATACAATTCTGAAACACCAGCTTTCCACCCCAATCCAGCGTATGTTCCTGTACATCGCGTACTTTCAGGTCATCCGGTGTGCTCATACCTTCTTCATAAGGCTCAACTAAAAGTTGAACTTCAGCAAATTGGCCGGCACCGCCCGA
The DNA here is from genome assembly GCF_046602855.1 of Gracilimonas qinghaiensis. NCBI lineage: Bacteria > Pseudomonadati > Balneolota > Balneolia > Balneolales > Balneolaceae > Gracilimonas > Gracilimonas qinghaiensis. The sequence continues at coordinate 1,644,684 of NZ_JBKINJ010000001.1, forward strand.
TTGCTTCTTGTGCTTGTACTGTGATCGAACACTTTTAGTGATGGTTTCCCTGTATGGGATCTTGGGTGTAACGAATTCAACGTCCAGCTTGAAACGGTTCTTCAGCTGATCCTCGATCACTGCAAGGTGTTCTTCTCCCTGTCCGTGAATAATAATCTGACGCAATTCCTGACTGTGTTCGATACCCACCGAAGGGTCTTCGCGTTGTATCTGATGGAGAGCGTGACCTAGTTTATCCTCTTCTCCCTCGTTTTTTAGCTTCACAGCAGTGCGAATTGTAGTCGGGGGAAATTCAATTGGCTGAATCTCGACATCGTATCCTTTTTCGTGAAGGGTATCATTTACCTCACTGTCTTTGAGTTTTACAACTGCTCCGATATCACCGGTTTTTATTTCATTGATCTCCAATCGTTTTTGGCCTTCTGTAAGAAATAAACTTCCCAGCCGTACAGAAGAATTGTTTGAGCTGTTCACCAGATCCATCCCCGGCCTGATGCTGCCACCGTACACTTTAAAGTAAATCAGGTCTCCCACATGAGACTCGGAATGCGTCTTGAACAAGAACATGACCGGTTTGCCATCCGCGTTTAGTTTAAATTCATTTCCGTCAACTGTTTTGGGAGGATTTCCCTGAAGGGGATTCGGGGCCACATCATCCAGAAAGCCCATCACCCTACCGGTCCCCATGTTTTTAGAAGCAGTTGAGCAGAAAAGTGGAAAGATCTGTCCGTTTACAAGTGAGATATGCAGCCCCTCTTCCATCTGTTCTTCATCCAGTTCACCCTGCTCAAAATAGATATCCATCAGTGTCTCATCGTTCTCAGCTATGGTCTCTACTAATTCCTGATGTAATTTTTCAGCCCTGGGTTTCATGGAATCAGGGATCGGAAGCTTATCCGGTTTTCCACCGCCTTCAGGAAACTCGTACATGGTCATGCGTAGCACATCAATGATAGCATGGAAATCCTGCCCCTCACTATATGGGAACTGTACGACCGTCACCTCTCTTCCAAAATGTTCTCTTGCCTCGTCTACAGTCTTCCAGAAATCAGACTGATCTGTATCCAGTTTATTGACTATGAACATTGACGGCACATTATATTTCTGTACGTAATTCCAGAGCGAGTCCGTAGCTGTTTCGACTCCCTGTTCGCTGTTAAGTACAAAAATAGCCGTATCGGCGATCCGTACGGCTCCTGCTACTTCGCCTATGTAATCCGAAGTGCCGGGTGTGTCAATTAAGTTGATCTTGTGCCCTCTCCAATCCAGATTCAAGAACGAAGAGTAAATGGATTTTTCTTTTTCTTTTTCAAGTGTATGGTAGTCAGATACCGTATTCTTCTCTTCTATAGAACCGCGTCGGTTAATCGCTCCGGCTTCGAAAAGCATCGTTTCGGCCAACGTTGTTTTTCCGGAGCCTGAATGGCCCAATAGTACAACATTTCTGATGCGGGTTGGATCGTAAACTTTCATAGGATCTCCTTATTAATTGACACTGAGCATATCACTGCTTAAGCAACTTTAGAATCAGGTACTACTGAGAGTAAAAATAAAATTCCAAGTTTGACCTTTGTCTTTGCAGCAAATATTTAAGTGTGTTTTCTTTAAAACAGATTTTAACTTCTAAATGCATTTATAGTTAAAAGGAAATAGTTAAAAGTGTCGTATCCCTGATACAAATAACAATTTCCCAATAAAAAGCAACTATGCCAATGAACAGTAGCTATACTTCTTGAACAGTATGTGAAGAAATAAAATAATCGGAAGCTCGAATAAATCAACATGAAAAAAATACTACTGATACAAACTGGTGGAACCATAGCCATGAATGCCAAAGGCGCCGGGGTGGAACTGGATCCTGATGCCTGGTCAAAGGTTTTGTATAAAGATATTCCGGAACTTAGTGACATAGCTGAGATAACTACCTTCCCGCTGTTCTTTGAGGACAGTTCTGACCTCAATGCTTCTCACTGGATTCAGCTTGCCGATTGCATAGAAAATAAATACAATGAATTTGATGGATTTGTGATCCTCCACGGAACCGACACCATGGCTTACTCGGCTTCCGCCCTCAGTTTTGGGTTGAAAAACCTGGGTAAGGCTGTCATATTTACCGGAAGTCAGCTACCCATGAGTACCATTCGAAGTGATGCCCGCCGTAATTTAGTGAACGCAATTGAGCTGGCTACGATGGATTTCAAGGAAGTGGGTATTTGCTTTAACGATGCTCTTTACCGTGGTAACAGAGCCACTAAAATGAGTATTGGGGATTTTGATGCATTTGGCTCACCAAATTTTCCAGCCTTAGCTGACATCGGAATCCAAATTGAAACAAGGGTTACAGAACAGTTCACTTCAGGAAAATTTCAGAATAAAGCCCGCTACTCAGATAATATTTTTGTCTTGACAGCTCATCCTAATCTAAACCCAAAACTTTTGGGAAATTTGAATCTAAATAAGATCAGAGCCGTCATCATACGTGCCTTTGGGAGTGGTAATTTTTGCATCAAGGGAAATTATAGTCTCCTGCCGTTTTTGGATAAATGCCGGGAACATGATGTGATCGTAACTATAGTATCACAAGCCGATTTTGACTCCGTTGATCTTACCCAGTATTCAGCCGGCAGGGCTGCTCTCGAACACGGTGCTATCAGCGGTAATGGGATGACATTGGAAGCTGCTCTCACCAAACTGATGTTTTTATTAGCACATTACGACTCCAAAACCGATATTGAGGCGTTATTCCAAAAGTCTATAGTGGGGGAACTGTAGCAAAGGTGTTAGGTTTCAGGTGCAAGATTCAACAAGTTTCTTGCATTAAAAACCTAACACCTCATAACTAACACCTAAAACCTAATAAGATGTTTTTCATTTTTGATCTTGAAACTATTCCTGATATCGATTTCATTCGTCAGGTGTTGAACGATCCTGATTCGGATGAGGAGAAATTACTTGAACGGGCTAGTATAGAATTAGCAAGAAATTCGTCTGGCTTCTTACCTCCCATGTATCACAGGATGGTATCCTGGGTGGGACTTTGGATCGAGAACACAGGAGGACCCAAGCATAAAGTGTCCTGGAGTGGTGAAGATGAAAAGGAAGGGTTGCTGAAGATCTTTGATGCCATTGGTACTTATAAGGATTTCGGTCTCATCCACCATAATGGTAAAGGATTTGATATCCCCGTTCTTACCTATCGCGCATTGAAACACGGACTTCAGATGCCGGTTCGCATGAATGACTACGACATCCGTTATCGTTACAGCCGCCATAACGTGGATCTGGTAGATGAATTCAGTAATTATGGGGCAAGTTCGTGGCCCAAACTCAAACATCTTGGTCAGCTTATCGGTATTCCTTTTAAACAGACCGGAGAGGGAAATGAAGTATATGCCATGTACATGCGCGGAGATTTGGACCTGATCGAGCATTATTGCTATGAGGATGTAATGGCAACCTACATCGTGTGGCTATACTTTGAATTTATCGCCGGCCATATTCCGGAAGATCAGTTCCAGAATTTACGTGACCGTGCGATGAGTAAGCTAGAGCAGATACAGGCAGGTCATCCTGCATAGGTTATCACCCACAGATGAAGATCGTGAAATTCGGGCAGGTTTATTCAAGTTCAACAATCTCAAGCCATTCAACCTGAATTTCCTCACTGCCGGCGTCTTTCTCATATTCACCGACAATTCTCACTTTGATATCTTCATTTACATTTTGACCTCTCCAGGTATCATTTTCTACTTCGATGGTCATCGTACCGGTGTCATCTTTAAATAGGTACTTATCGTCGCCAACCTGTTCCCCTATGAATCCTTCCAGCATAACCTCACTGTCATCTTCCATTTGAGACACTTCGATCACTGTGCTTAATTCAAGGGAGCCTGTATCTTGAGCTAACAGAGGGTTAAAACTCAACATTGTTAATATTATTGATGAGAATATAATTATAAAATGTCTCATAAAATCTATTTTTTATTGTATTTACATGTATAAATCAATTTAATGTCGATTGGGTTCCAAATACACAATATTTTCAAGAGCGAGGGTCGGATGAAACTCTTTTAAGTAGGGTGCATTCATCAATAAGTTAAATCCTTTAAAATCTCAGAAAAAAGGGAACAGAACTGCAAAAGCATCGTTAGGTTTACTAAAAAACTAATAAAATCTAAATCTTACTATGCTTAAATATTTTTTATCCATCATCCTTGCAGTAGCAATGATGGCCTGCAGTTCAGATCAAGAAAACGAATCACAAGTAGATACACAGCAAAACCCACCGACTCAGCAACAGTTTCAGCCCAATCAAAATCCAGTTGATGTAAATGTGTCTGATGAAGAATTGGAAACATTTGCAGAAATTTCAATGGTAGCCCAACAAATTCAAATGGGATCCCAGCAAGAAATGCTGGCTGCGGTGGAAGAGGAAGAGCTTGATGTTCAAACCTATAACACCATAGCGGAATCCCGTTATAATGATCAGAGTGACTCCGATCTGGATGTCAGTGATGAGGACATAGAAAAATTTGAAGCTGCATCACAAAAGATAGAAGGCATGCAAGCTGATGTTGAATCAGACATGATGGATGCAGTAGAAGCCGAGGGAATGGAAATGAACCGATTTATGGAAATAAACGCAGCTATTCAGGAAGACCAGGAATTACAGCAGCGTATCCAGCAAATAATGATGGAGAAGATGCAGCAAGGCCAGGGACAGCCACAAGACCAATAAAAGCTGGTGAAAATTAACATATTCATAAAAGGAAAGAGCTAGCTCTTTCCTTTTTTTTATATATCACCCTGAAGGAAAGACCTAAACAACCCGATCTTTATCACTATAATCAGGTATTTCTCCCCGGTAGCCAAACAAGGTTTTGATCAGCTTAACTGACCATTCGCTTTGATTTCTTATGTACCATTGATCAGCGGCCCGCCTTGCGCCTAACCCCCAACTCGGATATGGATGAATGGTATCAGCTATACCCCTCATGCTCACTCCATTTTTTATGGCAAGAGCATACTCTGAGATAATCTCACCTGCATGAGCGCCGACAGCTGAGGCACCAAGTATTTTTCCGGATAACTTTTTTGCGTAAATCTTTATCAAACCGGTGGTTTCTCCATCAGTAATTGCGCGATCGATCTTTGAATAGGGAAATCTGTATACCTCAAATTTCAGACCTGCCTCTTTAAGTTGCTGTTCCGTCTTACCAACGTGAGCCAATTCGGGGTCTGTGAAGGTCACCCATGAAACCATATTCTTTTCAATTTTCATGGGAAAGAACTTTAGAAGTGATTTGGTTGCGGCGACCTTGGCCATATGATCACTCATATGCGTAAACTGATACCTGCCTGTAACATCACCTGCCGCGTAAATATGCCTTTGATTGGTTTGGCATGACTCATTGACCAAAATATTCCCATTTTCAGTCTCAACACCTGCAGCTTTAAGGTTAAGATCAGCTATATTTGCTCTTCGTCCCGTTGCCATCAGCAGTGCATCTCCATCGATAACCTTTGCTTCTCCGTCTCTTATAAAATGAACTTTTAATGACTTTTCACCCTGTTCAATCTTTTGGATGGAAGCCTCTAATTCATACTTCACCCCTTGTTGCTCAAGTACAGCCTTTAAGATATCCACAAGTTCAGGGTCATCATTGGCTAATATATTTGGTGCCATATCGATCACAGTGACTCCGGATCCCAGATTCACAAAGGCTTGTGACATTTCCGTACCGATAGGTCCTCCACCGATTATAATAAGGTCTTTGGGCAGATCCTCTATTTCAAACAAACTCTCGTTGGTTAAATAATTTACCTCATCCAAACCGGAAATGTCCGGTATAAAAGGTTTGGCTCCTGTGGCTATGATAAATTTTTTGGATGAAACAGTTTCCAATTGCCCATTAGACAGCTTTATTTCTATGGTGTATGGGTCTGCAAAAGATGCCTTTCCAAACACAACCTTGATGCCCATCTCCTCAAATATCTCGGGACGATCGGCATCTACGTATACTGCCTTCCGCACATCATCCACATGCTGCATCACCTTGTTGAAATCGATATCCGGTTCGCCATCTATCAGCCCAAATTTTCCGGCCTGCCTGATCTGCTTAGCTACTTTTCCGGCTTTAAGCAATGTTTTGGAAGGAATACAGCCGGTCCAGGTACAGTCGCCTCCCAGCCGATCAGCTTCCACCATCATAGTTTTTGCACCAAAATTTGCAGCTATTCCGGACGCGGTGAGACCTGCTGCTCCGCCGCCGATCGCAATCATATCATAATCATATTTAGTCATGTTTCCTTTGCTTATGTGTAATTTCATCTAACTAAGATCAGTATACATATATATCTTTGATAGAATTCACTGTTGAAACTTCAAGACACTACGAGGACACAGTTTTCTTACCTATCTATTCTATTCAAAACAAAATAAAAAAAGCAAAGAGCCTTATAACTCTTTGCCTTTTTTGTGACTCATTTTAAGTTTAATTCAGATCAAACTTCTTGGGCATTCGATGCTTCCTGCTCTTGAGCATCTGATTGTTTTCTAAGTGATGCCTGAGCTGACGCTAAATGAGCTACAGGAACTCTGAATGGTGAACATGATACATAATCAAGCCCTGAATTATAAGCAAAGCGTATACTGTTAGGTTCGCCTCCGTGTTCTCCACAAATACCGATCTTCAGGCCTTTGTTGACCATTCGGCCTAAGCGAACACCAGCCTGTACCAATTGCCCAACACCTTCTTCATCAAGCACCTGGAATGGATCCTGCTTTAAAATTCCTTTCTCAACATAGGTTGGCAGGAACTTAACAGCATCATCACGGCTGTAACCAAAGGTCATTTGAGTCAGGTCATTGGTGCCAAATGAAAAGAAATCAGCTTCTTCGGCAATCTGATCGGCCATAATGGCTGCCCGAGGCACCTCGATCATGGTTCCGATTTTGTAGTTAAGAGAGATATCTTCTTTTTCAAGGATCTTTTTGGCCACTTTCTCAACCACCTTTCGCTGATTTCTGAATTCTTCAATTCCACCAACCAGCGGAATCATGATCTCTGGAAGAACTTCTTTACCTTCTTTCTTGAGTTCAATAGCCGCTTCGATGATGGCACGAGCTTGCATTTCCGTAATCTCTGGATAGGTAATACCCAGCCGGCAGCCCCGGTGACCCAGCATTGGGTTAAATTCCTTAAGTTGATTCACTTTGTTCTGCAACATTACAGCGGTTACGCCAAGTTCTTTTGCAACCTTTTTGATCTCTTCTTCTTCCTGCGGCAGGAATTCATGAAGAGGCGGATCCAGTAAACGGACCGTCACAGGCAAACCTTCCATGGCCTCAAAGATCTCGATGAAATCCTGCTTTTGAAAAGGAAGTAGATTATCCAAAGCAGCTACACGTTCTTTTTTATTATTGGCAATGATCATTTTTCGCATGAAATTCACGCGACCGGGTTTAAAGAACATATGCTCGGTTCTTGCAAGTCCAATACCCACCGCCCCATGACCACGGGCAGCAGTGGCATCTTCAGGGGTTTCAGCATTGGTGCGAACCTTCATTTCTTCCACTTCCGCAACCCAGTTCATGAATGTTTGGTATTCTTTACCGAAGTCAGGTTCCGTTAATTCCTTTTTACCCAAAATAACTTCACCGGTGCTTCCATTAAGAGAGATAAAGTCACCTTCTTTAACGGTAACCTCACCATTTGTAAAAGAAGCGCTCTTATAATTTATGACGATATCGCTGCAACCTGCCACGCAGGGCTTACCCCACCCACGGGCAACTACTGCAGCATGACTGGTCATACCTCCGCGTGAGGTCAGTATACCTTCAGCAGAAGACATACCGCCTACATCTTCAGGGCTGGTTTCAATACGAACCAGGATCACTGAATAATCTGATTTTTCAGCCTTACCGGAATCAAACACAACCTTACCTACCGCTGCCCCCGGTGAAGCAGGCAACCCTTTACCAAGTATCTTGGATCCATCTTCGAGATCTTTGAACTGAGGATGCAATAATTGCTCTATATGCTCAGGATCTACAAGTTTCATGATGGCTTCTTTTTTACCTAATACACCTTCATTCACCATATCTACCGCGATCTTGACTGCAGCTGTACCGGTACGTTTGCCATTTCTGGTTTGCAGGATATACAGGTCACCATCCTGAATGGTAAATTCGATATCCTGCATATTCTTGTAGTGAGCTTCCAGTTTTCTGGTATGCTTTAAAAGCTCATTATATTTTTCAGGATTAGCCTGTTCAAGTTCATCAATATGTTTAGGTGTACGAATTCCGGCAACAACATCCTCACCTTGTGCATTGATCAGATATTCACCGTAAAGCTTGGCTTCTCCGGTAGCCGGATTTCTCGTAAAACAAACACCGGTACCGCTTGTCTCTCCCATATTTCCGAATACCATAGCCTGTACGTTCACAGCTGTACCTATCAGTCCATGTATATTGCTTATTTGTCGGTATTTGACTGCTCGTGCACTGTTCCATGAATTGAATACCGCATTCACTGCAAATTTGAGCTGTTCCATCGGGTCTTCAGGAAACATATGACCCGTTCTTTTTCTGTAGATGGCTTTATATCGCTCAGTCAGTTCTTTAAGATTCTCCGCACTGAGATCAAGGTCTTGCTCAACCCCAATTTCTTTCTTCATGTTCTCAAAGGCTTCCTCAAAGTGATCATGACTTACGCCCATTACCACATCACCAAACATATCTATAAAACGGCGATAGCTATCGTAGGCAAAACGTTCGTTATTGGTCTTTCGAATAATGCCTTCAACTACCTTATCATTGATTCCCAGGTTCAGAATAGTATCCATCATCCCAGGCATGGAAACAGCCGCTCCGGAACGAACAGATATCAATAATGGATCTTTTTCATCACCAAATTTCAAACCCATTTCAGTTTCAACATGCTCAACGCCCTTTTTGATCTGCTCATCAAGACCTTCAGGCCAATTCATTTCATTATCGATGGTTGCTTTACATGCTTTGGTTGAGATCGTAAAGCCCGGAGGGACGGGAATACCGATGGTGCTCATTTCAGCAAGATTAGCTCCTTTTCCGCCCAGAAGTTGTTTCATTTTCCGGTTGCCATCAGTGTTCAACTTTCCAAAGCGGTACACATAATTATCTGATAGACCCATATCGTTACCTCATTTTGTTAGCATTATTGAGAATTAGGTCCATTCCCCAATGTCCTTACTTACCGGGTTTTGAACCGAACAATTAAAAAATGCAATTCTAATGTGAAGTAAATATGTAGCCCGGAAAAGCGCTTTTATGAATAAAAATTAAGACTCTGCCCCTTGCTGTATGCGATCTTTCACATTTTTGTAAGTTGAATAAGCTCCGTAAATGATCATCAAAATTACGATCCCGTATACCCATAGAGGAACATTTTGACCAACTATCATAAGATATAGATAAGCTGATATAAAGAAAAAAGCAGAAGATATCGCTGGAAATACAACAGACTTCTCATTCCTATAGTTATTCACCAACCATCCGACACTTAAGGTGAAAAATGGAATAGCACCCACATAGATACTTCCAAAAATAATGGGATTCACGCCATAATTATCGCCCAGGCTGAAAAACCATGTTTGTACTGTTTCTATCAATTCAGCCATAAAGTGTGTATTTTAAAATGTGTAATAATTTGTTTATCAGACATAATAATGAACTGATTTATTACGATAATCAGTTCATACTAGTACAAAATTAAATAATCCTATTCAGCGTGAGGTCAAAAACCAATATAGCCACTATATTTCTAACACTTGGTGTGTTCGGAATAATGCTCTCTATGATGCATCATCATAGCGATGGCTTACTTTGTCTCCATCACGCTGAGGAGCAACATTACACTGAAAATGAGCTTTTATGTCCTGTTACCGGGCTTATTGCTGTAAATTCAGGTGATAACCCGACAGACTTTAACACTCTGCTTCAATTTCAGGAAACATTGGTTGAAGTTCAGGAATTAATGCTAACCACAGAAGTCCACGATACTCTTCTCGGGCGTGCCCCTCCATTTATGATTTGATTTGAAAAGCTTGCCTGTCTCAGCTGTTCGATGACAGGCTTATAACTTATAATTTCACTATTAAATCATATATACCAATGAAAAAGTATAACCTATTTTCGGTAATTAAGAACGTTTTAGCACTGCTTTTAATAGCAACTGTAGGAATCTCATGTTCAAATTCTGCTTCTTCTGAAGAAGAAATGCATCAGGATGCAGAAGGATTTGTTTTAAAGCTCAACGGCGATAATATTGTTGAGAAGTATCCTAATCAGGATCTTGTGAATAATTTCCCTGAGATCGAAGCCGGCGATGAAACAGCATTGATCAATGTATTTTTCATCGATGATGATGGAAATGAATATGTGCCGGACGAACCAGAAGTCTATCTGGATTTTGAGATCTCGGACACCAATATCATTGCCACCGAACAACATGAAGGTGAGTTCTGGGAGTTTCACGTATTAGGTCTTCAGGAAGGAACTGCAAACCTGACTTTACGACTCATGCATGATGATCACCCTGATTTTGAAAGCCCGGCTATCGGAATAACTGTGGTTCCTGCTCCCGTTGCAAAATCAACAGGTAATTAATTGAGATATTTAATTATATCCTTTCTGCTTTTGGCAGGAGCATGTCTGAATGGAAATGCTCTTGCTGATAGCAGATATATATTATCCGGTACTATAACTGACGCTGAAACAGGTGAACCTGTTTCATTTGCCTATGTACACATTGAAGAACTCAACCGGACATCGGTGGCTGATGCACAAGGCTATTACGAACTAAAGAATGTACCTGCCGGTAATTTTACTCTCACCATTCACCGGATCGGTTATCGAACCCAAACAAAAGAGATCGCTATAAAAGAAGCGAATGAGACTGTCGACATTGTACTATCATCCACTGTTCTCGGTTCACAGTCGGTAGAAGTTATTGGACAAAATGATACAAATGTTGAAGGCTCTAACATGGAGCATGCTTCAAAGAAAATCTTTGGCTCAGATCTACGACAAAATCTAGGCAACACACTCTCTCAAACCCTGGCTAATTTGCCCGGCTTCGATGAACGCAAAATGGGTGGAGCTCCCGGCCGGCCTGTTATTCGTGGCCTTGGCGGGGAACGCGTTTTGATCCTTCAGGATGGCATGCGTTCAGGCGATGTTTCAGCTCAATCATCAGATCATGCCGTAACCATTGATCCTATCTCTGCTCAGGAAGTGGAAATTGCGCGAGGACCTCAGGCATTGGCTTACGGTGCCAACGCTATAGGAGGTGTCATCAATGTGGTAAGAAATCAGATAGCATCCAGTACGCCGTCAAAAACAACCGGTAATTTTACAGTGAACGGAGAAACAGTTAACCGCGGCTTATCAGGAGCCCTTGACGTAACTGCTCCCGTCAACGATCTTGCTGTCAGCCTCAGCCTGAATGGGCGAACAGCACAGGATATCTCCACCCCTATCGGTCAAACGGACAACACTTACTACAGATCAACAAATAATGCAGTCGGTGTTAGCTGGATCAAGAACTGGGGTTATGTGGGTGGCGCATTCAGCAGTTATTTCAATAACTATGGCATTCCTCCGGATCCACAAGGCCACCCGAATGGGGTTGACATCGAAATGGAGAAATTTCAATATGATCTGAAATCGGAAGTTATTCTGAACAATGAATTTGTTAATGTGCTGGAAGGAAACTTTTCGCTGAAAAACTATACCCATCGGGAAATTGAATCAAGTGGCGCATTAGGAACACAGTTCGGTCTTGTAACCACAAATGCTGAGCTCAAGGCAAAGCACCGTGAGATTGGATTTATTGATAAGGGCTCGTTTGGACTTTGGGGAGAGATGGAGGATTATGCCATTATCGGTGCCAGCACCCCTGATGCCAACAGCTACAAGTTGGCTGCCTATCTAATTGAAGAAGCCGACATTAATAGACTGCATCTTGAAGGCGGACTGCGCTTTGACTGGGTGATGAACAAACCCGTTGAGGATGATCCCAATTCAATGATCGGAAATATTCGGAAACGGAGTTTCCCTGCCCTGTCCAGTTCGTTTGCTGCCATATATTCCCTGAAAAGCAGTCTATCAATTGGAACAAGCTTACTTCATTCTTTCAGAGCCCCATCACTTGAAGAACTTTATTCTGAGGGACCTCATTTGGCTTCCTATTCTTATGAGATTGGGAATCCGGAGCTTGATCCTGAAAGAGGACTGGCCAAAGAATTATTCCTCCGATATCAGCAAACCAAAGCCAATGCAGAGTTCGCTTTATTCCACAACAACTTTGATAATTATCTGTACGCCAGAGATACCGGTCAGCCTAACAACAGCCGGCCCGATTTGAATAATTATCAATTTGTGGGAGAAGAAGCGGTCTTATATGGAGCTGAATTGTCGGGTGAATTCATTCTTAGATCAAATTTCGTACTCAATGCCTCTATGAGTTATACCATAGCTGAGAGAAATGTTCCGGAAAGCGAACAGCAGACCACCGGTTACAACAGTGATACCCGTCCGCTTCCGATGATCCCCCCTCTAAATTCTAAAGTATCTTTTAAATACACCAAGGATGGTCTTGAGTTAGGTACGCGCGTTCGCTTTTCAGCAGAACAAGACCGTACCGGCGAGTTTGAGACACCAACTGATAACTACACTCTTTTAGATCTTTTTGCCCAGTACCGTATTGAAGGCGGAAAATTACTGCACACCTTTTCACTTAACGCCAATAATCTCCTTAATCAGGAATATTATGACCACCTTTCACGTATAAAGGATCTGAGGCCTGAACCAGGGCGCAATGTAAGTATATTATACCGGGTCTATTTTTAGAAAAGCATAGATAAAGAAAAAGCCCCGGAAGGTTCAGAACCGGGGCTTTAGTTTTCAGCTTTAAGGAGTTAGAATCGACTAACTGTTAGGGTATAAACATTAATCTCAACTTCTAAGCTATTTACAAGAGTGGGATTTTACAGTTTTGTTACAATTATTTTGAAATACTCTTTTCAATGTATCTTTGATCATATTCAGAGCAAAGAATTAGGGTTGATAACAACATTTGTATACCTTTAAGATCACGTACAATTCAAATGAATTCTGATATCTGAAATGAGTAGCAAACCAACTCCCACACGGTATTTTAGGCACATAAAGATTGCCTCATTTTTCATCTTTCTAATGTTTATACATTCATGTGCACAGTTGGGTGAGTTTACAGATGTAAGTAAACCCTCATTATCAGTTGTAGACATGAATATCACAGGTTTGACTTTACAGGATATTGAACTGACAGCCGATGTAAAGATTGATAATCCTAATAATGTGAAAATGGATCTGAGCTCTTACAGTTATGCTCTTGACATCAACGAAAAGAATTTTGTGACCGGAAATGAACAGCGTGGTATGACCATTAATGCGAAAAAAAGCAGCGTTATACAAGTACCTGTCACTCTAACTTTTTCTGAATTACTCCAAACCTTTCAAAGCATGAGAGATCAGGATGAGTCGGATTACAGTTTTGCCGCAGAATTTGGCTTTGATCTCCCCGTGCTTGGCACTGTTACAGTGCCTGTTGAATATGCCGGAAAGATACCTGTTGTCAAACAGCCGAGTATCTCGCTTTCAAATTTTTCAATTCAGAATCTGTCTTTATCCGGAGCAGATCTGTTGGTCGAACTAAATGTTCAGAACCCAAATGCATTTCGGCTTATTGTCGACGAACTGAATTTTGACCTGGAGGTAAACGGTCTAAGATCCTTTTCAGGAAATATCAGTGATCAGATCCTGATTGACAGAAAATCGACTCAAACTGTTAAATTACCTTTTAACATCAGTTTTCTTAATGCAGGCATGGCAGCTTATCACCTGCTAAACAGTGATGAAGAACTTGAGTACAAACTGACCGGCTCCACCCTTATTGGATCTGATCTGCCTTATTTCAAAAGATCAACCTTCAATTTTGATAAAATAGGTTCAGTCGATATCCTTAAATAAATCTAAACTCAAAGTTTATACATTGACATACGTAAGCTATTACGAGAGCCCCATCGGTTATATCCGAATTCTTTCAAATGGAAAAGCCATCAAGGAGATCAAATTCATGGATTCGGATGGTCCTGAAGATCCCGATGTTCATACAGAATCAGCCCGAACACAGCTTCGCGAATATTTTGAAGGGAACCGGGATAGCTTTCAGCTGGACCTGGAACCTGAAGGAACCGAATTTGAACGATCAGTATGGCGTAGTCTGCTGGAAATACCAAACGGGAAAACCTGTAGCTATGGTGATATCGCCAAAAAGATCGGAGATCCTAAAGCTTCACAAGCTGTAGGCAGAGCTAATAGTAAAAACCCTATTGCTGTTATCATTCCTTGTCACCGTGTTATCAGTTCAGATAATAAACTTACCGGCTATGCAGGCGGACTTGAGCGAAAAGAGTGGTTACTGAAACATGAAGGGACCTTGCTCATCTAACTTATTTTTACGGACGGAATCAACCGATAGTTGTACATTCTCTATATACTTTTTTATAACTAAACTCTTATCCAATGAGATCTCTGAAGCTACTATTATTCTTTTTCACTATTGGAAGCGTTAGCCTTTTTGCTCAGATGCCTGATGCGCCTGAACGATCCGAAGGTGACGGTCCCTACGAGCGACTCATCATTCGTGGTGTAAACCTGATTGACGGAACCGGATCACCGGCTACGGGTCCCGTTGATATTGTGGTGGAAGGAAACAGAATTACTTCCATCAGCACAGTTGGATATCCCGGCCTCCCCATCAACGAAAACCGACGCCCACAAGCGGATGAAAACACTAAGATCTTAGATGCTGAAGGCATGTATCTGCTGCCCGGATTCTTTGACATGCATGCGCATACCGGTGGTAATGCTCAGGGTACAGTTCCTGAATATGTGTATAAACTGTGGCTGGCTCATGGCATTACTACTATTCGTGAACCGGGATCTTTTAATGGCATGGACTGGACACTTCGCCACAAAGAACTGAGTAAAAATAATGAGATCACTGCCCCAAGGATCTCTGCATGGATCGGATTTGGAATGGATTATGGTAAAGAGATCACCACACCGGAAGATGCCCGTAATTGGGTGCGAATGATCGCCGATAAAGGCGCAGACGGGGTCAAGTTCTTTGGAGCACAGCCAGCTATTTATTCTGCAGCAATTAATGAGGCTAACAAGCTGGGTTTGGGAACGATGACCCACCACGCCCAAACACGTGTTGTGTACAACAATGCGTTGCATTCCGCACAATATGGGTTAACATCATTGACTCATTGGTATGGTTTGCCTGAAGCTATGTTCGAACATCGTGTGATTCAGGATTACCCACTTGACTATAACTACAATAACGAGCAGCATCGATTTGAGGAAGCCGGAAATCTTTGGGAACAGGCTGCAGAACCGGGTTCAGATAAATGGAATTCGATTATGAACGAGATGCTTGAGCTGGACCTTACTTTGAACCCGACTTTCACCATATATGAAGCCAACCGTGATCTGAGTGCACAACGCAGAGCCGAGTGGCATGAAAAATATACTACACCTTCCCTTTGGGAATTTTATCAGCCAAGTAAGATCTCTCACGGTTCATACTGGCTGGAATGGGGAACTGAACAAGAAATTGCCTGGAAAGAAAACTTCAGGACTTGGATGCAATTTGTAAATGAGTATAAGAATAAAGGTGGCCGAGTTACTTTGGGCTCCGATGCCGGCTACATTTTTAAACTATACGGTTTCGGTTACATCCAGGAAATGGAATTGATGCGCGAGGCGGGGTTCCATCCTCTGGAGATCTTCCAAAGTGCGTCTCTGAAAGCAGCCGAGGTTTTGGATATAGATAATGAGCTTGGCACCATAGAGGTAGGCAAACTTGCTGATATGGTGATCGTAGATGCCAACCCGATGAAGAATCTGAAGGTTCTTTATGGAACCGGAGCCATCTACGTGAATGAAGATAACGTACCCATTCGTAAAGGTGGTGTTCGCTACACCATTAAAGACGGTATTGTATATGATGCCAAGCAGCTTCTCAAGGATGTTGAGGACATGGTAGAAGCTGCCAAAGCAAAAGAGAATTACAAGATCACCCAACCCGGTTTGGATTGGTAACAGAAGTATAAGTTATATGAGCTGGAATTCACGTCGTGATCTGAGAAAAATTCACCGATGGGGAGGCGCACTGATCGCTCTCCCTTTTCTTTTGGTCCTTATCACAGGACTTTTCCTGCAAGTAAAAAAAGAAGTGAACTGGATTCAGCCTCCATCACAGCAGGGAGTTTCTGCAATCCCATCCATAAGTTTTGATGATATACTCTCAGCATCGAGGACTGTCCCGGAGGCAAAGATATCAACATGGCAAGATATTGACCGGTTAGATGTTCGTCCAGATAAAGGTATAGTAAAAGTGAGAGCCGTTAACCGATGGGAGATACAGATCGATACTGAAACTGCAGAAGTTCTGCAAGTAGCTTATCGCAGGTCTGAGTTATTTGAGTCACTCCATGACGGTTCATGGTTTCACGATTCTGCCAAACTGTGGATCTTCCTGCCTTCAGGATTAGTGGTTACTGTATTATGGATCACGGGCATGTATCTATTCTTTGTACCGTATTTTGCTAAAAGAAGAAACAAAAAAAAGACTTGAAGAACGGAAAGCAGTAAAATCATAAAATTCACCTTACTTTAGAAAATTCCATCTACGTTAATAAGGCTACTTACTGAGTTTGATCTGAGCATGGTGCTAACCCAAATAATGCGTCTGGGGACTTTGTCGTATAGTTTAGGCACGAAATTATTTTTTCAATATAAAAGGCAGCTCTTTCAACTGCCTTTAACTATAAAATAATTTTTAACTTATTTTAGCTGACTTCGAAAGAAACTTTGGCATTTACACCATAAGAGACAATCTCATTATTAGTCACTTTGGCATTCATTTCTTTCACATAGATTGATTGAATGTTATCAACTGATTTTGACGCTTCTTTCAATGCATTCTCTACTGCGTCGTCAAAACTTTTCTCTGAACCTGCTATTATTTCTATTACTTTTGTAACACTCATAATATTGATGATTTATGTTTGGGTTCTGTTTGTCTAAATAACATTATACAGATAGATAAAATTTCATCTTTTCCTGCTAATTACAGCTAACACATTGCATACCAATGATATGCCTAATCCTCTAGTTCATTTTTTTATAAGCTGATAGACATGTTTAGAAGTCAAAAATGCTTAGAAATAAAAACCGATTCAAACGAAACGCATGAACCGGCTTTCTATAATGTTTTTTTAAAAGGGAATATTTCCTGTTTTAATAGTCCATTCGATTATCAAAATCCCGGAAGCAACATGACAGCATTCTGTACCATTCTGCTTGGACCAACCCAAAACATACGGTACTGCGTATTGTCTAGCAGAAATACCACCTTACCGCTTCCCATATTCTGAACAGCAGCAAAGGCCTTACCCTTTGAATTTTCCCTGTTCTCAACGGAAGCATAACCGGAAGCCAAAACCTCTCCTTCATTTACATAATAACCGACTGTTTGTAACGAGTTGGAAGGTACTATGCCATCGTTTCCAAACTTCAGTGAATAAAGTTGATCAGGTAATCCAAAAGCCAGAGGATTGGAATTATCGACAATGGCTTTGAATGCGGAACCCGGAATTCTTTCCAGTCCAAATACCTCTTCACGATCTTCATATCGTGTATATCCTTTTTCATCTACATCAGAACTATCTTCATCTGCAGCTTCGAAAAGCTCGGCATCAGTGAAACCTGACCGGTCTTTAGTGAGCCATGAGCCACTGCCCTCCGTACCGATCAGCACGCCTCCATTCCTGACCCAGGACTTAAGATCCTCTATCTGCGATTCATTCCAAACACCGTTCAGCCCACCCCAAGCTCCGGGCATAAGGATTACATTATATTCAGCCAGATCTATTCGGTTAAAGCTACCTGAGCGGATTCTGTCGATACCAAATTCTGTCCATTGATCAAATAAGAACCATAATTGACCTGCAGTATAAGAACTGAATGGTGAATCGATCATTAACGCTACTTTAGGTTTGTTAACCGGCTCACTGTCGCTTGAAGCCAGATCCATTCCGGTATCCATGCGACCTGTATCGAAGCCTTTGATAACCACATCAGCTTCATCAGCTAATTTTTGCATGTCGCGTGTTATTTCATTTCGCTTATCATAATTTCGGCCAACCAAAACGATCAGACTTCCTGCTGTGTACGTTTTACCCTGATAAGAAAAGGTGCGTCCTGCACTTCTGACGTTATAGCCCATCTCCCAAAGCTTAGCCAAAGCTTTCGGTGCATGACGTTGCTCCCAATCTATCACGTAAGCATATTGAGCCCCGGAATTTTCCATTCCCGATGGATAAGAAAGTTCTTCAGTTACAAGTTCAGTAGAAGCCCCAACACTATTCGTCGTCCATGCGGCATCCAAGTTGTAAGCCAAAGGCACTGACCATGTGGACATGTCATACATGACAGAATCTTCTATCTGTAATTGATTTCTGAACAGTGTATTTACAAATAAATGCTTTGGTTGATCGGTTTTGATGATGAAATCACCTGCCTCAAAATTTTGTGTTGATGAACTTCCATCCCAATAACTAAACGCATTACGCTGATTGAATTCTTCTGTAGCACGTTCGATACGCACATTGTGCTGCATCAGCATATTTATAACCTGATAAGTGTAGTCATTGGCATTGTTCTTCAGAATATATGCTTTGGTATTTCCTCTTTGAGAGGACTGTGATACTGAATTCTTAAAGTATCCCAAAAGTCCTTCTTTGTTCTCAACTGCTGTCTTAACGATGGTAACACCATTTAAGTAATGGTCAAAAACACGTTGCCTCAGGGTCAACACATAATCGTCGTCGGTTGTTACTGCGCGCCCGCCGCGACTGTGTCCACCTTGCTCAGCCAGCATCCCAATACCTCCCATTACACTTGGATAGGAAGAACCATAACCCGGGTAGAAGAAATCAAATGACTCACGCGTCGCGTAGTTCAAACCGGCTTTATCAAACTCCTCACCTGCGCCTCTTCCGAAGGTATCGGACCAGCTTTCATAGGCATCCGGAAGCTCTTTGTTACGAGGCGTTGTACCAGGCATAAGGAAGTAGTTATTATTAAATCCTTGCTCATGAAAATCCATATGAACCTGTGGCATCCAATCTTGATAGGCAGCAATACGTCCCTGTGATTCAGGATGCACTAACCAAACCCAATCACGGTTCAGGTCGAACCAGTAATGATTGGTACGTCCACCCGGCCAGATCTCATCATGCTCCAGATCATTTGCATCTGTATTCAGAATGTTAGCTCGTGATGATTTATACCAATACACATAACGGTCACGGCCATCAGGATTTATCATTGGGTCGATAATCACAACAGAATTATCCAGCCAATTTGCAGTCTCACTATCCGCTGCGGCAACCAAACGATAGGCCGTTTGCATTGCAGCCTCGCTGGATGAAGCTTCATTCCCATGAACATTATAACTCATCCAAACCACAACCGGTTTTCCATTGATCGAGTTAGATTCAGGATCACTTGCCAACTCCAAGTTTGCAGTTCGTATCGATTCAATATTATTCATATTCTCATCAGAAGAGATGACGGCATAATAAAGATCACGACCTTCATAGGTTGTGCCATATTTGTGAAAAGAAAGTTTATCCGACTCCTCCTCCAATTGTTTGAAGTACCCCATCACCTGATGATGAAAGGTGTATTCGGCACCCATCTCATAACCAAGATAATCTGCCGGTGAGGTAATACTTTGGTTATAGTTCAGATCCGGATGAAACTGAAAGCGTTCGAAAGCATCTTGCTGAGCAAAAGCAAGCGCAGACGTAAGCATAAATGTGAGAAAAGTAACTAAGTATTTCATATTGAAAAATGATTGATTAAAGGCATTTTGCTTAAGTTGATATTAAAATAAAGGTATTTTGTTAAGAGTAAATCATATTCTAGATTTTAAAGGTATGCGTGTATTTGATGAGAATTGATCTATTTTCATTCCTTGGCAAACTATCTAAACCATATCGTTGGCCATCAAGTACGGTATTTATAGTTTGATCAAAAACGATCCAAAGGTCTTGTCCTTCTCTAAAATTATAACGGAACCTAAAGTTAGCCCCGATCAGATCAGCTACATTACTGTATTGAATAAATGCACTGGTTGAGATTTTTTTATTGAATGCATATTCACTTTTTAACCGTCCAACATGGGCATCAAATTCCTTTTGCCCACGCCCGTTAATTTCAGGAAACCGTAGCCTTGTTAATTGGTAACTGCCGGAAATTTCGAGATGTAGGTTGGCTACCCAACGAGGATCGATCCTATATTGCGTACGGGTCCCATCAAAAAACTCTCCATATTCAAAGGTCACCCGACTCATAAGCCTTCTTGTACGCGGAGAGCTGTAACTGATCGATCCTTCAAAAAAATCATAATTTGAGACTGGAATAAAAATTTTATTGACCAGATCGAAAGCTTCTGCAGACAGCAAGTGCTCCTGATTATACTTAAATGAAGACCTTATAGATCCGTTATTCTTGAAGTTACTGGTCCATTTGAGTGCAATAAAGCGGCTCCTTAGATCATAAGAGTTATTTTCTAAAATGTTATAACTCTCAATATTAAAAGAATGCTGATTAAAGGCAGAGTTTTCGCCGGGTCGCCATCCATATCCTAATCGATAGAAATAATCTGAAGTATTTATTGTTTTGTAAAACCCAATGCCGGGGTTAAAATCCTGACCGGTGCGGTTAACAAAAAACCGATAAAATAGTCCTGTACTTGCTCTACGTTCCCAGGCGAGTCTAAATATGCTATTATTACTAAAATTATTTCTTCTGCCTTCAGGTACATCGCTGTCTATAGATTGGCTGACCCGGAACGTCAAATAATCGTCACGGTATAAATTCAGGTCGGTATCAAGACCTAATACTACATTCGAGTTCCCATCAGCACCAATGCGACTGGTGAAAATTCCACCTGCATAAGAACTGGGATTTAGTATACCTTTTTTCAATCTTAACACACCAAAATTCTCTGAAGGTAGCGACGCACTTGACGCTGTTTGAAGATTTAAAAAACCTACGTCCAAGTCACCTACTCTTCCTGTTAAGCGAGCCCCACCATAAATTCTAACCGGATTTCCGGCATTATCCAAGCCTATCCTACGGCTGTAAAAGAGGCGGGTGTCACCGTAATTAAAATCAAAAAGTGCTGATCGTTGCTGAAAAAATTGCCTTTTTTCCGGATAAGAAATTGAGAAACGAGTTAAGTTTAGCCGCTGCTCATCATTTTCTACCTGGGCAAAATCAGTGTTTGCAGTGAGATCCATTGTTAGATTATTGGTGACATTGTATTTAATGTCGAAGCCAAACTCATTTTTAAAATCTTCATCATATACGAAAGAGCTACCTGATTCATTTAGTGTATTTGTATTCTGCTGAAGAAAACCTGTTAATGCGTAAGGAGTGAAATATATCGGTCTTGGGGCATTCACATCGGTAAGTATAATATCCTTTGCCTTGGAGGGTTTTATCTTCCCTTCATCCCAATTAGGCGGTATCTGTGGATAAATATGTCTTTCATTATGATGAGACAACCATCGATAAACGATCAAACCCATTTCTGCAATCCCATTATTGCTTTGGAAACCGATACTGGAGAATGGGATCCTCATTTCGGCAAACCATCCCTCCTTCGTTTGCGTGGTCTCTACATCCCAATGCGTATTCCAGCTGCTGTTTATTGGCCTGTTTCCTCCAATGGTATTTGCGTCATTTGAGATAGATTGATCAAACCTGGTTCCGGCTGGAGTGGTAAAAAAACGCATCCCATTTTGGTCGTCGTTAAATGGATCCAATATTACTGCAAAAACATCGTCTCCACTGTATCTATCCCGATATAAGCTATTGGCAGAAATGGTAGATGGGTCATGAGTAAACATCTTAGCTGATATGTATAAAAATTCATCATCATAAGCAGTTCTGATCTCTGTTTTTTCACTCATCTGACCTAAGTAAACAGGCTCATATTGATACATTTGGTAGGGTTCGATCTCATCCCAAACCGGTTCATCAATGATGCCGTCAAGTGTAATAGGTTCTGTTAGCCGTTGAATTTTTATTGCAGACTGGGAAAAACCTTTTCCGGTCAGTATCAATGTTAAAAGACAACTACAGATAACTTTACACCACATTTAATAGACTCATATTTTTTATTGCGTTGTAACTCAACGATTAACGGATTTAGTTTTTTTCAATTATGTCAAATAAACGACGGATATTTTTAACAATGGGAAAAGCTTTGTTAAACATTGAAAATGAAGACTGTAAAATTCAAGTGTTACTTTTTAGTATTAGATTTTTGGACATTGCCAGTTTTAATTAAAATTACCCATGAAACAAGATCGGCTCTTCCTTATTTTGAATAGCCTTTTTAATGTTCTACCATGATTACTGCATTTAGATTACTTTGATCCTGATTTTAACATAGCAAAAGTCTATTTATCTGACAGATGAGATGTCGGTATCCAATAACTCTAATCAGAACCCAAAAACTATGACACCAACGTTAAAAGGACCTGATCTTGATGATGTTAAAACAGCCCAACAGATCATAAAAAAATATGCTAATCGTACACCGATCTTCACTAGCAAAAGCGTGGATAAAAGAGCGAGTGCGAATATCTTTTTCAAATGCGAGAATTTTCAAAAAGTAGGCGCCTTTAAATTCAGGGGAGCATGTAATGCAGTCTTTTCGCTGAGTGAGGAAGAAGCCCGAAAGGGAGTAGCCACTCATTCATCCGGTAATCATGCCCAAGCTGTCGCTCTTGCTGCAAAAATCCGGGGTATTCCGGCCTACGTAGTAATGCCTGAAAATGCCCCCAAAGTAAAAGTTAAGGCTGTTAAGGGTTATAGAGCTAAGGTTACTTTTTGTGAGTCCACACTGGAAGCACGAGAAACAACGCTTGAGGAAGTTGTACAAAAAACCGGGGCTACATTCATTCATCCTTATGATGATGCCCGTGTAATTGCGGGGCAAGGAACAGCAGCTATCGAATTACTCGAAGACAAACCAGACCTTGACTTGATCATCACCCCGGTGGGCGGCGGTGGACTCCTGAGCGGCACATCCATTTCGGCAAAGGCCATTAAGCCCAATATAAAAGTGATTGGAGCCGAACCGGAAATGGCAGACGATGCCTATCGATCGTTTAAAGCAGGTAGACTTATTCCTGTCAAAGATCCTAACACGGTCGCTGATGGATTAAGAACGTCGTTGGGACAATTGCCTTTTTCCATCATCACAAATAATGTAGATGACATAGCCACGGTCAGTGAAGATTCTATAATTGAATCAATGCGGTTTATATGGGAGCGTATGAACATGATCATTGAAGCTTCTTGTGCGGTACCCGTGGCGGCTGTATTTGATAAAAAAATTGAAATCGATGGGAAAAAAGTTGGTATCATCATCACAGGTGGAAATGTGGATCTCGATAATTTACCTTGGTGAAATTTTAGCAATTTGAAACTTTTGCCCTCATTTTACGTCTTTAATGAAAATATTTGATCATGGGACAAAAAAATAAATACAATAATTACTCCTTCGAATCAGAAATAGATGGATATGCTGACCACGATCCGAACTTTGATCTAGACGAGTACATCCGCAAAATGAGCGGCGAGGAACAAATGTTAACCTCTCAGCAATATGAGGAAGAAGAGGATGACAGATCACAATTCAAAAATGCTATTCTCATATTTATAGTTTTTGCAGCTTCATATTTATGGATCAATGACTGGAATATGAGTCAGACCTGGAACAGTATATTTGGCAGTGATGAGGCTGCCTTCGTTTCATCTTCTGAAGTTCCTTCTGTTGACATCCCAACAATACCTTCCATTCCCGTTAACCCAATGGCACCCGGTGAAGTTAACTCACAGGAATTCACAGAATTTCTGGCAGCTGCACAATCAAACGGAGCAGCACGGTTTTACAGTAATATCGCCCTGCAAACTATGTATGAATCTGGCGTTACGATGGAATATCTCAAACAGCTTGTGGCTGCCGGCATTACTGATCAGTCCTTTCCCGCAGTCATAGCATATCACGAAAGTGGTGTAACAATGGAATATCTTTTTCTATTGAAGGAATCCGGATATCTGACAAACCTTTCCTTCCCTGCAGTGATTGCCTATTTCGAAAGTGGCGTAACCGTTGAATATTTGGATCAGCTAAATGAAAATGATTTATTACAAGGAATGAACTACCCCGAAGTAGTAAATGCTTATAAATCTGATAACTAAGCTGTCTTGATCTATCAAAACACGTTTTTCGACTCATCCAGATCCCGGAATTGCAACTCATATAGATGACTATATAATCCGTTCAGTTGTATAAGTTCAAGGTGAGTCCCCTCTTCTACTATCCTCCCTTCATCCATGACCAAAATTTTATCTGCATGCTGAACCGTTGACAATCTATGTGCGATCACAAACGTTGTTCGGTTCTCCATAAGGCGATTTAAGGCTTCCTGAACCTGAGCCTCAGATTCGGAATCCAGTGATGAAGTAGCTTCATCCAACAAAAGTATAGCCGGATTTTTTAGAATTGCACGGGCTATAGCCAGTCTTTGCCGCTGACCGCCGCTGAGTTTTACTCCCTTCTCTCCAACTAGTGACTCATATCCTTGTTCAGTTTCCAGGATAAAATCATGTGCGTTTGCATCTTTAGCAGCCTGAATCATTTCTTCTTCACTTGCATCCAACTTTCCATACATGATGTTCTCACGAATGGTTGTTCCAAACAAATGCACCTCCTGTGGTACGATGGAAATATGTGCTCTAAGAGACTTAAACTTCACATCCTGAATATTGATTCCATCCACATAGATAGATCCCTTCTGAGGATCGTAGAATCTTGGGATCAAATTCAGAAAAGTAGTCTTCCCTGCTCCGCTCGGGCCCACGAGAGCTACTGTCTTTCCCGCCTCAGCTTTGAAATCAATTCCCTTCAAAACATCTTTTCCTCCTTCATAACTAAACCAAAGGTCTTGAACCGTTACCTCCCCTGTTACTGAATTTAATTCTACTGCATTTGGGTCGTTTTCTATCTCAGGAGTTTCCTCAAGTAACTCAAAGATACGTTCTGAAGCGCCTGCTGCGGTATTAACAGCTGTATAAAGCCTCGATGTTTGACTAATAGATCTTGAAATATTTAACGCATAGATTATAAAAGCTACCAAGTCTCCTGCAGTAAGCCTATCAGCTAAGACTTCCTTGCCTCCATACCAAAAGATGATGATCAATGTACTCATAAACATTATTCCCACACCTGACCAAAAAAACTGGGTGAGTACCACTTTCCTACGAGCGGTCGTGAACAACTTTTCAACAGCGTCTTTGTAGCGGCTTACTTCGTAATCTTCCCTAACAAAAGCTTTTACCAAACGCACGGCTCCTAGTGCATCTTCAGCTACGGCAGTAGAATCTGCCAGTTCATCTTGAATATCCTTAGAGAGATGTCGGATCTTTTGGCCAAAATATCTGGTGGCCAAAGTCACAAATGGTACCGTCAGAAAGATCACCATACTCAATCGCCAGTTTAAGATTACCATTAGAGATATGGAACCGATCAACGAAAATGTAATGGTAAGAAGCTGCGGAAGTGAATCAGTCAGTGCTGTACGTATCGACCCAACATCATTGGTAAGCCGCGAGGTGATCTCTCCCAACCGTCTTTCAGCAAAGAACTTGAAACCAAGCCGGTGAAGATGCTCATACACTTTTTTGCGCAGGTCAGTGATAACGCGTTCACCTACCCATTCTAAATGGTAATTCCCGAAAAAGGAAAATGCAGCTTGTAACACAAACAGAACAAACAAAGCTATCGCTAGCCAATTCAAAAGCTCATTATTACCGGATTCAAAGACAGCATCCAGTAATTCTCGAAGTCCTAGAGGCACTGTCAGCCAAATCGCTGAGGCTGCCAATGCCGCAACTGTTGCCATGTAAAACCGCAACCGATAGGGCTCACTTAAAGCAAAGATCTGTTTCAGTGTCAGCCAAAGCGATTTTATAGATTTATTCTTTTTTTGCACTTATATCTTTTTAGTATTTATTCACAATTTACCACTACAAGCTGTTTTTACTCAAAATAAATCAAAATATGACATGTATTTTTGGTCTCAAATCCCTATCTATCATATAAATTCAAAGGTGTTACAAATGGATAGTGAAATACTGACGTGGATATTCCTTGTCGGAGGAATACTTTTGATCTTTCTTGAGGCAATACTACCCGGCGGTGTCGCCATATTACTTGGGTTAAGTGGCTTAGGTGTAGGTATTCTGCGATATTTTGGCTTTTTAGAGGATCCGCTGACTGCCACCTTTATCTGGTTGTTCTCATCTACCATATTAACGATAGCTATTAGACCTTTCATCAACAAATATTTCAAAGGTGAAAGCTCCTATAAATTAGCCGATGAGGATTTCGAAGCCATGGATCAGATCGCAGAAGTAGTTGAACCGATCAATGAACTCAGCAATGAGGGACGAATTCGCTTTCAGGGAATTTCATGGCAAGCCCGCTCAATGGATGGAAAAATACCAGAGGGAGTGCAGGTCAGGATCAAATACCGGGATAACACCACCTGGATCGTTGAACCGGTAGATATCATAGAATCCCCTAAGGACCAACTTAAAGACTCAAACAAAAACTAATATGTGGACCACTTTTTTAGTCATCATCGTTTTATCCTATTTCGTACTCACGAGGTTATTTCAGATCGTGGAGTTTCGAGAAGAGGTTATTCAGGAACGTCTTGGCAAGTACAAGAAAACCCTTAAACCAGGTTTTCATTTTTTGATCCCTTTTGTCGATCGCCCGGCCTATAGTCAAGAAATGCGGGAGCAAGTATTGGATGTTCCTAGCCAAACCTGTATCACCAAAGATAACATTGAGGTAGCCGTTGACGGACTTGTCTATCTAAAAGTTATGAATTCTCATAAAGCCAGTTACGGTATTTCCGATTATCAGGCAGCAGCAGTAAATCTGGCTCAAACAACCATGCGGAGCGAGATCGGTAAAATGACGCTTGATGATACTTTTTCTGAGCGGGAAAAAATGAATGAGAATATCGTCCGGGAAATTGACAAGGCGGCTGATCCGTGGGGGATCAAAGTGATGCGATATGAGCTCAAAAATATTCGGCCTTCCGGGGAGATCATTGATACAATGGAAAGACAGATGGAAGCCGAGCGTGAGAAACGTGCTGAGATCACCAACTCCGAAGGACATCGTCAGGCCCGTATTTATGAATCTGAAGGAGAACAGCAAAGTCAGGTTTTGGTATCTGAGGCGAACAGGCAAAAGCGCATCAACGAAGCTAAAGGACGGGCAAAAGAGATAGAGCTAATAGCAACGGCAACTGCTAAGGGATTACGAAGAGTGGCTGAGGCCATTGAACGTCCCGCCGGAGAGCTTGCCGTGAAAACGAAATTAGTTGAGCAATACATCAAGCAGTTCGGGAATATTATCAAAAAGTCCAATGTATCCGTGCTTCCAACTGAAACTGCCAACCTGAAAACCTTTTTTGAGGGTGTAAGTACCATCAGCGATCACACCAAAGATTCAGGCTCATCAAATAAAATTAAATCGAGTAATTAAGGATCATCACCATGGAAATTTTTGAGACTATCAGTAAAGTATTATTGGGAATATTCTCCATCTACGTGATGTATCAATTTGTCCGCTCCCTGCGCCTTGTGCCCAATCAGTTTGCCTTTATAGTGGAACGACTTGGTAATTATCACAAAACATTGGGACCCGGATTTCACGCTCTCATCCCCTTCATCGACAAAGTAGTTTATAAGCAGGATCTTAGGGAAGAAACCATTGAAGTGGAACCACAGGAGTGCTTCACTAAAGACAATGTTAAGGTTGAAGTTGACGGAGTGATCTATCTCAGTGTAATGGATCCTGTAAACGCCAGTTATGGCATCACTGACTACCGTTATGCCGCAGTTCAGCTTGCACAGACCACTACACGTTCGGTACTGGGAAATATGGAGTTGGATCAAACTTTTGAAGAACGAGCCTCTATGAGTCGTGAAGTGGTCAAAGTACTGAGTGAGGTTGAACAACTATGGGGGATCAAAGTCCACAGATATGAGATCAAGAATATCATGACACCGCGCACCGTTCAAAAAGCAATGGAGCGGCAAATGACTGCCGAACGTGATCGGCGAGCAATTATAGCCAAATCTGAAGGTGTAAAAGGCTCTAAAGTGAATGATGCTGAAGGTGTCAGAACTGAGATCATCAACATTTCGGAAGCTGAAATGCAGCGCAGGATCAACGAAGCAGAAGGATATGCTGAAGAGATCTTGTCCATTGCCGAGGCCACTGCCAAATCCATCGAAGAAGTAGCTGATGCCCTCGCCCAGCCTAAAGGGGCCGAAGCTATGAAACTGCAGCTTTCAGAGAAATACCTCGACGTATTATCCGGATTAGGTCGTACTGAAAACAGCGTAATATTGCCTAAGGATATCTCGAATTATGAAGCTTTGATGGAGGGGCTTTCTCTAAAAGATCTGGATGAGAATAAGGGGAAGGAGGAGTAGCTGATGCTCAGCCTGACGGATTATCTGTCAGATCGGGTTACTAAACATTCCATGCAGGCTCCTAACCCTGTCTCTATCGCTGCGGCAAGTAGAACCGCATTACAATACTTTTTTCACGGGCGTAGGGCAAGGGCACGTCGTGGTGAGAAATTTGGCTGTTACAGCCTTTTTTATTGGCTTGGTTCGAAAGCAACATCATAATTTGTATAAGCGTCTGCCTCCCTGATAATCGCGGTAAAGTCAGCATGGGTGCCCAAGGTTTTTCTGAAACAACCTTCACATTTATTTATATTTAATATTCTGAAAAGCAGTTATTCAATAACATCAATTTCAAAAATAATTCACTCATGGACCCATTAGATTCGGCTGTACAAAATAAAATCAACCAATGGCTTTCCGGCAGCTATGATGACGATACTAAAGCTGAGATCCAGGAGAAATTAGATGCAGAGAAATTTGATGAACTAACCGATGCATTTTACAAAGATCTCGAATTTGGAACCGGTGGATTACGGGGAATCATGGGTGTCGGCTCAAATCGTGTAAACAAATATACTTTTGGAATGGCCACTCAGGGACTATCCAACTTTCTGAAAAAACAATATCAGGATGAAGAGATTAGCGTTGTAATTGCACACGACTGTCGAAATAATTCAGTGCAACTAGCCAATGTGGTGGCAAACGTTTTTTCCGCTAACGGGATAAAGGTATATTTTTTTGATGCCCTCCGTCCAACTCCTGAACTGTCCTACGCCATTCGCGAACTCGGCTGTAAAAGCGGAGTGATGCTTACGGCCTCTCACAACCCTAAAGAATATAATGGCTACAAAGCGTACGGTGCTGATGGAGGTCAATTGGTGGCCCCACAGGATAAAATGGTGATGGAGGAAGTGCAAAGCATCGCCTCGGTTGATGAGGTAAAATTTGAGCGTAACAATGACCTCATTGAAATGATCGGTGCTGATATGGATGAAAAGTATTTGAATGAATTGGTAAGTTTGTCTGTATCGAAAGATGCCATTAAACGTCAAAAGGATATGAAGATCGTCTTCTCACCTATCCACGGGACCTCCCGGAAATTGGTTCCCGATGTACTTGAAAGATTTGGGTTTGAGAATTTAATATTGGTGGAAGAGCAAATGACAGCCGACGGTGACTTCCCTACAGTGGTTTATCCTAATCCTGAAGAAAAAGAAGCTCTGAATATGGCATTGGAAAAGGCCAGAGACACGGGTGCGGACCTGGTAATGGCTACCGACCCAGATGCCGATCGCGTAGGAATAGCCGTTCGAAATACAGAAGGAGAATTGGTTCTTCTAAACGGAAACCAAACCGGATCACTCCTTATCAACTACATGCTCGAAGCTTGGGAAAAAGCCGGCAAGATCACCGGAAATGAATATATTGTTAAAACAGTCGTCACCTCTTACATCATCGATCGTATTGCAGATAAAAAAGGTGTAGAGTGTTTCAATACCCTAACAGGTTTCAAATATATCGGTGAGTTAATGACCAAACTTGAAGGCAAAAAGCAATTTATTGCCGGCGGTGAGGAAAGCTACGGATATTTGGTTGGAGACCATGTGCGAGATAAAGATGCAGTGATCTCGTGTGCCATGATAGCTGAAATGGCAGCTTTTTATAAAGACCAAGGGAGCAGCTTGTACGAAGCTTTGCTTGATATGTACGTTGAATACGGCCTTTTTCGTGAAGATCTAAAATCTGTTTACAAAAAAGGAAAATCAGGTGCCGAAGAGATCAAGAAAATGATGATGAACTTCAGGGCAAATCCACCAGAGAAATTGGCTGGTTCTCAGGTTGTTATCATTAAGGATTATCAAAGCTCAAAGGAGAAGAATATTGCTACCGGGGAGGTTACCGATATCGACCTGCCGAAATCTAACGTGTTGCAATTCATAACTGAAGACGGAAGCATTGTTTCTGTTCGGCCATCAGGAACCGAACCCAAGATCAAATTCTACTGCAGTGTCAACGTAAATCTTATGAGTGCTGATGATTATAGCCCTGCGGTGGCAACATTAGATAAAAAAATTGATGTAATGATCGAAGCTCTCAGTTCATAACACAACAAATTATCATAAGACTCTTGATAGTTCTTTACTTTAATTGTCAAACCCTCTTAATTGGAGTAGAAATTCACAGCCTTTTCAGGGAACACTGAGCCTCTAAATATGTTGTGATATATAGATATATTAATACAGCTTAATAAAAAAAGGATTTATAAATGAGTGTAGTTAGAAGAGAAACCATTGAAAAATTGCTTGGACAGACCCAAGACCTAAACGTAACCATCTTTCTGCCAACCCACAAAACAGGAGAAGAGGGAAAGCAAGACTCTATACGGCTTAAGAATTTGGTACAAAAAGCCAAAACGGACCTGATAGATCTAGGGTGGAAAGAAAACAGGGTCGATGACCTTTTCAAGCCGGTGATCGATAAGACCGAAGAAAATCAATTTTGGTTACATCAGGATAAAGGCTTAGCGATATATGCAAACGAAGAATATTACGATATTTTTAAAATACCGGTAAGCCCCAAAGAAAATTATTACATCTCCGAGAATTTTTTGATCACTCCGTTACTTGAGCTTCAAAATCACCACAATGATTATCATGTGTTGGTGCTGAGCCAGAATGAAACAAAAATGTTGAAAGTCGCACCCGATGAGACTAGCCAGGTAACATTCGAAAGTGTGCCTACAAGCATGGAAGAGCATTTGAAATTTCATATCCATGACCGTTCCCTTCAACATCATGTAGGAACTACAAGAAGTGATGCTGTATTTCATGGCCATGGTACTGATGTGGATGAAGATAATAAGGAGCTAGAGTTGTTCCTGAAACACATTGAGAATAAAGTGACCAAATATATGAAGAAACAATACGGACCGCTTATACTTGCCGGTCCCGGAAAACTGATTTCTTACTACAAAAAAGCGAATAAGTATTTCAATGTTTTAGATGAAACGATGATAGGAAACTTTGATACCAAGTCCATTAAAGAAATTGTGGATGAATCGTGGGATATCGCTGAATCATATTTCCGTGAAGAGATCGAAAGTGATATTGAACGCTTTAATAATCTGAAAGGCAGTGAACTCATATCTACTGATATCAGTGATGTGATCAAAGGAGCCTATTTTGGTAAAGTGGATACTCTCTTTGTTCCTATGGGCTTTCATCAATACGGTATTTTCGATCCTGAAAAAAATAAGGTAGAGATCTCCGATAAAATGAATGGCAAGACCATTGACCTGATCAACTTTGCTGCTATCTCAGCGATCAGAAATGGAAGTACTTTGTACGGATTACCTCAGGAAGAAGTGCCTGAAAACTCCGGGTTAGCGGCCATTTACAGATATAAGACATAATTAGATAACCGGTTCCGTGGAAACCAAGGCTGAAGACCATGAAATAATATAACCCATGGACCAATCGCCTAACGGAACCGGAATTCTAATTTCTTATTTAATAGGCAGGGTGACCTTGAACAAAGTTCCTTCACCTTCTATGGAATTGATATGCAGATTTCCATCTAACTTATCTATTAGATGTTTAACTAACGGTAGCCCAAACCCATATCCAGACTCCCCTTTAGTGCCCGATGTGCTTTGAGCATTTTCATTCAAGATCTCTTCAATTTTTCCAGAACTTATTCCCACACCTGTATCTTTTATTGAAAAAAGCAGCTTTGCGGTATCAGATTCCTTATTCAGGTTAAATTCCTGACGAACCATCACCATACCACCATCCGGAGTAAATTTTATAGCATTCGAAATTATATTTCCCAGTATCTGTAATATCTTATTTTTGGGAAATGGGATCTCTGCATTTTCTGATTCGTTAACGATGGTCAGATCAATGTATTTAGCTTTAGCCTGAGGTATATAAAGTTGCTCAAGTTTATCTTTGAGAGTATATAGGTTAAATTCGTTGGATTTTGGAGACCGCATTTCTTCCGTGTTACTACTTGATAAAACATCATCAGCGAGTTCAAGTAATGATTGCCCCCCTTGTTTTATAAGATTAATCAGTTCCAGGATATCATCAACATCTTTTTTCTCACCCTGTTCTTTGATAAGATCAGCCACTCCTATTATGCCGCCCAGTGGACCACGTATATCATGACTTAATTTCCGCTGTGATTCTTTGGCCTCCTCCAGTTCATCTTTAAGAGTATTCAATGCTTTATATGCAGAGAGCCTGCCTACAATTTCAGTGGCTATGATCTTGAGCATTTCAATTTTTTCAGGAGTCAGGTTCTTTTGATCATCATCAAGTACACAAAGCGCACCTATGTTATTTCCATCTTTAGTGGTTAATGGAATACCATAATAGTAGCGAAGGTTTGGGTCTTCGGTTACGTAGTCAAATTTATTGAACCTTTCATCTGCACTGAGGTCTTCGACCTCCAAAGGATCATCACCTACGATAGTATACTGGCAAACTGATTTCTCTCTTGGCATTTGATCAATGGGTAATCCGTAGTGTGCAATAGACCATTGGGTAAAGGTATCGATCAGGTTGATAAGTGAGATAGCGGTACCTGCAATTTTTGCAGCCAATTTTGTCAGGTCTTTGAACTGATCATCCAGGTCGGAATAATCAAGGTCTAATTCAGAAAGCTCCATTAGCCTTTCAAATTCCTTTTCAGGAATCGGATTCAGTACATTGGTTTCCATAATGCGCCTCATTGGATTATCATTAATATAATCTAATATTAAATTATATTAATGATATAACAAGCCGCATTTAAAACTCATTACCTAAACAAAATCTTTGGCTTATACCTACATTGCAGATCAAAATCTGCGTAATACAGGTATATTTGTGATAATTATTTCAGTTCGAAGATCTTACCCGCTTTCTGGCTAACGATATCTTCCATTTCAAGTTGAAGTAAGGTCACCAATAACTGACTGGTATCCATTCCTACTTTATCGCTAAGGTCATCCACCTGATGAGCTTTTTCTTCAAGGATCTCACAAATTTTTTTTGCTCTTTCATCAAGAATTTCTTTACGCCAGTCTTTCTTTTTCTTTTCCTGAACGATTGATCCATTTCTATCTGAATCGTTACCAACCGGCAATTCCTCCAGAATGTCATCTACCGTCTGGACAAGCTTAGCTGCCCCTCTCTTGATCAGATAGTTACAGCCTGTTCCTGAGGGACTCAGTACTGGGTGAGGTAATGCAAATACCTCCCTGTTTTGGTCCAACCCAATGTCCGCGGTGATCATGCTGCCACCTTTTATCCCGGATTCTATAACCAAAACCCCCAGACTCATACCACTTACGATCCTGTTACGAACCGGGAAATTACCGGCATCAGGTTTCGTCCCAAGTGGATATTCCGTAATAACGGCGCCGCCCGATTTTACAATATCATTGGCCAAAGACGCATTTTCCCGCGGATACAAATTGTCTATACCTGAGCCAAGTACGGCCACTGTCTTCCCATTATGTTCCAACGCTGTCCGATGAGCAATAGAATCGATCCCGCTTGCGAGTCCACTAAAAATACAAAGGTCTTTATCAGCCAGATTACCGGTGAACTTCTTTGCCATTTTCCTGCCATAAGGTGAGGTATTTCGGGTACCCACCACCGCAACTCCCGGATGCTTTAAAATTTCTGCATTTCCTTTGATCCAAAACAGAATGGGTGGGTCATAGATCTGCTTTAACAGGTCAGGATATTCAGGATCAGCCAGTGTGACAATTTCTGACCCATTTCGGACTGTATGTGTTAGAATATCATTCACCTTATCCCAATCATCAAAGGAAAGCACAGATAACGCGGAAGCTTCTCCAATTCCCTCTACAGAACGAAGTTCGCGTTTACCCAAATGAAAGATCTTTTCCGGATCATTAGTATGCTTGATCAAATTAAAAACGCGCCGGCAACCAAACCCCGGTATAATACTGAGCGCTAGTAGTACCCTAAGTTTCTTCTTATTTTTTAACATCTTGAATCAATTCCCACAGTTTCTCTCTAAGTTCATCGATACCGTGACCGGTAGCCGAGGAAATAGGAATAACGGGAATTTCATCATCAAAGTGAAGTTCCTGATCCAACTCATAGCCCTCCTTTAGATCCATCTTAGTGATGGCAAGTACCCGTGGTTTATCAAGAAGGTCTTTACGAAAAGACTTTAATTCATTTAAAAGAGCTTTGTATTCATATTCAATATCGGTGATGGCACTCACCATAAATAGCAAAACATTATTGCGTTCAATATGTCTCAGAAATTGAATACCGAGTCCTTTTCCTTCATGAGCTTCCTCTATGATTCCCGGAATATCCGCCATTACAAAACTGCGGTAATCTGAAAATTTCACAACACCCAGATTGGGTTCCAGCGTAGTGAAGGGATAATCAGCTATTTTAGGCTTAGCATGAGATAAAGCTGAAAGCAAGGTGCTTTTACCCGCATTTGGAAAGCCAACCAATCCCACATCGGCAATAAGTTTCAATTCCAGTTCAACTACACGTTCTTCACCGGGTTTTCCTTCTTGCGCATATTGAGGCGTCTGATTCGTAGAACTCTTAAAATGCCAGTTACCAAGTCCGCCTTTACCTCCTTTAGCTATTACAAGTTTTTCTTCATGCTCGGTGATCTCACCAAGACGTTCTTTGGTCTCGGCATCAAAGACAACCGTGCCTAGCGGCACTTCAAGGATCTCATCCTTTCCGTCACCTCCTGAGCTTCGCTGTTTTGAACCATCTTCTCCGGCGGCTGCTTTGATATACTTTCGATAGCGAAGGTCAAGTATGGTATTGAGTTGCTCATTTCCCACAAGCACCACATCACCTCCCTTGCCGCCATCACCACCGTCAGGACCTCCTTTGGGAACATACTTTTCTCTACGAAAATGAAGGGATCCATCCCCTCCTCTTCCGGCAGTTACATAAATTTTGGCGTAATCGGCAAAGCGCATGTTTGTCTTGTATTATAGAGTTTAAATAAAAAACTACTTTAGTCGATCAAAGGTTTTCCAGGATGAATTTATTCATCAGTAGATACAGATGACGTCTTGTATTACCACCATAAATACCATGATTTCTGTTCGGATAGATCATGGTTTCAAAGTCAACATCAGATTCAACCAAAGCATCGATCATTTCAACAGTATTTTGAAAGTGAACATTATCGTCTCCGGTTCCGTGAATCAACAAATAATTTCCTTTGATCTGCCCTGCTTTTACGAGAGGAGAACCATTTCTGTAGCCTTTGGGGTTCAGTTGCGGTGTTTGCATGAACCGCTCTGTATAGATGGTATCATAGAACTTCCAGTCGGTTACAGGTGCTACGGCTATGGCAGCTTTGAATACATCAGCCCCATCTGCAAGCGAAAGCGATGACATATAACCTCCGTAACTCCAACCCCAAATACCTATCCTATCCTCATCTACATAAGGTAAGTCTGCCAGAGATTCAGCTACTGCTATTTGATCTTCAGTTTCATACTGTCCCAATTTCTTATATATCTGCTTCTTAAAATCCCGTCCTCTGCCTCCTGTTCCACGGTTGTCAACAGAAACCACAATGTATCCCTGATTGGTCAGGTACTGATGCCACATCGGACGAATACCACTCTCAAATGCCTTTGTTACCGTCTGACTTCCCGGGCCGCCATATACATACATCAGCATAGGATAGGTTTGGGTTGAATCAAAATTTACCGGCTTGAGCATATAAGTATTTAAAGAGACCCCATTTACATCAACGGTCATGAACTCTTTTTCAATGAAACTAAACTCGTTTAACCGGGCGGCCAGTGTTTCATTAGATTCCAAAACCCGGATCTGGCGCCCGTCCTGTCGGTGCAATGAAATTCTTGGAGGCTGATTGTAGTCTGAAGACGTATCAATATAGTATTTAAAATCACGACTCATATTAATGCTATGCCATCCCTTCCCATTAGTAAGCATTTCTTTCCGGCGGCCATCAACACGAACACTATAGAGATTTCTTTCCAGTGGTGAGGACTCAGAACTGATATAATATAACCGATAATTGCGGTCATCATGCCCTATAAAATTCGTTACATCCCACTCCCCTGAAGTTACCTGTTTCACAAGCTCACCTTCCATACTATATAAATAAATATGGTTGTATCCGTCGCGATCGCTGGTAGTTATAAACTGAACACCGTTTTCCAAAAAGTAAAGATCATCATGCACATCCAACCATGTATCACTTTGTTCAGTCAGTATCAGATCCGTCGAACCGGTTCGAACATTCGCGAACAACAGGTCCTGCCTATTTTGCAGGCGGTTCATTCTTCGGATCGCAAGTAATTCATTATCCCTTGTCCAATTGATTCTTGGGATATATTGATCGGTCTCATCGCCCACATCAATAGTAATGATGTCACCATTATCCAGGTCATAAACGTGAATACTCACAACTGAATTCTTCTCACCTGCTTTTGGATATTTGAAGCGGATCGGTTCAGGATATAGTCCATCCCAATCTGTCATAAAAAATTCCTTAACACGTTCCTCATTAAACCTGTAGAATGCAATTTGATCTCCCTGAGGTGACCAAAACCATGCTTTAGCAAACCCGAATTCTTCCTCATACACCCAATCTGCCGCACCATTGATGATCTTATTGAATTCACCATCATCAGTGATCTGAACCTCTTCTCCGGATGTAAGATCAACCCAGAAAAGGTTATTATTTCTTACATAGGCTGCCTTATCGCCCTGTGGGGAAAGTTCTGCGTACTGCTGTTTCTCATCCGTAGCCGTTAACTTGGTTAGAGTACCGGTTTCAATGTCATAGACATAGTAGTTTTCGCGGGTACTTCTTCTCCAGATCTGCTCTACTTCAGTTTTAAGTAAAAGCTTAGACTCATCAGCAGAAAACTGATAGCCCTGAACTGGGAATGGTGTACTTCCATTACTCAGGCTATATTCATTACCATCAAACAAAACGGTTTCGGTTCCATCAATAATATCATATTTGATCACTTTATTATCCCGGGTAGCCGAATAGAATTGTCCGTCATTCATCCATCGGACATTTTGAACCGTTTGGGGTGAGAACGTGCCATCAAGTAAATGTTCAAATTCTATCGGCTTTTTGTCCTGTGCCACCGCAGTTGCTGCGAATATCATTACAAAAAGAAATGATAACCTGAATTTAGTCATATGAGTGTCGTATTGGGTTAAAACAAGAAAAGAACGCTGAGAGCATTCTTTTCGGTGTGTTACAGTAAAATAATGAAGTTTAGTATTTTTGCAGAACTACCTTAAGTAGTTTTGTAAGCTTTGCTTTCATCTTTGTACGTGGTACGATGAAATCGAGAAAACCATGTTCCAACAAATATTCTGCTGTTTGAAACCCTTCAGGAAGATCTCGACCAATAGTTTGCCTGATCACGCGCGGACCTGCAAAACCGATCAAAGCTCCCGGTTCAGCAATATTGAAATCACCAAGCATAGCATAACTTGCAGTTACACCACCGGTCGTTGGATCGGTCATGTATGAGATGTAAGGCACTTTAGCTTCATCAAGTTGAGCCAGCTTGGCTGATGTTTTAGCCATTTGCATCAGGCTAAGTACGCTTTCCATCATACGAGCACCGCCGGTTTGTGATATAATGATCAGTGGAATCTTATTCTCGCGGGCATGGTCGATGGCCATACCAAGTCTTTCACCTACCACTGAACCCATACTGCCACCAATAAAAGAGAAGTCCATACAGGCCACAACCAGGTCAAGTTTGTTCATTTTACCTACACCAACACGAGCGGCGTCAGATAGACCTGTTTTATTCTGATATTCTTCCAGTCGGTCCTTGTATTTCTTTCGGTCCTCGAAGTTCAAAGGATCAGTGGGCTGAATTTCCTGTCCCAGTTCTTTGAACTTTCCTTTATCAAAAATGATCTCAAAATACTTCTCACTACCTATTCTAAAATGGTATCCACTCAGTGGATCAACCCAAAGATTATCCTCAAGCTCTCGCTTGTGAATGGTTTCGCCTGTAGTGGGCACTTTGATCCAAACGCCTTCAGGCATTTCCTTTCGGGTATCGGTTTGAATGTTTTCGTCTTTTCTTTTAAACCAGGACATATGCAGTTTTTTATGATTCTGAAGCTGTAAAAATAAAGATTCTACCGCTTAATTCTGAATCTGATTTAGTTAGAATTAGCTTTGTTCAAATTTGAGTTATTCACTTGAACACTCGTTAAATAATTTGATTCCAGCTCTTCCGGTGTTGTTTTGCTAAAGAATTCATCTTTTGCCCCACTATTAAACAGGTTGATCAGACCTTTGGCTGAAATTGTAGTGGAGTCTATAATATTTATATTTTTCAGGGATTCCTCGTTCAGCCGGTCGATTCCCGTGCCAATGATCAGATCACCTTGCTGTAGTTTACTCTCGATCTCTTTTAATTCCATAATTAATGATTCTGATATTGCTTTTACATCTCCATTCTTTCTAAATGACTGATGGTAGAGATGCTTTCTTCTGGCATTGATCACAGCATGTATCTTACCGGCCCCAGCCTTTTGTGCAAAGCCCGCCAGGGTATTTCCTGCATAAACGGAAATCTCGAGCCCGAATAACAAACCTTTTACCGCACTGGCTGCTATCCTTAACCCTGTGTAAGAACCCGGACCGGTGCTTACCAGCACAGCATCCAACTCTTTGATGTTAAGCTTTTGTTCTCGCATCATTTCCCTGATAAAAATAAAGATCAGTTCTGAATGCGAGCCCTTCCTTTCTGTCCTTTTTTCATGCACTTCACCGTTCTCATCCTGATAGCACACAGAACAGATCTCGGTAGCTGTTTCTATGGCAAGTATCTTATCTGAGTTCATTCAATACCAACTGACCTTTATTAAAAATACCCACCGCCCGGCCTTCCAGTTTCTCATTCAGGTAGGGTGAATTCTTAGACTTGGATCGTACATTCTTAGGAGTGAAGGTCCACTCTTCATCGGTATTGAAGAAAGTTAAATTGGCTTTAGCCCCTTTTTTGATCTCGGGTACTTCAAGATTTAGGATCTCCCTTGGTTTATAGCATAATTTATCGATCAACTGCTTCAGATCCATTTTCTTTGTTTGAAACAGCCTCTTGTTGGTGATAGACCAGGCTGTTTCAAGGCCAATTATTCCGTTCGGAGCATAAATGAACTCAACTTCTTTTTCCTCAATGGCATGAGGAGCATGATCAGTGCAGATCGCATCGATCGTTCCGTCTACCAAGCCTTCTACCATGGCATTTACATCCTCCTGCGTTCTAAGCGGCGGATGCATTTTAAAATTCGTGTTAAAATTGGTCCGCTCGATTTCCTCATCAGTAAGATCAAAATGATGCGCACAAACTTCCGTAGTTACATGGATCCCTTTTTTCTTAGCTTTCCTTACCAAGTCTACCCCTTCCTTGGTACTTATGTGAGCAACATGAACATGCCCACCGGTGTATTCTGCCAAAAGGATATCCCGCGCGATCATCACTTCCTCAGCAATACCGGGTGTTCCATCAAGGCCGAGTCGGGTAGCCACTTTCCCTTCATTCATATGTCCCGGCCGGGAAAGTGCAAGATCTTCCTCATGATTGATGATGGGCATTCCAAGCATAGATGAATACTCCAACGCCACACGCATCACCTGTGAATCATAGACCGGATCACCGTCATCACTGAATGCCACTGCGCCACCTTCTTTCATATCAGCCATTTCGGCTATGGACTTACCGGCACGGTCTTTAGTTACACAGGCAATTGGGTGAACATCTACCGGCAGGTTCTCTGCTTTTTTGATAATGTACTCGACCACATCACGAGTGTGTGTGGCAGGTTTAGTATTCGGCATACAGGCAACTGCTGTAAACCCACCGAAGGCCGCTGCATCACAACCTGTTTTGATCGTTTCCTTGTGCTCAAAGCCAGGTTCGCGTAAATGAACATGCATATCCATCCAACCCGGGGAAACATATGCCCCTTTCAGATCATGGACTTCTTCAACTTTTCCAGCTTTTAATCCTGGTGCGATCTCTTTGATCACACCCCTCTCAATGCGGATATCAATGGTATCTTTACCGTTATGGGAGCTGCTTACAGGTTTTAAATTTTTAAGGAGCATAGATCTGAATTTTGGCTTTTTTATTTTGCCTGCAAATATACCGCCTTTAACGGTCAATGCACAAATAGCCTTGGGCAGTTTCATTGACTGCGATCTTTCATCACAACAAAATCACCCTCGAAGGAAGCGTGAATCTGTTCGACGATTTTAATTTGAGCTTTTAGCGTGATCCGGGATTTTCCGAACCGTTCATACATTTCTCTAAATCTCGATAAATCTTCCTCCTCAGGAATCAACAGTTCAGCTACAAAATTCTGATTGATCGGCTTCAGGTATTCTGTAGAACTTCTGCCAATCACAATAGCAGGAACGGGGCCCTCATCATCAAACAACAACCGCAGATAAGACCACCCGGTGGTGATCAATAAACTGCTGATACTCCCGCCAAATGCTGTTGACTGATGATTGATATTATTGAACAGAGGCGCCTTCAATTTCACCTCACTCTCTGAAAATGAAACGGCTTTCACACCCAACGCCCTGGTGATAGGGATGTGCTTATAGAGATATTGTTCGATCTGGGTTTTGGTCATGATATTCTTTACATGCTGAAGTAATAAAGGTCTTTGCTTGCGTAAAGGTTTAGTTCCTCAGCACTGAATAATATTTAATGTTATTGGGAATATGTCTTTTTGAGAAAGTTGCGTTTTCTGATTATAAATATAATTTCTGATCATTGGGAGATCTTTTGAGATTACTGTAAAACCCAAATAATCATGATGACTTTTGGATTTCTCTTTGTCCATGCGAAGGAATTCAATCCTTCTTACCTTAAGCCATAATTTTGAAACGAAAAATCCTATGTCAGAGAATCAGATCCCGTTCTTATTTGATATTCCCAGCGTATCGCAACTCACCGATAAGATCAAGAATGTTCTGGAAAAGAACTTCATCGATATATTGGTTGAAGGGGAAACAAGCAATGTGAATCAAAGCAGAAACGGGCATTATTATTTCACTCTCAAGGATTCGAATGCATCCCTTCCCTGTGTAATATGGAGAAGTACGGCTCAGCGTCTTGACCTAAATCTTAGTGACGGACAACAAATAGTGGTTGGGGGCGATATTCAGGTTTATGCCCCGCATGGACGATACCAAATGATCGTAAGCTTGGTTCAACAGGCCGGAATTGGGAAATTACAGCAGGCTTTTGAGAAACTGAAGGCCAAACTGAAGGCAGAAGGGTTATTTGAGGAGCATCACAAGAAACCACTTCCCAAATTTCCCCAAACCATCGGGGTGGTGACATCAGCCACCGGTGCTGCTTTTCAGGATATAAGATCTACATTTGAAA
Organism: Gracilimonas qinghaiensis; assembly: GCF_046602855.1. Lineage (NCBI taxonomy): Bacteria > Pseudomonadati > Balneolota > Balneolia > Balneolales > Balneolaceae > Gracilimonas > Gracilimonas qinghaiensis. Next base: position 1,686,869 of record NZ_JBKINJ010000001.1, read on the forward strand.
AGCGATGGCCGCTTGCGACCGTTAAATTACATCATGCTTCAGTACAGGGAGTCAATGCAGCAGGCGAGATAGTTCGAGGGATAGAGTATTTCTCTTCAAGCAAGAATGTCGAGGTGATGATCATTGGGCGCGGCGGAGGTTCTCTTGAGGACCTCTGGCCTTTTAACGAAGAAACTGTGGCAAGGGCTGTCTTCAAAAGTGAAGTTCCGGTCATAAGTGCCGTGGGACATGAAGTTGATTTTTCCATTTCAGATTTTGTAGCTGATGCCAGAGCAGCCACTCCAACGCAGGCCGCGGTGCTTGCAGTACCCGATATCAATGAGATCCGATTTCTAGTGGAAGACAAAACCAAAAAACTTGAAATACACACCACTGGTGCTATTCAGTTATACAAAGACAAAGTCTCTAATCTGGCAAAATCCCACGCCCTTCAAGTTGTGAAACAGAAAATGGATTCAGCGCACGTTAATATTCAAAATTTACGAGAAAAACTTGCTCATAAAGCTGAATCGCAGATCAGGAAGCGGCAGAAGATATTGATCTCGCTGTCCCACGCATTGGACAAACAAAATCCCAATGAGCCCCTCGAAAAAGGCTTTGTGCGAGTTTGGCAAAATGAAAAATGGATACGGCAATCCGATTCTTTTAAGGAGAAAGAGTCGTTTGAATTGCAGTGGAAAGACGGTGTAAAAAAGGTCTGAGAGTTTCCATTCTTCATATATTCTTTAAGATTTTTGAGTAGCATCCGAAAAACTCCGGAGGCATCATGACACTCATCAAACTTACCACTGATACCATAGGTCAGGGAACCCTGCCCTGCATAGATCTCAAAAACCCAAATAGTCCTGAGTTGTTTACATACAATCGGGATTGGTTACTTGACCGATTTGAGGAAGGAATGGTCATCATAAAGCTGGATACTCCTAAAGATGCCTTCATAGAGTACGTGCCTGCTGAATTTGCATGGAAACCTATTTATGCTCCGGGCTATACATTCATCAATCATGTTTATGTGGCAGATGATGAACCTGAGCAATGGCTAAAATCAGAGTTACTGCAAATAGCTGAAACTGACAACAGCACAAGTTACGGCATGGTAATTGTATTGGAGAATGAGGATTTCAACCAAGACAGAGATTTCTACCTTCAGCGCGGATACCTTGAGCATGCTCATATTCCTGGATTTACTATGCTGGTCAAAAAGTTCAAGATGGAAGTGCCAGTTCCCTCATTCGCCTTGCCAATAGCAGAGAAAACAAACCCACTAAATCCTCATGGCATTACGATAAGTTATGCGGATCAAAGTGCCTTTGTGAACTATTACATCCACGAGATGAAGGTCATATTTGAGGACATGGGGTTCAATGTAGAACTACAAAGAGTGCATACACCTGAGGAAGCAAGGGAGTCGGGTTCACCATACGGAACCTTTGGTGTCTTTATGGATGGTCATTTTCTTACACATAAATTGCTAAATAAACACGGAATTGAAGAACTAATCGGTTCACTGGACTTAAACGAAATGTATCCGGAATTCAAATATCTGATCGCCAGCTGATAAATGATCAGATCCCTCCTGAAAGATAACGTAGCCTAAAGCACCTACTTTTGAATACGGTTCACCCGAAATGCCGAGTTGCCGCAAGAGGACTGTATGTCCCATTCGTACCCTGATACGAAACACGGTTAGAATCTACACCGTATCTTTCATTTTGATTGTCGAACAAAGATTAGGGATTAAAACGTATCTGAAACGAAAAGCGGAAACCGTATCGTAAAGAAAATTTATGTATCTAATTCCAGTCAATCTGAATCACCATTTATCCAGCCGAACCGCCTTTGAATAGATTTGATGGTTAATGAATGTCTCTCAGTGCCTTTTGTACCCAACAAAAACCCGACAGGTCTCAAACTCTCTACATTCTCACACACAATCTTGAACAGACCAAGATATGGAATGATGATCAGCATTCCGGGCAACCCCCAGATCATCCCTGCAGCTATAAGTGAAAAAATTATAACCAGTGGATTTATTTCCACATATGAACCTGTGATATTGGGTGTCAAAATATTGTTTTCCAGAAACTGAACGATCGCAAACTGTACGATCACTGCCAGGGCCAGCGTTGGAGTTTGTGTTCCAAGCACAAATAGCAAAACCACACCATAGCCCAATATGGTACCAAGATAGGGGATCAGATTGAACAGGGCCGCTATGACCCCAAAGAGAAGTGCATATTCCAAACCGATCAAATAAAAGCCAAGTGAATTCAACCCCATAAGCAAAAAACAAACTATGAGAAGACCTTTAAGATATTTTGGAACTACTTTTGATGCCTGATCAATGATGTTTTCTAAAACACCCTCATGTTTATCCCTGATAAGCATAGACACAAAGTCTCTGAATTTATTCCTATAGAAAAGCAGTAAAAAAGTATAAACCGGTAGCAGACCCAATGTTAAAAGGGTATTGGTTGTAGTTGTAAAAAATTCAGTAAAGTATTGTCCCGTTTCACCTAAGCTACGGACCACTGCATTAATGCTTTCTTCAGATATCCCGGTATAGCCTGTGATAGAACCCAAAATATTTTGCAGGTTCTGTTCAAACTGAATTCGTATTTGCGGAAAATCATTGGTGAAATTGGAGGTAAGCACTCCCACCGCACTACCTACCACTCCTAAAAATATCCCAAATCCAATGATCACGATCAGATTTGTAGCAATACGTGGCACACTTTTTCTCTCGAGCCACTCAGCATAGGGAAATAATAGATAGGCCAGCATCACGCTAAGGAACAGTGGTACCAACAGCTGACGGGTTAATATCAAAGCTGCGATAAGCAGAAAGGCAAAAGCCAACCGTATGGTACTTCTCAATAAGAGTGGGTACTGATTCATTTTTTTAACCAAGAATATAATTTGTGATGGTGAATTTCTGAAATCAATTTAACTGTCTAAAAAAATGAAAAAGGCCGATTCTAAGAATCAGCCCTCTATCAAAAATTAATATTGATGAATCACTTATCCGTCAGCGAGGCGACACCGGGCAATTCCTTGCCTTCAAGATATTCAAGACTGGCTCCTCCCCCGGTTGATACATGTGACACTTTCTCCATCAGTCCGGCCTCTTTGATAGCTGCAGCTGAATCACCGCCACCAATGATGGTAGTTGCTCCGAATTCAGTAGCTTCCGCAAGAGCTTCAGCTACGGCAAATGTGCCGTCTGCAAAATTCTCCATCTCGAACACGCCCATTGGCCCATTCCAAACTACTGTCTTGGCTGCTTTGATCTGATTGCCAAACGCGATGGATGACTGTGGACCAATATCAAGGGCCATCCAACCATCCTCGATCCCATCTTCATCCACAACTTTGTGCTCGGCATCGTTTTTGAATTCTTTAGCAATCACGTTATCCATAGGTAACATGAATTTAACGCCTGCCCTTTTAGCTTTTTCAAGCAACTCTTTGGCCAAACCTACTTTGTCTTCTTCCACAAGCGAATCGCCGATCGGCCAGTCCTTAGCTTCATAAAAAGTATAGGTCATTCCTCCACCCACAATGATGGTATCTACTTTAGAAAGCAGGTTCTCAATAACACCGATCTTATCAGATACCTTAGCACCGCCAAGGATCGCCACAAATGGTCGCTCAGGATCATTGATACTCTCCTCCAGGTACTTGATCTCCTTCTCGAGCAGGTAACCAGAAACAGAAGGTTGCAAATATCTTGTTACGCCTGCAACCGAAGCATGAGCTCTGTGTGAGCTTCCAAATGCGTCATTCACAAACAAATCACCGTGAGCCGCCAGCTTTTTGCTGAATTGCTCGTTATTTTTTTTCTCTTCTGGATGGAATCTTACGTTCTCAAGAACAACCACCTCACCGAACTCAGCTTTATTGATCACTGATTCGGCTTTTTCACCGATGCAATCTTCCGCAAAATATACTTTTGCATCAATCAGCGTTGAGAGGTGATCAGCGGTTGGTTTCAAGGAGAATTCCGGATCCGATTCTCCGGCCGGGCGACCCAAGTGACTTGTCAGTATCAACAGTCCCCCATTTTCAATTACATGCTTAATGGATGGTAATGCCTGAACGATACGGTTATCATCCGAGATCTTTCCGTTTTCAATCGGAACGTTGAAATCCACGCGCATCAGTACTTTTTTACCTTTTACTTCGACATCGTTGAGAGTGAGTTTAGCCATGAGTCAATTGATCATTTATAATTTAAATATCACCGTAATGTACCAAGATCTCATCATGAAATGAAGTTTTCATGAACCCGGATTCCATCCTGCTTTTCATCGACAATTTGAATATTTTTAGCGCACTGAATTCTAATCTGAAAATATCGGGAATTGATGAGAACGGTTTACTTCGATCACGCTGCCACTACCCCAATGGACGAGCGCGTTTTAGAGGCCATGATGCCTTACCTGAAAGATAATTACGGAAACGCTAATTCTGCTCACCACCTTGGACAAAAAACAAAGGTAGTGGTCGAAGATGCTCGCGAAAAAGTAGCTGCAATGATCGGAGCCGAGCCATCTGAGATCGTATTCACCAGCGGTGGTACTGAAAGTGACAATGCAGTCATCAAAGGCGTACTTGCAGTTTCAGGTGATAAGAACGAAGTGGTAACCTCTGAGATCGAACATCATGCGGTTCTTCATACTGTTGAGATGGAAAAGATGCGGGGGATCAAACCGGTGTTTGCACGTCCTGATGAAACAGGAATGATCACCGCCAGTGCCGTTCGTGAAACTATTACCGAAAAGACAGCTTTAGTTAGCCTTATGCACGTCAATAATGAAATTGGTTCCATCAACCCGCTAAAAGAAATTGCAGAGGTTTGCAATGAGTTTGATGTACCCTTTCATTCTGACACTGTACAAAGCCTGGGTAAGCTTCCTGTCAATGTAAAGGACCTTGGAGTCGATTTTTTATGTGGTAGTGCCCATAAGATATACGGACCGAAAGGTACCGGTATCATGTATGTAAAAAATGGAGCCCGTTGGGTACCATGGATGATAGGCGGATCTCAGGAAAGACGCAGACGCGGCGGAACCCTGAATGTTCCGGGCATCGTAGGATTTACAAAGGCACTCGAATTGGCTGTTGATGAAATGGAAGCCCATATAGCGCAATTTAAAAAATTACGTTCACTTCTTTTAGATCAGCTAAAAGATAAATTATCAGTCGATGTTACCGTAAACGGGCCACAGAAAGATGGCGTCCCCCACATAATTAATCTATCTTTTAGCAATGACGACGACAAACACATCGATGGAGAAATGTTATTGCTGAACCTGGATATCGAGGGTATTTGTGTTTCAAACGGCTCAGCCTGTACATCCGGTGCGGTAGAGCCATCACACGTGCTGGCCGGAATTGGAATAGAGCCAAACCTTGCTAACTCAAGCATCCGTGTCAGCCTTGGTAAACAAAATACAGAAGAAGACATCTTCTATTTTGTTGAAAAACTGAATGCTGTTCTAAGCCGAATGTTCAATATAGCCTAATGAAAAAGCATATTTGTATTTACTGCGGGTCACGAAAAGGAAACTATCCAAAGTTTCCTGAAATTGCCAAGGACGCCGGTCGCGAAATAGCCCGGCGAGACTGGGGCATTATTTATGGTGGCGGACGTGTTGGAATTATGGGCGAAGTGGCAAATGCTGCTTTGACAGAAGGCGGAGACGTTATCGGAGTCATCCCGACTCAACTTAAGGAAAGAGAGGCTGCTCACAAAGGGCTCACCGATCTCCACGAAACTCAGGATATGCACACCCGAAAAGCTCTTATGGAATCTTTGTCCGATGCCTTTCTTGTTCTCCCGGGAGGATTTGGAACCCTCGATGAGTTCTTTGAGATACTAACCTGGCGGCAACTCGGTATTCATAACAAGCCGATCTTCATCATCAACACCGATGGCTATTTTGACGGATTGCTACAGTTCACGGAAAAGGCGGTCAGCCACGATTTCATCCATAAAGAAAGCTTATCCCTGTTCACCGTTTGTGAAGATGTGGATGACTTTATGGGTCAGATGGAACGATTTTTCGAGTTAGATTGATTTCCTAGCCAACAACCGATTATTTATAAGTTTTTGCGACCATGGCTGAACTCTCAATTGAAAACCCACTTCCTGAATGTCCAGGTTCGCCGAACTGTGTTCGCACCCATGAAGTATTTAACACCGGCGTAGAAGTAGTGTTTGAGTATATCTCACAGATTTTCGAGGAAGATGCCCATGAGTTCGAAATTGAGGATCCTAAGCGAATAGAACTACATGCTGTTTACAGAATCCCCATATTTGGTTTTAAAGATGATGTGAATGTGATACTTGAGGAAAAGAACGGAGAAACCATTGTCTACATCAGAAGTGCAAGTAGGCTTGGAGAGTATGACCTGGGTGTTAACAAACGCAGAGTTCGGAAGATCTTTAAGAAACTCAAGAAAGAGATTAAGATCTAATACTTCGCTATATTCAGCAAAAATTCTAATTCAATCACGCAAATATGTACACCGGTTTATTACATGCTCACTCAGGACTTCGTTGGATCTTATTGGTACTGATCGTTTGGGCGATCATTAAAGCCATTTCCGGATGGATGGGACAGAAAGAATATCAAAAATCAGATCGGATAGCTGCTCTTCTTGCCCTTATCGTCACCCATATTCAACTGCTCATAGGATTGGTCTTGTATTTTATCAGTCCTAAAGTCTCTTTTGAATCTGGTGTAATGGAAAGCACCTTGCTTCGGTTTTATACCGTTGAACATATCACCATGATGATCATTGCTATCGCTTTGATCACCTTTGGTTTCAGTTCTGCCAAAAGACTTGAGGCCTCGCTCGCTAAACATAAAAGAGTGGCTATTACATATGGCATTGGACTGCTGATCATGATCGCGTCCATCCCATGGCCATTCCGCGGCTTGAATACCGGCTGGTTCTAAGACCTATATTTGTGTCTATATCCTAAGCTCTTGTGTTCTGCTCAGGAGCTTTTTTTGTTTACTTAAAAAACAGCGATCCTTGATTTGAGTAGCTTTTATTCACCCGTTTTTTATTCATCTAATCTACAACCAGAAAACTTATGTTTATATTACTGAAAACAAACAGATAAAGATTATGAAGCATAGACAGTTAGGCAAAACAAATTTCGAAGTCAGTGAGATCGGCTTCGGATGTATGTCCCTTGAATTGCAAAAAGGACAACAGTATGTCAACAGCCTTATTAGAAAATCATATGATGGTGGTATCAATTTTTTCGATACGGCTGATCTCTACGATAAAGGTCTGAACGAGGAGATGGTTGGAACCGCTTTGAGTCCTGTCCGTGATAATGTATTTATATCCACAAAAGTCGGTAATGTATGGCGAGAAGATGGTTCCGGCTGGGATTGGGATCCTACTAAAGAGCACATTCTGAATGGAGTGAATGAAAGTCTGCGCAGACTACAAACAGATCACATTGATCTATATATGCTGCATGGCGGAACCATTGATGACCCCATTGATGAAGCTATAGAAGCATTTGAATCCCTGAAAAAGCAGGGTAAGATCAAAGCTTATGGTATCTCCTCCATACGTCCGAATACCATTCGCGAGTGGACAGATCGATCTAATATGGATGTAGTTATGATGCAATACAGCCTGCTCGACCGCAGGCCTGAGGAAGAAGTTTTAGATCTGCTTGCTGAAAATGATATCAGCGTGATAACCCGTGGTACCATTGCAAAAGGAATGCTGATCGATAAAGCCGGTCAGAATTATCTGAGATACTCGGCTGAACAGGTTGAAAAGATGAAAGAAGCAGTAAATGAAACTGGTTCACCAATCAAAGCTTCTGTTGATTACGTGCTTCAACATTCTGCAGTTGCATCAGCCATATTAGGGATCAGAACAGAATCTCAACTGAATGAGATACTTGATTCACAACAAGAATCCGTATCTGATGCAAAGCTAGAACAATTAGCCGGTGTATTAGAACCAAATATCTACGAAAAACACAGGTAAACTACAGTTATTCCTGAAATCTTATATCTTTAGGAAAAATCAGATTCCACATTATGGATATTCAATACATTGCAGACAATAAAGCTCTACAGGATGTGGCGAGCGAGATCAGCAAAGCTGATGAGTTTGCTATTGACCTCGAATTTGACCGCAACCGTTACCGCTATGGCTTCAATATGTGTTTGATGCAGGTCTACGATGGCAACGAGTGCTACGTGATCGATCCTTTAAGCAGCGATATTGATATTCAGGGCATATTTCCTGTTATAGAAGACCCTGAGATCCAAAAAGTGGTTTTCGCCTTTGGAGAAGACCTTAGACTATTTCACTCTATGGGCTGTTTTCCAAAAAATCTTTACGACCTTGATGCTGCCACAAGTCTTTTAAATTTTCAGCCGGCATCACTCACAAAACTGATCAAGCAAGTCTTGGAAATTGAGGTTAACAGCAGCTCTCAGCAAAGCAACTGGTTCCGGCGGCCCTTATCAGAAGATCAGCTTCATTATGCGGCAGACGACGTTCTATATCTTCTGGATTTCAAAAAGGAACTGAGCAAGATAGCTGATGAACAGGGGGTACTGGAGTGGATCCATCAGGAAAACCGGATATTCAATCACTTAGACTATAGCGATGAAGATCACAATAACCTTATTAAAGACAAGGATAAAAACAACCTGACCGTTTTTGAATGGCACCTATACCGAAAACTGATGGAATTCTTTGATGAGGTCGCCAAGTCATTCAATAAGCCGGTATATCATTTAGCAAATAAGAAATTGATTCAGGACCTGGCAACAGACCCGGGAAAGGCTGAAAACTGGGAAAACACAAAAGGAATTTTTGGAGGCATTAAAAATGCATCCTTTAAATCTGATCTCTTGAAAGTGATCAAGGAGGCGATTAGTGAAGCCGAAGAAGAGAATCTATCTAAAAATAAAAAGGCCTCTTACTCCATGAGTAAAGAAGATTATCTTGCAATGCGCCGGGAGCAGAACAGGATCAATAACCTTAAGGATAAGCTGATGAAGCCTATTCAAAATAAGATTGCAGAAGACTTTGGAACGCACGCCAAATCATTCATACTTCCAAACCGACTTGCCAAAGAGATAATAGCCGGGAAAACAGAGCTAATGCCCGACTACAAGATCAATTTATTGAGAAAATATTCAAATGAGTTGCAGCTGGATATAAGTGACTTTTTATGATAGCATCAATGCTTGTCTAACTGATGTTTTCCATCTGAAGCTACATTTTCAACCGTCCACTTAATAGCTTCCTCAAATTGATGTTGCCTTACATCACAATTCTCAACCTGACATAGCCGGCACGAAAACTCCATGCAATAATCGGTATGAATGAAGATCTCTATGCGATTTCCAAATTTCTTAGCGATCAACTCCTCGATCTTATCCAATTCAGCGTGAGCCTGCTTTACCGTCAGATACCACGGAAGGGTAAGGTGACAATCCACATGCAGGATTCTCCCATATTTTATAATTCGCAAATTATGGAGATCGATCCATTTTGGGTCGCGGTTTTCCTGCAAAAAGTTGATCATTTCTTCCAGAAGATCTTCGTCCGACTCATCCATGATACCTGCTACAGCTTGTCTTAGTATCCTCACCCCCATTCGCATAATCAGTAGAGCAAAAATAATGGCCACTATCCCATCGATCCATTCAATTCCGGAGAACCTAATAAAAACCAATCCGGCTATAATACCAATGGTTGTGTAAGTATCCGTTTGCAGATGTTTTCCGCTGGCCTGAAGAGCCAGAGAATCATTACGTTTTCCGGTCTCATAGGCCCAGTAACCAAAGGCATAGTTGATAACCGCCGATACTGCTACAAGCACAATTCCCAGATCCAGACTGCGTAAAGGCTCAGGTTCAATAAAACTTCGTATAGCCTCCATAATGATCAGCAAACCGGCTACTGTAATGAGTGCTCCCTCTATGCCTGCTGATATAAATTCGACCTTTCCATGGCCATAAGGGTGATTGGAGTCCTTCGGTTTAGCGGAAAGATATAAGCTGTATAACCCGATAAAGCCACTGATCACATTGACAATACTTTCGAGGCCGTCAGTAAGTACCGCTACTGACCCGGTCAAGTACCATGCTGCCATTTTTAGAACAAAGAGAACTACCGCCACCAACACGATGAACTTCTGGACTCGTATATTCTCCTTCCCCTTATTTATCGATGTATTATCCAAATGACCTGCTCTTCATTGGCATTCCAAATACTCTTTGTTCTATTCCCCAAACATGCTCTCATAGTCTTCAATTGATGCTTTGATAACCTGACTGGCATGTTCAACATCATAAATACCCTCTACAAATACATCTTTAGTCTCGCGACCCGGAATCAGTTTATACGTACCAAAGTAGTGTCTCAGCCTTTCTATCAGCACCGGAGGCAGATCATTCACGTCAGTTACATCTGCATAGTACGTGTCATTGTCCAGTACAGAAATGATCTTGTCATCAGCTTCACCCTGATCTACCATATGCAAACCTCCGATGACCCTGGCGCTTAGGATCACCTCATTCCTATCAATCGGGCGCTCGCTAAGAACACAAATATCCAAAGGGTCGCCATCACCTTTCACCTCTTGCTTGGAAAGCTTACCAACTTCATCACCGCAATAGGTTCTTGGAATAAATCCATACAAAGATGGAGGAAGCGATGAACTCCTCTGTGGACGATCTACCCGCATATAGCCGGTCTTCTTATCCACCTCATATTTGATAGTATCGAATGGAGTAAGCTCAATAAAGGCGTTTACGATCTCGGGTGGATTGGAACCAACTTCCAGTCCGTGCCAGGGGTGGGGTCTCCAACGAAAGAAAGGATTGGGGAAATTTGCCATAATGATATGTTCTGATTTAACTTTTTAGATCATACAAGGTAAAAGTATTGGCGGAGAATTGCTTTCGCTTAAGGGTGATTTGCAACTTAATTATCTCGCATAAGTTGGTTCTACTACTTCGTAGGTATAATGACCTTCAAAAATTCGTCCAAACATATCAGTGACTCTGATATCGATCATCTGAGTGCCAACTGGAATATTATTTGGTACATTCACTTTCCATAGATGATCCGATTCAACGGGATTGGAAGGTCTTCTGCCCTGCTCAGGAAGTTGATCCATGGTATCCCACTTTTGACGCAGCTTGGCCACATATGGATCCTGTTCAGCTACACGGTTCATGGGCCTCCACATGTCATCACTTCCTTGTAGTTTGTACTCTACTTTTGTGTATTCGTTGCCCAAATAGTAATTGACGTAAAGCTGAGCCCCGTGCCACCGGTTCTGTGGTACTACTTTGGGACCCCATATACTCATATGATCACTTTCGTTAGAATTAGCAACCCTATAATCAATAGTGTAGTCATTACCACTGATGTTCAATATCGCATATCCATTCGGTGTACCATCCCGCATCTTTGTTTCGGGAATACCGCGCTCATCAAACTCACCAGACCACCAATCGCCACCGGTGGTGCCAACATTATAATGCACGTGAGGTTCAAGACGCTGCCATCCATCCTCAACATCAAAGAAATGAAAGCGCTGCAGGTGGGTATGAGCGGATAACGAGAGGGTGTTTGGGTAATCTTTCAATAATTCAAACAACCGACTTCTGTCCTGAATACGGAATGTTTGATTTGGAGTGTTTGGAGTGAATATAGGAATGTGAAAAGCTATCACGACCAGCTTATCCTCAGATACATATTTCAGATCATTTTCAATAAAAGTGAGTTGCTGATCAGTGAGTCCTCCAATATAACCGGAACCACCGTCGGGTCTAGGATATATCACATCATCCAGGATGATGAAGTGAGCTTCTCCATGATTGAACGAATAAGTAGCCGGACCGAATGTTGCTTCAAAGGTTTCGTCTGCATATTGATCGGTCTCAGCATCAAAATTCATGTCATGATTGCCATATACGTTAAGCCACGGAGTTCCTATTTTTGAAATTGACTCATTGTAAGGCTCAAACAGATCCAGATCATCCCCAACGATATCACCAAGTGTGATACCAAACTCATAGCCCTCTGCTCCTTCTAATTCCGCCACGATATCGCGATCAAAGAAATCCACCTCCTGACGGGTATACGGCTGTGGATCGCCAAATAAGAGTACTTTAAAATCGTCTTTTAACACACTTTTGTGTAGCGGAAAGTTCAGTTTTGCCGGTAATGGACCCGTTGGTTCAACCCCTTCGTATCTCAGATCTGGCGAACCATTTGGTTTATGGATATAAAAGAATTGAGGCTGATTCAATCGGTTCAACGGAAATTCATATCCTGACGGTTTGATAACGAACACAGTGGCATCTTCTTCATCTATGGTGAGCGTATATCGTCCACCCTTACTAGTTAGTACAACTTCGGATCCATTTGAAACCGAAACATTTGACAGTGGTAATTCATCACGGTCCAGTGATCCATTTCGATTTTTATCCTCAAACACTATCCCGCTTGCTGTAAGCTGAGCATATACGGTTTGGGAAAAAACTAATGAGCTAACGCATAGGAGGAAAAGAAAAGATCGAAGAGTCATATTAAAAAGGTTGATTCCAGTTTGTACAAAAACTTAAATAATTGAGTAGGAAAAATCTCGCTATTCGCATTAACCAATTGTTACCAAATGAGACAACAGTATTAGAGGTAGAGTTCAAGTTCTTCAGGTACGTTTTTTTAACAAGTGTCCTTGGCTAGCATGTAGAAAGTATTTTCAACTTAAATGCACTTTATTACCCACTTCAAGAAGTTCTCGTCCATATCAGAAATATCATTTCAAGAGTAATAACAGATCTTTTTCAAACTCACTATATGCTGAATTTTTATGGATCCTTTGTACTTGATTCGTAAGCAAGCAGATTAGCTATTGATCAATTTTACTGTAATACGGCCTTAATAACCACAAACCCACCTTCTCCGTAACCGTGTTGAGGCTCTTCCGGTTCTTTTTCGGAGGCAGTAACTAAGGTCTGCCAATATTCAAGATCTCCAAAGCCCATATTTCCAAGATATTCAGTGATTTCGCGTACTGAGTGAAAGTGAGCATCTCTATAAAACGGGTTATCCTCTTTATTTTGCTGGTACTTCTGTCCAAGCGGGCTACCTTTATCGATCATTCCAATGATAAACTTACCATTTTTTTTAAGAACGCGTGCCGTTTCTCGGAATGCCTGTTGGATATCATCAAGGAAGCAAACCGTGGTTATCATAACAGCGAAATCAAACGTCTCACTTAAGAAGGGCAAATTCTCAGCTTTTGCAAGAAATGTTTTTGTTCCTCTCTGTTCGGCAATCCGAGCCATATTCTCCGAAGGATCTATACCGCGATTGATGGCGCACTTTTCGGCAAAACGTCCGGTACCTATACCGATTTCAAGTCCGTATCCTGTATAAGGTACCACCTTATCAAGAGCATTCAGCTCCGATTGAAACCAGACGGGATGGCTATCAAACCATTGGTCGTACTCTTGGCTGTTTTGGTCGAATACTTCTACTTTATTCATAATTATATATGTAAACGATTACGGTCAGTTAAGATTAATTGCCTTTGGATTTTTAATCGGCGTTTTCATCATTCCTTTTAAAGTTTGGTCTTCATCGCTATCGAACTCTTCTAATCCAAGATTTATGGTTTCAGGTTTAGGATTGAACCGAAAGGTTCTTGCAATACGATCCCAAAATGAGAAAAGAGAGCTGTAATTAGAATCCGTTTCAGGCTGCCAACGTGAATGATGAACCCGATGCATGTTGGGGGTTACAATGATTGCTCGTAATATCCGGTCATATTTTTCGGGAAGACCCACATTGGCGTGATGAAACTGAACCACGGCAAACATGACGATTTCATACAATACCAACTCCCAAAGATAGACTCCAAAAAGAGCTATTAGCGGTATCCGAAATAGTGAGGAGAAAAAGATCTCTCCCAGATGAAACCGATTTGCCGTTGTTACATCCATTTTATTGTCGGAATGATGTACGCTATGGAAGCGCCAAAAGAACGGGATCTCATGATTCAGCCGGTGCCAGGTATAAGTCCACGCATCGAGTAAAAGAATTGCTCCTACAGCATGTGCCCAAACCGGTAAGGAGGTAGCGTCCTGCAGCAAGTGCATGATACCGAAGCGGAGTTCATCCGCCCATACTGAAGCCGCCAGCCACAAACCCACAAACACCACGCTTACCAAAAGACCGTTGAGAGCCCCAATAGTGAGATTCCTCAACGCATGTTTACCTCTGCTTTTAAATGAACCGGTAAAATGAGCATAAAAGGGATGAACGGATTCCCATAGGAACAACAGTATGAGGACTCCTGCCAAGACAATGATCTGTGTTTCTTGTAAAGCGGCAAGTATAGGGTCCATATTATTTTTCTCGGGGTTGATCTAAAACGTTAATACTTTTTCACTATTTGCAATCCACTCGGATAATTCAGCCATGGTACATAACTCAGTATCTTTATAATCTCTACCAAGCTGATTGGTAACTCTTAGTGCATTATATGCTTTCAAGGTACCATCATTAATGATGATCAAAGTTTTCATGACAATATTATCTATATTTTTTTGGAACTGTTTTTAGATCCATTGACTGGTGTATTTAATTTCTTTAAGCCCACATAAAGCCATAAGGTAGATAACAATGTCAGATACCCTGTTAGCGTGATAGCCAAGCTGATATCAAACATATCAGCAATTACCCCTGAGAAAATGGCCCCAAAAGCGTAACCGGCGTCACGCCACAAGCGATATATACCTATGCTTTCTGCTCGGTCTTCGGGGTGGGTAAGATCAGCAACAGCCGCAAGAAACGTTGGATATACCATAGCAGTACCAGTTCCCAAAAGCGCAGAGATGATCGCAAAAGCAAAGAAATTATCGACCATTGGAAAAGCGATAAGACTTAATGCCTGAACCAGCATACCCGACCAAAGCATTTTCTTACGACCGGTATAATCAGATAGTTTTCCGGTAGCAATTTGCAGTATTCCCCAGAAAGCCGGATAGATTGCCACAACTATTCCTATCTCTGTCAGCTTTAATCCTGCTGAAGCGAGAAAAATTGGAAACGCTCCCCATGCCAGACCATCGGTAAAGTTAGTGATCATCCCCCCTTGTGAAATAGCTCTTAAATTTGAGTCACGAAAACTAACTTCCCAAAACAAATTCTTTTTTATCCGGGTGTCCTTACTACCCTTAGATTCATGTTCTACAAAAGGTGCTGTGTCCTTAACAAGAAATATTGACATCAATAAACCTAAACCCGCCATAATCACCCCAACATAAAATGGATATGGTCTTAAGCCATATTCGGAGGCAATCCAGCCGGTAAGGAAGGCGACAATAGCAACTGCAAGATAGCCGGAAAACTCATTGAGGCCCATTGCTAAGCCCCGGTCTTTTTCTCCGGCAAGATCAATTTTCATGATCACATTAGCCGACCATGAGAGGCCTTGATTAATACCAAGAAGAATATTAGCAAATACGATCCAGTTCCAATCAGGAGCAAACATTAAAACGAACGGTACCGGAATTCCAAATAGCCAGCCAACGATAAGCATTTTTTTACGGCCAAATTTTTGGGCAAATCTACCGGCAAAGTAGTTTGCCAGAGCTTTCGTGATACCAAATACAACTATGAAGGAAAAAATGGCTGTTTTAGCAGCAATTCCGAAATCCGTTTCTGCAATTTCAGGTAGAATAGTTCTTTCAAGACCGACCATCCCGCCAACAAAGGCATTGATCAAAACCAGCAGGGAAAACTGTTTCCAATTTTGTCTTAGACCAGGTGTAGAATTCATTTTTACTACGTTTTTCTTTATTTAAAAGTTACTCAAGTTAAGCTTTTGCTATTTTCCACTCTGGATAACCGACATCCAACTTTGTAGCCTTGTACCCCCTCTGCCTTAGTTCTGCTACCGCTTCATCTGCCATAGTACATAATGGTCCTCTGCAATAAGCAACGATCTCTTTATCCTTAGGCAGATCCTTGATACGCCGGTGTAATTCATCTTTAGGCACTGATAAGGAGGAAGTGATGTGACCAGCATCATATTCCTGACCGGGGCGGACATCAATTAACAGTGCATTTCCTTCATTAAGTCTTTTTTTAAGTTCTTCAGTGGTGATAGGCTCGAGGTTATTTTGAGATGCTCTGTAGTCAGCAATAAGTTTATTGATCTCTGCATTTTGAGAGAAGGCCAATTCTCTCATCGCCTTCCAAACTTTAAACACATGTTGGTTTGAAAGCGAGTAATACCGGTATTTACCTTTTTTCTTCGTTGAAACAAGTCTCGCTTTTTTTAGTGTTTGCAGGTGATGAGAGGCTGATGCTACCGAAAGATTGATCTGATCCGCAACGTACTCAACAGATGAAGCTCCTTGTGCCAGAAGCTCTACGATCTCCAGCCTATGCGGATTGGCCAAGGCTTTTGATACGGATGCAATTTCACCATAAATGTTATCTTTAAACTCCCGGGCGCTCATAGTAAATTGATTTGTTAATTTGGACGCTTTGAAAGTTAAGTCTTACATAATAACATTCAAAGTAATATTTGAATGTTATTATATAAGACTATCATATATATCCGTTTGTTCCTCGCCGGATTTATCAGATACAGCCAAACAGTCCGACGAAATAATTGATAAGAAAACATTTCATTTGTTCACCTTACCCATAAATCAGTTTAGCTTATATTTATACTCATTTTTCAATAAACGCTCTATATTTATATATGAGTGAAGAATATTCTCTCTCGAGTGTGCATAAAAACCTCATAATATTTAATACCATATGCAATATATCCTGAATAAAGGCTGCTACTGTTAGCACTGAAAACAGCTCGGTTTCAGGACTTCTGTTATCACTTTTGCAGGATAGAATGAGTAATTTTAAGACGGTGAATTGTAATGTTTGCTAGTAAAGAAGGTGGTCTTCTTCTGATTCATTATGAAATTCTAGCTGGGCAGAGAATCAGGTCAAAATAAAACCGCATCGAATTTCAATCCGATGCGGTCAGGTCATATTCAAAAAGATGAAGTGCCTAGTTGCATACTCCGGATGCACTATAGCGCAGGCTACCTCCCTGATCATTTACATAGATCTCACCGAGGTCATAATCACTTATACTTTGTCGGCATCTGGGTGTACCTCCATTAGACCAACTATTACCCCAGGCCGGTATTTCGGTCTCTACTTCACCACTGCGTGATACCTGTATATCCCAGCCCATAACATTTTGAAATGTATTATTCCCCGGGTCCTGGTCTGTACCCAAATCCACATAAAAGTTATTGTCGTTGGGTAAATCCGGTCCGCCAATGTCTATTGCACTAGTGTTGATATCTTTAAAAGTGGTACCACGTACTACCAACGTACCGTCCAGCTGTCTGATAGCATCATATGCTAAGTTAACACCAGACTGTTGTGTAAGTACTCCTTCGATTATACTATCGGTGACTTTGACAACAGCTTCCCGCATCAGAATTGCTGACCACTGTGTATACTGAATTGTTGAGTTAAGTATCTCAATATTAGAATTGGGCTGTGCGTTTGTCATTACAATTCCATATTTGAAGCGATCCCCTGATTCTGTGCCATCGCTACTGGTAATAGTTGAGTTTTCCAGTGTCAGATCTACAGCATCTGATAATTCGAAAGCTGAGGGATTTACATGTCCAACACCGGCCTCAAATACGGCGTTATTTACATTTATAGTTAGGTTATTGATATCATCAACCTGAAAGGCACCATTATCTCCCATAGTTGAGATATCAGTATCTTCAATGTTTAATGTGATATTAGAGGTGTTAAATCGGTTCTCATAGGCCCGGCCGATATTATTACCGTCAATTAAGCTTCGGTTCCCGTTATAACTCCGGATATCAACTGTCATATTTGATCCTGTTGATATGCTTACTCCCTCCTCGGCATTCATCGTTATTGTTATGTCCTCTAACACTACGGTTGACGTGCTCATATCGGTACCGCTCCAAATATAAACTGCATCCGGATCAGCATTATAGGAGCCGCCTGTGTAGCCATTTTCAACATGGATGTGCCGTAAGGTAACACCTTCACCAATTCGGATCGCAGGATCTCTATCAACATCCGGACTCAGGATATGGATATTATCACGATTCACATTTTGATCACCTTTTACGATGAGATCTCCTGCAAAACCCATAGGAAAACTTTCCCCATTGGCCTCATCATAAAGTCCTTCTGCAACACGAATGCTATCGATATCTAAAAATGCGTTTTCATCGTTTTGACCGTAGACAGATAATGCCTTCGTAATTGTTTTTAAAGGACTATCCGGCATGTAGCCTTCATAATCTCCGTCAGCACCGCTGTTGGCATCTACAAACAAACGTTTTGCTATGGCAGAAATAACTACCTGATCCGTATCACTTTCACCGTCGGAACTGGCTGTTAAAGTAAGTTCATATTCTCCCGGTAAATCAGGAATAAAAGAAGGGGATTCTGATGAACTATTACCCAAACTTGTACTGCTATTTTCAGGACGACTGCTGATCTCCCAGCTATAACTGACAGTTGAACTACCGGTAGAACCGGAGGCATCTACAGAAGCCTCGAAGCCCACAACTGCATCAGCAGCATTTCCGGCATCTGCTGTTACAAATGGAGTGGGACTATTATCTCCGCCACCATCACTCCCGGTATCCGATCCGGTTCCACTTTCACTGCAGGAAAAAAGTACTGTCAGTGATAAAAATAATCCAAATATTGTAATCTTATTAAGCATATGTTTCCTCAAATTTTTTTGAATTCAAGAGCAAAAGTTAATTTTACCATCTTTACAGGGCTCTTGACTTATCATTTCACTTATACATACGAGACCTTATACAAAATCAGGTCATTTACAGCTGTATCTGTACTACATATTCCAAAAGCAGGCCACGGATCTGCAAATATGTCTTACAAATGTTGGATAGTGATTTTTCGACAGACTTTACGCACTGTTATATCAGGAATTGCAAATGCTCAAATGACTCCAGAAATTCAGGACTATACTTTATCTGGATATCGATAACATTGCTTCCCTGCTTACCCGTTGGAAACGCAAAACATGGATCTACCCGGCAAAACCATGATAGCTGGTATCAGTTTATAAGACCCTATTCTACAAAGTTGTTAAATCGTACCGATTCTTAGTAAAATACAAATGGCTCTCTGCCAACAATTACACTAACTCCAAAAATAGATGCTGCCTACTAATTTTTTGATATATTTTCTAAACTTGCAGGAGAAGATCAATCCAATAAAATCAAAATGAATCCAGTAATTCTACTTCATGGCGCTTTAGGTACATCCGATCAATTGAAACCATTGGCGGATATATTAGAAACAGATCAACCTATACATCTGATGAATTTCGAGGCACACGGTACAGCATCTATACCTGATCGACCCTTCAGAATGGAGAACTTCACCGAGAATGTGTTGAAATACATGGATGAGAGAAACTTAGAAAAAGTACACCTGTTCGGTTACAGCATGGGGGGATATGTAGCCATGTACCTGGCCAGGTATTATCCTGAACGCGTAGAGAAAATATCAACACTTGGCACTGTCTTGAAGTGGAATTCCAGTATAGCGGAAAGAGAAGTGAAATTTCTGAATCCCGATAAGATCAAGTTGAAAGTCCCAAAATTTGCCGAAGAATTAAATAAACGCCACCCTGCCGGTTGGCAAAAAGTCACACTAAAGACAAAAGACCTATTGTTAGACCTGGGTAAAAATCCGCGTATTAAAGACAGAGAGTGGTCAGAAATAACCCACAACATCAGAATTCATGTTGGGGACAGTGATTCCACCGCCGGACTTCAACAAAGCATAGAGGTTTACAATGAACTTCAAAATGGAGAATTAACAGTACTACCTGATACACCGCATCCGATTGGAAAAGTCAATTTAAAGTTATTAGCTGTTTCGTTAGATGGTTTTTTTGATACAGATTCATAGAATCCTTGGTGTTATCACAAGTTTTAAAACAGTTAGCAAGAAATCTGTATGCTGTAGAAAATTGACTCAATAATTCTTAGCATACCACAAACATCATCCGAAATTAGCAGAAAGCTGCTTTACGGTCTTAAATGCACGTTTGAAATACCCTTCCAAGTTCATCCTTTGGTTCAGTATGCCGTTTTGGTAAGCTCAAAACTTAAACAATTGAACAGGGAAGATTTTGCTTTATGAATTGATCAATTCTTATTCAATAAGCCACAGTTCTGTCCGGTGATTATTAAAAGTAAAAGCCCCAAGATACTAACTAAGTGGTTCAGGCGACTTGTCTTTTGATCATTGTTTAGCCTGCCTATTGAAAGGGTTTCTCTTTGGCCTAGATTGACTATATCAAACGTTATTTTAAAGCTCCTGAGCAGTTGGGCGGTAAAGTATTTCGTTTACATCCATATCTTCAGGCTGTTCCATTGCAAAGATAACGGCTCGTGCGAATGAATCAGCTGGAATGGCCTTATCATCATAGAAATCCTTGATACCCTCAGCCGTCTCCGGATCTTCGGTGCTGGATGGCAACTCCGTATCTACAGCACCTGGTGAGATAATGGTTGTTCGCAAATTGTATGGCTTCACTTCTTTTCGAAGACCTTCCGAAATTGTTCGTACCGCATGTTTGGTGGCTGAATATACTGTACCGCCCGGTCCAATTTTATGCCCGGCAACAGATGAGACATTAATAAAATGACCACTTTTCTGCTCTTTCATATGTGGCAGAGCAGCTGCAATTCCATACATCACACCTTTGATATTTACATCTATCATTTGGTCCCACTCATCAACTCTCAGTTTTTCGAGCGGAGCGAGTGGCATGATACCTGCGTTGTTTATCATCACATCAATCCGATCGTATTCATCAACGGCACTGTCTACAAGATTTTTAACCTGATCCCTCTCAGTCACATTAGTAGTCACGGCTAAGGCTTTTCCTCCATTTTCACTGATGGATTTTGCTAATGTTTCAATTTTATCTGTCCGGCGTGCTCCTAAAACAACGGTAGCACCACGTTCCGATAAATACTCAGCGGCGACTTTTCCAAACCCACTGCTTGCACCCGTTATGACGACTACTTTTTCTTCTATATTCTCGTTATTCATTTTTCCGTAATTGTCTTTATGCTCTGATTATAAATTTTGACGCTTCTAAATCAATATGTGTCTGAATTAGAACCTTTGCAGTTAATTTTCAAATCCGTTCAGTACCACAAACACATCTTAGGCAGGAACATTCAGTTTTATTATTACCGGAAAAAGGTATCATCGGACTGAGGATCAAATTTGTATAAAATAATGGCTTGTGTAGTTTCCAGACCAGAAATCACTTAAATATCAAAAATTATTTCTGTTGCATTTTTTCCCATGAGGTTAAACTTATTGAATTGAGATCAAGGTCGTAACCATTCTTTAAGGATGTTTTTCCGGATACCCCTATAGCTTGATAAGACCTAATGCACCAAATAAAAACCCTGACCGGCTACTCACCGATCAGGGTTATCCTGTTCTCCATGTAAAGTTCTTTATTGGAGTAACGGTTATTCGTTAATGGGAACTGCTTTCCGCATTAATGATTTAACCAATAACGATTAACTACAACCGGTGGTAGACCCACAGGTGATACACTTCATACATGTGCCATTTCTCACCATGGTCATACTGCCACATTCAGGGCAGGCTTCGCCGGTATAGCCCATCTGTTTTGCTTTGTCATATTCGCTTTCGTAGCTGTCTGACTGAACCGCTTTGTGCTGTCCTTCTATAGCTGTCTGACTGCTGTCAACGCTTATCTTTTCAGGAACAGGATCGGTTTCTGGATCAGATTCGGGTGCTTTGGCCACGGCATCAGCAGAAGAGCTGGTTCCGGTAGTGCGCTCAAACTCAGCACTGTCAACATCCGGATTGGCATCTGCAGTTGGCCGCAAGTTGCGTGATTCGATCTGATCGGCCGGCACGTGTGCCAGATCTTCACGACCAAGATATGTTACAGCCAGCTCACGGAAGATGTAATCGATAACGGATGTACTCATCTTCACGTGTGGGTTACCATTAACCATTCCGCTTGGCTCGAATTTCGTGAATACAAAGGCATCTACGAATTCTTCAAGCGGTACACCATGTTGCAGCCCCAGAGATATGGAAATCGCAAAGCAGTTCAACAAGCTTCTGAATGCAGCCCCTTCACGGTGCATATCAATAAAGATCTCACCAAGTTGCCCATTTTCATACTCACCGGTTCTCAGATAAACACTTTGTCCACCGATCTTAACTTTCTGTGTGTAACCTTCGCGGCGGAACGGCAGCCTTTGTCGGCGAGCTACATATTTATGGATGATACGCTCTGCCACTTCAAGCACTTTATCTTGTGCCATGGTGGTTTCAGCATCTACTGCTTCTGTTTCATCTTCATCTTCGATCTCTTCCAGTACATCGGCCATAGAGTTCAGTGGCTGACTTAACTTGGAACCGTCACGATATAAGGCATTTGCCTTAAGCATCATTTCCCATGAATCCATGTAGGCATCCTTCATGTCTTCGATAGTAGCTTCATTCGGAAGGTTGATGGTCTTGGAAATAGCTCCAGAAAGGAATGGCTGCGCTGCAGCCATCATTCGGATATGGCCTTTGGCCGAAATGAATCGGGTACCGATCCTTCCGCAGCGATTGGCACAATCAAATACTGCGTAATCTTCTTCTTTGAGATGCGGTGCGCCTTCAACCGTCATGGTTCCACAAACATAATCGTTGGCATCCTGAATTTGTTCTCTGCTGAATCCAAGGAATCGCAGCATATCAAAGTTCATATCATTAAGCTGCTCTTCCGGGATCTCCAGAACATCTTTGCAGAAATCTTCGCCGAGTGTCCACTGATTGAAAGCAAACTTGATGTCGAAACTTCCGGGAAGTGCTTCGTTAATAGCATCCAGTTTTTCTTTGGTAAATCCTTTCTCCATCAATGTCTCAGCGTTGATGTGAGGACAACCTTCCAGAGAACCTGTGCCTTTAGCATAGTCGATGATCTCCTGAGATTCCTTCTTGGAATAACCAAGATTCTCCAGCGCTTTTGGTACAGCCTGATTGATGATCTTAAAGTATCCGCCACCGGCCAGCTTCTTGAATTTAACCAATGCGAAGTCAGGTTCTATACCGGTGGTGTCACAATCCATTACCAAACCGATGGTTCCGGTTGGTGCAAGTACCGTTACCTGGGCATTTCGATATCCATGTTTTTCTCCAAGCTTAAGTGCTTTGTCAGAAGCCTTTTTAGCTGCTTTTACCAGATAATCAGGACAAATGGAAGCATCAATACCCATAGGCTTCACGGTCAATCCTTCATATTCTTCCGGATCAACATTATAAGCTGCTCTTCGGTGATTGCGGATCACTTTGAGCATGTGCTCTTTGTTTCGCTCATAGCCGTTGAAGGAACCTAACTCTTTCGCCATTTCAGCAGAAGTTGCATACGAGGTCATGTGCATGGTAGCTGTAACCGCGCCGGCAACAGCAGCACCTTCTTCACTGTCGTATGGTAAACCTTGCACCATAAGTGCAGCACCGATATTTGCGTAGCCGAGACCGAGCGTACGGAATTCATACGAAAGCTCTGCAATTTCTTTGGATGGGAACTGAGCCATCAATACGGCGATCTCGAGAACCACCGTCCAGATACGGGAGGCATATTCCAGCGACTCCATATCGAATTCTTTGTACTCGCCATCCCCTTTGAAATATTTCATCAGGTTCAGGGATGCCAGGTTACAGGCTGTATTATCGAGAAACATGTATTCTGAGCAAGGGTTACTTGCTTTGATCGGGCCATCTTCAGGGCATGTATGCCATTCGTTGATGGTATCATGGTACTGAGTTCCGGGATCGGCACAAGACCAGGCTGCATAGGCAATGTCATCCCAAAGCTCACGGGCTCTTAGGGTTTTCATTGGTTCCGGATCACGCCCTTCTTCTTCAGCATCTTCCAATTCAACCCGTCCATATAAATGCCAGTCCTTGTCTTCCTTTACAGCCTTCATAAATGAGTTTGGCACACGAACGGAGTTGTTTGAATTCTGACCGCTTACGGTTGAGTAAGCCTCGGAATTCCAATCGGTGTCGTAGGTATCAAATTCAAGATCGGTGAATCCCTGAGCGGCAAGCTGAATCACACGCTCTATATAGTTAAGGGGAACCTGATTTCTCTTAGCCTTACGGATCTCATCAGCAAGCGCTTTATTCTTCAGGGGATCACGGCTCATGGCACCGTTGAAAGTACGTCCTTCAATTTCTACCGGGGTGTGGCAAAGTTTGATGATATTCTTCAGATGCTTTTGCACACTTTTTGAACCGGCAACAAGGGCAGCTACTTTCTGCTCTTCCCTCACTTTCCAGTTGATGTACTCTTCGATATCAGGATGGTCCAGATCAAGGGTCACCATTTTAGCGGCACGACGTGTTGTACCACCTGATTTAATGGCTCCGGCAGCACGATCTCCGATCTTCAGGAAACTCATCAAGCCTGAACTTCTTCCGCCACCGCTCAATGGCTCATCTGCCCCACGGATCTGCGAGAAGTTACTTCCTGTCCCTGATCCATATTTAAAAAGACGTGCTTCACGAACCCATAAGTCCATGATCCCGCCTTCATTTACAAGATCGTCATCCACACTTTGAATAAAGCAGGCATGCGGTTGCGGATGGGTATAGGCATCTTCAGATCGTTTTAGCTCTCCGGTTTTACCATCTACATAATGATGTCCCTGAGCAGGCCCATTGATTCCATACGCCCAATGCAGTCCTGTATTGAACCACTGAGGACTATTTGGTGCGGCCATCTGATTGGCCAGCATATAAGCTAATTCATCATAGAAAACTTTTGCGTTTTCTTCATCGTCAAAATAGTCATGTTTCCATCCCCAATAAGTCCAACAACCCGCCAACCGGTGAAAGACCTGCTTACTGTCAATTTCATGAGTAAAGCGTTCTTCTTCAGGCAGTTCTTTTAGAGCTTTCTCATCCGCTTCAGATCTTTGCAGCCATTTCGGCACTCCCTTTTCTTTTATTTTCTTCAGTTTCGCAGGCACACCTGCTTTACGAAAATATTTCTGAGCAATAACATCAGTAGCAACCTGACTCCAACTTTCAGGTACTACCACATTTTCCATATGGAATACCTGCGATCCGTCAGGATTTTTGATCTCAGAGGTTCTTGTTGCAAATTTTATTTCATCAAATGGCGTTTTCCATTCCGACTGCGTGTAGAAGCGAGTAAATTTCATTGGGTACTTCGTTACTTAGATGTTACAATTATATCATTTATACCTTCGTAGATGAGAGACAATTTCTTTAGTGCTTCCCGATTCTTATCTCCTGAAGAAGTACGAAATAATATAGACGTGAGACCAACACACAGCAAGAAAAAAAACGATTACTTTTCCACAATATTGGGGACTTATCCACATTGCAAATTATTAACTGCCAAAAAGACCGCTCACAATATTTTATAATATATATTTTATTATAATTTCACCTTTTAAACTTATGTATTGTAGTCAGCTTACATTAAAAAAAGCCTCTTTAAAATTCTAAAGAGGCTTTTTTAAAACTTTGATCATTTAATTATAGGTGTAAAAGTTATCCACACCTTTATTTTAAAACCTAATAGCAGAACACTGTTTTATAATTTTAATTAATCGTTTTTTGTACATGATATCGATCATTACTATTTAGATTGTACTAAACTCATATATTTCAATAATATCGATATTATAACTATTTTTAAGTTAGCATAAAATGATCAGAGACTGAGTCTAAAACCTGCTTTGAAGTTAACGCCGGGTGTATTGAACCCATATACTTCCTGATAATCAGCATCAAGTAAATTATTCAAAGATGCGAACAAACTGGCATTGTATTCAGGTAGTTCATAATTCAGCGATACGTTCAAAAGAATATAACTACCAAGCTCCACCGTTTCGTTTTGAAAGGTTGACATATTGAAGAAAAGATCTTCCCTCTCACCGATAAATCTTCCATTCAGATCGGCGATCAGATCTGGACTTAGATTTTGTTGAATACCCCAACCAAAGCTATGATCAGGCCTGCGGATAAGATTATCAAACTCTTCACCTTCGCGAGTGATCGCACCATCCAGATAATTATAATACACATTAACCCTTGTTTCGGGCCAGGTATATGAGCTTGTGACTTCCACTCCTGAATCATTCTGTTCATTCACATTCACATAACCAATCGAACTGTCGTAGGAAATGAGATCCTCCACGGTTCTAATGAAATAATTTACTCCTGCACTAAAACCTGATGATGAGGATCTGTACTCCAGTCCGGCATCAAAGGTCAGACTGGTTTGTGGCTCCAGATCAGGATTAGCGCCAAAAGGACCAAACAACTCATTGAGAGTCGGTGCTTTGAAACCCGAACTCAAAGAGGTTAATACTTTTAACTCTTCAGTGATATTATAAACCGGTGAAATATTGAAACTCCAGTTTGTTCCGTATTCGGAATGTTTATTCAGGCGAATACCAAATTCAGTATTTAACCCATAACTTGAACCGAGATATAAAGTAGTATAAGGACTCACGATATTACTGCCTTCATCGATGCCATCAAGTTCAAAATTTAGGTCCTGGTAGTTAAAGCCAGCCAGTAGTCTCACATTTTCCGCAAATGAATACACACCATATATGTCATTGTTCCAAAGATTTGCTTTTGGGTTGAACACACCAAAATCGTCAATGAATTTGCGTTCCGTGTCAGTAAACGTGCCGGCTGCTCTCAACTCAAAATTATTTCTTTTGTAATTGAAACGTATTCCGGAATTGATCAGATCTGCCTCATAAGTATTCTCAGCATCAGCAAATGCACCCGCATCATAGTCACCGGCGTAGTTCGAATAATTCAGGAATGGCGTTACGGTCAGTTCCTCAGTCAGGTCAAAGTTAATTTCAGTGGATCCGACATAGCGCTCATAGCCATCCCTGTTAAAATCTTCTCCTTCCGCTTCTGATATCCCTTTCGTAAATGTCCTTGACAGGTTCACATTATATGATGCCACCTTTCCTGTTCCGTTGAACCCCAGCGACAATTCGTTGGTGTTATACGAACCGATGGCCATTTTTGCATTGGCGTTCACCAAGCCTTCATCAGGTTTTTTGGTAATGATGTTGATAACTCCTGCAATGGCGTCAGAGCCATAGAGTGTACTCATACTTCCCTTCACGATCTCAATTCGCTCTACGTTTTCAAGCGATAATAAGCGTAAGTCGAAAGCCCCACCCTCGCTTGATGGATCCGTAACAGGAAAACCATCAATAAGAATTAGCGTGTATTGTGTGGCAGCACCCCGCAAATAAACAGATTTATCTTTTCCGGGACTTGAAACAGCTCCGTTTATCATGATTCCCGTTTGTCTGTTCAGCAATTCCGAAACAGACAGTCCTGGCGCCTTTTGAATCTCTGCGTGTGTGATGGTCGTCACCGGTTTCGTCGTTTCTCTTTCTGAAGTTGGTGTTTTGGAGGCAGTTATCACCACTTCACCAAGATCCAGTGTGTCAGCTACTTGCGCCTTTATTTTTTGTGATACCGCCAATAGTAGTAATACCGTTGTAAGTAAGTACTTCATGTATATATGTTTGTTAATTATGATTAGTGTTTGGCGGGTAAATAGTTTTAACTCTCAACTTGATATAGCCCTTCCATAGACGGAAAGTCCAAATAATATAAACTTATCTTGTAGAGGTGAATAAAACATAAAATTGATACGGCACGTCTTTTTACCCGAAAGAGGTGCTAAGGTTTAATGACGGCAGGTCTCCTGGCTTTCCGTTGGCAGCGCCTTCCCGCTCCGAAAACATTCAGAACAGTGGCAAAGGTGAGGCTGCAGGTGATCTGATGATCAGGGATCATCAAACTCGGATTACAGTTGCGGGAACAGCTCTCGTTTTTCACGAGATTCCCTTTTAACTCAGAACAGATCTGAGACCAAACATTAAGTTGTTCTGAAAGTAGGCATCCCCATCTAAAATTCAAATCATAAATTCAGTTGATCATCAAAGCGAAAAAAATATTACATATTATGCATTGACTTACTGCCCTATTCTGCCAATAATTCTATCTGCAAAACTTAGTTACCTCTTTTCAATACATATCATCTCATCATTATGAAAAAGCTCAATAAAATCATGCTCTTCACGGCAGGCATATTGGTTGGTTTTCTGTTTGCCTTCACACTCATACAGGATAAAAACGCACCCATCACTTCTGAGATGATCAAAGATGGTGCCTCAATCATTGGTTTGGAGTTTACTGATACTGAACGTGATACTATGATCGAAGCCCTTTCTGATACCCGTAAAGACCTTCAGTCCATTCGAGATATGAAGCTCAACAACGATATACCTCCATCAATAAATTTTAATCCGATCCCTGTCGGCAAAAGATTCGATTTCCAGCAGCGTGCTCAAAAATGGGATATGCCTCAGAACGTCGATCTTCCTGATGAAATGAATGAATTGGCTTTCTATACCGTCGGGCAGCTTGCTTCTCTTATAAAGGATCGCAAGATCACATCAGTAGAGTTGACGAATTTTTTTCTTGGTCGTATCGAAAAGTATGATGAAAAACTTGAAGCTGTTATTACGGTAACGAGAGAACGCGCTTTGGAACAAGCTGAACGAGTGGATGCAGAATTGGAGCAAGGAATTTACCGGGGGCCTCTACATGGGATCCCATACGGAGCCAAGGACCTTCTTGCTGTAGAAGGTTATAAGACTACCTGGGGGGCCACTCCATATAAAGATCAGCAGATCAATGAAACGGCCACAGTTGTGCAGAAGCTTGATCAAGCTGGTGCTGTACTGATCGCTAAAACCACTCTTGGTGCTTTAGCTTACGGAGATATCTGGTTTGGAGGCAGGACAAATAACCCTTGGAATCTTGAACAAGGTTCCAGCGGATCTTCAGCCGGATCGGCATCAGGAACTGCCGCCGGGTTATTCCCTTTTGCTATTGGTACTGAAACTCTTGGCTCCATTGTATCGCCTTCAACAAGAAACGGGACAACGGGCTTACGACCCTCCTATGGTCGCGTTAGTCGAACCGGAGCCATGGCTTTAAGCTGGACCATGGATAAGATCGGACCTATCACACGAAGTGTGGAAGATGCCGCTTTGGTATTCAATGCTATTTACGGACCCGATGGAAAGGATCAAACGATTGTCGATCTGCCGTTTAATTACGATGCGACTATCGATGTCACCGATATCAGGATCGGATACCTGAAATCAGCTTTTGAACAGGATTACTGGAACAAAGGCAGGGACAGTCTTGTACTTGAAACCATGCGTGAGATGGGCGTTGAACTGATCCCAATTGAGCTTCCTAATTATGAAGCTGGACCACTTCGCATCATTCTAACAGCCGAGGGCGCTGCTGCATTTGATGAACTCACATTAACTGATCAGGATGACCTGATGCAGTGGCAAACGCCTAATGCCTGGCCAAACACCTTTAGGGCAGCTCGCTTTATACCGGCTGTGGAATACATCAATGCTAGCCGTGCACGCTACGAACTTGTACAAAAAATGGATTCCGTAATGCAGGATTTAGATGTATATATATCTCCTTCTTTTGGCGGTGGAAATCTTCTGGTTACCAATCTAACCGGACATCCTAGCGTGGTGCTGCCTAATGGCTTTGCAGACAATGGTTCACCAACCAGCATTACTTTTGTCGGCGGTCTTTTTGATGAGGCCACATTACTGTCAGTTGCTAAAGCTTACCAGGAAGCCACGGATCACCATAAAAAACATCCGCCACTGTTTCTAGAATAATATTCTAACACAACTCACTAAATTAGATTCGACACACACCAAGTCAATGTAGCTGTAACGGTTCCTAAATAAGGTGTCGGTTTATTTCACAAGGCCATAGTGTTTCCGAAGCTATATGTCGGGAGCACCAATGGTGTAGAGTTGTACAGGGATCGCCCAAAAGATCAATGGCCTATTAATTCAGATGGTAATATTGAGATGTTCAATCGTCTACTGGACGTTGATAACCTTTTAAATAAATTGAAAAAAATAATTTACTGAATCATAATATATAGCCTGTTATCTTTGAGTAAAACAAATAAAAGATATTATCATGCTAAAACTCACCACTCTAGTATTCATTTTCATTTTTGGATTTTCAAGCTCGGCTGATGAAGCCCTTCGCTGGGGGCAAATTGGCCACAGAACAACCGGTGACATTGCCCAACAATACCTGACTCCGCAAGCTGCCAAAGAAGTCAAGAGAATATTAGGCCATGAAAGCCTGGCGCAGGTAAGCACCTGGATGGATGAAGTTCGCTCAGACGATTCGTATGACTACATGAACACGTGGCATTATGTGACTATTCCCGAAGGAAAAACTTATGAGACCGTAGAAAAAGAGGAAGCCGGTGACATTATCTGGGCTCTCAGAAAGGCAATCAGAGAATTAAAAGAAGGAGGATTAACTCCAAAACAAGAGGCCGAAAACCTGAAGATCTTGGTTCACCTTGTTGGGGATATTCATCAACCGCTGCATGTTGGTAACGGAACTGATCGGGGTGGTAATGATGTAAAACTACAATGGTTCTGGGATAACTCAAATCTGCACCGTGTTTGGGACAGTGAAATGATCGATGACAAGCAACTCAGCTTTACTGAGCTGTCAGATTTCATTAATTATGCATCGGCTGATCAGATCAGGGAATGGCAAAGTGCTACAATTCTGGATTGGGCCAGTGAATCACGATCTACGCTGCCACAGGTTTATGACATCCCCGAAAACAAAGAACTCAGCTACGAATATGCATATAAGAATTGGAGTACTGTTGAATTAAGGCTTCTCAAAGCCGGTATCCGCATGGCAGGAATTATCAATGATATCTACGGTTAACTTAATTGAGCATAGACATCAAGGGAAAATCAAACAGGATGCTTGCACTCTGAAATTGCATTTTAATCATCTGTAAATAATAAAGATAAGAGATATTTTATTCCCACATTGACCTAGCCGCCTATGGCATCAAACTTCCACTATTCATAAATAATAAAGTTTGGTATTGTGTAGAATAAAGGAGAACTTAGGAGTGCAAATTAATTAAAGGCAACATCGGTATTTATTTATTTAGTACAGTAAAATTTCCCTTCTCTGGTTTGTATAACTAACATTTAATTTTCTCGCAGCCGATTTTAAGAAATGAAGTCTGCTCATATTGAGCTTTCAGTACACTGTGCCTGCGAAACAACACTACATATATATTATGGAATACGGTAAAGTAAAATGGTTTGATACTCAAAAAGGTTTTGGATTTATCAAGCCGGACAATGGTGACAAAGACATCTTTGTACACCGCAACAACATTGAGAACCTTGGTTTTAACGAAGGCATCAATGATGGCGAAGAAGTTGAATTTGCAGTAGAAGAAACTGATAAAGGCCTTAGCGCCACTGAAGTTTACATTCTCGAATAATTTAACGTTCGAAAAACATTTGAAGCCCCAAACATTAAATTGTTTGGGGCTTTTTTTATGTATTAATATCCCTTCAATCACTAGAAGCGGGTGAATGCACACTTACCTGATTTTCTGCCTTACTTCACCTTCCTTCAAAATTAAAAGCATATAAAAAGGCCACTCAACAGAGTGGCCATATATAGTTTAGAATTAATACCAGACTGAAATTAGTATTTTGCAGGCATACCCTCTTCAGGAATTGAATTTTGAATGAATTCACGAATATCCTCATTTGATGTAGCCAAGTCTTCTGCCCTCAAGTACATCATGTGACCGGAACGGTATCCTTTAAATGATAACCTGTCTTGAAGTCGACCGCTGGGATCCATATTCCACATCGTATATTTGGCATCAAAGTAATTGGTACCTCCATCGTAGTACCCTGATTGCACCATGACATGTAAGAATGGATTTTCTGCCATAGCAGATCTCAGATTCTCACCGGTGTAATCACCACTTCTATCCCAAGGGTGAACCGGACCGAATGTCCAGTACTGTAGATCGGTTTCATAGCCAAGTACATCTCTCAGATAGTGGTTGATTGCGGGCGTAAAAGCATGATTCCATGCAGTTAAAGCAGGATCGAAGTCATACCGCTCTCCACCGGTTTCGCGATCGATGCCTCTATATCTGGAATCAAGGCGACCCACCGTCAAGCCTTCATCACGAAGCAGTTCCTTCCAAAAAAAGGATGTGGAAATTCTCAGGTTCCAATCCAAAACAGCTTGCTTCGAAATACCTGAATAATAGGAAACCCTCTCTGCAATTCTGTTCTTTTCAGCATCACTGATGAAACCGCCCTTTGCAAGAGCAGGTATATACTCATTGATAGTAAACTCTTCTACTTCCGGCAGTATATCATCCAGATCTTTGTTTTGCAGTGCCGGTGTTAATGCATTGTGATACCATGCTGTGGCAGCAAAATATGGCAAGGGAGTGGCATCACCCACCGGACCATCACGATCAACTCCAAGACCTGTTGGAGAAACCAGTATCACTCCGTTAAGATACATCCAGTGTGATGATTGCAGCCTGTCAGCCAAGCCTGCAACACGTGTGGTTCCATAGCTTTCACCGATCAGGTATTTGGGTGATGGCCACCTGTCTTCTCTTGAAAC
Organism: Gracilimonas qinghaiensis; assembly: GCF_046602855.1. NCBI lineage: Bacteria > Pseudomonadati > Balneolota > Balneolia > Balneolales > Balneolaceae > Gracilimonas > Gracilimonas qinghaiensis. The sequence continues at coordinate 1,719,644 of NZ_JBKINJ010000001.1, forward strand.
AAAAGTATCGATCCACTGAGCCAGATAGGCAATATCAGCATTCACCCCAAAAAATGTTTCCCTTTCTGCATCTTCATGAACCATTCGGGAGAAAGCTACATTCACCGGATTCACAAAAACGATATCGGCCTCGTCAAGGATGGAATGCGGATTATCTTCAACACCATAAGGCTGAATTGGAAAACCTTCATCATCGATCTTAAGTTGCTTAGGTCCCGTGTATCCGATGTGCATCCATACAGATGCTGATCCCGGCCCACCATTAAAGGAAAACACAAGTGGTCGGCGTGTATTGTCACGTACATCAGATCGTTGGTAATAAGTGTAAAAAAGAGAGGCTATTATCTCACCATCTTCATTATAAACAGGAAGATTACCAACTGTAGTGGTATAGGGAACTTTATCTCCCTTGATCTCAACTTCGTGCGCGGTAGTGTTACTCCAGTCAATTTTAGGAGTACGCTTGTTGGAAGAGTCTGCATCCTGAGCAAACGTAGCGGTGACTGAAAAAAGCGTTAAAATAAAAGCTGTGGTCGCAGCCAATAAATACTTTTTATACATGATTCTGATAATTGATTAAAAATTGGTCTGTTTCTGTATTTAGCAAATTACAGAATCAATAGTTAGTCAAATTCAGTAAAAGTAATTAACTGACCTTAAGCATTTTCAGTTGAGTTGCAGCTCATCTTTAAGATCAAAACGAAGAGAGACTGAAACCGTATCCCTCTTGACTGTCATTCTTACCCTGTCTCCTTCTCTTTTCTGAAATATATTTAAAAGATCATTTAGTGTTAGTTCTTCTGCTTTTTTACCATTCACCTTTCTGATGATATCTCCTTCCTTGAGACCAGCCTTTTTAGCCGGTGAATTTTTACGTAAATATGAAATTTCATAATATGGCAGGTTCGGATACGGGGTTGTAACCTCAATTCCACTCACATTATAGGTAAAGTCATCGTTGTAGTTTTTATTTTTCCTCAGATATAGAAGCCCTTCATGGTAATTGAAGATCACCTTGAATCGGCGAAGCAGATCTCCTCCAATACTTCCGTTCCTGTCATCAAACCCAAAAGCTCTTCTGACCGACAAACTGTCCGGAAATGAAACCACCGGTTCTTCGAACTCAAATGGTCCGAATTTCACTTTTTTTATCCTTCCCAGTTCACCACTCACATTTCCACTCAGCCCTATACCTAACAAAGTACTGATAGTATTATCAGGCAGCACAATCTCATCACTGGTGGGGTCATAAAATGAAAGAGAATTACTGGCACCGGTATCAAGTAACAATTTCAGATCTGAGTAGTCGTCATTCCTGTTATTTTTAAAAGAAATGGTTACATAAGGCTTCTCATTCTCTACACTGATAGGAATGGTAAACCATTTTCTGTGCCTTGGCAGTTTTTCAAACTTTTCCTCAGCTTTGACCGGATCATATATTTTCAAAAGCTTGGCCCGATAATCTATCTCGACCGCAAAACTATCGAACAGATCGAAGCCTAAAATTCCATGTACTTCTGTACCCATAAAAGAAGCAAGCCGAAAGACATCTTCTTTCAGGATCAACACCTCTACGTCATTGCTTGCGATGCGCTCTATTTGCACCTGATTTCCTGTTGACCGAAAGGCTTCAAGCCTTTCACCCTCGCCCAATCCTGCAAGCAGGACCGTTTCAGTGTTATTTAAATAGATCTCTTTGTTATAGAGAGATGTAATAATATTTCTACCGGCCCCTGAGTCTACAATGAATTTCATAGGTTCAGATCCGTTAATTCTTGCTTCAATAACCACAAGATTGTTGATCAATTCAAAAGGCATTACAAGTCTCTCACTTCGGTCCCCCATCAGCCAGAAGGTAGGTTTTTCTTCCGACTGAGCTGTTGCGGGCAACACACCTAGTAGAGGCAGTAGAACCATGGCAACGCCCATAACTGCAAACCTTATATTTCTGGGGATCAACCTCATCTACTCACTGCCTGATATCTGATCATTATTTGTGTTTTTAGAACCAATATTTCTATTCGCTAATTCGAAAAAAAAGTTATGACGAGTCAAATATTTCCTGTGTAAGTGAAAAATCACAATTTATACGTACATATTTGGTATTAATTGTAATAAAGAAGATATTAAGGGTAATGCAAATGTATGGTAAGAATCAGTATTAGTATTTAGTATAGTATTTGTTTCCCCTCTAGTTTGTACAACTAACAAAAAATAAGCATCTGTTTAAGCGGATTATCTTTTGATATTCCTTCAGATGCACTCAATACAACACAACACAATTATGGAATACGGTAAAATTAAATGGTTTGATGCACAAAAAGGATTTGGATTCATCGAGCCGGACAATGGTGGAAAAGATATCTTTGTTCACCGCAACAACATTCAAAACCTTGGATTTGAAGAGGGGCTTGCAGACGGTGAAGAAGTAGAATATGATGTTGAAGAAACACCTAAAGGCTTAAGCGCAGTAGAAGTATCACGCGTTGGCTAATTCTCGCCTAGAGAAATTCAAACCCCGCACGTAAATTATGTGCGGGGTTTTTTTATGCCTGTGAATTTTTAATAATAATAAGATCATGACTTCTGAAACCTTTGATATAATATTAGTGGGAGCCACCGGATTTACCGGACGCCGGGCTGTTAAATACTTCAATGACCATGCCCCCGAAGCGCTGAAATGGGGGATCGCTGCCAGAAATCCTGAAAAACTTTCAAAAGTTGCCGGCGAAAATGGAATTGAATCCAAACGCTGCTTCAGAGTTGACATAACCAACCCTGAAGACGTGGAGCATATAATTCAAGCAACACGAATAATTGTCACTACAGCCGGTCCATTTTCTTTATATGGAGAAGAGCTGATAAAGCAGTGCGCCGAAAGCGGTACTCATTATCTGGATATAACCGGTGAAGTAGGATTCATTGGTGAGATGATCAAAAAATACGAAAAAGAAGCTATTGAAAGCGGCTCTATACTGATCCCCTTTTCCGGATTTGATAGTGTTCCCGCCGATATCACTGCTTATCTGCTAAGCAGCGAATTCAATGATCCTGAAAAGTTATCGATCAAATCTTATTACCGTATAAGCGGTGGCTTCAACGGTGGAACCATTGCCACTATGTTAAATAAGTTTGAAACCGGTGAATATAAAAAAATGGGCGACCCGCAATTACTCATTAAAGATCAAAATCAGAAAGTTCACAAAACGGACGGTGCTCAATTTTTTGGATACGATAGCATGATAAATAAATGGTCAGTTCCATTTATCATGGGGGGCATTAATTCTAAAGTGGTCTATAAATCAGCAGCATTATTCAGTGAAGAAAAAAAAGAATATGCTGAAAGTATTGGCTATAGTGAGCATTCTGCTCTCGGACGCTGGTACAACCCATTCCCCTTTTTGTTTATTTCTGTCTTTATATTATCCCTCACTATGTTAGGCCCTTTCAGCTGGTTCCAGGCCTTCATTAGAAAGATCATGCCGGCTCCCGGTGAAGGACCATCTGAAAAAAGTATTGAAAATGGCTTCTTCAAACTTACTGCCTATGCTTTTGATAAAAATAGGAGCTCCAAAAAGCTAAACATGTTTTACCCCGGTGACCCGGGAAATAAGTCAACTATCTTTTTCTTATGCGAATCTGCACTATTCCTGGCTGAGAACAACAATTCCTATTTGGGTAGAATGGGATTTTTAACCACAGTTTCAGCTTTAGGGCCTGATTTCATTGAACGATTAAGGGATCGTGGATTGAACATTTCAGTCAGTTAAAAACAATTATAAAGAACGCTTTTACAGAGCTTTACGCCCGTGTAGCATCTTTTTTCAAATACAATTGATTTGGTTTCTTAACATTGTCTTGAAAAATTTTTTTAGACTAGCTCTCGATCAATGAATACTAATTCAGTATTGCTGCTCATTCTGGCAACACTTGTTTTATTTCTAACTTCCTGTAATAACAGACAAGAGATAACCCAGCATAATGTTGCACGTATCATAAGTACGCTAAGCTCTGATGACATGAAGGGTCGGCATGCCATGAGTCCTGACATCAAAAAGGCGGCTAATTTTATTGCTAAGGAATTTACTGAAATCGGATTAACACCGGTCTATGATGATTTCCGGCAAACATTCACTTTATACTCTATCACCCCTGCCCGTTCTTCGGTAACCTTAAATGGTCAAAACATTGAAGAGCACAGATACTTTAGCATTACCAACACCGACTCTTTAAGCTTTTCATTAAGTGATGTTTCTTTGAAAGAAATTAGCGAAACAGATGACTTTAGGGAGTCCTTTAATTCATACAGACATGATAATGAGTCTTCTATCATAGCCGTATCTAAAGATCATATTGACTGGTTTAACAGGTATCGCTCATACTTTAGTCGTGCAAATCGCACTATGGAGATCGATCAGAAGCCTAACGACCTCTTTGTTATATCTGATGCCCCAATAAATAGTGCAAAAGTTGAGATCGTAAATAATCTGGATACAATGCATCTTGAAAATATTGTAGGCAAGATTCCGGGTAAAAATGAAGACGAGATCATTCTATTTTCCGCCCATTATGATCATCTCGGTATTGTTAATCCGGTAGAAGAAGATTCAGTGGTTAATGGAGCTAATGATAATGCATCTGGGGTGGCAGGTGTCATAGAACTGGCTCGTTATTTTTCTAACGGGCAAACACCTGAGCGTACATTATACTTTGTTGGATTTACGGCTGAGGAAACAGGCGGATTTGGTTCCCGCTATTTTTCAGAACACATTGAACCAGACAGGATCACAGCCATGATTAATATTGAAATGATCGGTAAACCGGCCGTTGAGGGTGAAAACACAGCCTGGATTACAGGATTTGATCTAACTTCTTTCGGGCAAATTTTCAGAAAACATTCACCTGATAATTTCAAATTCTACGCCGACCCATATCCAAATCAAAATCTATTTTATAGATCTGATAATGCTACTTTAGCTGAAAAAGGCGTCCCGGCTCATACTATAAGTACCACACCCATAGACGTGGATCAGGATTATCATCAGGTATCAGATGAATTCAGTACCATCAACATTACTCATACAACCAATACGATCCGGGCCATTGCTCAGGTCTCAGAATTGCTTGTCTCAGGTGAAGCAACCCCTACCCGGTTACCTGTTAAATCAGTTAATAAATAGTTCAATAGGTAATTCCCTGCCACTGTTGGGTTATACTGTGAATATTTCCTGCTCTGTAAGCAATTGAGGTGCAATCAATTGGAATAATTTTTCTGCCCGGAAAATATCTCTTCAGCAGACCTCTTACTTCTCTATCCCTACTCTGACCAAATTGAGGCACTAACACAGCACCGTTTGCAATATAGAAACCGGAATAACTCAAGCCCTTATTTTTCATATAACTGCTATCTGCATTGTCAGAACTGCATTCAGGTAGCTCTAATATTTCTACATTTAAAGGCTTGTCATTTGTCAAAATCACGGTTTTAAGTGTTTCAAGATTCTCCTGCAGTGTGTCATGATCGGGATGTGACTCGTCGGTAGTTACCACTGTTAAGACCGTGTCTTTATTCAACCATCTGGTGACATTTTGTATCTGCCCGTCCCGCCCATCATCTGATAAACCTTCCTTCAGCCATATAACTTGTTCCGCTCCAAGGTATTCCCGAAGCTTCTTTTCGATGTCATTTTTTGACCGGTCCGGGTTGCGATTTTCATTCAGTAAAACCGATTCCGTAGTCAAAATATCACCCTTGCCATTTACTTCTATTGAACCTCCCTCAAGGATCATTCCAGGATATAAACACTTTTTATTATACTTATGTGCAACAAATGAAGGAATCGAGTCATCATCACTCCAGGGCATATATTTTTTCCCCCAAGCATTAAAGCCCCAGTCAATTATAACTTGATCGCCCTGTTCATTCTTTGCAAAAATAGGTCCGCAATCTCTGGCCCAGATATCATTTATTTTCTTTTGGTGAATAACAATTCGATCGAGGTCCACAGCTTTTAAGGATAGCTTGTTCATGACCCTGTTGCGGACACTCAGATCCTCCACGAACAAATGTATAACCTCGAAGAAATGAAGCTCCTCAATTATCTTGCAATACATTTCTTCAAGCTTTTTTAATATCTCACCGGGCCATAGTTTTAAATTTGAGGGCCATTGTAACTGAGTTGCTGAATGTTGCTCCCACTCAGCCGGCATATATATTTTTTTACCGGAGTGCATCTATAACCTTTTTTTAATTTCAGTATCCTGACATTAATTTACCGAAGTTATGGATCTTATTTCGATTTACTGCCACTTTTCCAGACCTTTGATAATATTGAAAAGAATGTTTATATACGTACTGTCCTTAAAGCAAGTGTTTGCTGTAATCTAAGTACAAACGGGTTAAAAATATTGAGGACACAGTTTAATTAATGTGCAGATGGAAAAAAAAGAAGTAACTCAATTGCTAAAGCAATTGAAGTCAGGAGAACAAGGAGCATTCGATAAACTATATCCCGTTATATATGGCGAGCTACGTCAAATGGCATATGGTCATATGAATCGTCAGGAAGATGACCATACACTTTCAAAAACTGACTTGGTTCATGAAGCTTACCTCAAGATGATCGACCAAACTTGTATCAATTTTACGGATAAAAGTCATTTTTTGGCCATTGCTTCGAAATGTATGCGTCAGATCCTCATTGATCATGCAAGAAAGAAATATGCTCTCAAACGAGGCGGAAAAGATAAAGACCTCACATTTATTGATGAAATATTCAGAAAACATGAACAGGAAGCACAAGATCTGATAAATATTGATGAAGCCTTGAATAAGCTTGAAAAACTCAACGAAAGACTTTCTCAGGTTGTTGAAATGCGTTTCTTTGGTGATATGAGTATAGAAGATACTGCCGAAGCACTCGGAGTATCTAACAGCACCGTTAAAAGAGATTGGATGAAAGCCCGCGGTTGGCTTTATAAGGAATTAAAGGGGCGATTTGAACTAAGTTGACCATTTCTGACCTAGTACCGGACTCAGTTTCGTATGTAAATATTAAACCGAACAGAGTAGCATAAAAGTAATTGGCATGGGTGAATCGAGGTGGAAAAAAGTTGAAGAAATCATTGATAAGGTCTTGGATCTGCCTAAAGACCAACGCATCCCTTACCTGGAAAAAACCTGCACAGATAAGGACCTTAAAGCTGAAGTTCTTGAAATGCTGCAATCCATCACTGATTCTGAGGGATGGCTGGAAGGCCTTAGAGGCTACCGTCAGAAGGTATTTGATGAAAACTTTGATTCAGTAAACTCCCTTTCCAGCGATACCCTGATAGGAACTCAGTTTGGCTCATATACCATTATCGAAAAGATAGGGGAAGGTGGCATGGGGGTTATTTTCCTTGCCGAACGCACCGATGCCAGCTTCAACCATCAGGTAGCCATCAAAATCATCCGCAATGGTAGGGCCACACAAGAGAATATTCAGCGTTTTAAGCGTGAACAGCAGATTCTTGCCAGACTAAATCATCCCGGAATTGCCCAGCTCTATGATGGTGGTGTGACGGATGAAGGATTTCCTTATATCATCATGGAATATGTAGACGGGCTTCCCATCACTGAATATTGTGATAAACAACAGTGCACGGTAAGCGAAAAGGTACGACTCATTGAACAGGTTCTTAAAGCTGTTCAAAATGCACATGAAAATCTGACCGTACATCGTGATCTAAAACCCGATAATATATTGATCGACGGTTCCGGAAATGTCAAGATCCTGGATTTCGGCATCTCAAAGTTGCTGGAGGATATAGATAACCTAATGCTGACACAAACCGGTTCAAAAATACTTACGCCACGCTACGCAGCTCCTGAACAGATCAAAGGACAGCGTATCACCACAGCAACCGATATGTATTCCCTGGGGGTTGTATTTTATAAGTTATTGACCGGCACAGACCCCTACCCACTGGATAATAAAACACGCTACGAAGTGGAACAGACCATTATTCAGGATGAGCCTTGTAAACCTAGTGAAGTAATCAACAACCCACAGTTAAAGAAATTACTGAAAGGCGACCTGGATGCTATTCTTTTGAAGTCTATGCGCAAAGAATACGACAGGCGGTATCGTGTGGCCAGTGAATTTCTGGAAGATCTAAAACATTATGAAACAGGACTCCCCGTAAGTGCACATGAGGGGAGCTTCAAATACAAATCCCAAAAATTTATAAAGAGAAACAAACAGCCATTAGCCTACACTGTAGTTACTTTAATAATACTTATATCAACCGCTCTTTATTACACTGACCAATTGAGGCATGAAAGAAATATTGCAAAAACTGAAGCACAAACTGCAAATGAGGTAACGGACTTCCTGATTGAACTTTTTGAAGCTAATGCGCCGGTAAACAGCCGGGGAAATGAAATCACTGCTATTCAATTACTGAATACAGGTGAAAAAAAGATTGGTAACCTATCAAGCCAACCTTTGGTCCAAAATCGATTGATGGAAGTATTGGGTTCTATTTACAGTCTATTGAATAAACTTGAAAAAGCCGACTCACTGAAATATCAATCAGTAGAGTTATCAAAAGATTTGTACTCAGTATCTGATCCTGAATTAGCGAAAGCATACTTTTCTCTTGCACAAACAAAACACGTATTAGGAGATTATGATAAGACACTTGCCTTGGTTGATACAGCTCTGGAGTATCAAAGTAAGATCTTTGAGAAACCACATATTGACTTAGGTAACAGCTTACGCCTCAAGGCTGAAACACTAAAGGATATGGGTAATATTGACAGTGCTTTTCAAGTCATACAATCGGCTCGTGAAATATTTACAGGCCTTCGTAAGACAAAAACCAGGGATTACCTAAGCATATTAAAAGAGTATGCAACCATTCTGTCAGAGAAGGGAGAATTCCGTAAATCAGTTGATATCTGGAATGAACATTTGGATATCAGCACTAATCTTTTTGACCCCCCCCACCCTGATATTCTATCCGGATTAATGGGAATTTCATCCTCTTACAAAGAATTAAGTGAATTTGCAGAAGCTGAATCACTTTATGTAAAAGCAGTGGATATGGCTGTCAGTTTACACGGAGAAAACCATTTGAACACGGCCACCGTTATAAATAACCTTGCTGGATTATATTACTATACTCAGGAATACTCAAAGGCAGACACTTTGTTTGAGCGATCCTACAAAGTATTAGAAAATATATTAGGCAGTGATCATCCAAGTGTAGCTTCTGCATTGTATAATAGAGCAAACCTAAAAATTGATATGAAAGAGTACCATGAAGCGGAAGAAATTTATAAAAGAGTACTAGCTATGGATATAGAATATTTTGGAAGATATCATCCTAACGTTGCCTCAGATCATACGGGTATTGGCTCACTACTTAAGAATCAAAAGAAATATTCTGAGGCTGAAAAACATTTTTCAGAGTCCCTGGAAATAAGAAGAAACGTTTATCAAAATGAAAACCATCCTTACATAGCTCAAAATTTACGAAGCCTGGCTGATATTATGGTCAAAACAAATCGTTTTGAAGCTGCTGATTCCTTATATCGACAATCATTGATAGCATTTATCACGAGTTATGGAAAAGACAATGCAGATGTAAAAAATACAATAGACAAGTATCTTAATGATGCTAAACTGTGGGGATATCAAAATTCTGAAGATTCTCTGATCGATGAATTATCTCAAAATTTTATTGACTGATAAATGAAAATGTAAGCAAGCCTGCAAACAAAATTTCGATCTTGAAATATATTCTCCGAGATTCTAACAATATCACCTTAAGTATTCACCCCAATTCCAATAAAGTCATTCATATTTAGGTAAAACATGTTTCAGACATAAGATATAAAAGCGCTTCCATAGATTTGTATAAATGCCTTCAAAATTCGTTTTAACCGCTTTCTAACCTTAAAATTCATAATTCAAATGCTTACCTTATCAGCTCTTAAAAACAATTAAAACGAAAGCATGAGTGTAGATTACAAATCACATCCTAAAAGCCACATCGGATTAGATTATCTGGGTTTAAATGAAAACGAAAATGTTTACTGGAACCTGACTCCCCCCGAACTTTATGAACAGGCCATTATCAGAGGTGAAGCTATTCTTACCAAAGATCACGCCTTAAGAGTTCTAACTGGTGAGTATACAGGCCGGTCTCCAAAAGACAAATATATTGTCGATCAGCCTTCCATACACGATGACATTGACTGGGGTGAGATCAATCAACCCATTTCAGAAGAGGTATTCGATAATCTTTATAAAAAGACCGTTGACTATCTAAAAGATAAAGACCTGTTTGTAAAAGATCTTTTTTGTGGAGCTGATGAGAAAAACAGGCTAAATGTTCGAGTTGTCAGTGAAGCGGCTTACCACGGATTATTTTCCCACAACATGTTTATCAGGCCATCTGAAAATGAGCTCAAAAATCATGAGCCTGAATTTACGGTAATGGCGGCCCCTCATTTTAAGGCAGACCCTGAAAAGGATGGCACACGAACCAGCACATTCATCCTTTGCAACTTCGAGAAGAAACTGATCATCATTGGCGGTACTTTGTACTCCGGTGAAGTGAAGAAAGGGATATTTTCAGTAATGAATTACCTGCTTCCAAAGAAAGGCGTCATGGCCATGCACTGTTCCGCCAATCATGACAAACACGGCAAGACTGCTGTATTCTTTGGTCTTTCAGGTACCGGAAAAACAACATTATCTGCAGACCCTGATAAGATCCTGATCGGTGATGATGAACACGGATGGAGTGAAGATGGCGTTTTTAATTTTGAAGGTGGTTGCTATGCTAAAACCATCAATCTGTCGAAAGAGAACGAACCATTGATCTATGCCACTACTAAAAAACCGGGCACAATTCTGGAAAATGTAGTTTTGGACGATAATCGTGAACCGGATTTTGACGATGTAAGCCTCACACAAAATACACGCTGCTCCTATCCGCTTGATTTTATTCCTAATGCAAGTGATACCGGTAAGAGCGGACATCCTGAGAATATAATCTTCTTAACGGCTGATGCTTTTGGTGTGCTTCCTCCCATCTCTAAACTGACTCCGGAGCAAGCTATGTATCACTTTATAAGTGGTTATACAGCAAAAGTAGCAGGAACTGAACGTGGTGTTACTGAACCTCAGGCAACATTTTCTGCATGTTTTGGCGCGCCGTTTATGCCATTGCATCCAACAGTATATGCTGAACTGTTAGCAGAGAAGATCCGTAAGCATAATGCGACGGTTTGGCTTGTTAATACCGGATGGACCGGTGGTGAGTATGGAGACGGTCACCGCATGAAACTTCCGCACACCCGTCGAATGCTTAAAGAAGCCCTCGAAGGCAATCTTGATGACGCTGAGTATGTAGAAGATCCAATCTTCGGGCTTTCAATTCCACAGCACGTTGAAGGAGTTCCTGACAGCGTTCTAAATCCTCGTGGTACCTGGGAAGATGCTGGGTCATACGACGCAAAAGCAAAAAAGCTCGCTAAAATGTTCATAGATAATTTTGAACAATTTACAGACGAAGCAAGTGAAGAACTGCTCGCCGCAGCACCGAAGATCTGATTACAGGATCTAAAAACTTTAAAGCCCACTTCCTTCGGAGGCGGGCTTTTTCTGTTTATGTGATATTATTCTTCAGCTAAAGCGTTCAATTTTTCAAGATTTTCCTGCACTCGAAGGGCTTTGATAGCATCATCAATACCACCTTTCATGATATTATCCAGATCATACAGCGTAAGATTTATCCTGTGATCTGTAAAACGGCCTTGTGGAAAGTTATAGGTGCGTATCTTAGCCGATCTGTCCCCTGTTGAAATCTGGCTTTTACGATCGGCGGCTCTCTCTTTCTGTTTTTGCTCCAACTCAATATCATACATCTTGGCACGAAGCATCGTCATCGCTTTTTCCTTATTCTGGTGCTGAGATCGCTCTTCCTGACATTCTACAACGATTCCGGTTGGTTCGTGAGTCAAACGAATGGCAGAATCAGTCTTATTCACATGCTGACCTCCGGCCCCACTTGCCCTAAAAGTATCTACGCGAATATCTGATGGGTTAATGTCTATATCTACTTCTTCTACCTCAGGTAAAACCGCAACTGTAGCAGCTGAAGTGTGAACCCTTCCCTGACTTTCAGTTTCCGGCACACGTTGCACCCGGTGAACACCACTTTCATATTTCATCTTTCCAAAAACCTCATCACCCTCCAGAGAAAATACGATCTCTTTATAACCTCCTTTTTCAGAGTGATTGATACTAAGAATGCTCATCTTCCATCCCATTTTGTCAGCATAGCGACGATACATTTCAAACAGATCTCCGGCAAAAATTGCAGCCTCGTCCCCTCCGGTTCCTGCCCTGACTTCGACAATGGCATTTTTAGAATCCTCAGGATCTTTGGGGATCAACTTCATTTTGATCTCCTCTTCAAGCTTATTTAGCTCTTCTTTGATCTCCTCATTCTCCTCGCGGGCCATTTCAGTGATCTCAGTATCTTCATTCTGTTCTATGAGTTCTTTATTGCCTTTTCGGCGTCCGGTGAGATCTATCCAGGTATCATAATCTTCAACCAACTCTTCCAGATCACTTCTTTCTTTGGTGAGAGCCGTGTATTTATCCGGATCATCGAACACAGCAGGATCACTCATAGCTGCATTAACTTCTTCAAACCGGGATTTTATCTGCTTTAATTTTTCTTCTATATCCATATGTGGGCTGATTTTTTCGGATTCGAAATTAAGGAATTCATGAGTGTATTGATACTTTAATTAGAATCCACCTGAGATGCTGATTGTATAAACTCATAACTCATAACTCATAACTCATAACTCATAACTCATAACTCAAAATATCCTTACCTTTAAAAGAAAAACTTCTTATGGCAACTAACTCACTTCCAGCAAATTTAAAATTAGGTTTTTTAGGAGCCGGTCAGCTTGCACGCATGAGTGCTTTACAAGCTTTCAGGTTCGGAATTCAGGTCTCCGTTTTTTCTGACCGGTCTGAAAACGAACCCGTTCAATTCATGACCCCGTATTCAACTTCCGGTTCTTTTTCTTCTGTAGAAGATATGATTGAATTCGCCAAAGATTGTGATGTGATCACCCTTGAAAACGAATTTATAAGCTCTGAGATACTCAATGAAGTTCAGGAGAAAAGTGGAACTCCGGTCTTTCCATCTCCTGATAGTTTTGCTTTGATCGAGAACAAACTGATAGAAAAACAAACCTTTGAAGCAGCCGGAATACCGGTCACTCCCTATCAACTTATTGAATCCAATGACGATCTTAAGGCTTTTGGAGAAGAGTTTGGCTGGCCATATCTCCTAAAGTCGTCCAAAGGCGGATACGATGGCTACGGAAATGAAACCGTAAAAAATATCGACTCTGCGAAACAAGCTTATGACAAACTTGGCGGAAACAGTGGCAGGGATATCGTTGCTGAAGCCTTCGTTGACTTTACGAATGAAATTGCCGTTCAGGTGGCTCGAAATGAAACAGGTACTGTGGTTTATCCATGTTGTGAGACCGTTCAAAAGGACCACATTTGTGTGGCCGTCCTTTCCCCCGCACCAATTGATGAACACTATCGTGAAAAGGCTCAGGAACTAGCTGTGAAAGCAACTGAAGCTATTGATGGGAAAGGCATCTTCGCATTTGAATTCTTCCTTACTAAAGATGGTAAGATTTTGTTAAACGAATCCGCCCCCAGACCTCACAACTCAGGTCATTATACCATTGAAGGAACAGTGACCTCGCAGTTTGAAAATCACGTAAGAGCTGTTTTGGGGTTACCTCTCGGTTCCTCAAAAATGAAAGTTCCGGCTGTTGCTATGATCAATTTACTGGGAACACATCAAAGACCTGCTCAAACGGATGAGATCTTAAAAGCCTTTGAGGAAGAAGACGGACATCTTCACGTTTACGGAAAACTTCAAAGTAAAGTAGGCAGAAAAATGGCCCACTATACCTTATTGGGCGATAACCTTGAGCAAACCTATAAAACAGCGATGCATGTAACCCGGAATATCGAGATCTGAATCCTGGTTTCATTAGCTTGAATTATATCATTGTAATAGTACCTATAATTAACACAGCAATAATAACATGAGCGAACCAAAAGTTGGAGTAGTAATGGGCAGTGATAGTGACTGGCCCACAATGAAAGAAGCAGCAGAGATTCTTGACCAATTTGAAATACCATATGAAAAACAAGTGGTCTCAGCCCACAGAACTCCTGATCTGATGGCAAAATATGGCCGGGAAGCACGTGAACGGGACCTGAAAGTTATAATTGCCGGAGCAGGTGGCGCCGCTCACCTTCCCGGTATGCTTGCCAGCCATACTACTCTTCCCGTTATAGGAGTACCGATCAAAACGTCTGCCTTAGGTGGTGTAGACAGTCTTTATTCGATCGTTCAAATGCCTAACGGTATTCCCGTTGCAACCGTAGCTATTGGCAAAGCCAAGAATGCCGGATTGTTAGCTGTTCGAATACTGGGAATAACTGACAAGAGTTTATCCAAAAAACTGGCAGACTATCACCGAAAAATGGCCGAAGAATCGTTAAAAAAGACCGAGAATCTCAAATAATTTATCAACTGATTCTTTAAAATTACCCTGTTTTCTTTGCGATAGAGTTAAAATAGCGTACATTATTTAGTGTGTAATTTGATTCAGCATGAATCATCCTTACTAATTTAATTTTAAAACATATTTAAAGACTATGAATATTTATATCGGAAACTTGAGTTATGATGTTTCCAGTGATCAACTCAAAGAAGTATTTGAAGCTTACGGTGATGTAAGTTCTGCTAAAGTAATTACTGATCGAAATTCCGGCCGTTCAAAAGGGTTTGGTTTCGTGGAAATGGATAATAAAGCCGAGGCCGAAGCTGCTATAGAACAATTGGACGGTGCAGAAATTGACGGCCGTCCTGTTAAAGTGAACGAGGCAAAACCTCGTAACTAATACTTACTTTTCGTATTAAACGTTAGCCCTTCCATTTATTAAAATGAGAAGGGCTTTTTTTGTATCCTGAAATTTTCGAGTAACATTTTGCTATTTTTTCAGTAAGTAAAATAATAAACATAAATAACCCGGAGATCGAACATGATAATGACAACCACTCATAGCCTGGACCATAAGGAAATCAAAAAGTATTTAGGAGTTGTAACTGGTGAAGCCATCCTTGGTGCCAATATTTTCAAGGACTTTTTTGCCGGAATCAGAGACATTGTGGGTGGGCGTTCCGGTGCATACGAAAAGGAACTTCAGTCTGCACGCAAATTAGCCTTCCAGGAAATGGAACTCAAAGCTAACTCTGTGGGTGCAACAGCCATAGTAGGAATAGATATCGACTATGAAACTATTGGTGCCAACGGCAGCATGCTGATGGTAACCGTTAGTGGTACGGCTGTTTTTGCAGAGTAAACGCTAAGGTGTGGTGTAAGTATGCACCTTGCAACTTGCACCTTGCACCTTGCACCTTGCACCTTGTAACTAAATCAACCAAACATATCCTTCATCTTAGAAAAGAAGTTTTTACCACTGCCATCAGCATTCGATGCATCAAAATTTTCTGATCCTCTTAGTGATTCAATTGCCTTCTTTTCAGAATCTGACATATTTTCCGGGATATATACGTTCAGGCGAACATATTGATCTCCCTCCACAGAATTATTCAACCCTTTGATACCTCTTCCTCTCATTCTGAGCATTTTACCGGGTTGAGTACCGGGATCGATCTTAAGTTTAGCTTTTCCTTTCAAGGTTGGTACTTCTACTTCAGTCCCTAAAATAGCATCAGGCAAACTCAGTGTCAGATTGTAATATATATTATTTCGTTCTCTCTGAAAATGCTCATGTTCTTTCTCTTCGATGAGAACGATGAGATCACCTGCAGAACCACCCCTTCTACCGGCATTACCTTGACCTCGAAGGGTAATATAATTGCCATTTGACACACCGGATGGGATATTGACCTTAATGGTCTCTTCACCCTTTATACGTCCCTCTCCTGAACATTTTTTACATTTGTTCTTGATGATGCGGCCTTCTCCATTACATGTTGGGCAAGCCTGAACATTCACCATTTGTCCCAGCATGGTTCGAGTTACCTGCCTAACTTCACCCATTCCGTTACAGGTTGAACACGTTTCAAAATCAGAATTTGTTTCAGCACCGGTTCCATCGCAGGAGTCACATTTGATCTGCTTTTTGATCTTAAGCTTTTTCTCAGCCCCAAATGCGATCTCCTCGAGGGTTAATGGCATTCTGATCTTCATATCCGACCCAGGCTGCCCGGGCTCTCTACGGGCGCGTGAGCGGCCTCTGCGCCCACCTCCGCCAAAAGCTTCTTCACCAAAAAATCCGCTTCCGAAGATATCACCAAATCTGCTGAAGATATCTTCAAAGCCCATGTTGTCGAAATCCACTCCGGCACCACCGCCAAAGCCACCCTGACCATTTACTCCTGCATGACCAAATTGATCGTATTGGGCTCGCTTCTCTTTATCTTTGAGGACCTCATAAGCTTCGGAAGCTTCCTTGAATTTTTTTTCAGCCTCTTCGTCTCCCTTGTTACGATCCGGGTGAAACTTCATAGCCATTTTACGGTATGCCTTCTTTATCTCAGCATCCGAGGCACTTTTATCAACTCCAAGTATTTCGTAATAATCTCTTTTGGTAGACATATTTTACTCGCTCACAATTACTTTAGCATGACGAATGGTTCTATTTCCGATCTTATAGCCACTTTCCAGGACCTGCAATACGACATCACTCCCGGTCTTTTCATCTGGAGCCGGTTGCTTCATCATAGCATCATGTAGATTCACATCAAATGGTACGCCGGTCTCATCGATCCTTTCTACCCCATGCTTTTCAAGTACATTCTTGAATTTTTCAGCTACCATGGTAACCCCTTCCAAAAAGCTGTCTTCGATCTCAGATTCTTCAGCCGCTTTCAGCGTACGTAACAGATCATCAGCTATTGGCATAAAATCTTCTAATGCCCCAGCTTTGGCTTCTTCAAACAACTGTACACGCTCGCGTTGTACTCTCTTTCTGATATTATCGAGCTCAGCTGCTTTACGAAGCAGTGAGTCTTTGGTATGTGCTAATTCAGCTTCAAGTTCCTCGATCCTGCTTTGTTCTTCGTCTGACTCATTCTCAGTAGAATCCTCGATATCCTCAGGAGTTTCAATGTCTTCAGTATCCTGATCAGTAGTCTCCTCTTGATCGGCTATCTGTTGTTCTGCTTCTTTTTTCTTACTCATTGATGATCATCAATTATTAAAATTTTTCGTTTTCTGGTTAAAAGAGAGCAAATAGCATGCCATTCACCCTATTCAAATCACTTAATGTCAAACTTACTCTTTTGAATTTACCAGCCGAATGACTGACATAGAAAAGCCTCATACCTTATAGATATGAGGCTTTTTCCAAACTATGTAATTATGCTATCTGATCAGCTACCGATCTGACTTGCGCAATCTCCCGCACATATCTGAACACTTGGCAGATTGAGTACGTCAACCTCTGGTAGTGTAGCATTGAAATTTTCCTCAATAACTTTTAGAAACTCATTTGCTAATATTGCATTTCCTCTTTGGTTAGGATGAACTGCATCTGTAGACAGGATTCCATTAGGACTGAAATCAGGTTGAAGATTTACACCGTTAATTATGATACCTGGTGTTCCATCACTCAGGCCGAAGATATCTGCAAATACACCTGATGGAGCATTAGTGTCATAAAGCGCAAGGCGATCCGGGTAATTTGACACGGCATTTGCTATCATGCTGTTAAAAGTTGCTCTTTTTACTTCAATTTGCTGTTGTTCCTGAGGAATAAGAACCAACTCATCCCCTGCAGCTGATTGAGTTCCAACACCTGTGGCAAAAGCAGTTGCCGCTGATAATATCACAAGATCAGTGGATTCTGACTGTCGGTAATTTGGCAACCCAAGTGCAGATAAATCTGTTAATGTTTCATCTTCCATTACAAATGGATTTGCCCCTACTTCAAATTCAATAGTTCTTCTTTGACGTTCATCTTCGTCAATTAATCCTGCACCTTCAGCCTGTAACAAGCCATTATTATAATCTTGATACCCATTATTTAAAGCTTCAGCCTGTTGCTGGCTTTCGAGAGGTATAGCATCATAAGGCACTGCTTGAAAGTACGCTAATCCCAAAAGAGGTGGTATGTTAGCAACTACTCCATCAGCTTGAGTATTACCCATCAGTGAATTAATTACACCATTAAACTGTGCTTGAAAATCTCCATCATCAGTAAGAATATTTTCATTGGAGGCTCCTCCGGCAGCATATCCCAATACGTCGTTATTCCCAATCCAAAGGGAAAAAAATGTGGGTTGGGCAGAAATAGCATCATTAATAATCGTTGAACCAGTTTGCCCATCCTGACTTGGGTTACTAGCAAAACGTTGATAAAACGGATTGAAAGCAGGATTCTGTTCTGAGTTCGGACCACCAGTGGCCGGTGTCAATAACTGGCCAACAACAATACCTGGAACCCCAAAATTATTTAATTCAGAAGTTGCTCCCGTGTAGTTTGAAATAGGGTCACCTCCAACTACAGGTGAGGGGCCCGGAATACTTGTATCCAGCTTATATCTACCTAGTATAAATCCATTTTGTGGGTTTTCAACAGTAGTATTAAATCCATTTATTGAATTAATATTTGGCTGATTAAACGATTCATTACCAACAACAGCTAATTGCGAAGCTATTAATGCCGGCAGTGAATTTTGTTGCCCTGCATCATACAAGGCTCCATCCATATAACCAGCGGTTAAAGAGTTGCCGATAGAAATGTAATTACTAAAATCAGCATCTCCGGCTGTATAATTTACGTTAGGATCACTTGGAAGTGGATTATCATTCAGACGATCCTCGATCAGACTGCTTTCCTGACCTTCACACCCAGTGAAGAGCAAGGCCGCAACTAACAGTAATTTTGATATATTTTTAAAGCGTTTCATAATAAGATCTCTTTTTAATTAGTTCAGGAATTGATCGAATGTCAGCGATATATAGTAGATCGCGCCCATTTTTGGATTACCGAACGAGGTAGTATATCGTTCGTTCAGTACGTTGCTTCCACCAATCTTCACGATCGTGTTCAGATCAGAAAACTTGTAGTTAAGCTGTGCATCCAATGTGCCAAATGCCGGTACCACACCAGCGCCGAAGGAAGATTCCCAGAAAAAGGCATCCTGCCATCTGTATGTAAAGTTAAAGCCGGCATTTTCAACAAAGCCTCTGTTCTCTAATTTAACATTATACTTCCATTCCGGAGTGTTATAGCTAGCACGGAATCCCTGATTGATTAAATCTTCCTGACTTAAAAGTTTGTTATAGGAAACATTACCGCCAGCAGTAAATCCTTTCGGCAGTGAATACTCCATATTAAGCCCCCAGCCATGTGATTCAACGTTACCGTCGGCATTAACATCAAAACCGTACTCTTGAGTGGCTACACCACCATTAATAATAGCGTCCTGTCCTGCTTCGCTGTCAGGATCGAATGGTGCAGGATCGTTAGTCATCCCATTCGGGACACCTTGAATAAACTGAATCTCTGCAATGAAGTCAGTATAGTAGCTGTAGTAGTAATAGGCATCCACTAACATGTTATCCGTCAAGAATGCCTTATAACCAACTTCGAAAGTTGAGATCTTCTCAGTTTCGATCGCTTCAATTTCAGGAACTTCAAGCGCAGCACGAGCATCAGCTAAGCTGCCCCCTGAATTAACTATACCTTGTGCTTCTCTGACACTTTGAGCCGAATAAACCGTATTGCTATTGAATCTGTAACGGTCAACAAGAGCCTGATTACTACCGATCAGCAAACGACTTACAACATCCAGGTTAATGAATTGATCCTGCGTGGTAGGAACCCGAAAACCTGTTTGATAGGAAGCCCTGAAATTATGTCTGTCGGCTAGGGTTACAGTAGTTGAAATACGGGGTGAAAACTGCCCTTCAAAATATTCATTCTTATCATATCGAAGTGAGGCCTGCAGATTCAGGTTGTCATCTAAAAATGATTTATTCGCCTGAACGTAGGCACCAAACTCATTGATGTTGAATTCTTCCTGTGCTGCAGGGTCTTTATAGGCAAACAAGGTGCCTTCTGAATTAAGATCATACATACGGTAGTTACCACCGGCAAGCACACTCAAGCCCTCTACATTAAGCTGTTCTGAGAAGTTATACATCCCTTCAACGTGATAGAGATCTGATTTATCCAGAAACAGTGCTCCACCTCCCGCAATAGACAAAGCTCTCAAAGAATCCACTGCCTGATTGAATCCGGGTGTGCCAGGTAGAAAGTTTTGCTGATTGGCACTTGCTACCGCATCTGCCTGAGCATGAGCCTGATCTATTGTGGCACCTTGGGTTCTCGCACCGGCAAAAGTTTGAAAATAGGGAGTGATGTAGGCTATTTGGTTTACACGTGTTGCCACAGTATTAGCAGCATATGTATCACCGGCATCTTCCTGTGTGGTATAGCCTCTTAAGAAAAAGTTTGGATTTCGAAGTTCAAGTTTGGCTGTCCAGATATTGAAATCATCTAGTACAAAGCGGTCGTTTGCAGTATAGACTGTGCTACCAAAACCAATATTATACTGACCTAGTATCTCGTAGCTATCATTGATACGATAATGAAGAGCGGTACCAAGTTTCAAGCTTTCTGTTGTGTTGTCCACAAACTCAGATTCGCGGAAACCGGGAGCTGAAAAGTTACCATCAGGACCATCCGGTATCAACGTTCTAATAGCTGCGATCTGTGCGCCTTGAGCTCCGCCTCCGGCAATAACGCCATCAGCAATGGAACCAAGATTCAACACATCATCACCATAAATATTCACGCCATTGAAAACTCTACGGTCATTTCTGGGATAATCACCTCTTTCTACAATACCGCTTTGGTCACGATAATCCTGAGCAACAAAATCCTGGGCCTTTAAATAGGAAGCAGTGACTTTAAACGCGAGTTTGTTATCATACACGTTCGCATATCTAAAATCATAGCTCTGATACAAGGACGCATCTTCAACTTCACTGTCAAGGTGGTTAACACCTTGTTTTACGCTGAAAGAAAGTCCCTGGTATTCGAATGGACTCTTACTGTTCATTAAAAGAATACCATTTAAGGCATTGGGCCCATAAAGGGCAGATGCTGCTCCCGGAATAAGTTCAACGCTTTCCAGATCAAGTTCCGAAATACCGACAATGTTACCCACAGCAAAATTAAGGCCGGGAGCCTGATTATCAATTCCATCTATCAGCTGTACAAAACGTGTATTACCGTTGGCCCCAAAACCACGAGTGTTGATGGATTTAAACGTCATACTTTGTGAACTGAAATCAACTCCCTGTAAATTTGAGATCGCATCATAAAAAGAGGGTGAAGCTGCAGTTTGAATATCCAAGACATCCATCTTCTCAATGGATACAGGTGATTTCAGGATGCTTTCTTCAACTCTTGATGCGGAAATAACCACATCACCTCCTGAGATCGTCTCTTCCTCTAATACGATCTCCAGATCATCAACAACTGATTCAGTTATATCAACCCTTTTAGATTGAAAACCAACAATAGAAACAATCAGTGTAAGTGGCGGGTCCTGCCGAACGGTTAGACTAAACGTTCCGTCAGGATTAGTTGCCGTTCCGATCACCTTACCCTCAACCCTTATATTCACGCCTGCTAAAGGCTCACCTTCAACATCTGTTACAAGACCTGATATTACTGTTTCATCTTCTACATTTTCTGCTTGCCCGTTTATGGTACCCAGGCATAGAATTAGTACTACACAAACGGTTAGTACTCGCTGAATCATGTTGCTCATAGTATTGATCCTTAAAGTTATAATTAAGAAAGGCCTTTGATATGTAGAATATCAATCAGTTTCTTTATGCAGTTCCGGCTACATAATTTTGATTTTTGGCCGTATTACGTATCATAGTCCAAATAAAAGTCTGTTTATAGCATAAATGCAAGCGCTTCCACTTATTTTATTTAGGGTAGAATCCTTTGCTTGCCTAATTCTTCAATATTCCTATTAAAAACGCCTAAATCATATTCTAATGTCTCAAAACGCATATTATTCGCTCAAAATATTTCCATTCTTACTGCTTTTGTTACTTTTAACTGCTTGTAACTCAAAAATAGATACCACGGAAACTAACGTTTCTGAGCCCATACGCTATTTGGCACTGGGAGATTCATACACAATTGGAACAGGAATCAATGAAGAAAATAATTACCCGCATCAGCTCTCAGATTCCCTGACTGCAAGAGGTTACACTTTAGACACTACCGCCGTTATAGCAACCAACGGATGGACAACCACGGACCTGAAGAATGGGATAGATGAAGCCCAACCTGAACCTAACTTTGACCTCGTTACACTACTGATCGGAGTTAATAACCAATATCAGGGACTGGATATTGAATTATATAGAAACGAATTCAAAGAATTACTGGATAAGGCAATCACGTTTGCAAAAGGGGATACTTCAAATATCATTGTCATTTCTATACCAAACTATGGTGTCACTCCTTTTGGACAATCACGAAACCCGGTGGTGATTCGGCAGGAAATTGAAATCTATAATAGTATAGCCAAACAGTTTGCTGCAGATTTCGGGATTCCTTTTATTAATATAACAGAGTTATCTGAATTGGTTGAAAATGATCCAAGCCTATTAGCCACCGATGGTCTTCACCCCTCAGCACAAATGTATGCAATGTGGGTGCAAAGAATACTGCCAACAGTAAACAAAATTGTACAGGATCATGAATGAGTTTACACTTAACAAAATTAAGGGTTCAAAAGACTCTTTGACGGGAACACTGACCTTTACACAGACCAGGGAATTTAAAATCGGGATGAACATCTACTTTATTTTTTATATGGGGGCGACTTTTGCTGGCGATCTTGACCAGGGTTGGTTTGTTGTTCCGGGCTTTATCTTGGCTTTTATCACATTCGGGTTGGCGTATTTTCCATTTTCCTATAGTAGGAATTTTGGTAAGGTTATCCTTAAGGAGGATGAGATAATACTTCAGCCCATAATGGATGAAAACGACTTTCCTGACTCTCCTATCGATTTAACTGATATTTTCAGAACTTGAGATCAACATCATTCAGTCCTTTCGTTAGTGGTCTTCTTATGTGATCATGCAATTTATAGTTAAGCAAGAGAACGATGAAGCTAGTTTTGGTTTGACCATAAAAAATCGTGGAGAGGAAAAACGATATTTGAAGGTTCTGGAGAGGTGGTATAAATCGGAGTGCCCTGTCAAGGAGTATCATCTGGGACAACGGGTATTCAAACTGAATGAAGGTAGAAATTATGCAGACATACAAAGGATCAAACAGGAATACGGAATAGAATGGCAGTAAACCGAATGATATATTGAAATGAATTTACCGCATACCAGCTTTTCCTGATCAAACTTCATCTTTAACTAAATTTTAGCAGATCATGAATCAATTCGATCTTTTAAAGCCATCTTTCAGGAAAAATGAACCTTCCCATAAACCTTATTATCCTGAAGCTATCGAATACAGGGTTGGAATTAGCGTTACAATCGCTGTACTGCTTAGCATTTATACCCTCGATTACTTTGACCTAAACCTTCCTTCCTGGGGTGAACTCCTATTGGGATTTATAATGATAGTGGGGTATGGCTTTGCATTTATATCTCTGTTTTTAAGTCGCAATGCAGGAAAGGTGATCATTTCTCCACATAGAATTGCATTGAAGCCAAAAAAGAATCCTGAAAAATATCCATCTTCTCCTATTTATGTTAATGAGGAAACTGAGATCAACATTTACCTGATGAAGTCGATTCAGTTTGGCATGCAAAGGACCTTACTACATTTTCAGGTGATCAATGGAAACAGAGTATCTGATTTCGGGATGCTCCTCAAAAACAAACAAAAACATCAACAATATTATGACGTACTTGAAAGTTGGTACAAGGCAGGTTTCAACATAAATGAATTTGACCAGCTCGGAAGTCGGGTTTTTAAACTAAATGAAGGAAAAAATTATGAAGACGTACAAAAGATCAAACAGGAATATGGATTGGAATGGAAGTAAACTGGGCAAGATCACATTGACGATAA
Source organism: Gracilimonas qinghaiensis (assembly GCF_046602855.1). Classification (NCBI taxonomy): domain Bacteria; kingdom Pseudomonadati; phylum Balneolota; class Balneolia; order Balneolales; family Balneolaceae; genus Gracilimonas; species Gracilimonas qinghaiensis. The sequence goes on from NZ_JBKINJ010000001.1 coordinate 1,743,866, forward strand.
GTTTGCTTTTTTTCGGAATAAGCTGCACAACATTAGCCCAACAACCTGTTTCGGAACGAACTATCACAATAAATATGAGCGCATCAGAATTACTGCCTGCGGATCTCATCATATTTAACGTAACCATAAACGCTGAAGCCGAAACACCTCAGGAAGCCTACGAATTGCACAAAGATAAAGAATCCGTGTTAGCAGGGTTACTTAATGAATTAAACATAACAGAAAAAAATATTGACTTCGAACCGATACGAATGAACCGACGACAGGTCAACGCTAATCGCTACAATAATCAAGAGCCGCAGTATATAACCAGCACAAATCAATCTGTAAGTATAACCTTCAACGATTTCGACATGTATGAGCGTATACAGCTTACACTGATCAAAAATAATTTTGATACCTTCAACGGACAGTTTTCCTCCACAAAAATTGCTGAAGGAAAAGAAAATGCACTTATCTCTGCTATTGAGGCATCAAAAGAACGAGCGGACCTGATAGCCAAGACTTCGGGAACCCAAGTTGGAGATATATATACCATTAATTATTCCGATCATCAGGTCAGTGTTCCACGTAGAGGGAATACCATGGAAATGATGTCACTGTCAGCCGATGCATCTATGATGGATTTCGCTCAAACCGTAGAAGTTCGATCTAATATCAATATCAGCTATTTCATTGAATAATATTTCCAGCCGGTGTAATGGTGAGTTAGAATAAAAACACCCTTTACACCATTAACGATATACCCAGTTAAGGCCGAGCTGCATTAACAGCTTCAAAGTATTCGGTCGTTTTCAGAAGTTTATCATCTCCGTTCAACTCATTATACCAGTATTGTTCGACCACTTTAGCGCCGGTTTGCATAAGCAGTTGCATGGTTCCCTGCGACTTGTGTTCAGCGATCACCCAATTGGAAATAATGTTATAGTTCAGGCGGTCGTTGACACCAAACGTCTGACTGCGGTCAAATTCAAAGAGAACGCCTTCTTTCACTTTTGTATCCGGAAATCCTTCCATTTGTGTAAAACCTACACCCGGATTCTCCCCTCTTCTGATAAAAGCCTGTAGCGCAATCGGACGTTCATCAACAGGTAATTGTTTCATTGCTTGCAGACCCAATACAGCAGAGGCTTTATGATGCCCGTGGAATTCTTCGAAGGGTAACATCAAGAACAGAAAATCATAATCTCCATCTTTCAGGATCTGAACCAGCCTTTCATGCACCCAGTCTGTATTCCACTTTTCTAAGGTTTCGTGTACGTCTTCAGTATAGTAAAAATCAGGTTGGTCGAAGAAAAAATAGTTCCGGATTCCAACAATGTCTCCACCTGCCATTAGTTCCTGCTTACGGATTCCGGGCAAATATTGCCGGCCAACCTCTTCTTTATCCAGCTCTTTATTATAGATATAATTCCCTAGTGTGGAATAGGTATACCCTCCTTCACCATTGGTCATAAGTGCCAGGTCCACCTTACCTCCCAACAGCTTTGTTGTTTTAAAAATGGTAGCGGAAAATAAGGCATCATCGTCAGGATGTGCCGTGACCAACAATACTTTGGGTTGGTAATTTAGCAGCGAATCTTGTGCAATAATGGTCGGTCCGGAAAGGAGAAAAACCATCAGAATTAAGTATCTCTTCATCATAAGATCTTGTTTTTCAATTCAATATTGATGTAATGTACGATTGAAAATTTGTTTTAAAAAGGTTGAGATAACAAGCTTAAAACAGTAATTTTTTATAGCAAAGGTTCCAGTTTTTCCCATATTGTCTCAGCGATCACCCTATGACCTTTTGGTGTAGGATGTATTCCATCACTCTGCATTAAGTCCTCATTTCCGCCAATTTTGTCAAGTATCATGGGGATAAGTGGGAGTCCGTTTTCTTCAGCCAGCTCAGGATACATGCTCTCGAATTGCCTCGTGTATTCTTGTCCAAGATTCGGCGGGACCTGCATTCCGGCAAGTATGATCTGCACATCCGGATATTTTGACTTAACTTTATCAATGATCTGCTGTAGATTATCTTTTGTGGAACTAAGCTCTATACCCCTCAACCCATCGTTGCCTCCCAATTCAAGCACAAATACATCGATCTTTCTTTGCAATACCCAGTCGATTCGCCTTAATCCTCCGGCTGAGGTTTCTCCACTAAGACCTCCATTAATCACTTCATAATTTAATCCCGCAGAATCAACTTTTTGCTGTATTAGTGCCGGAAAGGCTTGGCTTTTATCCACCCCAAGCCCTGCTGTAATACTGTCACCGAAAAATAAAATACTCTTTTGTTCTGGACTTTGAGCCTGAACAAATGTAAATGCAATGAGAAAGATAAATAATGATCTCATGTAATTGATTTGATATAAATTTAGGTTTAAGGGTCGTTTATTTTTTGAAACTTTAAAGGAATGTTTCCCCAATAAACCGTTGTTTGAGTCGGTATGATTCAAAAAATAAGAGACGTGTCAAATATACTCGAAGTTCATCAGCTATACCGAAAATTCCAAAGTGGAACCAAGACCTTAACGGTTGTAAACAATATTAATTTTTCAATTCCTGAAGGCATCTCATGTGCCGTAGTAGGACCATCTGGGTCCGGCAAAACAACCCTGCTAGGTTTGTGTGCCGGCCTGGATCGCCCCTCATCCGGCACTGTTACACTAAATGAAATTCCACTCAATCCTTTAAATGAGGATGAAAGAGCTAAGGTTCGTAACCAACATGTGGGTTTTGTATTTCAAACTTTTCAGCTTGTACCCACTTTGACAGCCATAGAGAATGTAATGGTTCCCTTGGAACTGCGGGGAGAAGGCACCAAGGAAGTCCGCGAAAGGGCTGGAGAACTACTGGAGAGTGTTGGACTCGGTGACCGTACACACCATTATCCTACTCAACTTTCAGGCGGTGAACAACAACGTGTGGCTATAGCGCGTGCATTTATCAACGACCCTAAGATCCTGTTTGCCGATGAACCGACCGGTAATCTGGATACTGAGACCGGAGAGTATATTGAAAACCTGATCTTTGATCTGAATGAAAAGCAGGGTACGACCCTTGTATTGGTTACCCATGATCTGGAACTGGCTAAAAAGTGTGACCGGATCATAAGCCTCAAAAACGGGCGGGTAAATGAAGACTCTCACGCTGAAGTTGAAACAGAAAGCGCGCCTAAATAGATCATATGAGTAATAAAAACTCTTTGCTTTGGACAGTCAAAATGGCGTGGCGTGATTCAAGATCTCATCGATCCAAGCTGTTTCTTTTTATGGCTGCTATTATTGTCGGAGTTGCAGCTCAGGTTGCGATCACTTCATTCAGGTCAAACCTAAACAGTAGCATTGAGAGTCAAGCCAAGGAATTGCTTGGAGCAGACCTTGAGGTAGAACGCAATGCTCCATTCCAGGAAGAACTGCAGACCGTACTTGATTCGCTGGGTGGCGATGTCTCTACTGCCCTTGAGTTTAATTCTATGGCATTTTTCCCGGAAAACGGGAATACGCGGCTTTCACAGATCACAGCTATAGAAGGTAACTTTCCATTTTATGGAGACTTGATCACTGAACCCTCATCAGCAGCCGAAACTTTTCAAACTAATGGGGGAGCACTGGTAGATGAACCCGTCATGAGATTATTTGACCTGCAACCCGGTGATTCTGTAAAAATAGGACAGGTTACTTACGAGATCGAGGGAACATTGATAGAGATACCCGGACAACCCGTTGCTGCTTCTTTTTTTGGACCCAGGATCTTCATACCAAAAGAAAATGTGGAAGCAACCGGCCTTCTCCAAAGGGGAAGCAGACTTGAATATGTATCCTGGCATAAGTTTCCCGATGGTACAGATATGAACTATGTGGATGATAGACTCGATGATCTGCGTGACGAACAAGGTCTGCGTTTCGGCTATGATACAGTTGAAGAACGAGAGGAAGAAGTAGGTGAAGCAATTTTATATTTATCCAACTTTTTAAATCTTATTGGTTTTATCGCTCTGCTGCTTGGTGGAATAGGAGTGGCAAGCTCTATTTTTGTGTACATCAGGCAAAAGATCAATACCGTAGCTGTACTCCGCTGCGTGGGAGTATCATCGAATCAGGCTTTATTGATCTACCTGATCCAAGCTGCCTCGATGGGGTTTGTGGGTTCTGCATTAGGAGCTATGATAGGATCAGGCATTCAGATGTTCTTACCCGTTCTTGTTCAGGATTTCCTTCCGGTAGATATTGAACTTTACATCTCCTGGACCTCAGTGGCCATTGGAATTGGAACTGGATTGGTTATATCCGTTCTCTTTGCCTTATTTCCACTTTTAGCCGTTAAAAAGATCTCCCCACTATATTCTATCAGAAGCATTCAGATCAACCTGGCTCAATTACTCTCGAATAACACAAAGATTACTCTGTCAGCTGTACTATTGTTATTTGTAACCACCTATGCCTGGATCATGATCGGTGAGATAATACCTTCCCTGGCATTCACTGGTGGATTGGTAGCATGTTTGCTGTTATTAACCGGTTTTGCAAAGTTGATCATGAAGGGCTCACGAAAGTTTTTGCGTGCCGGTTTTTCATATGAACTCAGACAAGGATTAGCTAACCTATACCGACCTAATAATCAAACAACTACCCTTTTACTCACTTTCGGTCTGGGAGTAACTATGATCAGTTCCCTTTATCTGACACAGGATATGTTACTAGATCAAATCGATTTTGGTGGACAGGAAGACCTGCCAAACCTTGCCTTATATGACATCCAGTATGATCAAAATGATGGAGTGAATGATATTATAAGGTCAAACGGACATGAAATTCTCCAAAATGTACCCATAGTGACGATGAGGATACAATCCATCAACGGAATGACCCCTGCAGAATTAAGAGAAGACACCACTGCCAACCCTCGAGGCTGGGCTTTAAACCGAGAATATCGTTCTACCTATCGTGATTCGTTATTGCCTACCGAATCCATTGTTGATGGCGAATGGATCGGCAGAGCTGAAGGATTTGATCAGGTCGTGCCTATATCAGTTGAGGTTGATCAGATGGAAGATCTGGATGCTTCCATTGGTGATACATTGACCTGGGATGTGCAGGGTATTCCAATACAGACTTATATTGCAAGCACCAGAACCGTTAAATGGGATCAGCCTTCACCAAACTTCTTTGTAGTCTTCCCTGCAGGGGTACTTGATAATGCCCCTCAATTCTTTGCCACCACAATCAAAACTGACGGGCGTGATTCATCACTTGAACTTCAGCAGAAACTGGTGCAAGCTTATCCAAATGTTTCAGCAATAGATGTGGGACTTGTTTTCGAGACGGTTCAAAATTTTCTGGGCAAAGTAACCTTTGTTATTCAGTTCATCGGTTTGTTCAGTATCATAACCGGCTTGATCGTACTGGCCGGATCAGCAGCCACTTCACGCTTTCAAAGAATTCGAGAAGCTGTACTATTAAGAACACTTGGGGCCTCAAAAAAACAGGTCATCAAGATACAGATCATCGAATATGCCCTACTTGGAATCATGGCATCTATGACCGGTTTGATACTCTCATTGGGTGCAAGTTATCTGATCGGTTATTTTTACTTTGAGATCAATTTTGTCCCGGATTTCTTTATTATAGGGGTAGAAATAATCATTCTTACTACATTGGTCTTACTGATAGGTCTACTGAATACGCGTGGCATTCATAACAAACCGCCATTAGAAGTTCTTAGAGCTGAAGTAGAATAAAAAAGAGCCCTATTTAACGGAACATTTTTATCTTATGTTGTTTAATAACAATGAATACCAACAAAAGAGAGGATCTACATGAAAACTAAAAGTTTAAAATTTATTTTATTCGGCTTAATACTTGCCCTTCCATTTACTGCTTGTCAAAACTGGAGTAAAACAGCCAAAGGAACAACTATTGGAGCGGGTGCCGGGGCATTGGCAGGAGCTGTGATAGGTAAAGCGGCAGGTAATACAACTACTGGTGCTATTGTAGGTGCCGCTGTAGGTGGTGCAACAGGTGCCGCAATTGGAAACTATATGGATCGTCAGGCGAGAGAATTGGAACAAGACCTCGAAAACGCTACTGTTGAACGCGTCGGTGAAGGTATCAAGATCACTTTTGATTCCGGAATCCTGTTTGATTTTGACTCTTTTGCTTTAAAAGATCAGTCAAAAGAAAACATTGCCGATCTTGCTGAGATCTTAAATAAGTATGAGGATACAAACATTATGTTTGGAGGACATACTGACAGCCGTGGTTCAGAAGAATACAATCAGGAGCTATCAGAAAAACGTGCTCGTTCCGTAGCAGAATATGCCGCCTTTACCGGTGTAGATGCTGAGAGAATGACCATTGTAGGTTATGGAGAAGAACAACCTGTTGCCACAAACGATACCGAAGCCGGGCGACAGCAAAATCGACGGGTTGAGATCGCTATCTGGGCCAATGATGAACTGAAAAAAGCTGCTGAAGAAGGCCGAATAGGCAACTAATTTAGTTTTATAATCTTTTCAAAGTCCTGTATGATATCATGCAGGACTTTTTTTATTTATACTTACTTTATAACAAAGTCACCAGATATCAAATATTATGGTAAAAAAGATTTCCAAAAGGATTCCCGTACCTCACTTTCTTCGTCATAAAAAGCATTCCAAAGAACCTGGTCAGGCTCCGGGAACCTTACAATTTACTGGTGAAAAGAGAATTGAGAATGTACAGCTCAACCTTTTAGACTATGATGTTGAGCAACTTGGTGAATATGACATCACCGAAATTGAAGAAAGTAAACCTTATCTGGAATCACCTTCTAAAACATGGGTCAATGTACTCGGGCTTCACGATGTTGAAAAACTAAAACATATCTGGAGCTATTTTGGGCTTCACCCACTAATACAGGAAGATATCCTCAATACCAATCAAAGGGCTAAGATCGAAGAATATCCGGATCAGGTATTTTTCGTTCTCCGTATGATGAGTATCATGGAGGAAACAGGAGAACTGAATGTAGAACAAGTGAGTATAGTGTTATATGAAGACAGTGTTCTTTCCTTTCAGGAAGATGATTACCCGATTTTTGAACCGGTACTACACCGCTTGCGAAATAAAGCTCCACGTTTGCGTAAAGAAGGCCCTGATTATCTTGCCTACGCGCTAATTGATACCATAGTGGATCATTACTTTAAAGTAATGGAAAAACTAGGCGATGAGATCGAGATACTTGAAGATCACATAATTTCCAGTGCAGATGATGACATTCCTGAACAGATACATGCTCTAAGGCGAAAAGTTCTTTACCTACGAAAAGCAATTTGGCCACTCAGAGATAGCTTGAATAATCTGCTTCGCGAGGAATCGCCCTTAATTAATGAAGAAAATAAAATATACTTCCGTGATGTTCACGACCACTTGGTTCAGATCATTGACGGGATTGAAAATTACCGAGACATGATAATTGGGATGTTGGATATGTATATGTCTCAGGTTAGTAATAAGATGAATGAAGTGATGAAGGTATTAACGATCATTGCCACTATTTTCATCCCACTTACCTTTCTCGCCGGTATTTACGGAATGAACTTTGAGTATATGCCTGAACTTTCAGTAAAATGGGCTTATCCCGCAATTTGGGTTATCATGATATTGACTACAATTGGAATGCTCATCTATTTTAGAAAAAAGAAATGGCTCTAATATAAAGAGTACTAGAAAAGAATTTTCAGCCCAACCTGTATTTTCAGGACTTGTTTAGTGAATTCAAATGTTGTGGACTGAGGTTGACCGTTAAAATCGATGTAATTGTACAATTCAGATCGGTCATCTTTCTTCAGATAATGGCCTGACACATCGATCAGAAATCCATCACTGACTTTCAGGTCAAAACCTACGGAATAGGTTTTGGTGTCTTCGGGAGTTAATTTACTGATGGCCGGTCTATAAGAATAAGCAGCCCTGATCCCGGTTCTATCGTCCAATTTTTTTCCTACACCGATCTTAAAATTTGTAACCGATTCGTAATTATCTTCCATGAAATTATTCAGGCTTTCCTGTTGAGCTCTGATATCCACTTCATCAACGAGCCTGAGATCACTATCGGTAACAAAGTCGATCTCCGTATCCTGATAGTCTATATACTCAGCAGAAGCTGAAACTGAAAAACCTGCAAAGTCCAGCAGTGCAGCACCTATCTTGAGCTTTCCCGGTTGTTCAATTCTGTATCTGAAGCTGCCATCACTCGCTATATCATAAAAGAACGGTTCCGATCCATCATCTAATGTAGTTTCTATAGAAGAATAATAGTCTTCAGATATCCTGATAGTAGCCGGCAGCATGTAACTTGCACCAATATTCAACCCTGAAAATAACTTATACACAAGTCCCGCGCGGTACTTACCCCCTTGAACATCAACATCAACCTCATCATGTACCAGAATATTATCAATATCGCTGCCTTCGATGAATGTTCCGTCATAGTCATTTTGTGAATCGTATTCCAGGAAATCACGTCTGTAGGTATACTCTCCGGTAAAATAGCTGGCAGAGAATCCAAGAAAAAGATCCTTTCTGAATTCTGTGGCTGCAAAGAAAGAATACTCCCCCATATAGGTACTGTATTTTATATCAGCTTCCTGATCGATACCCGGAAAAGTGCCCGGTGGAAAACCGATCCTAAAAATTGACTCCAAATAGGTCGAGTCCACATCACCCCAATCAATGGCGTAGGTTTGAAAAGCCAATTCATTGTATTCACTGTCAGGGTCCAGAAAAGAGTCCGTGATAGTGTTATCATTGTTTCTGCCGGAAACACGAAAAGCATTATTGGCTGAAGAAGTGCGATTATAACCCCCGCCTATAATAAAACTACCTTGCTTTGTTGGAAAATTATACACGAACCCTAGATCACCAAGTTTAGTAACAGACTGCTCAGCTTCAATATCATTACCTAAATAGAAATTCTCGGTCTTGGTATTCTGGTTGTATAAGCTGAATGAAAATTGACTACCTCCCAATAAAGCCATTGCTGCCGGATTATCGAGATAACTGCCAAACCCATATCCATTTGCTACTGAAGGCATAAAGGATGAAGGATTTCCATTCATGTTTTGATTGCTGAATTCCAGTGCCAGGTTTGGATAGCTTGCTGGACTCAATCCGTTTTGAGCTAGCACAGAACCACTTAAAAATATCAAAGTTATTAAGATTAGATATAATCTCTTCATTGATTAGCCTGATTTATTAATACCGTCTTTTTTACTTGATCAGCTTAGTTTCCGCCACGTGACCGTTTACTAGAACCGGAGTTCCTGGAAGTACTTTTTGAACTGCTGCGAGTGTTGGTACTTCGGCTTACGCTTCGTGTTTTTGAGCTTCGGCTAACACTACTGCTTCTTGTTGAAGAGTTATTGATCGCTTTACGGATAGTTCGTCCAAACACTGAGGAACTTTTGTTATTTCTGACATTTCTATTTCCAAGTTTCCGGTCAGAAGTATTTCTATTCTGAATTGACCTAAAAACATTTCTTTTATCTAAGAATGAGCTTCTGCTGGTATTAACTCTTCTGTTAGTTTCTACCCTTTTAACAGGAACAGAATATACAGAACGGCTAACCCGTGATATTGACGATCTTTCAATATCACTCCTCTTGTTGCTTGAACTCAGATTATCGGATCCCCTGCTTCGTGAAGAACTATTCCCTGATGAGGAGCGTGATCTTTTTACGCTACTTCCTGAACGGTTGTTAGACCTTGATCTCCCAACCGAGGCACCTGACCCATTATTACTAGAGCTTGATCTGTTAATATTGCTTCCTGAACCTCTTGATCGATTTGAACCACTACCGGCTGTTCCTCTTGATCGCGTTACGTTTCCTGAGCTTCTGCCAACTGAACCGGATCGGCCTGTACTTCTAACACGAGAACCACTGTTTATTCCTCGAGTCCTGATCGAAGATCCTCTGGTTCTTGGAGTGTAATCAGATTTTGATCTGCTTCTGTATGAATCTCTATTGACTAACCCACTGTTTCTTGGACCTTTTCGGTATAATTCCGCACTTCTTCTGTAGCGATTTGTTTTGTTATAGCTGTTGTAGATCACAAGGGTATTGTAGTAAGGATTTCCATAAAATCCACCATATCCGTAATTAGAATAATATCCATAGTATTGATAAGGATGGTACATATACATTGGAAAACCTGAGCTAGTGTAATACCAGTAACCGGTTGGACTATAAAGGTCATATCGCCAGTTTGAAACCCAAAGGCCACTAAATCCACTAAAATGCAGACCAAATCCTGCTCCCCACATATAATGTCGGTGGAATCTGTGGCTATTCAAATGCCAGCTGTTGTAAGCCCATGGTTTGTAGCCGTAAAAGTATGAATTTCTGGCATATTTCTGCGCTGCTCTTTCATACCCACCATCGAAGCCGTCGTCATAACCATTTCCATATCCATCTTCATACCCTTTCCAATAGACATTGTCGGCATAATTTTCTTTATACCAGTTCTCGGTCTTATAGTCTTTATAGTATATTCCAGCTTCTTCTAGTGCAGCATAATCTTCATCATAGTAATCAGCACTGTAGGCCTGTCGCCCCTGATTCTCTCTATATTCATCATATCTGTTAGACCTGACAGCATCAGGGTTTTCACGACCATCTTCAAAGCCATCCCAAGCATAATAATCTGAGTAGCGATCGTGCTCAGGAAAGGATTTTTCATAAGCCTGGAACTGTGTGTAACAGCCTGAGAATATTAATGGAATGATCAGTAAGGATAATCGACTGAATATTTTTGAAGCTTTCATGGGTCTCACCTTCTAAGTGATTATTAATTTCTTAACTGAATATGTCTCATCCCACGGAAAAAAAAAGTCACATGATAATGTTAGTCTAAATTTCACCTCTCAGTGATTTGGCTATGACCTCTGCCTTGGAATTAACGTGTAGTTTCTTGTAAATATTGCGAATATGTGCTCTTACCGTGTCTATAGAGATATCATATCTGTCAGCTATAAGTTTATAACTGAGTCCATCTACTAAACCGTTCACTATATCCTGTTCACGATTTGTGAGCATACTGTCCTCATTCTTTTTGGGTGCCTCTTCGTTGAAATGAGAGATCACCTTTCTGGCGATCTGAGGTGACATTGGTGCCCCACCCTTCAATAAGTTTTGGATGGACTCTTTAATTTCCGGCAGTGAAGTATGCTTCAATAAATAACCTGAGGCACCTGCTTTAAGTGAATCAAAGATCTTGTGTGAATCATGATATACAGTAAGCATGATGATCTCAATTTCAGGGTATTTACCCTTAATCACTTCCATTCCTTTGATGCCGGACATTCCGGGTAGTTGTATATCCATTAATATCACATCAGGATGCTTGTGCTCTTCTAAATAGTCAAGCATTTCTTCTACAGAATCTACCGCAACCGGACATTCCATATCTTTCTGCATATCAAGATACCTTTGGATCAAATCTCTGATCTTTTTATTGTCTTCAACTATTCCAATAATGGCCATAATGTCACCTTTGATTAGGCTTTAGCTTTCCCTTAACTGTGATGGAAAAACCATTTTCTGTATTAATACTAATATCTGCGCCAATTCTCTTCGCTCGCATTTCCATATTACGGAGCCCATGCCCGGTTTTCTTAGTTCCTCTTCCGGTGGTACCATTGTCTAATATATTGAATTCGAAGCTTCCATTTTGATTTTCCATTTTAATGACAACTCGATCACCGTTAGAGTATTTAGCTATGTTGTTTACAGCTTCTTTAAATATCAGGTATACATTCTCTTTTACTGAAACTGGCAGTTTATTATCCATATTCAGGTTTTCGAAATCATACCAAACATCCATGTTCTTCTTTTCGAGTGTATTTAAAACATAATCCTGCATTCGGTCTGTCAGGTCGCCCAGAGTGTCGTTTCTTGCATCGATCGACCAAACAATATCATCCAAGCTTGATACAATTTTCCGACAATTATCACCGATCTGAGCCAATGATTTCTTGATCTCTCCCTGAATATCTCCGGCCAATAAAAAATCTGACTGAAGAGCGATCTCTGTTAAACTGGCACCTACATCGTCATGAAGGTCACTGGCAATACGAACACGCATTCGCTCTATATCGATCATTTTTCTTACCCTGTAGTAGTTATAGAACAAATAGATGATACCTACGATTATCGATCCGATCAGTATCCAAAACCACCATTGCATCCAAAACGGAGCTGAGATCACGAACTTGAGCTCCTCAACCTCAGGACTCCATGCACCGTTGATATTTCGTCCATGAATTTTAAATGTGTATTCCCCTGGTGGCAAGGAAGGATATTTAACACTTCTCGAATTTGTTCTTTGCCATTCAGGATCTATACCGCTCAATTGGTATTCATATAGGATCTGATTTGGTGCCGAAAAATTAATTCCGGTATAACTGATCTCAACATAATTCTCCCGATGAGAAAGTTTAAATTCTCTGTCGGGTTCATAATCCCTTCCCGAGGCATTAACAGCTGTAATATGCACCTTTGGAGGAACCTGACTGACCGAGTATCGATTTGGGTCAAACCGGCTCAATCCTTCCACCGTACCAAACCATAAAACACCACTACTATCTTCATACACAGCGCCAAGGTTTAACTCGTTTGTGATCAAACCGAGTTCTTTATTCAGGATCTTAAAGCTAAGGTTTCTGTTTCTATCATTTGAACTAAAATAGGCATCTTTATCAAATCGTATGACTCCTTCAGTTGAACCGATCCAATAAAACCCTTCTGAATTCTTATATATGAAATAAGCCACATCATCTGGCAGACCGTCTTCCACGGTAATACTTTGAAATTTCAGTCCGTCAAACCAAGCTAAACCACCAAAAGTAGCAGCCCAAATAGTCCCGTCATCATCATGCATCAGGTTCATGACTGCATTATTAGGCAACCCTTCCTGTATAGCAAAACTTTGAAACTCACCGTCAAGGTATCTGGTGATGCCACCATAAGTAGCGATCCATATTGAGCCGTCATCCCCTTCTACTGAATCCAAAACACGATTACTAATGATACCCTCTTCTGTTGTAATTTGCTCAAATTTACCATCTCTATAGTGAACAATTCCATCATCATAGGTACTTATCCAAAAGCTGCCATCAGAGGCTTCCATTACGTTTCGAACCTTTCGGAATGGAAATTCTTTATCCTGGAATACCTTCAAATAACCGTTTGATACCCTGGCCAGTCCTTCTCTCATTCCAATCCAAATATCCCCATTTGAATCCTTGAAAAGTGTATAGACCTGATTGTCCGGTAGAGACGAATTTTCTTGATATGGTGTTAAGTTTCCATCTTCATAAATGGTAATACCGCCACCATAAGTGGCTATCCATATCCTGCCGTTTTGATCTTCTGTGAAAGAGGTCACAAGATTATTCGTCAAACCAAGTTCAGTATCATAATTCGCGAAGTAATCGCCAATGAAGAAATTCACGCCGCCCCCAAAGGTTCCAAACCATACATTTCTTTCACTATCAATTAAGCTGGAGTAAATGATCTCATTTGAAATACCGGATCCGGCATCAAAATTCTTGAAATCCTCACCATCAAAATGACTTATCCCTCCTTCCGTCCCGATCCATAATTCACCTTTCTCAGTGATCGAAACGGTCCTGATGAGATCATTAATGAGTCCATCCTGTACATCAAAAACTTTAAATTCCTTTCCATCATATTTTACCAGACCACTCCGAGTCCCAATCCATACAGTCCCACTCTGATCTACTTTTACATCCCGGATCCGATTGGCCGGCAGACCTTCATCTGTACCATAAGTTCTGAAATTACCGTTTTCAAGTACTGTAAGACCATCTCTAGTTGCAAACCATAAGGTGCCATTCTCGCTTTCAGCAACTGCCCTTACCCTATTATCACCAAGACCATTTGAAGTAGTGTATTGAGCAATTTGAATTCCATCAGAATAATGCCACACCCCATTCCCATCAGTACCAAACCACATGTCACCAAGCATATCCTGATAAATACTTATGACTGTACTGTTATTCAAAGCACTGTAGTCAGGATCAGTATGGATACTGTCATCCTTTATAAAATTTACCCCAGCCTCTGAGCCAATCCAGATAATTCCCCGGTCATCTTTCAATAGTGACCGCAAACGACTGCTGTTCAATCCCTGCTCTTCAAAATAATTACGAAAATTGACTCCATCATATCGGTTCAGCCCAAACCCGGTAGCCAGCCAAATGTAGCCATTATCATCTTGGGCAATATCATAGACTACTGATTCACTTAAGCCTTGTTCAATAGAAAACGCTCTGAAAGGGTAACGTTGAGCCTGAGCTAATTCTATTAGGCTAAAAAATAGCGTGATTATGAGTATGGTCTGTTTCATGTCAGTAAATGTAACGCAAACAAATCAGCATTAGTAGGCCTTAAAATGATATAAATTAAAAAGCCCTGCATCTGATATCAGATACAGGGCTTATCTCACGATAAATTAATTTTAATTAACCTAAGTAGGCTCTCAGTGCAGCACTTCTATTGTGATGTCTTAATTTTCTAAGTGCTTTTTCTTTGATCTGACGTACACGCTCACGTGTCAGGTCAAAACGTTCTCCAATTTCTTCTAAAGTAAGAGAATGTTCACGACCTATACCAAAATAAAGCCGGATCACTTCAGCTTCACGGGTAGTCAGTTTTGAAAGTGCTCTTTCGATCTCAACTTTCAAAGATTCCCCCATTAGATCAAAATCCGGATTTGGGATCTCCTCGTTTTCTAAAACGTCAAGAAGCCTGTTGTCTTCACCTTGTGCAAAAGGTGCATCCATAGATAGGTGACGGCCGGAGATCTTGAGTGTATCTGCAACTTCACCAACAGTCATTTCAAGACTTTCAGCAAGTTCATGAGCTGAAGGCACTCGTTCATACTCCTGCTCCAGCTTCGAAAGTTCCTTACCTATCTTGTTTAAAGCACCTACCCTGTTAAGAGGTAAACGAACAATACGAGATTGCTCAGCCAAAGCCTGCAGTATAGATTGGCGAATCCACCAAACCGCATATGAAATAAACTTAAATCCACGGGTTTCATCGAAACGTTTGGCTGCTTTGATCAAACCAAGATTTCCCTCGTTGATCAAGTCGCCCAGAGAAAGACCTTGGTTTTGATACTGTTTAGCTACAGAAACAACGAAACGGAGGTTAGCTTTCGTAAGATCTTCAAGTGCTCTCTGACTCCCTTTCTGAATTTCTTTGGCCAGACGAACTTCATCATCCGGTGTAATTAATTTCTCTTTTCCAATTTCGTGCAGATAGCGATCTAATGACTCTGACTCACGAGTAGAGATTCCAGAACTTTTTGCCACTGTGTATATATGGTTTAATGAATGTTAGAGTAAGCAGGTGCGCAGACAATTTTAATATAATCTTATATTAGATAGTCACGTATCTTAAGCATAAATATTGCGCCTACATCTTAATGAAATTTACAATTAGCCAATATAAGCAATTATTGCTTCAATTTTAAATACGCATTGTCAGCTTTTTATAGATCATCGGATAGGCCACTATCCTATTTTATAAAAGATTTTCCCGGAAAATTATTCGGTAGTGTAAAAAAAGACGCTATACTTTTTGCAATATTTGAGAAGGTATCACCTGTTCCCAGGTTTTCCTTAATTGCCATACCTTTTGGAAATACCAGCAGTGGTACAAACTCTCTTGAGTGATCCGTGCTTTCTGAACAAGGATCGTTTCCATGATCTCCTGTAATAATTAGAAGATCATCTTCGCTAATCATTGAAACAATAGCAGGTATTGCCTTATCAAATTCTTCAAGACTTCCTGCAAATCCCTCCGGATCCAGGCGGTGCCCAAATAACTGATCCGTATCGATCAGGTTTACAAATACCAAACTATTATCCAGATCAGACATCAGACTGAGTAATTCAGTTATTCCCTGAGCATTACTTTTTGTGGGGTGAGATTCAGTGAAGCCTACACCTGCAAAAAGATCGGCGACTTTCCCTACAGAATGAGTTTCAAACCCAGCATCCTGTAACTTTTTCACCAAATTATTTTCTGGGGGAATGGAAGAATAATCATGCCTTTGATCGGAGATGCGTTCAAAATTACCTGGTTTTCCCTTGAAGGGCCGGGCTATGACTCGCCCAACCTCATGTTCATCTATACAAACTTTATGCCTTGCGATATCACACCATTCGTAAAGATTTTTAACAGGAATTATATCTTTATGGCAAGCCACCTGAAAGACACTGTCTGCTGAAGTATAAACGATCGGATATCCAGTTTTCAGATGTTCTTTACCATAATCACGAATTACATCGGTTCCTGAATAAGGTTTGTTACACAAAACCCCCTGGACCCCAATTTCAGCACAAAAAATCTCTATAACTTCTTCCGGAAAACCATCAGGATAGGTTGGAAAGGCTCGATCTAAATGTATACCGGAAATTTCCCAGTGACCGGTGGTCGAGTCTTTACCGGCAGATACCTCTCTGAGTTTTCCATAAGCGGCCAGTGGATCATCATTTTCAGAAACTGAAGCAAGTGGAATAATATTTCCAATTCCCATTTTTTGCAGATTTGGCAGCTTAACACCTGTTTCCTCACAAACATGACCAAGTGTGTTCATATCAGAATCGCCGTATTCAGCAGAATCTTCCTGTGCTCCTACCCCAAGGCCATCAATTACGATCAAATACACATTCCCCATTACGCTTCCACTACCTCAGCTTCACTGTCATTCATTACATTATTCAGTGCCTTTTTCGCACGATCAACGGCTTGATAATTATTTACTGTATCAGCGGTTAGTTTTGTGTATCCAGCTTTAAATTCTGCCCGTATCGATCCCCCAATAGACAGCTCCAGACCATATTCCATTCTTGATCTTACCTTGTCTATCCAGGTAGTTACAGCCTCTTCATCATCGCTCTGAATAATGAACATATACACGTAATCTGAATTATAACCCATATAACCGGGAATCCCATGAACAGATGGATTAAGAGCTGAAACAAAATCTGTCTGAATTTTTTGCAGATCCTCAAGTCGGTATTTTGTTCTCAATCCCGAAACGTCATCAGGGGAAATAAAACCTATCCACGTATTGTCTGATCCTCCCTTTTTTAATCGCTCAAGTTCGCACGTCAAACTCAGCTCCCACAATTCTGGCATATAAGCTCCAAAATTCTGTGTGAATAATTCAGAAGCAGCCTCTGGTTTTTTGATTGATGTTTGAATACTTAGAGAAGCTATCCGCACCAGGTTGATCAGTTTATGCTTAGTGGAATCTTTAAAAGTCAAAGGGTCATTGTCGTAACATACTACCACACCCTGCCTCCGGTCGTTGATCATGATCGGTATGGCAAGCGAAGCTCCATCTGTTCTTGTTTCAGAAGATGAGATCCGCCGTGGATTATTGTTAAAATGCATCGTAAAGACAGGCTCACCCTTTTCAAGGGCATCATAGGCAACGCTTTTTTCCTGCAACTGCAAACCCAATTTTGGTGGATTCTTAGCTTTAACAGCTCTTAGTATAAGATTCCAGGATTCCATCCCGGGTGCTAAAAATACAGCACCACCACCCGGCAAGTTACTTTGAATCTCATTCAGCATATTTTCAAGTATCTCTACCCTATGCTGCCTGAAATCAATTTTTGTTACTGATTTCTCGTATTTTTCCCATTGCTCCTGACCTTCATGCAGATCTACTACTTCAAGGTAGGTATCCAAAACATTCACCAAAGCGTTATTGTAAGAAAGGATCCTGTCATGGATCAATTCCTGATCGATATCCTTTTCACTTTCAAGGACCGTTAGAGCAACCGTTTCCCCCTTGTTTATAAATGGTATAATGAGAATGCTTTTAGCTTGAACAAAATCAAAATAATGCATCAGTTTGGCTTTAGAAATATCCTCTCCAACTACCAACTGAATAATATCTTCGGCATCCTGAAATTCATTTAGAAAATGATTTTCGAAATTTACTCGGTCTTTAAACATTACGTTTGGAAGACGTGTGCTATTGGTTTCCCATACAAATTGCTCTCTTGAACGGTTAACCCAACACATATGAGCCAGCTCCACTCCGGTTGAGGTTCTTAGCAAATGCACCAAATCCTGTATGATCTGCTTGAACTCTCTGAGCGCTTTATCCTGTCGATCTAATGACATTTTTTAAATTTATTTCTAAATGTACTATTCTGATTTAGTTTAGGAAATTCTATCCACACTTCCTTATTCGTTACCACCGGGAAGGTTTTTATATCTTCTTTGCCATTTTCTCGGCCTCTTCAACCATCTTCCTGAAGGAATTCAGGCCTTTATCCCAGAAATCTGGCTCTGTGATATCAAGCCCCATTTTTGCCACTAGATCCTCCGGCCATTCGGATCCTCCAGCACTCAATAACTCCAGATACTTATCCGAAAAACCATCAGGCCGCTGAGTGTATTCTTCATAGAGTGCCAAAACCAATAGTTCACCAAAGGCATAAGCGTACACATATCCCGGAGTATGTAGAAAGTGAGGAATGTAGCTCCACCAAATCCCATACTCTTCAGTCAATGTAACTGAATCACCATATAAAGCCTTTTGCTGTTCCATCCATAGTTCCGAAAACCGCTCGGTGGTGAGCTCACCTTCTTCACGACGTGCTGTATGAATGGCATATTCAAATCGGTTCATTGATATCTGACGAAATACCGTAGCAATGGTATCATCAATTTTACCAACCAAAAGAGCAAGTTTTTCTTTTGGATCATCCAATTCTTTCATCAGTTTTTGGAAGACCAGCATTTCCCCAAAAACTGAGGCTGTTTCAGCAGTTGTAAGTGGTGTAGAGGACTGCAAAACACCCTGCTGACGTGATAAATACTGATGCACGCCGTGACCAAGCTCATGGGCAAGGGTTTGCACATCACGGATCCTGCCATCAAAATTCATAAAAACAAAGGGGTGAACAGAGGGAACAGTTCCTGCAGAATACGCACCACCTCGTTTCCCCGGTTTTATAGCAGCATCTATCCAATTCTTCTCAAAAAATTCATTTGTTATCTCACCCATTTTAGGATGAAATTTCGAGTACGAATCCATTACCATTTCACGGGCAGAATTCCACTTGATAGTGGCTTCGTTCTGAAGCATTGGAGCATACCGATCGTAATCCTTCATCTCATCCAAACCAAGAAGCTTTTTCTTAAGCTTATAATAGCGCTGCACCAATTCATACTGACCGGTTACTGATTCAACAAGTGCATCAACGGTTTCACGATCGGTCTGATTGGCAAGATTCCTGGAATCTATCCAGCTTTCATATTTGCGGAGCTTATCGTTGGTAGACTTATCTGCCAATATGGTATTGAATATAAAAGTAAGTTGACGGCTCAGGTCTTTGAATTTTTTGGTCAGCGAAGCGTGGGCTCTGACTCGAAGATCTCGGTCACTTTCGTGCAGCTTACTTAGCACCTCCTGTTCACTTAGCTCCTCACCATCCAATTCAAATTTAGCGGCGCCAAGTGTTTCATCAAAAAACCGAACCCAGGCACTTCGTCCGGTAACAGACTTGGCAGACATGATCTTTTCCTGCCCTTCTTCAAGAACGTGATCTTTGTAACGGCGTGAACTTTCGAGGTAATGTTTGTAATTTTTCAGCTCATCACTCTCAATAAGTTTTTGAGCTTCTTCTTCCGAGACCTTTAACCATTCAACGTCGAGAAACACCAATTTTTGAGAAATTTCAGAGGAAAGTTCATTTGTCTCAGCCACCAGTTTTCCATATTCGGAATTTCCGGTATCTGTTGACCACTGTAGATATGCAAATGAGCCAATTTTTCCGGACGTATCTAAGATCTCCTCATACTCGTCAAGCATTATTTTAAACTTAGCTGCAGGAAGCTCACTGATCTTGCCTCTGTACTTCTTAGCAAAAGCTTCTGCTTCCTCAAGTACCTTTTTTTTGTCTTTGACCAGTTGAGGGTCTTCATTGGATGAATAGAGGTCTGATAAGTCCCAACTAATATCTTCTGCGCCGGTTTTATTATTGGCTGATTTATCTGTCATTTCTTTGAATATATACTCTGCTTTTAATCTGATTTTTGAATTCTGAATATAGGGCTTGCCGAAGGCGAATTAAAGCCTAAAGAAGCCTTTATTTTAATGAAAACCCTTTGTGTTTTTATGAAAAATCATGCGCCCTGATACCTAATAAAGTGGAGCCAAGAAATATTTTAAAATCTTAGTTTCATGTTCTTTGTAAGCTGCTTTAAAAGCTGAATGGTAACCATCGGTAACACGCTGGTTATGGCGATCAGCAACCAAATTCTAAGAGATAGGTCCTGGAAAGATAAGGCATTGCTTATCACTGGCACCATATAAGCGATAATAAGCACAACGATACAAAGTAGCAGCGCCCACCAAACGTATTTGTTACGAGTAACCTGATTGTTAAAGATAGGCTCTTCAGCTTCTCGCATGTCAAATACGTGCCAGAGTTGAGCAAAAGCCAAGCTGAAAAAAGCCACATTATTACTTATAGCATCCGATAGCCCCCAAACCAAAGAGGTAAAAAAGTAAGCTCCCACTATAAAGATACTGAGCACCAAACCATGCATGACGATCATAAACCAATTTTGGTTATTAATAATAGGCTCCTTTGGATCTTTGGGATCATGTTCCATGATGTTTGGGTTGCCCTTTCCAATACCCAGGGCAAGTGCAGGAAATACATCTGATAAAAGATTCAGAAATAGAAGCTGAAGGGGTAGCAATGGTAAGGAAAATACAGAAAAACTAACGGCTGCAATCACCACGATCTCCGACAGGTGATATGAAAGCTGATACATTATAAACCTTCTAATATTTTCAAAAATAATACGTCCTTCTCGCACAGCCATAACGATGGAGGAAAAGGCATCATTCTTCAAAACCATATCAGAAACTTCCTGAGCAACCTGTGTGCCTTTTCTCCCCATAGCAATACCGATATCTGCTTTCTTCAAAGCAGGCGCGTCATTTACCCCATCACCGGTCATAGCTACAATATCCCCATTTTCCTGATAGTATTTGATGAGGTCAAGCTTTTGACTGGGGTCAACTCTGGCAAAAATACGAGTGTTAAGAATTTTCTGCCGATCCTCTTTTTCCACCATTTCTTTTAGGTCACTTCCATGCAAAGCCCGGTCATTCTCCTCGTCGGCTATGTGCACTTGCCTGGCAATATTACGGGCAGTTCCGGGATGGTCGCCGGTTACCATTTGTACTTGAATGCCGGCTTTCTGACAGGTATCCACTGCATCGATTACTTTTTCCCGGGGAGGGTCAATAAAGCCGGTAAGACTTAAAAATGTTAGGTCATGCATTAACTCGCCTTCTACATCCTCATCATCGGAAACTGACCGTTCCATTTCCTTGAAAGCAAAAGCAATTACACGCAGCCCATCCTCTGAAAGTTCTTCATTTCGCTTTCTCCATCTCCTTTTTTCATCCTCTGAAAAACTTTCAACCCCATCAGCACTTTGAATATTCGATGTACGGCTAATAATTGCTTCCGGAGCTCCTTTACACAAAAGCATCACTTTATCATCAATCTCGTATACGGTACCCATGACCATATCTTCCGAATCAAAAGGCTCTTTAGCTATGCTTTTTTTACTTCGAAGTTCCTCAAACTGCTGGTTTGCAAAGGCTCGTCCAAATTGAATCAAAGCTAAATCAAGTGGGTCTCCCTTACCGTTTTCTTCTCCGTTATTATCACCTTCTTCAATTTGCGCATCATTGCAAAGAACGGAAATTTCAAAAAAGCGCTTAAACCGGTCATCAGAAGTTGAAATTTCTCCTGTACCTTCCTCTATATTAACATTTACTGCTTTTTTGCCTTCTTCCCACTCTACATTCATCTTGCCCCCACTGAATTCCATCGCTTTCAGAGTCAGGTTATTTTCTGTAAGTGTCCCCGTTTTATCGGTAAAAATAACCGTTGTCTCTCCCAGTGTCTCTACTGAAGAAAGGCGCTTTACAACAACATTACGATCGGCCAAACGCAGCATGCCTCTGGCAAGAGCAATACTAGCCACAATGGGTAGTCCTTCAGGAATAGCTGCTATAGTCCAGGCAATAGACGTTTGCACAAGTTGATAGACATCTTTACCCGAAATCCATCCTAACACAAAAAAGGCAGTAGCAAGTCCTAGAGTAGCCCATATCAAGTTTTTGGTCAGGCCTTCAAGTTTAACATTTAAGGGATCCTGTTCCTGCTTGGCAGAGCTCACCAATTCTGAAATAGACCCAATTTCAGTATCCATACCTGTGCCAACAACTACGGCTTTGGCATCACCATTTGTAACCGCTGTGCCCTTGTATACCATATTAGAGCGGTCAGGCAAGGATGTTTCTTCTTTAAGTGTATCTGTGGTCTTGGTTACGGGAACAGATTCGCCTGTTAGCGCTGCTTCATCTACAGAAAATTCTGAAACTTCGAGAAGCCGACCATCAGCGGGTACTACATTGCCCGTTTTGAGATGGATGATGTCGCCGGGTGAAAGGTGTTCAGCATCTATTTCTATTTCTTCTCCGCCTCTCAGTACATGTATTTTGACTTTATCTATTTCCTTGAGTGTCTTCATGCTTTCCCGGGCTTGGAATTCCATCCAAAAGCCAATAATAGCATTCAGTACTAAAACGATAAGAATTGCGATGGCCTCCGGATAATCTCCGAAAAAGAAAGCCAGCACGGTGGCCGCACTTAATAAATAGACTACAGGGTTATTGATCTGATCAAGTAAAATCTGAAACAAGCTCTTTTCGTCCTGTTCTTTCAGAACATTAAGGCCGTACCTTGAAAGCCTTTTTTCAACTTCTTTTTCAGAAAGCCCCCGATCAGGGTCAGTATCAAATTGATTTAATACATCCTCAACTTTGCGGGAATGTATATATTCAGTTTTAAATGATCGCTTATCTTCGTCAGGCATATTATATTTTCAAAGCGGATTTAACTATTACTGAATGAATATAGTGCTTAAAAAAGCTAATTTTAGGCCAAAGAATAGCCTATTCAATTCAAAACCTGCAGATATATTCTATTCTGCAGGCTTCGCAAATGACAGTTTATTTACCTAGTATTTTTATTTCAATGTTGCTCGGATATTTCTCATTATGGAATACTCTCTGTGTCACTTTAATGAAATCATCTTCAGAAGCTTCAAAGATATTAGGTACGTAATTTTGAGGATTCAGATCAAATAAAGGAAACCATGTACTTTGAATTTGAACCTGGATCTTATGACCTTTCTTAAATGTATGGTATACATCCTGTAGGGGTAGATTCACATAAGTTACTTTATTCGGTTCAAACGGTTCGGGAGTTTCGTAACTATTCCTGAATCTTCCACGAATAGCTTCACTTCGCACGAGTTGGTGATAGTTATCCAGTTCAACCCCATCCGGTGTGTGTTCACCTTCCTCTACGCTGGGCGGATAAATATCGATCAGTTTTACAAAGAAATCTGAAGCTGTACCTGTTGTTGAAACATAAAGGTTTGCCAACATATCACCTGCCAGGGTTACGTCCTCTTTTAGAACTTCAGTTTCAAACGTTATCACATCAGGTCTCCTTGCAGCAAATCGCTGATCGGAAGTCATGTAGGCTCTGGGAATAAATACTAATTCATCCTCCTCTGTGTAAGGAATGGGATTATCAGGATCACTCACGTATTCGGTATAACCGCCTGTGGCTGGTTCAGGTTTAATATCACTCAGAGATCCATCACCATTAAAATACCATGATGCTTTTTGTGAATTTTTGGGAGGCCATTCTGCAAAGGTGCTCCACTCGCCTGAGCCGGTATCGTACATGTATGCTTCAGGCAATTCTTCATGCTCCGTATCTTTAAGATATTTCATGAAGAATGGATATTCAATCTGCTTTCTGTAAAACTCTGAGATACCTTCTCCAAAATAGATATCACCTACACTTTGATGTCGGTTTGGGCTAGCCCATTGGCCGTGACTCCAGGGTCCCATGATCAGAATATTCTTAGTATCCGGATTCTTCTCCTCTATGGATCTGTATGTATTTAATGGTCCATAAAGATCTTCAGCATCAAACCAGCCGCCAACAGTCATAACGGGATGATCAATATTTTTGAGATGGGGAAGAATGTTCCGGCTCTGCCAGAATTCATCATAGTTCGGATGCTCTGATAATTCCTTCCAGAAAAAATTATCATCGTCATAGTATTCATCTGATTTGCTCAATGGCGTCAACTCATTATATAATAGGTACATATCGTTAGTAAACACTTGGGGAAAATCGTACCAGGACGTATCTGTGGGTCCATCGTGCTGAATGCCGAACAAATTAGTCACATACCAATATCCGAGTGTGTAGGCTCCATGGTGGTGGAAATCATCAAAGAAAAAATCAGCGATCGGAGCCTGAGGTGAAGAGGCTGCCATTGCAGGATGTGCGTCAGGCAGTGCAGCTGTGGTGTAAAAGCCCGGATAAGAAATACCCCACTGTCCAACCTTTCCGTTGTTATTGGGAATGTTATTTATCAGCCATTCAACCGTATCATACGTATCAGAACTTTCGTCAATCTGGCTTTCATCTGATCTATTTGGTGTCATAGTCGTGTATTGGCCTTCCGACATCCACCGCCCTCTCACATCCTGGCACACGATGATAAAACCTGCAGCTTGCAGATCCGGATTTCTTATGACCCGTTCAGGAATTTCATTTTCACCGTATGGTGCACAACTATACGGTGTTCTAGTCATTAAGATGGGAAATTGCCGCGAATTATCATTTGGTGCGTAAACAGTGGTGTATAGTTTTACGCCATCCCGCATTTCAATGTAATGCTGAGACTTTTCATAGTCTGTGCTTTTTAAACTGATTTGCTGAGCGAATACCGGGAAAGCACTCAAAATAAAAGTCAGCAGCAAGGCGATCACTCTTAAATTAGCTGTAAATTTTCTCATGACATTTCTCTATAATTTTTGGGTATTTAATGAAATAATTTAAGCAATTAAAATCCCGATTATATTTTTGAATTTAACACCAGGTACTTTAAAAAACTTATGGAATTATAGTGTTTTACAATATGATAATTTAAGCTTCAAATCAGCAGCTGCATGTATTGATACAGGTCGTGACAAAGAATCTTAAAGAGATATCAAAGGCTCTAAGTTTTATCGTATTTTAAATATGTAATCCTTAATTTTAGGGTTAAATTCTAATACCGGTTATCGGATAAGAATGAATCATATTCCAGGAATTTACATTAGTACTTTAAATCGCTGTAAAAATACCGCACGAGGTTAATCAAACCATTGAAATCACTTGAAGCCGTCTTCGGCCCTAATTCCGCCCTAGTAGAAGAACTATACGACCAATACCAACAGGATCCATCCTCGGTTCCTGCGCACTGGAAACGTTATTTTGATGAGCTGGAAGGTAAACCGGTTGATCAAGCTGAATCTGAAGAGCTTCAGCCAACTGAAACTCAAGTTCCCACTGAGCCAACCCAGAAAAAGAAAGATAGTTCTAAAAAACAAACGAAGCAGAAAGCGGCAAAAGAAGAGCCTGAAGCTCCAAAAAATGCTGAACTTGAGAAGATCAAAGGAGTGGCCACAAAGATCGTCGAGAATATGAACGAATCGATCGAGGTACCTACCGCCACCTCTCTTCGGGTACTTCCTGTGAAAATGATGGTTGAAGACCGTGCAATTATCAACCGACATCTCTTACAACGTAACGAGCCAAAAGCATCCTTCACTCACTTTATTGCATGGGCAATTATTCGGGCCCTCAAAGACTTTCCTAATCTTAATAGCTCCTATCTATATAAGGATGACAATCACTATCGAGTAATACCGGATTCTGTAAACCTGGGTGTGGCTGTTGACCTCAAAAGTAAAGACGGCTCAAGAAACCTTGTTGTACCAAACATCAAGGGCGTCGACAAGATGAATTTTAAGGAGTTTTTGCATGCATATGCTAAACTCATCGAGAAAGCCCGAAACGGTGACCTTCAGATCGAAGATTTTCAGCGAACCACCATCAGCATTACCAATCCGGGGACTATCGGAACTGTATCTTCTGTGCCGCGGCTTATGAAAACTCAGGGTGCTATTATTGCCACCGGTGCCATTGATTACCCTGCTGAATACAGGGCTATGTCTAAAGAGATCTTGAATCAGCTGGGTGTCAGCAAAGTGATGACAGTGACCTCTACCTACGACCACCGCATTATTCAGGGTGCTGAGTCAGGTATGTTCCTTAAGAAAATTGACGATCTGTTAAGCGGGCAGGAAGATTTTTATGATCAGATCTTTGCTGATCTTGACATACCCTATGAGCCGCTTCCTTACGGACAAGATAATTACAGCGGACCGTTTTCAAATAGTCAAAATACACTTGAACATGATCAACGTGTGGTTGGCGTGTACAGACTCATCAATATGTACCGTATGCGAGGCCATGTGCTTGCAGATCTCGACCCACTCGGAAAAGAACCCGGCAAGAATCCGGAACTCGATCTAGAATACTACGGATTGTCTTTATGGGATCTTGACCGCGAATTTTATTGTGGGGGTTTAGGTGGCAAAGAACGCGCTACCTTACGTGAGATTCTGAATCTGCTTCGTGATACCTATTGTGGTAATATTGGTGTAGAATACATGCACCTCCTGGATCTTGAGGAGCGTAAGTGGCTGCGCGAAGCAATGGAATCTACCGGTAACAATGCACAGCTTTCCAAGGATGATAAGCGAGAGATCTTGCATAAACTCAATCAGGCTATGGCCTTTGAGGAGTTCCTGCATAAGAAATACATTGGTCACAAACGTTTTTCATTGGAGGGAGCTGACACTTTTATTCCGATGATCCACTTTATGCTTGAAAAAGCCGGTGAACACGGAATCGAGAAATTCTTTATGGGAATGGCGCACCGTGGCCGTTTGAACATGCTGGTAAATATCATGAATAAGCCTTACCACAAGGTATTTGCTGAATTTGAAGGAAATATCGACCCTGATTCTATTCAGGGATCCGGTGATGTTAAATATCACCTGGGTGCCAAAGGTATTCATAAAACAGCGAATGGTTCTGAAATTGAACTCCAGTTGATGCCTAATCCATCTCACCTTGAGGCCGTTAATCCGGTTGTTGAAGGTGCCGTACGTGCTATGCAGGACCATCACGAAAAAGATGAGCCACGTAAAAGAGTGGTACCCGTACTAATGCATGGTGATGCAGCTTTTGCAGGACAAGGTGTTGTTACTGAAACGCTGAATATGTCTCAGCTTGAAGGTTATAGTACAGGCGGAACCGTTCATATTATTATTAATAATCAGATAGGATTTACAACCCTTCCTAAAGATGGACGTTCCACTGAATACGCATCCGATATTGCCAAGACTATACTTGCTCCTATCTTCCACGTAAACGGAGATACCCCTGAAGCAGCGGTCCATTCTATTCAAATGGCTCTGGATTATCGTCAGAAATTCGGGAAAGATGTAGTTATTGACCTCATCGGTTACCGCAAACACGGTCATAACGAAGGTGATGAACCTGCCTTTACCCAGCCGGGCATGTACAAAGAGATCAATGACCATTCCCCTGTTCGTGATGTATATACTGAGCATTTGGTCAAAAATGGTGAGCTCACAAAAGAAGAAACACAACAGATATTTGATGAATTTGATCAGCTGTTGCAGGAAGCATTTGAAGATGCGAAACAGGCTCCAAATATTGAGGTTACTGATAATCTTATCGATCGGACAGAGACACCTCAAGATGAATGGAAAGACTACCCTGATACCACCCATTCTGCAGAGGACCTCAAGGAAATTGCAGTCAAATTGAATACCGTTCCAAAAGATTTTGATGCGAACCCAAAACTGCTTAAGCAGCTTGCTAAACGTGCTGAAATCGTTAATAATAATGAGAAAAAGATCGACTGGGGCTTTGCAGAGCTTCTTGCTTTCGGATCACTCCTCAAAACCGGAACATCCATACGACTCACAGGCCAAGATGTAGAAAGAGGTACTTTTTCTCACCGACATTCCGTACTTCACGGTACAGAAACCAATCAAAAGTTCATACCTCTTAATAATCTTTCCGAAGACCAAGCAAAATTCCATGTATATAATAGTTTACTCAGTGAATTTGCAGCACTCGGTTTTGAGTTTGGATACAGCGCCGAAAAGTTGGATGCGTTGGTTATCTGGGAGGCTCAGTTCGGTGACTTTGCCAATGGAGCACAAGTTATCATCGATCAGTTTATAAGTTCAAGCGAGGCCAAGTGGGGACAGCGTTCGAACTTAGTCATGAATCTGCCGCACGGTTATGAAGGTCAGGGACCTGAGCACTCATCTGCCAGGCTTGAAAGATACCTTCAACTTTGTGCAGAAGATAACATGCAAGTATTGAATGTTACTACTCCGGCTCAGTACTATCACATGTTGCGTCGTCAGGCCCTTTCTGATGTAAAACGGCCAGCTATCTTGATGACACCAAAAAGTCTGTTACGGCACCCAATGGCAACCTCTAGCCGCGATGAGTTGGCTGAAGGAAAATTTCAACCTTTCATAATTGACAAAGACTTCAGTGATCCAAAAGATCTAAAACGATTGGTCATCTGTTCAGGTAAGGTTTACTACGATCTTCTGAAGTACAGGCAAGAAAACGAGATCAATGACGTAGCCATTGCTCGTCTTGAGCAGTTCTATCCTTTTGCAGATGAAGAGATCGAAGAACAACTCAAGGATTTCACTTCCATTAAGGATATAGTCTGGTGTCAGGAAGAACCTAAAAATATGGGGGCATGGACGTTTGTAGCTCCCCGATTTATGGATCAGCTTCAAAATGGTCAAAAACTACGTTACGTGGGTCGCCAGGCTTCGGCTTCACCGGCTGCCGGGCAGAAAAAAATTCACGAAGCGGAGCAAAACAGACTGGTTGAAGAAGCTATGAAAGTGTAACCATTAACATCCAAGCTATGTCAGCCTCAAAACCGGCCTTAATTTTAGTATTCTTAGTACTTGGTTTTATAGGGAGCTGCTCCAATTCAGGAAGTGATGATTTAGAGGTCCTTGAAGATCATACAGGAATCTTAAGCTGGGGAGGCAGTCCTGCAGTTGACGGTACCGGTCTTCTGCTTGAATCCGGTGATACTATTTATGGCATACCAGGTGACAAGTCTGATCATTCTTACCTATTTCCTGACAACACTAATACAGTAAATATCAGAACTGATATCGTCATTACCGGCAATGAAACAGTCAGAGGTTGGGGTTCCACGTATCCCGAAGCGATTTTGATAAATGCTCAGCGACTGTCTAAACAATCCTAATAATTTTAATAGCGGTGCATAACTAAAGCATGACCACTTTGGTCTATGGTTTTTCATATGCGCATTACAAGGTGAATTTAATAATCACCTGATCAATACTCATGATGGTAAGACAAAAGCTTTAGGCAGACTATGTTTACTTCATCAGAAAAACGATATCAAAGCTGTTGAAGATTTTATTTTTCAGATGGTCAGAAATCATTTAGACCCAAAAGAAGATAAGATAAGCCTGAAACAAGAATCAGATCGTATCGCTACTGTTAAATAGGTGGCCACCAAACCACTCAGGTCAAAAAGGAACAACCCAAGGATAAAAATGAAGTTGGATTAAATAAAAAGTATTTGAAATAATGACCTTAAACTGAATGATCTCCTCCTTCCGTAAATATTTTAAATTTATATTACCTATCATGATCCTGATCATAGTTATAGGATTGGTATTTTCAAGAGTATACCAACCTGAAACCGGCATTCCTGAACCTGAGATGAGGATCAGTGCAAACGAAGCAAAGGATCATATTGGCAAAGCTGCAGAAGTTTGTGGTGATGTGGCCAATGCGCGATTCATTTCAAATATTGAAGGTCAGCCTACTTTCATTAATTTTGGTCTTCCGGACCCCAATCAGGATTTCACTGCTGTCATTTGGGGTATAAACCGATCGAAATGGAACCAGCCTCCTGAAAATATCTATTCCGGGAATGAAGTTTGTGTGCTCGGGAGCATAAAATCTCATGAAGGAACTCCACAAATTGAAGTTGAAAGTCCTGATCAGATCAACCTAAAATAATATAAAGTTTTACCGTTGAATATTTTATTCAATGCCCTTCATTCCAGGGTTAAAAATTATCTCTGCTTAAACTTTAAATGAGCTCGACATCGAATTTTCCTGATAACCTCATGATTGTTTACTTCTGATGTATTCCGTTAGTTTAATACCTATATATGCCATAGGCATGTAGGCGACCAATAGATCCAGAACATTGAACCAGATTGGCGACGGCAGTGCAACAACGTTAGCAATACCTCCCAAAAGAAAGAATATTCCGACAATCAACCCCCATTTAAAATAATTTTTTGCAGCGATCAGAGCAGTCAGAAAGCCACCAACTAACGTACCCATTGCATGTGCTAAAAAAGGCATCAAGAAATGTTTGGGCTGAAACAGATGCATTGACTCTTGCAATCCTTCCATGGTTGTTATATCTGCTCCCTCAGGTGGAGGTATTACTGAACCAGATATCAAGATAATGCCCATGTTCACAAATCCACCAACAACAAGCCCGGTAATGAGAGCGATTATATTTCTTGTTAAAGGTCTCATAGAGATAAAGTGAAATTGTTTGAGGGTCTGTGGATTATAGTGAAATTCAAGTGCAGTTTAAACGCTAATATTTCATCATAAAGCGTATGAACCAGATCGGCTCCATAGGAGCGCAGGCCTCGGCTCATAGTTTTCTTTTACAATGATGTTATCCCTATCAGAACAGTCTCACACCTGTCTCGTCAAAACAAAAAACCCTGCATAACTTAATGTACAGGGTTTTAAATTCTTGTTATGACGCTTAGCGTCGTAACATTCGCTCCTACGCATAGCGTTGAAATAAGGGTATTTGTCACTATTCAACAAAATGAATTTTATACTTTTTAATCATAGTATAAGGTCTGTTAACTGCTGTGTAGAGATAACCTTCTTGATCAGAATGCATTAACATGCCAATCTCCGGAATGATACTTTCGTTTTCTAATGTATACAGTAACTCTCCATTTTCAGAAAATAAGTCGAGAACAGTATTCAACCCCAATTTTTGAAAATTTCTGTTATAATGCTGTTTTGCTAGCTTATCAGTATCATCAATTGTGGTAGACCAATTTATGTATCCTAATAAATACGTTCCACCAACAGAATAAAGCCCCTGAGCTTCGCCATAAAATGTTATATGATTCCCTGAACCGGATTCATAAATACCTGGCTTCATGTATCTGGAAAATTCACGATTAATTTTTTTTTCCAGGTTTCCAAACATATCAAAATATAAGTAGCTATAGGACCAAACTCCTCCTACCACTATTTTATCTCCAGTTATAGTCGCAGATGAAACAAGTGTTTCATCCTCAGGAATGGAAATATCATTATCTACTTCACTATGAAAATCTGAAACCAACTTAAATGATTTCAGGGCATCTAATACAACTATTCTGTAACCAGCCTTCCCTCTTATCCCATCTACCATAACAAGATATCTGTTATCCAAAAAGCCTTTTAACACCATTCCATAACCATGTATTTCTTCTGTAGAAATGCTTTCTAAATAATCCCCTTCAGTACTTATTACATCCAACCTGGTACCATAGATATTAGCAATTACAATCATTTCATCATTAACCGCGATCCCTAATGGAGTTTCTATATCCCCAGGTCCCCTGCCCCGCTTGTCCATCTTCCAAAGAACCTCCCCATTAGGACTAAGTTTCACTAACATCTTTGCCCCATAGTCCAATATATACAAGTTACCGGAAGAATCCGTTTTCACTCCATTTATACTATTTACCCCTGACAACACCGCACTGTCATCAGGAAAATCAGAACCAAATATCTGTACTAATTCAAAAGATAGAGGAGATTCTAGCTGATCTTGCAAGCGTTCTTTCTCTGGATTATTTATAACCTCTACTTGCCCATAACTTTCAATCGCGACAAATGAACTGATGAATATGTATGAACAGATACTTAGTTTTTTATATCGCATAAAGTAAACCTATCTATCAAGATAGATACCATTTTACAGATTGCTTGACTTGAGAATAACTTATAAATGTCTTTTCCCATACTAATGAATCCGAATATAACCGGCAACTCCAATAGATTCAGCACCATCACATAAAAAATATTTCAATGAGTTAATCAGCAATGGACTATGAGCACAAAAATCTAAAGCCATAAAAAAACCCCACACAACTTATTGTGCGGGGTTTAAATCTTATCAGAGATTTATGAGGGATGAATTACATCATTCCGCCCATACCTCCCATTCCTGGCATTCCTCCGCCCATGCCACCTGGCATGCCGCCTCCGCCATTGTCATCATCGTCACCTTTAGAAGGCTTCTCAGAGATAACAGCTTCAGTGGTAAGCATCAATCCGGATACAGAAGCAGCGTTTTGCAAGGCTGTTCTTGTAACTTTAGTAGGATCGATCACACCGGCTTTGATCAGGTCTTCATACACTTCGGTACGTGCGTTGTAACCGTAAGCATCTTTACCTTCCAGTACTTTCTGAACAACGATAGCACCTTCGGCACCGGCATTGTTTGCAATAGTACGAAGAGGAGCTTCTAATGCTCTGCGGATGATTTGTACACCAACATTTTCGTCATCATTATCACCCTTTATCTTATCAAGAGATTTAATGGTACGAAGCAGGGCAACGCCACCGCCGGGTACAATTCCTTCTTCTACGGCAGCTCGGGTTGCGTGCAATGCATCTTCAACACGGGCTTTCTTCTCTTTCATTTCAATTTCAGAAGCAGCACCAATATACAGAACTGCAACGCCGCCGCTTAATTTAGCGAGACGTTCCTGAAGTTTTTCACGATCATAATCAGAAGTTGTATTCTCTATCTGAGATTTGATCTGATTTACCCGTGCCTGAATATCTTTATCTTCGCCGTTACCATCAACAACAGTAGTGTTGTCTTTGTCGATAGTTACGCGTGATGCACGTCCTAGGAAATCGAGTGTAGCATTCTCGAGCTTGTAACCGCGCTCTTCAGAGATCACAGTCCCGCCAGTCAGAATGCCTATATCTTCAAGCATTGCTTTTCTTCTGTCACCAAAACCGGGTGCTTTAACAGCAGCAATCTTAAGTGAACCACGTAGTTTGTTAACAACCAATGTGGCTAATGCTTCGCCTTCAATGTCTTCAGCAATGATCAGCAGTGGGTTTCCACTTTGAACTACTTTCTCTAGAATTGGCAGAAGGTCCTTCATGTTCGAGATCTTCTTGTCAAAGATCAGAATGTAAGGATCTTCCATTTCGGTGATCATCTTCTCAGAATCGGTCACGAAATATGGAGAGAGGTAACCACGATCAAACTGCATACCTTCTACTGTCTCGAGGTAAGTTTCAGTTCCCTTGGCTTCTTCAACAGTAATTACACCATCTTTACCTACTTTTTCCATCGCATCAGCGATCAGGTTACCAATGGTTTCGTCATTATTTGCTGAAATCGTACCGATCTGTGCGATCTCTTTGCGATCATCAATATCACGGCTCATTGATTTCAGTTCATCAATAATAACATTTACTGCTTTCTCGATACCGGACTTCAGATCCATTGGATTGGCACCGGCTGTAACATTCTTGAGGCCTTCACTTAGAATAGCTTGAGCCAAAACGGTAGCAGTTGTTGTTCCGTCACCGGCATTATCGCTGGTTCTGGAAGCAACTTCCTTTACCATCTGAGCGCCCATATTCTGGACTTTATCAGATAATTCAATTTCTTTTGCTACGGTCACACCGTCTTTGGTTACTGTAGGTGAGCCGAATGATTTTTCTATAACAACATTGCGTCCACGAGGGCCCAGGGTTACTTTAACCGCATTGGCCAACTTATCGACACCTTTCTTTAGGGCGTCGCGTGCTTCAACGTCATAATGAACTAACTTAGCAGACATAATTATCTATAATTTTAAAGTTTGTGATTTAATTTCTTGAAAAGGTGGGTTTACGAAACAATACCCATGATATCAGATTCGCGCATGATCAGGTATTCTTCTCCGTCAAGAGTAACTTCAGTACCTGCATATTTTCCGTAGAGAACTTTATCTCCTTTATTTACGCTCATCTCAATTTTATTGCCATTTTCTACTTTACCGGCACCAACCGCTATCACAGTACCTTGTTGCGGTTTTTCTTTAGCCGTATCTGGAATGATAATTCCGGAGCTGGTTTTTTCTTCAGCAGGTTCTGCCTGGACCAACACACGGTCGCCTAAAGGTTGAATCTTAGCCATTTTTATGACTCCTGTTAGTTTTGATTTTTGGTTTAATTTTTTTGGGCTATGCCCTTATTTGTTTCGCAATAGGTATTGCAACTTCCGTACCAAACCAAAATAATGTTCTGAATAAATGCCTAATAAAGTAGAAATGACTTCTTTCTCTCTTTTGAGCGAAGAGAGTCAGGAAAGCCTGTCAGTCTGTTCCAAATGCTCTGACAACTTTGCATAGGTTTCCGGAGACCAATGATCTGCCCTATCGTCATAGTTGAAACCATCCGGTAGTTCATCACCTAAAATCGGCTTCAGTGAATTACTAAGTTTTTTTCTGCGCTGATTAAAAGCAGTCCTAACCACAGCTTTTAAAGTACTGTCGGTAAAAGGAAGATCCGGTTTGTCAAATCTTAATTTGATGACCGAGCTATTGACCTTAGGCGGTGGAGAAAAAGAACCCGGAGCAACATCAAACAGAATCTCCGGAGTGCAAAACAACTGAGTTTGAACACTCATAATCCCATACTCTTTTGATGACGGATCTGCTACTAAGCGTTCAGCAACCTCCTTCTGCATCATTAAAACAGCTTCTGTAAATTGTTTCCTGTTTTCAAGCAGATCGAATAATATTGGTGAGGTTATATAATATGGCAGGTTACCAATTATTACGTTTCTCTTATTGGGATCAACGATCTCATTCCAATCCACCTTAAGCACATCCTTTTGATGGATGGTAATGTTTTCGATCTCATTCTTTAAAACCTCGACCGCTCTTTTATCCAACTCGATCACGTGAAGATCAGATATACTTTTTGCTATCCATTTAGTGAGTGCTCCAGTACCGGGACCGATCTCAATGACCCTGTCTCCCTCTTCCGCATCAACGGATTTCAGAATTTTAAATATGACATTATTGTCAGTGAGGAAGTGTTGGCCTAAACTTTTCTTTGTCTTGAATGACATACTTTTTGAATTGTTAGCAGTTAGCAGTTAGCAGTTAGCAGTTAGCAGTTAGCAGTTAGCAGTTAGCAGTTAGCAAACATGGTGGTATTTCTTTCAACTATCAAACACTATTTATTTATGATCACGGTTCTTTTAACTGAACACTGATAACTGTTTACTGCAAAAAGATTTGTAAATTAGGGTTTGGTTATTAACCTTTGATTGAATTTTAAAACAAGCCGTTTAATGAGCTTACTTGAAAAACTTGGATTGGGTCAGAAGAGAAAAGAAATGGCTCCTCTTATAGGTGAAAAAAAGAAGAAAGAACAGGAAAAGTACTCCCTAAAGAGAAATCCCTATTTAAGGGCTCTTATTATTCTGTTTTTTATCGCTATAACTGCATTCTCTCTGCCCAAAAACCCGGTAAACTCCGGGTTAAACTACACAGTAAATCAACCCTGGCGTAATGCAGATCTGACTGCCCCATTCACTTTTTCCATTCAGAAAACGGCTGCTGAACTTGAAGAGGAACGTGCAGAGATCAGAGAAAATACAGCACCAATTTTTCGACTCGATTCTAGCACACCAATTTCAATACAAACCCAACTTGATTCTATTTACCGTCAAATGCAGCCTGTATTGGATGCTTATCATAGCTGGCAGATCTCAAAAGAAACAACCCCTGCAACAGCAGATGTGGACAGTACAATTTTTGCAGAACTCCTTGAAGAGGCTGATCTAGGTCTGACTGGAAATTCCTGGCAGATCTTATTGGAAAGTTACCATAATGTGCAGGCAAATAATCTTGTACCATCTCAGTTTGTCGGTATTTCTGTAAAGCAACAGCTTGAATTGCTGATCGATCAATTAATCGATCAAGGTATTATTGACCGAAATAAAAACACTCTTAACACTGATAAGATAACGATCAGAAACCCGCGTGAAAGTACAGAACAATCAATTGATCTTGCACGCATCAGAGATCTGAGGGAGGCAAATGAATTTGTACAATTCAGGCTAAACCGAATGTTTACCGAAGATCAGGCACGCCTTGCAATGGAGATCTATAATAAGGTAATCAGACCGAACCTAAAATTTAGTGAGGAAGATACAGAGGCCCGACTTCAAGAGGCACTATCTGAGATCTCTGAGACCAAAGGGGCTGTTACTCAGGGGCAGGTGATCATTCGTCGTGGTGATCTTGTAAACTCAGAACGTGCCAATATTTTAAGAAGCCTTGCTGAAGCCCGGTCAGAAAATGCCACCAATATTGAAAAATGGGTCCGCTTTGCCGGTCAGCTCGTCATCATTATTGCAGTGACACTGGTATTCTTCATGTACATCTATTTGTATAGAAGAAAAATCACATCAGACAATAGCTTATTCTTTCTTGTTTTTCTCACCCTCGGGCTCGTTTCATTTGCAGCCGGTTTAATAAACTATCTTGACATTGCCGATCCATACATAATACCGGTGGCCATCGCTCCTATTGTTCTTACTATTATTTTTGATTCCAGAGTAGGATTGGTTTCTTCTATTATGCTGGCGAGTTTGCTTGGCCTTATACACGGCAACAGCTTTGAATACATTGTAGCCACATTTACCGCTTGTAGCCTTGGCGTATTTTCCGTGCGCGATATCAAAGACCGTTCACAGTTTTTCTTTACTACACCGGGTATTGTTTTCATAACCTATGTTATCGTGGTCGGTTCATTTAATGTAGCTGCACTAAGTGGCTGGGATATGTTTCTGTCAGACCTGATGTATATCGCCATCAGTGCTGTTTTCATATTATTCACCTATCCCGTTATTCTTATCTTTGAAAAGATCTTTGGTATAACCACAGACTTTACACTAATTGAGTTAGGCGACACAAATCAGCCTCTTCTGAAAGACCTTATGAATAAAGCGCCGGGCACCTTCCATCATAGTCTTCAGGTTGCCAATCTGTCTGAATCTGCAGCCTCAGCAATTGGGGCAAATTCACTGCTTTGTCGTGTTGGGTCCCTGTATCACGATATCGGTAAAATGATCAAGCCTGATTATTTTATTGAAAATCAGACCAAAGGCACGAACGACCATGATAAACTAAAGCCTCAAATGAGTGCCATGGTGATCAAGGCTCACGTTAGTGAAGGTGTCAAGATGGCTGAGGAACACGATCTGCCCGGCAATATCATTGACTTTATTAAAACCCATCACGGCACCTCTGTTATTCGGTATTTCTATGAAAAAGCAAAGGAAGATGAAAACATGAAGAGTATGCTTCAGGAAGATCAGTTCCGGTATGAAGGCCCATTGCCTTCGACCAAAGAAACGGGAATCCTTCTCCTGGCTGACGGTATTGAAGCCGCCTCCCGAGCCATGAAAAACCCAACTTACAGCAAACTGGAGAATCTTGTAAACCGAATGGTCGATGACCGGGTTTCTGAAGGTCAGTTGAGCCACTGTCCGTTAACTTTCAGGCACTTGCAGGTTATCAAGGAAACCTTTCTGAATATATTGGTAGGAGTTTACCACAGCAGAGTTGAGTATCCTGAAGATAGCGATAAACAACAAGATGACATCAAGAGCAAAGCTTCACTGGATACATCAACTGAACCGGTTCAGCAGAACGAACCCAAAGAAGAGTAGTTTTGGCGTTTAAACAGGAACTTGATCTGTACTTGCAGTTCATTAAACTTGAGAAGGGTTTGAGCGAGAATTCCGTGGTTTCCTACAAAAATGATCTTGAAAGATATTTCATATTCCTTGCCAGTGAAAAAAAGATGCAGGATCTATCTGGCGTAACACTTAGCCATATTGAGGACTTTCTCAATTTTTTGGTGGATGAGGAATTACTATCCGCAAGTTCTTTAGCCCGGAATATTTCAAGCATAAGAAGCTTCCACGAATTTGCGGTTGTTGAAGGTATTACCAAGGCTAATCCTGCTGAATTGGTGGAATTGCCAAAAAAAGCTTCAAAACTACCCGAGATACTGGATCGTGATGAAATCGAAGCCATCCTTGAAACACCTGATCTTTCCACTCCTGCCGGTATTCGCGACAAGGCCATTCTGGAAACACTTTATGGAACCGGAATGCGGGTCAGTGAACTTACTGGTCTCGAACAAGACCGGCTAATTTTTGAGATCGGCTTCATCAGGGTGATCGGTAAAGGCAATAAAGAACGATTAGTGCCGGTTGGTGAAATTGCTCAGGATGCCATTTCACTTTATACCGAACATGTTCGTCCTCAGTTCTTCAATCCTGAAAAAGCTCATAAAGCCAAAAATAAGGTCTTTTTAAGTGTAAGGGGAAGTGCCCTCTCCCGAATGAGCATTTGGAACATCGTTCAGAAAGCCGCTAAAAAAGCCAAAATTGAAAAGAATGTTTATCCCCATATTTTTCGGCACTCCTTTGCCACTCATTTACTTGAAGGTGGCGCTGACCTTAGGGCCGTTCAGGAAATGCTTGGACATTCATCCATCCTGACAACTGAGATCTACACGCACATTGACCGATCTTTTTTACATCAGGTTCACAAAGAATTTCACCCCCGGGCTTAACCCTGACTAAATAAAAGCTTTCTACTTTCGTTCTGCAAAAGGTCTAAACATCTGCTATTTTAGCCACGAATAAAAAATCATCTACCTATGAACATCAGCCGCTGTTTATCCCTTTTTGTAACCCTGTTTATATTTACCTCATCACTTCCCGCTCAGGTCTTTGAATCTAAGACATTCGAAAATGGCATGGTCGTTTCCGCCGATAAGTATGCCTCTGAGATCGGTAATGAGATATTGAAACAAGGGGGAAACGCTGTTGATGCAGCCGTAGCTGTTCAATTTGCACTTGCCGTAACGCTGCCAAGAGCTGGTAATATCGGAGGTGGTGGATTTATGGTTATTCACCTTGCAAATGGAGAAACTGCTGCATTGGATTTCAGGGAAAAGGCTCCAACAAAAGCAACACGGGATATGTATTTGAGAAACGGTGAATTTAAATCTGAGCTCAGCTGGGAAGGCATTTTAGCGGTTGGTGTTCCGGGCACAGTAGATGGTATGATTAAAGCCCTAGAGCGATATGGTAAAATGCCACTCGATATGGTTATTCAACCTGCCATTAAGTTGGCACGAGAAGGCTATGTGCTTTCTTATTCTCACGCTGAATCACTCAATGATCACCGCGACACCTTTAGAAAATATCAGGCCTCAGCCCGGTATTTTACGACCGGTGATACTACTTTATTTAGTGAGGGAGACCTTTTTGTGCAGAAAGACCTTGCAGGCACTCTCGAGAGAATTGCACGTTTTGGCCGTGAAGGCTTCTATGCCGGGCCAGTTGCTGATGCTATTATCAACGAAATGGAGCGATACAAAGGACTTATCAGTTACAAAGATCTTTATAATTACGAAAGCAAATGGAGAGATCTTGTTGAGGTTGACTTCAGAGATTACAAACTCCATATCATGCCACCCCCAAGCAGTGGAAGCATTGCGATAGCTCAGATCCTAAAAATGATCCAAGATTATCCTATTAAGGAAATGGGGCATAATTCTGCTGAGTATGTTCATTTGTTAAGTGAAGCTATGCGCCGGGCTTTTGCAGACCGTTCATTCTATTTGGGTGATCCTGACTTTGTGGATATTCCCCTTCAACGGTTACTAAGCCAGGAATACAATACTGAAAGAATGGCGAGTTTCTCACCTGATAAAGCTACAGCATCCTCTTCCCTTTCACATGGAGAAATTGCCGGGCACCCCGAATCTGATGAAACTACACACTTTTCAATTGTTGACAATGAAGGCAATGCCGTTGCCGTAACTACTACACTGAATGGTTCTTTTGGAAGTCACGTATCGGTTAGTGGTGCAGGATTTTTACTAAACAATGAAATGGATGACTTTTCCGCTCAGCCCGGTGAACCTAACACTTATGGATTGATAGGAGCTGAAGCCAACGCCATTGAGCCCGGAAAACGAATGCTTAGCAGTATGTCTCCCGCTATCGTTACCAAAAATGGAAAAGTGGATATGGTAATAGGAGCAGCCGGTGGTCCAAGAATCATCACTGCCACCCTCCAAAGTTTTCTGAATCGTGCTCTGTTTGATATGCGCGCACAACAGGCTACAACATTTCCGCGATTTCACCATCAATGGTTACCTGATACGATCTTCATAGATGACTTTGGACTGAGCCCCGATACTCAAAAACTACTTGAAGAAAAAGGGCATTTTATATTTCCAATGCCTGGAATTGGTCGCGCACACAATATTTATATTGAAACCGACGGATCCCTTTCAAGTGGGGTTGACCCTCGTGGGGACGGATATGCAGCTGGCCACTGATCTGCTATATCGATTTGAATTTACACTTGTTATGTGAGCTCAAGATGGCTTTATTATCAATTGTTTAAATAAAATTCACGATCTATGAAACCAACTTACGAAGCTATTTCCTGGCAAGATGATCACCTTGTAATTCTGGATCAAACACAACTTCCTTTACGTGAGATCTATTCAGATGTAAATACCATTGGTCAAGTTTGGGAAGCCATAAAAAAACTTAAGATCCGTGGAGCACCCGCCATTGGTATCGCAGCCGCATATGGTATATACCTGGGGGTCAAAGATCTTGAATCCAGAAATTTCACCAGTTTCAGTGTAGAGATAGATCGCTGGATCGAATATCTGGAATCCTCTCGTCCCACTGCTGTCAATCTTAGCTGGGCCATGAAACGGATCAAACAAACGATCTTTGCAAACAAAGATAAAGATCTGGACAAGATCAAAGAGATCATTCTTGACACGGCTAAAACTATTCACGCAGAAGACAAACGAACCTGTAAGAAAATTGGTGAAATTGGGTCCAAATTGGTGAAAAATGGAGCCAAAATTTTAACCCACTGTAATACCGGGGCACTGGCTACCGGTGCTTATGGAACAGCTTTTTCTGTTATACTACATGCCCATGACGACAATAAAGAGATTAACGTTTGGGTTGATGAAACCCGTCCTCTCTTGCAAGGAGCAAGACTTACTGCATGGGAGCTTCAAAAAACCGAGATTCCCTTCAAGTTGATAACTGACTCAGCAGCAGGGGCATTGATGAATACCGGACAGGTTGATATGGTTATAGTAGGTGCGGATAGGGTTGCTGCAAACGGGGATACAGCAAATAAAATTGGTACTTATTCCCTTGCTGTTTTAGCCAATGAAAATGATATTCCATTTTATGTTGCTCTGCCTCTTTCATCCTTTGATCTTAACATAGAATCGGGTGTAAAAATTAAGATCGAAGAACGCGATGCTGAAGAGATAACACAATTTGGCACCACTCCTATTACTCCCAAAAAAACCGATGCCTACAATCCGGCTTTCGATGTAACCCCGCATAAGTATATTACCGGCTTTATTACGGAGAATGGGATCATTAAACCTGATTTCAAGAAAAATATCAGTTCGCTTTTTGATTAGTTTTAACGGAGCTCTTTACCTTTTCTTCAGTTTTTAATGGATCTGGGATGGGGGTATCGATTTTCAGTCCATATCCAATTTCTCTAACCCGATCCATGTTAGCGGTCACCCCGGCAGAACTTCCCAATATGATTCCAATCCCAAGACTAAGATAAAGATTTATCCCGGTTAGCCAGCTAATCCCAAATCCTAACGCTGCGCCGATGAATGTAGCTAAAAGCCAGATCAAAAAGCTTTTCATCTTACTTATTTATCTCAATCGGAATTTTTAAAATAAAAGTGGTTATGTTGGTTGAGAAGTAATCCAATTCCGCATTCAATTGTTTACTGAACGCGCGGATTATACGCATTCCAATTCCACTTGATGCTTTCTTTTCAAAGTCAGAGGGCAAACCAGTACCATTATTGGTTACTTTGAGAGTAATATCCTCCTTATCACCGGTTATCTCAATTACCACACTCCCTTTCTCACCCGACTTAAAACCGTGATTGCAGGCATTCATTACTAATTCATTTGTAATCAAGGAGAATGGTATCGCACGGTCCATCTCAAGCATGATACCCTCTTGTGCATTTACGGTAAACTGAATATCCTTTTTGTCTTTTCTGAGAGATTGATCAATTCTATTGCTTAATTTGATCGCATAGTTCTTAAGGTCAACCTGACTCGCACTTTTTGTTTGAGACATAGATTCGTGAACAATAGTCAGGGATCTTATTAGAGAATGAGAATCTTTAAGAATCTGTTCGTTAGTTTTATAAGTATCACTCTTAAGCTGAAGCTCTAATACCGCCAAAACCATAGTCAGATTTGTTCTGACTCTGCTGTGAATTTCATTTAACAATTCATCCCTCTGATTCAATGCAGCATTCAGTTTAATTTCATTCTTGCGGATTTCTTGTGTCTGAGCATCAACTTCCGACTCCAGGTTTTTATTCCAGCTGCCCACTAAATAGATACTGCCCATTCCGGTAAAAAATACCAATAGCAGGGAAATCCAAGTAACGATCTCGAAAGACTCATTCACACTTATTACACTGGAATAGACATCAGAACTAATAGGAATTCCTGAGTTTGCTATCTCATTTTCGATTGATTGGGATCCAAGTAACTTTGCTGAAATGATAAACATTGCAAGCACTAAAACGATCGTCGTAATTGTAGAATAGATCCACGTCAGGGATACATCAGTCTTTTCAGGCACATTGAATATCTTTTGCCTGAACCTGTAAACAGCCGGTGTGAATAGATAGAGAATGGGTGCGCCAATGATAACGGATTGAAGGAAAAGACTCACCCACCAGCTTTTCCAGATAATAAGAGTCTCAAAAAGCGGAAGATTATAAAAGCGGCTCCAGACAAAAGCGCCTAACGAACATGCGAGAGCAGCAAACAAGGATACCACGATGTAAAAAGTAAAACTTTTCAGATCTCTTAGGCTAAGATCAAACGATACACAATAGTATG
Organism: Gracilimonas qinghaiensis; assembly: GCF_046602855.1. Taxonomy (NCBI): domain Bacteria; kingdom Pseudomonadati; phylum Balneolota; class Balneolia; order Balneolales; family Balneolaceae; genus Gracilimonas; species Gracilimonas qinghaiensis. The sequence goes on from NZ_JBKINJ010000001.1 coordinate 1,787,109, forward strand.
AAAGAGCAAAAATAGAAAGGCCAAGAGTGAATGAAAAAGAGTAAAGCAGGGACCAGTACCAGGTCATAGAAGCAGTAAAAGCAAGTACAAAGGTAGATACAAAAACAGGAATAAAACCCCATTCAAATCCAACCCAAAACATTAGCAACATACCGATTAGCATTGGAATCTGTATCAAAAAAACCTGTCCGATCTTATCCTGGTTAAGGATATCTGAAAAGCCAAAATAATTTTCAACTACAAACACTGAAGAGATACTGACAGTGATCAAAACGATCCATAATCCCAATAACCCTAGAATTTTTAAACTGGTTATCCCCTGCTCACCGAGAATATAATCCATGGTAAGTGGTTGATATGCGTGTCTAGCGGTTACGCCTTTTTGATCATTGACCTCCATTAGCACTCCAAATTAATAAGCGTTAACTACATCATACATAAGCATTTAAAATGCTTTTACTTTAAGAAAAGAAAAATATACAATTATCAAAGGTCAAACACATATTTATTGATGTGCTACATGAATTTATTTTTACAAGGTTTCAGTTATTTAACATTTCTTAGAATATTTCATTATATCGTTTGTTCTACATCACCATATAACGGCCGCTACACTCTCTGCCCATTCAAATAAGAATCACTTGAGGTGATTCTTGCTTTACTCTATTAAATTCTAAAAGTTTATCTAAAATTACTCTTTGGGTTATAATACCCAGTATATAGATATCGATATCTTGTAATTTTTTCTTTTCGGAAAGTACTGTAGGCTTTGAAAAGAAAAACAACTGCTTGCCAAACGAGTACTTTGTTTATACATCGATTGAATTTACTATTTGATGCCTTATCAAGATCTTTAAGGTTGGTTGTATCAGACAATCTCTTACACTCCGATTTTCAGGATCACCTGTACTGTTGCTGAAAATACCTTTGATGGTATCAAAACCGCTCATTTTGAATCGTCTTTTTATATCTGTTTAAATCCTGTAGCAGTTACATTTCATACTTCAATTTTTATTTCCAATTTTACGAATCATTTTAACGTGATTTTCATTTAATTATATGAATGAAGTCAACAACCAAATTAAAATTAAGGAGTTTATGAATACGCAAATTAAAGCTCATTGGCTTGGTCACTCAGCTTTTAAGCTGGAAAGCCAAAGCGGTAAGATCATTTATATCGATCCATTTTTGAAAGACAATCCTTCTACCCCTGAGGAGCTTAAAAAAGTAGAAAAAGCGGATTACATTTTGCTTACCCACGGGCATGAAGATCACGTAGGCGACACCATTGACATAGCAAAGAATACCGGAGCTAAGGTGGTAGGTATTCTTGAACTTGTTGAAATTTTGAAAGATGAGGGTCTCCCTGAGGAACAGGCTGTAGGTTTCAATAAAGGCGGAACCGTTCACTTTGATGATTTTTCGGTAACATTGGTTTCCGCTAATCACAGTTCATCATTTAAAGGGAAATATGCAGGTGACCCTGGCGGACTTGTGATATCGTTTGAAGACGATATTTGTGTTTACCACATGGGTGATACCAACATATTCGCAGACCTTGAACTGTACGGTGAATTATATCGACCACATGTTGTATTGGCTCCTACAGGTGATCACTTCACGATGGGTCCTGAAGAAGCTGCTTACGCCGTTGAATTGATCGGATGTGAAATCGCAGTACCAATACATTACGGAACATGGCCACCTATCGAAAGTGATCCAAATGAATTCAAGAAGATCCTTGAAGACTTAACAGATACAGAAGTCTTGATCCCTGAAAAAGGAGAAAACTTTTTAAGTTGATATAATCCCTTTTTAGATTACCCAAGCCATAAATTTGAAATATAATTTATGGCTTTTTTAATGATTTAAACATAAAAGCCTATTTCTATAAGCATTTCAGTGCTCAATTATTTTTTGTAGTATATAGAAGAAATTAAATTCAATATTTCTATTGTGCATCACAAATAATCACAACAAATTCTCTCCATGATGAAGCTAAAACATTTACCACTGCTGATTTTGATGGTCTTGTTTATCGGGTTTCCGGAAATAGCACAAAGTCAATCATCAGTATCAGAGACAAATTACAACGAATTAAAACTCCGGAATATCGGACCGGCTTTTAATGGCGGACGTATTGCAGATATAGATATTCATCCTGAGGATGAAAACACATGGTATGTGGCTGTTGGATCCGGTAACGTTTGGAAAACAACCAATGCCGGTATTACCTGGGATCCTGTTTTTGATAACCAGGACTCTTACTCAATTGGAAACGTAACCATAGATCCAAGTAATCCCAACATCGTTTGGGTTGGAACCGGTGAAGATGTCGGTGGCCGACATGTAGGTTTTGGAGATGGTATTTACAAAAGTACCGATGGCGGCGGAAGCTGGAAACATATGGGGCTTGACAATTCCCAGCACATCTCAACCATATTAGTTCATCCGGAAAATTCCGACATTGTTTGGGTTGCAGCCGAAGGTCCGTTATGGAGCAGCGGTGGAGACCGAGGATTATATAAAACGACGAACGGTGGGGAAACATGGAATAATGTTCTTAGTGAAAATGAATGGACCGGGGTTACTGACATCGTTATTGATCCAAGAAATCCAAATATCCTTTATGCCGCAACCTGGCAACGACACAGAACAGTAGCAGCCTATATGGGTGGCGGACCCGACACAGGAATTCACAAAAGTACTGATGGCGGGGAAACATGGACGGAGTTACAACGAGGACTTCCATCTTCCAACATGGGTAAAATTGGCCTAGCTATTTCCCCACAAGATCCGGATATCGTGTATGCAGCCATTGAGTTGGATCGAAGAACCGGTGGTGTATTTATGTCTGATGACAGAGGTGAATCCTGGCGGAAAATGTCTGATGCAGTATCAGGTGGAACGGGACCACATTATTATCAGGAACTTTATGCTTCTCCTCATAACTTTGGCCAAATTTTCTTGGTAAGTAATTATAGCCTTGTATCCAATGATCATGGTAAAAATTTCAACAGGATCAATAACAATAATAAACACGTTGATGACCACGCTATTGCTTTTAAAGAAAGTGATCCAAACTACATAATGTTTGGATCTGATGGCGGATTGTATGAAAGCAATGACTTCATGGAAACCTGGCGCTTTATCGATAACATGCCCATCATGCAGTATTATAAGCTTTCTGTAGATAACGCCAAGCCTTTTTATCATGTGTATGGTGGAACTCAGGATAACGGTTCCAATGGCGGACCATCTCAAACTACAAATGATGGAATCAGAAACAGAGATTTCTTTAAAACCCTTGGAGCGGATGGCCATGATTCTGCCACAGAACCCGGTAATCCTGATATCCTTTATGGTGAATTTCAGCGCGGTGCTCTTCACAGAATTGATCGCAAAACCGGTGAACCTATATTCATTCAGCCTCAGCCCGGTGAAGGTGAGGGGCATGAAAGATTCAACTGGGATGCTCCTATCGAAGTCAGTCCTCATGAACCTACTCGCTTATATTTTGCCTCGTATCGCGTTTGGAGATCTGATGATCGTGGTGATAGCTGGACTACCGTCTCTGGTGATCTAACACGCAGTCAGGAGCGCATGGAACTTGATATCATGGGTAAACAGCAAAGCTGGGATAATCCTTGGGATATCAGTGCCATGTCGGAGTATAATACCATTACTTCGCTGGAAGAATCGCCACACGAAGAAGGTGTGATTTATGCCGGTACCGATGACGGTCTGCTGCATGTAACTGAAGATGGTGGCGAGAACTGGCGACGTATTGAGCTTGACGATATAGAAGGCCTTCCATCACTGCCATTTGTGAATGATATCATGGCCGACCTTCATGATCCTAACATTGTGTATGTAACCATGGATAATCACAAGTACGGTGATTTCAGCCCCTATATCATTAAGAGTACAGATAAAGGTAATTCCTGGGAACTTATTTCCGGAGACCTTCCAGATCGCCACTTGGTTTGGAGAATGGTACAAGATCATGTTGATCCTGACCTTATGTTTGCTGCTACCGAATTCGGGCTATTCTTTACGGTTGATGGTGGAAATGAATGGGTTGAACTCAACGGCGGAGCGCCTACCATCTCCTTCCGGGATGTCACAATCCAAAGAGAACATGAAGATGTAGTAGCTGCTTCCTTTGGCCGTGGATTTTTCATTCTCGATGACTATACACCACTACGCCACATTAATGAGAAGACACTCAATCAGGATGCCAAACTGTTTCCAACACAAGATGCATTTTGGTATTCACCGGTCAATGTAGTCGATTCTCAGGGTGATAATGAGTACGTTGCTGAAAATCCACCTTTTGGTGCCGTTTTCACCTACTATCTCAAAGAAAGCTATTTATCTAAAGAAGCTGAACGTCGCCAGCGAGAACGAGAATTAGACGAAGATGAAGATGTGGCATTCCCGGGATGGGATGCACTGGATGAAGAGATTGCCTCTGAAGATCCTTACGTGCAAATTACCATTAAAGATGAAAGTGGTGAGATCATAAATCGAGTAAACGGATCCGCAAGTAAAGGAATCCATCGGGTGAATTGGGAATTACGTCATACGTCTAAAAACTGGGTAGATCCTTCTTCCGGTGGCGGAGGTTGGTTTAGCGACTCCTTCCCTGTTGTACCGGGAAATTACACCGCTGAAATGTCAGTAGTGGATAACGGTGAGGTAACAAAACTATCTGAACCAATTTCTTTCAATGTAGTTCCACTTCAGGAAGGAGCCCTTGAAAGAAAAGCCGATTCTCGCCGACAGGCATTTATGGATAACCTAATCGCTTTCCAAAAAGATCTGACTGCTACTTCAGATCTTCTAGTTGAGCAAATAGACAGAGTAAATGCCATGAAGACTGCCTATAACAGAGCTAAAGAAGAGGATTCAGCGTTGCTGGAACACATTCATGATGCCAAAATGAGACTTCTTGAACTCGATAAAGAAATGAGTGGCAGTGAAGCTAAAGATAAAGTCGGCGAAAGCGGGCCTCCTACTCCAAGCAGCCGAATGTACGTCGGCTTCAGAGCACTGAATACGACTTATGGTCCTACAGCTAACCACGAAAAAGCTGTTGAAGCCGGAAAAGCTGAACTTCAGGTTATCAAACGAGATCTGAATGCATTCATTAATTCTGAAATGCAACAAATTGAACGAGCACTTGAAACAATTGGTGCTCCGCCAATAAAAGAATAATCCTAAATTCTTAATTTGAGAATTTAAAAGGAGAAGCTATTGAGCTTCTCCTTTTTATTTTTTTGTCGGTAAATCTCTTTTCACTGCGAATTTATGAATGAAAATATTACCAAATACACAGAATCTTTTAAAATTCGAGCCAATGAAGTTGACACTCACGGTAAAGCTACCTTTTCTGCTTTGTGCTCGCTGTTTCAGGAAGTAGCAGGAAATCACGCCCTGAAACTCAATTTTGATATCACACAGTTGCAAGAACAAGATCTGACATGGGTATTACATCGAATGGATATTGAAATCTATCGATTTCCAGAATGGAGAGAGAAGATCCTAATTGAAACTTGGCCGGCTGCCGGTGATGCTTTGAGAGCTTATCGTGATTACAAAATATTGGATAATGGCGGAAATACAATTGGGGTCTGTTTAAGTTATTGGATGATGATCAACATAAAAACCAGACGCCCCTCACGTATGCCAAAAGAAGTCCTAAATATGCGATTGACGGACATTGATCATGTTTTAGAACCTAATAATAACCGCTTGAGACCCTTTAACGAATCTAATCATCCTAGATATTTTGAAGTTCGCAATTCAGATCTTGATATGAATGATCATGTAAACAATGCCCGCTATGTAGAATGGGTCATGGAACATTACTCAAATAGTAACCCATTATCCGTGAAGGCTATTGATATACAATTTTTAAGAGAAAGTGTGTCCGGTGATGAGATCACCTCAGATTATTTAGAAAAAGATAATGATACTTACCTCCACCAATTAAAGAACCAGGACGATGAGGTCCTGGTTTTAGCTAGATGCAAAAGCAAAGTATGATCAGTTTTCCCATTTCGGTGCAAAATCCGGATCGACCAATCGAGTTGATTTATCAAGATCGTCAATTGCATAGAAATCATCATCTTCGAGTACAAAGTCGTAGATATCGATGTTCTCCTTAAGATGCTCTTCGGTTGATGCTTTTGGAATGGCAACCACCTGCTCCTGCTCAATCAGCCATCTCAGTGCTATCTGAGCCTGTGATTTCCCGTATTTTTCACCTAATTTTTTTAACAGCGGATCATCCATAACCTTACCTTGTGCCAGTGGTGAATAGGCTGTGAACAATAAGTCCTTCTCTGCTGCATAATCGAGAAGATCTAATTGGTCTAAGAAAGGATGATATTCGACCTGATTACAAAAAACAGGCGCTGCCAATTCTTCATTAAGCTCTTTAAGTTTTGACAACGGAAAGTTGGCTACACCAATATTTAAGGCTTTACCCTGATCTCTAAGAGAAAGAAAAGCTTCCATTGTTTTTTCAATATCAACTTCTGGATTTGGCCAGTGAACCAACAGTAAATCAACATAGGGAGTATCTAATTCTCTCAGTGAGTTTTCTGCTACCTTCAATACATCTTTTTTATCAAGATGTGTATGCCAGATCTTTGTAGTAAGAAAGATCTCTTCCCGGTCAACATGTGACCTCTTTATCGCCTCGCCAACTTCTCTTTCATTTTTATAGCTTTGTGCGGTATCAATATGCCTATAGCCTAGATTGAGAGCCAATTTAATTGTGTTCTCACCCTCTCTGCCAATTAATCGATGTGTTCCTAATCCGATCTCCGGTACTTCCACACCCTGAATTGTTTTAAAATGCATGATAAATATTGAGTAGTAACCTCTATTGTTTATTATTTGTTGTAGTTATTAAAGTAACTGTTATAACTCCAAATATGTTCATTATTTAACTAATGTCATTTTTCGAGTCATAACTTTATCACCCACTTCTAACTGATATATGTACATACCGCTTGGCTTATCGGTAGCATCCCATTCGAATTGTTGTCGACCGGATGAAAGTCTTCCCTCAGCTAAAACTGCCACCGGTTGTCCAACAATATTAAATATCGATAATTTGACTTCCTGCGATTCGGGAAGATAGAATGAAATAGTTGTTACAGGATTAAAAGGATTTGGATAGTTCTGATTCAATTCTATCTCTTTAGGTACATCGGATAAGAATTCTTTTGCCTGTTGCCTGGCAGCTTCCGGTACGAATTGGATCACAAAACGTTCTGAATTTTGTTTTTCGTTAGAGTTATTGAATGAATGATCAAAAGTTACTGAAAATTCCGCTCTCAGATCATATTCTTTATCAGTGTGTGTATCGATCAATTTAACATTCCATCCTGATGGAATACTTTCCCATTTATCGACAGATAAAGTATAAGAATCGTTAGTGGAGCTACCAAAATTCAGCGGTAGTTCAACTATTTGTTCTATACTTTCAGGAATTGAAACAGACTTATAAAAATCTTCGCTCTGCTTAACTGAAAATATAAATGAAGAGTGTTCTTCAGGCAAGAATTCAAGATATGCATTAAGATCGGTTTTATCATCCAGTTCATTTTCAGGGTCAATAAAAAGCTCAATCTTTTGTTGCTTTGAACCTGATTCTAAGCTAATCTCTAAAGATCCGATATCACCAGAAAGTTGCCCGCCAGCTTCACTACCGAATTCTCTGTTCACTGCTGCAAGTTCATCCTCAACCAAATCTATCGTAACTGATTCCATTTCTTTATTCAATTTAACCAAGAAGTATGAACCGCCGGTAATAACGTTAGATTCATTCAGAACCTCGAAACTGAAAGAACCTTCAGAGTCATCTTTGATCCTAAAAACTTCTATAGATTTAGCAGACTTAAGCTTTTCGCGGATCACATTAATCAATACTCCGGCCAACAGCTCTTCATTTAGTGGATTTTTTATCAAATTTAAGCCTTCTGTGCCTTCAATCGATCCATCTTTATCAAAGTCCGTGGCACTTAGAGTGATAGTTTTTATATCTTCCTTATTTCTGTTCTGATTTTCAATCTTGTTCAAATTCTCAATTTCATCAGCTTCGAAGAAACCTAGTATTGTCACTTCCTCCGGTTTGTAATCGATGCTTTGCATTGTTTCAAAAGCTTTAGATCGATCATTCCATACATACAATTTCTTTTGATTCGATAAAGATGAAGCGGCTTCATAGCTTATTGTATACATGGTCCAACCTTCAGCAGCACTTTGTACTGAGCTACCTTCAGATATCCTGCTCATATCATCAGCTTGCTCGTTTCCGGTAGATCTTTGAGATCTGTCAGCTGTGATAGCACTTTTTTGTAATGACCTTGATCGTGTAAAACCAACTTGATGCACGATCTTATCGGTGTAACTTTTCAGGCTTAACAGACCTTCATCACCTTTAAATAAGTATTTACTTAGGCCATTTAAAATATGAGTCTTAGCATCAGAATCTGTGATCTTTTCATGGCTTCCATCAAAGAATCGCATCTTTTTGTATGGGCCAAGTACAAGAGAACTATCAATCCTCAGTTCTGATTTCTCAGTTGTAAGGGTCCAGCCTTTTAAAGAAACATCTGAATTCTCAAGATTGCTGATCTCAACAAAACTCCCCTTATCAGTTCTATATGAAACATCTGTGATCACAAGATTTGGAACCCGATAATCATGAATTGCGACACTGTGAGAAATAAAATCACCAAGTGAACCTCCGGTGAGATTCTTTAGATAAAAAATAGCGCCTTCACGTCCTTCAAAATTTTCATCTTTGACAATAGGTAAATTGACCTCAGTAGTATAGGTGCCAACCAATCCTGTAAAATTCAGGGTTTGGGAATTAAATTCATTGAAGTCCATTGAATCTGCAGAACTTTGGGAAGCTTCAAATTCAACGTCAACAGATACACGGGAGCCGTCATGCTCAAATATCGTTACCTGTAGTGCAGCTGTAGTATCTGCCTCTGAAAATGATGACGTCGTGCCTTGGAACATTACAACAGGTGGCGTAAGCACATTAAATGAAGTCCCAAATGGTGAAAATGGTTTCTCATTGCTATTCCAGTTTTCTGAATCTCCAAGAAAACCTAAAAGCATATCTTGTGTGCCACTCGCTCCATTTCTGATGAAATACTGAAAATTCTGTTTCTCCCCTAACTGTACAAATGTATTTTCTGTTTCACTTAAAACAGGTGGTATTTCAGCAGCCAAGGCTACTGAGTCAATATTATCAGCGCCAAAACTTATACCATAAATAAATCGATAAACACTTTCTTCTTTCTGAAACACATAAAATTGATTTTCAGAACGCACGAATGGTAATCTTCCTTTAAAATCAAATAGGTCACTGCTCCTTCCGTCAACGTAAATATTTGATCCTGCAGGAACAGGCTGTTTGAAGTATAGTGTTGCCTCTGTCCCTGTCAGTAACCCGGCAGAAGAATCCCATTTACCTGCTGACAGATTAAGAACCGTGCCTTCCTCTATATCGATAAGCGGGATCAGATCAGCAGAGTTGTTGGTTGCATTCACAGATACCACAGCCACATCGCCCGGTAAGAGTACAGACTGGGCTTCAACTTGAAATCCCCATTGGGAGATCAATATCAAAAGGGCGATATGTAAGGTTTTAATTAAGTATTCAGATAGTAACTTTGTGGCCATAGGCACTGTGGTTACTTTATGGTATGTCTTCGTAATTAACGTATTTTAAGGCATAAACTCATGTAAAATTTCCTGAAATTTCAGATTCTAATCATCTAGATGAGCTTCACCCAAAAGACCCTCCGTTGAGGCCACTGCAACCGATACGGCAGCATCCCCAGTGATGTTGACCATGGTTCTGAACATATCTAAAATTCGGTCTACCCCTAAAATAAGAGCAATTCCGGCGGTTGGAACCTGAACCGACTCAAGAACTATCACCAACATAATGATACCGGCACCCGGCACCCCGGCTGCACCAATTGAGGCAGCTGTAGCTGTCAAAACAATCGTTAACTGTTGAACAATGGTAAGATCCATACCCAAAGCTTGTGCAATAAATACAGCTGCAACGGCTTGATACAGGCTAGTTCCATCCATATTGACTGTAGCACCTATCGGCAGTACAAAACTGGCCACTTCCTCCTCAACTCCAAGGTTTTTTTCCACACGTTCCATAGTTACGGGCAGAGTAGCGGCACTTGAACTTGTACTGAAACCCAATAGCATAGCTGGTTGAATAGCACGAAAAAAGGTACTCAGTTTCATATTGCTGGTAGCTTTGAAAAGAGTTGCATACACGATAAAGACATGAATAGTCAATCCGATCACAACAGCAAGGCAGTACCATCCCAAAGCATATAGCAATTCCATGGCTTTACCAAGATCATCACCAGCAAGATCTATCAACAGTGAAGCCATCAAAGCAAATACACCATAGGGAGCAGTGAGCATGATAAGCTCCACGATTTTAATGATCACATCATTGAAGGCATCAAAAAAGTTAACAAGTGTTTCGGCTTTTCTGCCACCGATATGGATGATGCCAATACCAAGCAATATGGCCACAAATACAACCTGCAGCATATTGGAGTTATCGGACGCAGCACTGAAAAAGTTTTCAGGAACAATATCTACAAAGAAATCCAGTGGTCCACGTTCCATGACCTGCATGGCTGTTTCACTTCTTTCGTCAATGGTCTCGCTGTAAGTTGCCTGTAATTGTTCACGGGTATCTAAGGGCAAAGACTTCCCGGGCTTCATTATATTAACGGTTGCTAAACCGATACTGATGGCAAAAACCGTGGTAATGGCATAAATACTCACGGTCTTAAGTCCCATCCTTGACAATTTAGCTGTATCGTTCAAACTGGTAATGCCTGTAACTAAAGATACCAGTACCAATGGTACAGCAATCAGTACCAGCAGTTTGATGAATATGGTACCTATAGGTTTTATGAAATCCTGCGTAAACTCATTCAAACCGACAAGATTAGCTACCAGTCCCCAGATTAAACCAAGAACTAAACCAATAATGATTTGCCAGTGTAATTTTTTATACCATTTCATATGCCAGTAATTATAATTATGAGGAAACTTATGATAGCTGCGATCCCGGCTGAGAGCCAGTTAACAACGTTATTGCTTACGTAAAACTTTTCGATCCCAAATAATGGGAATCCGAACAGATCAATTTGTTGATATTGATAGCGGGCGCCAATGTAAGAATCAACGAGACAACCTAAAAATCCCAAAGAAGATATAATTATCACTTCAGGTAAATTTGCTTTTCCATTCAACAACCAATAAACCAAACCAATAAATACAGCACCTAGAAGTGCCCCAAAAGTACCATAAAAACTAATTGCACCATCGGTTCCCGGCTCAACTTTTTTCCAGTTAGTTATAAGTCTTGTTTTAGATCTGAACCTGCGATACCCGATCTCAGTAGCCCAGGTATCGGAAGTTGTAGCTGCCAAAGATGCTGAGGCTGCAACTAAAAATGCAGATTGCTCAAATAAAAACCAGAGCACCAAACCCAAACAAAACCAGAATCCGTTAGCCCATACTTGTTTACCATCTCTTCGAAATTTTTTTTGATGCGCCCCTTCTTCTGTTACCTGATCCTTTGAAAGAATAGAACCGGAAATAAAGAAGGCGAGTACGACGCCTGCCCCCAAAAAGCCGCCTAGTCCATAGGATATTGTGCCAAATATTGTTGCCGAGGCTGTACCGTCAATGGTTAACCAGTTTATCAGAAAAGCTGTAAATGCGAGCAGGAAAGAAAGAAAAAAACCTATTAGTATCTGCCTGTGAGTAGCGGCTCCGCTAAATACAATAAAAATCACGATAATGGAGAGGGAAAAAAAGATATTTACCCAGCGGTCTAACACAAGATCAACCGGTGTTTGTTGACGTATCTTCGTCTCTATCATGTTTCATGATCGCAAAGATCACCAAAACAAAACCGGCCATGATCACAATTGGAGAAATGAATAAGGATATGAAGCCATTCACTTCATTCTCTAAGTACATAGCTGTGAAACCTCCAACTATAAGGAATATTGCAAAACCTATCATTTTGTAATTGTAGGCAGAAAAAAACATTGGTTGTTCGTCTGTTTTTTTACCTTTTCGTTTTGCCATATTCTTTTGCTTAATTTAATTTGAATTGCTTCAGTGTATGCCCGACAAAGTTATTTAATAATCTGATAAACCCAAAAGCCCAAAAAAAGCAAATGCAGGTAATTCTTGCCTCTCAAAGTCCCCGACGAAAAAAATTACTGGAACAGATTGGCTTAAAATTCCAGGTTTTACCCAGCAGTATTTCTGAAGAAACCGATCAAAGTGATCCGATCCAACTAGTTGAAGATTTGGCACAAAAAAAAGCTCTTGATGTAGCAGAACTACATAGCGATTCACTAGTTATAGGTTCAGATACTATCGTTGTTCACAACGATCAGATACTCGGAAAACCTAAAATTGAACAAGATGCCATCGAGATGTTAAAGAACCTAAGCGGAAGTACACATATAGTCTATACGGGTGTAGGTTTCATTAGAACTGACAAGAATGGTATGATCATAGCTCAGCATGTATTTTATGAGCAGACCAAAGTAACCTTCAGTTCGTTGGATGAATCCGACATTTTAGCGTATGTTAATGGTGGAAGTCCTATGGATAAAGCGGGAGCTTACGGCATTCAAGATGATATGGGAGCTCTTTTTGTAGAGAAGATCGAAGGAGACTACTATAATGTTGTTGGATTTCCATTGAACCGATTCTACAGAGAATTGAAGCAGTTCTCACCCGATATAAAATTCTACGGCCAATAGATGAAAACCTTCAGGTTTTACATAATAGCACTGATATTTATTCTGTTTGGTACAAACTTACAAGCACAGAACAACAGTGATTACCAACTTGCTGTAAGACTCATCCAACAGCAGGAATATTCCGAGGCTCTGCCTGTTTTGGAAAAACTGCATGCCTCAGCCCCGGAGACCTTCGTGTATGCTGAGCGACTAATCGATTGCCTGATTCAGGTCAAGGAATATGAACGTGGACTCCAAATCGCTCAGAAATTTGAAGGCAAACCAAATTTTGATGCCCAAATAAAAGTAAAGATTGGTGAACTCAACCACTATTTAGGAAACGAAGAAAAAGCCCTTGATATTTGGAAGAGTAACATCTCAAATAATAAAAACCAGCTGCAGCTTTATATAAACACTGCAAGAAAGATGGTGGACCGAAGGGAATATCTCGAGGCTATAAAGATCTATAAAAATGCCCGAACTCAATTTCAGAACGACCGTATTTTTTTTAGTGATATAGCCAATGCCTACATGCAGGCAGGCGAATATGAGTTAGCGATCAACGAATGGCTGGCTTTGCTGGAAGACTCTCCCAATCAGATCTCTTTCATTCAACGAAGTTTGTTGCGGTACAATGACCCCATTCTTTATGACATCACGATCGTTGAACTGAACGATAGGCTTTCAGATATCACTACCACCAATCCCATTTACCGAACCTATTACGAACTGCAAATCTGGCTGCTTCAAGAAAATAAACTCTACAGAAGAGCACTGGCTGCCGCAAAAGAGTATGAAAATCGTTCTAACAGTTATAATTATTCGGTCTTTAATCTTGGTCGTCAGTTGGTAGAGAATAATGAATTCGAGCTCGCGATCGAGGCCTTTAAGTTTTACACTGAAAATACGTTTGGGGAATTAAAATGGCGAAACCTGGAAGAACTTTCTGTAACTTATTCAAAGTGGGCAAAGTATCTTGATGATTTCAACCTGAATCTTCAAACCAGCAGCGATAGTCTCTATAGCCTGTCAATGACCATGCTTCAGTCCATTGAGACCGAAACGAGCAGTTACAGCAGAATGAATAACGTTTACCTAAAAAAAGCCGAGTTGGCTTTAGATCATATTTTCGATCTGTCTGTTGCTGAAAGTTCTCTACAAAAGCTTAAATCTACATCCGGGGCCGGAGATAAACCTGAGATCCCCTATTTAGAGGGCAGAATTCACATCATTAACCGTGAATTTCCACAAGCCAGAATTCAATTAACGCGCTCAAACAAGATGGCAGAGATCGGTGAGGTTGCTGAAAAAACGCGTTATTTTCTAGCACTAACAGACTTTTATGCAGGTGATTTCGAATTTGCCACTATTCAATTGAAGTCTCTTGGGAGAAATAACACCTCATATTATGCCAATGATGCCCTGGAATTACGTCTTTGGCTGCAGGATGGTCTCTCTAACGACACCACCGGTTCAAACCTCAAAACGTTTGCTGAAGCTGTTTTTTTAGAAAATAATGGGCAGCCTAAAAAAGGAGATGCGATCTTTTCCAGGATAATCGATGATCCTGATTTTTTTTCTTTGAAAGATGATGCCATTCTTTTCTATGTTCAATCGTCTCACATCTCAGTCGAAGAAAAGTATGTGACTTTGGATAGATATTTAAATGCCGGTTACGATTCACCCATAAAAGAAAAACTGTTATGGGAAAAAGCTGTTCTTGCTGAAAAAATGTCTGTGAATTCAGATACTTCGGTTCAGTCTGCTGACGAAGTTTATGAAGAATTGATCCTGACTTATCCAAACGGATTTTACGCTCCATATGCTCGTGAAAGGCTGTCCGAAATTTCGAATTTCAATAATTCCTGACTTTCCATGAAAATAAAACTCGTTTCTCTTTTTATATTTTGCATTGCACCTTTTATATTTGTTCAGGCGCAACAACAAATTCTCATCTCAATGGATGCTTCTCAATCCAATCACCTAAAGGCTTATGGTGTTGTTTTTAATCATATTACTCAGGGATACACTGCACAATGGTTACTCAACTATCGTGGTGGAAGTTTTTTGGTTCAGGCTGAAAATGACATTATTCGTAAAAGTCGCCTGCGTAATGTCTCGGTTGAAACCATCAGTTCTTCTGAAGCCAACCGTATCATCACAGAAGTTGAGAGTAACAGCAGTAACACTGCGGTTGTACCCTTAGAAAAAGCGCCTAAGATCGCTGTTTACACTCCTGACCAAGCCCTGCCCTGGGATGACGCTGTAACCCTTGCCTTGACCTACGCCGAAGTGGAGTACGATAAGATCTATGACGCTGAAGTATTGGAGGGAAAGCTTGATGAGTACGACTGGCTGCATCTCCATCACGAAGATTTTACTGGTCAGTATGGGAAATTCTGGGCAAGCTATAAAAATATGCCATGGTACATTGCCCAGGTGAAGCAAATGGAAGCCATGGCAGCCCAGTTAGGCTTTTCATCAGTCAGCGAGCAAAAGAAGGAGGTTGCCCGAACTATCAAAAGGTATGTAGGCAACGGTGGGTTTCTATTTGCAATGTGCTCCGGTACTGATACTTTCGATATAGCCCTGGCAGCAGAGGGAGTAGACATTGCCCCTGAACAATTTGACGGAGACCCGGCAGATCCGGATGCCCAAGAGAAACTAGACTTCAGCAAGACCTTTGCCTTTGAAAATTTTCAGCTTAAAACCAATCCTGCTGAATACGAGCATGCCGATATTGATGTTCCTGTCTCGATCAATCGCGTTGATCAATCCCTTGATTTCTTTACACTCTTTGAGTTTTCTGCCAAGTGGGATCCCGTTCCAACTATGCTCACACAAAATCATGTAAGCAGTGTACGGGGGTTTTATGGACAGACCACAGCCTTCCAAAAAGACAAGGTTAAATCTTCCGTTGTCACACTTGGAGAGGCCCCCGGACGAGATCAGGTCAAATATCTTCACGGGAATTATGGTAACGGCACTTTCACCTTCTATGCCGGTCATGACCCCGAAGATTACACCCATCGGGTAAATGACCCTCCAACAGACCTGGCTCTTCATCCCAACAGTCCAGGTTACCGATTGATCCTGAATAATATCTTGTTCCCCGCCGCTCAGAAAAAGAAGAAAAAAACTTAGACAATTAATAATTAAAATGAAGCCCAGCCGGAAGTTTGAAGACCTAGTTGAACTCGTTGCTATTCTCAGAAAAAAGTGCCCATGGGATCGAAAGCAGACCCATGACTCCATCAAGGATAATCTCATTGAGGAAACCTACGAAGCCATTGAAGCACTCGACAATAAAGACTTTGATGAGTTCAAGAAGGAAATTGGCGATCTCCTATTGCATGTGGTCTTTCATTCGAAGATTGCCAGTGAAACTCGGATCTTTGATATCGGAGACGTTATCTACACCCTTATGGAGAAGCTCATCCGTCGCCATCCTCATGTTTTTGGAGATACTGATGTCGATAGTGAAGAACAGGTTTCGGAAAATTGGGAAAATATTAAACTGAAAGAAGGAAAAAAATCGACTTTAGATGGATTGCCGCCACATCTCCCGGCATTGATCCGTGCTCAGCGTATGCAGGAAAAGGCAGCTAACGTGGGTTTCGACTGGCCCAAATGGAAACTGGCTTGGGAAAAACTGGATGAAGAACTGCAGGAATTTCGGGAAGCACTTGAAAATGGAGATAAAGAGGAACTTTCTGATGAATTTGGCGACGTACTCTTTTCTTTGGTAAACGTAAGCCGATACTTCGAATTGAATGCTGAGGATAGTCTCAGAAAAACCAATAATAAGTTTGAACATCGCTTCAGATATATTGAAGAAAAGCTAAAACAAGAAGAAAAAGCTTTGAAAGATGCCAGCCTTGAGGAAATGGATCATTTTTGGAACGAAGCAAAAGAGAACTAAAGCTGTGACAAGTAATTAGGCCGTACTTCATATATTCTTCAAATAATCCTGTATCATTAAAGTAGTTTAAAACTTTTTGACTTAAAATTGTGCATCGCATTTACTATATTCGATGCCCTTCTCAAAAAGAGAACAGGAAAAATTCGTACCGGCTTAAACGTTTTGGAAGTGAAATTCGTTAACAGCGTTAAGTTGGCTCTTATCGAGTACTATACCTTTAACAATAAAATTTGGAGTTACAATGTCAGAAGGCATTCACACGGGCTTTGACGAGCAAGAATATCCGCATATTAACAGAGGACTTGATGGAATCGTAGCATTTTCTACAACCAAAAGTTTCATCGATGGACAGAAAGGTGAATTGATCTATTCCGGTTATCTCATAGATACACTGGCTGAGAATGCAACTTTTGAGGAAGTTTGTTTTTTATTATGGCATGACCGCCTCCCAAATGCTGAAGAGCTTGAAAGTCTTAAGAAATTATTGATAGAAAATCGTGAGCTGCCAAAGCCGATCCTTGATTACATCAATGCTACAGATAAAAAAGCTGAGCCTATGGCTGTTCTCAGAACTGCTGTTTCCATGCTGGCTGATTTTGATGATACAAAAGGAAAATATGACTCAAAATTATTTGAAGGTCAGGCAATTGCAATTACAGCGAAGATACCTAGTATCATCGCAGCATTTGATCGCGTACGACACGATAAAGAGGTTGTAGCACCTCTTAAAGAAGGGAGCACAGCTTTTAACTTTCTATATATGTTGAACGGCGAAAAGCCCGGCGACCAAGCTGAAAAAACCATGGATCTTTGTTTGATCTTGCATGCTGAACACGGTATGAATGCATCCACTTTTACGGCACGTACAATTGGTGCTACAGAATCTGACATGTATTCAGCGATCACAGGAGCGATCGGTGCACTCAAGGGTCCACTTCACGGTGGTGCCAACACTGCTGTTATGAACACACTGCTTGAACTGGATAAAGATCCTGATACTGCTGATGCTGTTGAGTTCACTAAGAAAAAATTAGCTAATAAAGAGAAAATCTCCGGATTCGGTCACCGTGTTTATAAAACCTTTGATCCACGGGCAAGATTACTCCAAAAAATGTCCAAAGACCTTTCTGAAGAAACAGGACATGAAGAATTATATGAATGGTCTATGGATATGCTGAATACCATGAAGAGCGAAAAGGATATCGACCCTAACGTGGATTTCTTCTCAGCTACAGTTTACTATTCAATAGGTATTCAACCTGATCTTTTCACTTGTATCTTTACCATGAGCCGCGTATCCGGCTGGACAGGGCATTACATGGAACAGGCTGCCAACAATCGTCTGATCCGTCCACGTGCCCTTTACGTTGGTGAGAAGCATCTGGACTGGGTGCCTGTCGAAGATCGATAGGAACTACTGACATTTACTCCATTTTATAAAGCCTGTTCCGATTTTCGGACAGGCTTTTATATTATGAACACCTTAACCTGATTCACGAGTAAATTCATGCCCGAAGAAGAATTCGATGTGATATGGACAGAAGGCTCAATTTATATGATGGGATTTACAAAAGGCCTCAAACAAAGAAAAAGATTCTGAAGGCCGGAGGCTATTTGGCGGTGAATGATATAACCTTGATCACTGACTCGCGACCTGCTGAGATTGAGAATCATTGAAATTGTGAATATCCGGAGATTGTAGAAGCCAAGAAAAAGATCAAATTGCTGCTCCCCTATTGGATATTTCGTTTTGCCGGAGTCCTGTTGGCATGATAACTCTTACGATCCAATGGAATCAAGTTTTGAGTCATTTCTCGAAAAAAATAACCACTCAGAATCAGCCCGAAACCTTGTTTAACTAGAAAAAGCAGAAATTCAGATGTACAAGAAATAGAAAGATTATATCAGTCACGGGTTTTACATCGCTAAAAAGCTTTAATTATTTCATTCTCGTTCGGAATGGATACCTACTTGAACTGCAGGTTTCACTAAGAACTTACTTATTTTATTTACTTGACCACTAGGTTCACAATGCGGCCCGGTACGAAAATTTCCTTCACCAGGTTCCCTTCTTCAAGGTATTTGGCTACGTTTTCTTCTTCTTTGGCAAGACCAAGCACGTAGTCTTTGTCTTTGGCTTTGGCGGCGTCCACTTCAATATCAGCGCGGACTTTACCATTCACCTGTACAGGATAAGTGATCGTATCATCTTTGAGGTATTCCTCATTGAATTCCGGCCACTCTGAATAGGCAATAGTTTCTTCTTCACCCAGCATGGTCCACAGTTCTTCTGTGATATGGGGTGCAAACGGATTCAGGATTTGAATAAATTCTTTAGCTACACAGAGTGGGATCTCTTTCCAGTTATTAGCTTCATTAATAAAAATCATCAGTGCCGAAATGGCTGTATTTAGCCTCAAGCTTTCAATATCCTCGCTAACTTTCTTGATGGCTTCATGCAGAGGCTTTAAATGCTCTTTGGTTGCCTCCATATCTTTTACCTTCTCAGAAATTTCTCCGGAACCTTCGTCCACCAATAATCGCCAAACACGGTTGAGGAACCGGTTCACTCCTTCCACACCCTTGGTGCTCCATGGCTTGACCTGCTCTAATGGTCCCATAAACATCTCATAAAGTCGCAAGGAATCCGCCCCATACTGATCTATGATATGATCCGGGTTGATCACATTGCCGCGACTCTTGGACATCTTGTGGGCCCGAGCTTCTATGTTCGTATCGGTGCCTTTGAGTACAAACCGCTCACCTTTTTTCTCAACCTGTTCATTGGTTAGCTTTTTACCGTCAGGACCGGTGAATTCCATCTCACCCAGTATCATACCTTGATTGACCAACTTCTGAAATGGCTCTTTAGTTGAAACCACTCCGATATCATACAGCACCTTATGCCAGAATCGGGCATATAACAGGTGAAGTACAGCATGTTCAGCCCCACCCACATACAGATCTACGGGCATCCAGTATTTTTCATAATCAGGGTCTACAGGTCCGCCATCAAACTCGGGACTTATGTAACGCAGGTAGTACCAACAGGAGCCTGCCCATTGAGGCATGGTATTGGTCTCTCGTTTGGCCGGTTTACCGGTTTCAGGATCGGTAGTGTTCACCCATTCCTCAGCATTTGCCAGTGGCGGTTCGCCGTCTCCGGTAGGCTGATATTTATCCACTTCAGGAAGGGTTACAGGCAGCTCTGACTCCGGCAATGCCTTATGTTCGCCATCCACGTGGATGATCGGGAACGGCTCGCCCCAATAGCGCTGGCGTGAGAACAGCCAGTCTCTCAGTTTATAATTCACGGACTTCTTGCCGGCTCCTTTCTCTTCCAGCCAGTCTATGATCTTTTTCTTGGCTTCTTCAATTTCCAAACCATTCAAGAATTCACTATTGATGGCCTTACCTTCACCGGTGAATGCCTTCCCTTCAAAATCTTCCGGAGTTTGAACGGTTCGAATGATCTCCAGACCGAATTTATCGGCAAATTCCCAATCACGCTCATCCTGTCCCGGTACAGCCATGATGGCTCCGGTTCCGTAACTTGCCAATACATAATCCGCGATCCATATCGGTATCTTCCTATCATTGGCCGGATTAATAGCATAGGCACCGGTAAATGCTCCGGTTTTATCTTTATTCAACTCTTGTCGCTCCAGATCCGACTTCTTGGCGGCTTCCTCTTTATAATTTTCGACCGCATCTTGTTGCTCATCTGTCGTGATCTTCTCCACCAGGTGATGCTCAGGTGCCAGAACCATATAGGTGGCTCCAAAAATAGTATCAGGTCGCGTGGTAAACACTCTTAGTTTTTCATCATACCCATCAACTTCAAAGTCGATCTCTGCACCAATGGATTTTCCGATCCAGTTACGCTGCATGTCTTTTAATGACTCTGACCAATCCAGGTCTTCAAGTCCTTCCAAAAGCTCTTCAGCATATTCAGTGATCTTAAGTACCCACTGTCTCATGGGTTTACGGACTACAGGATATCCGCCCACCTCACTTTTTCCATCTACAACCTCCTCATTCGCCAAAACGGTTCCCAGCTCGGGACACCAGTTCACAGCTACCTCATCTTCATAAGCCAGCCCTTTTTTATATAGCTGAAGGAAGATCCACTGCGTCCATTTGTAGTAATCCGGATCAGTTGTATTTACCTCACGATCCCAGTCATAACTGAAACCGATAGCCTGAAGCTGTTCGCGGAATTTGTTGATATTCTTTTCTGTGGTGATCCGGGGATGTGTTCCGGTTTTCACCGCATACTGTTCAGCCGGCAATCCAAAGGCATCCCACCCTATCGGATGCAACACATTGAAACCATTCATCCGCTTATAGCGGGAAATGATATCCGTTGCGGTATAACCTTCAGGGTGACCAACATGCAGTCCTGCCCCACTTGGATACGGAAACATATCCAACACGTAGTACTTTGGCTTGGAGGTATCAGTTGGGGTTTTAAAGGTCTTGTTCTCGAGCCAGTACTTTTGCCATTTGGACTCGATCTTTTCCGGCTTGTAGGAATGCATTAATGAATATTTGAATGTTTCTTCTATTGCGAACCCCAAAGATAAGCCATTATTGAAACCATTGAAATGGTTTTTCCGGATGATTTATCTGATGGCATCTATGTTTGAAACCGTGGTTTAGGATTTTAAAATCGCTCACCATAACCAACGGATTTATCCTTGGGAAAATTAATATCAGATTGCAAAACGGTTTTATCGGTTTTTTGTGGTTGTTAAAGCCTACTCAATTACAGCCTCTATCACATCCACGCCATCCGGCTTCCAGTATAGCCGGGGACTTTGAGCCGATCTCAATGGTTCAGTATCCATTCCCACAATGTCCTCCCCACAGGTATAGACCGTCTGTACTTTTTGCCCAAACATGATCCTCAGGTCCCTGACTTTACTCACATCTCCCTTCACCCAATTCACCGTAAAATCTGTTTCCGGCAGATCCTCGGATTCCTGAATTAGGAAATCCTTCAACCAAAGCTGATTCCGTTGAATCCCCTCGTTATATGCATACTGATACTTGAGATTGGGAGTCGGCTTTTGGTGCTGTGGGTTTTGTTTCCAGTAGAAATTGATCGCCTGTTTCAGTTCCTCTTTTACTTCATCCAAACCAAGAGGCACTACCACCACCGCCACCGAGCGGCATCCTTTTCCTCCATACCTAAGTATGGCTTCAACTAAGTCTGCTTTTATCTCTTCACTCCACTCACTCAGATAAGCGATCGAAAACTTGGCCGTTCGGATGATATAGTTCGCATCGGTCTTGGCTGCTTTCAGTTTCTGGATCTCGTTTTTTACATCGGGAACCGACTGTTCGGATCCGGCAAATACGACTTTATCTGCTTTCAGGTCTTTGAATGACATAAGATCAGTGGAATAGTGAACTTCCTGATCTGTTACTGTTCGTTGGATCTCATCCAGGAATGAAGCCAGCAGATAAGGATCTTTGCGAGAGAGCTTACCATAATAATCGGCGCCGGAAAGGACTACACCAATAGCAGTTTGAAATCCCACTAATGGCAAATTACCGGCATGCAGACAGAGCAGCTTATTTCCTTTGGCATTTTTTTGATCACTTAAACCAGATCGTTTAATCCACTCTGGAATTTCTCCGTTAGCTACACCATTCCGCAGTACCGCCAGCTGATGGAGAATATCCTCTTCACTGAATAAAACCTCTGAAACGGTTTTTTCTACGGCTTTCTGCAGGTATATGTCCTGTGGATCAAGCCAGTTTTTCGTAGCCGCTATAATTTGGTCGATATGTACTTTCTCCCAGCTCAATCCTGTTCAATCAAAAAGTTACAGCCTCTTAAATTCTGCGGATTCCAACGACCAAGCACTTGAAATACTCCGGCTTTGCTTTGAATCCCTTTATCACCGGTCAAAATAAACGAGCATGAATAGAGATTCGCAAGATCTATAACCCCGATCAGCCCTTCTTCACCTACCGGCATTTCATTCATAGGGTCTCTGGGATTGCGGATACTTACTTTCATCCAAGGCACACATTGGAACCACAAACTGCCCTGAGCATAAGCTTGTGAGAGTAACTCTGTCATCCCATACTCGGAATGGATCTGGGATATAGGGAGGCCAAATCCTTCAGCCAATTGTTTGTGCAATTGCTCCTTGTTGATTTCCCTGCGGTGAGTTTTCATACCACCAGTCTCAAGTATGACTGTGTCGTCATGCAACTGAACCGGATATTTTTCGATGATATCCATCAATCCAAACGCGGCCCCAAAGAGCATCAGTTTCTTATCTGCTGCTTGTATTTCCTTGATTTCTAAATCCTCCAAAGGTTTCCCCAGCTCCAGGAACTTACTCAGTCCGGACTCTTCTCTTTCGATCAACGTATTCAACATCCAGATCAAAGAAGAATTTGGATTGGAGTTGTAGCCAGGTGTGTAGGCCCAGATCACATATTCATCCAGATTATAGAATTGCTGCATTCCCTGAATGATGGATTGGCGGTAGATCTCGGGAACTGATACAAAGTGCCTGCTTCGATCCATGCCCGATGTTCCACTGCTTTGGAAAGATAGTGTTGAGTTTTGAGTGTTGAGTTTTGAGTTGTTCGGGGTTGTTATTACTTCTGTATCTTTGAATCCTTGAATTGGCAGTAATGGGATGTCAGATATGCCTGTTGGTTTTTTGATATTCAGGGCTTGGCAGAAGCGTTTGTAGACCGGATTGTTTTGGCTTTGAAATTTAAAAACCTGCATGGCTTTTTCTTCAAAGCTCCTATCTTCGCCAATTAAGTCATCAGGGGAAAACATTTTGCTAGCTTTAGGAGCTTGTATATCGAACAAAGAACACTAAATTTAAAAATAATTCGAATTTATTAAGATTTTTGCCTGCCATTCTACATTTGAGTTTAAAATTCAGTATTTCAACCCCTTAGCACCGATATCGGAGCGATAATATACTTTATCAAAATGAATTTTTTCCACATCAAAATAGGTATTCTTGATAGCTGTTTCGAGATCTGCGCCCGAGCCAACGATGTTCAGTACTCGTCCTCCGTTGGTGTAAAGCTTGTCACTCTCTTCCTTGGTTCCGGCATGAAAGACAATGGCATTTTTAACCTCATCGAGTCCGGTGATCTCCTTTCCTTTTTCGTAGGACTCAGGATAGCCACCTGAGGCAAGCACTACGCAACATCTCACATCATCATCAAACTGAATGTCGGTCTCTCCTAATCTCCCTTCCGTAGTGGCTACAATGATCTCGAGCAGATCAGACTGCATTCGTGGAAGTATCACTTGGCATTCGGGATCCCCAAAACGGCAGTTGTATTCCACTACCTTAGGGCCTGCATCCGTTATCATCAATCCGCAGTAAAGAATACCCGAGTAGGGATTACCTTCTTCTTTCATTCCGGAGATGGTGGGCTCGATGATCTCATTCTCAACGCGTTTGAGAATCTCATCAGTTACGACAGGCGCCGGCGAATAGGCTCCCATTCCCCCGGTATTCAGCCCCGTATCTCCCTCACCAATACGTTTGTGATCCTGAGCATTACCGATCACCTTCCATGATGTCCCGTCAGAAATAGCGAAAACGGAAGCTTCCTCACCCACCATGAACTCCTCTATCACTAATCTACTGGCGGCTTTTTTAAGGGAGTCGCTGTGTTTGAGTTCATCCAACACGGCAAGGGCGTCTTCTTCTGTTTCGGGAATGAATACCCCTTTACCTCCGGCCAGTCCGTCTGCTTTTAGAACCACAGGATATTTTCCCTGTTCTTTGATGTATTCAGCAGCCTCGTCAAAATTTTCCTGATCGAATACACGATATCCAGCAGTCGGGATATTGTGCCGCTCCATGAATTCCTTGGCAAATTCCTTACTTCCCTCAAGCATAGCTGCCTGCAGTTTGGGACCAAATACAGCGTGGCCTTTGGCTTGCAGGAAATTGGCCATGCCATCCACAAGGGGTTGCTCGGGACCAACCACGGTGATATCAATTTCTTTTTTCTGAATAAATTCCCACACCAAATCCAGGTCAGAGACATCTAGAGTAACATTTTCTCCGGTTTTTGCGGTACCCGGATTTCCCGGAGCCACGTATAATTTGTCCAATTGAGGAGATTCAGATATGGCGCGGGCCAATGCATGCTCACGTCCACCACTGCCGATCAGGAGTACAGTGTGTTTCATAACTCAGGCCAAGTCTTCAGCTATAGTTATGATCTCTGAAAAACTTTCGGCATCCAGAGACGCACCGCCGATCAATCCGCCATCGACATCTTTCTGACCTAACAGCTCATTGGCATTTCCAGGCTTCATGCTTCCACCATACAGAATGTTGATCTGCTCTGCGCTATCCTCATCATAAAGTTCAGTAAGTACAGAACGAATGTGCTCGTGCATTTCCTGCGCTTGTTCAGGAGAGGCTGTTTCACCTGTACCTATCGCCCAGATCGGTTCATAAGCGATCACAACATCTAATATATCTTTTTCAGAAACCTCATGAAGGGCTGCTGTGATCTGGTTTTTAACAAGCCCAAAATGCTTATCAGATTTGCGCTGTTCCAGGCTTTCACCAACACAAACGATCGGTGCCAGCTTATGCTCTAATGCTTTATGAACACGTTTGTTAACGGTTTTATCGGTTTCTCCGAAGTACTGACGGCGCTCTGAATGACCAACGATCACATAATTGCAGCCACTTTCTGCCAGCATGCTTCCGCTGATCTCTCCGGTATAAGCTCCGTTCTCTTCAAAGTGCAGATTCTGGGCTCCTACCTGGATGTCAGTGTCGTACAGGTATTTTACAGCCATACCGATGGAAACGAAAGGAGGACAAACTAAAACATCCACATTTTCATCGATCTCTGACTTTTTCTCTATAAGACCTTCCAATAATTCAGCGGCATCATATGGACCGCAATTCATTTTCCAGTTACCGGCTATAAGTAATCTTCGCATGATGTGAGTTGTTTTATAATTAACTAGGTGAGTTAGAATCATTGAATGTGCGGTTCAATCCCTGGATGACCTCGGAAAATTCATTTCTCTCATATTTCCGGATCACGACGCCATCCTTATCGATAAGAATTCGGGTAGGAACCTGAACCACATTGAATTTCTGTATAACGTCCTGAACATCAAATGAACCAAGTTTTGCAACCGGCCAGGCCTTGCGTCGTTCATCAAAAAAGGCATTGACCGTTACTTCACTCTGATCCAATGGAATCGTAAATATGTTTAGTCCGTAATTCTTGTAGATCTCACTTATGACCATTGTTCGGTCGTAGTCGTTCTGATATTCAAAATTTGCAAGAGGTGTGATCTCAATAATGTATGTGCTGCCCTTAAGCTTTTCGTTGCTTACGGTATCCCCTTCCATTGTGACAAAAGAAAAATCGGGAGCTGTAACACCGGGAGCCAGATAGTTAAGGTCATAACGAATACGCCTTATCCATTTTTTAGAGGATGGACTATCAGAATAATCCTGCTCATAATTGTCCAAAAGATCTTTGGCTTCTTTTATCCGTGAGCTGTCAAAATACATCTGAATTTTATCTCTAACTATAAATTCCGTCACTTCCTCATTTTCTGAGATCCTGATAAGTGAATCGAGGTAATCGGAAGCCTCATCAAATCCTTCACTTTGTGCGATGTAGGGTTTGCCTAACTGCAAGGCAACAGAAAACATATAATCCGCCGGTAACACTTCATCGATTCGTGCCATCATAGCATCAGAATCCCAATTGCCCAGCAACTCCGCAGATTTTTCGGCTGCCAGGTAAGAGGCCATAGTATTTTCGTGAGCCTCATAGACCTGCCAATATAACTCAGACCATTTCTTGGTTTCGTCAAGGATCTGAGAATCAGGTACGGCTCCGCTCATGATAAAAGCCCCGACCCTTTGGAAACTACGATCCACTCGGTTCAGTGTTTGCATTGCTTCATGCTCGTTAGAATCAAGAGTCAGAGTTTCACGGATATTGGGTAGTTGAGCGTTCACCCTTAAGGTATCATTTTCAGCCAATATCACACGAAAAGATGCCAGGTCATTATTATTCCGGCTAATGATCATTGGATAATAGTTCCGGTTTGGGAAACTCACTTCTCCTTCAAATGCGCCGGATTGATCTGTTAGTGTATGGAACAAAGTATCGATGGGAGCATTAGAGGAATCTCTTTTTACGATGGTCACACCGATTCCTGAGAAATCTCCGCTGCTGTCGATAGAATCAGCAACCGTAATGGTACCTGTAACCAAAGTTTTTTTAACCTCAGATCTGTTTGAACACGCAACAGTTAGTAGCAATAGAGTTAATGCAGCTAATAGCGTAATTTTTTTCATAAGAGTAGAAAGACCGAGTTATCAGTCGTTTAGCTTTTTAGTGATTAGATCTTTAACCAATTTCGGATTTGCTTTACCTTGTGAGGCTTTCATAGCCTGTCCAATAAAAAATCCGATTAGTTGTTTTTTTCCTTCCTTAAAGCGCTGTACTTCATCCGGGTTGTTTTCGATAATTTCATCTACGATAGGCTCGAGAAATCCAGAATCAGAAACCTGAATTAGATTCATCTCTTTTGCCAATTCTTCCGGGTCATTATCCTTAATCAGCATTTCATTGAAAATATCCTGCATAGCCGAAGAGTTTATCTTATCGTCCTCTTTTAACATTACCAGCTTCGATACTCTTTCGGCTGATACTGGAAATTCCCGTATATCAATGCTCCTTTCGTTTAATACCCTTAACACTTCACTGAGAACAATATTAGATGCTGATTTCGGATTACCCAAAAATTCTACAACGTCTTCATAATAATCTGCCAGATATCTGCTGTCTGTAATAGTGACTGCATCATCAATACTCATATCGTAATCATCAATAAACCGTTTACGGCGTACATCCGCAAGTTCCGGTAATTCTTCCCTGATATCATTCAGCATTTTTTCAGTTACCCTGATCGGAGGAAGATCCGGCTCAGGAAAGTAGCGGTAATCGTGAGCCTCTTCTTTTGAGCGCATCGGCCGGCTCTGCATTTTTGAAGTATCCCACAGTCGGGTCTGTTGCACAACTTCACCACCATCCTCTATCAACTCTATCTGACGGTAGATCTCATAGTGAATGGCTCGCTCCACATTTCGAAATGAGTTCATGTTCTTCAGCTCAGTTCGTGTACCAAATTTCTCTCGCCCGCGCGGACGTACAGACACGTTTGCATCGCATCGCAAGCTTCCCTCTTCCATATTACCATCACATATCTCAAGATATTGAACGATTTGTTTGATCTTGGATAAATAAGCATAAGCCTCTTGTGGCGTTCGCAAGTCCGGTTCCGAAACGATCTCAATAAGTGGTGTGCCTGCACGGTTCAGATCCACTAGTGTATTGTACGGATCCTGATCGTGTATGGATTTACCCGCATCCTCTTCCATATGAATACGGGTTATACCGATTCGTTTGTCATAATCCTCCAGCTGAATATCAACAAATCCACCGAAGCAGATCGGTGTATCGAACTGTGAGATCTGATATCCCTTAGGAAGATCCGGGTAGAAATAGTTTTTTCGGGCAAAAATTGACTTTTCAGCTACATCACATTTGGTAGCCAATCCCATTTTAATGATATACCGAACCAGGTTTTCATTCACCACAGGAAGCGTGCCGGGGTGACCCAGACAAAGGGGTGTAACCTGCGTGTTAGGTGCTGCCCCATATTCAGGTCTTACAGGTGCAAAAGCCTTGCTTTCGGTAAGAAGTTGTGCATGAACTTCAAGGCCAATCACAGCCTCATATTTTTCGTGATCAATCGTACTCATTCAGAACTGTTTCGGTCAAGATTTACTGATCATGGAAGATATTAAAGTTGTGTGACAGTTTGGAATGTTTCTTAAGCTAAATGACCCGTTTAAAATAACTGAGAAAAATTGATCCCCCATGCCGTTCGCTATTGGATAAAGCCTGTAAAGAAATGATTGTGTCAGTTTATGGGTTTTTAAAATTAACTTTCCACACTAATTCTATCTTATGAAATATTTAGCCACCTTTATCTTATTGCTATTTTCTGTTACCTCAGCGTTCTCTCAAAGCTATGCTATCAATCAGCTTGAAAACTCACCCCGTCATAATGAGTGGGTAACCATCGAGTCTAATGACAGAACACTGCACAATTTTGTGGCTTATCCTGAATCATCAGAACCGGCTCCTGTCGTTATTGTGATCCATGAAAATAGAGGCTTAAATGCCTGGGCAAGAAGTTTCACTGATCAGCTGGCTGAAAAAGGGTTTATTGCCATAGCCCCTGATCTCATTTCCAACACCGTGGATGGCATTGAAAAAACAAGTGACTTCACCAACTCAGATGCAGCCCGGCAGGCTATTTATGACCTTGATCCCGATCACGTGACGACCGACCTCATGAATGTACTTGAGTATGCTAAAAGCATTTCAGCCGGAAACGGACAAATTGCGGTAACAGGCTTTTGCTGGGGTGGATCACAGTCATTTCGCTTTGCTACCAATGCCGGAGACATGATAGACGCCGCCTTCGTCTTTTACGGTACCGGTCCGGATAAAGCTGAAGCCTATAGTTCTATTCAGGTTCCGGTATATGGCTTCTACGGTGGGAACGATGAGAGAGTGAATTCCACGATCGAAGACTCCAAAGAAGCTATGGATAAGTACGACAAAACTTTCCAGTACGAGATCTATGAAGGCGCCGGACATGCCTATATGCGCCGCGGTGATGATCCTAGTGCCGCATCAGATGACCCAAATGTAAAGGCGCGAAATGCCTCATGGGAGCGACTGGTTAAACTGCTGGAAAATCTTTGAGAGATCTCAATTTAAATGATGATTTAGCTCTAAAATCTTCTTAAGTTTGAAATTATAATTTCAATGCCCGAGTGGCGGAATTGGTAGACGCGTGCGCTTCAGGTGCGTATGCCCTCACGGGCGTGGAGGTTCAAGTCCTCTCTCGGGTACAATTAGCCCTGTAAAGCACTGTTTTTACAGGGTTATTTTGTTTTAGCTAAAATAAAGCAACTACACCTCGATCTGACCATCCTCTGTAAGGCACAACATAAATAGTGACCTTCCTGATCATACCAACACTCCTCATTTTCTACTCCGATTCCTTAGGATCATTCATAATATTTATTGTTTCAGACCATATTCATAAAAGATAACAGGAATATGGCATTACCAATAAAAGAAAACCCACAGTAACAAAGCCATTTCCACATCAGTTTGGGTAGCTTGATCAAAACGGTTCACTTGTTACACTACTCGGGTTTTCTTTCAAAATCAGATACTAAGCAATAAACATCTTTACTTTAAAATAATGGAATCTTACCCCTTACCCTATAATCGATAAGTTCTTTTGAATGTAATGAAGACCCCTACAGTAATTTTTTTAAATCCATCTAATTAAGAAAAAACATGCTGTAGATCACAAACCCGAATGAGCTCCCTTTTCATTTTTTCGAAACCGGAGCTTTAGTTGAAATTTGTCAATAGCATCAATTTCAAATTCAGCATCTAACTGTCCTATCAATGTTTTGATCAGCGTTACACCAAGTGTATTTGATTCTTCGAATTTTGGGGCATCAAATCCTACCCCATCATCCTTATATTTCACTTCGACTACTCCATCTTTTTCAGTCACATTAATATGGATGATTCCTTCTTCTCTACCGACAAAAGCATGCTTGAACGAATTC
Source organism: Gracilimonas qinghaiensis (assembly GCF_046602855.1). Classification (NCBI taxonomy): domain Bacteria; kingdom Pseudomonadati; phylum Balneolota; class Balneolia; order Balneolales; family Balneolaceae; genus Gracilimonas; species Gracilimonas qinghaiensis. The sequence continues at coordinate 1,817,606 of NZ_JBKINJ010000001.1, forward strand.
GTGATAAGCTCGTTTAACAGCAATCCTAGCGGTATTGCCTGATTTATATTAACCTCTTTAGTATCAAATTGGTGAATGATCTGTACTTTCTGATCCGAGGAAGTGAACATATCCCTGATACGTCCTATCAGCTTTTCCCCGTATTCCTCAAATGACACCTCTGTAAAACTATCGGAGTTGTATAACAATTCGTGGACGGAAGCAATAGAATGTATTCTATTCTGAGTTTCTTTAAGAATTTCATTCAAGCCTTTGTCTCGAATACCAGCTTTCTGAAGCTCTATAAGTCCAGTTATGATCGCAAGATTATTTTTGACCCTGTGGTGAACCTCGGATAACAACACTTCTTTCTCATTCAGGGAATTTTCTAGTCTTTGCTGATATTCTTTTTCGCGAGTAATATCTTCAAGAGTAACCAGCATCTGCTTTTCATTATCCGAATCGGTAACCATTTGTCCAACATTCAATCGCAGATACATCTTTTTTCCATCCTTACGAGTCCTCACAACTTCTTTGTTCTTAATGTTTCCTTCAACCTCCCGCTGCTCCATTAATTTATCGAACTCCGCCTTGGTCTCTTTAGATATGTGAGGCAGGAACCGGCCTAAAACCTCCTCTTTTTTCCAACCCAATAATTTCTCGGCAGCCTCATTCCAAAAGTCAGTAATAACTCCGTTTCGATTAATAGAATAAATAGCCATTGGAGAATTCTCGATCAGTGCCCTGATCTTTTGATTTGCGGATTTTGCATTGATACGTGCTTCATTAGCGGTGAGCACATAAAACATCAAAAATCCGGCTACAAGGCTAAGGATCAACCCGAGTATTAAATTCATGATCAGACCACTCTGCGCATTATTACTCGCCGATGAATGGCTGGATATCACTGTTATAGACCAGTTACCGGTCTTGATCTGAGCTGGATCAAAATCGATAGTACTCTGAAAGGATCCATTCTCAGAATATTGCTGTTGACGATCAAACTCGTAGAATATCTTTCCAAATTCGTCCTGAAGCTTCACATAATACTGATCCAAACCCTGCATAATCGTATCAAAACGCTCCTTGAAATTAAGCGCCGCTGTAATACTCCCTTTGAACTCATCCTCATAGTAGACAGGTGCATCAACCAGAAAAGCATTGGGTCCCTGAACCAACTTCAGCCAGTGGGTAAGGTTTATCACTGAATCATCTCTTGCAGACTCCCAGTCCGAGCGACGGTAATCCAGTTCAGAAATATCCAGTCCAATAGCATTTTCATTTCCTTTTACCGGTTCTATCCTACGGACCACCATATCACTGTCTATCCACTCTACCAGTAGAAAAGCAGGATCCTGTTCTATTGTCAGTGATGCATCAAATTCCCAGTAATCAAAATATCCGCCATCTGTGACTTCGATCCTGCTTTTTAGATTTTGCAAGGTTTTGACAGATTCCAGTACTCTGTTCTGAAATTGCTGCTTTATCAGCTGGCCGGTGTCCTGAACGGTCTTTGCACGGGAATTACGCTGTTCCTGCTCGTTTGTATACCACAAAAGTATAACGCCTGCACTGAACAGCGCACCAACCATTATTGAGAGAAGTAATCTGTATTTTAGATCTGAAAGTGCCAAAGCATACTTGCCAATTGGTGATGCTCTACAATAGCACTATGCAATCTATTTTACCAACATTAATTTACCCGTTTCAACTCTTCCTTCTACTATTATACGATAAATATAAACACCGCTTGACCAATCACCGGCCTGTACACGCTGCACATACCGTCCCCGGCTTTGTTCACCATCAACAACGGTTTCAACCAGTTTTCCAAGCATGTCAAAGATCTCGAGTTTTACATAGGAATCTTGAGGTAGCTTATACGGAATATTCGTTGAGGGATTGAATGGATTTGGGTAGTTGTTTTGCAGTTCAACGGTCCTATTCTCTTCTAATGCATCGCCGTTCAAAGGGATAAGAATAGGACTAGAAGTGTTTACTCCATTATGAGTAATGCGGATCTCACCTGAATTATTACCAGGGAGCTGAGGCCGATATGTAACCAGGATCTCCTGACTTTCACCAGGTTCAACATTAAGAAATATTGAGCCTTTGCTGTTATCCAAAGAATAGACACTGGTTCCGGAAGATAATTCAACCCTTCCCACGAGCGTATTTTCTGAATTTATGTTGTTACTGATCACGATAGTGGTATCAAGCCGGTTGTTGACGTTGGTCACACCAAAATCGACCTCAGAATCGTCCACCTCAACAATTGAGGTAGCACCCAACAATGCAAAACAACCACCACCAAGTGGCCAACCCATATCTGCAAAGATCCCACACATCACAGGGCCCGGTGAGTGAATGGCAAAGGCGTTATCGATCTGAGGACGCATCAGGGCATCATCAGTTTTTTCGAAAGTAGTCAGGTCGACATGTGAGTAACTTGAGCCACCATTCCAAGAGGGGGGGGCATAGATTGGCACCGGCAGATTCTCATAGGCTCCATTAGCCTGATCACCGATAAAGAATAAACCTCCACTGTTACCTGTTACAGCATTATAAAGGGAAGTAGATGGATTGGGATAAATATCTGTATTAATCACAGATTGACTGAATCCATCTTCAATAAAAGTATCATATATATAAGGGCGTATTGGGTCACCCTGCCCCCAAGAGGCTTCCTGTGCATCCGAGTCGCCTTTCATAGAACCTGTAAAACCCAGTCCGTGCCCTATCTCATGGAGAACTACAGTTACAAAATCTATGAACCCTCCCGGAGGATTGGCATCTGTTTCATAGTGCCATGAGCCGTAAGAGGAGTTCATATTCACCCGGATATCATACTCTACATCATAAGGATTTCCAGCTAGCAGGTCTACGCCTTCCATGGCGCTCGCTTGTGCTATAGGATACCAATCACCATTGATTGGATACACGAGTGTCGGTCCTGCGCTGCCAAGGACCCTGTCTCCGAGGTCTTTCCAATTGGCTTCAATTTTGATCGGTATCTCAGAATCAATGTGTGACTCCCAGATAGTCATTGCATACTCAAAGGCATTGCGGGCCTCCTGAGTCCACCCGCCCACATAATCAACCTGAATTGAAGCCGTCTTTGCGCGGTAATCTCCTTTTTCACGAAATTCCTCGACCCCTTTATAATAAAAAACATCACGATAGGTTGGCTCAAACGTACAGATCTGCTCCTGCTCAGGAGCAAGTCTGGCAAGAACACCGGGATCAGTGGTCGGAATATTATTTTGAGCCTGAGCAGGCATAAAAGCCAGTAGGATCAGCATTAGATTCATCAAAAATATAAATATAGCTCTTTGCATAATGTAAAAGATAAAATATCCTGCCACCTGCAAGAACAGGATACGGGATAATCATTTTGAGTAAAAATTATGTTAAGTGTGATTCCCTCAATTTTCTGTAATATACTAACAACTCAAGGGCATCTCTCCTGTCAATTAAACTAAAACTTATTTCGTTTCCCTGCCACACTTGTCCTAATCTCCAGAGGTCGGCATCTGCTACCTTTAAAATACGCGGATACCCTCCTACTGATTGTGCATCGTTCATTAGAATAACTGGCTGCCCATCGGGTGGTAATTGCACAATTCCCGGCACCACCGGTGCGGAGCTAAAATTTGATTCTGCAATATTCAACGCCTTTTTGCTTTGCAAACGGATGCCCATTCGATTGCTTGAACTTGAGAGACCGAATCTGTTTTCGAGTATAAACCTTTGCTTTTCTTTGCTAAGCCAATGCCACTCAGGGCCGACTATTACCCTGATCTGTTGATGCTTACTAAAGTGTGGGATTAATTTTTCAGGAACTCTCTTTTCAGTATGCTGAACATCAGTAATATCCGCTTCTATCTGATCCCCGCTTTTGAGTTCCCTTCCTTTAAATCCCCCTAATCCTGCATCCCGATACGTCGAATAACTGCCACAATATTTTTTTATCTTCAACTCACCTGCAACGGCCAGATATATCCGTGCTCCCCTGACTACGCTGCCAATTTTAAGGCGCTCTCCCTCAGCAACTTTCACAGTTTCATTTTGTTGAACCAATCGGTCACCGACCATGATTTTGGCTACACCGCCTGTGACCCCAATTGCCACCTCTTTGGAGAACTCAAATTCACATTTCCCAAATGTTATTTCCAGCAGTGGACTTTCAACATCATTCCCAACCAACCAGTTAGCCAGTTCAGCGCAGTGCGTATCCATTGTACCACTGAGCGGCACGCCTATTTTCCGTAATCCTTTTCTCCCCGGTATATCCTGAACCGTCGTTAGTAATCCCGGATCAATGACTTCAAAAGCGGTGATCATGAATTCAAATCCATTTTCAACCTTTTAAATTCTTGTTCACTTATCGGTTCAAAAATAACCGTATCTCCCAGATCAACCATAACCGGCGGATCGTTATCGCTGTTGAAGAAACTGAGAGGTGTTCGGCCTAAGATCTGCCAGCCACCAGGACTTTCAAGTGAATAAACACCCGTTTGATCTCCACCAATCCCAACGGCCCCCTCGGGCACTCTGGTTCGCGGTTCATTCTTTCGGGGACAGCTTATTCTTTGATCTAATCCATGCAGGTAAAGAAATCCGGGAATAAAACCCATCATAGCAACCGTATAATGTTGTTCCGAATGGAGCTGAATGATGCCCTCCCTTTTTAAGCCGGTATGGGCTTCAAGGTCATCCCAGTCCAGACCAATTTCATAACAAACCGGAACGTGGATCTTCTTGTGACTAACTTTATGATCTCCGGGGTTCTCAAAGATCCCACTCAGCTGATCAATGAATGGCTTTGTATCGTATACCGGTTCATCAAAAAGTAAACCTATGCTTCCATAGGTAGGAATAACGTCCGTAAGACGATTCAAACCATTTTTTTCTATAAGACTGCAAACTTTGTGAATCACTGAAAGCTCAGTGCCATCGACTGCAGGTTCCAATACAAGCGCATTTTCCCCTAAAGTACTCAGGTTCCAATCGATTTTATCAATTTGCAGTGATCTCAATACCATGATCTGTCAAGAAATCGTGAATATCTTTAGCTAGTTTGGCGGCGCCTTCGGTATCGCTATGCAGGCATAGAGTGTCGGCAGAGATAGGCAGTTCAAGTCCTTCATGGGTAGTTACAGTTCCTTCAAGAAAACCTTTAAGCTGATTTATAACCAACTCCGTATCTATCAGAACCGCGCCATCTAATTTTCTGGATCTAAGCGAAAGGTCATCCTCATAGCTGCGATCTGCAAATACCTCATTCTTTACAATAAGCCCTGCGTCCTCAGCTACTTCTTTAAGTACTGAACCTTCAGGGGCATATAAGATCATATCATTTTTTAGCTGAACCACTGCTTTTACAACACCAACAGCCGTTTCTTCATCCTTGGTTGCAAAATTATACAGTGCCCCATGGGGTTTTACATGATGCATTTCAGACCCGAGGGCTTCCGTCATACCCTTAAGAGCAGATATTTGGTATAGCACGCAGGCTTTCAGTTCTTCCACGGTCAGATTCATCACTCTGCGTCCAAAGCCCTGCAGATCCGGATACGACGGATGGGCTCCAATGGCTACATCATGCTTCTGTGCCAGTTGAATGGTCTTCGATATAGCAATCGGATCACCCGAATGAAACCCACAGGCAATATTACAGCTGCTTATGTATGGCATGATGGCCGCATCTCTCTCCTCGTTATACATTCCGTAGAATTCACCAAGGTCGCAATTGATATCTAACTTCGTAATCATGATCACAATATATTTAGTACGGAATTCAAGCTTCTGAAACCTACAAGTAATGCTACCAGAATCACAAATACTCCCAAAACATTCTGATGCAAATTATTACGATTGCTTCCCAAAAGCAGAGGTTTATTCATAATGTAAAGCAGGAAGATCGCTATGACTGGCAGAGTTATTCCATTTGCCACCTGGGCAAATTCAATGAGCTTTACAGGATTATAGCTGACTGCGGAAAATACTACTCCAGTAAAAAGTACCACCATCCAAACGATTCGGAATTTGGTTTCCTTCAGATCACCTTTCCATCCTAATAATCCCTTGGTGGCATAGGCGGCTGCAAGCGGTGCCGTTACGGCAGAAGTAATACCTGCTGCAAATAACCCGATACCCATAAAGGTCTTCGCCCAACTACCTAGTAATGGCTCCAGTTGGCGAGCCATGTCCGCCGCACTTTTTACCTCATCTAAACTTCCATTTGCAGCTGCTGCACTCGTTATTACAACGCAAATAGAGATCAGCCCGCCCAATACGATCCCCACCGCATTTTCTATACGCATGTCAGATAGCTGTGTAAAGCTGGAATATCGTTCTTGAACTGTAGAAGCATGCAGAAACAGATTATAGGGAACCACCGTGGTACCGATCAGGGCTATGACCGTAAGAAATTCATCGGCTGATGCCTGTGGAATGAACATGCCTTTCAAAATAGCCGTTATATCCGGATCGATAACTACCGCTGTGGTCACAAAAACAATGCTCATGATGCCAACCAGAATGGTCATTACCTTCACAATACGTTTAAAATTTCCTGAAAACAGCAGCAGAAATGCAACAGCGCCTATCAGAACCGATGTCAGTTTAAGTGTGAAGCCATTAATCGTGACGTCCAATCCTACAAAGAATTCTTCCCAACCAAGAACCGCTCCCGAGATATTTCCTCCCTCATAGGCAATGTTCCCGATCACTATGGCACTCATCACCAGCAGAACACCGGCGATCCTTAATAAGGGGTGCCCAAGTTGCTCACGTATCGCCTCCCCGAATCCTTTCCGGGTAACAATACCCAGACGACCTGTCATTTCCTGTAGCGTTATAGTGGCAATGATCGAAAAAACCAATGCCCAGAGTAACATATATCCCGACCTTACTCCGGCCAAAGTACAAACAGTTACAGTTCCGGGGCCAATGAATGCTGCTGCCACTAAGGTACTGGGACCAAAGTATTTTTTTAATGGATTATTCATGCTTGAGTATATAGTATGTAACAGCTAAAATCCCAAACACATTAATTGCAAAAACTTTAAAAATATGATGACAGCGTAATTTACCATTGAATATCCTGATCGAATAGCTCTGATCGCAAAAACAGTACACGATCTGGTATCAGAGATGACTGGATAAAAAGAAAACATGTGGCAAATAGCTCTGTCAAATTCGGAAGTTATCACTTTAAATATGAAAGCAGTCGAGAAGGCAGGTGGTTCTTTGCGGAATTTCGATACCTAAACGTCAGAACTCGTGTATATTATGTCAGGATTCAAATGGTATAAGGAGCTCATAAATCAGTTTTAAAACATAAACCCGTGAAATCTTGTTCGTATATTTAAAGGCTGAGTGACACAGATCTGGACGCTTTGAAAGACTTCGATCCGGGCCTCTGTGGAATTCATAAATAAAAATTATAATTAGAGAATAATGGCACAAGGAACAGAGAGAGACCAAATAAAATCCGGACTAAAAGTGGGAATCGTTCTGAAAAGAGATCAAAGGTCCGGAAAGATCACGTACGGAACCGTCAAGGATATTTTAACCAACAGTGCTACTCATCCGCACGGCATCAAGGTACGACTTGAAGATGGACAAATTGGCCGGGTGAAAGAGATCGTATGACGATAACTGATTTCAATACAACCACCCTCGAACTTGAAGATGACTACGAGGGCCGTGTGATAGCCACACTGATTCGTTCACCCAAGAATAAACCGGGTAACAAACCTGTACTGTATTTGCATGGTTTCAACGATTACTTTTTTCAGACCCATGTGGCAGAACAGTTCAATGAAAATGGTTACAATTTCTATGCTCTGGATCTCAGAAAATATGGGCGATCTTTGCTTTCTCATCAACACCCAAACTACTGTAGATCGATCACAGAATATTTTGAGGAGATAAATCGGTCAGTTGAGATCATTCAGGATAAGGATGATCAGAAGATCATAATGATCGGTCACTCCACAGGTGGGCTCATAGCCTCTCTGTATCTCAACATCGGGAGATACAAGGATGAATTTGACCGACTCGTATTAAACTCACCTTTTTTGGATTTCAACATCAGCTTGTTTCAAAGGATCTTTTTGCTCCCTCTGGCCGGTCCTGTATCAGCTTTATTTCCATATGCTGCCCGGAAAAAGCCTTTTTCCCATTTATACGGTGCAAGTATTTCAGAGTCAAAACACGGTGAATGGGTTTACAACAAAGACTGGAAACCCATGAATGGTTTTCCGGCATATTTTAAGTGGATCTATGCTGTGAACCGTGCTCAGAAAAAACTCCGAAAACAATCATACATCAAAATACCTATCCTAATTCTTCACTCAGAGAGATCATCCAGGCCCGATAAATGGAAAGATATCTTAAAACGATCTGATATGGTGCTGGATGTTAAGCATATCCGGAAATACGGGATAAAATTGGGGCCGGACGTTTCTTTGTTAGCCATCGACAACGCCATTCATGATGTATTTTTATCTCAGAAAGAAGTCCGGGATCAGGCTTTCTGCAAAACCTTTGAGTGGCTTGAGAATACAAACCACGAGACCGCAGAGTGATATCAGTATACGCTTTGAAAAACATTTTTATACAAAGACCGCGATAAAGATTAGCTGTCTTTCCATAAGAATACCAAGATGCTACATGAGTTTCTCACGTATTGGATGCAGCTCTTTTACCCATTGATTAACAATGAACTCGTTATCTTTGATCCAGTTCTGAACCGCTCTTTGTTCATTATTAGGGAAAGTTTGTAACTCATCCATTAGGGTTCCCAACTGTTCATTTGTAAGCTTATATCGCTCAAAAAATGTTGCTGCTCTTGAGTTCTCTTCTGAAAAACCCTCTCTGGCCAGGGTATATATTTGTTCGGTCTCACCAAATACATTTTCAGGATCATCAAGAAACCTGAGTTCATACCGATTCATGATCCAATGTGGAGTCCATCCTGTAACAACAATAGGCTCTCTTCTTTTTATTGCATTACTCAAAGTATCGGTCATCATCTGTTCACTCCCCTCCATAAGCTCTGCAGACAAACCATAGCTCTCAATAGCAGTCTTAGTAGCTTCCATTACCCCGGCTCCGCTTCCAATACCTATGATCTGATCTACTACACTGTCCAATTCCCCTATCGTTTGAGCTTCTACATAGTTGGGTACCATTAACCCGGTTCGTACGGTCTCAACATTTACGCCCAAATTTTCAAGATCAGCTCCATAATTATTCATGTAAGTTTTGTGAGTTTCCGGTAACCAGGCATCTACAAAAAGATCGTAATCTCCACTTTCGATTTCCCTAAATACTGACTCGATATCGGTCATCTTAGTTTCCACTTCGTATCCCAGCTCCGTTTGCAGTATTTCCGCAGCCAGATATGTCATAGCCACTCCCTCTGACCAATCAGCATAAACTAATCTGATCTCTTTTTTTTCTTCTTCCTCACCCATGTTTCCACAGGCACCCAAAACTCCCGTAAGTAAAACTAAACAAGCTAAAAAATATCTCCCTAAATGACGTCTCATACTTTCTCCTTTGTGGTGATAAAACAATTAATTATACCTCTAATATAGGGGAAACAGAGAAAATGTAAAGTAAAAGAACCTTTATCATGGTTATAGTAAATTCCGGTGTTTTGCTTTATCCCTTCGAATGTTTCAAAAAGGGATGCGGTTAGTTTATCAAACTTCATTAAAAAACCATGCTATGTTAAGATCTGCTGCTATTCTGATCATTACCTGTTTACTTACGGCCTCATCTGTCTTTGCCCAGCTCAATAATAATCCTGATACCTTCGAGACTGAAAATGGGGACCTGAAAGTGCATCCAATCCTTCACGGAACTGTGATCTTTGAATGGAATGATGTTGATGTTTATGTGGATCCATGGGGGTCGGCCGATCTTTATGAGGGAAAATCAGAGCCAGAACTGATCCTTATCACACACCCTCATGGTGATCATCTGAGCAATGAAACCCTGGCTGCCCTCAATACTGAAAATGCAACCTTCATTGTGCCACAGGTTGTAGCCGAACAGATGCCTGAAAAATATTCCGAACAAGTTGTCATTCTTAAAAACGGGGAAACTTATTCGCAAAATGGCATCAAAATAAAAGCTATTCCAATGTATAATCTACCAAACGAAGGTGCCCGCCATACTAAAAACTGGGGTAATGGATATGTTATCACAATGGCCGGACAAAGACTTTATGTATCTGGAGATACTGAAGACATTCCTGAAATGCGTCAGCTTGAGAAAATTGACATCGCTTTTGTGTGTATGAACCTTCCCTATACAATGGATATATATCAGGCTGCCAGTGGAGTTCTGGATTTTGAGCCAAAGGTGATGTATCCATATCACCACCGGGGTCAGGATATCGAGCGGTTCAAAGAAGTGGTAGACTGGGAAGGTAAGGATATTGATGTCCGCCTTAAGAATTGGTATCCGGAGCGGTAAATTTCACATCTATTGGTATTAAATCATACCTTCAAAACAAAAAATACAAGGTATGGATTGTACTCTTTGTTCAGCAGAACTCGAACCGTTTTACTATTACGAAAAGGAAAGTCGCAACTATCTTCGTTGTCCAAATTGTAAAGCAGTACTGATGGACAAAAAAGATTACCCTACCACTGATGAGGAGATCATAAGATATGAGAGCCATAACAATGACGTAGAGGACCCCCGTTATCAAAAATTTGTATCACCTCTAGTCAATAAGATCCTGGCCAATTTTAGCCAAGATCACAAAGGACTTGATTTCGGAGCCGGCACCGGTCCGGTGATCACTAAGATGCTAACAGACGAAGGATATGATATCATTACATACGATCCTTACTTTGATAATGATAAAACCGTATTTGATCAAAGATTTGATTACATCGTTAGTTGTGAAGTGATCGAACACTTCCATGAACCTTACACAGAATTTGAAAGACTCAGAAAAATGCTGAAACCCGGTGGCGCATTATTCCTCAAAACGGATGTTTATACCGAAGACAGAGATTTCCACGCCTGGTATTACAAGAGTGATGAGACCCATGTGTTCTTTTATCACCCATATACATTTAAATGGATAAAAAATGAATTTAGCTTTAACTCTTTAGAAATTGATGGTCGACATATTTCACTATCTGCCTAAAAGATCAAAACTGCCCACATAATAGTTTGGATCTACAGTCAGGTTGTTGTTATCCAAAGATTCAATCCCTAATCGCTGCCATGATGTAGTTGGATAAAGCCTTGTCTCCTTTCCATTCAGCGTAACATCAACTGGCAGATCAAAGCCTCTAACTGCGTTACCCCATCGATAAGTGAATCTTCCATTACGAAATGCATATTCTAAAGTTGGTATCCGTGTGTCACGCAGGTATTGATCAAAAACCCTGGACAGATCCCTTCCAAAACTGTTGCTGATAAACTCCTCTACCTGCGTTGAGTGCACGGTTTTATGATAGAACTCACGGTTCAACCCCCGCAGTGTTGCTCTCCAAAGGGAATCGTCATCAGCAACCTGACGAAGCGTATGAAGCAGGTTCCCACCTTTGTTATACATATCTCCTGAACCTCGATGATAAACCCCATGTGTCCCCATTAAAGGTCGGTCATTCAAGATCCCAAGCCTTAATCCCTGCACATATTCATTGGCCGCTTGAGTCCCAAAGTGATAATCCAGATACAGGCTTTCGGAATAATTGGTAAAGCCTTCATGTACCCACATATCTGCCACATCAGCATAAGTGATGTTATTGGCGAACCATTCGTGGCCGGTTTCATGAATAATGATGAAATCAAATTTCAATCCCCATCCCGAGCCACTCAGATCCCTTCCGCGATATCCATTCTCATACCCATTGCCGTAGGTCACCGAACTCTGGTGTTCCATTCCCAGATAAGGCGCTTCCACCAATTTATAACCATCCTCATAAAACGGATAGGGGCCAAACCAATATTCGAAAGCTTCCATCATGGGTTTAACCTGCTTGAACTGCTCCCTGGCTTTTTCTTCATTCTCACGCAGCACATAATAATCCAGGGTCAAGGCACCATTTTCACCATCATAGGTTTCACCAAAGTGCACATAATCCCCGATGTTGATGTTGACCCCGTAATTGTTGATGGGATTATTTACAAACCAGTTCCAGGTTTTGGTCCCATCTCTGTGTTCATCCACCCGTTCTAACCTGCCATTAGAAACATCCATCAGGTCACCCGGTGTTGTAATGCTAATTCTCATACTGTCAGGTTCATCATAGGGATGGTCCTTATTTGGCCACCATACACTTGAACCGATACCCTGATTTGAGGTAGCTACAAAAGGTTTTCCGTTACTGTCTGTTGTCCATGTGAAGCCACCATCCCAGGGTGGATTATCAGCCACCACCGGTCTACCGAAATATTCTACCACTACCTTATTCACATCTCCTGTTACCTGTCTTTTATTCAGCTTCACAAAGAAAGCACTCCCCTCCCTTATAAAATCCAGGTTTTCTCCATCTTGACTAATGCCGGTGATCTTAAGCGGTTTCTGAAGATCAATTTGCATGGTTTTACCCGGCTCAAGGACTGTATACTGGATGAGATTTTTTCCGGTAATGGCACTATCTGCAATTTGAACTTCAACTTCCAAATGGTAATAATTAAGATCCCACCATGCTCTTTCTTCGGTAATGCTGCCCCTCAGCGTGTCTTGCCGACTAAAATTATTCTGCCCATAGACTTCACCTACCCACCACATCGGCAAAGTCAATAGAATAACTAAGCTCATTTTGAACTTAATGGTGGTAATTTTTATTAGGTTGCTGAACATAGTAAAAACATTACAAAACGACATATAATTGATATATCTAAACATCTGCATAAGTTGTTTTAGTTAATTATTTATATAAAAGATAAACTTTTTAAGCCTGCACTACTTCGTTATATTTGAAGCGAAGTAAAATTTAAGAGAATTACTTAAAACACATAACTGAAAGTGCAATAACTGCTGCATTTCACCGTGTTCTCCTCCATCTGCTTTCACGGAGAGTTTTCTAGTTTAATTAACATAAACTGTAACAATCAAAGTCACAGAATTACAATGAAAAAACTTACACTCTTCATTACTTCAATATTCATGCTTATTCCTGCATACTTATTTGCACAGGATGATGAATCATCGCTAAGCATTGGTGGTGCTGTTCGTTATAATGTTATTTTGACCGATTATGAAGACGGCTCAATAGATAACAATGACGGACAGTTTACATGGGACACGTGGAGAATAAACGTTAATGCTGAAAAAAATGGTGTCAAACTGAATTTTGAGTATCGGTTCTACCCAACATTCAATACACACTTTGTGAAACAGGGTTGGTTAGGATATGACTTCGATGAAAAGAATAATATTCAGATCGGTGTTACTCAAGTACCTTTTGGCAACCTTCAGTACAACTCACATAATTGGTGGTTCCAAGGGCCTTACTACGTAGGTCTCGAAGATGATCATGATATGGGTATCAAATATACACATACAGCCGAAAAATGGGACGTTATGGCTGCTTATTTCTTTCAGCCGGAACCTGCAGGACCTGCAGGCGGATCGGCATCATTTGGATTCGGAGGCTCCGGACGTTACTCCTATGATATTGTACCGGCCGGGAATCAGACCAATTATGAACGGAATCAACTCAACCTGCGAACCACAAGAACTTTTGAGATCACCGAGGGTAACATTCAGCTTGGTGTAAGTGGTCAAATTGGTCAGATCTGGAATCAAGTCCAGGATGAAACAAGTGGCCGTTATGCCATTGCTGCCCATACTGATATCAATTATGGAAACTGGAATTTCAAAGGGCAATTTACCAATTTTGGAATGGATGCAATAGATGACAGCGGGCAATCTATTGATGCTGTACAAATGGGCGCATATGGATCACCTTATGCTGTTGCAACCGAGATGAGCATGTATTCTGCCGGACTCAGTTACAGCCATGATGTTGATTGGGGACCTATCACTAATCTGAATTTTTATAATGACTACACGTATTTTCAGAAAAACATTGATGGTTACAATGATGCCCATCAAAATGTGATCGGATTCTTACTTTCTGCCGGAAATGTATACACCTATTTTGATATAGCCCGCGGAAGTAACCATCCCTGGTTAACTGAAAACTTTGGTCAGGGTCTTGGACAGGGTGTAAACGATGCACGCTGGAACACACGCTTCAACATAAATATTGGGTACTACTTCTAAATATTTAAGGGTCCGTGAAAGAAACGGACCTTTTATTTTAAGGCTTTTCAAATAAAAAATAATAGCCTTACAACGCCAAAAGAAGTTGCAACTGAAATTTGAATATAACATCTAATATGGCCGCAATTACTGTTAAGAACTTATTTAAAATTTTTGGGAAGAAACCCGAAAAGGCACTCCCATTAATTGAAGAAGGTAAATCAAAAGATGAGATCCTGAATGAAACGGGCAATACCATTGCGATCAATGATGCCAGTTTCGAGGTCAAAGAAAAGGAAATGTTTGTAATTATGGGGCTTTCAGGAAGTGGAAAGTCAACTGTATTACGCTGTCTCAACCGCCTTATTGAACCCACTAGCGGAACCATCATGATCGGCGATGAGGATATCACTAAAATGGACAAAGATCGGTTGCTTGAGTTGAGGCGAAAACACATGTCTATGGTATTCCAAAATTTTGGTCTTTTCCCACACCGAACCGTAGCCAACAATGTTGAATACGGGCTCGAAATTAGTGGAATGGATAAAGATAAAAGGAAAGAAAAAGCCTATGAGGCACTTGAGATCGTTGGACTCAAAGGATATGAAGAACAAAAGCCAAGCGAGCTGAGTGGAGGTATGCAACAGAGAGTTGGATTGGCCAGAGCCCTTGCTAACGACCCTGAAATACTGCTGATGGATGAAGCCTTCAGTGCACTTGATCCACTTATAAGGGCTGACATGCAAGACGAGCTTCTTGAACTTCAGGCAGAAGTTCATAAAACTGTTGTATTTATCACTCATGATCTGGATGAGGCACTTAAGATCGGTGACAGGATCGCAATCATGAAAGACGGTTATGTAGTACAAGTTGGCACACCGGAAGAAATTCTGACTAACCCCGCCAACGATTATGTAAAGGCCTTCGTGCAAAATGTGGATCGCACAAAAGTGATCACTGCGCAAGCTATCATGAGAAAAGCACCGACGGTTCAAATACCAAAAGACGGACCTTCAGTAGCTATTCGTAATATGGAAAAAGTTGGGGTATCCACAACCTATGTGGTGAACGAAAACCGACATCTCAAAGGCATCGTTACAATTGATGATGCCATAGAACTTAAAGACAGAGATAGCAAAGATCTGCAAGAAATTCTGATTAAAGACATAGAAGTTGCAGGACCGGATACTCCGATAAATGCCTTGCTTTCCAAATCAATCCAATCCAAATATCCGATTGCTGTTGTTGATGAAGACAGTAAATTACTCGGAATCGTAGACAGGGCAACTATCCTGGCCGAGCTAAATGAAAATGGTTCCGGTGAATCTGAATCAGATAAAGAGAAATTCAAAATATCCAGCACATAATTATGATTGATATTCCCGTAGGAGAATTCTTTGAATTCCTTATTAACTGGCTTACTGACAACCTGGGTGGCTTCTTTGATGTGATCACTGTTACTGTTAAAACCTTTTTAACAGGCATTGAGAACATTCTGTTATACCCACATCCTGTTATAATGATCATTTTGCTGGCAGCACTTGCCTGGTATATCTCAGGAAAGGGTGTTGGTATTTTCACGATATTGGGTTTGATATTAGTGGAAGGCATGAATATGTGGGATGGTACCATGGAAACATTGGCTCTCATCATCACTGCCGTATTCATTGCATTGTTAATCGGAGTTCCAGTAGGTATCTGGTCATCTAAAAATGATACCGTCGAAAGCGTCGTAAGGCCTATATTGGACTTCATGCAAACCATGCCGGCATTCGTCTACCTTATTCCCGCTGTATTATTTTTTGGTCTGGGACAAGTACCCGGCATTATAGCAACTTTGATCTTTGCGATGCCGCCGGCTGTACGGCTCACAAACCTGGGCATTAGACAAGTGCCTGAAGAGATCCGCGAGGCAGCCTTAGCTTTTGGTTCCGATAACAAACAAATGCTTTTTAAAGTAGAACTCCCGGTTGCCATGCCAACCATACTTGCCGGGGTTAACCAAACCATTATGCTGGCACTTTCTATGGTAGTAATTGCTGCCCTGATTGGAGCCGGCGGGCTTGGTCAACCGGTGGTAGAAGGATTACAACGCCTTGATATCGGTTTAGGTTTTGAAGGCGGTCTGGCCATCGTAATTCTCGCCGTATTTCTGGATCGTGTGACACAGTCTTTAGGAACCAGGTCGAATTGATACTTAACTTTTTACGAATAAATTGTAAATCACAAATCAAACAAATAAAGAATTATGATAACTAACAATAAATACTTGAACCTGCTTTCGAAGCTAGGCGTTTTTATACTCGCCATTGGCTTTCTGAGTGGATGCGCACAAAATCAAAACAATCAAAAATCGGCTGACTTAGTATATGTCAACTGGGCTGAAGGAATAGCTTACACAAATCTTGCAAAAGCCATACTTGAAGACAAAATGGGTTACGAAGTTGAGATCACATCCGCCGGTGTTGGTCCCGCTTATACAGCCGTTGCTCAAGGTGATGCTGATGCTTTCATGGAAACATGGCTACCTGTTCTTCATGCCGACTATTACGAACAGTTCAAAGACCAGATAACTGACCTTGGAACGGTATATGATGGCACTCAAAGTGGTTTGGTTGTACCAACATATGTTGAAATTGATAGTATATCTCAATTAAACGATGTTGCAGATCGTTTTAACGGTGAGATCACAGGTATTGATGCCGGAGCCGGTATTATGAGTACCACTAAAAATGTGATCGAAGAATACAATCTGGATCTTGAACTGGTACAATCCAGTGGACCGGCTATGACCTCGGCCCTGCAAAGCGCCTATAATGATGAAGAATGGATCGTGGTAACCGGTTGGAAACCTCACTGGATGTTCGGTCGATTTGACCTCAAGTTTCTCAAACAGGATCCTGACAAGGAGATTTGGGGAACGGGAAAGATACATATAATGGGTCGACAGGATCTGGAAAATGACAAGCCTGAGCTGGCTCAGTTTTTATCCAATATGTACTTAACTGACGCAGAGTTAGCCGACCTGATGGTAGCTATTGAAACCTCTGATGAAAATGCTGAAACAGTTGCCAGAAACTGGTTAACTGAAAATGAAGATGTTATTGAAGATTGGATCCCTGAAAATAGTGAAGAGACTTCTATGTAATTCTTCAGATCTATATCTGACTATTGAAAGGAAATGCGTTAGCTCGTGTTTCCTTTTTTATTTTAAAACGAAAGCCTGACTTGAAAACCCAATGAATTTCTGATATTTCCCTGTATCTCATTCAACCCACTGCTTATCAATTGCCGGTCTTCAAAAATAGTGATTCCATATTTGAACCAGATATCCATAAATGATGTGGCATCGTATTTCAGAGAAACATAGGCCCGCTGCCCCTGGTCGTAAAGTACAGTGTTAGACATCACGTACAAAAGATCACTTTCAAACTGATATACCCGGGTGTTGAAACTATCAGTATCAAACAGGGTAACCCTGCCATCAATGCGTAATTTCCGGATCGGCTCAATTCTAAGATCCTGATAAATAAGAAAGCCTGTTTCCCAATCCTCACCGGCCGCTTTGTTTCTAACGACTTCCACCCTGGATCGCATTCTAACTGAAGGGCTGACCTGATACTCAAAATTGGTTCGGATACTGGAACGCTTCTCCTGCCCTAGTCTGATCTCTTCATTCCCTATCTGATTGAGTACGATATATTCCTCATCCTTTATTTCACTCCTCACTAAAACGTACACATTTAAGTCTCTTTTAAAATCGATCTCACCAAGAGCCAATACGTCAAATCCACCTGTTGATTGTGAAGTTCCAAAACGTGGAGCAGCAAACTGATACTGATCAAAATATCCACTAAGGATGACCTTTTGATTTATAATATGTCTTAGCCCAATATAAAAACCTTCTTCGTTCTGAGGGCCGGATGACTGCTCACCAAATCCACTGGCAATGAAAGACTGAAAATCCTTTTGATAATTCCGGTATGCCAGGGCCAACTCTGTGTTGTCTCCAAGTGGGGTTTCTATTCCACTAATGCCACCGTAGCCCCCATTTTCACTACGTGCAAATTCACTGAAAAGAAAACTGTTTCTGATCAAACCCCTGTAATCGATGCCTACCACTGAATGCTCTCTCCCCTCATAGTCATACGCACTACTTAATAACGTACCTTTAGTAATGTAACTGCTGAACCTGTTATAGTATCCTGTTACACCGACAAGCCCGATGGGTGAATCTACCCTTAGCCTCCCACCCGTCGTCATTTGGTAAATATTATTTTTTCGGCTAAGCTCATTATTTGTTCTGTGAAACCCTGTGGAAGTAGGGAATCGAGTGGTATCTACCCCGGTTACAGAGGCTGTTCGTGGTCGCTCTGAATAAAATCCGGTCAGCTCAATTTTATTACCGTAGGAAGCAGCTACACCACGAAAGAAATCGGTTTCCTGAGCGGAAGTGTACGGTTTTATTCCCCGTTCATTCTTTGATATCGTACCCACTACTTCTCGGCCTTTACCAAAAGCCCCGCCACTCCAAAGCACTAAACCCTGACCAAAACTGAGGCTGTAATCCCCCACTACCAGTTCATTGAGTTTTCCATTATCCAAAAGAGCAATATGCCCGGAAGTAAAATCAAAATCTGTCACACCATTCAGTGGCTCCCCCGCATCCTTTTCCTGCGTCAGATTCATAGAAAGATGGTTTGAATTCATGCGAATGCGGTGGTAATATTTCATGGGTGAACCAAGATACCCTCCCAAACTGTCCGGCCGAATGTATCCTTCTCTTTCCTGTAGGTCACGCTGATACCTTGAAAAGACTTCCACCCGCCTGTTCGACAGCCAGTACTCCGGTCTCAAATACATGTCCCGGAATCGTTCACCCGATCTCCCTATTGTAACATACGGCCGCATTCTTCTATATGTGGCGGGACCTATTCCTGACACTTCAAGTAACTCTTCTTTGCTTTCGAATGGTTTTGTATCCCTGTATTCGAGAATAGCACGTGCGATCTTTAGATTTATTCCCGGGATCTGAAGCAGATCATCCAGCTTCCCCCTGTTTATATTTACAGGATTTGCTGCAAGGTCTTCCAGAAACTGAGTGAGTTGCTCTCCGGTCAGATCGGTTTCCTCAGGATCCAGCTCTTCAAAGGCTTTCTCGAGCTGCTCTTCCACGCCGGTAGAATCCTGCCCATAAATTGAAAAAGGTATAAGTCCGCATATCGCGACTAGTCCAAGAGATATGAATACTAAAGAAAATCTCATCTAAAACTTGAGTGTAATATCAAGTCCGGGACTAAAACCCAGTAACTCATGTTTTTGTACCGCAAAATTGATCCCCCACATTTCCTGGCCGTAGCCGAAACCGCCGGAATAACTTAGCGGTTCGGTAGTTACCCCAACTCTCCCTAATAGTCCTTCAAAGATATGGACCTCAATTCCACCCCGGTATGAGACCGGGAACCGCACGTCTTTTGCAACATCAAAGGCAAACAGCGCTATCTCATTGAAACTATAGGTAAACCCAATTATGATATCTCTTGGTAGCTCCTCGTTTATATCCGGGTACTTGGGTTTATTTACATTCGTTGAACGGGCTCCAATCCAAAGGTCTTCCGTCAATTCAGCCGCTATACCCACATCCACACCAAGAGCACCGCCGGAGCCGTAATTTCCCCCAAATGAAATGTGATTGTAGTTTCCGGTAATAGCAAAGTGAAGCAATTGCCACTCATTTTTATAAGCTACACGAACTCTCATTTCGTTATACAGATCGTCACCATACCTATGGAATCCAAATCCGGCTACACCGAATTTTGTAGGAACTGTTGCAGCCGCTGCCATATCGGTAAGTTCCGTGAAGCCATAGTTTCTCAAACCATAAAACCCTACAGTTGTTTGCCTCTTACTCATCATAGCAGGGTTGGCAAAAATCGCCCATTGATAATCATGAACGCCCATGGTTGCTTGCCCCATACCCAATCCTTTAGCCCCCATGATAATTTGACCATGAACAGGAACCGAGAACAGCACTAGAATTATCCCGAAAGTTATTTTATATAGTATATCTTGTATTCGTATCATTGAGTAACAATAAATACTTCATTATGAATACCCCTCTCTTTTTGAATAATGTAATAAAGTCGATCCTTTTTTGCGGAGTATTTTTCTTTTTTTTCACATTTAAAGCAAATTCTCAAGAACTGAATTGTACCGTTGAGGTCAATACGGATCGTTTGGAAGGCTCCTCATATCAATATCTTGACAACCTAAAACCGGATATTGAAAACTATTTGAATGAGTACAACTGGACTGAAACAGATTTTCGGGAACACGAGCGTATAGAATGTCTGATGCAGATCGTGATCTTAAGCGGCACCTCCAATTATCTTTTTAGTGCCGAAACGGTTATTCAGATCCAACGTCCTATCTATAATACTACCACCAAGACTAATACTTTACTGCTGAGTGATAATGGCTGGCAATTCAGTTACCCGGAAGGTCGAAGCATGATACATGATGAATTACAATTTGATGACCTCACCGGCTTTCTGGATTTCTACAGCTACATCATTCTTGGCTATGACTTTGATACCTTTTCTGAATTGGGTGGAACAGAATATTTTGTAAGAGCACAGAATATTCTGAATCTGGCGCAAACGACTAATACCGCTGGCTGGAGCAGAAACTCTAATAATCAGCGAAACAGAAATACGCTGGTCAGTGATCTCAGCTCAGGCAGTTATAATGAATTACGAAGAGCTTACTACAGCTATCACAGGCTCGGTTTGGATAAGTTTATTGACACACCTGAACAGGCGAGACAAGAAATTTTAACAACTCTCAGGAACATTCAAACTGCTAAACGCCGATCTACAAGTAACTGGCTATATGATATCTTTTTTGATGCAAAAGCCAGGGAAATCGCAGGAGTCTTTCAATCTGCAGCCCGTGATATTCGTCTGGAAGCCTACAACATTTTACGACAAACCGATCAGGGACACTTAAGTGAATATGAAAGCCTTCAGAACTAAGAAATTTGTCTCTCGGTTTTGTATATTGGGCGCCTAAAAAAGCGGTTCCATAACTGAAATTTTCAAGCTGAAATCAGAATAGAATGAAATTTTATGTGTGTATAAAGATGGTGCCCGACGTGTATGCACCACTACAGATCAAAGACGGACAATTAATTCAGGATGCAGACCGGATGGTTTTGAATGCCTACGATGCTTCTGCCGTTGAAGAAGCCCTTGTTTTAAAGGAAAAGCAAGGTGGTGAAGTTGAAGTTGTATGTATAGGGGCTTCCAAAGCTTCCGAAACCATCAGAAAAGCTTTGGCAATGGGAGCCGATAAGGCTACTCATATTGTAACCTCAGGAGATGAAAACTTTGACTCAGGTTCATATGCTCGTGTGCTTGCAAAATTCTTTGAAGACAAAGAATACGATGTACTTTCACTTGGAAAACAATCTCAGGATACAGATGCCGGTTTAACCGGGAGTATGCTGGCAGAATTACTGGACCTTCCATATACAACTAACGCAGTGGGCCTTAATGCTGAAGGCGGTAAGTTGACTGTGAAACGTCAGGGTGACACAGGTCAGGAAATGATCGAACTCCCAACCCCATGTCTCGTTACCTGTTCGAATGACATGAACGAGCCACGCATTCCAAATCTAAAAGGAATCATGGCTTCTAAACGCAAGCCCATGGAGCAAGTTGAAATTTCCTCTCTCAGCATAAGTGAAGATGAGCTTAAGGCAAAAACACAAGTTCTTGGTTACGAAGAAAAGCCTGAACGTGAAGCCGGCAAAAAATACGAAGGTGAACCGGAAGAGGTCGCCCGCGAAGTAGCACAACTGCTGGATACCGAAGCAAACGTAATTTAGGCTTCAGCCGTTAGCTTTCACTTAATTCAAAAAACTGAAAGCTTTCACCACAATTAGAAATTAAGTTCGAAATAAGACAATCATGAGCACTATACTTACCCACATCGCCATTGCAGATGGCAAGATCAAACGTTCATCACTGGAAGTACTTTCACACTGCAAGAAGCTTGCGGATCAAAACGGACACACCGTTGAGGCCGTTGTTGTTGATGCCAATGCATCATCATTCGTAGAGGGCGTGCAGAAATACGGAGCATCAAAAGTATATGTTGTGGAGGATCCTATCTTCAAAAATCATATGAATGCACCGCTGCTGAAAGCTCTTTCTATAGTTATGGAGTCTGCTAATCCTACAGTGTTTGCTTTTGCTTCAACAGAGGGAACAAAAGATATTCTCGGAGCTCTTGCAGCCAACCAAAATGCAGCAGTGTTACCTGATGTTTCCTCATTTGAGTTGATAGATGGCGGCATTAAGGCCAAACGCCCTGTAATGGCAGCCAAGATCATAGCAAGTACAGAGGCCAAGGCTGATACCATTCTTGTTTCTGTTCGATCAGGATCTTACGATCTCGCTGAAAATGACACCTCAGCTGAAACAGTGGAAATTGATTTCAGTATGAATGATAATGACCTGAAAGCCACTCTAAAGGAAATCATTTCCGCTTCCGGAGATACTATTGACCTTAATGAGGCTGAGGCTGTTGTTGCTGCAGGTCGCGGAGTCAAGGATGAAGAAGGCCAAAAACTGATCTCGGAACTGGCTGACCTTCTTAATGCCGGTATTGGTGCCTCAAGAGCACTTACAGAAGCCGGTGTTTACGATCCAAGTTTACAAATCGGGCAAACAGGTAAAGTAGTTTCTCCCCAACTTTACATTGCCGTGGGAATCTCCGGGGCTATTCAGCATGTGGCTGGCATGACCAACTCCAAGGTTATTGTAGCTATCAACAAAGATCCTGATGCCCCTATCTTTGAGATCGCAGATTATGGCATAGTTGGAGACCTCTATAAAGTTCTGCCCCCTTTCATTGAGGAACTCAAAAAAATCAAAAATTAGTAGTGAGCTATGAGTTTTGAGTCGGGAGATTAAACTCTTTCACTCAATACTCACGACTCAAAACTCAAAACTATTTCCCTTATGGACGAAAAGTTTGATTGTATTGTAATAGGCGGTGGTGTAGCAGGATTGGCAGCAGCCATGACCCTTGCCCGAAACAACATGAAGTTCCTTCTTATTGAGCGGGGCGAATTTGCCGGTTCAAAAAATGTGTCCGGCGGTGTTTTGTGGGGCAGTGATCTCGCGAAACTCGTTCCGAATTACTGGGAAGAAGAAGACGGTGGATGGGAGAGATTTATCAATCATCGCCGACTTACACTCATGGACGAGCAATCAGCTTTTACCCTTGATTTCAAATCATCCCACTTCAATGAGACTCCTTATAACGGAGTAGTTGTACTTCGCTCGAAATTCGACAACTGGCTTTCTGGAAAAGTTCAGGAAGCTATCGATGCATCTGACTTCGCCATGGATTCCTTTATTGCCAACAACATCAAGGTGGATGAGGTGATCATGGAAAATGATAAAGCCGTGGGCATTCGCACCGGCGAGGATGAGTTTCATGCCGATTCAGTGATCATAGCGGAAGGTGTGAATAATTTACTTACGCGTCAGGTAGGATTGCAGGATGACTATGTGCCGGCCGACCATATGCTGACCGGTATCAAAGAAATTATACGTTTCGATCAGGATGTGCTGGAACAGAAATTCCAGCTGAATGGCCTTAGCGGTATGAGCAACGAGTTTGTTGGCTGGGCCACCGATGGTGTAGAAGGCGGGGGATTTTTATACACAAACCGTGATACAATTTCTTTAGGCCTGGTGCTCGGCATTAAAGATATGCGTGAGAAGAAAAAAAGTCCACACGACATACTGAATCATTTTAAAACACATCCAGCCATTGCTGATATCATCAAAGATGGAGAAGTGGTAGAATATTCTGCCCATGTTGTTTCGTCAGGTGATAAACGGGCCATGCCGAAAGAATTATACAAAGACGGGGTCTTGTTGGCCGGTGAATCTGCTAATTTATTAATGAACGCCGGTAAGGCCATTCAGGGAATGGATTATGCAATGCGTTCCGGAATTTTGGCTGCTGAGACTATCGTGAATGCCAAAGAAAAAGGTGATTTCAGCTCTTCTACCTTGAAAGAGTATCGCAAAGTAATGGATGAAAGTTATGTAATGAAGGATATCAATGGATTCCAGGATGCCGTACATCTCCTTCATACCGAGACTATGCAGCAAAAAGTCCCGAATTTGATCTGCGATTTTGGTCGACAGTTCTTCTCCATCAAGAATGAACCTACACCGAAATCTAAAGATATGCTGAAGGGAGCGGTGAAAAGACATGCCTCCTATTGGGAATTGGCTAAACTAGGCTTTAAGGCCGCGAAGTCATTATAGCTGTTAGCTGTCAGACTTCAGCTTTCAGTTTTTCTCTAACTGGTTCAAGTGTCTGCTTGGACCCAAACTGAGAGCTGACGGCTGAAAGCTTTTTAAGAAAGAATACTTATTCAATTCAGAAACCATGAAAAATCTCAAACTAACCGAACGCCTCGGACTTGTAAGCTACCGAAATCAGTCCAAATCTGATATTAAACCTCATATTATTGTGGATACTGACATTTGTAATTCAACCTGTCCGCATAAATGTACCACATGGGTATGCCCTGCCAATTGTTATACCATGGACGAGAATAATCAAGTGCATTTTCAGGTTGAGGATTGCATTGAGTGTGGTACCTGTATGTATGCCTGTGATCAGGGAGCCGTGGACTGGAATTTCCCGGATCCAGAGGTCGGTCGTGGTGTTACTTGGAATTTTGGATAAGAAATTTTTGCCTAGAAAGAAACTCCACTATGAAAGTGTAATTTTTCGCATTAGGTAAATAAATTCACATTTAAAAACCAAGTTCTTGCAATACCCCATCTTTTGTTGCAAGAGGATATTCCTTAAGTAAAGCAGTAGCTACAATCAGCCGATCCGCAGGATCAACAGGAAAGTTTGGTGGAAGTTTTTCTTGAGCTATAATCACTTCCTTATCAATTGGGATGACAGTACAAATTCCTTTTTGAGTTGCCAGATCTATCCAGGTTTTAAAATCAGGCTTAAGCTCAATCAATCCTTTTCTGTGTAACATGTCAGCTTCCCAAATGGATGCAGCTGAAATTGCAATCTCACGTTTTGAAGCGTTCTCATTCAATGTTTGCCTCTCCTCATCTGAAAGTGGTCCTTCCCCTAGTAACCACCAAATCCAAACATGTGTATCTAGTAATATCATTGCTATTACTTACTATTTTGGTTTTTAAAACCTGAATCATTAGGACGTAATGCACCGGTAGTACCCTTTCCTTTTAAATCTTCCCATGGAGCATCATTCTTTTCTTTGACTTTTCCGATCTCATTTTCCAAAGCACGGATGATTAATTCTTTTAAACTGATCTCATCCTCTACGGCCTTAATTTTGGCCCTTTTCATAAGATTGTCTGGTAAATCTACTGATGTTCTCATTGCTACATATTAATGCTTATATGCTTTTATAGCAACTTTCTGAAAATTTCTACGTAAACTTAGTTTTGGAAACCAACCTTTCATCACAATCAATCCTCGAAATCAAATAAACAAAAACCTGTTTGCAGGCCCGAAAAATGAGAAATTACAATCTAATTCTGAAGATCTAGGGCTCTTCATTTTATATCTTCCATTCTTTCAGAGTTGGAAAAACACATTGATACGATCTTCGAAGAAAATCTTCAGGTTGCCACAACCCTGTATTGGATCGTGATTCTACCCGGGAATACTTCTTCTCCGACGGATGTTGCAAGCTCATTCAGCAAACTTGCTGCAATGGCATCAACTACCGTATCTGGTGAGAGTTTCAGAGGTGGAGCCACAGCGAATACCGCCGTTGGAGGCGCTTCGGGTGGCGCTTGATAGATTTTCGTTTTTTAGTTCTAATTCATTCTTAAATGGAACATCTATTATTAGATTGTGTTTAAATAAATGAAACCTAATAAATGATATTAACATGAGCAGTTTATTCAAGAGATCTAAAATATTACCCTTATTAATCCTTTTATTAACAGTATTTGTATTTGCTGCCTGCAGCACTAATGAAGAAGCCGGCACAGGTACCCTCAAAGTTTCACTGACTGATGCCCCTGTAAATTATGAGCAAGTAAACATAGAAGTCCTTCAGGTACTCGTCAACAAAGACGGTGATTCTGAAGACACTACAGGAACCGGTTGGGAAGCTATCATGAGTGATTCCATTGTTGTTAATTTACTTGATTACCAAAACGGCGCTACTCTTGAACTTGGAGAAGCCGAGCTGGAAGCAGGAAGATATAATCAGATCCGCCTCTTACTTGGAAATGATAACAATGTAGTTGTAGGTGGAGAAACCATTCCTTTAAAAACTCCAAGTGCACAACAGTCAGGTTATAAGCTGAACGTTCAGGCTGATGTTGAGGCAGGTCAGGTCTACGATCTGGTCATTGACTTCGATGCTTCACAATCCATTGTACAAACCGGTAATAGCGGCTATATCCTGAAACCGGTTCTTAGAACCGTTAACCTACAGGAACAGGGCAGCATTTCAGGTACAGTTCTTCCACTGGAAGCTGAACCTTTCGTGTATGCCATCATGGATGAAGATACCGTTGGAACACAAACTGATGATGAAGGTTTTTTCCAATTGGTTGGACTGAATGAAGGAACCTATAATGTTCTCATTGAACCAACCTCAGAAGCTTATGCCGATTCACTTGTTGAAGGCATTGAGTTAGATGACGGCGAACAGTACGCCTTCGAAGAAACCATTCAGCTTGAGTCTGCCGCTAACTAACCACTAAGATCATTTTTTACCCAAAGCCCGCCTGTTAACGCAGACGGGCTTTTCTTTTATATATTATTCCTTTCCGATATGTACCATGAGTTACATAATTTTATCTATTTTCGGCTCCACTGACAGACAGATTTAAATTCAGATCATGCAAAGCAGAGAGTTTTATAACTCACTTAATGTGGTTACCAGTTTCAGGGATGTTTCCAAGCCTGATGTCTATACGCCTCTGTCCGACGATACCTACCTTGCGATAGCTGATGTACGCGGCTCTACGGATGCCATAAGATTGGGTAAGTATAAGGAAGTCAACATGGCAGGAGCATCCATCATTGCAGCTCTGAATAACTTCTATTTCGAAAACGACCTACTGCCTTACCTTTTCGGAGGCGACGGCTCTCTGCTGGTTTTGCCGGATCATGGTATTGAAGAGGTAAAGAGTATTCTGGCATTCTGTAGAAAAGCCGTTAAAGACGCTTATGATCTTGAAATGTCCGTTGGCGTTGTATCCATGAAAGAGCTCAGACGTCACGGGCACGATATTGGCGTGGCACGACTAAAATTATCTGAGTTCATAGACCAATCCATTTTCTGGGGCAGCGGTGTGACCTTCGCAGAAGATCTCGTCAAAGAAAATAACCGGCTTGAGAGCGTCACACCCGTTGAAGCGGATCTGTCAGGACTGGAGTGCCGTTGGAATCAAGTAGCCAGCGATAAGGATGAGGTGGCAGCCTATCTCATACAGGCTGTTGGAACAGATAATGAACAGGTCAGGATCTATGAAGAATGTTTTGGCAGGATCGAAGAGATCTACGGAAAGGAGGAAGATTATAATCCTTTAAAGGAAGAGTCTCTAACCATGACATTTAATCCTGCGCTACTTGGAGTTGAATGGAAACTCCAAACACAGCCGCCCACATTTTTCAGAAAGATCAAGTACATCACCAAAATGATCTTCCAGCATGTTACCGGTTTTTACCTCATGAAATTCATAAAAAAAATATTCCAAACGAACTGGGGTGATTACAAACCTGATCTTGTACGTCATGCTGATTATAAGAAATTTGGAGACGGACTCCGTTTTGTAGCCTCCGGAACTATAGAACAGCGCATGAATATGACCAAATTTTTGGAGAGCATGTTCCAACAGAAAAAACTGGCTTATGGCATTCACCCCTCATTCGCGGCTATGGTTACCTGCTACGTTCGGAATTACCAAAGCAACCATATTCACTTCGTGGATGGTTCAAATGGCGGTTATGCCAAAGCCTCTCAGGACCTTAAATTGAGAAGAAAAAAACTGGATTCTCAAAAAGATCAAAACCCAGATCTTTGATCCTATTAACACATCTTAGTTTCAGTTAAGTAATAGCTGTGTATCACGGTTTAAATTTTCGATAATAAAACCGGGTATTCTTCCAGCGGGATAATTTGGGATCTCGTTTACCTCTCCTATCAAAATTCGCCCTGCATGACCCATTCGTTCATGTGGCAGGCAAAAGTAATCGTAAACCCCCTCTACCTCTAGCTTTAAATTCCAACTTTCACCAGCTGTTAGCATGCCTGAATTAAATGGAACTGCTTCATCTGGTATACGTAATAGACGTCTGTTTTGGGGATGATAGGCGGTGACCGTGTGCAAACCCTCTACCACTTCAAATCTTATAACATCACCTGGTTGAGCCTGAAGAACCCTTGGTTCAAATCGGGCATCCTCTGCGGTTCCTAGAACCCGAACTGTAAGCGTATCGGACGGTGAAGCATTGGCAAAACCGGCCAATGCCAACAGTATTAAAAGAGGTATGTAAATTCGAATATTCATTATATGATTAACCAAATCAGTGATCCGCAATATCTGCGTTATCCGTGTTCTATTTCACTTTAGACAAAAGGAGAATTCGATTCGCAGCTACATGTTTTTCAATATGGCGTCTATTACTGAGGCAGCTTCATCCATAGGTTGATTCAAACCCTCTACTCGTTTAGCCACGTTCCCTTCTCCATCCAGAACGGTTATCAGATTTGAGTGGGCAAAATTACCATTGCTGTCTTTTTGATACTTCACACCCAACATCATCGCCAGCATTCTGATATCCGTATCCTTACCGGTCACAAAATGCCATCCGGAAATATCCAACTGTTCATCTTTCGCATATTCAGCTAAAACCTCCGGGGAGTCATTTTCTGTATCAAAAGAAACAGCCAGTACGTTAACGCTTTCTTTGGATTGCTCACTCAGTGAACTGAAGAGTCTCCAGGTATCCTGAATCAGGATCGGACACACCTGGGTACAGTTGCCGTAAAACATGACCACGATCACAGGTTCGCCTGTAAAATCAAAGAGTTGTACCTCTTCATTTCTGTGGGTAATGAACTCATTATCAAGATGATAAAGCGAATGCCCGGATTGCACCTCGCCTGCCTTCAGTGCTTCCTGTTTATGGTTGTGTTGGTGATGCACATCCTGTGCAAATACCTTACCTGAGCTATAAATCAAGAAAAATGATAGTATGACAAAAAGTAACCTCATAGGGTAGCCTCATTTTTTGTTTGTTTGGATCTTACCGGTTCATCATAGGCGCAACGGAAACCTAACATGCCGGTGGTTATCTTTGGATTGAAACTCATTCTTGTTATATATCTGATGGAGGCAGCATAACTATAAATACTGTTTAGGGTTTGCATTCTGCCAACAGTTCCACAATCGAGTGAGAGCTCATCTGCAATGATAGGCTTAAAATCAGCTACCCATTCCATCACAAGACCAAATTGATCTTTGACCCCCTCAGTTGTCTCTATTCCTGTTGAACCAACTTCGGGCAGGTTATTAACATCTATTCCTGAATACCAGCTTACCAGTTTACTGCTGAACCGATTCATCTCAGCTACATCATCTATACCAAGCAGTTGGGCTGAATATTCCCACTCATTCAAGCTAGGCAACCTTCCACCCTGTGCTGAACAATATGCATTTGCAGCATACCACGACACTCTGGTAACCGGTCGGTTTTCACCAGTTGATTCATAATCAGGCTTAAGGTCAGAGATCCAATTTCTCAGATAACCATCGTAGGTAAAAATTGGAGGAATCTCAGAACGTCTCCAATCCGGGTTAAATCTCAGAAATTCAACATACTTCTCGTTGGTAACAACGGTATCATCCATATAAAAAGAATCAACCTGAATGGGTTCACCTTTTACTTCCGGAAGAACAGAATGGAATGAGCCCGCAGGAATAAACACTCTTGTTGCTTGTGAAAACACTATTTCGGGTATGAAAGTGGCTAACACAAAAACTAACAGGACCGTAAATACGGGTATATTCTTTTGGGATCTCATGATGTTAGTTTTTCTTTTATAAACCACCGGAGCGAATGCTATTCGGCCCGGTGATATGTTTTTCAGGTTTTAAACCGCTGGATATTCGCAAAATTATCGTACCCTTGGTCTATTCACTATTTCTTACGAGGACCTGCTTTAAGGGTACCTGTTGCGCCTTTTTCTGCATCTACAAACTCATGGTCTATCAGAATGTATTTTCCTTCTTCAGGTACGATCATATCCATGGTTGCTGAACCGGATGCTCCTAAAAGTACAGTCTGCATTCCTCGCATCTCGTTGAAAGGGTGTCCTTCAAGCCACACTCTGTCAAAGATCCCTCCGATCACGTGGAAACTGGATGTTCCGCTTGGTCCATTATTACTAAAGTGAAAGCGAACTCGGTCGCCTGCATTGGCTTTAAGTGGTTGGTCATGCAGAATGGTTTGGTGGCCATTAAATACTACGTGTGAAGGATTGTTATTATATGCCCCATCAAAATCGAACTGATAAAGATCACCTTCACCTTTAGTTAGATAATATTCGCTCTGTACGA
This sequence comes from Gracilimonas qinghaiensis, assembly GCF_046602855.1. Classification (NCBI taxonomy): domain Bacteria; kingdom Pseudomonadati; phylum Balneolota; class Balneolia; order Balneolales; family Balneolaceae; genus Gracilimonas; species Gracilimonas qinghaiensis. Next base: position 1,848,509 of record NZ_JBKINJ010000001.1, read on the forward strand.
TCACATACTCGTGGTCCACTTCATAATCATCGGTGTAACCTTCTTTGGGAGATACAACAACTACACCGTGCTGACCCATCGCAGTGTGCATCAATACACTAGGAGTTCCACAGTGATAGATGTAAGTACCAGGATAGTTCGCTATCCAATCAAATTTAATAGTCTCGCCAGGGCCAATCGTTCTCCACTTATCGTCTTTAGCTACCGTACCTGCATGGAAATCCATTGAGTGAGGCATCGGCATTATACTTGGCTGATTTTTTTGATAATCATTACTTGCTACCTGGTTCATAAATGGAGAACCACCCTTTGCAGGATCTGTAATGGTGACTTCTTCATCCGAGCGGTTTTTCATTACAAATGTAATTCGATCTCCTTCACGTACATGGAGTACCGGCCCCGGAACAGTTCCACCAAAGGTCCATGCCTGATAGCGAACACCTTCAGCCACTTCAATTTCCTGAACAATGATATCGATGCGAACTTCATGATGTTTGTTTCCTTCATAATCAAGGGTTGCAAGGTTTGGCAGTTGAGTTATATACTCGCCTACTACAGGAGGCCCGTTGTAATCTTCCGTATAAACTTCAGCTTCAGGCATCCCAAAGGTCATGCCGTCAATTTTATATTCTTCTGTTTGTGCCGACAAGAAGGAAGTCATGCCGAAGATCAGCATTCCTGTCAGAATGGTGATTTTTGTGATTGCGCTTTTCATAGGATCTATGGTTTGGTTGGTTTTAAAGAATTAAGAGTATTTTATCTTAAAATAAGATGTTTATAATTCATACTAATTTTATGATACGCCTTCATTGTGAATATTTGATAAATTTCAGGGAATTAAATTCTAACGATGAGGTCACATTGTTTCCCTGTCCCTCTTATGAGAGTTTTTTCTGATCACCGGAGCTACTTCTGTCGCAAACAAATGAATGGACTTCAGAAGCTTTTCATGCGGAACACTCCCCACACTCATTTGAAGTAAAAAGCGGTCGTGTCCAAAGATCTCATGCTGATACATGATCTTGTCAATGATATCCTGTGGACTTCCAACTACATTCGCTCCTTCCAGTGTGATCGAGGCATCAAACTGTTGACGTGACATCGGAGGCCAGCCCCTCTCCTTTCCGATCTTATCCATGGTGGTTTTGAAGGCAGGGAATGCCGTATCGGCGGCCTTTTGTGTAGTTTCTGCGATGAAGCCATGAGAGTTTATACTGACCCGCTGTTCAGGCTGATCGTAATCGGCTGCTCCTTGTTTATGAATATCTGCCATTTGCTTGAATTGTTTTGGCATACCACCAATGATTGCTATCGCCATAGGCATACCCATTGCGCCAGCTTCATAGGCTGATTTTGGGGTTCCACCCACCGCTCGCCAAACAGGCAGTTTCTCTTGATAAGGCTGAGGATACACACCTCTGTTATTAATATCAGGTCGATATTTTCCCTCCCAGGAAATAACTTCATCTTCGCGCAATTTCATGAGTAGTTGAAGTTTCTCAAGGAAAAGGTCCTCATAATCTTGAAGGTCATACCCAAACAGAGGAAAGGATTCGACAAACGATCCCCTTCCCACCATGATCTCTGCCCTGCCCTTCGACAGCTGATCGATCGTTGAGAACTGTTGATACACTCTCACGGGATCTTCTGACCCTAAAACCGTTACGGCAGAACTCAGTTTGATGTTTTTTGTGCGAGCTGCTGCTGCCGCTAAAAGTGTGGATGGTGAGGATGAAACATATTCCTCTCGATGATGTTCCCCAATTGCATAAACATCTAAACCCAATTCATCCGCCAGTTCAACCTCTTCCATAAGGTTTTCTAATCTTTCAGATGGGCTGATCCTTTTCTCTGTACTTTCAATCGGGGTGTTCTCAACAAAAGTGTAAATACCTAGTTCCATGATGCATCTTTACTTTAATTCTTTAATGTTAAAGTAAAGATAATTCCATAGAATTATATCTTGCAGCAGATCGATATGTTCAATTACCGCTATCACTTTAATCATTCTGCAAATTTCTTATACTCTACCCATTCATTAACAGAAAGCGATCATGAGTAATAGCACTATCTTTTCACTGTCCAATTTATATTTCAGTTATCCAACTGAAAGTATATTTAAAAATTTTAGCCTAACGGTTCGCCCCGGAGAAAAAATAGTGATCAAAGGAGAGTCCGGTTCCGGTAAAACAACTTTATTCAGAATATTACTTGGTTTTGAAACACCCGATAAAGGAACTATAACTTACAAAGAGAACGAATATTCAAAGGATATCACACACCGCCTTAGACGGGAAGTTACATGGCTCCCTCAGGACCTGAACCTGGGCTCGGGCAAAACAGCGGACCTTATTGAATTCATTTTTGAATTTCAGGCAAACATGGATAACAAACCTGAAAGTACTGAGATCATTGATACGCTTGAGAAAATGGGGCTTTCCGGAGATACAATGGAAAGCACCTTTAGTGATCTATCAACAGGGCAAAGACAGCGAGTTGGTCTTGCTACATGCTTACTTCTGAAAAGAGATGTTATACTTCTGGATGAACCAACTTCTGCTTTGGATCTTGAATCAAAGCAGAAGGTAGCTGAATTGCTGTTAAAAAATGATCGGACCATCATTTCCACCTCACACGACCCTTGGTGGGTAGAACGATGCGAACGGGTCATTGAATTAAACAACGGATCATAATAACAAAACCATGGATATAATTGACCTTAGCTGGTGGCAACTTGGGATCGGTTTTTTCATCCTCATTATTCCCGCCTGGATATTGTGGAGGTACAAGACCGGGCTTAATAAAAGACTAGGTATAGCGACCGTTCGAATGACCCTGCAGTTGCTGTTTGTAGGATACTATCTGGAGTACCTCTTCGAACTGGATAATGCCTGGCTGAATGCAGCCTGGATCATGGTCATGGTTCTTGTTGCTGATTTTGCTACAATCGACCGCAGTGAACTGAATCGTAAGCGATCTCTGATCATCCCTATTTTTCTCGCCACATTCTTTGGCATTATTGTGATAGATATGTTCTTTCTGGAAGCGGTGATCCAATTGCCCAAATTTTTATCTGCCCAATACACTATTCCTATCACCGGGATGGTATTGGGTAATTGTCTTAGAAGTAATGTGATCGGGATCAATGCTTTTTATCACAGCCTGAATGAGCATAAAGAGCGATATCGTTTTTACCTTTGTTGTGGTGCCACCCGGAACGAAGCTGTCTTCCCGTTTTTCAGGGATGCTCTGAAGAAATCTGCCAATCCTACCCTGGCTTCCATGGCAACCATAGGATTAGTCTCTCTTCCGGGTATGATGACCGGTCAGATACTTAGTGGGAGTTCACCCCTTATCGCCATCAAGTATCAAATAATGATCATGTTGGCTATCTTTTCAGGAACGGTTCTATCCGTTTACCTTGGGATCAGACTGAGCAATCAGTTCGTTTTCAATGAAAATGACGTGCTTGACGAGACCATTCTGAAGAAATAGGTATCTATCAGTTCTTTTCCAGAAATCGGGCAAGGTTAAGTTCATCAGGTATATCCGTCTGGTCTAGAATGTGATCCGCCAGTAATTCACCCACATAATGAGAGAATAAAAATCCCTTTGAGTTCATCCCGGTATACACATACAGTTTGGAGATCTCGGGATGCTCCCCGATTACCGGAAGTCTGTTTTGAGTAGTAACTCTCACACCAGCCATCTGGGCGACTTTCTTTACTTTATCGGTCAATTTTGGAAGCATCAGCTCTAGTTTTTTTAAGATCTGATCGTAGCTTTTTTCACTGATGCTCAGGCCCTCAAAATTATGCTCGTATGTTGAACCAACAGTAAGTTCGCGTTCGCCTCTTCGAATACTGTATCCTCTTGCAGAAATGGCATGATCCCAGTTCAGTGGTTTAATTGTTTCAAAATGAACGATTTGTCCTTTCACAAAATCCAGCGGCAGAAACGACCAGTCGGCTTCGTTCTTGATCTTATAACCGATGGCCATGATCACTTTACCGGCTGTGATCTGCTCACCTGACTTAAAACTTATGGTAAAAAGATCATTTTCCTGATCGTGCTGGTGAGTTGCATGTTCATACCTGCACTCAACTCCTTTTAACCTGAGGTATTTACGGTAAGCATTCTGATAGTTGTCGACATATACGGTATAACCGCATTTCACATGAATGCCACCTTGATTTTCTGCGACATGTGGATTCATTTCCCGGATCTGATCCTCTTCTAGCCATTCGATCCAGCCTTCCGGCCAGTCATATTTGGTTAGTGCTTCCCTAAAATTCTCTGCCAATTTCGCACTTATTGCCGGCCTGATAACTCCGGTTTCTGAAATAAGATCATTTCTTCCGGTCAATTCACTTATCTCATCTATCTGCTTTTTTAAGGTATCATAGCATTTTTCAGCCTGCCAACTCAATTTTGCCCGCCTGCCGGTTGCAGGGTTAACAAGAGCACCAGGAGGTCCCGGAGCATTTTCAGATACATTTGGGTCTACCATCAAAACCTGTTGACCCCTTTTCATTAATTCATTGGCAATAGCAGTTCCGGCTATTCCGGCTCCAAATACGGCTACATCAAAATCAGGCATAAAGTTTTTGTGTGATTTTTAGATTATTCTAAACTAGAATATGGTAAAGATACCGGTTCTGCCAGATAACTTTAATTTTCAAGGACTGAATATCCACATGATCTGTTCGAAAGATCAGGCAAAATCTTCTACTGCTACCTGATAGGCATGCAATGGATTATCACCATTGTGGTCGTTAACCTTATTGTATTCTTCAACTTCCTTGAGGATCGTTTTCACAGTTTTCTCATCCTGGAACGAGAAGAAGAGGGTGGAATAAATTCCCTGATCAGCTTGAGAAAACCAGCTTCTTATATCAGGCTGATGACTTTCTGTTCTAAAGCCGTACATCTCTGTTTCGCTGTAAATCGGCACATTGTTTCGCACCATCAGCTCTCTGACTTCATCAGCATATTCGGCGATACTTAGTATTATGAGTAGTTTCATAGTTATAGAGTTTTAAGTAGTGTTTAAAAGTCAGAAACCAAATGAAAGAGCTTTGCCTCAAAGAACCCTTTCATCCTGTTTCTGTTATAAGATTCTATCTTATGATCTCTTCACGGCTAAGTCGGTTCTTCACCATAAAATATATGAGAGGAACTGTAATCAGTGTTAAGGCAGTGGATGCGATGGCTCCACCCATAAGTGAAATAGCCAGTCCCTGAAAGATCGGATCGAACAAGATCACGATGGCTCCGATAACAACGGTGCCGGCCGTCAAGAGAATTGGCATGGTTCGTACCGCGCCGGCCTCAACCACAGCATCTTGCAAGCTGTTACCCTGTCTCAGACTTATCTGAATAAAATCGATCAGAAGTACCGAGTTCCTGACCATGATGCCTGCCAGTGCGATCAATCCGATCATGGAAGTTGCGGTAAAGAACGCTCCGGTAAACCAGTGCCCGAGCAATATTCCGATCAGAGAAAGAGGTATCGCGATCATCATAATGATCGGTACGCCAAAGTCCTGAAACCATCCTACGATCAAAATGTAAATGATCAGTAATACCACTCCAAAGGCGATACCCAGATCACGGAATACTTCCAGAGTGATCTGCCATTCACCATCCCATTTTACTGTTAAGTCTTCACTGTTAAACGGTTGTCCTGAAAATTGTTGACTCAGAGTGTAGCCTTCAGGCACATCAAGTCCTTCAATATCTTCACCCGCATCAATTATAGCATATACAGGACTCTCTATCTCTCCGGCAACTTCTGCAGTCACATATACTACACGGCGCTGATTCTTACGGTGAATGCTCTTTTCAAGTGTTCTCTCTTCTTCTACAACGAGATCGATTATTGGGATCATGGCACCGGTCTGCGATTGAACGTGTAGTCCGCCTAGTTCCTGAACACCGGCACGGTCACTTTCATTAAGTTTCAGAGTAATTGGCACAGGTGATGATTCACGCTCATCATACAGACTGCTGACCTGGTGTTGACCAAGGATCATTCCTAATGCTTCAGTAACCTGATTTGGCATGACACCACTCATACCTGCTTTTTGGCGATCAACATTGAAATAATATTTGGTTTGATCGGCTTCCACCATCCAGTCTGTATCAACAATACCGGGTGTTTCAGAGAATATAGCTTTGATATCCTCACCGATATTACGCTGCATTTCAAGGTCCGGTCCGTATACTTCTGCAACTAACGTAGACATTACAGGGGGGCCAGGCGGAACTTCTACAACTTTAACCTTAGCTCCGTATTTCTCACCAACTTGTTGAACCATTGGACGCATTCTCTTTGCAATATCATGACTTTGGTCGGACCTCAGGCTCTTATCAACCAAATTCACTTGTATATCTGCCACGTTAGAGTTTTGTCGGAGATCGTAGCTTCTCACCAATCCGTTAAAATTGATCGGAGCATTGGTTCCTGAATAGATCTGATAGTCATATACTTCCGGTACATCCAACAACCTGAGCCCTACTTCCTGAGCCACGGCTTCTGTTCGCTCCAGGGTTGCTCCCTCCGGCATATCAATGATAAGTTGAATTTCATTCTTATTATCAAATGGAAGCATTTTCACTTCAACAGATCGGGTGTAGAACAGGAATAAAGTTCCGAATAAAACCAGCGTAGTCCCGATCAAAAATCCCCAGCGCTTAGCTGAACTTTCCATAAGTGGACGCATGGTCTTAGCATAAACTTTATAAATGACTGTGTCTTCCAGCTTATACCGCTTTCCGGAGCTGTTAATAGCTTGTACTCGTGATGCCCTTAGCAAACGATAACCGAGCCAGGGGGTTACAATTAAAGAAATGATCAACGAAAAGATCATGGCTACGGTAGCACCGATTGCGATCGGACTCATATAGGGTCCCATCAATCCGGATACAAACGCCATAGGTATGACAGCCGCAATTACGGTGAACGTTGCCAAAATGGTCGGATTCCCAACCTCGTTGATGGCATATATAGCGGCTTGTTTAAATGGCAGGTTCCGCATCTTGAAATGCCTGTGCATGTTCTCCGCCACAATGATAGAGTTATCCACCACAATACCAGTTACAAAAACCAGGGCAAAGAGGGTGATGCGGTTCAGCGTATAATCGTACATGTAGTAGAAGAACAAGGTAAGGGCAAAAGTGATAGGTACTGAGATGAATACAACCAATGCGCCCCTCCAGCCCATAGCCAAAAAGACCACAAACGAAACGGATAATACGGCAACCAGCAAGTGTATCATCAGTGTGCTCACTTTTTCTGTGGCTGTTTTACCGTAGTTACGTGTGTTCTCTACATGAATGTCTGACGTAATGACCGAGCCTTGAAGTTCTTCAACCATACGGTCAATATCGGTGGCAATAGTCATCGCATCAGCACCCTGACGTTTAGCTACAGAAATAGTTACCGCAGGATAAGCCCCCCCGGCAGAAAACCCTTTCTCTTTTGCAGCAACGGGTCCCGGTGAATATGATACGTAACTTGCCGGTTCGCCTGGTCCATCTTTAATCTCAGCCACATCACGTAACAAAATGGGATCACCAGCCCGTACGTCGATCACCAACCCGCCTACGTCTTCTGCTGTTTCAAGAAAACTGCCGGTCTGAACCAAAAATTCTTCATCAGCTGAGATAAAGGAACCGGATTTGAATTCACTGTTTGCCACCTGAATAGTTTGTGCGATTCTGAGTGGGTCAACCGACAGGGCAGCCATTTTATCTTTATCTAAAACAACTTGTACTGTTCGGGACCGTCCGCCGTGGATCTTGGTCTCGGCCACATCTGTAATAGACTTGATCTCATTATCTAAGACCTGCGCTATTCTTCGTAACTGATAATCATTTTGTGTTTCGCTCCATAAAGTCAGGGTCACGATCGGCACGTCATTGATAGACCTTGTCTTGATCATGGGCATCGTTACCGCTTCCGGCTTTTTCTCCATGAACTTCATGATCTCGTTATAAAGTCTCACCAGGCTTTCCTCTATATCCTGCCCCACATAAAAGCGGGCTGAGACCATAGCCATTTCCGGCATGGAGGTTGAATAAACATATTCTACACCGGAGATGTTTGAAAGTACTTTCTCCAGTGGTATGGCTATTTTATTCTCAACTTCCTGTGGAGAGGCACCTGGATAGCCAACATAGATATCGGCCATTGGTACGTCAATTTGTGGCTCTTCTTCACTTGGGGTCAGCCAAACGCCATATACTCCAATTGCTAAAAAGGCGATCATCAAAAGCAACGTCAGCTTTGAATCAATAAAAGCCTGCGCAATTTTACCTGCTAATCCGGTATTCATTTTATTCTATATCCTTGGAAATTCTTGTTTGATTGTTTTGCTGAATCGTATTACTGAATGTTCAGTTTTATTCCCTGACTGATTTTTCCATCAGCTTCTACAATATATCGCTCTCCTGAAGTCAGTCCCGAAAGGATCTCAATCTGATCTCCTTTACTCTGACCCAGCCTTACCCATCTCAAAACGGCTTTTTCATCATCAGTGAAAGTATAGACTCCGGTAAGCTGTCCTCTTGTTTGCAGCGCTGCTTTAGGCACATACAAACCTTCATAGGAACCGAGATTCATGGCGATCTGAGCAAACATTCCCGTTTTCAATTTAGATGCCAGTTCACCATCATTGAGTTTTGCTTCCAGAGCGAATTGACGGCTCATGGGATCACCAGCTTCACTCACTGCTATCAGTTTAGCTGATGCATTATAAATACCGGCAGATTCTATATTAATCTTAACTTCACTTCCTTCAGAAACCTTGCCGATCCACTGTGCCGGCACGTTGGCCGTGATCTTAATAGCGCCGGGATCTGCAACAGCTACCAGTGGATGTCCCGGTGCAGCCATATCGCCTTCAGAAACAAACCTTTTGGCTACTATACCGTCAAAAGGTGCACGAATAGTAGTGTAAGCCAGCATTTCGTTGACCTCATTCATGCGTGCATTCAATGCATCCATGTTTGCCTTAGCGATCTCGTACATGGTTGAAATATCATCCAGTTCTTTGGAGGTCGCACTTTCCTCAGCGTACAAATTTTTGATACGATTATAGTTTTTTTCTGTGTTCTCAAGATTGGCCTTGGCCTGAACCATGTTTGCTTCAAGTTGTGATTTCTGTGCCAGAATCTGATCATCCTTGATGCGAATCAGTACATCTCCCTTTTTAACTTTCTCTCCGACTTCTACAGGTACTTCGGTAACGGTTCCCATCACAATTGTACTCAGGTTTGCCTGATTGTCACTTTCTACCATACCAGGAAAGCTTTGAGTTGAGGCGGACATCGATGTTGATGCTGTCTGTACTTTGACATCGACTGCCTGACTTGATTCAATAGTCTCAGTTTCTGAACCGCATCCGGTAACCACTGTGATCATGAACGTAAATAGAAGCAGTGCCGAAAGGGATTTCATACGGTCTTTAATTAAATAATTCATTGTTATTATTGTTTGGCTGTTAGTTTTTAAGATCTTGTTCGAGCAGCATTTCTAGGGCTGCGATACTCATGTTGTATTGATACATTGCCATAACCTTTTTCAATTTGGCTTCAGCTAATTTGGTTTCGGCCTCCAGTAGGTCAGTTGTTCGTTCCATTCCTTCCACATATCGGTTTGTCCTGATCTTTACATCCTCAGTTGATTGTTCAATGGCTTGCTCTGTTAAGGTAATCTGCTTTGTTGCATGGTCAATAGAGCGAATAGCCTGACGTACCTGGTTTTCCTGATCGAGTCGGTGACTTTCCTGCATACTTTGGGCTTTTCGGTAATCAGCCTTGGCTTCCATCACTTTACCTACCTTGCTGAATCCTGAAAAGATATCCCATCTAAGGTTAGCTCCGATCATGTATGAGGAAGCATCAAAGCCAGCGAAATCGTTATCGTTGAATTCATAGCTTCCGAACAGATTTATCTTTGGGATGAAGCTGAACTCAGATGCTCTAACCATCTTTTTAGCAGCCTGTACCCGATATTCTATAGCTCTTGTCTGAGCATTGTTTACCTCAAAATCTGATGTCACAATTGAGGTTTCAGACACTAATTCATAATTCAATTCATCTGTAGGGTTAATAGATACTGCTCCATCCAGCCCTAGCAATAGAGCCAATTCTTCCTGGACCTTGTCCATTGCATTCTGTGTCTGCAATTTTCTACTTTCCATATCAAGCTCATAGACCTTTGCAGATAAATAATCTTCCTTGCTGATCAATCCCTCCTCAAAATAATTTTGTGCCTGACGTCGGTGTTCCCCGGCTGTTTTGAGAGCAGCATCCAGAACCTCAATTTGTTCTATATGCAGTATCAAATTGTAGTACTGTTGACGAACCTGAAATCGCACGTAATTCTTTGTTCCGGCAAGCTGTTCGTTAGCAGAGTTAAGTTTACTTTTTACAGCACTTCGTTTTAAGAACATATCCGGATTTATCAGTGGCTGTCTGACCTCAAATTTTGCGCTGTAATTCTCATAGGCATCCGGGTCATTTAAAAGTAAAGGGTTAAAGTCCTGCTGAGAAACCACTTCCTGTTTTAGTTTAAAACCAAAGACATTTAGCGGATCATCCGTTGATATCGCGTTATACTCAAAAGAAATCTGAGGCAGAAATACTGCATTGGTCTGGCGATATTGAGCCTGTGTTTTGTCAACATCGTAGCTGGCCTGTTCCAGTGAGAAATTTTGTTCTACGGCAAGTTCCATTGCTTCCTGAAGAGAAAGGGACAAATGCCCTTCAGCAGTGCTGTTCTCCTGGGCAAACGAATGAAAAGGCAACATCAGTAGCGCAATAAGCAAATACACCTTTGATAGGTATGAATTTTTTGAATTCATCTTGGTAATTGATTTTTAATTGTTTATAAATTTTACTTTACCGGTTACAGTAGCAAATGATGTCTCCGGCATTTCTTCAGAATGATCTCAGTAGGCTTCTTACCTGAACCCTAAGTACAACCTCACCAAACTTTTTACTTTATCCATTTCTTTTTTTTGTTATTGAATTTCTTTGTTCATTCGTCTACCGGAAGGTTAACCGCTTTCCATTCAGGGAAACCTTCATCAAGTCTTACTGCATTAAAACCTTCCTGATTCAAATAACGGACTGCCTCATCTGCCATCAGACACAAAGGACCCCTGCAATAAGCTACTATCTCTTTTTCCTCAGGTAATTCCTCTAATCGCTTACTCAATTCCATCTTTGGTAATGAAACTGCATCTTTTATATGCCCAAGGTCATATTCTTCTTTTGGACGAACATCGATCAGATAAACCTCCTTCTTCTCCATCTTATGAAGAAGCTCATCTCTTGAGATCATTTTAAGACCTTGTTTTTTGCTTCTGTAATCATCAAGTAAATTTGAAATCTCGGAATTTCTGGAGAAACCAATATTTCTAAGAGAGTTCCATACATCATAGACTTGTTTTCCGGCCAATTGATAGTAATTGTACTTTCCTCTTTTTTCAGTTTCAACCAAACCTGATTTTTTTAGTACCTGAAGATGCTGAGATGCATTGGCCACCGGTTGATCAATATGTTCTGCAATATATTCTACAGGAACAGAACCCTGAGCGATCAGATCAAGGATCTCTAACCGGGTTGGATTAGACAATGCTTTTGTAACCACTGCCAACTGCTTGTATAATTTCTTTTTGAACTCGCGTGTCTTCATTTACCATCATTTTTTAATGCGATTAAGAATACACACTCTCAAGTCATCATTCAATAAATTTATTGAATGATATTTTACTCAATATAAGTAATCATAATTAATTGTAATTGTTGAGTTTATATATGACCGATTACGACCTTATGCCCTTTATTCTGTGATATATATCACAGAATAAAGGGAGCTGTTTGAGCGAACAAAATCGGAACTGAAATTAATCTATCTGCTTACTTACTCTGATAGCATTAACAGGACAAGCTTCCTCAGCTCTTTCATTCAATTCCCGTTCGAACTCACCAACTTCTAGACTAAATACCTTGCCCTTCATTTTACCACCGATAAGCATACATTTGCCATCACGCTTTGACATTTGCCAGCGTTCAGGCCAGGCTTCTACACAGTAATTACAGCCTATACATCGATCTTTGTAAAAAGAAATTCGCATTAATTTTTATCCTCCCAAACATAGATCTGATCTCCCTCTTCAACCTCACAGTCTATCTTAAGTGTACAATCGTTCCCTTTTCTGACTTCATCTACAGGAGTGTCCTCTACCCAGACAGAGGATATCAAGGGTTTGGCAACACCTGTTTTCTTACCGATTATAAGCAGCTTGTCATCTTTTTTTAGTCCTCCGGCTTTAATTCGAACATGAGCCACTTTTGCTTTAGGGTAGTAGTGAAGTACCTTCCCTATAAATCTTTTTTCTTTGGTAGCCGCCGAACCATGAACATTACTCCAATCACCAAGCCTTTTCCCAAGATAATATCCACCCCAGAATCCACGGTTATATACTTCAGCCAGGTTATTTTTCCAGTTTTCTACTTTTTCCTTGGAATAAGTTCTATCTGCTACAGCGTCAGAAGCTTCTTTGTAACAGCGGGTTACGGTTTTAACATACTCCGGTGATCGACCGCGACCTTCCAGTTTTAGTACCTCTGCCCCGGTATCTAATAATTGATCCAGAAAGTCGATAGTGCAAAGATCTTTTGGCGACATGATATATTCATTATCGACCATGAGTTCTTCACCTTCGTCGTTGGTTACCCGATACGCATGACGACAATTCTGTTTGCAGGCACCTCTGTTTGCAGAAGAGTTATAGGTGTGAAGGCTCAAATAACATTTTCCTGAAACCGCCATACAAAGCGCACCGTGTGCAAATACTTCGATCTTTATAAGTTTACCGGAAGGCCCTGTAATATTCCGCTCTTTAACTCCTTCGACGATCTTTTTCACCTGACCAAGACTGAGCTCCCTTGCCAAAACCATTACGTCAGCAAAATGACTATAGAATTCAACCATTTCAATATTTGAAATATTGGCTTGAGTTGAAATGTGTACTTCCACTCCTTTTTTGAATGCATAAGATATGGCCGCCTGATCTGCCGCTATTATGGCCGTAATACCATTATTCTTTACGGCATCAATGATCCGCTTCATCAACGGTAGGTCATGATCGTAAAGAACTGTATTAAGGGTAAGATAAGTTCGTATGTTTTCCTTTTTAGCCAGTTCGGCTATGTCAGGCAGATCTTCCATTGTGAAATTATTGGTGGAACGAGCCCTCATGTTCAACTGCTCAATTCCAAAATACACAGACCCCGCTCCTCCCTGAAAGGCAGCCTTTAATGAGGCCCAATCCCCGGCTGGAGCCATTATTTCTGTTTTTCTGTTTTTTGTATCTGCTTCAGGTACCTGTTTCTGAATGCTTGTACTCATAGGAAACTACAAATTCATTCTAAATTGGCGAAATGGTATACCATTCCATTCAGCTGAATTTGCAGTTATAATGTGTACTTAATGTGAAGCTATTAACACTAGTCTAGATAAACCGGAGTTTCAAGCCCGGTTTTATATAATCACATATTGTAAGAGAGAGTATGATTAATTGTTACTCTTTATCTCAGTAACAAGTGCATCGTAGCCTGCCTTGTGCATTTCTTTCTGAATTCTATTCTGAGATTTTTCAGAATCGCAAAGAGCGATCATTGCCCCTCCTCCCCCGCCACCGGTTAACTTAGCACCCAGAGCTCCGTTTTGACGTGCGATCTCAACCAATTCCTCCACTTCCGGACAGGATACACCTATAATGTTTAGGAATCCATGATTCATATTCATGATCATTCCAAGTTCATTAAGATCCCGCTGCTCAATAGCTTCCTTGGAAGCGATAGCCAATTCATCCATTTGCCTGAATAACTTTTTGTACCATTTAGGATATTTTTCTGATTGCTCACGCACCTGCTTCACCATTTTAGATGTCATACTTTCTACCCCGCTCAATCCGATAACAATTGGGATTGAATCTTTCAGATCGATAGTCTGCATATCGGGTGGTGTACCTTTCCGATAGGTGATCAGATTTCCGTAGGTAGATACCGTATTATCGATTCCTGACGCTCCTCCATGCACTATATCCTCGGATTCAAATGAAAGCCTCCTTACATCATCATCCCCTAGTCCCAGTTTAAAATGCTTATTAAGCGCACGAATGATAGCAACTGCCAATGCAGCAGAGCCCCCCATCCCCATAGCTCGGGGTACTTCCGGAAAGACTTCGATGTTCATTCCTCGATCCCTAAGATCAAGATGATCCAGGATCATCTCAAGCGATTTATATATCGAATATTGATGGTCAGCTCCAAATTCCATGATCTGTTCTACTCCCCATCTTGGGATCAGTAACCGAACGCCTTTGTCATAGTCCCACACCTTAGCTTTCATCTTAAGGGTGATAGGCGCCGCAACAGCATGAGTACCGTGAACTACAGAGTGCTCACCGGTCAAAATAATCTTACCATATCCAAAAGACATTTCTTCGGCTTCATCTTTTACTGGTGCAGAAACTGCTCCTATTTTTTTCTCTTTTTGAAGATCTTCTATGATCTCCTTGGCTTTCCAGACTTTGATCTCACCACTTTCAACCAATCTCTCAAGGACTTCCTCAAACAGGTCAGCAGGAGCACCGGCTGTGCTTGCCACGCTTCTGGCGTGCAAGGTCATGTGTCCACGTTGAATGCCTTCTGTTCCAAGTGAACGCAGTGCTGAGAAATTTTGTGCCAAACCAACAGCTCCCATTACCTCGGCAAGTTCAGTAGCAGATTCAATTCCTAATATTCGATGAGCGATACCAACCGCTTTGTTTGATTTAAGTGATCCGCCAACGGTTCCCACCTTTAATGGAATATCGATAGTACCAACGAGATCTCCATTTTCATTCTTGAACCAGTTGGTCAACGAGGTATACCTACCGCTTCTGGCAGCAAAAGCATGAGCCGCTGCTTCAATAGCCCGCCAGTCATTACCGGTAGCTATCGCAAGCGGGTCGATCCCATTCATGATACCTTTATTATGCGTTGAAGCGCGGTATGGGTCAATTGCAGCAAACTCAGCAGCGCGAATGATTCCGTCTCTTACCTCTTTTCCGGATGAGTTGTTGAAATTAAGATATTCTGTTGGTATCTCACATTTGGCCCGAACCATAGCTCTGTCGGTAAGGTTAGAAAGGATACGCAGATACACTTTGGAGCCCGATATCTTTTCAATAAGCGGAGCAACACCCTCACACATGCTATTAACAAGGTTAGCTCCCATTGCATCACGGGTATCAACCAATAAATGTACTACAACCATGCTACCGGGGTGGCGATCCTGCTGGTGAATCATCACTTCCAGATCTATGGCACCGCCACCGCGTTTCACCATGTTCGGATGTAAACTGTTCGCCAGGTTCAGGATCTCCTGCTTTTCCTGGAGAATAGTGTGTCTCACCTTCATTGGGTGGCGCACATCAACCAACTGTATTTGTCCGATCAGGATCGGGTCATCTGATTCTACTTCAAATCCTCCTGCATTACGAACAACCTTTGCGGCAGAACTGACAGCAGCCAAAATAGACGGCTCCTCAACAACCATAGGCACAATGTAAGGTTTCCCATTGATCAAGAAGTTGAGCCCCAACCCCATTGGCAGGCCAAATATGCCGATCACATTTTCAATCATCTTGTCTGCATCATCCTGCGAAAGAAGATGCATTTGTTCGCGAAGAACTATATAATCTTCCTGACTCAGGATTTCTTTCTCCCTTAGGATATCAAGCCTGTTTTGAACACTGTATTTATAAAACTTTGGGATCCGGGACTTGTCGTTTTTGCTCATCTGCTTATAAATTTACCGAGACAATTCGTACTTCTTATGTTCAACTAAGGTAAGATTTTCATTCAAGCCGATAATGATCAACCAACTTCTTTTCGCTCGGAGATCTGGACTCCCTTATTTTGTATTTCAAGCTTCATCAGATCAAACATGCTGCCTTCAATCGCACTTGTGATCTTCTCCATGCATTCATGACTATTGCAAAATGCTATTCCAATGTCTCCTCCGCCGGCACCTGATGGTTTATAGGTACCTCCTTGTGCTTTCACGATTGAAGATATCTCCTCATGTACATCAGATACGATCTCAGTTCCACTGCTTTTTCCAAGCTGACGTTCACACTCGAGAAAGTCAGAAATAATATCTAAAAAAGCCTCCGAATCATTACCGGCGAACGCTTTTACACCCTCTCTCGATAGCATGCTCATAGTTCCAAGCAACTTATCATAAGCTTTTTGTTGTTCATTCTTGTAGGTATGAACATTACGAACAAAATTTCTCGTGGAAACAGCATAGCCTGCCCAAATACAGGCCATATATAGATTATCGGGTCGTTTTATCCTTTGAATATTGCCATTCAGCTGCTCCGGATCTTCGGGCATTGTATAACTGATAATACCTCCGGTAGTACTGGCTGCAATGTCAACGCCGCTACCCATTTTACCCTGAGCAAAACGGTGTGCAAGAAAAGCTTCCCGATAAAGGACTTCTTCTGTAATATTTTTGCCGATATATTTCATTAATGCTGATACAAGTGATACTGTTAATGCAGCACTTGAGCCAAGACCGAACTTATTCCCTGTAATACGGTGATAAAATGAGGTAGTATCAATGCTGATTGAGGCTCCCGGAATCTTACCTGCTTTTTGGCTTACATACTTCAAGATGGCGAGCACAAAATGCAGCTGTTCCTGAGTTTTGGAATCAACATTAGTTCTAAAATGTGCATCTCCATCCTTGTCGAGAATAAACTGTATCTCAGGAATATTCAGATTTGGTGTGCGAACCTGAAAAGTGCTGTTATACAGTGATTCAATTTGCACCTTGCAGTGACGATTCACTGCAGCAACAAGTGCCGGAGCCTTTTCGAGCACTGCGTATTCACCCAAAAGAATCAATTTTCCAGGAGATTTTGCACTAATAGTTGTTTCGTCCATCATATGGTCATTTCATTCACCGTATCCGTGATATATGCACCCGGGCCCGGTTTCGCTTCAATTACAGATCTAACGCCTTCAATGTCAGTTAAAGCATCTCTTACCGCTTTCACGGATTCAGGCAGACACAATATCTTTACCTGAGGTCCCGCATCAATGGTAACATAGGCTTGTATTCCATTTCGTCGTAAATTCCACACTCTATGAATCGTTTCTGTGGTCGCAGCATTCCAATAAAGTATAGGAGGATTTGCAGCCATGACTAGCCCGTGCATTTTAAAGCAACTATGTTCTGTCAGATTCCCTGTTTTTTCAAAATCTTTTGCAGCAAGTGCCTGTTTCATATCCTCAAGATCCTTAGGATGTGATTTCACCCAGCTATCATAATAGGGAGCGGTATTTGCTGTCCGCATCATTCCCTCTGTTGAGCCAAGTTCTTTCTTTTCATCTGATGTCACAGCAACAAGTAAACGGATATCCCAATATTTTTCGTTAAATAAAGAGATTGCAAAGTCTTCACTGCCGTCATCTTTGGTACCAAGTTTCATTTGGCTGAACCCACCGCAAATAGAGCGTGCGGCTGAACCTGATCCTATTCGGGCCAATTGCGACAGCTCTTCTTTTGAAAGAGCCAATTCAAAGCCTTTGGCTGCAGCAAGCGCTAAAGCCGCAAAGCCTGAAGCTGATGAGGCCAATCCTGCCCCGGTTGGGAAATTATTGTCACTTTTGATCAGGGCATTGGGTCTGTCATCACTTCCTGCGACTATATCTAAGAAATCCGACACACGCTTCAGAGGCTCTCCTTCTGACTGTCGCTTATTCAACATAAGTTGATCCGAGTCTAGATTTTCCATGAATTGAAGAGTGGTTCTGGTATAAAGAGCATCAAGGGTTAGGGAAATTGAGCCGACTGCCGGCAGATTATAATCCACAGAACGTTTGCCCCAATATTTAATGAGTGCAATGTTTGAATGGGCAACAGCCGTAATCGGATCAGAACTAAATTTTTTGATGACTGAGTGAGTTTTAGTTACACAAAAAATGGTTGCGCTCTTTATAAACAATCAAAGTTAAGCTTTTTAGTTAAGCATCGGTAGAATTTCTCTAAAAGTTTTGCCATCGAACAAATTTAATCAACATTTGTCTACATATATCAATCAATCAACAGAAAATACTGCCTCTGATTCTCAGTATCTTGACCATTAGTACTTGAAAATTTTATAACTATATAAAGATTCACTTGAAAGTTTTTTGATAGAGAATCAGAAAACATACTGTTAATAGCGTACAGCGTACGCCTAATTTCAAGGACAGGATAAATCAATAACATTATCGATTAAAATGAAACAACCCATCATTGGATTTCATAAAGATGAAGAAGACGATTGGGTAGCAGATCTGAAATGTGGCCACACTCAGCATGTTCGCCACGACCCTCCCTGGCAACTTAGAGCCTGGGTTACTTCAGAAAAAGGACGAGAGTCAAGACTTGGTACCTTTCTAAATTGTAAGGAGTGTGACCACTAAAATTTGTAACTTTGGAGCCTATTAAAAAATCCAAATTAATCATCTATCTTAGCATGAGCAGCTCTACCTTTTTCCGGACCGTTATTTGTGGTTTCATTGCAACCTTTGCAATGGCAATGGTTGCATTTCTACAAAACGCAATCGGATTACCGATCATTGACGTTGGCCATATTCTGACTGAAAGTTTCAATGAGGTTCATGGTTCAAGAGCTTATCACATTATTTTTGGCAATTTGGCTTTTAATATAGGTGGCGTTTTACTCGCTCTCATTTGGGTTGTATATCTACAAAAATATATTCCTGGTAATTGGTTTGTTAAAGGACTCATTTATGGCGTTATGATTTCCCTGTTGGCAGGCCTTATCGTATCTCCGTTTGTCTCTGCAGCAGCCGGTGAACCTTTTGGAATTTTTTATATCAATACATGGGCTCCGGGAAAATTCATCCTGGCCGGCTTGTTAATGCATATAGCCTACGGACTTGTTTTGACCCAATCATTAAAAGTTGCGGATGTCGGTGAAATGAATGGTTAACTTTCCTTTTCCGTTCTGAAGATCAACTGACTAATGCGGTTATATAAATTGTGTACCCCACATTTGGTAACCTAAAATTCTATTCTAAATATTATAATATCAGATAACAATGGTCTTTATAGATAATGAGGGAGTCATCAAGCCCCAGATCAATCTTGCACTCGAAGAATATGCATTGAGAAATTTTGGTGATTCAGAAGATTATCTGCTCTTTTATGTGAATGAACCTTCCATCATTATCGGAAGAAATCAGAATACACTGGAGGAGATCAATGATGATTATGTGCGTAATAACAATATTCATGTTGTAAGAAGAATGTCAGGTGGCGGTGCAGTCTATCATGATCATGGAAATTTGAATTTCAGTTTCATAACCAAATACAAGCAAGAGAACCTTAATAACTTTCTTAAATTTAACGAGCCCGTGATCCGGATTTTAAAGGAAATGGGAGTACCGGCTCAAATGAGTGGGCGAAATGACATTTTAGCCAACGGCAAAAAGATCTCCGGTAATGCACAGTTTTCAACGGGTAAGAGAATGTTCAGTCACGGAACTCTTTTATTTAACAGCGATCTGGGAGAGGTAGCCAATGCACTGAATGTTAAAATGAGCAAGATCCAGTCTAAGGGTCACAAATCAGTACGGAGCCGGGTATCTAATATTATTGAATTTCTGGACACCAACGACATGGAATTGCCGGACTTCAAACAACGAATTCTGGATGGCTTATATCAGGACCGGGAGAATTTCGAAACCTACAGGTTAACTGAAAACGAGTGGAGATCGGTTCACGATTTAAAGGAAGAAAAATACGGAAACTGGGATTGGAATTACGGTAAATCCCCTAAATTCAACATTCAGCGTACTAAGCGTTTTCCTGTTGGTGAAATAGACCTGCGATTGGACATTCAAAAAGGGCACATTAAGAACCTAAAGATCTACGGAGATTTCTTCGGTCAGGAAGCAGTTCATGAGGTCGAAGATATATTGCAAGGTGTTCGATATGAACCGGAAGACATTGCAGCATCGATCAAAAAAGTAGATATAGAAGATTACTTCGGCAACATTGAACGAGAAGAATTCTTAGATCTCATCTATGGAGAAGACGACTAACTATTTAAATATTTGAATTATATGACACCCAATTATAAGCGCCCTGTTTACCTCTGGCTGTGGTCAGGAGTGATCTTAATCACCCTTATGGTTATTATAGGCGGTATCACCCGTTTAACCGACTCCGGCCTTTCCATGAGCGACTGGAATCTCATCATGGGCACGGTTCCGCCAATGAATGAAGTTGAATGGAATGAGGCATTTGAGAGATACAAGGAATTTCCTCAGTATCAGAAAATAAATGCCGGAATGAAGCTTGATGAATTTAAGACCATTTTCTTCTGGGAATATCTTCACCGGCTAATAGGCCGCGTGGTTGGTATCATTTTCATTGTGCCTTTTATTTGGTTCTGGGTGAAGGGTTATTTTGACAAAAAATTATTGAAACGATTATTGGTGCTTCTTCTTCTGGGTGCTTCACAAGGGGCAATGGGTTGGATCATGGTTAAAAGTGGCTTAACGGACGTACCCTATGTAAGTCATTACAGGCTGGCTATTCATTTTTCCCTCGCACTTATCTTGTTTGCCTACTGCCTGTGGCTGGCATTGGACGTAAAGTATCACAGCAGCCTTAAAAAAGGTGAAGCGGATACCATACCATTCAAAAAATGGATGTACTCTATCGGTGTATTACTATGGTTTCAGATCATTTACGGTGCCTTCACTGCAGGCCTCGATGCCGGTTATATATATAACAACTTTCCGAAAATGGGTGGCGAATGGTTACCACCAACATACTCTATGCTTGATCCTTTTATACGGAATCTGGTTGAAAATCCCGGAACCGTACAATGGATTCACAGACTTAACGGTACCATCTTACTGGTTGTGGTTCTAGCCTTTTGGTGGAAATTATTTAAGTCAGATCGCACCACTGATCTGATGAAACTTGGCACTTCATTATTAGCCATACTTGTACTGCAGTATCTACTGGGGGTCTTTACAGTGATCTACAGCGTACCAATATCACTTGGTGTACTGCATCAGGCTGTAGCTGTAATCTTCTGGGGTGTTTTACTGGCCCTATGGCATAAGATGAAATACCGCGAATTGTATACTGAATTCGTATGATCTCACTAAAAAAGCTTCCGAACATAATAGTTTGAGGAGCTTTTAAGGTTGATTCTCTTTAATTGAACCGATCTTTACTGTGACAAATATCCTCCGTCTACAGCGTAGTAATTACCGGTAACAAAAGAAGCTTTATCTGATGCCAGCCAAAGAATGATCTCGGCCACTTCTTCAGGCTTTCCCAATCTGCCAATGGGATGCATTCCTTTCAGCATTTCAAGAGTATCATCATCCAGCGCATTCAATAATGGGGTTTTAATATAGCCAGGTCCCACTGAGTTAACCCTAATGCCTTCCTTCGCATATTCAATGGCTGCGGTTTTTGTCAAACCAACAACCCCATGCTTAGCCGCTACGTATGCCGGTGAGTTAGCGGTTCCAACCTGTCCAAGAATAGAAGCAATATTCACAATACTGCCCCCACCGTTTTTTAGCATTTCAGCAATCTGATATCTGGTTCCATAGAATACCCCGTTCAAATTCAGGTTGATAACGTTATTCCATCCATCAATTGGGTATTCGGCAGTTTTAGACAAAGGACCACCAATGCCTGCATTATTGATAGCTATATCAAGTTTACCATAAGTACCCACTGTTTTTTTTACGAGTTCTTCATGGTCCTCGGCTTTAGAAGCATCTGATTTCAAAAAAATCGCTTCTCCCCCGTTTTCCTTGATAGCTTCAACTACATTTTTGCCGTTCTCTTCGTCAATATCAGACACGACTACTTTGGCTCCTTCTTTCGCAAAAAGAAGCGCCGTTGACTCTCCAATTCCTTTCGCCCCACCGGTTACAATGGCAACCTTATCCTGTAATACTCCCATGACATTTTCTCCGTTTATTTACAACATGTATCTTCATATAAGAAGCTAATATGAATTTGTAGTGAAATTGACTGTCATGAGCTTTTTTTCATCACAATACTGACTATATAGTCCGGAAGCATCCTATGCCGCTCTTCCATAAAGGCATTGTATTTTTCATCATCTTTATCCAATATTGCTTTAAAAACCGGCCGACCAATAAATGGAAATATCATCAACGACATGATGTTTACCATGATCTGTTCTGCAGGCATGTCTACTGTATTTCCCTTTTTTCGCTCTTCTTTTATTTGTTGTAAAAACGGCTGAACTTTCTCTCCTATTTGACCTAACATAAAATTCTGAAGCCTGTTTGGATCTTTGTTCATCTCATGTAGTACAAATAGAGGAATATCCGGATTTACCTTAATGATCTGCATATACTTATCTGCAAAACTCCTGATTTTTTGCTCTAATGGCAGATCCTCATTCAACAATTCAGTGATCTTTGGTATTAGTTTTATTACCGACAGCTGATATACTTTCTCAAACAATTTGGCCTTAGAACGATAGTAATAATGAAGCATCGATTTGTTGATGTCAGCTTTATCAGCTATTTCCTGCATTCGGGCACCTTCCAGGCCTTTTGCCTGAAATATTTCTCGTGCCGCTTCAAATATTTTAAGTTCTGTGGATGACAGCTCTGAATTTTCCTTTTTCATCGATTACTTAATCTAATTTTCAACTGAATTATACAAACATACAAAAGTCTCGCACAAAAACTAACCATTTGGTTGGATTATTTGATTGGCATACTAGATTATGACCAATGATTTAGGATTAAAATTACTGTATATATATGTTATTATTACCCTTAAAATAAAACCATCAGTTTTAAATTTTAGACCAACCATATGGTTGAATCATGTGATTAATAACCTTAAACTGTTTTTCACTCTTGCATCGTAAATCTATGTATATGAAATTTTTTAAAGTAATTTTACTGCTTCCGGCCCTTATGATTTCTTGTAACTCCGGGGAACAAGAAGAAACAGCAGTAACGCCTGAACAAACAGCTCAAAAAACTGAGGCTAGCAATATAAAATTCATAACCGTCAACCTTGAAGATCGCCCACAATTTGTAACATTAAATGGACGCCTGAAGGCAGATAATCGGTTAATGATCTTTCCCGAAATTCAGGGAAAGATTCTGCCCCCTGACAAACCTTTCAGGGAAGGCATTACTTATGAACGGGGAGAAACCATTTTGAAATTTGACAGTGAAGAGCTTCGGCTTCAAATTCAAGCGTCAAAGAGCCGTTTCATAACACTGGTGGCAACGGTTTTACCCGACGTCAAGATGGATTTCCCTGAATTTTTTCCGAAAATAGACTCTTGGTATTCATCCATACATCCGCAAAAAAAACTACCGGCCTTGCCTCATATTGAGGAACCTCAACTTCAGCAGTTTTTAAGCTCTCGTGGTGTTTTTGACACATACTACCAGATCAGAAGCGCTGAATCCAAACTTCAAAAATTTACCATAAAAGCCCCGTTTTCAGGCGCACTTTCTAAAGCCAACGCGGAACCCGGACAGACTGTAGGACCACAATTCAACCTTGGCACTTTGGTAGATCCAACATCCTTTACCCTTGAAGCTTCCGTAGATCAGCAGCAAATAGATCTTATCAAAATTGGAAATGAGATCAAAGTATTTGATCAAGATAGAAAAAGGGCGTGGGTAGCCAGTATTCAACGCATTAATCCTTCCGTAGATCCAAGAACACAGATGATTTCCATTTACCTGCAGGTTGAAGGAAATAGTTTAAGGGAAGGCATGTACCTCGAAGGTACCATTCATTCTGCAAAGCAGGCGTCTCTTTCACGTATTCCCAAATCAGCACTATTAAGAACGGGCGATGTATATGTGGTCAATGATACGCTGATCCAGCAAACGCCAGTTGAGGTTATGGATATTGAAGATGAACACGTTTGGGTCAGTGGCTTGAGAAACCACGATCGTATTGTCGAAAACGCAGACCTTGCTTACAACGGACTCATTTTACAATAGGCCAGAATATGAAAAAACTAATTAACTTTTTTGTTCGATATCCGGCTATGGTTAACCTTGGCTTACTCCTTACCTTACTGGTTGGAATTATTAGCTTTAGTCAGGTCAGATATACACTGGACCCATCCGAGGCTCCCAAGGAGATCTATATAAATGTAATTTATCGCGGAGCATCACCTCAGGAAATAGAGGAAAGAGCTATTTCACGGATCGAAGAGAACTTAAGGGGTATCTCAGGTATGGATAGGTTCACCTCCTTTTCCAAAGAGAACACTGGAAGAATCACGGTTGAAATATTTGAATGGGCCAATATTGACCACGTGATGACTGATGTTGAGAATGCGGTAAATCAGATAAGTGATTTTCCTACAGGAATGGATCGCCCGGTTATATTCAAACAGGAAATGTTGAATCCAACCATTACCCTGGCATTAATTGGTGACATACCGCTACAGCTTAAAAAAGATTATGCTGAGCAGATAAGAGATGAATTTATGATCGAAAAAGAATTTTCGAACGTGAATTTGTATGGGTTTTCTGAAGAAGAGATCGTGATCGAGCTCAATGATCCACAAATGGATCGATACGGACTAACCTTTAAGCTTGTAGCAGAAGCCGTAAGATCAAATAATATTGATATGACCGGCGGTGAACTGAAACTCGATCAGGCAAACTGGCAGATACGTACCAAAAATAAGGAGAACACCGCTCTCGAGATCGGTGAAATCGTGGTTAGATCCGGGTCTGAAGGACAAAGAGTTCTACTTAAAGACATCGCAACCATAAAAGAACAATTTAATGATAGATCTTACGAACGATATCTAAATGGTAATCAATCTGTAGTTATACAGGTTTTAACTACAAATGATGAAAACCTGATTGAGGTAGCGCAACAAGCAAAAACCTTTA
Organism: Gracilimonas qinghaiensis; assembly: GCF_046602855.1. Lineage (NCBI taxonomy): Bacteria > Pseudomonadati > Balneolota > Balneolia > Balneolales > Balneolaceae > Gracilimonas > Gracilimonas qinghaiensis. The sequence continues at coordinate 1,873,556 of NZ_JBKINJ010000001.1, forward strand.
TGGACACCTTCAATCAAAAGCATGAAGGTGTCGAACTTATTATCATAGAAGATATTTCAGAATTTGTGAACGAAAGGGCGGCTGCGCTTTGGGAAAATGGGTTAGCAGGTTTGATTTTGGTATTGATTATCCTAACCCTCTTCCTTGATAAACGTATTGCCTTTTGGGTTTCTTTGACCATACCTCTTGCACTCCTGGGATCTTTTATTTTTGCTCTGCTTGGATACGACCTGACTATAAATGTTGTATCCATATTTGGTTTTATATTAGTACTTGGTATGTTGGTTGATACCGGAGTTGTGGTAGCTGAGAATATATATCGCCACTATGCCGAGTTCGATAAGCATCCTGTCCTGGCTGCGCGTGATGGAGCTGCAGAGGTCGCTGCTCCAATGACTATATCGCTTCTCACCACAGCAGTGGCTTTCAGCATTTTCTTTTTTCTTCCTGGAAAACCAGGTGCTTTTTTCTCAGAAGTTTCATTTGTGGTTACGAGCGCCCTGTTAGCAGCGCTGATAATCACATTTTTATTCTTACCGGCTAAAATGACCCGTTCTAAGGTGCTTACCAAAGAAAATAAACAAACCCGGTTCGAGATCTTTTTCACTGAAATGCTGATAAAGTTCAGGGATGAATGGTTTATGCCATTTACCGACCTGGTATCACATCGCTTTAAATGGATCAATGTGGGCGGGTTTGTGATTTTAATGTTCGTTTCTATTTTAATGCTCAGGATCGGTATCCTGCCGGTAACTTTCTTTCCGTACCTTGATGACGATATCCAGTTGATCACCATGGAATTACCACCTGGAACACCGGAAGAACAAGTTAAATTACAACTGGAACAGATAGAAAACAGCGTTTTAAACGTCAGTGAGCAGTTAACATCCGAACGTGAGGATGGAAAAGATGTCGTCCGCAATATTGAAATCGTATTGGGGCCAAACTCACATGAAGGAATGCTTCGGGTGGTTATGTTAGGTGGTGAAGAACGTGGTATTCCTTCTTACAAGATCAACAATATGTTTAGGAAGGAAGTAGGTGAAATACCTGAGGCTAAATACCTACGTTTCATGGGTGCAACAGCAAAACAAAGGTTCGGTGGGTTTCCGGTTGACATCTCTGTTTCAGGAAAAAATCTGACTCAAATACAGGAGGCATCCACCAAACTTAAAACAGCACTGGAACAAAGGCGTGATCTGGTGGATGTGGCAGATACTGACCAGCGAGGAAATCCCGAACTCCATCTGGAACTGAGTAAATCAGGAGAACAACTTGGGCTTACCCTTCAGGATCTAATAATGCAGGTTAGAAGCGCCTTTTTTGGTATGGAGGTTCAGAACCTGCAGCGTGGAAGTAATGATGTGCGGGTTTGGGTCAAATTTCCTGAAAATAGCCGCACAAGTTTTAGCGATCTAAAAAATATGAAGATCCGTACTCCTTCAGGATCTTTTCCTCTAAATGAAGTTGCCACAATTTACCCTACGGATGAACTGCTCCAGATCAACCGCATAAATGGTAACCGCACCATTAGAGTTGATGCTGACCTCGCCGATCCCTCTCTTTCTGCCCCGGCTATTCTTGGAGATATTGACACCAATATTCTTTCTGATTTAAGTAAGGAGTTTCCGGACATCACATTTTCAATAGAAGGACAGAATCGGGAATCCGCAAAGGTTACCGAAGCCATGAAATCTGTAGCTCCTTTTATTTTGGTATTCATGCTGGCGCTGATCATCATCAATTTTCAGTCGTTTAGCCAAACCTTTTTGGTTTTACTCTCGCTGCCATTCGCTTTCGTTGGGGTCGTTGCCGGACATATGATCCACGGGGCAACAATGAATATTTTTTCACTCATCGGTATGATCGCTTTGGTCGGCATTCTCATAAACAACCTTTTGGTACTGATCACGGCATTCAATGACAACCTGACTGCTGGTATGGATTTTGAGGAGTCCCTGAAAGATGCAGTTCAATCTCGCTTCAGACCCATTTTACTCACAAGCTTGAGCACAGTGGCGGGGCTTGTACCTATGATCTTTGTGGGTGGGCTTGCATCTGCATTCCTTCGCCCTCCTGCTATTTCCATTGCCTACGGCCTGATTTTTGGACTCTTTATTTCCCTGACATTAGCCCCTGCTTTTATAGTTATCTGGAATGAACTCAAATTAAAATCCCTGAAACTGATGGGTAAAGATAAGGTAACAACCGAAAGTATTGAGCCCGCGGTTCAACTTAAAGAACATCATAAAAAGACAGAGATATGAAACGACTAATACTTGTGGTATTTATGGTTTTTTTGTGTGATATCACCTTGGCACAGGATACACTCACTTTGAGCGGAGCTCTGGACGCTGCCTTACTAAATAATTACGACATTCAGATCAGCCAAATAGAGGCGGAAAAGGCTGCAAATTCTGCTACTCGCGGTAATGCTGGTCAGCTTCCCACACTGGGAATCATCAGTAGCATGAATTGGGCCTATAATGATGTTGAGCTGACGCCCGGCTCATTTTTTCAAAACTTGATCAATCCTCAGGCAGGTTCACAACCTCCATCCTCAATAGAATATGACGGAGTATACTCAACTCAGCTACAGGCGGGGGTTGGTACAGAGTTTGTGATATTTGATGGTATGAAAGGGTACTACCGATATAAAATACTGAAAACCGGACAAGATGTAGCAGCACTGAATCATAGGGCCAAAATGGAACAGACCATTTTAAATGTAACACAACGTTACGTTCAGGTAGCATCCCTTCAAAAAGCCATAGAACTGAAAGCAGAAATGCTAGAACAAAGTACAAACCGTTTCAAGATCGTAGAGAATAGAAGAGAATTCGGTCAGGTTAACGAGCAGCAATACTTGCAGGCGCTTGCAGATCTGAAAACAGACAGTACAGAATACCTTGAACTACAACTTAATTACAGCACTGCTTACCGGAATCTTCATTTAGAGATCGGGTGGGACGTGTCAAGTCAAATACCCCTGGAAGAAGAACTATCTCTGAACTTTGAGCCCGACTATCAAAAGCTTTCTCAGTCGCTTGAAGATAACAACACGATCCTGAGTGTACGAAAGGAAAGAATTAAGCAAGCCGAACTTGAAGAGAGTCTCATCAAAGGCAACCTATATCCAACGCTTAAAGCAAACGCCCAATATGGTTATGCCCATCAAACTGCTACAGATGGTCAGTTTGAAATGCAAGAACAGCTTGGTGTTACAGGTGGGCTGACTTTAAATATTCCCATTTTTAGCGGAGGCAGAACTAAAAAAGCCATTCAGAATGCAAAGGCAAATATCAGACAAGATCAACTCCAGTCAGACCAAACAAAACTGCAGCTTCAGGCAAAGTTTGATAATACATGGGAACAATATCAATTCCACAAGCAACAGTTAGATGTTCAAAGGTATAATCTTAAAACTTACGAAAGAAATTATGAACGAGCTAAAGATTCATTTGAACGGGGCTTGATCACCGGGGTGGAATTGAGAAGTGCGCAATTATCTCTACATAATGCACAATTAAAAATTTCTGAAATTCAGTATAAAGTAAAACTTACAGAAACAACCTTACTTTATCTCAGCGGCAAGATATTTTACAAAAACTGATCATGATAGGTCTTACAAAGTATAACCCCCAACACCTTTAAATGATACTTAAAGAACACAGTCTGATACAAAAAATAGCTTCAGTGGTCGCAGTAATCTTTGGAATTATTACACTGATTGCAAGTTCTCGCATTCTGTACCTTGACTCTGACCCGGGATATTATGTTTTTCTGCCATTGTTGATATTCAATCATATTATGGGATTTGTTTATCTAATAGCCGGTTATCAGATTTGGAAAAATAAAGAAAAAGGTAAAACTACCGCCTTAATCATATTCATTATCAATCTTTTAGTATTGGTGATAATTGGCATCATTTACCTTATAAATACAGGTGTTGCAACAGATAGTCTGGGTGCAATGTCGTTCAGGACTGCTATTTGGCTATTGATCTTCTTGAGTCTGAAGATGACCAAAAAATAAATTAACTATATAACCCTCTTAAAGGCAACCGTTATGAAAAACCAGATCACAATTTTTACCATCCTGCTTATGTCCGGAATTATTCTATCAGGTATAACTATGCATGAGCCAAAAAACAATGACTCACTGGACTTACAAACCATCATGCGCCTCATCTCTGCTGATATGCAGATCATAAATGAAGGTATCTACACTGAGAACTATGAACTGATAGAGCAGGGCGCCGCTGCCATTAATGAACACCCTCCACTTTCCGATGAAACCAGATCGTTTCTAAAGAAAACGCTAGGCAACAGGATGCAGGCTTTTGGTCAGTACGACAAACTGGTACATGACACAGCTGATTCCCTCAAGGTAGCGGCTAAAGACGGTAACATGGAAAGTATATTGGAAAAGTATCAGATCATACAGAAAGGATGCGTAAGCTGTCACACAAGTTTTAGAAATGAGATCATTCAAGCCAGACAGTCAGTAGAATAGACTCTTGATGTGGGTCAAACTATTCTAAATCCTTATAATTTTTAAATGTTGTAACAAGGTCGTCCATTTTGGTTTTTTATTTAAATTTATCTTCAATCATTCTTCACATATATGATATAAATTTAAGAGTCATGAGTCTGAATAGTACATATCACAAAATTACCGGTTACGCGACCCTATTGGTGTTGCTATGGAATATTGTGGGTTGGTTAGGTTTCGGATTTATACTTAATCATACTCATAGTCATGATAGCGGCTCATATTGCGAAGTTACATTTTGCAGTTGTGAAGTTGATGAAGGTGAAACAGTATGCACTTGTCACCATAATACTCCGGCAACTGATAATGATCATCATGGCGAAGATACTCATGGCGAATTTTGCTATTTCGATCTGCCACACAATAATAATACAGACACAACTCAGGCACTGATCTTTTCATCAAAGGTCAATGCAACTTATACTCAGGATCTCATTCATATTTATCCCAATGAATATGAGATCTCTTTTATGCCCGCCACAGAGCACGTTTTAAACGGGGCTTATAAGGACCTGCTAAGGCCTCCCCGCGTTTAGTTTATACACCCTTTCTTATTTACTTCGGTGAACTTTTGTTCTGAACCGTTTCAGACCGTGGCTCACCATATCCTTTTAATTACCCAATTAAACTAAACGTTCTATATCATGAATATTCAAACTATGCTTGGCCGTTTAATGGCCGTGGCAGCACTCTTATTTATTGCCATTTCTTGCGAATCTACAGACAATAATAATCCGGATCTGGATCTCATTCCCGTGAATTCAGTTACCGTTGATGGTTATACCGTATCACTTGAATCTCCCAAAGAAATTGAAATAGGCGCCAATCACTTATACTGGAAGATAAAACAAGGCGATAATACCATCACCCCTCAATCTTTTACAATCACTCCGATCATGGAAATGGCTACCATGTCACATTCCACTCCGTTTGATCAGCCTGCACCTGATCCTTTGGATGATTCCTACCTAAGCAATCTTGCTGTGTTCATCATGCCAAGTGGTGAAATGGGTAATTGGACCATAAACTTTGAGTTTACTACACAAAACGATGCGACCATTACAGGTGAAATGCCTTTAGATGTCAATTCCTCCTGGAAGATCATGAACACTCAGGATGATACGGGTAAAAAATATTTTATCACCTGGTACGAACCACAACGACCAATGAGTGGTAACAACGATCTGACCTTTTTGATCCATACCCGTGAAAGCATGATGTACTTTCCGGCCGTTTCTGATGCAGAGTTGGTAATCTACCCATACATGGATATGGGTGGAGGCTCAGGGCATTCAACCCCTTTCACTCCACCGGTAGCCACTGGTAATGGCTTTTATGAAGGTGACATCAACTATAGCATGAGCGGTCTGTGGACTACAACCGTAGAATTAGTGGTAGCTAACGACACACTGCCAGAAGTCGTTTTTGAATACTCGGTCATCGCCAAGTAACTCATTTCAACCCGAATGGCTGTCAGATGTTATCAGACACTGACAGCTCATTCACTTTTAAAAAATATCCAGAGGTCATGAAACATATAATTCTAATTATCAGCCTGTTTCTGTTTGGAGTTGAATCAATTCAGGCTCAACAGATTTCTGTCAAAGTAGCTGACAGAAGTACCAAAAAAGCCATTGTTCAGGCTCATATTAAAGATGCACCTAATTCTGTAGTTACTGTCACAGACGTTAACGGGATCTTCACAATCGATCTTGATAAACACTCACATCTGACCATCACCGCTGTTGGATATGCTACTAAGAATATCCGGCTTCAAACCGATACTGAGGTGATCTATCTGAAGCCGGAAATATTTCGGGATCAAACTGAATTACTTGTTATAGCCAATCAAGAGGGCGATCAGAACGTGCATGCATATCATAACCGAAAAGCAAGTCAGGGTATGGATGAATTTCTTGACAATATTGATGGTGTTTCAACCACCAAACGGGGAGCATTCGGATGGGAACCCGCTGTTCGTGGACAAAGTGATCAACGAATGAATCTGGTGATCGACGGCATGCAGGTCTTTAAAGCCTGTGTCGATAAAATGGACCCGATCACATCTTATGTGGAAGCCAATAATCTGTCTAAACTGCAGATCGATAAAAGCGGAACCGGTGTAGCCCAGAATGGAACGGGGGTAAGTACAGTAAATCTTGTTACTCAAAAGGCAGAACAAAACACAACTTTGGTCAACATGAACACCTCCTACCGTGCACCTGATCAATACAGAACCTTCAGCTTAACCGGAAACACAGCTGATCCTTCAGGAAGAAATGCCGTGCGTTTCTCCGGCAGTTATAAAAAGGCCGATGACTTCAAGGCTGGTAATGATCAAACCATACAGAATACACAGTACGAAAAATTAAACCTAAGCGTCAACTACCGCCACGCGTTTCCCTCACGGCATTCTTTAGAAGCCAGCTACATCACAGATAAGGCCTACGACATTGGCTACCCCGCCTTGCTCATGGATGCCACAAAAGCATTGGCTGACATCGGGCAGATCAAATTTAACTTTGCTCCTTCAGAACAAGCTTTTCGGTTTAGCACGGCTCAGATATACGCAAATAGTATTCGTCACTCTATGGATGATTACAGCCGTGACGTTGCCAACAGAACGGTGATGAGAGGTATGTATATGCCTATGTATGGTACAACTTCAACCTATGGTGCAAAATTAAACGGGGCCGCCACGCTTATTAACCATCAGTTCGACTGGTTTATAGATAGCTTTACTTCCGACGCCTTTGGAGATATGCTTATGGAAAGCCTCGATCCTTCTATAGATGACATGTTGATATACAACCTGGATGAAGTTAAGACCAACAACGTTAGTTTTGGCTTACGGCACAGAATAGAGCTTTCTGACGATGTTCTACTGAAAGTTGAAGAAAGCATGCGATATAAAGGCCTTCGTACCGACAGTGAGTCTCACGCTTCTTTCTTTGAAGGACTATATGGTAAAACACCTGGAACCCGATCCAAATTCTTGCTTTCCGGATCAGCAGGTTTGCTATGGATGATCGATAACAACTGGAGCTTATCTGGAAGTCTGGTTTATTCCGAACGTATGGGTAACCATATGGAGCTGTTTGGGCATTACATCTACAACTACACCGATGGATATTTCTATGATGGGAATCCATGGCTCAAAACTGAGCGCAGTGTAAACTCAGATATCAACGCGACTTGGGAGACTGCACGCCATTCTTTATCTCTCACTCTATTTCACAAGCAGTATTTCAATTATATCGACGGGATTTTGGCAAACGATTCAGGTAACAATGATTTTCGTTTTAAGCAATACGCCAATGTTGGAGATGCCGTAATAACCGGAGCAGAGTTCAGAAGCATAAACGACTTGGGTAGGATGATCACCATGGAAAACCGGATATCCTATCTCTATGCTAACAATCAAACGCTGGACGAACCATTACCGCTTATTCCACCCCTGAAAGGAAATACTACCCTGCATTATCACAGAGGAAAGAACATGTTCATGGCTGATCTTGAATGGGCTGCAGAGCAAAACAGAATTGCAGAGATCTCTTCTATTGAAGACCAAACTGATGCCTACGGAATATTCAATCTCACATTTGAACGCAGATGGATGGATGGTGACCTAACTAGCATAGTCAGCCTGAATAACATTCTGGATCACTACTATCACACACATACCAGCATCGGGAATATTCCCGAAGCCGGGCGAAATTTAATGATATCCCTAAGTTATCAATTCTGAACGAGTTGATTGATGGTTGGTTGGTTAAGAGGAAACCCTTCTTCGTGTAAAAGCGGAGAGGGGTTTTTATTTTGATAAGTTGATTTCTTACTCCAATAATTGCGTTTGATCATCAGAATAAATTATAGAGCAGTTTGCTTTTTAAATATCACCACTATAAACCATCCTCCTGAATCTTTGTGTAACGCCCGAAAGTGGTAGTGCGAGCCCCACCAACAGGCTCAAGATGGCTCTGATCACTCTAAAAAACTGATAGAAATCGATTCAATACAGCGCCGATATATTCCATCACTAAAAAGGTATCCGAATCCGATAACACAATATTATCAGGTCAATCGGATATTTGATATGAAAGTGCGAGCGTGGTTTAGCATAAAATTCTAAGAGAAGCAGCTTTCACATTATCACTTCTTCCTGCTTTAAATAGAATTTTACAAAAAGGTATGATCACCAATAACTTCTGCAGGAGTTGATAAATAACGGACTCGTCTCCTTTTCTACTTTTTTTATAATTGCATAAGGCAAATTATTTTTAACATTGCCAAGACCTCTCTCAATTATGCCTATTTTTTTAGAAGGTCATAGTGATACACGCAACTACAAATTCCCTGGGATCAGCTATTCGTCAATCATAAATTATCTGTTCAGAAGTGCTCAAACGTAAAGAATTTGTAGTAACAAAGATGGAAGACAAGATCATAGCTGCAATTGAAATCAACGGAGTCAAAAATCCCGTAGCAGCCAGCGGTAACCCAATTACGTTATAAATTAAGGCCCAGAAAAAGTTTTGATAAATGGTCTTTTTAGTCCGTTCTGCCTGAGATAATATATTTTGAAGTTGCTTAATATCAGGATTATAAAATACCATATCGGCTTCTACTTTATTTTTGTCGGATCCTTCAAACATTGCAATGGTGCTATCGGCCTTTGCCATGGCCAAAAGGTCATTCAAACCATCACCAATAAAAAGAACTTTAGCCTTTCCCTTCCTTTTTCTCTCAACATACTCAGCCTTTTCATGAGGACTCATATTTCCTCTATATGTCCACTTATCAGATAAGATCTCATCCTGTGGCTCCGGGTCACCCGATAAAACTGAAACTTCATAATTATTTTTTGTAAGATCCTGAAGTAGGTCTCTGGCATCATTTTTTAAAGGATGATAGATCTCCATTTTTAACACCATCACCTTGTCCACGAACAAGCCAAAATTATTCTTATCCAGTGATTCAGCTTCAGGGTGTGCACGGTTCAAAAGTTCAATTTCATGTTTTCGGTTATCTTCGTCTATCCATAACCCTGTGATCCCAAGCCCGGTAATTTTCTTAAGTTCTAATAAATGATGTGGATCGATCTGATTGTCTCTACCATACTCTCTTACTGCTTCTGCTATAGGGTGTTCGTCAATGGCTTCAATTCCGACTAGTAATTTCAACATTGTTTGATCATTCACTTCAGAATTACCTAAAATTTCTACATTTTGCACATCTGCCGGACCCGTGATGGTACCTGTTTTATCAAAGATAATATGAGTAACCTGAGCCAGTTCTTCAATTGCCTGAGAACCAGTTCTAAGTAATATTCCCTGGTCATGAAGACTCTTATGAGTGATCCAAATAGCCGCAGGTGTTGCTATGGCAAATGCACACGGGCAACCAATTATCAATACTGACAAAAAATTATTGATAGCTGAACCTGTTTCTCCCATCCAGAGATAATACGCCAGGGTTATAGCTGAAAGAAATACGACTGTACCGAGCAATATACTTGCGGCACGACTGGAGATGTTCTCATAAGTCGAAAGTTTCTTTTTCTCCCACTCAAATTGTTCGAGATAACTTGATAGGGATGATCGCGAAAAAGAAGATGTTAGTTGAATTTCTAAGTCATCATCTAAAGCTATTGATCCGGCTATTATTCTATCATCCTTTTCTTTCAGAATTGCAGTGGGTTCCCCGGTCAAGTGGGCTTCTTTCACATAGCCACATTCAGAATTAAGAATCCCGTCTGCCGGAATGACCTTTTCTGCTTCAGTTTTAATCTCATCACCTTCACTGAGATTTTCGGAACTTACCCTTTCCCATACACCATTTCTGTTCTTTACAAGCAGGCTGGGAGCTTCAGGTTTCCATTTTTTACTATAGGCTCTAATTTTATTTTTCAGGTAAATATCGATCAACAGACTTCCAATGTAGAAAACCAAGATCATACCGGAGGTTTCAAAATAAGTAACAGATTCAACCCCTCGAAATACATTAATAACAGAAAGAAAATAAGAGGAAAAAACACCAAAAAAGATCAGCGTACCTAAGCTGAATCGCTGTGTTTGGAATTCCTCCATGGTTACCATGAGCACTTCTTTACCCAATAACAGTAAGATCAATGTATTGAGCACAAGCGAAAACCAGATAAAAAACGCAGGGGTATCAGAATCAAAATGAAGGGTCAAACTCACAAAAAGCAATAACATCCCAAAGACCGCTGAAATCACCCATCTTATTAGCAGTTCTTCCGGCAAATGAAATTGTCCCTCTTCTCCTATCTGTAGCCGGTGTGCCATTGAACAACCGTGGCAGCAAAAGGTAAGTTTTCTCTCAGATGATCTTCTCGCTGGTAATCCACAGTGGTCGCATGATGTTATCTTTGAAACTGAATCGTTCAATATACTAATTTAGAAATGTATCATTAAGCTCGCCAACTTCCCACTGAGATGTTCTATCTCCGTAAGTTTCACGGTAACTTTTGATACTGTCAACCGGAACATCAGCGCTGTTGTTGCCAAATGAGTTCCTTACATAGGTCATAACAGCAGCCACTTCCTCGTCTGAAATCTGATCACCCCAAGCCGGCATGTTGCCATTATAACTAACTCCATTTACCTCCATTTCTCCATATAATCCATGGATAATGATTCCTGCAAAACGTCCTACATTTCCGGTCACATAATCAGTACCAGCCAGGGTTGGAAATGCGCCTTCAACGCCTTCCCCATTCGACTGATGGCATGTTGAACAGACTCTGCCATATATATTTTCTCCCAGCTCCATTTGAGTCAACTCTTCCTCTTCAACAGGTGCCTCAGCTTCAGCCTGTGAAATATATAACTGATGTGGCTTGTAACTGAACTCACCGAAGTAATATCCGGTGTAGAAAAATCCAAATGCAAAAGTCATCAATATTACTGCATATAACCACCAAGGTCCTGTTTCATTTCCCTCTTCAGGTAATGTCTTTTCTCGCAATGCAGCCTGATGAATATCATAAATATCCTCACGATCATTTTGCTTGCTATCATCGAATGAATCTGGGTTTTCTGTGCCCTCTTTTGCCATAATCCTATTCTTCTGTTCTCTCTTGATTTAGTGAAAGAAGGTAATCTACCAAATGCTCGGCCTCTTCTGTGGGAATTACCTTTTTACCCTCAATTGCAAAATCACCGGGTAAATTGACCACTCTTTTGTTAGTAGCTTCATCTTCATCAATTACTTCAAAAAGCCATGGGAAAGGTGGCATAATTGAACCGGGCGATACAGATTCGGGAGCAAACAGATGAGTATAATGCCAGTCTCTGCTTGGTTGCCTTCTTCCAATGTTAGCAAGATCCGGGCCGGTTCTCATTGTACCTAAAACATGTGGAGTAAGGCCTTTGTAATCCTCCGGAAGTGAAGCTTCTCCCCAGCCACGTTCAAAATCTGCACCAAAGCCCTTGGGCCTTACCTGTTGGGTGTGACAATAAACACATCCTTCTCTGACATATATTCTATGTCCGTTTTCGATATTCGGTGCCACGTATTGCTCAGTAGTTATTTCTTTATCTGCCAATATTTGTGGAATGTATACCAAGCCTACCATGGACGAAATGAACAAAGCAACGGCTCCAAAAATCAATATTAAATTATTGCCCATGATCTCAGTCGTCGCGGTTTTGAGTTACAGTTTCAGTTCTGTCTTTAGAGTCTCTTTTCAGCATTTTAAAATAGGAGTAAGCAAATACTATGTGACCGGTTGTCAGTAATATTGCAGCAAAAGAGCGAGATTCCAGAAACGGCCTCATTTTATCAACTATATCTAAAAAAGGCATGTCCGGATCATTCATAAGAAAGCCCTGCCATATTCCACCAATTTGTAAGGCCACTATATATAGTATGATACCAATTGCGCTAAGCCAGAAGTGCCATTTAATTCTACTCTTCGATTGCCATTCATTTCCTGTAATTCTCGGCATTATGTAGTACATAGAGCCAAAAAGTACCATCGTCACGAATGCATACATTCCAATATGAGCATGCGCTATCACATAATGAGTAAAATGAACCACTTCATTTACATTTCGCAAGGCTTGAAGGCTACCCTGAAGACTTACGAATGTATAACTCATGGCTCCAAATACAACAAATCTCAGTGTTGGAGAATTAATAACACGCTTAAATACACCCACAACGGTAAGATGATGGTTAACAGCCACAGTGACGACCGGAATGATCATCATGACACTTGCAGCAATTGAAATGGTTGTTGCCCATGTTGGCACTGGCCCACCGATAAGGTGATGAAAACCATTCCAGTTATAAAACAGTGCCAAGGTCCAAAAACCTAACAGACTAAGAGAGTAGCTATAAATCGGTCTGCCTGTAACTTTGGGAATAAGATAGTAAGCTGCTGCGAGACAAATTGGAGTAAACCACAACCCAAGCGCATTGTGTGCATACCACCAGTTCATTCCACCTTGTACTGTAGTATCAAACTCAGGTATGTAAGCAACTAGAAGTAATGCAAAGATCCATATAAAAGCTGCAATGATATAATACACTGAAATATAGAGTTGTTTAGTTGCTCTGTTTGCCAACATAGTCAGAGAAGCAATGAGCAGTGGCACTAAACCAATAACCATGAGTATGGCTGAGGAGAACGGGATCTCCAACCACTCCAAGCCCCTTGAATAACCACCGAGGATCTGAAAAGAACCTATTGTAAGGCCTATATTCCACAAGATCAGTCCTCCAAGAATAACCTTCTGAATAGGTATTACGATGCGAAGTGTTCTCGTCAACAACCATAATGCCACACCGGCTCCAGTCATAGAAGCCCATCCATAAACCATCGTGTTAAGATGAAGTGGACGAACCCTTCCAAATGTCAACCAGGATGTGTCACCTAAAAAATTAGGCATGTGTAATTTAAAAGAAGCCAAAATGGCAAGTACAGACCCAACCAATAACCAGATCATTCCGGATGTAAAGAAGGAAAGAAGTACCTTGCTGGAATCCCGATCTATATAATTTCGCCTTTCAGCTACGCTGTCAAATTTCTTAAGCTTCATGCTTTTTCTTTGTCAGATTCATCAGCATCATCCCTAAAGAGCTGATCGGTGGGCTCCCCTACAGGTTCATCTTTCTCAAAAGGTATCATGGCATCTTGCTTTAGGTTTTTGATGAAGCCTTTTTTTATTGTAAATACCAATATTATCAATGCTGTAATTACCATTAGCACTGAGATAGAAAAGATAGATACTGTTCCGGAACCAAAATCCATTAGCTATTTGGTTTGAGTGAGCTTTAGAGTATAAAAATAAAAATACGTAAAACGTTCATATTTTACTCTTCAAGCGATAGGACCATAAAACACGCACAATACATACGATTGATGACACTATATAAATAATATCGCCAGATTTAATGCCTCCTAAAAGAAAATGATTTTTCGCCAGATCTATGACTTGTTATAACAAAACAAGCTTTTAGCTAAATGATAATCATGATCTTCTTCATTTAACTTTCTCAGAAATCCATCTTCCGAAATCTTCTCGTAGCACCCGCAAGTGGCAGTATCAGCCATACCACCATAAACGCAGTGGCAGTGATCATCCCGTAAAAGCTCCCGAAAAATCGATTGAATACAGCGCCGGTGTATCCCATCAGAGCGGAAATATCAAACTCAAGCAGCACAATTATACGAGCCAAGTCGATTGGATTAAGCATGGTCAATGCAAGCATAGGTTCTTCGATCGGATAATCGCCTAAAACAAAGATTGTCAACAGAACTAATCCATCATACAACACAGCTAAAAACAGCCAGCCGACCAAGGCAAATCCCAGGCCTTTGATACGATCTTCAAAAAATGCTAGTCCCAGCCAAAATCCGATTCCCGTAAAGAGAAGCGTCAGTATCAATCCTAAACCAAGCAACAACAAAATGGACATGATCTGCTCACCAAAGAGCATACCATTATAAAGCATTGGCAAAAGAGTCCCCAGAATAAAAGCTGCAGATAATGGTATAGCGAGCCCGCCATAGAGCCCCCAAAACAGGGTCTTACGGTTTAAAGGTTGAGCAAGAAGGAGCTCAGTAAATTCACGGGATTGGTACAGGTACAATGCTCCATAGATCATTCCCACAAGCGGTATAAGGAGCAGCATCACGTTTGAGATGCTCAGCAAAGCTTTTGGTCCCGCTCCTCCAAAACGAATAAGGGCATCTGTGATCAGCAAATAGATCAATGCATATCCGAAGATCCATTTGCCTCGTACAAGGTCTTTCCATTGGTAATTCAGTATGGTTAATGTTTTCATGCCGCTTCTTCCTCCATCATTTTGGCAACCGCGCCCTCAAGACGCTGCTCTTTATGTTTACTCAGTAATTCATCCATCGGTCCGTGATACTTGATCTTACCTTCTACAATAAAGATCAGGTGATCAGCCAGTTCCTCGATTTCACTCATAATATGAGTGGTTAGCATAATGGTCTTACCCTGTCCTTTTAACTCAACCACCTTTTTCTTGAACTGTACACTTGATCGGGGATCAAGTCCGGCAGTAGGCTCATCAAAGATGAGAATTTCCGGATTGAACATCATAGACAAGACTGCTCCAACTTTTTGACGGTTACCTCCTGATAGAGTTCGCATTCGTTTTTTTAATTCCGTTTGCAGTCCAAAGTGTTTGATCAATTCTTCTTCAGATGAAGGCTGATCTCCCCGGATATTTTTTATGAACCGAAATAATTCCTCTACAGTCATATTTTCCGGATAGCGAGCCACCTGAGGCATGTAACCGATCTTATCGCGGTACTCCCACCGGTCATTTACTATATTTCCATTGATCAAGATCTCCCCCTTGGTTGGCTTCACCAATCCAAGAATGCTTTTGATCGTTGTTGTTTTTCCGGATCCATTTGGACCTACAATTCCAGTGGCCTGACCTGAAGGAATTTCCAGATCCAGATCATCAAGTACGGTCAATTGACCAAAATTCTTTTTTAATCCTCTTAGTTCAATCATTGTAGCTGGTCCATTTGTGGTTTGGTATCAATAAGGGTTTCAGGTGTCAATGCAGGCATTACTTTTTCAGCGGCATCTAGTATATCGATCAACAGACTTCTCAGTAAAAGCAAAGACTGTGGCTGCTTCTCAACCAATATGGTAAACAACCGCACCGGATGATGCGGAACATCTCCCACACCGTCCCGGTCAAGATCGTAGCCTTCATATTGACTCCAGTAATTTCCAGTAAATTCATTAAAATTTCTTCGGCTATTAGTGGAAACTTCAAATGAGTTAGCAATGAAGTTATTCTCACTGAACACGTTGTCTGTTGAGTTTGCCATCAGTTTTACCGCCCAACCGTTTTGACGGAATGTATTTCCTTTTACCTCATTACGGCTTGTTGCCTCAATGTAAAGTGCCACTGAATTATTCTCAAAATGATTATTCTCGATCCGGCTGCGGTTGATCTCTTTCAAAAGCATGCCATAAGCAGATGATCCCCAATTATCCTCAAAGCGGTTTCCAATGATCTCAACATTAGAGGTGTACATTACCGCTACTCCTCCCCCATTGTCCCTGAATGTATTTTCACGGTAACTGCAGTTATCAGAATACATGAAATGAATGCCGTAGCGAATATTTTCTTCACTTAGATTATTGGTTATGTATGCTCCATCCACAAATTCAAAATAGAGTCCATCACGATGGCCCCGCACATAATTATCCTCAATCTTGGTGTCTTTACTATACCATAAATGAATACCGTTGCCGGATGAAGTTTCTCTTTCTCCCGATGCAGTAAGATAGTTGTTTCGAACCACAGCCTTATCAGTTTCCGCAAGATAGATCCCAAAAAAGTTATCAATCAGCCTGTTATCCTCAATGACCGTATTTTTGGTTTTCTCAACAAGGATCCCTGCGTAATCTTCCATAAAGCTGGTACTGGTGTTACGAACTTCAAGTCCTTTTACCGTCACGTCATCACCGGTTATTACCAGTATAAACCCTTTTTTCTCACCATCAATTACCGGCCGCCCCTCCCCTAGAATAGTGATAGGTTTATCAACTTTCAGGTTGTACTCAAGGTAGGTTCCTTGTTTTATAACAAGTGTATCGTAAGGCTGGGTAAGCTTCAGCCCCTCAGCAATTGTTGATACCTCTCCTTCAGGAGAAACGGTAACAGTTTGAGCCGATACGATAGAACCGGCGAGCAGAAACACTCCCGCCATGGTTATGTATTTTAAACCTTTCAATTTTGACCTCCATTTATTTTTATATCGGAAATACTACTTTTGCATTCCCGTTCCCAAATTCATTTCAATTTGGGAGACCTCATCCCAGAGCAGCAATCGCCCCGGTCTTTCTTCAATATGTTCTTCTGCCGCCTCTTTAGTAGGCAAAGCTAAAAGTGATTCACCCATAGGGCTATTAATGACCTCGCTCTTTACATACTGTGCCTCGTAGGCATCCAGCCAGGTACCGGGATCGTTGTAGTTACTGACCCATAATTTGGAGCCGCTTAGATCATCTTTATTTTCACGATGATAAACGGCCATACATTCTATGGCATCAAATTTAAGTGCTTTTCCTTTCTCCGTTACCAGCTGGGCTGCAAACTGTTCATCGGTGATCATCATCTTACAATGTGCACATTCGTCACTTGCATAATGTATCTCAACCGGCTCCTGACTGCAGGCCGTTGCAAAAAGCAATAGCACAACAGCGCTAACCATAAATTTAATATTTCTAAATAACCTCATAACCGACCTCTATTATATTATCTGCATTTTTCAATTTGAAGGGTTACTGATCTCTGCTTCTCCACCAAACCAATCCTGCAATACTCATTGAAGCCAAAGATAAATAGAATCCAATATGTGGCAATGAGGTTGCATTAATATTCAACAATTGTTTACTGCCTATCAATGGTGGCTGGTAGGTCATGCCTGGAACTTTGATCGGAGCGTCCGGATTCAGATTATGTCCATAGTCATATCCCCATAGATAAAAATCGACCAAGCCGGCAATAGCGACAAGGATAAAAAATCCCAGCCAATATAATATCAGTGTTCTTTTTCCAGTTGCGGCAATGATCAACCCGGTAATGATCAAGAACCCGAATATATAAGGCATGATCTTAAGTTCTGGTATTGATGCAGGTTCTATCGATTTCATACCGATGTAATGATTCAACCCATTGATGTTATTAAGATCATGGGGTTGTTTACCTTCAATATTATCAACCATGATGTTCATCCCAATTCCCTCAGGATATTGGGGAGCTTCCATGCTGATGCCCCAGATTGGAACGAAGTAAACACCGATCAATAAAAGTGCTGCAAATGCCATCCATATTTTGTGTGATGTTTTCATAATTACCTCGTTTGTAAATACAAATAAAAGTGAAAAGGCTGGGGAGGTATCAGCTCCCCAACCATGATGGAGGTCAAATCATCATTGACCAGTTCCGTATTGTAATTCAACATCTGAATTTTCCGGAGAAACTCTCGCATATCCCTGCATCTCCTGGTGAAGCGCTGAACAGAAATCTGTACAGTAGAATGGGAAAACTCCCGTTTCTTTTGGCTCCCAGATAAGGGTCAGGGTTTCTCCCGGCATAACCAGTATTTCAGCAGTGTTTGCTCCTTTGATCGCAAAGCCGTGGGGTACATCCCAATCCTGCTCGAGATTAGTTACGTGGAAGTACACCTTATCGCCTACCTTGATACCTTCAATGTTATCAGGTGTAAAGTGGCTTCGGATGGTCGTCATATAAACATGCACTTCATTACCATCACGCTCAATTTTAGTTTGAGCTTCAGTTGTTGCACGATAAGGGTGCGTGTTGTCTTCAAGCTTATAGAAACGTTTCTGATTTTCCATAACTTTTTCAGCTGCAATACCCTGTGCGTAGTGAGGTTCCCCTTCAGTAGGGAAGTCAAGCAGTAATTGCATCTTATCGCCGGAAATATCGATCAGCTGAGCTGAGTGAAACATTTCAGGACCTGTTGGCAGGTAACGATCTTTGGTGATCTTATTCAAAGCCACCAGATATTTACCATCAGGATTTTGACTGTCTCCACCGGGAATCATTAAGTGACCAGGAGAGTAATAAACGTCAATTCTGTCAAGAACCTGAGTAGTTTCGACATCCCATTTCACAATTTCAGACGAAATAAAGGCCGTAGTGTAAGCATTGCCTTTACCATCAAATTCGGTATGAAGAGGTCCCAAACCCGGATTCTCTACTTCACCATGCAATATGGAGTCGTACTTCAGTACCGGAATACCCATCACTTCACCTGCATAATCTTCGGCATCAATTGCATCGATCATCTTGGCAAAGGAATGAACCGGAATGACAGTAGACAGTTTACCACCGGCTGCAATGTATTGTCCGGTTGGGTCAACATCTACACCGTGAGGTGATTTTGGAGTAGGAAGGAAGTAAACAATGCCTTCAAGCTCCCGCGGGTCAAGAACACGCACCTCGTCTATGGTTTCAGTCTTGGCAATACCGCCCTCATCGTGGTCAATGTAGTTACGCACGTGCTTTCCGGGCATCATTTTGCCTTCACCATTTTCTGCATATTCAGCTGCTTTACGCCAGTTTATTGCAGCGATAAAGTCTTTATCATTTTTCGAAGCGTTGATCTCTAATAAAGTATGAGCCTGCTCACTATTATAACTGGTAAAGAATGCCCAACCGTCAGAAGGACCTTTACCGGAATGAGACAAGTCATAGTCAAATCCTGGCATCAGGATCTGGAAATCAATAGCCATTTTACCTTCCTCGGATACTTCCACAAAGGAAATGGTTCCCTTAAAGGTATCTGCATAGGTATCGATGGGAACATCCATATTCTGCATATTTTCATCCATAGGAATACTGAATCGCGTTGCTGCAGTTACATACTCAGTATTTGGCGTAACAAAGGATGAGGCGTGATTACCGGCAGAATTAGGGATCTCAATAATTTCCTGGGTTTTGAAATCATCAAGACCAATACGTGCGATACGCGGGGTATTATTTTCGTTCATAAAGATCCAGCGTCCGTCCGTTTCACCATTGGTTTGAGAAAGCTCGGGATGGTGAGCATCTCCCCAAGGCACGAAACCGTGGGTTGTGTTAAGCATGGCTTTGGTTTCATCACTGTAACCATATCCATTTACCGGTGCTTGCGAAAATACCGGAATGGTAAAGATGTGGCGTCCCGAAGGAATTCCATATACCCCCATTTGGCCGTTGTATCCGCCGGACATAAAGCCGTAGAATTCATCGAGCTCACCCGGAGCTACATATACTTTTTGTGCGGCATCTGTGTTGGAGCTGAAATTTCCGTTACTGCCATTACATCCGAAAAGCGTGACGCTTAACAGAACAACAGCAGGAAGCATCCAAAACAGATGGCTGTGCTTTCGTTTTTTCATAGTATTTCTGTTTTTTTGATTGATGGGTTGGTTATTAAGATCCGTTATTCAAGGTAAGATCAGATGCAATGAACTCAACAATAGCTCTTGCCTCTTCCTGAGTCAGCCCCTGATTTGGCATAGGGCTCATATTATATTCTTGAAGCATTTTTTGGGCTTCCGGATGATTTTTTACCATGCCATCCGGATTCAAGATCATGTTCATTACATAGGTCGGGGAACGACGTTCAAGTACGCCATTCATAGCAGGTCCAATATAGCGCTCGTTCAATTTGTGGCAGGCAGTGCATTTCAGATCAAAGATCTCTTTACCTTTTTGTGCCATTTCCATATCAATTTCATCTCCTAAAGAGATAGTCTCCGTTACGGGACCAATACCATGTTCCTGTTCAAAAGCAGAAAGGCCACTTTCGGTTTCTTGTTTGGCTTCTGTTTGTTGTTGATTATCGCCGCCTCCGTTGCCTCCGCAACCGCTCAGCATAAAAGCGAGAGACAAACTTACAACGATCATTATTCGTGATAGCTTCATGATGATTTGACCTGATTTTAAATTAAAAGACTTTTTTATCTTTATTGTTTAAGACAAACTTAACTTTTATATATGAAGCAAATGTTAATTTTTGGGATAATTATTCATACCCCACGTATTTAGACTGATTCTAGTTAATGAATTGAGCCTTCATTTAAGGCGAGATAGATAGCAAAAGTTTATGTAGGTTTAGCAAAAAACACAGACCACTATGAACCAAATTCTTCCGGATTCTTCCTCCTTAAAAAAATATGGGATCACCAAATCATTTAAAGCGGGTGATGAGATCGTCAGTGAAGACGCTCCGATCCATTCCATTCCAATTGTATTGCAAGGAAGTTTAAAAGTGATGCAATCGGATGACGAATTCCGTGAAATGGTGATGTACTATCTACAACCCGGTGAAACCTGCGTCATGTCATTCCTGGCAGCTCTATATAATGACACTAGTAAGGTTAAAGCTGTGGCTGAAGAAGAAACAGAGATTGTCTTTATCCCTATTGGCAAAATTCGGGATTTAATGAGTAAGGATCCTAAATGGCTTAATTATATTTTTCAGATCTATCATAAACGTTTCGAAGAGTTACTGGATGTAGTCAACGCTATTGCTTTCAAAAAAATGGATGAAAGACTGCTTCAATTTCTGGAAAAGAAAGCAGAAATATCCGGCTCAACAGACATTAAGATCACCCACGAACAATTAGGCCAGGAACTTGGTACTGCTAGGGAGGTAATATCAAGACTGCTAAAACAAATGGAAAGCGAGGGACTTGTTAAGCTCGGGAGAAACCGGATTACTCTGACAGTCCGATCATAACCCCCTATCTTGAGAATCCACCTCATCTAGTTGGTTATTGAATGTAGAATCTTCTGTGTGATAAATGTCACTGAGTTTCTATTAAACAAAGGTTAATATAACCTTCATATAAAAAGACTATTTAATACAATGAGATCGATGAATAAAGAAACCATTTTTTCTACATGGCATACTATGCGGTGGGTAGCCCTCTCCGTTGGGATATTCTTGGCTGTAATGGCCGTATGGTACCAGGATATCGTAACCGGACTTTTTAGCGGATTTTTTATCTTTCAAGCCGTGACCAATACAGGTTGTATGGTTTCTCAGGCATGTGGTGTTCCGCAAGATAAAAACCCAAATAACAGGTCTGAACAAGAAACAGAAATTCATTTTACTGAGGTTAAATAAATATCATGGATAGCACTGAAACAAAACCAAAATCATTCAACGAAATTATCAATGGCGACACACCGGTGCTTGTAGATTTTTATGCCGACTGGTGTGCTCCCTGCAAAATGATGACCCCCATACTTCAGCAGTTGAAAAGTGCCATGGGTGATAAACTGAACATCATCAAGATTGATACAGAGCGTAATCCTGATGTTGCCATAAAGTATCAGGTTCGTGGTATACCAAATCTGATCCTATTCAAAAACGGAGAACTGATATGGCAGCAAGCCGGTGTCGTTCGAATGCCACAACTTCAACAGATCATTGAGCAGAAACTGGAGCAATCATGAGCGAAGTGAAAGAACACCTTTATGATGTAGATCTGGAATGGAAAGAGGGGCGTATTGGCGAAATGACGTCCCACAAGCTCAACGATATTATTAAAGTTGCCACTCCACCCGAATTCCCGGGCGGAGTTGAAGGAATATGGAGTCCTGAGCATCTTTATGTGGCTTCTGTAAGCAGCTGTTTTATGACTACATTTACAGCAATTGCAGAATATTCAAAACTTAAATTTGAAAAGCTAAGTGTTCCTGCCACGGGAGTGATGAGTAACGAAACAGGTAAATTCACAATTACCGAAATTACCTTGAGTCCGAAACTTATCATTTCTGATGAGAACCAAAAAGATAAGGCTTTAAGAATTTTACAGAAAGCGGAAGAAGTCTGCCTGATCACTCGGTCTATTAAAACTGTAGTAAAACTGGAACCTACAATTGCCATAGCGGCATTAAATTAACAGAGAGAAAATCATGAGTAATCTAAATAATATTGGTCTTGATAAAGACAAATCAGGAAAACTATCCGAAAAACTTGGTGTATTGTTAGCTAGTTATACCGTCTTTTACCAGAATACGCGAGGATATCACTGGAACATTAAAGGTAAAAGCTTTTTTGAACTGCATGTAAAATTTGAAGAATTATATAACGATCTCTTCATCAAGATAGATGATGTAGCTGAAAGAATACTGACCCTTGGCTTTACCCCTGAACATCGATATTCTGAATACGTATCAAAATCGCTGATCAAAGAAAGTGACAAAGTGGTTAAAGGAGAAAAAGCAGTAGATGAAATTCTGGATGCATTTAAAGCGTTGATTTCATTACAGCGCGAGATCCTTGATCTTTCTGATGACGCAGGCGATGAAGGGACAAACGCTATGATGAGTGATTATATCACGGAACAAGAAAAACTGGTCTGGATGTATTCATCTTACGCTCACAAGCATTGATCACTTACATTACAAGAATTTCAACTTATAAGGAGAAAAATTATGTCGTACCATTTTAGCAAAACATTGGATATCGGCTTTGACGAAGCTATCGATAAAGCAACCGCTGCACTTAAGGAGGAAGGGTTTGGAGTTTTAACTGAGATCGATATTAAAGAAACTCTGAAAAAAAAGCTGGATGTCGATTTCCGAAAATACCGAATTTTAGGGGCTTGCAATCCACCTAACGCTTACAAAGCACTTCAGGCGGAGGGACATATCGGGCTGATGCTGCCATGTAATGTGATCGTTCAGGAACATCAGGATGGCAAGGTAGAAGTCTCTGCTGTTGATCCCGTAGCATCCATGCAGGCTGTTGAAAATGATGAGCTTACAGAAGTTGCCACTAACGTCCGAGACATGCTTAAAAAAGCTATTGATCGTCTTTGATTGACCTCAAAGGTATCAACATAAGCGGATCTGACTGAGATATAGTCGGTCCGCTTTTTTATTTATTGTAGGTAACCACTCGCTTCCAATGCAGGCTCACAAAAACCAGCACCGCAATCAATTCAAATAACCTTCCTGTTAAAGCAGTATTGCCCCAAGATATAAGATCAGAAATCACCACAAGAATGATCCCCAGGTTTAACGTAAGCGGAATTAAGCCGGCCACATGCACTGAACCTCTTCCCTTGTCTTCCAAAACACGCGGAAGCATCCAATAAGCCACACCTAAGGTAAATTGTATGATCCATCCGAAGATCACGAATTCAATATGGGCAGGTATCAAAAACCAAAATACTGGTGATATAAAAATCGCCTTGTTAATGAGCATTAACACACCTATCAATAATCCTAACAGCAGGTATAAAAATGAAAATTTTATAAGTATGCGGCTTACAAATGGCATCTTGTCATGAGTCTTTTGCACGCTTTCTGCGACGCTCTTGTTTGGATTGAACTCTCGGCCAGATACCGATCACATAACTCAGGATCCCCAGAAACTGAAGTAATGCAGAAATAATGAGAAGGTAACTCCAGATGGAGGGCTCAAATGCTGAGGCCAACGGCTCAGCTAAAAACCTGATTGGCAAGCCAAGATTCAAGCCGGCGAAGGCGAGCCACTCCCATTTTTGGTTTCTAAAACTTTCTTCCCTGATCCGTCCCGGAAACATCCAGGTGGATACTCCCATGATGATCTGTGTGATCCATCCTACCATTAACGCATGCCAGAACATGGGGCTCATTCCTGAAAATTGGAAAGAATCAATTTGCATCATAACCCCGAAACCTAAGGATATCAGGAAGTATAGCAGACCTGATTTAATAAATAAACGTGTTATCAGTGGCATTTATATGATATTCTTTAGTAAGTGCTACAGTTTTTGAATGGCTCTGCGAATCCCTAACCAATACCATAACATAGCAATAACCGGCAACATTGCAATAACGGTAATAGCTGTGTAGATCCACACACCGCTTAAAAAGAGTGGCCACAGGCTCGTCATCCATAGTAAGCTAATCAATAGTACAAATACGGAAATGAGAACCACGTAGAAATACTTTGGCTTAAGATCTACTTCCTGCGTCATATAGGCTGTTACCCCTAATGTAAAACCGCCTAATAGGAGAACATGTAGATACAAAATGCGAATACCATGTTCCGATAACCATAGATCAGCCGGCATAACGGCAGCAATGATCTGCATGAGTGATTTCAAGCCAAGTAGCAATAGCGGCCATATCCATATCTTACTAATACTTTCTTTTCTTTTAATGATCGAATAAAGGAACAGAAGAACTCCTTCTACAATAAGCACACCACCAATTCTGGCAGTAACTGATAAATTCAGATCTAACATGGATTCTGAAATTCCGTATGGAAAAGTCAATGGGGCACCACAGGCTATCAGGCCCACAAGAATATTAGGTGATATCACATAATCGTTTTCTTTCATACCTAATGATTCTGAAATCAAACCAAGCAGGACCAATACCACCCATCCCTCAACAAACGTTGCCAAAAAGAAATGAGTCAGCGCCTTTCCCAGCAAAGGTCCGCCAAAATTGAACATTTCCACAGCCCCAACACCCCAAGCACCCAAAGAGCTGATTAAAAGCATAACCAAAGCACCCTCAAGCCAAACGTTGGGAGTATGATCTTTTTTTCGAAACCTTGTCATTATATAGCCGATCATAAATACATACCACCCTACCATAACTAAACCGGAAAGAATCGTCGAAAGGGGTAAAAATGAACCATTGACAGGAACAGAACGATACCCCCAAATCAAAAAGAATGGATAAGATAAGATTCCGAAAACCAATACGCCCCAAAGGGCGCCTTTCATGAATTTGACACCTAAGGCGGCATGATATCCCGGAACCAGTTTCACTTTTATAAGATAAAGCGGCAACAGAGATGCCCAGCCAAAAAACATAAGGTGAGAATGGGCATGCCTGACATTTTCAAGATTGAGATCAAATGGCAAGGAGGTGACAAACCCCAGTCTGTATATAAAACCTGTAAAGCCGGCAAGAATAAAACTGAATATTGCCCACTGCCAGATCTTCGAGTCTTTTGCCAGCGAATTCATCTTGGTTAATTGTATGGTTTAAATTCCTCAAAAAACCTACCCTTATTACATTAAGGATGAATGAAGATTCACTCAGCTACCAATACTTTCTCTTCAAATTTTTCAAATATCGAATTCAGACGATGCCTCTGTTCCTCTACCGTTTCCAATATTGAGTTGAGGTTCTCAGTCTCAAATGGTTTTGAAGTTGCAATCTCTTCGCAATATTCCATTCCCTTTATAAGATTGTTCTTAAATTTCGTCAGGCTTCTTATATCTGCAGAAGGATCGTCGCTTTGTTCAATAAGCTCTTCCAGATAATCTACGTACATAATCATTTCCTTGGCAAACATGTGAGGCCTCTCATCAGGCACTACATTTGATCTGCCGTAGATATGATCCGTCATTTCTTTCAGGGAATACTGCCGGTCAAACCAGGCAATATTTGGCCCCGGACAAATGGCTTGAGGCGCCCTGTTTTCTTTCAATATTCCCAGGGTGATCAACGCTCCATTTCCAAGATGTTCACATAGGCAAGCTTTTTCAAGAACTTTGCTTAAAGCTTTTTCCTTTTCATCTTTCGTTACATCACTTTCATTGATCTGATTGATCTTAAGCAACTGATAATGAGTAGAGGCCGTACAGATCGGATTCTCGGTGAACTCTGTATTGGATTCCAGAAAACCTTTAGGGCACGGTGAACCCGGTTTGCCTTTTTTAATGCGTTCTTTATGCCATTTTTCGGAACCGGTGTTCTTTACATTATTGAATGGAACACCAAGGGGTGATACTCCACTTAGGTAAAGGTCTTCTTCT
The DNA here is from genome assembly GCF_046602855.1 of Gracilimonas qinghaiensis. Classification (NCBI taxonomy): domain Bacteria; kingdom Pseudomonadati; phylum Balneolota; class Balneolia; order Balneolales; family Balneolaceae; genus Gracilimonas; species Gracilimonas qinghaiensis. The sequence continues at coordinate 1,899,934 of NZ_JBKINJ010000001.1, forward strand.
TTAGCATTTTGAAGCAATGTCATGGTTGGTTCATCAACTGTTGTAGCCTCCGGAACCATCAAAAACGGGCTACCCCATCCTGTGGCATCCATTTCAAAATCTTGCAGCAATCTTTTGGCTTCACCATTATTTCCTATTCCTCCCTGTACGGTTAAACGCGGGTCACTTAATTCCCAATCCGCTGCAAAACCTCCTTCACGATTATCTTCATAATAACTTTTTATAAGGGGTTCGATAGCCGAGCTCAGCATTTCCCTTTTTTCTTTGAACTCCTTTAGTAGTGCCGGAAGCAGATATCCGTCTGAAGCGAAGGCATGACCTCCACAATTAAGACCAGATTCTATGCGGTATTCAAATACTTCGAGTCCTTTTTTCGCCAGGTATTTTCCCTGAATCAACGCGGATCTAAAGTCACTGACCTTTAGTATGATCTTTTTCTTGATGTTACCTTTCATATCCCGGTAAAAATCTTCAAATTCGGCCAGGTAATTATATAATCTTGGATTAAATCCCGCCGAAAGGATCAAACTTGATGATACCTTACTGTTTGCGAAACCCCGTAAAGCAGCATTGCCATCACTAAATTCTGAGGTCATAGGTTGACCGTTATTCGTGTAACTGAATCCATCCACCTTGGCCATAATGTTCACATCTATGGAACCGGCTTTCATGCTTTCAGTTAACTTTTGGGATAGCTCGTCAGTATCTCCTGAATTGGGGGAACCGACCAGCTTTAAATACATGTTTCGAAGTTCTGAGGAAGTTGGAAGCATTTCAAAATACTTAGCCTTCTCATTGTCTTCAAAAAAGGGCTGATTCTTGATCTCACTAAACTTTTTTTGCACGAGGTCCTGGACCAAATCGAGATAAGCTGTGATTCGCATGGCTCTTCCATCCACTGCAGTACGCGGAATATTTGTGTATGGCAGGTCAAATATTTTTGAGTAATGTTTCCGGATACGTTCAACCAGGAGATCATCTACAATTGAAATGACCGAATTGATACCATAAGGTGCAACACGTATTGGTGAATCAATTGAATGTCCGGTTCCCATTACAGGAATTGAAAATGTGTGAAGTGCTTTTTGCATAAAATCATAGGTATAATTACGGATTATGAAACGCCATAACCCAATCTATTATATACTTTAGATGTGAAGGAATGATGAAGTAAAGCAAATAGATGAAACCGGCCATTAACTCCAAAACATAGTATAAGTGACCGAATTCAACTGACTGCTTACTAAACTGACTGCTTACTAAAAGGTTTTCTCAAGCTTGAGTGCTTTGGGAAAGAGTATATTATTCTCTAAATGCACATGCTTATGAAGATCTTCCTGAAATCCCTGCAGGTTTTGGAATAATACTTTATAGGATGAACAGGCGTGTGATGGCGGAGTAAATCCATTAGTTAATGCTTCAATGTTAGCCATGATCTCACCGGCACTGTCGTGCTCATCTTCAAGCGCATCAACAATGGCTTCTTTAACGGAACCCGTTTTATTATCGCGAACCAACTGCCTGATCTGCGGGAAAAGATCTTCTTCCTCTTTTTTCAAATGAGCCATCATTTCAGCTTGCAATACATAGACCAACTCCCGTATTTCTTTAAGTTCCGGATCTCTATCTCCGTGAACCCGTGATACTTTTTCTGCATAGAATGCAAGTTCAGGTAACATTTTACGTACGAAGCTGTGATGATTGTTTACAATATAATCAGCCAGAAAATCAAGTGACCAATCATTGTAGTTATGCTCTGATCCATCTGCTTTCTTCAGTGATTCCAATTCACCTATAACAGTATCGATTTCGACCTTCTTAGAAGTACAGGCCTTCTCCAGCGTTCTTCCTCCCCCACAGCAAAAGTCAAGTCCGTAAGACCTAAGTACCTGTGCTGTTCTGTAATCTTCGGCTACAATTTCTCCAACCGGTTTTTGTGATAATTTTTTCATAATTATTAGTTTTAAGAGTATTTTATCTTAATTAGATTTAAATTTTTTATTTCTTAGTTTCTCACTGCCAGGAAAATTCTCCCTCAGCAGTTAATCTAAAGTGCTTTTCTTTTCCTTCTTCTGCAATCTCGTTCAGTGTCATTCTCTTAAGCATTTCTTCGATTCTGCCTCTGGCTCCCACCCAGCTGTCATGCAAAGGACAAGGCTCTTGCAACCCACAACCGGGCAACCCCAAAGCACACTGTGTAAACAGTCCGGGGCCATCAATTGCTACAACCAGGTCATATAATGTTGCCTCTTTTCCTTTAGTCGATAATCTTACACCACCGTTAGGCCCTTTGTAAGATTCAACGTAACCTTCCGCCGTAAGTTGTTGAAGGATCTTAGTCAAAAAATGGAAGGAAATCCCTAACTCATCACTGATCTCTTTCAATGAGTGAAACTCCTGATCCTTTTTTGAGGACAGATACAAGGAGGCTCTCAAACCATAAACGCAAGATTTAGATAATAGCATAAGTCTATTTAAGACAACTTTGTCTGAAAATACGTATAATTACTCAAAATAACATGGTAACATTTTTATTTCAGCTAATTTTACAAGTTTAAACCGTTTTTGAGAACATTCGTTCTTTTGGCTGTTGCAAATCCATTTTTAAGTCAAAGGCCATGCAAATGTTTCTAACGAACGGAATTCCTTTTTCTGTTACAACAACATGTCTTCCATCAATAGTAACTAACCCGTCTGCCTCCAATTCAACCAAGCGTTGTTTGATCAATTCGAACTGACTTTGTTCGCCCTCAAACTCGGTCTTAAAATTACACATCACATTCAGGATCTGTTCACGGATCTGCAGATCTTTTTCATTTAATACATGCCCGCGAAATACAGGGATCTCTCCCCTTTCCACTCTTTTCTCATAATCACTCAGTTTTTTTTCGTTTTGAGCAAAACTGAACCAGCTGTCACTGATAGCAGACATTCCCAGCCCGATCATCACTTTGGTTGCCCCGGCTGTATATCCCATGAAATTTCTATGCAGGCTGCCATCCTGCATAGCTTTATATAGGCTGTCAGATTTTAACGCAAAATGGTCCATACCTATCTCAACGTATCCGTTTTCATAGAACATCTGTTTGCCCAGTTCATAAAGCGCTCGCTTTTCGTCATCTTTAGGCAGGTCCTTTTCATCGAAACCGCGCTGACCGTTTCCTTTTATCCAGGGTACATGTGCATAACTGTAAAATGCAATGCGATCAGGCCTTAGCTCATTGGTCTTGTTTATAGTCTCTTCTATCCCTTTTAAAGTCTGATGAGGCAATCCGAAAACGAGATCATGATTGATCGAGGTGTATCCTACCTCTTTAGACCAATCATGAACCTTTTTAACATTCTCAAACGGCTGTATGCGGTTAATTGCCAGCTGAACCTGAGGATCATAATCCTGAACACCGTAAGACACGCGTCTGAATCCCAGATCATACAAAGTTCGTAAATGTTCTTTCGAGGTATTATTAGGATGGCCTTCAAAGCTGAATTCATGATCCTTTTTCAGATCGGCACCTTCTAATAATCCGTCCATTAACTGTTTAAGATTTTCTGTACTGAAAAAGGTTGGCGTTCCTCCTCCCAGATGGATCTCTTTGATAACAGGACGATCCGGCAGCAATTTCAGATATAATCGCCATTCCTTTAGAACGGTCTTTATATAAGGATCCTCAACTTCATGCCGTTTTGTGATCTTTTTATGACACCCACAAAACGTACACAAGCTTTCGCAGAAAGGTAGATGAATATACAGAGAGATTCCTTCGTCTTTCCATTTATCAAAGGACTTTAGTAATGTAGACTTCCACTTCTCAGCAGTAAAGCTCTCCTCTTCCCAAAACGGAACTGTGGGATAGGAAGTATACCTTGGTCCCGGTACGTTATATTTTCGTATCAGATCAATATCCATCTTTCCTCATAGCTTTAATGCTAAACATAATCTTGATTTATTAAGATTTAGTGAATCATTCCTTTAAACCGAGAAATGTAAAACTCTTCATTAAATGAAGTTATCAATTATCCACATTTCGAACTTACAAGTGAATTTCTTACCATTGACGCGGCTTTGCACGGTATGATATTAACTTCTACCTATTCAACATTATTAATACTGCCTGTCTATTCTTAAAAGCTATCTAAAAGTAAATACTACAACACTAAACTTAGAAACTGATACATGAAAGAATTTTTTGCAAACTTCTTTGATAAATATGGACTTTCATTCATTATGGTTGCCAGCTACTTTGGCAGTGGCTCAATTTTCATCGCAAGTCAGGCCGGTGTAGAATACGGTTACGTCTTGATCTGGGCAGTAATAGGTGCTGTAATGCTGGGTTTTATGGCTCAGGATATGAGTGCCCGGCTTGGAATATACGGTGACACACTAATGACCTTTATACGTAAAAAGCTGGGAAAAAACGGTGCGTTGATCCTGGCCTTATTTCTTTCGCTGGGTTGTATTGCATGGACACTCGCACTGACGGCCGCTGTGGGAATGAGTTTTGAAGTATTAACAGGCGGTGCAATTACATGGCAACCTCTTGCAGTTGTTACCGGAATTGTAGCAATCATTGTAGGCACCTTGCATTATGGTTACGTGGAAAAAGTAATGACCGGCATGATGTTTCTACTACTTATCCTGTATTTAGTTGTAGCAGGAGCAAGCGGTCCTGATATGGTTGAAGTTGCAAAAGGATTTATCCCTTCTATCCCCGATACAGGCGCAATGATGCTGGGTGCGGCTATCCTTGGTACGACAGCACTATGGCCAAACTTTTTCCTGGAATCAATTCTGGTGAAACGAAAAGGATGGAACAGTGACAAACACGTAAAAAGTATGCGCACCGATCTCACCATGGGATACACCGTAGGAGGTTTGATCACAGTGGCTATCATTATTGTATCGGCAGCAGTACTCAGGCCGGCAGGTTATACTGAATTATCATCATTTGTAGCTCCGGGAGAGGCCCTAGAGATCATTTTGGGACGCTGGGCTATGATCGTATTTTTGGTCGGTGTGATCGCAGCTGCCTTTAACAGTATTGTACCCATAATGTGGACAGTACCCTACATGGTACTCGAGGCTTTAGATATCGATCATGAAGAAGGAACCAGCAGTAAATTCAAGATGATTTTTGCAGGCGGAATCCTCATCGGAATGTTCTCTCCGCTGGTTGCAAAAATAACCGGATTAAGTGTTGTTGAAATGATCACCCTGTTCCCTGCCTATAATGGTGTATTTGGGTTACCCATAACGGCTGCCCTTTTATTCTGGGCTATGAACGACAAAAAACTAATGGGTGTAAATACGAATTCGTGGAAATTGAACATCGCTAATTTCATGTTGGTATTATTTTCAACCTACATTGCTATAAATTCTGCTCAGGGTGTAATGTCAGCTATTTTCGGCGGAATGTTTCTATAAGCAGCCACCTCATGACCGGCAATTCTAATAATCTGCTTCATAGCTTATGATCACGATTTGTACATTAGTGGTCTTAGCCTTGAAAACCATTTATACATAATTTTAAAAACCTTCTTCATGATCCTGTTTATCAGTCTCTTGTTTTCCGCGATGACTGCCATGAGTACTGAGATCATGATCTTATTACTCATCATTGCTTTGGTGGGGGGAATTTGCATAACCACTATTGGCCCCGGAGGTATTTTTGTTACCATAGCACTTTTTGCCCTTCTCCCTCTTGACCCAAGCACAGTGGCCGGTACGGCCAGTGCAACCTTCATTGCAACAGGTATTGTAGGGAGTCTTGGGTACTTAAAGTCAGGTGAACTAAAAGGGATAGTGGCCGGTAAGGCTGCAGGTGTATTGAGTCTGGCATCTGTAATTGGTGCATTTGCCGGAGCACAGATCAACACATTATTAAATGCTTCAACCTTTGCTATACTTCTGGGCTTATTCGTTCTTTTCACGGGCATACTGATCCTTTATCGTCAAAAGAAACAACTTAAACCTGACAGTCGACTACAGATCGATACTCTCAGAGGTTTATCCTGGCTTGCCGGAGTTGGGCTAGCTGTTGGACTCCCCGGTGGACTGTTGGGTGTAGGCGGACCTGTACTTGCAGTTCCGCTGATGGTAGTACTTGGCGTCCCCATGCTTTTATCAGTAGCCTTGGCTCAGGTTCAATCCATTTTCATATCAGGCATGGCCACCTTCGGATATATGATACATGATGCTGTGGATTGGCAACTTGCCTTTTTCCTGACAGTGCCTTTACTGATAGGTACCATTTCCGGATGGTACATCGCTCAACGTATCAAAGCCAGCAAGCTTCAGATTTCACTGGCTTTGGTTCTTATCCTACTCGGTATCTACTTAATAGCAGGCGGAACCACACCCGGAAGTGCATAAGTATTATTCCGATATTTAGTATTCCTCTTTTGAATTTTTCTTATTCCTTATCCCCAGATCTTCAACATAAAGAAAACAACTACGCCTGTGACTGATACATAGAGCCAGATCGGGAAGGTCCACCGCGATACTTTTCGATGGATCTTGAATTTCCCGCTAAATGCAAAGTAGAAACTCGCAAGTACCAGGGGAACCACAAACACAGAAAGTATAATATGGCTGATCAATACGAAGAAATAGACAGGCCTGACAAATCCCTCCCCCAGAAACTTCGTATCTCCTACATAATGATGATACACAATATAGCTTACCAGAAATAACGCAGAGGTAAAAAAAGCTGCGAGATTAAATCTCATATGCTTTTGGAAGTCGCGTTTTTTGATCTCCCAAAATGCCAACAAAAGAAACACCGTGCTCAAAGAATTGAGTGCTGCATTAACGGCTGATAAATTACCTATCCAGGTTACCGGAGCTTCAGCTCCTTCATTAAAATATATAAGCCAAAACAGAAAAAGGATCGCAATTATGCTCAATCCAATGATAAAGAAAAGGGCTTTTTTCGCACTTACCTGTTCCAAGATCTTTGATGATTCAGGAAGTTTTACATTTTCATTCATGCTTATAAACGTCTATTCGGTTGTAGGACAAAGTTAAGGCAAACAAAACTAAATACAGAGTTTTTCAATTCCTTTTGAGGCATTTTTGTCAAATGTATACTATATTTTCAGCCTCACATGTCGGATGTGCTGTGAAAGTCTCGCAAATTTCTATTTAGAACAGTTTTAAATAATAGACTGTTACTTCTTTTTGTTCAATTTAGAACGAAAAAATTGATAGATTTGCGCGGCTTCTTAATGGGAGCATTACTGCTCTATACCTAAACATAAAATAAGCAATCTTTATGGCGCAGATTTTCCCCAAGTGGACAAATCAAGTTCCCCGAAAAATCTTAATTGGTTTAATTGTCTTACTCAATGCTATCATTTTTGGCGTTTGGTATTTCTTCTCACCTGAATACACCGATGTAGGCTATGCTCCGGAACAGCCGGTTCCCTACAGTCACCAACTTCACGTAGATCAGCTTGGACTTGATTGTCAATATTGTCATACCAGCACATTTGACTCTAAGCAAGCCAATATTCCGGCTACTCAAACCTGTATGAACTGTCATAATCAAATTCAAACAGACAGTGAAAAACTTGAGTTGGTTCGGGAAAGCTGGCAATCAGGTAAAGCCATAGAATGGGTCAGAGTTCACAACCTGGCTGATTATGCCTATTTCAATCACTCAGCACACGTTAACGTTGGTGTTGGCTGTGAAAGCTGCCATGGAAGAATTGATAAAATGGAAGTTGTTTATCAAACCGAGCCGCTTAGCATGGCTTGGTGCCTCGACTGCCACCGGGAGCCTGAGAAATATATCCGCCCTGTCGATGAAGTAACCACCATGGGCTATCAGGTTGAAAATCAGCTTGAACTTGGAAAAGAACTGGTAGACAAAAAGAATATTCATGCTCCGACCTACTGCCAGGGTTGCCATTATTAATAATGTGAAGGATTCAGAAATTACAGATCAACAGATGAGCGAAGAAGTTAAACAAACCACATACTGGAAAAGCTTAAAAGAGTTAGCAAACAATAAGGAATATCAAAAGTTTGCTGAGCGCGAGTTCCCTGAAAATGCCACTGAATTAACCGATGGTGTTTCACGTCGTGGCTTTCTTAGGGTTATGGGAGCCTCAGTAGCCCTTGCCGGGTTAGCGGCCTGCCGACGGCCGGTTCAAAAGATCCTTCCCTATTCAAAGCAACCGGAAGATGTAGTACCCGGCGTACCTTTATATTATGCAACCGCTATGCCGGTTCAAGGTAACCTTGTCGGATTGATAGCAGAAAATCACGAGGGAAGACCTACAAAATTAGAAGGAAATGACCTTCATCCTGCCAGTAAGGGTGGAACAAGTATTTTTAATCAGGCCGCTATTCTAGGCCTTTATGACCCTGACCGATCGCGTTCTCCATTGAATAATGGAAACAAAGCCACCAAAGCAGACTTTACTGAGTTCGCAGCATCACACTTTTCAAATACCGGTCAGCGAATTGCCTTTATTTCTGAAGCTAATTCCTCTCCTACCTTTAATGGACTGAAAGAACAGGCTCAATCTAAATTCCCTAACTCAACCTGGGTTACCTATGAGCCTTTTGGTGAAGATAATGTAATTGAAGGTAATCGAATTGCCTTTGGCCGTCGTTTAAGAACACATTATAATTATACAAATGCTGATGTTATCGTTTCTTTAAATGATGACTTCATGGCATCCACACATCCAAATAGTGTGGAATATGCAAAACAGGTGTCTTCCCGACGCAAGGTAACTGACACTAACGGCGAAATGAACCGAATCTACGCTGTTGAGGATTCCTTTACACTCACCGGTTCTTATGCTGATCACAGATTAAAGCTTAAAGCGAGTGAGATAGAAGCATTTACGTATGCGCTTGCTGCTGCACTTTCTTCACGTATCAATGGACTGAACGCATTTAGCAGTTATTCAAATGAGTTCTCTGACCATAAATGGACCACAGTGCTTGCTGATGAATTAGCAGCAAACGCAGGTGCCTCAGCACTTTCGGTAGGATCTCAGTACAAACCTGAAGTTCATGCTGCAGTGGCAGCCATCAATCAGGCTCTTGGAAATGCAGGGAATTCCGTAAACTATCTCGAAGTACCACATTTCGACGATCAGAACAACAATCAGGCTTTTGCTGATGTTGCAGCTGAAATGAAAGCAGGCAATATCGACACGGTTGTAATGGTTGGCGTGAACCCGGTTTACACTGCCCCTGCTGATCTTGATTTTGAAAATGCACTGTCTAACGTTGAAACCGTAGTTAATCTATCGGATTACGTAGACGAGACAGCCAAAAAGACCACATGGCATGTAAATCGTGCTCACTTCTTGGAAGCATGGGGTGATGGCTATTCTTATGGCGGTGCCCGTTCCATAATTCAACCACAAATTCAGCCTCTGCACGATGGACTGAGTGAAATTGAATTTTTGAATACGATCGTGAACGGTGAAATGATATCCGGATATGATCTGGTTCAAAATACCTTTAGAGGGTTTTACAGATCAGGTTTCAGCAATCGCTGGACTAATATCCTACACGATGGAATTGATACCTCTGATAATTACACAGCTGTAAACGTAAGATTAAGCAACGGCTTTGCCTCTGCAATGAATCAGGCTACATCCAATATTTCGGTCGCTTCCGGAATGGAAGTTGTTATCCGCCCGGATGCTACTTTATATGATGGCCGTTATGCCAACCTTGGATGGCTTCAGGAACTTCCTGACCCAATGACCAAGATCACATGGGACAACGTGGCTTTAATGAGTCCGGCAACGGCTGAAAAATTAGGCGTCAAAGAACAAAGTGCCGGGAAAGATATAACTGATGTAGTTGAAATAACTATAAACGGCAAGACTATTAATATTGCAGCCTGGATCCAACCGGGGCATGCTGATGACTCTATTACACTAACTGCCGGTTATGGACGTGAAAGTATTGGCCGAGTTGCCAACTCTTACATGGATTATACTGCGGGTGGTGTGGATATTTATCCGATCAGAGGCACTCAAAATATGTTCTTTGCCTCTGCCAGCGTATCTAACACCGGCGATACATACGAAATTGCTTGCGTACAGGACCATTATAGCCTTGAAGGTCGTGATATGTACCGACAGGCTTCCCTCTCCGAATACAAAGAGAATCCTGACTTTGCCTCCTTCGAGTCAGTTCATACTTATCCTGTTCCTGGGATGGCCGAAGCAAGAGAAAATGGAGATACTGACGGACCAATCTCTCTGTTTGATGAGCAAACTTACCCTGATTACGAACCTCAATGGGGAATGGCTATTGATTTGAACTCCTGTTTTGGTTGCGGAGTATGTGTGATAGCTTGTCAGAGTGAGAACAACATCCCAGTGATCGGTAAGAAAGAAGTAAAAATGGGTCGCGAAATGCACTGGATCCGTAATGACCGTTATTATGTGGGCGATGATGCAGATTCACCCCAGGCGGTACACCAGCCTGTCCCTTGTATGCATTGTGAATTAGCACCTTGCGAGCAGGTTTGTCCGGTTGCTGCTACCACCCACAGCGATGATGGAATGAACCAGATGACGTATAACCGTTGTATTGGTACCCGTTATTGTGCTAATAACTGTCCTTACAAGGTACGCCGCTTCAATTTCTTCAATTATCCAAAAGAATATTTAACAACGGGCGATGATCCGGATATCATTCAGATGGCTATGAATCCGGAAGTTACCGTTCGTTTCCGTGGGGTTATGGAAAAATGTACGTATTGCGTACAACGTGTTAACCGTGCCAAGATCGACGCTAAGATTGAGACAGGATCACCTAAACCGGCCGACGGAACTGTCAAGACTGCATGTCAACAGGCCTGTCCTGCCGATGCGATCTACTTTGGCGATCTGACCGACGATAACAGCGTTGTTGCTCAAATGAAACGCAACGAAAGAAACTTCCAGATGCTGGAAGAGCTGAATACACGTCCAAGAACCTCTTATATGGCTAAACTTACGAATCCAAACCCAGCTTTGGCTTAAGATATTAATCAGGAATACATCCAAAACATGAGTAAATACCAATACGTACCGGAACCCGCTCTTGTAAAAGGCGATCATGACTTTTCGAGCCTTACACGACTGGTTACTGATATTAATTTACGTCCCACTCCGAAATTATGGTATCTGGCCATGCTCGGAGCCAACGCACTTCTAATGGTAATGGTAGTAGCCATTGGTTATCTGATATGGGAAGGAACCGGAATCTGGGGGCTTAACAATCCTGTTGGTTGGGGTTGGGCCATTATCAACTTTGTATGGTGGGTAGGTATAGGCCATGCCGGAACATTAATCTCGGCTATCTTATTCTTATTCCGTCAGGATTGGCGTACCGCTATTAACCGTTTTGCTGAAGCGATGACCATCTTTGCTGTAATGTGTGCCGGGGTATTTCCGGCCATTCACGTTGGTCGTATTTGGGTCATCTATTGGGTTTTTCCGATCCCCAATCAAATGGCAATGTGGCCTAATTTCAATTCCCCTCTTTTATGGGATGTTTTTGCTGTTTCCACTTACTTCACAGTATCCTTCCTTTTCTGGTACGTAGGGCTGGTTCCTGATCTTGCAACGATCCGAGACCGCGCCACTGACAAGATCAGAAAAGTTACTTATGGTATCTTTTCCCTTGGATGGACCGGATCAAACCGCCATTGGTGGAATTATGAAAAAGCTTACATGATACTTGCCGGTTTGGCTACTCCCCTGGTACTTTCAGTTCACACTATTGTATCATTTGACTTTGCCGTTTCTATGATACCGGGTTGGCATACAACCATTTTTCCTCCCTACTTTGTGGCCGGTGCCGTATTCTCCGGTTTTGCCATGGTACTTACATTGATGATCATAGCCCGCAAGATCTACGGGATGAAAGACATCATGACTGATGATCACATGGAAAAAATGAATATTGTGATCCTCGTAACCGGATCTATGGTGGGTTTTGCCTACATTATGGAATTCTTTATAGCCTGGTATAGCGGCGTTGAATATGAAAAAGCTATATTCCTTCTACGTGCCACCGGACCCTACGCTTGGGCTTACTGGACTATGATGATCTGTAACGTGCTGTCCCCTCAATTCTTTTGGTCCAAAAAATTACGTCGCAGTGTAGGTTTCACTTTCTTTATTTCTATTGTAGTGAATATCGGAATGTGGTTCGAACGATTTGTAATTACCGTAACATCACTGGCAACAGATTATCTTCCTTCCAGCTGGGATTATTTTTCCCCAACTATTTGGGACGTAATGACTTATGTTGGAACATTCGGATTATTCTTTACTATGTTCCTCCTGTTCCTGCGTTTCTTACCGATGATCGCACTTGCAGAGATAAAAGCTGTTATGCCATTGGCAGATCCTCACAACTATGATGAGGAAACTAACGAATACGTTGCCCCTAAAGTTGAAGTCCCTGAACCTCAATCTGAGAAGGTTTAAGAATATGAGTACTACAGAAGATCAAAAATTACATAGTATACTTGCGGAATTTAGGAATCCTAAGGAACTAACAGATGTAGCCAAAAAGATGGCTAATTCCGGATATAACAGATTTGATACTTTTAGCCCTTTTCCTATTCATGGAATGGATAAAGCAATGAATCTTAAAAAATCTAAATTAGGCTGGATCGTTCTTGGTCACGGAGTTCTTGGTTTTACCTTAGCTGTTGCTATGATGTATTACATGTCGGTGATTGACTATCCACTTAATATCAGTGGGAAACCATTTTTTAATGCTCCTGCCTGGGTACCAATTATATTTGAACTGACGGTGCTCTTATCCGCTTTTGGAGCTGTTTTTGGGATGTTCTTCCTTAACGGACTTCCAAAATTACATAATCCTCTTTTCAATTCAGAAAGGTTTAAAAAAGCAACTGACGATGGTTTCTTTGCCTGCATTGAAGCGGATGATGATATGTTTGAGGCAGAAAAAGTAAAAGAACTTTTTGAGGAAGCCGGTGCTACTCACATTGAGGAAGTCTATGAATAAAAAATCTACACATACACTATTTACAGGCATGAACGTAAAAGGAATGTTTAAGGTAGCCGGTATTTTTGCACTGGGGATCTCTTTATCAGCCTGCCAGGGTCAACTCAGTGAAAAACCACCTGTTCATCCTAATATGAATATGGATCAACAACCCAGAAAAGAAGCACAGGAAGTTAACAACTTTTTTGCTGACGGAAGGTCCATGCGTCAACCAGTTGAAGGTACTGTTGCCAGGGGGTTAGCCAAAACTGATAAAGCTCTGTATGAAGGTGTTGATGATAATGGTGAGTTTATTGACTACATACCTGTTGATTTGACAAGATCATTCCTCTATCGCGGAAAAGAACGGTATAACATTTTTTGTGCCCCATGTCATGGACAAACCGGTGCCGGTAACGGTGTGATTATGGAAGGAGGATATGGTTATGTACCTGCTCCATCTTATCATGAACAAAGAGTACGTGATCTTACTGACGGTGCTTTGTACTCTGCCATTTATAATGGGGTGAGAACCATGCCATCCTATTCAACTCAGATACCTGTTAAAGACAGATGGGCAATTGTGGGATATATCAGAGCTTTACAGGCTAGCCAAAATGTATCTGAACAGGAATTACAACAATTTGATATAGATATTGCTGCACTTCAGGCTAAAGCTAATGAAGACCAAGCAAGGATGGATTCTATTGCAGCTGCAAGTCAACCACAAGAAACTCCTGAACCTTCAGTTTCACTTGGACAAGAAGTTATCACAGCGAATGCCTGTGGTACCTGCCATAGTGAAGACGGATCAGCTGGTATCGGACCAACATGGACCAATCTTTTTGGCAGTGAAGGCCAAGTGGTAACCTCAGAAGGTGAGACTATCACTGTTACTAAGGATGAAGAATACATCCGAGAGTCTATTGTTGAACCTGATGCCAAGAAGCCTGTTGACTACGAACAAGCAGTTATGGCCTCTTACAGCTACTTAGCTGATCATGAGATCGAATCCATTGTTCTTTACATAAAAAATCTTGATAACTAAGAACTTTGCTTAACACACTTTTAAAATGAGTCATAAGCCTACTTTAACAGATTCTCTACAATTTCCAGCCGAAAGCAAAGTTCCAGGTGCACTATTGGGTATTGGTGCTATTGGATTAATTGCCACTGCGATAGGATATTTCCTTGATGCTGACCAATTTTTCTTTTCATATCTGGTAAGTTTCACTTTCTTCTCAGGCATTGCCCTCTCAGCTTTGATCATGGTAATGTTGCACCATATCACCAATTCAAGCTGGGGTGTAGTTTTCAGACGAATTTCTGAAACCTTTACTGCCAACATTTGGATCTGGGCCATATTTATTATTCCTATCCTTTTTGGAATTCATAATCTTTACCATTGGAGTCACCCGGAATTATTAGAATACGGTACAGAAGAATACGATAAGATCGTAGCCGGTAAATCACCATTCCTGAACTCTACCTTCTTTATCATTCGTCAAGTTATCTATTTTGCTATCTGGGGTTTCCTTGGTTATAAACTGCACAAAGTTTCTGTGCAAATGGATAAAACAAATGATTGGGGATTAACCTCACTATTAAGGAATATCAGCGCCCCTGGAATATTGTTGTTTGCTTTTACCGTGGCTTTTGCCGGGTTTGACTGGTTAATGTCACTTGACCCGCATTGGTTCTCAACCATGTTCGGTGTATACTTTTTTTCTATCAATTTTCAGGCTTTTTGGCCGGTAATGATCCTTCTGGTTTTCTTCCTTCACAAACAAGGATTACTAACTAACACCATTCGCCAGGTACACATTTATGATCTTGGTGCGTGGTTCTTTGCATTCACAGTATTCTATGCCTATATCGCGTTCTCACAGTTCTTATTGATCTATTACGCTAACCTTCCCGAAGAAACCATCTGGTATTATCATAGAATGGAAGGCGGTTGGCAATACTTACTTTACGGATCACTGATCTTTCGCTTTGCCGTTCCGTTTTTGGTACTTTTAAACCGAGAAGCAAAAAAGAACAGGACCATCTTAGGCGCAGTTTCAATTATGGTATTGATTGTTCATTTTGCTGAGATCTACTGGATAGCAATGCCAACACTTTACGATCACGGTCTCAGCTTCAGCTGGATGGATGTGACAGCTTTTATTGGTCTTGGTGGAATTTTCTTTGGTCTATTTTTCTATAAGTTCAAGCAAAACGACATGATCCCGAAGAATGATCCCAAACTTGAAGACTGCCTCTCAAAATCCTATCACCAATAATCATTTTTAACGATGTCAGATAAGCAAAGTTCAGAATTTAAATCAAAAGTTGCTCAGGAAGCTGCATCTGAAAGCCAAAAGGTCATTCAAAAGATCGCAGCTAAATATGAAGTATCTGAGGAAGAGGTTATTAAATGGACCTCAAAATACAGCGATAAAGGCATAGGGCTCTCCCAAACTGGATCACAATCTGATTCTGACGAAGGTTCAGTTGAAGATGTAGATATATCTACAGAAGATGAGGAATTAGCTTCCGGTGTCTCTCATGGAGTAATGAGTGATAATCTTAATTACGGAAAACTTATTTTTTGGTCTACAGTGGGGACTTCATTAGTGGTCATATTTGTAGTGGCAATCGTCTTCTTTTCACAATACAGCCTTTTTGAGGCACAAAAAGAGGCCTCATTAAGGGTTACTTATTCTGATTTCAGTGAATTATGGGCGGAACAAGAGCAAGAGTTAAACAGTTTTGGAGTCGTCGACCTTGAAGACGGCATTTATCGAATTCCTATTGACAGTGCAATTAATAAAATTGCTATAGATTAAAAATTCACCTATGAGACGTATTACACTGCCGGCAATTCTAATATTGTTAGCAGTGTTTCTGAATTCACTATCTGCTTTTGCGCAGCTAAATCGTGAAGAACCGGATGCGCTGCAAAATTTAAGCATTGACGAGCATTTGGGCGATTATATCCCCTTAGATGCTAAATTTGCAGCCTCGAACGGCGACAGTGTTACTATAGGTGATCTTTTGGTAGAGGGTAAACCGATTTTATTGAATCCTCTTTACTACGAATGCCCCATGCTGTGCGGCCTGGTTCTGGATGGAACTATTAATGTGATCGAAGATCTGGCATGGAAACCCGGTAAAGACTTTATTGTTATTTCTATCAGCATCGATCCTCAGGAAAACGCAGAACTGGCCAGAAGAACTAAACAAAATTATCTGTCTCAGATGGATTCAACCACAAAAAGTGGCTGGCATTTTCTTACAGGAAATAAATCTGAAATCGATAAAGTAGTTGAAGCCGCAGGGTTTAGATATAAAGAAATTGAAGAGACCGGTGAGTATGCGCATAGTGCAGCGATCATTTTACTGAGTCCTAATGGGAAGATCACCAGGTATTTATATGGTATCTCCTATGATGAGTTTGACGTCCGTAATGCACTGTATGAATCTGCAGATGGTAGAATTGGCAGTACAATTGACAAAGTAGTTATGTATTGCTACCAATACGATCCGGATTCCGGCAGTTACGTACCAATGGCATTCAACATTATGAAGCTTGGAGGCTTGGCTACACTGATATTTCTCGGTATATTCTTAGGTCTACTCTGGCTTCGCGAAAAACGCAAAAAAAACAACCTTAAAATCTGAATTTAACTAATGGGCAGTTTATTCGACTTCATGCTCCCGGAATTAAAATCTCCTTTAACCGGGGCAAGTACCGATGCATTGATGGGTTTCATCCACCTTGTAAGCTTCATCATTCTTGCCGGTGTAACGATTGCAATGATCTACTTTGCGATCAAGTACAAACGCAAATCTGATGACGATGAAACACCACTTATTACTCACAATAATACTTTAGAGCTTACCTGGTCGGTAATTCCACTTATCTTGGTCTTTATCGTATTTGGATGGGGATATTCCGGATGGCTAAATCTACAAGCCGTTCCTGACAATGCTTATGAGATCCAGGTATCTGCCTACAAGTGGGGCTGGACATTCAGTTACGAAAATGGAGCTCAGGTTGGTAACGAGGTACACGTACCTGCCGGCCGGCCTGTAAAACTTGTAATGAAATCTCAGGATGTACTTCACTCCTTTTTCGTACCTGATTATCGTATTAAACAGGATGTATTGCCTAACCGATATACCTATGTATGGTTTCAGGCTGAAGAAACCGGTGAATCTCAGGTATTTTGCACAGAATATTGTGGCACCTCTCACTCAGACATGCTTGCAAAGGTGATAGTACACTCACAAGATGATTTTGATAATTGGCTGGCTTCACAAAGCACAGGTGGCGGCGAAACTCCGGTTGAGAGAGGCGAAAGCCTTTTAACTCTTCAAGGTTGTATCACTTGTCACTCTGTTGACGGTTCTGAAAAGATAGGCCCTTCCTTCCAGGGATTGTGGGGTAGTGAAAGAAACTTTGAAAATGCTTCTTCTCTTACCGCTGATGAAAATTACATTCGTGAATCCATTTTAGATCCGGGTGCAAAAATTGTACAAGGATACCAAAACCAAATGGTTAGTTACGAAGGTCGCTTAAGCGATGACGATATTTCTGATATTATTGAATACTTAAAAACTTTAGATTAACATGGCTACAGCTGAAGTATCACCAGCATCTACTGGTACTAAAAAAACAATTAAGGTTAAACGCTACACTCCCAGCGAAAACCCCAAGAAAACCTTCTATACTGAAGAACGAGGACTTTGGGCATGGTTAACTACCGTTGATCATAAAAAGATCGGGCTTATGTATCTGGGTTCAGTAACATTTTTCTTCCTTTTGGGAGGTGTTCTGGCCCTTCTTCTAAGAACTGAACTCCTTACACCTGCACAAACTTTTATTGAAGCTGATACTTACAATCAGTTCTTTACCCTGCACGGTGCCATTATGGTCTTCTTTGTGTTGGTGCCTTCGATACCGGCAGCACTTGGGAACTTTGTTTTACCTATGCAGCTTGGCGCAAAGGATGTAGCCTTCCCCCGTTTGAACCTTGCAAGTTTATACATCTACATCATAGGTGCAATCTTTACATTTATCGCCTTAGCCAATAATGGTTTAGATACAGGTTGGACCTTTTACACCCCTTATAGTACGGATTCCACTTCCAGTGTAATTTGGGTAACAATGGGCGTCTTTATTTTAGGTTTTTCTTCAATTCTTACTGGAACCAACTTCATTGCAACCGTGCACAAGTTAAGAGCACCGGGGATCACGTGGGGTAAATTGCCCTTAAATATCTGGGCTCTGTATGCAACCAGTATCATTCAGGTACTTGCAACCCCGGTTCTGGCCATTACACTGCTACTGCTTACAATGGAGCGTTTCCTGGGTATTGGCATATTCGACCCTTCCATGGGAGGAGACCCTGTATTATTCCAGCATTTTTTCTGGTTCTATTCTCACCCGGCGGTATACATCATGATCGTACCCGGCTTTGGAATTATATCTGAGGTAATCACAACGTTTTCCAAGAAACATATATTCGGTTATTGGGCAATTGCATTGTCATCTTTAGCCATTGCATTCATTGGATTTCTGGTTTGGGGACACCATATGTTTACTTCAGGTCAATCTGCTGTAGCAACTACTGTATTTTCATTCCTGACCTTCCTGGTAGGGATCCCAACAGGCATCAAGATCCTGAACTGGGTGGCAACGCTCTACAAAGGTTCTATTGAGATGAAGACTCCAATGGTTTACGTTTTCGTCTTCCTGTTCCTTTTCTCTATTGGCGGTTTCACAGGAATTATGCTAGGTGCTCTTTCTGCAGACATTCACCTTCACGATACCTATTACGTTGTGGCCCACTTTCATTATGTGATGATGGGTGGAACATTGATAGCATTACTTGCAGGTTTGCATTATTGGTGGCCAAAAATGACCGGCAAGATGTACAATGAATTTCAGGCTAAGATCGGTGCTGCGCTGATCTTCGTCGGTTTCAATATGACCTTCCTCCCACAGTTCATTATGGGATCACAAGGTATGCCTAGACGTTATTACAACTACATCGATCAGTTTACGATTTTCCATCAAACATCAACCATCGGTTCATACATCCTTGGTGTCGGGTTCCTGCTGATCGCATATTATCTAGCAAAATCTCTGATGAGCGGTGAGCGAGCAGGGTCTAATCCATGGGGAAGCCGTGGTTTGGAGTGGCAGTCAACTTCACCCCCTGATCTGCACAATTTCGATCATACACCGGTAGTGATCAATGGTCCTTATGACTACCACAAACCAATGGAAGAATTCCAGCTTGGGATCGCAAATTCTCATGACGACCAGCACTGATTCATAAGCAATAATTTTATTCAACAATTAATTCTAACTATTAAAACACAACTCGGGAAGTAATGGCGAATCATTCGACTTCACACCCTACGCATGTGCAACATCACTTTGTTGATTCTGATCAACAATTTGATACCGCAAAATTGGGTATGTGGGTGTTTCTTGTTAACGAAATCCTATTCTTTGGCGGACTGTTCTGTGCTTATATCGTATACAGAACCTGGTATCCGGAACTCTTTCAAATGGCGGCTTTAGAACTAAACACGTTCTGGGGAGCCGTCAACACGGTGGTTCTTATCGGTAGTAGTTTGACGGTAGCCATGGCTATCCGTTCTGCTCAAAAAAATCAAATGAAAGGGCTTAGGATCAATCTACTTATTACTATTGCACTGGCAATTGTTTTTATGGTGATCAAGGGATTTGAATATGCTCACAAGTTTGAATTAGGAATATTTCCGGGCGAGTTCTATACCTATGAGGGTATTGATCATCCGCAGGCAGCCATCTTCTTTAGTATCTATTACATGCTGACCGGAGTGCATGCACTTCACGTAATTATCGGGATCGGATTGATCTATTGGATCTACCTGCGTGCTAAAAAAGGAGAATTCAGCAGTGAGTATTATACCCCTGTTGAGATCACAGGTTTGTACTGGCACTTGGTCGACCTCATCTGGATCTTCTTATTTCCGCTCCTATACCTCATTGAATGATAGAAATTATTTAACACAACAAAACTATGAGCGAACATAATCACGAACATCACATCTCATCAGCTGGCCAACTTTGGGCTGTTGGAACAGCTTTGTTAATTCTGACCATCATAACTGTGGTACTAGCAAAGTTTATTGTCATACCATCACCATTTGATGTAATAACAGCGATCACAATTGCATTAATGAAAGCATTTTTAGTAGCTGCGTTCTTCATGAATCTCTACTGGGATACGAAATTTCACGCTTTGTTATTATTCATGGCTGTAGCATTCTTTCTTTTAATGATATCTATTACATTACTTGATACATTATATCGAGCCGACGTGGTTCCATCATTCTAGATAGGAATAATCACTATTTTAAAGCCTCATTTATATAGAATGAGGCTTTTTTTATACCCATTACTTTCCATCATTTAACTATCCGACATTCTGATTCCTCTCCCCTGATTGTTATATTCAATCTAAAATAAACTGAATTCAGACTATGAGCTTATCTAAAACAACGTTCGGCCCTTTTGAACTTTATGCCATTGAAACAGGAGACTTTCGCCTTGATGGAGGTGCTATGTTTGGGGTAGTACCTAAAACACTATGGGAAAGAAATATACCCGCAGATGATAAAAACCGTATTCCAATGACTATGCGTTGTCTACTCATCAAGTCAAAAAATACAGGTAGGGTTTATTTGATCGATAACGGGGCCGGTACCAAGTTCAATGATAAGATGACGAAGATCTATCAGCTGGATCATTCAGATAAGAATCTTGAAAATTCATTCAAAGAACATGGCTTTTCTTTTGATGATGTAACTGACATCATTTTTACACATCTACATTTTGATCACTGCGGCGGAACCAGCTATTATGATGAGAATAATGAATTAAAGCACACATTCAGCAATGCCATATATCATGTAGTTGACTCTCATTGGGAAACGGCAACTGATCCAAATGCACGCGAAAGAGCCAGTTTTATGCCTGAAAATATCGGTCCTATCAAAGACTCAGGAAGACTTAATTTAGTTGGTGATAAGCACGAATATGAACCCGGCTTAACCACTATCACAGTAAATGGACACACAAAAGGACAGCAATTGCCAAAGATAACTCACGATGATGAGTCTATTATCTTTGTGGCAGACCTTTTACCAACGCATGTTCATGTCCCTTTGCCATGGGTAATGGGCTATGACATGTATCCGGCTCAAACGCTGAATGAGAAAAAGGAGTTTCTAGAACAGGCTGCTTCTGAAAATTGGAATCTCTTTCTGGAACATGACGCTGAACAGGAAATGATCCGTATTCAGGAAGATGATGGCAGATTTAAGGTAAGTGATCATTTTACCTTGAACGAACTTTGACCTTTTCATATCACTTAGAATAGACATAGTTAAGATATTGGATGCAGCAGAAGCTAAATCATAGCAGTGTTGATGAAGTCAGGGAGAAACTACTTTCTGCTTACAACCGAACTATGTCTGTCTTTAAGAACAGGCGATACCTGCAAGCGCTGATCATATTGTTTTCTACAGCTACTGTGCTTTTGTTAGCTGAACAGTCTCTCTATTTATCTGTCTCTGTCAAAAGCGCCATTCTTGTGGCTATTATACTCCTATCGGTTTATGTAGCTTTTTTCAAAAGGCACAGCGAATATTTTATAAGTTTTGAGACTTATTACAGAGAGTTCAGCCGTACAAGCGAACTGCCTGAACTTAAGGACGCAATGGATCTTCAAAACTCAAAGGTTGGAAACAGTGACCTTGTTAACGCTGCGATCTTACAAAGTCTCAGCAAGGTTGAGCCTGATAGACTCGACAACATTCTACGTGATTATAGTAATAATTCTAATCTACATAAGAATTTTAAATCTTCTTTTATCATTGGGACCGCTGCTTTTCTTGTATTTTCTGCGACTGTCATAAATTTTGACAATGCAGCCTCCCGTACTTTTACTTTCTGGGAAAACTACCAAAAGCCAAATCCCTATGAATTTAATGTAGCACCGGGTTCTGTCACATTGGAACAAGGAGAGCCGGTTAGAGTAGAGGTCAGTTTTTTGGGCACAGATTTTCCCGAGCATGTAACGCTAAATATCAAAACTACCATTGAAGAGTCTTTCAGAGACCGACCAATGGAAAGAAACAGTAATTTATTTACATCAATGCCGATTGAGGTATACAACAATCTGCAGTATTACATCAGTATGGATGAGTACCAAAGTGATATCTATTCTATTGATGTTCAGTTAAGACCACGTTTTCTTGAGCTTTCGGGTCAGATCACACCTCCATCCTATACCAAACTAGGAAGCAATAATTTTGTGTATCCTTCCTCTCAGATAAGAGGCTATAAAGGGTCAGAACTAAATCTGTCAGGCAAACTGAATAAAGGCGTAAGATCACTGATTGTCACTTCACTTACTGATTCGACCTCACTACAGGTTCAATCTGACAGTACCTTTACACATTCATTGAGAATCACAAAACCGGATACTTTACAATTTCAAATAGAAGACAGTACCGGATTGACCAACGATAATAAATTTCAGCTGATCATTGCTCCTCTTGAGGATGAATACCCAATGGTACAGATCATTGAACCTGAGAGCAACCTAAAACAGATAAATCCTGAAACCATTGATATTTTGTATCGGGCATCAGATGATTTCGGGCTAACATCTGCCGGACTTAATTATGAGTTGAATCGGGCTTATACAAATGAAAAAAATACCGGCTCTATAGAACTGGATATCCCAAATTCAAATACGATAACTCCCTACGTTTGGCCACTGGAAGAGTTGAATCTTAAACCACAAGATGTACTCACTTTTTGGATAACCGTACAGGATAATGACGGGTATGAAGGATTAAAAACCTCAAGTTCTCAGCGCATCACTCTGGAGATTCCATCCATGGTCGACTATTTAGATAATATGGGTGAAAAAGAGGACGATATAACCTCCGATTTAAAAGAAATCTCCGAAACGTTTCAGCAAACAAGGGAGCAATATGAGCGCTTCAAGGAAAAACTCAAAAATAATCCAGAAAATGCAGGTTATGAGGAAAAAAGTGCATTAAAACAGGTCCAAGAGCAACAAGAGGAGGTACAACGGCAGATAGATGAACTCAATGAAAAATTTGAGGAGCTCAAAGATGAAATGAGTCGGGATAATATATTATCTGAGGAAACCCAGAGGGCTTATGATGAACTTCAGAAACTGATGGAAGAGATCGATGATCCTGCATTCCGTGAAGCACTTGAGAAGATGCAGGAGCAATTAGATAATATGAGTCCTGAGCAGCTCAGACAGGCCATGGAAGATCTTGAATTCAATGAAGAGTTATATCAGGAAAGACTTGAACGCACTATAGAATTGTTCAAAAAACTAAAACTGACTTCAGATCTTGATAAGATTGCCAAAGCTTTTGAGGATCTGGCCAGACAGGAAGAGGAAGCTAAACAAAGTGAAAGTATTTCTCAGCAAGCCCAAAAGAAGGAAACCATTGAGGAGCATAAAAAAATCAACGAACAGGTAGACGGTCTTTCAGAGAATACATCTGACAGCAACCGAAAAGAGGTAGAAGAGTATCGAAAGAGCACTCAGGAAAGAATAAATGAGATAACAGAAGAACTCAAAAAGGAACTTGAGCAGCCTGATCCTAAAACTTCTAATGAACAGGACGAAAGTCCTGATTCCACTAAACGGGAAAACAGACAAAAACGGATCGATCAGTACAGAGATATGTCTGATAATACCAGAGACCTGATGGATCAGATCAATCAGGAACAGATGCAGATCAATATAGCCGGTCTCCAATATGTACTTTACTCTATGCTGAATCTTTCACTGGAACAGGAAGATCTTACAACTTTGGTGGCCACCACGGAAAATCGAAGTCAGGCCTACGTCATTTACGCACGGGATCAGCAAAACATTGAAAGCATCTTTTCTACCCTTTCTGATTCTCTGTTTCAACTTTCATCACAGATCCCTCAATTTTCGAACCGGATCAACCAAAAGAAACTGGAAGTTGAACAACAACTTACCAGATCCATGTCTCAGCTCACTGAACGTGATCAAAGTCAAGCTTCTATTGCCTCTCGCCAGACTCTGGGAGGTATCAATGAGATCGCATATATGTTAGCCAACCTTCTGGAACAACTGCAGAATTCGGATGGAAATGGTCAGGGGGGCGGCAGTGGTTCTTCACAGCAGATCATGGAACAATTGCAACAATCAGGTCAGCAACAACAGCAACTGAATCAAAGATTACAGGAACTTATCAATGACATTCAGGGTGACCGTCTTTCTCAGGATCAAATGGAGCGTTTGAATCAACTGGCCGAGCAGCAAAATATGATCCGCAGACAATTGCAGCAATTGCAAAGAAGCGGTGAGTTTGATGGCGACCGGTTGGGAAGTGAGCTTCAAAGAATGATCGAGGAGATGGAAAATACCATCAACGATCTTCGAGGTGGAAGCACTGATGCCGTTATGATAGAAAGACAGCAGAATATTCTTTCGCGTATGCTTGAGGCTGAAGAAGCTATTCAGAAAAGAGACGAGGAAGATAAAAGGGAGGGACAGCGTCCTGAAGATTTTGAACGAACAACACCGCCTGACCTTACGATCGAAGAACTGGAAAAACAGATCAGAAACCGATTGAACGATCCAAATTTCACTAAGTTTTCTCCCGATTATCAAAGACTCATTCAAAATTATTTCGAATTATTGAAAGAACTTCAGGAGCGTGAAATACAGTAAGTGTTGCGACTCTACCCTTTTCCCTTGTTGATCTTTATAATATCATGATAAGCTTCTAAAACACCAGCCGTTGTTTCTTTGGTGATCATATCTACTTTGTCTTTCACAAATGATCTGGCATTCACAGGCGCATACGAACGGCCAACTATAGTAAGGCCCGGCAGATCACCACTGCTGTCACCAATATAGGCAATCTCATCCAGATCCAATCCAAGCTGATCACATAATAATTTGATACCATGCCCTTTATTGGCCTTTTTAAGAATAATATTAACGGAAACATCCGTGGCATGAACCTCAAACATTGGATATTTCCCCTCCATATAATTCAGCACTTCTTCATGCATCATCGCAATTTTTGATGAATCAGGGTTTACCAGGCCGGCATCGGTGTATTTTGCAAACTCAGGATAAGTGCCATCATAATTTTTGATCAGAGTATTCACCAACCACTCTTTTATTTCCTCCACGGCGTTTTTCGCTTCATCATCAAAATGCGGGTTCCATGTAATTTTATTGACCTTAATGTCATAGATCCCTGCCCCGCTTTCAAAAAGCATAGGGGTTTCAATTCCCAGCCATTGTCCAACTGCCTCCACATATGGAAAAGGCCTGCCGGAACAAATAGTCATCGGCGGAACCGTTTGATCATCTTTACTTTTCAGGATCAGGTCTTTGATCCGGGTCACAGCTTCCCAGTTTGGTGTTATAAAAGGATGAGCCATACACCCATCAAGATCTGTAATAAATAATTTGATCATTCTACAATGGGAAATTTACAAGTAAATTATTAATGTAATTTATACGCTACCGGCCAAAATCATCTTCAATTCGAACGATATCTTTTTCATTGGATGGATGGTCGGCATAAATATGCTGCCAGATCTCCGCAACAACACCCCAATCATCCAAGCCAACTAACCGGTGTCTTTCACCTTGCTGAAGCGTAACCCGATCTCCCTCGTTATACTTTTTGAGCTCCCTCTGGTTGTCAGTCAGGCTTCGGATAACCCCAACCGGTCCTTCTACAATTTGCCACATTTCAGCTCTGCGGTGATGATATTGCCAAGACAGTCTCTTGCCCGGTTCAACCAATAATATCTTCGGACTAAGCTTACCGGAAATATTAGCTTCAGACATCTCCACATCATTGAAATAGGTTTCAATGAATAGGTTCGCCTGTTGTTCATCGATCACAAAGAATCCACCCCAAGGGCGATCAAAATCATGGGCTTGTATCTTAAAACCCTGATCTTTTAATATTTTTTCAATGCTCTCAAATCGTTCTTTCTTCTCAGACATTATTACGTAATATAGATGTGAATTTTGTGTTGATCTTACTTATCAGATCGGGAAGACGGCATTAGCATAGATGTAAGTAGCAGTAAAAAAGCCATTGCCCCCATCCACTGATACTGATTTTTATAATCTGCGTACTCCTGACTTGCGAACTCACCCTTTTCGAGTTCATCCATTCTTGCCAGAAAAGCATCAATTCCGTCGTTGCCCCGTTCTATTGAATAATATTCTCCATTTCCCTTTTGTGCAATATTTCGCAGTATCTGACTTTGCAACTTAGTTGTAACTACCTGTCCCTGATTATCTCTTTTATAACCTATCAGATCACCTGTTCCCTCTTCATACAAAGGAATGGTAGTGCCATCTGCCGTTCCTATACCTACCGTGTATACCAAAATATTTTCGTTAGTAAGAGATCTCAAAGCCTCTTCATAGGACTGCCCGTGATCCTCACCGTCAGATATTATAAGCAGTACCTTAGAGGCATCCGCACCGTTCTCTTCGAGTGATTGAAAGGCCTCCAGTGCTGTTTCGAGCGCCGGTTTGAAAGCGGTTGCTGAACTCGGCATTTGTTCTGTGTCTGCAATATCCAGAAATAACCGTAATGCAGAATAATCCATTGTCATGGGGCTTTGCAAATAAGACTCTCCGGTAAACACGATCAGCCCGACACGGTCACCTCTAAGTCTTTCGATAATTCGGTTGATCTCAAATTTAGCCTTTTCAAGTCGGCTTGGGCGCACATCCTCTGCATTCATACTGGCAGATAGATCGAGGGCAACCAGCATATCTATTCCCTGTCTTTTGATCTCTCTTACTTCAGTTCCAATTTTTGGTCCCGCCAGTGCTATGATCAAGAAAAAAATTCCTGCAAACATTGATATGTTTTTTAGTCTCTCACCCAAAGGCCAAAACCCTTCACGAAGGGAATTGAACAACTCATCACTAAAATACCTTTTCTGCAGATTTTTAATCCGGGCAGACTTCCACCACAGTAAGGCAATACCCAAAGGTATTATTAACAGCCACCAAAGATTTAATGCGTTTTCCCAGATCATAATATGCGTTTAAGGTGCTGACAAGATAAAGTTTCGATTATTTAATATGAACATTAAATGCTGCAATTAAGTCAATCTTTGAATAGCCAGATTTCTTCTCAGCCTGTTCGGGCTAAATATTACTAATGACCCATTTAGTGAAAAGTTCCCGAAACCGGAAAGAGTAATTTTTTCTGATGTTAATCTCTTCATCGTATGTAAAGCAGGGTGGTACTACATGAAAAAAGTGATTCGCATTGGGAATTTCATACACTGTAAAATTTGAAGGCAATGAGTTCGAAAAAACAGTATTAAGTTCGTCGATAGCCCATTCAGGATAAACCTGACCATCATTTTCAGCAAATATAAATAGAGCCGGAATATCAATTTGGGTGAGATATTCAGCCGGTTCAAACCCTAACTTCATTTTCATGTGTCTCCATTTTTTTGTGATAGCGATCATGGACACCCAATTCTGATGAGACTGTGCTTTTTGAATCGCTTTCTCGTAAGCAACGTCTTCATCCTCACCCTCACACACATATTCACTATGATATTCATTCACCAGCTGTCTGGTTGGGTCAAATGTAGGTCCGGCAAGAGAGGCAGTAAACTTGACCTTATCAGATGCTGTAGCTCCCACTATTTGAGCAACCCATGCGTCTTCACCATGGCCTACTATTCCAATTCTTGAAGGATCCACTTCTTTTCGCATACTCAAAAAATCGATGGCCGCCACAGCATCATCAGCAAAATCATTTAAGGTTGTTCTCCCCCAGCGACCGTCTGATTCTCCCACGCCTCTTGGGTCATAATAAAAAACAGCGATGCCTATTTTAGGGAAAACCCTTTCCAGATTTTCCTCAATGAAACTAGCCCTTTGAGGATGAAAATCACCCCACTCATAAATCCCGCCCATGAACACAATCACAGGAACATTCTCCTGCCCGTTCGGAAGTACCAAAGTTCCATTAAGAACATTATCACCGCTTTTAAATACAACTTCTTCTCTTTGAATATCCTGGGCAATGGAAACCGAGGTGGTAAAAGCAACAATTAAAATAACTGCTAAATACTTAACTGTACGTGTCATTCTGATAAATAGCCTGTCTATTGAATTTTGTGATAATTAATTATTGCCTATAGCCTTGCAAGGATACGATCGATCTGGCTCATATGCCTTTCAGTATGATAAATATTGAAATGTATCCACTCTTCGCGAGTCAGGTAACCATAAATCGGATGTTCGAATGATGTGCAAACTTCACTGCCCTCATATTGATCTGCCATTGCAGTGATCTTTTCCCGTAGACTCCGGAAGTTTGAAGTAAGTTCTTCTTTTGACCTTTTCTCATTTCCCGGAAGTATTACTCCTTTGGCCTTTAATCTTTTATTTATATCCAAAAATTGAACTCTCATTTTTTCTACGATCGTTTCTGAATCCCGATCCGATTCAACTTTGGTCTCTCCTGTAAACAATTTAGGCACACCAAATTCCGACCGGTACAGATGCTCCAACACCTGTGCTGGCGTCCAGGTTACTTCATCCGGATTTGAATGAAATTGATCATCTGTGATCTTATCGATCTTACTCAATAACGCTTCAGTATTTTGATCAAGCTTATCTTTAAGGCTCATTTCCTGTTGAGTTAATGAATTTATTGTGAGCAAAGTGACCTACTCTCAATCGTTACCTTTTGGCGTAAAGGCCTGAATGCCAGTGATCTCACGGCCAAGTATCAATCCATGAATATCATAGGTCCCTTCGTAAGTATTAACGGATTCAAGATTCATAACGTGGTGTATCACGCGGTAGTCTCCAACTATTCCATTACCTCCGTGCATGTCACGTGATATCCGGGAGATCTCTAATGCTTTTCCAGAGTTATGCCGTTTGGCTAGCGACGTCATTGATGGATGATCACGTCCTTCATCCTTGAGTTTACCAAGGCGAAGTACCAGCATCTGCATAGCTGTTATATCAGTCATCATATTTGCCAATTTGGTTTGAATAAGCTGATTCGCTGCCAGTGGTTTGCCAAACTGTTTCCTTTCCATCACATACTGCCGTGCCCGCTGGTAACAAAACTCGGCTGCACCAACCGTGCCCCAGGCAATACCATAACGTGCGGAATTCAAACACATAAATGGCCCTTTCAATCCTTTGATATCCGGAAAAGCATTTTCATCGGGAACAAATACATCATCAAATACAAGCTCTCCAGTTTCTGATGCCCGTAAACTCATTTTGTATTTTGTGTGAGGAGCCGAATATCCTTTCATATCCTTTTCAACCAAAAATCCTCTGATAACACCTTCGTCCTTAGGGTCTTCCTTAGCTTTAGCCCAAACCACAGCAAGATCAGCGATCGGGGAATTTGTGATCCACATCTTTGCTCCGTTCAGTTTCCAGCCACCTTCTGTTTTTAAAGCTGTAGTTACCATAGAACCGGGGTCAGAACCGTGATCGGGCTCGGTCAGTCCAAAGCAGCCGATCATTTCACCTGAGGCTAATTTTGGCAGATATCTCTGTTTCTGTTCTTCTGTCCCGAATTCAGAGATCGGATACATCACCAAAGACGACTGAACACTCATAAAAGAACGATAACCTGAATCAACACGCTCTACTTCGCGGGCAATCAAGCCATATGCTGTATTGCTGGCATTTGACCCACCATATTCTTCCGGAATCGTTACACCTAACAAGCCCATTTCACCCATTTCTTTAGCAATATCCTTATCAAAATATTCTTCCGTATTGCCTTTAAGAGCGCGAGGTTCCAACTTGCTTTGAGCATAATCACGTGCCGTCTCCATAATGAGACGGTCTTCCTCATTCAATTCAGATTCAAACAAATAGGCGTCGTCAATATTGAATAGATTCTTTGACATGGGTTTATCACTTTCTGGTTTATTTGTTTAGTGGATAGTAAGAAAAATATACTTCAGGCTGAAAAATATGGGCTCATTATTTGTTCATTTCCAATAACATATGTTGTCAAAAAAATAAAAGCCTGTCCCTCAAGATGGGGTACAGGCTTTTTGGGGTCTCCAACAACAATCATTTATTTTTTAAGCCAGGGTTTTTTTCAACTCTCTGGCAATGATGAGGCGCTGCACCTCTGAGGTTCCTTCACCAATCGTCATCAGTTTGGAATCTCTTAGGAATCGCTCCACATGATATTCTTTGGTATAACCGTAACCACCGTGGATCTGCACAGCCTCAAGAGAAGCGCGTACAGAAAGTTCAGAGGCAAAAAGCTTTGCCATAGAAGCTTCTGTTGAGAACGATTTATCGTTATCTTTAAGCCATGCAGCACGCAAGGTCAATAATCTGGCAGCTTCAGTTTCAGTGGCCATGTCCACCATTTTTCCTTCCAGATATTGGAAGTTTCCGATAGCTGTTCCAAATTGCTTACGCTCCATGGAATATTGCAGGGATTCTTCCAGCGCACCACGTGCAATGCCTACAGAAAGTGCAGCAATACCAACACGGCCTCCATCCAGTACTTTCATAGTGTCAACAAAGCCCATGCCTTCATCACCTAGCAGATTATCAGCAGGCACCTCTACATTTTCAAAAACCACTTCAGTTGTATCAGATGAGTTCATCCCAAGTTTATGCATTCCTGAACCGGGCTTCACTCCATCCCATTCTCTTTCAACTATAAATGCTGAAATACCTTTTGTCCCTTTATTAGGGTCCGTTTTCGCAAGCACTACATAAGTATCTCCCACAGAACCCTGAGTTATGAATATTTTGGAACCGTTCAGAATGTACTTATCACCCTCTTTTATGGCTGTTGTTTTCATGCCTGAGGCATCACTACCAGATCCGGGCTCAGTCAGGCACCAGGCTGCCAGTTTTTTACCGGATGTAAGATCCGGCATGTATTTCATCTTTTGTTCGTGATTTCCTGCCAGTGCAATATGTCCGGTTCCTAATGACGTATGTGAGGCTACTGTCAAAGCCAAAGAAGCATCCCATCTTGCTATTTCTTCTAGTACCAGGCAGAAACTAACGACATCAAATCCGCCACCGCCATACTGCTCTTCATGATAGATCCCAAGCATTCCTAACTCCCCAAGCTCCTTTACAATATCGTGAGGAAACTCTTTACTATTATCTCTGTCCATGACTGTAGGCGCAACTTTCCTTTCAACGAATTCCTTAACGCTGTCGCGAATCATTTTTTGATCGTTAGTTAGCTCGAATGATAAATCTTTCTCCAAATCGGTATCCATATTTAGTAATACTATCTTATTAAATTTGTTTGTTGGAAACGCTTCCAAGATAACGGTTTGATACTTTAATTTCGTTCTTGAAAGTGTAAAAGTTGTATTGGTGCCCTTCAGATAAAATCAATGAAAATCATAACTGAAAAACTTTAATACATCTTTGTTTAGTTCTCTGTGCTTAGCCAGTACGAATCAATCACCATGTCTCCTACTGTGATGCGGTCTACAACTTCAATCCCCTCAAGGACTTCGCCGATCACGGTGTAGTTGCCATTTAGATGAGGACTCCACTGATGCATTATAAAAAACTGACTTCCTTCCGTATCAGTTCCTGCACTGGCTATTCCAACTACTCCCCGGTCATATTGCATTTCTGAACCCTCGGTAGGCACCACATAATCAGGGCCGCCAAAGCCATCCTGCGACTCAATATCTCCTCCCTGGATCACGAAATTTGGCACTACTCTGTGAAACGGCACATTATCATATGCATCCTCCATAATAAGGCTATCCATGCCGGCGATCGTAACCGGTGCTGAGAGTACATTCATTTTAATTTTGATATCACCTTTAGCTGTCTCCAATATCCAGACCGGTTCAGGCCCAAGGACCGCAAGTTTCTCCCAATCCGGCTTCCTGAATTCGGGCTTTGATGCGGAGGTAGGATCAACTTCCCAGCCTTGTTCATCTAACGATTTATTCAGTGCGGTACTACCCCATTCTGACCATTCATTTATCAGTGAAGCTGCCTGTTCCTCAAAATGCTCTTTAAAAAAGCCACCGAATGCCTGAAAAACTTCTATGTCTTCAGGCATTTTATAATCGCTTAACAGATCCGCGATTTGTGTGAAGTCATTCTCATTCATGATACCTGCATCTTCCATAAATGAAACAGTGCTGTATGTGACAGATCGATCCTGGCGGTTCAGAAAGACAAACAGCATTTCTTTGAGATCCCGCTCTAAAGCCGATGTTATATCACCACTTTTAAGCTCACTCCACCAACTTTGCAATGATTGAGACGCAAACAAAGCTTCCAAACGATTTTCATGTTCAGCGTATTTTTCCATCAAATCAAGATAATCATTCGGTTCCAGCAACTTTTGCAGGATCCTGAATTTCTTGATTAATAAATACGAGTTTTTATCAGCTAATGAGTCAACAAGGTTCTGATATTCACTCCGGTCGGTCAATGCCTCGATTCCTGATAGTCTGACCGCAGCTTCTTTAACCGAATTGGTGACTATCTTTTCAGTGATAACCTCGTCAAAAGAATTAGATCTATTGTTATGTGCAGCAATCTGTTCCAGTGCCGTAATATTTACAACCGGATTTTCATGCCCCAGCAGCAGGGAATAAACTTCTTCAAGTTTATTATTCCACTCTACCTTAGTGATCTGCTGAGCCAACTCCACGGCGAGCTGAACATTCATTTCTGAGATATCGGAAACAGGAAGCTTTTCAAGAGTTTTCGCCGGTGCACTGTTGAAAGAAATTCGAAGCACGTATTGCCTGATCTCAGGACTTTGGACCCAGGTGTAGGCATCCCAGATGTTATTCTGCAGTTCTTCATCAGCCACTGTTATATTATCACGATAGAGTCCGTAGAAATAGGCCCTGTACAGATCTTCGTTGTTTAAAACGGCGGCATATCGCAAAAGACTTTTTCGGGTTACCGGATTGATCTCATAGTCCATCATCAATCTGCCGATCGCAAGGGCAGCATCATATTCATAATCAGATTCCTCTCCAATGATATCATTAAAATTCTGTACCAGAATATCCAGCGAATTCTGATTTCCCTGTTTACCCAAAACCAGACTGATGCCTTTTCTCAGTGAACTTCGCTCGATCCAGAGATCGTGCAGCCTGAAAAGATGCTCATCATCCAACTCCTGATTACTCAGTGCCATCCAGGCTTCCCTCGAATTACTGTATTGGACCCTTGTAATAAATTCATCAACATCAGAGACAGGCGTATTTATCAAACTGCGCCAGGCTTGAGTTCTAATAAATTCATTGGGATGGTCCACAAAATTCAGCAGTGAATCTGCATTTCGTTCGTATACATGTTCATAAAGTGCAGGATACTCATTCGTTAAAAGTTTTGAGTATGCACTTTCTTTATCACACGACACAAGAAACAATAAGGGAAAGAACCAGATCAGCTTACACATATTTTTTACACATTCATTATTGAACTTCATACCTAAACTCCTTTTATTACACATGTATTTTACATAGAAAACTTATCATCATGGACAACGCACATTTAACTCGCAAGCAACACGAATTCTTCACCTTCATAGTTGAGTATAAAAAAGATAATGAAGTATGGCCTACTTATCGTGAGATCGCCGACCATTTTGGTTACGCCTCACCAAATAGCGTAACCCAAAATATACAGGCACTACTTAAGAAAGGCTATCTAGTTAAAACAAATGATGAAGAATATGATCTTCCCTCAGAAAAAAAGAGTCTATTGGGTGAAACCGATGAGCAAGAAGGTATCCCGATTCGAGGTCTGATCGCTGCAGGTTCGCTACAGGAAGCCGTTGAGGCAAATCTTGGCAGCATCACCATGGAGACCCTATTTCCTGACTTGGATGACCTATTTGCCTTGCGCGTTACCGGTTTCAGCATGAAAGATGTCGGTATATATGATGGAGACTTTGTGCTTTTAATGGATACTGATGTAAAGAACGGAGATATCGGAGCCGTGCTTTATGATGGAGAAACGAGCTTGAAAAAGATATACTGGGATGATAACGGATTACGGCTGGAACCTGCCAACCCTGAATATGATGACATCATTATTGAACCTGACGTGTTTGAGGAAGTAAAAGTAATTGGGAAATATATAGGGCATGTAAACCGTCAGGGATTTCAGAGAGCTATTCCAAAGGTGGCTTGAACGCTATTTTGTTGCTTTTAAAGCATTTAAACAGACAGTAGTGTATACTCCCTTTCTTATCCGTTTTTAATCTTGATTAAGCCAAGCTGAATTAATGCATCAAAAGGAATTATTCAACGTATAATGACTTTGCTTTCTGAGAACTATGCCTTATCTTTACAAGCTCTCAATTAAATGCAAATAAGAAATTAGATAGATATGTACGCTATTGTTGAAATCGGCGGGCACCAATATAAAGTAGCAGAAAACGACGTATTGTTTGTTGACAAACAAAACGCCGAAGATGAAAAGCTTACATTTGATAAAGTGTTGCTGATAAAGGATGATAATGGAACTGTGAATGTCGGCACCCCTGTTGTAGAGGGTGCTGAAATCTCTGCCACAATTCTGGACACCGTTAAAGCGGATAAAGTTTTAGTCTTTAAGAAAAAGCGCAGAAAAGGATATCAAAAACTTAATGGTCACCGTCAGGTAATGTCTCAGATCAAGATCGAGAGCATTACTGCTTCAGGTGCCTCTCCTAAGAAAGCTGCTAAAAAAGAAGAAGCTCCGGCCCAGAAAGCTAAAGCTCCAAAAGCAGAAGTCAAAAAGGAGCAAACCGCAGATCTCGAGTCTATGACTGTTGCTGAATTAAAAGATCTAGCAAAAGATAAAGGCCTTACAGGATATTCAAGCCTGAGAAAAGCGGAACTCATAGAAGCACTTAAATAATTTTTTAATACAAAACCCTTACTGTTATGGCTCATAAGAAAGGTCAAGGTTCAACAAGAAACGGTCGTGATTCAAACTCCAAGAGACTTGGTGTAAAAAAATTCGGTGGAGAGTTTGTTCGTGCAGGCGGAATTATTGTTCGTCAGCGTGGCACCAAATTTCACCCCGGCTTAAATGTTAAGCGAGGCGGAGACGATACTCTTTTCGCTACTGAAACCGGCACAGTAAATTTCTCTGTTCGTTCCGGTGGCCGTAAGCACGTAAATGTAGATCCTGTAAACTGATCTGCATTAAATGAAATTTAAAAGCCTCGTGCATATTTTGTACGAGGCTTTTTTTATATCTTTATTTTATGGAACAACCAATCATACCCGGCTTAGATCTTCCGGTTCGTAACATATATTGTATTGGCAGAAACTATGCCTCTCATGCTAAAGAACTTGGTAATAAGGTGCCGAAAATCCCGCTGGTGTTTCTGAAGCCCCTAGGAACCATTTGTTTTGACGGCTCAAAAATTGAACTCCCAAAACAATCAAATGACGTTCATTTTGAAGCTGAGATTGTTTTAGCAATCAGTAAATCCGGGAAAGATATCTCCCCTGCCAAAGTAAATGAGCATATTGGCGGCGTTGGTGCTGGCATTGATTTTACTGCCAGAGACATACAGGCAATTTCAAAAAAGCAGGGTAAACCCTGGACCATTGCCAAAGGATTTGACGGTTTTGCACCCATCAGCTCATTCACTAAACTTGATCCTCGTCAGGATCTGTCTGAGGTTGACATCAAACTATTCCAAAACGGTTTTGTAAAACAGCACGGCAATTCATCTGAAATGATATTTCCTATACCTAATCTAATTACCTTTTTGTCACAATTGTTTACCCTGCACCCGGGAGACCTTATCTTTACAGGTACTCCTGAAGGTGTTGGAAAAGTATCTTCGGGTGATGAGCTTGAAGTACTATTGAATAATGGAGATCAATCACTCAAAGTAACCATCGCCTAGTCTTGAGAACCCCCATTTTTACTTTACTGCTCTCCTTATCTCTATTCGTCATTCCCGCCAAGGCTCAGGAGTATCTTTGGCCTACCGATTCCGGCACCTATCTAAGTGCGACATTTGGGGAAACCCGGTCAGCTCATTTTCATGCGGGTTTGGATATCAAAACATGGGGCAGGGAAGGCTATAGGGTTTTTGCCGCAAAGGATGGAATTTTATATCGATTACTAATTACTGAAAGAGGATACGGTAACGCTATTTACTTAAAACATCCCAACAATACCTACACAACCTACGCTCACTTACAAAGATTTAACTCTTCCTTTCAGTCACTGGCTGATTCCATTCGAATGCAAGACTACTCATTTGAAATGGACGAGAAGTTTGAGTCTCAAGAAATAGCAGTAAAAAAAGGAGATGTTATCGGATTCACTGGTTCGACCGGAATCGGACCGCCACACCTGCATTTTGAGATCAGAGATTCATTGCAAAATCCTATCAATGCTTTAAAGGCGGACTTCCCAATCAAGGATAACATCCCCCCTGTTTTTAGCTCTGTGATCGTAGAGCCTCTTACAAATGATAGCAAGGTAAATGGAAAGCCGGTTTCGCATTTTATTAGAGCTAATAAATCTAATGACAACTACAATTTTGGCATAGTTAAAGTAGAAGGAACTGCGGGATTGGCGGTAAACGTGTACGATCAGGCAAACGATGTCTACAACGCCTACGCAGTTCATCAACTTACATTGATGCATGATTCGGATACACTCTTTCATGAGGAACTTGATTCCTTTAGCTTTGATCAGGAGAATGAAATGTTCTTGGATCGCATTGCTCCCTTTGGTTCAGATAAACGAGGTCACCAAAGACTTTACGGCAAGGATGGTCATAACAATCCATTTTATACCATTGACCGGCACAAGGCTCGGTTAGCTGCCACCTCTGATCCAACTACCTATACAATTATCGCACAAGATTATTTTGGAAATACTTCTTCCGCAGAAATAGCTCTGGTCAGTGATTCTGCGGGCTCTTTAAAACGGTATCCGACAAGCTGGTTAGCTTCTGAAGAGTGGTACTGGACGGAAAACTGGTTTTCACCGGATCAAACAAACACCTACATTTTTGAGGACCTGAAGGGACTCAAGCTCGCCCCGAATCACAACTTAGTTTTGCTTCAGAATGGACAAAAGGTCTTTGAGTTTCTGAGATTATTGCCCGACTCTGCTCATAAGATAGATACCGGAGACCGCAATTTACGTCTTCGATTCAAGCCAAACACATTTTTTGATACACTCATGATAGCTACAAACAGGTCTAAAGATGCTGATAACTCAATTGAAATATCAATTCTACCTGAAAATGCACCCCTGAAAAATAACTTTATGATGGAATATTTTATGGGCGATCATTTTCAAGCACATAATAGGTATGGGTTCTATAGGATCGACCCACAGGATAATGAACTCAGTTATGTCGATTCCAGACTCAGAGGCAAAACCTTATTGGGCTTTCCAAACGAGTTTGGCACCTTCAAAATAGTAGCTGATGAAATACCACCAAGCCTGACTGATCTTAGGATGGTCAGAACAGATTATGGAAAATGGTTTGTCACCATTAATGCATCGGATGAATTAAGCGGTATAGACTCTTCCAGCGCCATCTTCGAAGTAAATGGAGTGAAAGGTATTGCTGAATACGATTACGAAGAAGAGTTACTGAGATATTATCACCCTGACTTCACCCCGAACAGTGAAAACACTATAAAGATAAGAGTAAAAGATAAGGCCGGTAATGAGATCGAAATTACTGATACGATCACATTAACCGACCGATAAAGATGTTATTTACAGATATGCAATACAGCCAACCTCAACCAAGACGTTTTTGGGCAGGGTCTTAACTGCAACTGTTTCTCTTGCCGGCGGATCTGACTCAAATCGCGCACCATACACTTCATTCACTGTCGCAAAATCATCCATATTTGCCAAAAATATGGTACACTTTAGTACATGAGAAAAGTCAATTCCGGCTTCTGTAAGAACAGCTTCTAAATTTTTCATAACCTGTTCAGCCTGTTCTTTAGCATTATTACCCACAATTCCCATTGTTTGCGGATCCAGCGGAATTTGTCCTGAACAGTATAAAATGCCATTATGTGATGTAGCCTGACTATATGGGCCTATTGCGGCGGGTGCTTTATCCGTTGAATATATTTTTTTCATGAAAACGATTTTAATAAGTTGTTTTTTATAATGAACAAAACCATGTGCTCTAATAAATTGCAGAAAGCAACACATATGGTTATTTTCAACAACATATTAATTTGTACTGATTACAACCAAATCCAATCTATAAATAAAATGAAAAAGCTATTACGTAACCTTATTCCTGTTTTCCTGTTTTTGGGATTACTTACAGGTTGTGAAACTACCGATCCTGTTATTGACCAAGCCCAACTAAACATCTACACACAGAATTTCGATAGTGCTTACGCAGGTCTCGATAGATTTATATCTCAAAATCCTGACAACGGCCTAGGTTATTACTATAAAGCCCTCGCTAATGCAGAAGAGGCAAAGACCATACAACCACCTAGCAGTAGAAAACCTGTGTACCGTGATTTCCGCGAAAATGCAGTAACTTCAAGAGAACTCTTCGATGGAATGGAAGAAGCTCCACAAGAAGCCGATGGAGTTACTGATCTTATCCTCACAACCTGGGGTTACGAGCATAATTCTTCTTTGGACTACGCCACTAATGACAGTGTAATGGCCACTGTTGAAGAACCTCTGCAGATCGCTATTGCTCACCTCGAGAATGCTATCATTGTAAATCCTGACAGCACCCTGTCATATGATGTGCTCTCTCAGATACATTACATGGACAATAATTTTGCCGGAGCCGCTGATGCACTTGCTCAGTCAATGGAGATGAAAGATCCTCCTCCCGCAAGCGACTATGATCGAGTAGCAGTATTTTTTGCGCAGTCAGAAAGACCTGAAACAGCCATAGAGTACTTGGAAGAGGGTCTTGAGATCTACCCCGATACTGTAAGTCTGACTCAAAAACTTGCTGATAACTATATGACAGTAGGTCAGCGTGACAAAGCCATTGATGTGCTGGAAGACCTTATTGCCAGCGATCCTGATAATCCTCAGTATCACTTAGTACTAGGTACTGTAATGCTACAGGAAACTGAGCAATTTACTAACAGGATCACTGAAATCTATGAAGAGATCTACGATCTTCAGAGGGAACTCAGAAACGCTTCCGGTACCGAAGCTGAGCAGATAGAAGAGCAGATCACTGAACTGGAAAATGAGATCAACAGGAACCTTGAAACCGTTGCTGAGTACAATGATCTGGCAGAGTCTGAACTTATCAAAACAACTGAATTACGTCCAGACGAAGCGACAGCTTACAATGCCCTTGGCATCCTTTACCAAAATAAAGCAGCTGTACTATTTAGTCAGCGTAACTATGCTGACGATCTGGACCAAGTTGATAAATTCGACACCGCTGCTAAGGAAGAACTTACCAAAGCTATGGAAGCTTACGAAAAAACTGTAGAGATCAATCCTGATAACGTAGCCGCCTGGAGAAGCCTTTCTAATGTTTACATTACCTTAGATATGCAGGAAAAGGCTCAGGAAGCCATGGATAAAGCAGGTATGTAATTGCATACACCTAAAAAAACCCTTATGAAAATTTCAAATTTTACCCGGCTAACAGGCTTACTACTTGTGGCCGGGTTTTTTATTTCTTGCGGATCATCAAAAGTAAACGTCGACCAATTAGTGGCTGACAATAAATATGATCAGGCTCTGACAGAAATCAATAACCGGCTTACTGAAGATCCGGGGCAACCTGGTCTTTATATCAAAAGAGCTGAGATCACAGCTGAAATGGCTCAGGATATAAATCCTGAACTCAGAAAAGACCACTATAATCGAATTGTTACTGATTTTGAGCTATCTGCTGAAATGGGAGCTAATGAATCACATTTGGCAACAATTGACAGTCTGAAACAGCAATATTGGAAAACCGAACACAACTCCGGATTGCGCATCTTTGAGAATAATGATGGAATTAATGTTTACGAAACCGCAAAAAGCCATTTCTTAAATGCCCTCATCATTCGACCTGATGCTGTAAGTTCATACAAAAACCTTGCTGTGGCAGAATTCAACCTGGGGAACATCGATGCTGCAATAAGCAGTCTTGAAAGTGCACTTGATCATAGCAATGAACCTTCTGCTGAGCTTTATGAAAATCTAGGTTATCTGTATCTGGAAAAAGGGAATCCGGCAATGGCTGCAGACTATTATGAGATGGCTAATACGGATATGACCGAAGATATTAATCTCGCTTATGGGTTAATTAATGCCTACATATCGAATTCAAATCATGAAGCTGCAGCTTCTATGTTAGAAATACTTGTAGAAGAGTATCCTGATAACGCTAACTTGAGAAATGTATACGGAACTCAGCTATACGAGATCACCTCTAATATTATGGATGATCTAAAAGATGCCTATGAAGAAAATGATACTTCTTTGGCCGAACAGATAAAAATGGAAGCTGTTGGAATGGGTGAAGAGGCTGAAACTCAGTTAATCGAAGCATTCAAACGTGATACTACAAATATTGAATATCTCGAAAGTCTTGCTGTTTTTTACAATAATCTTGCTGCCAATTATCTATCTATAGCTAAAGTGGCTTTTGAAGATCATAAGTCTGAATTGAGAAACAGGGCTGACAAACTTATAAATTTTGCAACTGATTATTATGGTCGACTGAATGAAATTCACCCGAATAACAGTGGCTATAACAGCAAACTGACAACTCTGAACAAACTGAAGAATAATTAAATTACTGTAGCTTTAATCTAAACTATGAAATTTAATACCAAGACCATTCACGCAGGCCAAAAACCTGAAGAAACATCCGGAGCAGTTATGCCTC
This sequence comes from Gracilimonas qinghaiensis, assembly GCF_046602855.1. Lineage (NCBI taxonomy): Bacteria > Pseudomonadati > Balneolota > Balneolia > Balneolales > Balneolaceae > Gracilimonas > Gracilimonas qinghaiensis. The sequence continues at coordinate 1,940,900 of NZ_JBKINJ010000001.1, forward strand.
CGATCTTTCAGACGTCTACATATGCTCAGAAGGCGCCTAACGATCACAAAGGGTATGATTATGCAAGGGTAGGAAATCCAACCAGAACTGCCCTCGAAAAAATGATCGCAGGTCTTGAAGGCGCCGATGAAGCCGCTTGTTTTTCAAGTGGCGTAGCCGCTATGGATGCTCTTATGAAAATGTTACGACCGGGAGATCATGTGATAACTACAAATGATCTCTATGGCGGTTCATATCGGTTGTTTACCAAAGTGTTTGAACCGTACGGTATTGATTTCACCTTTGTAGACATGACTGACATTGATAGGGTAAAGTCTGCCATCACGGATAAGACAAAGCTGATGTGGATAGAGACTCCCACAAATCCACTGCTTCGTGTTGTTGATATTAAGGCCCTTTCAAATCTGGCAAAGGAAAATAACATTCTGACCGTGGTAGATAACACTTTTGCTTCCCCATATCTTCAGAGACCGCTGGAACTGGGAGCAGATGCTGCACTGCATTCAGCTACAAAATATTTAGCCGGTCACTCCGATGTGATCCACGGAGCAGTTGCAAGTTCCAATAAAGAGATCATGGAAAATTTAAGATTCCAGACAAAAACATCAGGAGCCGTTCCCGGTCCCATGGACTGTTATCTGACTCTGAGAGGTATTAAAACACTCAGTGTTCGGGTTCAGCGGTCCGTTGAGAATGCGAAACAGATCGCCGAGTATCTTGAATCTCATGCTGAAGTCGGATCCGTAAATTACCCCGGTTTGAAATCACATCCTCAGCACGAACTAGCTTCCAAACAAATGGATGATTTTGGAGCCATGCTTTCTTTTACGCTAAAAGATGACTCTATTGAAGCTGCGGTTAACTTTATGAGTAACACTAAAATTTTTACATTGGCTGAAAGCTTGGGCGGAGTTGAATCACTTATTAGTCACCCGGCATCCATGACACACGGTTCCATTCCTAAAGATGTCAGGGAAAAAGCCGGACTACAAGACTCACTGATCAGAATATCAGTCGGAATTGAGGATGAGGAAGACCTGATTGCTGATTTAGATCAGGCATTTTAAACAACAATATTCAGTAAGGCAGATAACATAATAACTGCTTAAAAAAGCGCTTTCAGAACAATCAATTAAAATTATTAGATTATGCGAGAAGTAGTAATAGTATCAGCAAAACGAACACCATTAGGTGGATTTGGAGGAAGCCTTTCTTCATTTTCAGCCCCTGAATTAGGAGCTTCTGCTATCCTTGAAGCAGTTAATGAAGGAGGTATCAAGCCCGATGACGTTCAGGAAGTATTAATGGGCAATGTTCTATCAGCAGGCGTTGGTCAGGCTCCGGCAAGACAAGCTGCCTTAAAGGCCGGTTTATCTGAACGCACACCATCAACCACAGTTAATAAGGTTTGCGCATCCGGAATGAAATCAGTAATGATCGCTGCCGATCAGATTCGTCTTGGCGAGGCTGATATTATTGTTGCGGGTGGCATGGAAAGCATGAGTAACGTTCCCTACTATCTTCCGAAAGAACGTTTTGGAGCCAAATACGGCCATTCAAAAGTTGAAGACGGTATTGTTAAAGACGGTCTATGGGATGTTTATAACGATTACTTGATGGGTAATGCAGGTGATCTTTGCGGAAGAGAGTGTAATATCAGTCGTGAAGATCAGGATGAATATGCTATTACTTCCTATAAACGAGCTATTGAGGCGACTGAAAAAGGCTACTTCAAGGATGAGATCATTAAAATGAAAGTCAAGGACCGCAAAGGTAATGTGACCGAAGTAGAAAAAGATGAGGAACTTGGCAAAGTAAGGTTCGACAAAATACCTCAGTTGCGCCCTGTATTTGACAAAGAGGGAACGGTAACTGCCGCAAATGCCTCCTCAATCAATGACGGAGCAGCAGCACTACTTGTCATGAGTGCCGATAAAGCAAAAAAACTTGGTCTTAAACCTCTGGCTAAGATCTTAAGCAGTGCCAGTGCTGCAAAAGCACCCGAATGGTTTACCACTGCACCAGCTGACGCAATTCCTATTGCCCTGAAAAAAGCAGGATTGACCAAAAATGATATTGATCTCTTCGAGATCAACGAGGCATTTTCAGTCGTGGCTCTTGCTAATAATCAGATCCTTGAGCTTGACCCTGAAAAAGTTAACATTCACGGCGGCGCCGTAAGTATTGGTCATCCGCTTGGTTGCTCAGGCGCTCGAATTCTTGTAACACTGATCCATGCATTGCGCAGAACCAAAGGAAAATACGGTTGTGCAGGTATTTGCAACGGTGGTGGTGGCGCTTCCTCGATGGTCATCGAAATGCTTTGATATTTGACCCAGAGCCCGCTTAAAACGGGCTCTTTTTTATTGACATTATTATTACACAGATATATAATACAAGAGTATTAAAGAACACGTAACGTTAACATCATTCAGTTACGGTATATAATTCTATCAGACACATATCTGCATCACATCCCCAAGTAATCATAATCCCAAGTTCTACGCTCTTATAGGTAAACAGCTACAAAACTTTAAATGTTATTAAACGCACCCAATAATAAATATTTTATATGCTTAACAAGCTGCTATTTTAAAGTGGTTTGCTTTTTTTGTCGGAACCATACAGTGTCGTCAACTTAAAATAGTAGCAAAATTAAATTCTTTTACAGACATAATTTTATAAAGAAGGGTTATTAAATAATTCTCACTATTAGAATCATAATATTTTTTTACGCCCTCTTTTCACGATATCAAAACCTTGACAAGAATGCTGTTTCTGCTAAAATATTCATTTATATGAAGAACACTTTGCTTTCAAACCTAAAGCGAACTCATACCTGCCTGTCCGAAAGATCTAAAAGAGATGTTGAGCCTGATATAACCCTTTTATATAACAGCATGGATGTCACACGTTGTAATGACTGTGAACTACTTATAAATGAGTATTTAAAGCTGAGAGAACATAAGAGAGATTCAGCTATTACTAAATCTATTATACCATGCTCAGAATTAAAAGAGCGAGCATTCCATAATTTTGCTTTAAAACACTTATATTTCTCTAAAAATTTAGCGTTATGAAAAAACTAGTATCATCATTTTTAGTTGGGTTATTTTTATCCGTTCCAGCCGTTGTTAATGCGCAGGTAGCCATTACCGCTGTACCGTTTCTGCAAATAGAGCCAGATTCCAGAGCAGCAGGTATGGGCAATACAGGTGTTGCTATTGCTGACAATGCAGCCGCTTATTTTTGGAATCCTGCTGGATTGGCTTTTCAGGAAGATTATAATCAAGCAAGTATCACCCACTCTAACTGGCTTGCCAACTTTAATGTAAGTGATCTGTTTTACGACAATGTTGTTGGGAGATTTCACATACCCGGTATTGGTAATATCGGAACTCATCTTACTTATTTAAATATGGGTGAACAGGTTGTTACGGATGAGACCGGTCCCGAGCCCATCTCCAGATTCAATAGTTACGAGGTCGCTTTTGGTGCTTCATACGGTTATAAATTTACAGATAAACTTGCCGGAGGGACCAGCCTCAGACTGATCTATTCCAGTTTGGCCAGCGGTACTTCCATAAGTGCTCAAAAAGTAAATCCCGGTAGCAGCGTGGCTTTAGACCTTGCCTTGCTTTATAAAACAGATCCATTCCTGGTTGGCGGTCGTGATGCCAGATTCAGTTTTGGTACCAATCTCTCCAACATTGGTCCAGGTATTCAGTATACTGACAATGCACAAAAAGATCCGCTACCAACTTTACTGAGATTTGGATGGGCTTTCGATCTTAATCTGGATGATCAAGGCGTAAACCGTATTACTTTTGCAAACGATATTTCCAAGGTTATGGCAAGAACCGAACTGGAAACCGGTGGTGGAGATACTACAAGTGTAGCTTCAGGTCCAATTAAAGCTTTGTTCAACTCATGGGGTAGCTATAACCGACTTGATGGGAACAATCTTGTTGAAGTCGGACTAATGCAACAATTCATGATCGGTGCGGGACTTGAGTACTGGTATGCTGATCAGTTTGCACTGCGTGGAGGTTATTACTTTGAAGATCCGCAAAATGGGGATCGTGAATACATTACATTCGGTGCCGGTATCCGGTATAATATTATAGGAGTTGATTTCAGTTATATCAAAACTCTTGAAACAGATCATCCGCTGGCAAACACCTTGCGATTTAGTTTACTCATCGATTTTTAATCCATATGTAAATTGAGGTTTTTGATAAAGAGTATGCTATTTGTTTTATAAACAGGTTACACCTGCACAATTACAGACTATACCTGCAATTCGCAACCATGTGATTTCTGTTTCTACTTATTCTCTTGGTCTTCACTCATTTGAAGCCCTGTGCACTCTCAATGTGACTGCTTTCATAATTGAATTTCAACCCGATTAAGACCGCCTTACCCAGGTGCTGGCATCTTTGGACCCAATGGTTTGTAAGGCCTACCCTTTTTACCACGAGCTAAATACATATGAATCGAACCCTTGCCGCATGATCGATCTTATTTTGAAGCTCATCTTGAACACACAAAAAATTACTTTAAGAAAGCTTCAAACGGACGGCTTACCATCAGCTATTAAGCGCTGCCTCATATTTACCGCCTTCCAAATCTTATGTTTGAATATTCGCCTGTCGGGGAGATTTGGAATTCATGCCCATAAAGACCTTTTTACCATCGAAAAGATTTTCACCAGATTCTTTTTTGAGACCGGCAATGGATGGAAGATTTCTTTTGAAAGCTGATATCAGGTTTGGAAGCCAAGCTCGGAATATTTTTGAATGGATATTACTTATTCCCTATGAAACTTTTTATTAGTGGATCTTATAGTCTCGACCAATTCAGTCTTACACTTCCCGATGATTTCATTACCAATTCGAGATTAAATCAGGTAACCTATGGTCAGAATCTACTATTACATTTTGGCCTAATTTTTGATTTTGAGTTGCTGTGAGAACAGTAAAAATATTTATTTTATTGGCTCTTTCTCTATTACTGACCTCAATCAGTCAGGCGCAGTATGTTTCAGATTTTTCGAGTGATATATTCGTTGAACCGAATACAGAATCCAAATTTGAATGTTCATCTTTTATTTCAAAAAATTCATTTATCAAATCGGTTTCCGTATTTGATCTCCCTAAAAAAAATCCCGGAGCTGCTTTTTTGGCTTCCGCTATCATTCCTGGTGTTGGTCAGGCTGCAAATGAAAAATGGGGCCGAGCCGGACTATATTTCACAGCAGAGGTAATCGGCCTGATCTATCACTTGGACAAAAATGCAAAAGCCCGTAAGCAGGAACAAGCTTATGAACGCTTCACTCATCAAAACTGGAGTGTAGTTGCTTACGCAGAGTGGCTTGTCAATTATTCACAGGTCCATGGACTCGATAACAACTGGCAGTCACTGGAAGCTCAGCTTTCAGGAGCTCCCGATTGGAGCGACACACGGAACGACTGGGATCAAATTCCACTAAACATCTTGCACAACGTGGAGGCATCCACGCCATTTTATTTTAAAGACCGGGTGGGCAGTAACTTCTCTCATTTGTTACCTAATTACGGTTCCCAGCAATATTACGAACTCATCAGTAAATATTATCAGTTTCAACCCGGCTGGCGTGACTGGTATAATAGCGTCACCACATCTCCTACTCAAAATGAAAGCATGTATCGTTATTTCTGGAATGGAACTGACGAACCGTTCTCGCTTTTTTATGAAGGTCGTGACCAGGCAGAAGAATTTAATGACAACTACCGCGTTGCAGGGAACATACTGAAACTGATCGTGGTAAATCATATTGTATCGGCATTCGATGCATTCTTTGCCGTTCAGTTGAAAAACAGTCGAATCGAAACACAAACCAATTTGATGCGACTTGAACAATTTTCAGTAACCTGGCACTTTTAACCCGCCAAAAGTTCCCGTATTTTATGGATATGCTCAAATATATTTTCACCAATAAATATTTCTATATTATCTTGGCAGGCTTGGTAGTTTTTATTGCCGCCTCGATATTTATTGCAGATAAATGGATCTTACCGTCCTACACAAATTACAACGAGGGTATTACAGTACCTGATGTAACCAAGGTTTCTCTTGAAGAAGCCGAAACGCTATTAACGGATTATGGCCTTCGATTTGAAGTCGCAGAACGCCGTGCAAACGCAGCCTACCCTGCCGATTATGTGATCGATCAGAATCCTACAGCTTCTATTATCGTTAAACCGAATCGAAAAATATATTTAACAGTAAATACTGAAGTAAAACCTCAGGTTGAGGTACCAAAAGTGGTAGACTTTTCCCTTAGAAATGCTGAGATACAGCTTCAAAATTATGGGTTGAAAGTGGGGAGCCGCAGTTATGAGTCAAATCGTTTTAAAAATGTAGTGCTAAGACAATCAATCCCGGCAGGAACAACGGTCGAAAAAGGTGCCGTTGTAGATCTCGTGATCAGTGACGGACTTGGTGACCGGATGGTGACTGTACCGGAAATTGTGGGACTCAGGCTTTCAGAAGCCCAGGTAAAATTAAGAGAAGCGGGCTTGAATGTTGGTGAAGTTCAATTTCGCCCAACACGTGATATACTACCAAATACAGTTCTCGATTTCAAACCTAAACAGGCAGAACTCAGAGAGGGTGAAACCCTTGATCTTACCATCTCTGAACGCTTTGAAGTTAAAGAAGAAAGTGAAGGCGGAGCGGTTATCATCGATTCAACCGGAACTTCATCAAATACACCGCCCGACTCTTTAAATAATCAATCAGATCTAAATAAGTAAAATTAAATGAATTTCGAGCTACCTATTCTTGCGCCTTCTATCCTTGCAGCAGACTTTACCAAATTGGGAGAAGAAATTCAGGATGCATTAAATGGTGGCACTTCCTGGATACACTGTGATATCATGGATGGACATTTTGTACCCAACATAAGCTACGGTCCCAGTATCGTGAAAGCGGCAAAAAAAGCAGCTCCAGAAGCTTTTTTGGATGTTCATTTAATGATCGAGGAACCCGATAAGTACGTTGAAAATTTTGTGGAAGCAGGTGCAGATCTTATCTCAGTTCATTACGAAACCTGCCCACATCTTCACCGATCTATTCAGAATATAAAGAAGTACGGTATAATGGCCGGTGTGGTAATTAATCCCTCAACCCCTGTCAGCATTATTGAACCGATCCTTCAGGATGTAGACTTGGTGCTAATTATGAGTGTAAACCCGGGCTTTGGCGGGCAAAGTTTTATCGAATCCAGCTATGAGAGATTATCTGAACTTGCTGCTATCAGGGACAGCAGGGAACTTAGCTTTCTAATCCAAGTTGATGGCGGAGTTAATTTAAAAAATATCAGTAAAGTAGCTAAAGCCGGAGCCGATGTACTTGTAGCAGGCAGCAGCGTTTTCAGTGCTGAAAACATTAGTGCTCGGGTTCAGGAACTGACAGAAAAATTTCAGTAAATCTACCCTAAAAGCATCGATTAGTTATTGATGTACTCATCCCATTTCTTCTGTTAAATCCTTATATTTAGGATTAATAATTAATTTAATTTTGCAGCTATAAAAGACGACAGAACGCTTATCGACAAAGTTATAGAACTTCAGGGAGCCGACACAATGGCTCTCTTTGGATTACACGATCATAATCTCATTGCTTTAGACAAGGCATTTCCAGAAACCAAATTCAATGCACGCGGAAACCGACTTAAGTTAACTGGCCCCGCTGAAGAAGTTGAAACAGCTTCATTGGTCATTGAAGGTATGCTTGAACTACTTGATCGTAAAAGTAAAGTAGCTGAGGGAGATGTAAATACCTTGGTCAATTTAAAATCTGGTGAAAGCACCGCTAGCCGACCAAAGTATCGCGACCTTGACGAAACCGGTGATACGATCATTCATACCCACAATGGAGAGGCAATATCTGCTAAGACACCCGGTCAAAGAGAGATCGTGCAATCCTCCATCAAAAATGATATCGTCTTTGCTATAGGTCCTGCCGGTACGGGTAAAACCTATACTTCTGTCGCTCTCGCTGTTCGGGCACTGAAGAACCGAAAGGTTAGAAAGATCATCCTTGCCCGCCCTGCCGTTGAAGCCGGTGAAAATCTTGGTTTTCTTCCCGGTGATCTCAAAGAAAAGATCGATCCGTATTTACGTCCTTTGTACGATGCCCTTGAAGATATGATCGATCGCGACAGACTGGATCTGAATCTTACTAAAAATGTCATAGAGATAGCTCCACTAGCCTATATGAGGGGTAGAACTCTGAACAATGCATTTGTGATCCTTGATGAAGCTCAGAATGCGACAAACACTCAGATGAAGATGTTCCTGACACGGATCGGATTTAACAGCCGGGCTATTATTACAGGCGACATCACCCAAACTGATCTTCCACGCAGGCAGCACTCCGGTCTGATCTCCATTCAAAAAATTCTTCAGGATATTGAAGGCATCGATTTTGTGTATCTGGGAGAGGAAGATGTGGTTCGCCATAAACTTGTTCGTGATATCATTAAAGCTTATGAGAAATTTGAGGATAAGGAAAAATAGCTGTCACTCTTCAGCTATCAGGCTACAGCTCACAGGTTTTAATTGAATAAAACTGAGAGCTGTTTACTGAACGCGGACAGCTTAGATATTGACTCATTTCAATACACATATTTAATCGAACATGAACACATACGCTGCAGTACTACCCGAAGGCACTTTTTCTGTTGGTCTCGATAAAAAATTTGTACGCATTGACAGGAATGATCCTCCTGCTAAGGGAGCCCTTAAACTTTCATTGAATCCCTTTCTGATTCATACCCCCGATCGAAACTACATGTTTGATTGCGGTATAGGTGAGTTTGGAGAAGATACCGGTCCCGATACCCTCAGAGAAAACCTTGAGGAGCATAACCTCACCGAATTTGACATCACTGATATATTTTTGAGTCACCTCCATTACGACCATATTGGCGGATTGGCTCATCGTGAAAATGGATTTTGGGAACTGACCTTTCCAAAAGCAAAGATCTGGGTCTCAGAAAAGGGGTGGAGAAAAGTAACGGACAAAGAGGAATACTATGATGAAGAAAAAACGGAATTCATTTCCTTTCTGGATGCAAAGGCCGACCTGCACTTCCTGAAAGATGAAGATCAACCTTATCCTGACATCACGGTCCGAAAGATCGGCGGGCACACTGAATTTCATCAGGTTCTGCTTTTTGACGATGGCGAACAAAAGTATTTGCAAGCCGGAGATGTGATTGGAACCAAAGGAGCCGTAAACCGAAAGTATGCTGCCAAATATGACTTTGAACCCAAAGTCAGTCAGCAGCGCCGGGAAGAATTGTCAAAGTTAGCCCTGGATGAAGGTTATGTGATAATGTCCTATCATGAAGACAAGCATCCTTTATACAAACTGACATCCTATGACGATAAAACCGGATACTCAACAGAAAACATCGAGTCGCATGTCCCTTCCTGAACACATTACTGAGATCAAAGATTTTTTAACGAACGCGGGGTTACCTGATATAATAGACTCTGCTGTAATTCTGGGGTCAGGACTGGGAAGTTTTGGTGATCACATCGAAGATCCGATCAGTATTCCATATACTGATATTCCTTCTTTTCCGGATTCTACTGTTATTGGACATTCGGGATCACTGATCTTTGGGTCGGTTGATAGAAGTTCCGTACTAGCTTTTTCAGGCCGGTTCCATCATTATGAAGGGCATCCTATTTCCAAAACCGTACTACCGATACAGCTTTCAAAAGCTTTTGAGGTTGACAAACTTATTATCTCCAATGCCGCCGGTGGTATCAATTTACGCTACAAGGTTGGGGACCTGATGATCATTGATAGCATCATCAAACAATTTTTTATGATCTCTGAGCCGGCTGATAAAAACTGGAGTTACGATATGGAAGAAAGTGCAGCAAAAGTCAAAGAGATAGCTTCGGATTTAGGTATTGTTACACAGATGGGAACTTACTTATTTGCCAAAGGGCCAAGCTACGAATCCAAAGCAGAGATCAGGGCATTCAGATATATGGGTGGTGATGCCGTTGGTATGAGTACAGCACCTGAGCTTGCTGAAGCGGGCAGACTTGGGCTTAGAGCTGCAGCCGTATCACTTATCACAAATGCCGCTGCAGGAGTTGTAGATCAAAAGCTCGATCATGCTGAAGTGAAAGAAGCCGCCGATCAGAAAAAAGAGGTTTTTGCAAAACTCGTAAAGGGATTGATCAGGGAATTTTAGTGCTCATTTAATTGAACTATCATTTCAAAATACGTAGGGGCACTTTATGAATTACCCCTACGTGTACGATTTTAAAATGTCTTTCGCTTAGTTACAAAGGTAGGTTGTCGTGCTTTTTCTTAGGCACGGTATCTACCTTGTTCTCGCACACTTCAAGCTGCTTAATCAGCTTTTGGCGAGTTTCAGACGGCATGATGACATCATCTATGAAGCCACGTCCTGCTGCAAGGTAAGGATGGGCAAAGTTCTCACTATACTCATCTTCCAATTCCTTTTGTTTCGCTTCCGGATCATCAGCTTTGGCTATTTCTCGACGGAAGATAATTTCAACCGCTCCTTTCGTCCCCATTACAGCGATCTCAGACGTTGGCCAGGCCACGTTATAATCAGCACGAATATGCTTAGAGTTCATAACATCGTAAGCGCCTCCGTAAGCTTTACGGGTGATAACGGTCATCTTAGGAACGGTAGCCTCGCAGAACGAATATAGAAGCTTGGCACCATGTTTGATGATCCCGTTCCATTCCTGATCCGTTCCGGGCAAGAAGCCGGGTACATCTTCAAACACAACCAATGGAATGTTGAACGCATCACAAAAGCGTACAAAACGAGCACCTTTCAGAGAGGCATCAATATCCAATACGCCGGCCAATGATAGCGGTTGATTTGCTACAACACCAACACTCCGCCCACCCAGGCGTGCGAAACCAACCACAATATTGTCCGCATAGTCTTTGTGAACCTCGTAGAAAGTATCCTTATCCATGATACCATTTATCACATCGTGAATATCATACGGTTTGTTAGGATTCAGCGGTACCAGATCATCAAGAGCTTTGGCTTTAGCAGAATCAGGATCTTTTGGATCGATCATTGGCACTTTTTCCTCACAGTTCTGAGGAACGTACTTCATGAGATCACGGATATCATTAATACATACAGCATCATTGGGACTTGAAAAATGAGAAACACCGGATTTAGAGCTGTGTGTAGACGCACCTCCAAGCTCTTCTGATGTCACTTCTTCATGTGTTACCGTTTTTACCACATTCGGACCGGTAACAAACATATAACTGGTATTTTCTACCATAAAAATAAAGTCGGTAAGGGCCGGGCTGTAAACGGCGCCACCTGCACAAGGCCCCATCACGGCAGAGATCTGAGGAATCACGCCTGATGCCATACTGTTTCTCCAGAATACTTCAGCATATCCCCCCAAAGATGATACACCTTCCTGAATACGAGCCCCTCCGGAATCATTGAGCCCTATTATCGGCACCCCATTCTTCAATGCGAGGTCCATGATCTTGCAGATCTTTTCAGCATGAGTTTCTGAAAGAGAGCCACCAAAGACCGTAAAATCCTGACTGAATACATAAACAGGTCGGCCATGGATCTTACCCATTCCGGTCACAACACCGTCACCTAAAAACTGTTGTTTGTCGAGCCCAAAAGCTGAACTTCTGTGAGTTACAAACTTATCGATCTCTTCGAATGAGCCTTTATCAACCAGCAGGTCAATGCGCTCACGTGCAGTGAGTTTACCCTTATCATGTTGCTTTTTTATCCGGGCTTCACCACCACCTTTTAATGCTTCTTCTCTTAATTTCTGGAGTCGTTCTACTTTTGGGTTGGATTCCATAAATACTTAATTGTTGGTTTTATATTCGTCAAAATAAGATTGCAGTTTATCTGTAAAGTCAACGGCCGGGTCAGAAAGCATATCCACATCATTCTTTCTAAACACCTCTTCCTGAAGATAGTCTCCTACTTCATCCCAGCTATTAAATTGTTCAATTGATTTCATAGCTGAGGCATATTTCTTCTTTTTGCCCCCAAATATTTTTTTGATAAATAGTTTTTCCTGTCCAACCAGAAACTCTGAAAGTTCCGGTGTTATAACATCATCCTCTTCCTCAAAAAGCGTATCCTCGTCCATCAAAAGATCTTCATCTGATTCTTGCCGGCTCCCTCCCATGAGAACATCCATTTGATCCGGACGAAGAAACTGCCTCCACATTGGATCTTCCTCTGAATCCGCTTCCTCACCCTCATCAGTAGATTCATCTTTGTCATTGTCATGATCGGCGTCAGACAGCTGTTTCAGAATATCAAATTCATTTTCTTTTTCTTCTTCATCTTTGGTCTCAGGCTCTGTATTCTGATCTGTTTCTTCTTCATTTATGTCTTCGATCAATTCACTTTCATCATCTTCATGGTCGCTTTCTTCTCTGGAAAGGTTTTTAAAGGAATGAGCGGCCTGATCCAATACGGTCACCAGGTTCTTACGAAATTTCTGGATCTCATCGGACGACTTACTGTCTTTAATAGATTTTGATATCTTTTCAGCGTCGGGTGTTTCTTCGAACTCCTCAAAGATCGATTTATCCGTTTGTTCTGTTTTGAAAAGCTCGTTGAATGATTCCTGATCCGTGAGTTGTCGGTCATCACTGTTGTAATCACCGAAAAAACTATCCAGTAATCGTTGTTCTTTTTCATCGATCTGTTCCATTTCTTCTTCATCAGGTTGATCGAATCGATTCTTCTGAGCGATCAATTCTTCCCGGAATTGCTCTCTGAATTTCTCCTGAAGCTTAACATCCAACAGGTCGGGATAAGAAAGTATCTCAATAAAACGATCTTTGGTAATCTGTTCGTCCAGTTCATTGAAAGCTTTAGCAGTCAAGTACAAACCTTTGTCTTCAAAGAAAAGCTGAATGAGTTTCGCGTCGATCTTTCCTCCAAACAGTGTAAACAAAAGCTCCAACACCTGAGCCCATTCCTTAGCTGTGTATGAAGCAACAAGATTTGCATCCAGATTATGGATTAAAAGCTTACATCTTTTTTTCTCAAGAGTCTGGAGTCCGCGTTTGCGCATATATAGCGGAATAGCGCGACCAAAGTGTTTATAGATCGTGAGCTTCTCAGTTCTGTCCACCAATTCCTGGAATGAAAGCTCCTCATCACCCTTGTAGATATAATCAGCCATATGGTGACGGGGCTCCAGATATACCTTAACAATATCTGTGATCACCTCTCCGGTGATCTTATATAATTTGTCTTTAGGAATTCTTGAATTGGCAAACAAAGCATGCTGAAAGTCACCCCAGGCATCTTCAACCAAGACCTCATCGGTACTTACCCATTCCGAATCTTTCAGTTCATATTCTTTTTTTATCTTTTCATTGATCTCTATACGGATTCTTTCAACAATAAACGACGGAAACCCGGCTGAAAGCAGGTCTTTAAGCACGTAATAGGGTTTATCGGCTTTAACCGCCCCCATCAGCTTATCAATAATATGTTCTACCGATTCGTGCATATCCTAAAATATAACTTAAAATTGAAAATAAAGCCTACCGAGTCGCAATACAATTAAGGATTTAGTAAATCTGGCTTTGTTATAAAACTTTATAAATATGCTGAACATTCTTCTTAATGATAATCTTACTACCTTTGGTGCATGATATCTGTTAAAGCTACGGACCTTACTAAGAAATTTAACAACAAAATCATCTTTCAAGGGCTCAGTTTTGAGCACAGAAACGGAGTGTTTGGGATTGCCGGGGATAATGGAAGCGGTAAGTCTACCTTGTTAAAATGTCTGGCCTACCTGCTTCGTCCAAATTCAGGAAACATTGAATGGAAAAAATCTGAAAAGTTATTATCCCAGAAAGAAATGAAATCCCAATTAGGTTATGCTGCACCTTACATAAATTTATACGCAGAACTGACCGTTGCTGAAAATCTACAATTCCTGAAAGAAGCACGCGGTAATGTTTCCAGCGAAAAAGACCTCTTCAATCTTCTAAAACGATGTCAAATACTGCATTTAAAGGATCAGCTATTCGGGAGTCTTTCAACCGGACAGCAACAGCGAACTAAACTTGCAGCTGCTCTTGTTAACGACCCTGACACATTGATGTTGGATGAGCCTGGTTCTAACCTCGATAAAGATGGACATGCCTTGGTTTCTTCAATAATTGAAAATGAGGTAAGTAAAGGTACGCTGGTCATTATTGCGTCCAACGATCCTGATGAAATTTCACTTTGCCATCATGTGTTGACAGTAGGTAAGGTGATAAAGTGAGCCATTCACAGTTTTTTTAAATTTCGAATTTAAACTATACCGTAGCTGAAAATTACGGTAATCACTCTTAAAAGCTGCTGGCCACTTTATTACTCATCATTTCAGTATCTTATATTATGTTCGAACAAAGCTCAAAATTTAATCTTAAACACACTAACTAATGATTTCAGAACAAGACCAAAAACTAGCTCAACTTATTCTTGAGCACAGTACCGAGGTTCAAAAAGGACAAAATGTTATGGTCCAACTTATCGGACTGAATGGTATTGACCTGCTTCGGGCTTTGGTTGAACAGATCAGAGCTAAAGATGCCAACCCTTTCATAAATATCGAAGATTCCGATACTCGACGCATTCTTATAGAGAACGGCAATAAAAGTTTCTGGAAAAATCAAGCAGACGTGGATCAGTTACCCCTTATGAAGCAAATGGATGCTTTTATTGGCATTCGTGCTTCCCAAAATATTTATGAAAATGCCCTGACCAGTAAAGAGGCTAACAAAGCCTATTCTGAGCATTTTCTGAAACCTGTCCATTTTGATGAGCGGGTTAACAATACCAATTGGTGTATTATGAGATACCCCTCACCGGCTTTTGCTATGAATGCTAAAATGCCAACCCGAAAATTTGCAGAGTTTTATTACGATGCTTGTTTGGTAGATTACGCGGCTCTCGAAGAAGCTATGAAACCTTTAGAGAAAAAACTCAGAGCTACTGATGAAATTCACTTGAAGGGCGAAGGCACCGATATCACTTTTTCCGTTAAGGATCAGAATTGGGTTCCCTGTTTTGGCAAGAGAAACATCCCGGACGGTGAATTGTTTACCTCTCCTATTCTGGATTCTGTAAATGGAGTGATCAGCTATGCCCCTTCTGTGTATCAAGGTAAACCGTTTGAATATGTAAAGCTTGAAGTTAAAGACGGTGTAGTTGTTGATTACGATTCATCCAACAACGAAGCACTTAAAGATATTCTGGATACTGATGAAGGGGCAAGAAGATTCGGTGAATTCAGCTTTGGTTTAAATCCCGTTATCGAAAGCCCGATGTATGACATCCTGTTCGATGAGAAGATCTATGGTTCAAACCACCTTACCCTTGGCAAAGATTATGAGATCGCACCAAATGGGAACTCAAGTAATATCCATTGGGATCTGGTTTGTATAGGTCCTGATGTATATCTGGATGGTGAACTGATTCGCAACGGTAGAAAATTTGTAACAGATGATCTTAAGGGATTGAATCCTGAAAATCTACTCTGAACCTACCGTGTTTAATAGATCAATCAAATTGGTGCGCTGCTATATAAGATTAATTTAATGCCATATAACTGAGCACTTTCTTAATTTTAGAGTGACGACATTTTAAAAATAATTCAAAATTTGATGCTAAATCTTTTTACCGCTTCAGTTATACTGATCGCCATTGCAGTTGCCATTTTTATAATTTGGAAGATTAAATCCTACAATAAACACTCTAAAAAAGTTAAAGAGAGCACTTCTTTCAAGAGAAATGATCAGGCTGTAAATGACCTTAATTTAAAACTCGAAGAACTTGAGGTATTGGATCTTCTTTCAGAAGGATATTCAAATCAAGAGATCGCAAATAAAACCTCCATGTCGTTAAATACGGTCAACAATAGAGTTCGTGACCTCTTTTCAAAACTGGATGTTAACCGAAGAAGTGTCGCCATTAAAAAAGCCCGATCGTTGAAACTGATCCCTTAATCCGGTTCTACTACAGTTTGACCTGAATTTGTTATGATAGCGGTGGATTATCAAATAATAAAAAAGGCGGATACCGGATCCGCCTTTTTAGTTTCATCTTTAGGTGTTACCGGATCAGAACTTTGGTCCGGCATTGATGATCTCTTTGCTGCTGTCTTCTTTGTATTCTTCGAAGTTCTTATCGAAGAGTTCACCCAGCTTTTTAGCTTGAGCGTCGTATTTATTACCGTCATCCCAAGTCTTACGTGGCTGAAGGATTTCAGCTGATACATCAGGGCAAGCTGTTGGTATTTCAAATCCAAATACATCATCCTTAACTGTTTCTACTTCTGTCAGTTTACCATCATGGATGGCCTGAATGATTGATCTGGTACTCTTCAGATCAATACGAGAGCCTCTGCCATATGGCCCACCTGTGAGTCCCGTATTGACCAGCCAGGCTTTGGCATCATGCTTACGCATTTTATCTGCCAGCATCTCTGCATATTTTGCCGGTGGCCACGCCAGGAAGGCGGCTCCAAAGCAAGCAGAAAATGTGGCTTCAGGTTCAGTTACTCCAACTTCAGTTCCTGCAACTTTAGCAGTATAACCACTTATAAAGTGATACATAGCTTGTTCCGGACTTAGTTTACTTACCGGAGGAAGCACACCAAATGCATCATAAGTCAGGAAAATGATATTCTTCGGATGACCTGCAGTACAGGGGATCTTAGCATTATCAATATAATTAATGGGGTAAGAAGCCCGTGTATTCTGAGTGATCGATACATCCTTGAAATCAACTTTACGTGTATCCGGATCATATCCCACGTTTTCAAGAACGGTTCCATACTTGATGGCATTATAGATCTCAGGTTCTTTCTCTTCAGAAAGGTCTATAGTTTTAGCATAGCAACCGCCCTCAATATTAAATACTCCGTCATCACTCCAACAATGCTCATCATCACCGATAAGCTTGCGGTTCTTATCGGCTGAAAGCGTTGTTTTTCCGGTTCCTGATAAACCAAAGAAAAGTGCCACATCATCTTCTGTATCACCTTCATTAGCTGAACAGTGCATGGAAAGCACCTCTTTTTTCGGCATCAGATAATGCATAACGGTAAAGATCCCTTTCTTCATTTCGCCGGCATACTCTGTACCAAGGATCACCATTTGGTTGGTATCAAAATTCACATCGACAGATGCATCTGAGGTCATTCCCTCTGTAAATTTATTGGCAGGAAACTTACCCGCATTGTAGATCACAAAATCCGGCTCCCCAAAATCTTTCAGTTCCTCTTCTGTAGGACGAATAAGCATATTATGCATAAATAAGCCATGATAAGGTCGCTCTGCAATGATCCTTACTTTAAGCTGATACTTTTTATCCCAGCCGGCAAATCCGTCAATAACATATAAGCGGTCAAGTGTATTCAGGTAATCTGTTGCTCGTTGATAGTTTATCTTAAAAGTTCTTTCATCCAGAGGAATATTGATCTTACCCCACCAGATATCATCCTTAATTCCTGAAGATTCTACCACCCTTTTGTCGGCCGGACTACGACCCGTTCTTTTACCTGATCGCACTACCAGTGCACCTGAATCGCTTATCGCTGAACCCGAGTCGTATTTAATGGCATCCTCGTAAAACCTTGCAGGATTCGGATTCCTGATTATATTTTCTACTGTGATGTTTTGTTTGGATAGGTCCAAAGTTTGCTTTCCCATTGTATTAAGGGTTATGTGTTTGTTGATTGAGTAAGTGAGTGCCTGTATATACTGAAACTACATGAAGGATATATAAACTGAGAAAAAAAGTTCATAAGAATTCACTCTTCCTATTACATTATTGATAGCATAAAAACCAGACCAATAATAAATGAACTTTTTCGATCCTGAAAAGAGTAACAGGCTTAGGCGGAATATTTTTAAAAACAAAAATCCGAAACGCACCCGTGATTGGTACAAAAAGCACTTGGGTATTGAAAACGGGAAATATGGCGGCACCTTTGAATGGCGACACGCCCGCGATCCTGGAAAGAAGGGATATAGTATGGAGTATCTTCGATTCCGAAACCAAATATACAGACCCCAGCAGTAAAGAATTCATGGTCAACTATCGGATTGATGATCTGGAGGCATTACTCGAAATCCTAAGAAAAGAAGGCGTTGAAGTGATCGGTGAGATCGAGGTGTTCGAATACGGAAAATTTGGGTGGATAATGGGCCCTGATGGAGTTAAGATCGAACTTTGGGAACCCAATGACGAAGAATTCGATAAGATTAAAGGCGAAATCAATCTAAGCGGGTAATAAATTTATATAAAATAACTCACTGCCTTTCATTATTTATTCACAAATTTTCCTCTTATTAAATATATAAGTAAACGCGATAAGGAGGTAATGTGACTAAAACAAATAAAGGCTGCCTCACAAAATTTAAGACGGTTTCCATTTGGTTTTTTTTGATCTTTGGGCTTCTCTTAGGTGGTATTGCCATTATTAACCTAAATTTATCCGATAGCTCTGTCAGTTTGAACACTCTCAGTACAACTGACCAATACAGTCTGCAAGAAACAGATCGTTTAAGGAAATCAGTTGGAAATTTAATATGGCCGGGCTTTGGCGATCAAGAGATTCCCATAATTCTTTATAATGAGGCCTATGTATTTCTGAGTGGTTTAAAGGATCCCGAAACCGGTTGGAAAAAAGTCCCTTTCACTAAACAGATGGGCAGTAGATGGACTTATATTGAATCAACTCCATCCTTTTTTTATTACACTCAACCGATCATTTCATCTGATCAGACTCCTGAGGCTTTCACAGTCCAAAATGGTGAATATTACGCTGCGAGCATGACTACTAAAGAATGGACAGAGATTAAACTGACTCAGCTTATTAAAACTGATCTTCCTTCGTTCTTAAAACCTATTTTCCCCTACTCGCTAATAACAGGCAAGTTCAACACTGACTGGCATATTTCAGCTATTATTCACGAATCTTTTCACGCTTTTCAAGCGGAAAAAGCTCTGGAGAGAGTGCGTTCAGCAGAAGCTTCTAACACATTTGAGAATTCTTACCCCTGGAAAAATCCAGACTTCAGGCAAGCATGGCTTAATGAGCGGCTACTTTTAGCCAAAATTTTAAAAGCATCAGATGATCAAAAAATAAGAACATTGACAAAGGAGTGGCTGCAAATTAGAAAACAGAGAAGAAATACCTTTAACAGTCCCAAATTAACGGCTTATGAGAAAGAACGGGAATGGCTGGAGGGGCTTGGCAAGTACGCTGAGATAAAATCATGGTTATTGGCTTCGGATCCTGGACTTTATGAACCTTTACAGCAGATGTCATCCATCCCTGATTTCGATCACTACAAAAACGGAGTCAAGAATCGCAATCGTGAGATAAAGCAACTGCGAAGCAATCTCAGTTTCAGTGAAACAGTCTTTTACTATAGCGGTTGGGCTCAGGCTGAGATCCTGGACTATCTCGATCCCGGCTGGAAAGTAAAAGCCTTTGAACCCGGCATGTATCTTGATGATATGATCCGGAATATCTTCGAACCCAAGGCTATTGCAGAAACCAAATAAAAAGTTCTGACTAGATTACCGAGTCAATTCATTTATTGTTTCTTCAAAAGCTGTTAATGTATTGCTGATATCTTCTGAAGTCAGTGCATTGCTCAGAAAAAATGCTTCAAATGGTGAGGGTGGTAAATGCACGCCACGTTTCAGCATGCCATGAAAGATCTTTCCGAACAACTCTTTATCCGTGCGGTTTGCATCCTCAAAAGTTTCTACCGGACCTTCACAGTAAAAGACTCCTACCATAGACCCCACCCGATTTAAGGTGTTGGGAATGTCATGATCGCTAAGTATCTGCCCAATACCATTGGCCAATACAGATGCTTTTTTCTCCAGTTCCTCATACACTTGTGGGTTTTCTTTGAGCTTTTTGAGGAGCGTATATCCCGCTGCCATAGCTAGCGGATTTCCGGATAGTGTTCCCGCCTGATAGACAGGACCGGTTGGTGCTACATAATCCATAATTTCTTTCTTACCACCGTATGCCCCTACCGGAAGGCCTGCCCCAATTATCTTGCCATAAGTTACTATATCAGCTGTTACACCATATATTTTTTGGGCTCCCTGAAAGTCCACGCGAAATCCTGTCATCACTTCATCCAGAATCAACACTATACCTTTATCATCGCACAATTCCCGAAGACCTTTCAAAAACCCTTCTTTAGGTGGAATACATCCCATATTTCCGGCGATCGGTTCCAAAATAATGGCAGCAATATCGCCAGTATTGGCTTCGGCCAACTTTTTCACCGAATCCAGATCGTTGTACTCTGCATTCAGAGTATCCTTGGCGGTTCCCTCTGTCACGCCGGGACTGCTCGGCTCACCCATGGTCAGAGCTCCGCTACCGGCTTCTATCAGGAACGAATCACCGTGCCCGTGGTAATTGCCTTTGAACTTAATGATCTTGTTTTTACCCGTGTAACCACGAGCCACGCGTATGGCACTCATGGTAGCCTCGGTGCCGGAATTCACCATACGGATCTTGTCTATTCCGGGAATTGAACCGGTGATCAACTCTGCCATTTCCACTTCAAGGCGTGTTGGTGCACCAAATGAAGTTGAATTCAACGCCGTTTCCTGAACGGCCTTAACTATATCTGGCTCGGCGTGACCTAACAGCATTGGGCCCCACGAACTGATGTAGTCAATGTACTTATTTCCGTCCTCATCCCACAAATAAGCGCCTTTAGCTTTTGTGATAAAAATTGGTGTTCCGCCCACACTATTAAAAGCCCTTACGGGAGAATTAACTCCACCCGGAATGACTTTGGATGCTCTTTCAAATAGGTTTTTGCTGTTTTGATAATTCATGATTTCTTAATCGATTAAAACTTATAAGTTGAGTCAACCACTTTCTTTTGGGTTATAGCATAGCTAAATCCTATGTCCCTCTGGAGGGACAGCAAGAATAGTTCGCCTCTGCAGTTTGGGTCATTGACTGATAATCAATCCAGCGGCTTCCTTGGCAAAATACGTAGCGATCAGATCGGCTCCGGCTCGCTTGAAGGCGAGCAGCGATTCCATCATCACTTCCTTCTCATTCAACCAGCCTTTTTCAGCAGCAGCCTTGATCATCGCATATTCTCCGGACACATTATATACTGAGACCGGAATGTTGAAATTCTGTTTTACAGCATGAACCACATCAAGGTATGGCATACCCGGTTTAACCATTACAATATCAGCGCCCTCACTGATATCAAGCTCAACTTCACGCAGAGCCTCATCCAGGTTTGCAGGATTCATTTGATAGGTTTTCTTATCTCCAAACCCGGGTGCAGAATCCAGAGCATCACGAAACGGCCCATAGAAAGAAGACGCATACTTTGCGCTGTAGGCCATGATCCCGGTATTCTCAAAACCGGCATCGTCCATGGCTTTTCGCATCGCTCCTATACGCCCATCCATCATATCAGATGGAGCCACCATATCAGCTCCGGCTTTGGCATGACTTACCGCCATTTTTGCCAAAACTTCCACCGATGGATCATTCACGATCTCACCGTCTTCAACGATTCCATCGTGCCCATAGGATGAATATGGGTCCATAGCCACATCCGTCATAACATACAGATCCGGATAATTTTCTTTGATGAACTGAACTGATTTCTGCATCAGGCCATTATCATTGATGGCTTCGGTTCCTTTATTATCCTTTTTGGATTCAGGCACTTTCACAAACAGCAATACCGACTCAATTCCAACCTCGATCAGCTCTTCCAATTCTCTTCCCAGCATATCCAGTGAGTACCTGTAGTACCCCGGCATACTCGAGATCTCTTCTTTCTGTTTTTTCCCTTCAACGATGAATATCGGGGCAATGAAATCTGAGGGATGTAATCTGTTTTCCTGCACCATATCACGGATGGCGGATGATTTACGGTTCCGTCGTAAACGGGTTTTTGGGTATTTCATAACTATCTACCTACAATTTTCTAACGTGAGATATACGGCGAATGTAATTCGGCCCTATTGGCATAACAATTTATTCTAATAATTAATCCAATCGATCGGTTTTAAATGCTCCACCAATTCTGCCTCGGGACTTCCGGGTTCGGGTTGATGATCATACACCCATCGGACCTGTGGTGGCAGACTCATAAGGATCGACTCAATACGACCTTTGGTCTTCAACCCGAATAAGGTACCGCGATCGTGGATCAAATTAAATTCTACATAACGACCGCGACGGATCTCTTGCCACATGCGATTTTCTACATTGAAATCAATATTCTTCCGCTCCTTAATAATTGGAATATAGGCATCAGTAAAAGCAAACCCGCAGGCTTTGGCAAACTCAAACAGATCTTCGGCAGAACGGTCTTCATCCGGTCGCTGATAATCAAAGAATAAACCACCGATCCCACGGGCTTCCTCACGATGATGATTGTAGAAATAGGTATCACATTCCGCCTTAAAAGTTGGATAGTAATCCGGGTCAAACTGATCACAAACTGCCTTGTGTACCTTATGAAAATGCCCCGCATCCTCCGGAAACAGATAATAGGGTGTCATATCTGCCCCGCCGCCAAACCACTGATCGCGTAGATCACCGCTGTCTTTATCGTATAATTCAAAATATCGATAATTCGCATGAACCGTAGGCACAAAGGGATTTCGCGGATGTATTACCAGTGATACACCCGTGGCAAAGAACTCCGATTCAGGTACTTCAAATTTTTTCCGCATGGATTCCGGCAGCGGCCCGCCCACTGTAGAAACATTAACCCCGCCTTTTTCTATCACTTTTCCATCTGTAATAATACGGGTACTGCCTCCGCCAAAGCCATCCCGTTCCCAATCCTCGATCAGAAATTTTTGGGTTCCTTCCACGGCTTCCAATTCATCACAGATATGTTGCTGTACATCCGAGACGAATTGTGTGAATTGATCTTTTAGGGATGTTAAATTTTTGGTTCTCATTATATCAGTTTCAATTCAATATTTGGACGAAAAAAACCACTGTCCTCTCTCTGGATTCTGGCTAAAGCCAAATCCTATCTCTCTCCAAAGAGAGATAGGTTCTTGCTACATACGATTATCTAAAACTAAGATTACAAACTACGAATAAGCAAGACTCTGTGTCCCTCCGGAGCCTGCCGGCCGCTCTGCGCCAGAGCTAAAACTCGACTCAGAGATCCGAATCAATATCTAAAATTCTTTACGGTATTCACGAACGTTTTGGCGTTTTCTACAGGAACATTCGGCAGAATGCCATGCCCTAAATTAGCGATGTAATTTCCTCTCCCAAATCGCTGCAGCATCTCAGTTGCTTCAACTTCGATCTGCTCCGGCTTCATAAGTAACTTGGAGGGATCAAAATTACCCTGCACCACTTTATCACTTGCAAACTGCCGGGCATGTTCGGGAGCACAGCCCCAACCGATACCGAAACCGGAAACATTGGTGTGGCCAAATAATGGATAACTCCACTCAGCGTCTTTACAGAACATGATCAAGGGTACACCATAATCTTCATTCGCAATACGTTGCAGATGTGGTAATGCAAATTTTTTAAAATCATCGGGACCGAGTGCGGCTGCCCACGACTCAAACACCTGCAGAACCTGAGCTCCGGCTTTTACCTGATGATGCAAATACTGAATAGTCTGATCAGTCATCACTTCAAGCAATTTGTGTGCGGCCTCAGGTTGAGAGAAAAGAAAAGACTTTGCTGTTGCAAATGTCTTTGATCCCTGCCCTTCCACCAGATAACAAAAGAGTGTCCACGGAGCACCGGCAAATCCGATCAGGGGAACTCGTCCATCGAGCTCCTTACGCGTCAGTGTCAGGGCATCATATACGTAACTAAGCTGTTCTTCGGCAGGAATAATGTTTAGAGATTCAACCTGCTCAACAGTTCGGATTGGGTCCGGTAAATAAGGACCAAAGCCCGGCTTGAGCTGCACCTCCACATCCAGGCATTCTATCAGTACCAGGATATCTGAAAACAGAATGGCCGCATCAGGTCCAACAATATCGATGGGTTGAATGGTGATCTCACTGGCTAGTTCAGGAGTCTTTACCCGCTCAAAAAAGCTGTATTTCTTTTTAATCTCCATGTACTCAGGGAGATACCGTCCGGCCTGACGCATCATCCATACGGGTGGGCGTTCAGTTTCCTTGCCTTCCAGCGTGTCGAGTAATAATCGGTTTTTAAGTTCGGGAAAGTTCACGTTGGCATCCTATTTAAATTCACATCCTTATGGATGATTTTTATCATTGATATATTCAGTCATTTTTGTGGCCCTCAGCACTTCATTAAATTATAAATGCTTTCATATTTAACCGAAGAATATCCATCTAAATTTGAGGGCCTTCGCAGTAAAGTCATTATTTAAACGCCCTATCACAAGCGTTCAAGTTCACAACTTAAACACTAATTGGAGTTATTATCAAAATAAAACCGATGGATGGATTCCATCAAGGAATCAAGGGTTGAGTATTCCGGGGTGATGCAGTTCATTATGCCGGCTTCGTTGGCAGCCTGTTCAGTAGATGGACCAATACAAAATACCTGCTGCTTCTTAAGCATCGAATTCTTTTCGCTAAAAGATTCAATAGCACTTGGGCTCATAAAAACTACTGCATCAAAATCATCCAGATCATCCATTTCATGCTTGGTAAGTATAGTGTGATACACTTCAATAGAAAAAACATCAACATCCTCACCCAATAGCTTACCAAGATCGGCAGCCTTAAGGTTTCCACAAAAATAGATCAACTTTTTAAGATCCAGTTCCTGCATCATGGACGCTAAGGCAATAGTATTGTATTCCTCCGGAAAGGTCACTTCGAGTCCTAACTCCCCAAGACTTTCTGCTGTTTTAGAGCCCACCGCAAATATATGATCAGGAATGGCCAGATCAGTGACCTTGGGAGATATTGCTTTCACCGCCTTTTTACTTGTAAATATCCATGCATCGGCATTTTGCGGCACTTTGTCCATCCAAAGAGCCGGCATCAGATATTCAAAGGTGATAAAAGGTTCACTCTCAATAAGTAACTCACCATTTTCGAGCTGTGTTCGCTTTTCTTCCGATAGTTGGGTTGTAAAAAGTACTCTGGGTTTATTACTCATCATCAGGATGCTCTAATAATTCCTCTGCGCCTTCCTTTTTCAAAAGAGCCGCCCACTCTTTACCCAGACTTGCTTTAGCTTTGTTGACAGATGTTGTTCTCTCGATATCCAGTCTTTCCTTTCCATCCAGTGACAACACAGCTCCTTTAAAACTCAAAATATCGTCATTAACTTTAGCATGGGCTCCGACAGGACTAGAACAGCCGGCTTCAAGTTCGTTCAAAAATGCGCGTTCTATAGCCCCGCATAGGTGACTTTCTTTATGATCGATCTTTTTTAGTACACTTTCTGCTTCGCTTCCTCCCCAGCAAACAATACCAACAATACCCTGTGACGGTGCCGGGATCATCCAGTTAAGAACTTCCGAGATTCGGTCGTCATAACCAATCCGCTGCAGACCGGCAGCTGCAAAGACAGCTCCATACCATTTGTTCGAATCAACTTTATCCAATCTTGTGGGCACATTGCCTCTTAATCCGGTTACAGTATCCTTCGGATATTGGTTCAGCCAAAAAGCCTTTCTTCGTATACTCCCCGTGGCTATAATTTTTTGCTCACTTTCAGTCTCTTTGGATTGGACCGGACGAACTAATACATCCATTGGATTACCGCGCTCAAGTACAGCCGCAAGGATCAATCCTTTTGGAAGAATAGTAGGAACATCTTTGAGTGAATGAACAGCAAGATCGATCTCCCCGGCAATCAAAGCATCATCCAGAGCTTTAGTAAATACACCTTTATCGCCCAGTTTATCCAATGGAATATCCTGAACCTTATCCCCAAAAGACTCTATTTCCACCAATTCAGTTTCAACACCCTGTGCTTTAATTTCTTTCGAAACTTTTTTAGCCTGCCAAAGTGCGAGTGTGCTTTTTCGTGTACCTATTCTAAGCTTCATTCCTCACCTTCTCGAACTCCTTGTCAATCCGATCGATGTGAATGGCCATGATCTTTTTCTTGATACGACGGGTTACTTCTTCCATCTGAGAGTAAGAATCTTCATCCATCTTGTGTTTGACTCGGTCAAGTTCAGAATCAGTAATATCACTTAATCTGTGCTCGATCTCCTTGATACGGGGAAGCAGATACCGTGAACGCTTGACTGTATTCAGAAAATTATCCTTCTCTTCTTCAATGATCTTACGAATTTCAGGAATGGATTTCTCCCGTTTTTCAATGGCCTTTTGGTTTGCTTCGTGAATGGAATCCATATCAATGAGTGTCACGTTGTCCAGTTTGTTTACCGTTGGATTCACATTACGGGGAACACTCAGGTCTAATACCAGCTGAGGGTGATCAACGCCTTCAAAATGTTTAGGATGCAGAATAGGATTTTTAGCCCCGGTAGCGGTGATCACCAGATCTGCCTGTTTGATCTCTTCATCCAGTTCTGAAAATGCATGTGCCTTGATATCAAAGGAAGAAGCGAGCTGTTTGGCCCTGTCGATAGTTCGGTTAACCACAGAAATATGTTCAGCTCCATTCGAGATGAGGTTCTTGGCTGAAACCTTGCCCATTTTACCCGCTCCGATAAGTAAGATGCGAATTTGGCTCAGGTCTTTGAAGTGATCCAGGGCAAGTTGAGTGGCAGCGAACCCAACGGAGGCCGTACCTTTACCAAAATCGGTTTCAGTACGGCTCCGTTTGTGTGCTCGGAAAACCGATTGTATCAATTGATGAAATTCTCCGGAAAGTCCTTTTTTCTTGGCTTTTTTATAAGCCTGCTTCACCTGCTGTATGATCTGAACATCACCTAAAACCTGAGAATCCAGTCCGGTTCCAACTCCATAGAGGTGATCATAGGCATCTTCCTGAACATGAATATATCCGTGTTGTTCAAAAAACTCGTGATCAGTATTAGTCGATTTACATAGAGCCGAAATTAAAATTTCAGCATCACAAAAAGCATAGAGTTCAGTACGATTGCAAGTGTCTAGCATGAAAATACCGCCGGGTATATCCTTGGTATAGAAGTCAAGGAGTTCCCTGCGATGATTGTCTAAATAGAATAATTCACGAATAGAAACCTCACTCTTCCAGTGAGATATACCTATTACACTAAACCTCATAAATTACTTCTTAAAATATTTTCCGGCACATGAGTCAGGAAAGTATTCTCCGAATATGAAGATTATGTGAAGAAAATCTTCATATTCATTAAATATCTGCCTTTATAACTACTTAGAGCCTGTTTTTGAATTCACATTTATGAATAACTGAAAATACAATTTTTGTTAATTAAAAGTGATCTCAAATCTTTATAAAACGGATAATCAGCCACAGATTTACTTCATTTAATCTCTCAATTAATTCTAAATCTGATCTAAGTCGGCTCGAAGTTCAATGGCATGTTGCCTATCTTTGCTTTTCAAAACTATTCAATCCAAAATAAATCAAATGGATCTTAAGCTAGTAGGTAAAGTCACCAAGATATTAGAACAACAATCAGGTCAGGGTAAAAACGGTCCCTGGAGAAAACGTGACTTCATCCTCGAAACCAAAGGAAAATACCCAAAGCAGGTATGTATCACTCAATGGGGTGATAACATTGATCAGAATAACGTTAACGAAGGAGACGAGATCACTGCTTTTATCGATATACAAAGCCGGGAGTACAAAGGAAACTGGTACACTGATGTAAAAGCCTGGAAGATCGAGCAAGGCAGTGGCGGTGAAATGGCAGATCCACCTCCCAGCGCCCCCGGTCTGACTCTAGAAGGTAATCAAGATTTAGATGACGACCTGCCTTTTTAAATGAGGCTTACTACTTACTTGTCATTCCTATTTTGGGATCCTGCTACAGGGACTTTTTCAGCTAAAAGATTTAGGTTTTCACGTGAGTAATTTAATTCGGCTAAAGAGTATTTGGTTCATTGTTTAAAAAACCAAAAGACCCTCACCTTCCAGGAACGGGCCCTGAAGATCTATCTTTCTGTTTGCCTTCCTGAATACTTCAAAGCAGTTAAGGTCGATCTGTTCAATACCGATCTCCCTGAGCTTTTCAATGGATACTCCGTAAACAACGGCATCAATACCCGCCCATACAATAGCCGAAGCACACATAGGGCAGGGCTCAGCACTACTATACAGGATACAGCCCTTTAGTTTGCCCTTGCCTTTCTTTGATTCTGCTTTTTTGATCGCATTCGTTTCTGCGTGATAGAGCACAGAACCATCAGAGCCGGTAGTATTTCCGGCCCTCGCAATGGTTGTGCCGTTTTCATCTTGAATGATAGCGCCAAAGGCTCCATCTCCACGACCCTTTGCTTGCTTTGCAAGATCAAAGCACTCATGAAGGATCCTATTTCTGTTATTCATGCAGATCTACGACCTTCTCCAATCCTGTTCAGAATCAGGTTTATTATCCAGGATCTCTTCTATGCTCTCCATGGCGGCCTCATCTACTTTATCGACAAGTTCCATAGCCTTCATATTCTGCTCAACCTGTTCCACATTTGAGGCACCTGTTATTACCGTGCTCACATTTGGATTTTTCAGGCACCAGATCAATGCAAGCTGAGGCATGGGAATTCCAAGGTCGTCAGATACTTTCGCCAGTTTTTCAACCTTGCGTAGTTTCTCTTTCCCTTCTTCGGTCTCTAGCAGTTGCTTTCGTAACCAGCTGTACTTTTCCAGGTCTAATCGTGATCCTTCAGGAATACCGTCGTTATATTTACCGGTCAACAGACCGCTTGCCAGCGGACTCCATATCGTTGTCCCCAACCCGATGTCTTCATACAAGGCACTGAATTCCTTTTCAACCTTATCCCTCCTGAACATGTTGTATTCAGGTTGCTCCATCAGAGGCGGACGCAGATGATTTTCTTTGGCAAAGTCGTAGGCTTTTCGGATCTGCTCGGCACTCCACTCACTGGTTCCCCAGTAAAGGGCCTTGCCTTCCTTGATCATCTGATTCATGGCCCACACGGTTTCTTCGATAGGAGTATGGATATCGGGCCGGTGACAAAAGATCAGATCCACATACTCGGTTTGCATTCTCTCAAGAGCTGCTTCCGTTCCCTCCTTGATGTGCTTAAAGGAAAGTCCCTGATCATTCGGGCCTTCGCCTCCCCAGAATATCTTGGTTGAAAGCACCAGATCAGATCGTTTCCACCCTGCTTTCTTAATGGCATCTCCCATGATGGTTTCTGACTGCCCTGACTCATAGGCTTCAGCATTATCAAAAAAGTTTACCCCGGCATCATACGCAGTTTTCATTTGTTTATAAGCGAGGTCGGTATCCACCTGCTCTCCAAAGGTTACCCATGAACCGAATGAAAGTGCTGATACCTTAAGTCCGGATCGTCCTAAAAATCTGTATTCCATTGTCTTGACGTGATTTAAGATTGAGTTTATCTTTCACTCAAGGTAAACAAATGGAAAATTTAATACGTTCTTAAACTTTGGATTAATAATATTCGAATCTGAAGGATAAGATTTTTATCTTTGGCGCCTCACCAATGTGAGATACCAAGTTCAGGGCCCGTAGCTCAGTTGGTTAGAGCAGTCGACTCATAATCGATTGGTCGGGGGTTCAAGTCCCTCCGGGCCCACTTTTATTTCTACCCATTATAAAACACCATAAACGCCCTTTAATTAGCTTTAAAGGGCGTTTTTTATTGCTTTTCCATTTCTACTCAAGGACAATTACGAGTGAAGCACTTTCAACTTTCGACACGATTCACGTAATTAGTGGGTACAGTTGGTCACTTATCAACAAAAATGCTTTAACCCCGAACCCGCCTATCGGAAAGTGATTGCTTATCCAATGTGGTATTTGGCAGCCACATCGGTGCCGTTGAAATTACATCAATTTTAATTCCTACTCATCTTTTCTCTCATTAGTCGTTGTGCTGTATCCCAATCCAGAGGTGACTCTAAACCCCCTTTCATATATTGGTCTATTTCTTGTAATGCAACTCTTAACCCTTCATTGAATCCCGCCAACTTTCCATCCTTGTGCCCCTGTTGCATACCTAAGTAGTATCCAATAAAAAACATTACCGTTGTCCCGATCAAATAGACAAGTGCATTCATTATTCACCCGGTTTAATTTTATGAAGTGCTTCTAATGTATAGGATACTTAGGACAGATGTTTTCCACTTATGTAGCTATAAAATAGTTAGATCTACAAAAATTTAATTTCGACATTCACCAAATAGAAAGGAAGAATCATAAAGAGGACATGCACCGGCACAGTTATTGGGTAGCTGAAAACTAACGTGTTAGTGTAACTTCATCCTCTTTACGTTCTTACTTGAAAGATCAAACTATTTTATTTGATCACTTTGATTATAGATCGAATGCAAACTAATTCCCTACAGAATTTTTTAATCATTTTGTAAGTCGGAATTTAGCTTCAATTAGCTGGGCTCCAACACAGATTTAGTTGAACTCAAATTAATAACTAGGCGTCTGTAGATTTTTAAGGGGTAGCATTGACATTTTTCTTGAGAAAATTGATCCACTCAGTGTTCAATATTTATATATAAAATTAGATCGTTTTAAAGTACCTAAGGTTTTCCTAACAGAAGTTTATTCTTCTTCGAACTAGTTTATAACTGGAATTAAAAACTAAAATACACCTCGAAGTGGCTAAAGAATCAGGGTTATATTTATATAGAGATATTTATTACTCGATCGAGTATGATTATCATCAGCATGTTTTTTGTGCATTTTTTGTACATAATAATATCCTAAGTAAAAGAGACCCTCTCAAAATCAGCAGTGCAAAGAGTATTTGCGAACAGGATCAAAATCTTCATGTAAGGGTCACCATACAAAAAGAAAAACCAAACATGTTACTTTGGCATTACCAAGCTCATCACAAAAAGGTCGAATATTTGAAAAAGGTTACCGAGCTTAATATCCAGAGAATAAGAGATTGGGAGATACAACATAGAGAAAAGCGAACCTATAGTAACACTCCGTGATGACAAAAAGAGGTAGGATGCTCTTCTGATGGATAGTCAGAAGAGCTTTTTTTATTTTTCATCCACTACGTTAGAATCCGGTACCTCTTCTTTACTACATCCCGATAAGCCTCTTTCATCTCATCTGATAAAAACGAGTTTTCTATGGTCCTCATAAAATCGGGTTCCATCTCGTGTAGCTTATCAATGATGTTTTGGATCTGCTTCGCATTCAAACCAATGTGTTTTCCAAATTCCCGAAATGAATCAAGCTGAAAATTGCTCTTCTTCCCTGTTAGCGTCAATGAGAGTTCTTCAGAGTCTTTTTCTTGCGGGCTAACCATTCGGGTGGATAACAGATCGTAGCCGGGAGCAAGCTTCCATCCAAGTTGTGGATCTTTAAACAAGGAGAAATTCTTAAGATGCATATGCCCATTTCCGGTGAGGTAGGAAAACAGGATGAGTTCAAACAAGCGGGTCAGGTCAAAGACGGGGTTTGCAGAAAACTGCTTCACCATCTTCGCTACTTGCTCATGCGAGCCTTTGTATTTGTCTTCCGTTAATCGCCCCGTAAGCTGACACATGTCTTCCATAGCAAATTTATTCCCTTTCTCATCCCGGTCAATGCGTTTTGTGATATAAGCGAGTTCTCCTGAAGCAAGATGGATAAGTCCGTACGGTACCGTTTCAATACCGGCCACCTCGGCCATCATCATCGTACAATGTTCGTTAGCGGGAAGTTCCGGCCAGCGATTTGATGGCGGTTTTAAAATGTATCGTCCCCATAACCCAACAATCGTAAGTTTATCAGTTCCCTTTGTATTACGGCTTATTTCCATCGACAGCTTAGTTTGTACTCCGGGAAGGGTAACCCGCTGGTGCACTAATTTTTTAGCTAGTTCATTCAGCTCATCAAAACTGACTTCCAACACGGGCTTTTCTTTACTCCCAAATAAATTCTGTAAACATTTTGGGTGATAGTCGGCTCCACTTTCAACGGGCTTTGCACAAATCAGGCACTTACTCATGGCTCCCTCACACTTACATTGCCAATGGTATCACGGCAGCTTACCAGCAGCAGACCCATCCGATCTTTTGGGTTCACCTTCCAAGTATCCTCAACCACATCAAGAAGCCAGCCTTCGGGAATGAGTCCATCAAAGAAAGGAAACAGCACCTGTGACTCATACGGTTCTTCTCGCAGTGGAATCATAAGGCTAACCGGATCGGCTTCTTCTGAAGCCAGGTACTCGTTATCATACTGAAACTTATATCCCGATTCTGTCTCCTCCAGCACACCTGCTTTGGATTCATTGACATAGATATCAGCTGTTCTATAACTCATCGCGATCCTCAACCTTTATGGGACCCATTTTATGGCCAAACAGAGCCAGCACCTGATTCACCTTGTCAAGCTGCAGGCTTTCTTTTCCTTGCTCTAAATCCCGGATAAACCGCAGGCCAACTCCTGCCCTATCGGCCAGATCTTTTTGCGTCAACCCTAACTGATTTCTTCGGGTCTTTACAAAGGCGATAAGTTCATTCGTTGCATGCATGATATACCATTGCGGGTATAATTTAGATTGATTCACATTGGTTATACCTCTTCGGGTATAAAATAGCAATATTTTGTTTATTTATATCAGAGCAGGTATAATAACATCCCTTACCTTAATACGGGACCAGATTCGCCCCGTCCCAATAATTCAAAGCAGATGCAGTACATTAAATAATTTATTATGTTGACGGCATGTTCCCAGAACCTTTCATCCTCTTAAAAGATTAGCCTAAAGTCTGATGAACACATTACTGCTACTAGGTTTTCTGGTCTTCATCGGGTATTTCATGGGCAGGCTGTGTGAAACGTTAGGAATACCTAAGATCATAGGGTATATCTTCACAGGTATTCTTTTCAGTCCAAACACGCTCAGTTGGACTTCTTCCGATTTTATCACAAACACTGAATCCCTTCTTTCCATAAGTCTTGCTTTCATCACCTTTGAAGTAGGCGGTGAATTAAAATGGTCAAAGTTGAAGAAGCGTGAAAGAGATATCTTTAGCATCACTGCTATGGCTAGTGCTGTTCCACTAGTTTTAATAACCGGTTTGTTTTTCCTCACCGCAAGTTTATTTCCCGGGTACCTGCCTTTTTCCGATCTTTCAGTTATTTTTGCCTTTTCTATACTTCTTGCTGCATTAGCAAGCCCCACCGACCCCACTGCAACCCTTGCTGTCATTCACCAATATAAAGCTAAAGGTAAAGTTAAGGATACCATTTTGGGAGTAGCTGCTTTGGACGATGCCATTGGGATTTTCGTATTTAGTTTGGGT
The DNA here is from genome assembly GCF_046602855.1 of Gracilimonas qinghaiensis. Classification (NCBI taxonomy): domain Bacteria; kingdom Pseudomonadati; phylum Balneolota; class Balneolia; order Balneolales; family Balneolaceae; genus Gracilimonas; species Gracilimonas qinghaiensis. Next base: position 1,974,373 of record NZ_JBKINJ010000001.1, read on the forward strand.
ATTGCTTTTTCCTCCTTTTTGCTGCAAGAAAGCGGCAACTTGCAACAAAGCCTCTATTTTGCTACTCATCACATAGGTGGAGGCATCCTTGTAGGCATTGGGGCAGCCATCATAATGAACATTTTTTTATATAACAGTAATAAGATCAAGGGAGAGGGTAACTGGATTATTATAACGCTTTCTCTTATTGCAATGTGCTACGGTGCTGCGGCCTACTTTGAAGTTGATGAGCTGCTAGCCTGCATGTTAATGGGACTGATCGTAGTTAATACCAGTGAAAACCATAAGCTGGTTTTTGACACATTGGAAAGATATACCGAAGAGCTTATTTTCTTGTTCTTTTTTGTGCTCAGCGGCCTTCAATTAAATGTGCAGATGATACCGCAGGCTCTTTTGCCGATTACCGTGTTTGTGTTGCTGAGAATTATCGGAAAATACTCAGGCTGTTACTTAGGTGGCAGTTTTGTCAATTCAGAAGCTAAAATTAAGAAATATACAGCCGGTGGTCTTATTTCTCAGGGCGGGATTGTAATTGGTCTTGTACTGTTACTCAATCAATATGAGGTCTTTTCAGAGTTTTATGACATTCTGTTGGCAGTGGTCATGGGTTCTGTAATTATAAATGAAATAATTGGGCCCCTGACTGCCAGACATTCGCTTAAACAAGCCGGTGAAACTTCCGGTGAGAATCAGTGAATAACTATATACCAACCGGTTAAAATTTTAGCAACTGTTACGGCTCTAAGATAAACAAAGGGATGCATGGTAATTGGCACTGACAGTTCAAGTATTGCGGCATTTTTTAACGCATTGGCGTGATTGCCTGAATATAATTATTGTATATGTAGTGTATGAATAATCTAACTTATGTATAAATACCACGTAACCGTAGAATCATGAAATGGACATTTGAAGATTTTGGAGCCGATCTGGATGATTTGGATCCTCAAGTACGAGAAAAAGCTCTGCAAATTGCTAACGATCTAATGGAAGAGAAAGAATATACTAAGGAAGAAGCTATTAAAAAGGCTATTAAACAAGCTGAAGAGTGGTTTTTAGATACACAGGCATAACGTAAGTTTTATCAAGGCTTGGTAAAGACCAAGATCGGATTCTGGAGCAGTATTCTGCAAATACAGACGTGCTTATAATGGCGGTTACCTTACTTAAAATACAGAACACTATACCAAAACAGGTCTGATCCGGCCAAGAGAAAATGATCGAAATAACTGTTAAATATGTTATCAGTATGGATATCAGCTCAATAATTATCACTGAAAAAATAAATTATGATAAGTATTCAGAAGCAGTCTGATGACAACGTACTCACACTTAAAATTACAGATACACTGACAGGGGAGGATCTGGATAACTTGGTTCCACATTTAAAAGATCAAGTAAACACTTCTGACCATCCTCACCTGCTTATGATCATGGAAGATTTTGATGGCTACGAAAGTGCAACTGCATTTTGGAAAGACCTTAAACTGGATGCAGAGTATATCGGTCATTTCGATAGAATTGCACTCGTTGGAGATGAAAAATGGCAGGAATGGGCAACTCAAGTCATTAATCCGCTTACTAAAGAAGAATTGCGGTTTTTTTCTTTAGATAAAAAAGAAGAAGCTAAAAATTGGATCACTTAATTTCGCAGTAGGCACTAATTACGGATACGTTTAAAGTAAAGAATCTAATTAGTTTCGTAACATTGTGCAGAGATCCGGTTATTCTTCGCAAGTCATCTAACTCACCGTATTTATTAAGCTGTTTACTGCTTTAACAGCATTGCACTCCATATCTGAATCTGAATTTCTTCTTTCGGGATGCATAGATTTTTAGTTAACTATGAAACTATCATAGTCGCATTTCAAATGAGTATGTTCAAAATAAAAAGGCAGTTCAATGAACTGCCTTTTTTGAGTAAACATGATCTAAAAATGAATCTAACCAACTTCAAAAGAAACCTTGGCATTTATGCCATACGATACAATTTCGTTATTAGTCACATTTGCATGCATTTCTTTTACATAGATTGATTTAATATTTTTAACTGATTTTGATGCTTCTTTCAATGCATTTTCTACTGCATCATCAAAACTTTTCTCTGAACTCGCGATTATTTCTATGACTTTGACTACACTCATAATATTTGTGGTTAAATGAGAATTCTATTTGATCACATAACATTCTGTACACACATAAAATTTCATTAGTTTCGCATACCGGCTAATAATACACTTTAGAATTCTGCTGATATCATAGTTTCAAAAAGTTTAGTCAATCGCACTATTACTTTGATAACAAAGGGTAAGAAGAGATTAACTCTTTCTTAATAGCAGACAAAATCATTACAAAACATGAAGAAACCGTTCTTTTCCCTCAAAGAGGAAGAACTCATCAAAGAGCAAGCACCAAAAGCAGAGGCACTTGGCAAGTTTACACCAGCATTGTTACAACTGGCTGAGCGTAAAAAGCTATTCCATCTCTCAGTCCCTAAATCGATGGGCGGCCATGAAATGCCGGTGCCTGATCAGATCTCATTCTATGAGGAGGCGTCCCGTCTTGACGGCAGTTTCGGTTGGACCGTAAAACTGGGTGCCGGGGCAGGACTCTTCAGTGCCTTTATGGATCAGGAATTTGCACGCCAAATATTTCTTGACCCGGCGGCGTATACAGCCGGATCCGGCTATCCAGCAGGTACCGCCATCCCAACCGGCAAGGGCACATACCTGGTGAACGGCCACTGGAAATACATCAGTGGAATTCATCACGCCACACTTTTCACGGCTAACTGTATTGTACAGACCGGCACACGATCGACTGACGAACCCAATATCCGCGCTATGGCATTTCTTCCCGGTGAAATTAAAAAGCTCGATACGTGGAATGGTTATGGACTTAAAGCATCTGCCAGCCATGATTTTATTGTGAGTGATCTTGAAATTCCCGCAGAAAGATCCTTTGTACTTACACCCCGGTCTAAACACGAAGGCAAAACGCTTTTTCACTACCCGTTTATGGGCTATGCTCCTGCCGCCATCGCCTCCTCAATCCTGGGTATGACACTTTCTTTTATTGATGAAGCCGAACAGTATTCCGATCAATCCTTGATCTTTAAAGAAGAACAGGAACAGCTTCAAAAAGACCGTATGGAACTGCATAAATCCGTCTCACAGCTTTGGCTGGAATATGGCGAGTCACTACAAGGGTCCCAAACCGGCATTGATCGCGTGAATGTTTCCGCCAAAACCCTGACCGAAACCTGTCGCAAAACGGCTATGAAGATCTACAAGCTAAGCGGAATGAAGGTTCTCGACGAGACAAGCCGCTTCAACCGCTCGTGGCGTGACCTGATGACGGCCTCACAACACACTATGGTTCTGTAGCTATTCAAAACGTTTTTAAAGATCTTCTACGAATATTTTCGGCCCTCTGTCCAGTAAAGTATTTGGTTACTAATTCGTACGAGGCCTCCTGATTTATTCACCAATCTATAATAGAGGATCAAAAGTTATTCACTCTTGTTTATGAAGCTTATACGCATTCAGGGTTAAACTTTAGAAGCAATAGTAGCCTTATACCAATTTCTTTTCAGATTCTTTCAATTTAGGATTGGTCAGATCTATCTCATTCACGAAACCAATTTTACGGCGCTTAAGACTGCTAATTATAAATTATATCTCGCATCTCTGCCTTTTCAGCATTCTTGTACTTGTAATGATAGGATCAATTATCCGCTAAAAGATACCATAGAACTATCCTCATAATTATGCCATGCAAATTATGAATGGTTATGAAGTTTCACTCAGTCAGTCCTTTAATGCATTTCAAAATAGTATGAGAGTATCTTTTTTCTAAATGCATCTTAGAAAAATCGGAAGTAACTTTCAATTGTATTTTAAATTGAAAAAAATTAAAATAGCCGCTTAATCACAAAATGTAGTTAATCAAAATCCATTTATAAATGTCAAATGAGAAGCCAATGCCCGTGAAATCTGCCACTACGAAATCATTGAGTACTATAAATCGAGCAGCTGTAGTGGTCCGGCCTAAAGAGGCTTATTTGCAATGGGTGGCACAGAGTAATAATAATGCCCCCGAACTAATAGAATTATTACGTGAAAAAGTTACGGTCTATTTGCTACCGGATGGCGGTTACGGAAACGGAGATACCCCGCCGTTAAGAAATTTTTTTGCTGAAATATTTGAAACTGAACTCACTGCCGGCAGTGCTGATAAAAGCTTATGGCCCCAACATAGAACCCTCAATATGTTTAGTGAATGGTTTGATATAAATGGTGAAACTATGATCGTAGATTTGGCCGATACCCGTTTAAAGAATGATAAGATCTAAACGTGTATAAACTGTTAAACAAATTTATAACTCATACCAGTTAAGAGTAGTACCAACTTATGCTAAAAAGCTAAGTATTTATCCTTACTAAAAGTTATATCAAAGTCATAAAAAGACAAAAGAATAACTATGCCCAAATACCTAACTAACACACTTTTTAGACACTCTTTAGATTGCCCAACTAAACTGTATTATGCTACAAATCCGGAATACTCCGGCAGAACCCAGGTTAATGCTTTTGTACAGTCTCTTGCCGGTGGAGGGATCCAGGTAAGAGAATTAGCAAAGCTTTACTACCCTGAGGGTAATAGTACTAATGCCACGGATCCTGAAGCAGCATTTAAAGAAACAGAGAAGTTACTGAAACAAGATAAAGCTGTAATATATGATGCCACAGTTCTGTATCGAAATTATCTTGCCGAAATAGATATTGTAGAAAAGGATAAAAACACCCTCAAGCTTGTTAACGTGCTCCCTAAATCTTGGGAACCCGGAGAAAGCTTTATTGCCAACCGAGGCTACAACATCAAAAAAAAATGGCAACAAGGACTCTTTGATTTAGCTTTTCAATTCTGGGTAGCAAAAAAGGCCTATCCTGACCTCGACATTGTGCCCTGTTTAATGCTTATAGATAAATCTCGTCACAATAATATAAACGGACTCCAGAAGAAGTTTGAAGTAATAGAAAACCCGGGTGGTTACGAAGTTAAAGTAAAGCCCGGAATAAGCGCTAAGGACCTGGAATACCAGATACTCCACACAGTGGATGTTAACTACGAGGTGACAAAAATTCTGGATGGTAAGGCCAGAGATTCTAATAGTGAACTGGAAGAAGAAGGTTTTGAGTCGTGGCTTGAAAGCTTGAACCGGCACCTGCAGGATAATGAAAAATACCCTCCTGAAATAAGTTCACATTGTATTAACTGTGAGTATAATTTAAACAGAAATAAATTAGCCGGTGAAAGGCCACATGGCTTTGCTGAATGTTGGAAAGAAGCATTAGATTTGAAGGAAGAAGATTTCAACGAACCTGACGTCTTTGATATCTGGAACGAGTGGGGCATACAGAAAAAATATTTAGACAAAGACGTCTACCTGATGAAGGATATTGTTCCTCATATGCTGCCAAGCAATCCTCAGGAATTGTATACACAAACAAAGTGCACGGATGACCAGCGAAAGACCGTGCAGATCATGAAAACAACGGGAAATCACTCCCCCAGTGAAGTGGTTCTGAGCGGGCTACTGGATGAGATGAAAAATTGGAGATACCCCTTTCATTTTATCAGTTATGAAGCGGTGCCAGCAACCATTCCTTTTAATGTAAAACATTACCCGGATGACTACGTGCCATTTCAATTTTCATGCCACACCATGTATGAGAATAGGAAAATTGAACATAGCGCCAACTGGATAGCTGAAAACCCCGAAGAACTTCCAGGCATTGAATTTGCCCGCCAGTTGAAGAAATGCCTTGAGAAAGATAAGGGAACCGTTTTCACTTATAAACCTTTTGACCATAGCTTACTAAATAAGATCTCAAGACGCATTAAACGAATAAAACCGGATGATGAGAAAGAACTCCGTGAGTGGCTGGCAACATTCATCAGCAGTGATGATCGGGAGATAGTTGAGCAAAAAAGACTTGTCAAAGATTATTACTACTCACCTTATATGGGAAGCTCTATTAGTATCAGTGATGTCGTAACGGCTGTGTTAACGGAAAGCAAGAGACTTCAGGCCACATATATAAAACCTTACAACGGTGTTTATTTGAAGGATGAGATCTTGTATCAGCCTGATCCCAAAAAAGGTGCAGCACTAAACCCTTATAAGATACTAAATGCCAACAGGTATAGTATTCCTGATTATGGAGAAGTGGATCTCTATATGGATAAAAATCCAATATCAGAGTCGGATAAATCAATGATGAACTGGAGCTTGATACAACTGGATAATGTCAGTACCGAAGAACGGAAGAGTGTTCTGGAATCTTTACACATGAAAAACGAATTAGATACCCTCGTCATGGTGATGATCCATCAGCATTTGAGCAGTCTGTTTAATTTTAATTATGGCTAAACTTTACGTATGTAATGAGACTTGGACTATATATGAAAGCTAGCCTACAGAACCTGGATTTTGGGACGATGTAAATAACACATAACATTTAGTTATGGTTGACGGCCTTGGTACCAAGCTTAAAGAGATGATACAATGGAGGGTAAAATCGTCGCTGCCATTCGGTGAAAAGTAAAAAACCGCCCGATTAGAGGCGGTTTTACGAATAAAAAGCCTATTGCAGAAGCAAGAAGTAAATCTTTTAATTCCTGCCAGTCAGGCTCACAACTTTATTCTATAGTGAGATTATCTTCTACAGCTATAACACCACTTGTGTAAAAAGCAGCATCACGGGCAGCTTGCCATGCAGCAAAGCCTTCAACGGTACCGTCTAAAACAGCAGTTCCGTTTTCGACTTCAACATTCACATTACTGGCATCTACGTTTAAGTTCCGATCCAGGTTTTCTTCAATACTTTTAGCCGTATCTACATTCACTATATCAACAGAAGGTACAACCGTTAGATTGTTTACCACATCTACAACTCCAAAATGATTCCAGACTATATCACCTGCTATCTCTTTTCTCCATATGGAGTCTATCGTTCCCTCTAGTGTTACAACACCGTCTAGCACGGTTACTGTAATATCCGTTGCATCAATATCCGAATCCCACGCTAAGGAGCTTTCGACATTGGTAGTAATTTCAGAGTCGCTGGGCACAGTTCTTTCCTTAGATTCGTACTGAACCATAATATTATTGATTACATCAATTACACCCGGTACCACCCTCGCAGCATCACCTGCAGCGGTTTTTGCACGATAGGAAGGTACATTCCCAGTCAATGTCACTACGCCCTTATCGACTGTTACATTTACTTCGGAATTAAAAATACGTGCATCAGCTGCTATTTGATTTTCTATGTCTTCTCGGATAAGTGTGTCTGTTCTTGTTGGTGTCATAATATGCCTCTTTTGACCCATTAATAATTACTGTTATTAAAAAAAGGATATATAAAAAAGAAACGTTCAGAAAAGATGAATTTGAACACGTTTTTGTAAATCTACATTGTAAAATTTTTCTCTTTTATTCTGAACTTTTACATCAATTTTTTTGGCAAAAGATCTAACGCGCTCAGATTGTATATTCTTGTCACATTCAAAACTTAATTGAGCAACTATTTCTCATTTTTCATAGAAGACTTTCTCAGAAAAATAATAAGTGAAACTGTCAAATCATTTTTATCGTTTTTATATATAGGTGACTTAAGTTTAACTTCAATTTTAAGCTCATGTTTTTAACTGAATTCTTTGGCGCATTATTCATAGCAATGTTAATTGGTCTGCTGTTCTATTTTGCATTTCGGCGAACAGGCCCTTGGGGAAGTTTCTGGTCTTTTTTCTTAGTCTTATTCTTGGGACTATGGATGGTTTCAATATGGATGGATCCTATAGGTCCAAGTTATTGGGATGTAGCATGGCTTGATTTCATATTTATCGGTTTAATTTTCGCCCTCCTGATGGCCGCAGCAACTCCCCGAGATTTATACGTCCGAAGAACAAATCCCGAGGCTTTCGCTGAAGGCGCAGTGGCAATTGGTATATTTTTCTGGTTGCTGATCATCATGCTTATAGCTGCTATAATCATTGGATTAGTAATCTGACTTAATTAACTAAATACTAGATATTTTATCTTTGCACGTTTAATACCGGTTTCCTGCCATGGTAGTAAATACCTATTCAAATCAAATCATTAATTAATGCATTCTAAAATTGCTGCTTTGTCAGTCCATCTTTTTACGGCTATCGGTATCCTGCTTGCATTTTGGGCACTGATATTAATAGTTGATGGAAATGTACAGAGCTCATTAATCGTATTAGCTCTTGCCGTGCTTGTTGATTCTGTTGACGGGACTCTTGCACGGCGGGCAAATGTATCAACCAACACGCCAAATATTGACGGTGAACGGCTTGATAATATCGTAGATTACCTTACTTGGGTATTTCTGCCGGCAGTTTGGGCCTACTATTTTCTAGGGGTTCCCTTTTCGGTAGGGACGGTTGTACTGATCAGCAGTCTTTTCGGCTTCAGTCATAAGCAGGCTAAAACAGAGAATCATTTCTTCAGAGGCTTCCCTTCCTATTGGAATTTCGTTGTTCTCTATCTCTATGTGTTGAGTGCCGATCCACTCGTTTCATCAATCGTTTTACTCATACTATCAGCCTTAGTATTGATTCCAATTAGGTTTGTTTATCCCAGTCGTACAGAACAATGGAAAAAGATTACCCTGATCCTCTCTTTTCCGTACGCCCTCATGCTTGGTACTATGCTAATTTACCTCAAGGAAACCCCTTTAACAGTTACCGTACTCTCTTTTTATTATCCTATATATTATGTTGGAGTATCAGTTTTTCTATCCAGATCCAATAAGTAATAGCTGGTGAATTACTAAAAAAGAATTTCGGTTTTTTCGCGATTCTGTGAAAAATACTTGCATGATGCAATTGTCATTCAGTAGTTTTTTTAATTATCGCAAATGACTATGCATGTGTATTGCCTACAATTTCCAAAAAAATGCAGAACATTCTCAACACTGAACTAACGGTGGTATGAATATATTTAAAGAAAATGAATCGCCGGAAGAACTTGGTGAGTTCGGTCTGATTGACCGTATCATGGGTATGTTTGAACCAAAAAATGATCATGATTTTACCGGTCTTGGAGACGATTGTGCAGTTATAAGGAATGCCTCAGGCCGATCACTACTCATTACAACCGATATAATGCTAGAGGAAGGCCATTTCCGTCGTGAATGGATATCCGCTGAGGATTTGGGATACAAGTCACTTGCCGCCAATTTAAGTGACATTTCTGCAATGGGTGGTTCACCGCACTACGCCTTATTGAGCATTGGCCTGCCACCTGATACTTCCCCTGACTGGCTTAATGATTTTTTCAGTGGTGCTAATCAACTGTGTGAAAGTCATGGAGTTAATTTAATTGGCGGCAATACAACTAAGAGCGGTTCAATAATCATCAATTATACCGCATTAGGGTTTATCAATGATGAAAATATTCTGTGGCGTTCTGCAGCAAAATTAGGAGATAAGATCGGATTAATTGGAAAAGTTGGCGAATCCGGAGCCGGGCTCAGGCTTCTCCAAGAAGCATATGACAAGGAAAAGCCAAACCACAAACATCTGATCAAGGCCCATAATCGTCCAACACTTTTAATAAATGAGGCTAAATTTCTTGCCGATACCGGATCTGTTCATGCAATGATTGATCTCTCTGATGGCATTCAATCTGATGCCGGTCACATTACAAAGCAATCAGGTGTCACTTTTTCAATAAATGCAGATCGCTTACCTCTCAGCAAGCAGCTTTTTGAGGTGTGTGATAAATACTCTTGGTCTGCCGAAGAAATTGCACTTACAGCCGGTGAGGACTATTCTCTTTTATTTACATTCGATAGTAAAAAGGAAGATTTCCTGAAGCGCCGATTCCGTGAGTTATTTCCCGAAACAGTTTTCAGCGTTATCGGTGATGTAAAGGAGGGTGATGCCGAGGTACTGTTCTTCAAAGGCAACGAGAAACTGGAACTACACAAACAGGGTTTTGACCAGTTTAAATCAAAATAGATTCATTTACCAACTGATGTGTCTTTGTAAAACCTTGGTTTGTCCTTTCCCAAATATCAGATAATTCCGTTTCACAGGTCGCTTCTGCACCTTAAAAATTGGCTAAAGCCTCGCGACTGCTATCTTGTTTAAAACCTCATTAAACCAGTCTTTGGAACGCGCGTATTTGTGATTTCGTTATATATAATGACATGAATCTATAATAAAAGAGCAGGATAAATTATGTATTCACCCAAATACTTAATAAAATTTTCAACAATACTAACAATTCTCATTTTTGGGATAACAAGTGCCATCACTGCACAAGATACCAGTTTTGAAGATTGGGATGAAGATGGTGACGAACTTATCGAACGCCATGAATTTGTAGACAAGTTTGTGGATGAATATTTTCAAGCCTGGGACCCGGAAAATGAAATGGGTCTGATCGAAGAAGGCTTTTTTCGTGAAAGCTTTGCCGGTCTCGATACTGATAATGATAACTTTCTATCTGATGAAGAGTGGTTAATAGGATACAACTATTTTTACGAAGACTACATCGTTTATGACGATATGGCCGCTATTGATTCAGATGGCGACGGTCAAGTTGACTATCAAGAATATTATGATGCTTTATACGAATCAGCATATTTCACTGACATTGATCTGGACGCAGATAATTATATTAGTGAATTTGAATTAGCAAACTATGTTTTTGAAAATTGGGATACAAACGACAGCGGTTTAATTAACCGATCAGAATTCAAGCAATTTGATGAATATTATCTTGACGTATAAAATTTAAAAAGAAAGAAATCATAGGTAGTGTTAGCCTTTAGCCTAGCACATTAAGCAGACTCGTGGAATAAGCGAGTCTGTTTTTATTATTGACCCCCTCATTGAAAAACGAGTGATTTTCCATCTTTACGTACCTGTTGCATACCTAAATAATATCTGGCAGAAAACATTACTGTTCACCCGATAAATAAAAAAGAGTGTCCATAATTAACCTGTTCTTTGTGATTGTTTTCCTCCAATAGACATTTAATGACTAATAGACAATGTCATCTCTATTTGCTTAACATTTCTATACAACTAATTTTTACCTTCCTATGCCCAATTAATTAGACTAGTGGTTTATGCTGGAAGTGGATGAAGATTTCTTTTTTGGCTTAATAGGTGCCTGGGATTCACACAATTCCGATCAACTCTAGTCAATTATTGGTATGCCTTGGGGTTATTCTAGTCTTCCATTTGTTATCTGATTATTTCTGCCACACTGCAACCCAAGTCTGTGTATACCTAATAGTATCTCCACTTTCAGGCTCTATGAAGTTCCAGCGCAAAGCAAGCGCGTGAACCAGCTTTAATTCAATCTTCAGTTTATCATTTAGCAAAAAGAAAATAAAACGTACAAGATAGGATGAGATATATCTACGTTAATGCATGGATGCGAACCTTCAGATTATTAGAGACTATATAGTTGAGATATCATCTTTCTCACCCTATTCATTTCCAATATTATTCCAGAGATCCTGAAAATTTAGGAACTGCCCTGGCCTCTGCCTCACTCTGTGTCTTGGCTATTCCGTTCTCTCTAATATCCTTGATCAACCATTCCATCTCCTTAATCTCCCTGCGTTGAGCCATAATGATTTCATCTGCAAGCTCACGGACTCTTGGATCTTCAATACCAGACCGTTCACTCGTTAATATGGCAATAGAATGATGTGGAATCATTCCCTCCATATAATCCACTCCATCTACTGTAACCTGACTGCGAACAAGCCAAATGCCAAGTATCAATATCAAAAAGCCACCGATGAATATTCCTGCATTCATCTTGCTATCTTTGTACATCTTTAGCATAAATGCTAGCATGATTATCATCATAGAACCGCCCATGATCAACGTCATAAATAAGCGCGTTTCGCTGAACCAGGCATGGTTAAATATCTGATAGGAATGAGCATACATTAATATGAACATTGCGACCATTGCTGTTCCAATCATAGCAAAGAATCTTAAATAACTTCCGGACATATTCTTTTCGTTCTCCATAACAAAGTCTCCTATTGAGTATTTATTAAAAATTTAGGGTATTAATTTATTTGTAAATTACCTCCGCTTTATCAGTATAGTATTATTTTATAAGCAATTTAGATAATATTGAATATAACGAGTGCTGGTATTATAAGTTAATAGACGGGTAATAATTATAAACAAGCAACCTTAGCGAGTACCCTTCGTAACTTTTCATAATTGGTTTTTAGACTGATAAAGTTTTCTAGTATATCTGTATTAAAGCTTTTCAGGTACATTTCACGCCACTCATCTACTTTATTTTGTATTACGATTAAGCAGTAATTTGCTTTTCCTGGCAAGGTAAACACTGAGAGCCGGTAGAAAAGTTATTTGCAGAACAGGAGAAAAACCTACGTGGTGATTTAAGATTTCAATCACAGGCATATATGAAGAATATTGCCAGAGATTCATCGCTCTTGCCAGCCACTCAAGAAAAATGCTTGCGACAAAGCTGATACTTATTAGAATGGCATATCCTTTGAATCTTGTAGTTTGAAAATGAATGGTAGAAACAAAAACAGCAGCAATTTTCCATAAAACCAGCACAATTAGTATATCTCCAAAAATTGCCGCCCACATCCATAGTGTAGCTTCCCAGAAGGGCCAATCCCACATACTATACAAAAATAGGCACTGTATAAACTCCCATAGTGTGTGCAGAACGAATGCCCAAAAAACAACATGAAATTCAATGTTCTGCTTCATTAAACAACCTTAGAGCTTGCTATTATACCGTTATCCTCTTATTGGAGATTACAGTCTTAAAATGGGTACAACCCTTTTAACGAGCCTTGGCTCAGGACCAAACGAATTCGTTTCCCAGTATTACCGGCCCAATATCCTTCCTTTTGTGATTATTTCAGCAATTCTCGTTTCCGCTCGTTGAATTCCTCTTCCTCAATTTCGCCACTGGCGTACCTACGTTTAAGTATCTCCATAGGTGTTTCTTTGTTTTGATTGCTTTGACTGGATCTCGGAAGAAATCGAACAATGACAATGATCAGAACTATTATTAAAAACCACCATAGAAACATCATCCATCCGCCTCCAAAAAAATGAAAATCATACATAAGACTCTTACCATTTTTTTAATTAAAATTTAAAATTATGTTATATAAATTATTACTAAAACCACATACGAAGACCACTGAGTAGGCTTAGGTTACTGACGTGTCCGCCCCCAGCGCGAACCATATCTGCAGTTTCTCCCAGCTTACTTTCCCAGTTAATGCCAATATAGGGCGCAAACTTACGTGTAAACTCATAACGAAGCCGGAAGCCTAGCCCAACGTTGTTGAATCCGGATCCAATGCCCCACTCCGGAACATCTTGTAGTGCAACACTGGTTTCGAAGACTGGCTGACCTATCAGACGTTGGGTGAATAACAGATCATACTCAGCCTCCAATGAGGCCGAAACATCACCTTCTTCACTAACGAACATTCCACCATCGATATGAAAAAAGTAAGGAGCCATACCTTGTAGACCCAAAACTGCTAAGCCGCGCGATTTATTACCACTACCTTCGTATGCCAAATCGTAACGAATTCCGGCCTGTAGATCAAAGTATGAGGTGATTCCACGACTATAGAGACCCTGAAATTCCATTTCGGTCTCCCTCTCAGTGGTTAATGTTTCCCCATGAGATTTGATCCAGAATTTGTGCAGATCCTTGCCAACATAGCCTTGCACTTCCCACATGAGGGGATTTACCCCACTTACGCTGCGATATTCCAGCTTTTCAGCGATCAGATAAACATAGGTTTTATCGTCCATCATTAAATCGTTGCTGAATTCGGGTGCCTTCTGAGCAAGCAATGGACTAGTGGCAATTACTATCAAAACGACAGTAGTAAATGTGAATATTGATGCATTTTTATTCAGAGTCATGTTCTTGAATATTTATAAGTCAGATAAAACTCGTTTGTTAATGGCTTCCTGGATTCCATTTATGAATACTCCTGTCCATATATGCTGCCGTCTTCATCGGCTACCTGAACCACACGAAACATGCCACGTTCCATGTGATAAAGGATGTGGCAGTGGAAGGCCCAGCGTCCCTTGTCGCGCGGCGTAACAAGGGCCGAAACTCTTTGAGCTGGTTGAACGAGTAGGGTGTGCTGCCTGGGGTTATATCGCCCATTTCCGTTTTCCAGCTCCATCCACATGCCATGTAAATGAATGGGATGTTCCATCATTGTGTCATTAACCAGCGTCAGCCGTAGTCGTTCGTTGTGTTTGAATTCAATGGGGCCGTCCACCTCGTGAAACTGCTTCCCATCAAAAGACCACATGTAACGCTCCATGTTTCCTGTCAGGTGCAACTCCACGTCTCGCTGGGCATCGCGTGTATCTCGATTGGGACGTAAGCTTTTAAGATCCTTGTACACCAGCACTTTCCGTCCATCACTACCCAATCCTATGCCCGGCTCATCCAACCGGTCAAATTGGTTTTGAGCGATCGCTGCCGCACCGATACCGTGCTTATCGGGACCATGCTGGACGGGCTCCGTGCCATTTTCATTCATATCCATATCGCCGTGATACATCTCCTGGTGGTCCATTTCTGTATCCCCACCACCTTCCATATTCATACTGTCCATGGCCATACCCATATCTCTCATGCTGCGTTTGGGGCGTGGCCTTAGCTCAGGCACAGGGGCTTCCATTCCATCTTGGGGTGCCAGCGTGCCACAGGCGTAGCCGCTACGATCCAGCGATTCAGCAAAAATAGTAAATGGTTTTTCTTCTGTGGGCTCTACTATAACATCATAGGTTTCGGCAATACCGATGCGGAATTCATCAATGGAGACCGGTTCCACATTTTGGCCGTCAGCCTGAACCACCATCATCTTCAAGCCGGGGATGCGAACGTCAAAAGCTGTGGTACCCGCAGAGGCGTTGATAAATCGTAGCCGTACTTTTTCGCCTTTTTTAAAGATGGCATTCCAGTTTGAGTTGGGCCCGCGGCCATTCATCAGATAGGTATACGTGGCACCTGTGACATCCACAAGGTCAGTAGCGCTCATACGCATTTTGCCAAACATGAGATAGTTGTTTACAGCATCACCAAAGCCGTCTTTCTTTACATCATCAAAAAATTCACCAATCGTTCGTTTCTGGTAATTATAGTAACCTTCCTGTTTGATGTTGTTTGCCAGTACGCTATAGGGATCCTCAAAGGTCCAGTCTGAAAGAACCACAGGGTATTCGCGATCAAATTCAACCGGATCTTCATCGGCCGGATCGACGATCAAAGGGCCGTAGTGGCCGAGTTGTTCCTGCAATCCTGAATGACTGTGATACCAGTAGGTACCGTTTTGTCGCACCTTGTACCGGTATTCAAAGGTCTCACCAGGAGCTATACCGTCAAAACTTACCCCGGGTACGCCATCCATCTGAAAGGGCAGCAATATTCCATGCCAGTGGATTGAGGTTGCTTCGTCCAATTTATTTGTTACTCGCAAAAGTACGTCTTGCCCCTCTTTTAGGCGGATAATCGGGCCAGGTACCGTCCCGTTGATGCCTATTGCTTCTCCCCGGTTTCCATCTACCATGTGAGGCATTTTACCAATGGTGAGATCAATGACATTGTCAGGCCCTTGCGGCCGAAGAACATCTCTTTTGTTAAATCCGGCAAATGCATAGGTTGGCAGGAAAGTACCTACACCGGCCAAAGCCGCCATTGAAGCGGTATACCTTAGAAAGCGGCGGCGTGTGATGTTATTGTTCTTGTCTTCACTCATAGCCGGTTGTTTTCATTATTACCACTATTTGAACATATTTACATCAATATAAAGCTATAATATAATCGGCAAACCTTAAATCAAGCTTAAAACATTAATGGCAAGCATCTTAAAAATTAAAGCCGTTATTTTAGGTATCAGAAAGCCAGTGATATGTGGATATTATTAGTTGAGGATGAAAAACAGCTTGCCAGTTCTCTTAAACGTGGACTTGAAGAAGAGGGACACGTGCTGGAGGTTAGCCATGATGGAGAAAAAGCTGAACTTCAGGGACTGGTCAATGATTACGATTTGGTGATCTTGGATTGGCGGCTGCCTCATCGTAACGGCAAGCAAATCCTTGAACGTTGGCGCAGCAAAGAGCGAAACTTCCCAGTTCTTATGCTAACTGCGCTCGAAGACCTGGACCATAAAGTTTCGGGGCTTGATGCGGGTGCCGATGATTATATGGGTAAGCCGTTCTCTTTTGAAGAGCTCCTGGCCCGCATTCGGGCATTGGGCCGGCGATCATCAGAGATACACAATGATGATGCGGTTCGAGTGGGACCTATCGAATTGGATTCAAGAAGACACTGGGTAAAAATTTGCAACGTAGAGCGCTCACTTCGGCCCAAGGAATTTATCCTGTTGGAACTTTTGCTGAGCGAACCGGAAACGGTGTTCTCAAAAACTCAATTGGCAGAGCGGGTGTGGGGTTCGGCCTACCATGTGACTGATAATACGATTGAGGCTACCATTTCTACTTTGCGTCAAAAACTGGCCAAGTCATTTCAAGAGTGCGAAAAAGAATTTATGATAGACTACCTCCAGGTTATTGAAACCATACGGGGCGCTGGCTATCGACTTAACAGTGAGTTAATAAAAGAAATAGAGGAATAGTTTGACCAAGGTAACCGGGATTTTCGATCGTCTGTCTATTTCTAAGAAACTGGCATTCGGATATGGGTTCAGTCTTTTTTTGATGCTCAGTTTGTTCGGTTATTTTTTGTACGAATCCTTTCATCAGTCGATACATCACAACTATGATCGCCATCTTCGATTCGAGGCTGAGCAGTTGCTTCCGCATATTGATTTGAGTGGAGACACGCTTTCTATTGACTTATCGGACTACAGTCGCAGTGCGGCACTAAAAAGCGGCATCGAAT
Organism: Gracilimonas qinghaiensis; assembly: GCF_046602855.1. Classification (NCBI taxonomy): domain Bacteria; kingdom Pseudomonadati; phylum Balneolota; class Balneolia; order Balneolales; family Balneolaceae; genus Gracilimonas; species Gracilimonas qinghaiensis. Next base: position 1,991,384 of record NZ_JBKINJ010000001.1, read on the forward strand.
ACGGCAGCTACGTTCGGCTGTACAGCGACAACGGTGAGCTCACCTATAAGAGTCCAAACTTCAGCAATGTTGACCAGCCACTGAAAACTGATATTCCGGAGACTGCGCAAGAGTACTCGTTTAGCAGCCGTTGGCAAGAGCTGCCTGCACGCACTCTGCTTTATCCGATCATGAATAACGAAGATAAGGTCCATGGCTGGTTGGAAATTACCGGATTCGAATGGACTTTGCATGAAGAGTTGAGTTGGTTCAGGAACTATATATTCATACTGATAGCGATCAGTGTGGTTTTATCAATTCTTGGAGGATATTGGTTATCACGGCAGGCCCTGTCTCCAATTATTTCAATTACGGATGCTGCCAAATCAATAACGGCCACGGATCTGGATAAACGCATACCGGTAAATTATCGAGTTAAAGATGAACTATCAGACTTGGCCGATACCTTTAATATGATGCTCAATCGACTTCAAAAAGCATTCAAACGGGATAAACGGTTCACCTCTGATGCAGCCCATGAACTGATGACACCACTTTCATCCTTGCAAAGCGATGCAGAAATTATGCTGCGCAGGCCCCGTACAAAGGAAGACTATCGCGACACGGTCCAGAGAATGTTAACGGAAACGCGTCGCATGAGTGAGATGGTACACCTGTTACTTCAGCTGTCAAGAGTAGAATCGGTGCATCGCTCTGAGGCTGAACGAACTAATATTAGTAAAATAACAGAGGCCGTAAGCGCTGAGTACCAAAAGAAAGCCCGTGAGAAAGATATCACAATGGAAGTAGAAATCATGCCGGATTTATACATTAGGGCCCATACTGCTTACATCGAAGAGGTCATCAATAATCTGTTGGAAAATGCATTAAAATATACCCCGGAAGGTGGAGACGTACACTTACATCTGCAGCGATCCAGCGGAAAGTCGGTCATCCGCTTACGTGATTCAGGCATTGGTTTTGACCAAAAAACAAAAAATCACCTTTTTGAACGGTTTTATCGCGCTAGTCAACAAGTTGTACAAGAAAGTCCCGGCAGTGGGTTGGGATTGCCTCTGGTGAAAGCAATTGTCGAGTTGTATGATGGAAGAATTCGGGCGTATAGTCATGGGCAGGGAGAGGGCAGTACGTTTGTAGTTGAATTGCCATTGATACCTTAATGGGGTTTTCTGGCTTCAATCTTTTTGACAATTCCGCCAAATGTTAAATCACGGACAGATTCTATCTTCCATCCTGCTTTTTTAACGTTTGAAACCGTTCTGCGAGCAATGTGTACTCCAATCAGGTAGTGTATGGGACGATCCAGTTTATCCATTGCGGTTGCTAATGCAGGTTGATCAGCACGCATATGTTCTAGCAGATGCAGTTTACCGCCGGGCTTGGTGACGCGCAGCGCTTCCTTTAATCCCAAAATGGCGTCAGGTACTGAGCAAAAAACAAAAGTAGCAACCGCTTCGTCAAAATGATCGTCGGGAAAGTCCATGTTTTCGGCATCCATCTCTTTAAGCGTAACACGGGGTTTCTGCTTTTCAGCCAGCTGTTGTTCTGCCCGTTTTAGCATTCCCGGAGAAAGATCCATTGCTGTTAATTCAATGTTCTCGGGATAGTAAGGGATATTTTTACCCGTTCCCACACCGATCTCAAGAACCTGTGGTCCTTTTATTTGATCCCAGAGCTCTTTTCGCCACTGCTTGAAAACAAACTCTTCAATGGGCCACTCCATAAAATTATAAAGAGGCGCAATTAAATCATAGCGGCTGCGTGTATGTTGTTTTTCTCTTTGGGCCATAAAATGGTTAGAAAATTAACAGAAGCCGCTACCGGTTTTGTTCATTCTCATTAATAAGTTTTCCTTCTCGGTACTCTTCCCTTTCAATTTCTCCTCGGCAAATCTATTTAAGATATCCAAAGGACCTTCACTGATGTAAGAAGTGCTGAAATTGGCAAGTAGATTGAATACAACCAGTGCTTTGATCAGCCTTATAATTAATCCACCAGGTCCAATACACTCCTATAAAGTGATGATCTTATCAATTATTTTGGTTTTTATAGCTATTCTTATTCTTTGATTCCTTATTCATCATACCCTTTTGATTCATCATATCTCCTTGCATCATCTGCATGAACATCATATGCATTTTCATCATAGAGGAATCGCCGGCCATTTCCATCATTTTAGATTGGTTCATATCTCCATCTTCCATCATGGCTTGCATCATTTTCATGTGCTTCTGCATGCGCTGTCTCATCTGGGGATTATTCATCATTTTTTTCATGTCTCCCATCATCATGTTGCCCCCCATCTTCATGGAGCCCATCATTTTTTGCATCATCTGCTTGCGCATTTCTGGGTTTTGGGCCATTTGATCCATCATCATAGAGCGCATGGTGGAATCTTGCATCATCTCCTGCATCTGCTGTCTTTTCATTTCCATATCCTTGTTTTGGCCTTGAGCAAAACCTAAACTAGTGAAAAGAAAAAATACCGAAAGTATAAGTGTTAAACGTTTCATAACGGTCACCTGTTGTTACTTTGAAAATTATTTGCTCTATAATATAGAGTAGTGATACTTAAAGGAACCTTAAATTGGTTAATTTAATGCCAGTCGATTTTTTGCGCCGAATTTGTACCAACTTTCAGTTGAATTACCCCTTTTCACCGGTGAACCTTAAAGTGGGTACATTAGTTGGTACACCCATGACAATAAAACAGCTTTTAAAGTTATTAAGCGGTTTTTTATACCTATCAATTTTGCCCTGTTAAGAAGGTCTTATTTGGTAGTTACCAAAGCTTGGAGTCAATATGAAATTGCACTCACAGATCGGGCATTCAGTCCATCGGTTGATCGCAATTCTAATTTTTATGATTTGTGAGGGACGATCATTTCTCTCACTCCATATACTTATGCCCTGGCAAGAAGAAGTAGAATGAAATGCTGCTAAACTCCGACAATAATCAGATGCAGGACTGCCTTTTCAGCACTAATCAATCTAAATTCATCTCCACTTCTTCACCCCAGATGTACTTATTAAACCATATCCAGTTATGCCAGGTGGCGGCCAGTCTTTCCTTGGGCTTGGTGATGCCGTGACCGAATCCTTTATAGATGATCAGTTTAGACTCAACCCCCACATCCTGCAAGCCCTGATAGAGTTCATACGCATTAGGAGTGGGCACTCTTCGGTCAAATTCTCCGTGCTGTATCAGTGTAGGTGTGGATGCATTATTGATGTAGGTCATGGGGGAGGTCCGTTCATAGATCTCCTGATCCTCCCACGGGGTGGCTTTCAGGTATTGACGGGTAAACGGGTGGATATCTGTGTTTACATAGTAAGTCATCCAGTTAGAGATCCCGGCTCCAACACTGACGGCTTCAAATCGATTCGACCAGGTAGACAGAAAAGCGGATATATAGCCTCCCTGACTCCACCCCATGGATCCCAGTTTTGTGGAATCCACGACTCCCTGTTCTACCAGATGATCCACCCCGGAAAGCACATCCCATGCATCGCCAACTCCAAGGTTCCTAACATTCAATGAACGAAACTCTTCTCCATATCCTGCTGAACCCCGATAATTCGGTTGCAGCACCAATGCTCCTTTATTCACCCATTGCACGATAGGATAGACATATGCAGGTACAGGCGAGGGCACGGAAATACCGGTTGGACCTCCATGTATTGCCACCAGCAAAGGATACTTTTTATTCGGATCATAATCCTGAGGTTTATGTAATACGCCTTCAATAACAGCTCCGTCGCGACTGCTCCAGCTTATGACTTCGCTATCGGTGGTTTTCCAGTCAGAGATCTGATCATTGAAATACGTCAGCTTCTGATTATTTGGTCCATTTATATCACTCATATACACTTCGTTTACCTCATCGCCATCTCTGGCACTTGTCGCATACTTTGAACCGTCTTTGGATATGGAAAGATCATACACAAGTCTTTTTAACTGGGAATACTTTTCAACGGTCCCATTTTGTGGATCAAGACGGAATATAGGACGTCGGGTTTTCTGCCAGGCAGTAGCGTAAATACCGCTATTTGTCCAGGCCGCAATATTAAGATTTTCGTCAAAGTCTTGTGCCACCTCCATGAACTTATCCCTTTCAATATCATAAATGAAATACCTGTTGTTGGTATAAAAATTACTGCTGTCGTTTTCTACAGCACTGGTGAAGACAAATTTATTACCATCAGGTGACCAGGTACTGAATCCGTCCGATGAAGGATTGGAAACAACCTGATTCAGCTCCTTCTCTGCGGGATCATAAAGTGCTATATCAGCCTTCAGAAAACTGGTAATTATGGGATCCGGTTGATGATCGATGGCGATCTTGTCTCCGGCCGGTGACCAGGAGATATTGGTTATGGTGAATTCAGCATCTTCCAGGTGTGCCACTACTTTCGGTGCTTCCGGGCACATGGTATAAGTGGTATCCTGCTGACAGGGTTGTTGGTGAGAGCGGGCAAAGTCCGGGTCGAAATCCACGGTATAGAGTCGGTTGAGTAAATAACCGGTTTCATCCTCTGCAAACTCACCATACCGCTCCTCCATGGTTTTCTCCTCTTCCGGTTGTTCCTGCTCAGCTAAAAAAGCAAGTGTCTTCCCATTCGGAGAGAGATCAAAGCTCTGTATGCTTTTATCGATATATGACAGAGGAATTGCCTCTCCTCCATCCGGTGAGATCACAAACACCTTATTTTCGCCGTCAATACTTCGGGTGAATAAGATCCATTCGCCATCATCTGACCATGTACCATTACTACTTGAACCACTGCTGTTATGGGTCAAAGGAAAAGGCTCTGCCCCGTTTTCAGATAACCATAACTCAGAATCATACCGGTTTTCTGACCATTCCGTTGATGAAACAGAGTAAAGCACGTGATTTCCGTCGGGAGATATTTGTACCGAAACCGGACCTTTTAATGAAAGTACCTGCTCAAAAGTAGGTTTTGTCCTTTCTGTGGTATTCTGGGAAAAAGCCAATGCAGGCAGGAATAATAATAGCACTAAACTCCAAATAATATGTTTCATATCAGCATTTCATTCGTTCACAATTCAGTAGCAATGAACTAAATTTCATTCACATATGGAAATGCTTTGTTGGGAAGGTTCAATAGGGTTTACATGAATAATAGAAGAACCATAAAGAGGACATACACCGGCACAGTTACATGGGTAGCTGTAAACTAATGTGTTAGTGTACCTTTTATCCTCTTTACGTTCTTACTAAAGAAACCAAACCAAATCGGCCTGAGATCATAGATGTTAGAGCGGTCTCAAATCAATTCCTTACAAAATTTTTTGATTTTCCTTAAAAAATCACCTTTAACCTTCCATTAGCCAAGCTCCGGAAGACCTTTCTTGACAGTTGATAACAATTACCCGGAGGTGGTTGTTTTCCCGGTGGAGTGTCAGGCAACCAGATTCTACAAGAACCTGGAGAGGGTAAATGACCGGGTGGAATTTTATTGAATGGCCTAACCCGATCTTTGTAGCGCTTGCCCTCAGTTTCATGAACTTCCATACTTGCATATTCACCTTGAATGAGCAACATGCCCTGACTACAGCCGGAAAAGGTAATTAAAAGTAAGGCTACTGAAATGGCTTTGAAGATCTTATTGCTTTTTTTGAGACATTAGCTCACCTGTTAAAATGAATGGTCAGGCTCAAGTAAGCTTCCTATTCAGGCAACCGATTCTACATGTTTGTGTTAGTATATCAGAGACTAATGGGTGTTAAAAAAAATCTTAGATCACATTAGGGGTATCCGCCAACTCATGTGTAATACAACTACACCCTGCAAAATTAATGATCTGAAAACATTTTGATAAGGAAATTCTTTAAAACAAATAAACAGATCCAATTCTCATTACACGATCAACACTTTCGATTTTATTTAATAAAATTAATTCAAAAATAAACTAATATTATGTTTAGTAATAAGATAATAACCACAACATTTGCGCTGCTAACAACTGTAACATTATTGTTTGTCAGCTGCGATAATAACTCGGTAACAGACCCTACAACGGGTACCGGAACACTTGAAGTTCTACTTCATGACGCTCCGGCTAACTATGAAGCAGTAAACGTTTTTGTCGAAAGCGTTGAAGTAAACAACGGTCAGACTGAAGAAGGATGGGTAGAGATAAGTACTCCGCAACAATCCTATGACCTGCTAACACTGACAAATGGAGCTACAGAAGTTCTTGGCTCAGCAGAGCTTGAAACAGGCACCTACGAACAGATCCGCCTGATACTAAGTAGCAATGGGCACAGTGTGATCGTTGACGGTACAGAACACGATATGTTTGTACCTAGCGGTGAGCAGACCGGTATTAAATTAAACGTTAATGCTGAGATCGTACCGGATATCACCTACACCCTTCTGCTTGATTTCGATGCAGCCCGCTCTGTTGTTGAAAGAGGTAATACACAATCCGGTATTGAATATCTTCTTAAACCGGTTATCAGTGCTACCAATGAAGCCATAACCGGAAACATTGCCGGAGCTGTTGAGCCCGTTGAAGCACAACCGTTTATCTATGCAATTGCAAACTCAGATACCCTTTCTTCTACCAAAGCGGATACCACTGATGGTACCTTTAAGCTTATTGGGCTTGAAGAAGGAACCTACACGATCTCGGTTGATCCAACAAATGAAACTTATCAATCTTCAGACACAACCGGTGTAGATGTGACTATTGGTGAAACCAATAACATAGGAACTGTTATCCTGTCAGAAACACAGAACTAAAGTTTAATACTTTTAAAAAAGGCCTGCATTTTGCGATGCAGGCCTTTTTCTTTTTTTAGAGTATTTGTTAAAACTATCCGTCTATCTATTGGTCCGAATTAGACTCTTCAGAATCCACTTCTTCTGCTTCAGTACCATCACTGTCGGCAGCTGATGTACCCTGCTTCAGCTCTTCAAGTTTTTGGCGGGCTTTAGCGATCTTCGTTTTCTGATTTTGGATCATTTGTTCAAGCTCAGATAGCTGCTCTTTAGCTTTCTCGATCTGCTCTTGTCTGGCTTGCCTTTGCTCTTCGCTCAATTCACCTTCATCAAGACTTTCCTCAGCACGCTCGATGTCTGCTTTAGCCTGTTCAACTGTTTGCTCAGCTATCTCTACGCTATTATCTGATTGTTCAACTTCCTCACTCAGCTTCCTTGCAGCAGCTGCGCGGGCCTGACCAAATTCACGCCCGGAGAGCTCCCCTTTGTTCTTTCCAAAAGCATTGCCTTGCCCTTCATCGTTACCAACTCCCTGAGGCTTTCCCTGCCCGTTACCAACTCCTTCCGGTTTTCCTTTTCTATTCTTGAGACTATCGGCCTGGCGTCCTTTTTTAGCCTTTCCTGCTTTTACACTATCGGAAACCTGATCTGCTTTATTTTTACCGACTTGGAGGCTGTCGGTCGCACGTTTGGCATTTTGTTCTACTTTCCCCTTGTTATTATTTTTATCCTTATTTCCATTATTGTCACTGCTCTGAGCTGATCCGGCACTGCTTGCAAAAAATACAAGAGTTAGTACCAGCATGCTTATCCGTGAAAAACGTTTCATAATTGAAGTATTTTATAAAGTGTTAGTTATTCAGACTGTCAAGCGTTAATTGTAATTCATTGACCTTTTGCTCAACAGAATCACTTGCTGCTGAAAGGTCGCTTGACAGTGAATCTGTTTCTGTTACTAACTGAATTTCTTCGCTTGATTCAGTTTGTGTTTGTTGATTTGAGTTGCCACATCCTACAAACATCATTGTGGTCGCTAACATTAGTCCTAATGTTGTTTTTAGCATATTTTATCGGTTTAATTATAATTGTTACTATTTACTCTAAGAATATTTAGCACGTATTGTTCCTGATACCAAAAAGCTTCTCAGCTGTGTGGCCTTGTCTTCAGATCTTTTAATATTCAACCATCAACACAATTTAAATCAAACACACAATTAGTCCCTCTTACCGGTGAGCGCTGCATTGTTTTAAGGTATTTTTATGAAAAAAGTTGACCCGGCACCTACTTCACTGTCCACTTCAATTTTTCCTCCATGGGCTTCTACGATGTTTTGGACAATTGCCAAACCCAGACCTGTACTTTTCTCACCCGCCGTAGCTTCCACACTGATCTGGGAAAAAGGCACAAATAATTTATCTATCTCGTCTTCAGGAATACCCTGCCCATGATCTTTTACAAAAATAGTAACACCTTCACCCTCAGCTGTTTCTTTAATGCCGACCTCAACCTCAGTGTCAGAATTTGAATATTTAACGGCGTTCGACAAAAGATTATCCAGTACCTGTCTGAATTTATGACCATCAATTTCTTTATTGACTGATGAATCGGGAAGATCCGTTTTAATGACAATATCTTTTTTGTTGGCGGAAAAACGACTCAAAGAAACTACTTCCTCGATTAACTGAACAAGATCTATGGTTTCTTTTTCCAGGTTTATACTTCCTGATTCATACGAAGACATATCAAGCATATCTTCAATAATTTGGACCATATACTCACTCGTTCCTTTGATCTCCTTTATCATCATATACTGATTTTCCGTAAAAAGGTCTTCCTCTTTATGGTCGTCCATTAAAAAATCTGAGAAATTTTGTATGAGCATCAGGGGATTTCGAAGATCATGGGCTGCCATCCCCATCATTTGATTCTTGAATTCATTCAACCGCTCAAGTTCAGCTGTCTTTTTCATGAGTTGACGCTTAGTGGTTGCCAGTTCATTGTTCAACTCACTCATATCATTGTACAACATCCAGTCATTCTGCTTTGTATCACCCTCCTGATCTTTTTTCATGAACAGCCGCAGTTTATTTATCTGTTCATTATTCATCTTCATCAAACCATTCATGAATTGTTCGATATCGTTGGGATCCGGTGACCCGATCAACAAAATTCCCTTCTCTATTTTGACCCCGGAAATGTTGAATAACTTCGTATGATCCTGTTTCCCTATATGTAATTCCCAGTCGTAGGCTACGCCATGATTATTAATATTTTCCAAAAGGCGATAGCCCTTCTCAATGCTATCACCCTTTAAGCGGTTTACGAAAGATATGTCAACTTCAGATCCCCCTGAAAACAGATCAAAGGTATCATGAATAACTTCCGTAATGGCTCCATCTTCATTAATTAGAAGCGCAAATCCTTCAGGCAAAATTGTGTCTGATGTAGTCAATTCAGTATAAGTTTATTTGCGATTTTGATGGCTTCTTTCGCAGATGCCGCCGATGCATCTGCCCCTATCTTTTTCCACAGATCGGGCACAATACTGAATGGATATCCCCCGACCATAATTTTAACATCAGCAGTCTGCTCATTTTCTCTTACTTTCTTAATAAGCTTTGTTGCCCTATCGATATGCAACGGCATGGTTACAGATATTGCCAATATATCCGGTTTTTCTTCTTTAAGTAATTGAACCAAATGTTCATCGGGCATATTTGACCCCAGATAATGAGTATCCCAGCCTTCCATTTCAAAAAAGTCACTCACCATTCTGATCCCAATTTCATGCAGTTCATCAGCTACAGAGCAAGCCACTAATTTCCTGCCCTTTTTATCCACGGAAAATATCCGAGGATACAAATTAGACATAATAAGCTGAGTTGCAGCTGTACAAAAATGTTCATGGGCCACCGAGATCATGTTATTCTGCCAGAGAGCTCCAACCTCATACTGTGTCTTTTGAAAAATATGCTTATATATGTCTTTGATGGATTCACCCTTTTCTGCTAATTCCTCAATAAGGTCAGCGGCTTTTTTGCGCTCACCACCCAACAACAGATCAAGATAAGTCTTTGCCTCTTCTGCCAACGGTTCACCGTCCCTCAAAAATGTTTTACTCTGTGAGGAATGAATCTGTAACGAATCTAAACCTGAATCAATAAACTCAACCAGCTTTTGTGCGTCATCCTGCTTTAGTTTTTGTTGGATCGCCTCCTTCATAAATGAGATACTCTCAATGAGATTACTCTCAGGTATGCCTCTTTCTTTGAGCATGGTACGAGCCCAATCCAGATAATTACTGAATAAGGCGCTACTGTTTACCCGAACAGCCTGTTCCAGGTAGTTAATATGAGATACAATATCCTCATAATATTTTTCCCGGCCTTTATCACCGTATTTTTCCTCCAGTTCAGGATGATTTTTAAAATGCAGCTCCGTTATTTCCTGAGCCAGCTCATGCCTGTGTTCCTTCAAGTTTGTAGCCGGTGTAAGCTTGGAATCTACCATAGAAATGGTCCTGTTTATGAAGTTATATGATCAAAGAATTCAACTTTAAAACTCCGTTTCACGAGTTTTAATCCTTTTGGGATAAATTGGTGGGACTCACTCCGATGATGCTTGTGCCTGTGATTAAATGACTCTTCGTCTTGCCGTTGATTAATTAACCAAAATCCAGCCGGACTGCCCTGTGGTGATAACACATTGAGTCCTACAAAACCATCAGCGTTTTCTACAAATCCGGGTCTGTTTTTGAAAGCCTTGCGGACCTTAGCTTCCATATTATTTTTTACTTCAAATCTACTGATTGCTGTGAATTCCATATGCTGTAATTTTTCAATGTATTCTCGATTTCCTGTTCAATTCCCTTTTTATCATAACTTATATTATTCTATAGATTAGAATGTGCTCCCCTTTCCCGGCTTCCGAAATTAAAGCTTATTTCGAATCCATCTTTGGTCTCCAGATCATAGTCTGCTCGCAGCTGTTGTAGTAATAGGTTCACAATTGTAAAACCCAGAGACGCTGAATCTTCGAAATCACTGCGGTCAAACCCCCGGCCATTATCTAGGTACTTCACTTTATAGGCTTGTTGGTTTTTGGTTATATCCAGAATTATAACTCCATTCTCTTGCTCTTTGAAAGCATATTTCAGAGAATTTGTTAATAGCTCATTTAACAGCATTCCCAAGGGGATGATCTCATTGATATTCATCTCTATATCATCGACCTCCAATCTGATGTCAATTTCTTCTTCTCCCTGTAGCGTATTAGTGACAGTTGTAACAAGCTCGGAGATATATTTTCTGACGTTTATTTGTGACAAGCTGGTACTCTTGTAAAGCATTTCATGAACTTTTGCAATCGCTTGAATACGATTCACACTTCGTTCAAGAGGTAAGCGATTTATACTGTCAACAGATAGTTCATCCAATTCCAAACCGAGGATTCCGGAAATTATAGCTAGGTTATTTTTAACCCGGTGGTGTACCTCTTGGAGCAGTACCCTATTTTCTTCTTCCGCCTCAACACGATCAGTAATATCCAGGCCATTGCCCAGAATATATCTTTTACCTTTTGATTCGAAGTACGTACCAGAAATGTAATAATGATGTTCCTCGCCGACGGCATCCAGAAGTATTGTTTCATGTTCGGCATAGCCGTCAGTATAAATCTTTTGGATAGCTTGTTTGGCCTCGGCTTTTTTACTTGGTAATACGAATTCTAAAATGTTAGTATCCTGCAAATCTTCGGCCGGTTGCCCAAATAGCTCTTCCCCATGTCGATTTATTCGGGCAAACATTAAATCCTCATTAGCCATAAAAAACAAGCCCGGAAGGCTGTCCAGGATATGATTTAGAAGGGTAACCTGCCGCTTGACCTCTTTTTCCAGCTGTTTTTGCTTCGATATATCTTGTTCGGTCATATCCCACTGAACACTGCCATCTTCGAGTCGCTGGGGAGTCCCCCTCCCATGAATCCATTTTTGGCGACCACTGGGGGTTTCTATTTTAAACGTTTGATCCCATGACGTCAGGTTCTCAGCTGAGGCTTCAATGGCTCCTCTCACTTTCTTATAATGACCATCGGATAACTGTGACCAGAGCACCTCTGTAGATCCCATCGCTTCCTGCGGGGTGATCTCAAACAGCTCCTCAATACCCTTACTTACATACACCAGTTCATCGCTATTATCAGGATGAAGCCGATAACGAAGAATACAACCAGTAATATTATCTGCTATATTTTGCAACTGCTTCTGCTTTTCCAAAAGGTCTCGTTTGGAATGCATTTCCTCTGTGAAGTCTCTGAAATACACCGACAGCCCAATCTCACATGGGTAGGCGGTTACCTCTAACCACTTATCTTGCGGGTCAAAATGTTCTACAAAATGGACCGTCACTTGCTCATTGAGGGCTTTATGATACTCATCGTGAAAATCAAGCTCGTGAGCCTCTCTGAATACCTCCCAAAGATTGTATCCCATGACTTCGTCTTTGGCAACACCTAATATTTTTTCTGCTCTTTTATTCCAGTACCTGACGATCCAGTCATCATCCACGGCAAAGAACCCGTCATCGATGCGTTCAAGCATGCGGGTTTTCTCTTGTTCCGCTTCACTGATACGATCACGTTCTTGCTGCATCTGCTGCTCCATGGTCTTTCTATCCGTGATATCCTGCGTACTGCCATACAAACGCACGCAACGGTCATATTGCATTACAGGCTCGCCGACAACCCTAACCCAACAGGAATTTCCCTTGTCCGTAGTAATTTTCGATTCAAAGGAAAACGATCTACCCTCTTCAATAGCCTTGGCGACCGCTTTTTCCACTACGTTTCTATGGTAGCCCTTTTCGTAAAAGTCTAGTGCCGACTCTAAATCCGGTTGGTAATCAAGAGAAACTTCATGCAAGCGTTTCACCTGTTCAGACCAATAGAGCTGCTTGTCTGCCACATCGAGCTCCCAATGGCCTATTCTGGCCAGCTGGTAGGCTTGCTCTTTGTAATGATCGTCCATAGTGCCTCCATATGACAATGAAAGAGGTGATATTTAATATGTGCACGGACCTAATTGTACATTTAAAGTACTGATTATTTAAACCAATTAACGGCCTATCATATTAATATGGGATTGTTAGTTACCCTAACTAACGGATATGAAAATCAAATTCTCATAAAATTATAAGATATCATTAACAGTGATGTCCTTATTAGTTCTATACTTATAACATATCTGCACCATTCACTGGCTCTTTTCCTGTATTCTTCATTAAAAGTTCATCACAAGGTCGTAATTAAAATTCCGTTATTCACCAATAATACGAAGACCTCTTGACCGAAAACTGTTAGCTCTCTTTTTAATCTTCTAAAGAAATGATGGTGTTCTCAACTCATGGTTACGCATCGATTACTAACCGTTAGTCTTGAGAAAATGAGCAGTTTATGATCTTTCAGATAATATGGCACTATTAAACGGGGAAAAAATTATAGACAAAAGGAAGATTGGCCCACGCTTATTCTGGCTGCTCCCCTTGCTGGTTATCCCACTTTGGTTTACTGCCTATCCTGAGACAACGCTCAGTCACAACACCAAGGGCTATTTTATTTATTCCAGTCAGCTTTTTGCCCTTACCGGATTCGCTTTTTTTGCGATCACATTTGTTCTGGCCGCACGTATTAAATGGCTGGAATCCTATTTTGGCGGATTGGATAAAATGTATCATACCCATCATAATATTGCTAAGGTTGCTTTTGTGCTGCTGTTGGTTCATCCAATTTTATTGGCAATAAGATGGATACCACAGGATATCGCCAAGACATTCTGGTATATCTTTCCCGTGCACCGACAATGGGCAGTCGATTTCGGCAGCTGGTCACTGTGGGGATTGATCATTCTTATGCTCTTGACACTGGTCATCAAACTTCCATATGACAAGTGGAAATTAACGCACAAATTTATGGGGGTTGTGTTTATTTTGGGCGCCATTCATCTGTTTTCTCTGGATAACTTGGCCTCTGCCGCTCCTTTATTATTTCTATATCTGCTCATCATATCTTTTGCGGCCGTAGCTGCTTGGGTCTATAGATCATTCCTTCAGGAATACATATTGCATAAGCCGGAGTTTAAAGTTTCAAAGGTTGACAGGCTGAGTGACCAAGTAATGGAGATAACATTGCAGTCAGAAGAAGCCATAACTTTCACATCCGGGCAATTTTACTTTTTCAGTTTTATTGCTCCTGAAATTACCCGCGAAACCCATCCATTTACAGTTTGCAGTGCTCCCGGCCGAAAGAAGATAAAAATAATGGTAAAAGCTCTTGGTGATTATACCCGGAACCTTTACAGAAATCTGGATACTGGCGCAAAAGCACTACTTGAAGGGCCATATGGCCGGTTCGATTACAAACAAGAATCTAAAAGTCAGGTCTGGATAGCCGGGGGCGTGGGAATTGCTCCCTTTCTTAGTTGGGTTAGACATCTGAAAGTTCAGCCATCGGATGTTGAAGCAGAATTATACTACTGTGTAGACACAAAAGAGCAGGCAGTCTATCTGAGTGAGTTCAAAGAATTCGAGAAACAATTCACCGGATTCAATATTCATCTGCTTTGTGCCGACACGAACGGTTTTCTGGATGCCCGGGATATTCCTGATCTTGCAGAAAAGGCAATTTTCATCTGTGGCCCCAAACAAATGAGACAGAAATTATTAAATGAACTTAAAATAATTAATGTGCCCAAAGGGAATATTCACTACGAGGATTTTGACTTCTTTTAAATTGATAATGAACCGGGGATCAATTTAAAAGCCTCTCTGATCCCATTTTGCCGAGTCACGAAACCCTGGCTATGCCATTACCCAAAGACCTGGATACGTTTTCAGCTCTGCTTTTGATGGCAATTGCTTCGGCTCGTTTTTTTAGTTTTTGATTCATCAGGCTGAATCCCTCTCTCGTTTGCGGCTCTATCTTATTCCACAAAAACGGAACCAATATTCCGCTGAATTTTTCCCGTTGCCTGAAAATACACGTTTCTTTTCCCCTAACGTGAAGCTCAAAGATATGTTCACCGTCAAATATTCCGGGAATCCAAAGTTGTCCTTTCCAGCGTATCTCGTGTAAGTAATCGGCCTTTTTCACGATCGGTGTGAACTGCATTTGCTTCCCGCCAGGTGGTGAGATCCGAATATCCAGCTGCTCTCCTTCCTTTAATGTTCCGCGGGCTTCTGTTATAAAGGGATTCCACTCGTTGTACTCATCTAGATCGACGAGAATATCCCACACTATACCAACTTCCGCATGAATGACAACTTCAGTTCTTAACTCTTTCATAGCTGAATCTTTATTGCTGAATTCCAAATACTGCTGAACACTTGCCGTAATTTGAACGGCTTTTGTTATTTATACCCTATGCCAGCATAACATTTATTTACCTGATGTTAAGACTATCTCTCCATAATTACATACAGAATATTTTAATCATTGGATGAGGCCGACTTTGATCAAAAAAACAAAGCCCATGTATGTTCCCATACACAGGCTTCAACTTCTATATCAACCGGAGGTTTAACCGGGTCTTAGTGTCATTAATGGTTTTTCGAGGTGTTGAGCCACAATGGCAGTTGTGGAACCTAACAGTACCCTTGCGATACCGGTTCTGCCATGCGTACTCATTACCACCAGGTCCGATTCTTCGTTTGCATAATCTGTGATCTCAGTATGTGCAGAAAAGCCTTTCTTCACTATACTTAATACCTTGACGCCATCCTTGGTATCTTCATCATTTTTTACAAGGAAGTCATCAAAATCTACCTCGTTTCTCTTGATGCTGAGTTTCAGCTCAGGGTGCTCATTTAGATAATAACTGATGTTTTCGATCAGTTTTTCATATACTGCCTTATCGTCCTCTATGGTCATTGGCATAACTTCCATGCCTAAGGTATAGGGCTCTATGATGTGCATCAGAACGATCTTGGCACCGAACGTCTTTGCCAGTTCATAGGCATCAACCAATGGTTTTGCAGATTCTTCTGAACCATCGACCGGAACCAGGATCTCGTTGATGGATTTTTTATCAAATGCTTTTCCGATACTCAACACAGGTTTTTCAGCATAACGGATCACTTTTTCTGTCAATCCGCTCCTGATGTCATCGGTTTCATGTCCACCTGTGTTCGCCATTATGATAAGATCATACTGACTCTTATTGCCCTGTTCTGCGATCACCTGCGCCGGTTTACGGCCTACCAGATTGATCAATTGTCCACGATGTTCTTTGGGAATGTACTTCTCAGCCAGATCGTGTAGCTGTTCACTGGTTTGTTTCATCACTTTGGGATAAATATCCTTCTCCATATCAAATGGGACCCCAAGGTGCTGCATACTTTCATCATAATAGCTGATAAGCGGTATTACGTGAATCAGATCGATTGTGCTGCCATACCATTCTACAAACTTAGCAGCCATTTTGATCGCTTCAAGTGAAGCTTCGGAAAAATCGGTTGGTACAAGAATATGACGAGCTTTCATCGCAACCTCCATGTTGATTAGCTGTTATTTTAACATAACAGAAATCTGTGAAGGTTGAATGAAGAATTGCCCTACTTAAGACCCTTACTTTTCAAGGTCGGGTTTGATGGTGATCTGTGGCTTATTCAAGTGCTGTATGACCTGTTCTGTAGTGGATCCAAGCAACATTCGTGACAACCCTGAGCGACCGTGCGTACTCATTATTACCAAGTCACCATTTTCATTGGAATAATCCACGATCTCATGGTGCGCTGCTATCGATTTCAAAATAACAGTATCCATTGCTACAGAAGATTCTTTTCCATCTTCCGTCAATACAAGCGTATCCTCATACAGTTCATCTCCATCAACCACGCTGAAGTTGTGATCTTCATGATCATCAAAATAAGATTTGAGCCTGCTTTTTATCCCGCTGTAAACAGCTTTTTCATCGATCCCGAACGTAGTTGGTTCAATACCATGAATATCATGGCTGTACATTTCAATAACATTCAGCAATTCGATCTTGGCTCCGAATTTTAGGGCCATATCAAATGCCAGCGGAATGGCAGCTAAGGAATGCTCTGAAAAATCGCACGGAACCACAATGTTGTTGATCTTATCAAGAAGCATGGTCTCAGACATGGTCAGAACCGGTGTTTTTGATCTGCGGATGACCTTATCTGTGGCACTTCCATGAAAGAAGTCAGCAAAGTGGGCACCCCTTGCACTCATGATCACCAGGTCATAATTCCCTTTATCTATTTGATTCAGGATAGAATCAGACGGCTTGCGGTCGATGGTTACAATGTACTCACCGCGATTCTCTTTCTTCTTGATGTGCTTGTTCGCAAAAGTACTTAATTCCTTACGCTGACTTTCGATCAGCTTGGGATACACATCCTTATTCATATTCAAAGGCACGCCGATCTTGTCAAAACTGTCTCCCAGATATTTCGACATGGGAATCACATGCATCAGGTCTACAACACAGTCAAAGGAATCTATGAACAGATCAGCTGACGCCAGAGCGGCGTTGGATTTTTCGGAAAGATCGGTAGGTATTAATACTCGCTTAATATTCATTATGACTCCTTTATTGATTTTACTCGTTTATTATAAAATAACTCAGACCAATACAATGTTACAACCCTATGTTATAAAAGTTTATATCATAAATTTTCAGCCTTTACTTATCCCTGAGGCGATCCAGTCCCCCAACCATTACAATTCCAACTAGAATTCCTATCACACCACCCCACACATTTGGGCTGTCACTCTCTTCTGAACCGACCCATCCGGGTATATATGGTTTCGATCTGATCATTTTATTTTTGACCGTCTCGATCTCAACCTGCTTCATTTCGTCGAAACTGGAATCCGGACTCTTGACTTCACCAAGTCTCTTGTACTCGGGAAGGTCAGTATTCGGCGGATCCTCTTTGAGTGCCTGTGCCATCGGGTCATCCATATAAACAACTTCTGAAACACTAACTTTTTGTACATACTCTCTGTGTTGATACGGCCAGATCACATAAAGAGAACCGATCAGAAACCCGATCAACACAGCTATAGTTTGCGGGTGATATCTTGAAAGCAACCAAGACAGAAAACGTGAGAAAAGCGCCAGTCCAACCACAGCTCCAAGTATAAAAGGCAGCAGGCCGATCAGTCCCTCAGAGGTTTCTACTCCACCCAGCATACCAATTTGTGACAGCAGGTAATCATATTTTCGCATGATCAGCAATAGGTATGAACCGGATATTCCGGGCAGTATCATTGCACAGATAGCTATAGAACCACTTAAGAACACAAAGGCCGGATGTTCGGGAGTATCAGCCGGAACCAGAGATACGATCCAGAAACCAAATGCTACTCCGGCAACCAGTGCCACTACTTCTGTTTTTGTAAATCGCTCAAGGGCTTTTATCAATATATATATGGAACCCAGTATAAGCCCGAAGAAGAGCCCGAATACGATCTCAGGATGTGTAAACATATACACCTGAAGGGGTACTACCTTGGTGAAAAAAGCAAGGGCGGCAAAGATACCGGCAAATAAAAAAACGAGAAACAGCAGATGGATCTCACTGAATGCTTCTTTCCATTTAAAGGTAAAGAAGAGTTTGATGAACCTGCCGTTCACACTTTTTATGGCGTTCAGCAATCGCTCATATATTCCAACGATCAGTGCCATGGTTCCCCCGCTTACGCCGGGCACAATATCAGCTGAACCCATCAAAAACCCTTTAAGTGCTAAAAATGGTGCTTCTTTAAAGGTGGTGACATCTTCAGATCGAGTCGTATTTTGATCAGACAATCTTATTCTCCCCAACCTTTTTCACCGATAAGAGGCACAAATTTGAAGTCAGCCAGTTCTTCCCGCTCAAATTCATTTTCTCCAACTCGCGTTATGCGCAGCATCATTTGTTTTTCATCATCCCCAACCGGGATCACCAACCGTCCTCCGATATTCAACTGCTGAACCAGGTCATCGGGCACTACGGGGGCGCCGGCGGTAACCACAATACCATCATAAGGTGCATATGCCGACCAACCAAGGGTCCCATCCCCAACTTTCAGCATGGCGCTGTATCCCAATTCTCTAAGTGACTCCTTTGCACGGTGATACAACTCTTTATGCCTTTCTACACTGTATACATCGGCTCCCATTTCACAAAGGATCATACATTGATATCCCGAACCGGTCCCGATCTCAAGGATCTTATCACCGGGTTCAATAGCCAGTAATTCGGTTTGTGCTGCTACAGTAAAGGGCTGAGATATGGTTTGCCCCATCCCTATTGGAAGCGCCGTATCATTGTATGCCTTTGGATATAATGCTGTATCAATTAGCTTATGCCGGGGTATTTTACCGATGGCTGCCAATACCTTTGGATCTTTTATCCCTTTCTTTTTCAAATGCTCAACCAATTGTTTTCTCGGCCTTACAAATCTTCGATCTTGTTGCAAAATTCACCTGTTAATTCCCTGTTGATCTGTATTGCAAGTATATGGAATTAGCTGAAAAAATGAGGGGCAATTATTGAATGATTACGGCTAAGCAGTACGTGCTACTCAACTCAAAGTTTTTGTAGATGTTAAATTAATCTTTGAAGCATCCTGCTTCAAAGTACAAGCTCCCGGAGGCTGTGCCTCCACTTACAGGCAACCAGTTCTTATCAAACGCACTCTCAGATTTATAGATAGTTTACTAGATCAGTAATTCGTCGACTTCTATCAACCCTTTCTTCTCATAATACCACCGGGCACTGCTATAAGGGTAATCTATTGGCTTGTGACAAAATCCTTCTTTGACCGGATTGTAGTGGATATAATTCATTTTTTGGTTAAAGAACTTATTTGTCGTGATCTCTATTGGCCGATTGTTATGCTGCCAAAATTGAAATATTTCATTGTTCCTATTCCTTCTCCCCGCTTGCCTGAACATCCAAAGCATCCATTTTCTACGACTTTCCTTGTTATTTTTCTGCATATCCCCCAGGATTGTTTTGCCCGTATGCCGTTTCATGTCCCTTAAAATATCTGAGAGGTTCGTTCCTTCTTGTGCACTAATTATCAGGTGAATATGGTTTGTCATCAAACACCATCCATGAATACGCAAGCCCTTACTATCCTGACAGTATCTCAAACTTTCCACGACCGTATCTTTATACATGGGCCTTACAAATACATCTATCCAGTCAACTACCGAATAAGTAATAAAATGCGCTTGCTGCTGATTATATATTTTATACCCTGACATAACTTTAATTTAAAACTATCCTTTGTTCTGTCAAGCAATATTTAACACCTGCTTTTTTTCATGGAAATACTAAAGAACACCCTCAATATCCCAGTGGATCTTTTGAGTATCCTACTTCTAAGTACAAGCTCCCAGAGGCTGTGCTTCCACTTACAGGCAACAACTTCTCATCCAACCTCAACTATTTCAATGCTTACTTGGATGCCCTTATGGAAGGCTAAGCCTTCCTTTTACCTATCTCCTGAAGCTGGAAGCTTCGGAGATGTATAATAGGATCAGGATCAAAAAACTTATTTCTTATCCACAATTTATCATCATCTATTTATCTATGGATCTTTGAAGCATCCTGCTTCAAAGTACCAGCTGCAGGAGGCTGTGCCTCCACTTACAGGCAACCGGTTCTTATCTAACCCAGTCAATTTCAATGCTTACTTGGTTGCCCTTATGGAAGGCTAAGCCTTCCTATACCTATCTCCAGAAGCCAGAAGCTTCGGAGATTTTTAGGCCATGTATGTGCGGTTGAAAAGGCTGCGAATTTTAATTTTAGATAACATAACCTGAATTGAATTTTTTTATCATTCACAGCTTCTTATTTTCAGATCATAAATTTCCATTCAATACATCCTATGATACTAGCACTGCTTGATAACTTAACGTGGGGAGTTGATCCCGAAATCTTTTCATTAGGCCCCATTTCTCCCCGCTGGTATGGACTTCTGTTTGCCGGAGCCTTCGTTTCCGGATATATGTTTGGTGTAAAGTTATGGAAAGATGCCGGACGCAAAGTCGAGGAAATGGAAAGCATTCTTACCTGGATATTAGTGGGAACAGTGATCGGAGCCCGTTTAGGCCATGTGATCTTCTATGACCCTTCCTACTATCTGCGCAATCTCGATCAGGTGCTGGCAGTCTGGAATGGTGGGCTGGCTAGTCATGGTGCAGCTATCGGCATTGTATTAGCCATGTATTACCTGGCCAAGAAAACACCAAAAATGAACTTCTGGTGGCTGGCAGACCGTGTGGTTATTCCAACAGCTATAGGCGGTGCCTTTATACGAACCGGTAATTTCTTTAACTCCGAGATTGTTGGCCATGAAACCGATGCCCCCTGGGGAATTATCTTCACTAATCTTCCGGGACCAATGGGCATGGTGCCACGTCACCCAACCATGTTATATGAGGCAGTTCTTTGTCTTGCTGTTTTCGCAGTCCTTTGGTGGATCTATAAAAAATATAAGAACGCACC
Source organism: Gracilimonas qinghaiensis (assembly GCF_046602855.1). NCBI lineage: Bacteria > Pseudomonadati > Balneolota > Balneolia > Balneolales > Balneolaceae > Gracilimonas > Gracilimonas qinghaiensis. The sequence continues at coordinate 2,012,656 of NZ_JBKINJ010000001.1, forward strand.
TCCCGAGGGCTCACTCTTTGGCACCTTCCTGATACTGCTCTTCTCTGGAAGATTCTTTCTGGAATACACCAAAATACCACAAGCTGATTTTGCAGCGAACTGGCCTATCAACATGGGGCAGGTTCTCAGCATCCCATTGATACTGATAGGAATCTACATTCTTATCAAAGTCGTAGACTGGAAACAGCAGCCTGATCAGGTAGCTAAATAGCAAAATCTCTTCATATTCATAAAATCTCTTCGTTTAAGAGGTTTTATGAATTTTATAATGCGATCAAATAGTATGCGGCTCTAAAAATCTAAGCTCATAGTGATTACTAACCCATGATCCATAAACTCCGCCCCATCATTCAATGGCATCAGATAGTTTATCCTGTATCTCGTTTGGGCAGATGGATTTCCGGTATATCCCAATAATATACGGTCCTGATCTATACCTGCACCCAAAAGATCTGAATCAAAAGTTTCATATCTCATCAAAATGGTCGAATAACTATCAATTTTATACCCACCCGTAAGATGGAAACCAAAGACATCATCTGATTCTGCAAATCCTGTATACTCCAAATTAGCACCTAATACTTCTGTAGCTAGTATCATGCTTTCATTTTCAAAACGGATATCACCGCCATACGTGAAGCGGTCGCCATCGATATTGGGAAGTATCCCTCCTGCTATTGAGCTGTTACTCAACTCACCGTAAGATAAATTCAATCCACCGTCAATACTTCCGGATTCTTCAACCATAGAACGATAACCAAGCCGCCCTACGTAATAAAAATTATTATCATTATTTGTTGTCAGTCCATTTCCATTGAACATTCCTACACTGTAATTCACGTTTTCACTCAGGTCACCGGCAAAACGAATACCAAAATCGCGTTCCTGGGTCAGGGCAACTACAGCGAATGTTCTTCTGTAGAAATCTATGTTTTGAGGTCCTGTTAAAAACTCCCTACTAAAACCGGGTTTCTGGGCCCCTACTATCACCTGATGATCCTCGTTTAGCATATATCCTATCTCTGCATCCAGAAGAGTGAACTGATCAGCAAGATCTGCATATAGTTTATAACTGAATCCTCCGTCAAGATTACCATCAAGTTTAAAACGAGCTTGAGGAACATTAAAGCCTCTTGTACCTGCAGCTCCATCTTTATCGAAGGCAAAATCTCCCTGGAAAAGGATCATTGTACTAAGATTAAAGGATTCACTCTTTATCTTTTCCCTCAGTTCATCAATTCTATCGGTATTGCCTGAATTGTCCTGCGCCGATAAACCTTGAAATCCGCCTAACACAGAAATAATTAAAGCAGCTAAAAAAAAGTTTTTGTAAGAGTACATGTTGTTTCTTTATGAATTATTGTTCGTGTTTATTTTCAAGAGCTTAGTAAACTGATTAATATTGAATTATGCGTGAAGATTGATAGCTATTTTTCCTTTTCATTTAATTTTTAAGTCAAAAAGCCAAATGAACGGCTTAAAACAGCTTATTTAGTTAGTATATAAATATCAATGTTTTTATCATCGTGGCGAAACTGAAAATACATTAAAATGGATCTAGAATTTCTTTCGGCACCTATTACTCAGGTTTTTTTATATGCTCTTCTAACCGCTGTAACTACAGGCCTGGGCGCTGTACCATTCTTTTTTATCAAAGATGTTTCACCTTCGCTGTTAGGTAAATCTAATGCTGCTGCTTCGGGATTAATGCTTGCTGCCAGTTTTAGCCTGATCAGGGAAGGTTACAACGCCAGTGAGTGGATGACCATTGGTGGCATGCTAGCCGGAGTGGTGCTTGTTGTACTTTCACATAAGTGGATGGAAAGTCGCGGTGAGGTTGACGTTAAAGATCTGATCGGGGGGAAACGTAAACAGATGCTGATGTTCCTTGGCATCATGACAGTTCACTCTTTTGCCGAAGGTGTAAGCGTGGGTGTTTCTTTTGCCAGTACTATGGAATTTGGCGTATTCATCGCTATAGCTATTGCCATTCATAACATACCTGAAGGACTTGCTATCAGTTTAGTTATGGTGCCACAGGGTACATCTCCAATTAAAGCCGTCTGGTGGAGTATTTTTTCTAGCTTGCCCCAGCCATTAATGGCTATACCTGCTTTTCTATTTGTTGAAGTTTTTAAAGAATACCTTCCATTTGGACTTGGATTAGCCGCCGGTGCAATGATCTGGATGGTATTTGCAGATCTTGTTCCGGAGGCCCTGGAAAAATCTGAAGCCAAAACGGTAGGGCTTTGGGTAACTATTGCCGTACTGGCCATGAGTGCATTTCAAGTACTTCTTTCTCACTGAGTTTGCACCCTTGTCTCAAGTTTCTTTTCCAATTCCCCAAAAATAATACAGTAAAAGAAACCGTTCATCACCCGTATTCCGTTGATAAGACAAAAAAATCAGATCATGAATTTTAGCTTTTTTTGCAAAGCTTAATAAGCACCTTCGTTATATTTGAAAAAATAATTCAACGCTCCATCTACAGATCATTGATTCAAAAATTTAACTTAGTTCCATTACTATTACTTTTTCTATATCTGACACCTTCATTTGTTCTAGCTCAAGACACTGACCGCAGATCAAGGCAGACCATAAATGTATACCTGGATTGCAGGGGTTGCAGCAGCAGTTTTATCCGATCAGAAATCGACTACGTTAACTTTGTGCGAGATCAAGATGTGGCCGAGGTGCATTTACTTATAACTCTACAGCGAACCGGCAGTGGCGGATGGGAACATACTCTAGATTTCATGGCCCCCGGTCACTCTCCTGATGAAGATCATACTATCGTTTTCATCAGCCCTCAATCTGATACCAATGATATGATGAGACGCCGCCTGGTAAATCATGTTGAGCTGGGTTTGATCCACTTTCTTAGAGATCGCGGTGTATTTTCAGATCTGAAAGTCGACTTTACCGGAACCATATCTGAAGATGAAGAAGATCTTGAAGTAAGTGACCCCTGGAATAGCTGGACATTTGAAATTGGATTAAGTACCAGCTTTAGTGGTGAGCAATCCAGAGATAATTTCAGACTGGGTGGGAATTTTGATGCAAGACGGATTACCGATGAGTGGAAAATAGATTTTTCATACCGACAAAATTATAATCGCCGAACATTCAGAACCGACGCAGATGACGGAACAACTGACACTGATGTCTTCACTACTGAAAATCAGAACTTCACTTCTCTTATCGCAAAGAGTTTGGGTGACCATTGGACTGTTGGAGGATATTCCAGAATTCGGTCATCTACACAAGATAACATCGACCTTAGTATTGGAGCAACACCATCCATTGAGTACAGCCTGTTCCCCTATAATGAGTTTAACCAACGCGAGATCACTTTAAGATATGGCATTCTTGGCTCTCAATACAACTACTCTGAGACTACTATACTTAATGTTAAAGAGGAATTTCTCTGGAGAAACGAATTAACCTTTCGTGCAGATTTCACCCAGCCATGGGGTGGGGTTTATGGATGGGGAGATGCCGGCGCTTATATGCACGACCTTAGCAAGAACCGGCTGAATATGGGCGTTAGAGTTAACATGCGGATCGTTAAAGGCCTGTCGGTTTTCTTTTCAGGAAGATATTCACTCATTAATGATCAGATCAGTTTGCCTGCAGGGGAACTCACCGAAGAAGAACGCTTGCTCAATCTAAAACAGCAAGCTACTTCCTATAATTACGGCGGCTCAATTGGATTTGAATTCAACTTTGGCTCCATATACAATAATGTCGTTAACCCGAGGTTTTGATCATTTATTGGTATCCATCACAGTATTCAGTTTCTCCCCTCCCCTGATACCAAAGTCTAAGGTCCGAATTGGGAATGGAATCATGATATCGTTATCGTCATAGGCCTTTTTAAGAGCCATTATAGCTTCACTTTGTGCTCCCCAATAATCAGGCTGACGATTATAGTTGATCCAAAACCGGATAGAAAAATTTATTGAGCTATCGCCAAATTCATTGTAATAAAACTCTACGTCTTTTGATTCATCGCGCAGATCAAGTGAAGAGAGGGTTTCGACGGCAATATCTTTGGCTTTTTCAAGGTCGTCACCATAGGAGACACCACAAGCAAGATCGATTCTTCGCTTTCCTGTTTTGGTGTAATTAGTAAATGGATTTTCATAAACCACCTTATTTGGTACGTACATATACTGCCCCTGAGGTGTTCGTATTATCGTATTTCTCAGATTCAATTTTTCAACAGTACCAAACAATCCATTGGTCTCAATTATATCTCCGATCCCGAATGGGTGTCGGATGGAAAGCAACACCCCGGCTATAAAATTCGCTGCAATATCCTGAAATGCAAAACCTAAAGCCAAACCTATGATACCTGCACCTGCAAGCAGACTAGTTACAGTACCATCAAGATTCAGGATACTCAACGCAAAGAAAAGTCCAATACCCAATACAAGTACTGCAAGTACGGTTTCAGCCAATCCTGTCACCGTTTTATTATCGGTAACACGAGACAGCATATTGCTTACAAGTTTCCTGATCACTTTTGCCAGCACATAAAATGCAACTATAATTAACAGCGCTAAAACAAGGTTAGGCAGCATTTCAATTGCGGCTGTCAGCCATCCTTCCAGCTTTCCGGTGATCAGTTCATAAACGTTTTGGGTATCCATAGGTAGTAGTTTACTTTTTGTTGAATATATGTGCTATAATAAAGGCTGAGCGCTTTTCATTAGTTCCATGAAGAATTCATTAAATAACTAATAATTAATTACCTACTTAAGATGTATCGATCTTTCTCATTTCTGTTTGCCGGAGTTTTAGTTTCTTTGTGTTTTTTTAGCACAGCCTTTGCGCAAAAGCCTGCCCAAAGTGCTGAGAAAGTCAACCCTATACTTATAAGTTCTGAGATACCGGATGTTGAATTGAAGAATATTGATGGTGAAACCATACGCTTGAAAGAACTGGTTTCACTAAAACCTGCCATTTTGGTCTTTTACCGCGGAGGATGGTGCCCTTATTGCAATCAGCAGCTTTCTGACCTGCATAAGATCGAAGATCAGCTTTATGAAATTGGATATCAATTACTGGCAATTAGTCCCGACCGGCCTGAGAAACTGAGATCTACCTTGAATAACAGTGATCTGGGCTATACTTTATTATCTGACAGCCCCATGAATGCTTCCAAGGCCTTTGGTATTGCTTTCAAGGTGGATCAGGAAACTGTTGACCAATACAGATCGATCGGACTTGATCTGGAGGGAGATTCCGGATATGATCATCATCTGTTACCTGTTCCTTCAGTTTATATCCTTAATACTGACGGTATCGTTAAATTCAATTACGTGAATCCTAATTATAAAGAACGGATCAGTGGGGATGTATTACTCACAGCCGCCAAAGTATACTATGAAAACTGAGTAAATCTGATCAATGGGAAAAAGCAAGGTTTTCAGCAAGCAACTTATAAATATATCCGGTCTAGAGATCTTGGTGTTAAGAAAGAACGTAAAAAACCTGAATCTGCGCGTTTATCCATCTGAAAAAGAAGTGAAAGTTTCGGTTCCAAAGCGAGCCCCGAAAGCCCTTATCCACAAGTTTATCGAGAGTAAATTACCCTGGATCAGAAAGCACCTTAACAAGGTACCGGTTAAAAAAAGCAGGCCCGGTTTAAAATTTACCACCGGCGAAATGCATTTGGTCTGGGGTAAGCCATACACACTTCAGATCATTGAAAAAAAGAAGGCTCCGAAAGTTTTACTGAACAATGATAAAGAATTGATCCTGCAGCTCAGGCCTGAGTCAGACTCAGAGAAAAGAGAACAGGTTTTGAATGAATGGTACCGCAGCCAATTGAAAGATACTATTCCCCAACTCATCGCAAAGTGGGAACCGGTGATGGGCGTATCGGTACGTGAATTTGGCGTAAAGCGTATGAAAACACGCTGGGGAACCTGTAATATAAGGGATCGTCGGATATGGCTGAATCTTGCCCTGGCCAAAAAGCGACCGATACTTTTGGAATATGTAGTAGTACATGAAATGGTACATCTTTTGGAGAGGCTCCATAATGAACGGTTTTATGCCTATATGACTCGGTTCTTTCCTCGTTGGCAATCACTCAGAAAAGAACTCAATGGTGATCACACTTACCAGGATTGCTAAAATTTAAGGACCGAAGGTTTATTCCACTTCCGGCATCTAATTAAATGAACACGAATTAGATGCGGAGCACATCCATGAAAAACATATTAAAAATATCCGTTTTATCAGCTTTATTAATTGGATTGACTGTTGACGTTTCAGCCCAGCAGCGTAACAAAATGCAAAAAAACGCTAACGGTGACTGTCAGGGACAGATAATGAATCGTGCCGATAGACAAGGCCAAAATATGCAGCGTATGATGACTCAGTTGAATCTGACTGACGACCAAAAAGCTAAGGTTGAAGAGATTCATCTGAATGGTCAAAAAGGCATGATCCCTCTCAGAAATAACATGCAGAAAAAAAACGCAAAGTTGCGTACCCTCAAAATGTCTGATAACTATGATGAAGATGCAGTAAATGCACTTATTGAAGAGATCGGAGAATTGAGAACCGCTATGATGGCAATGAGAACGGGCCATCAGCAACAGATACGTAAAATATTGACCGAAGAACAGCGGATCAAATTTGATACCATGCAGCAAAAGCGCGGACCTAGACAACAAGGTCAACGAATGAACAAGAATAACAGACAAGGTCGATCATTCTGAACATTTACAGAAATGCAGGGATTTACATTCCTGCATTTCATTAATGTTATCCGGTTCTTATAATGCCAATAACAAAATTAAGTGCAACATATAAAGCCACTGAAAGAATCGAAGAATCGGCTCTTATAGAACAGCTCATTCAGGGAAGAGAATCCGCTTTCCGGACTTTGGTTAACGATCATAAAGATCAGGTTTACAATACATGCATGGGTTTTTTACGAAATCCCCACGATGCAGAAGATGTTTCACAGGAAGTTTTTATTGAAATATTTGACTCAATTGGTGATTTCAGGGAAGATGCATCACTTTCCACCTGGATATACCGAATAGCGGTTACAAAATCACTGGAGCTAATCCGGTATCGGAAACGCAAAAAACGTTCAGGTTTTTTTCAGGCATTAAATGCGATGTTCAGTGAACCGGATCAAAATGTGGATGAAACAGAGTTTATGCATCCCGGTCTAGAACTTGAAAACAAAGAAAGGGCTAAGATCCTTTTTAATGAAATTGACAAACTGACTGAAAAACAAAAAGTAGCCTTCACTCTTCAAAAAGTAGAAGGTTTAAGTTATCAGGAGGTGGCCGATGTTATGGAGAGTAGTTTGCCCGCAGTCGAATCCCTGATACATAGGGCTAAGAAAAACCTGAAGAAGCAACTTCATTCCTACTACCAACAAAATGAAATAGATTGATCATGAAAAAGCAAATGAATATACATGAGGAAGTAGATAAAACACTACGGTCGTTGGATAACATTAAACCTGTAAAGACCGATGCGTTCTTCTATAGCCGGCTAACAGCAAAACTTGAAAACAGGAATGAAGACGGTTATCAATTATCGGGTAAAACCGAGTTTGGTTTTAAATTAGCCGTTGCAGCCGTACTGATCATGATATCATTAAATCTGATCTCACTCATTCAATTTCAGCCGGCATCCACTGATACTGTCGAGGCTCAAACTACCACTGAAAACTGGGCTGAGGAATTCACCGCAAGTTATCAGGTGTTTGACTTAGATTATTACGAAAATCTTGAGCAAGAATAATATGGATATATCAAAAAAATACAAATGGGCACTGTCCGGACTTATCATAATGGTGGTTTTAAATGCCGTTATTTTAGTCACGGTCTGGATGGATCACAACGATGGCCGCGACTGGCATAAACACAAGGATAATGATCATGACAGAAACAGTTCCCAGCAGTTCATGAAAAATGAATTAGATCTGACTGATGAACAATCTGATAAGATCTCTGCTTTGAGGCGTGAACATTTTGGTGAGATACGATCCATTAAAAAAGAGCTGGATCAAACAAGGCGCTCCTATTTAAACTATATCCTGATGAATGAGGATCATGATACTGAAATGCGAGACTCACTTGTTAACACTCTTACCCAGGGCTACGCTGAGATCGAAGAATCCCTTTACGTTCATATGCAGGATATCCGTGAGATTCTGAATGATGAACAGGCAGAACAGTTCAAAGAGTTTATGCAGCAGCATTCCCAACAAGACAACAAAAGGAAAAAACGCAACGGCAGAGATTGATCTGAGATTAAAAACAAAGTCAAACACCTTACTTGAGCAGGTCGAAGTTCGGGTGATTTATCTGTATCTTAAGTGTCTATGACTATTACTGACACTACTCAAAAAACCGACCTGAAAGCCCTTACCAAAGACGAACTGAATCATTTTTGTTCTGAGCTTGGACTACAGAGCTTTCGCTCAGATCAGATCTTCCAATGGCTATACCAAAAAGGTGTATCTGATTTTGAGGATATGACGAATCTTTCCAAAGATCTCCGAGAAAAATTACGTGAGATCGCCACTCTTAACCGGATCAAACCGGTACAGCAGCAGGAATCACAGGATGGCACCATTAAATTCCTTTTTCAGCTTACTGATGAAGAGAAAGACTATAAGGTGGAAGCTGTTCTTATCCCTGATTTCTTTGCAGATGGAGCCGCACGGCGTTTGACTGTCTGTGTATCCTCTCAGGTAGGCTGCGTGTTCGGGTGTGCTTTTTGTGCAACCGGTAAAATGGGATTGTTCAGAAACCTAACGCACGGTGAGATCGTAGACCAGGTCCAGTATATAAATGACTTGGTCGAAGAAAAATATGGCAAAAAGATCACCAATATTGTTTACATGGGGATGGGTGAACCGCTTCATAACTACAAGGCGATTGTAAATTCAGCTCACATCATTTCTGACCCCCTGAGTATTGAGCTTTCACCAAAACGAATTACAGTATCCACGGTTGGGCTTACCAAACAGATCAAAATGCTGGCCGATGATCAGGAGGAATTCAATCTGGCGATCTCACTTCATGCCCCTACTGATATAAAACGTGATGAGATCATGCCGATCAACAGCTCTATGAATCTTGAGAGTTTAGAGGAAGCTGTCAAATACTACCACAATGCCACCGATAAACCGGTCACATACGAATATCTGTTGTTCGATGATTTCAACGACAGCCCTCAGGATGCCCGAGATCTAGCCAAGATCGCTAAATGGGTGCCCAGTAAGATTAATATCATTATGTACAACAACGTAGCCGGTGTGGAGCTAAAACGGGCACGAGAAGAACGCTTGAACGACTTCATGCGGGAACTCATCAAAAATGATGTAAGAGCAACCGTACGTCGCAGTCGCGGAGATGATATTGATGCCGGATGCGGTCAGCTAGCCATCCGGGAAGGAACTCCCAAGGGAAAGACCATGGCGAAAAATTAGCGGTGAATTCTTCAGTTCGCACCTTGTTCAAGCGTACCGCTTGGGCTAAAGTATAGTTTTAATTCCAATCATCTCGTCACAAGCGAGACGCTTACGACAGTCGAAATGAAAGGAGATTAGTTTTAAGAGCTCAGGATTTAGTCAGTTCTGTATTCTGAATCCTGACTTCTTTTCTAATCAATCAGTGTAAAGACTCTATCAAATTGCGGAACCCAATCCCGGATGGAGAACCAGACTATCGCTGCTTTACCGATCAAGTGGTCTTCAGGTATAAATCCCCAGAACCTGGAATCCATGCTGTTATCACGGTTATCTCCCATTCCAAAGTAGTAATTCTGCTGTATAATGTAGGTGTTAGTTTCTTGCCCGTTTATGTAGATCTTATCTCCCTGCCTTCTTAAGTCGTTACGTTCGTAACGCTCAATAATATCTTTATAGATGAACCAATTCTCATCATTCAGCACGATCTCTTGTCCTTCAAAAGGAACCACGATCTCTCGCATTTGGTCAGGATTATTAAAGGCTTTAGAGAATTCACCCGGACTTTGGGTATAGTTTCTGTCAATAGAATTTTCGGGTGATACATTGAGAAACATGGTATCAACCTCAGCCCAGCCACTGACTTGTTCAGCAACCTGATCAGTCATATTTACAATATAGGTATTGTTGTTGTCGTAGCCGATCAACTCGCCCCCAACAGACTCCATCTTGGCACTACTTAAGCGAATTCGATCGTCCATTCTCAGTACATAGTGCTTCTGCAAACCCTCATGGTCCTTCTCCCGCTCACCGTTGATGTACAATACTTTGTCTTCGATAGACATCGTATCGCCGGGAAGAGCTACTGCACGTTTGATATAATTGGTTTTTTGTGAAACAGGTTTTACTTCCCAGGGCACATTAAAAACAAAAATATCGTTACGCTCTACATTTCTGAAACCGGGCAGGCGCGTCCACGGTAATTTGACTCCTGGCACGCAGGCTCCCTGTATAAAAGGGATACAAAGCGCCATAGGGGTTCTGGGACCGTAGGTGATATTTGAAACAATAAGCAGATCACCCGTCATCAAGGTTTTTTCCATGGATGGGGTTGGGATCTTATAGGAACCAAACAAAAAGGCTCGCAAAATAGCAGCAGCAATAAATGCAAACAAGATCGCATCCAGCCATTCCCTAAGCCAGGATTTTGCTTTCTTATTTTCCTCTTCTACCTTCGCTTTCTTTTTTTGCCAGTATGAGCTGCTATCCTGACTTTCAGGAGTCTTATCGTCTTTCAAATTCTGCTTTATTTAGTATTAATATGTGAAGGTTTTTTGATCTCTTCCTTCTTGTATTCACCTGCCATATAGGACACTTTATACCATTGGTTTCTTTCCGGTGAGTAAAAATAATCGACATATTCTTTTGGAGATGCATCTCTGAGTTCCCTGGTAAGCGTCCGCTTGACCTGAGGCATCAGGTCTATATATCGGCTAGCACCTACGTAGACCAATCCGTCATCGAAAGGCCCCTCCAGGTCGAGTACCATCATGGGGATATACCCGTCGATAATGAACCAATATTCAAATTGAATGGATTTACCATCCCTCAAATACCCGTCTTTTTCGATGATATCTTCCACTGTTTGCGTCGGTTCACCGTAGGCACTTTGGAGTACCGCTCGGATCTCAATAGCCGGCATTCGATCCAGTTCGTTGAAATTGAATCCCTGTCCCGTCCATTTGATATCAGCAAATTGCTGCTGAAATTTTGCACGATCCTCGCTATTCACTTTCTTGATCATGGGTTCCTCAAACTGAGCCTGGGCTGCAGTTGAGATCATGACCATCATGATGAAAAAGAATAATACACGCTTCATTAAGTTCTGCATAGTTTTACCTGTCGTCTTCGTCCATAGATAGAACAGCAAGGAATGCTTCCTGTGGAATTTCCACGGTTCCTACCTGTTTCATTCGTTTTTTTCCTTCTTTTTGTTTCTCTAAAAGTTTTCTTTTTCGAGAAATATCACCGCCATAACATTTGGCAGTCACGTCTTTACGCATGGCCCGCACGGTATCACGGGCAATGATCCGGTTTCCGATAGATGCCTGTACTGCCACTTCAAACTGTTGCTGAGGAATAAGTTCCTTTAATTTTGCACAAACTTTTCGTCCAAGATAGTAAGCCTTATCCCGGTGGGTGATACTTGAAAGTGCATCAACCTGATCACCATTCAGCAGAATATCTAAACGTACAAGATCGCCTTTTCGGTATTCAATAAATTCATAATCTAAAGAAGCATATCCTCGCGTTCCGGATTTGAGTCGGTCATAGAAATCAAATACTACTTCAGCCATTGGTAGTTCATACGTAATTTCAACACGATTATTTTGCATGAACAACTGATTTACATAAATACCCCGCCGTTCCTGGCATAATTTCATCACCGGCCCTATATAATCGGCCGGAGTAATGATACTAGCTTTGATATAGGGTTCATAAATAGCCTCGATCTCTCCGGTGCCGGGCATCTGGCTTGGATTATCTACCTCAATTCTCTCCTTTTTCTCGACCAGTTCCACTTCATACTGCACATTGGGTACCGTAGTGATAATATCGATATCAAATTCACGATCAAGTCGCTCCTGTACAATCTCCATATGAAGCAGCCCCAGGAAACCTGCACGAAATCCAAAACCAAGTGCCTTAGAGGTTTCAGGTTCATAGGTCAGTGAAGCATCATTCAACTGAAGCTTTTCGAGTGCAGCACGAAGGTCTTCAAAGTCATCGGAATCCGTTGGGAAGATACCACTGAACACCATTGGTTTTACTTCTTTATAACCGGGAATCGGTTCCTTGGCAGGATTATCTACTTTCGTAATAGTGTCACCGACACGGACATCCTGAAGCGATTTTACACTTCCGATCACATATCCCACATCCCCGGCACGCAATTCTTTGGTTGGCTCCTGTTTCATTTTCAGGTATCCGATCTCCTCTGCATTATACTCTTCCAGATTCGACATAAACTTGAATAGATCACCTTTCCGGAGCACGCCCTCCATCACTCTCACATAGGCTATCGACCCACGGTAGGTGTTGAAGACCGAATCAAAAATAAGTGCACGCAGCGGTTTGTCATCTTCCCTTTTTGGACCGGGGACTTTTTCTACAATTTCTTCGAGAAGCTGATCCACTCCTTCACCGGTCTTACCGGAAACGTGCAAGATATCTTCATATTCACAGCCAATAAGGTCCACGATCTGTTGGCCAATACCTTCTGGATCCGCTCCGGGAAGGTCGATCTTATTAAGTACCGGTATGATCTCTAAATCCTGTTCAATGGCTTGATACAGATTTGAAATAGTCTGAGCTTCAATCCCCTGTGCGGCATCTACAATTAAAAGAGCTCCTTCACAAGCTTTCAGGGCACGAGACACCTCATAGGCAAAATCAACGTGACCGGGTGTATCGATGAGGTTAAAAATAAAGTTCTCACCATTAGGGCGTTTGTAATCCATTCGGATGGCGTGACTCTTAATGGTAATACCACGCTCACGCTCCAGATCCATATCGTCCAGCATCTGCTCTTTCATGTCCCGTTCGCTAATAGCGCCGGTTTTCTGCAAAAGACGGTCTGCCAGAGTTGATTTCCCATGGTCTATATGGGCAATAATGCAAAAATTTCGAATGTTATTCATGAATTGAATAGGATAAGGGTGCGTCTCACTTTAAACGATAAAGATACAAAGAAGGCAGGAGCTGTTAAAATATGGTTAATGGTTATTTGCGAAATAGTTATTCGGGTTTAAATTCCTTCACAATGTATCCTACAAACAACCATTAACGAATAATTATTCTCCGATATGCTTGTGTGTGCCTTTACTATGGCGTTTTCGGAGCTTTTTAATGACTTTGTGGAGGGGAATCTCCTTTTCTGCCAACAACAGCATCAAGTGGAAGATCAGGTCAGCCGATTCATTAATGGTTTCTTTATCCTTACTGTTCTTTGAGGCAATCACAGTTTCAACTGCTTCTTCCCCAACTTTTTGAGCGATCTTGTCAATCCCTTTTTTGAACATGGACGTCGTGTAAGAGCCATCAGGCATTTCCTTTTTACGGTCATAGATTAGTTCTTCCAGTTCAATTAAAAATTCGAAATCCTTCTCTGTGATGGTTTTTATATCAGCCATTTTTAACGTTTGTTTATTTTAGCGGGGTTGAAGTTCTCCATTTTAGATCACCTATACAATGTATTTCGAAAAATTTAATACGCTATCTAAAATATTAACATCAGATCTTTCAGAACTGAAGCTTCATCTAATAGTGTCTTCTTCATTTTCACCATAGCCGGTCATTTCTATGTAACCGTTTCCTGTGATCCTTTCATCATACATTTCCCCTTCAATTTTGAGGACCCCTTCGTAGTATCTTACAGAAACGTCCATTTCCTGATCCGGAAAGACAGTTGAAAGCTGCAGGTCAACTCCGTGATTTGGAATTCTGAGGTTCCACTGAGTAGGATATTCTGCCTTACTATGGGGACTCACCCATCTATCTAAAACTTCAAGGCTCACGTCTCCCGGATTAAAATTGGACTTATTGCCTTCAGGGTCAATGATAGAACCGTTGGTAAATTGACTAACTGATCCATCTGAGTTCCTCAACTGATAATACATTATCTCGTAATTATTGGAGAGTTGTATTGAAAACCAATCCCAGCCTTCCTGCTCTTCGTCCAAAGCTGAAGTACTCCACTCATGGTCCATCCAGCTGTAGCCATTTACATCATGTACTTCTCCATCTTTAGTGACAGTCCCTTCAGTTTTCATTCGCGTAAAGGCAAGGTAGTATGAGGCGTTCCCTTGCTCGGATCCTTTCGGGTCGTAGCCATCTTCACCCTGTAAAACCAAAGGCTTGGCGGGGGTGATGTTCAGATCGAGTGCTGTCCCATTTTCCATTTCCGCTTTAATGCTAACCGGAAAATTCTTGTCGTTGCCGTCATTATTTTCTATCCGTTTTATCTCCCAGTCTTCCAGCCAAATTCGATGAGGTTCTGCCTGTGAACCTGCTAACCCGGCTGCGCCACGACTATATCTTTCCTCAAATACATGGTCTTCATTTTCTATATCAGAAATAGCAAAGTGCCCCAAATATAGTTGATTTGTATTCCAGTCTTCACTAAAAGCCTTATCTGATGCATTCGAATCAGGCGGGGTCATCTGACTTCGGAATATGGTAAACTGATAACCGAACTGACGACCATCATCGGTAAATACATTCCCGGTATAATACCACCATTCTGTTCTAAAGCCAGGATGTGGACCATGATCGTCAGGAAATACAAACTCTCTCGGACCTGTCGCTCTCAGATAACCTTCATTACTTCCGCCACCCATAGCTTCCGCAACGGATACCGAGGCTCTTATTTCGCCATCATCCTGCGTGATCTCCCAAATTCCGTAACCGGCCAAAGCTACAAGAAAGACCACCATCAGACTCCAAATACTTTTATTCATTATCTCGCAATTGATTTAAATATTCTCATTCATTTCTAAGTGCATCTGCAGGATTAGCCTCAGCCATTTTCTTTGAGGGGTAAATTCCCGCAAGCAGGGCAGCCACAAAAGCCAAACCTACGGCCTGCAGGAGTACTTCAGGTGTTATCTCAAACTGAAGCGTCCAGCCAAAGGACCTCAGATTGATCACATACACCAGTATGTATGCCATAAGTATACCGAGAGGAACAGAAAGTATACCTGCCATAATGCCCATAACTCCGGTTTGGGTGATCACATAATTCCAAAGCTGTCCCGGGGTCATGCCATTTGCCCTGAGTACAGCAAGCTCTCGGGATCGTTCAAGCTGCAAGGCCATCAATGCACTTAAAACCCCCATGAATGCAACAATGACCGCCAGTAATCTAAGGACAATGGTTACCGTGAATGTACGATCAAATATCTCGATAGAGGCCTCTCTCAGCCCACGATTCGATCTGATAAAAACCTCCTGTATCCCTTCTGATCGCTCTCTCAGTCTGTTCACCAGCTCATCAAGCTCTACTCCTTCGTTCGCATACAGCGCCAGACCTGAGATGGCATCATCATCAAAATATCGATCATAAATATTCCGGTTTATGGTGATCGTACCTATATCAGAGGCGTAGTCAAAATTTATAGCTTTAATAACAAACGGCTCATCTCCGAAATCCGTATTGATCACCAATGTATCATTAAGTCCCAAATTCTTGCGATAAGCATATACCTCAGACACCATAACTATCGGTTCTGAATCGTATCGTTGCCAGAAATCTCTTCCCGCTGATTTCAATTGATAAGCTTCTTGAGCTGCCTTTCCATGATCAATGGCCACCAAATTATCTGTACCGTAATTGGTTCTAACCTGCACACTTCTAACAGAACCGGCGCGTTCAATTCCCTCAGTGGCCTTTAAAACCTCTATTAGATCCGGCGCCAGTTCTGAATCTGCTGTTCTTGCAACGGAACTTGGTGGCTGTATGTACACATCAGCCTGAAGTTGAGATTCAAGCCACGAAACTACCGTGGTTCTAAAACTGTCTACCATCACCCCAACACCAACTGTTGCTGCCACTGCCACAACCAGTGCAGCTATAGCCACCGAAGTCCTGCTCAATTCAGTAACTATTCCTCTTACGGCCATTTTACCGATCATGCCATTTACAGCTCCAAAGAGAGGCCTGAACAGTTTCGCCATTCCTACAATCAGTGCGGGTACGATCAGTGAAAACCCTACGATCATAAACAATAGTGATGAATAACCAGCAGCAATTCCGCCATTGGGTATCATCAGAATTAAAACACCTGCTGCTCCTATCAACAATCCAACGCCTGCAAGGGGAATGATCCTGTTTATGATCTTTGATTCGTTGGATGATCGTTTTAGTACGGTTGAGACTTCTGCATTGGATGCCTCTCTTGCCGGCCAGTAGGCTGCGATCATGGTTGCTCCAAGTCCTAAACCAAATCCTTTTAAAATCGAGAACAGATCTATGGACAGTTGCTGAACCGAGAGTACAAAATAGAGATCATTTATTGATTGAGTGACCAGCTGAACCAGGATCTGAGCAAGAAAGATACCGGCTATAATTCCAAAAACTGTACCCAAAAGGCCTATGAATAAGGCTTCTTTAAGTATCATATAGAGTATTTCATTCTTTGAAACTCCCAATGCCCTCATTCTGCCAATCAGCGGTCGGCGCTGGACCACTGAGAAAGTCATCGTATTATAAATAAGAAACATTCCGACAAGTAAAGCCAGCATGCTAAGTGCCTGCAGGTTGAACTTAAAAGCGCGGGTCATTTGTGCCACAGTTTCGGTTCGGGATTCAGACCTGACGATCGAAGCCCCTTCCGGTAACACCCTTTCTATTCTTTGTTTTAAACCATCTTCGTTTTCTTCGTCCAAGATCAGATCAACTCGGGTAAGCTTGTCTTCCTTGCCAAAGAACCTTTGAGCGGTATTGATATCGACCAGTAACAGGCTCTCCAAAGCCTGCCTGCTTCGATCATTCTCAACCTCGATCAATCCAATAAGCTCAAGGCGGTATGGATTTCCCCCAACACTCACCTCAAGTGTATCTCCGACTTGAACCCCCATATCCTGAGCCGTAGATTCTGATATAAGGCCGGTATTTCTACCGCTCACAAAAGCAGATAGATCGATGCCGGCTTGCTGACTGGCAAAATCCCGAAATGGTGCTTCGGCTACTGGGTCAACCCCAAGAACCTGCATCGTGCGGTTCAAGCCCTGGATCCTTGCATATCCTTCTACTACAGGAGCCGATTGCCTCACTTTTGCATCGATCCTGACCGATCGATAAACAGATTCATCTAGGTCTTCTGCAGCTCCCCTGATCTGATGAGTAGCTTTTCCGGTAACCGCTTCTGTTGAAAGCTCAAACGCTTTTTCAGCACTCGTATTCGATAGGTCGATGGAAACCACCACAGCCACTCCCAGGGCAACGCCGAGAATCGATAGGCCAAAATGCCATGGGTGTCGCATTAAAAAACGGAAGCTGGAAAGCCAGAGTAAGTCTTTATTATTCGAACTCATCAGGCTCCTTCAAATTCAGTTACATCATGCAATTTACCACCCTGTAGTTCAACAACACGATCGGCAATAGAACAAATATCCCGGTCATGTGTTGCCAGGATGATCGTTCTTCCATTGTCTCTTACGAGTTTATTTAAAATATCGAGGATGTTTTTCCCTGTCTCGTAATCAAGATTTCCGGTAGGTTCATCGGCAAGTATGAGCATGGGCTCGTGAGCCAATGCCCTGGCAATGGCAACTCTTTGCTGCTCTCCCCCAGATAATCTGTCCGGATAACTGTCTCCCCGATCTCCTAACCCCACTTCTTCTAAAAAACTCCGGGCTTTATCTAACAAATTCTCATCATCAATACCCTTTAGTTTAAGCGGAAGCAGTACATTTTCTTCTGCTGTGAGTGTAGAGATCAGATTAAATGACTGAAAAACGAATCCAATATTTTTTCGTCTGAAAAGTGTACGTTCTTTCTCATTTAACTTGGCAAGATCCGTTCCCCCAATGTTGATCTCTCCGGAATCGGGCCGATCTATGCCACTGATCAAATTTAGCATCGTGCTTTTCCCGGAGCCTGACCTTCCCAAAAGAACGATCATCTCTCCCTCATTTACGTTCAATTCCAGTTCATTGAGAACAGAACGTTCTTTATCTCCCTCCTGATAACTCTTATTAACTTTTACCAGGGATATATGTGATTCGTTTTCCATGCAGTTTTTCTTTATTTGTTGCTCCGACCAAACACATGCATTTTAGGAATTGTTCCTTCCTGAAATACTATGAATTGAATCTAATGTACTATTATATCTATCCCATCAGGTATTAACAGTTACACACAACGCCTAGCGCAAGCGTCTCGCTTGTGCGGTGTGCTGTTGACACAGGTAGTTCAATTCAAACAAGCCCAAGTGCGACGCTTGAACCAGGCGGATCTAACTAGGGATTTTATTTAGACTAATTTGCCAATATTTTTTGTGTAACTCTTTCCACATACCCATAACTTTGGGGCGAATCAAAAAAGATATTATGCAAACAATACCTGCTATCGACCTTTTGAATGGTCAAGCTGTTCGCCTCCATAAAGGGTCTTACGAAGAAGTAACCGTTTACGATAAATCACCGGTAAATCAGGCTAAAAAATTTAAAGAAGCCGGTTTTGATCATATTCATGTGGTTGACCTGAACGGAGCAAAAGAGGGAAGGTTTGTAAACCTTCCTCATATCAAAGAGATCATATCAGAGCTTGGGATCTCAGTTCAAACCGGTGGTGGCATCCGCACCTTCGAAGATGTTGAGATGCTTCTGGAAGCCGGGCTTTCTAAGGTTATCTGCAGTTATATGGCTATCAAAAATGAAAAAGACTGGCTCAAGGCACTTGACTTATATCCTCAAAACATGATCCTGGGCATGGACCTGAAAGATGGAAAGATCGCCTATTCCGGCTGGCTGGAAACAGCCGAAGAATCCATAGAATCATTTTTAAGCCGTATGATAGATAATGGTCTTCAGGAAGTACTTTGTACTGACATTTCAAAAGACGGTACGTTATCAGGCCCAAATTTTGATCTCTACCAAGACTTACACCATAATTTCACGGACATCAGGTTGATCGCATCCGGCGGTGTATCCTCAATGGAAGACCTCAACAAACTCAACGATGCTAACATTGAGGCTGTAGTAATTGGAAAGGCATATTACGAAGGCAGAATATCCCTGGAAGAAATGGCGGCTTTCAATAAGTAATTACTTATCTTTGATCGATTTATCGGTTCTACTGTGGATATAGAGATCGCCTTTATGATCTTTATAACCCAAATCTCCGGTTTTATAAAACTCTTCTGTAAAAGCTGTTTCCGACCTGACTATAACAGGCTCAGATTTTTCTATAGTTCCATTACACCGTACCTGCACTCCCTTGACCGGTTGACCACAGCAACGATGTTCGTCACTTATCACATCAGGGATATTTCCAAATTTATGAGCACATATCAGGCCTCCAGCTTCTGTCTGCCCGTATCCCTGAAAGACTTCAGCACACCTTTTTGACAATGCCTTTAACTCCCGTGGTTCTACGGGTGTGCCTCCATACACGAGCTTGGAAAGTTTCCATTCGTATTTCATCAGGCTTCTTAAAACTGCCGGAACTGTTAATAAAACATCAGGTTTAAACTGATGAATAGCACGGTACCATTTTTCCTCATCCCCTCTATTAGTTGTAATAAATCTGTACTCGTTGCCCACATGCTCGGCCATCATTGCCCAGCTGAGACCGGCTACGTGCCACGGTGAAGCCAACATCAATAATGTATCCTCAGATTTGATCTCAAAAGCTGAAGATGTATAAATGGCGTTCTGTATTATATTTTCGAAAGTATTCCATATGCTTTTAGGTTTTCCTGTGGTCCCACTCGAAAATAAACCTACGTATTTACGGTCTTTTGAAACATTGGGAACTTCCGGATTTCTATCTCTGTAGTGAGGCGGAATGATAATACAAGACCCTTCTGATTCTATAATTTCCTTAAAGAGACGCTTCGGCTCATCCGGTACCTTGAGTTCTTTGTAATTCATTTGTGCTTTTACGCTTTACAACCTAAAAGGCCTTGGCGTACGTTCGATTATTTATCAATTTTATTACATGATTCAATAAAAAGTGCAGGGGATAATTTTCTATATTAAGCCTCGTAAATATCCTGCACGATTACTTTAAAGTCGTGCGTTTATTTGGAATTTCAATAAGTCTATGCTTACAAAAAGAATTATTCCCTGCCTGGATATCAAAAACGGGCGAACAGTAAAAGGTGTGAATTTTGAAGGCCTCCGTGATGCCGGCAATCCGGTTGAGCTTGCGAAGCGTTACAGTGAGGAAGGTGCAGATGAGTTGGTATTTCTTGATATCACGGCTACACTGGAGAAGCGTAAAACACTAAAGGAATTGGTTAAGAAAATAGCCGCTGAGATAAATATCCCATTTACAGTTGGCGGTGGTATTAAAACAATCGATGAAATTGAAGAATTACTGAAATCAGGTGCCGATAAAGTTTCTCTGAACAGCAGCATCGTGAAAAATCCTGACCTTATCAATGAGGCATCAAAGAATTTTGGGGCTCAAGCCATTGTAGCTGCGGTTGATGCCAAAAAAACAGGTGAGAGCTGGAATGTTTTCATCAAAGGCGGAACCGAAGACACCGGCTTGGATGCCATTGAATGGATGCAGGAAGTTGAACAAAGGGGTGCCGGAGAGATCCTTCTCACCAGCATGGACAGAGACGGCACTAAAGAAGGTTTTGACTTGGAGCTTTTGAAAAAAGTAAATCAGCTTGTCCGCATACCCGTGATTGCAAGCGGGGGCGCCGGTAAAATTCAGCATTGTGTTGATGCCGTTCTTCAAGCGAACGCTGATGCCGTTTTAGCTGCAAGTATCTTTCATTTCAAAGAAGTGGAGATCAAAGACCTCAAAAATGAGATGCTAAAAAACGGCATAGAGGTGAGACCTTACACAGACTGATTTAGGGTCAGCTAACATCCAGCAGATATACGTCACTTGCCACTGAGTATCCAACCACCTGTTCACTTTCCCCTTCCAGCATGATCTTTACAGGCCCATTAAATGGTGCTTTATCAAGGATCTCAACTTTTACCCCGGGTATGATACCGATCTGCTCCAAATAACGTAATTTTTCAGGGTCCTGATCTTTTACCCTTCCCACAACATATCTAATATTCTTTTCGGCTTTTGTGATCGAAAGCTTCGCCATTTCAGGAACTACTCCGTCTTTAGTTGGGATCGGATCTCCGTGTGGATCGTGTGTAGGATGATTCAATAGCTCTGCAATACGGTCCTCAAATTGCTCTGAGATATGATGCTCCAGGTTCTCAGCTTCATCATGCACTTCATCCCAGGAATATCCCATCACATCTTTTAAGTACAACTCTAACAATCGATGATGCCGCAATACTTCCAGTGCGATCTTTTTACCTGCATTAGTCAGCGTGGCTCCTTTATAAGACTGATATTTTAACAAATTCATCTTAGCCAGCTTCTTCAGCATATTGGTTACTGAGGCCGACGACACATCCAGGGCGTTGGCAATATTTGTGGTGGTTGCCGTCTCTCCCTCTGTCTGTAAGATGTAAATTGCTTTGAGGTAATCCTCAACAGACTGACTAAGTCCCATAGCTTCGAATGATTGATGAATTTTGGTCTGGAATAATATAGTTCCTAATTATACGGAAAAATCAATTACTGATTAGCGGAAGCATCAGCTTTTATGATAACAAGAGTCATATCATCGTGTTGTTTCGCCAGACCTTTGAACTCATTAACATCACTGACTATGCTTTTCATGATCTGTTCTGATGAGCTTTTTCGAATATTCTTAACCAGCTCCTTGAGGCGCTCCTCACCGTAAAAACGACCACCTGCATCCAGCATTTCTGTGATACCATCTGTATAGAGTATCAGTACATCACCTTCTTTTAGTTTGAGCTCGGCCTCCTCTATACATTGAATGAAATTATCTCCTTTGGCCATACCAATTCCCAGGCCTTTGGGTTTGATCCACTCTGATGAAGCGTCATTTTTAACCAGCAACATTGGATTGTGACCTGCACGGGCAAAGGTAAATGTTCGTTTTTTCGCTTCAAATATTCCATATATCATGGAAATAAAAGTTCCCCGGGTAGCATTTTCATTGAACAACCTATTCAGCTGATTCAATAATTCGACCGGAGATAAGATCAAGGCACTTAAACTGTGAAGCACTCCTTTTATAAATGTCATATAGAATGCAGCCCGAATACCCTTGCCACTTACATCCCCGATAGCGATGGCAACTCGTTCCTCTCCCAAAGAGATCATATCATAATAATCCCCACCTGTTTCCTGTGCAGGAATACATATTCCTGCCATATCAATACCGGGTAAACTCTGTATTTTGGAGGGTAAAAATGTATGCTGAACCGCGCGGGCGATCGAAAGCTCCTGCTTTACCCTTTGCTCTTTTGCCTGATCTTCAATGTATGTGGGCACGTATTCAGGTAACTCTTTTCTCTCACTTCCTTTTAATACGAAATAGACTCCCAATATAGCAACAAAAGCAAGAACAAGCAGAAATAGGTAGAATGTATTAGCATCGGGTGAACTGTTTATTACCCAACCTTTAGACGTTGTTAGAAAATTCAGGTACACAAAGAAGCCCAATACCACCGTCAGAAAATCGTATCGCAGATAGAAATATCCCAGAAGTAACCCGACCGCACTTCGCATGCCACGGTTCAGTATATCAGGTTCTATATTAAATGGTAGTACATCCATCAGCCCAAACAAAACGGCACTGAGTACTAAAATGATATAATCTTTGCTTAACAACGCTTTAAATTGATTTCCAATGATCAGATAGATAGAAACGATGACTAATAAAACCGTCATCACTGTGATCAGCAGGTTTGCGATTGATGGCAAAAAATATTGATCTGATAACAATTCGGTTCCGGCAGATATATACGCAGTTGGAATTACACTTAGAAATAATCCCGTCACACCGGCAAGTAATCCTCCAATACCGATTGCGTTCACTATGGCCCAGCCAATGGGCTTATTTATAAAAAGACCGTTTCTAATGAGGTCCCAGCTCCTTAGTTTTTCAGGCCAATACTGCCTGGTGATCGAATCACTGACCGCCGTCAATACAAAGAAAGCGACAGCGCTGATAGCACCCATTACCCCAATGAATAGCATACCATTAAGAATCTGACTTATGTCAACAACTTGCAAAAGAAAATCGAACGAATTCAAAAACTGGAGGATCCAGAAGGCAGGAACTGCAAAGCCGGCTAAAACAGCTACAATCATCGCCGGGCGGGTATCAATAGCTCGTGCTTTTATACGCATGTAGAATATGAAAAACAACCAGATCACAAAGACCAGAATTAAAAACAGAGCCACTGACTCCAGGATATCTGATAATTCTTCATCGGCTGTTTCTAACTGTGGCCTCAGGTTATAGCTTAGACCCATCAATGACCCTGCCGGTAAAAGCTCCAAAGTCAGAGATGCTGAAATTTCGGTTTGAGGATCAGTCATACTCAAGAACGCCTTAGCGTACCTGATATTAGTTTCATCGACCAATTGAACAGAGTCACGCGAAAGTTCAAAGTTCTTCCATACCGATCGATCTAAATAAAAGTCTGTGTGTTTCCAGATCAGCTGTTCTGCAAAAAGTTCAGATCCAGGAGTGTCACTGAATATCCTAAGCTGATCCGGCAACACATTTCTGCTTGATCGATTTTGAGCCTGTCCATTCAGATGCTGAACGTCGAGCAATCCTGTTATCAACGAGTCTTCCAGTAAACGAGAATAATTTTTGATCTCATTTTCATATACATGCTGAATAGCCTCTCTGTTAAATGGCCGCTGTTTGAGGATCAGTGATCTATTAGTTGAAAAAGCAACTACATTACCTTTAGTATCAAGCCTTAGCTCAAGCGTCAACTCATTCTCAATTTCTTCACTGTAAACTTCATTGATCCTCCAGGTGAATAGCGGAAGACCGCTAATGATATCCGATCTCCGTAAGAGTTCATCAAGGTTTTTTTTACCTGTTTTTTTCTGAAGCGTATCCAGGAAACCTGTTTCAGATTCAAAGGTAGCAACAGGATAGAACGATTGAGTTTGATACTGCCAACTCTGTAATACCGAATCAGCTTTGATGAGTATCTCATTTTTGGGAAGATCAATTTCAGCTATTCTGAGAGGATGCACTCCAGACAGAGCATAGAAAAAGCAGATCATACCGGCGATGCCGATGACCACAACCAACAGATCCCTAAAGTCTTTTTTACCCTTTTGCATATAGTACTCTACGAAAAAATTAAAATAGGTTACAGAATATCCTTAGATTCACCAAAAATTACGAAAGTTAATCTCACTATTTATATGTGCCTGATCACATTTGCATACAAAAAGCATCTGAAATATGAGCTGATACTGGCAGGTAACAGAGATGAATTCTATGGCCGGCCAACCCGTTCTGCTCAATTCTGGACAGAGGAAGGTCATTCTGATATTCTGGCCGGCAAAGACCTGGAAGCAGGCGGCACATGGCTTGGCATTCATAAAGATGGAAGATGGGGAGCGTTGACTAATTATAGAGATCCAACCGTTATCAAAGAAGATCCACCCTCACGCGGTGAATTGGTTATGAATTATTTGACTTCTGATAACTCAGCTATCGAATATTTGCAAAATCTATCAACAACAGCTCAGGACTATAACGGGTTTAACTTATTGCTTTGGGATAACGGACATTTTTATCATTTTTCAAATCAAAGCAAGCGAATGACAACCATAGAACCAGGCGTTCATGGGATAAGTAATGCCCTGCTTGATACTTCCTGGCCAAAAGTAGATTCTGCCAATGAGCAAATGAAAAAATTGATAAGCTCTGATGAGATCAACAAAGAAGAGTTATTTGAACTTTTGCTTGACCAATCAAAAGCAAATGATGAAGACCTGCCGGTGACCGGAATTCCCAGAGATCTTGAAAAAGCGATCTCATCCATATTCATCAAAACAGAAAATTACGGTACTCGCTGTTCATCAATCCTTCTTATTGACAAGAATGGAAACATTGACTTTACTGAGCGTACATTTAATCCCGGTTCAGACACGATCAAGAATGAGCAACATTATCAAATAGAGATATAGCCCAAAGTTGACTGATTTGATCTTTAATCCAAACTTGTAATAGCGGCTACCTTGCCTTCAGGTGTATACTCTTTCGGGTCCGGGATCTTTCCGAATTTATATATAATTCCAATAATTATAATTACACCTGTAGGATAAATGATCCATATTGGTATATTTAATACCAATGCACTTATCATTGCCACGATACTGATGACTCCAACTGTCATCGCATAGGGCAGTTGAGTATTAACATGTTCTACATGGTCACATTGAGTGGCTATAGAACTCAATATGGTTGTATCGGATATCGGAGAACAGTGATCCCCCCATACAGACCCTGCAAGTACAGCACTTACACTTGCATAAATCACTTCTAAAGTAACTTCATAGGGGATACCCGTTGAATTACCAATTTGCCAAGCCAATGGAACAACAAGAGGCATTAATATCCCCATGGTCCCCCAGCTTGAGCCGGTTGCAAATGCAGTCAAAGCTGAAAGTACAAATACAAGCGCAGGCATCCAGTATGGATTCAAAGTCTCACCGAACACGGATATAAGATAATCTGCCGTACCCAAAGCAACAGTAACATCACTTAAAGCCCAGGCTAATACAAGGATAAGTACCCCGTCAAACATGACATGCATTCCATTCATCATTCCTTCGAGGGTCTTTTCCACATCCAATAATTTTTGGGATAGAGTCATTACAATGGCAACAACCACTGACGCAATAGAACCCCACAGAAGGGCATTATAGGAATTAGCCGTCTCCACAATAGCCTGAACTGAATTACCCTCACCTGTCACGAACAGACCGGCTATAGTTCCAATTACTAATGTTAAGATCGGAATAGCAGCGTTGGTCCAGTGAGACTCACTTTTCTTTTCCTCATCCTCTTCAATTTTTTCTTTGTACAAATTGTATTTATCAATTTTTGGGTCGTGTTTTGCCTTATACAAAGTAATTCGTGCTTTTAGCATTGTACCATAATCACGACCGGAAAAGGCTATCAAAATCACGAATAGGATAGTGAAGAATGCATAGAAGTTATATGGCAGAGAATGTATAAATACCGAATAAGCTGCTTCATTAAAGTTCGCCATCTCAGCCTCTGCTGTCGCAATAAACCCCACCATGGCTCCGATCCAGGTACTTACCAGTGCGACGGTTGCTATCGGTGCTGCCGTGGCATCAACCAGATAAGCTAACTTGGCACGAGAGATCCTGAGTTTATCGGTAAGCGGACGCATGGTATTCCCTACAACCATTGTATTTGCGTAATCATCAAAAAAGACGATAAAACCCATTAGTGAGGTCACTACCATGCCCTGAACTTTAGTGCGCACAAATTTTGTGATGGCCTTAATGACACCACGTGTACCGCCATTATCAGTTATTATACCCACCATTCCGCCTATCAATATTGAAAATACCACAATACTCATGCGGTCCGGATCTGAAACACCCGGTACTATATAGTCACTCAGTGACCCAAAAAAACTTGAAAAGATACCTGAAAAAGAAATATTACCAATTAAAAAAGCACCCATCCATATTCCTAAGAATAAGGCAAAAAGCACTTGTTTGAAGATCAGTGCAATTGCAATTGCAACAAGCGGGGGTAAGATACTGATCCAGCTACCAATTAATCCTGTAGCTGCTTCTGAAGTTTGAATGTCTGCCCAGGCCAACTGTGATCCCAAGATTAACACAGTACAAACACCTATGAGTGCTGCTATTTTCTTTTTCATGTAAAGCTTTTATTCGTTTTTGAAACCGCTCAGAAAATAACATCTATTCCATTAAAACCAAGATTCAAAGTTTATAACGAGTTGTAAAATTGTTGATCGTAATAAAAGCCCGAATCATTAAATACGATCCGGGCTCATGCTTTTTTGGTAAAGGCGTATGATGGAGGGGTTAAAGTTTGCTCAATGCTGTGTCAATACGCTTTATGGTTTCATCTCTACCGATCAACTCTAAAGCCGGAAACAGATCCGGACCAAAACCCTGACCGGAAACTGCAATTCGCAGAGGCATCATCAATTTTCCAAAACCCACCTCGTGTTCTTCTATAGTCTCCTTCAGCTTTTCTTTTAATGTAGCTGCTTCAAACTCATCGTCAGACAGCTGCTCGATCTTGGTTTTATAGGCCTTAACCAGCGCCGGGCTGTCGTCTTTCCATTTTTTCAAAGCTTTTTCATCATAGACTTTTGGGGCTTCAAAAAAGAAGGCTCCCATGCTTGTAAATTCGTCCACTTTGGAAACACGCTCGTGAAGTAAACCGATCACGGATGTCAAAAACTCATCGCTCGGGATCTCGAATCCTTTCTCAAGAAGTAATGCTTCAACACGTGGCTTAAGCTCCTCTATTGAGTGCTCACGAATGTAATTTTCGTTATACCACATCAGTTTCTTGTAATTGAATACGGCTCCCCCTTTGGATACTCTATCCAGTGTAAAAAGTTCACAGAGTTCTTCCATGGTATGGATCTCAGAGTCATCACCCGGACTCCAACCTAGGTACGCTAAAAAATTAACCAAGGCATCCGGTTCATAATTACCAGAGATATAATCTTTCGTATTGACAGGGATACCTTCACTTTCGGCATTACGCTTGGATAGCTTCCCACCACTTGGGCTCATTATCAACGGTAGATGTGCCATAATTGGTGGCTCCCAACCAAAAGCTTCATATAGCAATATATGTTTGGGAGTACTGCTCAACCATTCTTCACCCCGTATCACATGCGTGATCTCCATTGTATGATCATCTACGACATTAGCCAAGTGATAAGTTGGCATTCCGTCTGATTTGAGTAATACCTGATCGTCAAGTCCTTCAGTATCAAAGGAAACATGACCGCGGATCTCATCTTCAAAACGGATCGTCTCCTTGCGGGGCACTTTTAAACGGATTACATATTCATCTCCATCTTTCAATCTCTTCTCCACTTCATCCTGTGGAAGAGTAAGACTGTTCTTCATAGACTGACGCGTAATGGAGTCATATTTTGGAGATGGATTTCCTGATTTCTTCAGGCGCTCACGCATCTCGTCAATTTCCTCAACGGTGTCAAAGGCATAGTATGCCTGTCCCTGCTCTATCAGCTGTTCGGCATATTTATGATAGATATCTTTTCGCTCACTTTGTCGGTACGGCCCATGATCACCACCTTTACCGGGACCTTCATCAATTTCCATTCCTGCCCACTCCAGGGAATCGATGATATCCTGTTCAGCTCCCTCTACATAGCGGGATTGATCGGTATCCTCAATACGGAGCACAAATTTACCATCATTATGACGGGCAAAAAGATAGTTGTATAGTGCGGTCCGGAGTCCGCCAATGTGTAAAAATCCGGTTGGTGAAGGCGCAAATCGTACGCGAACTGACATGTGTTATTTTGTTTAGTTGAATTCTTCTATTTTCTGCTTTCAAAGATAAGAAATTTTAACCCCTAAATTCATAACGTTGAAGCTAGCTCTTCTCCAGCCTCAGTTTGCGCCAAACCTGTACGATCTTTCGTCTATGCTGAATGCTGATTTGGTAGTGTGGAATGACCTTGAACAGTGGTCTCGAAAAGGAAGAACCCATCGTGCAGCCATTAAGGGTGAGCATGGTTTGCAGTGGATCAATATCCCGATCAGGACCAAAGATAAAAAGAAAATGATCGGTAAGGTCCGTATTGATCATACTGTAGATTGGATAGAACCTTTCTGGAATGCGCTGTTACATAATTATTCCAATGCCACGTGGTTCGATTTCTTTTCTGATGAAATTGAAGCTGATATCAAGCGTTTTTCCGAATTCGAAAGATTGATCGATCTCAACATGTGGTTCTTCGAGCGACTGATGAAATATCTGGAGTTTAGAGTTGAATACCGGTTGGCAAGTCAGATTTCTGAGTTTGATCCTAATCCCGAACTGTTCATAAAATCAATGAACGCTAATATTCTATATCAAGAGTATGACGCAAAAAACTACCAGTGGTTGGTCAGTAATGAGGTCCAAGCGCTAAAAAAACATCCGGTATATCAACAGGTCGATGGAGAATTCATCCCTGGACTGAGTATCCTTGATCTGCTATTTAACGAAGGCAAAGAAAGTTTTCGCATTTTTGATAAGCTCTAAAAGATTCTACTGAGCCCAATCAGGTAATACTCCGATCTCGATCCCAAAGAACCAGCTAACCACTGTAAGTGCTGCTAGTGAGATCAAACCTATGAACAAGAAATTCAGCCACAGACCCGCCTTTGACATTTGAGGTACGGTGATCTTATCACTGCCGTAGACAATGGCGTTAGGCGGTGTAGCTACGGGTAACATAAAAGCGCAGCTTGCCCCCATAGCCGTTGGAATAGCTAGTAAAAGTGGGTTCTCACCTAATCCTATTGCCACTGATGCCAGTATCGGTAAGAAAGCGGCAGTGGAAGCCGTATTGCTTGTCATCTCCGTCAGAAATATGATCAGAGCAACCACTAGGATCACGATAACCCAAACCGGCCATGTACTGAAACTTCCAATTCCCGTACCTATCCATGTAGCTAATCCTGTTTCGCTTATAGCGGAAGCCATACTCAGACCACCTCCAAAAAGAATAAGGACGCCCCACGGTAAATTTTTAGTTTCATCCCAAACCAATAATCTTCTTTTTTCTGACCCACCCGCCGGCAGCACAAATAAAAGTACGGAAGCGCCGATCGCAATACCTGCATCTGACAAGCCCGGAAGCAGATCGGTCAGTAAAGGACGAAACATCCAAAACATGGCTGTTAAAATAAAAATTACAGCCACTCGCTTTTCCTGAACTGAAAATTTCCCAAGTCTTTTGATCTTATCAGCGATCAGCTCAGCGCCTCCCGGTAGTACTTCGATCTTTATCGGGTAAATTACCTTAGCAAGGATCAGAAACATGAGTGGCAAACTTATTAACACCATCGGTAGTCCCACTTGCATCCATTTGAAAAAGCTGATCTCATACCCATAATTCTCCAACATGAATCCGGCAAGCAAAGCATTTGGCGGTGTTCCGATCAAAGTCCCGATCCCACCAATATTACAGGCATAAGCAATACTCAATAGCAGTACTATCTCAAAATTTGTATTCCCTTCATTTCCTTCTTTCGTATTTAAATTAAGAATGGATAAGGCAATTGGCAGCATCATAACGGCTGTTGCCGTATTACTCACCCAAAGGCTCAAAAATGCTGATGCAATGATAAATCCTACTATAATGGAAGAAGGCTTCACTCCAACCACGTTTATAATAGAAAGTGCGATCCTGTTGTGTAAATTCCATCGCTCCATAGCTAGTGCAATGATAAATCCACCCATAAATAAAAATATCAGCGGATTGGCGTAGGGCGTGGTCGCTTCAGAAATAGAGACGATGTCAAGTATTGGAAATAACGCGATCGGAAGAAGTGCTGTAACTGATATTGAGATCGCTTCTGTTATCCACCATATAGCCATTAAAAGGGTTACCGCTGCCGTTTTCCAGGCAGCTTCTTTTAAGCCTTCAGGAACAGGCGACCAAAAAACCAACAAAAAAACAGCCAAACCGGTGACTAAACCCAGGAACTTTCCTTTATCTTTCATCATTGAGAAGTGCATCTCATATTTAAGTTATTGAGCTGCTATGAATATAGAAGCAAACAAGTGGAATTGGAAACCGATTTAATTTTGAGGGTTTTATCTGCTAATATTGGTAATCACTTTCAATAAAAGTTCACAATAAGTATTATCGGGCATGGAAGAAAAAAACACTGACCAAAATTTTGAGACTGAGTGGCGTACCGATTATACAGTGGTAGCTATTTTGGGTGTCGTTTACATATTGCTTTTCCTTTGGTTCACCTCAACTTTCAATTTGCCCTAAATGAGCTGGATCGATTGGTTAGTACTTATTGCCTTTCTGGGTTACACTATTTGGGATGGCACAAGAAGAGGCAAAGATGCTTCAACAATTGAGGGTTATCTCCTGGCAAACAGGTCTATGCCATGGTGGGCAGCGGGACTCTCAGTAATGGCCACACAAGCATCTGCCATCACTTTTATAGGAACCACCGGCATTGCCTATGTGGAGGACATGAGATTCGTACAAACCTATCTCGCCATTCCTTTTGCTATGATCTTTATCTGTATATTTCTGGTTCCGTTCTTCAGCAAGATGCAAAATTTCACGGCTTATGAAGTACTTGAGGACCGGTTTGGACTGAAGACACGACTCACCACTTCCGGTTTATTTCTCATTTCCCGCGGACTCGCTCTTGGGGTGGTGATCGCAGCCCCTTCTTATGTGCTTTCTCTTCTGCTTGGACTTCCCCTGAATATCACTATTCTCATCATTGGCGTCATTGCCACTCTGTATACCACGGTTGGTGGGATAGCGGGGGTGATCAATACCGATGTGAAACAGATGATAGTCATGATGTTTGGACTGGTCTTTTGTTTTGGTCTTGTCTGGCATCATTTACCAGAGGAAGTTGGTTTTGACGGTGCTCTTTATCTAGCCGGTTCACTCGACAAACTAACAGCTTTGGACCTTAATTTTGATCTTACTGAAAAATATAATATCTGGAGTGGGGTGATCGCTGCCTTCTTTCTCATGGTCTCTTATTTTGGAACCGATCAGACTCAGGTTCAGCGTTACCTGACCACTGATTCAGTAAAAAATGCCCGGAAATCCTTGTTGCTGACAGCTTATGCAAAAGTACCGATGCAGTTCTTCATTCTA
Organism: Gracilimonas qinghaiensis; assembly: GCF_046602855.1. Classification (NCBI taxonomy): domain Bacteria; kingdom Pseudomonadati; phylum Balneolota; class Balneolia; order Balneolales; family Balneolaceae; genus Gracilimonas; species Gracilimonas qinghaiensis. The sequence goes on from NZ_JBKINJ010000001.1 coordinate 2,044,631, forward strand.
TTACTTGGAGTCATGCTCTACGTTTTCTTCATCTTTAACTCAGCTCCGGCCTCTTTCCGCAGTACCGAACCCGTTGCCCAAACCGAACAACAGCAACTTGCGGAACAAAAGATCCTGAAAGACTATCAGGTTGCTCATTTAGCCAGAAAGGAAGCTGCCTTCGATGCCATTCAGAACCGAGATGAAAGCTCAAAACAGCGCTTCGTTGAAACCGATGCCATGATGAACGATGCCAGAAATGCAGAACTTGCCCTGCAGGCTGAGATCAGACAGGCTGATGTAAACGATACCAACTATATCTTTCCCTATTTCATCCTGAATTTTGTACCCATTGGTATAGTAGGCTTGATCGTGGCGGGTATATTTGCAGCCGCACTCAGCTCCATTGACAGTGAGCTTAATGCACTGACTACTGTCTCCATTGTGGATTGGTATCAGCGCTTAAAAGGAGACGTGCATACTGAGGCTCACTATGTAAAATCATCTCGCGGAGTTACCTTCTTCTGGGGTGCCCTGGCCACAGTATCAGCTTTGCTAATGGGAGAGACCCGCTCTATCATCGAATTAGTGAATCAGATAGGCAGCTACTTTTATGGATCAATACTTGGGGTTTTCATACTTCTGCTTTGGGTAAAAAAGGCTACCGGTACCGGTGCTCTGGTTGGCCTGGTCTCGGGAATGCTTTCTGTGTTCATGTTCGACCGGTTATTCTATAGTGCTGCAGCCGATGAATATGCCTTTGTATTGCCGTGGAGCCTGATGCCGGAAGGATATAACAAAGCCATTGAATTTCTTTGGTTGAATCCGGTCGGTACTTTTGTGGTAGTAGGCGTTGCTATTTTCATAAGCTTTATCTGGCCTGGTAAAAAATAAGTCTTTCAAGAAACAAATCGCCTTTTCCATTTTCTGGTTCCAAAATAATTTTGAAATAAGACAGTTATTATTTACACTACTTTCGTGTACACTAAATTTGTGGACTTATGAAAAATATAACCTTCAGTGCTGACGAAAAACTGATAGATAAAGCCCGTCTAAAGGCTGCTAAAGAGAAAACTACCTTGAATAAGCGGTTTAGGGAATGGCTGGCTAGTTACGCAAGACAAAATGATCTGGGTAACTCCTTCGAAAAAATGATGGAGGAATTGGATCATGTCAATTCAGGAGGAAAATTTACAAGAGACGAAATGAATGAGCGATAAAGCATTTTTGGACACCAACATTTTCGCCTACTCATTTGACCGTTCAAATAAATCTAAACGGCAATTAGCTTCTGATTTAATCAAGCATCAATTAGAAAATGGAACCGGTGTAATAAGTTATCAGGTTGTTCAGGAATTTATCAACGTTTCGTATAGAAAATTCAAAAGCCCAATGAGTCTGCAAGAACTCGAAAGGTATATAGAAAATGTTTTTAGCCATCTGTGGCAGGTATACTCCAGTAAAGATCTCATTTATTCAGCAATAGGAGTCAAAGAACAATTTAAATTTTCATTCTATGATTCCCTGATCATTGCTGCTGCTTTAGAAGCCGGTTGTTCCACCCTTTACTCTGAAGATCTTCAGCACAAACAGAATATCTATTCGGTGCAGATCATAGATCCATTTATTGAGGATTGATCGATGAAGGAGGCTCCAGGAAAATGAATAGTTATTTAACTTCCTTCCTTTTTGATCTCTATTTCTGAATCCTCTCCAAACTTTGCATCCGTAGGTGGTCTATAAGGCTGAAAAGGTATCTTAAGGAGATTACCGAGATTGTCATTCTCTTCCGGATCCATATGCGTATCAATACCGTATTTCAACTCTTTTATGTCGTTCACTTCAGCAAACGTTCCAAACATGCGGTCCCAGATAGCAAAGATATTACCATAGTTTGTATCGGTTAACGGCTGCGTATAATGGTGATGCACCTTATGCATCAGCGGCGTGATGAATACCCATGATATTGCCCGATCGATCTTTTTAGGCATATTAATGTTGGCATGCGAGAGATGGGCGAATAAAGCCGAAAAACTTTGATACAGGAAAATGATCCAGATCGGTACACCAACCACAATCACACCTATGATAGTAAATACCATTCTAAAAACGGCCTCTCCCGGATGATGTCGCAACCCGGTGGTCACATCAACGGTTGTATCACTGTGATGCACCAAATGAAATTTCCACATGAATCTAACTTTGTGCTCGATCCAATGGATCAGGTAAGCCCCAAAGAAATCAAGCAGCATCACTCCGACCACTGCCTGCAGCCAAAGTGGCATCTCTATCCATTGAAGAATGCCAAATTCAGTAGCGGTCACGTATTCAGATGACCAAACTAAAATACCTGCAAAACCTAACCCTATGACCACAAAAAAAGCATTCAGAACCAGATTGAGGGCTGCATGTCTGACTTTTCTATACCCGAACTCAAAAAGAGGAAACACTCCTTCTATTACCCAAAACAGAAAGATTCCTCCTACAAGAATTCCCGCTCTGAACGTAGTGGGTACATTTTCAAAAAATTCGATCAATCCTTCCATAGGCCTCTTTTCTTACTGTAATTACATTAAATTTATAATCCTATGTAAATAAAACAAGCCGGATATCGATTTCAATATCCAGCTTGTTTATAAATTATTGCCTTGAATTTAGTCTTTTGCGACCGGCTCAATTGTCTTAAACGGGCTTAATTCAGAGTTTTCTACTGCCCTCTGATACTCCGGCCAGTCCTGAGTTACAAAATTGTTGATCGCTGAAACAGAATTATTTACTGCTTCTTTTGCCTGCTGTAACAGATTGCGCTCCCTGGCACCGGGACCGTCAAAGTCACTTCCCAGGTAACGGTTTATGGCGTATAAATGGGTTAATACCGTTGGATCCGGATTCCGTACAATTCCCTGCTTGTCGGATTCTTCCCCAAATACCATTTCAAATAATTCATCCAGCTTTTCCTGCACGTTTTTGTGGGCATCATGGTAAGCCTCCAATTCTTCTTTGGAACGTTCATCGGCAGTGGCAAGGTCTTTGTTCACCTTAACGATCTCATTGGCCTGAGCCAGCTTTTGAACTGCTTCAGCGAGGTAGCTTGTCAGTGCTTCCACTTCTTTCTCAAGTTCAGCCGTTCTTCTCAGAGCTGAAATCGGCATTTCTATCCGTGGGTCTGTATGAACCGTAACCATGGTTGAGTCAGAATATTCCCCGGCTGTAAACTTTACTTTATAGGTACCGGGCAACACATCACGGCCTCCACGCTCATTTTCATTGGGTTTGCGTAACGTTCGGCTTGGGCGCTCTACACCGGCATGATCAAGTCCCCACGTAGTTCTGTTCAGACCATTATGCTCAGGTGTTCTTTCTAAAGTCCGGATCTTTTTCCTAGAAGTATCAAAGATCTCGATCTTTACCTTCAACTCTTCTTCTTTCTTATCAGATTCTGAATCTGATTCCAAAGCATCTTTATTTACGGAATAACTTAGCAGGGCACCTGATGGTCGGTTTTCACCGGCAAACATGGCATCTGCCGCAAATCGAACACCTCGAGCCTGTCGCCACTCCGCCAGATAGGCATCAGGCGATGGAAAAGCCTTGATCGGTTTTTCAAGTTCATCAGTTCCACTGACTGCTAATTCACGAAGTGGACGAATATCATCGATTACCCAGAATGATCGACCAAAGGTGCCGATCACCAAGTCATGTTCACGTGGGTGGATTATCATATCATAAGTAGAAACCGTTGGGTAATTATCACCCCATCTTGTCCAATCCTCACCACCATCAACAGATACATATAAACCGAACTCAGTTCCTAGAAACATAAGGTTTGGCTCTACAGGATCCTGAACAAAAGATAAGGAATACCCCTCCACCTGATCTTCGCTTACTATATTATTCCAGCTTCTGCCGTAATTAGTAGTATGCAACAGATAGGGTGTCCAGTTGTCTCTTCTGTAATCATTGATCACAGCAAAGGCTTCCCCTTCATTATGATGGGAGGCCTTGATCTGTGATATCCAGCTGCCTTCAGGAATACCCTTCAGGTTTCCTCTTAAGTTCGCCCAGTTCTGACCGTCATCTCTGGTGATCTGAATATTGCCATCATCAGTTCCGGCCCAGATAACACCGTTTTCAAGAGGACTTGGCTCAATGACTGTAATAGTTGTGTAGTTTTCGGCACCGGTTGCATCGAGCGTTAATCCTCCGCTCAAGTGCTGATTTTGTTTGGTGGTATCATTGGTTGTCAGATCAGGTGATATGATCTGCCAGGTCTCTCCCCTGTCCTTACTTCGGTGCACGTACTGGCTGCCAAAATAGATGGTCTTCTCATCAAACGGATCGATACTTATGGCAGCATTCCAGTTGAAACGTAATTCCTTGCCTTCCGGATGATGCGGTTTCACAAAACGACTGCTGCCGGTCTCGGTATCCACGCGCCCTACATTCCCCTGTTGAGACATAGCATACACATAGCGGCCTGAGCTTTGATCGATGGCAACGTCAAATCCATCACCGAAAAAGAGTTCTTCCCAATAGGAATTTCGGATATCACCGGATCTCCAAACGTAAGCCGGTCCCTGCCAGGTACCGTTATCCTGCATGCCTCCATAAATATTATAAGGATAATCCATATCCACGTTCACGTGATAGAACTGACCGACGGGAATATTATCCACAAAGCGCCAGGTCTCACCTCTATCATAGGTAATGTTCAATCCACCATCGTTTCCATCTATCATATGCTTTGGATTGTCAGGATTTATCCAGAAAGCATGATGGTCCGGATGTACCCAATTGTAATACGGATACATGCTCTCAAATGATTTACCGCCATCTTCACTGATCGACAGATAACTGTATAAGCTGTAAATACGATTTTCATTTTTCGGATCTACATAGATCTCAGCATAGTAGAACGGACGATTACCGATCTCACCATCATTCTTAACCTTTTCTCTCAGGTTCCACGTGTACCCACCGTCCTCACTTCTGTATATTGCATTTTCCTCTGATTCGATGAGGGCGTACACGATATTTGTATTGCTCTGAGCAAAAGCCAATCCCATTCTACCCAATTCCCCCTCGGGAAGGCCCTCTTCAGGACTGAGCTCATTCCAGTTTTCACCACCATCTATGGTCATGTATAGTCCGGAACCTTCACCACCGGATTTAAAGAACCACGGCCAACGGCGAAATTCCCACATGTTCACTAATAACTTATTTGGGTTATTGGGATCCATAACCATCTCACCGACACCCGTTCGGTCATTTACATACAGGATCTTATTCCATGTTTTGCCACCGTCCGTCGTTTTGTACACGCCGCGCTCCTCACTGTCTCCCCAGGCAGAACCCTGTGCACCAACAAAAACAGTATTCGGGTCATCAGGATGAATAAGCACTCTGTGAATATTCCTTGTCTTTTCAAGTCCCATCAACTCCCAGGACTTTCCACCGTCTATACTTCTATAGATTCCGGCTCCGCTGCTTTGGCTGTTTCGTGGATTACCTTCACCGGTTCCCATCCATATGATACTTGGGTTCTTTTGGTAGATATCTATAGCACCAATGGCCATAGGTCCATAATTCTCAAATATGGGCTGCCAGGTAACGCCTGCAGTTTCAGATTTCCAGACTCCACCCGAGGCAGCCCCAACATAGATAACATTAGTGTTGGATTGCACAACATCAATAGCTGTTATCCTGCCACTCATTCCTGCCGGGCCAACATTTCTTGGCTCAATACCTTTCAGGAGTTCCATATTCAGATCCTGAGCCAACAATGAATGTGTCGGTAAGACCAAAAACAGAAACATGGCAATTAATGAAAGAAATTTGACGATTTGATTTTTCATAGCGTTTTTTTGATTTCAGTTTTTTATGAGCGAACTATAAACAACTCATACACTTAAAACAATTTACAGGTTGTTAAAAAATTTACTTAATGAATTTAATCCAAAAAAAAGCCCCTTACATTTTTTATGCAAGGGGCTTATAAGAGTGTCAATTATCAGTTAAACTGAACTAGTCATCACCTTCCAGAATATCTTGGATTCGTGCCTGAACATCCTCAAGATGTGTACGAGTCGGTCGATCCAATCCACCGGCTCTGATAGCATTATTGATGTCACGATTCAGAATATTAAGCTGATTTCTCACATTTGCACGAATATCAGACTGGCTGACATTAACTGAGTTACCGGCCCACCAGCCGCTCTGCAGTTCTTCTGTCATCAGATCTTTCATTTCTTCCACATAGGCACGTTGCAGTGCACGGCGGTGAACGTCAATATTCTCACCTGCGCGAACTTCACTGAAGATGCCATTACGAACATCATCCATCATTTCAAATGCAGTGTAAGTATCTTCATCAGAACGTCTTTCGTACTCTATGAGTCGTGCGATTCGTCTTGCATCAACGAGATTTCCGAGAACCCCCGCTTGAGCGCCTCTGAAGCTTTCTACAGCTGTAGCCTGATTCACACGGTCTAGGATCTCTTTACTGAAAGCCCAGCTTGGAGAACTGAAAGCGTGTTTTTGCAGAAATGCCATGGCCTCACGTTGCGTAGCTTCAGGAACTGCTTCATATACTACACCATCCTGGCTGTAGGTTTTATGGGTTTCGTATACCCCCCCTACATTGCTAAGAACGTGGCCCATATAACGGTTCCACTGTCCAATAACATTGTTGTAGAGCTCTTGCAGCTCTTCGAAATTAGCTCCTTCACGCTCAGTCCATTCGATCAGATTGTCAGTGATAACCTGAAGATTAGCGAGTCCAAGCTCTCCGGCTTCCATCGCATCGTTCGTCAGATCTTCGTTCTGAGATCTTGGATCGATCTTAGCTCCTGTCTGTGCTCCATAAAAGTAAATTGGATCACCCGCTCTTTCTCGAACCCACTCATTCAGTGTTTCCTCGATCTCTTCATCACTCCAGTCATCAGGGAACCATGTGTAACCCCACTTCGCATTCCACTTGTCGTAAGGACCAACCGCAGGATAGAAGTTGGTAACACCGTCACCCGGTTGAGCAACATAGTTGAAACGAGCGTAATCCATGATGGATGGTGCTGTTCCATTATTAGATGTAAATTCCGGATCTCTGAGCTGTTCCACTGTATAGGCATAACTTGAACCCCAGTTATGAGGGAAGCCAAGTGTATGGCCAACTTCGTGGGCAGATACAAATCGTATCAGTTCACCCATGATATCGTCATCAAATTCAACACCACGTGCTTCCGGGTTTGCAGCAGCAGTCTGGATGAAGAACCAGTTTCTGAGAAGGTTCATCACGTTGTGGTACCATCCAATGTCACTTTCAAGAATTTGTCCTGTTCTTGGATCGTGAACATGAGGACCATAGGCATTTTGTACCGGTGAAGCGAAGTAACGTATCACAGAATAGCGTACATCTTCCGGGCTGAATTCAGGATCTTCTTCCGGTGTAGGAGCTACTTTACCCATGATCGCATTTTTGAAACCGGCGGCTTCAAAAGCTACTTGCCAGTCATCTACACCCTGAAGCAGATATTTAACCCATTTTTCAGGCGTGGCTGGATCAGCATAATATATGATCGGATTTTCCGGTTCTACAAGCTCATCGCTTTCGCCATTTAACCATGCTTTGTAAGCTTCTTTATCTTTTGGCACTAATTTCCACCTTGTGATGTGGCGGATAGCTCTTGCTTTTTGGGCATCATCAGTGTACTCAGTTTTTTGAACACTGAAGAATCCAACTCTCTGATCGTAATTCCGGGCTCTCATTTTATCAGCCGGCAGAAGGATCATACTGTGATTCACTTCCATAGAGATCGTTCCGGTTGAGGAATTTGACGGAGGATCTCCGGCATCATACGTCAGCACGTTGCGAGCTTCAACATTTTCAGGATAACTGTTGATGTGCTCAATATATGTTCTGCTGCCATCCAGACGACGTACCTGATAGGTCTTTCTACGGCTGCTTTGCAGTCCAAGTGATGGTATATCTGATGTAAACAAACTGGTGATCTCAACCACTGAACCGGTTGAATCCTCATTCAGCGCTTCAATATCAAATGATGATATGATCGGCTCAAAATTTGAGTTTTTGACAGCCTCATAAATAGGTTCTCCTTCAGTTGCTACATTCTCGAAGGAAACGTGGCGAAGCAAGATCTTATCATCTTTCTTCTGCCAGCGGATGACCTGAGTGTTCAATTTCTCTCCACCGTAACCAATATTGTCAGCTGTTTTAGCAACTCGGGTTACGAGTAGCATTTCTTTATCTAAATGCTCATCGGGAATTTCATAATAGTATTTATCGTCCACTTTGTGGACGTTGAATAGTCCTTCGTCAGTTTCAGCTTCATCAGTAATGACGTCACTGTATTTCTTCATTTCGTCGTCGCTGCCTGCGCCACCCTTGGCACCGTTAGTGCTAGACGGTTTACTCGCCTGAGCTGCATTTTCTGCTGTCTTACACCCTGCAAATATGAAAGCAAGACTCAGAAAAAGTACAGTAAGCGTTGTACCGTTGAATTTTCTATAGTTCATAAATATTAGTTTAGTTCTTAATGGTTATTTATACTTTGAAGGTGTGGTTAGTTTCACATCAAATCAAGTCTTTTATCGAAAATACCTTGTAAAAAGTTTCATTTAAAGGCGTGACTTTACTGATATTTACTTAATGGATGGTAAAAGTATCACCGGCAGTGTAAATATCAAGGTTAAGACCTTCACCTTTCAAAAGTCCGGTTTCTGTTACCGACGGTTCCCCGGTATTGCTGTATACCAGGACCTGAGATAAACCAACGACCTCAGCAATATTATCTCTTACAAAAATAGCCGTTGATTCATCAATTCCTACTCCTTTATGATCCGGATACTCCATGACCGCAGTGATCAGTCGGTTGTTTCGTGCTCTTTTCACAAAATGTTGATCCACAATGATCTCCTCCACAAGACCGAGACCCTCATTCGTGATCAGATTATCCTTTTCAAGGTGGTAAAAGGTTGATGTGTATTCGGGATGTTTTGCCTGATCTCCGGTTATCATGATCCTGCTCATAATTGCAGCTCCGGCACTGGAACCGGATATGACCGCTCCACTTGAATAAGCTTCATAAATCGCTTCTCCTATCTCAGGGTGATCCTCAACTTGCTTCATGAAACGGCTTTGATCGCCACCGGCAATATACATGAAGGCTGCGTTTCGAACAGAATCCAGAGCGCCGGACGTCACACTATCTTTTCTTCCGAGATCAAATGAATACATATTTTCGAAGCCATTATCCCTGAAGGGCTTTTCACCGTAAAAGCCTGATGTGTCCGGATTGAAGCCTGACATGGTTAATACCAAGCCAAAGGCATCGGGATCACTCAGATCTGATTCATCCAGAATACGCTCAATGATCACATCGGGACGACTGCCTCCGCCTATGATCATAAGAGCCCCTTTCTCAGATAAGGGTTGACTCGAATCACAACCTGTAAGAAGTATTAAAAGTAGTATAAATGATTGATAGAAATATTTCATAGATCTGTATTTATTTAAGGACATAAAAAAAGCACCGGAAATCCGGTGCTTTTTAAATTTGTGTTCTATGTTTTCAAATTAGCAGGGAGGACCCTCATAACTAGCATTCTGACATAGATTTGGGTTAGAATCGATCTCACGACGTGGGATCGGTAGTACTAACTTGGGATCGTCATAAGAACGTGCTCCTACAGAGCGTTGGGTTCTCTTAATGTCATGAAGTAATTGCCCTTCAAACATCAGCTCTAGCTTACGCTCTAACAGAATATCATTCAGGTCGAAATCTGTAGGTAATGTGTATGTAGGCAGGTTAACTCGATCTCTCACCTCATTCAGGTCATCGATCGGATCTGCTCCTACATACGGAGCACCTTCACGGTAATTAGCCTCAGCACGAGTCAGATACATTTCTGCTAATCTGATCTGCTGCACGTTGCCGTTCACAGCATTATTCCATTTTCCAGAACGAAATACACCAGCTTCATCCGGATCAGCGTATATTAAATCTAGCCTGTCGTCAGTGGCTTCGTATTCATCCAGATGAGACTGATTTACGTCAACATCACCTCTACTATCTGCGCTGTAAAAAACAAATAAGCTATTTGCTCCATCTTGTGCACTGACCTGCATTGAGAAAATATCCTCAGATGAATTCTCTACGTTATTGAACGCATCAGCATACGTATCTGTCAGCGAATAATTACCAGATGAGATCACGCGATCAGCTTGAATACGTGCATTGTCATAATCTTCCATTTGAAGATACACTCTGGAGAGTACAGCACTCGCTACCATTGAGTTAGCATAATATGAACGTACCGGATTTACATTAGGCAACAGATCTCTTGCATCAGTCAGATCATTAATGACCTGTGTATATACTTCAGCAACTGTAGAGCGGGCAATGTTACTTGACTCATCAATACTTGTTGTTGGAGTTAAAACCAATGGTACTCCGGCCTGATTGTTTGGACCTCCCGCTACATATGGCGTTGCGTACAAACGTATCAGATCAAAATAAATCATGCCTCGGATAAATTTAGCTTCACCTTCTACACGATCTCTTTCATCGCCCTCCAGAAGATCAAGTCCATCCAATGCACTGTTTGTGATGTTGATCGCATCATAGGCATCTATCCATGATCCTGTTGCGTTTCCATTGTCATACTGTTGTTCTTTAAGCCAGATCTGACGCGGACCAAAGAAGGTTCCGGAAAAATCAAACTCATCGTCTGCTGCCAGAAAATCCGGCATCATCAGGAACCAGCCACCATATAGGTCACCGCCTCCCATTGCATCGTAAGCACCTATCAATACAGACTTCACATTTTCTGCATTTGTCAATGCTTCATTAGCATCAATGGACTGCTTTGGAGTGGTATCCAGCAATCCGTCACACGCTGTGAACAGAAAAGCACTTAAGACAAGTGTTCCTGCTATTAATTTTAGTTTTTTCATAATCTTATAAAGTTTTTTTAAAAAAATTGTCTGAATTAACCTGATTTAAAATCCAATATTTATACCAAAGGAAATGGTTCTGGCCTGCGGTGCAGAATAGAAGTCATTACCAATGTTAAGGTTATTAGACAGATCATAGAGGTCAGTATTTACTTCCGGATCCCAGCCTTCATAATCGGTAAAGGTCAGAAGATTCACGCCGGTCATATACACTCTGACATCTCTCAGCTGTAATCTGGACAGCAGGTCCTGTGGCAGGGTATATCCTAAAGTTACAGATTTAAGTCTGAGGTAAGAACCGTCAGAAATATATCTGGAAGAGGGATTACTACCATTGGAACCAAACAAACGTGCTTCAGGAATATCAGTAATGTCACCCGGCTCTTGCCAGCGGTTAAGCTGATCTACGGTTTGATTATCAAAGAAATCACCGTTGGCTGACTGATAACGTCCACCACCATTGTAGATATCATTACCGTATACAAATTGCAGCAACACTCCTAAATCGAAGTTTCTGTAATTGAAGTTGTTTGTCAATCCACCAACAAAATCAGGATTTGGATTGCCGATCACAACATCATTAGCCGCTGAGTAATCGTTGGTAGTTCCGGCACTGTAATCTTTGCCATCCGAAGTGTGTAAATAATAAAGTGCATCACCATTGTCAGGATCTACACCGGCATATTCTTTTCCGAACATCACGGCAATAGGCTCTCCTTCAATAGCACGATTTAAGAAACCTCCTGTTATAACCTGGCCACCTAAATTCGTAACCTTATTTTCATTGAAGGCTATATTAAAGTTGGTATTCCACCTGAAAGCACCTGTAGTATTCTGAGTATTGATCACAAACTCAAACCCTTTGTTTTCCAGTTCACCAACATTTCTCAGCTGTGAGGTATAACCTGTAGTTGCAGGCACATTTACATTCAGCAGGAGATCATCGGTTTTCTTCACGTAGTAATCGATCTCACCACCGATCCTGTCACTGAAGAGAGCAAAATCAATACCAATGTTATACTGTGCGGTACGCTCCCATTTCAGATCCGGGTTAGGAGTCTGGGATGGCACTAATCCGGAGCTTCCGGCATAACCGGTTCCGCCGTAAAGTCCACGTGAAGGGAAGTTACCCACGTTAGAGTTTCCTGTGAGTCCGTAACTACCTCTCAGTTTCAGGAAACTAAGAGCATCCAAGTCACTCAGGAAGTCTTCTTCTGACATGATCCACCCGGCAGAAACTGCGGGGAAGAAACCATATCTGGAATTTTCACCGAAACGAGATGATCCATCCACTCGGGCACTACCTGATAACAAATATTTGTTACTGAATTTGTAATTCGTACGTGCAAAATAAGACAAGTACTTATATTCCGTTTCAGTCGTGTTACCACCGGTAATTTCAGCCGCACTGGCTAACTTTCTAAAACTATCCGTTGGGAAGTTTGTACCGGACACAAAAGTTTGATATCGGTCAGAACTTTCCACCGTCACACCGGCAACAGTGGTTAACTGGTGGTTATCACTGAACTGCTCAGTCCAGGTCAGATAGTTATTCAAGGTGTAGTTTACCAGATTCACCCAGCGGGAATCTCCATAACCATTTGTATTTTCACCCGTATTTGTATTACTGTCAGCAAAGTAATCTTCATTTTGGAAAAGCAGATCCAAACCGGCTTCACTTCTAAACTCCAGATTATCTAAGATCTCGTAGTTTGCATATAGGTTACCAATGTTTCTGAACATTGTTTGGTTATTGTCCACACCCTGAACATGTCTCAGGAAGTTGTAGTACAAAGTATTTTCATTTGGAACATCACTAAAGCCAGCTAATTCTCCGTTCTCAAACTGTGGAGTATAAACAGGAGACAGCGGTGATTGAGCTATAGCCTGTAATGGGGTTGCAAAAGCATTATCATTGGCTACCCGAATATTTTCCGTTCTGGAAAGACCGAGGTTTATACCCACTTCAAACTTATCTGAAGCCGTGTGATCCAAATTCAATCTCGTATTCATACGGTTAAATTCGTTTCCGCGAACAATACCGATCTGATCACTGAATGCACCGGATACAAAGAAACGGGTCTTTTCAGTACCACCGCTTACCTGAACACCAAACTCAGTATTACTGGCATCCTGAAAAGATTCATCCTGCCAGTCCGTGTCGATCTGGCGAGTCTCCCAGTTTGTTCCCTGAGCAAAAAAGTCAAATACAGATTCAGCATAAGTAGTGAGATCACCAAATGGATAGCGTTCAGCAGCCTCAGTGAATAACTCGACATATTCATCGGCATTCAAGAATTCCACACGGTTGGTTTCTGTACTGTAACCTCTTTCGTAGGAAACGTCAATACGGGTCTCACCGGCCTGACCTGATTTCGTCGTGATCAGGATCACCCCGTTCGCCCCACGTGAACCGTAAATAGCGGCTGCTGAGGCATCCTTCAGGATATCTACAGATTCAATATCATCAATATTAAGACTGGCAAGAGGATTTGTATTTGCTCCTAGCGATTGACTTTCTGAGATCACCGGAATACCATCGATCACATAAAGAGGCTGACTACTTGCAGATATGGATGAGGTACCTCGAACACGGATATTGATACCCTGTCCAAGCTTACCGTTACTTTTCTGAATAAATACACCCGAGGCTTTACCCTGTAGTGCAGATTCGAAACTGTTAACAGGTACAGCAGCCAGCTCTTCACTGTTAACACTGGCAATATTACCGGTCATATCCTCACGAACAATAGAACCAAAACCAACAACAACTACTTCATCCAATAGTTGAGTATCAGTTGCAAGTTCTATATCAATGGTTTGGCGACCATTTACAGGAACTTCCTGCCGAACAAAACCCACACCAGAAAATACAAGTGTACCGTTTTGAAATTCATCGCTTGTCAGTTCTAAGTCATATTCACCGTCTAAATTGGTGGCAGTACCTTTATTGGTACCTTCAACCAAAACGGTAATACTTGGTAACGGTTCATTGTCTTCAGCAGAAACTACAACACCGGAAACTGTTTGTGCGTGTAGTGATCCAACTGAAACAAATAGCAGCAACATAAAGCAACTGCTAAGTTGTAGTAGCTTTTTCATCATAACTATTGATTTGTTTGGGTTATTTTTAAGTACACTATACAATACTTTAATTTTTCACTAAATGAAACTGAAAAACTATGGCAAATTAGGTGTAAGCGCTTCTTTTAGAGTCTTTTTAACATTTCAGGTATTTAATATTCTCTATTTCAAATATTCAGTGAACCATCCTTCCGTCCAATCTAATACTTCGGCAAAGGGTTTTGGGAAGTCTTCATCCTCAAATGGGTGTTCAGCTCCATAGGTATGTGTGCCATCGGCAACCAGTCGCAATTCTTTTTCTTTTGCCTCACAGGCAATATGCAATTGCTCTGAATCGGTGTAGGGAACCGATTCGTCATCCCGCCCGTGAATAAACAAAGTCGGAATCCTAAGTTCTTTCACACGTTCCATAGCAATGACCCGCTCGGCATTATTTATGGAGTCTTCGAAAACAACCTTCCCAACTTTCATTTTTTGCCCGGTTCGGCTGTTTTCGATCTCAGTATATCCCTTTTCTTCCCAATCTTTTTTCATCTCGTCTGTCCAGCGATCACGATAATCAGCCGGAGCAGACCATGTAACCAGGCACTGAACCGGGTCATACTCAACGGCAGCAGCAATAGCCGTGTGGCCGCCACGGGAATGTCCAAGCAAACCTATCGCATCTGTATTCAGGTTAGAGTGATTATCTGAGATCTCTCCTTTTTGAAGAGCTTCGATCACCGTTCCGATATCATCCAGATCCTGAGAAAATGTTTCCCTTTTAAAGAGTTCCATTTCCGTGAATTCCGTTTTATTCTCTCCGATACCATTCAATGAAAAATTCATGGCAACTACTCCAAATCCTGCACGGGCCAGTTCTTCACAAACATCAGGAAATGGCCCCCAGTCTTTAAATCCCTTAAAGCCATGCAAAAAAATGATCACCGGAAAACTCAGGTCATTTCTCGAGATCGGTGAATAAAGGTCATACCTGATAGGCAAGCCCTCTGTTGAAGGAACCTGACCGGATGAGATCGAAATACTGCTAACTTCCATAAATATTAATTTATTTTTTCTTATTAAAATCCAAGGTGTCCAGTTTAACCAATTTTCTGAGGTTATTAATTTCATTCTGTCTCAGAAACCTCCAGCGACCCATGGGTACATCCTTCAATGTTAAGCCGGCATATTCTATTCTCTTTAACTTGGTAACGACTGTCCCGTGAAATTCCACCATTCTCCGGATCAAGCGATTCCTTCCTTCAAAAACGGACATCTCAAAAGTATTCGGGTCGTCCATGAACTGCGTGATGTTATAGCCTTTGGCCACTCCATCTTCCAGTTCAATTCCATTCAAATAAGCCTCAAGCTGAGCTTCAGACAGTGGTCTATCAGTGGTGATCAGATATGTTTTTCGGACACTGTAACTTGGGTGCATCAGCCTGTGAGCAAGATCTCCGTCGTTAGTTAAAACCAACAAGCCGGTAGTATTTCTATCCAGCCGGCCAACAGGATACACACGATATCCGGTGGCATCCTCGATCTGATCCATTACTGTTGTGCGGTCTTTTTCATCGTCGGTAGTGGTGATCACATCCTTGGATTTATGCAACAGCAGATACACAAAGGGTTCAAGACTGAGATTCTGTCCATCTACTACAACGGAATCTTTTCGGCGCACCTTGGTGCCTAATTCAGTAGTCACCTGACCGTTGATCATTACCTTACCGGCTGAGATGTACTCATCAGCTTCTCTTCTTGAACAGAATCCGGCATGTGCAATAAACTTGTTCAACCGGATCTTCTCATCCTGTGAGTAGTTTTGATCTACTGTTTGTGCTTTCTTATTATCTGCTTTGTTCTTGTGCTTTCTCTTTCCGTCTTTACTCATTCTTCCTCGTTGGCGTCACTTTCATTATTCTTATTAACTTCTTCATCGGGCTCATCCGACACTTTATCATTGCCTTCTTTTTGAACCGATCCTTCATCCTCTTGTTTCTCTTCAAGCATTTCTTCAACAATTCCTTGCAGGGGATGGGAGTCTTCCTCATCCATTTCATCGATCATTAACTGCCTTTCCATTAACAACTGACGGTGTTCCGCCATGTCATCATCCTTCAGTATCTCGTCTATCTCACGGGGTTTTGGTAGTTCGTCTACTGAATTGATCCCAAAATGCCTCAGAAAATGCTTGGTGGTTCTATAGAGCAGTGGTTTCCCGGGGCTGTCTGCCCTTCCCGATACCTCGATCAGGGCTTTTTCCATGAGCTGCCGCAGTATGTAACCGGAATCAACTCCTCTGATCTGATCCACTTCCGGCTTGGTGATAGGTTGACGGTAAGCCACAATAGCCAGAGATTCGATGGCAGACTGAGATAACTTGCGATAGGCATTTTCGTGCTGAAAGATACTGAGCCAGTAGTGATACTTTTGTTCGGTCACAAAGGTGTATCCCCCTCCCAGCTTCTGAATCCGGAAACTCAGCTGGTTTTCATCATATCTCTCATTCAGTTTATCTACAAATTCCGAAACAGTTTCTTCCGTGATCTCGATCTGTTCTTCATTTTCGACAATGATCTCACGGATCTTGGATCCGTTAATGGGTTCGTCACTTGCAAATATCAGTGCCTCAATAACTGACGATAAACGGGTTCCGTCAATAAATTCATAGTCATTCTTCATTATGAAGTATCAAAAATTGTTCAAAGGTTTTATCACTAAAATCAGTCTATAAACATACACAAAGTGTAAGCCACCCGACAAAAATATTTTATGATTTTAATACAGTGAAGCTCATGACTGATTTCAAGGCTAACGTTTGTAGCAGATAAGAGTATAAGGACTTTGCTTGATGACCCTGTATCCCATTAGGTGAAAGACCTCTTTCACAAAGAATCTGGCAACTTTAAGATCAACAGTATAGACCCTTTTACCTTCTTTCTGAACACCAGGCAGGAAGTGCAGGTAATTATTTATAAAAGAGTCCCGTAATTTAGAAGATAATTCAAGCCAGAACGCAGATCTTCCCCTTAGAATAAAAAAGCCATCATTTCCTTTGGTCTGATACAACGGCATAAAGATCAAACCACTTTGGGGAGCATAGACAGGTTCACCTTCATCATAAGCCAATAGATCTCCTTTATAAATAGAATCAAAATTCATGAATCCTTTTTTCATTTTAAACCGGGAAGCATCATCCACATAATGGTGATAGCTGATCTCATAATAGCTGTCTTCTATATCCGGGTTTCCCTTCATCATTTTCTCATAATAATGGATCTCCCTCGCCTTTAATGTATAAAACTGTAAGTGATGCAGATATAACCACAGAAATGCTTCGGTCCTATCAAGAGAACTTTTTGCTTCATGCTTACCTGCCTCAAATCCAATAGCCGGATAACCAAGATCATTAATGTAACTCAAAAGAGTACCATGGATGGTTTCTTCTATTCCTAATATTTGCGGAACCGGGAAGTAACTCGCACTTTTTCGGTTTTCAAGAGTATCATTAAATAAGATAAAGGCACAGCTTTCAGCTGATGTAGTATGCAGATCGATAAAAGTAAGTTCCTGGGTCACAAAACGGTGTTCGTTAACAATTTCAGTAAGAACATCGAACAATTCCTGTGCTTCACTCCATTCTGAAGAAACATCATCGTTTTCTTTAAACTCGCCTTCTGAAACTTCATTCCAGATACGGTTCAGGTCCCGATCAAGAAATCGTACACCTTTTCTTATTGCTTTAAGGTTACCGCTGATCATGTACACGGATCCCTTAAGCTTATCTGTGGTTTTGGAAAGTGATGTGGCTAATCTCCTTGAAGCATACAAACCGGCCAGCTCATTGCCATGAATCGCAGAAAAAATTACAACAACCGGACCGGTATCTTTTTTGTGGCTCCATATGACCCGGTCAACTTGTTCCATGTCAAATGTTTCATCTTCATTCTTTGCTAAAATTGTCTCTTCCTGCAATGCTTTTATTCTGTTTTATTTTCCAAAGTTTTCAGCAACCGGATAGTGATATTCATAAAATTGCCTTCCGTAATAATACCAACTAATCTGCTGTTCTTAACAACCGGTAAACACCCTATCTCCTGATCTTTCATAATTGCCATGGCCTCCATGATTGAGGCTTCAGGATGAATGGTAATGGGGTTCTGGATCATGACATCTGACACCGTTTTCGAGCCGGTATCGTTTACTTTTTCTTCTGTTTTTGAATATTCCCGGAGTAACTGGCGCATTGTGATCAACCCAATAAGGTGTTTTTGATCATCCTCAACCGGTAAGTATCGGATCTTTCGCCAATCCAGAAGATTCGCTACAAACTCAAGTATATCATCTTTTCGAACGGTGAAAAGATCGGTGGTCATAAATTCCTCTACCATCAGTTTAGATGGTTTCCAATGCTCCAGGTCTTCCACACGGGCCAAGCCCCATTTGTGAACCGGTTCTCCTTTATTCTGATTCTTGATCATTGCATTGGCTATGGCAGATAATGCCTGTTCCTTATTCCCTTCTTTGAGCAGCTTACCGTACGATTTAACCATCCAGTACGATCCGGTCTGAGCAGCGTCGGCCCGATCCTCAATAATGCTCAGATAGGTGTCAATATCAGAGGTGTCTATGTTCGCCTTTTTAAGTCCATTTCGGGCAATGGGTAACAACTCATCTTTGATCAGGTCAACGGCTGTAATCTTCCGATCTTTCGTCCATACAAATTTTGTATCCAGCCCCATTTTTGATGCCGCAAAAAAGTTCATGCGGGCATTGTCAAAATCCATCTCCTGAGTAATATCAGGATACTCATCCTCAAAGCCATTCAACAAACCTAACCAGAATGCAGCGTTTGCAACCTCATCTACAACGGTGGGTCCAGACGGCAGAACACGGTTCTCTATTCTAAGGTGCGGTTTTCCATTACTGATACCATAACAAGGTCGGTTCCACCTGTAAACTGATGAATTATGAACTTTTAGTGCCATCAACTCAGGTGTTTTACCCTCTTCCATAAGTTTTTCAACTTCTTCTTCGATCTCAGCACTTAGCATAACCCGATATCTGGAGATGTCTTCTTTATATATATCGAGGATACTGTTCTCAAGCCATTGGTTACCGAAGGTCACCCTGGGACTCGAATCCCGCAAGTGTTCTCCAACCTGCCTTGTATCGATAGATTGATGGAAAAGAGCCACTCTTGTTTCTGCCCAAAGTCGTTTTCCAAACAGGATCGGAGAGTTGACTGCCGCCGCAAGAACCGGAGCCGTAACAGCCTGTGCAATGTTATAGCGATTCACAAATTCAGATGGTTTTACCTGTAAATGGACCTGAAACCCGGTATTGCAGGCCTCAAGCAAAGGGGAATCAAACTTCATAAGCAGCTCATCCATCCCTTGTATACGAAGCTCAAACTCTTTTCCTCTTAGTTTGTTGATGGCCTCACAAAGAGCTTCATACCTCTGAAGCGGAGTCAGATTCTCAATGTCCAGATCCATTTTACGGATGGTTGGCAGAATGCCCGTCAGTAAAATATCCCCACCCATTTCGCGTACGGTCTTTCGAACATGATCAACTTCTTTATGCAGGCTATTTTCCATCTGAGACAAGCAGTCGCCGCGAAACTCCAGTGGATCCATGTTGATCTCCAGATTAAAAAGGGCAAACTCAGTGGTATAATTACCCTCTCCCAATGCATCCAGAACTTCCATAGACTTTGGAAATACCTTTCCGTGAGCATCCACCATGCACAGTTCCTGTTCGGCCCCGATCCTAAGGACATCCGTTTCGAACCAGTTTTCATCATGCATTTTTTGTAATGCACGCAGATCTCGAAGCACATGCTTCATGAAGGTCTGCATCTCTTCATTATTGTCAGCAAGCTTAACGCGCTCTTCTCCCATTTTCTGATAAATTTAAGTGGTGTAGAACTACCCCCTTAAATACCAACTTTGGCGGGGTATTTGCAAATTTTTTAGACGAGTTATTTATCCAGCGGTTTAACCTATTTCAGTTACGCAATATTATGCCATTTACTGAATAGCATCTACATTAACATTTATCCTGACTGAGGACCATTTGCCTTTTGACGCACCTTCATAAACCTCTAAAACCTTATCCAATAGCATTTCGATGTAAGCTCCTCCTTTTTCAGGCTCAATTTTAAGAGTCACTTCCCACAGGTATTTTCGGTTGAGCCATGGAATTGCTGACGGTGAGGGTCCTAAAACCGGAACATCCGGTACAACCTGCTCTGCGGACCTTTTCAGGGTATGAGCCGCCATATTCACCTTTTGTTCATCAGATGATTTTAGTTCAAATTTTATCAATCTTGAATAAGGTGGATAATATAAGGGTTTCCTGAATTCCATTTCCTGACGGGCAAAACCTCTGTGATCATGTTCTTTGGCAAAGATAAGCGCAGGATTTTCAGGCTGGCGGGTTTGAAGGAATACTGTTCCGGGTTTATCACCCCTGCCGGAACGCCCTGAAACCTGGCTTAGAAGCTGATACATTCGTTCAGTGGCCTGAAAAGATGGAAACGCAAGTTCCGTATCCGCATTCACAACCCCGACAACGGTTACATTTGGGAAATCAAGTCCTTTGGCCACTAACTGGGTTCCGATCAGGATATCTGCCTTACCGTCTCCAAACTCCTTAAGAATGCGTTCATGTGCTCCTTTTCGAGATGTTGAATCCCGGTCAAAACGAATGACATTGGCTTCCGGAAATAGTGTTTCAAGCTGTTCTTCCACATTCTGTGTGCCCGACCCCTGTACTTTAAGATTTGGAGAGCCGCAGTTTTCACATTGTGTATCCTTTCGCCGCGCATAACCGGTGTAGTGATCCATTAGCAAATTTTTGCGCTTGTGAAAGGTCAGGCTAACCGAACTCTCCGGACTTTCAGGAATATGCCCACAGTCTTCACATTGCAAATAACTGGCGTAGCCCCTTCTGTTATAAAGAAGGATGATCTGTTCATTCCTCTTCAAAGCTTCTTCCATTGCAATGTATAGCGATGCCGCAAATTCACCTTTCATTGCTTTGCCTTTATACTGCTTTAAGTCTACGATCTCAACCTCAGGGAGTACGGCATCGGCATGGCGATCTTTCAACTCCAGCATCTCACATTTATCCTTGGCGGCCATATTCAGTGCCTGCATGCTTGGTGTAGCCGTTCCCATGATCACCACAGCAGCATTCATTCTAGCTCTCACAATAGCAGTTTCACGTGCATGGTATCTGGGCGCCGGGTCCATTTGCTTATAAGAGCTGTCGTGTTCTTCATCCAGGATGATGATCCCTAAGTTCTGAACCGGAGCAAAAACGGCAGATCGTGGTCCGATAGCGATCTTCTTCTTTCCTTGATCCAGATCTTTCCAAGCTTGCAATCTTTCTGCGGCTGACATCCGGCTATGCAGCAAAGCGATCTCATCTCCAAATATCCGGTAAAACCTTGATACCGTTTGTGGCGTCAGCGCGATCTCCGGAACCAACACTATCCCCCCTTTTCCACTTTCTACCACCTGCTTCAGGGCATGGATGTAAACCTCCGTTTTCCCGCTTCCTGTAATACCAAACAGCAGGTAGTTGGCAAATTCATTTTCCTGAATAGACGATCCGATCTTTTCAAATGCGTTTTGCTGATCAGTATTCAGAGTTTTTATGGAATCGGGATCATGATCCAGATTTTCAATATCTGACTTCTTATCAACTTCCCTGAATGTGATCCAGTTTTCATCCTGAAGTTTCCTCATACTGTATGAATTGAAAAGAGGATCATCGGGAAGATCGGACTGGCGAACCGGAATCAACCTTGAGATCTCAGCCAGTGCTTTGGTCCACTTCAGGGATTCATTCACCTCTTCACTGTTCAAATATTCCTTGGCCCCCATCTTTGATTTATTATCAGCCCAGATCCACTCCCGCTCTGTTGAAACCGAAACTTTCATATCCGGCTCTTCCCAGATCTCAATCTTCTTGGCCTTCAGTAACTTGCTTAACACCTGATTCAATCCCGTTCCCTTCCAGCGTTTTTTGGCCTCATCCAATGTGGTTTTATTTTCCCTGAGTTCTGAGATGATCTCCCTCTCTTCATCACTCAGGTTTTCATCATCACATTTCTCTGCCACATTCAAATATTTTCTTGAAACGAAATTCAAGCCTGCCGGTAAAGCTGCCTGGATGGTTTCTCCCCAACTGGCGTAATAGAATTTTGAGATCCACCCGGTCAGTTCCAGCAATTCCTTGGAAAGCAGAGGCTGCTCATCCAGGATCTTCCGAACGGGTTTGGTTTTAAAGGAAGGGATTTGATCATGTACCCGAACTATAACCCCGATCGCATAATAATTTCTGAAGGGGATCCATACCCGCTGACCTTCCTGAACACCACGCTCAAGCTCATCGGGAACATGATATGTAAACTGCCTGCGAACAGCCGCCGGAAGAGCAACATCAACAAAGGTGGACAAAACTGCTGTTCCTATTTGGTTGGATTTAAAATTGAACAGAAAGCTTATTCAATTTCATTGCGCGAATCAACAAGTTATTTGAATATCGAATATTGAACAAGGAATAATGAATATCGAAATATTATTTAATACCCATATTCTTTTTTGTTGTTTGAATACTTTTGACCAGAATTGAAATGAGTTCATTACACTCCTTTATCGCTTTATCTAACTGATCAGATTGTAGGATAGGTCTCATTTTAATGATCTTCATGTTGGTAGAAGATTCCCTGAGTTCTTTTAAAGCAATTTTAAGTTTATGAACGAAGTCCTTTCGAGATTCCGCGCCTTGCGCTTCAGAATAATGAAATGCGGGTGAGGTACCACTTCGTACTAACTGCTTCCCAAAATAATTCCCTATATATGTATTAGGCAACTTCTCAGCGATATCCAAAATTAACAAAGCAAATTGAATAAGCCTTTCTTCCAGATCAAATTTCCTTTCGTTCATAATTTTTCTTCATTATTCGATATTCCTTGTTCAATATTCGATATTCTCATCCAAGCCACCCTTCTCTGTCCAGGCTTCGATACTGTATCGCTTCTGCTATGTGATTTGATCTTATATCTTCAGAGTGATCCAGGTCGGCAATAGTTCGCGAGACTTTTAGAATACGGTCATACGCACGGGCTGAAAGACCAAGCGTAGTGATGGCTTTTTTGAGGATCTGTGAACCGGCATCATCCAGCTTGCACATCTTTCGGACCATGCGAGTACTCATTTGAGCATTGCTGTAAACTCCCTTTACTCCCATAAACCGTTTCGACTGAATATCCCTGGCTTTTATCACCCGCTTTCTGATATCATTTGAGGACTCCCCCTTGGCCCTGCCGGACAATTCCTCATAGCTCACCTTATGAACCTCGATATGCAGATCGATCCGATCCAATAGAGGACCGCTTATCTTGCTTAGATACCGTTGCATTTGCTGAGAGGTGGTTCCACCCATATCATTGGGATCATACCAGTCACCGGACGGAGACGGATTCATCGATGCCACCAACATCACCCGACTCGGATAGGTCACACTCATTCGCGCCCGTGATATGGAGACAAAACCATCCTCCAGCGGCTGACGCATCACTTCCAGAGCACTGCGTTTGAACTCCGGCAGTTCATCCAGAAAAAGAACACCGTTGTGGGCCATTGAGATCTCACCCGGCATGGGAATACTTCCACCTCCTACCAAAGCCACATCAGAAACTGTATGGTGCGGTGATCGAAATTGTCGGTCAGTGATCAGTGCCTTTCCGGATTCCAGTATACCTGAAACGGAATGAATTTTTGTGGTTTCCAGGGCTTCATCCAAAGTAAGTGGAGGCAAAATAGTTGGTATGCGCCGCGCCATCATGGTCTTTCCTGAACCGGGAGGTCCTACCATCACAACATTATGTTTAATTCTACAACAGCTAAGTAGCTCACCTATTACTATTAATAGCTCTTCTAAATAATCCGTAACCTACTGCTGTGCAAATGCTTATCTGTATATGTGTTAAATAATTTGCTCTCTACAGGTTAAAAACTTTTGGGCCGATTGTATAATAAAGTAATGATGTGATAGAGTTGGAACTGCCTACACAATAAGGCACCAGACCTAACTATATCTATTTCACAAATAATAACAAACGGAGAAACAAAATGAACGGAACAGTAAAGCAGAAAGTAAAACTTCGCCGAACAAAACCACCAAGAAAGAAAAGTTCCAACCGCAACAATTTTGAGCGGGAAATGGAGGAACTTGGGATTGGAGTTGATAAGTCTATCAATGACGCGATAAAGCAACATGAAGATATAGAGACATTTGAAATGGCTGGATATTGTGCAGATGATCAACTTCAATGTATAGCTGAGCAAATTCGCTTAAGAACTAAAAGAACTAAAAGCGATATTTTTACAACTGGTGAACTTTTGTACAAAGCGAAAGATATATGCCTGCGGTATAAAAGAGGTTATAAAAAATGGTTTAATAAGCAGGATATTGATTTCAGCTACGAAACCGGGCAGAATTATGTGCATGTCTTTGAGCAGTGTTTTTCAAACAAAAATATAGCGTTGCAAATACCGCGTTCTATTCTGTATGAACTATCTGCACCGAGCTTCCCTGAACAGCTTAGGGAGTTTCTATTCGAGCAAGGTAACTTTGATGAGATTAAAGATGGTGAATTAAAAAACCTCAAAAAGAAATATGAGGACGGAGGAATTGAAGCGGTACAGGGAGATATTAAAGAACTGAACCGGACGGAGTTAGTAAAACGTCAGGTACACAGTCGGCTGGATTTGATTAAAACCCATCTGAACAAACTGAACAAACTCAAAGATAAATTCCGAGCAGGCATGTACGGTAAAGAAGTTGTAGAATTTGATGTTCAACTTGAATGGTTAGAGCCGGAGGCATCCGAGATAAGTAAAACTCTATATAAGGAGATTGAACTGGCGTATGATAATGTAGATAAAGCTGTTATAGAAGCAGAACAGCAACTGGATAAGTTAGCTGATGAAATTTTAGAGCAGGTGTAAAATTTACAATGATGGAAAATTTACAACCGTTTAAAATTTACTTTGCTGGTTCTTGGAGTTTATCAAAACACTGGCTTGAGGAACAGGGAGGCAATCCAGTCCGGAACAGATTGGTATCATTTGCCTACCCTGAACAGTTCGGGCAGTGGTTACATCAAACTGATGACGCTCCCGGAAATGTTATACTTGATTCAGGAGCCTTTTCCGCTTGGAACAAAGGCAGGGAAATAGATATCAATGAATACATTGAGTACGCCCACCAGTGTATCGCCCAAGGCGAGAAAGCCAACAAGAAAGTCCATGTAGTCAACCTTGATGTTATTCCGGGGGAAGCGGGAGAAATGAAAGGCATCAACCTTATTAGACCAAAGACCCGGCGGAAAATTGATGAAGCTGCCAAACAGGGTTTTGATAATATGGTGCGAATGAAGAAGGAAGGCATTACACCTATCCACGTGTTTCACCAGCACGAGCATTTCAGGTGGCTTGACAAGATGCTTGAGCAAACGGATTACATTGGTATCTCCCCAGCCAATGATTTGTCAACGAAGGCGCGGAGACTTTGGATGGATAAAGTATTCACGTATCTGAATAAAACAGGAGCGAATGTCAAGACACACGGCTTCGGAGTAACATCCATCCCAGACCTAAAACAGTTCCCGTGGCACAGTTGTGACTCTGCATCGTGGGTGCTGCTAGCGGCATATGGGCAGGTCATGTGGCCTGTAAAGGGATTCAAGAGAGGCAGTGTTTTATCTAATAGCGATTACAATGTTATTACAGTCTCAGAGAAAAGTACAAAACGGGGAGTAGGCGGAATATCGGAAGGCGTCATTAAATGCTTTGAAAGGCAAGGGTATTCCTACCAAGATTTGCAGGCAGAAAATTACAGAAAGCTTATCAATATCAGGACGTTCCTAAAGATGCAAAAGGACCTTAATGTGTGCAAAACTGCTTCTTTTAAAAAACAGCACTTCTTTTAAAAAAGTAAGGTTTTTTTAAAAAATACATTGTTTTTAAAAGTCTATTTACTCATATACATAATATTATTTTGTTTAATGATTTCTTCTTTATAACATAGAATGAATAAAATAGTAACGAACCTCACGAGCAATGACATTACGTACCGCACGCGTTTCAAAAGGCATTAAACAAGCCGACCTGGCAACTATGGCAGATATAAATGTTGCCACTCTTTCATTCATTGAGAACGGCAAAACCACTCCACAGGAGGTAACCCGGCAGAAGTTGGAACAGGCTTTAGGATGCTCCATTGATTGGCGCCACACGTTCGAGGAAGCAATTTTGAGAAACCCTACACCCTCAGCATCATGAAAGCACCGAACCCATACATCTACATTTTCACATTTTTATTAATCGCCTCAGTATTAACACTAATAACCTAAAGGAGAAAACAATGAAAACCATCACACTAAAAAAACCATCTGGTGAAACATTCCAAGTGAACGACAGACGAAACCAGCCACAGGCTAATAATTTTCAAGTGAATGGTCCAACCGGATATGTTGATACCAAGTCTGACGATGAAATGCTCCTGCCTTTGGGCTATACATTGCAAGCTAACGGAAAAATTGAAACCCAAGCGGAGCGTATAAAACGGAAGTCCACCAATGAAAAACCTAAACCAAGAAAACAGGTAAATGAGGACAGTGAAGTCCTTTATCCGATTGGCGTAAACCCTCAATAAAAATTCCATCTGATGATGACACGTACCAAGACACAGAAAAAAGAAAAGAGCCGACGCTACCCATTTGGGAAGCATCCGGCGTATGACCAAGCCTTCGAAAAGGCTAAAAATAAGTCGCCCATATTCAACGAAAACGCAAGGAACCTCTACAATACAGATCCCATCAACAATCCCGAGGCAGGAATCTACGAACTAAAAGGAATGCCGGGTAAGGATGGTCATTACAAAGTGGGCACAGATTGGAAACTTGCTGCGATCCCATATTACAAATCTGAACTTGCTCAATTGAATGAACGGTTCAAAGCATGGCAAAGAAAACAAGTAGAAAATGGCCAACTGCTGACACCTTCGGAAGAATGGCCAGATATGCTTCTTGATCTAAAACTAAAGAACCAAGCCATACTTGATGTTCGCAAGTTGGAGGTCAAAGAACTGGAAGCAACCATAGCAAAACAGGAGAAAGCCGCACAGAAGAAACGCAAATTGAAGATGCTTGAACATGGTCCACTTACAACAGGTGTGCCGTCATCATTGACAGAAGAAGAACGTAAGAAGTGGAGCGAAATTGATGGTCAAGAAATAAGCCGTAATGATGATGGTATACCATTCATCAGTTCCGAAGACTCACCTTATTACGGTATGCCTCTGTACCATTACTTCAAGATGGCAAAGGCTTGGATAAAGCAGATGGGCTTAGACAATGATTCCTTGTTCAAAGAGCGTGATAAACTATTTGAGGAAGCCCAAAAAAATGCTGTTCTGAAAAAACTCGTACTGCCCTCGAAAAAAATGGGGATCAAAGCATTGAAACAACAGAAACTGACAAAGATTTCGGAAAAAGATTTTCCCGACTGGCCTGAAGATGCCAAACCCATTCACGAAATTGAAGTGGCGTAATGCTTCTTCATGTTGGTTGATTAAACTTCGTAGAGAGCCCCGACATTTTGAAAGGTGTCGGGTGCCTTAAATTTTTGGTGCGATCAAACATACGCACCTCCTTAGCCGGACGGCTTTTGGTTTCCTCCTTTGGTTCGTTCGGCACTTTTTTTAATGGATAAAACGGCTCCAAATATAAAGACATACTAAGACACTACGGAGCCACAGATAAGGTGTCAGAGATCAGTAAGACAGTGAATATGAACCACTGATTGTATAATGAACAACTTTATGGAACCGGACAGGGTAGCCCCCTGACAAGCTTAGGATGGTTTTTATCTACTTCCCCCATCTATCCAAATGCTCTTCCGGTTCCTCTTTTTTAATAGGAAGTAGAATTAGGAAGTAGATATGAAACGCACAAAATGGCGAAAGAAAAAAAAGAAGGTAAAGGCAAAGACAAAGCGTCAACGGGTGTCAAAAAAACATCATCAGTTGATAGCTGTCAACCTTAAAGAAAAGATGAGATACTTTGAACAACATCCCCCTGATATTCCCGGCTTTTCAGTTTCACGGATGGAATACCTGATTCATCTGATACTCACCCGAAAACAGGTAGACAATGATAATTATTGCAATGCCTGGTCAATCTTGAATATGGAGTACATGAACAATGTTATTCCACAGGCAAGTAAGTACCTCCACCTGTTACGTGAGGAAGGTATCATCGAATGGATAAATCATAGTGCAGGACGAAACAGCAGATGGTACCGACTGATAAATGAAGGTTGGACAGAACAGGTACCAATCACTGATATGAAAATCATCCGCAGGGTCGAAAAAAATAAATCTCACCTTGCCCGACGTAACAGCAAAAAGCACCCGTTTCTTAACAAAGCTATCAGGAAGGTGAACATAGACTTTGAGGAAGCCCGGCAGGCAGTTGATGAAAAGTACCAAGAGAATATTCAAAAAGGTATGGATGCCGAGGGAGCAGAAGCACGCAGAACGTATGCCTTGTCTGCTATAATGAGAATACACGCGGAGGAAATTTACATCAAAACCAATACCACCAATTTCCGTCTTGATAGTAACTTTACCAACCTGCCCGGCTACCTGCTGAAGTATTGTCATATTGAAGGACAGTCGTTCATTGAAATGGATATAAGAAATAGTCAGCCCTACTTTGCCGGAGCTCTGTTTAATCCCACGAAGGAAGTACTGGAAGTGATGGAGGACTATCTACCTCATAGCGATCTTATGTCTGTAAAGCCTTTGTTATCCATTGAAGCTCATGATGTTAACCTGTACCGTTCTTTAGTATCAAGTGGTAAGTTTTATGAGTATATGGCACAACAGTTTCAGGATAGAGGGTTAACGGAGTTCGCCGACAGAAAGCAATTAAAGACCTATCTCTTTAAATCGGTTTTCTTCGGAAATAAATACACGTATAAATTCAAAGGTAAAGCCGGAGAACCCGCACGGGTATTTAAGGAAGTGTTTCCAACTGTCAATAAAGTGTTCAACCGGATTAAACGGAAAGAGCACAACAAACTGGCAATTTTGTTACAACGGATTGAATCTTACACAATGCTGGAACGGGTAGTAAAAGAGATAGAATCTAAGCACCCCGATATGGATATGCTGACAAAGCACGACAGCATCTTACCCGTACGGTTACTGATGCCTAACAAGCCCGGCGCTTTGGAGTCTGTCAGGAGTATAATGGTGGATACGATAACGACAGTTACAGGACTGGCACCACAAGGCAGGATGAGGAAGCTGAGATGATTGATATTCCAGAGAACCGGGAGTTGTATTTATTGAGTCACAACGGTTTAGAAAGAAAGTACGAACATAATGGATAGAAAAGGTATGAGATAAGGTAATAGATAATGAGTATAGGTAGGATTGATAGAAGAATAAGAATACAGGTTATAGAATAAAGCGCCTGAATTGACAGATAAATAAATAGGAGA
Source organism: Gracilimonas qinghaiensis (assembly GCF_046602855.1). Lineage (NCBI taxonomy): Bacteria > Pseudomonadati > Balneolota > Balneolia > Balneolales > Balneolaceae > Gracilimonas > Gracilimonas qinghaiensis. The sequence continues at coordinate 2,074,239 of NZ_JBKINJ010000001.1, forward strand.
AACAATGCCACAGAAATGCCAAGTATGCGCACACCCGAAAACACATGAAATTGATAAACGATTGGTACAAGGTGAGTCCACCCATTCCATAGCTCGTGATTACAAAGGACTGGATTATCAGAATGTCTGGAGGCATGGTCAAAACCATCTCCCAGCTAAACTGGTACGCCATACCACCAAGCAAGAACGAGCCCACGCCCAAGACTTGTTTTCCAATATTCAGGATGCACTTGATGAAGCGAATGAAATTCTAAAGGAAGCCCGGGAGAACAAACAAAACAGGCTATCACTTGATGCTATTAAAACCATTCTATCAGCCAATGAATTATTTGCCAAGATGATAGCGAAGGTGAAGGAGTTCGAGCATAAGGATCAGCAACGGGAAGATGGTTTAGTTTCCAGCCATATCAGCGGAGGACTGGAACACCTGACAGATAACGAATTAAAGGCACTGACCCAGTTGATGTCTAAGGTACATTCACAGAGCCCCGACCATGAACTTGACCCGGTAACCCGTATGTTTGTTGATAGTGTCAGTCGTTCAAATGATTACGACCAACAGCACAGGAATAAGCAGATGGCATCAGGTTCGGATTCCCCACGAAACCGCCCCAACCAAGCAAAACATACTAAAAGAGCCGGGTCAACTGACCTATGGGATGATGGACTGGACTTAGAACTTGATGATCTTGACAACCTTGATTTAAACGAAGACCCCGACTGGCTCAAAGAATACCGCAAGAACAATCCATCATTGCCTAAGCGGAACGGCGGGCGGTAGTATCTTACCTATCAACTACCCGTTTTCGTTAGTATACGGTTCGTAGACTAACTCTATCCATGTTCTTTAGTACTTACACTACCTACAGCCTTTCAACGTGTTAGAATACTGAGAGAATCGCCTTTTTAAGCACCTGATTTTCAATGTCATGAATTGGCGTGATAACTAACATTATGTAAAGTGATATTTTCCCAACATGCCTTAAAACGTGATAAACAAGGATTTTAGTGAATTACTTGGTTAACTAAATTAGGCGTTGATTGGTGCTTACCTAAAAACCGTTAAAAATGAATTTTTTGACAATTCATGAATTAGAACTATAAAATCTATTCCAGAAGAATAGTTTAAATTTCTAAAAACTAAAAAAAATGTGACTTTAATAGATAATTTTGCTTTCATATAGGTATAACTCATATGGATTTATGCCTTTATCAGAAGAACTTCGGGGACTAGATATCAAAGATATTGCACCAGCAACTTCACAATCGGTGAACTATGGTGTTCCCATCCCGAAAATTCAAAGATTAAAAATAATTTCCGCTGATGATTGGGAAGTTATAGTTGAACAATGGGCATCAACTCTGTCAGATCAATACAATTTTATTCGAAGGATGGGTGGTGCTGGAGATAAAGGTGTTGATGTAGTTGGTTTTTATGATGAGGTTGATTTTCACAAAGACTGGGATAATTATCAGTGTAAGCGTTACGATAAACCGCTCTCACCAAGCATGGTTAGTGAAGAAGTTGGTAAATTAATTTATCATGCTAAAAATGGTGAATATAAACCCCCTTTGAAATACTTTTTCGTTGCCCCAAAAGATATTGGTACTAAGCTATCAAATTTAATTTCCAAACCAGATGAGCTAAAAGAAGATATTAGAAAACATTGGGATACTAGGTGTAAAGATAATATTACCTCTACAGGTGAAGTAAATCTTGAAGGAGATTTATTAGATTATTTTGAGTCATTTGATTTCTCAATCTTCAGTTCAGTTTCCCCTCTCGAATTATTAGAGGCGCACTCAAAAACACCATTTCATAGTACTTATTTTGGAGGAGGCTTACCTTCAAGAGATGAAATTCAAACACCTCCACAAGAAATTGTGGAAACAGAGTTTAGGTACATAAATCAACTTTTTGAGGCTTATTCAGACTATAAAGGAAAGATAGTGTCCAACTTTGATGATCTCGATGAAGAGTTTGCAGAAGATTTTCATCGTCAAAGAGAAAGGTATTATCATGCGGAATCACTGAGAAATTTTGCAAGAGATAATGTCCCTGAGGGTACATTTGATAATTTAAAAGATGAAATCTACCAGGGAGTCGTCGATAAATGTAATTGTGAATACGATAATGGTCTAATAAGAATGAGGGAAACAATAAGTCAGTCTGTTCAATTAAACTTGACATCTAACCCATTAATTCAGGTACTTAAGATTCACGATAAAACAGGCATTTGTCACCACCTATCTAACGACGATAAATTAATTTGGGTTAAGAATAATGAGTAGTAAGAATTCCCCATTTAACAGCCCACTAGAGATTGGGATAAGGTGTCTTGCACTATTGGACTCTTCTTATCCAACGGGTTTAGACGTTAATAGGTTAGTAGACTTTGATTACTTATTGATACACTCTGGTGATATAGACGGTCCCAAAAGTTTACATCCTCCTCTACCATTGAGAACAGGTGAAATCATTATCAAGCGAAAGCTAATTCAAAGAGCATTATTCTTAATGATTAACAAGAAGTTGATTAAAAGAAAAGCAACCAATGATGGCATACAGTATTATCTAGATGAAAATGGCAGACCCTTTATCAGGTCTCTTAATTCTGAGTATGTAGAAAAACTTACAGATCGGGCGAATTGGGTTTTAGAAGAATATGGATCTACTAGTGATGAAGCATTAAGAGCATTAATAAGTAATTTTTTCGACCGGTGGACAACTAATTTCCAAAGTACTGAAAGGTACTCAGAATGAAAGCTATACAAATAAAACAACTTCGGTTTCTAGGCAATAAAAAGATTGATGCTTTAATAGAATTCGAACAGGGTCTTAATGTTATTTATGGGGCTTCAGACACTGGTAAGTCCTACATAGCGGAAACATTAGATTATATGTTTGGAGGAAGTAATGCACCTAGGGACATTCCAGAAGCTGTCGGATATTCTAGCATTGAATTAACACTATATGTCCAAGATCAAGGATACTATTTACTCAAGAGAGGATATGATGGAGGTGATTTTGTTTTATTTAGTTCTAATGAAAATGGTGAAAAATTAGAGCAACTTGAGACTCTATCACAGAAATTTATAGCTGGAAAGACCGATTCAATTAGTGGATGGTTATTAAGTATTATTGATTCATTACACAAAAAACTAAAAAGGAATAAAAAGGGCGATAAGAAAAACTTATCATTCCGAGATTTTGCTCGACTCGTTATTGTTCAAGAAACAGAAATCCATAAGAGAACCTCCCCATTTCTATCAGGGCAATTTTTACTAGTAACACCCGAAAAATCTACCTTTAAATATTTACTAACAGGTATAGATGACAGTGATGAATATCTTGCTGAAAAGGATATAAATGAATTAGCGTCTGTACCAAAAGTAGAATTGATAGACGAATGGATATCTGATATTAATATAGAAATCGAACAACACTCTAATAAAATTAATGAACCAGTATCTTCATTAGAGGAAATTGATAAACTTCAGGAGAGTTTAGAAGGGCTGCTAACTGAAGAGAAAGAAAAGATTGAAAATTTAAAAAGGACAATAGACGAAGAGTTAGATAAAAAGCGTTCGTTAGTTCAAAAAATAGAGTCAAGAAAAGATAGAATTGATGAAATAAATGAACTTCGTTCTAGATTTAAATTACTTTCTGAGCACTATTCAACAGATATACAGAGATTAGAAGCAATTATAGAAAGTGGGTCTTTAATAGTTTTTGAAGGCTCTGATATTTGTCCACTTTGTGGTGCGAGTGAAGAACATCAAAACACTGATACAGACTGCGATGCAAATTTTAGTGAGATAGTAAAAGCAGCTGAACAAGAAACAAAGAAAATTCACATTCTTGCTAAAGATTTGGGGGAAACAATTGAGTCTTTAAACATTGAAGAAAAAGAGCTCTTAGACGCAAATTTAAAATCAAATATAGACTTATTAGAGGTTACCCAAAAAATAAATACTAGTTTAACAGCTGAACTGAGCTCAACTAAAGATTCTTATTCAAATTACATTAGTAATATGCAGGATTTGAAGTACTTAAGAAAATTAATTGAGAGAAAATCGAACCTTCAAGTTCAAAGAAACAAGTTTGCCCCTATAGAGGATAAAAACGAAGGTAGCTCAGAGAAGGATAAAAGATTATTAAGTGAAACATTGCTTAATGAATTCTCACAAATGTTAGAGAACACTTTAAAAGAGTGGCATTATCCGGGTTCTGAAAGAGTACATTTTGATAAAACTGAATTTGACTTTGTAATCAATGGAGTGCCTAGAGGTAGTAGAGGTAAAGGATTTAGGGCAATTACTCACGCTGCCATTTCATGCACATTAATGGAATATTGTGTTACAAAAGATTTACCCCATCCAAAATTTTTGGTTCTTGACTCACCACTCTTAGCATATTATAAGCCAGAAGGAGATGATGATAGTTTAGTAGGCACTGATTTAAAGGAAAAATTCTATGAATATCTTTCTTCGCATTTCAATAAAGATCAGGTGATAATCATAGAAAATGAAGCCCCTAGTAATGACTTAAATAATATAAACACAATTCACTTTACGAGAAATGAAAATGAAGGAAGGTACGGGTTATTCCCAAATTAACTCTTCAAGCTTCATTTTTTTTGTAAGGAATTGCTTTCCCATCGCTCTTACTTATAGCAACCGGAACCAAACTTTTGCTATATGGAACAGAAAAGAATCATTTATTTAATGAAACGGATACATTCGTATGTTCGGGGAACGCTATCAGGGGCAGAAGCTGATAAACTTTGGATTGAGTTTTTGAAAGACCCAGCATGGTTAGATGTGCTTGAAATTGAAATTCACTTATTGCATGCGTTCAATAATGCTGAAAATGATAATTAATCACGGAAGTATATCTAAAAGTAGTCCCTTGCTTATAAATAAATAATCAAGTTTGTTATTAACAAAAATTTTGAGGGGGCATGTGGCAGTGGTTCAATAAGTGCCACCCAAAACCATAAAGTTTAGAATTAATGAAGCAACAAAAGGATTTTGAGTTTTAGGTATTAGATCACTAATCATAAACAATAAAATCGAGGTACAATATGGAAGCTTTATCAGGAATACTGTTAATATTATCAATTCTTGGAATTATAGTAGCAATTCTGTGGATTATCCTCCCATTTACAGTTGGGTCAATATTAACTCAGATCAAAAAAACGAATAAGCAATTGGATCAAATGCACATTGAGATCATGGAATTGAATAGTCATTTAAAGAAGGGACAGAACAAAGAGTATATAGATAGGTAGCCTAGAGAACCTAATTGATGAGAATCTCCCAATTCAACAAATACATTTTAAGAAATCGGAGTACAAAAAATGAACAAGTTAATTTTATTATTTATTTCCATTGCATTTCTAGCGTCATGCGCAACCACAAAAACTGATCCTACCTCACCAGGGGGATTTATTTACTACAATATTGATTTTAAAAAATATAGTGACCAAGGGTTTCAAATAACTATTGAAAAACCATATGGGGATTACAAGTCTATCGGATTAGTTTCCGTTGAACTATATCCAGAAACAAAAGAGATCAGCTACTCCCTTTACAATTCTGCCGTTGATGGTGTTATTGATTCAGATGGAAAAAGTTTCAGAGTTTGGAAAAGATACGAAGGTAGTCGAGCTCATTATTATGCTACTGAGAATGTTGATGCTCAAGAAGCTATTGATGAAATATTCAAAGTCGCCAAAGGCTGGGGTGCGGATGCTATCGCAAATTTTGACATTAATCGTTCCGGAGAAGTAGTTACAGTTAGTGGTTTCGCTATTGATAAAGAAGACTAATTATGGAGGATGATAAAATGAATTTAATTAGATTATTTATCATCACATTTCTGACGAGTGTTGGAATAAGTCATTCTGCAAACGGTCAATTTTTAAGACAATTATCTTTAGCTAATATTGATACTGTAGAAGTTGTAGTTAATATTGATGAAGACTCAGAATATTCTAGGTTGGAAAATCAGCTTAAGAATAGAACTGAACTTCGTCTGCGTCAGAATGATATTAGAATTGGTGCAAGTGCAAATACAATAGCCACATTGTCTTTCAATGTATTAATGCTAGATATTGGCTTCAAAGGTGGTGACAATTTTGGTAAAGCTGCTCGTTATGATTTGGAACTAACACAGATAAGTTCACTTGATCAAATACCGTTACCTATCTTTTCAATTACATGGCAAAGTAGTGGAATTACTATTACTTCGGAAAACGACTTAGAAGCAACGCTAAGGAATATATTAAACTCATCACTTGATGAATTTTTAAATGATTACATATCAATTAAACAAGAATTGGAAAGTCCGGTTGAGCTAGAAGAGAATTAATTTAAAATCTGAACAGAAAATAGAAAAAGCCCAGCGATTCCGGCACCGGGCTTTCTCAATAACGAGTAAACTTTGAGTCTATGCTAACTAATTCAAGAAAACAAATATTCGATTACTTCATGATGCAAGGAATGGCTAGGTCAGAAATCAGAAATTATAACTTAAATAGATATAAATCTGATTTACTAAAGTCAGTTAATCAATTATTAGATGAAGAATCTGTACTTGAATATTTCAATGAATTAGGAAAAATACTGTCAGAAAACCAATTTCTATTTAAACTTAGATATTTCAAACCATCCGAAGATCCGTTATACCATAATCAAGTATTTATTAACTACAACCCAGAAAATGAACTGAATCATTATGAAGAGAATGATTACAATGGTATATATGAAGCATTGATAAATTTTTCTAAATCAATAAAATATGAGTCCAACCCATATAAGCTCACCACTCATATTGAAAGGCGTAAACTTTTTGATTCTTTTGAGGGTATTGAAAATCAACTATTTGATCTGTTTTATATAATTCAAACTCCTCAAAGTAAATTTATTGATGACCTAGAGCACTCCTTTAAGGAAGAGCAATCTGTTATATATGATGATTTGCCTCATCTCAGTAAAAAAAACAAATCAGAACCATACATGTCTTTAGCTGATCTCATAACAGATTATATAAAAACTGCCCTATTTATATCCGATTTAAGGTATAGGGTATATACTTACGATTATGAAAGTATAATAGAAATCCTTGGCTCTAATATTAATTTCATAAAAGAATACATCAAAATACCAAATACTGGGTTTTATGAAACATTTATAGAACAACTTACTAAGTTCAAGGCCTTCTGCAACACTAAAAATATAGATGACAGTGATTGTTTCGAGATATATCAACTCTATGATATTGACACATCAGTAAATAGACACCCTCTCACATTTTATTCTACTGGCCAATTAGAGATAGCAAAAAAATTTGAACTTATTGACCAAGATAAATACGATAAAAGGAAAAAGAAATTACAAAAGAAATACAATACTAAAACTGAATATGATAAATCATATTTATACAATTTGATTGTATTAACAGATGAGAATAAATCTGTAAATGCGAATAACGATGTAATAAATTACCTCTTCTACGATGGTGAGATCAGCGATAATTTTGACTTTTCTTCCAGCAATAAACTTATACTAAGTCACTATAAAAGTATTGTCAATGATGCAATAAATAACGAGATATCATTTGAAGAATTAATTTCCCATACAAAAAAAATATGGAATTTAGGAAATGTCGATCTTTGGAGAATAAATGATGCCTTTTTATTTGCTGTTGATTATTTAAGACCTCAAGAAACGGTAAAGTGGCTTTATAAAAGTGATTATTATCATAGTGGTTATGACCCAAACTATCACACAATGTATTCACTATATAAGTCTGGATACGAGGTTAAAACAACAGCTGACTTTCATATAAGCTATTTTGATGATCAGCTTATTAATGAATCTTACGAACAATTTAGTAATTACTTAAAGAACAATAGAAAATATATTATTGAATTTGGCAAGGAGGTAGATGCTCTAAATGATCCAAATTACCTTTACAATAATAGGGAAAAATTTATAGATGAAAACCGTCGTTATAGCATCTTAAGGTATAATATTGATCCAAATGAAATGGAAACTAATTGGTTTAGTGCCGCTATTTCTAATAAAGAAAAATTATTGTCAGACTATGAGTCTTACTTTCAAGGAGATTTAGCTCTATTTAACTCAGAAATTATTGAGGATCAAAATAAATTAAAAGCAAGGCAAAAAGATTATCCTAAAGTATATCATTATCTAAATATTGTGGGGGACATTATGGATGCTAGATTATATGAACTAGCTGATGAGTTACATAATGATTATTATGAATTTGCTGGCTTTGATAAAGTACGCTGGAAATCTGAATATAGCTTGTTTTTAAACTTGCAGAAAACGTTCAAAAATAAATTTATCCAATTTCAGGCAAGTCCTCAATGGTTGGGTAAACAATCTTTTGACATATATTTTCCAATTGAAAAAATAGCAGTAGAATATAATGGACTACAACATTATGAACCTGTTGAAATATTTGGTGGTGAATCAGGGCTTCATAAAACTAAAGCTAGAGATCGAAGAAAAAAAGAATTGGCTAATGAAAATGAATGCTTACTTATTGAACATAAATATGATGACAGTTTTAGCAAAACGGTCTCTAAAATCGAAAAAGTATTATAATTTTACTCGTTATGAGTCTTGATTTATTAAGCGTGATCATTGGTGCATTAATCACGGGAATTGCTTCATTTATAGGAGTAAAATATCAAATGGATAAGACGATAAAAGTAGAGGTGGCAAAACTAAAATGGGATAGGTATGCCGATAAACTTCTTGAACTAAGTGAACAGGTTAGTAAAGTCGCTTTTTTGGTTTCTAAAAATATTGAGAAGAATTTATCTGAATTCCCTGGTGCTGACAATTACATTACTGAAGTATCTGATCTTTTTGGTTCAAATAGAAGATGGATTCATTATACAAAGCTAAGCAATCTGTTAAGTGATTTTGAAGATTACTCCGCAGAAGCTTTGCAATCCAGTGGCAAGCTAAATGATGAAAATAAAAAGATAATTTTAGATAAAATCCCAACTCTTGCCAAAGATATTCAGAAAGAGATAGATAAAATATTTGAGGTGTGACTAATATTTATTTGTAAGGAATTGCATTGAAATCACTCTTACTATATAAAGCAGATGAATGAATTAATCACCAACATATTATTTATTGCCTTTGGCATCCTGTACGGTGGGATTTTGATACTCGCCCTTTGGTGGAAAGTGTACCTCCCACTGGAAGGATGGGTTAGCCATAAGATGGAGGAGCGCCGGAAGCAGGGTAGCGATTATTGAAAGTTTATTTTGAACAAACCAAAAAAAAAAAATGACATTAGACTTATTAAGCGTATTCGTTGGTGCATTAATCACTGGAATTGCTTCATTCATTGGAGTAAAATATCAGTTAGGCTAATATGCTACCCTGTGCCGTTTGAGCTGGATAACCGCTTTGTGGTTATTGGCAGTATTAAACCACACTCGAATTTTCTCGATATACTCGCTCTCCATGTATAGATAAACACCGGGTTCATCTTCCAGTTCTTCCATCTCTTTGTAGTCCTCTTGCAACGGGTAAATATCAATCCGAGAAATTAGTTTTCGGATAAGACCTCGAAGCCTGCGACGAGTTTCAATCTGTTCTCCCTCTGTTTCCTGTGAGTCCAGTAGTTCCCGAACCGTTTCTATATTATCAACGGACTGGCGAAGGTCTTCCGCTTCCCGCGATAATTCCATTCTCTGCCGTTCTAACTTCTCTAACTCGGTGTGTAGTTGTTTCCTTTCATCTAACAGGTCAGATAAGCGACTCTCTAACGACTCACGGGCTTCAGAGCTCTTAGTGTTTGCGATACTGTCCGCTAAGTTCTTTTCCTGTTGTTTGCTTTCTCTTATCCGTCCATGCTTAGCATCAATTAACCTGCGGTTTTGTTCAAGTTGCTCATGGGTATTCTCTGGATTTGGTAACATGGAAGAAATTTCCAGTTCGTCTATGTACTTAAAGAAGATGTCAAAGAAATCATCGTACCTGATATTCTTTGCCGTACATATTGCTTTTCCATTCTCATCAGTTAATGCTCTTCGGGAGACATCGCAACGTAGGTAGGTTCTTCCTTTTGGTGGCTTACCTTTATCAATAAAGTGCATAGAACCTCCACATTGTCCACACTTGGTGATATGGGAGAATAGATTTTTAACCTTACCTGTCCTACCACCTGGGCACCCGTTTTTTTCTCGGAACCGTTGGAGCCTGTTTTGTACTGCATAGAATAAGTCCTCGTCTACAATAGCAGGATAATAGTCTTTGATTGGGTCTCCATCCACAACCCGTTTCCCACCAGTGTCTTTATTCTTTTTGTATAGTTGTAGCTCTCCTAAAACTCTGCGGTCATGTATATATCTTTGGATGGTACTACCCGGCCAGCCTCCGTTTTTATTTCGGTTATTTGGTTCAGGACTAAAAAACCTTTCATCCTCATTTAATGCTTTTGCAATCTTAGCATTTCCCATTCCGTTTTCTTTGAGCCTAAATATCTCCCGTACGGCTTCTACTATATCAGGGATTGGTTCAAATCCGATTACGTTTTCCTTTTTAGTCTCATCCTCCCAAATTGGCTCCAACCACATAGGAGAAACGGCTGTGAGTTTCTTGTTTCCTTTTTCAGCTTGTTTCCTCTTTTCCTTCCACGTGGATGTTCCCCGTTTAGATTTTTTAAGCGACTCCTCATGCCCCGTCTGTAATTTGTTGGCAGATAAAACAAGCTGCCCGAAATCAAATGTTTCCTTGGTATAGTATTGTTCATCCATTCCAGTATAGATACCGACTCCTTTCAAAAGAATACCTGTCATTAAATGAACAGATTCTAAAAGTGCCTCCCGTGTTAACCTGTCCATTTCCTCTATGATTAAAACACTGCCGGGTGCTATTTCTCCTTCTTCAATTAGTTTCTCAAATTCTCCAAGCGCACCTTTGGTACGGTGTTCTCCTGTAAAGCCTGATTTACCTCTATCAATAAGATTAAGTTTGTTATCAAGTGGTAGACCAAGTTCACGGGCTATCGCTTCCGGGTTAACATCTTCCGTCTGTCTACGTTCAGAATCTCCATCTTTTTGGCGTAGTTTACTAAAACGTATGTAACTGTATGCTAAGGGCTGATTTTTCATTGTATTTCTCTATTTTTGCTTTGATTGTAAATTTGACACAGCTAGCGCAGCAGTGTCGTTTATATTATTATACAATCGGCGTTAGAATTTGCTACAATGTTACAACATTATGCGAACCTGCCGCAGCGATCTCCAATGCGCGTTTTACATTTTCCTGTCCGCGCACATCACTGAAATCAAGCGGATTGTGTTTTCCATTCTGATGGAAATACTCCTGAACATTACTTCTGAGCGGATCCATACTGCCCCGATTTTCAAGCCAGTCTTTTACCTGATTTAAATGCTCAAACGGAAATACCTCAATTCCTTCAACCACGGCCGCCTCCCCGCCATTTTCTTTGGGAACCACCAGGTATTTGAAGCCTTTTTTAGCTGCTTCAACCGCAACCGGCAATACTCCTTTCACCGGACGGATCTTTCCATCCAGTGCCAATTCGCCGAGCATCACCGTATCATCCAGTTTATCGGTGTGCAGCTGCCCTGACATATTCAAAACTCCTACTGCAATGGGCAGGTCGAATCCATTTCCCTCTTTAGGCAGGTCGGCCGGTGCCAGATTTACGGTGATCCTCCCCAGAGGATAGTAGGATCCGGTATTTCGAATAGCGGCTTCAACCCGGTCGCGCGATTCCTTGACGGCCCGATCCGGCAAACCAACCAAGAAAAAGGCTATCATTCCATTTGTATGATGTGTTTCTACGTCAATGATCTTTGCATCTACCCCGACCGTTGACGCACAATAAACTCTTGAAAGCATGTTTTGTACCTGAATCTTTTTTATTCTCTTTACGTAGTTAGAGCTGTGAGAAAGCAAATCCTTACAAAAAATTTTCATAAATCATACATATCATGAAAAAAGAAGAAGCTAAAGAGAAGGCAAAAACGATCTATCAGGAGATCCAGGGCGGTGTTAATGAAGTGATCAGTCAGATCCGAAAAATGATCAAAGAGGGAAGTGCCCGTAAGCTGATCATCAAGAACAAAGAGGGAGAAGTCAAATTTCAGACCAATTTGACGGTTGGCGTTGGAGGGGTGACGTTAGCAACTGCTATGGCGCCGGTTATAGCAGCTATTGGGATGTTTGCTATGTTCATCAATGATTATCAGATCCTCGTGGAGCGGGAAGTGACTGATGAAGACGAGTATTCCGTGGATGCTGAATTCATTAATATCAAAGATGATGATGAGCATGAGTCTGAAGGCGAGACTGAAGAAAAAAACAAAGCTAAGACAGAATCAGGCCCTAAAAAAGAAGAGGATAAAGAAGAGAAAACGGTAGGAAAAAAGAAGAGTGATAAATAAGGAGTGATAAAGTGAGGCGTTATTCAACCTTGGCTCACTTTATCACTTTCTAACTTATTGATTACTTCCAGTGTGATTCAGCGATTGCTTCTCTGCTTTCCAGCTCTCCGAGATAGCGCTCAGCATCCAAAGCAGCCTTACATCCGGTTCCGGCGGCTGTAATGGCCTGTCGATACACTGCGTCCATGGCATCTCCGCAGGCAAATAGACCCGGCTGATCCGTTTCTGTTGTCTGACCTTTAGTCTGAATATAGCCCACATCATCCATCTCAACCACCCCTTTGAAAAGATCGGTATTTGGCTTGTGCCCGATCGCTACAAATACACCGGTTACATCATCCAAGGTGGTGACCTCATCTGTATTCCGGTTTTTGACTTTGGCTCCTTCCACTACATTGTCTCCTAGAACTTCAACCAACTCACTGTCCCACATGAAATCAATTTTATCATTATTGAACGCACGTTGCTGCATGGCTTTGGAAGCACGCAGTTCATCACGTCGGTGCACAACAGTTACTTTGCTGGCAAATTTGGTCAGGAACGTGGCTTCTTCCATGGCGGTATCCCCGCCCCCAATAACAAGAACATGTTGATCACGGAAAAAAGCCCCGTCGCAGGTTGCGCATGCAGACACTCCTTTACCGCGCAGTTTTTGTTCACTTGGCAAGTGCAGCCATTTCGCAGAAGCACCGGTTGATGCGATCACGGCATGAGCAAAGATCTCCGTCTTCTCATCAATAGTTAATATGTATGGCTTTTGACTAAAATCGATATTCGTAACCATACCATAACGACAATCGGCACCAAACCGGGTTGCCTGTTCGCGGAAATCCTGCATCATTTTCGGCCCCATCACTCCTTCCGGGTAACCGGGAAAATTATCTACATCGGTGGTGGTCATCAACTGCCCACCTGGCTCAGGTCCTTCAAATACGATCGGGTTCAGATCCGCTCTTGCGGCATAAAGAGCGGCAGTAAATCCAGCCGGACCGCTTCCGACGATTACAACTTTAAATGTTTTTCCTGCAATATCTTCCATAATAATATCCTTTTTTGATTCAGCATGAATTATAAGGTTAAATAGACAAAATAACCCCTCAAATTATCCTATATAAATCATAGACTTTGCTTATTCTGACTTCATCTTAAATTCACAAAGTATCTTGTTTTTGCTCCCCTGATGATCCGAAGGTAAAAAAACTTACTTGTTTAATGGAATACCAATCACCGTTCTGGAACATCTATTTATGTTTGCGATTTATCGGCAATTAACTTACTTATTGCAGGTATAACCTTAAAGGAGGATTTGCAGTGATCGTAGGTGTTTTAAAAGAAACAGCAGAGTTCGAGCGCAGAGTCGCATTAACCCCGGAAATCTCAGAAAAGCTCATCGAAAAAGGGCTTGAAGTTTGGGTTGAACCGGGTGCCGGTAACGCATCTAACTTTCCGGACAAACAATACATAGATGCAGGGGCAAAAATCGCCGGTGATCGCAATGAGATCCTCTCAGGTTCCGACATCCTGTTAACCATTCAAACTCCGGGCGAAGAGGAACTGAAGAAATTAAAAAAAGACACCGTTTTGATCTGCTTTCTCTGGGCTTTGCAGAATCCCAAGCTTGTTGAACTGCTTAAAGAAATAGGAATTTCTGCTTTGGGAATGGATGCCGTTCCGCGTATCTCACGAGCCCAGAGTATGGATGTTCTTTCCTCCATGAGTTCCATTGCCGGCTACAAAGCTGCACTCATCGCTGCCAACGAACTCGACAAATATCTACCAATGATGATGACCGCAGCGGGAACCATCCCGCCTGCCAAATCACTGGTATTAGGAGCCGGAGTAGCCGGTCTTCAAGCTATAGCCACATTGAAAAGGCTGGGATCGGTGGTAGAAGCTTTCGATATCCGCCCCGAAGTAAAAGAGCAAGTGGAAAGTCTGGGCGCCAAATTTGTGGAAGTTCAACTGGGTAGTGAAGAAACCCAAACTGAAGGCGGATATGCCAAGGAACTGGATGAAAATAAACAAGATCTTCAGCGACAGGCCATCCACGAACATGTCAAAAAATCAGATATCGTTGTTACCACGGCACTCATTCCCGGCCGCCCGGCTCCGGTTCTTATTACCGAAGCTATGGTAAAGGATATGTTGCCCGGTTCAGTGATCGTGGATATCGCTTCAGAGAATGGCGGAAATTGTGAACTTACCGAACACGGAAAAACCGTTGAAAAATACGGTGTGAACATTGTAGGGCCCAACAACCTGCCAAGTCAACTGTCGCTTCACGCCAGCAAACTGTACTCAAAGAATATGTACGCACTTTTAGATCTGCTGATCGAAGACGGCAAACCAAATTTCAACTTCGAAGACGAAATACTGCTAAAAACCACTGTTACGCATCAGGGTGAAGTCATAAGCCCGATGTTGAAAAAATAACGAACATCGAACGCCGAACATCCAACTTCGAAGTTCAATGTTCAGTGTTGAATGTTGAATGTTCTAAATTAAAAAAACCATGTCAGCCTTAATATTTTCCTTATTTATTTTTGTTTTGGCCTGCTTTATTGGCTTTGAACTAATTTCCAAAGTCCCTCCGACTTTGCATACACCGCTTATGAGTGGTGCCAATGCCATTTCGGGGATCACCATTGTTGGGGCTCTTATTGTGGCCGGCCACTCCGGCGTTGACTCTCAGATGAGTCAGATCATCGGATTTGTGGCTATTGTGTTTGCCACCATCAACGTGGTGGGTGGATTTATGGTTACCGACCGCATGCTGGAGATGTTCAAGAAAAAGGAGGATGAGAAATGAGTCAGTTTTTACCCGAAGCGTTCCTGCCCTATTTACCTGACACCATTCAGATCATTTACCTGATCGCCACCTTCTTTTTTATTCGCGGTTTGAAATTACTGAACTCCCCTGCTACAGCCCGAAAAGGAAATCAATATGCGGCTCTCGGGATGTTCATCGGTATCGTGGTCACGCTCTTCGACCAGCAGATTATTTCTTTTGAATGGATCATAGCCGGTGTTCTGATCGGTGCTTTGGTCGGTGTCATTTTGGCCAAAAAAGTGGCTATGACCGCCATGCCCGAATTGGTTGCCGTATTCAACGGATTTGGGGGTGGTGCATCAGCATTGGTAGCTTGGGGAGAATTTTCACGTTTGGTGGATCCAACAACCATGACGCCGGACAGCCTGGTTACCACCGGACTCGGTATCTTTATCGGTTCACTCACTTTTACCGGTAGCTTCATTGCCTTCGGAAAACTCAAGGGGTTCATCTCAGGTAACGCGATCACCTTCCCCGGACTCAATATCATCAACATCGGATCCATGATCGCAGTTTTGGTTCTGATCGGCTTTTTCACCTTTGATCCCACTAACCAAACTATATTCTGGGTGATCCTCGGTTTGTCTTTGTTGATCGGTATCACTTCTGTTATCCCAATTGGCGGAGCTGATATGCCCGTGGTCATTTCTCTGCTTAACTCCTACTCGGGACTGGCAGCATCCATGGCCGGTTTCGTGATCGGCAATAACCTGCTTATTATTGCAGGTGCTCTCGTTGGCGCAGCCGGACTCATTCTGACCCAAATTATGTGCAAAGCCATGAACCGATCTCTGGCTAATGTGATATTCGGAGCATTCGGCGGTGATTCTGCCGGCTCAGGAAGTGGCGAAGATGGAGACAAAACCGTTCGTGAAACTTCTGCAGAAGATCTTGCCATTCAGGTGGCCTATGCCTCCAAAGTAGTTATCGCGCCGGGTTATGGTTTGGCTGTTGCCCAGGCTCAACACGTTCTCAAAGAAGTGGCAATGAAACTTGAGGAACGTGGTGTTCAGGTCAAATATGGTGTTCATCCCGTAGCGGGACGTATGCCCGGTCATATGAATGTGTTGCTTGCTGAAGCAGACGTTCCTTATGATCAACTGCTTGACATGGATCAGATCAATCCTGAATTCAAAACAACAGATGTTGTCTTGATTATCGGAGCTAACGATGTGGTAAACCCGGTTGCCAAGACAGAACCCGGAAGCCCAATCTACGGCATGCCTATTCTAGATGTCGATGAAGCCAAACGTACCGTTATATTCAAAAGAAGTTTGAGTCCCGGTTATGCAGGCATCGACAACCCACTGTTCTACGATGAGAAAAATCAGATGTTTTTCGGTGATGCCAAGAAGAGTCTTCAGGCTCTGAACGAAGCTCTGAATGATGTATAAATAAAGATGCATTTATGCAGAGTTCTGTAGTATCTTTGAGGCTTAAATAAATCAGATCATCTACATTTCTCATTAGTTAAAAATGCATCTTTATATTAAAGCTGTACTGGCAGTCCTTTTTCTTTCCATCATTGTTTTCTCAAGCGGTTGTTTCAGCAACTCTGATGATTGTAATTACGAATTGAATCTTGCAGGCGTTGATTCCACACAACTTAAGGAGGATATAACTGCCATTGATACCTACCTGACCGAAAATAATATCGAAAACGTGCAAGAACATTCATCCGGTCTGCGATATGTGATAAATAAACAAGGTTCCGGTAAAACACCCGGACTTTGCAGTCAGGTTAGCGTTAATTATCAGGGTAAACTGATGAGTGATGGCACCACATTCGATCAGTCCCAAAATCCCGTCACATTCCCGTTGCGTAATCTTATCTATGGCTGGCAGATCGGAATTCCTTTACTTCAGTCCGGTGGATCCATCACACTGTATATTCCATCTGCCTATGGCTACGGATCACGGGGTTCAGGTGAAAGTATACCCCCAAATGCTAACCTGATCTTTGAAATTGACCTCATCAGCGTACAATAATTTCCATTTCCACCCCTTCACAATTTCTTCATAAAGAAAACCTATCACGACTTAAATGTTTATTGATTTGGTTCAGGTGCTTGGAATCGCTTTCTTAGTAACCTATCGAAGTAAGAATTTAATGGAGAAAAAATGTCTGATAATAAAGGAAGCTCTGACAACAAGGCTTCAACGTATAAAGTAAACCAAGAAAATGGATGCCCGTTTCATAATGGATCAATGGAGCACTCTGCCAACGATGGTGCAAAGATCCGAGAATGGTGGCCCAATAAACTGAACCTGAACATTCTGCGGCAGCATTCTTCAAAGTCTGACCCAATGGGTGAAGATTTTGACTATACAGAAGAATTTAAAAAGCTTGACCTGAAAGCCGTAAAAAAAGACCTCGAAGAATTGATGACGGATTCTCAGGAATGGTGGCCGGCTGATTTTGGTCACTATGGCCCGCTTATGATCCGCATGGCCTGGCACAGTGCCGGAACCTACCGTGTGGTAGACGGCCGTGGTGGCGGTGCTACAGGGAATCAACGTTTTGCACCCCTGAATAGCTGGCCTGATAACGTGAATCTTGATAAAGCACGACTGCTACTCTGGCCGATCAAGAAGAAATATGGGAAAAAGATCTCATGGGCTGACCTTATGATTCTGGCCGGAAACGTAGCTCTTGAATCTATGGGTTTTGAGACCTTTGGATTCGGTGGCGGTCGTGAAGATGTCTGGGAACCGGAAGAAGATATTTATTGGGGCTCCGAAGGAGAATGGCTGGCAGATCAGCGCCACACTGAAGATGGCGATCTGGAAGAGCCGCTCGGTGCCGACCACATGGGTCTTATTTATGTAAACCCTGAAGGACCTAACGGTGAACCCGATCCTAAAAAGGCAGCGGATTATATCCGTCAGACATTCGCCCGTATGGCAATGAATGATGAAGAAACGGTTGCTCTGATAGCAGGTGGACATACATTCGGAAAAGTTCACGGTGCCGCACCTGAATCACACCTAGGAGCCGAACCTGAAGCTGCACCTATTGAGCAAATGGGACTTGGCTGGAAAAATTCATACGGAACCGGAAAAGGTGCCGATACAATCACCAGTGGTTTGGAAGGAACATGGACACAAAAGCCAACTGAATGGACCATGCTCTATCTGGAGAATCTTTTCGGATTTGAATGGGAGGTTCATAAGAGTCCTGCCGGTGCATGGCAATGGAAACCAAAAGACGAAGCCGGTGCAGGTACTGTACCCGATGCTCATGATCCTGAGAAAAAGCATCAGCCATTCATGCTTACAACTGACCTTTCACTGAGAGAAGATCCGGCTTACGAAAAAATATCCAGAAGATTCCTCGAAAATCCCGATGAATTTGCAGATGCTTTTGCTCGTGCATGGTATAAACTGACACACCGTGATATGGGACCAAAATCACTCTTAGTGGGACCTGAAGTTCCTGAGGAAGAGTTGCTATGGCAAGATCCTGTTCCCGAAGTGGATCATGAACTGATTAACGATAAAGACATTGAAGAACTCAAAGGTAAGATCCTGGATTCAGGACTTTCAGTTTCTGAACTTGTTTCAACAGCATGGGCATCTGCCTCTACCTACCGCGGTTCTGATAAACGTGGTGGTGCAAATGGCGCTCGTGTTCGATTGGCTCCTCAGAAAAACTGGAAAGTGAACAATCCGGAACAGCTTGCTAAAGTAATTGAAGCCTTCGAAGGCATTCAGTCTGAATTTAACGATACCCAGTCAGGTCATAAGAAAGTTTCTATCGCTGACCTGATCGTACTTGGTGGTGTTGCAGCTATTGAAAAAGCCGCTAAAGAGGCCGGCCATGATGTAAGCGTGCCATTTACACCGGGCCGTACTGATGCCACTCAGGAGCAAACAGACGTAGAATCATTTGCATGGCTTGAACCCCCGGCAGATGCTTTCCGAAACTACTTTGCCCCTAAGCATCATACTTCAGCTGAAGAAATGATGGTGGACAAAGCTCAGCTTATGACACTGACCCCCCCTGAAATGACGGTCCTGCTTGGTGGAATGCGTGTCTTGGATACCAACTTTGACGGTTCCAAAAAAGGCGTGTTCACCGATAAGCCCGGAACACTGACTAACGATTATTTCAAAAATCTGCTTGACCTGAATACAACCTGGCAGGCAACTACAGATGAGAAAAATGTATTTGCAGGAAGTGATCGTAAAACCGGTGACGTAAAGTGGAGCGGTTCAAGAGTTGATCTTATCTGTGGTTCCAATTCAGAACTACGTGCCCTTGCAGAAGTGTACGGAGCAGAAGACGGCGAGAAAAAATTCCTCAACGACTTCGTGAATACATGGACCAAAGTAATGAACCTCGATCGTTTCGATCTGAAATAATTACTTCATTTCATAGTAAATAATTATTCAAAAGGCAGCCGGTTTTATCAGGCTGCCTTTTTTTATTGCCTTTCAGTTTTTAAGAATTTCTTGGTAAAAACATTGATTTTAATGGCTTACGGGAGTCGGTTTAGCTCACTTTCACGACTTCTTGAGCTCATTACAATTATAGTTAATACCATAAGTAAAGTGTTGATCGCCAAAAGATCTGACCGAAACCTGCCGACAGAGACATGGTTATGACTCGTTTTTCCAAACTGGGTTTAACAATAACGGTAAATTCTCCTGCTTAACTATGCCATTTATAACCAATATCTATTGATCTAACCTCTACTTGTCGGGTAATATTTGTATTTTAACCATTAGGATACATAAACAAATTAATAACCACTTGGCCACTTTACAGCCATTTGGAATACATTAATAAAAAGAGAATAACATGGCTACTGAATATTTAACAAAAGAGAGTTTCCTGAAAAAAATATTTGATTATGAAAATAATCAGGAATGGGACTATAAAGGAGAAAAACCTGCAATAATTGACTTTTACGCAGATTGGTGCGGTCCATGCAAAATGGTAGCTCCCATTATGGAAGAGTTATCCGAAGAGTATGAAGGCTTGGTTGATATTTATAAAATAGATACTGAAGCAGAACAGGAATTAGCTGCTGTTTTCGGGATCCGAAGTATCCCATCCATCTTGTTTATTCCGGTTGATGGACAGCCACAAATGGCCGCCGGTGCTCTGCCAAAAGCTCAGTTTGTAAAACTGATCGAAGAGAAATTCAATGTGGAAACACCTGCTTAATCTGTATTTGACAGATTCAAATCTTGGTAAGAACTACACATTAAAAAAGCAGCCTGATCAAACGGGGTGCTTTTTTTATTTTTTATAAGCCCGTAATGACCAGGCATTTAAAAAAATTATGTCGCATGGAATTAATAAAACAAGCAAGCCCTGTGAAGCAGCATTGATTTCTATTAGTGAAAAGTAGTCAGCTTTAGTTCTTTTTTCACAGCCTTGACCTTTTGTTACTTTTGGAGCTTATCAGTCAACTTGCGGATCAAGCCAAAAGTAGGTGAGTAAGTAAACATCTATTCAGGTCGGACAGAAAGTCCCTGTCTGTTTTTCCAGGTTTTCAAATTGTTGGATAAAAGGTTAATTACTGGATGGTGTTCCACACCTCGGCACAGCGTGCCGATTTACGCCTCCCATTATTTTTCTATCACGAATCTTAACAAATTAGGTGCTTGATATCTTCCTGATTGTTGGTAGTTTTGCATGCGGTCAAAAAATAAAATCAGGTCTATGAATTACTCTTCATTACGTAACTACATACTTACAATCAGTTTGATCTTTGGAACCCTGGGATGTTCCACCTCGCCCAATATTGAGCCCGGTGTTTCTCTGAAACTGGCTCAGTTTCGTAAAGCCAATATCTCGGACATCACCTATGAACTTTACTTTAATATTCCTGCTGAGCAATCAGATTCTATTGAAGCTCAGGCAACAATATCATTTGAGCTGAAAGAAAATGGTCAGGATATACAACTCGATTTCCGCGAATCGAAACATCACCTCAAGTCATTGTCCATCAACGGTGAAGACGTCGAGATCAACTTTGAATATGAACACATCATTCTGCCTGATCAATTTCTTTTTGCCGGAAAAAATACGGTTGATATTGATTTCATTGCCGGTGAGTCGTCACTGAACCGCAATCCGGATTATCTATACACCTTGTTTGTTCCCGACCGCGCCCGTACGGCATTCCCTCTTTTTGATCAGCCGGACCTGAAAGCCGTGTATGACCTGACCCTTGAGATCCCTAAAGACTGGGAAGCTATTGCCAACGCTCCCATCAATTATGAGCACGCATCGGATTCCTCAAAAACGTTGAACTTTGCCCCTACTGAGCTGATCAGCTCTTACCTGTTCTCTTTTGTGGCCGGTGATTTCGAGAAAGTCACCCGCTCGGTGGACGATGTTGAAATGACCATGCTTCACAGGGAGTCGGATCAGAAAAAAGTGGAGAGAAACCTGGATGACATCTTCCGCCTTCACAAGGCTTCTCTTGATTGGCTGGAAGATTATACCAGAATTGAATATCCCTTTCAGAAGTTTGATTTTGCTCTCATCCCATCCTTTCAATATGGAGGAATGGAACATGTTGGAGCTATACAATATCGTGCTTCTTCCTTGTTTATGGATGAAGATCCATCAGATTCCCAGCTTCTGAGTCGGGCCAGCTTGATCGCTCACGAAACGGCCCATATGTGGTTCGGAGACCTCGTCACTATGGAGTGGTTCAATGATGTGTGGACCAAGGAAGTATTTGCCAATTTCATGGCCGCCAAAATAGTCAATCCAGGTTTTCCTGAGATCGACCATGACCTTAATTTCCTCCTGCGCCACCATCCCAGCGCCTACTCAGTGGATCGTACTGAAGGAGCCAACCCTATTCGCCAGAACCTCGATAACCTGAATGAAGCCGGACAAATGTATGGGGCCATCATCTATAACAAGGCTCCCATTATGATGCGGCAGCTTGAATTATTAGTTGGGGAGGAACCTTTCAAAGAAGGTATGCAGGAGTATCTGAGTACCTATTCTTTTGACAACGCGAAATGGCCGGATCTCATTAAAATATTGGATCAACAAACCGATCAGGATCTGATTGCATGGAGTGACGTCTGGGTGAGTACGCCCGGCCGGCCTCATTTTTCTGTGGAATTCAAAGAAGACGATTTGCCCGGTCGTGAGCCTCTGCGTTATGATATCCTGGTTCAGACTGACCCTGCCGGTAAGGAAAGGGTCTGGTCGCAACAGGTCGGTATCTGGACCATAAGTCCACAAGACAGTTCGTTCAAGTTCTTTGATATTCTAAGTGATGAACCGACCACCTTTGCCACACTGAATGAACTGCAAGCAGAGACCAAGGTCTTTAATGCCAATGGACGTGCTTACGGTCTATTTCCTGCAGATCTTGAAACGCTTCAGTATTGGGAAAACATGCGGAATGTTCGCAAAGGATCCCATCTCATCAATCTGTATGAGAATATGCTGGAGCAAAATGATGTGGAACCGATCGGTCTATATAACAAGCTGTTAAATCTTATTCAGGTTGAGGAAAACCAACTTCTTCAGGATCAGATCCTGGGTTATATCGAAACCATCTACTGGAGATTTTTAACGGATGATCAGAGAAACGATATCATGGAAGAAACCGAAGGTATCCTCTGGGACATGGTGATGGAACAGTCAGAAAGCTCCAAAAAGAAACTGTTCTTCAATGCTTTCAGGGATATTACCATGTCAGCAAGCGAGATCCAAAAGGTCTATGATATCTGGAGTGGTGATCTTGAAATTGAAGGACTCAACCTGTCAGAGTCTGACTTTATATCGATGGCCGGTAATTTAGCTCTAAAAATACCTGAACAGGCCTCGAAGATCGTATCCGTTCAGTCAGAACAGATCGAAAATGAGGACCGAAAGCGCCGGTTTGAATTCATACGTCCTGCACTATCTAATGATCAAACAGTTCGGGACGCATTCTTTGAGTCTCTAAAGGATGAAGAAAACCGACAGGTCGAATCATGGGTGCTTGGGGCCTTAGGCTACCTGCACCATCCGTTGCGTATTGAGGAATCTGAGAAGTACATCTTGCCTAGCCTGGAATTGCTTCAGGAGATTCAGGTCACCGGCGATATCTTTTTCCCAAAGCGCTGGCTGGATGTTACGCTTGGCAACTATTCTTCTGATTCAGCCGTGGAAACTGTGCGTACGTTCTTAGCTGAACGTCCCAATTACAACAAACAACTTCGTATGAAGATCCTTCAGGCAGCTGATGGCATGTTTCGGGCGAATAGGATCAAGAGTTGAATTAGACCTTATTAGCTTTTGCGTTATATTTTTGGGCCTTATCAGGGCGAATGCGATTCGCCCTTACGGTAGTACATACTCCCGTTCCCAACATCCGGGTTGGGAACTAGTGCAAGATCTAAAGCTCTACACTATATACATCGATCCTGGTCTCAGGATCACGATCTACCAGATATAATTTATTATTTCGGACAGCATGAAGTTGACTTTCGGAGGGCAGTATTACACGACCAAGCGGATCTCCTCACTCTCGTTCCCAACATCCCTGTTGGGAACGCCACGGCGGACCTCCCGGTCCACAAGAAAAAAACTTGTAAGGAATCCATTTCTCATCCCTCTTACATAGAAAAAAGAAAGTGAAATCATGGGGCGAAGCCGATATAAATTTTACGAAGAACACTATCCATATTTTATTACCAGTACATTACTAGAAGAATTACCTCTTTTTTCAAAACCAAATATCGTTCAAATTCTGCTTGATCAATTAACGTTTCTACAACAACAAAGAGCCGTAAATTTATATGCTTATGTCATCATGCACAATCACTTTCATGCAGTAGTTCAGGGTCAGGAATTGTCAAAGAAGCTTAGGCTTGCAAAGTCATATACCGCTCGTCAAATTTTGGATGTTTTAGTACTGGATGGTCATTCTCACTGGCTTGAAAAATTGGAATGGAATAAGAAATCACATAAAATATATAGAACCTATCAGGTTTGGCAGGAAGGACTTCATCCCAAACGACTAAGCTCAATTAATATGGTTAGCCAAAAGATCGAATATATTCATGCAAATCCGGTTAATGCCGGCTTTGTGGATATGCCGACTGATTGGAGGTATTCATCTGCAAAAAATTATGAGGGAATTGGGGGATTGATTCCTGTTACGTTGTTTAGCGGATGATTTATTTCCTCTTTTATTCATTGGGACCGGGAGGTCCCACATTGCGTTCCCAACAGAGATGTTGGGAACGAGATAAAGCAGGGGCATACTGAGATCATCACCTAACAAAAAAGGCTCCCGAAGGAGCCTTTTTGAAAATAATTGTTAGTTCTTCTTTCACTACGACATAGCAGGGTAATCTATATAACCCTCTTTGCCCGGGGTGTAAAAGGTATCCTGATCCCATTCCGCCAATTCTGCATGCTGTCTAAACCGTTCCACCAGGTCAGGGTTGGAGATAAATGGCTTAGCAAATGCAACCAGATCAGCATCCCCTCTTTCTATGACGGCATTGCCTTTTTCCTGATCAAACGCACTGTTGATCATCAGCGTACCGTCGTACATAGGGCGGTATCTTTTGGCGATCTCTGTTTCGGCATACTCTATATCACTCACATCATTGAACGGCTCAGACAAATGGATATAAGCCAGGTCATAATCGTTCAATTTATTGATCACGTGATCGAAGGTAGGGATGGTTTCTTCATCCATGGTCATACCGAATATGCCATGTAATGACGGATTGAAGCGGGCTCCTATCCTGTTTTCCGGAACTTCTTCTTTGATCGCATCAAGCACTTCAAAAAAGAAACGGGCCCTGTTTTCAATACTGTCTCCGTATTCATCGGTCCTTTGGTTTGAAGTAGCATTGAAAAACTGATGGATCAGGTATCCATTGGAGGAATGAATTTCCACGCCATCAAAGCCGGCTTTCATGGCATTTTTAGCCGCGTGTTTAAAGTCAGCGATGGTTCTCTTTATATCATCTTTGGTCATGGCTTTAGGGGTTACCGTATCTTTAAAACCCTCCGGCGTGTACGACTTCTCATTGGGGTTTATTGCGGACGGCGCTAATGGCAGCTCTCCATCATGAAAATCAGGGTGAGAAATCCGGCCTACATGCCAAAGCTGTAAAAATATTTTTCCGTCTTTGTCATGTACGCGGCTTGTGATCTTTTTCCAGCCTTCTACTTGTTCTTCCGTATATATTCCGGGTGTATTGATGTAACCAACGGCTTCCTCAGAGATCTGCGAGCCTTCCGAAATGATCAGTCCGGCCCCGGCTCTTTGTTCATAATACACGCCCTGCAAGTCATCCGTGGGCACATTGCCTTCGTTGGCGGCCCTGCTTCTGGTCATGGGTGCCATAACAACCCGATTCTTTAAATGCAGGCCGTTCATATCGTAGGCTTCTAATAGTGGTTGACTCATATCTATCTTGATCCTTTTTATTTAATTATTCGAAATTTTCAGCTTTGTTTGATGTGCCTCTTTAAACCTGAATCTTTCCGATATCATTTTATGGGATCTAAAAAAGAAGTAAAACCTACCCCTCTATTTACATAGCGGCTTTTCGGTCCAAACCTATTGACCGGATCTTTCTGAATTCTCAACTCCGGCTGGCTCTGAAGTGCTGGTAATTGAGGGTAGAATTGTAAGGATCTGTTTAAGGACCCACGCGATAAGCGGCTTGGAGATTAACGGTGATAATTTTAAAACAAGCAATGCTGGAAACCGAAGCTCCGTCCGCGTCCACAGTTGATGCGCTTGTTAGGCGTTCAAATGACAACATACTTAATAATGATTTTCTTTTCATTAAGTACAATGCTTGGTGTATCCTGCTTATGGTATATATGTAGAAGATTTTAGGTATTTTATTTCACACATAGGCATAAAAAATATATATATGGCCACAGTAATTGAACAGATAAAGAGTGCAGATCAAGTTATTTGTAATAATATCGAATCACTTGATGAACACCGGACTTTACTTTCACAAAATTTGCTTTCTCAACTTAGAAACTTAGTCGAAGGTGTTGCTGTATTACTCGAGACCTGATCACCTAATGCTGTATTTGATTACTCTGCAATAGGAAATGGAATTAAGTTTATCAAGACAAGGGCAAAGTTTAGGTTTATTGACAAATTCCACAAACTATTACAGAAAAGCTCATCTCATTATACCTTTGATGGAGATGGTTCAGAGCGCTTGATGCTTAAGTATTATGAATATCTCTACCGATTAAGGAGTTTAGTTCAAGAATATTTTGAATTAGAGATTCTTGCTAATCTTGAATCTTTTCCTGTAGATCTCGATCCATCGCTACATGAATATCACCTCAAGATAGCTGAGAAAATTGATCTAGTACGTAAAACTAAAACAGGTCAGTATCGAAGTGATCGATATTATATTCATAAAATTCGTCCATTCTTCCTTGAAGGTCGTGTGTATTATGAAGTGACCTTTAACCGTGCAATAAATAAGGTGAGCAAATTTGATCGGATCATCGCATTTACTGATATAGAGATGACTGATAAATATGCTGCTACATTGACACTTCAGCCTGAATCGATCGAAGTATTTGGTCAGAAAATGCCGATTATAGTGATTCGAAAATGGGAAGTTTCTATCCGGCCATGTGAGTTTGATAATTTCGCTCGTCTACTAGGTTCTAAAATAAAAACACGTACTAACTCTAAAGAGTATAGATATTTAATGAAAGGATTAACAGCGGGTTCTGGGAGCCTCCTAGATCTTGTTGAGTTATCTGATAATGAATTCGCAAGAGTAAGAAATGTAGGTACATCAGGTGTCTCTAAACCAATAATTTTTCCATTATTGGATAATGTCCGCCAAATTGTAAAGTCTTCATCTTCAGGTCAAAATATTCTTCGGTATTTGTTACTGAGAATGAATAACCAAATAATTAAGCTACAGTATAGCACCGAGAGTTGTAATCTTCTTTCAGGCATGAAACTTGGTTATGGTTGCATCCCTTTTGACACCATGCCTTTTTGCACTTCTTTGCTTGGTCATAATCCTCGGTATTGGGATTTAGTCGAAAGCCTCGATATTGAAAATAGAAACCATGAATTACTGGCAAGAAGAGTTAAAAATAATGTTGAACAACATGGGATACTATACACCCCACTTGCAGACCTTGAGGAATTTGGGGATATAGATAACTTGATTTCTACTTATAACAGTTATCTATATAAAACACACAAGGAACGTAGGCTTATTAAAGATATGGGCCACGTATTTATAATTGGTTACGAGAATGATACAGTTTCTATAGTAGAATCTTTACAGGATAAAGCATCCTCAGGGATTGCAGGGTATACCAAAGCTGTAGAACACTGGATAAAAGAAGGAGCTAATAAAATAGATGACCCTATAAAAAAAGATGCTTTAAAACGGTTATTCAGTAACTCTTGTGTTGCATTAATTTATGGGGCAGCTGGTACTGGTAAGTCTACTATGGTAGACCATATAGCACAATATTTTAATGATAAGGATAAACTTTTTTTGGCTCATACAAATCCAGCAATTGATAATTTAAAACGCCGAGTAAGTGCCCAGAACTCAGAGTTTAGAACAATAAGTAGCCAAATATTCAAAGGTACAAATAGCATTCAGTATGACCTTCTCATTATTGATGAGTGTAGTACTGTAAGTAATGATGATTTAATTAAAGTTTTGAATAATACTAAGTTTAGGTTACTTGTCTTGGTTGGGGATGTGTATCAAATTGAGTCAATTCAGTTTGGAAACTGGTTTGGAATCATAAGATCCTTTATACCAAGCACCTCAATTTTTGAGTTGACAACTCCTTATAGAACTACAAATCAATCATTACTAGATTTCTGGGGTAAGGTTCGAGGTATAAAAGATGATATTTCAGAATGTATGGCTCATAACAATTACTCTTCTGTACTTGATGAGTCACTATTTGAAGCCAAGGAAAAAGATGAAATTATTCTTTGTCTTAACTATGATGGTCTTTATGGAATCAATAATGTTAATCGTTTCTTACAAAGCAGTAACCCAAATGAAGCAGTCACTTGGCGTGTGGCTACATATAAAGTTGGTGACCCAATTCTATTTTATGAGACCGAAAGATTTAGACCCGTTATTTATAATAACTTAAAGGGTACTATTGTCGGGATAGATTACCAAAAAGGACAAATACAGTTCGATATTGATCTTGATAGGCCTCTGACAGAGTTTGATGTATTTGGAGTTGATTTAGAATGGTTAGGAGATTCAATTGTTCGGTTCTCAGTTTTTGATCTTGATACAAGTGATGAAGATGACGACTCAAATAATACAACAGTTCCATTTCAAGTTGCTTATGCAGTTTCGATACATAAAGCTCAGGGACTGGAATACGACTCTGTAAAAATTGTTATAACAGACTCTAATGAGGACGATATTACACATAGCATTTTCTACACTGCGGTTACTAGGGCACGTAATCAACTTCAAATTTTTTGGACTCCTGAAACGCAACAAAGAGTATTAGAACAGTTGAAGCGTATTGAGAATACTAAGGATGTTAGTATTTTAGCTAATCGTAGAGATCTGAAACCATTGATTGGGTAAGTCAACAAAATAGAATAAGAAGCCAGTGAAGTTGTCCGAATAATGTGTCTTGATGTCTCCTTGTTTAGGGACTTTTCATCTGTAGGCTTTCTTTTCCATGACAACTGAGCCCAACATATTAACATGCGACGGGGGCTATCTTATGAGACTTTGTATAAGACCCGTACGTACCCTTTCACATTAGTAATTCAGTGATATTGGCATATTATACTGCATATTGGCCTGATAATATCGTCGTAAAACATCCATCTAAGTTCCCGTAAGATAACACCTTATGGGTTAGTTGCAAGCAAAGATAAGCGTCCTCTAAAATTGGGTTGAGTGGTATGGTTTAGGTGATCACACGTGTTGGATGAAACAATCACGTGTCATCGATCTAAAAATCACGTGTGTTGGATGGAAGAATCACGTGTCATTTTCCAAACGATCACGTGTGATGGATCAAACGAACCTGATTGAACACAAAAGGCTCTATTCAATGCGGCATGGTGGCAGATGCCTGATAAGATCGGGGGCTTAAGTTACCACGTCGTTAGCATAGCTTTTCATGGCCTGCATGAAGCAATAGGTGGCCAGTACCCCACATGCCGTAAACACCAGTATCAGCGCTTTGGAAGGTCCATAAGTACCCGTAAACACATGATCGATCAGCCAGCCGGTTACGGGCGGTCCGATCCCAAATCCCACAATGCTGATCACAAATAAGTACACCGCGCCGGCCATTCCCCGCATGTCCGACTTTACAAAATACTGTATGAGGGCCGCAGCCACTCCGTTGTATGATGAGGCGATCACATTTCCGATCCCGATCAGTATAAAGGCCATCATCACCGACTCAGCCATCAACCCAAAATAATAGAATGGAAGTCCGCCCAGGGCGGCTACAATGCCCATCACAAATCGCTTTTCAGGGCCGTATCTGACCGCCAGCTTATCAGCCAGCCAGCCTGAAATATTTACCCCCACGCCGGCCAAAAACATGAACCACCCATATTGGGAGATCATGGATGGGGCCTGAAAGGTGTCGTTCAATACGGTTCCAACAAAAGCCAAAATGGTATAACCACTCAGGGATAGCAGTGAAAATCCGGCAAGATAATAACGCACACTTCTCTTCCTGAGGATGTATCTCAAAACGTCAAAGAAATCTGAGGCCGAACGATCACTTGTTTTGGTGGACCTGCCCGGCTCACGGATCAACAAAAAACCAATGGCGGCGATCACCAGTCCGGGCCAGCCCACGATCTTCATGGCTTCCCGCCAGTCATAGGCTTGCGCTACCGAGCCACCGATCAAAAATGAAAGCCCTACCCCAACAAATATCCCGGAGGCATACACCGAGAATACACGCGCCCTTCTTTCCGGAGGAAAGTAATCAGCCAATAAGGAATACACGGCCGGACTCAGTGCTGACTGACTTACCCCGACAAAAAATCTCGCCGTCACCAGAAAAACGAAGGAGCTGGCAAAACCACTGGCAACGGTCATCAGGCTCCAG
The DNA here is from genome assembly GCF_046602855.1 of Gracilimonas qinghaiensis. Taxonomy (NCBI): domain Bacteria; kingdom Pseudomonadati; phylum Balneolota; class Balneolia; order Balneolales; family Balneolaceae; genus Gracilimonas; species Gracilimonas qinghaiensis. The sequence goes on from NZ_JBKINJ010000001.1 coordinate 2,104,615, forward strand.
ATCACCAAGCCAATCAGAATGATCCGTTTTCGGGAAAATTGATCGGCGAACCATCCCATAAATATACCGCAGATCGCATAGATCAGAGAAAAGGCAGGGCCGTAAAGCACACCGATCTGAGTGTTAGTGAAACCTAGGTCATCCCGAATGGCCGTTCCCAGTACCGCCACGATCTGCCGGTCCACAAAACTTGAGATGTATATCAGAAAAAGGAGTCCCAGAACCAGCCAGGCATAAATTTGGGGATTACGGGATTCCAGTTTGTCATAGATAAATTTCATGCCGCAAAGATAGAGCACAGATGTGTGGGATGGAAGGAAGATTTGGACAGGATTCTCTGATCAATTAATGAACTCATCAAAGAGCCTTCTCCCTCTAGAAAATGGGAGAAACATAGAGGGGTTGTGGATACGGGCAACCCCTCTTTATTAAATTATTTGGACCGGAGGTCCAGGCAGGCATACCCAACCGGGAGGTTGGGTATGAGGAGAAAAGGCCAAATTTAAGCTGATTAGAATATTTATGATTACTTGTTAACATCATATGCTTAGGTTTAAATTCGTATTATATTATGAATATTAAGCATAGGGTTATGATTTACAATGACTAGACTAGATAAGAATATGAAGTTTATTTTTTTGCCTGTCGTTTTTTTCAGCCTTGCTATGGGGTGCTCAACTGGTGATTCAGAAATAGAAACTAACGAAGTAGATATTGTCAAAATAGATTCGGTAGTATTACAACAAGGCCAGGAGATCTTTGGCAATTTTTTTGAACAAATTAAAATCACAGGAGATAAAGAATATTTTTTATTCAGTGATAGAATAAGAAATCAGGTTTTTGTCTTCAACTCTGACGGTACATTCCATTCAGTGATTGGGGTAAATGGCAGAGGTCCAAAAGGCATTTTAAGTGTAAGTGGATACGATGTAAATAAAAAAAATGAGGTATTTATTTATGATTCCATGCAAAGAATGTTAAAGGTTTTTGACCTGAATGGGAACTTATTGCATTCCACAGATTTTTTGGAAAGAGAGACGTTTAACCCCACAGCAAATAATTTGAGATGGTATAACAATAAAATTGTCGCAACTATATACGAAACTGATGTAAGGTTTGAAACTCATAAATCCAGACTGGTAGGATTAATTGACACTAGTGGAATTGCTGAATCTATCTTTGGGAGGTTTGATGAATATTCTCAAGATGATAATAATCTTGCTTTCAATACAGTCATAGCTTTGGATGAGGAAACTGATTTAGCCTATACTAACCTTCAAACTTCACCCTACTTTCAGATATATGATTTAAAGAAAAAGGTTTTAATCGGAAGAGAAGGTCAAAAGACTGATAACTTTTTTATTCCTGAAAGAGAATTGACACCATCAATGCCTATTTCTGAAAAATTCAAACACAGAGCAAACACTAGTGCTGTGGCTCATATATTTGTCACTGACAGTTACATTATACAAAATATGCAAAATCTAACGGAGGAGTGGTTTGACACTATGGATTATTCTTCTAAGGATAATTTTTTAGTTATTTATGATAAAAGTAGCTTAGAATTGATTCAGGAAGTTTCAGTTCCCTCTACTCCCTTTGGAGCGCATGATAATCAGCTATATTTTATTGAAGATTTTAATCCTGACAATTATACCATCGGTATATATGAAATTGTGGCTGTTAAATAACAACTTGGTTCTGGTATGATTGTGTATCCTTATTTGCAATGTAATTTTAGTTTAACCTATTGTTTTTAAACAAAATTAAAGCTCCTCAGAGGATTATTTAATTATTAATTCAGTTAGTTATTGCCGTTATCATACATTCCGCAACGGAACGAGGACAAGCAACCAATCCAATTTAAACTATTTGGACCGGAGGTCCGGGCGAGCGTTCCCAACCGGGAGGTTGGGAACGAGGGAAAGTGAATTTAATTTATCTAAATTTCTCACATAAAGGTTGCAGATTGATTATTTTTGTTGCTCACAAAGATTTGATTTTAAATCATACTCATTCATCATGAAAGTTGGAATTTTAGGCGCTACTGGTGCAGTTGGACAAAAATTTATTCGTTTACTTCAGGGTCACCCCTGGTTTGAAATTGAAGTTCTTGGAGCCTCCGAACGCTCGGCCGGCAAGGAATATAAAGATGCCGCCAACTGGATCGAAGACGTGGTGCTGCCCGAGCACGTCAAAGAGATGACGGTAAAGAATTGTGAACCTTCTGAGTTCAGTAATGTCGATTTTGTTTTTTCGGGATTAGACGCATCTGTGGCCGGAGAGATCGAAAAAGATTTTGCCTCTTCAGGAATCCCGGTCATATCCAATGCCAAAAATTATCGTCAGGATCCCACGGTTCCGCTGCTTATCCCTGAGATCAACCCGGATCATACCGAACTCATCAAGAAGCAGACTTTTACCAAAGACGGAAGCGGATGGATAGTCACCAATCCAAACTGTGTAGCTGTTCCTCTCGCTATTGCACTGAAACCACTGTATGATGCTTTTGGCATCGAATCTCTGATCCTGACTACCATGCAGGCAGTGTCCGGAGCGGGTTACCCCGGTGTAGCAAGTTTGGACATTTTGGGGAATGTGATCCCATTCATTTCGGGAGAAGAACCTAAAGTTGGTCCCGAGACCAGAAAACTTCTTAGCAAACTGGAAGGAACTACCTTGGCGAAACCACATTTCCAGGTTCAAGCCACGGCAACCAGAGTGCCTACTATCAACGGACATATGATCTCGGTAACAGCTAAGCTGGAAAAGCCACCTGTAAACTTTGAAGAGTTGAAAGCAGCGTACACGAACTGGAAAAATCCGATCGCTGATCTGAATCTCCCTTTCTCACCAAAGAATCTTTACAAGCTGCATGAAGAGGAAAAATATCCACAACCACGTTTACATGCCGATGCTGAAAACGGAATGCAGCTGCATATTGGAAGGTTGAGAAAAGCTGAAGTATTCGACGTCAGTTTCATCGCCATGGCACATAACACCATTCGCGGTGCGGCCGGGGGGGCCATACTGAATGCGGAATTGTTGGTAAAGAAGGGATTCCTGAAATAATTTTTATCCTTCCATATCATCCAGGCGTTTTTGGGACATATACAGGTTCAGCTTGGTTGACATCCGTATAGCCTCTCCCTTGTCCCTTCTCTTGATCTTTAACTTGATCCTACCCTGTTCACTGCCAGGCAAAGGTTCCAGAAATGCCCATTTATTGGCCTCAACAATCATTTTCCCTCCCGAAAATGGAAACCTTTTTTTGTATTCCACCCGCTTTATATTATCGATGTGAATGGCAAACTTGGACAGATTACTGATCCCATTTCCAGCTGCATCATACACCTTATATTCAAACAATAGCTCATCATGTGCGTAACTAATAATGCCTTTAACTTCTTTGGCCTTCACATTCACATCATCTGATTCATACATGGAATATTTATAGGGAATACTCATTCGTCACCGTCCATTTCCTGAAGTTTTTTTTCCGATATCATAAGATTGAGATTTGAAGAGATTCTTGCAGCCACCTCCCTATGTTTGCGCTTTACTTTCAATACCCTTTCGATCAGGTCCTTACCCGGCAGTTCCCTGAAACTTGATGCCGACTTTCCATGAAGTATCAGCTTTGCACTGAACCATCCTTTTTTGAATTCCAGCATCTCAATTTCGGATAATGGAATTTCAACAGTCTTAAGTTCAGACTGATATGCCTCGATCACAGCATCCTTTTTTTTGAATTCAAAAAGCAAATGGTCGTCCTTCACTCTCAGAATTCCTTCCAGTTTCATGAACCCGCCGTTCAAATTTTCGATAGTAAAAGGCAAAGCCCTCATATTGTCACCTGATTTTTATTCATTTAGGCCAAATAATATTTATTCAAAAAAAGTACAAAAATTTTGTAAGGACTTCCTATCTCATCGCTCTAACCCTACAGCTAACACAGAGAGAAATAACTAATCATTACACGAGGATTTTAGAGTATCCTCAATGTCCTTTCAGGGGTAAAAGGTTGACGATCCTTTTACCCTATTTTTTTTTAAACTTTAGAGAAAAGCTCATTTCATTTTTATAGATTAGAGAAAAACACTCGGGTACATTGAACAATATCAAAAATATCATAGTAAATGTTATAACAAAGGCCTCTTCTAATCCTTTACTATCAAGAACGGTTGTGAAGATAGGTTCAAAGATTAACCCTCCTCCCTTTTTAAGGAATGACATGGAATTCATGTATGGAGCCTGGAGGGGTACTTCAACTGTAAAAGGAAGCGATGGCAGGTATTTAGGTGAAGATAATGCTTCACCTGCTTTTTACTGTGAGCCTATTCCCACTGAATACCATATCTGTAAATTCGGTGATTCCCGAGACGGTAAGCAGTACAACATGACGGCACTGCATGATATGATGAAGCTGTGGCCTGAAGTCATGAATCTGATCGATAGGTTCAGGAATTATTATAAGAGTGAGTTCAAGATCAGCTATAAAGAACTTACAACCGTTGACCTGTTTGTATTCTCTAAATTATTAGTTGCTACCACAGCCTATTTGATCCGGTCTCAAAAATTTGATTACGAAAACGAACACGTGCCTGTTGAACTTACCTCTCAGACCAAACTGGTGGCCGGCGTTTTCATGGTCGGCAGAAAGATGATCGAAAGAGGCGAACTGTTTTTCAATGATATTGAACCTGCCGACGCTAATTTTTTGTACGAATATGCTGATAAGCACCAGGTTCTCATTTCTCCCCGGGATAAAAACTTTGCATGCGCCGGCAGCATTCGAAAAATTATTGAATTGATTGACGTCACTATTCGAGGCTGGCATTCGAAATCAACAGCTCAAGCGCCTGAAGATCTTCTGAAGATCGTAGATGAGACCTATAAACCTGCCTTTGAGTATGGTATCAAAGACCTTCAAATGGAACTTACAATCAAGTATGCAGAAACCGTAATACTTGAGGCATTGTTGAGGGCCGATTCAGGTATGATATCTGAAAAAATCAAAAACCCAATTTTGGAACAGGTTAGATCCGCATTTTCTTGTGAGTTTACTGATCCCAAAACACTTTCTGATCAGAAGAGAAATCTGCTGCTGGTACTTAATAAACTGGGGTCTGATCCTGTTGAACCAAGACTGGGTTTTGAGGGGAATACACCATTCCGGAAATTCTATCTCAATTATCTTGAACAAATAAGATCTTTTGCCTTCTCACAACAAAATGAGATAAATGCACTAATTGATATTCCAAGTTTAGAAAAGCTTTCAAAAGAAAAAGTAAATAAACGGATAAATATAATTCCAAGAGACGTTTATAGATCATTTAATTAAAACTGCATGACTGTGTTCTAATAAAAACTATTTGTAACATGGTTTGGGTACAATATGTCAAGTTTACGACTGCATATCATCACTTTACTGATCTTTGTGCCGATGTCAATTTGCGCACAAACGGTAAATTTCGAGGATGATTTCTCTGATCAGGATATCTCTGACTGGTCGGGTACAACTGCAGATTTCACCTTTATATCTGAAGGCAACAACGTTCTACTACAACAAAATGCAGCATCTGCAGGAACTTCCTCTTTAAGTATTCCTTCCAGTAACGTTATTGGATACTGGGAATTCTTCCTCCGTTTGGATGGCTTCTCTCCGTCTGATGGAAACAAAGCTGAAATTTATCTTATGAGTGATGCAGCAGACTTCACTACTCCCATAAATGGCTATATGTTGCAGGCCGGTGAGAATCTTTCCGGTGATGTTTTCAGATTATTTAGGATAACCGCGGGAAACAAAGATGTAGAAGTTTTGACAGGGACTACAGACATCAGTTCTGGTGGAGATTTTAGGGTAAAAGTCACAAGAGATGCCTCCGGCAACTGGTCACTTCAAGTCGCTGAAGGTTACACAGGGTTACTCGCTCAGGAAGCTTCAGGAACAGATAACACATATACTTCAGCCTCACATTTCGGATTTGTAACCACTTATACCTCAACCCGAACCGATAAATTTGCTTTCGATTTCAAGATCTATATTCCGCCAGTAGCCGTTGATAATATAGCCCTTTTTAATGATTCTGAGATCGATATCATCTTCAATAAAGCTTATGATCCGGCATCAGTTCAAACCACTGATTTCACCCTGTTTCCCGGCTCGCTAAATCCCCAGTCTTATAGTCAGATAAGTGCAGAGTCAGTCAGGATTGGTTTTGCAGACCCTATCCCAAGTGGTGTGAATGATCTGAATATTTCAGGTGTAGACGACATTTCAGGTTCCACCACATTAGCTGATACCACTTTTCAGATTGTTATTTTTGATAATTTTGTACCCGGGGATATTGTGATCAATGAATTCATGAAAGACCCTCCCACCGGTACAGCTGAATATGTGGAGATCCACAATGTTTCGGCCAAATATTTAAACCTAAAAAACTGGCAGGTCGCTGATAATGGGACATTTACTACAATATCTATTTCCGACACGCCTATCTTACCTTATGGCTATGCAGTTATCTCAGCCGATACATCAAAATTAAGTTCCTTTTACGGTTCTGCCAATTATATTCAGGCTTCACTGCCTCCTCTAAACAATGGGGGTGATGAGGTTCGCCTTTTTGATAGTACAGGGGTTACTGTTGATTCTCTGTCATATACATCGGATTGGGCAGGTATAGATGTGGCCATTGAACGAAGAGATCCGGCTGCTGCCTCCATCTATCTTGAAAACTGGGGTGATTCACCCAATCCAAATTTCGGCACTCCCGGTTTCCCTAACGAAGTTTCAGCAGATACAGAAGCCCCTCAGATCATGGAAGTGATCCTTCAGAAACCTCTCACTCTTTTGATGGTTACTTCCGAACGTCTTGAAAATGCAACAGCTGAAAATCCCGGTAATTACAGCTTGAGTTTAAACCCTGGAGCGGGTGCCAACACTCCGGTTATTCCTTCTATAACAACGGCCATTCAAGTTGCGGCAGATACTACTGAACTTACTTTAGATACTGAGATCAATGAATACGATGGAAGCTGGAATCTTAATGCAGCCGATCTCACTGATATTTTTGGTAACAATGCGAATGGCATCTTTGAATTTGAGTTTCAAAACCCGTTCGTATTCATAGATCTAACTGTTATAAACCGAGAGCAACTACTTCTTGAATTCAGCGAAAGCATCGACCCTGTGTCCATACAACCGAGCGATTTTATTATCAAGGGTATTCAAATTGATGCTGCCACCGGAATTTCTCAACCAACCGGAGATCAAATTCAGCTTGATCTTACATCTCCTCTTTTGTCAGGTCCGAGTGACATAATTATTAATGATCTGCAAAGTGTAAGTGGCTGGACGATCAATGACGATACCTACTTTGAATTCTTCACCTTCGATGAATTTTCGGCCGGAGATGTGATTATCAATGAATTTATGAAAGACCCACCATCTGGTGCTACAGATTATGTGGAGCTGAAAAATACTTCAGAGAAATATCTCAATCTCAAAGACTGGCAAATTGGAGATGAGCTTTCACTCACCACAATCTCTGGTTCTGATCTTATCTTATATCCTGACAGCTTTGCTGTGGTTACACCCGATACCACAGCATTGATCAACATATTTGGCCCTGCTTATTATATTCAGGCTTCCCTACCAAACCTAAACAGCACAACTTCCGACCAGGTCAGGCTTTTAACCTCAGCCGGTGCAATTGCCGATTCCCTTCAATATGAGACGAACTGGGGTGGTGAAGATGTTTCACTCGAAAGAAGAGATCCAACCGTATCATCCATTTATAAAGAAAACTGGGGAAACTCACCCTCAACCGATCTCGGTACACCCGGTTATTTAAACCTAATTGAACCGGATACCGAGCCCGCTCAACTGAGCGAAATAAATTTGATTAGCAGATCACAAATTCAGCTGATCTATTCAGAAAGAATTCAGGAGTCTCAAGCAATTGAAATTTTTAATTACACTCTTCAGGCAGATAACAGCACGGATACCGGCATTGGCATTCAAAGTATCATTTACACTAAACCGGATACTGTTCTATTGCAACTGACCATGGACCTTCCCAGCGAACCCGAAGGTACTACTTACCAACTGAGCATTGAGAATCAGACGGATCTCTTTGGAAATATCAGTCCAACCTTAACTCCAAACTTGTTTATAATTGACTATGGAGTAGCGGATTCCGGCGACGTATTCATTACTGAATTTATGTACGATCCTTCTGATGGTTTTACAGATTTCATAGAATTATATAATGCAACAGACAGTGCCTATAACCTGCAAAACTGGACGTTCAATGACAACTCAGGAAACAGGAGGTCACTGACTGACCAACAATCTACACTGCTTCCTGGGTCACGTGTAGTGCTTGCACCCGATAGTACCATTAAAAATAGTTTCCCTGAAATTTACCTCATAGTAATGGATTCACGCTTTGCCAACCTGAATAGTACAACTGCTGATGATATTGTAATCAGGAATGGGGATGGTGTTCTGATCGATTCTTTGACATACAGCAATACCTGGGGCGGCAATAAGACCTCACTGGAACGGAGAAGTGTATCTGTTTCACCAACTTATGTTGAAAACTGGGGGAACTCTCCTTCACCCAAACTCGGTACTCCGGGAAGTGAGAATCTCATTTCAGAAGATTTGACTTCACCTGATATTGTGGAACTGAATGTAATCAATGGAACTACCTTGCAAGTTCTGTTTTCAGAGCGAATAGAACAAACTCCAGCTGAAAACATAGCAAACTTTGAACTGTTCGTACCGGCTGAAATTGAAACTCAGGTTCCACCAATATCATTTATAACTTTTCTGGAACCGGATACCGTCATCATTCAATTTCAAAGTTCTCTGCCCAAGCAAGATCTGGGGACGACTTATCTACTCACTATTCAGGATCAGGCTGATGTATTCGGAAATATAGCCGGTTCCCTATCACAGTCATTTTTCCTGATCGATATTCAGGAGGCTGATTCAGGCGATGTTGTGATCAACGAATTTATGTACGATCCGGCTATTGCATATTCTGAGTTCATCGAACTTTACAATAAAAGTAATAAGAATATAGACCTGCGAAACTGGACGCTGAACGATAACACAGGAACCCGGCGAAGTATCGCAAATTCCAAAGCGGAGTTGGTACAGGGAGAATATGTGGTCCTCGTAGCTGACAGTACTCTTTTTGATCAATTCCCGGACAAAAATATTTTAGTTCTCGGTACCGCCTTCCCTTCTCTCAATAACGGCTCTGACGATATTGTAATAAGAGATCAAAACGGCACGCTGATCGATTCACTTACATACTTTTCTGATTGGGGCGGTGATCAGATCTCGTTAGAACGACTTGATCCCCAAGCAGCTTCCATATATTCTGAGAATTGGCGTAATTCACCCTCACCTGATCTGGCCACTCCGGGCAAACCGAACGAGATTACGCCTGATACAGACGCGCCAATCATAATTCATGCCTTCACAATCGGCACAGATACATTGTGCCTTCGTTACAATGAACGGGTTCAATCTGTGCCAGCTTTAGATGTCTCTAATTATTCTGTTGAGCCATCTATTCAAATCGGAGACATTATCCAAACCACAGGCAACACGATATCAATCGCACTGTCATCTAAAATGACCGATGGCACATATTATAGCGTCAACATTCAGGATCAGATGGATATTTTCGGCAATCTGCAGAATACTGCGAGTGTAGATATTGAATTTACTCAGTTTTCAAATGCATTACCCGGAGATGTCATAATAAACGAGATCCTATACAAACGACTGAGCGGTGATTCTCCTGAATTCGTAGAGCTATACAACCAAAGTGATAAAAACTTTGATCTAACTAACTGGACTTTTTCTGATGCTTCAAATTCCACAACAATACCCTCTGGTACACACATCAAAAGTGGTAAATACCTGATACTTACTGATACTAAAGATTTTACTGCAACAAATAGCCTGCAAAGTACTGATGCTGTTTACCTTAGCGGTTTGCCCACGTTAAATGATAATGAGGATATAGTAGTCATCAAAAATAAATCCGGTATGGTGATCGATAGCTTGAGTTATAAAAATACGTGGGGAGGGAATACACGCGGAGTTTCGTTAGAACGAAAAGATCCACTCTCCGCCTCTAACGATCCGAATAATTGGGCCAGCAGTGAGGCTCAGACTGGCAATACTGCTGGATCTCAGAGTTCCGTATTTGAACCGGATCAGGATGCACCGCAGATCATCTTTGCTAAAACCGTAGATAATAGTCGTATATCTCTGGTGTTCTCAGAATTTGTAATTCCAACTAATACAACCCTGACGGTTAATGGCAGTCCTCTTTCGATCTATGATTTTGATCCTAACAACGGAAATCAGATCATTGCAGGGCCGCTAGCAGCCAGTTTCGGTGAAGCTTTAAATCTGAGTATTACGAAAATTGAAGATTACCGGGGAAACATCAGTCACGAACTCAGTATTGAGGTCTCACAACCACTTACGCCCGGCTCCATAGTTATTAATGAGATCCTGTTCGACCCTATTGCAGATTCTGAGGATAACCTACCGGATCAAACTGAGTATATCGAACTCTATAACCGATCAGATCATGCTATCTCGCTGGAGGGTCTGTTTATCCATGATGCACCCGATGAAAATAACGAAGTACGCTCCATAGATCCTGTATCTTCCCAATTCAAATGGATTCCTTCCGGCGATTTTGTTTTAGTCTATGCAGAAGATCAATCCGTTGATTTTGCCAATAGCCGTCTGGCAAAATTCTTTGAAATATCAAATCCAACCGAAGACTTCAAGATCAGAATAGATCGTTCGAGTTTAAGTTTAACTTCAGCCAATGATGCTATTTATATAGCTGACAGCACAGGTACAGCTATTGATTCTGTATTCTATGATGAAAGCTGGCATAATCCTAATCTCTTTGACACTGATGGTGTAGCTCTTGAGCGAATTGACCCAAACGGACCGAGCAATGATAAAACCAACTGGAGCTCAAGCACACGGGTAAACGGAGGCACCCCGGCTCAGAAAAACTCCATTTATCAGATACCCGGCTCGTTGCCTGATGAGACAGGGCTGACATTTACCCCCAATCCCTTTTCTCCGGATAATGACGGCTTCGAAGACTACCTGTTTATCAATTATAAGCTGGATGAATCCGACTATATGTTGCGGGTCAGGATCTTTGATCGTTATGGTCGTCAGGTTAAAAAATTGGCAGACGGCTCACCAGCCGGATTTGATGGTTCGCTTATGTGGGATGGGCTGACCGATGACCACAAAAAAAATCGAGTTGGCATCTATATTATACTGTTTGAGGCTTACGACAGTGCTAAAGGGAAAAATAAGACTTTTAAAAAAACGGTAGTTCTGGCAAGGAAATTTTAATGAACTTAAACTATTGTAATGATGTTAAAGGCACAACAATACATTCAAGCTTAAGGTCAGCAAAACATTGGTTTTACATGATTTTAGATGGATACTATCGTTATTTATATACATTATTAATTCTTGTACTAATTTAAATTTCCGACTGAAAAATTGTTGAATGCCGACTTTTCTTATTAAGAAACTAAAAATAATTCACAGCTTTATTGATCTGGTGATTCTAAAAAGATCTATCTTTTTTTCCTTTATTCTTTTTTTTCTATTGCCACCAGAAGTTACATCCGCTCAGAAATCATCCGACCCCCCACCCCGAACAATAGATGTCTTTCTAGATTGCCGTACATGGCGCTGCGATGAATCTTACATTAGAGAGAAGATCCCATTTATAAATTACGTTAGGAATAAAGATGATGCTGACCTTCATCTGCTAATAACGACGCAAGGAACCGGAAGCGGTGGTAATGAATTCACTCTTCAATTTATCGGGAATAATGAATTCACTGAAGTGAGCAGAACATTAACGTATTTTTCTGCTGAATCAGATACAGATGACGAAATAAGAAATGATCTCAATGATTATATAAAGAAGGGTTTATTCTTTTTCTTAGCCAATCTACCCGTTTCTGAAAGCTTGACAATCAACTACATTCCTACAGATTTACAGGACGAAACACAGACGGTAGATGAGTGGGATTCTTGGGTATTTGAATTAAATGCTGATATGGACTTAGAAGGTGAAGAGTCTGAAAAAGAATTTTCTCTACGGGGGGATGCAAAAGCTGAAAGAATTACACCGGAATGGAAGCTGGAATTTGAAATTCAACAGTATTATGAACGTCGAAAGTTCAACGACGACGATACAACTCGTGTTTTTAATACCGAAAGTCGCAGAGCAGATTTATTGCTTGTAAAAAGTCTAACTGACCATTGGTCTTTCGGAGGTTCATCTAATCTACGTTCTTCTACGCGCGACAACCTTGCCCTTTTAGCAGATGGAAGTCTAGCTTTGGAGTACAGTATTTTTCCTTATGAAGAATTCACTGAACGTGAAATTACATTTCTATATCGATTCACCGGTGGTTACAACGACTATAATGAACGGACTATATATGGAAAATCATCTGAATTTTTGCTTGAACACCAACTTAGATCAAATATCCGTTTTACTAAGCCTTGGGGAGAATTTCGGACTGAAATCAATGCTTCCGCCTACATGCAGGATCTAAGTAAAAACCGACTGGTAACAGAATCACGCCTTAATTTCAGAATATACAGAGGTTTTTCTATTTACGTATCCGGTGAATATGCTTGGATCCGTAATCAATTATCCATACCTGCAGGCAACATTACAGATGCTGAACAGCTTCTTAATCTTCGACAGCGATTCACCTCATATTCTTACGAAATAAGATTTGGGCTGTCATTTTCTTTTGGTTCAATCTATAATAATGTTGTAAATCCTCGCCTGTAAATATCTTTTCTGCGTTGTAACGATCACATATTACAATTTAATGTTCAGCTTTACACCCGCAAACCAATTTCTGGGTGCAGCCGGCTGATAAAAACGATCACCGAAGGCATTGAGGTCATTGCCAAGGCTGTACTTTTCATTCAGCAAGTTATCTATCCCGAAGAAGGCATCAAGGTTAAAATCGGAAAAAAGCTCCAACCTGTAGCCTATTTTACTCTGTAATAAATGATAGGCTTTTGAATAAACCGTATTTGCATCGTTAAGTGGTATCTCATCCGTGAAATTATAATTCAGATTCAAATATGAACCTAGAGCAGTGTTTACTTTCCAGCTGGTGTTCAAGGTATGTGGTGCGACGCCGGTCAGTTCATTACCGGAATAATCTTCACCTCCTCTTTGATAGTCCACAAAATTGAAATTGTGATAACTATATGAGAGATCCCAAGCTAGTCCTTCTATAAATTGATCCGGGTTTTGGATGACTTGCCAACTTGTCGCAACTTCGATACCATATTGATCAGTGGCACCTGTATTTTCAAAAATAACAGTCGAATTCCTGTCAGAAGGTTGCTGAACGATGGTTTCACTCAGTTTAAAGATAAAACCGGTTATATCGTAACTGAAACGGCTTTGGTAAAAACTGCCTCTGAAACCTAATTCATAATTAGTTCCCTGTTCCGCTTCCAGGTCCAAGGCGATGCTACCCTCGTTAGTCCTGAATTCCTCTATGGTTGGTGGAGAAAATCCGTAACTGATACTACCGTGTACTAACATGCCTGGAAAAAACTTTTTTGCCATTCCAATTCTTGGGATGATCTCCGGGTCAAAAGTTTTTTGCGCTATGCCTGTATTATCATCCTGCAAGTTAGTTTCTAATCGATTCAGGCGATATTTTAATCTATTATAGCTTAGTCCCGCTGTCAGATAAATTTCACTGGGCAGATCCACTTCAGTATTCACAAAAAATAATGATGACTTCAGCTTAATCTCATCATCAAAATTCAAATCGCCTGTTACACCACCTGCATTTTCATAATTTCGGGCAGCGTAATTTGCGGCCTGATATTCACCACCAAAAGTAAACCGTGTTCTAACATCCCCAATTTCAGTATCCAGGTAAAAACGGGTTCTGCCACCACCTGTTTTACGGCTGTCTTTTTTATAATCCAGGTTAAAAGGATTTTCAAATGCACTGAATGTTCCATACAGGGTGGTCAGATTGGATAAAATATCGTTGATCTCCACATCATGACTGATACCGGCAAGAAAGGCCTGCTGATCGATACTGGCATTAGCCTCAACACTTCCCAGCACAAAAGGATTACCCGGCCGGGCCTGGCTTGGATCTTCTTGATATTGCTGTAATGTCAATCCCCCCGGAATGCCATAATAAAGGTCAGAATATAAGAAGCTGGTTTTAATGATCTGTTTGTCGTTCAACTGAAATCGAGAAGAGAGTTCAGCTGTCTGCCTTTCCAAAAAGGATTGCTCTCTATAACCATCCGAACTCTGATTCGAATAATTAAACCTCAAATTAGCTTTGTCAGTCTGTTGTTCAGCAAATGCCGTATATCGGTTCAAACCATATGAACCGATCATAGCGCCGGCCCCAACAACATTCCGGTTGCTTTGCCTGCTATCGAATAATATGGCACCGCCATTTCCGGCTCCATAAATACTGCCGGCCGGCCCCTTGATAACCTCCGCCTCCTGCATGTTTATCACGTCCAGTAAATTGAGCGGTGTACTGCCTGAAGGTTCTGTAAAAGGAATATCATTCCAGTATATCTTAATGTTTCGAACTCCAAAGGGTGCCCGAAGAGAACTCCCCCTGATAGCCACTCGGTAACTGCCCGGTGCACGCTGTTCGATCCTCACACCCGGTACAGCATTCAGGCCATATACAATAGAGCTTTCATCAAAGCCCGAAATTCGTTCTGCCCTGATATTTGAAACCGCTCCGGGTGTCTCCATTAGACTTCGGTTACCCTCATAGCCCACAACTACTATATCACCGAGATCACCTTGAAGAGTATCCGGTTCAGTCTGCCCAAAAATTGTAGCTGGATACAGCAAAATCAGTAATGGTAAGCTGATACCTAAAAAAAAATGTTTCATAAAATACTTAAAAATGATTTAACTGTTTTCTTCTTCCGTGTTAATGATAGACAATACGGGACAAGTTACCGTTTCTGATATATTGTTGTGTACTGTATTAAAAAAGCTTTGCCGGTCTGAAGATCCTGTTTCTCCTAAAATGACCAGGTCGTCTTCTCCTGAAATCTGTTCCACGGCTTTAGTCACATCATCAACATTTACGCTCTTCGAAAAGATCCTATTCTCATCTAATCCGGCTTCTCTCAACAAACTCTTGGCAACGAATTCCAGATTTTCTTCACGATTTTCACTTTCAGTCTCCATTTCATCACTGGATAAGGTGATCAAAGTTATTGGCAGATCACTCGATTTTGATAGATCGTGAAGAATAGTTGAAAGTCGTTTATTAAGTTGATCTTTAGAATATACAGGAACCAATAACCGTTCTATGGATGGAACGGATTCTACAGTAAGCACGGCATTGCATTCTTCTTCGTCAATATACCGATCTATACTTTTCCCAAGATCAGGAGTGAAAACCTGATTTGTCTCAACCTTATATCCTTTATTTCTGATCTCATCAGAAATAGTTTCCATTTTCTCCTTTTCCTCATCATCAAGTTTCTCCCTTGATTGTTCCGGACTCGTTTGTTCTTTGATTATTTTATACCACAAAAGGTTTATTTCCAATTCTTTAAAAGGTGTGAGAAGTGCATCCGGTATTTCCTTGGGGTCAGAAATTTCAAGCGGTATAAGAATTTTAGGATTTCGCATGGAGGGTTGAATATGAGGGGGTATAGGTTTCTGTATTTCTGTTTCACGTGCGAATAACCAGTGCCAAACTGTTGCAAATATCAGGACTACAGTTCCTATAATAATTGACGTGCTCTGCATAAAAGCGATCAATCCAAAACAGGCAAGAGCACCCACTACCGAGACCATAGGTGCTGCCTTAACGTTGAATGTTGGGGCATACCAAATTGGAGATTTTTTTCTCACTGAGAAGAGCGCAAGACAAATAACGCCATAAAGCACCAGATGTAAAAGAGAGGCAACTTCAGCAAGCAGCTCAATTCTCCCAAAAAGTGTTACGCCTGCTATTGAGGCCCCGACTATAAATAATGCCCAATGAGGCGTTCCATATCTTTTATTTACCTGACTAATCCCTGGGGGTAATAATCTATCTGTACTCAATGCATAAATAGCCCTGGACGAACTTAAAATTGAAGCATTTGCCGATGATAGAGTTGCAAGTAATCCAGCTCCCAAAACAAGCAATCCTCCTATTGGGCCGATAATAGAACGCGCTACCTCAACAGTGGCTGTCTCACCTAACTCGGACAACTCTTCAGCGCTAAAAATACTGGTGCTGACAAACAAAGTGAGAACATAAAGTAGTGTCACAATCGCTACACTGCCAATAAGAGCTCTGGGAAGATTTTTCTGTGGATCTTTTATCTCGCCGGCAACGGTTGCTATCTGAACAAAACCCAAATATGATGTAAAGATCAAAGCCGTCGTGGTAAATATTGATTTGTACCCTTTTGGAACAAACTCAGACTGTAGTTCTACCGGCCCTATCACACCTAATGCCTCAAGGGCTCCATAGCCAAATAATGCTGTCAAAATACCGGTCAGAATTATAACTACACCATTCTGAAGTTTCCCAACACCCTTAGTTCCAGCCAAATTTACTATAGTCAGAAATATTGCCGTTCCTAAAGCGAATAATACAATAGGATCCCCAAGAGATAATCCCAGTTCACTGAATATCTTACTGGCGTATTCACCAAACCCCATTAAATAGAATGCACTGGCAAATATCAACCCCACGCATTGACCGATACCTATCAAAGAGCCGGTAAACGAGCCAAATATTCTAGAGGCAAAATAGTACCCTCCTCCACTTTGTGGCATGGCAGTGGCTAGTTCGGTGGTACATATGGCTACAACCATGGCTATACTTCCGGCTATCAGAAAAGAGAACATCGCGGCCGGACCTGCATCTCCACCGGCAATACCTGGAAATACAAATATACCTGCGCCTACCATAGTTCCGATACCAATAGCAAGGGCAGGACCAAGCCCAAGAGTTCGTTCTAGCTCTCCTCTATTTTGAGATTGCCTTTCTCTACTCATTAATAGTATTTAAAATATTTGACAGACATTTAAGATGGTAATAAAATTTATAAGCACTTTATAAAAAATATCTTAACCATGGATCAAAGATATTGATTAAAAATTTCATAAAATCTAAAAAAGGAAACTTCGGCAGCCTCTACTATTAAATCAAACACATTACTTGTACCTTTTGCTTTTTGGAACAAATCACTAATAAATTGATAAATAAAAATCAGCCCATAGGTATTTTTGATTCCGGTATTGGCGGGCTTACAGTTGCTAAAGCAGTCATAGATGCTCTACCCGATGAAGATATCATTTATTTTGGGGATACTGCCCGTGTACCGTATGGTATTAAATCAGAAGAAACAGTACGAGCCTATGCACTTGAGATCACAAAGTTTTTACTCAACAAGGGAGTAAAAATGATCCTCATTGCTTGTAATACCGTTTCTGCTTCTGCAAAAGAGGAGATCATTGAGGCAGCCGGAGACATTCCTGTACTGGACGTGATCACAGCCGGAACACGAACCGCCGTCGGAATACCCGAACATAAGAATATCGGTGTGATTGGCACGCTTGGAACCGTCAATTCGCGTGCTTATGTGGAATCTATACATGCTTTTGACTCCACCATCAACGTTGAACAGCAGGCTTGCCCTATGCTGGTACCTTTAGCTGAGGAAGGTTGGATCGATAATGAAGTTGCCATTCAAACTCTGCACCATTATCTGGATCATTTTGATGATACGGGGATCCAAACCCTGATCCTAGGCTGCACACATTATCCTTTGTTCAAAGAAACAATCCCACATATACTGAAAGACAAAAAAGTAAAGATCGTTGATTCCGCAGAATCAATAGCAAGATCTGCCAAGCTGAAACTGACTGAATTGGACCTTCTCAATACTAAAGGTGGAAAATTTCACTGTTACGTCAGCGATCGCCCCCAGCGATTTCATGAACTCGCAGAACGTTTCTTAGGAAAAGGACTGACCACCGTTGATGTGGTCAGCCTCGATAAGTAAAATTAATTATTAATCTTCTTTTCTGATAGCAACTTTATACAACCAGATCATAAAGAAAATAGCTGCACCTACACCCAGCAGACTGGTTAGCCATTCCATTCCTTCGGGCATTAGGCGAAGGGCATCGGTGCTTTCAAAAAAAGCAAAGGGAATAGCCAGAATTATTCCGATCAATGCTTCCCCCGTGATCAAACCTGAAGAAAATAACAGACCATTCCTTTCAGCATTTCCTTCTGCCTCAAGAATATCTTTACCAGCTTTTCGGGCTCTGTTCCGCACTACTTTAGAAGCACTCCAGGCTATCATTCCACCAATAAAGATCGGTACAGACAGTTCAACCGGAAGATAGATACCAACGGCAACAGCTAATACCGGTGTTCTAAATTCAGAACCTTTACGCTTCAGGATCTGATCAAGAATAATTATAGCGACCGCTATCAATCCGCCAATAATGATCATGGGCCATTCAAGATTCCTTGCAAATACACCCTCTGCCACAGACTGCATAAGCGTGGCCTGAGGAGCAGTTAGCATCTCCTGTGGATTCATTCCTTCTCTAGGGAAGACACCTCCTAAACCATAGGCATTAAAAAGCAGGCTCAATATCGGGGCTATCACAATTGCAGCGGCCACAACACCCACAACCTGCATGATCTGCTGTTTGTATGGCGTAGCCCCTACGATCTGACCGGCTTTTAAATCCTGTAAATTATCTCCGGCAAGAGCCGCTGCACAAGCGATCATCGCCCCAACAATAATAGCCGCGGCAGCCGCACTTTTGGCCTTTTCAATATCTGCAGCGAAATCAACTTCTCCACCTAAAATAGCCAATAGACAGAGGGAAGTTGCCAGTACTGTAGCAATCGTTACACCTGATATGGGATTATTGGAAGACCCTACTAAACCCGCCATATAACCTGCTACTGATGAGAACAAAAATCCTGCAAATAATGAGAATACCACACCAAAGGTAATAGCCGTCCAGTAAGCGCCGGAACTGACCGCTAAGTGATCAATGTCTATCACATACATGAATACAATAAAGATCGGAATAGCCAACCCAATTACACCCCAGATCACAATATTGATGGGAGTATCCTGCTCTGTTCTTGGAACACTGGCACTGCCACCTTTCTTAAGTTGCTTGACAGCAGCCATGGATGACTTGATGCCATCTACCAATGGTTTGGCTAAAGATATCAGAGCCCAGACACCCCCAACAACCATAGCCCCCACACCCATATAACGGATCTTTTGGCTCCAAATAGCTAGAGCAGCATCGTAACCTTCAGCAGCCCCAACAATTGCAGTGATCTCCTCAGGACTTGAAAAAGCCATGTAGATCGGAATACCAAACAGCCATGAAATAAGCCCACCTGCAAAGATCAGCACAGCAATATTAAGACCAACTATATATCCTACGGCTAGCAAGGCTACCGAAAGATCCGCTCCCATTCCAAATATGGATTTTCCGGCTTTTACTGAGCCTCCAACAGAACCTGCAAATACTTTCAATCCGGTTTGACTCAGCTTGAACAAAGCAGCCGCAACACCTGCCTGAATTATAGTCCTAATTCCTTTCCCACCTTCAGTTCCTGCTTTGAGAACCTCACCGGTTGCGACACCCTCAGGAAACTGAAGCTCACTTTCTATGATCAGTGCACGTCGCAATGGAATAGTGAACAACACGCCAAGAATACCCCCAAACATAGCTATAGCTGCTGTTTGCATAAAGGGAAAATCGAGCCAGTATTTGAGTAAAATTAAAGCAGGAAGGGTAAATATAACTCCCGCAGCCAGTGATTCACCAGCTGATGCTGCCGTTTGAACGATATTATTTTCCAGTATATTGGATTCCTTGAAAAGTCGTAACACGGCCATCGAGATCACTGCGGCCGGAATGGATGCAGAGACCGTCATCCCGACTTTCAGGCCCAAATAGGCATTTGCTCCGGCAAGAATAGCAGAGAGCAAAAACCCCAAGATCACAGCTTTTACGGTAATTTGTGGAAGATCATCATCAGCAGAAACAAATGGGGTTAAGGTATCTTTTTTACTCATTGGTTAGCTTATGTTTTAAGGTATCAGAATTTTAGTTTTGCTGAGTTATTAAGAATTTTTCAGCAGATCTCTTATCTCAGTCAGTAATTCTTCTTCTTTTGAGGGCTTGACGGGTTTAGGTTCCGGTTTGGCTTCTTCTTTTTTCATGAACCGATTATAACTTTTCACAACAAAAAAGATGGCTGCAGAAACAATAACGAATGTAATGATCGTATTTATGAAGGCCCCATAATTTATTGTCACCGCTTCAACTGTTCCATCCTGAAGTATTTTTTCAGCGAACTGCCATTTCAGTTCAGCAAAATCCACTCCTGCGATCATATAACCAACCGGTGGCATAATGATGTCGTTAACAAATGACTTTGTAATGGCTCCAAAATACGTAGCCATGATCAAACCAACAGCCAGTTCTACTACATTACCGCGTGATACAAACTCTTTAAATTCTTTGAATAAGTCTTTCATTTAAATCTTTTGATTACTTATAAATTTTCTGCAAATATGACAAATAAGCAAACCTCAAGCAATAAAGGTTTTTTTAGCCTCTTTACCTCTTCTGCCTTATCTTTAAATGAATCAAAAGTATCAAACAAATTCAGCATAATAGCCTATGAGAACGATTGCCCAGCTAACCTATATTCCGTTATCAGAAGACGATCCAAGAGAAAAAGTACAGGACCTGTTGGAGCATCTGGCTCAATATGATGTGGAAATTGAAGTTGGATATCTGTCTTCTACCATCATCGGAGCTCCGAAAGAAGTCTTTAAAGTAGTTAAGGACCTTTATGATATTATGGCCCTCGAAACAGAGCATTTCAGATTCCAGGTTGACTTCCTAAGCCCCTCCAAAGAACACTAATCTTAGGTACAAGGCCCAAGTTACCACTTACACTTTGAACCTAAAATCATGCGCCTATTACACTACAAAAGTTTAGAGGCTAAATTAGCCAGATCAGATCGTTCGCCTTTCTCAAGATTTATGTGAGCATATAATTCATGATCGTGCATCCTGTCAACAAGATAACTCAGACCATTGCTTTGTGCATCCAGATATGGCGTATCGATCTGAAAGATATCACCCGTAAATACGATCTTTGTGTTTTGCCCTGCCCGGGTAATAATAGTTTTGACTTCGTGAGGTGTCAGGTTTTGAGCCTCATCAATGATAAATATCACATTCGATAGACTTCGTCCCCGTATGTAAGCAAGTGGAACAATTCTGAGCTTATCCGTTTGCAGCATCTCATCAATTTTCTTGAAATGCTTACTGCTTTCTTTATACTGATTTTTTATATAGCTAAGATTGTCCCAAAGTGGCTGCATGTAGGGATCGATCTTTTGATTCGCATCACCCGGTAAATAACCCAGGTCTTTGTTACTTAAGGGAACTATAGGTCGAGCCATATAAACCTGCTTAAAATCACTTCGCTGTTCCAAAGCCGCCGCCAAGGCAAGCAATGTCTTTCCGGTTCCGGCTGCACCGGTTACAGTAGTACAAAGTACCTTTTTATTTTGCAGTGCATGTAGCGCAAAGGTCTGTTCAGCATTTTTGGGATGAATGCCGTAGGCATGAACTTTGTCTACCACCTCAATCATTTCAGAGCCTGGATTATACCAACCTAATGCCGAGGCTCCATGAGCTTTCATGATATAATAGTGATTACATGAAGGATCTTGCTGCCCCAGATCCTTAGGATCAATCTCTCCTTCCTCATAGAACTTTGCAATGGTAGCAGGGTTTTCGACTTCAATTTCAGTCTTCCCTCTGTAAAGGTGTTCAATATCCTTGATACGAATGGTCTCATAATCTTCCGCTTCCAGGTTAAGGGCCCTGGCCTTCAGCCTGAGATTAATATCCTTTGAAACAAGTATCACTCGCTGATCAGGATTTTCCTCTTTCAGATGTAGAGCTGCATTTATAATGCGGTGGTCATTTTTATCAGAACCATATACCTTTGTAGCATCCAGTGAACTGTTCTGATTAGTAATAACCCGAAGTTTACCATGTGACCTTCCATTCAATGGGATCCAGTTTTGAAGCATGTTGGTATCAGAGATCCCGTCCAGATAGCGAATGAACTCCCTTGCGTGCAAGTTGATCACGTTGTTACCTTTTTTGAAGGTATCTAGCTCTTCAAGAACGGTAATGGGTATGGCTACATCATTTTTTTCAAAGTTTCGGACAGCTTCATAGTCGTAGAGCAGAACGGAGGTGTCGAGAACGAAGATCTTCTTCTCTTTCTTCTTTGGCATAGATGGGAAGTTTTGGTTTTTAGATGGTTTATACCAAACACTGTATGTAGATGAAAAATGAGTAACCCACGAAATAAAGCTAATGACAAACTCTTATGCAACGAAGTTTGAAGATTTAACACAAAATTATTAGCAGTTATCAGAACCTGGTTGAAACGAACAGTAGAGCCAAAATTATACCCGGGTTTCTTAATTAATGTTTACTGATCGTTGTTAACTGAAAAAGTGCAATGCTTGTTGCAACCGCTGCATTCAAGCTTTCTACTTTCTCTTGACCCAGAGCGGATTCGATCTTTACTTTTTTTCTTCCTGAACTAAGCAATTTTTCATTGATCCCACTCCCTTCATTTCCCACAACCAATATTATTTTTTCTGCGGTTTGAACTGATACTAAAGATTCAGCTTCTCCTCCCCCATCCAATAACAAAACTTGCCAACCCACTTTTTCAAACCGTTCAAAAACCTCACCCAGCACACCCGATAAAACAGGGATACTCCCAGTTGCCCCGGCCGTACTTCTTACCACTTTGGGGTGATAAACATCCACACTGCCTTTTCCAGCGATCAACGCCTTTGCTCCAAACCAGGCAGCCGTTCTGAGTATCGTGCCCATATTTCCGGGATCCTGAATAGCATCTGTAGCTACAATGAGCCCCTTCTCACTTGCAAAATTCTCATGCTCAATTGCCTCCGGCATCTTACAGACCGCCAATATCCCCTGCGGATTATCCGTATCCGCCACCTCAGAAAAAACTTCATCCTCCAAAATACAAACGTCGAGGCCCTTGAACCTATGCCCATGAACCTTGAACCTTTCTCCTATAAAAACCGACACAACTTCTATCAATCCATTCTCAACCACCTGCTCTACCGCCCGCTCTCCTTCCACGATAAACCGCTGCTCTTTCTCACGATATTTTTTGCGGTTTAGTTTTCTAAGTAATTTGACTTCGTTGTTCGATGCATTTCTCATGTCGTAAGAATACAGAACTCAGAATTCAGAGTACAGGTATAAAACTTTAATACTCGGTGTTCCTTTTTTGATGTTCGATGTTCTGCTTCTGTATTCTGACTACTTACTTCCCTATCTTCCTTAGAATCCAGTAAATAAATTATGATTATGGAGTTTCTGAAAACACTTGGAATAGAAGGCATTAACCCGGGAACAAGCACCGGACGAAAACATATTGAAAGTAAAGAGACAATCAGCAGCTTCACACCCACAAACGGTGAAAAAATTGCTACTGTGGGAGTCACTACTAAAGATCAGTACGACCATGTGGTTGAAGAAGCTCAAAAGGCATTTCAAATATGGCGAGACATGCCGGCCCCTCAACGTGGTGAGATTGTTCGCCAGATCGGACAAAAACTACGCGAATTTAAAGAGCCATTAAGCAAACTTGTAACCTACGAAATGGGTAAGATCTATCAGGAAGGCCTCGGTGAAGTTCAGGAGATGATCGATATTTGCGATTTCGCAGTCGGACAATCGCGTATGCTTTACGGTAAGACCATGCACAGTGAACGTCCACAACATAGAATGTATGAGCAATGGCATCCACTTGGAATAGTCGGGATTATCTCAGCCTTTAACTTTCCTGTAGCTGTGTGGAGTTGGAACGCTATGATTGCTGCCGTTTGTGGAAACGTAATGATCTGGAAAGGTTCTGAAAAGACGCCGTTGTGTGCAGTAGCAATTCAAAAGATAGTGGCAAAAGTACTGAAAGAAAATGATCTCCCGGAAGGGATTTTCAACCTTGTTACCGGAGACCGACAAGTTGGAGAATGGATGACAGAAGATACCCGAATTCCCCTTATTTCAGCAACCGGTTCTATCCCAATGGGTAAGGAAGTTGGCAAAACCGTTGCTTCCCGATTGGGTAAAACCATTCTTGAGCTTGGCGGTAACAATGCCATCATCATCTCAGAAAATGCTGATATAGAAATGGCTATCCGTGCTACCGTTTTCGGGGCCGTTGGCACCTGCGGACAACGTTGTACAAGTACACGTCGATTGATCATCCATGAATCTGTATATGATCAGGTTAAAGAACGCCTGATGAATATCTATGACAATATAACCATAGGAGATCCGCTGGAAGAAAATACACTGGTAGGACCAATGATCGACCAAGATGCTATAAAAAACATGCAAAACGCCCTTCAAGAAATTGAAAAAGAAGGTGGTAAAGTTATTTATGGCGGTGATGTGTTGGATGAAGATGGATTTTATGTTCGCCCTGCACTGGCTGAAGTCGAAAATCATTATGATATTGTTCAGGAAGAAACCTTCGCACCTATTCTATATCTAATTAAATATAAAGAGCTTGATGAAGCTATAGCTCTACACAATGGTGTAAAACAGGGACTGAGTTCAGCGATGTTCACCCTGAATATGCGTGAAGCTGAAACTTTCTTAAGTGCCCGCGGATCCGATTGCGGTATTGCGAATGTTAATATAGGAACCAGCGGTGCTGAAATTGGCGGTGCATTTGGCGGTGAAAAAGAAACAGGCGGCGGACGTGAATCTGGTTCTGATGCCTGGAAAGCTTATATGCGCCGACAAACAAATACTATGAACTGGGGCGACTCCCTTCCATTGGCTCAGGGTATCGACTTCGACGTATAACAAAATATTATAATATGTAGGGACACAAATTATGTGTCCCTACTTTGTTATTCTGATACTTTTTTAATTATGTGTGATCTCAGTTCCTAAGACCTTCAGGAACTGAGCCAGCCATTTTTGATGTCCCGGCCATGCGGGTGAAGTAACCAGGTTTCCATCAACCACCGCTTCTGTTGCTTCAACTTCTTTGTAATTGGCACCACAAGCCTCCATTTCTGGTCCACATGCAGGATAGGCTGTTAGTGTTTTTCCTTCAATTCCTCCGGTCTTGGCAAATATCTGAAGTCCATGGCAGATCGCTGCAATGGGTTTATCCTCATCAAGGAAATGCTTCACTTTTGAGATCACTTCATCATTTAGGCGTAAATATTCAGGGGCTCTTCCACCCGGTAGAACCAATGCATCGTAATCTGCAGGATCTGCATTGTCAAAATCATAATTCAAGGTGAAATTATGACCCTGCAGCTCCTTATATGTCTGATCTCCCACAAAATCATGAACAGCAGTTGGGCATGTATCACCTTTCTCCTTATCGGGACATATCGCATGGACTTCATGCCCCACCATCTGTAATGCTTGAAACGGTACCATGATCTCTAGGTCTTCTCCATAATCTCCTACGATCATCAATATTTTTTTACCTGTCATAATTGTACTCCTTTTTTGTTTCGGTTGTCCTATTACAATGGATTTCAGGTTTAAAAGGTTCTTTTGTAGCTGTTCAGATCCAGATTTTTAATAAATTACCCAATGTCCTTCCCGTAGCTCCACGATGCATCGTGGAGCTACGGGAAAATTGTGTGATAAGATTTTATGCCATCAAAATAAATGTACCCACAGAAGAAGAACACAAAAGAGATCGGACAAGAAGGCGGATTCATGGCATTTTTGGATTGCTGTTTGGCTTGATCTTCTTTGGACTTGCCGGAATCAGAATCTTCAGGTATGGCTTCTATGAAGTTGAGAGCTATACCTGGATCGCTCTTGGTTTTGGTATCCTTTCCTTTGGATGGTTGGCTTATAAGTTCGGAGAGACTTTTTGGAAAACGTTATTCAAAAATTGAAGCCATAAAAAAAGCCCCATACATAAGTTATGCACGAGGCTTTCAATTATTTGCTTAGCTAAGCTTTAGATCATGGTAGCAATTACAAGCGCTACTACTGACATAAGCTTGAGCAAGATGTTCAGAGACGGTCCTGAAGTATCCTTGAACGGATCACCTACAGTATCTCCAACAACACCTGCTTTGTGAGGCTCAGAACCTTTTCCATACTCTACACCATCAATGGTCACGCCTTCTTCGATCATCTTCTTGGCGTTATCCCAAGCACCACCGGCATTAGACTGGAAGAGTGCCATAAGAACACCAGCAGAAGTTACACCTGCAAGAAGTCCGCCTAGCATTTCAGCACCTAGTGTCGGGCTGTCGCTGATAAATCCGGGAACAAAACCGAAGAGAACGGGA
Organism: Gracilimonas qinghaiensis; assembly: GCF_046602855.1. Classification (NCBI taxonomy): domain Bacteria; kingdom Pseudomonadati; phylum Balneolota; class Balneolia; order Balneolales; family Balneolaceae; genus Gracilimonas; species Gracilimonas qinghaiensis. Next base: position 2,131,166 of record NZ_JBKINJ010000001.1, read on the forward strand.
ACAATCACGGCTAGAAGTCCTGGAATTACCATTTCACGAATAGAAGCCTGAGTTGAGATCTCAACACATTTTTCATATTCAGCTTTACCGTCAGCAGCTTCAAAAGTAGTCCGGTCTTCATCAGACCAGTCAGCTAATTTCTTTCCTTCGTTGCGATTCATTGCAGCAAGAGCCTTAGTCAATTCAGGAATGTCACGAAACTGACGGCGTACTTCTTCGATCATACTCATTGCAGCACGTCCTACTGCATTCATAGAAAGTGCAGAGAATAAGAATGGTAACATTGCGCCTACAAATAAGGCAGCCATTACAGAAGGATTAGTTACACTGATAATAACCTCTACGCCCGGGTTCACAGCCTCAAATGCAGTAATAAAGGCTGCAAAAAGAGCCAGTGCTGTTAGAGCGGCAGAACCGATCGCAAAACCTTTACCTATAGCTGCGGTTGTATTACCTACAGCATCTAGTTTGTCTGTACGTTCGCGAACTTCTCCCGGCAGTTCAGCCATTTCAGCTATACCACCTGCATTATCCGAAATTGGTCCGTACGCATCAACAGCTAGCTGGATACCCGTGTTTGAAAGCATTCCAACAGCTGCAATCGCAATACCGTACAATCCTGCAAATTCGTATGCACCGATGATGGCAACGGCAATAATTAGAATAGGTATCGCAGTTGAGATCATTCCAACACCAAGTCCGGCAATGATATTTGTCGCAGATCCGGTAACTGATTGCTTTACAATCGACCAAACCGGCTTTGTTCCGGTTCCGGTATAATGCTCCGTGATCAACCCAATGCCAAGCCCTGCAGCAAGGCCAAATATTGTAGCCCAAAAAACTCCCATGCTGTTATAAACTTCTCCGTTGAACGTCCATGTTTCAGGAAGCATCCAGGTAATAATCAAATAGGACGCTATAAGCATTACAGCAGCTGAAATAAATTCACCGAGGTTAAGAGCTTTTTGTGGGTCTCCACCTTCTTTAACACGTACAAAGAATGTTCCAAGTATAGAAGTCAAAATACCAACGCCGGCAAGAACCAATGGAAGCATTACTGCGGAAAGACCGTTGAATGCATCTGACCAAGCAGCACCATCAATAGTTGCTCCGGCTATAAAAGCAGCGCCAAGTACCATAGTACCGATAATAGATCCTACGTAAGACTCAAAAAGGTCAGCACCCATACCGGCAACATCGCCTACATTATCACCAACATTATCAGCAATAGTAGCAGGGTTAAGCGGGTGATCTTCAGGAATACCGGCTTCAACCTTACCTACAAGGTCAGCACCTACGTCAGCAGCTTTAGTGTAGATACCTCCACCAACACGTGCAAAAAGGGCAATAGATGATGCACCAAAAGAAAAGCCGGTTACAACAGCCAATACCTTATTAACGGCACCGGCGCCTTCAAGTCCAAAATGCATTCCAAAAATAATAAACAACAAACTCAACCCAAGGACACCAAGACCAACAACACCAAGACCCATTACGGATCCACCGGCAAAAGCAACTTCAAGGCCTTTACCAAGACTTGTTCGTGCAGCATGTGTGGTTCTAACATTTGCTTTGGTTGCAACTTTCATACCGATAAAACCGGCAAGACCTGAACAAATAGCACCAACAACAAATGAGATAGCTACCATCCAGCTTGATGTGGTAGGATCTGCACTGAAGCCAAGTATTACAGCCACAACAAGTACAAATACTGCAAGTACCCGGTATTCTGCTTTCAAGAATGCCATGGCACCACTTGCAATACTTTTGCTTATGCGCTCCATGCGCTCAGTTCCTATCTCCTGCTTTGTTACCCAGGCTGTTTTAAAGATGGTGTACAGAAGTGCAATGACTCCGGCCACCGGTATAAAATAGATTATTGTATCCATTGTTTCCCGTTACGTAGTTTAAGTTCAATAAGTCTGTTCAAGACCTATTAGTTAATTAAAGTGATTCATGGTTTTATTGATGCCTTCGCGAACAAAATAAAGTGATGCATCATGGGCTTTTTGAAGGCCCTCTTCTAAATATTTCTGATCCGTTTTTTTAAATGGTGATAATACAAAATCGACCTGTTTACCTCTTGGAAAATCGTTACCGATCCCAAATCGGATACGGGGAAACTCTCTGCTCCCCAACAGATCAATAATATTTTGTATTCCATTGTGACCACCGGCACTACCCGTAGCTTTAAGCCTGACATCCCCTACATCGAGGTTCAGATCATCATAAATGATCAGGCAATTTTCTTTATCAGTCTTGTATTTTGAGAGAGCCTTCCTCACAGCCAGTCCACTTTTGTTCATATAAGTGGTAGGCTTTATAAGCATAACACTTCTACCTCTGTGCCTGCCCTCTGCAACCACAAAAGGCCCGTCACCCGGGCCAAATGTAATGGAAAGTGTGTCAGCTAATGCTTCAACAACTTCAAATCCTATATTATGCCGTGTCCCCTCATACTCTTGTCCAATATTTCCTAATCCTACTATAATGGACATCGTTTTCGGGACACGTTTAGTTTAGTGAATAACTTCGGACTTATTCCTCAGTTGATTCTTCTTCACCTTCTTCGCCTTCAGGAAGCTCTTCGCCTTCAGGAAGTTCTTCGCCTTCAGCAAGTTCTTCGCCTTCAACCACTTCCTCTTCAGCTTCATCAGTAACACCTGATACAAGATTTTCGAGAAAATCGGCTCCTTTTGGAGGACGAATGGTCACAATCGTACGACTCATATCATCCAATGGAATAATACCTTCCAAATCGAGGTCTGATATGTGAAGTGATTGCCCGATTTGAAGCGGTGAGATGTCTAATTCAAATTCTGCAGGAATTGCTTCAGGCAGTACTCGGATTCTTACAAAGTTCATTGGTTTGAAAACACGACCACCATTTTCGACAACACCTTTTGCACTGCCGGTGATCTTAACCGGAACACGCAGTGTTACTTTATGATTGTCAGACAACACGTAGAAATCTGCATGAACGATGCGATCTGTCACAGGATCAAACTCAGTCCTCTTCAAAAGAGTTTTGTACGTTTTACCGTTTACAGTGAGCTCCTGGAGCTTGGATTGTGGTTTCCTGAGAATTTTTTCCAATTCCAATTCATCAACAGAAAAGTGGATATTCTCTTCAATTTCCGGTCCATAGAGTACCGCAGGAACACGAAGTTCTTCGCGAAGCACTTTATTTGCTTGCTTACTGGTCTCTCTAATTGTTCCTTCAAGTTTTACTAATTCTGGGTATGCCATAATGCGTTTACCTTAATCATTAATTATCAAACAGTGCACTGATAGTATCGTTAGTGTGAATACGTTGTATAGCTTCAGCAAAAATGTTCGCGACGCTCAGAACCTTTATCTTATCAGAGGGCTGGCGAAGCTGAACAGTATCAGTTACTAACAACTCATCAATTGGCGAATCTTCTATTCGCTGATATGCCGGTCCCGATAAAATCGGATGTGTACAAATAGCTTTAATACTCAGAGCCCCTCTTTCTTTAAGAGCTGCTGCAGCATTTGTAAGTGTTCCGGCAGTGTCGATCAAATCATCGACTATTAACACATTCTTTCCCTCTACCTCACCGATCAGATTCATGATCTCCGATTCATTAGCTTTTGGTCGTCTTTTATCAATAAATGCCAGAGTTGCATCCAATTTCTTGGAGTAAGCCCTTGCCATTTTAAGACTGCCAACATCCGGTGCAACAACTACGAGGTTGTCTATCGAATTTGAGGTAAAGTGATCAATAAAAGCCCTGCTGGCATATAGATGATCCAGTGGGATATCAAAAAAACCTTGTATCTGAGCAGCATGCAGGTCCATTGTAAGAATTCGATCTGCACCGGCCTTAACTAACAAATTTGCCATCAGCTTGGAACCGATTGACACCCGTGGCTGATCTTTGCGGTCCTGCCTGGCATAACCGAAGTAAGGTATTACTGCTGTCACTCTTTTCACAGAAGCGCGTTTAGCAGCATCAAGCAGCAAAAGCAATTCTATGATATTATCTCCGGGCGGCGGGGTGGACTGAATAACAAAGATATCCTCACCCCTGATGCTCTGCTCATACTTAACATATTGCTCCCCGTCAGAAAACTTCTTAATGGTCACATCACCCAATGATGTTCCATACTCTTCAGCAATTGCTCTTGCTAAAGCCGGGTTACTTGTGCCGGAAAATATCGCCAGAGGAGTGTCCACTATGCAGGCTTTCTATTCAGGTTATTTATGAAGATATGATCTTCCGATTATTGATCAATAAACAAAAAGGATGGCCTTACAGTCATCCTTTTGATAAATGTTGTTGCCCGGGGAGGATTCGAACCCCCACTGCCTGGACCAAAACCAGGTGTCCTGCCATTAGACGACCGGGCATTTCATATCATTAACAGACTCCAAAGATAGAAATCACTTTAAAAGCAATCAAGACTGAATCGCATTTTTTAAAACAAAACATTCAGAACACATCCTTGGCTTACAATATGATTTCAATTGATGAATAGAACCTAATTTCTTGCTATAATTTTCAGTTTTAATAGGAAGAGCTTTGAACTTTTTTAACAGTGTTTGTGGAATTGGGGTTTTAAGATCGCTCCATGTTGTGCGAACTTTGTCTTTCAAATACTCATGAGCAAACAACATACCTAATACATAGAGACCGGGAAGAAAAACAGTTCCGAATAATATTTTCATCCTGGATGAGCTTTTGAGATCACTACTTTTGCACCATTTTGACCAGAGACCTACACTGTTTCTACCAAGAAAATTCTCAAAAGGTGTATTCAAAATTTCAAAGGTTATAAGAACAGCTTCATGTATTCTCTTTTCCGGATGATTTGCCGGTCTTACAGATTTTAAATTCCACTTGATATCAGAATTATCAGTAAGCCCTGCTTCGTTTAAAGCAAGCTCAATACCTTCATCAATTAAAACCCCATCCCAACTGGCAAGCAACCTCTCTCCTGTTACTTTCATTGCCTTCCGGTTATGAGTAATTCCCAAACCATCCCAAACAGAGAGTGCCAACGCTTTCTTCCAGGCTGCTGAAGGCAAAATATTCGGATCGTATAAAGACAGAAAATCATCCGTTTTCTTTTCCAGGTATTCTGAATGAGCTTTTTCAAGCTGCTTAATAAATACCTTTTCAGAAATGAAATTCATATTACCGGTGCACGGTAAAGTCTTTTCATCTTCAAAACTCTTTAAAAAGACCTTTAGGTTACTTGAGAGGTAGGGTTCTAAATTGAGAGTATATGGACTGCTTCCGTTTTGGGTCTTAACAGACTCATTATTACCCCCGACAATTACATGTAAGAATACCGAATTAAAATTTTCATCCACATGATGACCATGCGCGTACCAATCTTTACTCCGGAGATGTAATTCAACATCACCATGCCATGTCAATTCATCGATGGCGATACGACATGCCTTAAAATCAGGACCATTGGTTTTATTAAGCTCACCAACTTCCAATATTTGAACTGATTTACCACAATCGGTTTGCAACCCGGCATGATCGAAAAGCCCATTCTCCCAAATCCATTGAAGAAAGGCTTCAGAATATTGAAATTGTGCCTCAGCCATTCTTAGTGATTTCTTCTATCTCCTCATCTTCTGAAAATTCAAGATCTTCCGTGGCTTCATATAGATCTGGTAAAGAATCTTTCATTGTTTTTTTAATTCCCTCTGAAAAACGATCAATTCTCTTTTCTCCATCTTCTCTGATCTTTCGACCGGTGGTTTCAAGCCATTCCACTGTTTCTTCACTCTGATCTTTAACCCATTTCAAATTCTCTTTGCCACTTCTTGGGGTTAATAGCAATCCTGTAAGTACACCGCCGGCAAACGCGGTTGCTCCGACTAATAATGTTCCAATTCCTCGTTTCATATCTCTCCCTGAATTAAGTTAAGATTAACACTGTTAAGGTAGCAATTTTTCCTCTTATTTTTGGTAATGATTTTAACACTAAGGATAGAAAACATTACCTTTGTCCAAATTTAAAATTGAATTATGAGCAAGCAATACACCTTAATGGATCGGGCACGAATTGAACGAACGTTAAAACGTTTGGCAATTCAAATTTTGGAGAAATCGCCTGTTAGTGAAAAACTAGTGATCATTGGATTGAATAAACGGGGTTTAGCAACGGCCAACGAACTCGCTGGAGATATCTCTGAGATCATTGATGAAGATATGAAAGTTCACAACTTCAATGTAGCAGACAGTAATCCTGGCATTTCCTTACCTGATTGCAGTGATAAACAGGTCATATTAGTAGATGACGTGATCTTTTCAGGCAAAACCATGTTTGAAGCACTCTCTGCTGTTGCTTCCATTCATGACCCGGAATCTATCAGGATCGCTGTTCTAATAGATCGAGGGCATAGAAAATTTCCTTTATCTGCAGATCTTACCGGCATGACGGTTCCTACCAAGTCAGGTGAACATATTGAAGTAATGCTCAAAGATTCTAAACTAAAAGAAGCTGTTCTTTTCAAAAATTAACTTAATAGAGACCATGAGTAAACCGATAAATAATTTAACCTTCTTAACCTTGTTGTTGTTCTTCAGCATTTCTGCAGAGGCCCAAAATGTATCAGTTCCTGATACCCTCAACGGGTGGACTCAATCTTGGGTGGCAAATATGAATGGCTCGCAGGCTGCCTACAGCAATTGGTCACAAGGTGGTGTTAGCACTCTCAGCGGAACAGCTTCTTCTGTATACACAGTAATGTATAGAAAGGATCAGTATAGCTATGGTTTCAGGACCAATTTAAAGTATGGACAATCCAAAGTGAAAGACGAAGGAGTCCGTAAAACTGATGACCTGATCTCTATCACAAACAGGATTAATTATCAATTCAGAGATGACGGCTCTCTCTCAAGTTATGCTACCGTTGTTTTTAGAACACAGTTTGACCGTGGTTTTGAATATGGTGAAACCGACACCGATCCGGATATTTTGATCTCTAATTTTATGGCTCCGGGCTATCTTTCTGAAAGCGTTGGTTTATCTTACAAACCTGCCCCATCCATAATATTTGAATCAGGCCTTGGATTGAAACAGACATTTGTCACCGACGATGCCCTTGCGCCCGAATATGGTCTTGATCCGGGCGAAAATTTCAGATCTGAGGGTGGTTTGACGACCGGTATTTATTACGAGAAAGAAATATTTGAAAACATTCTCTACACAAGTGGATTGGAAACTTTCACCAACTTTTTGATACCAATTGATGAAACAGATGTTATGTGGGGTAATGAACTTGTTGGAAAAATCAACAGCCTCATTAGTGCATCTTTTCAGTTTGAACTGAGGTACGATAATGACTTTTCAAGTGACATTCAGTTGAAGCAGGTCCTTTCAGCAGGAATCTCGGTCAGCTTATACTAATGGACAATCTCTCCGAAAAATCACTCCAAAAAGGCATAAGATCACTTAACGAGTGGATCGATTCGTTTGGCGACTGGGAACCGGATGATTCTCTGATTGTTCCTGAGAAAAAAGTAAATGAAGTTTTCACGCGTCTAATAGAGCGACTAAAATGCAATTATCCTTTTGAGCATCCCTCGTATGCAGGACAGATGCTCAAACCTCCCCATCCTTTAGCCTGGGCAGCTTATGCAATAGCTATGTCTATCAACCCAAACAATCACGCACTTGACGGAGGTCCGCCTTCTTCTGAAATGGAAAAGGAAGTCATTGCATCGCTAGCTCGTTTTTTTGGATACGAAAACACATACCTGGGACACCTTACTTCAAGCGGAACCATTGCTAACCTTGAAGCCCTTTGGATAGCCCGCGAGTCCCATCCGAAAAAAAAAATCGCTTTTTCTGATCAGGCTCATTACACGCATGGACGCATGTGTTCTGTACTTAGAGTAGAGGGGTTGAAGATCCCCGTTTTAGATGATGGAACTTTTGATCTCGATGCTGTTGATCCTGAAGACATCGGCACAATGGTAGTTACGCTGGGTACTACAGGACTTGGTGATGTTGAGCCTTTGGATCAAATATTACCTTGGGCCAAAAAGCATGGCATTCGTGTTCATATTGATGCTGCCTACGGAGGTTTTTTCAGGACTCTTAAAGATTCTAAACTGATCAATGGCACTGCCTGGCAGCGGATGCAGGAAGCAGACAGCATCGTCGTAGATCCACATAAACACGGACTTCAACCCTACGGTTGCGGATGTGTATTGTTTAAGGACCCTGAAGTCGGAAAATTCTATAAGCATGACTCTCCTTATACCTACTTTACTTCTGATGATCTGCACCTCGGAGAAATCAGTCTGGAGTGTTCCCGCGCCGGTGCTTCTGCCGTTGCTTTCTGGACAACATTGCAACTATTCCCATTAGAGGAAAAGACCGGATTCGGCCCTATTCTATCAAACTGCAGATCTGCTGCCTTGACGATGTATGAACTGACAAATTCCAGCTCAAAACTAACATCGTATAAAAAACCGGAACTTGATATCATTGGCTATTTTCCGACAGAAGCCTCAACTCTTTCAGAGATCTCAGAACGTTCCAAAGAAATATTTCAGAAAGGAATGAGTGACCGGTCTTTTTACCTTTCATTGTATAAAATATCTGCAAAGAGCTTTACTAAACGCCATCCGGATTTCGAAGTTGATGCTGAAGACGTAACCATCTTGAGAAGTGTCTTCATGAAACCGGAACATGATAACTTTGTTAAAGAATTATTCAGTAGAATCGAAAACTGTTGCTAATATTTTTTACATGACTACAGATATTTTCAAACTCATCTTCCATCACGATCAGCGGCTTGACAAGCTGGATCAGGAGAGTACACGCGAGAATCCCAAAAAAAGAGAATCTTCCCTGCAAGATTTCATGAAACCTGATCCTACCTACTCAAGGTTCTACTTTACAGGAACAGACCTGAATGACGAGCGCTTTGGATTGAATGTTCTTTCATCTTACAAAGAACTCATCAGTGCACTTGAATCAGCTTTTCATGATAAGAGGGCATTCACTCAAAAATCTGAGTTTTCTTCATTTAGGCAAGCAATTGAAGATCTGAATATTGGTGAAACTATTATTCTTACCGATGAAACGGAGTTTAGATATAACATATCTGAACTTCATCTCAATAATAATTCCAATGATAATTCCAATAATAGTCACTACAAGGGTGCCCTGAGGAAAGCTATCGAGGACGACCATATCGTTCTTTACAAAGTTCAATCAAAAGATGGTTTTGATCTTCAGATGTTCTCTAAAAAAAACGTATATCGTGATATGTTTTTTCCACTCCAGAAATTAGTACCGGGCCATTTTCGTTTTTTCAGCATCAACGGGAAAAAATTCAATACTGAGCGGCATTTTTATTTCGAAACCTGGACACTTGATCGTCCCCCCCATGGTTTTGAAGAGGTTCATCCTGAAACTGTTTTATGACACCCGGTTAATCCTACTGATCTTTTAATCATTCCACCTTCTATTATATGCTTATTTATCTTCATAAAATTTTCATGTTTCCTTTGTTTATTTAAACTGTTTATAAATAAGAAACAGCTTGTGAGGTAATATGGAGATGAAACCGATCAACAGCACCAAAAAAGGTGAACGGATAGCCGTAAAATGTATGCAATGCAGCCATGAAGATACCTGTCTGCTACAAGACTTAGGCTGTTTTGAAGGTGTTATTGGAGAAGTATTATCAAATAACTCACGGGTAATTCTAAAAATTGGAGATACACGCCTGGCAATCAGCGAAAGTCTGGCAAATACCATCCTCATTACTCCTCAGTGATTCTACCATTTTATAGCACAATAGCTTGTGAAGAATAGGATATTGATGGGTGCTAACTAATAGATATAACCGGCTATTTAGCTCCACAAATTTACAAATACCCAATGCTTACAAATCCGCGTTTAAAGATTTACATGTAGCTTACTTAGTTTTTTGTGAAGTTTAAAATCCAAAAAAGCAATTGGATAGAAATTGAATCCTCGAGGTCTATAGTTGGATAAATACTCAATGAATATTGCTTTAGTTGGCAATCCAAATACCGGGAAAACTACCGTTTTCAACGGCCTTACAGGCCTCAAACAAAAAATTGGGAATTATCCTGGCATTACTGTTGAGCGTAAAATAGGATTTGCTGAAATCGGCGGCACTAAACATACCATTATTGACCTTCCGGGGACGTATAGCCTGCATAGCCAAAAATTGGATGAACGGGTGACACGTGAGACTCTGACCGGTCAATTTGAACATGAGGATAAGCCGGACCTTGTGTTAATAATAGTTGACGCGAGTAATCTGGACAGGAATTTATTTTTAGCCACCCAAGTTCTTGACCTTGGAATTCCTGCCATTTTAGTGCTCAATATGATGGATGTAGCCAAGGCAAAAGGTATAGGCATCGACTCGGCTGAGCTTCAAAAAAAACTCGGTATTCCCTTAGTTTCCATTTCAGCAAAAAATAAGAATGGTATCGATCATGTTAAAGAAACCATTCAAAAATCTCGGTTGACACCACCCAAAGAAATCCAATGGGACCCTGATCCCGTCTTAAAAAAAGCTGTCGATTTTGTTATAAATGACTGGATAAAACCGCATACCAAACTCCCAAGAACAGCCTATTTCCTTGAAGCCCTTCGCTTGATCAGCAAGGCGGAAGAAGCACCAAAGAATAACCAACCCATTGATAATACAATTCGAAGGGCGCATGATATTATAATAAGAGCAGGTAAAAATCCGGCTGCGTTGGAGGTCATGAACCGGTACGATTACATCAGTAGTTGTACAAACTCAGTTATTGAACGTATCAATGAATCCAACATTACCACTACTGACCGAATTGATGCCGTTACGACCCATAAAATTTTCGGGCCTATCATATTTCTGATGTTGCTCCTTCTTATGTTTCAAGCCATCTTTAGTTGGGCTACTCCTTTTATGGATATGATTGACCTTCTTTTTATTAATACAGGAAACTGGCTTTCAACCAATTTGCCTGAAGGAATGCTTAGTGATTTATTGGTAGAAGGTGTTGTTGCCGGGTTAGGCGGCGTGATCATTTTTTTACCTCAAATTGTATTCCTCTTCTTCTTTATTTCAATTCTCGAAGGCAGTGGTTATATGGCTCGCGCAGCTTTTATTATGGATGGTTATATGTCAAAAATTGGACTACACGGCCGCTCAGTAGTCCCCTTGATCTCAGGATTTGCCTGTGCAATTCCGGGTATTATGGCTACCCGAAATATTGAAAACTGGCGTGATCGCATTATTACCATGATGATTTTACCGTTCATGTCTTGTTCGGCTCGCTTACCCGTTTATGCATTATTGATCGCGGCTTTCATTCCGCAAACTCCCGTTATAGGGTTTATTGATCTGCAGGGAGTAACCTTTTTCGGCCTGTACTTTTTTGGCATTGTGATAGCTGCTTTGTCTGCTTTGGTGATGAATAAATTTCTCATAAAAGGGAGAAAGAGTCCCTTTATTATGGAGCTTCCAGATTATAAAATGCCCAAATGGTCCTCTGTTTTCCAGAGCGTATTTGACCGTGGCAGAGTGTTTGTAACGGAAGCAGGTAGAATTATCATTGCTATCTCCATAATACTGTGGTTTTTAGCTTCATTCCCTAAAACAGAAATACCTGACCATGTAAATATTTCAGAAAACGTAACCGAAACATCCTTCTCTCCTCAGATAGACGAAGAAGCCTATCAGCTTAAAAACAGCTACGCAGGTAAGTTTGGGCATTTCATAGAACCGGCTATAGAACCCCTTGGTTTTGACTGGAAAATTGGGATTGGACTCATAACCTCATTTGCAGCTCGCGAAGTGATGGTAGGAACACTTAATACTATCTACAGTATCGAAGGAGGCGCCGGCGAAGTAACTACTTTAAAACAAAAATTAGTTAATGATGTTGACTATGAAACCGGTAAACCTGTTTATAGTACAGCTACAGCACTATCCCTTATGGTCTTTTTTGCTTTGGCTATGCAGTGCATGAGCACATTGGCTATTGTGCGTCGTGAAACAAACTCATGGACATGGCCAATAATCATGTTAGTGTACATGACAGGCCTCGCTTACATTTCTTCTTTTATTACCTATCAAATTGCCCTGTTATTCTAATGCATATCCAAACCCCCAATTGCATTTCATTATTAATACTAAGCACTGTTTATATTCTCATAAAGATAATTCGGAAACGGATCTCGATAGGTAAACCAAAAGAAAAACTGTGGATCATACTTCAAATGTGGCTGATTCATAAATGTTTTTATCTTGTATATCCTTATGACACCAATTTAGAAAGTCCACCCTGAGTCTGTGCTATAGGGTTACGGTACATAGGTGTTAACGTGTTGCCGAGAAATTAAACGGTAACACCTTAACACCATCCCGTGGCACGTGGCACCTAAACACTACCTATTTACTCCTGGCACTCCTGCCGGATCCGTATTTTGCCACCAGAATGTTGGCAGTTCTTTCTGATTCGGGAATACCTCATTGAGCGTTTCCGCTTCGTACATATATCCGTTCTTCATGATAAATTCCAGATCTTTTGAATTGCGAATATCTTCCAGCGGATCACTGTTTAGGATCAACATATCAGCTAACTTCCCTTTTTCAATGGTTCCAATATCGGTATCAAGTCCAATTGCCTCAGCACCCTGAATTGTTGCAACCTTCAGGATATCATGCTCGGAAATACCACCGGCCTGCATAGCCCAAAGCTCCCAGTGGTAACCAAGCCCCTGAAGCTGTCCGTGACTGCCTACTCCTGCTCGGCCACCGGCTTCCACAAGATCTTTCACGAAAACTGACAGCTCTTCAAAAACATGCTCTTCTTCCATAAACCATCCTGCATTTCTGCGACGGGTTCGTTCATCCAGATTTTCATGTGGCATGAATCTCTGCAGTTTTGACTCATCATGTGGACGTTCAGTAGCATAGTAATAATTCTCTGCCCATGGTCCACCATAAGCAACCAGCAGGGTTGGGGTGTAAACTGTTCGGGAAAATGCCACCAGATCGATCACATCTTTATAAAGTGGAAATACCGGGAATGAATGCTCGTGTCCTGGATAACCATCAATCACCTGAGTCAGGTTTTCCTTGAAATCTAGGGATCCTTCAGTGGTAGGCATCAACTCTTCTTCCTTTGAGGCCTGAATGATCCACTGACGCTGTTCACGATTACCTGCTCCATACATTTTTATAGTTTTGGTATCATAATAATCACTGTACCGCTTCATCACCTCACGGGCATGATCAAGGTCTTTGATATTCTCGCTGCTGAACACTCCAGGACCGGTAGAGTACACTCTAGGACCCAATAATTTTCCGGCATGAACCAGATCCTGATACGTCAATACATCGGTAGTCGCAGTCTGAGGGTCTCTTGTAGTGATGACACCATACGCTAAATTCGTCATATAACTCCAAAACTCGCCTCGGTGTAAATTTACCGGGTGACGGAAATGAGCATGAGTATCCACAAATCCTGGGATGATCGTTTTTCCGGATACATCTTTGATCTCAGCACCGAAAGGAATAGTTACTTCATCGCGGATGCCTACATCCTTGATGCGATTATTTTCGATCACAAGATCCGCATTTTCAATGATCTCATTACCATTCATTGTGATAACTTTTGCCCCTCGAAGTACCAGGATTCCTTCAGGAATATCACGGTCGGCCATTACACTGATCCGGATCTCCAGAGGCTTGTACCCTTCATCTTTCTTCTCATCCTCTTCGTCTTCAGTTTCCTCATCCGCTTCATCATCATCAGACTTGGTACCCTCTTTCTCTTCTTCCATTTCTTTAGCAGCTTCCAAACTATCACTATAGGCTTCTTGTGCTACAAGATCATAGATCACATGAGCATTACCAATGGACCAATGAATTTTATTAGCATCCCAAGCCCATGCAGGGAATTGCCCACCAATATCAGTTAATTTCAGACTTGGAAATGCACTTGAAGAGCCTCCTACGCTAATATCTGGTGCTTCACCTCCAACCTGAGGCACGGTCACAACAAAAAGATCGGTTCCGATCTGTGCCAAGGCCCGATCACCTTCAGGTGCCATACGTATCCATGATGCATTCCCGCCACCGCTTCGGCTCACTTCAAGGTGTTCCTTCTCATCGGTTCCATCCCACCTGATGGACGTCAATCCTCCCCAGCTTGAGAGGTAGATCCGGTCAGATCCTTTCACAAAGTGTGGATTAGATCGCCCATTGGTATAGGTGATGAAATTATTCTCACTACCATCGGAATCGATCCAGATCAGGTCACTTGTTCCCTGAAAGGCGGACCTTTGTGTTGCATTACGAAAATCCTGTGGCTGACCTTTGATGACTACAATTCGGTCACCCGCATTATTCCAAACAGGATCCTGAAACACCCCTTCTTCCTCATTCAATCGCTGAAGGCGTCTGCCATTCGGGCGGACTTTATACAATTTACCGGTCTCAGGTGTCCAGGTCACAAAAGCGATCCACTCGCCATCGGGAGACCAAATGGGTTGAGCCTGGGTTTCATCCAGATCTACCAATTTACGGGGTTCACCATCCGGCAACTCCATGGTATAAATTTCATTTAGTGCAGTGAAGGCAATTTTATGTCCGTCAGGTGAAGGTACTGCATCCCTGATCTGAGTGACCTCAAACTTAGGGGTGTCCTCAATTGGATAATCGAAATCAAGTTCAGGCCCCAGTTCGATCGTTCCTCTAACCCTGAACGGTATTTCAACAGCATCACCACCATCAATAGGAAGCTTCCAGATCTTTCCACCGTAAGAAGTTACAACATGTTTATTGTCCGGAGTGAAGGACATACCCGGCAAGACATCCCGCGAAGCACGCGATTCCTGATCGTCATGTTGAACCGGATAGGCTAACCAGCTTTCATCTCCTGTTTCAAGATCACGTTTCACCAATCCGGTATGCTCATCATGACGGGTTCCATATACTAACCATTTACCATCACTTGAAAGCGTTGCACGAAATGAAGATCCATATCGATCGGCTTGTGTAGTGATTTCACCCGTCTCACGATCATAGGTCGCAATTTGATACTGTGGTAGCGAGGCATTGTAATTCCAGGTTCCTGTTCGCCTGGAGAACCATACGTAGCGTTCATCCGCACCAAAAGCGCCTTCGGTCATGCGGAGATTTCCGGGCTCGTCAACCAATGGTGTTCCGGATCCTCCATCAATATGATACAACCAAATCTTGTGGTTACCGGGATCATCTTTGGAAGCGATCACATATTTACCATCCGGTGTCCATTCGGGCGACTGATACTCATTGTCCTTGCCTTTCGTAAGCTGCTCAGTATCTTCTGTTTCTACATTATAGACCCATACTCCCTCACCACCCGAAGCATCCGAAATAAAAGCGATCTTAGAACCATCCGGACTGAACCGGGGCTGACTATCAAATTGCATTCCTTCAGTGATCTGAGTTGCCTCTCCACCACTCATCGGAATGGTGTACAGATCTCCGAGAAAATCAAAAACAATGGTTTGGCCATCGGGACTAACATCGAGTGAGATCCAGGAGCCTTCAGCAAGATCAAATGAAAATTCACGGGCAGATTCCAAAGGAAGTTCATTGAACTCTTCCGTTTCTGCTGAATCAGGATCCGTATCGTCATTTTGTGCTAAAACAGCTTCTGTTGTTGAAGCTGCAAAAAGCACGATAAAAAGCAGTTTAGTGGCTAAAGAGATGGTATCAAATAGTTTCATATCAACTTTTTTAGTGAATGGTTACGCATATCAGGATAAACTAAAAAAATTGGACCTGCCACCCAATGCTTTTACAAGTATAAACAAGTCTTCTATAATGCAATATTACTAAAAAATGCACCTCAATATAGTCTTCTGATAGTCTTCTGATCGCCTTCGGAAAGAGCACTAATGATATCTTTGATTAAACGGGCTTTCAAGAAGGGTTGGCAATAGAAACTCCGCCCCGATTATACATAAAGGCAAGATCCTAAATCGGAGTTTGGCCAGCCAATTCACCCTATAGATGACTGTGCCCAATTTTCTACCGGCACGGGTTCTCAATAACAATCAATGTGAAATTTGTACTCAATCGCATCATTATCAACCAAAATATTAGATGCGAGAAATGTTATCTTCCCAAAAAATTTTCATCTATGACATTTTTAGAAAAACTTCAAACATCTATTTCAAAAACCGGGTCTACCCTTTGTGTGGGTTTAGATCCAAATTTAGATCTGCTTCCAAACCGTGTAAAAGACCAGTTCGAGACAACTGAAGAACAGGTTACCTACTTTTGTAAACTTGTGATCGACTATACGGCTCATTATTGTGCAGCTTATAAACCAAACCTGGCATTTTTTGAAGCCTTGGGACCAAATGGATTGGCTGTTTTTAAAGAAGTGATCGAACATATTCCGAAGGATAAGGTTATAATTGCAGATGCAAAACGAGGCGACATCAGTTCTACAGCCGAACATTATAAGAAAGCATTTTGGGGTAAGTTTAATGTGGATGCCATCACCTTAAACCCATTGATGGGATTTGAAACTCTTAATGCTTTTTCCAAAGATGAAATGAAAGGAGTGTATGTTCTCACACTTACTTCAAATACAGGCGCGAATGATTTTTTGAAGCAACCATTTTCAGGATTTGACATGATGAGTCAGTTTATCGCCAAGGAGCTGAATAAACGATCCGATCTATCGAGATCTCATCTCGGCATGGTCATTGGAGCTACTCAGGCTGATGAAGCTGAATCTGTGTTAAAACATCATCCAGAAGGAGCTTTACTGATACCGGGTGTCGGAGCACAGGGCGGCTCGATTAATGAACTTTCACGCGCACTAAAAGAACACCAGGGTCTCCCACTTATTAACTCAAGCCGCGGAATTATTTATGCCGGAAAAGACGAAAGTGACTGGCCTGAACATGTTGCCGATGCCGCAAAAACCATGAAACAAAAATTAAGTCAGATAACGGCTCAATATGTCCAATAAACCGGAAGTCATAGTTTACACAGATGGAGCTTGCAGTGGCAATCCCGGTCCGGGTGGATGGGGAGCTATTCTCAGGTGGAATGGAACCGAAAAGGAGCTTTCCGGAGGGGATCCTCAGACGACTAACAACCGGATGGAAATGCAGGCTGTTATTGAGGCTCTGAAGGCATTAAAGAAACCGTGTCTGGTAAAGATCCATAGTGACAGTGCGTTGATCATCAATGCATTTGAACAGGGATGGATCAAAAACTGGCAAAAACGCGGTTGGCGAAAATCCAACAAAAAGCCGGTGGAGAACAAAGAACTTTGGCAGAAAATGCTGAAGGCCATGGAACCACATGAAGTAGTATGGGTGAAGGTAAAAGGACACGCCGGTATCGAATTAAACGAACGGGCAGATCAGCTTGCAGTCGCTGAATCTCTGAAATTTTAAGTGAGACAATTTTAAATGTTAAATGAGAAGCGTCATCATTTAACATTTAAAATTAAGCATTCAACATTCACGTCAGTGATGCAAAAGGCACCAGATCCAGATCATCAAATTGGCCCATATCCGCCTTCATCTTTCCGGTGACGGCGATCATAGCGGCATTGTCGGTACAGTAGCTTATTTTTGGGGAATAGAGCTGAACGTCCATTTCCTCTGCCATCTTTACGGACTTTTCCCGAAGCATGGAGTTGGCCGAAACGCCGCCGGCCAGCAATACCGTTTTCACTCCCGTTTGTTTTATAGCTCGTTTTAATTTTTTCACCAGTACCTCTGCGATCGCAAAAGATACACTGGCACATATATCATTCAGGTGCTCCTGTATCCATTCTTTCTCTTTATCCTGCAAATAATACAATGCACTGGTTTTTAAGCCGGAGAAACTAAAATCGAGTCCTTCTTTAAGCAAAGCTTGTGGAAATTTGTGAAACTTTGGATCCCCTTTTTTTGCATGCTTATCCATATGCGGACCTGCAGGGTAAGGTAACCCAAGAAGCTTACCGATCTTATCAAATGCCTCTCCGGCCGCATCATCACGGGTTTTACCAATGATCCTATGCTCGAATGGGGATTTAACGTGTACAAGCTGTGTATGTCCACCGGAAACAGTTAAGGCAACTAGCGGAAACTCAGGTTCATGATCGATGAAGTTAGCATATATATGAGCATCCATGTGGTTCACCCCAATAAGTGGGATATCACGGGAAAGAGCTAATCCTTTGGCAAAACAGATTCCTACTAAAAGAGATCCCAGAAGTCCCGGCCCCTGAGTAACAGCAATAGCATCAATATGATCTAAAGAAGTCTGCCCTTCTTCTAATGCTTGCTGAACCGTTTGGGTAATTGTTTTTTGATGAGCGCGGGATGCTAATTCCGGCACCACTCCCCCAAACTGGAGGTGTATTGACTGTGAGGCAATGATATTTGATTGAATGCCCTCACCAGTCAAAACCGATGCAGAAGTGTCGTCACAAGAAGATTCGATAGCTAAAATATTCATGCCGTAAATATACGAATGTTGGGCTTAATCTACATTCAAACACAATGCAAATGATCCGCAGCAAACAAAGGATCACTGATCTGTTTTATCAAACTTTTTTATAATGATAAAAACTACCATCCCGGTGATATCTGAAAGCCAAATACACCGGTTTTGTCGGGTCTTTGAAATGGGACGGCATAGTAGAATTCAGTTATCAGAAAGCCCAAAAAATTCACTCTAAGACTTAACCCGGAACTAAATACCGGGATGTTGTCTGAAGTTTCATCCGTTGTCCATTTGAAATCAGGAGCACGCGTATCGCTCCAGGCTACTCCGGCGTCAAAGAATGCAGAAAGCGTACTTGGAAAAATTTGCGATCTAAACAGAGCAAGATCTTCAATTCCAAGTACCGGCAGCCTAAGTTCTATATTCGCTATACCTAAACGGCTTCCAAAAAGCCGCTCAAATTCCGGACAGCCATCCCCCGGTGAATCGCCGCATTCCTGCGCAGAGTAGGAATTTAAACTGTATCCACGGATCAGCCTTGGATTGCCTATATAATTAGGGCTAAGCCGATTATCCTCCGAATCCTGAAAATATCGGCCACTGTGCAACGCCCTTACCCCCAAAGTTAGTGGCTCCATATAGAAGTATTTCCGATAATCTGCGAGGGCCTTTACATAAGTTAGCGAACCTGTTGTCGGCTCAACCTCAAAACGCATACGGTGACCATTAATCGGCCCTGTAAAGGCTGCTATAGAATTATCTTCAACATAAGCTGCAGATGCATTGAATAAATTCAAGGGTGATGGTTCGGCTATATCTGCGTCAGATATATCGCGCTTAAATGGCTGACCCAATTCATTTAGATAAACCTGCCTGCGTTCTGTTCTATACCATAGGTGTGTGTACCCTGCGGAAAACTCAAATCGCTGGGTATTCGTAAGAGGATATAATCCCAACCCGGAAATCCGTTCACTGAATACTCTTTGTGTAAGGTTGATTACTGATATCGGAGCTACTACCTGCTGGCCATTTATATTTGTAGTGTCATTTCGACTTATGCCTCTTCGAGAGTTTCTAAAAACCTGGTGACTGGCAGACCCACCCCAAACAAAACGATTGTCCCTATTTAGGTATGCAGCTTGTGCAGCTGCATCCTGAATACGCCCCTGCAACCGAAGCGAAGTAAAAAGCTGATGTTGGTTCAACATATCGCTAAAACTTGCACTTATACCACCGGCAACACCGGCTCCGAACTGGCTGGAAATACCTACTCCTCCCGCACCTGTTATGTAATCGAGCATTAAAGTGGGTTTATAATCCCTTAGACCAAAAGCCGTATCGGAGGGTATGTCTGTAATGGGATCCCTTAAATAAGACAACACCATTTGATTATCATCCATGCCACTGCCGGGCAGCATCACCGAAGTTTCAACTCCGGGACGTTCATCAACGATCTCCCCTTCTTTTTTCTTCTCACTAATACTATACACACTGTAGTTTGACTCATTGAATACCGTAGCCATTAAATCACCGGTATTAGCAGCTACAGTAATTACTGGAGATAACTTACTTATGCCGGAAATTCCGGTTGATACATTAGTTACCTGATACCTGACTCCCTGAATTATATCATATCGGTAAACATCGCTAAAGCCCTGAAAGTCAGATACATAATAGATCGAATTTCCATCTGCGCTATACTGCGGGCTAATATGTTTGGCATTTTCAAATGTGGGTATCAGCCTAATTTCACCTGTTTCTACTTCCATCTCTGCGATCTTCGTTTCCCCAAATATCAGTTCATCAAAATTGGTATCTGGTCCACGATCTGTGACAAAAGCTATTTTTTCACCATCCGGCGACCAAGTTGGCTGAAGATCCGAGTATCCGTCATCGGTTAAATTCTGGAGGGAGTCATTTTCAAGATCGTAAAGGTATAAGTCCGTATAACCCCCATCTGAACCTGAAAAAGCTATTTTTTCACCATTCGGCGACCAAGAAGGATTTGTGATAGCATCTACATCACCAAACTTAAGCCTACGGTTTATTTTACCGTTATCCACATTAATGATTACTATCTGATTATCTCCCTCAGCAAAAACAACTGCAGCAAATTTCTCACCATCGGGTGACCAACTTCCGGAGGATTCTACAAATCGCAGAGCACTTAAATGCGGATCTAAACTGGTAGAAGTCAGCTTCCGAATGATCTTCCCTGTCTCCGCATTGGCTAGGAAAAGTTCAATTGAAAAAATATTCTTCTCTGAAATAAAGGCTATGTATTCACCGTCCGGACTAAGAGACGGGGATACATTAATGGTTCCTGTATTTTTTTCTTCCCCAAGTACCAGTTTACCCACATTCGTGGGGTTGGTCCGTGCCTGAATATCATCTTCATACTTTTCGCGGATAGCTTGCTGCCATAAAGTTGATAGAGAATCTCTCGAAATACCCAGCGTTTGACTTATGCCAGTTCTAATTCCATTCTTTGCTGAATTTACATACAATTTTGATACGATCTCATCTCCCCATTGGCCGGCAACAAAAGTCCAAACGGAGTGGCCATATCGATATGGGAAGTATTCTCGTGAGTTAGACAAATCTTGAATGGTTGGAAGATCATCATTTTGAATAGCATCGCGCAACCACATAGCTGTATGGCTATCCTCCGGACCAACTGACAAGTATTCTGCCATCCCCTCAATAAACCAAAGCGGCATCTGGCTGGTAGCCCCAATTCCACCAATTTCATCTTTACGAGCAATATCATATTGAAAAGCATGTACCAACTCATGGCCCAATACATGATTTGTGCTTTGGTTGGCTTCCGCAAAAGGCATTACCAACCGATTACGGCGACCTTCAGTTACACCACCCGTACTTACTCCCACTCTTGGTACTATTTTATTCTGTTGAAAATCAGCATGATTCGCGTAAATGATCAGCGGATTTGATGAGGAATAACTATGATTCAGCATAGCCGAATATCGTATATACCATCTTTCAGAAAGCCGTCCTAAATCTTTTACCGCTTTAGCTTCCTGAGGATAATGATAAATGTCAAAATGATCCGTTTCCAAGACTTGGAAATCGAAGTCCTCATACTGAACCGGGTATCTTCCAAAATACTGTGCCTCTAAAGCAAAAGGGATCAGTGTTGAAGCTATAACTAATAGACTAAGAAACAATTTCTTTATTAACATCGAGGTAATGATAAAACTTCTGATTTTTGCTAATCCATATCTACATAAAAAAATTTAAGTTTATTAAGTTCCTTATATACTGCTGATAATTATCAACTATAATAATTATTGAATTAAATATTTGATCAAAAGGATCAATCTAACGATTGTCTTTATTTGCCCTCTATGCTAATATTATTTAGGATTACTTTACATTTGATTCAAAACATAAAAAACCTGTAAAGTCGCATTTCTGACATACGACTTTACAGGCTTAGAGAAAGGTTCTTCAAATAAAAGATCCCGCCCCGGATAAACCGAAGCGGGATCTTAATTTTATCTTTAGTAAGTGAAAAAACTCAGCTTACTTATTTTCGTCTTCTTCATCGACTACCTCGTAGTCGGCATCAACGGCATCGTCACCGCCTTCTGCGTCATCAGAGGCTCCCTGTTGTCCTTGTTGAGCACCGGCACCGTCAGCACCTGTGGCTCCGCCGGCAGCAGCATCTTCCTGAGTAGCTTTATAGATCTCTTCAGAAGCACCTGACCAAGCCTTATTCACGGCTTCGATAGCTTCATCGATTTCATCGAGGTTTTCTTCCTTATGGGCTTTCTCGAGGTTTTCAACCGCCTCTTCGATAGCTTTCTTATTCTCGTCAGAGATTTTATCTCCGTATTCATCAAGCTGCTTCTTGGTTGAGAACACCAGGCTGTCTGCCTGATTCAATTTCTCTACACGCTCTTTGATCTGTTTGTCTTCTTCTGCGTGCTCTTCGGCAGCTTTCTTCATTTTTTCGATCTCTTCGTCACTTAAACCTGAAGAGGATTCGATTCGAATACTTTGCTCTTTTCCGGTTCCCTTATCTTTCGCTGTGATATTCAATACACCATTTGCATCAATATCGAATGTAACTTCGATCTGAGGCACTCCGCGAGGAGCCGGTGGAATACCATCTAAGTGGAACCTACCAAGGGTTCTGTTATCCTGAGCTTTGGCTCTTTCACCCTGCAATACATGAATTTCTACGCTAGACTGATTATCAGCTGCGGTAGAAAATGTTTGTGATTTGCTGGTCGGAATCGTGCTGTTAGACTCGATCAATGGAGTCATTACGCCACCCATGGTCTCGATACCTAGAGTAAGTGGAGTCACATCGAGAAGAACTACATCTTCTACATCACCTGACATCACACCACCCTGAATAGCAGCACCTACGGCAACAACTTCATCAGGATTCACCCCTTTACTTGGGTCTTTGCCAAAGAAAGCTTTTACTTCTTCCTGAATTTTTGGGATCCGGGTTGAACCACCTACAAGAATTACCTGATCAATGTCAGACTTACTCATTCCGGCATCATCCAGGGCTTTCTTACAAGGATCGATAGATCGTTTTACCAGATCGTCAACCAACTGCTCAAATTTTGCACGGCTCAGATCGATATTCAGGTGTTTTGGCCCTGAATCAGTTGCCGTTACAAAAGGCAGGTTAATGTTGGTCTTCTGTGAGCTCGAAAGCTCGATCTTTGCTTTCTCAGCGGCATCTTTCAGTCGCTGCATGGCCATCGGATCTTTGCGAAGGTCAATGCCTTCATCTTTCTTAAATTCATCTGCAAGAAAATCAATGATACGCTGGTCAAAGTCATCGCCACCAAGGTGAGTATCACCGTGAGTAGACTTCACTTCAAAAACACCGTCACCGAGTTCGAGGATGGATACGTCAAATGTACCACCACCCAAGTCATACACTGCGATAGTTTGATCATCATCTTTCTTATCCAATCCGTATGCTAAAGAAGCAGCGGTTGGTTCGTTGATGATACGCTTCACTTCAAGACCAGCAATTTTTCCGGCTTCCTGTGTTGCTTTACGCTGAGCATCGTTAAAGTAAGCAGGAACTGTAATTACAGCCTCCGTTACTTTTTCGCCCAAATATTCTTCAGCGGTTTGCTTCATCTTCTGAAGCACCATTGCTGAAATTTCCTGTGGTGCATATTTGCGGTCTTCGATCTGCACACGTGCTGTGCCGTCATCGCCTTTCACCACTTTATAAGAAACCTGTTTGGTTTCGTCTTTTACTTCATTAAACATGCGTCCCATGAATCGCTTCACAGAGGCTACGGTTTTATCCGGATTAGTGATTGCCTGACGTTTTGCAGGGGCACCTACCAGTCGTTCTCCGTCTTTGGAGAAAGCCACAACAGAAGGAGTAGTTCGCCCACCCTCACTGTTCTGAATAACCACCGGCTCACCGCCTTCCATTACGGCTACACATGAGTTGGTTGTTCCTAAGTCAATTCCTATGATTTTTCCCATTGGTCTGATCTATTTTTACTTTTTGTTAATTCTAATATTCTTGTCTTTTTCGTACCGACGCAGAGCGTCAGGTACGAGTCTTGATCATTTATCATACTCACTATGAACGCTCTGCGTCGTAGCGAATATCGATAATCAATATGTTATTTAACCGGAATGGACTGTGAGTCCTTCAAAGCCTCTGATTTAGGCATACCGATCGTTAGAACGCCATTCCTGAAACTGGCTGACACTTCAGCTGAATTCACATTTTGTGGAACCGCAAACGCACGGGCAAATGCACCGCGACGCCGTTCCTGCCGCTTGAATTCTTCACCATCGCCGGCTTCAATTTCACGTTCTCCCTTCACCGTCAGCACATTGTTCTTCAGGGAAATCCCAATTTCTTTTTTCGATAATCCGGGCAGATCAAGCATGATCTTATACTCATCTCCACTTTCCAGGATATCGCAATCAGGAGCAAAATCTTTGTCTTCATTGGCCAATGGCACTACCTTTTCAACAAACTGCTGAATGTCTTTTCCCAGTTTGGACAGGTGCCGCTCAATTTCGATACCAAATTCTGTAAAATCTCCCATGTGCGTGATGGTTTGTTCAAATTCACATTTAGATAAGCAATACCAATGCCAACTATAGAAGCGCCTATAAATAATGACGTAATGACCGACGTATTGTCAGGAAGCGGAAAGTGTTTATGTGCTGAAGTGTTAATCTACCTTCGTTAGTACGTGAGCACATTAACACATTGTCACGCTGAGAAGTGGTTTTAAATAGTTGGGAGTTTGAACATGGATCCTTGTGGAATTATCACCCTGTTAACTGGTGAAGATCTTCCCAGAAGGCGGGATAGGAAACCGCAGCAGATTCCGCGTCCTTGATCATGCTATCTTCTTTCCCTTTCAGGGATAATACAGCAGAGGCCATAGCAATACGATGGTCGTGAAAAGAGTCGAATTCAGCAGATTGGAAAGTGAATTCAGGATCACCATGAATGATGAGGCCGTCCTTCTGCTCTTCGAAATTGGCACCTACGGCTTTCAGCATTTTGGATATGGCCATGATGCGATCCGTTTCTTTGTGGCGGAGTTCCCCGGCGCCGGAGATGGTAGAGGTTCCTTCAGCAAATAACATCGCAACCGAGAGGATAGGTAATTCATCAATACAGTTAGGAATAATCTCAGGGGCTATTTGAATGGCTTTTAGATCAGAACCTTTCACAATAATATTCCCGACCGGTTCAGCCCCTTCCATCCGTTCGTTTTCAATAGTGATGTCTGCTCCCATATCGCCTAGAATATCCAAGAGGGCATTTCTTGTGGGATTCAATCCCACATTTTCGATCAGGATCTCTGCGTCTTCTTGAATAACACCCGCAACCAACCAAAACGCGGCCGCAGAAAAATCACCGGGAATAGTGTAACTCTGTTCAGGGATTTCATCAGCCAGGCTGGCGGAAATTATCTTTTCTCCCTTCTCTTTTTTTTGATCCAGATCCAGAAGTCG
This sequence comes from Gracilimonas qinghaiensis, assembly GCF_046602855.1. Taxonomy (NCBI): domain Bacteria; kingdom Pseudomonadati; phylum Balneolota; class Balneolia; order Balneolales; family Balneolaceae; genus Gracilimonas; species Gracilimonas qinghaiensis. Next base: position 2,156,652 of record NZ_JBKINJ010000001.1, read on the forward strand.
CTCAGTATGATCTCGGCTTGGCAGCTTTTCGATGACTCGTGTTTTCTCTTCACCAAACAAACCTGCTAGTAAGATGCACGATTTCAGCTGTGCACTTGGTACAGGTAATTCAAAATCCATTGGCCTCAACGAATCGATACGATTAATGAACAGTGGGGCGTAAGCTAAGTTTCTTGCCAGTATATGCGCTCCCATGGCTTCAAGGGGTTCAATGATGCGCGTCATGGTTCTGCCACATAATGAGGCATCACCGATCAATTTAGCTGAGATACCGGCTCCTACCAATACACCTGAAAGTAAACGCATGGCTGTACCCGAGTTCCCACAATCCAGGTCTTGTTTAGGTTCAACGATTCCGGCTCTGCTTTTCCCTTCAACGATCAAAATTCCAGAGTCTTCTTTAACCTTTGCACCAAGCTGCTGAACACAACGTAGCGTGCTTTGTGGATCCTGGGCTTGTGAGTAATTTCCTATCCTGGATTCACCCTCATACAACAATGAAAATATTGCTGCTCTTTGAGATATGGATTTATCAGGGGGGAGCCTCAGTGTCCCTTTTAATGAGCCTGCTCCACTAACAGATTTGATCATAGGTCTGCCTGATCTAAAAGAGCCTGTGCTCTTTGTTCAGCTTCAGTTCCGGGATATCTGTCGATGAGGGAATTCAAAAGAGTCACAGCCTCACCTCTGTTACCTATTCTAAGATGACATTCAGCGCTATTATACATCGAACGTGATACCCAGGTATCAAAGGCTTCAAAAAGAACTCTAACTTTTCCGTATTCTTCAATTGCTGCGTTGTACTGTTCCTGCTTTTGCAGAATCTCACCTAGATAGAACTGCGCTTCGGCCCCCACCTCAGTCGTACTTTTCTCAGCAATGGGCTGAAGATATGATGTTGCAGTTTCAAAATCACTTTGTTGAATCGCTACTTTACCCAATCCTACTTTAGCCGATTCACTGTTTGGATTAATCTCAAATGCTGACTCAAATTCTTCTTTCGCTTTGGCAACTTGATCGCGTGCAAGGCTTGCCCGACCCATTCCAACTAAAGCATCCTGTCTGAACCGCGGAGAACTCTCATATAATTCCGCATAGTTGGCGTGAGATTCAGCATAGGCGCCTTTTTCATAATTCAACATACCTAATGAAGTAAGTGCTGAAGAAGCCATCTCCTGCTCAGGAAATTCATTCACAATAGTTCTGTACGTCTCTATAGCCTTATCAATCTGACCGGTTTGTCGGTAGGATTCTGCAAGATTTGAATAAGCTTCCGGCATCAAGTCTTCTGAGTTTGTTACCCTCAGATATTGGCGAAATTCATTGATTGCATTTTCGTAGTCACCCCTCTGAAATACGTTAAGTGCCTGTCGATAGCGAAGCTGGTCAGCTGTTTGACTCGCCGGATTATCACTCAGGAAGTCTTCAAGAATGGCAGAACTGCTGTCAGTTCTTCCAGCTGATAACTGAGCAAACTGAATACCATCGATCGCCTCAATTATATAATCGCTTCTTGGGTATTCCTCCAATACTTTTTGATATGCTGCTATCGCACGTTCATATTCTCCGGCATTATAAAAGGCATCTCCGATATTGTACTGTGAACGTGCTGCCCACTCTGTTCCGGGATATTTGTTGATCACGGTCTGGAATTCTTCAATTGCCTGCGAATAATTATTCGTATTCAGGTAGATATAGGCGATATTGTATTGTGCTTGCTCCCTTAACCGGCTATATGGATAGATTCGTAACGTCTTTCTAAAGTTTGAAACTGCCTCAAAAGTTCTGCCGGCACGGTAATAACTGTTGGCCACCTGGAACATGGCGTAATCCCCACCCGGCTCTGCACCAATGGCTCGATTATAACTTTCAATGGCATCACGGTATCTGCCCAGTGCATAATAGGCATCACCTATACGGAGTTGAACATCGGTATCATACGGAAAGAGTGCAGTTTCGGGGGCTTCATAATTTTCAAGAAAGTTACGGAGTGGATCCACCGCCTGTTCATACTGATCCATTTGAAAATGGCTCCATCCCAAAGAATATAAAGCTGCACCCATCATATCAGAATCCGGATAATTTTGAGTGTAGATCCTGAAACGCTGAGCTGCATTATTAAACTGATTCATTTTATAATGACTATCAGCACTCCAGAACAATGCTTCCCGGCCGGTTTCTGAGTTTGGTGATTCTGTATAAACTGTTTCAAACAATGGCTGAGCCTGTTCATAGGCTTGATTTCTGTAGAGAATCCAAGCTTTCTGAAACGTTGCTTGCCTTTTTAATGCGGGATCAATATCCGCTACTTTTTCAGCTTCTTCAAATGCCTGAATAGCTCTGGTGTATTCTGCGTTGGCAAAAAAGGCCTGCCCCAGCATCGTATAAATCTTACCCGGTTCTTCCAGCTCTACCTCGCTGCGAACCAATTCCAGCAGTACCTCAATAGATTCAGCGTAGCGGGAAGCCTCAAAAGCTGAGATCGACCATTCATAGTAAGCCTTCTCAACCCAGAGTCCGATTTTGAAACGATCACCAAAATCTCTAAATGAGTTGATCGACTTCCCGTATTGCCCACCTAATTTTTCATTCACGGCTTTATAGTATTGCGCTTTTCTTGCCAATTCATCTTCGCCAACAGAAGCACGCCCGAAAGATTCAGCTGCCCAATGGTAAATTTCTTGTTTGTGATAAACCCAACCTAATCCATAATGAGCAATTCTTTCTTCAGGTGTGCCTTTTGTAAGGTTGATATATCTGAGATAGGTTTTGGAGGCCTCATCATACAATCCAAGGTAATTCTGACTCTCAGCGATCAAAAAGATAGCCTTACTGAGAGATTCATCATCCAGATAAGGCAAAGCTGATTGAAGAGCATCAATTGCCTCTTCATATTTGCCTTGCTGATAGTAGGATTCACCCAGTGCTGTACCTACCCGCCGGGTGATCTCATTATTGGGATATCGTTCTTTAAGCACTTCAAATGCAAGGGAGGCTGCATTATATTGCCCCTGGCTGAGATACAATCTACCTCGGGCATATAAGGCTTTGGGAGCCCACTCTGATCTCGGGTAGTTGTTGGCAAGTTCCATAAAATATACCCTGGAATCCGCATAATCTTCATTTTCAGCTGCAGCTTCTGCTATCCAATACATGGTTTCGGCACCATCTTTGTTACTCATCCACGAGTCAACGGCATTTTGGTAATACCTTATAGCTGTTTCGTAATCCCCTTTGTTTGTAAAACGGTGACCAAGATCTCTCAATAACCTTTCAGACAATTCATGCCCCGTGTGCTCTATAACAAATTTCTGGTAGTAAGTTTCAATATTTGCAGAATCGATACCTGTTTTAGCCCTTGTTAAAAAATAATCAGCAGACACTGTGAGTTCATGCTCAGGATAACTAAGTGTGAACTGTTCAAGCTTTTCAGCAGCCTCTTCAAATAATCCCTTTTCGTAGAGGTCAACCCCTGTTTGATACAGGTCAGAGTTAGGACTTTGTATATCCTGAGCGTTTAAGCTGGCTGTTACTATTATAATACACAGAAAGGTAAGGAAACTGCTTTTTGGAACGGAGAGCATGAAACTCGATTAACTAAATTGGGTTAATGGTTACTTATTATATGTCAAGATAGCGAATAAGTTCATCCGCCCTGTCAGAAAAATTATTTTCAAGTGCTTTGCTGTTCGCTTCTGAAATAATAGTATATCCAAAACGGCGCAAACTCGAACTTATAGCAGAGGAATCCTCTATATTCAATTTAAATGAAATTCTATAAGATGGATTTTCAGCTCTCGGCTGTTGGACTGCAACACCCAGAATTTTTACTCCCTCCATTTCAATGATCCTGACAAGATCAGCCAGAGTAAAATCGCCCTGAGCCATCTCAACAGCAATAACGGATCCAAAGCTAGAAAGATTGAAAGCATCTCCAAGAGCAGATAAAAGATCTCTTTTTTTGATCATGCCCTGAAAATACATTTCCTCATCTACGACGGGAATCAAAAACAATTCCTTTGCCAACATAACCCTGGATGCTTCAAATAAATGCTGATCTTTCGGAACTGTTAATGGTTTATCCAATTCCACCTCATCAAGTGTAGACTCTTCATCCACAACCTCTATCAGTTTTTCAAGTGAAGCCATACCAATCACCTTATCCTCTTCATCAACTACACAGAACTTATTTGAATGCAACAACTCAATTTTCATTAAAGCTGTGGCCACATTATCTGTGAGTTTGAGTGGTGATATATCGGTATTTAAAATCTCTTTTACTAGCATATTTATACAACTTCGCCATTGGTCCCAATAGTATCCAACAAATGGGATAATTGCTTAAAATCTTTTTCAGACATGCTAAATGTCATTTCTACATCGGTCCCTTCATATGACTCGTTTTCAACTGTCGCGTTTTCATGAATAAAAGCAACTGCTTTGTATTTTGAAACCGGAATTTGAAGCGTGTGGTTATCATATTCAAGTTCTATCATATCTTCTATACTTCTTTCCAGCTCTTTCAGCCCAATTCTCTGTTCTGCTGATACAAATATAGCATTTGGATACCTCTGCTTCATATCCGCTACCTGATGTGCATCCATTTTGTCCACTTTATTAAATACCAGGATAGTGCGTTTATTGGTAGCTTCAATTTCCTCGAGTGTTTCTTCAACTACCTCAATGTATTCATCTGCCATTTTCGAAGACGCATCAACTACATGTAGCAGAATGTCAGCCTCCCTAACCTCATCCAAAGTGGATTTAAAACTTTCTACCAGATTATGTGGCAGTTTTCGGATAAATCCTACTGTATCTGACAATAAAACAGAATGATTTTCAAGCTCATGGCGCCTTACTGTAGAATCCAGCGTAGCAAATAATCTATCTTCTGCGAACACACCCGTTTCAGTGAGGGCATTCATCAAAGTTGATTTGCCGGCATTAGTATAACCTACTAAAGATATCCTTGTCATATCTTCCCGGCCTTTGCGCTGGGTAGTACGCTGTTTGCTCAATTTATCCAGCTTTTCTTTCAGCACAGAGATACGCCGACCTATCAAGCGCCGGTCTGTTTCGATCTGCGTTTCACCGGGCCCTTTAGTTCCGATTCCACCTGTTTGACGCGACAAGTGAGTCCAGTATCGCGTCAGTCTGGGTAGTAAATATTGCAGCTGAGCAAGTTCAACCTGAGTTTTAGCAGCTGCTGTCTTAGCCCTGGAAGCAAAGATATCAAGTATAAGGGAGCTTCTATCTAAAACCTTTGCATCGGTTACTTGCTCAATATTTCTCAATTGTGTAGGAGACAAGTCGTCATCAAAAATGACGGTATCGATTTTCCTTTCACCCATGATCCGTTTAAGCTCTGTGAGCTTTCCCTTACCAATGTAAGTTGATGGATCAGGATGGGTTTTGTTTTGCAGGATTTTTTCTACGGTTATACCGCCTGCTGTATCTGTGAGAAGTTCAAGCTCGTCTAAATATTCCTCAGCCTGAAATCTGGTTGTTTCCGGCCCATAAAGACCTACTAAAGCAACCCGTTCTCGTTGTATATCTGAATTTTTTACGTCGTCTAACAAATGTGATACCTACTTATTCTTCCTGAATTCTCTTGAGATCAATGTCCGGAATGGAATGTCCTTCTATCTTATTTCCTAATTTTAAAGATACAATTTTTTTGACTGCTTCGTGCTGCCTGGAAGGTACAAACAGCTTTAGCTGCTGATATCCTTCACATAAGCTTTTATCCATTTCCGAATAATTAAACAAATATTCTGCTCCATTCTTTCCATCTCGTTCTACATAATCAAGTACTTGAAACCACGGAATGGTCTGTGAGGGATCGTTTATATTTTTCACGATGCCGTAGTCTGTTATATAATATTTTGAAGCAAGATAACTTGAAATGAACCACATGCATCCGATCCATATGTATGCAAATAGAATGCCATACCGGGTAGAATATCCATTTGCCAATATAATTGACACAAGTGTCAGTATAAGCACCAGAAAAACTGTCGCAAAGAGTGGGTAACCGTTCAGCTTTCCGGCTCTCCAGCTCAGGCGCACCTTTCTCAATCTTAATTTATTCTGAAGTGAATAACCGGCCATCAAGGTTGAGGCAACCGTAAAGAACAAGATCACTGCCCTGAAAAATATGTTTAGGACTTCATTCATTTCCATAATTTTAATCCAACGACTCAGCCTTATACCATCTTGACACCACGGATTCCGCTACTAAAAATAGCAAGCCCGCGATCATAAACCAGCTCCAGATCTCTCGACCAAAACCTGTTGAGGCAATTTGGTTTTGCAATTCACTTCCACCAATATCAGCGGCTTCAACCCATAAAATGTTAGTCTTATCAAGTAAATCTTCCATCTGATCTTTGTTTAGGGAATTGAACGTACTCTCAGATTTATCTAAGTTTACTGAAAGAGTAATGTCTCTTACACCATCCTTAATTGTGACCCATCCCGGAACCCATTCTTCAGCAGAGTAACGGAGTCGTACTCCGGAGGGAACAACATCGACGTAAGGTCTTATTTGATCCGAGCCTGTTTCAATAACGGCTTCATCGGCATTTATATTTCCAACCCAGCTAAAAGGCTTCCCGAGTGTATGTCCAACAAATCCACCTTTATCTGAAGAGGCAGCATACAAAAGCAACCTGTAGTAGAACGGAGCATATACTGGTTGAACCGGAAAATTTGACCAACCCGGATCATTGCCGATCGATGAGATGATAAGTGCACCTTCACCAAAACGTTTTTCATGTATCAACGGGTCGCCATTATTCAGTGTAAAAAGATCAAAATGAACTCCTGTTCCTGTGCTTATGAATTTTAGATAATAGAAAACGGAGGGAGTATTGATACTTAATTCTTCATTATCATCCTGTTCGAAAAGTGACTCAAACACCGGATGCTCCTGAAGGATCTCATTGGCCTCTGCTACCGATTGGAAAGAAGCATAATCACCGAGAACACCGGCAAATTCCCCTGCTTTGAATCCTTCAAAAAATAAATTATAGTTGATCATGTCTCCATTCTCAGAGGGAAAGAAAACAAGTCCCCCTCCATTTTGAACAAATCCTTCAAGCAGGTTAAAGCTGTATTCCGGAATCAAATTCAATCCATCCAGGATAACACTATCATAATTTGTAAGATTTTCACTTTCCAGTTCATCGAGCTCAATTTCTTTATAACTGAGTTGTGCATGATTTTCACCTGCTGCCTGAAGCATTGTAGCGGTATATGAAACCCGATTATTTCTGAAATTGGAATTACGTATCAATAAAACGTTTCTTTTTTCCGGTACCTGAACCGTAAAATAATTGATATTATCAGCCTGAAACTCGTCTCCTTCAATAAATACCTTTCCGCTTGCCGATCCTGCTTGACCGGGCGTCACATCAAAGCTAAAGGTCTTACGTTCTTCAGGTTCAAGAGAAACAGAAAATTGGCCCACATTTTCACCTTCAAATTCCATAGTAACAAATTGATTGATTGCACTGACCTGCCCTTCATTTGCTAATTCGATCTCAATATTAAATGGCATTCCTGCTCCCAACATACTTGTAGAACTATTGATCTCGTTCAAATAGGTATTTTGAACCCCGACATCACCTACATCGATCACGGTCATAGTTATCTCATCAAATTCAATACCTTGCAAAGGCTCAACCTGGGAACGCTGAGTGTCAGTGATCAAAAACAAATTCTTATTTTCATATGGTGCGTTATCAAGGGCTTCCATTAGCATCCTTAGCCGGGAATCAATAAAATTCCCGGATTCAGACACTTTTTTATCTGCCAGCAACCGATCCACATTTGTACTGCTGAGTATATTACCGGTAGCTTCATCCCCATTCGAAAACTGTATAATAAAGCGATCATCATCCCTTGCTGATTCCTGAATGGATCCAACGATCTCTTTTGCATACTCAAAGAGTGGCCCCTGCCTCCCGATTCTGGACATACTGATACTATTGTCGATCAGTATTCCGTTAAGAGCAGGAGCCTGACCTGCATTTCCCGAAGAGTAACCCGGCGGAAGAAACGGCCTGGCCAAAACAAAGGCGAAACACGCAATGGCTGCCAAACGCAGAAAGAGTAACAGGTATTTTTTGATCCTGATCCGCTTTATTGTCGTGTTCTTCAACTCACGGAAGAAAGACAGTGCAGAAAATGATACTTTCTGTGGCTTCCTCAAATTCAGGAGGTGAATAACCAGTGGCAGGCCCACGGCTATCAAGGCCAATAAAAAAAATGGATTTAGAAAACTCATTTAGCGCTCAAAAAATGTTACCTTTGTTTTTTCTGACTGGAACTTTTTATGGTTATTGCAATTAGCCATTACATAATATCTAAAACAGCTTATTTTTTCTTATTGATGCAACGCCTTACAAAGATCTTAATTACTTTTTTCATTTTAAGTTTTGTTTCTGCATGTTCTACCATACCAACCAATGAATGGTATAAACTGATTCCTGAGAATTCCACTTTTGTGGTCGTCCCGGATGAGGCCGTAAATGTACAGGATATTATTGCCAAAGAATATGCATCATATCTTGATGACATGACTCCATCAGGTATTCAGCAGGTGGCCGGCCTGGGAGATAACCTAAATACACAGCTTATAATAAAAGCACTTGTTTTAAATCCTGTAACATCCACAGACTCAGAACTGCTTTACATTATCGACTTCAGTGATAACAATTTAAAGAATTGGGCTTCAAATTATTATCAGCCTTTCACACAGAATAATTATCGCTTTCATGAAATGACGATTCATCGTTTGTTCTTTAACAGAGATGAATTGTACGCAGCTCAGATTCATGATAATCTCATTCTATCCAAATCCAGTTTACTCATAGAAAATGCCATTCGAAGTTATGTTGGAGAATCGCCTGCGATCAAACTAAACAGTGAACCACCAAAGAGTTCATTAGTGCTAAATACCCCTAAGCTTGATAAATGGATCGAGCAATATGCGCAGGTAAGCAGTCGTCCGGGACTCATGAATTCCTTTAGTGGAACCGCTCCTGCTATCATTAATACACAATTTATTGAAGACACCACGGCTAATGTAGAATTGACAGGTACCATTCCTTTGCTGGATAATCGCTCGATTTTAGTGGACGCCTTTTCATTTGAAAACAAACCAATCACTCTCGACAGACACATAGCCAGTAACGTAGCTACTTTTGCCATCATGCGTTTGCCCGCTACCACCGTTCCAGCCAAACCGAAAGACTCTTTTATGACATCTTTGGATTCTCTGCTTTTGAATGATGTGGATCGTTATCAAGAGATCGCCAACACTTTATCTTCTGAATTCGCCTTTGAATCTTTTCCGGAATCCGGGCTACTAGAGGAGGGTGAGTATCTGTTTATGAGAAAGATCAGCAACCTGAGTAAATTTAGGCAGGAAATGTTTGAGTTAAACACCGGAGGCTTCATTGATCGTCAGGACAACACTTATCAGGTCAGCAGTCGTGTTTTGGGAGAATTGATCGGTTCCGAGTTAAGTAACCTCCGTGACTTTTACCTTACCTTTTCAAGTGATGTTGCTGTGATCGCAAAGAGAAAAGGCTTAGCTGAAAGCGTTAACTCTGACCGAATCCGTCGTCGTGTTATTTATTACGAGGATATATACTCCTCTATGAAAGATAATATGCCTGAAGCCGTGAGTGGTTTTGTATGGACAGATTCTAACGAATTCCTCCAATACATCACTCCCTACCTGAAATCTGAAACTACCGCCGGTGGAATACTCAGCCGTTTTGACCTCACGGCCATGACATTTACAGCGAGCAGCAGCACAGTTGACCTTAAGTTAAATACTTTTTCCAAAGAAGGTGTCAGTGTTCCCTACGAAGAATTATGGGTGGTACCTTTATCTAATTCTGAACTGAGTGGGACACCAGTTTTGGGTGATCTTGTAGGTAGTTCGGCAGATGAGATTGTGGTATCCACTCAAAATGGACGTGTATTGGCTTTAGCTATGGATGGAACCATCGTCATGGAAACATCTACAGACGGGTTAGAACCTATTGGCAGCCCCACATTATATGACTGGTACGGTAATAATCAACAGATCGTTCTTCAGGCAGCAGGATCCAAGATCTTTGCATGGAATGAAAACGGAAACCTACTACCCCGCTTCCCTATAGAATTGGAAGAACAGATCTCTGCTCCAATACTGGTTCAGGATGTTCTCAGAAATGGAGTTCCGGAGATCGTTGTAGCCACTCAAGACCGCAAAATTCATGTATTGGACGGCAGGGGGGATAACGTCAGAGGCTGGCCTCAAAATACAAATGCAGTGGTTAATACGAGACCTTCTTTTAGTTTGGTTGATGACTTATGGTCATTATGGGCATTTTCTGAAAACACACTTCATAGCTGGTTGCGCAATGGTAATGCGAGGCCGGGTTACCCGCTTTTCATAAACGCTCCTTTCACGGGGTCTCCCTTACACTATAAGAATCAAGTATTAGCTGGTGCGTCTGATGGTTATATCTATTCCATTGGCACGGATCCGATCTTTGCGGATTCACTCGCATCAATTATCTCTGAAGATTCACTTGGCATTCGATCACTATATGTATCCAATAATGAAATATCATCACTGAAGGTACAACCCAATGTATTGCTCAAAGATTCAACCGGGTTTTATAATGAAGACTTGATCATAACTGAAAGCACAAATGGCTCTATTTTCCTGTATAATGAAGCTGGAAAACTCAGATATACAAAAAGCCTGGGCCAACCTGCATCATCAACATTCTCTCCTATCATAACAGATATTAATGCTGACCTGAACAGGGAGGTTCTTGCACTGGCTGAATTCGGAAGACTATTTGCTTGGGAGATATTAACAGATAAGCGACTTTTCAGCCTCCCTACATCTGGCATGAAGCATGTTCTCATAACGGATATAAACGGTGACGGCCTTAAAGAGTTGATTGCACAAACCAGAGAAGGTTTACGCTCCTGGACCATTAATAAGCAGGAAACGGACCAAGCTGAAGCACAATAACAACAAGAACTAAAGTATATCGGCAAGTGCCTCTTCCAATTCTTGAAACCGGAATTCAAATCCGGCCACCTGTAATTTTTTAGGTTGCATTCTAATGCTATCCGTTACCGGCTTTGCAGCTTCTCCAAGAATTATATTCAATGCAAATTTTGGAACACGAAAGATTGAAGGCCTTCCCATCACGTCTCCTAATATCTTAGAAAATTCATTCATCGTGACCGGGTTTGGTGAATTCACGTTATAGGGACCACTCATTTCTTCATTATGTAGGGGAAATACGATGGCTTTACAGAGATCTGTGCGGTGTACCCAACTCATATATTGTTCTCCATTGCCAATAGGGCCTCCTAAAAAAAACTGAAAAGCAGGAATCATCTTCTCCAATGCACCCCCGCCTTTTTCAAGTACAATTCCAATCCTTGGGTTTACAACCCTAACTCCTATCTCTTCTGCCTTATGGGAAGCTTTCTCCCACTGTACGCACACGCGGGCAAGAAAATCATCCGAAGGCGACTCACTTTCTGTGAGCACCTCGTCACCTCTGTCGCCATAGTATCCTGAGGCAGATGCCGAAACAAAGACTTCAGGCCTGTTCCCAGCTTTTTCCATGGCTTCAACCAAGCGCTCCGTGCTTCTAATACGACTGTCCATGATGCGCTTTTTAACCTCTTCCGTCCAACGCTGACCAAAGATACTCTCCCCAGCAAGATTGATCACCGCATCCATTTTTTCGATTTCAACAACAAGATCATCTTCCCAAGAAACAAACTTCTGATTTTGCGCATTCTCATCTTCGTATTTTTTTGGACTTCTGGTCACAATAACCAGATTATGACCTTCTTTAAGAAGCATCCTTCTTAATTCATTGCCAACAAAACCGGTACCGCCTGTAATTAATATATTCATAGCGTATTATTTATTTATAATTAGTATATGTATAACCACATTTCATCTTCTTAGCATTCACATTCAACTCCAAATCCGGGACCATCAGATAAAACGACCCTCATATAATCATCTATAATCAAACCTTTACAAACATCATTAGATATCAATAAATGCCCGTCAAGGTCAACATAATCCGCATCCAGACCTAATAATGCCCCGGCTGCATTAGCAAGCGAACTTTCGATCATACAACCGATCATGACCTTTAAACCTAATTGTTTAGCCTCCTTTATGACCAGCCTTGCCTCATTCAGGCTACCCATCTTCATCAGTTTAATATTTATGACATCAAAAGCTGCAGCGATTTCTTTCAGATTCTCGGTGCCAGTAAAACTTTCATCAGCAGCTAATGGCAATACCGACCATTGTTTTAACTCTTTCATCAACTCAAGTTCTGAGGCAGGCATAGGTTGTTCGATCAATTCCACATTTTGTGATTCAAGAAACTTAATTTCTTGCTTAGCCTTCTCCAATGTAACCCAGCCTTCATTTGCATCTACCCGCAGCGGCTTATCCGTTATCTCTCGAATAGCCTTAATAATGTCATGATCATTCTCAGTTCCCAATTTGATCTTATACACGGGATACCTATCAGCTGCCCTCACTTTTTGCTGCATCTTTTCAATAGAATCTATCCCAATGGTGTACGAAGAAACTGGACAAACTGGAGAGTGATAACCCCACAATTTCCATAAAGGTCTGGATCTGGATTTTGCCCACCAATCTAACCAAGCCATTTCAACAGCCGCCCTTGCTGAAAAGATATCTAATAGTTTCAGGCTATCTAGTTTTGGTTTGATTTCGGAAACATCTGTCAGAGCATCAAAAAAGTCATTGGGCAAGGATTCAAAGAAATTGACGACCTTTTCATCAGTTTCCCCATATCGAGTGTTAGGACCAGCTTCACCATATCCGGTTATTCCATCTTTGGTGATCTTTAGAAAAACGTTTTGCACCTCAGATTTTGACCCTCGTGCAATAGTGAATACCTCTTTTAATTTAAGCGGTATTACTTCCCACGAAACTTCAAAATGTAACATAGTCAAAGTCCTGAATGAGCTTTATATAAACATAAACTGCCGGAGCAGCTAGAATAACTGCATCAAATCGATCGAAAAATCCGCCATGCCCCGGAAGCAGATTAGATGAGTCTTTTACACCCGCTTTCCTTTTTATCTTACTTTCGATCAAGTCTCCAAAAGGACCAAAAGTCCCCACCAAAAGCACCAGCGGCAATGCCAACGTAAGAGTAAGTGCAGTTTCGATCGGGATGGTTTTCAATGCGATCAACAATCCAACAAAACATCCCAGGTATCCAAAGAAAAATCCTTCCCATGTCTTATTGGGACTTATAGTTGGTGCCAGTTTATTTTTGCCAAAATTCTTACCTCCAAAGTAAGCGAATACATCCCCACCCCAGATCATTAACATAGTAGCGATCGTAAGCACGAAACCTGTCTCATTTGAGCCGGTATCACGTATCAGCATCAGGCTTAACAAACCGAGAGGTGCATAAAGTCCTGCAAAGAATGAACTGCTTAACTGACTGATGCTATCCTCATTGTCTCGGAACGTTTGTACTGCAACAAAGAGAAGAAAGATACTTAAACCGATCTCGAAAACATATGGTAACACCGGATAAAGCATGACCCACAAGCCTATCGTGTACGGAAAATATTGATCGGTTGGCTGCCCTGCCCCATCCATTAATCTCATGACTTCCTGCTGTATGAAGTATCCGATCAAAATGACAAATATCTTAAAGTACCAACCGCCGATCCACGTAAGATATATGAACAGGATTGCTGCCGGAACTGCGAACAGTATACGTTTGGCAAGTTCACTCAAACCTTACTCCTCTGAGTCATTTTCTGGATTAAAATCCGCACTTTCCTTTTCAAGATCCTTTAAAGCTTTTACCGCTTTATCTTTGTATTCTAATGGTACATACAAATAAACCAAAGCCATTTCACCCACCGTCAAACTATAGGCTGAATCTCTTTTAGAGAGGATATTTGACGGAATTTTAAGGTTTGACAAATAGTTTTTGGCCATTTCCACTTCAAGGTCAGTGCTTGCTTCCATCACACAAACCCAGTTATCAATATCATTCGGTTTAGGGGATTCAGAAAAAAAACCCATCATTCAGCTCCTTTTATTTTTATCTGATGTAGGTAGTATAATAAAAATGTTGTAGCTGCCACGCTTATGACCACCAAAAAGATCGGTATATCCATTTCGGGTGATATCTTTTGATCCAGCATCTCAGGGTAATAACTACTGGCGATCACCTGTCCACCGTTATTCACAAAATGAGCTACCATAGCCGGAATCAAACTATCAGATACATAGGTAAGATAAGCCAGGAAAACCCCTAGTGTTGCAAGGGGAATAAAATTGGATATTTGTAAGTGATAAGCGCCAAACAAGGCCCCCGAAATCAAAATTGCAGCGATAATTCCCCAGCTTTTTTCCAGTGCGCGCTGTACATATCCCCGATACATGATCTCTTCGCAGATAGCAGGAACAAAACCAATATGGATTACTCCAAGAATAAGTGCATTATCTGATTTCAGAAAAGTGGTTATCATTTCTGCCATGGTTTCCTGCATTTCAGCCATCACATCAGGAACCGGCACAAACGAATTCAGCCATCCTAAAAATAGAATAGTCGGCTGAGCCACTACAAATAAGATGGCCCCTACAATTGTTACATGCCATACGTTGGCTGAAAGTTTTAAGCGCAGAAACTCCAGCCTTTTCCCCTTTACAGCATGCAATTTTACCAATAACATGGTAGCCAATGCCATAATAAAGATCTGACCCGATGAATTAGCCAAGAAAAGAATATCAAAGTTGGAGGAAAGTTCCTGCATCATCGATTCAGGATCCAGGTTTTCTGAAGTTAGAAGTATTCCTGCAACACCAACAATAGCGCCCACTATATTAAAGGCTATAAGGGCGATCAATACCCATCCAAATGCCACGGCCCAATGGGCAAAGCCATTCCTCTCTACCCACGGTATATTATGCTGAATATTCGGATTTTCCTTAGTATCAGGGTCTGAACTTAAATTTTGTTCCATCAAATTTATTTAATCTTCGGAGGCAAATATTTTCGCCCCAACCATTCCTGTTAGCGCGTTCACAATTCCAAGTATCACAGCATTTGTCAGTAATCCTGTAACAATTCCACTTAATGATTGTTGTTGCTCTCTGGTTTGCTGCATAGTGTCGATAGTATCGTTTAACTGCGCCTGTGGTAAACCCACCTGCTCCATTGAATAGATCATATTTTCATAAAAGTTTTCCATCAGAGCAGGATCTATCATCATCCAGAGTTGACTTATCAGCGTTGCAAATATTGCAGCAATCGCACCGGTTAATAAACCAATCATGGCTCCCTGCCCTATTGAAAAAGTTATATCATAGGTTTTAGCATAATGTCTTGTAGAAATTAAACCACCCACTAACCCCAAAAGGCAGGTCAATGGCAATGTTAGTCCTGAAACCACCATTAGTGTCATTGATGGTTCAGCCCCTGCTACGTAGTACATGAGAATGATACCGAGCCCACCGGTTATAAGAGCGACCGTAAGTGCCCCGATCAGAACCGAGTTCCAGTAACTTGGTGCATTTTGTTCATTATCCATATTCGATCCGTTTTTTGTGTGAGAAAAATTCATCGTTAAAAAGTACCGCCACTGATAATCCGAGTAATGTCCCTAACACCAACCTTGTAGTAAGTGTATTCGACCACATCTCGAAAAAGTTACCTGTTACGTCAACCAAATTTAAAATAATAAGTCCAATTAACCAGCCAATTCTAGTTTTGTGGGAAATACTTACTTTTGAGAAAATAGGCAAAGCTAACCAACCCACCACAAAAGCACCGTAAATACCAATACAGCGACTGCAAACCGCCATTGGAACGCCTGCTATATGATAAGAACGGTCCGGCATTTGATGGCACAAAAGATCAAATCCTTTGTACTGCCAGCTAAAAAGATGAGAATATTCGCTGCCGTAAAGTCCCGGTCCCAAAGCCAGTACGAATAATAATACGGATGCTCCTGTAACAGAAAGATAAAGCCCTCCGTTTTGGGTGTGAGTTTTATTCACAGTCAATTAAATTAAGTGATGCTGTTAATAAAACTTTCCGGAGCCCTGCATGGTCGGCGGGTTTCTGCATTCATAAAGCAAAGGGATACCTCGCCATAAATATGCACATCATCAGTGGCCGACGTAGTTACCTCATAGAAAGTTTGAAGACGAACCGCCGGTGTATCAAATACCATAACTTTTATCTTCATTTTTTCATCGTATAGGATCGGCATCTTATACTCGATCTCTGTGTGAATTACAGGAAGCATGACACCTGACTCTTCCAGCTCCCGGTATGAAAGACCATAAGAGCGGATCATTTCAGTACGTGCCACTTCAAAGTACTCCAGATACCGGCCATAATACACATAACCCATTCTATCAGTCTCGCCATAGCGACTTCTGAGTTCATGTTTGTATTCAATGATGGGAGGCTTATCAGGAAATTTCACGGGTCACTTCACCGTTTTCCACTCACCCATGCTTGCATACTTCTCAATACGCTGCTCGATAAGCTTTTCCGGTTTCAGTTTTTTCAATCGCTTCAGGCTTTTTAGTATCTGCTGCTTTACTTCGTCAGCTGCCGCGTCGTGGTCACGATGTGCACCACCTAGAGGCTCAGGAATAACACCATCTATGACCTTGAGATCTTTTAGATCAGGTGCCGTTAATTTAAGTACGGCAGCGGCTTGCTCTTTATAGTCCCATGTTTTCCAGAGAATGGATGAGCAAGACTCGGGAGAGATCACTGAGTACCAGGTATTTTCCATCATATAAACTTCATTTCCCATACCGATACCAATTGCTCCACCGCTGGCTCCTTCACCGATAACAATTGTGATAAAAGGCACTTTAAGCATAGCCATCATCTTGAGGTTTTTAGCAATAGCTTCAGCCTGTCCTCTTTCTTCAGCTTCCAATCCCGGGAAAGCCCCTGGAGTGTCGAGTAAAGTTATAATAGGAATATCAAATTTTTCAGCCAGCTTCATCAACCGATAAGCTTTTCGATATCCTTCAGGGTTGGCCATTCCAAAATTACGATACTTACGACTATTTGTATCACGCCCTTTTTGGTGACCAATGATCATCACAGACTGTCCTTCAACTGTTGCAAAACCACCTACAATGGCTTTGTCATCAGAATGATAGCGATCACCATGTAACTCCACAAAATTTTCAGTCACCTTGTAGATATAATCCAGTGTATAAGGACGATCCGGGTGTCGAGCCAATTGAACCCTTTGCCATCTTGTTAGATTTTCAAAAATGGATGACCGGAGTTTGGAAACTCTCTTATTAAGACTTTCAATTTCTTTATCAAGTACACCATCACTAACGTTTGAGAGTTTTTTCAACTCTTCTATCTTATTTTCTAGTTCAGCAATGGGCTGTTCAAAATCTAAATATTGCATAGCTGCTTTTAATGATTAATCACTGTTAATATACATAATCTTATGTAGAGGTGAGAATTCAGAATTAATCAAAGTCTTCCGAAAATACTTTTTAATTTTAGGGACCACACTCTCCAAATTGCCTCTCTTACAATGGCCTTAGACATTTTTGAGACTCCCTCCTGACGTTCTCTGAAAACAATAGAGACCTCTTTCAGTTTAAAACCGGCTTTCCAGGCCCTAAAGTGAAGTTCTATCTGAAATGCATACCCATTTGACTTTATTCGATCGATAGAAATATTTTCAAGCACTTTTCGATGAATACATTTAAACCCGGCAGTTGTATCAAAGATCGGTAACCCTGTTATGGTTCGAGCATATATATTGGCCGCATAAGAAAGTATCAACCTGCTAAGTGGCCAATTTATGATACTGATGCCGTTCGCATATCTTGACCCAACAGCAACATCGGTATTGCCTGACCGAACCTCGTCAATAAGCCTGTCAACATCATCCGGATCATGTGAAAAGTCTGCATCCATCTCACACACATATGAATAACCTTTACTAAGTGCGTATCTGAAACCGCGGACGTATGCAGTTCCCAGGCCCAGTTTTCCTTCTCTTTCAATAATTTGTATTCGGTCAGGGTACTTTTCTATTGACTTACGAACATGATCAGCGGTCCCATCCGGAGAACCATCATCAATTACAAGTACGTCCACACGGGTTTTCAGGTCCATTAAGCGGTCAATTAGCCGCTCAATGTTATGAGATTCGTTATATGTTGGTACAATAATCAATGATTCATTTTTCATCATTTACTATCCCTTCCTTTTATTAAGGTCATAATTGTATT